>CAVWCC010000001.1:0-8957 GCA_963753385.1 uncultured bacterium
ACGGGTTCCGCGGGTAGCCCGACGCGGTCAGGAAGGCGTTCGCCATCGCGCGGTAGCCCGCCTTGGTCGGATGCGGATCGCCCTTGCAGGAGAAGGTGAGCCTGCAGAGCCGGGCTCGCTGCTTCTTGGCACTCCCGGGCCCGTTGAACGCCTCGAGCATGTTCGCGACGCGGGCGTCCGACTTCGCCGCCGCTCGTGCGATCGCCTTGTCGAGCGAGCGGTAGAGCGGCTGGGTCTGCTTCAGCTGGTCGGCCTCGGGGTTCCAGGCTCCGATCACGACGATCTCGGCGGTCGGCGCGGCGGCACGAAGCTGCCGAAGGATCGAGTCGAGGCGCGAGGCGAACTTCGCGATCGCGCTCGGCGCGCGCTTTCCCTTCGCAGACAGCGGGGCGAGATCGTTGCCCCACAGCGCCAGGGTGATCGGACTGACCTCCCCGGGGTGAGCCTTCAGGAAGGACAGGGCCGCCTTGAGCTGGGACCCGCGGAACGGGTCGTGCAGCTTCATGCCTTCGGCGAGCCAGGGGCAGCCACCCCGCGTGAACGTCACGCTGGATTCGCCGGGACAGCCGTAGTTGACGACCTGGATGTTCGGAGAGAGCTTGCGCAGACGCGTAGCGAGGACGTCGACGTACCCAGTGTCGAATGCCGACGGCCGGGCCGACGGCGGCTTGGTCGGCGTGAAGCCGTAGGTCATCGAGTCCCCGAGCGCCAGGTAGTGGCTCTGCGGGCTCGCCTGACTCCCCACCGCCGCGGTTCCAGCAAGCGCGAGAACGACGGCCGCCGTCAGTCCCAAGACCGTCGCGGCACCGAACAGAAGCTTGACTCTCATCGCGCACCTCCCATTGAGTTAGGAACCAAAGGTGCGCTCTTGGAGAGCCCGGCACGATGCCCCGGGCAGGCCGACTCCGGTTGCGGAAAGGGAACAGTTTCTGACCGTTCGGCAAGGGTGGTGGCCCTCGCCGAATCACCGCTTCAGCGCATGGGCCACTGCGAGCAGGTGGCGCGATACTGCGCCCCTGCCGGCAGGTAGAGCCTCCACTCTTCGCGGCTCAGGTTGCGGCCCACGATCGCGCAGGCACGCTCGCGCCAGACCGCGGGGTCGACCTCCCACAACATGCCGAGCTCGTTGACTCCCGCGACGGCCAGCAGCTTGCCGTCCGGGCTGAACGCGTTCCGCAGCCCCAGGAACGGAAGGTCGATGGTTCGACCCGAGCGAGTCGGGCCTCGCGCTGCCGACCAGCTCGTCGCCGTAGCCGAGACCTGTCGCCGGGTCCCACAGCCTGGTCCCTCCGAACGCGCTCATCGTCGCGAGGAACGAGCCGGCCGGGTCGAAAGCGACCCCGGTGACGGGGCCGGTGTGGCCGGAGAGGGGCGGAAAGGCGGGCTCCTGATCGGCCACGCGCCACACGCGCACCGGTCCGGTCGCTCCGCCGCCGGCGACGAGCTCTCCGCTCGGGTCGAACGCGACGCTCAGGACGCCGTCGTCCGTCACCGTCATCGGCTTGCCGTGGCGAGCCTGGGTGGCCACATCCCACAGGTCGAGCCGCCCGCCGTGGCTGCCGGTCGCGAGCAGCTCCCCGTCCTGGCTGAACGCCACTGAGAGCACCGATCCGCCGCCCGGCGCGACCCGCCCGACGCGCTTGCGGGACTCGACGTCCCAGAGCTGCACCTCGCCCTGCCGCTGCTGGTCGTAGAACCCGTCCACGCCGTTCGGGTCCACGGCCACCGCGAGCAGCCGGCCATCGGGGCTGAAGCCGACCTGCCAGACCGCCGACTTGCCCCCGTCGATCGCGGGACCGGCGGGCGCCCCGCTCTCGGGATCGAAGAGCCGCACCTTCCCGTCGATCGTCCCCACGGCGACGAGGTCTCCATCGGGGTGGAAGGCGACTGCGGTGACGACCGAGCCGACGGCGATCCGACGCGCCTGTCGTCGGGTTTTCGTGTCGTACACGATCGCGCTGCCGTCGAACCGACCCGCGGCGAGCATCGTGCCGTCGCCGCTGAAGGACACGTCGGTGGTCAGGTCCGTCGGTCCGCCCAGCGGATCTCCGATCGCCTGCTCCCCACTCATGTTCCAGACGACCGCCGAGCCCACGTGCGAGCTCACCAGGGTTCTGCCGTCCGGGCTGAACTCGACGTCGTTGACCGAGCTCGTGTCCGCCGTCAGCGGGGAGCCGTAGGGCACGCCGGTCTTCGCATCCCACACGAAGACGGATCCCTCGAAGGTCGCGGCGGCCAGCAGCCGTCCGTCGGGACTGAGGTCGAGCGAGTCCGCAGGCTCGTCGCCGACGGACAGCGGCTTGCCGATCGGCCGTCCCGTTGCGACGTCGACCATGGACACCGAGCCGGAGTCGTCGCTCGCGATCAGCGCTCGGCCGCCCTCGGCGAAGATCGCCGCCTGCACGTACGCGTCGCCCACCGCGAGCGGCCGACCGACGCGGCGTCCCGTGGCGACGTCCCAGATCCCGACCGCTCCGGTCGCGCCCGGTACTGCGATCCGCTTCGAATCCGGGCTGAAGGCGATCGAGTGCGCGCCCCCGAGCTCCGGTGGGTTCGTCTCGATGGGTGCGCCGAGCACGCGACCGCTCGCGGCATCCCAGAGGGTCACGTGGTTGTCCTCGATCCCTCCGCCCGCGATCACCGAGCCGTCGGGGCTGTACGCGACCGTGTGGAGAGGCAAGGCGCCCGGGCTGCGGAGCCGGCGAAGCTCACGCCGGCTCTCGACGTCCCACAGCTCGACGTCGCCCTTCCCGCCCGCGATCGCCAGCGTTCGCCCGTCGGGGCTGAAGTCGACGCCCGACCAGTCGCCCTGGGACGATCGCAGCGGCGGCCCGACCGGACGCCACGTCGCCGTGTCCCAGAGCGTGGTCCCGTCGAAGGTCACGGTGGCGAGGAGCTTGCCGTCGGGGCTGAACGCCGTGCTGTTGACGGGCGCGTCGAACCCCTGGAGCCAGGCGCGGATCCGCGATCCGCGCTCGAGCGCGCCCAGGAGCGCACCGCGCGTGTCGACGGAGTCGTCGAGGCGGCCCGCCTCCAGCGCGAGCAGGAGCCCGAGGTCCGGGTGCTGCTCTGCCACCTCCCGCGACTGCGCTGCGAGACGCCCGCCCTGGGCGACGACGGCCGTGCGCTGCGCGCTCTCGCGTTGAACCAGCGCGAAGGCCCCGGCGATCAGTGCCACCACCAGCGCGGCGGCGACGGCTGCCAGCAGGACGCGCAGACGCCTCGCCCGCCGCCGAGCGCTCTGGAGCTCGCGGTCCTGGGCGTCGCGGCCGGCCTCCAGGAACTCGCGCTCGACCGCGGAGAGCTGCCGCTCCTCGCCCGCCAGGTCGACCGCCGCCGCCAGACGCGGCCCGCGATAGAGATCGGCCTCGTCCCGTCCGGCCTCGTCCCACGAGCGCGCCGCCGTCGTGAGCTGGCGGAGGGCTCTGAGCTCTTCCCGATCCTCCGCCAGCCATCCGCGCAGCCGCGGCCACTCGCGGATCAGCGCCTCGTGGGCGATCTCGGCCGAGTCGTCGCCCACGACCAGGAGTCGAGCTCCCGCCAGCTCGTCGAGCACGGCCGCCGCTTTCGCGCCGCCTTCGCCCTCCGGGATCAGCTCGGTCAGCGGGACGCGCCTGCGGGTGTCCTCCGTCGTCTCGCCCAGCTCGGTGAGCCGGAGGAACATCCGCCGGATCTGCTCCTGCTCCTGCGGGCTGCAGCCGAGGAAGACCTCCTCGGCCGTGTGCGCGATCGCACCCCGCACGCCGCCGGCGTCGAGATAGCCAGCTCGGGTGAGGACCCGGCCGTCCCGCCGGGACCATGACTCGTAGAGGGCGTGGGAGAGCAGCGGGAGCGCGCCGGGCTCCCCTTCGACCTCGCCCAGCATCGTGTCGATCAGGCCGGCCTCGAGCCGAAGTCCCGCCGCCCGCGCGGGACCCTCGATCGCCCGGCGCAGCTCGTCCGTCTGCATCGGCCCGAGCAGGAGCTGCTGCGCGGCAACCGCCGCGGCGAGGCGGGAGTGCTCGGCGCACCGTCCGTAGAAGTCCGCGCGGAGGGCGACCACGACGGCTGTGGAGCCGGCCTCGCACAGGTCCAGCAGGTCGTCGAAGAAGCGAGCCCGGGCCGCTTCGTCCGGACAGAGCGTGAACGCCTCCTCGAGCTGGTCGACGACGAGGAGCGACGGCGAGTCTCCGACCGCACGTCTCAGCTCCGTCTCCGGGTCCGAGCCCGGCGTCATGACCGCCACGGAGTCTTCGCGGGCCCGGCGGAAGGCCGGGACGAGGCCGGCCCGGACCAGAGAGGACTTCCCGCTGCCGGACGCTCCCACCACGGCGATGAACCCGCCTGCGAGTACCTGCCCCAGCGTGGCCGCCACGATCTCCTCGCGCCCGAAGAACAGGTCTCCGTCCTCCGGCTGGAACGCCATCAGCCCGCGATAGGGACAGGCCTCGGCCCGGGGTGGGGAGACCAGCCCGGGAGCCACGAGGGCCCACGCGGCCGCCTCGGACAGCTCTGCGAGGCCGACGTCCGAAGGAAGCCCGTCTCCGATCGCCTCGGCGGTCCCTTCGTCGATCACGACCTGCCCCGGAGCGGCCAGCGCCAGGAGCCGGGCGGTCGCCGACGCAACCTCGCCCTCGTAGCTGCCGGCGTGAGGCTCGGCCTCTCCCGTGGCCACGGCGACGCGAGCGTTGAATCGGCCGGCGAGATCGCGGGCAGCGTCGATGCCTTCGCGCACCGACCCGAACGCCGCCAGCAGCGGCCCGTCGTCGGCGGGCGCGATGCAGTGCCCGCCGTGCGCACGGGCGACGTCGTCCACCACGTCCTCCGCGCTCCTCGGGGGAACGCTGCTCATCTCCCCCAGCACGAGCGTGACCGTCCCCGTCGGGAGGTCGGCGCCCCACCAGCGCCGCAGCCTGCCGACGAAGGCGGCCGCCGACGAATCGCGACGCGCCGGATCGGTGGCCAGGCTCGGGCGGACGATCCGCTCGAGCGCCGGGACTCGCTCGCGCTCGATCGCGCCCCAGCCGAGCGCCCCCGCGGACGGAGGCTCGCCGGTGAGCAGCGCCTGGGCGGTGGCGGCGAGCGAGTACACGTCGGCCGCCGCGGTCGGTCTCGCGCCCGCAGCGACCTCCGGCGCGACGTAGCCCGCCGTCCCCGCCCGGCGCAGCTCGTCGGTGGGCATCGAGGACAACCCGAAGTCGACCAGGACGACCCGGCCTGACGAGGTGAGGATCAGGTTCGCGGGCTTGACGTCCCCGTGCACCACGGGCGGGACGTGGGTGCGAAGGTGCTCCAGCGCCTCGGCGGCCTGTTCGAGGTAGCCGATGGCGAGCGCCGGGTCGAGGCCCGGACGACCCTCCAGGTCGAGCAGTGCCTCGAGGTCCGTGCCCTCGATCCAGTCCATCGCGATCACGTACCGGTCGTCCGCGAAGAAGTCCTCGCGGACGAGCGGGAGCCCCGGATGCGGGCGAAGCGTGAGCAGGAGCCGCGCCTCGGAGAGCAGATCGGCGCGGGAAGCGTCGTCCGGCGCGGGCCGGACCTTCAGTGCCACCTGGCGGCCGTGGAGGTGATCGAGCGCGCGGATCACCTCGCCCTCTCCGCCCTTCCCGGCCAGTTCGAGCGGTTCGTACCGCTCGCGGAGCAGCTCGGTCTTCATCGACGCTCAGCCGTCGCCGCGCAGGTCGCCCAGCTTGACCGCGCCGCGCGCGACGGCGGCGTTCGCGAGCTGGACGCGTCTCCGCTCGCCGTGCGCGCCCACGTCGAACTTGTCGTACAGGCGCGACAGGTGGTTCTTCACCGCGGCCTCGGAGACGACGAGCTCCCCGGCGATCGAACGGATCGACGCCGGCTCGGTGAACGCATCGCCCGTCAGCAGCGGGCGGCACAGGGACAGGAGCACGTCGCGCTCGCGCGGCGTGAGTGGCGGCGCCTGTGCGATCGCGGCCGTCTCCTTCCCCCGGGCCGGGCCGTGGAACAGCAGGCGGAGCCGCCCGAGGACGACCTCGTCGCCCGAGTGCAGGGCTCGCTCGCCGATGATCCTTCCTCCGTTCACGAAGGTGCCGTTGCGAGAGCCGAGGTCGCGGACGCACCAGGTGTCGCCGAACCGCTCGAACACGGCGTGAACGCGGGAGACCCCGTCGGCATCGACGACGACGTCGTTCGACTCGAGGGTTCCGACGGTCACTCGCTCCGAGTCCAGCGTTCGAAGTTCCCGCCCGCTTCGGACCCCAGACTTCGACGTAGGTACTCACCGCAGACTCCCAGGCTAGGAGCCAGCCGAGGAGCCGTCAACCAAGCCCCTCGCCACACGAAGCGCGATTCCGCTTGCGCAGCGCGACAATACTCAGTATACTACCGAGTATGACCGCGACCAGGAACCAGCCGTGAGCGTTCCCCACGCCCTCCTCGCCCTCCTGAGCGAGGGCCCGAAGTACGGCCTACGACTGCAGAACGAGTTCGAGTCGCGGACGGGCGAGGTCTGGCCGCTCAACGTCGGCCAGGTGTACACGACCCTCCAGCGCCTCGAGCGCGACGAGCTCGTCGTGACCGACGACGGGGAAGGCGAGCGCTCGCGGAAGCGGTACCGGATCACGGCCGCCGGGGCTCACGAGCTGGCCGAGTGGCTCCGCACACCGCCCGACCTCGTGCCTCCCCCGCGCGACGAGCTCGTGATCAAGGTGCTCGTTGCCCTCCAGGTCCCCGGGACCGACGTCCACGAGATCCTGCAGGTCCACCGCCGGCACGTGATCGAGGTCATGCAGCGCTACACCCAGGTCAAGGCCGCCGCGGGCGAGGACGACTTGGCTCTGGCGCTCGTCGCCGATGCCGAGCTCTTCCGGCTGGAGGCGATCGTCCGCTGGCTCGACGCCGCCGACGTGCGCTTGAAGCAGCGGCCGTCGCACCTAGCTGCCGCGGTGGCCGACCTACCTCTCGAACCGACTCGCACGCTGGAGGTTTCGCAATGACACGCGCACTCGAACTTCGCCAGGTATCGAAGACCTACGGCTCCGGGCCGACCGAGGTGCGCGCCCTCCGTGAGGTCGACCTCGCCGTCGAGCGCGGTGAGCTGGTGGCGATCATGGGCCCGAGCGGCTCGGGCAAGAGCACGCTCCTGACGATCGCCGGAAGCCTCGAGCAGGCGACCAGCGGCCAGGTGCTCGTGGACGGGGTCGACCTCGCCAGCGTCTCGCGCTCGGATCAGGCGAAGATGCGACGCCGCTCGATCGGCTACGTGTTCCAGGACTTCAACCTGCTTCCCGGGCTGACCGCCGTCGAGAACGTCACGCTGCCCCTCGAGCTCGACGGCGTGTCGTCCAAGGCGGCACGCTCGACGGGGCTCGAGGCGATGGAGGAGCTCGGTGTCGCGGAGCACGCGGATCGCTACCCCGACGAGCTGTCGGGCGGCGAGCGCCAGCGGGTCGCGATCGCCCGCGCGATAGTCGGCGAGCGGGGACTGCTCCTCGCCGACGAGCCGACCGGTGCGCTCGACTCCGTGAACGGCGAGGCGGTCATGCGCCTGCTACGGGCGGCTACCAAGCGAGGCGTCGCGGGTGTTGTCGTCACCCACGAGGCGCAGCTGGCGTCGTGGGCAGACCGCGTGGTCTTCCTGCGCGACGGCCATGTGATCGACGAGACCGTCGCGCCTCCCGGCCCGGAGTCGCTCCTCGCGGCCGCCGATCGGCGATGACGACGCTCGCTCACCGCTCGGCGCTGCGCGGGCCGAAGAACGGCGGCATTGCCGCCCGCCGTGCGATCGTTCGCTGGGCCTGGCGCATGTTCCGGCGCGAGTGGCGCCAGCAGATCCTGGTGACCGCGCTCCTCACGGTGCGCCGTAGCGGCCGCGATCGGCAGCGTCACGGTCGCCTACAACTCGGGGGCCGCGGAGGATGCCGAGTTCGGCTCGGCCGGTCACCTGCTCCGGTTCGACGGCGGCGATCCGCGCCTGCTGGCGGCGAGTCTCGCCGCCGCCGAGGAGCGGCTCGGGACGATCGACGTCATCGGCCACCGCTCATTGACCGTCCCCGGCGGCATCGACAAGGTCGAGTTCCGCGCCCAGGACCCGCGCGGGGCGTACGGCGGCGCGCGCTTGGCGCTCCGCCGAGGCAGCTACCCGAACGGAGCCGACGAAGTTGCCGTCACCGACGGCGTGGCCACGCTCCTGGGGCTCGAGATCGGGCAGACGATTGCCCTCGACGGCCGTCGCCGAACGGTCGTCGGCATCGTCGAGAACCCACCTGACCTGAGCGACGAGTTCGCACTCGTTTCGCCCTCGTCGGCGGGACGACCGGATCATGTCACGGCCCTCCTCGACGCCGACGCCGGCGCGGTGGACGCCTTGATAGCCGAGCTGGGAAACCGGTCCGCATTCGTGGGGTCCGTGCAGCGGCGCAGCAACCGCGGGGCGGACGCGCTGGCGATGTTCTCCGTCGCCACGGTCTTCTTGCTGCTGGCCACGCTCGTCGCCGCCGCAGGCTTCGCCGTCATCGCTCAACGGCGGCTCCGCCAGCTGGGCATGCTCGCCGCGATCGGTGCGACCGGGAAGCAGCTCCGGCTCGTGCTGCTCACCAACGGCGCGGTCGTCGGCGCGATCGGCGCGCTGCTCGGGACGATCGCGGGTCTCGCGCTCTGGGTCGCGCTCGTCCCGACGCTCGAGCCGGCCTTCGGTCATCGCATCGACCGGCTCGAGCCTGCCGTGGGCGCTGCTCGCGATGGTCGTCCTCGTCGCCGTGCTCGGGGCGACCGCCGCAGCCTGGTGGCCCGGGCGAGCGGTGGCGCGCGTCCCGGTCACGCTCGCCCTCTCGGCGCGACCGCCCAGGCCGAAGCCGGCACATCGCTCGGCGATCGTCGCCGCCGTGCTTGATTCCGGCGGGCTTCGCCAGCCTCGCGCTCTCCAACCGAGAGCAGCCCGCCGCTCATCATCGCCGGAATCCTGGCGACGATCCTCGGCACGCTCCTGCTGGGGCCGCTGGCGATTCGCC
>CAVWCC010000002.1:0-22704 GCA_963753385.1 uncultured bacterium
ACCGACCCGTTCGCCGACCTCGACGCCGCCGAAGTCGAGTAGCCCAAAAGCCGCGCCGATGGGAGGTGAACCTCCCCATCCTGAACTTCCTCTGGGGGCTGGGCGCGATCCTCGAGGACGAGAACCTGATCGTCGGAGGCAACGGCGCGATCATCGTTGACCTCACGGCGTGGGGCTGGGCTATAGCCGCCGGTCCGCTCCCACATACTCGTTCTCGGAACGATCTCTCGTCTGATCCGCGTGATACCGCGGCTTGCTTGATTAACTGGTAGGAGGCACGCGGGATGACCAAGGTGCCTCAGTCATCGAGAGCCGCGGCGACGCCAGCGTCCCACGCTGTCCCCTCGTCCGCCCAGCCCGAGCGAGAATCGAGCTGGCGCGCGGCCCTGATCGCCGCGCGGCCGAGCGCGTTGGCGTAGGTGGGGAATGAGAAGGGAACCAGGGCGAGTTCCTCGACCTTCATCCCGGACGCTACTGCGATCGCCGCCAGTTGGGCGAGTTCGACGGCCCGCTCACCCACGATGTGGCAGCCGAGGATGGTGTGATGCTCTCGCTCGGCGACGAGCTTGCAGAACCCCGTGGGGCGACCGTCGATGATCGGGCGCGGCAGTGAGTCGAAGCGCTCTGTCACGACGACGACGTCATAGGTCTCGCGGGCGGTCGCCTCGCTGAGCCCGACAGAGGCATATTCGGGGTCGGTGAAGCTGCCGAGCGGGCTGACCTCCGCGGGAAGGGCGTCGGTGCGTCCGAGGGTTGCGTTGGTCGCGGCGAGGTAGGCCTCGCGCGCGGCCTCGTGGACGACCATCAGGTGCCCGGTGACGTCTCCGGCGGCGTAGATGCCCGGTGCGGTCGTGCGGAGCCGGGAGTCCACCTTGATGTAGCCGCGCGGATCGGTCTGCACCCCGGCGGCGGCCAGATCGAGCCCGTCGGTGTTCGCGACCCAGCCGACCGCGACGACGGCAAGCGTCGCGTCGACGTGCGCCTGCGCACCTCTTCTGGAATAGACAAGTCGCACTCCAGCGGGACACGGCTCGAAGCGCTCGATCGTTCCGGCGTGCTCGAGGATCCGCACCCCGGAGTCCTGCAGCGCCGTGCTCATCGCTGCCGCCACCTGCTCGTCCTCACTCATAAGGATGCGGGGGGCCGCCTCGAACAGGGTGACCCGTGATCCGAAGGCGTTGAAGATCGAGGCGACCTGGACGCCGGTCGCACCGGCGCCGATCACCAGCAGCGAGTCGGGCGCGGACGCGAGGCGCCACGCGTCGCTGTGGGTGCAGGTCAGCTCGAAACCTGGCACTGGGAGCTGCCGCGACATGCCGCCGGTGCATACGATCACGTTCGCGGCTCGCACTCGCGGTCCGTTGTCGCTCTCGATCACGTGCGGGTCGACGAAGCGGGCGGTTCCGGCGTGCTCGTAGATGGTCACGCCGGCCCGCTGGAGCTCGTCGCGCAAGAGCCGCGTGCGCGCGCACCTCGCCGGTTACCTCGCGCACGCGGGCGAGCAGACGCCGATAATCGAGCGTGGGCTCGCCGGCGCTGATTCCGTAACGCGCGAGCTGCCTCGCCTCCCGCATCAGCCGCGCCGCGTGGGCCAGGGTCCGCACCGGCACCGGCCCGTCGTTCGCGGCCATTCCCCCGAGCTCGTCGCGCGTGACGAGCGCCGTTCGAGCTCCGAGGCGCGCCGCGCGCAGCGCAGCGACGACGCCCGCGGGCCCGGCGCCGATCACGATCACATCGAGGTCGTCTGTGCGTGCGGAAGGCATTTCGTGACGCCGCCAAGCCGTCCTGCGGTTGTTATCGCGCGGCGGCCTGCTGGTCGCCGATCAAGCCGTGGTCCTCGAGCAGCATCCGGTGCCGTCCTTCCGTCGACGCCTACGCAGCGCTTGTAGCGTCGCATGTCCTGGACCGCTGCGGGAGCTGAGGGCCCCGGAGGCACCGGGTAGAGTGGCCGCATGGAGGACTGGCAGGCGGCCCCGGGCGGCTAGTACACCGATGCTCAGCGCAGTGACACGACCGCAAGCTACCCCAGAAGACCAACTGCCCCGGCGCTCGGGGGCGCACGCCCACATCTGACGGGGGCCTGCGGATGGGCGACACCCCAGTCGAGGTCGCGCTGAGCCTGCGGGCGCAGCACGCGGAGGGTCCGCTGTGGGACGCCGCGACAGCCCGCCTGTGGTGGGTGGACGTCACCGCAGAGCGGGTGCATTGCTTGGATCCGGAGTCCTCTGAGGTCAGCTCCTGGAGCACCACTGGGCAGCCCGGTGGCGTGGTGCTCGGCGCGACGGGCGACCCGGTGGTGGCAAGCCCGGATGGCCTGGCGGTGCTCGACCACAGCACAGGCACGCTGGATCTACGCGTTCCGATCGAGCAGGACAGGCCCGAGAACCGCGCCAACGACAGCAAGGTCGACAGCCAGGGAAGGGTGTGGGTCGGCACAATGGCCTTCGACAAGCGGCCGGGGAACGGGTCGTTGTACCGCGTCGACGGCGACTGGGTGACCCGTATGCTCGACGGCCTGACGATCTCCAACGGGCCAGCGTTCGATGAGCCGCGGGGGCGGCTCTACCTCGCCGACACGCCCCTCTGCGTCGTCGACGTCTTCGACCTGGACTCCGCGACGGGCGCCGTCAGCGGTCGCCGGCGGTTCCTCGATCTCAGCCGGGAGCAGCTCTGGCCAGACGGCATGGCCGTCGACGATAAAGGCATGCTGTGGGTCGCCCTGGGACGAGCCGGGGCGGTCCACCGCTACCGCGCCGACGGCACGCTCGACGGCGTCGTCGAGCTGCCGACGTCAAATCCCACCTCGGTGGCCTTCGGCGGCGGCGACGGCGGCGACCTCTACATCACGACGTCATGGGTCGACTCCGAGCGGCGCGCTGACGAGCCGCTGGCGGGCGCGATCTTCCGTTGCCGCCCCGGGGTGACGGGCCAGCCCTCGCCGCGCTACAAAGAACTGCCACGACGAGCCGAGAACGGCGTCACCCGATGATCGAGCGCATGGTCCTCTTCGGAGCTTCCGGTGATCTGACCAGCTCGCTGCCGACATCTGGGACCTCTGTCGCGCCTGGGCCGAGCGGCACACCGACAAGCTCAACGGTCGCCGACCCGACCTGGTCGGGCTCACGAATCGCCGGGCCGAGGTCTGGTGGCCGCTCCTGGTGCTCGGCGAGTACGCCTGAGACCCGAGGCTAGACTCGATACGGAATGGCGAAAGCCTGGGTACTCGACACCGACACGAAGGGCACCGGCGCCGAGATGGTGCCGCTCGAGAAGCTGGAACGCCAGCGTCGGCGCGGGCGCGACCGCGAGCGCGTCTCGGTCATCCGGCCTACGCCTTTGCCCCCGGAGGAGCCGACCGAGGACTCGGAGCGCGACGCTGAGCGAAGGTTCAAGCTCGTGAACGTCCTCAGCCGCGAGGTGCTCGGCGACGGGGTGGGGCCGCGCGAGGCCGTGGAGCTGCTCGAGGGGGTCCGGAGCGTCGTCGACGTGCGGATCTACGTGTGGGAGCCCGAGCTCGAGGACTGGCGCGCGCTGTCGCTGCGCGAGAAGAAGCTGATGTGGGAGTTCCGCGGGCGGTGAGCCCGCGACGGCCGGCCACAGGCGCCGGCCGTCTCAAGGGCAGCGGACGTGCTCCTCAGTCGGAGAGCTCGATCCGCTCGATCACCTGGTCGTCGGCCGGGCGGTCGCCGGCGTCCGTCGGGGTCGACTCGATCGCGGTGACGGAATCCATCCCGTCACTGACGCGGCCGAAGACCGTGTGCTTGCCGTCGAGCCAAGGAGCCTCCTCGGCGGTGACGATGAAGAACTGGGATCCGTTCGTGTTCGGGCCGGCGTTCGCCATCGCGAGCGCGCCGCGGACCACCTTGTTGTCGTTGATCTCGTCCTCGAACGTGTAGCCCGGCCCGCCCGTGCCCGTGCCCTCCGGGCAGCCTCCCTGGATCATGAAGTCCGGGATCACCCGGTGGAAGATGAGGCCATCGTAGAACCCGTCGGCGGCGAGCTTGCGGAAGTTCTCGACCGTCTTCGGAGCGTCGTCGTCGAACAGCTCGACCGTCACCGGGCCGGCGTTGGTGTGAAGCGTTGCGTCGGACATCGACCACACCACCCTACCGGGCCGTAACGAACTCGTAAGCACGCGAGACCATGATCGCGAGAGTCGGAGCCGAGATGAAGCGATTTCTGGCCATCGCCGTGACCCTCACCGCGCTCGCGGTCGTAGCCGGCTGCGGAGGCGACGACGACTCCTCATCCGACGACGGCGAGGCGTCCGCGACGGCCACCACCACGACCGAGGCGTCGAAGGCCGGCGCCGGCGGTGGCGGGGGCCAGAAGCAGGGCTCCGGCGGATCCGGCTCGGGCTCGGTGGTCGAGGTGACCGACACGGAGTACGGCGAGATCCTGGTCGACTCCGACGGCCGGACGCTGTACTCGTTCGACAAGGAGTCGACCGACCGTTCCGAGTGCTTCGGCGCGTGCGCCGAGGCGTGGCCGCCGTTCTACACGAAGGGCGAGCCTCGGGCCGGGAAGGGCGCGATGCAGGATCTGCTCGGAATCACCGACCACGAGGGCAAGGACCTGGTGACCTACGACGGCCACCCGCTGTACTACTACGTGAACGAGGGCCCCAACGAGGTCCTGTGCCAGGGCGTCGAGGAGTTCGGCGGCCTGTGGCTCGTGGTCGCTCCCAGCGGTGAAGTGATCCAGTAGCGTCAGCCCGGGATGCTGATCCCGGGGCTGCGGTGGTTCTTCGTCGTCGCGGCGGCGCTTGCGTTCGTCGCCGGAATCCTGCTGTTCGTGCTCGCGACGGAGACGGACCGGTTCTTCTCGTGGACGATTGAGCCCCCGCTCACCGCGGCGTTCCTCGGCGCCGCCTACTGGGCAGCGTGCGTGCTGCTTGCCTGGGGGGCTCGCGAGAGCACGTGGGAGCGGGTGCGCGCGGTGGTCCCAGCCGTCTTCATCATCGCCGTGCTGCTGCTGGGGACGACTCTGATCCGGCTCGACAAGTTCGACATGGAGAGCCTCTTCGGCTGGTTCTGGCTGATCGTCTACATCGTCGTTCCGCCTCTGCTCGTCTACCTGATCGTCGAGCAGGTGCGGGAGGCGGGGCCGGTGCCACGGGGGAGTGGTTCGCTGCCCGTTGCGGCCCGGGTCTGTCTCGCCGCCCAGGGAGCCGCGATGGTGGGCATCGGCGGGGCGCTGTTCGTCTTCCCGGAATCGGCTGATGCAGGGTGGCCGTGGACGCTAACTCCGCTGACGGCCCAGGCGATCGGGGCGTTCCTGGTCGGATTCGGAATCGCGGCAGGGTGGGCGCTCGTTGAAGCCGACATCGACCGGCTGCACGGACCAGCGCGCGCCTACGCGACGCTCGGGGTGCTCGAGCTCGCCGCGGTCGCGATCCACTCCGATGACCTCACCGCGAGCGGGCTCGGCATCGCCATATACGTGGCGTTCTGGGTCACGGTGCTCACGACCGGCGCCTACGGTCTGATCGCCCGTAGCGCGGCTTCCGGGTCGTCGTAGGCGTCGACCCGGACTCCCTTCGCGTCGCGGATCGTCCACACATGGGCGTAACGCGCGTCGACCTCGGCGCCGCTGCCGCGCCCTCGCGCCGTCAGGTGGATCATCAGCGCAGCGCGGTCGCCCACGACGATGATCTCCTCGATCTCCTGATGGAACATCTGCCACGAGTCAAGGAAGTGCTCGAGGAACGCGCGCACAACCTCGCGCCCGCGGTACACGCCGGCATCGGGCAGCGCCGGGCTCTCGTGCCACTCGACGTCCGGCGCGAGAGCGTCGAGGGTGGCGTCGATGTCGCCACGGTTGAGCGCGTCGTACGACGCGCGCACGGCGTCGAGGTCTTCCTCACGCATCGCTCACAACGATATGACCGGCGCGTGCGCGGGCGTCCGGTCCTCGATGCGCTCGCCTATCATCGCGGCCGGCGAGGGCACGAGGGCCCAAGCGTAGGCAGGGCCAACGCCGATCCTTCTCGTGCTCTCGCTTGTTTGCTAGGGAAATAGTGTTCGCGTACACGGTCATCAGGAGGTTCCATGGCGGGGCGCTCACGGCGGCGGCGCTGGCTCTGCTCGCGCTCGCGGCCGCATCGCCCGAGCCGCGCCAATCGGCCGCACCCACTGCGAATGAGGGGTCAACTTCTCGACACCGGCAACGGCGCCCCGGTCAGGGCTCGGCGGCGGGCGGCGCTCGCGGTTCTGGCCCTGTGCGTCGTCACGACGGCAGCGCTCTCGCAGCGGGCGGACGACGCCCGCTCGCAGTCGACGCAGGCGCAGCCGAACATCGTCGTGATCACGACCGACGACCAGGCGCTCTCGATGCTGCACAAGAAGTTCATGCCGAACGCTTTCAAGCAGATAGCCGAGCAGGGGACGATGTTCACGAACTCGATCGTCACCACTCCGCTGTGCTGTCCCTCGCGGGCGAGCCTGCTGACCGGTGAGTACGCGCACAACCACGAGGTGACCGCCAACCACTACTCGTTGCTGCGCGACAAGGGGAACGTGCTTCCGGCGTGGCTTCAGCGCGCCGGGTACCGCACCGCCCACGTGGGCAAGTTCCTCAACGGGTACGAGGGCACGGTAACCGACCCCGCAGAGGTCGCGCCGGGCTGGGACGTGTGGTACACGACGCTTGGGGCGACCCGGTACTTCGACTACGACGTGTCGGCGAACGGGCGCCGGATCCATTTCGGCACGGGCCGGCGGTCCCACGTCACGCGCGTGATCAACAACAAGGCGGCGACGCTGATCCGTCGCTTCGCGCCGGATTCGACGCCGCTCTACCTCCAAGTAGACCATCGCGCCCCCCACACCGAGAGCGGAATCAACTCCGGCGGGCGATGCGGGGCCCGCGCCGTCCCGGAGAACTCCCGCGACGAGAAGGCGGACCGGGGCCTCGCGCTGCCCGTGCCCCCGTCGTTCAACGAGGCCGACGTCACCGACAAGCCGTCGTTCATCCGCGACCGACCGCTGCTCAGCGAGGGCAGGGTGAAGAAGATCACGAAGCGCTACGACTGCGCGATCGGGGCCCTGCGCTCGGTTGACCGCGGGATCAAGCAGATCGTCTCGGCGCTCAAGCGACTCGGTGAGCTCGGGAATACGGTTCTCGTGTTCACCTCCGACAACGGGTTCTACTTCGGCGAGCACCGCATCGCGCGCGACAAGACGCATCCCTACGAGGAGGGGATACGCGTGCCGCTCATGATCCGGATTCCCGGTGCCGCTCCCGGCGGGGTGCCGCTCGTTCCCCAGGTTCACGAGCAGGTGGCGAACATCGACCTGGCGCCTACCTTCCTCGAGCTCGCCGGCGCGGACTCGTGCACGCCCGACAGCCCGGACGACGGGACCGGGGAGGACTGCCGGGTGATGGACGGGCGCTCGCTGATGCCGCTGCTGTCCGGCACCCCCGGCTGGCCGTCGAGCCGGGCGCTGCTCGTCGAATACGACGGGGCCGGGAGCAAGGGAACTTCGAGCTGCAAGTACGAGGGGATCCGGCTCCCGGGACGCTTCTACGTCGAGCACGTCGAGGTCCCCGATCCGCTCACGGGGATCTGCCACGAGGCGGACGAGGCCGAGCTGTACGACCTGAGCGCCGACCCGTACCAGCTCCAGAACCTGTACCCGAGCGACGGCGAGGCCGCCGCGGCGCTCGGGGCGCGCCTCGACGGCCTACGGGGATGCGCCGGGATAGAGGGGCGGGACCCGGCGCCACCCGAGGGCCTGCCGTACTGCGAATGAATCATCACACCCGCGACGTGCTCCGCTCGCAGGGCTTGCTGTTGCTCGCCCTGGTCCTGGTTGCCGTGGCGGCGTTTCCGACTGCGGCGGCTGGCGGGACGAAGCAGCCGAACATCGTCGTGATCACGACTGACGACCAGACGCTCGCGTCGCTCCGCGCGGCGACGATGCCGAGCACCCTCGAGTCGATCGGCGCCGGCGGCAGCGAGTTCACCAACGCCGTCGTCACGACGCCGCTGTGCTGTCCCTCGCGCGCGACGCTGCTGACGGGCCAGTACGCGCACAACCACGGGACGCTCTCAAACAACCCCGGCTACGAGGACCTGCGCGACAAGCGCAACACGCTCCCGGTGTGGCTTCATCGAGCCGGCTACGTGACGGCTCATGTGGGCAAGTACCTGAACGGCTACAGGGCAGCCGCCGACCGGCCACGCGACGTCGCGCCGGGCTGGGACCAGTGGCACACGGTGCTCGACCCGCGCAAGTACGTGCGCTACTACGGCTACAAGCTCGCCGTCAACGGGGAGCTGACCCGGGTCGGGAGCAAGCCGCGCGACTACATCACCCGGGTGATCAACCGCCGCGCCGCGAAGATGGTGCGCCGGTACGCGCCGAAGCGCTCTCCCCTCTACCTCCAGGTCGACCATCGCGCTCCCCACACCGAGGAGGGCGTCGACAGCGGCCCGCCGTGCGGCGGCCTGGTCCCCCCCGACCCCCGTGACGCCACGGCGTTTCGGGACGAGGAGCTGCCGCGCCCCGCCTCGTTCGACGAGCAGGACGTGTCCGACAAGCCGTCGTTCATCCGCGAGCTGCCCCGCCTCGCCGCGTCCGCGACCGAGGCGATCGCGGAGCGCTACCGGTGCGGCCTCGCGTCGCTGCTGGCGGTCGACCGGGGCGTCGCAAAGCTCGTCGCCGCGCTGCGCCGGACGCACGAGCTCGACGACACGGTCCTGATGTTCACCTCCGACAACGGGTTCTTCTACGGCGAGCACCGGATCCCGGAGCAGAAGACACGACCGTACGAGGAGGCGCTGCGCGTCCCGCTCCTGATCCGGGTTCCGGACCGCTACCTCGGTGGCGACACGGCGGCTCCCGAGGTCTCCGAGCCGGTCGCCAACATCGACCTCGCCCCCACGATCCTCGACCTCGCCGGCGCCGATCCGTGCCGCGCCGCGCGGCGCTGCAGGGTGATGGACGGCCGCTCGCTGCTCGGCCTGATCAGGGGAGACGCGGCGTGGCCCGAGGACCGCGGAATCGCGATCGAGTTCGACGCCGGGGAGCGGGCTAGGCCCACCCTCGTGTGCCGCTACCAGGGCGTGCGCACGGCGGGCGACACCTACATCACCTACACGGCGGCCGCCGACCCGCTCACCGGCGAGTGCCGACCGATCGACGAGACCGAGCACTACGATCTCGCGGCGGACCCGTTCCAGCTCGACAACCTGTTCCCGGCCGATCCGGGCTCGCCCGAGGCCGCGATCGAGGACACGCTCGACGCGCGCCTCGAGCGGTTGCGCGACTGCGAGGGGATCCCCGGGCGCGACCCGGTTCCGGTGCGGCACGAGTACTGCGAGTGACCGCGGGGGAGCCCGCCTCCGATCGGCCGTCGGGGCACGGAGTGCGATTGGGGCAGCACCACGGCATCGAGACGCTGTCGCTCACCTCGCCGGCCGCCGGCGGGCTCGAGGCGCGCTTTGCGCCGGGCGCCGGGATGGTCGGCTGCTCGCTGCTGCACGCTGGTGAGGAGCTGCTCGGGCAGCGCGACGGGCTGCCCGCCTACGCCGAGCGGCCCTCGACGATGGGAATACCGCTGCTGTACCCGTGGGCGAACAGGCTCGCCGAGTTCGAGTTCGAGGTCGCTGGAAGGTCGATCACCCTGGATCCGGACTCGCCGCGGCTCGAGCTCGATCCCAACGGCCTCCCGATCCACGGGCTGATGAGTGGGATCCCGGGTTGGAACGTCGAGGCCCACGAGGCGGATCGCGATCGCGCGCTCCTGCGCGCGAGCTTTGCGTTCGACGCCGCGTCGGGGCTAACGGCCGCGTTCCCGTTTCCACACGAGGTGACGATCGCCGCGGAGCTTCGCGGCGCCGCGCTCTCTATAAGTACCGTCGTGGCCCCGACTGCGGACGGCCCGCTCCCGGTGTCCTTCGGCTTTCACCCCTATCTGCGGCTTCCCGACGTGCCGCGGGCGGAGTGGCGGATCTCGGTCCCGGTACGCGAGCGCCTGCTCGTCGACGGCCGGGGGCTGCCGACGGGCGATCGCGAGCCCGCGCGGATCGGGGACGGCCCGCTCGGCGAGCGGACCTTCGACGACGGGTACACATCCGCCCAGGGCGAGCCGTTCACGCTGGCCGGCGGCGGGCGCGAGATCCGGCTCGAGTTCGTCCGCGGATATCCGTTCGCGCAGCTCTACGCGCCCGAGGACGACGGCGTGGTCGCGTTCGAGCCCATGACGGCGCCCACCAACGCACTCGTGAGCGGATCCGATCTGACGGTAATCGAGGCGGGCGACAGCTACGAGGCGGCGTTCGAGATGACGGTCACGCCGGACTCCTGAGCTGGCTCTCGTACGGGCCCCGTCCCGTCATGCACGCCGCCCCGCAGCGGGCAGCCAGCTCGACGGCGTCCTCGGCGGGCCGGCCCTCGCCGAGCCCGTAGGTGAGGCAGGCTGCGAAGGAGTCGCCCGCACCGTACGCATCGACAGCGGGGCCTGGAAGCGGGGCGGCCACCCATTTCTCGGTGCGACCATCGGATCGAACGAGCGTGCCTCCCGCGGCGCCCGCCGTGCGGACGACCAGCCGCGGCGGCGGATCGATGTCGCCAGGAGTGAAGCGCTCGCCCGCGTCGGTGGCGCTCGACACGAGTGCATCGAGCACGACGTCCGCGTCCGCAAGCCCCTCGCCGGCGCGGACCGTCGCCACCAGGACGTGCGCGGCGCGTGCCGCTCGCACGGCGCCCGGGTCACCGGCCGTGAGATAGACGGCGTCGACACCATCGAGCTCGGTCCATGGGAGCGGATCGTCCGCGCGCGGCACGACACGCTCGCCGATCACCGTGATCGTGCGCTCCGCGGCGTCGTCGAGGTGGACGAACCCCCTCCTTTGAGGCTCCGGGCGCCACGCGGCCTCCACGCGGACTCCCTGCCCCTCGAGCTGGCGCTTCGCCGCACGACCGAGGTCGTCGTCGCCGAGCGCGGTCAGGAACAGGCAGTCGCCGGCGAGCCGCGCGAGCTGCACCGCCGCTACGGCTCCGCCGCCGGCCGCTTCCTGCCACGACTCGCTCGCGTGGACAATCTCGCCCGGAGCCGGCGCGCGGTCCACGCGCGCGAACTCGATCCACTCGACATGCCCGACGACCGCGACCCGCATTGCCTTGGCATCATCGTGCACCGTGGCTGGTGAGTCTGGCCTGGCCGCGAGCTTCGCCGGCCACCGCCCAGGCGCGTTGCCCTTGCGTCGAACCAGGTGTCTGGCGAGACGTAGCGATTGTCGACGAACACGTCCTGCAAAAGCCAGTTCTGCGGCTCGCGCGGGAGCCAGTCGCCTCGCTCGAGCAGCAGGATTCGCTTGCCCGAGGGGGCGAGGTGATGCACCAGCGTGCCGCCGCCGGCGCCGCTGCCGATCACGATCACGTCGTAGTCGCTCACGCGAACTCTTTCAGTCGTTCGGCGACGATGATCCGCCCCGCCGCCTCGATCAGGGCAAGGTGCGAGAAGGCCTGCGGGAAATTGCCCAGATGCCGGGCCGTGCTGGTTTCGAACTCTTCGGCGTACAGCCCCAGCGGCGACGCGATTGCCAGCAGGCGGTCCATGAGGTCGACTGCGCGCTGGTGTTCACCGATGATCGCCAGCGCCGAGACGAGCCAGAACGAGCAGATCAGGAAGCTCCCCTCCTTCCCGGACATCCCGTCGTCGGTCTCGCCGGTCTTGTAGCGGAGGACGAAACCGTCCTCCGTCAGGTCCTCCGCGATCGCGAGGACGCTGTCCCGCAGGCGCTCGTCATCGTGGGGAAGGAACCCGAAGATCGCCGCCAGCAGCGTGGACGCGTCAAGCGCTTCGGTCTCGTAGTGCTGACGCAGGACGCCGCCCTTGACGCCGTTTTCGAGGATGTCGTTCTTGATCTCGTCGGCGGTCGCCCTCCACCCCTGTTGGAGCTTCGAGTCCCCGCGGATGTCGGCGATCTTCGCGGCGCGATCCAGCGCAACCCAGCACATCAGCTTCGACGACACGTACTGCTGCGGCTTTCCGCGCGCTTCCCAGATCCCCTGGTCGGCCTGCCCCCAGACGTCGGTCGCGCACTGTGCCTGTTCCTGGACGATCGGCCACAGCCGGCGCGGGAGACGCTCGCTGCGCCGCGCTTGCAGCAGGATCGAGTCCAGCGCCGCGCCGAAGACGTCGTTCTGGCGCTGGTCGAAGGCGCCGTTCCCGACCCGCACCGGGCTCGCTCCGGCGTACCCCGAGAGGTCGTCCCGCGTCGTCTCCGTGAGGTCGCGCCGGCCGTCGATCCCGTACATGATCTGCAGCGCTCCGTCGTCGTTCACCTCGAGGTCGGCCATGAACTGCATGAAGTCGTTGGCCTCCCAATCTAGGTTGAGGTAATGGAGTGCCTGCAGGGTGAAGGTCGAGTCCCGGATCCAGGTGTAGCGGTAGTCCCAGTTGCGCTCTCCTCCCGGCGTCTCGGGCAGCGAGGTGGTGAGCGCCGCGACCGTCGCTCCGGTGGGCATGAAGGTGAGGCCCTTGGTGACGAGGGCCGAGCGCTGGATCGGCTCGCGGAAGCGGTGGTCCGGAAGCCGAGCACCGCCGAGCCAGTCGCGCCAGTAGCGGGTCGTGGCGACGATCCGCTGCTTGGCGTCCTCGAGGTCCTCGGGTGAAGCCAGCTCCTCTGCCCACGACAGCGAGCAGAACAGCTCCTCGCCCTCGTGCAGGGTGTGCCGGGCCCGCGCCCACTCACCCTCGATCCCAAGCGCCATGTCGGTGCGCAGCCGGATCTTCGTGTCCGCGCCGCTCGCGTCCGCCGTGCGGCGATCGTCGCCGGCCAGCGACCACTCGCCGGGCGTGTTCCCGTAGTCGAACACGGGCTCGCAGATCAGCTCCATCTCCACGCTTCCCTCCATGCAATGCGCCGTGCGGACGAGGAGGTGCTCGCCGTCGGCATCCGCCGGAGGTCGGGTGTGAGGCGTGATTCTGTCCTCACCGTCCCACGGGCCCATCGTCAGCGCGTCTCGGACGACGGCCCAGCCGGTGGGCGTCTTCCAGGTGGTGACGAGGACATTCGTCCCGGGCTCGTAGAACCGCGCGGACGGCACGTTGATGTCGAAGGGCCCGAGCCTGAAGTGTCCAGCCTCGCGGTCGAGCAGCGTGCCGAAGACGCTCGGCGAGTCGAAGCGCGGAACGCACAGCCAGCCGATCGCCCCGTCCGGCGCGATCAGGGCCCCCGTGTGACAGTTGGAGAGGAAGGCGTAATCGGCGATCGGTGGAAACGGAGAGGGCGCCGCGGCGCTCTGGGGCTGCGACTCGCTCTGATCGTTCGCCTTCGCAGCATTCACGACGGCACCCAAGGTCCGTGCCAGCCGCCGTACTTCGCAACGAGCCGATCGGCCGCCTTCGGCCCCCACGATCCCGGCTTGTACGGCTCCACCTTCGGGGGCTTGTCGAGCAGCGGCTTCACGACTCGCCACGTCTGCTCGATGTTGTCCTGCCGGGTGAAGCGCGTGCTGTCGCCCTGCATCGCGGCGTACAGCAGCACCTCGTAGGGCTCCGGGCCCTCGCCTCCCTCCTGGGCGAACTCCATATCGAGGTTGATCGCCTCGGGGTCCGGATGGTCGCTGCGCTGAGCCTCGACAAGCAGCCGGATCCCGGTGCTCGGGTAGAGCTTGACCACGAGCTGGTCCGGATCCGGCTTGCGCCTCCCGCGAGACTGGAAGCCCAGCCGCGGCGGGCGCTCGAAGATCAGCCGCAGCTCCCATTGCGTCACCGGCAGCAGCTTCCCGGTCCGGATGAAGAACGGCACGCCTTCCCAGCGCCAGTTGTCGATCTCGAACCGGGTGGCAGCGAAGGTCTCGGTGGTCGATCCCTTCGCGACGCCGGGAACCTTGCGGTACCCCTGGTGCTGACCGCGCACGTACTGCCTCGGGCTTGCGGGGGGCATGGCCCGGAAGACCGCGAACATCGCGTCCTTCAGCGGCCGCGCATCCCTCCCGGCGGGGGGCTCCATCGCCGTCGCCGCGATCACCTGCATGAGGTGATTGACGACGACGTCCCGCAACGCGCCCACCGGATCGTAGAAGTGCCCCCGGTCCGCGACCCCGAAGTCCTCCGCCATCGTGATCTGCACGCAGGCGACGCTGTCGCGGTTCCAGACCGGCTCGAAGATCGCGTTGGCGAACCGGAGGTAGAGGATCTCGTCCAGGCCCATCAGCCCCAGGAAGTGGTCGATCCGGTAGATCTGGGACTCGTCGAGGTAGCGGTGAAGCTCGGCGGCCAGCGCGCGCGCCGAGGCGAGGTCGTGCCCGAATGGCTTCTCGACCACGACCCGGGCGTCCTTGGTCAGACCAGCGCCCGCGAGCCCCTTGACGACCATCCCGAACAGCCCCGGCGGGATCTCGAGGTAGAAGACGGGGCTCCGTTTGCCCTTGATCTCCTTCGCCACGCGCTCGTAGGTGGCGTCGTCGGCGAAGTCGCCCTGGACGTAAGAGAGGCGCTTGGCGAAGCGGTTGAACACCTTGCTGTCGAGCTTCTCGCCTGTGTCCTTGATCGCCTTGCGGGCGTGGTCGCGAAGATCTTTCACGGTCCAGTCGTCCACCGCCACCCCGACGATCGGACAGTTCAAGAGCCCTCGCCGCTCCAGCCGATACAGCGACCTGAAGGTCATCACCTTCGCGAGGTCACCGGTGATCCCGAATGCAACGAAAACGTCCGCTTGACGCTGGCTCATCTCGGGCCAATCCAAGCGCGCGTGCCTTCACGCATCATGCATTGTCCTCCCAGGCCGTTGTCGTCCCGGCGCGATCCTATAGCCGCCGCCCTGCGAACTCGTCCTACCGGAGGGAAGGGTCGCGGCGGTTGTGCGTTCCAGCGCGCCACGATGAGGGGTGCGGCCAATGTCCAGGACCGTCCGCGACCGATGCGAGCCTTGCGACGTGCTGGCCTCCGTTGGGCTCATGCTCCGGCGCATGCTCGGGGCGATGAAGTACGCCGCGAAGGAACAAAACTTCGCCGCCGTCGTCGGGGCGGCGATCCTCCTCATATTGGTCGGGACGGTCACCTATTCGCTTGGCGAAAGCTGGAGCGTGGTCGACGGGTTCTACTTCGCCGTCTGCACGCTGACTACATCGAGCATCGCCGATCCGGACCTCACGCTGACCAGCGAAGCGATCAAGATTTTCACCACCTTCTACGTGCTGACCGGCATCGGGATCCTGGTCGAGTTGGCGCGCGAACTCGGCGTCGGCTTCATACAGATGCGCGAGGAGCGTCACGCCACCAGACACGCCAGGCCCCACAAGGAAGATCCGCCCGAGACACAGTCGGCGGGGTAGCTCGAAGCCGCCGGGCTATCGGATTAGGAATTTCGCAGGAGAACGTCGAACTCTTCCGGAGCCATCGAGGGCTTCAACCGAGTGACTTCCGGCCGATGCTTGGGGCTCGTTTTTAGATGAGATCAGACTCAGCCTGGATGCGGCCGGACTTGGCGGCGTCGAGTAGGGCGCCATAGTCGAGCTCGTTCTGGTCCGCATAGCGCTCTGAGAACTCGGCAATCGCCTGATCGAACGTGTCGCCCTTGCCGAGGTAGGACCCGATCGCGATCCGGTCGCCGGACCGTGCGTGAGCTCGGGCCAACGTCCAGCCGCAGACCCGCCCGTATATCTCCAGCCCCTCCGGCGGCAGGGTCTCGACCTCGACCGATCGCTTCCCGTCCCAGAGCTGGCGGACGTAGAAGTCCCGCTTCCTGTCGTCGTCGAGCCCGAGCGCCGGGAGCCAGCCGAGAAGGATGTCGCTCGAGGCCTGCATCAGCCACTGGCCCTCGACCACCCGCTCGCCGTGGTTGCCGAACTCACTCTTCCCGACGTGGGACTCGAGCACCGAGGCCTCGGCCTCCTTGGCCTGCAGAAAGAGCGGGTCCTGCCCGTCGCGGCCCATCATCAGAACCACCCAGGCGCGCGTCCCGACGCTTCCGACCCCGACGACCTTGCGGGCCATTTCGAGGAACCGGTAGCTGTCGAAGAGGTGGCGACGGTCTCCCTTGAGGCTCTCGCGGTAACGGCGGAGCGCCTCGACGATCCGCTCCTCGAGCGCCTGGCGCTGATCCTCCGAAACCAGCTCGCCAGCCGGAACCAGCAGCGGCGGATCGCTGATGATCCGCGGCGCGCCATCAACCTCATGGACGAGGCGATCGAACGCCTTGAGGCTGTTCTTCTTGCCGGCCTTGGCCACGTTCTTCCGCACCGCCTTCATCTCCTTGGCGTCGGCGACCTTGGCGATGTCGGCGAGCACGGTGTCGACATCGAGGCGCGCGTACCAGACGTCGAAGTTCCGCATCGAGGCAAAGTTCCGCATCGCCTCGCGGTATGAGCGAACCGTTCTGAGGACGGCGCGCCGGGTTTCCTTCGGGGTGAAGTCGCGATCGCGCCCGGCGATCGCGAAACTGGCCGCGAGACGCTTGAGGTCCCACTCCCACGGCCCTGGAAGGGTCTCGTCGAAGTCGTTGACGTCCAATACCAGCCGGCGGTCGGGGGCCGCGAAGACCCCGAAGTTCGAGAGGTGCGCGTCGCCGCATAGCTGGACCCCAAACCCGGACTGGGGAGTCTTCGCGAGATCCATCGCCATGATCGCCGCTGCGCCGCGGAAGAACGTAAAGGGCGAGGCCAGCATCCGCCCATAGCGGATCGGAACGAGTTCTTGGACGCGGCTCTTGGCCTGGTCCTCGAGCACCTTGACCGGATCTCGCCGGCGGGCTGGCCGTTCCCAGTCTCCGTGACTCGAGCGAGAAACCTTCTCCCTCGCCGCTTTGCCGGCGGCCGCGCGCTCATCCGCCGAGACGGCCGCATCTACGGGCGGGGATTTGGTGGTCGCGGAGGGCATGGTCTCCTAGGTCCGTTGGCGATGGCGCTGTCCTTTCCCCGCAGGTTACGCTGCCGGCGAGCTCGCTCGGATCGTCAAGCGACTGGACCGAGCGGACCGGCTCCAGCATCCTCGCCGGCGCGCCGACGGTTCACATCCGCCCTATCAGCTCGCTAGGCCCGGCACTGAGCCCGTAGCCCACGGGCTGAACTTTGAGGATCAGCCTGCCCTTCGAGCTTCCCCGTTCCCTTTGTCTGATTCCTCGGCCTCGGGGATTCCGGGCGGACTGACCTCACCACGGTCGATGCCCCGGGAGAGCTTCTGCTTCGCGGCGAGGCTGCCCTCGTCCAGCACCCCGGACCCGGCAGCCCGGGAGATCGGGTCGCCGCCGCGCCCGCGCAGGACGTAAGCGAACGCGACCGCGATCACCGCCCCGGCGAGCGGCCCGACGACGTAGACCCAGTAGCTCGAGAAATCACCGCTGACAAGGGCGGGCCCGAACGAGCGGGCGGGGTTCATCGAGACGCCGCTGACCGGCGCCGCCCAGAGACCGGCGAGCGCGATGTAGCCGCCGACGCCGAGAGCGGCTATCGCACCGACGTTCTGCGCCGCCGAGGCGGTGCCGAGGATGACGCTCACCAAGCCGGCCGTGAGCGCGATCTCCATCAGCAGCGCCTGCCAGTTCTCATACCCGGCGCCGGGCAAAGTCGCGCCGAGATGCTGGATGTTCCCGAACACCGCCAGGAGGAAGAGGCACGCCAGGGAGGCTCCTATGAGCTGAATCATGATGTAGCCGGGCACGCGCTTCCAGGGAAAATCCTCGCGCAGCGCGAATGCAAGCGACACGGCTGGGTTCAGATGGGCTCCGGAGATCGCACCCATGAAGAGGATGATCGCCATCACCATGAGCCCGGGAGCGACCACGGCCGCGGCGAGGCTGATCTGACCCTCGCCGACCAGAATCCCGCCGCCGGCAGCGACGAGGACCAAAAAGAACGTCCCGAGCAGCTCCGAGAAGAGCCGGCGCCATTCGCGCGTCGGGTCGTCCCAGTCCCGGCGCGAGCCGAACTCGAGCTCCAGCCGGTGTCGAATACGCTGATCGCGCTCAGCGGAGTCGTCGGCGTGCCCGGAGGTCTCCCCAGACTCCTCGATCATCGGCCAAAGCTATCCGAAGCCACCGGCGCGCAAGCTTGCGTTCGGTGGGATGGCGGGGCTACGCTGCCTGAGACCTAGTGGAGGAGGAGAAATGGCTGACGAAGCCCTTACAGCGGACGGCTTGAGGGCCGAGACGGCAGGCTGGTGGTTGGGTCTCGTGATCGGGGTGCTCAGCATCGGAGCGGACATTCGGTCCTCGCTAAGCCGGGTGACGGCCTGGCCACGTTGGCCGTGATCTCCGGGATAGGGACGAGCGGACCGCGGACTTCTACACCAGGGCGCAGGTGCTGTTCGACGACTCAGCCAGCCATGACGAGCTCTTGTCCCGAATCAAGGCCGGTGCCGAGATCACCGTCACCGAGGCGCCGGCGGCCGGGAAGAATGGAGAGGACGCCGGCGCCGACCGGGCGGCGCTGCCGATGTTCGTACTCACACCTGGGAAGGACCTGCGCGTCCTCACTGCGGGGGACGAGCCCGATCTCAAGGCCGGGCAGGAGCTGATCAGCCTGATCAAGCCGTAGTGACCTGCAAGACGGGCGTGAGTGGGTGCCCAGATGGTTGACATCCTGGTCCTCTCAATAAGCGCGGCGTTCAGCCCGACGCTGTTCGCCGCGGTAATGGTGATGCTGCTCTCCACCAGCGCGAAGAGGTTGATGCTCGGCTGCCTGCTACGCGGGAGTCCCTGAATGGACTGGTCGCTGGCGATCATTGCGCTCGCGGTCTTGGCGGTGGCGTCGGTATCAGGGCGGATCGCCGGCACGCCCCTGACTCCGGCGATCCTCTTCGTCGTCATCGGCTTGCTCGTTGGCCCGAAGGTCTTCGGTGAGGTCGACCTCTCGAGCTCCGGCTCGACGGTGCGAGCGCTCGCCGAGGCCACCCTGGCGCTGGTGCTGTTCTCCGACGCCTCACGGATCAACCTGAGAGCGCTGCGCCGCGACGCGAATGTTCCGGTGCGGCTGCTCGGCATCGGCCTGCCACTGACGATTACGCTCGGTGCTCTGGCGGCAGCAGCCGTCTTCGGTCAGATCAGCATCGAGGAGGCGGTGATCATCGGGGTGGTGCTGGCGCCGACCGATGCCGCGCTCGGCCAGGCGGTCGTCACCAACCCACGAGTGCCGGAGCGCATCCGCCAGGGCCTCAACGTGGAGAGCGGACTGAATGATGGGATCTGCGTGCCGCTGCTCTTCATCGCGGTGGCGGCAGCTGACGTTCACTCCGAGCTCACGGGTGGCCGAAGCGCCGCGACGCTCGTCGTGGAGGAGATCGGCTACGGGATCCTCGGCGGCGTGGCCGGCGGCGTTCTGATCGCCGCGGTGATCCGCTTCGCCGCACCGCGAAGGCTGATCGCGGGGCCATGGCTGCAGGTGATCCCCGCCGCGGGGGCTGCGCTGGCATACGGAATCGCCGCCGGGCTGGACGGATCGGGCTTCATCGCAGCCTTCGTCGCCGGAGGGGTCTTCGGCGGGATGCTCGGCCGCGACCCCGCCGAGGTGAATCGCCTGCTCGACGAGGTGGGAAGCGTGCTGAACGGGGTCACCTTCCTGCTCTTCGGCGCCATCCTGCTGGGCCCGGCGCTCGGGCAGGTGAGCTGGGACCTCGCCCTCTACGCGGCACTCAGCCTCACCGTCGTGCGGATGCTCCCCGTGGCGATCGCGATGCTCGGTACCCGAGCGCGCCCGGCAACCCTCACGTTCATGGGCTGGTTCGGCCCTCGCGGCCTCGCCTCGATCGTCTTCGCCGTGATCGTGGTCGAGGAGTCGCAGCTTCCCCACGGGCAGACGATCCTGCTGGCGATCTACCTCACGGTTGGCCTCTCGATCCTCCTCCACGGGGTCACCGCGGCGCCGCTGGCCAACCGGTACGGGCGCTGGTACGAGGCCCACCCCCGAGAGACCCGGCCTTCGATGGAAGTCACCCCGGCGACGGTGACCCGGCCGCGCTAAGGCTCGGCTCCGCGTGACCACTACGTGATTAGGCCGTTGCGTCGGGATTCCCGCACGAGTTCCCCTCGCGCCCTGCGACTTATGCACTGTCGACGTAGGTGTCTAGGATCCGCCCGATGAGCACCGATCCCCCCCGGCACGACACCCCATCCCCCGAGTAGTCCCGATGGTCGGCTTGCTCTCGTGGCCGCAGGGGTGATCGGCTTCGGAGTGTGGGAGCATGGACCGCGCGTGATCCTGTTCCTGCGATCGTCCTCTCCGCGTTGTTCATCCCCTGGCCTTTGGAACCTCGTGGTGGTGCTCTGCGGCGCGATCGCAGAGGTCGGCGAGGTCGTCTGGGGTCGCCGGCTCGCGCGACGCTGGCGGCCGAAGAGCGGTCCCGAGACGATGGTTGGCAAGACCGCTGAGGTGGTCGTGGCGTGTCGGCCGACCGGCCAGGTCCGGGTCCATGGCGAGCTCTGAGGCGCGCTGCGCGGCCGGGGCCGACATCAGAGACGATGTGCGGATCACCGCCCTCGAGGATCTGACGTTGGTGGTCGAGCACGTGCGGGCGCCGTCGGCGAGCCCGCACGGCTAATCGCGTTCCGATGCGGAGTATTCGACGCGGCTGCTCGAACAGCTCATGGATTTCGCGCCTTGGTACGAGGCGGAGACTCGGTCGGCGCTGAAGCGTCTCAACGGGCCGCGTAGAGGTTCAAGGGGTGGCCGGCGTGGGAAGGGCGCCGTCAACCTCCGGCTCCTTGCGGTCGCGCCGGCGCAGCGCGAGCCCGACGAAGGGGTAGATCAGCGTCGAGAGGATCGCGGCCCCGACGAGGGCGGCCGCCGTGGAGCTCCGCATGTGCCCCTGCTCCACCGCGATCGTGGTGATCGCGACGACCAGCGGCAACTCCGTTGCCAAGAAGAACGCCAGCGCGACGCGCTCCCGCGCCGCGAGCACGCCGCGGTACAGCAGCAGCACCGGGGCGCCGCGCACGATCAGAAACAGCGCCAGGAAGAGCGGCACCTTGAGCAGCGCGCCCGCGCTCGACAGCAGTGAGTCGAGATCGAAGTCGACTCCGCTGGTGACGAAGAAGAAGGGGATCAGGAACCCGAACCCGACTGCGGTCAGTTTCGACTCCAGAACCTCGACCTCGCGGCCCCGCACGGCGAGCCGTGTGATGATGCCCGCCGCGAAGCCGCCGAGCAGGATGTCCAACCCGAGCTCGCTGGCGAGCGCGGCGAGCGCGAACACGAGCACGACTAGGACCCGGATCGCCGCCTGGCTCGAGGTCTCGAACGTTTCCGCGACTAGCCGCCACCCCCTCCCCACGGAGCGAACCGAAATCACGGCCACGACCACGGCCAGCGCGATGAACGCGAGCAGGATGAGCGACTCGTGCGCCGGGTTCTGGCCCGAGAGGATCAGCGTCACGAGCAGGATCGGCGCGAACTCGCCGGCTGCTCCGGCTGCCAGAAGGTAGGTCCCGAACTTCGTCGGCATCTCGCCGGCGTCGCGCAGGACCGGGATTAGCGTCCCGATCGCGGTCGTCGCCATCGCGGAGCCGGTGTAAAGGAGCGAGAGCACGATGCCCGCCGCCGCCAGGACGCCCCCGATCCCGTACGCGAGCGCGAGCGACACCAGCCAGCCGAGCCCGGCGAGCATCAGCGGTCGCCCACGGATCCGCCCGAAGTCGATCTCGTAGCCGGCGAAGAAGAACAACATCCCGAGGCCGAGGTTGCTGAAGAAGGTCGTGAAGTCGTCGCTCTGTGCGAGATCGAGGACATCCGGGCCGACGAGGATCCCGAGCAGGAGCTCGAGGACGACGACGGGCGGCGCAACGTGCCGCGGCAGCACCGCCACCGTCAGGGCCGCCACGGCGGCGACGCCCGTGATGACCAGAAAGGACGTCTCGTCGACGTCGATCATCCGGGCGTACCGGGGAAGTGCTCAGATCCCAAGCAGCTGCTTCTTCTTCGCCTCGTAGTCCTCGGCGGTGATCACGCCCCGGTCCCGAAGCTGTGCCAGCTTCTCCAGCTCGGCGGTGTAGTCCGGTGCGGCTTGCTGCTGCGGGGCCGGCGCCGGCGCAGCCTGCTGCTCATTGCCGGCCTGCCCCTCGGCGGCCCACTTCTGCTGCTGACGGCGCCGGACCCGGCCCGCCACTCCGGCGGCGACGCCGGCACGAGCCGCCGTGCCGACCAGACCCGGCCCTTGACGCACCAATGGCATTTCGTCCTCCTTCTTTCTCAGGTGTTGGCGAGCGCCCACTCGCGCGCCGCGACTACAAGTTCGTGCGGGATCCGGTCGTAGTCGTAGACCACGCCGCCCGCGTCCTGGATCGCCTGCGCCACAGGCGTCGCCCAGACGTTCTCCCAGACCAGGAGCGCCGCCGATGAGTTCGGATCGAGCTCTTCCGCGGCGGCCATCAGGTCGTCTTCGTTGAAGAGTCCAGCGGACGTAGCGCCGAGGTTCTCGAGCCCCTGCCGAACGTCGGGGTCGAGGTCGCTGAGCTCGAAAGCCGCGACCTCGCCGTCCTGGTCCTTGCTCGCGAACGCTATGTCGATGATCCGGATCGTCCCGGCCTCGACGAGGTCCGCCAGGGCGGGTGCGATCTCGCCCCGGAACCTGTTGCCCGGGAACGCGACGATCAGGTACTCGACCGGGCCGATCTCAGCAGCTTGCGTCATACCTCACCTCCATTCGAGACGGACGATCGATCGCTCACGGGATCAAATCGCATGCGGAGCCTCGGCGTCATCCCAACAGCGTCGTGCCGGCCGGGCCAGTAGGTTCCCAGGATGAGCATCCTGCAAG
>CAVWCC010000003.1:0-15922 GCA_963753385.1 uncultured bacterium
TACGAGTCCCCCTCGCTCACCTGCTTCCGGTCGATCGCACCCCTATCCGCCGGCCTCGTAGGTCACACCGTCGAGCGAGCTGAAGAGCTTGTGGCCAGTCGCCGGGCCACCCTGCTCCACCGTGAGTGTTGCCTCGCCGTTGGGACTGATCGACAGGCGCCCCTGGTTGGCGGCGACCGTGTCGATCACGACGCTGACGCTCGCGTCCGGCCGGAGCGGCCCGGGCAGCACCGCGAACGTGTCGCTGCTGGAGATCCCCTGGGCGACCGCGCCCCGGAGGTGGACGATGCCCTGGGCATCGAGTGCTGCCGCGGCTGTGTAGCTGCCGCTGTTGGAGCTCCAGTTGTTGATGAGCGTCAGGTTCTTGTACTTCAGATCCTTGACGTCGTCGTTCTTGACCTTGTTCTGGCCGGGGAGTGCTCCGGCGGCACCTCCCAGCGCGACGAACAGCGCGACCGTGGCAATCACCGTCGCGGGCGAGGGACGTCTTGCGAAATGGCCCATCTGGACCTCCTCCCGAAAATTGCGGACTGGCGCAAGGCCAAGCTCTCACACCGCGCCCCCAGACGCAACCGCCGACCGAGGTGCGGCTGGCAGCGGAGTTCCCTGGCTCACCCTCCGGTCGGCCGAGAGGCCTCGGCCACAAGCTCCAGCTCGGTTGCGACCGCACCGAGCGCCGCCGCGGCCTGCTCGAGCTGCGCGGGCTCGAGCGCGGCCGAGACCTGGACGCGCACTCGCGCGGTGCCCTCCGGCACGACCGGGTAGCCGAAGCCGGTGACGTAGACGCCGCGGTCGAGCAGCAGCTCGCTGGCGCGGATCGCATCAGGCGTGGCGCCGACGATGATCGGGACGATCGCGCTCTCGCCTTCCAGGGGCCGCAGGCCGGTCGCGGCGATCGCCTCGCGCATGGCCTGGGTGTTGGCGCGCAGGCGGTCGACGAGCTCGGGCCGCTCGCGCAGCTCGACTACGGCGCGCCGGGCGCCGCAGGCCACGGCGGGCGGGAGTCCGTTCGAGAAGAGCTGGACGCGCGAGCGCTGCTCGAGCACATCGCAAAGCGCGGCGCCACCGGCGACGAAGCCGCCCGCGGCCCCGCCCAGCGCCTTGCCGAGGGTGCCGGTCAGGACGATGTCGCCGCGGCCCAACAGCCCGAAGCGTTCCAGGACCCCGCGGCCGGTCTCGCCGATCACGCCGATCCCGTGTGAATCGTCGACGATCAGGGTCGCGTCGTGCTCGGCGGCGATCTCCGCGAGCTCGGGCATCGGCGCCAGGTCGCCCTCCATGCTGAACACCCCGTCAGTGACGATCAGCCGTCGCTCGACCGCCGGCGCCTCGCGCAGCGCCCGGCGCAGATCGTCCGGGTCGGCGTGCTCGTAGACGGCCTTGTGCGCCGGACGGGCCAGCCGCATCCCGTCGATGATCGACGCGTGGTTCAGACGGTCGGAGAAGATCGCCGCCGGCCGGTCGCAGAGCGCGTCGAGCAGTGCGGCGTTCGCGTTCCAGCAGGAGCCGTAGGTGAGGGCCGCCGGGGTGTGGCAGAACTCCGCGAGCTCACGCTCGAGGGCGATGTGCGGCTCGAACGTGCCGCAGATGAAGCGCACCGAGGCGGTGCCCGCCCCATAGCGCGCGAGCCCGTCGGCCGCCGCGGCGACCACGCCGGGGTGGTTGGCGAGCCCGAGGTAGTCGTTCGAGCACAGGCAGAGGACCTCTCCCCGGCCCTCGATCTCGATCACCGTCCCCTGGGGGGAGCGCAGGACGGGAATGCCCTTGCGCGTCCCCGCGGCATCCATCCCCGCGAGCTCGGCGCCGAGCTCGGTCTCGAGGGTCATCGCGACTCGGCGGCGAGCGCCGCCTCGATCGCCTCGCCGACGATGGCGTAGACGCGTTCAAGCTGCGCCGCCGGCATGACCAGCGACGGCTGGATGTTGAGCGTGGTGGTCGAGGAGTCGGCGAGCACGCCGCGCCGCAGCATCTCCGCTGCGACCGCGTGTTGGAGCTCCGAGTCGCGCTGGACCGTCTCGCGATCGCGCACGAATTCGATCGCCTGGAAACAACCGACCGCCCGCACGTCGCCGATCCGGTCGAAGCGCTCGCGCAGCTCCGCGAGGTGAGCGGCCGCCGTCGCCTCGAGCGCGGTGACGTTCTCCAGCACCGGCTCGGCGGCGTAGAGGTCGAGGGTCGCGAGCGCCGCCGCGCAGCCGGCGGGCAGCCAGGCCCAGGTGCTGCCCGTGGGCACGTCGTCGAAGTCGCCGAGCGCGCGTTCCGTCCCGAGCAGCGCGCCGATCGGCATCACGCCCCCGCCGAGCGCCTTGCCCAGGCACATCAGGTCCGGCTCGACGTCCCAGCGCTCCACCGCGAAGAGCTTCCCCGCGCGCCCCATGCCGGTCTTGACCTCATCTGCGCAGAGCAGCCAGTCGTGCCGGCGGCAGAGGTCGGTGAGCGCTGGCCAGAACGAGTCGGGCGGCGCCACGCATCCGCCCGAGCCCAGCACGGGCTCGATCACGACCCCCGCCACGTCGGCCGGGTCGAGCGCGTGGAACAGGACGTGGTCGGAGATGTAGTCGACAGTCGCGTCGCCGCTCCCGCCGGGCCGGGGATCGCGAAACGGCGTGCGGTAGGGATGGGGGTAGGGCACGTGGACGAAGCCAGGCACCAGGCCGCGCAGCCCGCTCGAGATCTCGGCGGCCTCGGCGCCGAGCGCGGCGGTTGTCGTCGATTCGCCGTGGTAGGCGCCGTGGAAGGCGAGGATCACCGGCCGGCCCGTCGCGCGGCGCATCATCTTGACCGCGATCTCGACCGCCTCGGTTCCGTTCAACGCGATGTCGTAGCGGGTGAGGCCGGCGGGCGCGACCGCCAGGAGCCGCTCGCCGAGCTCCGCCATGAGCTCGGACGCGAGAGCGTGGCTGTCCTCGTTCCCGAACCTACGCAGGGCGGCGATCGCCGGCTCCAATACCTCCGGCCGTCCGGCGCCGAGCGGCACCGAGGCGGAGGCCGAGGCGCAGTCGAGGTAGACGTTGCCGTCGACGTCGGTGACCGTCCAGGCGAGCTTTTCCGCCAGCGCCAGCGGCGTCAACCCGCCGCCGGTGCCGGGGTACGCCGATCGCTCGATCCGCTCGAGGATCTCGCGGCTGCGCGGGCCGGGCGGCTCGACAGCGATGCGGGGCGCCTCGATGTCATCCCAGGCCGGGGGATACAGGGGGCTCATTCCCGTCCCCCGATCCGAGCACGGAGCCCGCGCGCCTCACGGAGCACCTCGCGCGCGCAGTTGCGCCCGTTGGCCCCGGTCACGCCGCCGCCCGGGTGGGTGCCCGCCCCGCAGAGCCACAGGTCGCGGATCGGCGTGCGGTACTCGCCCCAGCCGCGCACCGGCCGCAGGTTGAAGAGCTGGTCGAACGCCATCTCGCCGTGGAGCGCGTGGCCACCCCAGATCCCCAGCACCCGCTCCAGGTCGGGCGGCGCAAGGACCTGCCGCTCGAGGATCGAGCCCGGCAGGTTGGGGAAGTGCTCGCCGAGCTTGGCGATCGCCCGGTCGGCGACCTCGTCGCGGATCTCGTCCCAGGAGCCGTCGGCGAGCGTGTACGGCTGGGAGTTGACATCGATCGTCACCACGTGCTTGCCCGCTGGAGCGAGCGACGGATCATGCACCGTCGGCACGCAGAGCTCGATGTGGGGATCGGTTGCGGGAATTCCCGCCCGCGCCTCGGCCTGGGCCGCATCCATCTGCGCGATCGTCGGATTGACCTCGGCGATACCCCGGTGGTAGGGCTGGACGCTCGTCCCGTCGAGCGTGGCCGCGACCGGCAGCTGATCGACAGCGAGGTTGATCTTTACGCTCGTCCCCTCGCAGCGGTAGGCCTCGAGAGCGGCCGCAAAGCGCTCCGGGAGGAGCCCCTCTTCGAGGAGACCGAACAGGGTCGTCTTCGGATCGGCGTTCGATAGCACCCGCCTCGCCCCGATCTCCTCGCCGTCCGCGAGCAGCACCCCGGTCGCGCGCCCTCCCTCGACCAGGATCTGCTTTACCGGCGCGTCCGTGTGGACCTCCGCGCCCGCCTCGCGCGCCGCCTCGGCCATCGCCTCGGGCAGCCGTCCCATGCCGCCGCGGACGAACCCCCACTGGCGGATCCCCCCGCCCGCCTGCTCGGAGGCGTGGTCGTGCAGGAGGACGTATGCGGTGCCCGGCGTCGAGGGACCGGCGGTCGAGTCGTTGATCGCGTGCCAGCCCAGCGCCGCCAGCACCTGCTCGGATGAGAACCACTCACGGAGGTACTGCGTCGCGGAAGTCCCGAAGAGGAAGGTCGCGTCGGCGATCTTCGCCCGATGGCGGGCTGCCATGCCGCCGAGCCTGGCCAGGCGCGTCATGTCTCGCGGCCGCAAGCGCCGCGGATCGGGCGGGGTGGTGTCGATCAGCGGTGTGATCAGCTCGGCGATCCGGCCGAGTTCCGCCTCGAACTCGGGGAGGACGCGGGCGTCGTCGCGCGAGAACCGCGCGAACTGCTCCCGGGTGGCTGCGAGGTCATCGTCGAGCAGGAGCGCCGACCCGTCGGCGTTGAGGTTCAGCGCCGGGCCGGCTGGATCGACGGTGACGCCGCGCTCGACCAGCCGCAGGTCGCGCCAGACCGGCTCCCGCAGCATGCTGAGTACGTAGGCGCCGGTCGACGCGCGGAAGCCGGGCGCGAACTCCTCGGTGACGGCGCAGCCGCCCACGATCTCGCGCCGTTCCAGCACCACGGTGCTCAGCCCCGCGCGGGCGAGGTAGTAGGCGGCGACGAGGCCGTTGTGGCCGCCGCCGACGATGGCCACGTCCCACGCACGCCCGCTCATGATTCGAGCTGCCGGATCTTCGTCAGGCGATAGGCCACGATCGCGAACAGCGCCGAGGCGCCCAGCATCAGCATGCTCATCGCCGCGCCGCCGTTCAGGTCGCCGCTCTCGAGGACCAGGTCGTTGACGACGTTGCCGAGCATGTAGCCCTCGGTGCCGCCGACCAGCGCGGGGCTGGCGAAGTCGGTGAACAGGGGGATGTACACCAGCAGCAGGGCGACGAAGATGCCCGGCGCGATCAGCGGCAGCAGAACCCGGCGGGCGGTCGTGAACCAACCGGCGCCGAGGTCGCGCGCCGCCTCGAACAGGTTGCGGTCGATCGCCTTCATGGCGGCGTAGATCGGGATGACCGTGTAGGTCAGGTAGCTCGTCGAGAGCACGACGATCACCGCGAACTTGCTGAACAGGAGGGCGTCGATCGGGGCGTCGATCAGGCCGATCGACATCAGCGCGTCGTTGATCAGGCCCTCGCGCCCGAGCAGCATCCGCCATGCGTAGATGCGGACCATCGGGTTGAGCTCGTCGGCGAGGACGAGAAAGAGCAGCAACGCGAGCTCGAACTTCCCCGCCTTGTAGGCGAGTACGTATGCGAGCGGGATCGCGATCGCGAGCTGGATGACCATCGCCGCGGTGGCGATCTGGAAGGTCGTGAAGGCGACCTCGCGATAAAGGGAATCGCCAAGGACGTCGCCGAAGTTCGTGAGCGTCCAGCCCTCCTGGCCGCTCAGGACGCCGTACTGGAGGGCAATGACGAGCATGACCACCATCGGGGCCAGGAAGAAGGCCGCGAGGACCGCCGTCGGCGGGCCGAGGAAGCCGAGCGGGCGCAGCCTGGCGCGCATCAGCGCACCGCCCCGGTGACGAGGTTGGCGAGCTCGCCCTCGTCGTCGCCGCGGCGCCGGCTCAGCATCCTGATCAGCTGCCAGGCGCCGAACACGGCGGCGATCTGGACGACGGCGATCACGGTCGAGACCGCGTTGACGAGCGGCAGGTTTTCCGACTGGCGCAGGATCGAGAACACCCAGACCGGGAACGTCTGCTCGAACCCGCCCGTGAAGAACGAGATCTCGAAGTTGTTGAACGACCAGGCGAAGGCGAAGATCCCCGCGGCGGCCAGGGAGGGCGCGATCTGGGGAAGTACGACGTAGCGCAGCATCTGGAGCTGCGAGGCGCCGAGGTCGATCGCGGCCTCCTCGAGCGAGCGCTGGAAGCGGACCAGCCCGGCGGAGACGATCGCGACGACCAGCGGGAAGGTCACGACCAGATGCATCAGCCCGACGGTCTCCAGCGACAGAGACACTCCGAGCTCCGAGAAGAAGATCAGCCCGGCGACGCCGATGATCAGCCACGGCACGACGAGGACCGAGCCGTGCAGCCCCGCGATCGCTCCGCGGGCGCGGAACCGCAGCCGGGTAAGGCCCCAGGCCGCCGCCGTTCCGAACACCAACGACACCGCCGTGACCGCGCTCGCGACGACGAGCGAGTTGACGACCGCGTCGCGCGCCTGCTGGTTGGCCCACGCGTCCTCGTACCAGTGGGTCGTGAACCCCTCCCAGGGGAGGGAGATGATCGACGAGTCGTTGAACGAGAACAGCGCCAGCATCAGCACCGGCCCGAACAGGATCACGAGCACGACCGCGACCAGGGCGGCGCTTGCCACCCGGGGCGCGGCGCGGCGGAGCCGGTGTCCTATTGGGCGAGGACTTCCTGCCACGCGCGCTCATACACGTCGGCGTTCTCGGGCTCGGTCTGGGCGATCGCGGTCTCGAGGTTGCGGGGGTCGGCCGAGTCCTGGAACTGCTCGGAGACCATCGGCAGGGCATCCGGGTTCATCGCCACGAAGCCCATCTCCGCCGAGATCGCCTGCGCCTCCGGGGAGGCGTAGTAGTCGATCAGCTTGTAGGCGGCATCTATGTTCTCCGCCTTCGAGCTGATCGCCAGCCCGCACACCCAGGACAGCGCGCCCTCGGTCGGCGCCACCCACTCCACGGGCAGCCCATCGTCGGCCATCGCCTCGGTCGTCCCGCGGCCCCCGTCCGCGAGCACCACCTCGCCCGACTTGAACAGGTTCACCATCGAGGAATCGGACTCCGCGAACGCACGGAAGTTTTCCCGGCTTTCAAGCAGATGCTCCTTCGCCTGCTCGACCTCCTCGTCGCTGAGGTTCATGGGGTCGTCGAGGCCGATCGCCAGCGCTGCCGCCGCGATCGCGGTCAGCGGGGTCGCCTCGAGCGCGACCTGGCCCGCGTTCGCGGGATCGAACAGCGCCTGGTACGAGTCGATCTCTCCCCCAGGGCCTCGGTGTCAACGATCAGGCCGTGGGGGCCGGCCGAGGCGGGCACGAAGAGAACCTCGCCCGAGGCGTTCCTGACCTCGGCGGCGTCGGAGAACGCGAGCTTGCCGAATTCGTCGATCGCCTCCGGGTCGAGCGGGCGGATCAGGTTCTGCGCCAGGAGGGGCGCCATCTCGTCCGTGCAGACCTCGACGACGTCGGCCTCGAAGCCGCCGGCGAGCTTCGCCGCGGCCGCCTTGTTCGAGTCGAACGTCGCCACCTTCAGGTCGACATCGGGGTTCGCCTCCCGGAACGGGTCGAGCATCTCGTCGGGCACCGTGTCGCCGTAGGCGAACACGCGCAGGGTGCCGGTGGCGGGGGCATCCATGTCCTCGGGCGGGGGCGCGAGGGTGGAGTTGCCGCCTCCACCTCCGCAGCCGATCGCGGCCATGGCCGCGATCGCGGTCGTCGCCGCGCACGAAATCCGTCTCATCTCACTCTCCTGTTCACTGTGCCTGGAACTCCCTGAAAGCTCGGACCCACTGGTCGTAGTCGGGCGGCTCGGTCTCCGCGATCGCGTCCTCGATGGAGGCCGGATCCGCGGTCCGGCGGTCGTCGGGCCCGACCAGCGCGATCGCCTTCGGATTCGTGACCACGTAGCCCCCTTCCGCGCGGATCGCCTGGGCCTCTGCCGAGGCCTGCCAATTGATCAGGCGGTAGGCGGCGTCGACGTTCTCGGTGTCGCTCGTGATCGACAGGCCGCACACCCACGAGAGCGGCCGCTCCTTCGGCGCCACCCACCGGGCATCGACGCCCGTGTCGCGGATGCGCTCCGTGAGTCCCGGGCCGCCGTCGGCGAGCACGATCTCACCGGAGCGGAAGAGGTTCACCACGTCGGCATCCGAGTGCCAGAGCGCGCGGAACTGCTCGCGATTGGCGATCAGGTGCTCCTTCACCTGGTCGAGCTGCTCGGCCGTCAGCTCCATCGGCTCGGCGATGCCAAGGGCGAGCGCGGTCTCCGCGATGGCCGGCAGCGGATAGTCGGCCTCGAGCGCCACCCGGTCGGCGAACTGCGGGTCGAACAGGTCGGCGAACGAATCGACCTCGCCCGGTTCGACCTCGGCCGCGTCGTAGATCAGGCCCTGCGGACCGGCGGAGAGCGGCACGACCAGCGCCTCGCCGCCCTCGAGGACGCCGGGGGAGTCGCGGAAGACGAGCTCATCCCAGTCGTTCACCCCGGCGGTGTCGATCGGGCGCAGCAGGTTGCGGGCGGTCAGCGGCGACATCTCGTCCAGGCAAACCTCGACGACGTCCGCCTCGAAGCCCCCGGCCAGCTTCGTCGCCGCCTCCTGGTTTGAGCCAAAGGTGGCGGTTCGCACCTCGAGGTCCGGATTCGCCTCGCGGAAGGGATCGAGCAGGGCGTCGGTCACCGTGTCCTGGTAGGCGAAGATGCGGAGCGTTCCGCTCACCGGCGCGTCGGGGTCGGTTGGTGGTGGCGCGACGGCCTGCGGCTCGCTCTCGCCGCCGCACGCCGCGAACGCAACCGCGGCCGCCGCCAGGAGGGCGTGGATCGAGCGTCTCATTCGGCGCCTGCCTCCCCGTCGACCACCAGGCTGTGCCGCGCCGCCCAGCTGAGCTCGATGTCGTCGCCGGGCTCGACCGTGGACACGTGGTCGTCGTTCAGCTCGTGCACGACCAGGCGCTCCCCGGTCCCGAGCTGGACCAGCACCTGCGAGAGCGAGCCCAGGTAGATCCGCTCGACCACCACACCGCGAACTCGCGAGCGCTTCGGGTCGTCGTCGGGCCCGATGCGGATCTTCTCGGGGCGGACCGTGATCTGGACTGAATCGCCGGCGGCCGGCGGGCAGTCGACGCAGATCCGGGTTCCGTCGCCGAGCTCCATCACCGCCAGCCCGTTCTCGCGCCTAGACACGTCGACCCGGAGCGCGTTGGAGGTCCCGATGAAGTCGGCGACGAACGACGTCTGGGGGTGTTCGTACAGAGAGCGGGGGTCGGCCAGCTGCTGCACACGCCCCCGGTCCATGACCGCGATCCGGTCGGACATCGTGAGCGCCTCCTCCTGGTCATGGGTGACATAGACGAAGGTGGTGCCGGTCGACTTCTGGATCCGCTTCAGCTCCAGTTGCATCTCGCGCCGGAGCTTCAGGTCGAGCGCGCCGAGAGGCTCGTCCAGCAGCAGCGCTGCGGGGCGGTTGACCAGGGCCCGGGCAAGCGCGACCCGCTGGCGCTGGCCGCCCGAGAGCTCCCGTGGCAGGCGGTCGGCAAGTCCGTCGAGCCGAACGATCCCCAGCATCTCGCTGGTCCGCGTCGCGATCTCGTCGCGGGCGACGCGCTTCAGCCGCAGCCCGAAGTCGACGTTCTCCGCCACGGTCATGTGCGGGAACAGGGCGTAGTCCTGGAACACCATGTTGACGTTGCGCCGCTTCGGGGAGACCGTCGTCACGTCCTCGCTCGCCAGCCAGACACGGCCCTCGTCGGGTTCCTCGAACCCGGCGATCATCCGCAGCGTCGTGGTCTTGCCGCAGCCGCTCGGGCCCAGCAGCGAGAAGAACTCGCCGGCGTCGATCTCAAGGGAGATCTCGTCGACCGCGACCAGCGCCCCGAACCGGCGTGTGACCGCGTCAAGGCGGATCATCGGCTCGCTCACGACCTCCGGCCTCCCTGGCCGACGGCAAGCACGAACATGTCGTTGACGTTCGTCTGGGTCGGCCCGGTCACGATCGCGTCGCCGAGCTCGGCCAGCGCCTCCCCGGAACGATGTTCACCCACTGCGGCTTCGAGGTCGATGTCCGACTCGCGGGCGCGCCGCGCGCTGTGGCCGTCGACGATCGCCCCCGCCGCGCGGGTCCCGCCGTCGGAGCCGTCGGTGTCGAGGAAGCAGGCCGAGACCGGTGCGCCGTCCAAGAGCGCCGCGGCGGCTGCTGCCGCCTCCTGGTTCGGCCCGCCCGCGCCGAACGAGCCGCCGAGTCCGTTGAGCTTGAGCGTCACGGTCGCTTCGCCCCCGCATCCCACGAGGACGCAGGGCGGAGCGACGGGAAAGCCGTCGCGAGCGCAGTGGAGCGCGAGCTCGGCGAGCTCGCGGCCAAGTGTTGCCGCCTCGCCCTCCAGCTCGGTCGAGACGACGTGCGCGACCAGGCCGGAGGACCGCGCCTCGGCGACCATCGCCTCGCACGCTCCCGCGCCGGTCACCAGGAGCACGGTCTGAGGCTCGTTGGGCAGGCGGGGCGAGTGGGCCGCGTCGCTCGCGAGGTGGTCTCCGATCGCAGCTGGGAGGCCGTCCCAGAGCCCGCGGTCGCGCAGGATCGCCACCGCCTCCGGCACGGTCGACGTGTCCTGGACCGTCGGATCGGTGATCGCGTCGAGCACGTCGCCGGCGACGTCGGAGACGGTCAGGTTGACGAGGCGCGCGGGGGCGATCCGCGCCGCCAGCCGCCCGCCCTTGATCGCGGACACGTGCTTGCGCACGGCGTTGATCTCGACGATCGGCGCGCCGGAGCCGAGCAGCATCTCGTGCAGCAGGCGCTTCTCGGCCATGCTGATCCCCGCAGGCGGAAGGCTGGTCAGCGCTGAGCTGCCGCCGGTGAACGAGGTCAGGACCAGGTCGTCCGGGCCGGCGCGGTCGGCGAGCTCGGCGATCCGGCGGGCCGCGGCGGCGGAGCGCTGGCTGGGGAGGGGGTGGTCGGCGACCAGGACGTCGATTCGCTCGAGCGGGATCGCGTTGGCGCCGTCGCGGACCACGATCGCCCCGCCGTCGATCCGTTCCCCCAGCAGGCGCTCGAGGGCTGCCGCGATTGCGAGAGTCGCCTTGCCGGATCCCAATACGAAGACGTGCGCGTCCGGGCCCAGCTCATACTCGCGCCCGGCCACCGCTATCCCGTCGTCGGTCGCCTGTACGGCCTGCTCGGTGGCGCGGCCGACGTCGCAGGCCTCGAGGCCTGCCATCGCCACACGGAGCGCCTGGGCGCGCAGCTCCGGCATCCCGACGCTGGCCAGGTCCGCCGCGTTGGCGATCACGCTGGGATCGCCGCCCTGAATGAGTCCCCCGGGTAGGACGCGGTGCTGCCGAGCTCCTCCTCGATCCGGATCAGCCGGTTGTACTTGGCGGTCCGCTCGCCTCGGACGGGCGCCCCGGTCTTGATCTGGCCCGCACCGAGAGCCACTGCGAGGTCGGCGATGATCGGGTCCTCGGTCTCGCCCGACCGCTCGGAGACGACCACCGTGTAGCCACCGCGGTGGGCGAGGTCGGCCGCGTCGAGCGCCTCCGACAGCGTGCCGATCTGGTTCACCTTCCACAGCAGCGAGTTGGCCGCGCCCGCTTCGAGGCCGATCCGCAACCGCTCGGGGTTGGTGACGAACAGGTCGTCGCCCACGATCTGGATGCCGCTCGCCTCGGTCAGCCCGGCGAACCCCTCGAAGTCGTCCTCGTCGAGCGGGTCCTCGATCGTGACCACGTCGAAGTCGCGGATCAGCTCGAGGTAGAGGTCGGTCATCCCGTCGCGGTCGCGCCGCTCGCCGGCGACCTCGTAGGTGCCGGTGTCGGCGTCGAAGAGGTGGGTCGCGGCGCAGTCGAGGCCGTAGCGAAAGCGGCCCCCGTGCCCGGCGTTCGCGACCGCCTCGTGCAGCAGCCCGAGGGCCTCGTGCGGGCTCGAGATCGCGGGCGCGTAGCCGCCCTCGTCGCCCGTGTTCACTGCGCTCTTGCCGTAGCGGTCGAGCAGGATCTCGGCCAGTGCCAGGTTGACCTCGGTCGAGATCTGAAGCGCCTCGAGGATCGAGCCCGCGCCCACGGGGATCACGATGAACTCCTGGAAGTCGAGATCGTTCGAGGCGTGCTTGCCGCCGTTGATCAGGTTGACGAGCGGCACCGGCAGCACGTGGGCGTTGGCGTTGAGTGCGCGGTAAAGGGGCATGCCCGCCGACGCCGCGCGGGCCCGCGCGGCGGCCAGCGAGACGCCGAGGATGGCGTTGGCGCCCAGCCGCGACTTGCGTTCGGTGTCGTCGAGGGCGATCAGCTCGGAGTCGAGCTCGCGCTGGCCGGCGAGGGGCCGGCCGACGAGGCTCTCGCGGATCTCACCGTTCACTGCACGGACCGCGCCGAGCACGCCGAAGCCGCCGAACCGCGAGCCGCCGTCGCGAAGCTCGGCGGCCTCGTTCGAGCCGGTCGAGCGCCCGGAGGGGACGTCGGCGGTGGCGACGGTGCCGTCGTCGAGCGCCAGGTCGACCTGGACCGTTGGCAGGCCGCGGCAGTCGAGCACCTCGCGGGCGCTCAGGTTCTTGATGATCGGGCTCAAACGACCACCTTCCCTCCGGTCTGCTGTTGCCAGGCTCGGGTCAGGTTGTCCGCGGCGTCCGTGAGGTGAGCGCGGAAGAGCTCCTCGGCCCGCTTCGGATCGGCGGCCCGGATCGCCGCGATCAACTCCTCGTGCTCCGCTGCGACCTCGGCGGGACGGTGGTAGTAGGGGCGCAGCTGGACGAGGCAGAGGAGGATCTCCGACTGCACCGAGGAGTAGGCCCGCGCCAGCCGTTGCGATCCGGCGGCGTCGATGATCGCGCGATGAAAGCGCATGTCGGGCTCGACGACCGCGCGCCAGGGCGCGTCGTCGCCTACCCCGGAGAGCTCCCTCACGGAGTCGGCCGCGTCCTCCGGAACCTCGCCGGTTGCGACGACGAGCCGGACCGCCTCGAGCTCGAGCGCGATGCGCAGCCTGAACACGTCGATCAGGTCGTCGGGGTCGAATACGGGGACGTGAACGCCGCGGTTGGGCTCCCGGACCAGGAGTCCCTCGGCGATCAGGATCTGGGCTGCCGCGCGGAAGGAGTGGCGGGCGATGCCGAGCCGCTCCGCGAACTCGGTCTCACGCAGCCGGGCGCCGGGCTCGATGTGCCCGTCGAGGATCTGCTCGCGCAGCGCGTTGGCGGCTGCCTGAACCGTGGAGACGGTCTCGAGTTGGACGCTGGGGGCGGGGGAAGGGCTCTCGCCGGAGGGCGGGGCCGTGGAGTCTGTCTTGGGCATATGTCACATCATTCCACAATTTGACAAGATGTGCTGACCGTCCACCCGAGGAGACCCTGTGAGTGAGATCGAACGACGCCGGATCGCCGACCTGATGGAGCGCGAGCGCGAGCGTTTCGCCGTCGGCCATCCGGAGTCCCGCCGACTGCACGAGAAGGCCGAGGCATCGCTGCTCTCCGGCGTGCCGATGAACTGGATGACCCGCTGGCCGGGCGATGTTCCCGTCTTCCTGAAGTCGGCCGCCGGCGCGGAGGTCACGGACGTCGACGGCAATGTCTACGCGGACCTCTGTCTGGGCGACACCGGAGCGATGACAGGCCATTCCCCGGCGCCGACGGTCGCCGCCGTTAAGCATCGAGTCGCCCGCGGCATCACCGCGATGCTGCCGACCGAGGACGCGATCGTCGTCGGCGAGGAGATGAAGCGCCGCTTCGGCCTGCCCGACTGGCAGTTCACGCTGTCGGCAACGGATGCGAACCGGTTCGTGATCCGGTTGGCCCGGGAGATCACCGGCAGGCCCAAGGTCCTGGTCCACAACCACTGCTACCACGGGAGCGCCGACGAGACGGTGGCAGCGCTGGTTGACGGCCGCGTCCAGCCCCGCGAGGGCAATGTCGGGCCGCCCGTGGACCCCGCCGAGACGACTCGGATCGTCGAGATCAACGACCTCGAGGCGCTCGAGCGCGAGCTTGGGCAGGGCGACGTCGCCTGCGCGCTGGTCGAGCCGGCGCTCACCAACATCGGCATCGTCCTCGCCGACGACGGCTACCACGAGCGCCTGCGCGAGCTCACCCGGGAGACCGGGACCCTGCTCGTGATCGACGAGACCCACACGCTCTGCTGCGGGCCCGGCGGGTACACCGGGGTGGCCGGACTGGAGCCGGATTTCCTCACGATCGGCAAGCCGATCGGCGGCGGGATCCCGATCGGCGCCTACGGCTTCACCGCCGATGTGGCGCAGCTGATCGCGGACCACACCGTCGCCGGCGCGGCCGACGTGGGCGGCGTGGGCGGCACCCTGGCGGGCAATGCCCTGTCGCTCGCCGCGGCGCGCGCGACCCTGACCGAGGTGCTGACGGAGGAGGCCTTCGAGCGCATGATCGAGCTCGGTGAGCGCTTCGAGGCCGGTGTGGCGGGGACGATCGCCGAGCGCGGACTGCCCTGGTCGGTGACCCGCCTCGGCTGCCGCGCGGAGTACATGTTCAGCCCGCAACCCCCGCGGACCGGAGGCGAAGCCGCGGCGGCGATGGACGACGAGCTCGACGCCCTGCTCCACCTGTACATGCTGAACCGCGGGATCCTCCTGACGCCGTTCCACATGATGGCGCTGATGTCGCCGGCCACGACCGAGGCGCACGTCGACCGGCACACCGAGGCGTTCGCGGAGGCGACGGCCGAGCTTCTCGGCGTGGTTCCGTGACTTGTGTCATTATGTAGTTGTTCCACAATCCATCACGGGAGGAATACCGATGGAACTCACCCCGTTGTCCAGGCGTCGCATCTCCATCGCCGCGGCGGCATCCGGGCTCGCCGCGCTGATCGCGCTGGTCGGGCTCGACAGCTCGAGCAGGGCCGACCCGCCGACGCCGGCGACGAGCGTGGTGATCATCAGCGGCGACGGGATGGGGATCCAGCAGCGCACCGCGATCCAGTACGCGGCCTACGGACTCGAGGAGCGCCAGCCGATGGACGCGCTGCCGGTCGCGGGGTTCCTCGACACGATCCCGTTCCGCAAGGCGGTGACCGACTCCGCAGCCGGCGCGACCGCGTGGTCGATCGGGATGAAGACCAAGAACGGGCTCGTCGGCATCGGCCCGAATGGGGAGACGCCGCCGACCCTGATGCAGATCGCAAAGGACCAGGGCAAGTCGACGGGGCTCGTGAACGACCACGACATCACCAACGCGACCCTCGCCGCGTTTGCGTCGCCGGTTGAGAACCGCGACCACAAGGTCAAGATCGCGCGGCGGACGCTCCACCGCATCGCGCCCGACGTGATGATGGGCGGCAACGAGCGCTACTGGTACCCCGAGGGCGACGAGGGGATGATCCCCGACGAGGTCCCGGATGAGGACCGCAGCATCGGCCGCGTCAACCTCGTCGAGGAGGCCCAGGACCTCGGTTACGAGTACGCGTACGATCGGGAGACGGTCGACGGCCTCACCGGGCCGAAGGCGCTCGCCCTCGTCCAGGACAGCGGCATCCAACGCTGGAAGGACCTCAAGGGCTACCGGCCGCGGAACGACCCCCACTACGTGCCGGCCGCGGACCTCCTCGCCAAGTCCCTGGAGCTCCTCAGCCAGGATCCCGACGGGTTCTTCCTCGTCGCCGAGAGCGACGACCTCGACTCGGCGGCACACGAGCACGACGGCGTGAACGTGATCCGAGCGGGTAAGACCGTCAACGCGATGGTCGAGGCCGTCCAGGAGTTCCGCGAGACGCACCCCGACGTGCTCCTGATCGTCACCGCCGACCACGAGACCGGCGGCATGACGATCGAGAACAAGTGGGAGAAGAACACGAACTCCGACGGCGACGACCCGGTGCCGTACTACGGCGACGGCTCGCGGAACTTCGCCGGCCCGAACGGCGAGGTTCCGCCGCGTAGCGGGCCGTTCACGATCAAAGGCACGAACCGGGAGTTCAAGGTCGACTGGACGACCCCCGAGCACACCGGCGGCATGGTCCCGGTGACGGCGGTTGGGCCACTCGCGGAGCTGTTCGCGGGCGTGCATCAGAACACCCACGTGTTCGACGTCGTCGAGCAGGCGCTCTTGGCAGACTAGCCATCGCCCGGCAAA
>CAVWCC010000004.1:0-289127 GCA_963753385.1 uncultured bacterium
GCGGAATGGTGAAAGGGCTCTCACCACGCGCCTACCGCAAGGAGATCACGCGTGGCGTCGACGAGCTGACGGCCAAGATCAAGCTAGTCGAGGAAGGGCGCTGGTGCGAAGAGCGCGAGCCGCTGCTCAAGTCATACGCCGCGGGGTTGGCTACCGACGATCAGGCGCTGCAGGCCGAGCACCACCTGGCGCACTGCCGCCACTGCCATGACTTCGTCGCCAAGCTCAGCGGCCACCTGCACGACGTCGGTGCCGGCCTCGTGGTTCCGGGCGCCCTCGAGGCGCTCGACCCGCACGCGACGCTGTTCGAGCGCATCGGGGGAGCTGCCGATCGGGTCCGCGAGTCGGTCGTGGGCGCCGTGTCCCGCTCCGATCCCTCCGACGCGGTCGCGACCGCCGCCGCCACGCGGGGCGCGGGTGCGGCGGGCGCGGGCATCGCCGCGAAGCTGGCGGGAATCGGGGCCGCGGGCAAGGTGGCCCTCGCTTGCCTGGGCGGTGGCGCCGCAGCGACCGCCTGTGTGGCGGCAGGAATCGGCCCCATCGCCCTTGGCGGCTCCGACGGCTCGCCACCCGCGCAGGCGCTCCAGCCCGCCGGAGAGTCGCGCCCCGTCGACCCGCCGCGCGATGTCTCACCGCCCGCGCCAGCAACGCCCTCGCCCAGCGCTGCCGGCGGTTCCGGCGACGCCCGCGCCACCGAGGACGACGAAGCGGCCCCGCGCAACGTGCCGCCGGTCGCGCCCGAGGCCCCGCCGGTCCAGCAGGAGTTCGGCGTCGAGTCCGCCGCCGCGCCCGCTCCCTCGGCGCCCGCCGCGTCATCAGGTGGCGGGGATTCGAACGAGGCAGACGTTCAGCAGGAGTTCGGGCCGTGAGCCGCGCGCGCCTGCTGGCCCTGGCGATCGGGCCAGCGTTTCTGGTCGGAGCGCCTGCAGCCGCAAGCGGTGCCGGCGCGACGTACGTCGTCGTCCAATGCCACCCCCAGAATCTCGGTGCTCTCGACGCCCAGCTTCACGAGCCACGCGCCTACGGAATCACGAACTACTGCTCGGACGCCGCCAGCGAGAACGCGATTCAGATCAACAGCCGCCTACGGGCCGATCGGGGGAAGGAAGGCTCGATCACCTGGCTAGCCCCGCCCGACACCGGATTCGTCCGCGTTCGCGCCGAGGCCAAGCTCCGCCGCGACGCCGGCCACTACGCACGGCTCTTCATGGCCGACGAAAAGAGCCGCGAAACGCGCCGGATCGCAACCGGCGACAACTCACCGGGTGCCTTCCACCAGCAACTCTGGGACGGCAACCGCGAGGAAGCCTTCGTCGCCGCCCTCGGCTGCGATGAAGCCGGCGGCTGCCCTCACAGCAGCGCAGCCAAGACCTGGATCCGCGAGGTGCGGATGACCTTGGCCGACTATGCGGATCCGGAGGTGCAGGTGGGCGGGTCGTTAACGACCGCGGGTTGGAAGCGGGGCGCCCAAGAGCTCGACGTTGGCGGGACGATAAAGGCTCGGGACTCACGTCGCTGAGAGTGAGGTGAATGGCAGCGAACTCACGGCGGTCGACGGAGCTGCGCAGTGTCCGCCAGCGGCGATTTCGCGTTGCTCCTCAAGCCGTGCGACTCCTGTGACGCCGGAAAGCACGGACCCGAACACCGAGGTCGCACCATTCCACGATGGACAGAACGCCGTCGCCGTCTGTGCGCACGACTTCGCAGGCAATGAAACATGCGACCGCCGCCTGGTTCGCATCGACAACACAGCCCCCACACTTGCGTTCACGAGCGCCCAAGATCCGGAGGATCCTGAGCTCATCCATGCTGTGATTTCGGATGAGGATTCGGGAGTCGCGAGCGGCCAGATCTATTACCGCATCGAGGGGAGTGTCCTCTGGCAGCCGCTCGAGACAGTCATTCAAGGCGGCGAGCTTCAAGCCCGTGTGGACTCGAGCGCCGTCCCTGCCGGGACGTACGAGTTCCGCGCGACGGCAACGGACATAGCCGGTAACCAGGTTGAGTCAATTCGCCGCGAGGACGGGTTGTTGATGCGCCTTGCCCTCCCACTGAAGGCGGGCGTGGAGCTCGCAGCGGCGGTCCAGCCCGGAGGGTCGAAGCGAGTAACTCTCGACTACGGGAAGCGCTCGCGCGTGGAGGGTGCCCTCCGCGATGCGACGGGCAAGCCGATCCCTGGTCAGGAGATTGTGGTGGAGGAGTTCTTCGGTGAGGGCGCGCTGATCCGGGAGCGCATCACGCGGGTCCTCACGGATGGGCGGGGGCGATGGCACTCGAAGCTCCCCGCCGGTCCCTCGCGCCGGGTCACGGCGACCTTTGCCGGCAGCCAGCGGTACCTCGCAGAATCCACGCTCGGCGGGAAGCTTGCCGTGCGTACCAAGGCGTCCCTCCGGACGTCGAGGAGCCGGGTGCCCGAGGGAGGCAAGGTCATCTTCCGCGGCAGGCTGGGACGCCTTGGTGCGCGGATCCCGAACGGCGGCAAGCTGCTCGAGCTTCAGGTGAGGCAGGACGGGAACACGTACCAGACGGTGGGCCAAGGGTTTCGGTCCGGTGCCGGCGGCAAGTACAAAGTCCCGTACCGCTTCGGACGCTTCTATCAGTACGACGTGCGGTTCAAGTTCCGTCTCAAGGTCGCTCGCGAGTCCGACTGGCCGTACAAGGCGCCTGTCCGTTCACGAGGCCGAACGGTCACGGTTGTAGACCGCTGACCTACGATCTCCGAATGAGCATTCGCAATCACCTGACGTATGCCAACGTCGCAGCAACCATTGCTCTCGTCGGCGTGATCGGCGGGGGCGGCGCTTACGCGGCCGGCGTGATCGACTCTGGAGACATTGAGAACAACTCGCTCCAGAGCCGGGATCTCAAGAATCGCGAGGCGGTCAAGGGCCGAGACGTTACGCGGAACGCCATTTCTGGCAAAGAGATCCGCGAGAAGAAGCTAGACGCGTCCGGGTTCGCTCCGCTAAGTGGTGGTCTCGGAACCTGCAACCCGGTCGATGCGAGCTTCGTGAACTGCGCGACCGCCAACGTCCGGTTGAATCAAGCGGGCAAGCTGCTGGTAATCGCCACGGGGAACTTCTTCAGTGAGGGTGGGGCCGCCGACCTATCCTGTCGGATCGCGATTGATGGCGAGAACACAGAGGCAGGTGCTCTGCCCGGCGAGGAGGCGTCTGACAACACGAGTCTTGGAGCAACCGACGGATTCGCGGCGACACTCGTAACCGGGCGGGTATCCCGTGGGAAGCACGCCCTCGCGCTCAGGTGCTCCCAGGGTGGGGCAGACGATGGCCAGCTCGCCTCCGCCTCCATCGCCGTCCTCGGAATCAGCGGCTGATCCAGCTCAGACTGTCTCGGCTGTCCGCCCGGCCGTGCGCAACCCCAACACGATCCCCACCGCCGAGATCACCGCGATCACGAGATGCACGACTGCGTCCCCGCTCGTGGGCAGGTAGAGCACGCCGAGCGGCCGGTCGTCGAGCGCGGCCCAGAGGGCCACTCCGGCGTCGGTGATCGCGCGGTAGGCGAGGTAGGGGATCGCGAGGCCGGGGTACCAGGCGATCGCGAGGCCCGGGACTCCGACGAGGAGCGCGGCGAGGGCGTGCCAGCCGTTCCAGTCGACGATGAAGGTCTCGGCGGTGGCGTCGTCGCCGGTGGCGAAGCTCGGGTTGATCGCGAAGCCGATCAGGCCGGTGACGACCGTGAACACGGCGACCCAGATCGCGAAGTGCTGGGCGACCGTCCAGTCGCGCATCGGCGTCATCACGGGCATCGCGGGATCGTACGCCTCCCGCAGCGTACAGTCCGGGGGTGCTTTTCCGGCGGTCCAAGCGCTCGAGCAGCGACGAAACCAACATCGGCGACCCCCGCTTCGACGACTGGGAGGTCGTGCGGGAGTTCGAGGACGCGGAGTCGGCGCACGCTTGGCGACGGTACCTCGCGGAGGCCGGGATCGAGGCGGTGGTGACCGCCGACCACGAGCTCGACCGGTTCGGGCGGGGCGACGTTTACCTGCAGGTGCCGGCCGAGCGGTGGAGCGACGCCGAGGCGTTCCTCTCGAACCTCGAGCTCGATTGAACGTCCCTCGTGGGGGTGTATAGGGCGCCGTCAGGGACGATCGTCGAGGTGCGGGGCTAGCGCCCGTAGCGCTCGAGGTCGGCGTCGAGACGTTTCGTGTCCTCGGCGCCGAGTGGCTCGGCCGGGCGCTCGGGCGTGGGAGTCGCCGCGCGCCAGCGTCTGAGCCCGACGAAGATGGCGACGCCGGCGGCGAGGATCGCGAGCCCTGGCACCAGCCATGCCGCGAGGTCGAAGCCCTCGTCGTCGGGCAGGGCGAGAACCTCCTCGCCGAACTCGGCGACAAGGGCGTCCTTGATCTCGTCCTTGGTCTGGCCCTCGGCGATCAGCGTGCGGACCAGCTCGCGCTCGCGGACCGCCTGCTGGGACTCGGACGCCAGCTCGAGGGTGGTGCCGCAGACCGGGCACATCACCTCGTCTTCGATGTCGGGGAGGGTGGTCTGCGGCTCGGGCGCCTGCGCGAGCCCAGAGCCGGCGTTGAGGACGGCGAGCGCCACTGCGAGCCCGCTTGCGGCAATCGAGAGTCGACTTAGTGGCCTGAGGCGAAACAAAGTCGACGCTCGATTGCTCGCGCGGCGGCCGGGTGTCATGAGTCCTGGGGCTCGACGGTCGCGCCCGTGATCAGCGGCAGAACCTCGGTCTCGAGCAGCTCGGAGTCGACCTCGCCGCGGCGGATGTAGGCGACGTTGCCCTCCGGGTCGAGGAGGATCGACTCGGGGACGCCGGTCGAGCCGAGCTCGTCGGCGTAGTCGCCCGAGCCATCGCGGAGCGAGTCGTAGTTCAGGTCGTACTGCTCGGCGAACTCGAGCCCGTCGCCGGTGCCGTCCTGGGTGTTGATGCCGAGGATCGTGAAGGTGGGGGCGCCGTGGGCCTCCTGGAACTCGACCAGGTCGGGCGCCTCGGTCTCGCAGGGGCCGCACCACGAGGCCCAGATATTGAGCAGGACCCACTGGCCGCGGTAGTCGGCGATCGAGGCGGTTTCGGCCGGGTCGCCGGCAATCGGGCCGTCCGCGAGCCGCTCGAGCTCGGCGACCGGCGCCGCCTCGCCGACGTCGAGCTGCTTCTCGTTCTTCGCGACCACCCCGAAGCCGAGCAGGGCAACGACGCCGAGCACGGCCATCACGGCGGCAAACGACTTCGCGCTCACCGGCCGAAGCCTAGAGAGCGTCCCCGCCCCGCCGGGCGGGGACGCTCGCCCTGGCTACTCGACCGTTAGCGTGCCCTCCATGCCCTGCGCGGCGTGGTCGCCGATCGCGCAGTAGATCTCGTACTCCCCGGCGTCCAGGTCGAGGGCCAGCTCGCCGCTGTCGCCGGGGTTGAGATCGTCGGTGATCTCCTCGACGCCGTTGCCCTCGACCTCGAGGTTGTGGACCGTCGCGCCGTCGTTGACCGCGGTGATCGTCACCTCGCCGGCGGCGACGGTCGGATCGGCGGGATCGAGCGCGAACTCGGTCTCGCTGATCGTGAGCGACTCGCCGCCGCCTCCGGCGGTCCCGCCCGTGTCCTCGGTCGTCTCCTCGGCCGCGGTCGTCTCCGGTGGGGCCGCGGTGTCGTCGTCATCGTCGTCCCCGCACGCGGCGAGCGCGAGCGGGATCATGATCGCGATCAGGGCCATGGACTTTCGGACCACGGTTGAACCTCCTTGGACGAGTTGCTGCCAGCTCCTTGCCCCTTGCTACGGGCGAGCGCGCCCGAGGGATTGGGTGCCTGCGCAATCTCGCGGGCCGCGAGGTACGTAGCTAGTCATGTGGCCACTTTCCGATGAGGCGCTCGTCGCCGGCTTTGCGGCGGGGGACAGCGACGCGGCGACGGCGTTCGTCCGCCGCTACCAGGCACGGGTCTTCGGGCTGGCGGTGACGATGGTCGGGGACCCCGCGGTCGCGGAGGAGATCGCGCAGGAGGCGTTCACCCGCGCCTGGCGCCACGCCGACTCCTACGACGCGCGGCGCGGGCGGGTCGTCACCTGGCTGCTCACGATCACCCGCAACCTCGCGATCGACCACCTGCGCGCCCACCGGGCCGAGCCGATCGAGCCGGCCCTGGTCCAACGGGCGGAGCAAGCGCTGTGGATGACGGCGCGCTCGGCGCCGGGCGGCGACCTGGGCGACCTGCACGAGGCGCTTGAGGAGGTGCCCGAGGAGCAGCGGCGTGCCCTGCTCCTGGCGGCGCTCTTCGGCTACTCCGCGCGCGAGATCAGCGCGATCGAGGAGATCCCGCTCGGGACGGCGAAGACCAGGATCAGGACCGCGATGCTGCGGCTCGCCGCCGAGGACTCGGCCTCGCAGGGACCGGGGGAGGGGGCGCCATGAGCGCCGACTGCGAGCGCCTGCGGGAGCTGGCTCCCGAGCTGGCGCTTGGGATCGCCGACGGCGAGGACCGGGCCTGGGCGCTCGAGCACCTCGCCGACTGCCCTGCCTGCCGGGCGCATCTCGAGCGCCTGAGCGCTACCGCGGACGAGCTCACCCTGCTTGCGCCGCCCGCCGAGCCCCCGGCGGGCTTCGAGGAACGCGTTGTGGGTGCGCTGGCGCCGGCCCCGAGGCGCGTGACGTGGCGGCGGCGGCTTGCGGTCCCGGCGCTCGCCGCAGTCGCCGCGGCCGCCGTGGCGGCACTCGCCGTTTGGGTCGCTACCGACGACGACCGCGACCTCGCCGACTCCTACCGCGACACCCTCGCGGTCGCGAACGGCGAGTACCTCGACGCCGCGCCGCTGGCCGCCCCGGGCGGTGGTTGGGTCGGCTACATCTACGGCTACCAGGGCGAGGCCTCATGGGTGATGGCGGTCGTCCACGACGGGGTCGAGGCCGGGCGCTACCGGGTCGAGCTCGTCACCGCCGAGGGCGGGCAAATGCGCCTCGCAAAGCCTGTCGGTCGAGGACGGCGACGGCAGCGTCGGCGCGGTCACGCCGGTTCCCTACGAGGAGATCGCCGAGGTCCGGCTGCTCGACGACCGCGGTCGCGAGGTCGCCGACTCGAAGCTCCACGATTAGTGGCTAGCAGCGCCCCTCGACCACGAGCCGCGGCGACCGCCCGCGGAGGTCGAGGGTGAGGACCTCGGTGCCCCGGCTGAAGTCCCAATCACGGCGCGGCAGTCGCTCACCGTCGACCTTCACCCGGCACGGCACGAGCTTGTCGGCGAGCGTCGCCATCGAGGCCTGGAGCTCGTAGGTGCGCTTCATATCGCCGCCGACCTTCAGGATCCAGCGCCGGTCGCGCGTCTTCGACTTGAGACGCTCGCCGTCGAAGAAGACGGACTTGCTCTTGCCCCGCGGGAACGCCAGCAGGATGAGCTTCTTGGCGCGCTCGGCGTGCGAGGTGCTCTCCTCGTACTCGTAGTCGTCGGCGAGCGTGTCAACGCCCGCCGGCAGCAGTGGCAGGATCGCGCCCGCCCGGGCGAGCAGCGGCAGTTCGTCGAGCGGCGCCGGGACGGTGCGCTCCCGGCTTCCCTTGAGCGCCTTCGCAGCGTCCATCCGAAGCGAGCCGTCGTCCTCCTGGTAGGCGAGCGCGTCCCAGAGGTGGATCCACCGCCCCTTCGGGAGGTAGACGGGGCGCTCGGTGACGCCCGGCGCCGTGACCGGCGCCGCCAGCAGGTCAGGGCCGAACAGGAACTCGTCATCCGCCGCGACCGCGGCCTGATCGTCGGGGTAGGCGAGGGCGAGATGGCGCATCAACGGCATCCCCGAGCGCCCGTACTCGCGGTCGGCCGCGGCCAGATACGGGTAGAGCTGGGTGCGGAGCTTCGCGTAGCGGCGCCAGTTGTCGATCTGGTCGGGGTCCCAGACCTGGGGGCGCGGCTTGGTTGGAATCGCGATCCCGTTCGCCTGCGTCCGCATCACGCCCGAGACCGCGCCGAACTGGACCCAGCGGGTGAGCATCTCTGGACTCAGGGCCTGGGCGCCGATCGCGAAGAAGCCGCCGATGTCCGAGCCCCAGTTGCTGATCCCCGACAGCCCCATCGTGAGCGCCTGGCGGACCGCAGACTCGAGCCCGTCGAAGCCCCATGAGGTCGTCGGGTCGCCGCCCCAGACGACCATCGCGCAGCGGGCCGCGCCCCTCCACCCCGAGCGCTGGAAGCGGACGATCGGCCTGCCCGCGTCGGCGACGGCGTCGAACGCGCCGCAGTGGTACTCGCGCGGATAGATGTTGTGTTCGCGGGTGCCCGGCACGCCGGCGGCGGTCATCGAGTCGAGCGGCGTGTACTCGCCGAAGTCCTCCATCCAGCCGTCGTGGCCGTCCTCGATCGCCTCGTCGACGACCGACGCGAAGCCGGCCTGGCCGGCCGGCGAGCTGAAGTCGAACTCGGCTACCTCGAACGAGGTGTCGGTCGAGTACTGGAAGTTGTAGGGGTCGCCGCTCGAGTCCTGGATCAGGCCGCCCGCAGCCGCGGCCGGGTCGTAGACCTCCGAGTAGCTCGTGCAGACCATCGGGTTGAAGTAGGTCGTGATCGCGAGCCCGCGGGTCGTGGACGCCGGCCGTGCGGGCGCGCTCGGCCTCGCGGATGCCCTCGTGGTCGCCGCACGGGAAGTAGTGCAGGTAGGTCTGCGCGACCGAGAGCGGCACGTCGGCGGCGTGCAGCTCGTCGAGGAGCTCGAGCTGCTGCTCGGTGCCGCCCTGGGGCTGGATCCAGGGGCCGAACTGCCACGGCGCCGCGTGCGGCGGCTGGCGCCCGGTCACCTTCGTGAATCGCCGCAGGACGTCGGCCGGCTCCGGACCGGCGAAGAACCGCAGGCTGAGCCGGTCGGGCGGCGGCGCGGTCGGCGGCGGCAGCTCCTCAGGCGGCGCGTTCACCACCTCGACGCTCCAGCCCTCGGTGCCGTCGAGGCGGAAGTAGCTGGTGTCGGGGTTGTCGACGAGCACCCCGAAGCCGTCGCTCGAGAGCAGCCACGGGACCGGGTAGTAGGTCGAGTCGTCGCGCGGCCGCAGCCCCCAAGGGGGTACGAACTGTCCGATCAGCGGATACTCGTTCGTCTGGTAGGGGCCGTCGGCGACGTAATTCTCGACCACGTTGCCGCGCTGGTCGATGGCGTTCGAGCGCTCCCCGAAGCCAAGGTAGCGCTCGCCGGGGTGCTGCTCGAACCCGATCCCAAGCGCGGTCGCCGGCAGCCCGCCCCCGAGCACTTCGGCGTCGAGCTCGATCACGTGCTCCCGGGGGGCTGAGATGCGCACCTCGATCGTGCGCGTCGCGTCCGTCGTCGCGAGCTCGGCCACGTACTCGCCGCCCTCGAAGCCGGCCGACTCCACCGTGGTCGCGTGGTGCCAAACCCCCGCGCTCTGGAATCCGAGCGTGCCCTTGGGGCCGGCGCCGGCTCCGGTCGCGCCGAGCTCGGCGAGTACCGACCGCCCGCCCGCGTCGACCAGGTCGAGGCTCCAGGTCTTGTCACCGACCTCGGCCCGCAGCGACCCCGCGTCGGCCGCGGTCTCTGCCGTCGCCTGCGCGGGAACGGCCGCGAGGACCGCCAGCCCGATCCACCCAAGCAGCCACGGCGCCTTTCCGCTCACCTGCGCAGCGTAGAGCGCCGCGCCTAGAATTGGGCGCCGCGCGGACGTAGCTCAGTTGGTAGAGCGTCGGCTTCCCAAGCCGAAGGTCGCGGGTTCGAGACCCGTCGTCCGCTTGGCAAGGGGCTCATCCACGGCAGCGAGCGGTCACTACGTAGGCGGTCTAGGCGAGACCCCTCAGGCCGTGCAAGCCGTCAGCTCGCAACGTCGAGGGCGACCCGTAGAGCGGCGAGATCGGTCGCCCCGAAGACCACGCGATTTCGTGTCGCGACATAGACGAGATCGAGGTTGACTCCCGCCCTAGCGATCTTGCGCGTCAGGTCCGCCAGCACACCAGGGCGGTCCTCGACCTCGACCACGACGACCTCGCGTTCGCGGCTGACCGCGACGTGGGAAATCGACAGCGCATGCTTCGCGGCCTCGGCGTGCGGGACCAGGATGTGCAGCTCGGCCCGCTCGGCCGGCCCGACACAGGTTGCGGCCGCTAGGTTCACGCCGGCATCGCTGACCGCGGCCGCCACCCGCGCCAGCGCGCCAGGGGAGTTCTCGATGTCGATGACCAGATCGACCGCCATCGGTTCGTGCGGACTCAGCCTACTTCTAGACCGACGCCTCCATACGGCCGCTGGAGCCGAGGGCCTCGCCGTGCTTCCCGAGGCCCTCGGCTGAGCTCAGGAGGACTTCCTCGCGGTCCAGTCCAGGACGCCCGTATCGCAGGTTGTCGTGGGGGCGTGGTAGCGGAGCGTGCCGCTCGCCTTCCTGCCCTTGAACTTGCCCTTGATGTAGCCGTAGCCGAACTCGTCGACGTACTTGAACTTGCCGGTGCGCTTGATCTTCACGATCTGGCCGACGCCGAACTCACCCTGGCCGCAGGGCGGGGCGTTGTACTCGAAGAAGGCGATCTGGAGCTTCTTCTTGCTCTTCTTCACCTCCATCATCAGCGGGTAGGGATCCCCGCCCAGGTCGTCCTGCGAGGTCTTCCCGGTGTACGTCCCCGACTTGAACGCCCCGAGACCGGCGGGCGCGAACACCAAGCCCACCACCACGACGGCACACGCGACGGCGAGCCCGACTCGTTTTCTCATGACTGCTCCTTTCCTTGGCTTTCTCTTGTGCTCCCTCACTGAGAACGAACTCTAAGGGGCTTTCCGCCGCGCTCAGGTTTCGACCAGCCGTTCGGCCATCCGGTCGAAGAACTTGCCCCAGCCCTTCGCGGCGGCATCGTAGCCCTCGGGCGTGAGCCCGCCGCCGGTCTGGGTCATCAGCATCTCGGTCCGGCCGTCGCCGAGGTCGGTGAGGAGGACCGTCACCAGGTCCCGCTCGTCGTTCCCGGGCTGGTCGGTGACCGTGAAGGCGAGCCGCTCGGGCGCGACGACCTCGCGGTACTCGCCCTCCCACTGGATCTCGTGTCGATCCGGCCCGAAGTACATCGTGAGGCTCCAGGGGCCGCCCGGCCGGACGTCCATCGAGACGGTGTCGAGCGGGCAGTCCGCCTCGGGGCCGCCGTACCAGTCTGCGAACCGCTCGGGCTCGGTCCACTCGCGCCAGACGTCCTCGCGCGGCGCGTCGAACACGCGAATGATTTCGAGGCCTGGCTCCTGGTCACTCATCGGTGGCTTGGCGGAGGCGCGCCTCGAGCCGGTCGAAGCCGGCCTCCCAGAAGCGACGGTATCGCTCGAGCCAGTCGGCGGCCTCCTTGAGCGGCGCGCCCTCGAGCCGGGAGGGGCGGAGCTGCGCCGTGCGGCCGCGCGTGATCAGCCCGGCGTGCTCCAGCACCTTGAGATGCTTGGAGACGGCCTGAACGGTGATCGGGAAAGGCTCGGCGAGCTCGGTCACCGTCGCCTCGCCCTCGGCGAGGCGCCCCAGGATCGCCCGGCGGGTCGGATCGGCGAGTGCCGCAAAGGTTTCGCTGAGCTCGTCGACCGCCATCAGTATTCAACCAATCGGTTGAATATGGTATCCATCCCTACCGGACACAACGACGAAAGGAGAACGGCATGGGAAGGATCGTGGTCACAGAGTTCGTTTCGCTCGACGGGGTTATGGAGGACCCCGGCGGCAGCGAGGACTTCAAGCACAGCGGCTGGAGCTTCGAGATCAGCCGCGGCGAGGAGGGCGACAAGTTCAAGCTCGACGAGACGATGGCATCCGATGCCTTGCTGCTCGGACGGGTCACCTACGAGGGGTTCGCCGACGCCTGGCCGTCGCGTGACGACGAGGCGGGGTTCGCCAAGAAGTTCAACAGCATGCCCAAGTACGTGGTCTCCTCAACCCTCACCGACCCGGAGTGGAACAACTCGACGGTGATCAGCGCCGACCTGCCCGCGGAGGTCGCGAAGCTGAAGGAAGCCCACGACGGCGACATCGTCGTCCACGGCAGCGCCCAGCTCGTACATGCGCTGCTCGACCACGACCTCGTCGACGAGCTGCGGCTGATGGTCTTCCCGGTCGTGCTGGGCGACGGCAAGCGGGTCTTCGGCGGGACCGCCGACAAGAAGCCGCTGACCCTGAAGGACTCGCAGACGGTCGGCGACGGCGTCGCGATCCTGGTCTACGAGCGCGCCGACTAGGGCGCCATCATCTCGCCGTCTCCGGCGGGGGTCATCGGCTCGCCCTCCATCTGCATGGCGTCCATGGCCTCCGTCGCCTCGGCCGAGCCCGGCACCGTGAGCCCGGGCACGTCTTCGGGCGCGAACGTCACCGCCATCCCCAGGACGAGCAGTAGGACCGCGATCCCGAGATTGGCGAGGCGCTTCCACGGGAGGAGCTTCTCGGCCGCGATCAGCGCCGCGATGAAGACCATCCAGCCGACGCTCATCACGCCGAGCGCGAAGAGCGCCGCCATCAATGCCCAGCAGCAACCGACGCACCACGCCCCGTGCTCGATCCCCATTCGCACGGCGCCGAGTCGCCCGGGGCGCCATGCGCTCAGAAGGAACGCCTGCGGTTCACGGCACTTCTCGAGGCACGCATCCTTGAGCGCGGTGAGCTGGTAGACGCCGGCGGCGAGGATCACTCCCCCGGCGACGTAGGGGCCGCCGCGGCCCCACGACAGAACATCGAGGTCGAGCGAACGGCCGACGTCGAGACGGCGTAGAAGGCAAGGCCGACGGCCGTCCAGGCGATGAGATAGCCACCGACGAACAACGGTGTCGCTCCGACAACCGGCTGCTCGCCCCGATCCCGACCGCCGGCCTGCAGCCGGGCGTGCATGACCACCGTCGGCCAGACCGACGGAAACATCATCGCGGCCATCATCGCCACCCAGGCCGTGACGTAGAAACCGAGCGTTCCGGGTTCGGTTCCGGGCCCAGCGTCCATCCCCGCCATGCGCTCGTCGGTGACGACCCACGCGACCGCGGCAAGCGCGAAGAGCAGCGCCACCAGGCCGACCTGGATCGCCCCGGCAAGGCGGGCGGGGCGGGGTAGGCGGGCGGTCTCCACCTCGGTGGCTCAGTCGGGGTACTCGTCCTTGCGCCAGATGCGGAAGGGGTCCAGCGGCTCCTTCGGCGTCCGGTCCGCCAGGAACGAGTGATACGGAGCGACGAACGGGTCGGGCGCCACCACCGTGTAGGTGTGGTAGACGGTCCCGTTCTCGCGCGCGAACGCGATCCAGCTGGGGGCCTCCCGCAGCCCGTCCTTGAGGTCAGCACCCACCGCCTCGGACCACTCCTGGAGCCAGTCCGGCGGGTCCTTGACCATCTCCTGCACCTCGGGGATCTCCTGCGCCTGCTCCTCGGTCATCGCGAGCCCGAAATCCCAGGGGAAGTCGGTCTCATAGGTCGACACGTAGGGGAAGTCCCAGCCCATCCGCTCCCTGTAGGCGGTGAGCCGGTCGATCGGCGCGCGCGAGAAGCAGATCAGGGTGACGTCCTTGTGGCCGAGGTGGAGGCGAGCCCCTTCGAGCTCGTCAGCCAGGCTGGTGCAGCCCGGGCACGCGCCGATCGAGTAGTCGGGCCCGTACATCACGTTGTAGGCGAGGAGCTGCGAGCGGCCCTCGAAGAGCTCGGCGAGCGTCTTCTTGCCGTCCTGGGTTTCGAACTCGTACTCCTTCTCGACCGGAACCCAGGGAAGCTCCCGTCGCTTTTGCGTGATCTCCTCGTTTCGCTCGGCGTGCTCGGCTTCGAGCTTTGCCAGTTCGTCGCGGGCCGCCTGCCATTCCTCGCGCGTGCCCGTGCTGTGTCCGTTCGTTTCCTGGGCTTCCGCCATCTGGTCTCTCCTATCGCCTCCCGAGTTTTCGGCCTTCCTAACCTATAGACAGGGCGGCGAAGAAAAACTCATCGCTATGCGCCCGGCCGCGGGCGACCCTCGGAGGGCTGGACCAGTACCCAGCCCTGACCCGAGAAGCCGAGCTGGAAGCTCTCGCCTGAGCCCATGCCGATCAGGGTCTTGGCCTGGACCTCGGACTTGAGTTTCGTAGACACGCCGCCCGACCAGGCGATCGCCGCCTGCGGGTCCGCGAAGGTCGGCGCCTCGCCGACGTCGAGCCTGACCGGCTCGCCGTCCGAGACGAGCGCCACCAGGCCGGTGCCCTTCAGATGGATGTTGAAGAGGCCGCCGGCGAGCATCCCGGCGGTGCCCCCCTTTACGCGGGTCACGTCCCAGTCGATGCCGGTCTCGAAGGCGAGGATGTTCTCGCCGTTGACCGTGATCGACTCGTCCTTCAGCTCGAGCGAGTGGACGAGCATCGCCTGGTAGGCGAGGAACAGCTCGCCGGTGCCCTCCGCCTCCATCAGCGAGAGCGACTCGCCGATCGCCTTCTTCACGAAGCGGCCGAGCCCGCCGCCCTTGTGCTGGAAGCGCACGTCGCCCTGGTAGGCGACCATCGCCCCGTTCTTGGCGACCACCGACGCCTCGGACAGCTCCACCTTCAGGAGGCGCGGGCCCTGGAGCGTGAACGCCTTGCCGGTCTCGACCTCCTGGTACTGGTCGAGCGACGAGCCGAGTTCAGTCATTGGAGCCTCCGGGGTCGGGTCGCGACCGACGATAGCGAGGCCGAGCGGTTGACCCCGCGATCCGCGAGGCGTAGGTTTGACGCTACCGGCGGCGGAGCCCCGGGCCCGCCGCACGACAAGGAGGTGGGAGCATGCGAGGGACCAGGGTTCGGATCGTCGCGGCCGGCGCGATCGCGGTGGCCGGCGCCATCGGGATCGCCGTGGCGGTGGCGGTCAACAACGCGAACGTCGAAGCGGCGAGCTGAGCGGCTACCAGGAGGTGCCGGCGCTCTCGAGCGACGCGGCCGGCAGCTTCGAGGCGAAGGTTTCGGAGGGAGACGGCCCGATCCGCTACGAGTTGAAGTACCAGGCGCATTCCCGACGTGACGCAGGCGCACCTGCACTTTGGGCAGACGGCCGTGAACGGCGGCATCGTGGTGTTCATCTGCACCAACGTCGGCAGCGGGCCCGTAGGGACGCCGGAGTGTCCTCTGGGCCGGGCGACCTTGACCGGGAACGCCACGAGCGAGGACGTGATCGGCGGTGCGGCGGCACAGGGAATCGCGGCGGGAGAGCTGACGAGGTGAAGGACGCGATCCGCGCCGGCGCCGTCTACGCGAACGTGCATACGGAGGGGCTTCCCGAACGGCGAGATCCGCGCCCAGCTGCGGACGAAGAAGTGACAACCGGCGCGTCCGCCGGCGCCTAGCGCGCCGGCGGCGCGCCCAGAATCGAGTCCACCAAGCCCGGGAAGCGCCGGTCGAGCTCGTCGCGGCGCAGGCGGATGTACTTGCGCGTGCCCTCCTCGCGCTCGGCGGTGACGCCGCTCGCCGCAAGGTTCTTCAGGTGGTGGCTGCAGGTCGACTTGCCGACCGGCACGTCGATATCGCCACAGCCCAGCTCGCCGCCCGGGCCAAGCGCGTCAACCTGGCGAACGATCGCCAGGCGGACCGGGTCGGCGAGAGCGTGGAGGATCGTCGCGACGTCGACCATCGCCAGGTCGGGGCCCGGTTCGGTTGCGGGGATGGGGACAGGGGCGCGCATTGTTTGACAGGTATCGAATAATCTTGTACGGTTCCCGTCGAACAATACCGAAGGGAGCCGCCCGTGTCCAACTCACCAGAACCCCTCGTCGACAGCTCCGGCCGCTTCTCGAAGGCCGCTTGGGGCGCCCTCCTGGTGTTGTGCGGGGCGCTCTTCCTCGACGCCCTCGACGTCTCGATGACCGGTGTCGCGCTGCCCTCGATCCGCGACGAGCTCGGGCTCTCGACCAGCTCGCTGCAGTGGGTCGTGAGCGCCTACGTCCTGGGCTACGGCGGGTTCCTGCTGCTCGGCGGACGGACCGCCGACCTGCTCGGGCGCCGGCGGATGTTCCTGATCTCGCTCGCGGTCTTCGTGGTCGCGTCGGGGCTCGGGGCGCTCACGAATGACGGCACCCTTCTGATCGCGACGCGGTTCATCAAGGGCGTTGCGGCCGGGTTCACGGCCCCCGCAGGCCTCTCGATCATCACCACGAGCTTCCCCGAGGGCCCCGCCCGCAACAAGGCGCTCTCGTACTACACGGCGACCGGCGCGACCGGGTTCTCGCTTGGTCTCGTGTTCAGCGGCATCCTGACCGAGATCGGCTGGCGCTGGGTGTTCCTGTTCCCGGCCCCGCTCGCGCTCCTGGTGCTGATCGCGGCCCTCCGCCTGGTCCCGAATGACGGGCGTCCCGAGCGCACCGGGCGCTTCGATGTCGCAGGCGCCGTCGCCGTGACCGCCGGGATGCTCCTCCTGGTGTTCACCCTGGTGGAGGCGCCCGAGGCCGGCTGGACCTCGGTGCGAACGCTCGCCGGGATAGCCGGCGCGGTCGCGATCCTCGCTGGGTTCGTCGTCCACGAGCTGCGCACACCCGCGCCACTGGTGCGCCTCGGGATCCTGCGCTCGAGCTCGCTGGTGCGGGCGAACTTCGGCGCGATGGCACTGATCGGCGGGTGGTTCGGGTTCCAGTTCATCGTCACGCTCTACCTGCAGCAGCTCCGTGGCTGGTCCCCGATCGAGACCGGTCTCGCGATCTTCCCCGCGGGCCTCCTGGTGGCGTTCCTTGCACCGCGGGTGGCGCCCCTCGTCCAGCGCTTCGGGGCGACCCGGCTGGCCGCGATCGGGATCGCGTCCACGGCGATCGGCTACGCGCTCTTCCTGCCGATCGGACTCGACTCCCCGTACCTGGTGGCGATGCTGCCGACGTTCCTGCTCACCGGGCTCGGGTTCGGGCTCGCCTACGGGCCGCTCAACATCGCTGCCACGAACGGGATTGAGCCGCACGAGCAGGGCCTCGCCGGCGGCCTCGTGAACACCTCGTTCCAGTTCGGCGGAGCGCTGGTGTTGGCGATCGCGACCGCGGTCAACGAGGCCGGCGGCGGCGAAGGCAACGGGGCCAACGCCCTGCTCGACGGGTTCCACGCGGCGATCATCGTCTCGCTGGTGGTGGCCGTGCTCGGCGCGATGGCCACGGCCCTGCGGCGCAGGATGCCTGATCCAGAGCTCGCCTGAGCGAAGTCTCATCTGGCTCTCAGCCCCGGCCCACGTGGCCGAGGTCGAATGGCCACGGCTCGTAATCCACCGAAAGGAGAGCCAGATGAGACGCAAGATGATGGTCAGCGTGCTCGCGATCGCTGCGATCACGGCGCTTCCGGCCTCGGCCATGGCCGAGGAGAGGACGTGTCGCGGCACGATCGGCGCCAAGACCCTCGACAACATTCGTGTCCCGCAGGGCGCCGCGTGCACCCTCAACGGGACGACTGCCCAGGGCACCGTCAAGGTCGAGCGCGGCGCCACGCTCCGAGCGAACGGCGTGCGGGTGATCGGCAATGTCCAGGCCGAAGGCGCCCGCCGGGTCAACGTCGTCAGCAGCTCGAGGATCGGCGGCAGCGTCCAGGTCGTGCAGGGTGGCGCGGCAAGGGTGGCCGACAGCCGAGTGAACGCCGACATCCTCTATGACGAGAACTCCGCTCTGCTCGAGGCCTTGCGGAATCGCGTCGGCGGGAACGTCCAGGCGTTCAAGAACACCGGCGGCGTCGAGATCCGGCGCAACGTGATCGACGGCAACCTCCAGTGCAAGGAGAACTCCCCCAGGCCGACCGGCGGCGGCAACGTCGTCCAGGGCAACAAGGAGGATCAGTGCGCGCGGCTATAGGCCACGCCCACCTATGATCCGGCCGTGACCGACGAGGCCCGTCTCGAACAGACCGAGGCGGGCCTCGTCGCCGCGAGTCCGGGCTGGTTCGTCATGAACGCCCGCGACGCGCGCTGGATCAAGCGCGACCGCCGGGGGCACAACCTGCCGTTCACGGGTTGGACCGAGGAGGAGGCGGAGGGGCTGTTCCCGCAGCTCGGGATGGCGCTGATTCGCCTCGAGCCGGGTGAGCCGGTCGGGATGTACCACTGGGAGGCCGATCAGGAGGACTTCCTGGTGCTCGCCGGCGAGGCGCTTCTGGTCGTCGAGGGCGAGGAGCGGCCGCTGCGCCAGTGGGACTTCGTGCATTGCCCGCCCGGGACGAAGCACATCATCGTCGGCGCGGGGGAGGGGCCGTGTCTCGTCCTCGCGGCGGGTTCGCGCGAGCACATCGGCGAGCACTGCAACGGCGGCGACTATGTCGCCGACGACGTTGCCGCCCGTTACGGCGCCTCCCCCGAGGATCCCGAAGACCCGTATGCCCCGTTCGCCGAGAGCGAGCCGGCGCCCTACCGCGACGACTGGCTGCCGGGCGACTAGCTCGCATCCGTCTCCCTCGGATGCGAACATACGTTCGTGCCGCGCGAGGCCACGATCCTGCACGCCGACGCCGATGCATTCTTCGCCTCGGTCGAGCAGCGCGACGACCCGCGCCTCCGTGGCCGTCCGATCGCTGTCGGCCAGGGCGTCGTGATGGCCGCGAGCTACGAGGCCCGCGCGCACGGCGTCCGGGGCGGGATGGGCGGCAGCCGCGCGGTCCGCCTGTGTCCGGAGCTCCAGTTCGTTCCGCCCCGCTTCAGCGCCTACACCGAGGCGAGCCGGGCGCTCTTCGACGTGTTCCGCGAGACCGCCCCGGCGGTCGAGGGGCTCTCGCTCGAGGAGGCGTTCATGGACGTCGCCGGCCTGCGGCGGATCTCGGGCTCGCCCGAGGAGATCGCCAGGCGCCTGCGCCGCGAGGCCCGCGAGCGGGTCGGGCTGCCGGTCACCGTCGGCGTCGCGCGGACCAAGGTTCTCGCGAAGATGGCCAGCCGGGCGGCGAAGCCCGATGGGCTGCTCGTCGTCGAGCCCGACCGGGAGGCGGAGTTCCTGCATCCGCTCCCGATCGAGACGCTCTGGGGCGTCGGGCCGGCCACCGCGGAGAAGCTCCACAGCCGCGGGATCCAGACCGTCGGGCAGGTCGCGACGCTGCCGGAGGCGGCGGTCGTCGAGATGCTCGGGCGCGCCGCCGGCCAGCACCTCCACGCCGTCGCGAACAACCGCGACCGCCGGCGGGTGCGAACCGGCCCGGGTCGGCGCTCGTTCGGATCGCAGTCGGCGTTCGGGCTACGGCGCCGCTCCCCCGACGAGCTCGACGCGATCCTGATCGCCCTCGTCGACCGCGTCACCGGCCGGATGCGCAAGGCCGACCGGGCCGGGCGGACGGTCGTGCTGCGATTCCGGTTCGGCGACTACACGCGCGCCACCCGTTCGCGGACGCTCGCCCACGCGACGTCGGCGAGCGGCCCCGTGCTCGCCGCGGCTCGGGGGCTGCTCGCGACCGCGATGCCGATGCTCCGACGGCGCGGTGTGACGATGGTTGGGCATCGCAGTCTCGAACCTCGCCCCGCGGGGCGCCGGGGTCCAGCTCGGCCTGCCGCTCGAGCGCCACGGCGGCCACGAGCTCGACGCCGCGCTCGATGAGATCCACGAACTGTTCGGGATCAACGCCGTCCGCCGCCCCGCACACCACAAAGCGCGCAACTGGCATCTACAGTCCGACGAGTGACCACCGTCGAGATCGAGACTCCGCACGGGCCTGCGCGCGCGTTGGTTGACGCGGCGCCAGGGGCGACCGCGGCGCTTGTGATGGGCCATGGTGCCGGTGGCGGGGTGGAGTCGAAGGACATCCAGACCACGAGGGACGTGGCGCTCGCCGCCGGGTTCAACGTGGCCCTCGTCGAGCAGCCCTATCGCGTTGCCGGCCGCCGCTCGCCCGCCCCGGCGAAGCAGCTCGACACCGCATGGACGGCGGTCGTCGAGCACCTGACGGCGGGCGAGCTCGAGGGGCTCGACCTGATCGCGGGCGGCCGCTCGCTCGGCGCCCGGGTGGCGTGCCGGACGGCCGCGGCGCTCGGCGCGGTCGCGGTCCTCTGCCTCGCCTTCCCCCTCCAGCCGCCGCAGCGCAAGGGGAAGCCGCTCGCGCCCGACCGCCTCGGCGAGCTCGACGCCGTGTCGGTGCCGACGCTGGTCGTGCAGGGCGAGAGCGACCAGTTCGGGATCCCGCCGGAGGGGCCGGGACGGAAGGTCGTGCTGGTGCCCGGCTCCCACACGCTGCGCCAGATGGACCCGATCGCCGACGCGGTGCGCGACTGGCTTGCGAACCGATGAATTCAGTGGCCCCACCGTGTCTTACTGGTGAACACGAAAGAGGAGGAACACATGCTCAAGGACACGAAGGCCTTCAGCGGCTACTCGGTGAACGACCTCGAGGCCGCGAAGCGCTTCTACGGCGAGACCCTCGGAGTCGAGCTCTCGGAGAACCCCGCCGGGCTCGGGCTCGATCTGGCCGGCGGCCAGCGGGTGTTCATGTATCCGAAGGACGACCATGAGCCGGCCTCGTTCACGGTCCTGAACTTCCAGGTCGAGGACGTCGCGGCGACGGTCGACGCCCTGACCGAGCGCGGGGTCGAGTTCGAGCGCTACGAGGGGACGCCGATCGAAACCGACGAGAAGGGCGTCTTCCGCGGCGAGGGCCCGCTGATCGCCTGGTTCAAGGATCCGGCCGGCAACGTGATCTCGGTGATCGACGTCAACGCCTGAGCCCGTTGCTGGACGACCTCTACCGCGAACATCCGAGCGAGTTCGTCGCCGCCCGCGACGAGCTGGCAAAGGCGCTGCGCGCGGACGGCGAGCGCGATGAGGCCGATCGAGTCAAGAAGCTGCGGCGGCCGTCGGCGGCCGCCTGGCTCTTGAACCACGTCGCGCTCGCCAAGCCGAAGGTGCTGAAGGAGCTTTCGCGAAGGCCAGCAGCGACCTCGAGAAGGCCCAGGCGCGGGCACTCGAGGGCAAGGACGAGGGCGCAACGAAGTGGCGCGCGGCGGCCGCGCGCGAGCGCGAGGCGGCCGAGGCCGTGATCGACGCCGCCGAGAAGGGCGCCCGCGACGCGGGCCATCCGGCGACGAAGCCGGCGCTCGACCTGGTCGACGGCACCCTCCGCGCGGCGGCGGCCGACCCGGAGCTGCGCGAGCGGGTCGTCGCCGGCAGGCTCGAGCGCGAGCAGTCGGGAGCGACGATCGGCGCGGCGGGGCTCGTCGCGCCGCCCGCCTCAGGCAAGCGAACGAGCCCGGCCAGGGAGCGCGACTCGGCCCGCAAGCGCCAGGTGGCGCAGGCGGCGCGCGAGGTGAATCGCCTCGAGCGCCTGGTCACCCAGGCGGAGGCGCGCGAGGCGCGCCGTCAGGCCGTGGTCGAGACCACGGCCGAGACGCTCCGTCGCGAGAAGGCCGACTTGGCGGCGGCGAAGAAGGAGACCACGGGCCTCCGGCGGGAGCTCAAGGCAGCGCAGAAGCGCGCCAAGAAGTGAGGGCTACGGGCAGGTCTTCGCCCGGTAGAGGTCGATCTTGTAGTCGATCAGCTCGAGGTTTCGCTGGACCTCGGCGAGGCGCTCGAGCACGTCCGCTCGGTGGGCCTCCAGCAGCTCCAGGCGTGCCTGCTCGTTGCCGTCACCGTCGCGAACGAGCTCCGCGTACTCGCGGACCCGCCGGATCGGCATGCCGGTTGCCCGAAGCTTGGTGCAGACGACGAGCCACTCGACGTCGCGCTCGTTGAAGCGGCGGTGGCCCGAGCCGTTGCGCTCAATCGGGGCGAGCAGGCCGGCGCGCTCGTAATAGCGCACGGTGTGGGCGCTGAGGCCGGCAGCCTCGGCGGCCCCGGCGATCGTCAGCTCGGTGGTGGTCTCGGTCGGGGTGGGGGCTGTCGCTGTGGCCATATCAGCAGGGTAGAAGTTAGAGCGCGCTCGAAGTCAAGGAGATGTGGCCGGGAACGCCTTGACTTAGAGCGCGCTTCAACGCCTACCGTGGGTGGCGACCCCCGAAAGCACGAAAAGGAGCGAGCAATGGACAGACGAAAGCTCGGAGCGGGCGGCCTCGAGGTCTCGCCCGAGGGCCTCGGCTGCATGGGAATGTCGGCCTTCTACGGCACGACCGACGAGGGCGAGGCGATCGCCACGATCCACCGGGCGCACGAGCTCGGCGTCGACTTCCTCGACACCGCCCAGCTGTACGGGCCACTCACCAACGAGGAGCTCGTCGGGCGCGCGGTCAAGGGCAACCGCGATGAGTACGTGATCGCGACCAAGTTCTCGCGGCGGATGGACAACGCCGTTCCCGGCGACATGTCGACCGTCGGGCCGCAGGACGGCTCGGCCGAGTGGGTCCGCGCCTCGATCGAGGGCTCGCTCGAGCGCCTCGGCACCGACCACGTCGACCTCTACTACCAGCATCGCGTCGACCCGAACGTCCCGATCGAGGACACGGTCGGGGCGATGGCGGAACTGGTCGCCGAGGGCAAGGTCCGCCACATCGGCCTGAGCGAGGCGTCGGCGGAGACGATCCGCCGGGCGAACGCCGTGCACCCGATCGCCGCGGTCCAGACCGAGTTCTCGCTGTGGACCCGCGACCTCGAGGACTTGATCCTGCCGACGATGCGCGAGCTCGGGATCGGGCTCGTCGCCTACTCGCCGCTGGGTCGCGGATTCCTCTCGGGCCGCTTCCGCGGGCCGCAGGACCTCGACGAGAACGACTGGCGGCGCCAGGGGCCCCGGTTCAACGGCGAGAACCTCGAGCGCAACCTCGAGCTCGTGGCGAAGGTCGAGGAGCTCGCCGCGGAGAAGGGCTGCACCCCCGGCCAGCTCGCCCTCGCCTGGGTGATGGCCCAGGGCGAGGACGTCGTGCCGATCCCGGGCACCAAGCGGCGCACGTACCTCGAGGAGAACGCTCGCCGCGACCGAGGTCGAGTTGACCACCGATGACCTGGCCCGGATCGATGCCGAGCTGCCAGAGGCCGCGGGCGAGCGCTACGACGAAGAGGGGATGCGCGCGGTCAACGTCTAGTAATCGACCCGTAGTAGTTCCGGGCGGGATGGGCCGGCGAAGCCGGAGTTTCCGGCGTGCCGCCCGGCGCAGCCGCCCGGGGCAGCGGTAATAATGTCCGCGTAAGGACGCCTTGGAACCTAGATCGTTGCTCTTCGCCGAAGACGCGGAGCGTTGTCGGCGACGGGGACGAGGAGGGCCTGGATGGCTGAAATCGAGCGTGTGATGCTCGGCGACGACGTCGTCGCCGTGATGATCAGCGGAGAGATGGACATGGCCGACGAGTCTCGCGCGGACCTGGCGATCGACTTCGTCATCGGCCTCGAATCCCGCGGCGCCCTGCTCGACCTCACCCGATGCGGCTTCATCGACGTGGCCGGGCTGCGGCTGCTGCTCAACGCCAGCGAGCGCATGGTGCGCGCGGGCATTCGGGTCGCCGTCGCCGGTCCGGCCCCTCCAGGGATGCGCCGAGTCTTCGACCTGACGGGCGTCTCGTCCGAGCTCGCGATGTTCGACAACCGCGACCAGGCGATCGCGGCGCTGATGGCGGGTTCCCCGAGCGTCAGGCGGGGAGCTCAGGCGGCAGGTTGAACCGCTCGTACCCTTGCGGGTCGATGAAGGCGGTCACGTCGGCGATCCTGTCGCCGCGCAGGGTGAGGACGTCCACGCAGAAGTACTTGTAGGCGCCGGCGTCCTCCTCCCACATGTAGCAGCCGACTGCGGCCTGGCCGTTCGCGTGGGTCGGGATGTGGCGCCAGCGCTCCGGCAGCGGGCCCAGCGTGAGGAAGCCTCGCACGGCATCGAGCCCGCGGTACCAGTTCGTGAGCGGGGGCATCGACCAGGTCGCGTCCTCGGTGAGGAGCGCGATCACCTGCTCGACGTCGCCGCTCTCGAGCGCGTTCGAGTAGCTCTCGACCAGCTCCCGGAGCCGCTCGTCGCCGAGCGCGCGCAGCGTCTCCTGCTGGCTCTCGTCGGGGAGCTTCTCCTCGACCGTCTTGCGGGCGCGCTGGAGGGCGCTGTTGACCGCGGGGACCGACGTGTCCAGCGTGTCAGCGACCTCCTGGGCCGAAAAGCCGAGGACCGCGCGGAGGATCAGCACCGCGCGCTGGTTCGCCGGCAGGTGCTGCAGCGCGGCGACGAACGCAAGCTCGACGCTCTCGCGCTGCTCGTAGGTGGCCTCCGGGCCGGCGAGGCCGTCGGCCAGCTCCATGTGCTCGTCGGCGTAGGGCTCGACCCACACCGACTCGACGATCGGCGCGCCCTCGCTGGGCTTCGCGGCGCGGATATGGGGGTCGGCCTGCGGCCCGTAGTCGATCGGCAGCACGCGCTTCGGCCGGCGCTCGATCTGGTTCAGGCAGGTGTTGGTGGAGATCGTGTAGAGCCAGGAGCGCAGCGAGCTGCGGCCCTCGAAGCGGGGGAGGCCCTTCCAGGCGCGGAGCATCGCCTCCTGGATGGCGTCCTCGGCGTCCTGGACCGAGCCGAGCATGCGATAGCAGTGGGCGTGAAGCTCGCCGCGCCGCGGCTCGACGAGCTGCGAGAACGCCTGCTCATCGCCGTCCCGTGCGGCTGCGAGCAGCTCGCGCTCGCGCACGGGAATCGCCTGTGCCGGGGAACCCATCTCCTAGACAGTAGGACACCGCTTGCGACGAGAACTCATCGGTCGCGATGAGTTTTCTGCGCGCGCGGTGTCTCTACGGGTGATGGCCATCACTCCCAAGCCCGTCGTCCACCTCGAGCTGCACACGGGGGACGCCACAGGGGCCACCTCGTTCTACGCCGAGCTCTGCGGTTGGCGATCCGAGCGCATCGTCCACGGGAGCCGTTCGTACACCGCGCTCGAGCTGGGCGGCGGCTTCGGCGGCGGCGGCATCGTCGAGTGCCCGGTTCACCAACCACTTTGGCTGCCCTACGTGGAGGTCGAGGACATCTCGGCGATCACCGAGCGCGCGCGGGATCTGGGCGCGGCGGTGCTGCTCGAGCCAAGGGAGGGCCCGGTCGGCCGGCGCAGCGTGATCACCACCCCCGCCGGCGGCGACCTCGCGCTATGGGAGCCGAAGTAGGGGCGATCGTCCCTCGCGGCGCCCTATACACCCCCGTGCGGGACGATCGTCGCTACTCGGGCAGGCCGTGCGTCGCGATTGCGCGTTCGTAGTTCATGCGGAGCATTGCGATCGCGTCCTCGACGTCCGCCGCGCCTTCGATCCGGCGGGACGCGTAGCCGGGCTTGCCGGGGAAGACGGGGTGGTAGTCGATCCGTCCCTGGTCGAACAGCTCCTGCCAGACCTTCTTGGGGAAGCCGATGTGGAGCGCGTGGTCGCCGTGCAGGTGGCCGATCTCGCGCCGGCCGACCTTGAACGAGAACTCGCCGCGGCTGCCGGGCCCGGCGGTCACGCCCGGCCAGGAGGTGACCTCCTCGGTGATTCGCTCGCTCGCCGTCTGCGTGGTTTCCATGCCGGTTTCTCCTTGCTTCGTTGACTCCTCCAAAGGTACAAGTTAAAGTGCACTTGAAGTCAATGGCGCAACTGATGACGATCGGCGAGGTGGCGCAGCGAAGCGGGGTCGCGGCCTCGGCGCTCCGCTACTACGAGGAGCGCGGCCTGATCACCTCCGAGCGCGCCGGCTCGGGCCACCGTCGCTTCCCGCGACCGGTGCTCCGGCGGATCGCGTTCATCGTCTTCGCCCAGCGGATCGGGCTGACCCTCGAGGAGATCGGCGGCGAGCTCGCGAAGCTTCCCCCAGACCGCGCCCCGACCCGGCGCGACTGGTCGCGGCTCTCCAGCAGGTGGACCTCGCGGATCGACGAGCGGATCGCCGAGCTCCACCGCCTCCGCGCCGGCCTGACCGAGTGCATCGGCTGCGGCTGCCTCTCGCTCGACCGCTGCAAGCTCTCGAACCCGAACGACCGAGCCGCCAGCCTCGGCCCGGGCCCGCGCTACTGGGTGGGCGACCGGCCCGCGAGCGCCGCCTAGCCTCCGGCCAGCAGCTGGCTCAGCGAGAACGCCGCGCCGTACGGGTCTGCCACGACCGCCGACTTGAACGGCGCACCCTGGAATTCCGCCGGCGGGTCGACCACCCGGCCGCCGCGCTCGTCCACCGTCGCCGCCGCGCGGTCCACGTCGGCGATCCAGAAGTCCGGTCGCCAGTGCGCGGTGCCGTCGCCCGGGAACATCGTCGCCACGACGTCGCGGGGGACCGGCTGATTCGGCTCGCCGCCGACGTACCCAGGCCGGCGGAACATCGTGATCGGGCCGAAGGGCTCGGGCTCCCAGCCGAAGACCGCTCCATAGAAGTCCTGGGCGCGAGCGGGGTCCGGGGTGTGAAGGGTGCTCATCGACCACGCGCTCGGCTCGTTCACGAGCTGGGCGCCCTCGCGGCCCTGCGCCTCCCAGGCGCAGAAGCGCGCCCCGCTCGGATCGTCGAGGACCGCCATGCGCCCGACCGGCGGGACGTCGAACGGCTCGACGACGACCGTGCCACCCGCTTCCCGGGCTGCAGCGGCGGTCGCGTCGGCGCTGTCCGTGCGGACGTGGGTGATCCACGATGGCGCCGGTGCTCCTTGTGGCAACAGTCCCACTCCGGCCGCGTCGCGGCCCCTGAGCCGCGCGACGAAGTACTCCGACGAAGGCTCGTCGGGCATCTTGCCGGGCTCGCTGAACTCCCAGCCGAACACCTCGGTGTAGAAGTCGGTTGCGGCCCGCGGATCGGGGACCAGGGCCTCGACCCAGCTGGGCACGCCGTGGGGGTAGGTGTCGCGTTCGCTCATCGTCGGCCTCCTTGTCGGTAGTTGTCGGACCGTATCATAGAATTGGAAATACCAACTAGAGAGATGTGAATCCGAACCGGGACTTAGACTGAGCACGATGGCCGGCAAGCGGACATACGGCGACAGCTGCGGGATCGCCCGCGCGCTCGACCTCGTCGGCGAGCGCTGGGCGCTGCTCGTCGTCCGCGAGCTGCTGCTGGGCCCGAAGCGCTTCACCGACCTTCGCGCCGGCCTGCCGAGCCTCAGCCCCGACATCCTCACCCATCGCCTGCGCGGGCTGGAGGAGGGCGGCGTGGTCGCTCGCCGCAAGCTCGACCCGCCCGGCTCCTGGGTCTACGAGCTGACGGAGCGCGGCCGAGAGCTCGAGCCGGTGGTGATCGCCCTCGGCCGCTGGGGATCGGTCGCGCCGATGCCGCCGGGCGACATGCGCATCGGGGTCGACTCGACAGTGCTGGCCCTGAAGACCCTCTTCGATCCCGCCGCGGCGGCGGCGGGAACCTACGAGCTGCGCCTCGACGGGCAGCGCTTCCAGGCACGGATCGCGAACGGGGACCTGGAGCTCGCGCGTGGCGCTGCCGATGCGCCCGATGCGGTGATCGACACCGATCCGGTGACGCTTACGCAGCTGATCTGGACGGGGCGCTCCCTCGCCGAGGCGGTGCGTTCCGGCGCCGCGACGATCGAGGGCAACAGGCCCGCGCTCGAGCGCTTTCTGCGCCTGTTCCCACTGCCGGTCGCGTAGCTGCCCCCGCAAGTAGGCTCAACTCATGGCCTACGACGAGGCACTGGCAGAGCGGGTCCGCGACCTTCTGACGCTCCGCGGCGACCTCACCGAGCGCAAGATGTTCGGCGGGGTCGCCTGGATGGTGAGCGGAAACATGGCCTGCGGGATCCTCGGCGATGACCTGATCGTGCGCCTCGAGCCGGACGAGGCCGAGAAGGCCCTCGAGGAGGAGCACACGCGGGTATTCGATTTCACCGGGCGCCCGGCGAAGGGCATGGTCGTCGTCGAATCCCCGGCGATCACCGAGCCCGCAGACCTCGCCGGCTGGGTCGAGGCCGGAGTCGGCTTTGCGTCGTCGCTGCCGGCGAAGTGACCTCGAAGGCGGGGTGGAAGCGGCGCTTGGGGTGAGTTAGGCTCGGCGCACGGTGGGGAAGCGATGCGGCACACTCGCGAGCAGGCGGTGGTGGATCCCGGCCGTGGCCACCGTGCTCAGCTGTGCGGCGCTTTGGCCGGCGGCCACTTGGGCGGCGCCGAAGACCTATGAGGTCAACATCACTGCCGACCCGGCTCCGGGCGCCTGCACGAAGTCCGACTGCACTCTGCGCGAGGCATTCCGCGCCGCCAACACCCACGCCGGGCCCGACGTGATCGAGGTCAGGCGCAAGAAGACCTACGCCTTCACCCAGGCGACCGCCGACGAGGACGCGGCCCTCTCCGGCGATCTCGACTCCACCGGGAAGCTGACGCTCCGCGCGGTCGGCAAGGGGAGGGCGAAGGCGACGATCGACGCGAACGACTTCGACCGCGCTCTCGACCTGTTCGCGCCTGCCACGATCTCGGGGATCGCGGTCCGGGACGGGAACGTCCTCGGTGGGACGATCGACGACGGTGGCGGCATCCTCGCCCAGGCGAAGCTGACGCTCAACCGCTCGCTGGTAACCAGCAGCATGGCGGTCGGGAACGGCGACGGGATCGCGTCAATCGGGGCGGGCTCGGTCAAGCTCGTGCGCAGCGCGACCACGTCCAACTTCGACGATGGGGTCTACCAGGACGGCTCCGGCGGGATCAGCCTGCTGCGCAGCCGCGCCGCGAACAACGGAAACGCCGGCGTGAGCAATCTGGGTGCCGGCGGGATCCTGGTCAAGCGAAGTCAGATCAACGGCAACGACAACCAGGGGGTAAACAACTTCTCCACGGGCTCCCTGCAGATCGTGGGCTCCGAGGTCAATGACAACGGCAACCAGGGGGTCAACCACTTCGCCGACGGGAAGGTGAGGATCGTCCGCTCCGAGATCAACGGCAACGACAACCAGGGAATCGACGTTTTCCAGGGCGAGGGCGACGTCACGATCACTCGCAGCCGGGTGGTCGAGAGCGGCAACCAGGGCATCTCGATCGAGACCGCCGGCGACGTGACGATCACCCGGACCCGGGTGCTGCGCAGCGACAACCAGGGAATCCAGAGCTTCGGCGATGGGGCGTTTACGGTCACTCGCAGCCTGGTCAAGGACGGCGGCAACCAGGGGATCTCGAGCTTGGGCAACGGCCGGTTCACCCTGGACCGGGTCCGCGTTGTGAACAGCGACAACCAGGGGGTCGAGAGCTATGGCACCGGCGGCACGCGGATCCTGCGCACGGTCGTCGGCGATAGCGGCGGCTCCCCCGGGGTGTACTTCGACGGCGACGGCTTCCTGCTGATCTCGCGCAGCGAGGTCACCGGAGGCGACTTCGGCGGCGTCCAGATGAGTGCCGACGTGGACGACCCGCTGCGGATCGTCGAGACGACGATCGCCGGCAACCAGGGCAGCGGGCTCGAGGTGGACAGTGCCGCCGGGGCGATCGTGACCGCGTCGACGATCAGCGGGAACCACGCCGCGGACGACGGCGGCGGGATCCGCGTCGACAGCGGCGTCCTGACCGTGACCCGATCCACGATCGCGGGTAACCAGGCCAACGGAGACGGCGGCGGGATCGCCAGCTCGAACCTCCTGAACGCGATCTCGCTCAACGGCGTCACCGTCGCCCGAAACGTCTCGAATGCGGACGACACCGTCGGCGGCGCGGGGGGCGGCCTCTTCCGGTTGGCCGGAGCCTTCTCGGTGCGGAACTCGGTGATCGTGCTCAATAACCAGGTCTCAGGCGACGCCGAGGAATGCTCCGGGGTCTTCAACTCGCTCGGCAACAACCTGCTGACCGAGCTCGTCGACTGCACATTCGGGGGCCCGGACGACCTGCTCCGCCCGAACCCGAAGGTCGGTTCCCTCAAGGCCAACGGTGGGCCCACCAAGACGGTCGCTCTCAAGAATCGGAGCCCGGCGATCGGTCAGGCTCACAAGCCGAGCTCGACCGACCGCGACCAGCGCGGCCGCAAGCGGGACTCGAAGCCCGACATCGGCGCGTTCGAGCGTTAGGGGGGCCGGAATGAGTCGCCGGGCCTGGCTGCTTCCGGCAGTCGCCTGCGCAGCGCTGGCGCTGGGGGCGTGCGGTGGCGGTGACGACGACGACGCCGTCGAGACCGGGACTCCGCAGCCCGCCGCGATCGCGGAACCCGAGTTCGGCTCGATCGCGCTGAACGACCTCGGGCGCTGCGACCCACTGCCGGTGAAGGACGGCTTTCGCTGCGGGTCGATCGAGGTGCCGTTCGAGCGCGAGGACCCGAGCTACGGCACGACCGAGATCGGCTTCGCGGTCTGGCCCCGCGCGGAGCGCGACAAGCCGTCCGAGGGCGCGATCTTCGCGGTCGAGGGCGGCCCCGGATACGCGACGACCGGCACCGCCTCGATCTACCATCAGCTCTTCCGCCCGTTCCTTCGCAACCGGGAGCTGGTCTTGGTCGACCAGCGGGGACAGGGCACCTCCGAGCGCTACGACTGCCCGCACCTTCAGGCCGGCGCCGGGCCCGACTTCATCACGCTGTCGGAGTGCGCGCGGAAGCTCGGCAAGCGGTTCATCTCCTACCGGACCTCGGCGGCGGCCGATGATCTCGACTCGGTCCGAGAGGCGCTGGGCTACGAGACGATGGCCCTCTACGGCGACTCGTACGGGACCTTCCTGGCCCAGTCGTATGCCTACCGGCATCCAGAGCGGCTCGAGGCACTGGTCCTCGACTCGGCCTATCCCGCGTTCGGCGAGGACCCCTGGTACCCGAGCCTGCCGCGCACGGGCATCCGCGCGCTCGGGAAGTCGTGCGACCGCTCGGCGCGCTGCGACGGTGACGCGATCGCGCGCCTCGAGCGTGCGGCGGAGTTCCTGCGCCAGGAGCGCCGGGCGCCGGCCGACCTGGTGAGCGCGCTGATCGACGCCGCATACAGCCCGCCCGGCAGCTACCTGCGCCTCGACCGCGCCCTGCGGGACCTGATGGCGGGCGACCCCGACGCCTACATCCAGCTCACCAGGCCGGCGCGGGCCGGGGTCATCAACAACTACCGCTACCAGACCGCCGGCGAGTACGTGGTCGGCTGCAACGACTATCCGATGATCTGGGACAAATACGCGTCCGAACCCGAGCGTCGGGCCCAGCTCGAGCAGGCGATCCGCACCTACCCGCAGGACGCGTTCGAGCCATTCACGACGCGCGAGGTCGCCTACGCGGTCGGGGCCGCCTACCACGAATGCCTCACCTTCCCCGCGCCGACCGAGGTCTACGAGCCGCCCGCGGACCCGGAGACGCAGGTGCCGACCGAGGCCCCGGTGCTGGTGCTCTCGGGCGAGCTCGACGACGTGACGACGCCGTGGGAGGGTCGCACCGTCGCAGACCAGTTCCCCGACTCCGACTTCTACCTCGTGCGCAATGCCGGCCACGTCGCCGCGCTGTACGAGCCGGGCGGCCCGGCAGGGACCGAGATCCGCGAGTTCATGGCTCGCGCCCTCGACGTCAATCTGGACTGAAGAACTCCGCCAAGAGATCGCCCACCCTCTCGGGATCGTCCTCCTGGAGGAAGTGGCCCAGGCCGGGAAGCGGCGTCACCTCGGCGTGCGGGATGTCGCGCTTCACCTTCGCCATCGTCCTCGCCACGTCCGGCAGGATCTTGTCGCGCTCGCCGTAGACGGCCCGCACCGGCCATTGGAGCTCGGGTAGCGCGCGCTCGATCTCGCGGAAACCCTTCGGGCTCAGCCCATGCCCCGCCCGGGCGAGCGCGCGCCGGGCGTCCCTGGTGACGAAGGGTGCGCGGACGCCCTCGAGGACCTCGTCTGTCACGCGGTCGCGGTTTGCGATCCCAACCCGCATCGCGAAGTCGAGGCCGCGCCGGCTGGTGAAGAAATCGCGCACGCCGGGGGTGCGGACGCCGACGACGAACGCGACGGCCGCGAGCGACGGGCGCGAGTAGAGCAGCGTGTTGAGCAGCGCGAGCCGGTCCACGCGCTCGCGGTTTCGGATCCCCCAGTGGACGCCGATCGGGCCGCCGAGGTCGTGGACCGCGAGGCCGACGCGGTCGATCTCGAGCGCCGCCAGGAAGTCCGTGATCGCCTGGCCGAAGAACCGGAAGCTGTAGGTGGCGTCGGTCGGCTTGTCGGATCCGCCGAAGCCGGGCAGGTCGATCGCGATGACGCGGTTCCGCTCGGCGATCGGCTTCATCACCTCGCGCCACAGGAACGAGGACGTCGGCCACCCGTGGACGAGGAGCACGGGCGGGCCCGAGCCGAGCTCGCGGTAGTGGAGCGTGAGGTCGCCCGCCTGAACGCTTGCGATCCGCGTCATCGCTCGATCTTCGCCGATCCGGACACGGACGCGGCGACGAAGTCGAGGAACGCGCGCGCGGCAGGGGAGTGCGAGCTCGCCTCGCGCCAAAGGAGGACGACGGGCAGCTTGATCGCCGGTCGCAACGGGCGGATCGAGAGCGGTGGGCCCTCGAGCTCCGCGAACGAGCGCGGCAGGACGGCGACCCCGAAGCCCTGGGCGGCCAGCGCCCGGATCAGGAGGAGATCCGATCCCTCGAGCGCGATCCGCGGGACGGCTCCCACGCGTTCGAGCGCCTGGTCCATCGCGTGACGCACCGACGAGCCGCGGCGGAACGCGATCAGGTTCTGGCCGTCGAGCCGCGCGATCGGCAGCGGCGACTTCGCGGCGAGCGGGTGGGCCGGGCTCATCGCGAGGACCATCTCGGCCTCGGAGAGAGGCAGCCGGCCGAGGCCCGGCGGCTGTGGGCGGGACTCGAGGACGAACGCCGCGTCGAGCTCGCCGCGGTCGAGATGGGCCGTCATGTCGGCGGTGGTCCCCTCGCGGAACTCGATCTCGATGCCGGGGTGGCGGCGGTTGAACTCGGCCAGTAGCGCGGGGAGGTCAAGCGGCCCCGCCGGGAGCAGGGCGCCGATCGCGATCGTGCCCCTGGCAAGCCCGCGAAGCTCGTCGATCTCACCGCTCAGGCCGTCAGCCTCGGCCAGCGCCGCGCGAGCGCGGGTCACCGCAACCCGGCCGGCGGCGGTGAGCTGGACAGAACGGGTGGTGCGCTGGAGGAGCTCGATGCCAAGCTCATCCTCAAGCCGGCGGACCTGATGTGACACCGCGGACTGGGCAACGTGGAGCTCATCTGCCGCACGGGTGAAGTGCCCGTGGCGGGCAACGGCCTCCAGGTACCTGAGCTGTCGCAGCTCCATCCAGATTCAGCGTAAGTCACGATCAATCTGTTCGCAACTCCGTATTGCGAAGATCAATCCTCTGCGGCACGATTCGCGCCATGCTGATCCGCGACGTGCGACACGAAAACGGACTCGACGAGATACGGCGCCCCGCCTACCAAATTCGGCGCGAGCTGCAGCCGGGCGATGCGGAAGCGATCGTGGCGCTGCACGAGCGCCTCTACCCGGCGGAGCATCAGCGCAACGATGCATTCGTCGCGGCGGTCGCCGAGAGCGTGGCCGCCGCCGTCGACCGGGGCTGGCCGGAAGGCGGCGGCGTCTGGATCGTCGAGCGGGACGGCAAGGTGGCGGGCTCCGTCGCGCTCACCGGCGAGGGCGACGGGGTCGGCAAGATTCGCTGGGTGCTGCTCGAGCCCTCGCTTCGCGGGGCCGGGCTCGGCCGGCGGCTGATCGGAGAGGCAGTCGACCGGGCGCGCGAGCTTGGGATGCGCCGGCTCGAGCTCGAAACCTTCAGCGCGCTGCGCGCCGCCGCCAAGATCTACCGGGACGCCGGCTTCAGCGTGGTCGGAGCCCGCGAGCGGTCCGATTGGGGCCCGACGATCACGTACCAGCAGTACGGGCTCGACCTCTGAGGGCCCGCATGTTCAACCCGCCGCGTCCAGCCGACAGCGATTCGCCCTTGGCGATGGCGGAGGTCAAGCCGCTCGCCCCCGAAGAGGCTCTCGATCAGTCCCTCGTAGAGGGGCTTGTGAGCGTCATCAACGCGGCATACGCCCTCGGTGAAGCCGGATTCTGGCTTGAGGATTGGACGCGGACCGACGCGGCCGAGATCGCCGAGGCGATTCGGACCGGTGGGATGCTCGCAGCCACCCGCGACGACCGGCTCGTCGGCTGCGCGTATGTGCGGCCGTTGGATGGGCGCACGGCGGATCTTGGTCTCGTGTCCGTTGCACCCGACCTGTGGGGGGGCGGCATCGGCCGGGAGCTCGTTGACTCGGCCGAAGCGCTGACGCGGTCACGCGGCACGTCGACGATGCAGCTCGAGTTGCTCTTCCCGGTCGGATGGGCCCATCCCGAGAAGGTCAAGCTCCATGGCTGGTACACCCGCCTGGGCTACGAGGAGATCCGATCGGCGCCGTTCGACGAGGTGGCCGCGCACCTCGCGCCCCAGCTCGCCGCGCCGAGCGAGTTCCTCGATCCTCCGCAAGCGACTCGGCTAGTTCGCGCCCAGGTCCTCGTTGATCCGGGTGATCGCCTCGTCGATCTCGGTGCCGATCACGGCGCCCTCCGATGCCAGTGCGGTCACCGCGCCGAACGCCTCGGTGCCCTCCGCCGCCTGGACGTCCGCGGCGGTGGATTCGAACAGCGCCCGCAGGTCGTCGATTCCTGCGACGAGCGCGGGATGGCCGTCCTGAGCCTCCTCGGGAACCTCGACCTCCTCGAGCTGGGTGACCGCGTCGGCCAGCGCCGCCTCGCCCACCTCCAGCTGCTCGACCATCGCCTGCTTGTTCCTCGGCGTCGAGGCCGCGGCCTGGTTGAAGGCCTCGAGCGCGTTGGTCTGGATCTCGTTCACGGTGTCGACGTAGTCGTTCTTGGTGTCGGCCGAGCTGCAGCTCGCGACCATGAAAGCCGCCGCAGCCATCCCGCCGACCAGGAACCCTCTGAGCATGGCGGCAGCCTAGACACTCACGCGGCGGGGAGCGGCCGAACGTAGCTGACCAGCGCGGGGTCGGCGCCGTGCAGGTGGAGGGCATATCCGGGCGGATCCTCGATCAGCCTGACGTCGGCCTCTGCGCTCAGGTTGAACTCGGCCTGGAGGTGCACGCTCGGGCAGACGAAGACGGGCGTAGGGCCGAGCGTCCCGCGGATCGGCATGTGGATGTGGCCGCAGGCGATCAGATCCGGCCGCACCGGCAGCGCCGCGAGACCCGCACGATCCTCGGCCGCAAGCGGGATGTCGTTGTCGAACTGGTACATCCCCGTGAGGATCGGAGAGTGGTGCAGGGCGAGGACGGTGGGCGACCCTGCCGCACGCTCAAGCTCTGCCTCGATCCACCCGAGGCGCTCGGCCCCCAACCGGCCGCCGTCCGACCCCGGCACCTTGGTGTCGCCGACGATCACCGTCACGGGACCGCACTGCGCCGTGTACTGGATGAACTCGCCCGCGGCGGCTACGCCTGGGTGGTCCGAGAAGGCGGCACGAAGCGCCTCGCGGTCGTCGTGGTTGCCCATCAGCGGATGCACGGGCATGGTGAGCGGCGCCAGGAGCTCGCGCACGCGCGCGTATTCCTCGGGCCTGCCGTCAGCCGCGATGTCGCCGGTGAAGAGCACCGCGACCGGTGCCGGCTCGAGTGCGCCGATCGCCTCGACGGCCGCGGCGAGCGCCGCGGCCGAGCGGCTGCCACCTTCTCCGGCGCCGACATGGGAGTCGGAGATCTGGGCGATCAGGGAGAGCATCTAGGAAACCGGGGGGAGGCGGTCGGCCCAGGGGCGTGTGGACTCGAGCTGCGCGGCGAGCGAGAGCAGCGTCGCCTCGTCGTTCGGTCGGCCGATGAGCTGGACCGAGAGCGGGGCGCCGTCCGTGCTGAAGCCGGCCGGCACCGATGCGGCGGGGTTGCCGAGATGGTTCCACGGGACGGTGTAGGGATAGGCGCGGCTCATCCCGAGCACGGTGCGCACCGCGCCCTGGCCCGCCCAGCGCCCGATCTCCACCGACTTCTCGCCGACGGTCGGCATCACGAGCACGTCACAGCTGTCGAAGATCGAGAGGATTCGCCGCGCGTCCTTGGCTTCGGCGCGCCGTGCGCTTTTCAGGAACCGCCCGCCCTGGAGCCGTCCGAGCCGGTCGAACCCGCGGGTCCGCGGCTCGAGCCGCTCTGGATGGGGCACCCGCGCGACCTCGTCGGTGATCCCGTTCAGATAGCGGGGCACCGAGTGGTTCCCGACCAGGCCCCAGTCGGGGTCCCGGGCCTCGACGGCGTGGCCCAGCGAGCGGAGCAACTCGGCGGTCTGCTCGACGGCGAGCTTCACCTCGTCGCGGATGATCGGCGGCGCCAGCAGCCGGGGCGGCTTGGTCGAGTAGGCGATGCGAAGCGCTCCCGGCTTGGCGCGCGCGGCCTGCAGGAAGGTCTGGTCGGGCGGCGGCGGACCGCCGGACACGCCGCCGTGGCAGACGTCGAGCCAAAGTGCGGAGTCGGCGACCGAGCGCGCCAGCGACCCGGTCACCGAGAGGCCGTGCCAGTGCTCACGGAAGGGCGCCAGCGAGATCCGGTCGCGCTGCGGCTTCAACCCGAAGAGCCCGCAGAGCGCGGCCGGGATGCGGATCGAGCCGGCTCCGTCGGACGCGGACGCGATGCCGCAGAGTCCCGCGGCGAGCGCCGCGCCGGAGCCGCCGCTGGACCCGCCCGGCGTGTTGCTTGCGTCCCAGGGGTTCCGGGTGACGCCCCATGCCTCGGTCTCAGTGAAGCCGCAGATCGCCAGCTCAGGCAGGTTCGTCTTGCCGAGCACGACTGCGCCCGCCTCGCGCACACGCCGCACCATCTCGCCGTCGGCGACGGCCGGCTCATCGAAGGCCGACGTGCCCCAGAAGGTGACCTCGCCCTCGAGGTCCTCGGTGTCCTTGAGCGCGATCGGGACCCCCGCGAGCGGCAGCATCTCGCCTGCGCCGTTCGCAAGCCGCTCCTCGACCCGCTTCGCGTCCGCCCGTGCGCGGTCGCCCAGTACCACCCGGTAGGAGTTCAACTCGGGGTCGAGCCGCTCGATCCGATCGAGATAGACCTCGACCAACTCGGTGGGAGTGATGTCCCCCCGGCGAACCATCTCCGCCTGGCGCACCGCGCCGGCGAACGCCACGTCGCTCATCGCGCGGCAGCCTACGGGTCTAGGTCGCCTGTTGCGTCGGTCGGACGAGGATCTCGTTCAGGTCGACGTGCTCGGGCTGCGACAGCGCGAAGAGCACCGCGCGCGCGATGTCCGTGTCGTGAAGCGCGTTGTCGGGCCCCGGCCGGTTCTCGAAGAACGGGGTGTCGACCATGCCCGGCTCGATCAGGGTCACGCGGATCCGCTGGTTGTCGTGGATCTGGCGGAGCTCCTGCCGAAGCGCCTCGCCCATCCCGGTCACCGCCCACTTGGTCGACGAGTAGAGCGAGCCCGGCAGCGCCCGGCGCCCAGCGACGGAGCTGGTGATCAGGAAGTGGCCGGTGCCCTTGTCGAGCAGGTGGGGGAGGGTCGCACGGATCGTCTGCGCGACGCCGAGCACGTTGGTCAGCACCATCGAGCGCCAGTGCTCCGGCGACTCCTCGAGGAAGCCCCGGCGGGCGCCGAAGCCGGCGTTCGCAAAGACCGCGTCGAAGCCGCCGAACGCCTCGATCGCCGCCGTGGCGAGGCCCTCGCAGTCAGGCCATTCGGTGACGTCGCAGCGCACGGCGAGCGCCCGTTCGGTCCCGCCGAGCTCCTCGGCGAGCGCCTCGAGCTCGGCCTCGCGCCGGGCGGCGAGGACGAGCCGGTAGCCGGCCGCCGCGGCCTGCCGGGCGGTCTCGGCGCCGATCCCGGAGGAGGCGCCGGTGATGACTAGGACGGGGTCACCTGCCATTTCACATCCCACCCTAACGAGGGTGTATGTTCGGTCAAACCACCCAAAGGGGGAGACCATGCACATGAGGGTTGTCAGGTTCGAGGACGTGGACCCGGACCACCTCGCGAGCCGCATCACCGATCGTGCCGAGGAGGAAGGGCCGCCGGAGGGGGTCACCGCGAAGGGGATCCAGCTGATGCACGACGCCGACCAGCGGACCGCGGTAGTGATCCAGCTCTTCGAGAGCGAGCAGGACATGAAGGACTCCGAGGCGGCGCTGGAGGGCATGGACCCGTCGGAGACGCCAGGGACGCGCGCTTCGGTCGATCGCGGCGAGGTCAAGCTCGACCTGGGGGCGTAAGCGCAGCCCACAGACCTGCCCCTGCGATAATCCCGGGTCCCGATGGACCCGGATCGCAAGCGCAAGATCCGCCTCGTGGTCGCGCTCGCTACCGCGGTGCTGCTCGCGACCGCGCTCGTCTACACGTCGTTCAACGCCTCGACCGAGGCGCGGTCGCCGTCGGAGCTGCTCGCCGAGGAGCCGGCCGGCAACTCGGAGGTCTACGGCAACGTGGTCGCGGGATCGATCGAGCGGGTCGGCACGGACATGATCTTCGTGATCGCCGACCGCGATGACCCGAGCGCGTCGGTCCCCGTCGAGTACACGGGCCAGGTGCCGGACCCGTTCCGCGAGGGACGCGAGGTCATCGTCGAGGGCGAGCTGGTCGACGGCACACTGGTCGCCGAGAAAGACAGCCTGATCACCAAGTGCCCGTCGAAGTTCGAGGCTGAGCAGGATCCCGAGCACGTCGAGTTCGACCCGAACGCGTCGTGATCGAGCTCGGAGTCGCCTGCCTGGTCGGCGGGCTGATCGCGTTCATCTACGGCGCCGGCGCGGCGCTCTACGGGGGGTTCACGGGCGACCGCCGCTGGGTCGACTCGTCGCGCCGCGCGGTCTACTCCGCGGCGGTCCTGCTGACGGTCTGCGTCGTCGTCCTCGAGGCCGCGTTCCTGCGCGACGACTTCTCGGTCGAGCTGGTCGCCGACCACTCGTCGACGACCACGCCGACGCTCTACAAGATGACCGCGATGTGGGGCAGCCAGGGCGGCTCGCTCCTGCTCTGGGCGTGGGTCCTGTCGCTGGCCGCGAGCGGCGTGCTCTTCGCGACCCGGCACAAGCACCGCGAGGTCGTGCCCTGGGCGACGGCGGTGCTGTGCGGCCTCGGCGTCTTCTTCTGCGGGCTGATGCTCCTGGCCGGCGGCGCGAACCCGTTCGCGCGCCTCAGCCCGGTGCCGGCCGAAGGCGTCGGGCTCAACCCGCTGCTCCGGCATCCGGCGATGGCGATCCACCCGCCGATGCTCTACTCGGGCTACGTCCTGTTTTCGATCCCCTTCGCGTTCGCGATCGGGGCGCTCGTCGCGCGACGGCTCGACGCGAGCTGGATCCGCTCGACCCGGCGCTTCGGCCTGCTCGCCTGGATCTTCCTGACCTGCGGGGTCCTGCTCGGCGCCGGCTGGTCGTACATGGAGCTCGGCTGGGGCGGCTACTGGGGGTGGGACCCGGTCGAGAACGCGTCGCTGATGCCGTGGCTGGTCGGCACCGCGTTCCTGCACTCGATCATGGTCCAGGAGCGGCGGGGGATGCTGAAGGTCTGGAACGTCTCGCTGATCTGTGCGACCTTCGCGCTCTGCCTGCTCGGCACGTTCCTCGTGCGCTCCGGGATCCTCGAGTCGATCCATGCGTTCGGCGCTTCCACGGTGGGAACGCCGCTGCTCGGGCTGATCGCCGTGGTCCTGGTCGGGTCCACCGTCCTGATCGTCTCGCGCCAGCGCGAGCTGCGGGCCGAGCGGCGCGTGGAATCGCTCGCCTCACGCGAGGCCGTCTTCCTGGTGAACAACCTGCTGCTGGTGGGGCTCTGCCTGATCATCTTCTGGGGGACGTTCTTCCCGCTGATCTCCGAGGCGGTCACGGGCGAGCGGTCGTCGCTGGGCGCGCCGTGGTTCGACCGCTACGTGACCCCGCTGGCGCTTGGAGTCGTCCTGTTCACCGGGATCGGACCGCTGCTCGCCTGGCGGCGGGTCAGCGCCGGGAGGGCGCTCAGCCTGTTCGGGCCGCCGGTCGCGTTCGCCGTGGTGGCGACGCTGGCGCTCGCCCTGCTGACGAGCGCGGCCGACGAGCCGCTCGCGCTCGTGATGTTCGGCTTCGCCGCCTTCGCGCTGGCGGGGCTTGCGGGCGAGTTCGCGCGCGGGGCATCGGCGCAGCGGGCGCTCGGCGGAGGCTCGTGGCCCGCGGCGCTTGGGCGGCTGATCTCGCGGAACCGCCGGCGCTACGGCGGCTACATCGTCCACACGGGCGTGGTGATCGCGTTCGTGGCAATCGCCGCGTCGTCGAGCTTCCAGACCAGCCGCGACGTGCGGATGGTGCCTGGGGAGACGACGCAGGTCGACGACTACACGATCACCTACGAACGGGCGTTCACGACCGTCGACGATGAAGAGGACCGGCTCACCTTCGGCGCCGTCCTCGCGGTCGACCGCGACGGGGAGCGTTCGGTGCTGACGCCCTCGCGGAACTACTACTCCGGTCGCGCGGCGGGCACGCTGGCGTCGTTCTTCGAGGGCGAGGCGACCAGCGAAGTCGGCCGCTCGGGCGGCGCCGCGGAGGACCTCTGGACCGCGATGCGGCCCGACCTCACGCCCGTGGACGACTTCATCGCGACGGCTGACCGCAAGATCGACCGGATCACGCTGCCGGACGAGGGCGAGATATCCAATCCGCCGACACCCGAGGATCTCGCGCAGATGCGCGGGATCGCGGAGCTCCGCGCGGAGCTCCAGGGTCGCGCGGTGCTGAACCTGCGGGCCGAGTACGAGCGGGGCGACCTGCCGGTCGACGTGCGCATCAACGTCAACCCGCTCGTGATCTGGATCTGGATCGGCGGGGCGACCGGGATCGCCGGCGGCCTGCTCGCCGCCTGGCCCACGGCCGCGGCACGGCGCCGACGGGTCTCCGACGTACACGCCGCGCGGCTCGCCCGCGACCTCGGCCGCGCCTAGTTCACCTCGTAGGGTCTTGCGCGCGTGGAGGTCCTGCTCGCGATCCTGATCGTCGCCGCCGTGGCGGTGTTCGTCACCGTGCCGCTGCGCAGGACGGCGAGCGGCCCGGACGAGGCAGGCACGGCCACCGAGGATCCGCGCCGCGCCGAGCTCGAGGCGCGCAAGGAGGCGAAGTACCGCGAAATCCGCGACGCCGAGCTCGACCGCGAGCAGGGCAAGCTCTCACACGAGGACTGGGCCCGCGCCGACGCCGAGCTGCGCCGCGAGGCGATCGAGATCCTGCGCGAGCTGGACGAGCTCTAGCCCCCGAGGCTGATCTCCTCGGAGCGGGCGCCCTTGCACTTCGTGCCGTTGTCGAGGCGAGCCCGCTTGAGCTTGGCACGCGCGGAAAGCTCCTGGCCCTCGAACGGGATCGGCTCGCGCACCTCGAATCGACCCTGCCGGTTCGTCTTGTCGCTGCCGAAGACCCGTGTTTCGCCGAGCGCGTTGCGGCCGATGATCACGACCGTCCGTTGCTTCTCGCACGCGCGCTTCGTCGAGCTCACGACACCAGGAAAGACGGCCTCGTCATCCTCGCCATGGTAGTCGTCGATCTCGACGGTGGCGGGGATCATCCGCTCGGCGCCCCCCGCGCGGAAAGCGATCGCGATCGCGGGCGAGCGGTCGGCCTTGCAGACCGTCCGCTTTCCGCGCTTTGCCTTGGGCGCGATCGCGTAGACCTCGGCCGTGATGTCGGTGATATGGGCATTGATCGACCAGTAGCCCAGGCTGTCGGAGTAACCGGTGCCGAGCCTGAGGTCGGCGCCGTCCCGCTCGCCGAAGATGCTGAGCTTGCGGAGCTTCGCGCACGTCGGCTTGTCGGCGACGACCCTCCCATAGACGCGGGCGTCTCCGTTTCCCCTGAGGAGGGTGTCCGGTTCATCCGAGAGGTTCGCACCCCAGGTCTCCACTGTCGTCGTGACCCTCTCCACCTGTCCCGCGGTCGCCGGCACCGCCAGGGCCGCGAGCGCGAGCCCGACCGCGATCGCTCCCACAACCTTCAGCAACATGATTCCTCCCCACTGCGAAGACGTTTCCGGCAGCGTAATTGCCCGGCGTTCGATCGCCAAGCCTCTAGACTCACGCGGCTATGGAAAGCGTCTTGAACGTCGTGCAGGTGGCGATCTGCTTCATCCTCGTCTTCCTGGTGCTCCTGCACTCGGGCAAGGACGCGGGTCTCTCGGGCGCCTTCGGGATCGGCCAGAGCGGCAGCTCGTTCGGTGGCGGCTCGCTGGTCGAGCGCAACCTGGATCGCTGGACGATCTTCTTCGCGGTGCTGTTCGTCGTGAACACGCTCGTGCTCCTCAAGATCTGACGCCACCGGGGACCGGCCTCATGCCATTGCCACGGAGCCGGGCGGGTGCTCGCTTCGGGCTGATCGCCTGCGCGCTGGCCGCTCTGGCGGCGGGTTGCGCCGGCGACGAGAACGAGGGCACGCCGGCCCTGTCGGCCGGGGAGCCGCTTGGCGAGGGCGGAAGCCTGGTCTGGGCCGTCGCCGATGAGGTGACCGACATCGACCCGCTCGCGGCCGACACCAGAGCGGAGCAGCTCCTCACCCGCCAGATCCACGAGCCGCTCGTCGCGAGCCTCGCCGGGCCCTTCGGCGACACGCGGCGGGTGCCCGGGCTCGCCCGGGGAGCCTCGACCTCCGGCGACGCGACGATCTGGACCTTCCGGCTGCGAACCGGCGTCGACTTCCAGGATGGCTCGCCGTTCAACGCCGAGGCCGTGCTCGCGAACGCCGAGCGCTGGCAGTCGACGGCCGCCGGTCGCGAGCTCCTGCCCGACCTGGTGGACGTCTTCGCGCCCCGCTTCGACGTCGTGAGGTTCATCCTCGCGCAGCCCGACCGCGCGTTTGACGAGCGGCTCGCCGCCCCGCAGCTCGGGATCGTGCTGCCGGAGGCCCTGAGCGGCATCCGCAGGGACCTCGGCCGCCCGCTCGAGACCGGGACCGGCCCGTTCGAGCTTCGCGAGCGGAGCGCGGAGACCAACCTCCTCGCCCAGAACACCTCGTGGTGGGGGACCGAGTCCGGCCTCGGGCCGGTGCTGGAGCAGATCGAGTTCCGCTCCGAGCCCAGCTCGGCCGTGCGCCTTGCGCTGCTCGACGCGGGCGACGTTGAGCTCGCGGACGAGCTCGACTCTGCCCAGGCCGACCAGGCGCTCGCCGACCCGCTGCTCCACGCCCTGCGAGGCGCCCGGGAAACGTGGCTCGGGCTGAGCCGGGCGGTGCGGGGCGTCACCTCCGGCCGCGAGATCCCGTCGCTCTCCGGGGCCTGGCTCACCACGGTGACGGTCGCTGACTAATGCAAGGCGAGTTGGCAATATGCGTGACGTGAGCTCCCGGCCATGGATTTTCCGGACCGGCGTGCCGGCGGCGCTGGGTGCGCTCGGGGCCCTGGCGTTGCTCGCGGGCGCTCCCGAGCGCGCCGATGCCGCCGAGCGATGCGGCACCTACAACAGCACCTCGTCCTACGAGCGCGCCCGGGTGGTCGCGATCCGCGGCGTCAAATGCAAGCGCGCGGTGCGGATTGCCCGCAGCTACGACCGCCGGTTCGTCACACCGGGCAGCTGGGTGTGCCGCCTGGCCCACGGTGGCGGGCGCAGACTGTTCTCGTGCGGCGCCGGCGGGGAGTCGGGCGACCTGCGCGACTGGCCGCACGCGCTCAAGGCGCTGGGCGTCGGCCCGCGCGCCTGAGTGATCTGCGCAACAATCAGCCGTAGCGCCAGGGCCGGCGCATCCATTAAAGGGGGCGAGAAGGCTTGGCGTCTCAATGAGCACCGCGGCAAGGACGCCATCCCCGGACCCACCGGTCGCCTCGATGGCGCCGGGCGAGGGTCGTCCCGCCCGCCCGGGGCTGGTCCGGCGCGATCGCCTCATATCTCGGTTCGGCGCGAGCAAGGACACGCCGATCCTCGCGCTGGTCGCGCCCGCCGGCTACGGGAAGACGACGGCACTCGCGGACTGGACCGAGCACGATGACCGCCCGTCAGCCTGGCTGACGCTTGACGACCGCCACAACGACCCAGCGCTGATGCTGGGCGCGATCGCCTCGCTCCTCGACCGGATCGAACCGATCGACGAAGAGGTGTTCGCGCCGCTCGCCACGCCTCGGGCGGGCGTGTCCAGCGCGGTCGTCCCACGCCTCCGCGCGGTGCTTCGTGACCGCTGCCAGCCGTTCGTCCTCGTCCTCGACGATCTCGATCACATCGAGAATCCGGATTGCACCGGCCCGCTCGCCACGATCGCTGAGTCCTTCCCGGGCGGCTCTCAGCTGGCGGTCGCGAGCCGTACGGAGCCGTCACTGCCGCTTGGTCGCATGCGAGGCAACCGTCTACTAGCCGAGGTGGGCGCCGAGGAGCTCGTGATGACGACCCGGGAGGCGTCGGAGATGTTCGCTTCGTGCGGGCTCCAGCTCCACCCTGATTCGGTGAAGCGGCTCGTGGACCAGACGGAGGGCTGGCCCGTCGGGGTCTATCTGGCGGCGCTGTCGCTGGCCGGAAGAGGAGAGGCTGAGGCCGCCTTGGCGGACTTTCACGGTGACGATCGACTCGTCGTCGACTACATGCGCGATGTGTTCCTGTCGGGCCTCGACCAGAACGTCCTGGATTTCCTGATTCAGACGTCGATCCTGGATCGCATGTCCGGTGAGCTCTGCGACGCTGTGCTGGAACGGCAGGACTCGGGCGAGATGCTACGCCAGCTCGTCCGGTCGAACCTGCTGGTCGTGCCGCTCGACGGGCGCGATCACACCTACCGGTATCACGCGTTGCTCCGCGAGATGCTGCGATCCGAGCTGCATCGGGCCGACGCGGCGATGGCGTCCGGCCTTCATACCCGTGCGACCGCCTGGTACCGGGATCACGGTGACGTCGACCGCGCCGTCGTACATGCGATCGAGACCGGCGATCGCGATCTGGCCGGGGAGTTCATCTGGGAGAACACCGCCGAATACGTGAGTAGCGGCCGCCACGCGACCATCAGGGGCTGGGTCGCCAACTTCAGCGACGCACAGCTGGCCGCGTCGCCGCAGCTCTGCCTGGCGCGAGCGACAGGCCACCTCGCGGAGGGGGATGGGGCGGCCGTTGAGCGCTGGACGGGGTTGGCGCTGGAACACCTCGGAGCTTCCGATTCGACGGATGACGACGGGCTGGCCCTGGCGGCACGGGTGATCAGGGCGTCGGGTGCGGCCCGAGAGGGTGTCGGTGCCATGTGGGCCGACGTCACGGCCGCCTACGGCTCGCTTCCGAGCGACAGCCCATGGCGCCCGCTCTGCCGGCTGATCGAGGGGACATCGCTATACCTGACCTCGGATCGCGACGGCGCGCGGCGTGTGTTGGAGGAGGGAGCACGGATCGGCGCTGCGGCCATGCCGTCCGTCCGGTCCCTGTGCCGGACGCAGCTCGCATTGATCGCGCTCGATGAAGGTGACGATGGCGAGGCCGAGCGGCTGGTCGGGCTCGCGATCTCCGAGACCGATCACTACGGGCTCGGCGACTACCCCACGCAGGCCCTGGTCTATGCCGTCTCGGCTCTGGTCCGCGCGCGCCGGGGACGCTCGGACACCGCCAGCGTGGACGCCAAGACGTCCGTTCGGCTCCTGTCCGGCCTGACCGAGCTGAGCCCGTGGTACGAGGCGGAGGCCCGGATCACCCTGGCTCGCGCCCTGCTGCTGCTGGACGATGGGCTCGCCGCCCGCAGCCATCTCGCGGACGCTCGCCGGCATGTCCGCAACGTCAGTGACGCGAGCCTGCTGAAGGAGTGGCTCGATCAGGCCTGGGCCGAGGTCGAGTCGGCCGACTACGCCGGCGGGCGGTGGCCGCTGACGCCGGCCGAGCTGCGGCTGCTGCACGCGCTGCCGACGCATCTGAGCTTTCGCGAGATCGCCGACCGGCAGTTCGTGTCGCCGAACACGGTGAAGACCCAGGCGCGGTCGGTCTATCGCAAGCTCGGGGTCTCCTCGCGCGCCGAGGCGGTCGCCTGCGCGCGGGCGGCGGGGCTCCTGGACGGCGATCCCCAAGATTCACCCGAGCGGGGTGATGCGTAGTCCGGCGGGCGCTTTAGGGTTCGGGAATGAGGATCCGGGGACGGCTGAAACGGCCGCGCGCAGAGGCGGCCCCCGCCACCGCGACCGAGGGCGACTACGTCGAGATCGACACGGGCGGGCTGTCCGGAGTATGGGCAGCGCCGAATTGGTTGCGTGACGTCGGCCTCACGTCGTGGCTGCTGGTCGGGGTCGCGTTGTTCCTGGTCGGCGCGGTCTGGCTGGCCTCGCTTACCGAAACGATCGTCGGCCCCGTCGTCACGGCGGCCACGATCGCCGCGGTCGCCTCCCCGCTCGTCGCGTGGATGCAGCGCCGTGGCGTCCCCCGTGCGGCCGGCGCCGCGATCCTCCTGCTGGGCATCGTCGCCGTCGGCGTGGGCCTCTTCGTCCTCGTTATCACCGGGATCACCACCGAGTCGTCCTCGATCAGCGGGGAGCTGTCCGACGCCGAGGACACCCTGGCCGGCTGGCTCGAGGATGCGGGCGCGGACCCGGCCACCGCGGAGGACGCGAAGAACGAAGCGAGCGATTCGGTCAGCGGCGCGGCCTCCGCCCTCCTCGAGGGCCTCAGTGAAGGAATCAGCGCCCTCTCCGGCCTCGTCCTGTTCCTCGCGTTCACCGTACTCAGCCTGTTCTTCTTGCTCAGCGACGGGCCGAAGATCCGGGCCTGGGGCGAGCGCCAGCTCGGGGTCCCGCAGCCGGTCGCCAGGGTGATCACCGGCCGCACGCTCGGGGCGCTTCGGGGCTACTTCCTCGGCACCACGATCGTCGCCGGCTTCAACGCGCTGGTCGTCAGCGTGGGGGCGCTGATCCTGGGCGTTCCGCTGGCTGGCACGATCGCGGTCGTGACGTTCCTCGGCGGGTACATCCCCTACGTCGGGGCGTGGACGGCCGGGGCATTCTCAGTGCTGCTTGCGCTCGGTGGAGCCGGCGCCGATGCAGCCGGCGGCATGATCGTGGTCCAACTTCTCGCCAACAGCGTCCTCCAGCAGGTCGTGCAGCCGTTCGCGATGGGTGCCGCCCTCGGGATCCACCCGCTTGCGGTGCTCATCGTGACGATCGCCGGCGGCGCCCTGTTCGGCGGGATGGGGCTGATCCTTGCTGCCCCGTTGACATCCGCCGTGGTGCGGATCTCAGAGGATCTGGGCGGTGCGCGGGCCGCGAAGGAGGATCCGACGAGCGGGTCGGAGTCCGACACCGAAAAGGAGAGAGCCGATGACGACCCCTAGCGACGAGGCGGCCCCACGCCGCCGTGCCCTTCCGATCGCGCTGCTGATCCTGGCCACGATCATCGGCATCACGTCGGTGCTCGCCCTCTGGGTGAAGCGCCAGGCGCTCGAGACCGAGACCTGGACCGAGCTCAGCACGGAATTGCTCGAGGACGAGGCGATCAGCGACGCCGTCGGCACCTTCATCGTCACCGCGATCTTCGAGAACGTCGACGTTGAGGCCGAGGTTGCGGGCGCGCTGCCACCCCAGGCCGCACCTCTGGCCGGCCCGGTGGCTAGCGGCGTGCAGCAGCTCGCGACCAGCATCACGCAGGAGGCTCTCCAGCGGCCGAGGGTGCAGGCGCTCTGGGAGGACGCGAACCGCGCGGCCCATGAGCGGTTGATCGCGCTCCTCGACGACGAGGGGGAGTTCGTGTCGACGACCGGCGGGGAGGTGACCCTGGACCTGAGCGCCCTCGTCACCGAAGTCGCTGCCGCGGTCGGGATCAGCGCGGACGTTGCCTCGCGGATCCCGCCCGAGGCCTCGCAGATCGAGATCATCAAGTCCGACGAGCTCGACCTGGCCCAGAAGGGGGTCAAGCTCCTACGGACGCTTGCGTGGGTGCTGACGGCGCTCACACTTCTTCTCTACGCGCTGGCGATCTACCTGGCCCGCGGGCGGCGGCGGGAGACGCTCCGCGCGGTCGGCTTCTCGTTCATCACGATCGGCGCGGTAGCCCTGATCGCCCGGAACGCCGGCGGCAGCGCCATTACCGACGCGCTCAGCGAGACCTCGGCCGCGGAGACGCCCATCCTCAACACCTGGGAGATCGGGACCTCGCTGCTCAAGGACACGGGCCAGTCGATCGTCATCTATGGCGTCGTGGCCGTCCTGGCCGCGTGGCTTGCCGGGCCTTCGTCCCTAGCCACCTCGATCCGCTACGCGATCACGCCCTATCTGCGCCAACCCCGAATCGCCTATTCGGGTCTTGCCGTGGCCCTGGTGCTGCTGTTCTGGTGGAACCCCGTCGTCGCCACCGACCGGCTTGTCCCGTCGATCGTGCTCGCGGTCGTGCTGGCGATCGGCGTCGAGGCGCTGCGGCGTCAGGTGATCCGTGAGTTCCCCGACAGGGTCGCCACCGGCACGTCCGAAGGCATGGCGCGCGCGCTGGCCGATCGGATGCAGCAATCGCGCGAGGGGCGCGTGGCGACGGAGGGGCCGCTCGCCCCGGCGGAGCCGGACCGGGTGGATGAGCTCGAGCGCCTGGCGAAGCTCCGCGAGTCAGGCGTGCTCACCGAGGAGGAACTCGCCGCCGAGAAGCAACGGATTCTCTCCGGCTAGACAGGCCGGGCCCAGTCCGCCGGGAGGTCGGCGCCGCCTTCCTCGGTCAGGCGGGTCCCGAACCGGATGAACGAAGGGTGCGAGACGATCTTGCCGGCGGCGAGAGCCTCGCCCTGGTGAAAGGTGCGTGCCTGCTCGAGCAGGGAAGGTGGGACGAGCGAGAACGTCGCACCCACGTAGGCGAGGTCGGCGGGCGAGTTCATCCGCATCAGGACGAGGTTGTCGCACTGCGTGAGGACGTTCTCGTGAACCTTCTGGGGGCGTTGCGTCGCGACGAGCAGGTAGAGGCCGAACTTGCGGCCCTCGCCGGCGATGCGCTCGGCGTGTTCGCTCGCCAGGGCCGTCACCGGGTCCGCGGGCTCTTGCGGACAGACGTTGTGCGCCTCGTCGATCACGACGAGCACCGGATTCCGGTCAGCGCGACGACGCCAGAGTGAGGCAAGGACGGCTTCGGCGGCGACCGCCTGCTCCTCGCGGGTTGCGAGCGAGCCGAGATCGATGACGAGGCAGCGCACGTCCTCCCGCTCGAGCTCGGCGACCACGGACCCCGGACGGCCGCGGGCGAACAGCTCCCAATCCTCGAGCCCGAGGTTCATGACCCGGAGGCGTAACGCCCGCGCGTTCGGATCGGTCGCGGTCATCAGCTCCTCGAGCGTCATCCCGCCATGGCCGAGCAGCTCGCCGACGAGGGCGAACTCCTCACGGTCCGCGACGGGGTCGAGGGCGAGCGCGGCGGCACGGGCATGCGTCGTCCAGCTCCTCGAGCCGGAGTTGAAGGCCGGCGCCGGCACGCAGGATGCGGATCTGGTCGGCGATCGCGGCATGGCGAGCGGCCTCCTGCGCTTCGATGCCGGGTCGCAGCCGGTTGAGGTAGACGAAGTCCGAGTCGGGGTCGAGGATCACGATCCGCAGGTCGGTGTCCAGGAGGAGGCGTTCGAGCAGGAGACCCGAGCGAGTACGTCTTGCCGGAGCCGGACTGGCCACAGAGGAGGGTGTGGCGATCGAGGCCCGCGGCGTCGATGATCGCGGGGACTCCGGGGGCGAGCGAGAGCTCGCCGATCACAGGGGCGGCCCGGCGAGGCGTGCTTGCCTCGACCCAGGATTGGACCTCGGCGGCTGCGGCCGGCAGGGCGCGCGCGTCGTGGAACGGCCGCCCGTCGCCCCCGAGCACGACTCCGGACCCGTGCGCGATCCGGAGCCTCACCTCGGAGCGAAGCGAGTGGTCAGCGCCATCTCCGTCCCGTCGACGGTCAGGAGCTCGAGCGACTCCAACTGGCCGAACCGCCGCGTGCCCTCGCTTTCGAGCACTACGTACCCACCCGCCCGCAGTTCGAGGCCATGCAGCGATGCCTGCAGCTCGAAGCGCCTTCCGTCGACCGAGGTCGCAAGCGGGAGAACCGATTCCTCGAGGCGCCGGCGAAGGTCACGAAACTCAGCGATCTGCTCCTCGAGCGTCACTGCTTCGACCCTGACCGAGGTGCGCGGCGTTGCCCGATACCGTCGCCGTACGCGTCGTGCCCCAGGTCAGCGAGCCACCGGCGCATCAGCCCGTGCATCGTCTCGGCGCCGACGACCGGCTCGCTCGGCATCGCCCAGTCGGCGGGCGCGAGCGCGAACGGGTGGGACTGCTCGCCGCCCATCCCCCCGTGCGAGCCGACCAGCTCCTCGAACGCGGCCACCTCGTCGGTGTCCTCCCAGAACGTGCTGTTGACGACGATGTCGGGGCAGTGCTCGAAGCCGTCGGTGCGGCGCAGATGGCGCGGCGCGTTGGGCCCGAACGGCGCCAGCGGATCCTCGCTCTCGATCACTCCGTCTGAGAGCCGGTGCGCGCCGCGCGGGCCGAGCGCGATCGGGCCGTCGCGGTCGGAGCGGACGAGGGCGAACCCGATCCCGGGGTGGCCGCGCAGCGCGGGGAGCAGGGCGGGGTAGAGCTCCTCGATCCGCTCGCGGCTGACCCGGCCGGGCTCGCGCGGGAACGAGATCAGCCCCAGGCAGCCCGAGGCCATCACCGAGAGCTCCGGAAGCTCATCCTCGTCCTCGGCGGCCGGCTCACGCTCGCGCTCGCGGTCCTCGCCTAGCATGACTTCGTCGTCCACCCGCTTGCCGCGCGTCGCCGCCCGGACGCCCCTGCCGAGCGCCCCTTCGGCACCGCTAGCCTCCGTGAGCGAGGCGCCCAGGTAGGAGAGCGCCTCGTCGCTGTGCGCGTCCTCCGCCTGCACATCCGCGGTCGCGCACGCCTCGGAGACGACATCCTCGAGGGTCTTCCCGTAGCGGTCGAGGAAGGTGGCGCCCTGGGACTGCCCGTGGTCTGAGAGGACGACCAGGTGGTAGGGCCGGGAGGCGTCGGCAGCGGCCGCCGCGATGCGCGCGATCTGGCGGTCCAGCCGGCGCAGCACGGCCATGGCGTCGACTCGTTCGACGCCCGAGTGATGCGCCACCTCGTCGTAGGCCAGGAACGTCGTGTACCCCACCGGGCCGGCCGGCGTAGAGGTCCCCGATCACCGCTGCCACCTGGAGGTCACGCTGGATCACGGTGCCCCAGGCACGCACGAGGGCGTAGGAGAACGAGCGCTTGATACGCGGGCGAACGTCCCGGCGGCGCTGCTGGGCGGCGAAGTAGAGCTCCTGGGCGATATCGCCGATCACCAGCGCGAGGGTCCGCGTGACGCTGTACGGGTTCGCGAAGTACGCGTAGTAGTCCTTGCCCAGCCGGCCGCGCCCACGGTCGAGCACGGTGCTCATGGTCAGCAGCGTGTGAGGCGCGTCGCCGGAAAGGATGTTCGCGCGACTCGCCCCGTCCTCGTGCAGAAGGCCGCGCCCGTTCGAATGGCGCCGCTCGATCTCGGCGGCGTCCTTGGGGTGGTTGGTGACGATCGCGCGCCCGTGCTCCTTCTCCCACCAGCGAAACGCCGGCATGTCGTCGTTGGAGCCGTGCAACAGTCCCGCCTGGCAGGCGCCGGTTTGGGATGACCAATCCGTCTCCCAGGGCAGCAGCCGGTGCGACCCGTCATGGACCCAGCGCGCGAGCGTGGGCAGATGGCCATCGCGGAGAGCGCGCCGGAATACGTCGTGGGCGAGTCCGTCGATCTCGAGGAAATAGACGCCGGGCACGTCCGAGTCCGCCGCGGCTCCTTGGCGGCCCGCTGTCCGCTTGAGGACGTTGCGGTAGTAGAAGTCGTCGTCGTCGATCGCGAGGAGCGACGTGGCAAGGGTGTTGATCACGGTGACGCCGATGGCCACCGCGATCCCGGTTCCGAGGTCCTCCACATGCATGCCCGGCTCGATCTGCGACACCGCGAGCACGACCGCGCCGTTCAGGGCGAGCACTCCCAAGCCCAGGGTGAGGACCGTGAACGGCAATGCGACGCGGATCAACATTGGCCAGACGAGGGCGTTGATGAGGCCAATGAGCGCGGCCGCCAGCAGAGCCGCTCCGTCGCCGCCCTCGATCGCGAAGCCGGGGAGGATTGCGCTCAACAGGTGGAGCGCGGCGGCGGTGAGCAGCCAGACGACAACGACCCTCGCGGCCGTCCGTAGCCCCCCGGTCCCCGTTTCTGGTGAACGCTCCCCCTTCGCCATCACCCCATCGTACGTTCGCGTCGCGCGACCGGCCAATTCATCGCCCCGATGGGGGTGAAATCACCCGGTTGGGGCGATGAACCCTCGACGCAGCGGCCCTAACTTTGTGATCGAGTGCAACGGGCCGATCGAGAGACGCAGGAAGCGCTCGCCCGGATCTCGGGTGGCGAGCCCGAGATGCTCGCGCGGGCGGTCGGCCTGCGGGAATCTGGACCGGACGTTCCGCCGCTTCCACCAACCACGGTTGCGCTGGTCAGGATCGCCACGCTGATCGCGCTCGATGCCCCGCCCGCTTCGTACGGGCGTGAGGTCACGAGTGCGCTCGAAGCGGGTGCGAGCGCCGAGGACATTTTCGGGGTAATCCGCGCGGTTGCCCCGCAGGTCGGCACCGCTCGTGTCGTCGCGGCGGCACCCGAGCTGATGCTCGCCCTCGGCCTTCGGCTGCCGGGAGGCAGCGATGATTCGTAGGGGCGCCACGACGATCGTGAGGCGACGTTCGCTGCTGCGGGCGGCCGCGATCGAGGGACGCGCCTATTACCTGAGCGAGCGCTCGGCTGCGCGCCCCGCCGCGGAAGAACCTCCACCGACACGGTCGGGTAGCAGCGGTCGGCAGGGAGCTCCTCGTCCAGGCTCGGGCCGAGGGTGAACGCGAGGCCATGATGACGGCCGATCGTCAATGGGGGCCGGAAGGCGAGGCCGGGGACGAGGAGGTTGAGCCTGCGGCGTACGAGGACGTGGAGCCGTCTCCGTCCGAGGACACAGGGGTCGCTTACGCACCCGAATCCGGTGACGAGGGCGGCCCAGAAAATGAGAGAAGCGAGATGGACCAATGGCGGCGCTTCGGTTGGGTCGCGCTGGCCATCCTCACCACCGGCGTTGCGTGGGCCCTGGTCCTGGCCACCATCCTGATCAACCGAAGCGGCGACCGCACGGCCGAGCTGATCGCGCTGGTCGAAGAGGGCCAGCAGCAGCGGGCAGCCGCCCTCGGCCAGATCCCGCAGAGTCAGGAGCAAAGGCGGGCAGCGCTCGAATCCCAGGCCGCGCAGACGCGAGCGTTCCAGGCCGAGGCGCAAGCCGCCCGGGCGAGTCAGGCCAAGGACGAAGCGGCCGCCCGCCAGGCACTGGCCGAGTCCGCTCTGGCGCAAGCCCGCGCCCGCCAGGCAGATGCGCAGGCGACCTTGGCCCAGGCGCAGGCAAACCTGGCGAATGCCGAGCAGCCGTCCCTGTCCATCTCCCTGGAGCGAGAGCAGATAGACCTGCAGAAGCGGCTGAAGGCAGCCATCAAAGACCTGCGGGAGGCGATCGAGGACCTCCTGCCCGGTGGGCCCCGGCCTTGATACCGCTCTGAGACGGGCCGGCAGATGGCGGACCTAGACGGGGAATCGCCCTTCAGGCCCGCCGCCAAGCGGTCGATCCTGGCGCGCGCGATCCCGGTTTCTGAGCGGCTCAAGCGGTATCGCCTGAACGCTGGTCGTCGCGACCTGGTCGCGGGCCTCACCGTCGCGGCGCTCGCACTGCCGTCGGGAATGGCCTACGCCGAGGTTGCAGGGCTTTCGCCCGTGCAGGGTCTCTACGCCCTGCTCCTGCCGAGCGTCGCCTACATGCTCCTCGGTTCCTCGCGGACCGTGATCATCGGCCCCGAGGGGGCCCTCGCCGCCTTGGTCGCCGCCGCCATCCTGCCTCTTGCGGCGGCCGGAAGCCCCTCTGCGGCGAGCATGGCCGCGACTCTTGGCCTGATGGTGGCGGGGCTCTTCCTGTTGGCACGGCTTGCTCGGGTGAGCTGGATTGCCGACTACCTCTCGCGCCCGGTTCTGATCGGCTACATCCACGGTGTGGTCGGGGTCCTGATCATCGGTCAGCTCGGCAAGATGCTGGGGCTCGACATCGATGGGACCGAGCCGATCGAGCAGCTCGTCGAGGTGGTGCGCGATCTCGGCGAGACGAGCCTTACGACGCTGGCGGTCGCCGCAGGCGCGCTCGCGGTGCTGCTCTTCCTTCGCGCGCGGTCTCCCCGCTTTCCCGCCGCCCTGGTGGTGGTCGTTGGCGCCATTGCCATCTCGGCGCTCCTGGATCTCCAGGCGGAGGGCGTGGCGGTCGTCGGCGACGTCCCGGCCGGCCTCCCCGAGCTCTCGCTGCCGTCCACGTCGCTTGACGATGTGGCCGAGCTCCTGCCCGCGGCTATCGGGCTGTTTCTGGTGACGTTGGCCGACGGCATCCTCACGGCGCGCGCGTTCGCGGGCCGCCGGGGCGAAACGGTCGACGCCGGCCAGGAGCTGCTCGCCCTCGGTGCCGCCAATGCGGCGTCCGGGATCAGCCAGGGGATGCCGGTCGGGGCGAGCGGGTCACGCACGACCGTGAACGACGCCATGGACGCCAGCAGCCAGCTGGCGGGCCTGATGGCGGCGGCGGTGGTCGCCGGGATCCTCCTGTTCCTCACGGCCCCCATCGCGGATCTGCCGAAAGCCGTGCTGGGCGCGGTGATCGTGTCCGCCGTCATCGGCTTGGTCGATCTGCCTGGTTGGCGCGCCCTGCAGGAGACCGACCATGTGGAGCTGGCGATAGCCGGGGTAACGACGGCGCTGGTCCTCGTCACCGGTGTCTTGGAGGCGATCGCATTCGCGGTCGGACTCTCGGTCGTCGACGTCGTGCGCCGCAGCGCGCGGCCCCACGACGCCGTGCTGGGCTGGGTACCCGAGCTCGGTCGCTATGCCGATGTGTCGATCCATCGCAACGCGAGAACGGTGCCCGGAGTCCTCGTGTACCGGCTGGACGACCGGCTCTTCTTCGCCAACGCCGACTACGTGAAGGGGCGCATCGGGGAGGCCATTCGCGGCGCCGAGACGCCGACGCACGCGGTCGTGATCGACGCCGAGGCCTTGACGCACATCGACACCACCGGCCTCGAGGCGCTCAAGGACCTCTCCCGCGCGCTCGAGCGTGACGGGGTGTCCTTGGTGACGGCTCGGATGAGGACGCGGATGGAGGAACGCCTCGTCGACCTGGCCGGCGATGAGTTTCCGCCCGAGCGCCGCTACCCGACGGTGCGCGCGGCTGTGGATGCCCGGTCGCGGGCCGGGGGCGGGCAATTGGGCTAGCCGGCGATTTCACCCCATGGGGGTGACGCGGGGCCGGCGCATCTCGGTTGAAATTCGTGAACCCGCTTCGATCGATGACTACCGTCGTTTCCGGTCGAGCCACATAGAGAGGAGCAACCAGTGAGAGGTGTCGGTCGAGTCGTTTTCGCAGCAATCCTGCTGCTGATCGTGGGCACGCTCAACATCATCTACGGCATCGGTGCCCTGGACGACGCGAACATCTTCGTCGGGGACACCAGGTTCGTCTTCACGAACCTCAGCACGCTCGGCTGGGTCCTGATCATCCTCGGGGTGATCCAGCTCACCGGAGGGTTCTCGCTCATGTCCGGCAACACTTATGGCCGGGTGCTCGGGATCATCGGCGGCACCCTGGGTGCGATCGGGGCGCTGCTGTCGATCGGCGGCGCATACCCATGGTGGTCGCTCGCCATCTTCGCGCTGTGCGTGTACGTGGTCCACGGAATCATCGTCTTCGGCGAGGACGAGCGCTCGGCGGGCGTCTGACGCCCATGGCTGGGGGGCCGCTGCGCCAGTTTCGAGGAGTGAGGCCTGGGATCAGCCGGCAGCAGCCTGGTTTGCGGCGGCCAGCGACCGGATGGCCGCGGCGGATGCGGTGGGGTGCGCCCACTGCTCCATGACCTGCGCCATCGCCATGCCAACCGCCGCCTGAACGGCCTCCCTGTCCGTCTGCTCGGTGTCCCCGTCCTCCTCCTCGACCGGAACCAGCGCGCGGCCCCGCGCACGCGCAAGCGCCTCGAACGCTTCGGTCTCGATGTCGGGATCGATCACCCCGACGATCACCGCGTTCCCCGGAGCTAGCCGGCCCTTGAGACCACGTCCGGCCCCGACCTCGACCAGCTTCCCGACCGGGCCGCCGCCGATGTGCTCGACGCTCGACCTCGTTCGGGGCGTCGCTGGTGGCGAGCACGATCACCTTCGACCTGTCCATCAGGCGGCCCACCTTCGGGAGGTCCTCCTTCATCGCCTCGAAGTCGCCCGCGGCCTCCTCGTCGTCGCTGTAAGCGGCGGCCAGAACGCTCATTTCCCGTCTCATGACTTGTTCTCCTTCGCCTCGACCTCGGTGGTTACGCCGTTGCCCCGTGCGCCGCGGCCATCTGGTGATGCTCCTGGTGTAGCTGCAGCTCGACCTCCTCGTGCTCCTCGCCCGTACTGGTGAGGTGCGGTTTGAGGTCGAACGTCACCTTCTTGATCTCCCCGGTGAAGCGGAACGGCGAGCGATCCGCGTAGCTGCGGTCGACGGGCAGGCCGTTGTCGCGGCCGATGTCCATGCCGGCGTAGGCGTTGAAGCGGAGCGAAACCGTGCGGTCCATTCGCCCGCCGCCCACCTCTGAGTCGTTGACGAACAGCGTCGCCTGGCCGCCGGTCCCCGGCTTCGCCTCGTCGGCGGCGAACTCCATGCGAACGTTCACCTCGCCGGCGGGCAGCGGCTCCGATGACTCCTGCGTGTAGACGAAAACGCCCATCGTCGAGTAGGTGTGCTTGAGCACCCCGTCGTCGACGAACAGCGCGAACCCGCCGAGGTGGTCGGCCTCCGCGACGATCACGCCCTCCGCGCCGTCCTCGGGCACCACGAGATCGGCGCTGATCGAGTACGAGTGCCCGTAGAGCCTCGGGATCATCCCCGTGGCGACGTTCTGCACGTCCGAGCGGTAGTTGAACTTCGTCCGGCCGACCATCGGCGGCAGGATGCCGAAGAACACGGAGTATCCCCCGAGCATCGGCAGCACGTTGTATCGCTCGGCCTCCTCCCAGAAGAGCGCCTTGAGCTCTTCGAGCTTCTCAGGGTTCTCCGCAGCGATGTCGCGGGCCTGCGAGAAGTCGTCAGGCAGGTAGTAGAGCTCCCACTCCTCCGCGTCCGGGTCGTAGCGGCCGGGGGCGAACTTGCTCAGCGTCTCCTGCGTGATGTCCCAGGGGAGCTTGAACGGCTTGCAGCTCGCCCACCAGCCTTCGTCGTACATCGCGTGGTAGCCGAAGCTCTCGAAGTACTGCCGCGTGTGGCGCTCCTCGGCCTCGGCGTCGGTGAAAGTGTGGGCGAAGCTGGTGCCCTCGATCGGCCTCTGCTCGATCCCGTTCACTCGGACCGGCTCTGGGATCCCCGCGACCTCGAGGATCGTCGGGGCGAGGTCGATGCAGTGAGTGAACTGCTCCCGCAACCCGCCTCGGTCCTTGATCCGCCTCGGCCAGGAGATGACCATCGGGTTGCGGGCGCCGCCGAGGTAGCAGGCCAGCTGCTTGCCCCACTGGAACGGGGCATTGCCGGCCCAGCCCCAGCAGGACGAATAGTGCGGCGCGGTCAGCGGTCCGCCCCATGCGTCGAGGCCGCCGTATTGCTCGATCTGCTCGAGCTGCTCCTCTTCGGTGAGTGTGATTCCGTTGTGGACGATGAGCTCGTTGAATCCGCCCGTAGGCGTGCCCTCCATGCTGGCGCCGTTGTCGCCCCAGATGTAGATCACGAGAGTGTCGTCGAGCTCGCCCAACTCATCAAGCGCGTCGAGCAGCCGGCCGACGTTGTAGTCCGCGTTCTCCTGGTAGCCCGCGTAGACCTCCATCTGCCGGGCGTAGAGCTTCCGCTGCTCGTCCGTCAGCGAGTCCCAGGCCGGCATCGCGTCGGGCCGGGGCGTGAGCACCGTTTCCTCGGGGACGACGCCGAGCTTCTTCTGGCGCTCCAGCGTTGCCTCGCGGTAGCGGTCCCAGCCCTCGTCGAAGCGGCCCGCGTACTTGTCGGCCCAGTGCTTGGGGACGTGATGAGGCGCATGAGCGCACCCGGTCGAGAAGTACATGAAGAACGGCTTCTGCTCGTCCTGCGCGCGCACCCCGTGCAGCCACCCGATCGCCTTGTCGGCCATCGCGTCCGGGAAGTAGAAGTCCTCGTCCTCGGGCACGCCGATCGTGGTGTTGTTCTCGGCGATCATGGGATCGAACTGGCCCGCCTCGCCGCCGAGGAAGCCCCAGAAGTAGTCGAATCCCCAGGCGTTCGGCCAGCGGTCGAATGGGCCCGCCGGGCCCTGCACATGGTCAGGCGTCAGGTGCCACTTGCCGAAGGCCGAGGTGACGTAGCCGTTCATCTGCAGGGTCTTCGCAACGGGCGCGCAGCTCTTCGGCAGCGCGGCCGAGTATCCGGGGAACGGGCCCGGTAGCTCCCCCAGCGAGCCGAACCCGACCGAGTGGTGATTGCGGCCGGTCAGGGAGGCCGCCCGGGTGGGCGAGCAGACCGCGGTGACGTGGAAGCGGTTGTAGCGCAGGCCGGCGTCGGCGACCCGCGTCAGCGCCGGCGTCGCGACGGGGCCGCCGAAGGTCTCCGGGTTGCCGAAGCCTGCGTCGTCGATCAAGACGAAGAGGACGTTGGGCGCCCCGAGCGGCGGGCGCACAGGAGCCAACATCGACCAGTCGGCCTTCGAGGCGTCCAGGGTGCGACCGGCCTTCCCCTTGAACTCCGGGTCGGGCATCGGCAGAACGGTGCGATCGATCTGGTCCATGCGGATCTCCTTCGGCTCGCAGTCGAACTGAGCCGATCGAACCACCGGGGCCGGTTTGGTGCATCATCCGATGAGGGTGAAAGGCTCGCGCTTCGTCGCGTTACGCTCGCGTCGTTGCGAGCTCCTCAAGGGCGATCGAGGCTGGGTCGGCGCGGTTTCGACCGCGAGCGGGCGATCCGAACCCTGACGTTCTGGCTGCGGCCGGCCTTCCTGCTGCGCGCCCTCCACCGTTTCCAGAGAATTGCCGGGTTCGATCGTGCCCTGGCGCTGTCGTCCATCGCGCTCACCGCGCTGATCCCACTCGTGATCATCTTCGGCGGCGTTCTGACCCAGCTCGGGGTGGACGACGCCGCCCAGAGGACCATCGACCGCTACGACCTCACGGAGGAAGGCGCCGATGCGATCGAGGAGCTCCTCTCGCCCGCCGGTGGCACGAGCACAAGCTTGGACTTACTCAGTGTGCTGTTCGTCGTGCTCGCGATGCTGAGCCTCACGCGAGGCGTGCAGCGGTTGGTCGAGCAGGCCTGGGAGCTGGATGCGCTGAGCATGCGCAACACGCTCAACGGCCTTCGGTGGGCGGGCGGAGCCGTGGCGTACCTGGTGGCGACCGCATTGATCCACGCTGTCGCGGGGCGGGGGAAGCTCGAGTTGGGCGCGTCACTGCTCGTGCTGCCCTTGACCGCGCTCTTTCTTGTCTGGGGGGGTTGGATCCTCAGCGCGAAGCGGATCGACTGGCGGGACCTGCTGCCCTTCGGCGTGATCGGCTCGATCCTGATCGCGGTCTACTCGGTCGGCGCGACCGTTTATGTCCCACACCTGTTCAGCTCTTACACCTCAGACTATGGCGTCGGCGGTGCGGTGTTGGCGATCATCTCGACGCTGTTTTGCCTGATGCTCGTCGTCGTCGGATCAGCTGCGCTTGGACGAGAGGTCGGCGACGAGCTCGATCGGATTCGTCGCGGCGAGCGACCGCCCGATCACGAGGTCCGCCGCCAGTGGGACAACGTGGTCGGCGAGATGCGATCGCGCTGGCAGGTCGCTCGCGAGTGGGTCGACGCTCGCCGCCGCTGCGGGGGCCGCGGTAGGCAGTGACCGGTCCGCCGCGGCCCCCCGCGGCGTTCAGCTGCGCACGCGGTGGTTAGGCTCGCGTCTCAGGGCGTGTGTCAGTCGCCGGTCCGCGCTGATCCTCGCCGAAGACCACCAGGCCGTGGACGACCCACAGGCACACGGCGAACAGCGCGAGCGACCACCAGGGGTTGGCCCCGCCGATCGAGAACAGCGCTCCGATCGCGCCGAGCACCCCGCCGGTGATTCCGATCACCATCCCGTAGGTGCTGCCGCTCATCAGCGAGAACCCTCCCGTGAGCTGGATAATCCCGAGGATGATCAGGACCCATCCGAGGGTGTTGAGGTTGTCGAAGACGAACCTCGTGTCACCGACGAAGTAGTTCGCGTCGTCCAGCGCACCGATCCCGTAGATGATGTTGAGCACTCCCAGCATCACCAGCAGAATCGCTGCGAAGAGAACTCGGCCTGTACCTCTCATGCGCTACTCCTTCCGTTTCGTTGAAAGCAGGATGAACGGCTCGCCGGTCAGATCCCGAGGAGCTGCTTCTTCTTGGCCTCAAAGTCCTCGGCGCTGATCACGCCGTCGTCACGGAGTTTCGCCAGCCGCTCGAGCTCGGCCGTGTAGTCCGGCTCGCTCGGGGCCGCGGGTGCCGCCGCCGGGGGCGGTGGAGCCTGCTCCGCGTACTCGGACTGTTCCTCCGCCGCCCACTTCTGCTCCTGCCGGTGCCGGACCCTGCCGGCGACGCCCACCGCGACGCCCGCTCGTGCCGCTGTACCGACCAGTCCCGGTCCTCTGCGCATCAATGGCATCTCATGATCTCCTTCGTTTACGAGTTGGCGAGCGCGTAGTCGCGGGCCGCCTGGACGACCTCGTGAGGAAGTCGGCCGAAGTCGAAGACGACGCCGCCCGCGTCGCGCATCGCCTGCGCGACCTCGCGCGCCCAGACGTCCTCCCAGACGAGCAAGGCCGCGGACGTTTCCGGCTCGAGCTCCTCGGCGGCGGCCATCATGTCGTCCTCGTTGAAGAGGCCGCTTGCCTCGATCCCGAGGTTCTCCAGTCCTTCCCGCACGTCCGGGTCGAGCTCCGAGAGCTCGAACGCCACGACCTCGCCGTCCGCGTCCTTGCCGACGAACGCGATGTCCATGATGCGGATAGTCCCCGCGTCGACCAGGTCCGCGAGCGCGGGAGCGATCTCGCCGCGGAAGCGATTTCCAGGAAACGCAACGATCAGGTACTCGACCGGACCGATCTCCTCCGCCATCTCAACCTCCGCGGGCCGGGTTCATTGCCCGGGAGATTGTCGCGGGGGACGGGAGAGCGCATCACCCGGTAGGGGTGAAAGCAAGATTTCCACCAGATCATCCGTTCCGGGTGATGGCCGCACCGGTGGCGAGGGTGTTAGATGGCGTCGTGGCAGCATCCAAAGGAACGAGCGCGGCCGCACCGCGGCTCGACGACGACCAGGTCCGCGATCTGCTTGACCTGACGCGCGGCGCGGATTCCGTCGAGCTCAAGCTCACAGTCGCCGAGGAGCACCGCTATTCCACGCTCGAGGCTTTGGGCATCGACCCGCTCGACGCCTACATCCGCCAGGTCTTCTTCTTCGACACCGACGACCTGGCCCTCGACCGTGCGGGAGTGGTGGCGCGGGCTCGCCGGAGCCAGGGTCGCCCCGACGAATCGGTGGTCAAGGTTAGGCCCGTCGACCCCGAGAAGCTCGACGAGAAGCACCGTCAGGATGAGGAGTTCGTGGTCGAGGTCGACGCGATGCCGGGGGGCTTCGTGTGCTCGGCATCGTTCAAGGGCAAGCTCTCGAAGCCGCACGTAAAGGGGGCGGTCGGGCGGGATGTGCCGCTCCGCAAGCTCTTCTCCAAGCCCCAGCGGGAATTCTTCGCCGCGCATGCCCCGGATGGCATCTCGCTGGACGACCTGCGGATCCTTGGTCCGGTGACCGTGTTCAAGCTGAAGACCGCGCCCGGCGACCTGCGCCAGAAGCTCGCCGTGGAGCTTTGGAACTACCCGGATGGGACGCGGATCCTCGAGCTCTCGACGAAGTGCGCGCCCGGCGACGCGTTCCAGGTTGCGGCCGAGAGCCGGGCGTTCCTCACCGACCTGGGGATCGACCTCGGGGACGAGCAGCAGACGAAGACCCGCACGGCCCTCGAGTACTTCGCGGGTGGTTAGGGCGGATGGAGGGATCCCAGGCAACGGGCGGGGCGGCCGAGCTGTTCGGCAACCGGTTCATCACCCAGGAGGTACCGAAGAACGAGTTTCCGGCGACCGGAATGCCCGCGCAGGACGCGATGCGGCTCATCGCCGAGGATCTGGTACTGGACGGCCTCCCCGCCCGCAACCTCGCGACGTTCGTCACCACCTGGATGGAGCCCGAGGCGCAGCGGATCATCGCCAACAGCCTCCACCGCAACTTCATCGACCACGCCGAGTACCCGCGCGCCGCCGAGATCGAGCAGCGCTGCATCCGCATGCTGGCCGACCTCTTCCACGCGCCGGGAGAGACCACCGGCGCCCGGACCCAGGGCTCGTCCGAGGCGATCATGCTGGGCGCGCTGTCGCTGAAGTGGAAATGGCGGCAGCGCCGCGAGGCGGGCGGGGGAGCCGACCGACTCGCCCAACCTCATCTTCGGGGGCGACGTGCACGTCGTCTGGGAGAAGTTCTGCCGCTACTTCGACGTCGAGCCGCGCATCGTCCCGCTCCAGGAGGGCAAGTACACGATCGGCCCCGAGGACGTGGAGCCGCATCTCGACGAGAACACGATCGGCGTCGCCGCGGTGCTCGGCACGACCTTCACGGGCCACAGGGACGACATCACCGGCATCAATGAGCTGCTCGTCGAGCGCAAGAACACGCAAGGTCACGACGTCCCGATGCACGTCGACGCCGCCAGCGGCGGCTTCGTCTGGCCGTTCCTCTACCCGGACTCCGAGTGGGATTTCCGCCTCGAGCAGGTCCGCTCGATCAACGTCTCGGGGCACAAGTTCGGGCTCGTGTATCCCGGCGTCGGCTGGCTGATCTTTCGCACTCGGGACGATCTGCCCGAGGACCTCGTCTTCGAGGAGAACTATCTCGGCAAGACCGACGCCACGTTCACGCTGAACTTCTCGACCGGATCGGCCATGGTCCTGGCTCAGTACTACAACCTGATCCGCTTCGGGCGGGAGGGCTACGCCTACGCGATGGGCATGATGCAGCAGAACGCGGGGGTGCTTGCGGAGCGGCTTCGCGCCGGTGGCGACTTCGAGGCTGATCGGCGAGGACGAGGAGCAGCTGCCGCTGGTCGCCTTCAAGCTCGCCGGCGACCCGGGGTACGACGAGTTCGACGTCGCCTGGCAGCTATCCGCCGAGCGCGGCTGGATGGTCCCGGCGTACACGCTGCCCCCGAACGCGCAGGACGTAACGATCATGCGCGCGCTCGTCAAGGAGACGCTCAGCCGCGAGCAGGTGGACACGCTGGCCGACGACATCGACGAGGCATGCCGGACGCTCGAGAAGAAGGGCGGCGCCCACCAATCCGAGCGCGAGAAGGTCAAGAAGAGCCCGAACTACTAGGCCCGTAACCGCAGTTCATCCCATCAGGGTGATGGCAGCGTCCGACGACAGGGTGTTTCATGGCAAGCCGAGCTTCGAACGAAGGGAGTGCGTGAGTGCTGATCGCCGAAAACAACTATCCGCTGCTCGAGGTCTTCTGGACGATCATCATCTTCTTCGCCTGGTTGATCTGGATCTGGGCCGTGATTGCAATCCTGAGCGACGTCTTTCGCCGGCACGACATCAGGCGGATGGGGCAAGGCCGGATGGACCTTCCTGATCATCCTCATCCCGTTCCTCGGCGTGCTGATCTATCTGATCGCCCACGGCGACGACATGGCCAAGCGCAATGCGGAGCAGATGAACGTGGCGCAGAAGCAGTACGAGGAGCACATTCGCGAGGTCGCAGGCAGCAGCGGTGGTGGCGGAGCCGCGGCCGAGATCGCCAACGCGAAGTCACTGCTCGACAGCGGCGCGATCACGCAGGCCGAGTTCGACCAGATCAAGGAGAAGGCACTCGGCTGATCACGAGGCCGTGAGTGGCTGATGAGACCCAGCCCAATGCGTCGCCGAGCCTGGGCAACGCCCTTCTCGGCGTCGCTGGGATCGGCGCACGAGCAGTGGCGGTAGGGACGCTCGGCGCCGTTGCGGTGTGCAGGACTGCGCTTCGTCCCGTAGAGGCGGCGGGTCGTGCTGTCCTCCGCTCGCCGCCCGGGGACGCCGTCCGCCGGGAGGCAACGGCGTTGTTCGAGGTGCTCGACGAGGCGGGGCGTCGCGATCTCTCATCGTGCGCGCGCGAGCTTCGGCAGCACCCTTGATGACTCGATCGACCGTGCGATCGACGAGCTACTCGGTTCCCCGCGCAGCGAGCGAGTCATCGAGCGGATCCTGGAGAGCGAGCAGCTCTGGACGCTCGTCGACCGGATCGCGAACAGCGCCGAGGTCCTGGACGCGATCGCCAGCACCAGCGCCGGGCTCGCCGGGGAGGTCGCCGATCAGGCACGCCGGCGGACGGTGGTGGCGGACGACGTCGCCGAGCGGATCGCCAGGCGGCTGCTCAGGCGGCCGCCTCGCGAGCAGGGGACGCCGATGGACGATCCCGGCGTCGCCGAGCCGCTAGTACCGCAGCGGTGACGGAGGCAGGCTCGCCGACGCGCAGTCCGAGTCCCGAGTACGCCGGCCTCGTCACCCGCGGACTCGCTTTCGCGCTTGACGTGGTGATCGTGCAGGTGACCCTCACGATCATCGGCGCGGTCCTCGCACTGATCGTCAGTGCTTTCCAGGATGTGTCAATCGACGTCAGCACGGCAGGCGCCGTGGCCACAGCGATCGGGTGGGTCTTCATCTTCGACGCCTACCTGGTCGCGTTTTGGTCGCTGGCCGGCCAGACGCCCGGGATGCGGATCCTCGGCATCCGCGTCACGACCGCCGAGGGAGCGAACCTGAGGCCGCGTCGTGGCGTCGTCAGGCTCGCGGGCATGGTGCTCGCCGCGATTCCGCTGTTCCTGGGATATCTCCCGATCCTGACCAGTCCCAAGCGGCAGGGCTGGCACGACCGGATGGCTGGGACGGTCGTCCGCTACGTCGGCGAGGCACCCAAGCCCGAGCGACACCTGGACCGTTAGTCGTCGGGTTGCGGCCCGCTGCGTCGGGCTCGAATACGCCCCCGGACGCCGCCCGACTCGGCCTTCAGCTGCAGGTACTCCTCCGCGACCGAGGTCAGGAGGGCGACGAGCACGCCGAATCCGGTGAGGATGTAGACGATCGTGAAGATCTGCGTCCCATCGGAGGACGGGGTGATGTCCCCGTAGCCGACGGTCGTCAGCGTCACGATGCAGAAGTAGAGGGCCTGGATGATGCTCCAGTCCTCGAAGCGCCAGTAGAAGATCGTTCCGGTGAGTACCAGGGCGCCCGCAACGATCGGGAGCGCCTTGGTCTCGGGGTTGCGCCAAACGGCGCCGAAGGCCCGCGCGAGCTCCCGGGCTGCGAGGAGCAGCGGAATCACACCGTGCTTTTCGGCACGTTGCTGCGCTCTCCTGCGCCCTGATGTGGCCCGCGCGCCTGGGCTGCTGCCTCAGGCTGGCTCGGATTCGGTGGCGATGCGGCCGTCGTCGGCCGCTCGCTTCAACGCCGCGAAGTCGGCCTCGTTCTGGTCGGCATACGCGTCGGAGAAACGCGCGATCGCCTGGTCGAACCGGTCTCCGCCGCCCAGATAGGCAGCGATCGCGATCCGGTCGCCGGAGCGTGCGTGGGCGCGCGCGAGAATCGCGCCGCAGAGCTGGGCGTAGGCGGTCATCGCGGACGGAGTCATCAGCTCGACCACGGCCGAGGCCTTCTGGTCCCAGAGCTGACGGACATAGAAGTCTCGCTTCTTGTCGTCCGGCCCGACGGCGCTCAACCAGCCGAGGAAGATGTCGCTCGCGGCCTGCGTCAGCCGCTGGCCCTCGACGACACGCTGGCCCTGTCGTTTGAATTCCGTGGGGGCCGTGTATGGCTCGAGCACCGACGGCTGCGCCTCCTTGACCTGCAGGAACAGCGGATCGCTCTCGTCGCGGCCGATCAGCAACCCGATCCAGGCCCGGGTCCCGACGCTGCCGACACCGACGACCTTGCGCGCCGTGTGCACGAGTCGGTATCCATCCAACAGGTGCCGGCGGTCCGGGAGGAGGGTCTTCCGATAGTCCGCGAGGACCGCGCTGACCCTCGCCTCGGCGGTCTCCGCCTCCTTACCGGAGAACATCTCCTCCAGCGGCACGAGCACGGGCGGATCGCTTCGGATTCGCAGTTCGCCGTCGACCCGTTCGGTGAGCTTCGAGAAGGCGCGCAGGCGGTCCTTGCGACGGGCCTTCGCGACACCGCGGTCGAATCGCTTCACCGCTTTGCCGCTGGCCTGGGCCTGGAGCAGCTCGCGGATCTGCGACGCGTCCACTCGCAGGTACCAGACCTCGAGATTGCTGACCTCGGCGAGGCGACGCATCGCTTCGCGGTAAGCCTCGGTCACGGCGAGCACGATGCCGCGGCGCTGGCGGTCGCCGAACCCGCGGTCCCTGCCCGCGATCTCGAAGCTCGCAGCGAGCCGCTTGACATCCCACTCCCAGGGCCCAGGGAGAGTCTCGTCGAAGTCGTTGATGTCGGCGACCAAGCTTCGGTCCGGCGCCGCGTAGCCGCCGAAGTTCGAAAGGTGAGCGTCACCGCAGGCCTGGACCCAGAGGCCGGAGCTCGGCGTTGCCGCCAGGTCGGCGGCCATGATCGCTGCGGCGCCGCGGTAGAAGGTGAACGGAGAAACGAGCATGCGGCCGTAGCGCAGGGGGACGAGCTCGGCGACACGGTCCGCCGCCTGACCCTCCAGCACGTCAACCGGGTCGGGTCGATCAGCCGCCGGCTCCCAATCCCCGTGGCTGGAGCGCGGCGCTTGATCGCGCACCGCCTTGCCGACGGCCTCACGCTCGCTCGGCGACATGTTCGCGGCTTGATCCGGGATGTGAGGTGCTGTCGCGGTGGCCACTACCACTTCAACTCGATCTCGAGCTCGCGCTCGTCGGTTTCGACCTCCACCTCCACCTTCAGCTCGACCTCGTCCGGGACATGGACAGTCATCGACATCCCGCCCTGCTCGAACTTGACGTCGTTGCCCTTGGCGAGCATGCTCGCCAGCTTTCGCAGCCTACTCACGACCTCCGCGCGGCTGACCTTTTCCTTCTGCTCAACCTCGATGATGTCCATCAGTCTCCTCCATTGGTGTTTCCAGTTGACGATTCACGCCCGACCGCGATTCGCACGAGCGAGCGCAAGCTGTCGGCGAAGCCCTCGGGCAGCTGCGCCGAGGGCGAGGCGCCGGGATGGTGAGGTGCGATGCGGACTCTCAGCACGAGCGACCGGATCGAGAACCGCAGCGGCGGCTCGAGTCGCACCGCCTCCCCGTCGATTCCCGCGGGAACGGGTCGCTCGGCGCGAACCTCGAAGGTCGGCGCGCTCCACTGCCGAACCGGTCGCTGCGGTGCGCGCCCGCCCTCGCCACGGCCCGTCTGCGCTCCCACGATCGCGATCCCGACCAGACCGTCGTCGATCGCCGGGCGTGTCCCGGAGCCGACCGCTCGGCCGAGCCGGTAGCGATTGTTCGAAACCAAAATCACGGCGCCCGAGTGATGCTCGTGCCCGTCCGGGCCCGTCCAGCTGAGGTCGAGCCCCGATCCGGACGACCCCAGAACGTCGGGCACCGTGTCGAGCAGCGTACGCAGCTTCGCGTCGCGGTAACCGGAACGCTGGACGGCCTCGGCGTAGACCCCGAGCGAGACGTTGTTGACGAACACACGCCCGTTCACGTCACCGAGATCGACCTGGCGCTCGCGACCGTTGACGAACGCGTCGAGGGCGCCGACGACGTCGTCGCGATCGACTCCGAGGTCGAGGGCGAAGTGGTTACGCGTCCCCGCCGGAACGCATGCGTACGGGAGATCGAGCTCGGCAGCGATCGAGGCGACGATTGCCTGCGAGCCGTCGCCGCCTGCCATCGCGAGCCCGTCCGCGCCGCGTGCGACCGCATCGCGCACGATCCGCTCGAGGTCCTGGCCCGGAGTGAGCTCGATCGGCTCGATGCCGCGTGCCCGAGCCTCGGTTGCGAGCGAGAAGCGCTCGGCCTTGCCCCCGCCGGACTTCGGATTGAAGATCAGCACCGGATGGTCGGGCGCAGGCGCAGGCCGCAGGTGGGCCGGTCGGCTGACGGCCACTCGCGCGCAGGCGCCCGCCGCAATCAGTCCGCCGACGATCAGGATGATCTCCACCGCCCGGTCCTCGATGACCAGGAGAATCGCCGCCACGAACGCCACCGCGCCGACGGCGAGGCCCACGGCTCGGACCGCGCCTCGGCGCAGGGCCCCGTACCAGGCAACGAAGACGGCGAGGCACAGCAGGCCGAAGGTGATGAGGCCCTGCGGAAACTCCTGCACCGCCACGGCCACGGCGAGGCCCAGTGCGGCTGCGCCAATCACCAGGGCGCCAAACGCCGCGAGACGCCTGGTATTCATACGATCAGTGCTCCTTGGAATCCGTGAGTAGCGAACCACCGCCACCGCCGCGACGCCCCGCATGGCTTCGGGACGCCGAGCGCCTCGATCTCGGGGTCTACGCCGCAATCGCTCGCACGCCGACGCCCGCGCTCGACGCCGCGATGACCCGGCTCTCCGGTGCTGCCGATTATTCGCGCCTGTGGATCGCAGCGGCGGCGATCCTTGCCGCCGTCGGCGGTCCCGGAGGCAGGCGCGCCGCGGCGAGCGGCCTTGCGTCGGTCGCGGTTACGGCGACCGTCGTAAACCTCGGGATGAAGCCCCTCGGGGGCCGCCGGCGACCGGACCGCGTCGCCGAGCAGGTGCCAATCGCGCGGCAGACCAGGATGCCGGTTTCGACCGCGTTCCCCTCCGGGCATTCCGCGGCCGCGTTCGCCTTCGCGACCGGAGTCGGCCACGTGCTCCCGACGGCTGCGGTCCCGCTGCGGGGCCTCGCCGCGCTCGTCGCCTACTCGCGCGTCCACGTCGGGGTCCACTACCCCGCGGACGTCCTCACCGGCGCCCTCGCCGGGACCATGCTGGCCCAACTGACCGCACATGCGCTGAACCACCCTTGAGCCACCCGTCGACGCCGGTCTCAGGCGCGCGCTAGGCGGCGTCCTCCTTCGCGGCGGCCTCGATCTCGCGCTTGAGCTCCTCGGCGTCGGCGTCGATCTGCTTCTCGATCAGCTTCGTGGCGCGTGCAGCCGCCTTCTCGAGCTGCTCCTCGATCTTCGACTCGCCGATGACGATCACAGCGGCGTTCCCGGCCTCGAGCTCCTCGCCGAGCTCCTTGAGGTCGTCGCGCGAGATACCCCGTCTGAGATGTCCGATCAGCCCGCCTGCGCTCGCCCCGACGATCGCGCTCCCGAGGATCGCGGGCGGGAACACGATCCCGACCAAAGCCCCGACGCCGGCACCGGTCCAGGCACCGTGCTGGGTCGGCTTCTCGGTCTTCGTCACCCGGACCTTGCCGTCCTCCTCCTTGCGGATCACCGCGGAGTCGAAGGTTCCGATCGCGCCCATCGCGTGGAGGTCGAAGACGGCCTCGTAGTCGGCCTCGGCATCGGTGACGTCGTCGTAGATCGCGGCGTAGAGGAACACTGGTCTGTCGGTCATGTCGCTTCCTTTCGACTGGCGAGCCTGATTCCAGGCGGCTACAGGTCGAGCCTAGGAAGGTCCCGCCGGACCTTCATCGTCCAGATCGGGTGATTTGGCGTAGGGAGCGTGCGTGCGCAGGCCGCGTTCGACCAGATCAAGCAGAAGGCGCTCGGCTGAGCCGCTAGACGTCCGCAGCGCAGCGGAAGCCCACGTTGCCGGTGGACGAATCGGGGGTGTTCGCCTGCCGCGCCGCTACCCGGTACCGCCGGCAATATGAGTGGTGGCAGAGATACGACCCACCCTTCTGCACGCGGGCGTCGCCCTCCGGAGGTCCCTGGGGGTCGCGCCGCCGGTCGTGCAGGCGGAACTCGGCCGAGAAGCTGTCCGCGACCCACTCCCACACGTTCCCGGTGCTGTTGAGGAGCCCGTAGCCGTTGGCCGGAAATTCGTCGGTGGGACAGGTGCCGAGGTACCCGTCAGCCTTGTGTTCTCGGCGGGGAAGCGCCCCTGCCAGACGTTCATGCGATGCTCACCGTCCGGCTCGAGCTCGTCGCCCCACGGGAAGGCCTTTCCGGCGAGTCCGCCCCGGGCCGCGACCTCCCACTCCGCCTCGGTCGGCAGGCGTACACCGGCCCACCCGCAGTAGGCGAGCGCGTCGTTCCAGCTGAGGTGGACGACCGGGTGATCGACGCGGCCCTCGAGGTCGGATTGCGGCCCCTCGGGATGGGACCATAACGCGCCCTCCACCTGCCGCCACCACGGCGCCGCGGCAACGCCTCGGGTCGGGGGAAAGTCGTCGGGCAAGAGCCCGCCGAACACGAACGACCATCCGAAGCGCTCGGCCTCAGTCTCGAATCCGGTCACCTCGGCGAACTCGCCGAAGCGCTCGTTCGTGAGCGCGCAGCGGTCGATCAGGAATGGCGAGACCTCGACCTCGCGCACGTGCTCCCCGTCGTCGGGATAGGTGAAACGATCGTCGCTGCCGATCGTGAACGTCCCACCCTCCAGGGCGACCATGTTCTCGGTGGCAGGCTGCGCGCGCATCCCAGCCGGCGGGTCGATCGTCGTCGGCTCAGACTGTCGATCGCCCCCGCGCGAAGGGCTACAGCAGCGTTCTCCGTCCACGGTCCGACTGTAGCGGCGGTTCATCGTGCGGGCTGAAACTCGCGGGTCCGGGTCACCTCCGCCGGGACACTCTCCATCGGCGGGGCCTTGTCCCGTGGGTGTCGCTCGAACCATCTGGCGTAGCGGTCCGCGAGCGGAGCCGCGCTCAGGCCGTGGGCGAAGACCGAGAGCCCGACGGTGAGGTAGATCGCGAGCACGATCAGGTCCTCGTGGGGAAGCTGGGACTCCTCGATCAGGATCACCGCGAAGACGATCGAGGCGAGGCCGCGGGGTCCGAACCAGCCGAGGAAGCCGACTGTCGGTACCTGAGCATGCGAGCCAAGCATCGCAATCGCGACCGGTGCCATCCGTAGCACGGTCAAGCTGAGGACCGCGTAGAGGAGGAGCTCCCAGGAGAGCTCCCCAAGCGCCGGTCCGAGCAGGATCGCCCCGAAGAGGATGAAGGTGACGCCGTTGAGCACGCCGCTCACCTCCTCGGTGAGGCGGTTGATGTCCTCGGGGTCGCGCTTGATCGCGGCCCGGAAGACCAGGCCGCCGACGAACGCCGCGATGAAGCCCGATCCGCCGAGCGCGCTCGCGATGCCGTAGCCGAGGGCGGCGCCGGCGGCCGGGATCACCTGGCGCCAGGAACCCGCGATCAGGTCCCTGCGGCCGGCGTGGATCAGGATCGCCGCAATCAGAAGCCCGGCGGCCACTCCGCCGATGACCCCAAAGCCGATCTCTTCGAGCAGCAGCGTGCCGGCGCTTCGGCCCTCCGCGATCTCCGACTCCACGTCGGCCACCGCTACGGCGGCGAACAAGAGCGGTACGCAGATCCCGTCGTTGAGCCCGCTCTCGACGTTAAGGCCCTGGCGGATCCGACCCGGGACGCGCGGCTCGGTGACGACCGCCTGGCCGAGCGCGGCGTCGGTCGGCGCCAGGATCACCGCCAGGATCACGGCCTCGCCAAGCGTCAGCTGGTCGAAGATCACCGCGGCGGCCGCGGCACCGAGTCCGATGGTCAGCGGCAGGCCGATGCCCAGCAGGCGCACCGGCACCGAGACCTCGCGCCGCAGCTGCCCGAGGTCGATACGCGATGCGTCGGAGAACAGGACGAGCGCCAGCGTCGCCTCGGCCAGCGCTCGCACGGTCGAGCTGGTGCTCGAGATGTCGATGCCATCGATCGCCTCCGGGCCGACCAGGAGCCCGATCGAGACGAACAGGATCGCCGGCGTGATCGGCGTCCCCGAAATCCGCTTCGAGACCGCGGCGACGCCGATCAGCGTCAACGCCAGGATTGTCAGTGCCCACTCCATTCAGGCCCACCTACCTTGCGCAGTGGCCGCTCGGTCCGAGACGATCGCCTCGGACCCTAGCCGACTGGTTCGGGCCTGCTCGCCGCCTCGGTCGGCGGGATCATCGCGCCGATCAGCCAGAAGAGCGGTAGGAAGATGCCGACGATGAACATCACCCAATGTCCCTTACGCAGCGCGGTTACCCCGAGCGTGACCAGCAGGACGAGGTACAGGATTCCGAGACCTACCCACAGCATGAGGACTCCTTCATCGGTTGTGCGGTGGACCGTAAGGGGGTGCCGGCCACTCGACATCATCCGGACCGGATGATTCGGCGTCTCCTGGCTTCCGCTGGGTGGCGAATCACCCGATCTGAACGATGCGGGCCCTCATCGACCGTCCTACGGTTGTCGACACCTGAAAGCAAGGATTGGGAGAGCATGATTGGACGTTCATACGCGGTGGTCGGGCTTATGGCGTTGCTGGTTGCCGCTCTGATCGCGGTCGGATGTGGCGACGACGACGACGACGGGGCGACGACCACAACCCCAACGGAGAGTGCCGAGCAGACGATCGACTCCGCGGTCCAGTCATGTAGCGACGAGGCCCAGCAGCTCGGCGGCCAGGCCGGTACGGCACTGGCGGCCGCTTGCACCAGCGTCGGTACTGCGGCGACGCAGGCTCTCAGCAGCGGCAGCGAGGACGTACAACAGGCGCTCTCGCAGGCCGAGAGCTCGTGCAAGAGCGCGGTTGGTCAGCTCCCGGCGGGCGAGGCTCAGGACACGCTTTCAAGCCTCTGCGACTCGATCGCAAGCGCTGAGTAGTCGCGAAACCCCGGGCGGCGCGGCCGGGCTTCACCGGGCGGCCGCTTCGCGGTCTCCTGGCTGCGGGGTCGTGAGCGGCGGGCGCTCCTGCCGGGCGATCTCCATCGCCTTCCCGAGCCCGCGCCTCGCGCGAAGCTCGACGACGCGCTGGGCGATGGCCCGGATCGGCAGCACGGCGCCGACCCACCGGGGGGAGACGATCCGCCGCGAACGGCGCGCGATTCCGCGCTCGATCGCGTCGATGGCGGGCCCGACCGGCGCGACCGGCAGCGGCCCGTGGCCGCCGATCGGCATCCGCGAAGCCGCCTCGGTCGCGAAGCCGCGCGAGGTCATGTCGGTGTCGAGCTCGGCGTAGTAGGCGACGCCGACCCGCGCCCCGGTCGGGCCCAGCTCGAGCCGCAGCGAGTCGCCGAGCGACTCGACGGCGGCCTTCGATGCGCAGTAGGCCGACATCAGGGGCAGGTGGATCGCCGCCGCCAGCGACGAGGTCACGAGGAAGTAGCCGGCGGGGTGGGCGATGTGCGGGCCGGCCGCTCGGATGAGGTTGTAGGTGCCGGCGAGGTTCACCGCAAGGGTCTTGTCCCAGACGTCCGCGTCGCCGTCGATCAGAGTCATCTGGGCGCCGATGCCGGCGTTCGCGATCGCGACCTCGAGGCCGCCGAGCCGCTCGACCGCCTCGGCGACCGTGGCGTCGACCTGGTCGCGTTCGGCGACGTCGCATTCGAACCACGGCGCGTCGCCGCATTCGGCCGCAGTCGCCTCGAGCAGCTCGGGCTCGAGGCCCAGGAGTGCCACCCGGGCGCCGCGTTCGTGCAGGCGCTTCGCCGTCAGCGCGCCGATCCCGCGGGCGGCGCCGGTGATCAGGACGCGCTTGCCGGCGAGCTCAGCCATGGCTCTGCTGGCGGCGGTTGGCGAGCGATTGCACGAGTCGCATCGCGGGCGTCGGCTTGCCGAGCGGCGACCCGGTCGCGCTCGACCTGGAGCGAGTTCAGCGTCATCGCGAGCATCTCGTAGTGGCCGACCAGGAGGCAGAGCTCGATCAGCTCGTGGTCGGCGAGCATCGGGCGCAGCTCGGCCCAGACGGCGTCGGAGATCGTGCGATCCGGCGTGGAGCTCGTCGGCGGCGCGCAGCAGCGCGGCCTGCCGCGGCGACCAGCCCTCGGCGCCCGCACCGGCGCGGACCCGCTCGATGTCCTCGGCGCTGAGGCCTGCGAGTCGGCCGATCTGCTCATGGTGGTGCCACTCGTAGTCACAGCCGGTGTTGTGGGCGACGCGCAGGATCAGGAGCTCGGTGTCGGCGCGCGGCAGCCTGCCGCCCGGCATCAGGCCGCCGGCGAAGGGAAGCCACCTGCGAAAGAGCCCCCGATGGCGGGCGAGCGTGGTCATGACGTTGGGCGGCGGCCCGCCGCTCGCGGCACCGACGACGCGCGCGATTCCGTAGTTCAGAAGGCCGATCTCGCGGCGGGTGCCGGGGGTGATGCGGGGGGCCACGCGAGAAAAATACCGTTCCGTAGGAAATCGGGCGCCGCCCCCGGTATCGCAGGAGGTTGCGCGCGGGGAGAGCTGGGGTTAGGCTCGCAGCAACGGTCTATCGAAACGGGGGAGAGCATGCGACGCGTTGCGCTCGTAGTCGTGCTGGCACTGGGCCTCGCCGTGTCCGCGGTCGGGACTTCGCAAGGCACGTTCCCGGGATCCGACGGACCGATCCTGTTCCGAGCCGACGATTTCAACACGGGCTTGGCGGGACCGCTAATGCGGATGGATCCGGACGGAAGCGACGTCACGGAGATCAACGGACGGCCTGCGTTCTTCTCCGATTTCCGCGCTGACGGGAAGCGGATCGCGATCGACATCGTGCAACAGGACTTCGACAGCCAGATCGCAACGCTGAGGCCGGACGGGACCGGCTTCCGCGTCATCACTTCGGGCCCCGGCATCCACGACTCCCCGTCGTGGTCGCCGAACGGCAAGCGGATCGCGTTCAACTACTCCCCGCTCACGCCCGACAACCCAGACTTCGAAACCCGGCTGTGGACTGTTCGGGCGAACGGCCGCCACGCCCATCGCCTGCCGATGAACGACAGGGGCTTCGACGTCGAGCCGAAGTTCTCTCCCGACGGGCGCTGGGTCGCCTTCGACCGGCTGCGATTCCCCGACGGAGGGTTCACGCAGGCGGCGTTCGTCGTGAGCACGAAGGAACCGCATCGCGTTCACCGGCTGACGCCGTGGCGGCTCAACTCCGAGCATCCCACGTGGTCGCCGGACAGCCGATGGATCCTCTTCAACAACTCTCCCAACGGGACGATTCAAGCGATTCGCCCAAACGGCGAGGACCGCCGCACGATCAAGCCGGCAACCGCCGGGTTCGGCGGGCACAAGCCGTGGTTCTCGCCCGAGGGCGATCGGATCGTCTTCATGTGCGAGAACCAGGGGACCCTCCAGGAGCCGCCCAAGGACTACAACCAGGACATCTGCGTGATGGACGCCGACGGCGACGACGTCGAGAACCTCACCGAGACGGACGGCGTCTACGAGAACTACCCGGCCTGGGGTCCGCTGCCCCCGAGCGAGTAGCCGCGACCAAAGCGGCCCGACCGCGTCGAGTGGAGGATCGACCTTGCCCGGGCACGCTCAAGCCTCCAGTCGGCTCGTCCTCGCGGTGAGGACGCGCACGACCGCCGTGAGCCGCGACCGCACGTAGCCCGGGTGGTACCGGATCTGCCCGTGGGTGAACCGGACCGGGGTCAAACCCGCGGCTAGGTGCGCGTGGTCGCGAATCGTGTCGCGTGCCTGCTGCTGGGGCGTTCGGTGGTAGCGCAGGCCGTCGGTTTCAACCACGAGGCCGAGCTTGGGCCAGAAGAAGTCCACACGGAAGCCGTTGAGCAGCACGCGTGTCAGTGGCTCGGGTAGGCCGACGCCCCTCGCGATCGGGAGGAACAGCCGCTCGAGCTCCGAGTCGGTCAGCGTGAACGTCGCGCGGTCGAGTACCTGCCGTAGGGGCCGGACTCCCGGATGGCCCGACCAACGCTCGAGTGCCGATCGCAGCACGTCGGGTGCAATCAGGTCGTGCTTGTCTGCCGCATTGATCGCAGCTTCGAGTTCACCACGGCCGAGTTCAGTCGCGAGGTCGAGAAACGTGATCACCACGCCGGTCACAGGGATCCCGCGGTGCCTCGTCGCCGTCGCGATCACCTTTGCACTGCGGCGATGGACGACGAGGTCGGCGGGGGCCCGTGGCTGCGACGCCGGGATCGAAACGGCGATGGGGCCCTCCGGCTCGGAAGCGATATCCATCAGGGCGCCACCGCTGCCGTGGCTGAGCATGGCGTCGGGTCCGCAGCTCAGGACGGCGGCCATCCAATGCCCCAAGCGGGTCAGCTCGGGGCGACCGATGGCGTATACGCCCCGTCGAACGGGGTGCAGGCGACCCCGCTTGATCCGGTGCTCGATGGCGATCGGCGAGTACCCGAGCGCGAGCAGCTGCCGGCGCGCGATCACCCCGTGTTGGCGGCGCGCGAGCGCCCACGCCTCCGAGGAGAGTGAGTGGAGGATTGACCGTGCCATCGCATGGTCAAGGTTCCACTCGGTGAGCTTTCGCCCCCCGAAGCGCATGCCCTCAACAGGACGCGGTCGCAGGTTCGGATCGTTCGGCGGCGGCGGCGAGGCTCTGGGCCAGCTCGGTGGCGAGGGCCTGGCCGGTTTCAAAGCTGCCGTCGTCGGGGGCTACCGCGAGCGTGACCACCGTTTGGCGCTCATTGACTTCAATCAGCCCCATCTGCCGCACGAGATAGCCGCCGCTCGGGTCGGGTCCCCAGCCGCCCTTCCAGCGGGCCGGAGCTCCCGTCGCCGCAAGCCCCCAGTCATCGGAGGTCACCCGGGCCATCAGGTCGAGGACGTAGCGGCGCGAGGCCGCCGATGCGACGCACCCGCCGGCCAGCGCGGACATGAACCGGGCCTGCTCGCGGAGCGACCAGACCGTCTGGCCGTAGGGGGAAGCAGCGCCGCGTCCGACGGTCGAGACCTCAGTGGTGTGATCCCCCGTGTCGCGCAGGACCTCGGTGACGGCGTCCGCCGCGCCCGCGGTGCCGTCGTGCCGGGCGGCAAGGTCGGCGAAGAGTCGGTCGGCAGCCTTGTTGTCGGAGACTGTGAGCGCAAGGTCGATCTGCGTCCGCAGCTCCCGTGAAAGCCCGGAGGGGCCGCCGGCATCCTCGAGGACCCGGAGGGCGATCGGGACCTTGATCGTCGACCAGGCCACGTCGGCGGTCAACTCGCCTGCCTCGGTGAGTCCGGTCTGAGGCGAGCCCAGCGTCACGCCGAACTCGCCCGGTAGCGCCACTCCGACATCCCCGAGATCGGCAGGATTCGTCCCGCGCCCGGGCTCCTCCTCGCCGCAACCCGGTAGCGTCAGCGCGGCGGCTACCGCGATCGCAGCAAGTGGGGCTGAAGCTCGTGAACTCATTGCTCGCTGGACCGATGTCGCTCGGTGCGGTCGGCGGCGGATGAAACAAGACCCCCGCCGATGCGAGGGTCTTGCAATGCGGCTGAGAGGAGTCGAACCTCCACGGCCCTTGCGGGCCACAAGGCCCTCAACCTTGCGCGTCTACCAGTTCCGCCACAGCCGCGTGGCGCGCGGATTGTAGTTACCGCTCGGCCTCATGGACATCGGGCGGAACGGCGCTTACAATCGCGCCGTGCAGGGGAGGAAGCGCATAAGCACGGTTGCGACCGGCATCGTGCTGATGGGCTTGGCCACCGCGCAGGCGATCGCCGGCGAGCAGCAGGATCCGAACATCAGCGACGAGTTCCTCGGCAAGGCGAACGGCCTTCGATACGCCTCGGACACGAACGCCTTCAACCCGCTGAACAACGACTTCGCGTCGGTCGACGTTGGTTGCGGTCCCAGCGCCTGGCATCAGCTCGGCGGTGGCGCCGGGACGTTTGGGCAGACCAGCGCAACCTACGTGGATTCCGCGCGGGGAGTCGACTTCGGCGACAGCAACGATGACTTTGACGACGGCGTCTATGCGAGTGGCCACGGGCCGAAGGGCGGAACGGTGACGGCGTACTCGATCTGCCGCAAGGGGTCGGGGCTCAAGTACGAGCGCAAGGAGATTCCCGACGGATCCGGAGCCGAGCGCACAGGCACGATCCGCTGCACCGGCGCGAACCGGAGGGTCAGCTCGGGAAGCGCCTTCATCTCGACATCTGAAAGCCCGACCAACTCGTCGTACCCGATCGACGGCCCGGACAAGGGCGGGGTGCCAGACGACGGCTGGAAGGGGCGCGTCGTGGATACAGCGGGCGGAGCCGGCGGCTTCAGCATGTACAGCGTCTGCACCCGCGAGCCACTCACGTACGTGCGAGCGAGGCGCAAGGTGGTTCCCGGCAGCAAGGCGCGCAAGAAGACGGCCCGCTGTGCCAATTCCCAGCAGGTCGTGGGAGGGGGCGTCAAGATGAGCGGCGCGATCGCCGAGGCGAGGCTGCTGGCAAGCGTGCCCGTCGACGACGGCGACCCGGGCGCTCTGCCGGACGACGGCTGGCGCGGTGCTGTGTTCAACGACACCGGCACGACCAAGAAGCTGTCCGTTTACGCCATCTGCCGGGGCTGAGGGCTCGCTGGCGCCGAGCAGGAGTGGGCGCCGGGATTCGCCCTTGCATCCGTCCGGGGGGCGGGCTACTCTTACGAACATGTGTTCCCGTCAATTTGGACGACGCCGCGAGGAGCTGAGCTCGAGATGGACCTGACCAAGCGCCAGAAGGAAATCTTCGACTACATCCGCAAGTACGCGGCGAAGACGGGATATCCGCCGACCGTCCGCGAGATCGGGAAGGCCGTCGGCCTGCATTCGTCCTCGACCGTGCACGCGCATCTCGCGAACCTCGAGAAGATCGGGCTGCTCCGGCGTGACCCCACGAAGCCTCGGGCGATCGAGCTGCTGGTCGACAGGGCCAAGCAGGCACTCCGCGCGCCCGGGCTCCCGGTGGTCGGTGAGGTCGCGGCCGGCGAGCCGGTCCTGGCGGAGGAGAACATCGAGGAGTACCTCGAGCTTCCCGGCGTGATCGGCGGCGAGGACGGCGACTACATCCTGCGGGTCAAGGGCGACTCGATGAAGGACGCCGGCATTCTCGAGGGCGACTACGTGGTCGTGAAGCAGGCCGAGGACGCGGTAAACGGCGAGATCGTGGTCGCGCTGCTCGAGCAGGAGGCCACCGTCAAGCGGTTCTTCCGTGAGAAGGACAGGATCCGCCTGCAGCCGGAGAACTCGGCATACAAGCCGATCCGGACCAAGAACGCCCAGCTCCTCGGCAAGGTCGTCGGGGTCTTCCGGAGCGTCTGATGCCGGCGGTCGCGACACCCCCTCGCCGCGAGGCGGTTCGGCTGTTCGAGCCGGGGCGCGCGACCCTCGAGAACCGGATCGCCGCGCTGTGGACGCAGCTCGTCGCGGAGGGCAAGGCGGACTGCCCCGTATGCCACCAGGAGATGATTGCCGGCGTGCCGTGCGAGAGCTGCGGCTCCGAGCTGAGCTAGCCCTGCAAGACCCGCGGCGGGCTTGATCCGCGCCGTAGAATTGGTGGCGCAGGCTACGCAGTCGCGGGAGGTATCTCTCGAGGAAAGTCCGGACACCGAAGGGCAAGGACGGTCGGTAACGCCGACCCGGGGAAACCCGCGGGAAAGTGGCACAGAGACAGACCGCCGATGGCGCGCCCTCACGTGAGGCGCGTACAGGCAAGGGTGAAACGGTGCGGTAAGAGCGCACCAGCGTCGCGGTGACGCGGCGGCTGGCCAAACCCCGTCCGGTGCAAGCCCAAGCAGGATCGACGACCCGGCCCGGCGAGATCCAGGTGGGGCGCACAGATAGATGGCTGCGCACGACAGAATCCGGCTTACAGGCCTGCTAAGGGAAAGCCCCGCTTAGGCGGGGTTTTCCTATAGGACCGTACGCCCGGGACTCGTCACATCTGATCGGACGGGTCTTACTCCGGCGATCTCTATGGAACCGGTCGGCGCGGGCGCCCGCGTGGCCCTCGGTCTTCAAGCTAGTCGGCGCGGACCCCAGCTCCGGACTTAGGTCCGGGCTCAGGTCCGGTTCACGAATGCGCTTTGAATGGAAGCGCATACCTCTGGCCCGCGAGATACTGCGCGGGTGACGTTGCAGGAGAACGTCGAGATCATGCGGGCGTGGTTCGACGCATTCAACCGGGGCGGGATCGAGGAGACCATGCGCTACCTCGACCCGGAGATCGAGTGGACAACGACGAGCGCCGCCTTGGTGGCGGGCACCTATCACGGGCATGAAGGCGTCCGGCAATGGGAGCGGAGAGCATTTGCCCGGTGGGAGAACCTCCGAGTCGAGCCGGAGAGGTTCATCGACGCCGCCGAGCAGGTCGTCATTCCGATGCGGCTCACGGCCCGCGACAAGCGGACAGGCACTCCCGCCGCTTTCGTGTTCACCACGCTGGCCGAGCTGCAGGGAGGCATGATCGTCCGAATTCGCAACTACACGAATCAGGCCGAGGCCCTCGAAGCCGCCGGGGTGCAGGAGTAGCTCGGACTATCGCTTAGGACGAGAAGCGGCTATTTCACTTTGCATGGAAAGCGGCTATCTCGTGGACGGGTGCTAGGCGATTCGCTCGCTGAGCCGCGGTAGTAGCGAGAAACGAATCGGGCCGCCGATTCGATGCGACGCGCGTGGCACCGGTTTGGTATCGGCTGTTACCTCCAACCCGTCCAGATCGTCCATCGGCGGGCACCCGTGGACCTCTCCGACGTTCACGGACGCATCGACGCTAATCGAGGCTCGGCTGGGGCCCAGAGGTCGCTGGTTCATGGCTTTGGAGGAGGGGGCACTTACGGCCGGTCTGCCGGGTGCCCTCGTCTTCTCAGCTCGCGAGTCGCGGCGGCGACGCGGATCTGGAGTTCCGTCGCTGGCCGGCGAGCGGGGTCATCCCCTTCGATTGGCGCGCCTTCCGTTCTCACGGCCGAGCGCGCCGCGGCATCCTCTATCAGCGCGTACCGGTCCGGCGCTGGTCGTGGCGTCGCACGTGTGAGAAGTTCTCCGAGATCGTTGGCCTGCGACACCCGCGTTCCCATGGGGCGGGGGCGTCCGGAGCTTCTTAGCCGCGCAAACAGCCCTTGATGCCGCTTTGGCTCGTTGAGGGCTCCTGGGCAGAAGCGCAGGAGAATCGTCTTCATGATCGACGTGTGATCGAAGAGCGTCTTGGATACACACGCTGGCTCCACCCACGGCGAGACGATCAGCGCCGGGATCCGCACGCCGTAGCGTCCGAACGTGTGGGGGTCGTCGTCGGGCGCGGCAGGCGGCGCGACGTGATCGAAGAAGCCGCCGTGTTCGTCGTAGAAGATGATGAGGAGCGTTCTCTCCCATTGGGGGCTTGTTGCGAGCGCGTGGTAGACGGCGAGCACAAGCTCCTGGCCGTCCTTGATGTCCGCGGGCGGGTGGTCGTCGTTGGGCTGAAAGCCGATTGGGTTGAAGTTGCTGAAGTTCGGGTCGATCCATGAGACCGACGGCAGCGCACCGTTGGCGGCGTCTTCGAGAAAGCTGGGCGCTTTTGCGTCCATCCTGAGCTCGAGGCTGGTCTTCCAGTTCAGGTTTGTCTTGCTGAAGAACGCGAAGTTGTGGTGGTGGCCCAGCTTGTAGTGCCCATCGGCGAAGCGCAGGGTCCCCGCCTCGAACGAGTACCAGTGCCACGAGATGCCGTTCGCGTCGAGGTGTCGCACGAACGACGGTTGGTTGTACATGGGCGGGAGGTGGAGCGGCCGGTCATCGCGAGTGCCGGCAGCGCGACCGCAAATCGCGTACAGGCGGTTGGGCCAGGTCGCCCCGGGAACAGAGCTGAACCAACGATCGCAGACCGCGAACTCGCTCGCCAGGTGATCGTAGACCGGGACATCGGTGGCGTTGTAGTAACCAATCACGCGACCGGGATCCGCATCCTGGATGTCGTTGTCCGCGAGCGTCTCGGCGTAACTCGTGACGAAGCCGTCCATATTGCCGCCCCCGATCTGGCGGTCGACGGCGCTGGCGGAGTGATTGGGATCGTCCTCGATCACCGTGCTGTCGAGATGGTGGACCGGATAATTGCGCCCGCCGTGCTCGTTGGCGAAATCCTCGCGCAGACCATCGACATCGCCGCGACCACCCTCGAGCGAGAGATACCCCAGCATGTGGTCGAAGGAGCGATTCTCGAGCATCAATACAACGATGTGGTCGACCTTCCCGAGGTTGGCCATGCCGGTCTGCTCAGTCACCGCCGCCTCCTTCGCGGTCGCGTTGGCAGGTGGTCGAAAACGGCTGGGTTAGCGACCGGCCCGGCAGTGGAGGCTGCGATGGCGAGTACCCGATCGTTTTTGGACGCAGCGTGAGGATGTTTGAGGTCCAGTAGCGTTGAGGAACTCGCGGACGTTGTAGCGGATCTTGTCCGGAGACGAAAGCGGAGCTTTGAACTCGCCCTCGAAAGCTCAGTCCCTTTAAGGAGGCCGCGGAGACGGCATGGGAGGCTGCGGTTTCTACGTGCCGACTAAGACCTGGGTCCGGACTTGGCACCCCTCGGGGTTGATCGCTTTAGGAGGAGAAGCGGATATTTCGCTTTGCATGGAATGCGGTAAACCTCAACGAGTCACTCCGTTTGGGGTCGATGGCTTGTCGAAGTGGAATGCCTATGACATGCTCGACGAGGATCGAATCGAGGGAGAGAACGAGCAATGGGGCAAGACAAACGCCAACGCAGACGACGTCTCGCAGCACTCGGCGGAGCCGCCGTTGCTGCCAAGAAGCAATGGGACAACAAGAGCGATGCGGAGCAGCAGGACAGCGCCCCGCAGGCTGGGCCCACCGAGCCCGCCCCGGCGGCGTCGGGTGGAGTGACTGCCGACACCACGGCACGATTGAGGGAGCTTGGTCAGCTTCACGAACAAGGTGTGCTCACGGATGAGGAGTTCGCCAGCGAGAAGGCGAAGGTGCTGGGAAGCTGACCCTCGGGAGTGTTCGCACGAACGACCTTCTAGCCGGGCTCAAATGCCGAGTCTTTGGCCCGAGCCCGGCCACCGTTCGTGTTGGGTTGAGCCGTTCGGGTTCGACTCGATCAAGGCCAAGACGCTGGCCTGAGGGGCCGCGGAAAGGGAGCAAGCATGCTGCGACGGATCGATGACATGCCGCCCGGAACGATCGGTTTCGAGGCGATCGGCGAGGTCGAGGACGACGACTGGGAGGAGCAGGTCGAGCCCATGCTGCGGCGGGAGATGGCCGACGGACAGAAGATCCGCCTGCTCTACCTGCTCGGTCCCGAGGCCCACGAGGTCGAGGGCGACGCGATGACCGCCGACACAGGCTTTCGTGCCCGCTTCGCGACCTCGTTCGACCGCGTCGCGGTGGTCAGCGACGAGAGCTGGATGCGACCCGCAATGCGGGCGCTGTCGTTCCTGCTCCCGGGCAAGGCGAGAGCGTTCCCGGTCGCCGAGCTGGCGGCCGCGAAGGCTTGGCTCGCCGAAAGCGGGAGTAGCCAGACGCCCGCCTAAGACGAGAAGCGGAGATCGCGATCAATCGTCGTGAGCCACGACGACCGGACATGCGGAATGCTTGAGTACCGCGCTCGAGGTACTGCCCTCCAACCTTGCGCGAAGCCCGCTCAGGCCTCTCGAGCCGACCACGATGGCGGCGGCATCCCGCTCGCGAGCGAGTTCGACGATGGCGCCAGCCACGTTGCCCCGGTCGTTAGCCAGGACGAGCGCCTCGGCGCTAAGGCCTAACGACCTCGCCAGCTCAGCCCCATCGTGTGCGGTGCGATGGGCCCGGGCCTGGAGTCTGTCCTCACTGGCCTGAGCCTCTTCAACGTCGAGCATGTCCGGTCCCACCGGCGCCATCATGTCCGGTCCCCCCGGGGACATCAGGGCGGCCTCGTATGGCAGGCTCGGGTCCCAGACCGTCACAACCAGTGCCTGACGTGAGCCGAATAGCTCGGCGGTCTCCCGCACCGCCCGACGGGCAGTGTCCGAGCCGTCGTAGCCGATGAGGATCGGGGCGGCGGCGTTCATTCGGCCAGCTTACGCCTCGTCGGGCGGTGGTCGGTAGAGCGCCGCGATCATGCGCAGTTTGGTGGTTCGGCCCCGAAGCCCTCGGCTCAGTCGAGCTTCAGCGCCTCAACGTGTCCGCTTTGGACGAAGAGCGCAACAACGGCCCTCGCCGGTCGTGAAGCTGGTGAGCCGGGCCGCCGGCTCTAAGAACCCGAGCGGCTGCGACGCCGCCTGCTCGTACTCGCCGACCGGCGTAGAGTTCAGGTGACTTGGCACGGAGCGACAAGGGAGAAGTCGATGATCGGTGCCGCAATCGTGGGATTCCTGGCCGGTGTGATTGGCCGCGTGCTCATGCCGGGCGATCCGTTCCATGGGATGAACGGTCCGAAGTCCTGGGGCGTCTCGGTGCTCATTGGCCTCGCTGGGGCCGCGCTCGGCTACCTGATCTTCACCGTCGGACTCGGCATCGGCGACACCGACGTCTTCGACTTCGGAGGGATCATCGGCGCGATCATCGGCGTTGTGATAGTTCTCGCCATCGCGGCTGCCGTGATGAAGAACCGGGGCGGTCCGACAACGCACCCAGGGGCTACACCTACCTGATCGTGCGTAGTCGGAGCACCGCCTGCCAGCCCCGAGGCCGGGCGGAGCGCGCTCCTCTGGCATGAGGAATGGGAAGTCGTTCATCTATCGCCCCGAGGAGTTCCGAGACTTCGGTGAGCGCGTTCTGACGCGGTGGTCCTAAGTCCGATGCTGGGTAAGACAGTGCGCGGCAGAGCAGGCGTCCGTCGCTACCTCCGAGAGATCGACGAGCAGTTTGACGGGTGGACCCTCGCGATCATGTCTAGCTCGACGCCGCTGCTCCTCCCCTCGGCCCGTTCTCCTGGGACATCGCTTACTCCTCGATCCCGGCTGCTTCGAGGGCGCCTTCGATCAACCGGTAGGGATTCTCATTGAGATTCGCGGCGGGCAGTTGCTTCGCTTTGAGACATTCCCCGGCGAGCCGACCGCTGCCCTGCAGGCCGCCGGGCTGTGGGAGTAGGCGATGTCGGAGGAGAACGTTGCGGTGGTCAAGTCCTTCTTTGCCGCGTTCGCTCGCAGGGATCTCGACGCCGCAGCCGGACTCCTCCATCCCGAGGTCGAGATTCGACCCGCGATCGTCGGCGGACCGGAGGGAATCGTCTACCGGGGCCTGAACGGCAACCGGCAGTTCTGGGGCGACATCGATGCGGCATGGGCGACGTTCCGCATCGAGCCGCAGGAGTTCCGCGATCTGGGCGAACGGGTCATGGTCCTGGGACGGGCGATCGCCCTTGCTCCGGGAAGTGGCATAGCTCTTGATCAGGCCTCGGCATGGATTGCCGAAATGCGTGACGGCAGGATTGTTCGATTTCAGAGCTTCACCAGTCAGCGGGAAGCCCTCAAAGCCGCGGGGCTTGAGGAGTAGCGCGGGAGTACTGCTTTGCGAGCGGTGCAAACGCACCCGCCGTTTACGATCAGCGAATGGGCGCGCGATCGGACGAGCTCAGACTTGCGATCGAGCGCGTTCTCCCGGCAGCTCCTCCGGTCGTCTTCGCTGCGTTTAGCGATGCAAACGAGTTGGCGAAATGGTGGGGGCCAGAGGGATTTGCCACCCCGAACCTGAGCTTTCACCCTCGCGTCGGGAAGACCTATCGGATCGAGATGCAGCCGCCGGAGGGCGATCCCTTCTATCTGACGGGTGAGTTCCGCGAAGTCGACCCGCCCGCCCGGCTCGCCTACACGTTCGTGTGGGAGGACCCCGATCCCGACGACGTCGAGACGCTCGTCGCCCTCTCATTCCGGGACCTCGGTGGATCGACCGAGGTAGGCCTCACGCAAGGCCCGTTCAAGACCGAGGCGCGCCATGAGCTTCATCGCAACGGCTGGACCGAGAGCTTCGACAAGCTCGACCGGCTCATCTCCTCGCAGGCATAGGCGATCAAACGAGCCTGCCTCCCCCTTCCGCAGTCGCGTGGTCTGGACAGGGTCTAGTAGCAATTGCCGCTATCTGAGCAGTCGCTAACAAAACGCACACACTCGCTGACGTTCTGCTAGTCTGCCGCCGACTTACCGCTGAATCCCCGCCTACATATCGCGGGGAGCGGGGGACCCAATGGACTAGGTCCCGGGGCGAATCGCCTGGCATCAGCCGCGTAGCGCCAGTTTCTCGGCGCGAGCCCGACAGCTAACCCCGCAAGCGTCGAAAACCAATGCAAGAAGCTTTCACGCCCGACCGGGCAGAAACCGAATACCGCAGGACCCGGGAGCGGCCCGCGCCGCGGCCCGACCGTTACGCACTCTGGGCGGTCGTGATGGCCGTGATCGCGATGATCGCCGGCGTGGCCACCTCAGACGCCGGCGCCAGCGGCGGCGGCATCGGTACCGGCGGAGGCGGCGGTGGCGCCGACGCCAAGAAGGCCGGCTCGAAGTTCGCCGGCATCTGGGAGGACTACTCCCACGCGCAACAAGCGCTGGGCCCGCAGCACGAGCGAGTGCGAGTCCGGCGGCGACCCCAACGCCATCGGCGGCGGCGGCATGTACCGCGGGGCGTTCCAGTTCATGCGCTCGACCTGGCGGAACTCGCCGAAGTCCCCGGGCGGCGACCCGATCCGCTACTCCTGGAAGACCCAGGCCGTGGTCGCTGTCGAGCTGAAGCAGCGCGACGGAGCCGGCCACTGGCCGGTCTGCGGATAGCGCCAGCCGTCTAGGACTCCGCCTCCGCGAAGAATCGCGCCACGGCCTCGACGCCCTGGCGCTGGACATCGCCCCCGCCGAGCCCTCCCAGCGGGCCGGTGCCGCGCATCAGCATCAGCTTGAGGCGCTGGCCGTCGGTGGTGCGGAGCTTCAGGGTGACGGCGGCCTTGTCCATGACCGCGGCGCCCAGCTCCGGCCAGCCGCCGCCGGCGCCCTCGGCCTTCGCGTCCGCGAGGCGGTCAGGCGGGATCGAGACGAGCGCGCCGTCCTGCTCGAACTTGCGGGTCAATCCCTGGATCAGCAACCGGCGGTCGGTCGCCGCGAGCGCGACCATCCGTCCCCGGAACAGGCCGACCTGCGATCCCACGCACACTCCGCGAAGAACCTCACCGGCCTCGAGCTGCGGCTCGACGGCGGCCCGAAGCTTGGTCTCGAGCTCGTCCACGCGACCCGAACCTAGCGCAGCCCCGGGAACGAGCGAGCCCGCCGCGGGGGGGAATCGCGACGGGCTCTTGCTCCAGTCCCGGGTGCTCTTGTCTCAGGGAGGGTTCCCGGGGTCCGTCCCTCGTCCGGCGGGGGCCGTCTAGGCCACCTGCGGAAGGATCGAGGGGTCGGTTTGGTCCTGCGGCAGTGCCGCGGCGTTCGAGATCAGGCTCTGGAACTCGCTGAGCGCGGCGTGGGCGACCGCTTCGAGCAGCTGCTCATCGGTCCAGCCGGCCTCCCGCGCCTCCTCGCCGAGGTGGGCGGACGGCCGCCCGTCGGTCGCGAGCACCGCCTCGAGGAAGGTGAGCAGCGACGCCTCCTTCTCGTCCGCCGAGCGGAACGCCCGGGCGCGCGAGACTTCGTCGAGGCCGAGGCCGGCGTCGCGGGCGGTCCCGGCGTGCTGGGCGATCGAGTACGGGTCGCCCCGGCGTTCGGCGACCGCCAGGGCGATCCGCTCGCGGGTCGGGCGGGGGAGGGTGCCGCCGCGAAGCTCATGGCGCATCCGCGCGTAGGCGCGGAGCGCCGCCGGGGCCCCGGCGAGGACACCGATGAACTTGGTGATCTCACCGGTCCGCGAGACCCCCTCGAGGAACTTGACGCTGCCCTCGGGAGCGGTGAGGACATCGTGGACGTCGAAGCGGCTGTAGTCGGTCTTTACGGTCATGGCTTCGGCACCTCCGGTGGCGCGGGGCTGACCGCCTTTAGCCACCGTTTATCGTGACGTTACTTCACATTTAGCCGGTTACTTACCGGAAGTAAGTTATAGCGCATCCGCGAACGAAAAGGCAGCCCGCGGTCTATGGTTCGCCGCCATTGGAAACCGGGACGAGCGAGGGAGCCTGATGGCGGATTCGAACAACGAGCGCGCGCAGTCGGCCGACGACGTCAAGCGGATCGTCGACGAGCACGATCTGCGATTCATCCGGCTCTGGTTCACCGACGTCCTCGGCCAGCTCAAGAGCTTCTCGATCAACTCCTCCGAGCTCGACGACGCGTTCGAGGGCGGGATGGGTTTCGACGGATCGTCGATCACCGGCTTCAACCCGATCGAGGAGTCCGACATGATCGCGATGCCCGACCCGTCGACCTTCGACATCCTGCCGTGGCGCCCGGAGGAGAAGGGCGTCGGGCGCATGTTCTGCGACATCCAGGTCCCGGGCGGGGAGCCGTACGAGGGCGACCCGCGGTGGATCATGCGCCGCGCGCTCCAGCGCGCCGAGGAGATGGGCTTCGACGACTACTCGATCGGCCCCGAGCTCGAGTACTTCTACTTCCGCTCCGACAAGCCGGAGGACGGCACCCCCGAGGTGCTCGACGAGGGTGGCTACTTCGATCTCACCACGCTCGACGCGGGCTCCGATGTCCGGCGCGAGACGGTGCTGGCGCTCGAGCAGATGGGGATCCACGTCGAGTACACGCATCACGAGGTCGGCCCCTCCCAGCACGAGGTCGACATGCGCTACAAGAACGCGCTCGAGATGTCGGACGACTGCATGACGTACCGCATCGTCGTCAAGGAGTACGCGATGAAGTACGGCTGGCACGCGACCTTCATGCCGAAGCCGCTGTTCGGCGAGAACGGGTCCGGGATGCACGTCCACCAGTCGCTCTGGAAGGACGGCCGCAACGCGTTCTTCAACGCGGACGACCAGTTCTACCTCTCGGACACGGCAAAGGCGTTCATCGCCGGCCAGCTCCGCCACGCGCGCGAGATCTCGCCGCTGTTCGCCCAGTGGGTCAACTCCTACAAGCGGCTCGTGCCCGGTTACGAGGCGCCGGTCTACCTCGCCTGGTCGCGGCGCAACCGCTCGGCGCTGATCCGGGTGCCGCTCTATCACCCGGGCAAGGAGCAGGCGACCCGCGCCGAGCTCCGCTGCCCCGACCCGGCGTGCAATCCCTATCTGTGCTTCGCCGGGATGCTCCACGCGGGTCTCGAGGGGATCGAGAAGGGCTACGAGCTGCCCGAGCCGATGGAGCAGAACCTCTACCACCTCACCCCGGAGGAGCGGGGGCAGCGCGGGATCGAGCAGCTCCCTGGCTCGCTCGGCGAAGCGATCGAGGTCGCGGCCGAATCCGAGCTGGTCTTAAGGATCCTTGGCGAGCACACCTTCAACCGCTTCGTCGAGATCAAGCGCGAGGAGTGGGAGGAGTACCGCGTCCAGGTCACCCCCTGGGAGATCGAGCGCTTCCTGCCGGTGCTGTAGCCCCCAATTTTGACGGCCCCGGCCATCGCTGATCTCGTACGCGATCTGCCGGCCCTGACAAGCAAGCGCCTACTCGACCACCAGCCCGTGACGGGTCGTGTTCTCGGCGACGACCCGCGGGTCGGTGAATTGGAGCAGGTAGTCCGGGCCCCCGGCCTTCGAGCCGACGCCTGACAGCCGGTTGCCGCCGAACGGCTGGCGGCCGACCATCGCCCCTGTCGCGCGGCGGTTGACGTAGAGGTTGCCCACCGGAGAGCGGCCGACGACGGCCTCCACGGTGGCCGGGTTGCGGCTGAAGAGCGCTCCGGTGAGGGCGAAGGGGAGCCCGTCCACCACGTCGCAGGCCGCGTCGACCGAGGCCACCGGCTCGACCGTCAGGAGCGGCCCGAACACCTCGTCGCGTAGCACCGACGAGGACGGGTCGAGGTCAGTGGCGAGGGTCGGCTGGCAGAACCAGCCGGGTCCATCGGGGGCTTCGGCGCGAGCGAGTACCCGGCCGTCGCCCGCGACGACCTCCTGATACCTCGCCACCCGAGCTTGCGCGTCGGCCTCGATGACCGGCGGGACCTCCGTCTCGAGCTCCGCCGCCTGTCCGACCCGCAGCAACTCGATCGCCCCGGCGAGGCGCTCCGCCAATGCGTCGTGGATCGCCTCGTGGACCAGCACCCGCGAGATCGCCGAGCACTTCTGGCCGGCGTAGGCGAACGCCGACGCCACGATCGCCGGCACCGCATCGTCGAGGTCCGCGTCGGCATCCACGATCGCGCAGTTCTTGCCGCCCATCTCCGCGATCACGCGCTTCACATGGTGCTGGCCCGGCGGCGTCTCAGCGGCGGCGCGGACGATCTCGAGGCCCACCGCGCTCGATCCGGTGAACGCGATCACATGGACCCGCGGGTCGCGCACAAGGGCGGCGCCGACCGGGCCGTGCCCGGGAAGCAGCGACAGCGCCCCGGCGGGGAGGCCCGCCGTGCGCAACGCCTCGGCCAGGGCCAATGCGGTCGCGGGGGCCTGCTCGGCAGGCTTCAGGACGACCGCGTTGCCGGCGGCGAGGGCGGCGGCGGTCATGCCCGCCGGGATCGCGAGCGGGAAGTTCCAGGGGGAGATCACCGCGGCGACGCCGCGCGCCACATAGCGCAGCGTGTTGCGCTCGCCCGGGGCCTGCTCGAGGGCGGGGCCGGGCGCGAGCCTGAGCGCCTCACGCGCGTAGTAGACGAGGTAGTCGATGGCCTCGCAGACGTCGGCGTCGGCCTCCGCCCATGGCTTCGCGCACTCTCGAACCTCCAGCGCGGCGAGCTCCAGGCGGCGGCGGCGGAGCTCGTCGGCAGCGGCAAGCAGCACCTGCGCCCGCTCGGCGGCCGACCGCCCGCTCCACCCATGTCCGGCGTCGGCGGCCCTGCCCACCGCGGCGTCGGCCTCGGCGGACGTCGTTTCGGCGGCGGTCGCGATCACCCGGTCGGGCCGGCCTGGATCGGTGGAGCTGAAGTCGGCATCCTCGCGACGGTCCGAGCCCACCCACGCCGGCACGCCGATCGGCAGCCGGCGGTCGAGCTCTGCGAGCGCCCCGGCGAGGGCGTCCCGTTGCGAAGCGCGCCGGAGCTCGAGGAGCGGCTCGTTCCGAAACGGGGCACCGGGGTCGGCCGTGGCACTCACCGCGCCGCCAGGAGCTCCTCGAGCGAGGCGCCCCGTGCCTGCCGGCCGAGAAAGGATTCGTTCGCGGTGTTCTCCAGCAGCCGGCGGACGAGGTAGGCCATCCCCGCGACGAGGTCGCCGACCGGGCAGTAGCTGCGCGCCCGCAGCCCGAGGCCGGCGATCGCATGCGCGAGGTCGTCGCCGAGGCCGCGCAGCACCTGCAGCTCGAGCCCGGAGTCCGCGCCGCCGGCCAGGCGGTTGTAGGCGATGGCGTGGGCGATCGAGCGGAGGTTGTGGGAGCCCACCGCGGCGCGGATCCGATCGGGATGGTCGCGGGCTTCGTCGAGGAGCCGCCGGCTCAGCGCCTCGAAATTGCGGTCGGACTCCGGCTTCTCCTCGAACACCGGCGGCGTCCAGCCGCGCTGTCGCGCCTCGACCACCTCGTGATCCCAATAGGCGCCCTTGACGAGGCGGACGGTGAGCGGCGAGTGCCGGTCGCCCGCCGCGGTCGCGGCGAGGACCTGCGTGAGCTCATCCGGGGAGTCGCGGAGGTACGCCTGCAGCACGATGCCTACCGACGGCCCGTCGCGGAACTCCGGCTCGCCGAGCAACTCGGAGAGGAGCTCGAGCGTGGTCTCGCGGGTGTCGAGCGACTCCATGTCGATGTGGAGGTGTGCGCCGAGCTCCCGGGCGGTCTGGAGGAGCGGCCGCAGCCGGAGGGCGGCGTCCTCGAGCCCGCGACGCGGCGCCTCGGGCCTGATCAGGGGAGTGAGGGCTGTGACCTTGACCGAGAGGTTGGCGCGGGGCAGCGCTCCGGCCGGGTCGCGCTCCAGGGTCGGGCGGTCGGCAAGCCGGCCGTGCGCGTCGACGAGCGTCCTGAGCGCCTCGTCGCAGCGCGCCGCGTAGCCGTCCGCCTCCTCGCTCGTCAGCGTTGCCTCGCCCAGCAGGTCCACGGTGCTGCCGATGCCCGCATCCCAGAGCCGGCGGAGCTCGCCGAGCGCGTCCTCGGGTGACTCGCCCGCGATGAACCGGTGCGCCATGTGCCGGACTCCCGCGGACACGGCCGCGCCAAGCGCCACCCGGCCGGCCTTCGTGTGCGCGGCCTTCATCGCCACCTCGAGCGGCGCCGGGCGGTCGTCCAGCTCGCCCGCGAAGGCCCTGAGGTGTTCGGCGAGGTCGTCGAGAGAGCGGCAGGCCGGCGTCACGTCAACCAAGCGGAACAGCGCCGCGCGCAGCTCGGCGTCCTGGGTGGAGATCTGCATTGCCCGCTCATCGACGGCCCGCAGCGGATGTCGACCGGCCGATGGAATGCCGTCGACGAGCTCGCGACCGACCGAGCGGATCTCGGCCTCCAGCCGCGCCTCGTCAACCCTCGGCGTGGTTGCCTCCACGCCTTGAATCTAGTCGTCGTCGGCGATCGTCACCCGAGTAGCGGTCGCCCGTCACGAGGACCGCGCCTACGTGGTGCGCCAGGGCGATCAGGTCCGACTCGGCAGTCGCCGCAGCGCCTCCGCCCGCCGGGTCGTCTCCTTGCCCGACTTGTCGCTGCGAACGACGTATCGCGGATCGTCCTTCGACGCCGCGACGACCTGGCCGCGGAGCTCCGCTCGCGCCGTTAGGCGCCGGCGGACCTTGCCGGTCACCTTCCGGCCGCGAAAGTTCCACTCGACGCGATCGCCGCGCTTGAAGCGCTCGGGCATCTGTGCTCCTCCTCGTCTCGGGGACAACGTCCAGTCGAACCCCGCCAGGGCCACGGGTGCCCCGGTGTCATCATCGGCCGGTGCCGACCCTTCACGTCCTGCGCGTGTTCACTGCCGCCGACGGCTCCCACGGAAACCCGCTGGGCGTGTTCCTGGGCGGCGCGGAGATCCCGGTGGAGCAGCGCCAGGCCGTCGCGCACGAGCTGGGGTTCGCCGAGACCGTCTTCGTCGACGACCCTGAGCGTGGGGAGGTCCAGATCTTCGCTCCCGACATCGAGATGCCGTTCGCCGGGCATCCCTCGGTCGGGACCGCGTGGCTACTGCACGAGGAGGGTGCCGGGGTGGGCGTGCTGCGTGTGCCGGCGGGCGACGTGTCGGTGCGCTACGAGGCCGGGTTGGCGTGGATCGCCGCGAAGCCGGAGTGGTCGCCACCGTTCGCGTACGTGGAGCTGGCATCGCCCGCCGATGTCGACGCACTCGTCCCCTCGCCGGACCTGAGGTACTGCTGGGCCTGGGAGGACGAGGAAGCGGGCCGGATCCGCGCGCGGTCGTTCGTGCCGGACGCCGGGATCGCGGAGGACGAGGCGACCGGCTCCGCCGCCCTCGCGCTGAGCGCCCGCCTCGGCCGCGCGATCCAGATCCGCCAGGGCCGGGGCTCCGAGCTCCACGCCCGGCCGGGCGGCGACGGGCTCCCGGAGGTCGGCGGGCGCGTCGCTCTTGACGAGGTCCGCGAGTACCCGGCTAAAGCGTCGAGAGCAGGTACGCGAGCGCGAAGCCGAGCACGGTGAGAAGGCCGGACGCGGGCCCTGCCTTGTGATTGGCCTGGGGGAACATCTGGATCGCGAGCATCGCCAGCACCCCGCCGGCCGCGAACGCCTGCAGCCAGGCGACCGCCTCGCCCGACGCACCGTCGAGCGCGACGTAGCCCAGGCCCGCGGCGGCGGCGCAGGCGACGGCGACGGCGACCCACAGCACGAGGATCCGGCGGCGTGCCACCCCGGACGACTGCATTCCCACGGCCCCGCCGATCCCTTCCGGCAGATTCGAGAGGAAGATCGCCGCCAGGACGGGCACTCCCACTCCCGAGCCGGTGAGGAGCGTGGTTCCGAGCACGGCGGTCTCGGGCACCCCGTCGAGCAGCGCGCCTAGCAGCAGCGCCCGTCCGCTCTCGTCGTCCTCGGGGATCGCTCGCGGGTTCCCAGGCTCGGGCTTGCGAGGAGAGATCAGACGGTCGCCGAAGTAGAAGGCGAGCGCTCCCGCCGCGAGCCCGAACGTGAGCGCGTCGGCGCCACCAAGCCGGTACGCCTCCTCGGTCAGCTCGAACGAGATCGCGCTGATCAACGTCCCCGCCCCGAACCCGAGGACGAGCCCGACACGCACGGGTTTTGGCCGTCCGAGGACGCCGATCAGGGCGCCCACGACCAGCGACGATGCGGCGAGCAGTCCCCAGGCCGTGGCCTCGACCATGCGCCAACGCTAACTCCCGGCCCGGTCACCCCTCGGATCGTTCACAACCGAGTCTCGCGAACCCCGACTCGTCGCTGCTACGGTGCGGCCAATGCCACCGAGGTTCGCGCTTGTGGCGGTACTGGCGTGCGGGGCGCTCTGCTGCGCCACGCCCGCCGCGTCCGCCGAGACCGACTGGACGGCGCTCAGGACCCTCAACATCGCCCACCAGGGTGGCGAGGACGAGGTGCCCTCGAACACCATGTACGCCTACGAGCGCGCGCTTCGCCTCGGCGCCGACATGCTCGAGGTCGACATCCACACGACGACCGACGGCAAGGTGGTGGTCATGCACGACGCTACCGTCGACCGCACGACCGAGGGCAGCGGCTCCGTATACGACATGACGCTGGCCGAGCTCCAGGCGCTCGACGCCGCCTTCGACTTCGTCCCAGGACTCGGGATCCGGAGCGGTCGGCCGGCGGAGGACTACCGGTTCCGGGGGATCCGTACCGGCGAGCGCAAACCGCCGGTCGGCTTCAAGCCGCACGACTTCAGGATCCCGACGCTCCAGCAGGTGATGCGCGCCTTCCCGGAGGTGCCGATCAACATCGAGATCAAGGGCAGGGCGGACACGGATCTCGCGTCGTTCAACCGCAACGCCGAACACCTTGCGGCACTGCTCAATCGCCTGGGCCGGACCGACGGCATCATCGTCGCCTCGTTCAACGACGCCGCTCTGCAGACCTTCCACCAGCTCGCGCCCGAGATCAAGCTCGCGCCCGGGATCGCCGGCGTCGCGGCGTTCAAGTTCGGGAATGTCCCGCCCCCCGAGGGTACGGTCGCGTTCCAGGTGCCGATCGAGTTCGAGGGGATCCCGGTGACCGACGCCGACTTCGTCCAGCGGGCTCACGCGGGCGGCTACGCGGTCCACGTCTGGACGATCAACGACGAGCCGACGATGCTCGACCTGTTGGACTTGGGCGTCGACGGCGTGATGACGGCCGAGCCTGCCCGTCTCGAGCGGGTGCTCTGCGAGCAGCAGGTCGCCCGGCCGCCGCGGCCTTCCGGTATCCCCGGCAAGCACTGCAACCACCGCCGCGCCTCGATCGCTTGCGACGTCTTCGCCCAGGGCCCGGCGCGGCTGTTACCCGATCGCCTGCGGCTTGAGGTCGTCCGCGAGGATGATTTCCCCGGCCGGTGCGCCGGTCGCGTGGAGCTGCTACCGCCGGGGTTCCACGCTTCGGCCGGCTTCGACTTCGGCGAGCTGCCGCCCGGCGAGGGCGGACCGGAGTCGCTTCGGATCGCAGTTCCGCTGTCCGCCGACGATCGTGAGAAGCTCGATGACCGGCCGCGGGTGGCAGTGGGGGCGACTCCGTACGACGCCTTCTCGCGGCGCACGATCTTGGACCTTTAGGCCGTTCGTCCAGCCGCGGCCGCGAGCTAACGAAGACAGCGGCCGGTGCCGAAACCACCTCCGATGGCGGATATCCCGAGGTACCGCGGACCCTTCAGGGAGAAGCAGGCTGCGCGTCTGCTGTGGCGCGCGGGCTTCGGGCCAAGGCCGGGTGAGGCGAGGCGCCTGGCGCGCAAGGGGCTGAACGGGGCGGTCGCCTCGCTGCTGGATCCGCCGAAGGCGAAGCTGGCCGGTCCCGCGCCCGTGGATGGCGACGGCCTGCCGATCGCCCCGCATGACCTCTGGGGCCACGACGCCCTTTGGTGGCTCGACAGGATGGTGCGCTCGAACCAGCCCCTGGTCGAGCGCATGGCGCTCAACTGGCACGACTGGTTCGCGACCGGGGACGTTGGCTCGCAGCGCCATTCGATCGAGCAGGCGCAGCTCCTTCGCAAGCGGGCGCTGGGCTCGTTCAAGAACCTGCTCCTGGACGTCACGCGCGACAAAGCGATGCTGGTCTGGCTCTCGGGCATCGACAACAACCGCTGGTCGCCCAACGAGAACTACGCGCGCGAGCTGATGGAGCTGTTCACGCTCGGCGCGTCGGACGAGTCCGGCTACCCGTACTCCGAGGATGACGTCCGCGAGCAGGCGCGGGCGTTGACCGGCTGGCGGGCGGACTGGGTGGACGACGTCGGGCTCACGAACTTCCGCTACGACCCGGAATACCACGACGGCGGCACGAAGACGGTGTTCGGCAAGCAGGGCCGGTTCGACTGGCGCGACTCGTGCGCCCTGTGCCTCGAGCACCCTGCGCACGCCGGCTACTTCGTCGACAAGCTCTGGGGCTACTTCGTCGGCGCACCCGCCTCCGGTGCCACGCGCTCGAAGCTGATCCGCCTCTACAAGCGCAAGGGCTACGCCGTGAGGCCGCTGCTGGAGGCGATCCTGAAGCACCCGCTGTTCTACGAGGGCCCGGCGATGGTGAAGCCGCCGATCGTCTTCATCGCGGGCATGCTCCGGGCGCGCCGTCGCGGCGTGGATACCGACAGCTGGACCTGGGTCTCCGACCTGGCGGGCCAGCGGCCGTTCAGCCCGCCGAACGTGGCGGGCTGGGACGAGGAGCGTTGGCTCGACACGTCGAGCTACCGCGGGCGCTGGATCGCCGCCACGTACGTGACGGGCGAGGACGAGGTCTCGGACGAGGGCTACGACGCCGGCGAAACGCCTCAGGAGGCCGTCGACAGGGCGATGAGGTACTGGGGCGACCCCGCGATCGCATCGGCCACCCGCTCGGAACTGCTCGGTTTCGGGCGCGACGTCGAGGGCGCGATCGTCGCCGATTGGCAGCGGACGACGTTCCGCGCGCTGCGCCAGAACGCCCTGCGCCTGTTGCTGGCCACGTCACCCGACATGCAGACCTGTTAGATGAGTGATCCCACGAATTCACGCACGCGGATGACGCACGGACACGCTTCGCCGGATCGCGCCCGTGCTCCTCGCCTGTACCAACCGGTACAGGCTTCGTCGCCCGTCCACGACCGGCTCGGTGCCGTGCGCCCCCGCGCACGCGAGTCCGTGGAATCAATCATCTGAGGAGGAGAGGATGGCCTGCCACTGCAACGAGTTCTCCCGGGCGCACCTGCTGCGCTCGGCGGCCGCGGAGGCCGGGCGCGGGCTGCCACCGATCGAGCGCGGGATGCCGCTACCTGCCGGCACTGGGCTGAACCGGCGCTCGTTCATGCTCCGGGCCGGCCTTGGAATGCTCTCGGTGTACGGGGCCTCGAAGCTCGGCCTGCGTTCGCTCCAGGAGGGGATCGCCAAGGCGCAGGGCGCCCAGCAGCCGGTGCTGGTCACCGTGTTCATGGACGGCGGGATGGACTCGCTCTCGGTTCTCGCGCCGACCGAGGACCCGATCTACCAGAGCATGCGCCCCACTCTGAAACTGGGCCCCGGCGCCGGCACCCCGTTCACCGAGGATCCGGCGCTTCGCTGGCACCCTCGGGCTCTGGCGCTCGACAACCTCCACCAGGACGGCAAGGTCACGGTCCTGCCCGCGGTCGGCTACGACGGCCCGGATCAATCGCACTTCACCTCCCGCCACTACTGGGAGGTCGGCGAGCTCGACCCGACCGAGCGCACCGGTTGGATGGGCCGCCTGCTCGACCAGATCGGGACCGACGACAACCCACTCCAGGGGCTGTCCCTGGACGGCTGGCTCTCGCCCTCGCTGGCGACCGCGAGCCGCCCGGTCGCCGCGATCGACGGGTCGAGCTACGACCTGTGGGCCCCCGGCGTCTGGGGCGACGTCGAGAGCCTGATGTACGAGGCCGCGCAGTCGGTCGGCCGCGCCTCGACCGGCAGCGGGGACGCGGGCCGGCAGGCCGCCGGCCGCATCGCCGACCAGTCGATCACCCTGCGGAGCCAGCTCCAGCCGTTCGGCGGCGAGGTCACTCCGCCGGTCCCGTACCCCGAGTCCGAGCACTGGTTCCCGCGGAACCTGGCCGCGCTCGCCGCGATGCTCGACGCGGGCCTTCCGATCCGGTGCGTCTCGACCAACGCGCCCGGCGGGTACGACACCCACGACAACCAGCTCGACTCGTTCGGCGACGACATCGGCCTGACCTTCGACACGCTCGCGGCGTTCCAGGCGGACCTCGAGGCGCGGGGCCTCGCCGATCGCGTCCTGACCCTCGTCTACTCCGAGTTCGGCCGGCGCCCGGAGCAAAACGGATCCGGCACCGACCACGGTGCATCCGGTGCGGCGTTCGTGATCGGCACCCAGGCGCGTGGAGAGATGGTCGGAGAGTTCCGCGGCCTCGACGACCTCGACGAGGACGACAACCTGCGCCACTCGTCCGACTTCCGCGGCCTCTACTGCTCGCTCCTCGAGCAGTGGTTCGACGTCGACGCGGGCGGCCTGATCCCCGGTGCGTCGGGCTTCGCGCGGCCCGCGATCGTGGCGTGAGGCGCGCGGGGCGCTACTCGCTGGCTGCGCTGGGGCTCGTGGTTGCGGTCGGGCTGGGCGGCAGCGCCGCTCCGGCCGCCGAGCGGGGTGAGCACCCCGTCACGCGAATCGGCGTACGGGGCGACGAGTTCAACCTGATCCTGAGCCGCACGAAGGTGAATCCCGGCCACGCGATCGTCCAGTTCCAGAACTCCGGCGAGGACCCGCACGACCTGAAGCTCCGGCGGAACGGAACCACCATCGAGTACGGCACCGGCGAGTTGGGGCCCGGCGAGTTCGCGAGCCTGCCGGAAATCTGGCTGAGGCGCGGCACGACGTACCGGCTCTGGTGCTCGCTGGAGAACCACGTCTCGTACGGCATGGAGGCGAAGCTGCGGGTGCGGAAGAAAAGGCGCTAGCTCTCACCGGCCGCCCGTTCGATCTCGGCCGAGCGCTCCCGATCGTCAGCGGTCGCGGGCGCCGCGAATCCAGGAGACGACCGCCGTTCGCGCGTTCACAGCCCCGAGCATCGCGCGCTCGCCCGTCGAGCCCGCCGGTGGCATCGCGCCGAGCTGGCGTGCGAGCTCGGTGGCGTTGGTGTAGGCGCGGTTCTCGTGGATCTTGCCGTCGCGGATCGTTAGGAGGTCGAGGCCCTCCATCGCGATCGAGGCCCCGGTCGGCGCCAGGCCCTCGAACCGGCCCGGCCCGGTGAAGATGCCGGTGGCGGTCCACCGGACCGCCGCCTTCTCGCCATAGGCGACCATGTCGGCGACCGACATCGTGAAGTCGGGGATCGCGGCGAACAGGTTCCCGAACCAGTTCTTCAGGTCCTGCGGGACGCGCAGGTCGGCCAAGCCGTAGAGGTGGTCGACCGAGCCGGGCTCCCAGCAGTCGGCCATGGCGTCGAGATCCCGCTTCGCGATCGCGTCGAAGTAGGCGGTCGCGACCTGCTTTGCGCTTGCCTTCTTCGCGGGCATCGGGCGCGGAGACTACAGCGGCGCGCATTCGGGGTTATGCTGGGTTCGTGGGGTTCGTTCGGCTACGCGTTGCTGTTGCCGGCGCAGGTGTCGCACTCGCGGCGATGTTGGTGCTCGCCGCTCCGACGTTCGCCCTCGACTACTCCGTCTCGGATGTGAAGCTGCTGCCCGACGGTGGAGCTGGCTCGGCGAGGGTCAAGTGCCCGAACGGCACCCACGTGCTGAGTGGGGGGCAGAACATCTTGGCCGGTGCGACCGATGCGAAGCTCCTTTCGTCGGCGCCCGTGGACCTCCGCGATCGAGACCGCAAACCGGACGATGGCTGGAAGGTGACCGCGATCAGCTTCGAGCCGGGGAACACGGTGCAGGTCTTCGGGGTCTGTGACCGGCGCCAGCCGCGTTACGTCTTTGCGAGGAAGTCTGTGGGGATCGAGGGCTTCTTCGACACCGTGCGCCGGCCCTGTCCGCGACGAACCCACGTCACGGGCGGGGGAGTTCGGTTGGCCGGCGCCGACCAAGGAGCCATCTATCTCGCGCGCTCCGGCCCCTTCGACCTGGGAGACGGCAACGAGGCGCCCGACGACGGCTGGGCCGCGCGGGGCTTCAACGAGGAGGGCAAGCGCGACATGATCGTCCACGCGATCTGCGGTCGCGAGAACGTGAAATACGCATCCGGAAGCGCAACTGCACCGCCGCAGGGGTCCGCCGAGGCGAACGCCGTGTGCCCCGGCGGGCGCCCCGTCATCGGCGGTGGGATCGACACGGCCGGGCTCGGCTTCATCGCGATCACGACCTCATACCCACCATTCGGAGACGCCTGGTGGGTGGAGGCCGATAACTACTTCGGCGGCGGCAGCGCGGCTGTCCTCGCCTTCGCCATCTGCCGTCCGTGACCGCCTGCTAGTCCAGCGCCGCGGCCAGATCTTCGGCGCGCGTGACCGGCTGGCGGCAGGCGAAGTGCTCGCACACGTAGGCCGCCGCCCGGCCCTCGACGGCGGTGCGCTCGCGCATCAGCTCGGGGCTCGCCGTGCCCTCGGGCCCGCCCGCGAGCACGAGGTGGGGTCGCAGGCGCGCGCGGATCACCGCGGCGAGCTCGCCGAGGCCGTTCTCGCCGGCCGGAGCGACCAGGGCGACCTCGCGGGTTGGGGAGAGGTGGAAATCGAGTCCCCGTAGGAGGTGGGCGACCGCGTGCGGGTGCTCGGCCGCGACCCGGTGATGGAGGCGGAACACCGACACCGCGTGCCGCTCGTACTCGTGCTCCCCGGTCAGTGCCGCGAGCCGAAGCAGCGCATATGCCGCGGCGGAGTTGCCCGAGGGGATCGGATGGTCGTCGACGTCCTTGCGGCGGGCGATCAGCTTCTCGGCGTCGGCCGCAGTGGTGAAGAAGCCGCCCCGCTCGGTGTCGGCGAACCGCTCGATCATTGCGTCGGCCGTCTCGCGCGCGGCGTCGAACCACCGCGGCTCGAAGGTCGCCTCGTACAGGACGAGCAGCGCGTCGGCTAGGTAGGCGTGGTCCTCGAGGAATCCGGCGATCGGCGCCTCGCCGTCCTTCCAGCTGCGCCTGAGCCGCCCGTCGGGGCCGCGCAGCTCGGTCAGCACGAACTCGGCGCAGCGGCGCGCCGCGTCCAGGTAGTCGCTGCGCCCCAGCACCGCGCCGGCGTCGGCCAGAGCGGCGATGGCAAGGGCGTTCCACGAGCAGATCCGCTTGTCGTCGAGGCCCGGCCAGACCCGCTCGGCGCGGGCATCGTAGAGCGCCTTGCGTGCCGCCTCGAGGGCGTCGGGCGGCTCCGCCTCCGGGCCGGCGGGGACGTGCAGGATGTTGCGGCCTTCGAAGTTCCCCACCTCGGTCACGCCCCACCAGGCGAGCAGCTCGTCGGCATCGCCACTCAGGCCGGCCCCCTCGAGCAGCTCGCGAAGCTCGGCGGCGCTCCACACGTAGAACCGCCCCTCCTCGCCCTCCGAGTCGGCGTCGAGCGCCGAGAAGAACCCGCCTTCGGGGCCGCGCATCTCGGTCAGCATCCAGTCGAGCGTCCGCTCGCAGACCTCTCGCCAGCGGGCCGGCCCGAGAGCCTGATGTCCGTGCAGGTAGGCGCGAGCGAGGAGCGCGTTGTCGTAGAGCATCTTCTCGAAGTGTGGGACGAGCCAGACCGCGTCGACCGAGTAGCGCGCGAAGCCGCCGCCGACCTGGTCGAAAATCCCGCCGCAGGCCATCGCGTCGAGCGTGCGCATCGTGATCTCGCCCTCGCCGCGCGCGAGCAGGAACTCGAGCGACGCCGCGGGCGGGAACTTGGGGGCCTGCCCGAAGCCGCCGTTGGTTTCGTCCGCGAGCATTCGCAGGCGGCGCTCCGCGCTGGCCAGGAGCTCGGCCTGAAGGGGCTCCGTCGAGGGCTCGATCCGGGCAATCGCGCCGAGCTGATCGCGGATCCTCGCCGTCGAGGCCTGGAGGCGCTCCCGCTGCGATCCCCAGGACTCGACCACCGCCTCCATGACCATCCTGAAGCTGGGCATGCCCTGGCGCGGCTCCGGCGGGAAGTAGGTCCCCCCGTAGAACGGGACCGCGTCCGTGTCGAGGAACGCGGTCAGCGGCCAACCCCCGTGGCCGGTCATCGACTGGACGGCTTCCATGTAGATCGCGTCGACGTCGGGCCGCTCCTCGCGGTCGACCTTGATGCACACGAAATGCTCGTTCATGTACGCGGCAGTCGCCTCGTCCTCGAAGGACTCCCGCTCCATCACGTGGCACCAGTGGCACGACGAATAGCCGATCGAGAGCACGATCGGGCGGTCCTCGACCCGTGCCCGCTCGAGCGCCTCCTCTCCCCAGGGGTGCCAGTCCACGGGGTTGTCCGCGTGCTGCAGCAGGTAAGGACTGGTCTCGCGGGCGAGGCGGTTAGCCATCCATCGAGACTAGATGAACCGTTCGAGGGCCCGGTCAGGGCGTCGGCGGGCATCCCTGAAAACCGTTCCGGGTTTTGGCTCCCCGCTTTCAGGTAGTTGCCTCACACAGAGCAGGTAGTGGAGACCAACTCGGTTACACGAAGTCCGTTCCCAAGGGTACCTTCGCTCTGGATGTCGTCACGGGGTGGATTTGGTGGTGGCAGTGGCGGCCGGTCGCACGGTGCGCTCGTCGGCCTGCCCGGAGGCGGCCCCGAGGGCGACCGCGAGGATCTCGCGGCGACCGAGGACCTGCGCGCCGCGGCGGCCCTGCTGGGCGAGGCCCAGCGGGTCGCCGGCTACGGAAGCTGGGAATGGCGGCTGCGCGACGGCGAGGTCAAGTGGTCCGACCAGCTCTACCGGATCTTCGGCCTCGACCCGCGGAGCGTTCAGCCCACGCTGGATGGGTACCTGGCCCACGTCCATCCGGAGGACCGGAAGTTCGTCCGCAGGATGGTCGAGGAGAGCGTCGAGGAACGCAGTACGTTCCGGTTCGAGCACCGGATCATCCGCGGTGACGGCCAGGAGCGCATCCTCCGGTGCCAGGGCGAGCCGATCGCCGATCCGCAGAGCGGTGAGGTCGTCCGCGTCGTCGGCGTGATCCAGGACCTCAGCGAGCAGATCCGGACCGAGCGCGACCGCGACGAGGCGGACGCCCGCTTTCGCAGCGCGTTCGAGAACGCGCCGATCGGTATCGCGCTCGTCGACTTCGGCGCCGGCCCCGACGGGCGGCTGACCGAGGTCAACCGCGCGCTCGTCGAGCTGACGGGCCGCGACGAGCAGGCGCTGGTCGGATCAACGCTGCCCGCGCTCGCAGTCAGCGAAGACGCGGCGCTCGACCTCGCCCTTCGCGAACGGCTCGTGGCGGGCGAGATCGATCGGTTCTCGACCGAGAAGCGGGCGCTCTTCGACGACCGGTTGGTGTGGTTCCAGATCAACGTCTCGGCGCTGCCGGCGGCGGGAGTCGGCGCCACGCGGGGGATCGTCCAGGTCCAGGACGTCACCGAGCGCAAGCGCTTCGAGGACCAGCTCCGGTACATGGCCGACCACGACTCGCTGACCGGGCTGATGAACCGGCGCCGGTTCCGCGAGGAGCTCGAGACGCGGCTCGCGCTCCAGCATCGGTACGGCGGTGACGGCGCCATCCTGCTGGTGGACGTCGACCGCCTGAAGGCGATCAACGACAGCCGCGGGCACGGAGCCGGCGATCTGGTCCTGCGCCGGGTCGCCGACGTGATGACGAGCCGTATGCGCTCGACCGACATCGTCGCGCGGCTCGCCGGGGATGAGTTCGCCGTGCTGCTGCCCAACGCAAGCGCGGCCCAGTCGGCGCGGCTCGCCGACGAGCTCATCGCGCGCTTCACCGACGAGGAGATCGAGGGCCACCGGGTGTCGGTCAGCATCGGGGTCGCACCATTCGGCTCCGACGGCGGCGAGCAGCTGACCGCCGAGCAGGTCTCGGCGGCCGCCGACGCCGCGATGTACCGCGCGAAGCAGCGAGGCGGCGCAGTCGCGGAGGTCGCGTCCCAGTCGAGCGATGAGCCCGGGGTGCCCGGCCACGGCGGGAGTCGTCCCGCGGCCCCGAGCATGACGCTCGCCGAGCGCGTGAGGGCGGCGCTCGATGCGGAGGAGCTGGTGCTCTACGCACAGCCGGCGGTGGATCTGCGAAGCGGCGAGACCCAGCATCGCGAGGTCCTCGTCCGGATGCGTGATGCCTCGGGAACGGTGCGCCACGCGGCGGACTTCCTCGCGGCCGCCGCCCAGGAGCCGGGCCTCTGCGCCGCGATCGATCGCTGGGTCCTCGGGCGGGCGATCGCCGCCCTGGGCAACGGGGCCGCCGGCACCCGGCTGCACCTCAACCTCTCGGGCGAGACGCTGAAGGACGAGCTGGCATTGAGCCGGTTCCTCGACGACCTGAACGAAGCGCCGGAGCAACGCGCGTGGCTCGGGCTCGAGATCGGGGAGGCGGCGATCCGGGGGAGCGCCGTGCCCGTGTCAGCCGCGATCCGGCGGCTCGCCGCGACCGGGTGCCCGCTCGTCCTCGACGGCTTCACCGGGGAGCTCGGCTCGTTCGAGTATCTCCAGCGCCTGCCCCTCGACCAGGTGAAGATCGAGGGAGTCGTCATCCGCGCCCTGGTCGAGGCGAAGCGGGACTCCGGGACGCTGCGGGCGATCGTGGGTCTCGCGCAGCGAACCGGCAAGACCACGGTCGCGAAGCTAATCGAATCCGAGACGCTGCTCCCGCTGCTCCGCACGCACGGAGTCGACATGGCGCAGGGGTTCGGGCTGGCCGAGCCGGCGCCGCTCGGCTGACGTTCAGACCGACGTCACGTCGCGCGCGAAGGCCTCGAATGCGTCGAGGTAGCGCTGGACGTCCTCGTCGGAGTGGGCGATCGAGATCGTCCACTCCTCCTCGACCCCGGGGGTCATGAAGATCCCATGGTTCATGTGGTAGAGCCAAGCCAGCGAGGCGAGGTCGCCGTCGACCTTGGTCAGATAGTCGCGGTACTCATACAGCGGCTCGGCGGAGAAGATCACGCATCCCTTGGCGCCGAGGCCCTCCGTGTAGCAGGGGAGCCCGTAGCGCTCGATCAGCTCGTCGCAGCCGGCTAGGAGCCGCTGGTTCGCGGCCTCGAGCTTGGCGTACGCGTCCTCTGTCAGGACCTCGGTCAGCGTCGCCTCGGCGGCGGCCATCACCAGCGGGTTGCCGTTGAACGTGCCGTACTGGTGGACCTGGCCTGAGGCGACGAGCTTCGCCAGGTCGTCGCTCATCCCGATCGCGCCACCGGGGTAACCGCCGCAGATCGCCTTCGCGAGCGTGACTATGTCGGGCGTGACTCCGAAGCGCCTGGTGGCGCCCCCGCGCGCGATCGTCGCGCCGGTCTTGACCTCGTCGAAGATCAGGATCACGCCGTGCTCGCGCGTCAGCTCGCGCACGCTGTCGAGGTAGCCGTCGCGCGGCGGGATGATGTTGATGTTCATCATCGCCGGTTCCATGATCAGGCCGGCGACCTGGCCGTCGAGCTTGGCGAGCACCGCCGCGAGGGCGTCGGCGTCGTTGAACGGGACCGAGCGCGTGAGCTCGGTGATCGCGCGGGGGTAGCCTGCTCCGTACGGGACCGAGACCGGGTCGTCGCGCTCGCCGAGGTCCTCGAGGTCGGGGTAGACGCTGACCATCACCGCGTCGTGGTGGCCGTGATACGAACCCTCGATCTTGAGCATCACGTCGCGGCCGGTGGCGCCGCGGGCCAGGTGGACCGCGTCCATCGTCGACTCGGTGCCCGAGTTGGTGAACCGCCACTGGGGCAGCCCGAAGCGGTCGGCCAGCTCCTCGGCGACGTGGACGGAGCCGTCCGTGGGCGCCGCGAAGTGCGTGCCGTCGTCGTGGCGCGCCTTCACCGCCGCGCCGACCGCGGGGTTGGCGTGGCCGATGCACATCACGCCGAAGCCGTTGTGGAAGTCCACGTACTCCGTGCCGTCCACGTCCCAGACGCGCGATCCGGAGCCGCGCTCGAGATAGACGGGCCACGGGTCGTTCTCCTGGAACGAGGATGGAACGCCTCCCGGCATCACCTTCACAGCGCGCTCGTACAGCGCCTTCGAACGCGGGGTCCGCTCGGCGAGCAGGTCCATCTGCTTCGCGGTCAGGTGCTTGATGCGCTCGCGGTCGATCGACGCCGCGGCGCCGCTGGTGGTCGTCTCTACGGTCATCCTGTCCTCGCTCCTCCGTCCTGGCCTGGCAGCCAGCGTACTGACCCGAGGCCGGGCCTCGAGGTCGTCACCCGACAGAGCTCGGCATCGAGGCGTGCGACGATGTCGCGATGGGTGCGCAGCATCCCGCGCCTATTACGCAAGCAAGTATCTCCCGAAGCCCGCGGAGGCCCCGATGAAGCTCAACGGAATCCACCACATCACCGCGATCACCGCCGATGCCCAGCGGAACGTCGACTTCTACGCCGGCGCCCTCGGTCTGCGGATGGTCAAGAAGACCGTCAATCAGGACGAGCCGAGCGTCTACCACCTCTTCTACGCCGACGAGAAGGGGAGCCCGGGCGCGGACATGACGTTCTTCGAGTTCCCGGGGGCGCGGGTCGGCCGTGCCGGCGCGGGGATGATCCATCGCATCGGCTGGCGGGTCGCCTCCGACGAGGCACTCGACTTCTGGGAGCAGCGCCTCTCGGAAAGGCGCGTATCGACCTCGCGGATTGACGGCGGCCTCGTCTTCTCAGACCCGGAGGGACTCGAGCACGCGCTCGTGATCGCCTCGGTGCCCGACCAGGCGCTGATCGCCGACCACCCCGAGGTCCCGGGCGAGTTGGCCCTCCAGGGCTTCGACCATGCGCGGGCCTGCACCGCCGACCCCGAGCGGAGCCGCGAGCTGCTCGAGCAGGGCCTCGAGTTCGAGCCCACCGACGAGGGCTGGGAGATCCGCGGCCACGATCGCGGCGGGGTCTGGGCCTACGACGAGCCGCCGGCCGAGGTCGGGATCCAGGGGGCCGGGACGGTGCACCACATCGCATGGAACTCCGCCTCGGACGACCATCTTGCATGGCGCGAGCGGGCGATCGAGCACGGCGCGCGGCCGACCCCGGTGATCGACCGGTTCTGGTTCAAGTCGATCTACTTCCGCGAGCCCAGCGGCGTGCTGTTCGAGCTGGCGACACCCGAGCCCGGCTTCGGCGTCGACGAGGACCCGGAGCACCTCGGCGAGAAGCTGATCCTGCCGCCGTTCCTCGAGGACCGGCGGGAGGAGATCGAGAAGATCCTGACGCCGATCACGAATCCGCGCCAGAAGGCCACCGCGTGAGTCTCGTCCATCTGCTGCGCGAGCCCGCGGGCGAGCCCGAGGGCGCGATCGTCCTGAACCACGGACGCGGGACCGACGAGCGCGACCTGTACGGGCTGCTCGACGAGCTCGACCCGGACGGGCGCCTCCTCGGCGTCACCACCGGCGCGCCGCTAACGAACATTCCGCCCGGCGGGCGCCACTGGTACATCGTGCCGCGCGTCGGCTATCCCGACCCCGAGACGTTCCACGCGAGCTACGGGCTCCTGACCGGGTTCCTCGACGAGCTGCTCGCAGAGCGGGGAATCGGCTGGGACCGGACGGTAATCGGTGGCTTCTCGATGGGCGCGGTCATGTCCTACTCAGTCGCGCTCGGACCGGGACGCCCCGTGCCGGCCGGGTTGGTCGCCCTCAGCGGCTTCATCCCGACCGTGGACCGCTGGCAGCCGGAGCTCGCAGGGCGCGAGGCTCTTCCGGTCCTCATCCATCACGGCGCGAACGACCCGATCATCTCGGTCGAGTTCGCACGGCAGGCGAGGGAGCTCTTGCAGGCGGGCGGCCTCGAGCCCGAGTACCTCGAGACCGACGCCGGCCACTGGCTCCCGGCCGAGCCGGTCGAGCGCGCGCGGGCGCTGGTGGCGCGGGCGGTGCCGGCGGGGGCGGCGAGCGAGACCTGAGCGCTCGGCGTTGATGAACCTCAGCGGGATTGAGGGTCCTATAGACCCCGAATCCCGCTCTCGATGCGAAAACGCCCGGTGATCGCATCGAGTGAAGCATTGCGCCGCGTGTATCGGCTAAACGCTTCACTCGATCGCCGATCGGCACCGAGCAACCCCCTTACCCAGCCCTGACCGCCACGCAGCTCGCCACCGCCCTCGACAGCCCCGGTCCGTCTCCCCGGTGTGCGAACATACGTTCGTGCGTTGGGACAACCTGGAGAGAGGAGCCGGCACGCAGGGCCTGCTTCCCGGATTGGGTGAACCGGTGACCCGCACGTTCGATGCGCCCGAGGCGCTCGGCATCCGTTTCCACGAGGTGCAGGCCCGCTCGGCGATCAACGCGGTCCCGGAGCGTTCGCGGATGCCGTTCCGCTGGACGATCAACCCGTTTCGAGGTTGCACACATGCCTGCGTTTATTGCTTCGCCCGCCCGACCCACAAGTACCTCGACCTGAACGCCGCCGAAGACTTCGAGCGCGAGATCGTCGTCAAGGTGAACGCGCCGGAGCTGGTCCGGGCCGAGCTCGGCAAGCGCTCCTGGAAGGGCGACCACGTCGCGCTCGGCACCAACACCGATCCCTACCAGTGGGTCGAGTCGAAGTACAGGCTGATGCCCGGGATCTGGGAGGCGATGCGCGACTTCTCGAACCCGTGCTCGGTGCTCTCGAAGTCGCCGCTGCTGCTCCGCGACCTGCCGCTCTTCAAGCAGATCGCGGAGCGCACCGAGTTCGTGGCCAACCTCTCGGTGCCCACGCTCGACGAGAAGGCCTGGCGCGCGTCCGAGCCGCACACGCCGCATCCCCGCACCAGGCTCGCGGCGGTCGGTGAGCTCAACCGGGCCGGGATCCCGACCGGCGTCCTGGTCGCGCCGCTGATGCCGGGCATCAACGACGACCCGCGTCAGGTCGAGCGGATCCTCGAGATCGCCGGCGAGATGGGCGCCAAGAGCGTCGGGGGAATCGGTTTGCACCTGCGCGGCGAGGTGAAGGGGTTGTTCATGGACTGGCTTCGGCAGTACCGACCTGACCTGGTCGAGCGCTACGAGCGCCTCTACGGAAGCGGCGCGTACCTGCCAACCAAGGAGCGCGACCGGCTCGCGAAGCTGGCCCGCGGCGAGAACCCACCGCGTCGGTTCCTGCGGCCGGCGCGCCCGAACCCGGTCGAGCGCACGAACGCGGCCGCGCGGGAGCGGGACGCCACGGGATCTACACAGCGCCGCGGCGCGGCGCAGGCGAGACTGTTCTGAACGCACGAAGGAGGACGAATGGGCGACTACACGCGCGTGAACCTGCGAGACGTGGAGGACGTCGCGGCCAAGCACGGCCTCGGCGAGCTCCAGGAGGCCCGGTTCCCACGCGAGGACCTCGGGCTTGACGCGAGCGGCGTCGGGCACCTGCGGGTGAAGGCCGGCAAGCGTCAGCCGTTCGCGCACAAGCACAACGAGGCGGAGGAGCTTCACGTGATCCTCGAAGGCGCCGGCCGCATGAAGCTGGACGACGAGATCATCGAGATCCGAGCCGACGACGTCGTCCGGGTCGGGCCCGGCGTGACCCGCATGTTCGAGGCGGGCCCCGACGGGCTCGAGTACCTGGTGTTCAGCCCCCGGCACGAGGGCGACGCCGAGATCGTCAAGGATTTCTGGAACGACTGAGGAGGAACCGATGGGCAAGCGCACGAGTTACGAGCCTGGGACGTTCAGCTGGATCGAGCTGGCGACCACCGACCCGCAGGGCGCGAAGGTCTTCTACGGCGCCGTGTTCGGCTGGGAGGCCGAGGACAACCCGATCCCCGAGGAGGCCGGTGGCGGCGTCTACACGATGCTCAAGATCGACGGCGAGAACGTCGCGGCCCTGTACGAGCAGCGAGCGGACCAGCGCGAGGCGGGCGTCCCGCCGAACTGGTTCAGCTACGTAACCGTCGCCGAAGCGGACGCAGCCGCGGAACGGGCGAAGGAGCTGGGTGGCGCCGTCCACGCCGGTCCCTTCGATGTCATGGAGGACGGGCGGATGGCGGTGATCGCCGATCCGACCGGAGCGATGTTCGGCGTCTGGCAGCCCCGCAACACGATCGGCGCGACGCTCGTCAACGACCCCGGGTGCCTCACCATGAACGAGATCTCCACCAACGACGTGCCTCGCGCGATCGAGTTCTACGAGGGCCTTTTCAGCTGGAGCGTCGAGAAGCTCGAGACCGGGGACGCGCCGCCCTACTGGGCGATCCGGCACGAGGGCGCCGCCGGCGGTCTGAACGGCGGCATGCGCGAGCTCGCGCCCGAGCAGCAGGGAGTTCCGCCGCACTGGATGCCGTACTTCACGGTCGGGTCGGTGGACGACGCGATCGCGACGGCGACCGAGAGCGGGGGCTCGGCGGTGTTCGGGCCCCTCGACATCCCAGCGGGCAGGATCGCGGTCCTCCACGATCCTCAGGGCGCGTTCTTCGCGATCTTCGAGGGCGAGATCGACGAGTAGTCCTGGCGGCCGGCCAGCGTTGAGCCCAGGGCCGCGGCCGCGAGCGCGGCGGCCGCGGCCAGCCCGAACGCAGCCGGGTAGCCGCCGAGCGCCGCGGCCAGGCCGGCGGCCGGCGCGCCGAGACCGACCCCGAGGTCGAAGAACGCGGTGAATGTCCCCATGGCGACGCCGCGGCGTTCCTCGGGGACGCGATCGATCACCGCCAGGGCGAGCGAGGGGAAGAGCAGCGAGAACGCGGCTCCCATCGCGAGGGCGCCGGCGATCGCGAGCGCGAGCGAGTCGGCGAGCATGATCGCGATCAGGCCCGCGGCCTCGATCAGCCCCGCCCCGACGACGCACGGACCCGGGCCGAAGCGATCCGGGAGCCAGCCGCCAAACACGCGCGCGGCAACCACGGTCGCCGCGAATGCCGTGAAGACCCCGGCGCCGTGGCCGATCCCGCGATCGTCGAGGTGGAGGATCAGGAACGCGGCGACCGCGGCGAAGCCGACCGTCCCCAGCGAGAGGCCGAGGCCCGGGACCAGTGCCTCCCGGGCGATCAGGTTGTCGCGCCTGAGCGGCTCGGTCCGGCGCGGGGTGAACGACTCAGGGATCCGAATCGCGATCAGGGCGCCGAGGAGCGGCGCCGCCAGCGCGAACGCCCACACCATCTCGAAGCTGGACGCCCGCAGGATCAACTCGCCGATCGGCGGGCCGAGCGTGAGGCCGCCCCAGATCGCGAGTCCATACCAGCCGATGATCCGCGCGCGCCGGTCGGGCGGAGCCAGGTCGACGATCCAAGCCGACCCGGCCGTGTAGACCATCCCCTCGCCCGCGCCGAGGAAGAGGCGGGCGACGATCAGCCCGGGGACGCCGGCAGGCACGAAGTAGAGAGCACTGGCGGTCGCGGTCAGGAGCGCACCGGCGATCACCACGCGCCGGCGCCCGCGGCGGTCGGCCAGGTGCCCGGCGAGCGGCCGGCACGCGATGCCGGTGATCGCGAACGCACCGGTCACGACTCCCACGGCGACGTCGCCCGCGCCGATCGGTCCCTGGACGTAGCGCGGGATCACCGGCAGGGTCGCGCCGATCGAGAGCAGCCCGAGCCCCGTGACCACGAAGATGCCGGCGAACGCGGCGCGATTGGGCGAGAAGCGGGCGCGTACGAACTCGAGCACGCTCAGCCCGAGCGCAGCTCGGCGCGGCGGATCTTCCCGCTGGCGGTCTTCGGAAGCTCGTCGGCGAACTCGACGATGCGCGGCGCCTTGTAGGGGGCCGTGATTCCCTTGACGTGGTCGCGCAGCTCGCTCGCGAGCTGCTCCGTGGGCTCGCCATGGCGTAGGACGACGACCGCGCGGACGACGGCGCCGCGCTCCGGGTCGGGCTCGGGCACGGCCGCCGCCTCGGCGACCGCCGGGTGGGTAAGCAGCGCCGATTCCACCTCGAACGGCCCGATCCGGTAACCGGCCGAGAGGATCAGGTCGTCGTTCCGCCCGACGTAGGTGAGAAGGCCATCGGGATCCCGGTGGACGATGTCGCCCGTGGGCCACCATTCGCCGTCGACGAGCATGTCGCCGGCGGCTTCCGGGGCCTGGTCGAGGTACCGGGTGAAGAACGTCGGGCAGGTCGCGGCCCTGACCTGGAGCTCGGCTTCCGGCTCGCCGTCACCCGCGAGCCGCAGCTCGAAGCCCGGGAGGGCCCGGCCCATCGAGCCCGGTCGCACCTCGTCGCCGACCAGGCTCCCGGTGAGGTGTCCGGTCTCGGTCTGTCCGTAGCCGTCGTGGATCGGGAGGCCGACGTCGGAGCGGAACGCCTCGATCGCCTCGGCGTCCAGCGCCTCGCCCGCCGACACCATCCGCCGGACCGTCGGGAGCGGGCGCAGGGCCGCCCGCTTGGCGAGCATTCGGTACTCGGTTGGTGCCTGGCAGAGCACGTTCACGCCCTCGCGCTCGATCACCTCGAGGCGCTCGACCGCATCGAAGCGCTCGTCGCAGATCAGCGCGGCCGCCCCGCACAGCCAGGGGGCGACGAAGACGTTGCGCGCGGACTTCGACCAGCCGGTCGCGGTCGTGCACCACACCAGCTCGTCGCGGCGGGCCCCGAGCCAATGCTCGGCTTGGACACGCTGGCCGGCGAGATAGCGCGTGGCGTGGAGCGCGCCGCGCGGCTCGCCGGTGGTGCCCGAGGTGAACACGATCAGCGCCGGGTCCGCGGGACCGAGATCGGCGACGGACGCGGGCGTCTCCTGCGCGCGATCCTCGTCGAGGATCTCCTCGAAGTCGGCCAGCGTCAGCGCCGGGACCCCGTCGGGGAGCTCGGCGAGCAGCGGCTCCTCGCCCACGCACAGGCTCGGATTGGCGGCCGCGACCCGGAGCTCGAGGTCGTGGCGCCGGAGCTGCGTGTTGCACGGCAGGGCGATTGCGCCCATCCGCCAGCACGCGAGCAGCGTCAGCACCCATTCGATCCGGTTGCCGACGAGCGTCATCACGACGTCACCGCGGCCGACGCCGTGGGCGGCGAGCGCTCCCGAGACGCCGGCGCTCATCGCGATCAGCTCGCCGAAGTGCCAGACGCGCCGGTCCCCTTCGCCGGTGAGGGCGACCAGCGCCGGTTTCGACGCGGGGAAGCCCTCCAGCACTTCCTCGATGAAGTTCATGCGACCCGGAAGTAGAGCGGAAGCCGAGCGCGTCAGCTCTCGAGCCGGAGCACCAGCACGAGGATGTCGTCGCGGGGCGACTTCCCGTTCTGAGGCGGGAGTGCCGCCTCGCTCACAGCCTCGATGATCTCCGTTGCGCTGCCTCCGGCGTGTGGGGGGAGGGCGGCGGCGATGTCGTCCGCGGTGACGGGCCGCGCCGGGGCGTAGGCGTCGGTCAGCCCGTCCGTGTAGAGGATCAACGCATCTCCCGGCGCCAGCTCCGCCTTGTGATCGGTGAGATCCAGGCCGCGCCGGACCCCGAGCGGGGCGGCCGGCATCCCAATCGGCTCGACGGTGCCCTCGCCTCGCAGGATCAACGGCTTCGGGTGTCCCCCGAGTGACACCGTGAGGCTCGCCCCGCCGTCGTGGCGCTCGAGCCGCGCGTAGGCGACGGTGCACGGATGGTCGGAATCGCGGCCGAGGATCGCCTCGTTCAGGACGCCGAGGATCCGGCTCGGCCGGCTTTCCTGGACCGCCGCTGCGCGCAGGGTGTATCGGGCGAGAGCGGTGTCGGCGGCGGCGATCGCCCCCTTGCCGAGCGCGTCCCCGATCGCCACGCCGATGCTGCCGTCGTCGCCCTCGACGAGCTCGTAGAAGTCGCCGCCGACGATCTCGCGGTCGCCGGCGGGGCGGAACTCGACCGCGGCCTGGATCCCGGCGATCGCCGGCAGCCCGGCCGGCAGCAGGCTTTCCTGAAGCGTCTCCGCCACCTTTCGCACCGACTCCTCGGCTCGGCGGCGTTCGGTGACGACCGCTGCCACCAGCAGCGTTGTGATGCTGACCACCCCGACGAAGAGCTGCGCCATCAGGAGGCGATCGTCGGGCGCGTAGTCCGCGAACGGCCCCTGCCCGTCCTGGGTCAGCGGGATCGCGATCGCCGCGGTGATCAGGCTGGCCAGGACCGCCCCGGGTTGGGCGAACCTGAACGCCGCCACCACCGGGAGCGGCACGAGCGCGAAGGTGATCGGCAGCTCGCTGGTGAACACGAGCAGCACGGCGCCGGTGACGAGCGCGGTTAATCCGACCGCCTCGGCGACGCGACCCGCGGCGACCCGGAAGGGCCAGTGGGTGACCGCGACCATCAGCGCCGGGGCGACCACCAGGGCACCGCCCATATCGCCAAGCCACCAGGTCCGCCAGACCGAGCCGAAGTCCGCGCCGTCGATCTCGCCTCCCGCCAGGAGGCTCGACGTCCCGATGGTGGCGCTGACGGCCGTGCTGATCACGGCACCGAAAAGCACCAGCCGGAGGACGTCGACGGCACGCTCGAGCGAAGGGCGGAAGCCGGCCACCGAAACGAGCAGGTAGGCGCCGGCGACGGCCTCCAGCGTGTTCCCGGTAGTGATCCCGAGCACCGTGAGGAACGGGACGCCGGTCCAGGCGTTCGCGAGGAACGCGCCAAGGGCGACGCCCGGCCAGAGCCGGAACCCGAACAGGACGAGCGCGGCGAGCGCGATCCCGGTCGGGGGCCAGACTGCGGTGACGCTGGGCGTCTCGGCCGCGAGGTCCAGCCCGAGCTTCGCCGCGCCGTAATAGACGGCCGCGAGGCCCAGGATCATGGCTAGATAGCGATTCCGGTTACTCACTCCACCCCGTCCGGTCGCCTGAGAATCCCTGCCGCCTCGCCGAGCGTAGTGCATGTCCGCGTCAGCCTCGGCACAACTCGCGCGCCACGGGGCGCACGTGCCCATCTAGCGTCGCCCGCATGATGAAACTGCTCGCAGCCACGATCTCTGTAATCGCCGCCACCGCGTTTGCCGCGCTGACGGCTTCCGCGGCCGGCGCCGCTCCCAACGAGCCCTCGGCGGATCGGTGTTTCAGTGCGAACGCCGGCAAGCACAAGACCAGCCTCGGCGCGCACCAGTGGACGCTCCGGGTCACGGCCGAATGGTGCGTGGCCGACGTCGGCGATCGCCCTCACATCGCCTCGGTTCGCCGCTCGACCCGCGTGCGGACCGGCACCAACTGGAAGCTGATCTCGCGGACCGGGAGCACCGGACGCGAGGGCTCGCGCCGCGCGACCGTGGAGTCGCGCGCCCACTTCCGCCTGCGCTATCCGTACTTCGAGCAGAACTGCTACCCGAGCGTGGCGATCGAGATGCAGGCGAATGGTGCGTTCACGCGTCGGGTGCGGACGGGCTGCTGAACGGGCTCAGCGGCCGAGCGTGGATCCGTCGTAGAGCTTGCGGACCGTGACCGTCCCATCCGGGGAGGCGTCGAGGCAGAGCCCGCAGAGCACGCACTCGTCCTGGTTCTCGCGCACGACCTCGACGCCCGACTCGGACGCCTTGAAGATGTCTACCGGGCAGGCCTCCTGCAGTTTCTTCGCGAGCTCGACGTCGCCCTTGACCGACTCGTCGACCTCGACCTCGATGAAGATCCCGTGCAGTTGCTCGTTGCTCGTTGCTCGTTGCTCGGTCATGCGGGAACTCCAAGCGCTTCCTTGACCCGCGCCGGGATCTCGTCGATCCGCTCGACCACCGGGATCCCCGCCGCCTCGAGCCGCGCGATCTTCTCGGTGGCCGAGTCCTCCTTGCCCTCGACGATCGTGCCCGCATGCCCGAAGCTCATCCCCTGCATCTCCTCTTCGTCCATGAACTTGCCGGCCATGAACGCGACGATCGGCAGCTTCGAGCCGTTCTCCGTGCACCAGTCGACCAGCTCGGCCTCCATCCGGCCGCCGGGCTCGGTGTAGATCACGATCGCCTCGGTCTGCGCGTCGTCGGCGAAGTACGGCATCAGCTCGGCATAGGTCGAGCCGATGATCGCGTCGCCGCCGATCGAGACGGCGGTCGAGACGCCGAGGCCAGCGGCCGTGAGCGAGGACGAAATCTCGGTCGTCATCCCGCCGGAGCGCGACATCACGCCGACCGGCCCCGGCGCGTACGCCTTGGCCGCGTCCTTGGCGGGACCGCCGATGCCTCCCATCTTGCAGACGCCGGGCACGATCAGCCCGAGGCAGTTCGGGCCGATGATCCGGGCGCCGCGCGCGTTCGCGAGCTCGACCATCTCGGCGACGTCGCGGCGCGGGATCCGCTCGGTGACAACCACGATGAGCTTGACCCCGTTCTCGATCGCCTCCATCACGGCGTCCTTCGTGAACGCGGGGGGGACGGTGACGACCGCCCCGTCGATCCCGTCGCCGTGGTGATCGACAGCCTGCTCGACCGTGTCGAACACGGGGACGCCGTGGACCTCGCGCCCCTTCCGGCCCGGGGTTACGCCGCCGACGACCTTGGAGCCGTAATCCAGGCACTCGCGGGTCAGGTTCACGGCCTCCCGTCCGGTGATCCCCTGCACGATGAAGGTGAAGTCCTCGGAGAGCAAGATGCTCAATGCCTCCGACCCTGACGGCCCCGGACGCGAAGCGGAGGAGCCGTCAGGCCCTTGGATCTTGGCCACGGCCTCTCCGGCCGCCTCCCACATCGAGGTCGAGCGGTCGCGGAACTCGATCCCGTACTTGCCGAGGATCTTCGCGCCCTCCTCCTCCCACGCCCCGGGGATGCGGAACACGGCGATCGTCTCGGCCGGGTCCTTGCCGAGCTCGAGGCAGGCCTTGATCACGCCGCGGGCGACGATGTCGACCCGGGTGTTGGAGACGATCGACATCATCACGGCGATCTTCTCGACGCCGTCCTTGCGCAAGACCTCCATCGCGAGGCCCTTCGCCTTGGCCACGGACGGGTTGCCGCCGATCTCGGCGTAGTTCGCCGGTTTGCCGCCCTGTGAGCGCACCGCGTCGGTCAGCGTCAGCGAGCCGCCGCCGGCCCCGATCACCAGCCCGAGGTTGCCGTGGAAGCCGTGATCCTTGCCCTGGATCACGCCGCGATGGTCGGCGGCGTCGATCGCCTTGACGTTGCGCTCGAACTCGGAGGGCTCGTAGAGCTCGCGTGGCTCATCCAGGTCGACGCCGATCTCCTGCAGCAGTTCCTTGTGGCGGCCGACCGCCTCGTCCTCCATCTCCATGTGGGCGTCGAGGGCGACGAATGACCCGTCGGCGAGCCTGGCGAGTGGATTGATCTCGGCGAGCGTCATGTCGTACTCGCGTTGCAGGCGGGCGAGGCGAGCCAGGACCGCGGTCGCCCGGTTCAGCTCGGAGCCGGTCATTCCCACCCGGGAGACCACCTCCTTCGCCTTGAAGTCGGAGATCGGGTGGAGGTTGGAGAGGTGCCCGCGCCCGACGTGGTCCGGATGCTCCTCCGCGACCTGCTCGATGTCGATCCCGCCCATGTCGGAAAAGAGCATCATCGGCCGCTTCGCGCGCCCGTCCCAGAGCACCGCGGCGTAGTACTCCTGTTCGACCTCGGCCTTCGGGTCGACCAGCACGCCGACCGGCATGTGTCCGCCGATCTCGAGCTCCAGGATCGTGGCCGCGTGCTCCGCCGCCTCATCGGGGGTGTCGGCGAACTTGACGCCGCCGGCCTTCATCCGGCCCCCGGTGAGGACCTGCGACTTGATCACGGTCGGGCCACCGATGCGCTCGGCCGCCGTGCGCGCCTCGTCGGCGCTGGTGCAGAAGCCGTACTCGGTGACCGGGATGCCGGCCCGCTCGACGATCCGGCGTGATTCGTACTCGTAGAAGCGCATGGTTCCTGGGCGCCCGGCGCAGCGGGGCCGCGGAAACATAGCGGGGGCCTGGCAGCCGGCCGCCCTAGGCTGCCTCCCGTGGAAGGTTCGGTGTTCGCGACGGTGGCACTGCCGATCGCGCTTGCCGTGATCATGATCAGCCTCGGGCTGGAGCTGACGGTCGGCGACTTCCGGCGGATCGCGGTATATCCGAAGGGGGTGGCGATCGGGCTCGCCAACCTGGTGGTCGTCGCTCCGCTCCTCGCGTTCGCGATCGCCGAGGCGTTCGGGCTGGAGCCGGTGCTCGCGATCGGCCTGGTCCTCCTCGGAGCCTCCCCTGGCGGCACGATGGCGAACCTCCTCACCCACCTCGCGCGCGGCGACACCGCGCTGTCCGTGACGATGACGGCGCTGTCCAGCGTCGGGGCGCTTGTGACAGTCCCCCTCTATCTCGGCCTCGCCGGCCGGCACTTCGCCGGCGGTGACATCGGAGACGTGTCGATGGCGGGCGTGGTCGCGCGGGTGTTCCTGATCACGATCGTGCCGCTCTCGGTGGGTATGTATCTGCGGTCGCGCTACCCGGCGCGCGTGGAGGCGGTACGCGGCCGCGTGAAGACGGCCGCGATGGTCGCGTTCGTGGCCGTCGTGATCGGCGCCGTCGCCAGCGAGATCGACGTCGTCCTCGACCACTTCACGGCGGTCGCGCTAGCGACGCTGACCTTGAACGTCGCGGCGATGTCGATCAGCTTCGGCGTCGCCCGGGTCGCCCGTCTCTCGAACGAGCAGGCGACCGCGATCGCGATGGAGCTGGGCATCCACAACGCGACGCTCGCGATCGCGGTGGCGGGGACGATCGACATCGACTACGCGATCCCGGCCGCGGTCTACTCGGGCTTCATGTTCATCACCGCCGGGCTCTTCGCGCGCCTGATGCGAACGCGCAACTCGGCCGGATCCCAGGTTCCGGCCGCCGCGGTCTTCGAAACCCCTTAGGGGAGAACTTCGCCCGGGCGGGGTTTTGCGGCACAATGACCTCTCTGTCATGGCGCGGGGGACCGGATCGCCTCGCCATTCATCAATCCGGGATTTCCCAGGAAGACCATCCGAAAAGGAGTTGCTTAAACAGTGAGCGAGACCGCCGCCGCGACCGAGATCCCCACCAAGAATCAGAAGCTGGTCGCGTGGGTCCAAGAGATCGCCGCCCTGACGAAGCCCGATCAGGTCCACTGGTGCGACGGCACCGCCGAGGAGTACGACCGGCTCTGCCAGGAAATGGTCGAGGCGGGCACGTTCCGCCGGCTCTCGGACGCGAAGCGACCGAACTCCTACCTGGCATGGTCGGATCCCTCGGACGTCGCCCGGGTCGAGGACCGAACCTTCATCTGTTCCGAGGACGAGGACGCCGCGGGACCGACGAACCACTGGCGGGCCCCCGCCGAGATGCGGGAGACGATGCGCGAGCTGTTCGCGGGGTCCATGAAGGGCCGGACCATGTACGTGGTGCCGTTCTCGATGGGCCCGCTTCGCTCCGACAAGTCCCACGTCGGCGTCCAGCTCACCGACTCGCCCTACGTCGTCGTCTCGATGCGGATCATGACCCGCATGGGACAGGGCGCCCTCGACGCGCTGGGTGACGCCGGCGAGTTCGTCCCGTGCGTGCACTCGGTCGGCGCCCCGCTCTCGGAGGGCGAGAAGGACACGCCCTGGCCGACCAACGCCGAGGTCAAGTACATCGTCCACTACCCGGAGACCCGCGAGATCTGGTCGTACGGATCCGGCTACGGCGGCAACGCGCTGCTTGGCAAGAAGTGCTTCGCCCTGCGGATCGCCTCGGTCATGGCCCGCGACGAGGGCTGGATGGCCGAGCACATGCTGATCCTGAAGCTCACCTCGCCCGAGGGGAAGGTCAAGTACGTCACCGGCGCCTTCCCGTCCGCCTGCGGCAAGACCAACCTGGCGATGCTGATCCCGACGCTCGAGGGCTGGACCGTCGAGACGATCGGCGACGACATCGCGTGGATGAAGTTCGGCGACGACGGCCGGCTCTACGCGATCAACCCCGAGGCCGGGTTCTTCGGGGTTGCGCCGGGGACCGGCTACAAGACGAACCCGAACGCGATGGACGCGATCGACAAGAACACGATCTTCACCAACGCGGCGCTCACGGATGACGGCGATGTCTGGTGGGAGGGCATGACCGAGGAGCCGCCCGATCACGCGATCGACTGGAAGGGCCAGGACTGGACGCCGGAATCCGAGGAGCCTGCCGCGCACCCGAACGCACGCTTCACGGTCCCGGCTGCGCAGGCGCCCTCGATCGCGGCCGAGTGGGAGGACCCAGCGGGCGTGCCGATCGACGCCTTCCTGTTCGGCGGTCGCCGGGCCACGAACATGCCCCTCGTGCGCGAGGCGTTCGACTGGGGGCACGGCGTCTTCCTGGGCGCGACGATGAGCTCCGAGCAGACCGCGGCCGCGTTCGGCACCGTTGGCCAACTCCGGTTCGACCCGTTCGCGATGCTCCCGTTCTGCGGCTACAACATGGCCGACTACTTCCAGAACTGGCTGGACGTCGGCGAGCGCGGCGACGCGGACAAGCTGCCCCGGATCTTCTACGTGAACTGGTTCCGCAAGGACGCCGACGGCGACTTCCTCTGGCCCGGGTTCGGCGAGAACAGCCGTGTCCTCGAGTGGGTCTTCCGCCGTTGCGACGGCGAGGCCGAGGCGACCGAGACGCCGATCGGCCTGGTCCCGGCGCCCGGAGCCCTCAACACCGATGGCCTCGACGTGTCCGCGGAGGACATGCGCGAGCTGACGACCGTCGATTCCGAGCAGCTCCGCCAGGAGCTGCCGCAGGTCGAGGAGCACCTGGCGCAGTTCGGCGACCGGCTGCCAGGGCCCGTCCGGGCGCAGCTCGAGGCGCTGAAGCAGAAGCTCGGCTAGCTACACGGCTTGATTCCGTCCGCCCGGAGGTGAAAGGGTCCTCCGCACAAGGTCGATGCGGGGGGTCCGCGCAGGCCTGAAGCGAAGGAGGGCGAATGCGAGAGGCAGTTACGCGCGCGGTCGAGGGGCGTGCCGCTCTGGTCGTCGGGATCGTCGCGCTGTTCGCGGCACTCGGCGGGAGCGCGATCGCGCTGCCGGACAGAACTCGGTGGACACGGGCGACATCAAGAACAGCGATGTCTCGGTCAAGGACCTGAAGATCGCCTACGTCTACATCAGTCCCGAAGACCAGGTGAAGGCATCGAAGAACGTCAAGGGCACGGACTTCCCCGGCGCGCAGGAGCAGGTGCTCTGCATCGACCTGAAGTTCAAGCCGAAGACCGCGAGCGCGACGCGCGCGCCGAACTCGGGCGGGTCCGATCCGTTCACCCCGCCGCATGTCGGCATCCCGCCCGTTGCGGGCTCGCTCTGCAATGCGCCCTACAACGACGGGATCATCCAGGTTCCCGGCTCGGACAGCAGCGGCGGAACCTACGCCAACTTCTTCGGCTAGGAGGCGAACGCACCAAGCAGTTTCGGCGCGACCTGCTTCTTCCGGCTCATCACGGCCGGGAGGGGCAGGGCGCCGTTTTCGATCCGCGTTCCGAACGCGCGCTCGACCGGCGCGGTGTCACCGGCGACCAGCAGGTCCGTTCCCTTGCTGACGATGTCGGTGACCATCAGCGCTGCGAGCGCGTGGCCCTCCGACTCTCGCATCCGCTCGAGCGCCGCGCGCAGCTCATCGCCGCGGTCGAGCAACCCCTTGCCGACCACCTCGATCTGAGCGATCGCGATCGTCTCGCCGCCGGGCAATTGGTACTCCTTGACGTCGCGGCGAACGATCTCGTCTCCGGGGACGTCGGTCACGTCTGACCCGCCTCGAACATCTCGGCGCCGAAGGCCATCGCGTCGACCCCGAGCGCCTGCTCGAGGAAGTCGACGACCACGCGGTCACGGTCCGTCGTGGTCGGCGAGTTGAGCAGGACGGTGTCCGAGACCACCGCAGCCAGCAGCATCCCGGCGGCCGTGCGGCTCGGCTCCATGCCGTTCTGGCGGAAGCGCTCCACCACCAGGGTCGCGGTCGAGCCGACGGGGTCGAAGGTCGCGCGCACAGGTACCCGCGTCTCGATCGAGCCGATGTGGTGGTGGTCGAGGATCTCCACGATCTCGGCCTCCTCGACGCCGGGCACGCTCTGCGCCTGCTCGGCGTGGTCCACCAACAGCACGCGTCGCGGCCGCGGTGACACCAGGTCCGACCGCGTGACGAGGCCCACCGGCTTGCCGGAGCGATCCACCGCCACCGCCGCCCGGTAGTGGACGTCCTTGATGTGCTCGGCGATCTCCGACAGGAGGTCATCGCGGTCGACCGTCAACGGCTCGGTGTCCGCCAGGGCCCTGCATGGCGCCGCGAGGGTGACCATCCGGCTCGAGACGTAACTGTCGAGCGGGCTTACGACCACGGCCGCATCGCGCTCGGCCGCGAGCTCGAGGATCTCGTGCTCGGGACGCATCCCGTTCGAAGCGACGAGGAGCGCGGCGCCCAGCTCGAGCGCCTGGCGCTGGGCGTCGTTGCGGTTCCCGGCGACCACGACGTCGCCCGCGGAGATCTTGCTCTCGGAGCGCTCGGGATCGATCGAGTGGACCCAGACCCGACCCTCGACCATCCGGTCCGAGCCCTGGATCAGCTCCCCGTCCAGCACCTCCACGATCTTCGAGACGGTCGTGGGCGCGTCCACCAGGGTCGAGGTCGTCCGCGACTCGCGGATGTAGCGGTGGGCGAGCGCGCGCTCGGTCATCACGCCGATCAGCCGCCCGTCCGAGTCGACGATCGGGACGATGTCGAGGTTCTCGTGGGCCATCGTGAGGCCGACCGAGCGCACCGGCTCGTCGTGGCGGGCGACCGGGAAGCTCTCGCGCATCACGTCACGCACCCGCAGGAAGACATGGCTCATCGCCCCGGGCAGCGCAGCGCCGCTGCGCTCGAGCGCCCACGCCGTCTGGGCGTTCACCTCGCCGAGGCGCACCGGCACGTACTCGTTGTCGGCGTCAACGCGGCTCTTCAGCTCGGCGTACCCGATCGCCGACGCGATCGAGTCCAGATCCGGGTTGCGATGCCCGGTGACGTAGATCCGGCGCTGCCTGACGATCTCGTGCGACTCGGTCGTCACCGCCACATCATCGGCGATCAGCCGCGGCGCTGCACCGAGAACGCGGTGAACGTCCCTCGCTGCGCGCTATAGACCCCCACGCGGGACGTTCACCGCGATGGAACATTGGCGCCGGGCTCCCGCGCCGCGTTAGAGCTCGTATGCCGCCTTCAGCTCCGGGTCCCTCTCGGCGAGCAGCTCGGCGAGCTCGACCATCACCACGCACTGCTTATAAGTTGCGTCGTCCTGCATCTTGCCGTCGATCATGTGGACGCCGCGGCCGTCCGGGATCGCCTCGATCACCTTCTTGGCGAACTTGACCTCCTCGGGGTCGGGCGAGAAGACACGCTTCGCGATCTCGATCTGCACCGGGTGGAGCGACCAGCGCCCCGACGCAGCCGAGCAGGAAGGCCGCGCGGAACTGCGCCTCGCACCCCTGGACGTCCTTGATGTCCCCGTAGGGCCCGTAGAACGGGAGGATGCCGGCCGACGTGCAGGCGTCAACCATGCGCGCGATCGAGTAGTGCCACGGGTCCTGCTGCGCAGTCGCTCGCGGGGCCTCGGGGTCGTCGGGATCGGGGTCGTTGATCACGAGGTAGCCGGGGTGGCCGCCGCCCACCCGCGTGGTCTTCATGCGCCGTGATGCGGCGAGGTCGGCGGGGCCGAAGCTCATGCCCTGCATCCGCGGGCTGGCGGTCGCGATCTCCTCGAGGTTCACGACGCCCAGCGAGGTCTCGAGGATCGCGTGCACCAGGATCGGGCGCTCGAGGCCAGCCTTGGCCTCGAGCTGGGCGAGCAGGCGGTCGACGTAGTGGATGTCCCAGGCGCCCTCGACCTTCGGCACCATGATCACCGCGAGCTTGTCGCCGATCTCGGTCACGAGGGTTGTGAGGTCGTCCAGCACCCACGGGCTTTCGAGCGCGTTGACGCGGCTCCAGAGCGCGGTCTCCCCGAAGTCGACCTCCTTGGCCACACGCACGAGACCCTCGCGGGCCGCCTCCTTCTTGTCGACCGGGACGGCGTCCTCCAAGTTCCCGAGCAGGATGTCCGCCTGCTTGGCCATGTCCGGGACCTTGGCCGCCATCTTCTCGTTCGACGCGTCGAAGAAATGGATCATCCGCGAAGGCCGGAAGGGGATCTCGAGCACCGGGTCGGGCGCGCCGAGGGCGAGCGGCTTTGCGAAGTCTCGGGGGTTTCTCAAGTGGTGCTCCTGTTTGGGTTGGCGCCGGAACGCTAACGTCCCTGCGCGGAGTGGGCGTCTTCGAGATCAGGGCCGCGCGTGCAGGGGAGGAGCGAGACGTCATTCCCCTCTACGACTGGCTGTTCGCTCCGCCGGGCCTGAAGCCGGAGCTGTGGGACGAGAAGCGGGCGGCGGTCGCCCTCGGTCAAGCGATCGAGTCGCACGACTCGGTGGTGCTGGTCGCCGACGATGCCGGGCGCCTCGCCGGCCTCTGCACGGCGTACCTCGACATGCACTCGGTCCGCTATGGCTACCGGGCCTGGGTCGAGGACCTCGCGGTCGACCCGGAGCGGCGGTCCGAGGGCATCGGCAAGGCTCTGCTCGACGCGGCCAAGGCCTGGGCCAAGGAGCGTGGCGCCACGCACCTCGAGCTCGACTCGGGCGACGACCGGCACGACGCGCACCGCTTCTACGAGCGCGAGCGCCCGAGCTGGACCTCGCGCTGCTTCGCCTGGGAGCTCTAAAGCCCCGCGACGCGCAGCGCCTCGGCGCGATCCAGGTGGAACTCGGCGCGTACAACCTGGCCTCCCCTGAACTCCCACACCATCGCGCTCGGTTGGGTCACCTGGACGCCGCCGTGGCGGGTGATCCCGATCTGTTCGACGAGCAGGACGATGTGCGACTCGGATTCGCGCACGTCGTCGAGCACCGCTCGCAGGCTCGTGAACGTCTCTCCCCAGTCGTCCCAAGCCCGCTGCAGCCCTCCGACTCCGTCGTAGACGACGGGAGGCGTGGGCGGCACAGGGACCATCGCGCATTGGAACTCCGGGGCCGCATACTCGGTCACGTACGCGCTCAGTTGTGGCAGCGCCTCCGCCATCTCGCCCAGATCGCCAGCCGGCCCCATGAGCCCTTGGAGGACCGCGCGCGCGGCCTGTTTGGCGTCCTGTCCTTCCATCGGCGCGAAGTATCCTCTGCGCGCCGAGCGAGCGAAAACGAAGGAGCCATGGCCGTAGCCACCGCCGCCTACCAAGAGCTGACCGACGAGCAGCAGGCGATCATCGAGATGGTCCGCCAGTTCGCGGACAACGAGATCATCCCGCACGCCGAGGAGTACGACGCCGAGGACAAGTTCCCGGAGCCGATCGTCGAGCACATGAAGGAGCTCGGCCTGTTCGGTGTCACGATCCCCGAGGAGTACGGAGGCATGGGGCTCGACCTCACGACCTACGCGATGATCGTCGAGGAGCTCTCGCGCGGCTGGATCTCGATCTCCGGCGTGGTCAACACGCACTTCATCGGCTCGTACCTGCTGATGAAGTTCGGCACCGACGAGCAGAAGGACCACTTCCTGCCGAAGATGGCCACCGGTGAGATCCGCGCGGCGTTCTCGCTGTCGGAGCCCGAGGTCGGATCCGACGTCCAGGGGATCAAGTCCACGGCCAAGCTGGGCGACGACGGCAAGTGGGAGATCAACGGCCAGAAGATGTGGGTCACGAACGGGCTCGGCTCGGCTGTGGTGTTCGTGCTCGTCAAGACCGACCCGAAGGCCGATCCGCCCTACAAGGGAATGACCTGCTTCATCACCGAGAAGGAGCCCTGGGCCGAGAAGAACGAGGGTGACTTCGCCGGCCTCGAGGTGCCGCCGAAGATCAAGAAAATGGGCTACAAGGGCGTCGAGTCCACCGAGCTCATCTACGACGGCTACCGCTGCCCGCCCGAGCGGATCCTCGGCGGCCCCGACGGCGTCGGCGAGGGTTTTCGCCAGATGATGGACGCGCTCGAGGTCGGCCGCGTGAACGTCGCCGCGCGCGGGGTCGGCATCGCTCAGCGGGCACTCGAGCTCGCGCTCCAGTACTCGCAGGAGCGCAAGACGTTCGGCAAGCCGATCGCGCAGCACCAGGCGATCCAGTTCAAGCTCGCCGACATGGCGACCAAGATCGAGGCCGCGCGCCTCCTCACCCGCAAGGCGGCGCGGATGAAGGACGCCGGCGAGCGCTCGGACCTGGAGGCGGGGATGGCGAAGCTGCTGGCCTCGGAGACCGGCAAGGAGTGCGTCGAGGAGTGCTTCCGGATCCATGGCGGCTACGGCTACTCGAAGGAGTACGAGATCGAGCGCCTCTATCGGGACGCGCCGCTGCTCCTGATCGGCGAGGGCACCTCCGAGATCCAGCGCATGGTGATCGGCAAGAAGCTCCTCGAGCGAAACAAGGCGTAGTGGCCTCGACGGGCGAGCTCATCGAGCAGGCTGTCTCCGGCATCCGGGCCGAGGTACCCGCGCTCGCCAACCTGAAGATCGTGATCGGCCTCGAGCTCCGGGGCAGGGGCGACACGCAGCTCTACCGGGTGGAGCTGCCGGGGCCGAAGGTGACGAAGGGCTACGCCGACGACGAGCGCCTCCATGTCTCGATCTCCCGTTCGCACTTCAACGAGCTGGCGGCCGACGGCAGCGTCCGGCATTGGCACGATGCCTTCGACCACGGCCACGTCCGGGTCGAGGGCGACCAGCGGATCCAGCAGCTGGTCGGCCAGGTGATCGCCAAGCAGGAGGCCCGGGCGAAGCTGAGGAAGGCCCGGTGAGGCGGAGGCCGGAGGCCGAAGCCGAGCCCCGGCGTTGTTGAGCCGGCTTGAGTGAGACTCTGAGCCCCCGGTCGGTCGAGCCCGAGCGCCTCGCCGCCCTCCGCGCGCGTTCGCAGCTGATCCACCGGCCGGCGGGGGGCCGCCATCCCGCCGACGTCCTCCGCGCGATCGCCGGCGCTCAGTCGCAGGAGCCGCGGGCCGGCCGCCTGCAGGTCAGGGCGCGCTCCCGCGGGCTGACCGCCGCGGGGATCGAGGCGGCCCGGGTGGAGGAGCGCTCGATCGTCCGCACCTGGCTGATGCGGATGACGGCCCACCTGATCCCGACCGAGGACTTCGGCTGGCTCGCGCCGCTCTTCGCCGACCGGATCCTGGCCTGGTCCCGCCGGCGCTTGTCGGCGCTCGGGGTCGCGGAGTCGGAGCGTGACCGCGCGCTCGGCGCGGCTCAGAAAGCGCTGACCAGGGGGCCGTTGACCCGCGGCGAGGTCATGGAGGTCGTCGAGCGCTCGGGGATCGAGGTCAATGTCCAGCGCCGGACGCACTTCGCGGTCCTTCTTGTCGTCGGGGGCGCAGCCTGCATCGGCCCCGACGCCGGGCGGGAGAGCACGTTCGTCGCGACCGGGGACTGGATCGGCGAACCGCGCGCGATGGATCGCTCCGATGCGCTCGCCGAGCTCGCCCGCCGCTACTTCGGCGCCTTCGCCCCGGCCGGCGAGCGCGACTTCGCGTCATGGTCGGGGCTGCCCCTAGGCGAGTGCCGCATCGGGATCGAGCGGATCGCCCGTGAGCTGACCGAGGTGGTCGTCGCGGGTGAGAGGCAGCTCGTCGTGAAGGGATGGACGGCGCGCGCCCCGCGCTCGCCCGTGGTCCGGCTGCTGCCCGCGTTCGACACCTACCTGATGGGCTACGCGAGCCGCGCCCACGCGGTCGATGAGGCGGGCGCGAGGCGGATCCTGCCGGGCGGGGGCATCCTGCGCCCGACGGTCTGCGTGGACGGGAAGTTCGTCGGCCTGTGGTCGTCGAAGCGCAGCGGCAAGCGCCTTGAGGTTGAGCTCGAGCCGTTCGTCGGCATTGACGAAGGCTGGCGCGAGGCGGTCGCCGCCGAGGTTGCCGACATCGGCAGGTTCGAGGGCGTCGACGCCGCGCTCAAGTGAGGTTGGGGTTTGAGAAGTCCTCAGGAGCGGTACTTGGCATGCGGATACATCCAGGGAGAGGAGCTTGCATATGCATCGCCGTTCGCTCGTAGCGCTTGCGCTGCCCGCCGTCGTACTCTCAGCGCTCGCCGCGAGTGGACTCGCCGCAAGCTCCGACCCTGACCAGCGCGGCAGGTTTGCGCTTCGCGCCGAGTCGGACCTGCCGTCCGGCTACCAGCCGGCACTGGTCCGTCAACAGCGGCTCGGCCGCTACTTCGTCGTCATGGACGCACCGGCGGTTGCCGATCGCGTCCGCGCCGCGGGCGGCAGCCTCACCCGCTCGGCGCAGCGAACGGCCGCCGACGCGGCACGCGCGAGCCAGGCCGCCGCGATCGCCCAGGCGACGAGCGCGGGCGGGGACGTCGCCTTCCGCTACGACACCCTGGTGAACGGCTTCTCGGCTGAGCTCTCGGCCGACGCGGCCGAAGCGCTGGCGCAACGCGCCGACGTCGCCAGGGTCGAGCCTGTCTCGATCATCGAGCGGCACAACGAGACGAGCATGCCCTACATCGGCGCCACCGCCGTGAACGACGACCTGAACGTGAAGGGCCAGGGAATGCGCGTCGCGGTGGTCGACGACGGCATCGACTACACGCACGCGAACTTCGGCGGCCCGGGCACCGTGGAGGCCTACGACTCGAACGACCCCGCGTTCATCGAGCCGGGGACCTTCCCGACGAACAAGGTGATCGGAGGATTCGACTTCGTGGGCGCCGGCTACGACGTCCTCGACGACGACACCGCGAACGACGTCCCGCGACCCGACGCGGACCCGATCGACGACGGCGGCGGCCACGGCTCACATACCGCGGGTACGGTCGCCGGCATCGGGGTCGGCGATGAGATCGGCCCGGGCGCGGCCCCGCGCGCGAAGCTCTACGCCTACAAGGTCTGGGGCGCCGGTGGCAGCTCGAGCGACGACGTCCTCGTCGCGGCATACGAGCGCGCCGTCGATCCCAACCAGGACGGCGACACGTCCGACGCCGTCGACGTCGTCTCGTTCTCGGGCGGCGTCACCTACGGCACGCTCAACTCGGTCGAGGCGCGTGCCGCTCAGCGGGTCGTCGACGTCGGCACGGTGTTCGTCGCCTCCGCCGGCAACGAGGGCAACCAGAACGTCGGCGGGTCCCCGTACCTGACGGGTACGCCCTCGACCGCGCGCGGCGTGATCGGCGTCGCGGCCTCGATCGACGAGTACAACGCGCTGACGCTGAGCGTCAACAGCCCGGCGATCGAGCTGCCGGACGGCGGAATCATGGTCGAGCAGGACTTCGGCGGCCACGTCCCCGAGGCCGGCCTGACCGCGGATTTCCACGACGCGCGCGCCGAGGACCCGCCCGACGATCCGGGCAACGAGACGGCGGCGGACGCGCTGCTGTGCGATCCGGTCGCCGGCAACCCGTTCGCGGGCAAGATCGTCTTCACGTTCAAGGGCGCGACCGGCGAGGGCGACTGCGCCGGTTCGACCAAGGTGTTCAACGCCCAGGAGGCGGGCGCCAGCGCGGTCGTCCTGATCTCGCTGTTCGGCGGGTTCCCGTCGGCGCTCGCGACGAACGGCGAGCCGATCACCATCCCCGCGGTGATGATCACCGCCGCCGACGGCTACACGGTCCTCGACGCCCTCAGCCCGAGCCCGCCGGCCTACAACTCCGCGGTCGTCAACGGGACCCTGAACGGCGAAACGTCGTCGATTCCCGGCTTTGAGGACTCGCTCACCGACTTCACGTCGGAGGGGCCCGCGCGCCTGACGAGCGACATGAAGCCCGACATCTCGGCACCCGGGTTCGACATCCAGTCGACCGCCGCGGGCACAGGTGACCTGGGCGTGAAGCTCTCTGGCACCTCGATGGCGGCGCCGCACGTCTCTGGCGTCGCGACGCTGCTCCGCCAGATCCACCCGAATTGGTCTCCGGCGCAGATCAAGGCTGTCCTGATGAACCAGGCGACCCGGGCGGTCCGCAACAACGACCTCTCGGAGCCGGCCCCGGCGACCACCATGGGCGCGGGCCGGGTGGAGGCGCTCGAGTCCGCGGAGGCGGTGTCGCTCGCGACACCCGGCAGCCTCTCGTTCGGGCTGCGGCAACTCGCGCAGGCGCAGACGATGCAGCGTTCCTTCACTGTCCAGAACAAGGACAAGAAGACGCACAGGTACGTCGTCTCGGCCAATGGGCCGCGGTACGCGGACTTCGACCCCGCCGCCACGTCGATAACTGTCGCCGAGAACGGTGGCCCCTACGCCCAGGAGCAGAGCTTCAAGCTCAAGAAGGGCGAGAAGCAGCGGATTGTCGTCAGGCTCACGGTTGACCCGGCCGCGATCACCGAGGCCGACCAGCTGAACGGCTGGTACTACTTCCTCGGCAACCAGGACGGGAGCGTCCTCGTCAGGCAGCGGCAGAAAGGCACGGACCGGTTCGAGGTGAGCTGGCACGTCGTGCCCGGCGCGACGTCCGCCAACAGCCTCTCGACCGACGCGCTCGATCTCAGCGGCGGCCCGGCGGAGATGGAACTGGTGGAGGGCCCGGCTGCCGGCGCGAGCTACGCCGACCTCTACATGCTGGGCTACGAGGATCCGGAGACGACGCGCGGCGAAGAGGACATCGTCGCTGCGGGCGCGCGGAGCTTCACCGGTGAGAGCGTCGAGGACGAGACGTCGGAGGGCGTGCCGGAGGGGACCGACGAGGCGGTTGGCCTCACCTGGCCCGACTTCCTGGCGAACCCCGACGCTCCGGTCGAGCCGATCGAGTTCGGCGTCCAGCACGCCCGGCTCCACAACACGACCGAGACGGTCCAGGTGGACGTCCTGATCGACGTGGGTGCCGACGGCATCTTCAAGAACGGGTCGCTCGGCGCCGACTATCTGATCACCAAGCCGGCCGCGCCCGGCGGCGAGGTCTGCGTGATCGACCTGGCGTCGCAGGCGTCGTCCGAGGTGTGCGCGAAGACGTACTTCGCCGACTACTCGAACTTCAACTCGAACCTGTTCGGGCTCGTCATCGACGCGGCCGACATCGAGCTCACCGACGCCCAACCCGTGTTCTCGTACACGGTCGCGGCCTGCGAGGGGACGTTCTCGGGTGACGTCCCCGGGCAGATCTGCGACACGACCGGTGAGATCGATCCCGACACAGGCACCTACCCGGCGGTCGTGAACGCGACCGATCCGGCGCTGCAGATCGACCCGCTCGTCTGCAAGGGGTTCTGGGACGGCGGCGCATGCGACGCCGGCTCCCCGATCACGGTCGAGGGCGATGCCGGCGACCGACATCCTGGCGCTGTTCCCGAACAACGCGCCCGGAGCGGTTCCCGACGATCATCGAGACCACGGCTGGTCCCTGAGGGGGATCTGGATAACGCGGTTGGCCGGCGGCCCTGAGGGCCGCCGGCTCGCGGTGAAGGACCTGTTCGACACCGAGGGGGTGCGGACGACCTACGGCTCGGCGGTATTCGCCGACAACGTCCCCGACAGCACCGCCGCCGCGGTGAGCGCCCTCGAGGACGCGGGCTGGGTCAGCGCCGGCAAGGCGAACCTGCACGAGTTCGCCTACGGGATCACCTCGCAGAACCCGCACTACGGGGACGTGCCGAACCCGTCGTTCCCGGGACGAGTCGCCGGCGGATCGAGCGGCGGCTGCGCGGCGGCGCTGGTCGCTGACGAGGCCGATCTGGGCCTGGGCTCCGACAGCGGCGGCTCGATTCGGATCCCGGCGGCATGCTGCGAGGTCGTCGGCCTCAAGCCGAGCTTCGGCGTGGTGGCGATGGACGGCTGCTTCCCGCTCGCGCCCACCTTCGACCACGCCGGACCGCTCGCGCGTGACGTCGCCGGCTGCGCCGAGGCGATGGATGTCCTCGCCGGAGTGAAACCGCGCGCCCTCGCCGGCCTCGACGAGCTCGAGGTCGGCGTCGTGTGGCTCGAGCACGCCGAGCCGGCGATCCGGACCCGCGTCGAGGCCGCCGCGGCGCTCCTCCCGCGCGCGCGGGCGGTGGAGCTGCCGGTGTCCGAGGGCGTGCACCCGGCGTTCCAGGCGGAGATCGCCGACGTCCACCGCGCGATGTTCACGCGCAACCGCGACAGTTACGGCGCCAACGTCGGCACCAAGATCGCCCGCGCGCTCTGCGTCTGCAGCGGGGAGGCGGATGCTGCCCGCGAGGCTCGCGAGCGCTATCGCGAGCGCTACGCCGCCGCGCTCGACGGGCTCGACCTGCTCATGTCGCCGACCCTTCCGATCCCGCCGCCGCCCGCGGACGTCGACGAGCTCGACGTCCGCGAGGCGATGACGCGGTTCACCTTCCCGCTGAACGCGGTCGGTGCGCCCGCGCTCGCCCTTCCGGCCGGGCGGACCGACGACGGGCTCCCGGTGTCGGTCCAGCTCTGCGCCCGTCCCGGCGACGACGACCTCGTGCTGGCGGCGGGTGCGCTCATGGAGGCGGCGCTTCGCCATACTCTCGCGCCCCGGGAGGAGCCGGACGAAAGAGGAGCATGAGCGAAAGCAAGCACGAGTTGATCACCGACCAGGCGGAGCGCGAGGCCTCCGGAGCGCACCCGTACGGCCGCTACCTCGAGGAGTTCGAGGTCGGCGCCGTCTACAAGCACTGGCCGGCGAAGACCGTGACGGAGGCCGATGACCACCTGTTCTGCCTGATCACGATGAACCACCATCCGCTGCACCTGAACGACGTCTACGCCTCGGAGTCGCAGCAGGGACAGAACGTCGTCGTCGGGCCGCTGGTCTACTCGCTGGCGCTCGGGATGTCGGTCTCCGACGTCTCTGGGAAGGCGATCGCCAACCTCGCGACCGAGGAGCTCTCCCACCCAAACCCCGTCTTCCACGGCGACACGCTCTACTGCGAGTCCGAGGTGCTCGAGGTCCGGCCGTCGCAGTCGAAGCCCGACCGCGGAGTCGTCAAGGTCCACACCCGCGTCTACAAGCAGACCGGCGACCTGGTCGCTGAGTTCAAGCGCGCTGTGCTCATCCCCAAGCGCGACCCGGGCGAGGCCGACCACGCGGAGGGTCCGGTCGAGTAGCTAGGTCAGCGCGGCGCCGGCCTCGAGCGCGTCGTCGAACCCCTGGCCCGGGATCCCGCCGATACAGGGCGACGTCGCGCCGGCGTCCTGGTACTCGCGAACCTTCGCGCGGGCGTCGTCGGCCGAGCCGATCCCGGCGAGCGAGCCGAGCAGGTCGTCCGAGAGCCCGGCCATCGCCTGTGCCGGGTCGCCGGCGGCCATCCCGGCGTCGAACGCGGCGAGATCGTCGGCGAAGCCGGACCGCTCGAGCATCGAGCGGTAGAACGGCAGCGAGGCGTACGGGATCAGCTCCTTGCGGAACGCCGCTCGAGCGGCTTCGATGTCATCCGAGACGGCGACCGGGACCGCGGGGACGACGTCGAAGCCGTCCATCGACTTGCCGGCCCGCTCGCGGCCCTTCGTGACCTCGGGGATGACGGTCTCGCGGATGTAGTCCGGGTTGCAGAGCCAGAGCATCACGCCGTCACCGATCTCGCCCGCGAGCCGCAGCATGTTCGGGGACAGGGCCGCGATGTAGATCGGCAGCTCCGGCCGCGGCGGGTAGCCCATGAACGCGAACCGCGAGTTGAAGAACTCGCCGTCGGGCGGCGGCTCGCCGCGCAGGATCGCCCGGACGATGCCCGCGTACTCGCGCATCTGGGTCACCGGCTTGGTGATCTCGGCGTCGAACCAGTTCTCGACCGTCACCCGGTGCGAAACGCCGAGGCCAAGCACCATCCGCCCGCCCGAGCTCTCGTCGATCGTGGCCGCCGTCTGCGCGGTGGATGCCGGCGTGCGGGAGAAGATGGGGAGCACCCCGGTGCCGAGCTTCGCCCGCTCGCTCACCGTCGCGTAGAGCGCGAGCAGCGTGAGCGAGTCGCGCGCCGCGATGTGGGTGACGTAGACGGACTCGTAGCCGAGCTCGTCCGCCCGCCGCACCCGCGCGAGCGCCTGCTCGAGCTCGCGGCCGCTGCCGATGAAAGCGCCGACGCCCATCGCGCGGCATCCTATGCGCCCCCATGGCAGCGCCAACCGCCAGCTTCGAGATCACGACGCGCCTCGCCGCGCCCGCCGATCAGGTGTGGGAAGCGGCGCTCAGCGAGGAGGGGATCAACCAAGAGCTCGGACCGTGGCTACGGATGCGGATGCCGAAGGGGCTCGAATCCGGCCTCACGATCGACGACATCCCGCTCGGCGAGAAGCTGGGCCGAAGCTGGATCCTGCTGGCGGGCTTCCTGCCCGTCGACTACGACGACCTCTGCCTGGCCGAGCGCGGGCCCGGCATGCGCTTCCTCGAGCGGTCGCAGCTGGGCTCGGCCCGGCACTGGCAGCACGAGCGCGAGGTGGTCGCCGTTGGTGACAGCGTGTGCGAGATCACCGATCGGCTCGAGCTCGAGCTGCGGGCCCCACTCCGTGCGATCGGTGTCACCGGCATCGCCGAGCGCATCGTGCGAACGCTCTTCACCCACCGCCACGGGCGCCTGGGGGAGCGGTGGGGAGCGCCGAGTTAGGCGGCGTCGGCGATCGTCGTTCCTGGACCGACGACGCGCAGGCCCAGCCCCGGCGTCGCAATCACCGTGAACTCGCCGTGCGCGCCCATGGCGAGGGCCGCGTCAAGGCGGAATTCGGGCCCGACGGCGGAGTTGATGAACCGTTCGACCTCGATAACGCACGCCTGAAGCCCGTACGCGCGATGAACGGAGCCGGCAACCCGAAGGCGGATCTCCCCGCCGTCCTCGCCGGTGCCGTTCTCGGCAATCGCCTCGACGAGCAAGCCGTCGGGACCTTCGTCGACGCTGCCAACCGTCAGCGTCACGTCGAACGGAGCGGGCTCGTCAGGGAGTGGGTCCCCCAGCACGACCCCAGCCTAGGGTCACCCGGGGACGGACTCAGTGCGCTTCGCCGTGCGAGTGCGCCGGCGGGCGGGACTCCTCGGCCAGCGAGGTGATCTCGAGCGCGCCGCGGGCCGCATCCTCCAGGACGTCGATGGCCTCCTCCTCGGTTCGCGCGTAGAGCTCGACCAGGAGGTGCGAGATGATCCGGTCCTCGTCGTGCTTGTGGAACCGTACGTGGGTGAAGAACTCGCGGGTGCCGGCGTCACCGAACGACGCGTAGGTGAGGCTGTCGGCGGCCTCGGGGCCGGAGCACGACTCGACCAGGTCCTGGTCGACGGTGACGGTGCACGAGGCGACGAACGGCTTGCCGGCCACCATCCGCTCCCAGCGATCCCCGACCGCGACCACGCGGCCTTCCTCGACCGTCAGATGCGGCTGGTCGTGCATGCAGTCGAGGCACTGGACGACGGCCTCCTGGACCTCCTCGACCCGTTCGGCGGCTTCACCGGTCTCCGGGTCGACGCGGAGGATGGCGTCGTAGTGGACCTGCGCCTCGAGCCGCTGTGACCAGCAGCGATAGCAGCGAAGCCAGGCGCCGCGCTCGCCGTCGAGCTCTGAGTTCACCCTCCGAGCGTAGCGTCCCAAGTATCAGGTGAGCGACTCTTGTCGCGAAAGCAGGTTTGCCTCCCCTGGCAAGGGACTTATTTACGCGGAGAGTGCAGATCGCCCGGCAGCAACGAGTACATCAGCATGTCGCGCCGGGCCCCCGCGATGGCCATGTAGGAGCGCAGAAGCCCCTCCTGGACGAACCCCACCGACTCGGCCGTCGCGCAGGACGCGGCGTTCTCCGGCTCGATCGTCACCTCGACCCGCTCGAGGCGCAAGTCGTCGAATGCGAACCGGCAGAGGAGGCGCAGCGAGCGTGTCGCGATGCCCCGGCCGCGGGCCCAGGGGCCGATCAGATACCCCGCGACGCAGCGGCCCGCGTAGCGGTTGATCTCGTGGAGGCTGATCGTTCCGAAGACGTCGTCGCCGCGAGCCTCGGCGATCACCGTGTGCAGGTCGGTGCCGGCCGCGAGGCCGGCGAGCCCGCGCTGCATCCATTCCACTGTGTGCGATGGCTGGTACGGGTTCGGGACGGTCGTGTACCGGCTCACCTCGGGGTCGCGGCAGGCCTCGACGATTCGTGGGACGTCCTCATCGGCCGGCAGGCGAAGCCATACGACCCCGTCGGTGATCCCCGCGGCGGGGAACTCGATCGGCCGCGGGCTCAAGAGCTCAAGGCGGCCGGGTCAGGCAGGCGCGGGCGCGCCGGCCCGCTCCGCGACGAGCTCGACGATCTCGGCCATGATCCGGTTGATCTCGAAGTCCTTGGGCGTGTAGACGCGGGCGACACCGGCCTCGAGCAGCCGCGGCTCGTCGGCCGCGGGGATGATCCCGCCGATCACGACGGGCGCGTCCACCTCGCGCTCGCGAAGGAGCCGCACCGTGTCCGGGATGAGCTCCAGGTGCGAGCCCGAGAGGATCGAGAGGCCGACCACATCGACGTCCTCGTCGGCGGCCGACGCGGCGATCTGCTCGGGCGTCAGGCGGATCCCTTGGTAGATCACCTCCATGCCGACGTCGCGGGCGCGCACGGCGATCTGCTCGGCGCCGTTCGAGTGCCCGTCGAGCCCCGGCTTGCCGACCAGGATCCGGATCCGATGCCCGAGCGCGTCTGAGACCTCGTCCACGCGTGCCCGGATCTCCGCCAGGAGCTCTTCGGAAGCTCCCGAAGACGAGGCGCCGACCCCGGTCGGCCCGCGGTAGTCGCCGAACGCGTCGCGCAGGGCCTGGGCCCACTCGCCCGTCGTGACCCCGGCCTTCGCCGCCGCGATCGTCGCCGGCATGATGTTTCGCTGCTCGTCGGCCGCCGCGGCGCGGAGCTCGGCCAGCGCCGTCTCGACGGCATCGGCGATCGCGCTCGGAGCGCCAGCGCTCGAGCGCCTCGCGGCACTCCCGCTCGACCTCTGGATCTGGGGTCAGGATGCCCCCGTCGGCTCCCGCGGTCAGCGGCGAGTCCTCGGATTCCGTGAACGAGTTCTGGCCCACGACCTTGATCTCGCCGCGCTCGATGCGCGCGATGCGCTCGCGATGCGACTCGACCAGGCGTGCCTTCATGTACGGCACAGCCTCGACGGCGCCACCCTGCTCTTCGACCACGGCCATCTCGGCGCGGGCGCCCTCGACTAGCTCCGCGACGAGGCCGTCCATCACCTTCGAGCCCTCGAAGATGTCCGGGTACTCGAGCAGGTCGGTTTCGTACGCGAGGATCTGCTGGATCCGGAGGCTCCACTGCTGGTCCCAGGGGCGGGGCAGGCCCAGCGCCTCGTTCCAGGCCGGCAGCTGGATCGCCCGGGCGCGCGCGTCGCGCCCCAGGGTCACCGCGAGCGCCTCGAGCACGATCCGCTGGACGTTGTTCTCCGGCTGCGACTCGGTGAGCCCGAGCGAGTTGACCTGCACCCCGTAGCGCATCCGCAGGAACTTCTCGTCCGTCACCCCATAGCGCTCCCGGCCGAGCTCGGCCCAGAGCTCCGCCATGGCGCGGAGCTTCGCGTGTTCCTCGATGAAGCGGACGCCGGCATTCACGAAGAACGAGATGCGCCCGAACACCTTGGGGAAGTCGGCCTCGGCGACCTGACCGCGGGCGCGGACCTCGTCGAGCACGGCGATCGCGGTGGACAGCGCATAGGCGATCTCCTGAACCGGGGTCGCGCCCGCTTCCTGGAGGTGGTAGCTGCAGACATTGGTCGGGTTCCAGCTTGGAATCTCGTTGACCGAGAACGCGACGGTGTCGGCGATCAGGCGCATCGAGGGCCCGGGCGGGAACGCGTATGTGCCGCGCGAGAGGTACTCCTTGATGATGTCGTTCTGGGTTGTTCCCTTCAGGTCGGCGAGCGCGACTTCGTTCTCCTCGGCGACCGCGCAATAGAGGCCCAGGAGCCAGGCCGCGGTCGCGTTGATCGTCATCGAGGTGTTCATCTCGCTGAGCGGGATGCCGTCGAAGAGCGCGTGCATGTCGCCCTTGTGGGCGATCGAGACGCCGACCTTCCCGACCTCGCCCCGGGCGAGCTCGGCGTCGGGGTCGTAGCCGGTCTGCGTCGGCAGGTCGAAGGCGACCGAGAGCCCGGTCTGGCCCTTCGCGAGGTTTCGCCGGTAGAGCTCGTTCGAGCGCCGAGCGTCGGAATGCCCGGCGTAGGTGCGCATCACCCAGGGACGATCGGGCTCGGGCAGGCGGTGCTCGGCCATGCGGGGATTCTAGGCTGGAGGGCGATGGCGAACCTCATCGACTGCATGCACCTGGGCAACGACCGGGTGATCGGCGCCTGGGAGGTCCGGCCGGGTGTGATCGTCGACCCCGGGCCGGCTTCGTGCGCACACACGCTCCTCGCGGGCGTCGAGTCCGAGCCGCGGGCGCTGCTTCTCACCCACATCCACCTCGACCACGCGGGTGCCGCGGGAGTCCTCGCCGCCCGGTTCCCGGCGCTGCAGGTGTACGTGCACGAGGTCGGCGCGCCGCACGAGATCGACCCGTCGCGCCTAGTCGCGAGCGCCGAGCGCCTCTACGGCGACGACATGGAGCGCCTCTGGGGCGAGATCGTCCCGGTGCCGGCCGACCGGGTCACGGCGCTGCGGGGCGGGGAGGAGGTCGAGGGCCTCGAAGTCCACTACGCGCCCGGCCACGCCCGCCATCACGTCCTCTATTTCGATCGCGCCGACGGCTCCGCGTACACGGGCGACGTCGCCGGCTGCCGGGTGCCGCCGGCCGAGCTCATCGCGGCCCCGACCCCGCCGCCCGAGATCGAGGTCGAGGTGTGGCGCGAGTCGCTCGCCATGTTGCGCGGCCTGGGGCCGAGCCGGGTCTGCATGACCCACTTCGGCGCAAACGAGGACGTCGGCGGCCATCTCGACCGCCTCGAGGCGTGGCTCGACGAGGCCACGGCCGAGAGCGAGCCCGCCGACCGCGAGCGCTTCGAGGGCTGGCTCGCCGCACGGTTCGACGCCGAGGGCCCGGAGATCGCCTCGCGCCTGCGCCAGGCGATGCCCCCCGAGCAGCTCTGGCTGGGCCTCGAGCGCTACTGGCGAAAGCGCCGCGAGGCTGCGCTAGCGGTCGCCGCGTTTCAAAAACCGCAGCTTCCGGCGGTTTCGCGTGTCTTTCCCTCTAGGCTCATCCCCAATGCGATCCAAGCGGCAAAGATCACGAATAAGCCCTTACCAGGGAGGCAAATCTGCTTTCGCGACTTACGTCGCTCACAGGAGATACCTCGCCGTCCTCGCGCTCTGCGCGGCTGGCCTCTCCCTGGCGCTCGTCGCCGGCGCCCAGGCGGTCATCTATGTCTATTCGAACGGGTTCTCCGCGCGCGACGACGTGCGTGAGATCACGCGCAAGGGCGGCGGCGCGAAGTGCGACAAGGGCTTCCACAACAAGGCGGGGACGATGGGCGTGAGCGCAGTGGGCAAGCGGCTCTGTGAGTACAGCCCACCGGTCGCGGGCGACGCCAACCAGCCCAACCACGTGTTCATGGCGAAGGGCCGGGTGCTGAAGGGCACCCCGAAGGCGCTTCGCGACGACGCCTACCTGGCGATCAAGGTCAGGGCGGGCCACGGTCGCGGGTACGAACTCCAGGTCCGTCCCAAGGCGGGCCGCTTCAAGCTCTCGCGAAGCCCGAGCGGCGGCGGCGTCGAGGACTCCGGCAAGAGCAACGCGATCAACAAGATCGGGAAGCTGAACACCCTGCGCCTGGAGGTCAAGAACGCCCGGGTCAAGGCCTTCGTCAACGGCGAGAAGGTCGCCGGGGCGGTCGATTCCAACCCGGAGCAGATCGACGGCCGCAAGCTCACGTTCGGCATCGGGAGCCGCAAGAACGGCCATCGGGCCGTGGTGGGCTCGTTCGACCGGATCCGCGCCGGCCTCGCCAACTAGCCAGCCCGGACCGCAACGCAGCTTCTACCCTGCCTCCCGTGGCGACGGAGACGATCGAGCGGACGCGCGGCGGGGGCCCCGGGTCGGGACTCGGGGGAAGCTGGCGGGTGATCGTGCTGAACGACGACCACAACACCTTCGAGCACGTCGCCCAGACCCTCGCCCGCGTGATCCCGGGCGTCACGCTCGATGCGGGGCATGCGTTCGCCGACAAGATCCACAACACCGGCCAGGCGATCGTCTGGTCCGGGGAGCGCGAGCCCGCCGAGCTCTACTGGGAGCAACTCACGGACGCGGGCCTCACGATGGCCCCCCTCGAGCAGGGCTAGCTCTGCAGCAAGCCCGGATGCCCGGGCGGCGTGGGCGCGGTGGGGGTTCCGCGACGGCCGCGGCGTGAGAGCAGGCCGCCCAGCCGTGAGGGCCGAGGGCTCCGGTTGCGAAGTTGCGCGGCACGAAGCTCGAGCAGGGCTCGGAGCTCGCTGGTGCGGCTGAACGGGTCGGCGACCGTCTCGCCGCCCGAGATCGGGGCGACGGCGACAAGCCGGCCCTCGATCTCGGCACCGAGGAGGTCGCCCTCCGGCACGTCCTTCGAGTCGAGCTCGACGAGGCGCAGCACCACCGGCGTATCGGCTGCGCCGAGCCTGCGAATGGTCACTCCGGACAGCTTCTGGATCTCGTCGTTCGTCATGAGGGCATGATCGCGCGTGCCTGGGATAAGCGCAACAGGAAGTTCCATACCATCTGATAAGGTGCTCTTATGCTTGACGTGAAGCGGTTGCGGATCCTCCGCGAGGTCGCATCGCGCGGATCCTTCTCGGCGGCGGCCGAGGCGCTGTACCTGTCGCAGTCGGCGGTGAGCCAGCAGATCGCGACGCTCGAGCGCGAGGTCGGGATGCAGCTCCTCGAGCGGACCCGCGAGGGGACCAAGCCGACGGACGCCGGGCGGGTCTTGGTCGAACACGCCGACGCCGCGATCGCCCGGCTCGAGGAGGCGGAGCGCGAGCTCGCAGCGATCGCCGGCCTCGAGGGCGGCGAGGTGCGGATAGCGAGCTTCCCGAGTGCCAGCGCGACCCTGCTGACGATGGCGGTCTCCGACTTCGTCGAGCGCCACCCGAAGGTTCGGCTGGGCGTCACCGAGGCCGAGCCCGAGGAGTCGATGCCGCGCCTCCGCGCGGGCGAGATCGACCTCGCCCTCACGTTCGACTATCCCGGCCTCCCGGTTTCCGACGAGCGCGACGTTGAGCGGACGCTGCTCCTGACCGAATCGCTGCACGTCGCACTGCCGAAGGACCATGAGTTGGCCAAGAAGGCCACGGTCGAGATGGCCGAGCTGGCCGACGAGGTCTGGCTCTCGGGCGATTGCCCGAGCTCCTGTGGCCAGATGGTCAAGGAGGCATGCCGCGACGCGGGCTTCGAGCCGCGGGTCGGGTTCGAGTCCGATGACTACCACGTGCTGCAGGGCTTCGTCGCCGCCGGCCTCGGCGTGACGCTGCTGCCCGACCTGGCCCTGCCGACGCTGCGCAGCGACATCGTCGTCCTCCCGACCGACCCGCCGGCGCCGGTTCGCAGGGTCTGGGCGGAGACGCGCCGGACCAGAAGCGGCGCGACCGACGCGATGCTCGCGGTGCTCGTCGAAGCCGGCGAGCGCTTCGCGAAACAGCACGCGCGGCTGGAGGCCGTCGCCTAGCTGCGCGAACCGGCGCCGCGCGCGGTATTGTCGCGCTGCCGTGTCTGCTCGTCCCGTCACCCGGTTCGGGGCCGCCTGCGTTCTCGCGCTCGGAGTGACGCTCGCGCTCGACGCGCCGGCCGGCGCCGACCACCCGGGGGCCGCGAACCTCGATGCGCTTCGCACCGCCGTGGGGACGCCCGCCAACCCGGTCGAGGTCGCGGCGACGCCCGCCGTGCGGCGCGCCGAGCCACCGTTGCTGGCAACGCCGCAGGGGCGCTGCGGCCCGGGCTCGCGTCCGGAGACCGGAATTCAGGGACGGGTGCCGCGCTCGGACCACCAGAGCGGACGGGCGGCCCGCGGCTACACCTGCAACACGCGGCTGGTGGGCTCGTACGAGAAGCCGAACGTCCTCGGCAGCGTGGGTGGGTTCAAGGTGGAGCGCTACGTGGACAAGGCCGGCCACGAGTGCGCCTACTACGACACGACGCTCCTCTTCCCGACCAACATCCTCGACCTCGAGGGTGGGGTGAACGTGCTCGACATGTCCGATCCGGCGCATCCGGTCCGGACCGCCCGGTTGGTCACACCCGCGATGCTCTCGCCGCACGAATCGCTCGTCGTGAGCCAGCAGCGCGGTGTCCTCGCCGCGGTCCTCGGGAACCCCGCGTTCAACGTCGGCATCGTCGACCTCTACGACATCTCGAAGGACTGCCGGCACCCCGTGTTCAAGTCATCGACCCCGGTCGGTGTGTTCGGCCACGAGAGCGGCATGGCCCCCGACGGGAAGACGTTCTACTCCGCCTCCCCCAGCACCGAGACGATCGTCGCGGTCGACATCGCGAACCTCAGCCAGCCAAGGCCCCTCTGGCTCGGTAACTACGACTCCCACGGCCTCTCGGTGTCGAACAACGGCAACCGCGCCTACGTCGCCGGGGTCGGATCGGGCCTGATCATCCTCGACACCTCCGCGATCCAGGCCCGCAAGCCCAACCCGGTGGTGACCGAGGTCGCGCGGCTGCAGTGGGGATCGATGAGCATCCCCCAGAACGCGATCCCGGTCACGATCAACGGGCGGAAGTACGTCGTCGAGATCGACGAGTTCGGGTCGCAGAGCGAGGTCGGTGCCGGCAGGATCATCAGCATCGAGAACGAGCGCGCGCCGCGCGTCGTTTCCAACCTGCGACTGGCCGTGCACCAGCCTGAGAACTTTGCGGCCCAGGCGAACGATCCCGGGGCGGGCAACCCGCTGCAGGGCTACGCCGGCCACTACTGCAGCGTGCCGCGCCGGGAGGATCCCCAGATCGTCGCCTGCAGCATGATCCTTTCCGGCCTTCGCGTGTTCGACATCCGCGACCCGCAGCACCCGAAGGAGATCGCCTACTTCAACGCTCCGATCAAGGACCGTCTCATCCTCGAGTCGTCGAACTGGGCGATGGCAAGCCCCGCGTTCGCCCCGAAGCGCAAGGAGATCTGGTACTCCGACGGGTTCCAGGGCTTCTACGCCGTGAAGGTCACCAACGGCGTCTGGCCTGACCAGGGCTAGGCGCTGCGATCCAGCGCCGCTTCCGCGGCGAGTGAGTGCCACACGGGCAGGACAGGCTTGTGGTAGTAGGGGAGGGCGTCCTCGCGCAGCCCGGCGATCTCGTCCGAGGCCCAGTAGGCCTCGAAGTCGTCCTTCTCCTCCCAGACCGAGACCTGGCGGAAGTGGAGCGGGTCGTCGATGTTCCGGGTCAGGTAACAGGTGCTGGCGCCGGCGGCGAGTGCACGATCGAGCGCCGGGCGCCAGATCTCGAGCCAGCGATCGGCCCGGAACGGGGTGACGTGCCAGTCGATGTTGTTGATGAACATCGCGCGCGGATCCTAAACCGCGTCGCGGCTAGGCGCCGACCTCGGCCCAGATCGCTCCCGGCCCGTCCTCGTGCACACCCTCATCTTTGGTTGTGGCCCCGACCATCGTCGTGATCTTGCCCGCGTGCTTGTTCTCGTGCATCAGCTGGTGCGCCCCGGGGACGCCGTCGAAGCCCATCGCCTTCCACAGCACGGGCCGGATCTTGCCCTCGGCCATCAGTTGGTTCGCGCGAGTGCACTCGTACGCGTTCGCGAAGTGCGAGCCGAGGATCTCCTTCTGCTTCATCCACAGGTAGCGAACGTCGAAGTCGAGCGTGTAGCCGGAGGTCGCGCCGCAGATCACGACCTTGCCGAAGGGCTTCACCGTGAACACCGAAGTCGGGAACGTCGCCTGGCCGACGTGCTCGAACACGATGTCGGGGGCGTCGCCCAGGATCGACTTGACCTGCTTCGCGAACGCCCGCGTCACCGTGAAGCGCTCCTTCTCCTCCTCCGGCGACTCGCCGCCCTTCCGCATCATCCCGGCGAACTCGTTCCGGTCGATGTAGTCGACGGCGCCGAGCGACTTGACCAGCTCCCCCTTCCCGGCCGAGGAGACGACGCCCACGGCGTTGGCGCCGGCGGCCTTGCAGAGCTGCGTGGCGAACACGCCGAGCCCTCCGGCCGCGCCCCAGATCAGCACGTTGTGGCCGGCCTGGACCTTGCAGCGGTCCAGCAACATCCGGTAGGCGGTGAAGTAGGTCAGCCCGTAGGCGGATGAGTCGACCCACGAAAGGTTCCTCGGCTTCGGGAGGAGCTGCTGGGCCTGGACCTTGGTGAACTGGGCGAACGAGCCCCAGGTGGTCTCGTAGCCCCAGATCTTCTGGCTCGGCGCCGCCAGCGGGTCGAGGCCGTGGACCTCGACGTCCTCGTACGAGGCCTGGTTGCAGTGGATCACGACCTCGTCGCCGGGCTTCCAGTTCGTGACGCCCGGGCCCACCTTCCAGACGATGCCGGAGGCGTCGGAGCCGCCGATGTGGTGCCCGTACTCGGGGTGGTCGCCGTAGCCGAAGACCGAGACCGGCTTGCCCAGCGCCGCCCAGACGTTGTTGAAGTTGACCCCGGCGGCCATCACCCGCACGATGACCTCGAACGCCTGCGGCTCGGGGACCTCGATCTCCTCGATCTGGAAGGCGTCCTTGGGCTCGCCCTCACGCTCGGGCCGGATCACCCAGGCCGCCATCGTCTCCGGCAGCGTGCCGGGCTCCACGCCGAGCTTCGAGACCTCGGATACGTCAACTGCCACTGGCTCGCTCAACTCCTTCGTTCGGGGGCCGCGGGATGGTACCGGCGTTCTGCCACCACCATCGGCACCGAAAGGGGGCGAACGTCCCTCGCGGCGCCCTATACACCCCCATGAGGGACGCTCGTGTAGCCGAGTTGGCGGGGCGGCAGTTCAACCGGGTGTCGCGAGCGCAGTTGGAGGCGCTGGGAGTGAGTAAGGACGCGATCGAGCATCGGGTCGACTCGGGTCGCCTTGTGATCGTGGAACAAGGCGTTTTGGCCGTCGCGCCGGTGCTCGATTCCGACCCCTGGGGGCGCTGGATGGGAGCGACGCTCACCCAGCCCGGGAGCCTCCTGAGCCGGCTGAGCGCTGCGGTCGCTTGGGGTGCTTTGGCGCACGAGGGTGGCTACGTGACGATTACCCGTCCCGGCAACGGTGGCCCCAGGGTCCACGGCGGCCTCCGGGTCCATCGGAGCACCAACCTCGACGCTGACGGCACGGAGCTCAACGGGGTACCGATCACGTCGATTGCGCGCACCCTGCTGGATATCGCGAGCGACGTGGGAGATGCAGCGCTCGCACGGGCGGTCCGGGAGGCCGTGCGGCTTGAGTTGATCACTCTGTACGGGCTCGCCGATGCGCTTGGGCGCTACCGAGGGTGGCGGGGATCGCGGCGACTCGCGGCCACCGTGGCGCGCTACTGCGGCCTGCCCATCGAGCGGGCGCGGAGCGGTGCCGAGGTGCGGGCCCTCGAGCTCCTCCGGGAGGTTGGATCCGGCCCTGTGACCCTCAACCGGGTCATTGCAGGCGAGGAGGCCGATCTGGTGTTCCCGGAGCGGCGCCTCATCGTCGAGATCGATGGCGGTCCCTTTCACCTCGACCGAGGCGCCGACGCGCGCAAGGAAGCCGCCTGGCGGAGCGCCGGCTGGACCGTGCGCCGCCTCGCCTCCGACGACGTATACGAGCGCCCAGAGCACCTACTCGCACTCGCCGATAGGTGAACGTCCCTCGCGGGGGTGTATAGCGCGCAGGGCGGGACGATCGTTGCCGCGTCAGATTCCCGTCCGCCGGCGGGACTACCTTCGTGAGTCCACCATGGAAGCATCGGAGAAGCCACAGCTGCCGCTCGACGGAATCGACCAGGGCGCCGTCCGCGCGATCGGCGACCGCATCGTGATCGAGCGGCTCGAGATGAGCGACGAGCGTGCCGCGCGCGTCGTTCGTGAGCGTGCGGAGGCCGGACAGCCTCCGACCGCGACGGTGACGAAGGCGATCGAGATCGGCGCCCGCGTGCTGGACACCGAGGAAACCGCGGTCAACGTGGACTATGTGCGCGCCGAGTTCGAGCGCCACGCCGGCGCCCTACGCGAGCGGCTCTCGAAGGTGCTCGAGGCGGGCGACGAGCAGCTCGCGGAGCGGATCGCCCAGACTTTCGACGGCAACCGCGACGGCTCCGTCCAGAAGGAAATCGACCAGCTCGTCGGGGAAGCGCTTGAGGAGCAGCGGATGAAGATCGCGAAGCTCTTCTCGGCCGAGGACGGCGCCAATCCACTCACCGACTTCAAGGCCGCCGTCGTCCGTGGCTTCAAGGCGCTGGACGAGCGCCAACAGACCGAGGCCGAGGCGACCAGGAAGCGGATGGAGCAGCTCCAGCGCGAGCTGATCGAGCTCAAGGAGCGCGACGCCGCCGCAGACCGGGTCGCGGCCGAGGCCGAGCGCGGCAGCGCCAAGGGGCGGACGTTCGAGGAGCTCGCGCACGCCGCTCTCGAGGCAATCGCGTCCGAGCACGGTGACGCCGCGATCCACACCGGAGACACGTCAAACGAGGCGGGCGCCAAGAAGGGCGACACGGTGGTCGAGCTCGGTGGCGCCACCGGGGGGGCGCTCGCGACGATCGTGTTCGAGGCGAAAAACAAGAAGCTCTCGAAGAACGACGCATGGGCCGAGCTCGCGGCCTGCCTACGGGAGCGTGACGCGGAGTACGCAGTCCTGATCGTCGCCGGCGAGGACAAGATCCCCTCGGGGCTCGAGGAGCTCACCGAGTACCAAGGGAACAAGATGATCGCCGTCCTCGACCGCGAGGATCCCGATCCGCTCGCGCTCCGCCTCGTGTACCGATATGTGCGTGCCCGCGTGCTGGCAGCCGGCGGCGGTGTGCTCGAGGTCGATGCGGCAGGGGTCCAGGATGCGGCGGAGGAGGCGACCGCCCAGCTCAAGCGAGCGAACCGGATCCGGAAGTCGCTCACCGGCGTGACGAGCAGCGCGCAGGCCGCACGCGAGGAACTCGATGCGATGCTCGCCGACGTCGAGCGGTGCCTCGAGCGCATCGAATCGCTCGTGGCCGCGGCCGCCGACGAGTAGCTAGGGCTGAAGCAGCTCGTTCTGCGAGGACGGCCGCTCCGGGCCGACCTCGAGCGTGGCGGGCTCGATGCCGATCTCGGCGCCCGCTGCGGCCTCGTATTCGCCCTCCACGAGGGCGGCCTTGACCGAGCCGGTGCCGCCCGGCGGGATCTCGTCCGACGTCTCGGACGTCGGCCCCTCGAGCGTGAGCCTGGTCGGCTCGTCGGTCTGGTTCGAAACCGTGAGGACCACGAGCCCGGCCCCGAGGTTCTGCGGCGAGATGGTCACGCTGCGCTGGTCGATCGCGGCGGTCAGCTCGATCGGGGCAGGGGGCCGGGGATCGTTCGGGAAGTCGTCCTCACCGCAGGCGCCGAGCAGGAGCAGCACGGGCGCGAGCAGGCCGAGGGCGCCGCCGCGCAGGCTGCGCGTTGCGATCGAAGCCTCTCCCCGAAACCTCATCTCGGGGCGAAACCCTAAACGAACGGAAGCTCGACGACCGCCGCTTCGACGGTTCCGCCGTCGCTCAGGATCTCGACCGTGGTGCCGGGCTCGGCCTCGCGACGGACGATCGCCAGCGCGATCGGTCCGTGGGCGGGGGAGAGGACGGCGGTTCCGACTCTGCCGAGCTCGCGCTCGCCGAGCCGGATCAGCGCGCCGCCGGGAACGGGCTCGGCGAGCCGGAGCCCGCGGAGGTGACGGTTCGGCTTGCCCCTGTAGTGGAGGCGGGCGACGGTCTCCTGCCCGATGTAGCAACCCTTGCTGAAACTGACGGCGCGCTCGTTGATCCCGGCCTCCTGCGGGATCGTCTCGGTCGTCATCTCACGCCCGAATCGCGGCCGGCCGGACTCCACGCGGGCGATCTCGGCGGCCGCATCGTCGACCCGCTCGACGCCGGCTTCAGCCAGGCCTTCGCTGAGCGCAGCGACGTCCTCGCGCCGGCAGATAAGGTCGAGCCCGAGGTCCGTTGCGACCGCGCGCGCCGCGACGCCCCAGCGCGAAACTTCGCGGTGGGCATGCTCCGAGCCGAGCGGACCGATGCCGGTGAGCGCCCCCGCCGCGGGGCCGATCACCGACAGGACCGCGTGGCTCTCGGCGAGGTTCTCGAACTCGACCTCGCGCCCCACGCGATAGAGCCCGAGGTGGGCCCCGAGCGCGTCACGGCCGGCCTGCTCGCAGTCGAGCAGCAGCTCGTCCGGGGACATCCTCAGCACCCGCAGATCAGCCTGCATCTGGCCCTTGCGATTGAGCAGCGCGGCGTAGCACCCCTCGCCCGGCGCGAGTGACGTGATGTCGTTCGTGAGCTGATCGTGCACGTACTCGACGGCGTCGGCTCCGTGGGCTACGAGCAGCCGGCGTTCGGGCCGCTCGAGCACACCGGCCTCCTCGCGGAGCGCGCGGTACTGGCCATCGAGCTCGACCGTGGTCACCCGCCCGATTCTAGGCGGACGCGGCAGGTATCTTTTTGATGTGTCAAAATCTCGGTTGTGGATGACCGAAAGACCGAGGACGATCGCGCCCTGCGGCTAAGCCGGCGCCGCCTGCTCGGCGGAGCACTCGCCGCCGGCCCAGCGCTCGCGGCGCTCCATGAGGTCGTCCCGCACCAGGGCTTCCACGATGCGCTCGGGGGCAACCAGCACCCGAACGCCGTTGCCGCCGCGACCGGACACGCCGGGCACGGAGTGCCCGCTCACGCCAACGGTCTCGGAACCGCCGGCCCGACGTTCCGCGAAGGCGCGAACGTCGACCACCGCGCCAACGGCTTCAACCCGACCGAGATCCTGCGCGACTTCGACTACGGCAAGACGCGGCGGACCGCAACCGGCCGCGTGGTCCGCGAGTGGGAGCTCATCGCCGCCGACAAGGAGATCGAGATCGCGCCCGGCGTCAAGTTCCCGGCCTGGACCTACAACGGCCGGATCCCGGGGCCGACGCTGCGCTGCCACGAGGGCGACAAGCTGCGCATCCGATTCGTGAACGGGTCGGCGCACCCGCACACCGTCCACTTCCACGGCCTCCACCCGTCGGCGATGGACGGGATCCCCGGCGTCGGGGCGGGGATCATCGCCCCGGGCAAGTCGACCGTCTACGAGTTCGACGCCGAGCCCTTCGGGCTCCACCTCTACCACTGCCACGTCGCGCCGCTCGCGGAGCACATCGCGCGCGGGATGTACGGGACGTTCATCGTCGACCCGAGGCAGGGGCGCCCGGACGCGGACGAGATGGTGATGGTCCAGCACGGCTACAACAGCACGTTCGACGCCGAGGGCAATCAGTTCTACGCGGTGAACGGGATCCCGTTCCACTACATGGCCGAGCCGATCAAGGTGAAGCGCGGCGCGCCCGTCCGGATCTACCTGGTGAACGCGCTCGAGTACGACCCGATCAACTCATTCCACATCCACGGCAACTTCTTCGACTACTACCCGACCGGCACCAGGCTCGAGCCCGCCGACTTCACCGACACGGTGCTCCAGGGGCAGGCTCAGCGCGGGATCTGCGAGATGACGTTCCCGCATGCCGGCCCGTTCATGTTCCACGCCCACAAGACCGAGTTCGCCGAGCTCGGCTGGATGGGCTTCTTCGAGGTCGAGTGATGGAGGCTCGCGGCGAGACGCTTCAGCGCGGGCCGCTCGACGGCGTTCCCACCTGGGTCCTCGGCGGCGGCGTCGCCCTGCTGATCACCGCAGTGCTCGTGATCCTGGCGGTGGCGGGGGGCGACAGCCTCCCGGAGCGGCTTGGGCCGCCGGTCGAGGAGCTCGCCGTGGAGCGCACCGAGCTGGCGCCCAACCAGATCGAGCTGACCGTCCGCAACACCGGCCCGGACGACGTCACGATCGCCCAGGCGTTCGTGAACGACGCCTACGTCGACTTCCGCGGGGCCGATGAGCCGATCGGCCGGCTCGGATCCGCGACGATCGCTCTGACCTACCCCTGGCAGGAGGGCCAGCCCTACGTGGTCTCGCTCGTCACGGCCACGGGCGTGGTGATCGAGCACGAGATCGCGGCCGCCGTCGAGACACCGAAGGCCGACGGTGACCTGTTCGGCCTGATGGCGCTGCTCGGCACCTACGTGGGGATCATCCCCGTGATCCTGGGGATGATGCTGCTGCCGGCGATGCGGCGATTCAACCCGGATTGGATCCGGGTGCTGATGGCGGTAACGGTGGGGCTGTTGGCGTTCCTGGCCGTCGACGCGACGCTCGAGGGCCTCGAGCTCGCGGACGAGTCCGGCGGCGCCTTCGGCGGGGTCGAGCTCCTGGTGCTGGGCGCCGGCCTCGCGTACCTGATCCTCACCGCGGTCGACCGGCACCTGCGAGGGCGCGGCAGCAAGACGGCCGACGACGCCGAGGGCGGGGCGCGGCTGGCGCTGATGATCGCGCTCGGCATCGGCCTTCACAACCTCGGCGAGGGCCTCGCGATCGGGTCCGCGTACGCGATCGGCGAACTTGCGCTGGGCGCGTTCCTGGTCGTCGGCTTCGCGATCCACAACACCACCGAGGGTTTCGCGATCGTCGCGCCGCTCACACGCTCGAACCCCACCTTGCGGCGACTGCTCGTGCTGGGCCTGATCGCCGGCGCACCCGCGATCGCCGGCGGCGTGATTGGCGCGCTCGTGACGAATCCCGAGCTTTCGGCCCTGCTGCTCGGCGTCGGCGTCGGCGCCGTGATCCAGGTGATCGTCCAGATCGCGCCCGCGATGCGCGACCGGGCCGGCCGCCTCCTCGACACGGCCACGGCGTCCGGGATCGCGGTGGGTCTCGTCGCGTTCTACCTGACCAGCCTCCTGATCACCGTCTAATGGCGCACTCTGGCTTCAGACGGCCGGACGCCCCCAACACGGAGGCTGTAGAGGACTACGCGAAGGCGCTCCACGCGCTCGCGAAGCGCTGCGACGGTCCGGTCACGACCTCGGCTCTCTCCGAGCGGCTCGGCGTCTCGCCCGGCTCGGTGACCGCGATGCTGAAGCGGATGCAGGAGATGGGCCTCGTCGACCACGAGCCGTACCGGGGGGCGCTGCTCACCGCCGAGGGCGAGCGCGTCGCGCTCGAGGTGATGCGCCACCACCGGTTGCTGGAGGCGTACCTGACTGAGGTGCTCGGCATGCCGTGGGATCGCGTCCACGACGAGGCCGAGGTGCTCGAGCACTACATCTCGGAGGAGCTCGAGGAGCGGATCGCGGAGGCGCTCGGCGATCCCGAGCATGACCCTCACGGCGACCCAATCCCCGATCGCGACCTCGCTCTCGCGAGCGAGCCCGGGGTTCCCCTGGCCGAGCTCGAGCCCGGCGGTGTGGGCACGCTGGCCCGGGTCTCGGACTCGGACCCGGAGATGCTCCGGTTCCTGGCCGAGCGCGGCATCCGGCCCGGCTCGAGGGTGACTGTCGGCACGCGCGAACCGTTCGGCGGCTCGGTTGAGATCGAAGTCGACGGCGAGCCCCACGCGATCGGCGCCGAGCTGGCGCGGCGGATGGTGATCGCGGCCGCGGGATAGTCTGCGTCCCGTGGGCCTCGCCGACCAGTTCCAGGAGATCCTCGACTCGCTCCCCGACGACTGGACCGACCTGACCCTCGACATGCGCCTGCCCGACGAGGAGCGGTACATCGACGCCGCCGTGATCCTCACCCAGGTCAACGCCCAGCCCTACTCGAAGGCGGACTGGCACTGGCGGGTCAACGTCGCCAACAAGTTCGGGCACGCGGCGGCGGCGCCAACCGTCAAGGGCACGTTCGCGCTGCTCGACCAGGAGGGGATCGACGCCGAACTGGTCCTCCGCGACTTCCGCGAGGGCCGGGCCGAGGTCACCCAGATGTGGGGCCGGCCGGAGTCCGTCCGGCGCCAGTTCCGCGCGAGCCGCCGCCTTTAGATCGGGCGTTGCAGGTCAAGGCGGGTTCGAGTCGAATGTTGGGCTGTGGGGGGAAACCGACTTACCTCAATCGCAGCGGCCCTCGCGGTCGCCGCTCTCGCCGGCCCGGTCGTCACGGTGGCGACCGGCGCACTCCCCTCCCGCGAGAAGACAACGGTCCGAATCGTCATCGATGAGGGCTACTACATCCCCAGCGGTCAGCCGAATGGTGCTGGCGATCTGTTTGGCTCCTCCGGAGAGTTGCGGCGAGGCGGAAAGAACATCGGACGCTTTTCCTCCGCCTGTCAGGGGGTGCCTTCCGTTGGCGGCGAATGCACGGCGACCTTCACCTGGAAGAACCGCGGGCGGATCCAGATCGCGGGCAACGTGGACACGATGGGCGACAAGAACCGGCTGTCGATTGTCGGGGGCACAGGGGACTTCCGGAGGGCTCACGGCACAGCGGTGATCAGACCACTCGACGAGTACAGCGAGCGCCAGAGCGTCCAGTTGCTGATCCTGCGCTAGCTCCGTGCCCCATCAGTGATTGGCGAACGCGCGCCAATTGGCGATCCGTCGGGCTTCGACAGCGCCGGGCTCGACGCCGGCGCTGAACGCGTCGGCGTCGGTCAAGGCCTGCATCTGAGCCTCCTGGACGTCCGGCTCGAGCCCGGGCTGGGCAGAGAGCATGCTCTCAACCGCGGCGCCGGGATCGTCGGCGGCGAGCGCATAGCCTCGTCCGATCCCGGATCGGACCGCGTCGACCAGGCCGGGCTCGCGGTCGGCGAGCTCCTGCGTGGCCACGACGAGCAGCTCGGGGAACGGGTCGCCGGCCTCGTCGCCCACCCTGAACTCGCGGGTCGGCACGCCGAGCTCCCGCAGCGCCACGCCCTCCGCGTTCCAGAACGCGGTCGCGGCGTCGACCCGCCCGGCCGACAGCGCGGCCACCGAGTCGAAGCCGATCGTCGTCCGGTCGACGAGAGCCGGGTCGCCGCCGTCGCTCCCGACCACCCGGTCGAGCACGATCTCGTCGGACGGTAGGCCGGTGACCCCAACGGTGCGGCCCTCGAGGTCTCGAGGACGGCGCACCTCGTCGCGGTCGCCCGCAATCACGGCGGCGAGCGGCACCTGCACGAGCGCTGCTACGGGAACGAGGTCGAGGCCGCGCTCGCGAGCGACGCCCCAGTCGTTGATGTCAAGGACCGCGAACTCCGTGCGGCCCGCCGCGAGGAGCTTCGGCGCGTCGGTCGACTCGCCGGGCGGCCGGATCTCGAGGTTCACGCCCTCGTCCGAGAACCAGCCGCGCTCGAGCGCCGCGTAGAGCCCGGCGTGGACCGCGTTCGGGGTGAAGTCGAGCACCAGGGTCGCCTCGCGCGAGGCGCCCGGTTCAGCACCGTCGTCGCCGCACCCCCACAGGGCACCGGCGAGGACGGCCGCCAGCAGCGCGACGACCCTTGTCATGGAGCGGCGCACGATAGCTGTGGGCGCTCTCACGGACAGCCGCTGGTACCGTCACGACCGTGGGCAAGGGAGCAATCGCCGGCACGATCGCCGGTGGGATCGTCCTGTTGGCGGCCGCACCGGCTGGCGCGGAGGTCAGCGACGTCTTCGACGGACGGGTGAGCTGTGCGATCCAGGCCGATGGCACGCGCTTCTGCGGCGGCACGAATACGCTCGCGCCCACCTTCGACGGGCAGGAGATCGACGTCAACGTCGCGCTGCCGCCCGAGCCGGAGTCAGGGCCCGACGGTCCGTATCCGCTCGTCATGCACTTCCACGGTTACGGCGGCTCGGAGCTGACGCTCCCGGCCCTGCGCCGCTGGACCAATCAGGGCTACGCCGCGTTCTCGATAAGCGAGCGGGGCTTCGGGCCGTGCGGCGCCAAGCCGCCGCCCGCCCGCTGCCTCGACGGGGGCTGGGTGCGGCTGATGGACACGCGCTACGAGGTCCGCGACGCCCAGCACTTCGCCGGGGTCCTCGTCGACGAGGGCGTCGCGGACGCCGGCGCGATCGCGGCGACGGGCGGCTCGTACGGCGGCGGCCACTCGATGGCGCTCGCGGCGCTGCGCAACCGCGTGATGCTTCCCAACGGGACCTACGAGGCGTGGGAGAGCCCCGACGGCACCCCGCTCAGCCTGGCGGCAGCCGCGCCGGAGATCCCCTGGACGGATCTCGCCTATTCGCTGTTGCCGAACGGGCGGACGCTCGACTACGTCGCCGACGCGCCGTACCTCGGGCCGGAGGGCGACGCTCGTCTTGGCGTCCTCAAGCAGTCGTACGTCGCCCTCTTGTATGCCGCGGGCGCCGCGACCGGGTTCTACGCGCCGCCGCTCGCCGATCCCGACGCGGACCTGACGACCTGGTTTGCTCTTCTTGAGGCCGGCGAGCCATATGACACGAATCCGGACGCCGCGGAGATCCTCGACGAGATCACCTCGCATCACTCCTCGTACTACATCGACCCCTCGACCCGGCCGTCGCCGCTCCTGATCTCGAACGGTTGGACGGACGACCTGTTCCCGGCCGACGAGGCGATCCGCTTCTACAACCGCACCCGCGCCGAGCACCCCGGGGCGGACATCTCGCTGTTCTTCCTCGACTACGGGCATCCCCGGGGGCAGGGGAAGCCCGCCGACACGGCTCTCCTTCGCGACGCCCAGGACGATTTCTTCGCGCACCATCTGGCCGACGGCCCGGCGCCCGGCCAGGGCGTCACCACGATCACGCAGACGTGTCCGGGGGCGGCGGCGTCGGAGGGGCCGTTCGAGGCGGACGACTGGTCCGAGATCGCGCCGGGCGAGGTGCGCAAGGTGTTGGCGGGGCCGCAGACCGTACTGCCGGTGGTGCCGACCGACGCCGCGCGAAGCGCGGCCTACAACCCGATCGGCGGCCAGGGCGCCTGCGCGAGCGCCGATGGCTCCGACCAAATCGGCGCCGCGACCTACCGGTTCGATCCCGCGCCCGCCGGCGGCTACACGCTGATGGGGGCGCCGACCGTGATCGCCGACTTCACGCTGCCCGGCGCGACCTCGCAGGTCGCGGCGCGGCTGCTCGACGTCGCGCCCGACGGGAACGCCACGCTGGTGGCACGCGGGCTTTGGCGGCCGCAGGTGGGAGCAAGCCCGGTGCGCGAGGTGTTCCAGCTCCATCCGAACGGTTGGCGGTTCGCTGAGGGACACGTCGCGAAGCTCGAGCTGCTTCCCTCCGACGCTCCCTACGGCCGGATTTCCAACCTGCAGTCGCCGGTCATCGTCCAGAACCTGGAGCTCAGGCTGCCGGTCCTCGAGGACCCCGGCGCCGGTGGCGGCATCGTGTCGGAGCCGGAGCCCAAGGTGGTGCCGGACGGGTACGAGCTCGCACCCGGCTTCGACGACGGCGAAGGGCCTGGTCCGCCGGCCAAGCCGCTCCGCTGCCGCGGGCGCAACGCCACGATCGCCGGTGCCGCCGGCGACGACTCGCTGCCCGGCACGCGGAAGTCGGACGTCGTCGTCGGCCGCGGGGGGGACGATGAGATCGCGGGCAGGCGTGGCCGCGACTGGATCTGCGGAGGCGCCGGCGACGACGTCATAACCACGGGCGCCGGGCGCGACCGCGTATGGCCGGGGCGTGGCACCGACACGGTCGACGGCGTGCGCGAGCGGTGAGCGTCTATAGACTGCCGCCGCGCCGGCTCCGCCGAGCTGTGCGCGGGTACTGAACAGGATTACCAGGAGGTAGAAAGCAAGTGCAGGATCGAGGTCTGGCCGCCTACGTCGCGGAATTGCTCGGGACCCTCTTCCTCGTCTTCATCATCGGCACCGTCGTCACGCTGTTCGTGGCGAGCTCGCCCGATGCGCAGACCGGGTCCGACTTCGCCGTTGTGGGCCTCGTCCACGCATTCATGCTGTTCGCCCTGATCATGGCCTTCGGCGCCGTGTCGGGCGGGCATTTCAACCCGGCGGTCACGATCGCGGCGGCCGCCCAGCGCAAGATCGACCCGGTTGACGCGGTCGTCTACGTCCTCGCCCAGCTTTCGGGTGCGGTGCTCGGCGCGCTCCTCGTCAAGGGCATCCTGCTCGACGAGGGCCGGGCGCTCGGCTACGGGAACCCGGAGGTCAGCGGGCTCCTGAGCAGCAACTTCCAGGGCTTCGTGGTCGAGGGCCTCGGCACGTTCCTCCTGGTGCTCGTGATCCTGGCGGTGGCGATGAACCCCCGTGCCCGCCAAGAATGGGGGCCGTTGGCGATCGGGGCCACGCTGGGCTTCCTCGTGATGATCTTCGGTCCGCTCACCGGCGGTTCGTTCAACCCGGCGCGCTGGTTCGGCCCCGCATTGATCGGCGACGGCATCGACGGCTCCGACCTCTTCGTCTATGTGCTCGGCCCGATCGTCGGCGCGATCCTGGCCTGGGGCGTCTACCGCTTCGTCATCTCGGGCCCGCAATTCGCGGAGGGCGCCGAGCCGCCGACGACCGACACCCGCGCCGTCGCGCAGGCGGTCAAGGACGCCGAGGTGCGCGAACGCAATCGCTAGCCGCCGCGCGGCTGGTTTAGCCTGGGGCCCGTGCGGCGGGTCACCTTCTCGCGCAACTACACGCTCTCGCTCTCGCGGACGTGTAGGTGCGTCTGCAAGTACTGCGCGTTCGCGACCCGGAAGGCGCACCTGTACGCGCCCGATGAGGTCGAGGACCGTCTCGAAGAGGCGGTCAGGCGAAACGCCAAGGAGCTCCTCGTCCTCACCGGCGAGCAGCCGGAGGTAAACGCGGAGGTCGCCGCCCGCCTGCGCTCGTACGGCCACGAGGACTTCGTCTCCTACGTCGCCTGGGCCTGCGAGCGGGCGCTCGAGCGCGGGCTGCTGCCGCACACCAACCTGGGCGCGCTCTCCCGCGAGGACCTTGCGCGCCTGCGCGAGGTCACCGCCTCGCAGGGCCTGATGCTCGAGTCGATCTCCGAGCGGTTGATGGACACGGTGCACGCGGGTTCGCCGTCGAAGCACCCCGAGGTCCGAATGGCGACGATCGACGTCGCCGGCGAGCTCCGGATCCCCTTCACGTCAGGGATCCTGGTCGGGATCGGCGAGACCGAGGCCGAGCGCATCGCCTCGCTTGAGGCGCTCGCCGCATCGCACGCGCGTCACGGCCACATCCAGGAAGTGATCCTCCAGAACTACGTGCCGCACCCCCGCTACTACGGGCGGGAGGTGGCGGAAATAGCGGATCGGGCAGCGCGGCGTCGTTGGCGCGACGAGCATGCAGCACGCAGCACGCAGCACGCAGACGATGAGACCGAGGATCTGCATGCTGCAAGCCGCATGCTGCGTGCTCCTTCGTGGGCCACGCCAATCACGCTCGAAGACATGAAGCGGCTGGTCGCCGAGACGCAAGCGGCTGATGCCGGACGCCGGGATCCAGATCCCGCCGAACCTCGCCGACTGGTGGGATGAGCTGGTCGCCGAGGGGGCGACCGACCTCGGCGGCCTGTCGGCGAACGGCGACCACATCTCGCCCGAGCACGCGTTTCCGAGCCCGCACGAGGTCCGCAAGCGCCTGAAGCCACAGGGCTACGCGCTCACCGAGCGGCTGTGCGTCTATCCGCAGTACCTCGAGTCGGAGTGGATCGAGCAGGGCGTCCTCGACGTCGTGAAGCTCAAGTACTGGAGCTTCATCCCGCGCAAGGGGTCCGGCCGGCGCTCCGAGCGGTCGATCGATCCCGAGCTGGCTCCCGCGGCGATCGAGAAGGGAGTCCGCGGCGAGCCGCTCTCCGAGGACGAGCTGACGGCGCTGTTCGCCGAGGCCCGGCCCGAGGTGATCGAGGCGATGCGGGCGGGCGCCGACCGCCTGCGCACCGACCTGGCCGGCGACGTCGCCACGTTCGTGGTCAACCGCAACGTCAACTTCACCAACATCTGCACCGTCGGCTGCGCTTTCTGCGGCTTCGGCCAGGGCCGGCGCTCGCCGGACGCCTACCACGTCTCTGAGGAGGAGTTCCAGGAGCGGATCGCCGAGGCGGTCGAGTTCGGCGCGACGGAGATCTGCATGCAGGGCGGGATCCATCCCGACTATGAGCTCGAGCACTACGGCCGCTGGCTCTCACTGGCGAAGGAGGTCGCGCCGCAGCTCCACCTCCACGCCTACTCGCCAATGGAGATCCACTTCATGTGCGAGCGCTCGGGGCGCTCGCCCGCGTCGGTGTTCGAGTACCTGCGCGAGCAGCGGGCTCGGCTCGACCCCGGGGACGGCGGCCGAGGTCCTGCACGACGGTGTCCGGGCACGGATCTCGCCGAACAAGCTCCCGGCAGCGCGCTGGGTGGAGATCATCGAGGCCTGCCACGCCTCCGGGCTGCGCTCGACCTCGACCGTGATGTTCGGCCACATCGAGGAGCCGTGGGAGCTCGCCCGTCACATGCGGGTCGTCCGCGAGGTCCAGGAGCGGACCGGCGGCATCACCGAGTTCGTCCCGCTCAGCTTCATTCCCTTCCACACGATGCTGGGACGCACGCACGGAATCGAGGAGATCTCGCGCGAGGAGAACCTCAAGCACACCGCGGCCTTCCGGCTCGCGCTCGGTCGCACGATCAAGAACCTCCAGGCGAGCTGGGTGAAGATGGGCCTCGACGCCGCAACCGAGAGCCTGCGGTGGGGGGTGAACGACCTGGGCGGGACCCTGATGGAGGAGAACATCTCCCGCATGGCGGGGTCGCAGCACGGGGTGCGGCTCGAGCCGGCGCAGCTCATCGAGGCAGCGCGGCGAGCGGGTCGCACGCCGGCGCAGCGGACGACGCTCTACGAGATAGTCGAGACGTATTGACGATAGTCCGGGGCGCGTTTGTCAGCCGCCCTCGCTCGAGGGCGGTGAAGGGGGCAAACCCAACCTCGGCGGGATTAGGGGTCGTATCGAACCCCAATCCAGCCGAAGATTCGCTGACCGGGTAATCGCCGCCGTTGCGGCACAGCAGTTCGGCGTGGTTGCGGGGTGGCAGCTCCGCCAGGCCGGAATCACCCCCCAGCAGATCAAGGTGCGACTTCGGAGTGGCCGCCTTCATCGCCTCCATGCCGGCGTCTACCTGGTCGGCCATGCCGCGCCAGCGCCCTTCGCCCGCGAAATGGCGGCGCTCCTGGCTTGCGGCGAAGGCGCAGCGGTCACGGTCAACGCGGGCCGCATTCGCCTAACGCACTCCCGGCCATCCGCGGTGCTAAGTCACCGCAGCGCAGCGGCCCTCTGGAACCTGACCCCCTACCCAGCTCCCGGAGACGTCTGCCTCACCCTCCCGCCGAGGGGGAACAACGATCGCTCCCGGATCGAGATCCACCGCGCCAAGCTCGCGCCGCGCGACCTCCGCCGCCGCCACGACATGCCCCTGACGAGCCCACCGCGCACGATCCTTGACCTGGCAGTCCCGCTCAGCGCTCGCGAGGCGAACGCAAGGCGCGACCCCCTCGAACCCCACCCCCTCGACGAGCTCGAGCGGATCGTCGCCGAGGCGCAGTACCGGAGGATCGCGAGCGAGGCGGAGCTGCGAGACCAGATCACCCGCAACCCCTACAAGCACGGCATCCGCGCGCTGCGCGCCCTGCTCGACCTCCCCGGCGGCCCCCGCCGCACCCGCTCGCCGGGCGAGCGTGCCCTCCTCCGCCTGCTGCGGGCCCGCGGCATCACGGGCTACGAAACCAACGCCACCGTCGCCGGCCACGAGGTCGACTTCCTCTGGCGCCGCGAGCGGCTCGCGGTCGAGGTCGACGGCTGGGATGCCCACTCTGGCCGGATCGCCTTCGAGCGCGACCGGATGAAGGTCGCGGTTCTCAAGGCAAACGGGATCGCCACCATGCCGGTCACCGGGCGCCAGATCCGCACGGACCCCGACGGGATGGTGGCGCGACTGCTGGCGGCGCTCGGGCGGCCCTAGTGGTGCGGCTGGGCGCCCTCGGTCTCCCGGAGGCGCTCGCCGACCGCGGCCAGGACCTTCAGCGCGACGCGCGGGACGTCCTCGAGCAGGGTCCAGAACTCGCGTGAGCCGAGGACGACGAGGCTCATGTCGGTCTCTGCCGTGACGGTGGCCGAGCGGGGCGCGGAGTGCAGCAGCGCCATCTCGCCGAAGCACTCGCCGGGGCCCATCACCCGGCCCTTCTTCCCACGGACCGTGGCCTTCGCGTTGCCCTCCTCGATCACGAAGCACTCCTGGCCCGGGTCACCCTGGCGCATCAGGACCGTTCCGGCGGCGATCTCCACCTCGTTGCTGAGCGCGGCGATCTTTGCCAGCTCGCGCTTGCTGCAACTCGAGAACAGCTGGACCTGCGAGAGGCGCTGAACCTTCGGATCACCGGACCGGCGTGCCATCGCGCGTGAGTATCCCACGGCTGTCTCGCGGTGGGAGGATTGGACGATGCGCGCGATGGTCCTGCCGGCGCCCGGCGAGCCGCTCGAGCCGGCCGAGCTGCCCGATGCCGAGCCACGGCCCGGCGAGGCGCTCCTGCGGGTTCGCGCGTGCGGCGTCTGCCGGACCGATCTGCACATCGTCGACGGCGAGCTGACCGAGCCGAAGCTCCCGCTGGTCCCAGGCCACCAGATCGTGGGCGAGGTGGTGAGGGGCGAGCGCTTCGATCCGGGCGATCGCGTCGGCGTGCCCTGGTTGGGCTGGACCTGCGGCGAGTGCCGGTACTGCCGCTCCGGGCGGGAGAACCTCTGCGTGCGAGCCGAGTTCACCGGCTACACGCGCGACGGCGGCTACGCGGAACTCGCCGTCGCCGACGAGCGCTACTGCTTTTCGCTGCCGGGCGAGCAGGACGATGCGCACACCGCGCCGCTGCTCTGCGCCGGCCTGATCGGCTACCGGGCGCTTCGGTTCTGCGGCGACGCGGAGCGCCTCGGGCTCTACGGCTTCGGCGGATCGGCGCACATCATCTGCCAGGTCGCGGCCCACCAGGGCCGGCGGGTGTTCGCGGTCACCCGGGGCGACGAGCCGACGCGGACGTTCGCGCGCGGGCTCGGAGCCGAGTGGGCGGGGGCGGCGGGCGAGCTCGAGGAGCAGCTCGATGCGGCGATCGTGTTCGCGCCGGTCGGCGAGCTCGTCGTGACCGCGCTCCGCGCGCTGGCGCCGGGCGGCACGGTCGTCTGCGCCGGCATCCACATGAGCGACATCCCGTCGTTCCCCTACGACTGGCTCTGGCGCGAGCGTTCGATCCGGTCGGTGGCGAACCTGACCCGGCGGGACGGGGAGGAGCTGTTGACCCTCGCGCCCGAGGTGCCGATCCGCACCGAGGTGACCGAATACGCGCTGGGTGACGCGAACCGGGCGCTCGCCGACCTGCGCGACGGGCGCCTGGCGGGGGCCGCGGTGCTGGCGATCTGATCAGCGGAACAGGTCGTCGGCCTCGGCGCGCCGCAGCGCGGCCGCGCCGGGGCCGTCGTCGGGGGTGACGTGGCGAGCCAGTCCTGAGATCACGGCGGCCGGTGCGCCGGATGCCTTGTCGCGCGTGAGGTCGGCTGCCGCGGCGGCCTCATCGGCGATGGCGACCGCCGTCGCGGCGAGCTCTCGCCCTTCGCGATCCCTCCGGCCGCGCCAGTCGTCTAGCGGCGCGAGGCCGGCGCAGCCGATGGCGACGTCCGTCTGACCAAGCCGCCATGGGCGGCCGAAGCTGTCGGCGATCACGACCGCCGGGTCCGATCGCGACACGGCAAGGATCTCGGCCCGGAGCCGCCGGGCCGAGGCGTCCGCATCCTCGGGCAGGAGCGACACGTGCTCGTCGCCCGGGACGTTCGACGTGTCGACGCCGGCGTTGGCGCAGACAAGGCCGCTTCGCGTCTCGACGATCAGGACTCCGCGCTCGGCGCGCAGCACGCGCACGCTCTCGTCGAGGATCAGCTGGACGAGCCGGGGATCCTTGTCGAGCCGGGCCGAGAGCTCAATCGCCCGTCCGCCCGGCTCAACCGCGCCCAGGTCGCGGACCCGTCCCTCGGCCTTCGAGACCACCTTCTGCGAGACCACCAGGATCTCGCCGCCGCGAGGATCGGCTGCGGAGGCGAGCATCGTGCCGAGCGGGACCCCGGGCTCGATCTCGGGCAGGCCCTCCACGGGCCGGATCGCGATCACAGCTCCGCCAGTGCGCGCGCGGTCGCCGGGGCGGTCGTCGCGTCGGCTGCGAGCGCCGCGCGGAGGGCGTCGAGGTCCGCGGGCGTATCGAGGTCAAGTGCCAGCGACGGCAGCTCCTCGACCGACGCCGTCCAGCCCGCGCGCTCCGCACGGTCGAGGTGGCGCTCGCGGCTGCCGGGCCCGAAGGCCGGGCCGATCGCGTCGGCCGGCGCCATCAGCAGGCCGTTCGTGCCGGTGCCATGGCGATCGGGCACCACCGCGACGCACCCCTCACCCATTCGACCGAGGGCGCCGTCCAGCTCCGCTGCCTCGAGCAGCGGGCAGTCACCGGGGAGCAGCGCGACGCAGGCCGCGTCGAGCGCCTTCGCCCGCACGATGCCGAGCGTCGCCGCCTCGGAGTGGCCGGGATCGCGCGGATCCTGGAGCACCTCGAGCGGGGTCGACATGCGCCGGGCCGCCTCCAGCGCGATCCGCTCGGCCCGTCCCTCGCCAGTGACGACGACCACGCGCTCGACCGACTCGACCTCGGCCACCGCAGCCAAGACGTCGGCCAGCATCGCCTTCAGGAGAGCGGCCCGGCCCGGAGGCCCCACGGCTTCGACCAGCCTCGTCTTGGCCCGTGCGAAGCGCTTGACGGGAATGACGACGGTCGCCCTCACCGGAGCTCCGCGGCGAACTTGAGAACGCGGTCGGCGAGGGCGCGCCGTCCGGCCCGGCCTTCCATCAGGGTCGGGCACTCGAGGACGGGCAAGCCCTTCGGCGGGAGGTCCGGATCGCCCTCGTCCACGACGATCCCGTCGAGCAGCCCGTCGTACAGCGACGCCACCCCCGCGGCGCTCACCTGCCGGCCGATCGCGGCCATGAAGGCCTCGGTCGGGCCCTTCACGGCCCGCCCGGCGACGAACGGGCTGACCGCGACGACGGGCGCGCTCGCGGCGGCGATCTCGTCGCGCACGCCGGGCACCGACAGAATCGGGCCGATCGAGATCACCGGGTTGGACGGGCCGATCACGATCACGTCGGCGGCGGCGAGCGCCGCGCGAACCTCGGGCGCCGGCTTCGCGTCCGGCAGGCCATCGACCTCGACCGCCTCGATCGCCGCCTCACCGCCGTCGAGGATCAGGAATTCCTGCAGGCCGCGCCAGCCCGCCGGCGTCCGCACCCTGGTTCGTACCGGCTCCTCGCACATCGGGAGCACCTCGGCCTGCACCCCGAGTCCGCGGGCGATCTGGGCCTGGGCGGCGACCCTGGTCCCACCCTCGGCCAGGAAGTGCGTCCGGTAGAGGCAGGCCGCAAGGTCGCGATCGGAGAGGCTGAACCAGCCGGGCGCGCCGAGGGCGACAAGCCGCTCGTGCACCGTGAAGGTGTCGTCGCGGATCCCCCAGCCGCGCTCCTCGTCGACCTCGCCGGCCAGCCAGTACGTGCAGAGGTCGGGATCGGGCGAGACCAGCAGCCCGTGGACCTCGCAGTCATCCCCGGTGTTCGCGATCACCGCGAGGTCCGGCCCCACGATGTCCTGCATCCCGGCGGCGAGCTTGGCGCCGCCGGTGCCGCCCGCCAGCAGCGCGACCCGCGTCAAGCCCAGTGGTCGCCGTCGGGCAAGCCGGTGATCCGTACGCCCGCGTGGACCTTGTAGCGAACGTTGATCGAGATCAGGAGCGGAGTGAGCTGCTCGACGAAGCGGGCGGTCTCGAGCGGTCCGGCGTTGACCGGGCGGAAGCCCGGAATCGCCTCGACCAACTCAGCCACCTTCGTCTTGTCGGCCTTGCGCTCACCGCAGATCAGGACGTCCTCGTCGAGGATCGCCTCGCGGTCGGCCAGTTCGGGCGCGCCGACGGTGTGGAAGGCGGCGATCACGGTGACGCCGTCTCCGACCATCTCCTGCGCCTGCTCCGCGGCCGAGCCCTGCCAGACGCCGAGCGTCCTCGTCGCCTTGCCCGAGACAGCTGCCGCGAGCGGCACCGTGCAGTCCACCAGGATCTGGCCCGGCTCCAGCACCTCGCGGAGGTTGTTCAGGTTCTCCGACTGCGCGCGGAACGGGACCGCAAGGACCACGACCGGGCCCTGCTTTGCCGCCTCCTCGTTCGTGAGTCCCTCGACCTCAGCATCGGGAAGGGCGGCGCTGATCCGGTCGGCGGCCTCCTGCGCGCGGTCGGCGTCGCGGGAGCCGATCGCAACCGGGCGCCCGGCAAGCGCCCAGCGGAACGCGAGGCCCCAGCCGAGGGCCCCGGTGCCGCCGATGATCGGGATCGCGTTGCCGGCCATGGCGGCGCAATATATGCGCGCGGATATCCTGGCGCCAGGAATGCGGCTCGAGGGTAGAAAGGCGCTTGTCACCGGCGGGGCCAGCGGGATCGGCGCCGCGACGGCCCGCCGCCTCGCGGCCGAGGGCGCGGACATCGTGATCGGCGACCTCAACGAGGAGGGCGCCACCAGCGTCGCCGCCGAGGTCTCCGGCACGGGCACCAGGCTCGACGTGACCGACCCGAGCTCGGCGCAGGACCTGGTCGCGGCGCACGGGCCGTTCGCGATTCTGGTCAACAACGCCGGGACGGATGAGTTCGGGTTCTTCGCGGACACGGACCCGGGCGTCTGGGAGCGGGTGATCGCGATCAACCTGATCGGCGTCATGGCGTGCACTCACGCCGCGCTGCCGGGTATGCAACAGGCCGGCTACGGCCGGATCGTGAACATCTCGTCCGAGGCCGGGCGGATCGGCTCCAAGGGCTCGGTCGCCTATTCCTCGGCGAAGGGCGGCGTGCTCGGTTTCACCAAGGCGATGGCGCGCGAGGGAGCCCGCTTCGGGATCACCGTCAACGCGATCTGCCCCGGACCGATCGAGACGCCGCTGCTGATGGGAGCGCTCGAGTTCGGCGAGATCGGCGAGAAGGTGATCGAGACGATGAAGGCCGGAACCCAGCTCCGGCGGCTCGGCACGCCCGACGAGGTGGCCGCGGCGATCGCGTTCCTCGCCTCCGACGACGCCTCGTACGTGACCGGCGAGACGCTTGGCGTGTCGGGCGGGATGGGGATGTGTTGATCGCTGACCTTGAGCCCGGCGCCGAGCGGCTCGACACCTTCGCCGTCGAGGACCGGCTGCTCACCGACGTCGGCGGGACGATCGGGTCGAGCGTCCTCTCGACCCCCGGGATGATCGCGATGATGGAGCGCAACTCCGCGATCCTCGCGCTCGAGCACCTGCCCGAGGGCAACGCCACAGTGGGCTTCGAGGTCTGCGTGAAGCACGTTGCGGCGGCGCTCGAGGGCACCGAGTGCACCGTCCGTTCGACGCTGCGCGAGGTGGTCGACGGTCGCAAGCTCCGCTTCGACGTCGAGGTGACCGACCGCGATCGAACGATCGGCGTCGGCACGCACGAGCGCCGCGTGATCCAGGTCGGCCAGCTCGGCTGATGCCGGGGATGCCGCAGCGCGTCCGCCTGCGCGAGGTCGGCCCGCGCGACGGCTTTCAGAACGAGCCCGAGGTCATCCCCACCGAGCAGAAGATCCGGCTGATCGGGCTGCTCGGATCCGCGGGTTGCCGGCGGATCGAGCTGACCTCGTTCGTGCGGGCCGACGTGATCCCGCAGCTCGCCGACGCGGATCTCGTCCTGGACGGCTACGAGAAGCTCGAGGGGGTCGCGTACTCGGTCCTGATCCCGAACGAGAAGGGCCTCGACAACGCGCTCCTGAAGCGCGAGCGGTTCGACGAGGTGAACCTGTTCCTCTCGGCGTCGGAGACGCACAACCGCAAGAACGTGAACCGCTCGATCGAGGAGTCGTTGACCGGCCTCGAGCGCGTGATCGCGCGGGCCCGGGCCGAGGGCCTTCGCTGCGAGGGGGTGATCTCGGTGTCGTTCGGCTGTCCCTACGAGGGCGCCGTCCCGCCGGATCGGGTGTTCGGGATCGCCGAGCGGCTGGTCGCCGCGGGTTGCGAGGAGATCGCGTTCGGCGACACGACCGGCATGGCCAACCCGCGCCAGGTGGGCGAGTTCTTCCCGGCCGGCCGCGAGCGGCTGCCGGGCGTGGAGCTGACCGCGCACTTCCACAACACGCGCGGGCAGGGGCTGGCGAACGTGCTCGCCGCGCTCGAGGTGGGTGTGGATTCGTTCGAGTCGGCCTTCGGCGAGCTGGGCGGATGCCCCGTGCCGCCGGGCGCGACCGGCAACGTGTCGTCAGAGGATCTCGTCTCGATGCTGGAGGAGATGGGAATCGAGACCGGGGTGGAGCTGCCGAAGCTGATCGCGGCTTCGGCGGCGGCCCAGGAGGTACTGGGCCGGCCGCTCGGGGCGCACGTGCTGAAGGCGGGTCCGGTGGACTGGCGCAAGGATTGAACGAAGCGAGCAAGGAGGAGAAATGGCAGACCGCAGTGCTAAAGCGAACTGGAATGGATCTCTCAAGGAGGGGAGCGGCAGTGTCTCCCTCGGAGCCGGCGCGATCGAGGCGCCGATCTCGTTCGCGTCGCGATTCGCGGAGGGCGAGGGCACGAACCCGGACCAGCTGCTCGCCGGCGGCCTGGCCGGGTGCTTCACCATGGCCCTCACACACATCCTGAGTGAAGCCGGCACGCCGCCGGATTCGCTCGACACCAACGCCGATGTCACGCTGCGGCAGAGCGATGACGGGCTCGCGATCACGCGCATCGACATGATCGTGCGCGGCAGGGTGCCTGGGGTTGACCAGGACGGGTTCGCCGAGCAAGCCCAGGCCGCCAAGGCCGGTTGCGCGGTGTCGAAGGCGCTCGCCGCCGTCGACGAGATCACCCTCGACGCGCAGCTCGAAGGATGAGGAGCGACGCGTTCCGGACGGCCGTCGAGGCCAAGGACCTCGACGCCGCTCGCGACCTGCTCGCCGACGACGTCGTCTTCAACAGCCCGGTCGTCTTCAAGCCCTACGAGGGGCGGGAGGCGCTGCTGCTCGTCCTGGGCGCCGTCGTCCAGGTGTTCGAGGACTTCCGGTACACCGGCCAGGCCGAGAGCGACGAGCTCGCGGTGCTCCAGTTCGCGGCCCGCGTGGGCGACCGCGAGCTCGAGGGCGTCGACATCCTGCGGTTCGACGACGACGGTCGGGTGCGCGAGCTGACCGTCATGGTCAGGCCGATGAGCGGCATGCACGCGCTCGCGGAGCGGATGCGGGAGATGCTGGAAGCGGCGGGCGCGATCTAGTACCGGATAGCCTCCCGCGCCGAATTTCCAATCGAGGAGGAAGGCTCCGGATGGAGATCAACAACGTAGGCGTCGTCGGCTGCGGCCTCATGGGCCACGGGATCACCCAGGTCTGCGCGCAGGCGGGCTGGGACGTCGTCGTGCGCGAGCTCTCGCAGGACAAGCTCGACCAGGGGATCGGCAAGATCGAGAAGCAGCTCGCGAGGGCGGTCGAGAAGGGGAAGCTCCAGCAGTCCGACGCCGACGCGGTCCGCGGGCGGATAACGCCGACCCTCGACTACGCGGACCTGGCCGGATGCGACCTCGTGATCGAGGCGATCACGGAGGACCTCGATCAGAAGCTCGAGATGTGGCGCGAGGTCGATGCCGTCGTCAAGCCGGATGCACACTTCGCGACCAACACGTCCTCGCTTCCGGTCGCCGAGCAGGCCGCGGCGACGTCACGGCCGGACCGCTTCCTGGGCCTGCACTTCTTCAATCCCGTGCAGGTGATGCCGCTGCTGGAGGTGGTTCGCGCGGAGGGGACCGACGAGTCCGCTGCGCAGCTCGGCTTCGACCTGGGCGACGCGCTCGGAAAGCGGACCGTCGCCGCGGGCGACAACCGCGGGTTCATCGTCAACCGCCTCCTGGTGCCGTTCATGCTCGACGGCATCAACGCGTACGAGCAGCGGGTCGGCTCGATCGAGGACATCGACGCCGCCATGATCGCCGGTGCCAACCATCCGATGGGGCCGATCGCGCTCTCTGACTTCGTCGGGCTCGACACCCTGGCCTCGATCGCGGCCGTGATGCACGACGCCTACGGCGAGGACCGTTTCGCGGCGCCCGCGACGCTGACGAAGCTGGTCGACGCCGGTCACTACGGGCGCAAGACCGGGCGCGGCTACTACGACTATTCGGGTGAGCAGCCCGTTGCAGTCGGCCCCGATTCCTGAGTCCGTGGTGTAAGGCGGCTGCCACCGGGGTAGCCGCGTTGACCTCCCCGGAATCCGGAAACGAGCGAAGGAGCGCATGGACGAGACCCCGACCGCCGAGTCCCTGAGCAGCACGACGTTCCGCGAAGCGAGCTTTCCCATCGCTCTGGGCGGCTACAACCGCGCGGCCGTGCACGCGTTCCTCGATCGTGTCGCTGACTTGCTCGAGCATGGCGCGGGAGGCTCACCCGACGAGCATTCCCAGCTGACGAGCGAGTTCGCCAAGGTCGGCGAGCGAACCTCTGGAATCCTCACGGCCGCCGAGGACGCGGCCGCGGATCTGCGTGCGGACGCGAAGGAGTACGCCGAGCGACTTCGTTCGGAGGCCGAGGAAGAGGCGCGCATGGCTCGCGTGAATGCCAGCCAGAAGGCCGACGAGATCGTCGCGGATGCCGAGGCCAAGGCCGAGCGGATGATCGAGGAGGCGCACGCGCGGCGCCGGCGGCTGAACCAGGCGGTGAGCACGCTCGCCGAGCGCCGCGACGAGATCACCGGCCAGGTGGCGCAGCTTGCCGACGAGCTGATCGCGGCCGTGGACGCGATCCGCCCGGAGGAGCCCGCCGCGCCGGATGGCGCCGCACCCGCGCCCCAGGCGCCGGCGGGATGAGGGCAACGAGGCACCGCCTCCACCGGACGAGCTGTCGGCGGCTGAGCCGACGCAGCTCGAAGCGCCCGACGAGCGCGAGACCGCGGTTCACGAGACGCGCTAGGAGGCGGTTGCCGCCTCGCGCGCCGCGCGGCGCCCGGCCGTGATCGCGCCGTCGATGTACCCGTTCCAGACGGTGGCGGTCTCGGTTCCGGCCCAGTGGACCCGGCCGACCGGCTCACGCAGCGCCGGGCCGAAGTCGGTCCAGCCGCTGGGGCCGAAGGCGCCCCCGTAGCAGCCGCGCGACCAGCGCTCGGCCGCCCAGTTGCGCTCGACGTACTCGTCCGGCGCCGCCGCAGCGGACCCGAACAGCCGGGTCAGCACCGCGATGAGCTCCGCCCGCCGCTCGTCGGGGGTCCGCGCTCCCCAGCGGCGCGCGGCCCGTCCGTCGAGGAACCCGAGCAGGACTCCAGGCGTCCCGCTCGGTGGCGTGTTGTCGAAGATCGCATTGATCGAGCCGCCGTCGGACAGGCCTGAACCGCTGAGCCCCTCCTCGCGCCAGAACGGGGAGGGGTAGACGGCCATGCACTTGACGATCGCCCCCTGCGGCATGCGCTGGGAGAGCTGGTCGCGTTGCGCCGGGAGCTGGGGCTCGAACTCGATCCGCGCGGAGAGGGTGGGGGAGGTGGCGACGATCACCCGCTGCGCCTCGACCGCCGGGCCGTCGGTTTCCACAGTGACCCCGTCCCCGGCGTCGGTGATCCGGCGCACCGGTGACTCCAGCACGACGGCGTCGTCGAGCCGCTCCGCCATCCGGATCGCCACGAGCTGCGACCCGCCGACGAACCGGGAGTCCTGCGCGCCGCCGGCCGTGTCGACCAGGGCGTCGAACCCGCCGGCCGAGTTGACGTAGAACAGGACGTGGAGCAGGGATATGTCCTCCGGCTCGGTGCCGAACACGCTGCGGACCGCCAGCGTCAGCAGCATCCGCGCCCCCTTCGAATGGACGTTTCGACGCATCCACTCCCCGAACGTGACGCGGTCCCAATCCGTGGCTCGCGGCGCCTTCCACGGGGCGTCGAGCGGGACCTGGGAGGCGAGCCGGTCGAACTTGCGGCGCGCCCGGTCGACCTGGAGCAGCATCGCCGGGTTGAGGCGTGGGATCGTGCCGCGGTAGCGCCGGACGCGACCGCGGTACTCGATCAGGTTGTCGCCGTCCGTGTGGGTCGGGAACGTGGCGATGCCGAGGTCGGCCGCGAGCCCGAGGAGGGCCTCCTGGGTCGGCCCCACCCACTGCCCTCCAACCTCGACGACCTCGCCGCCGGCGAGCTCGTGGTTCAGGACCCGGCCGCCGACCCGGTCCCGGGCCTCGAGCACGACCGGCTCGACGCCGCGGGCGCGGAGCTCGAGCGCCGCGGCGAGGCCCGAGAAGCCCGCGCCGACGATCGCGACGTCGGCGCCGCGGTTTGCGTTGAGGGAGCCGACGGGCATAGGATCGCCCGGGCAGCCTAATTGCGGACGGAGGGTGGATGAGCATGCGGCTCGTTGCGGTGTTCGGGCAGGCCCGATGGGGCGTTCTGGTGGCGGCCGGCGTCATCGGGGGGCTCTGCATGGTGGGCCTGGTGCCGGCAGGTGCCGCGGCGGCGACGATCGGCAGCGATCTGAAGGGATCGCCAAACCCGGGCTCCGGTTACAGCTGCGGCAAGGGCTTCTCGAGTTGTGCGCTGCAGCAGATCGAGCTTCCCGGCAATGTCAAGACGAAGGCGCCATTCACCGGCGTGATCCGCAAATGGCGGTTCCGGACCGTCGTCGACCCCGAAGCTGGGGGCTGGAAGCTACGCCTGCGGGTCGTTCGCGAGACCGGCTCCGGCCAGTACACGTTCGTGCGGAAATCGAAGCCGGGGGTGGTCAAGGAGCCTGGGAGGCACCGGTTCAAGACCAAGCTCCGCATCCGCGAGGGCGACTTCATCGCCCTTCAGCTGCCGGGGAAGGGGAACCCGAACATCCAGGGGTTCTACGCTCCCAGCGCCGGCGCGGACGCCGTGTCCTGGTTCCCGGCGCCGCCCAACGGCGACGGCGGCTCCCCGTCGGATACCGAGCCCGGCATCGATTACTTCTACAACGCCACGATCAAGCACAGGCGCTGATCTCCCGCCACGGGGTCCTAGACTCCGCCCGGGATGAGCGATACGACACACGGCAACCGGCTTGACGCAGCCCTCGAAGCCGCCGTCGCCGGCGGGCCCGAGCGGCACCACGAAAAGACCGCCGAGCAGGGCAAGCTCGAGGTGCGCGAGCGGGTCGCGCGGCTGGTCGATCCCGAGTCGTTCGCCGAGGAGGCGCTGCTTGCGAACTGGGACCAGGAGGGGCTGGGTGCGGACGGCGTCGTCACCGGACTGGCGCTGGTGGGCGGGCGCAAGGTCTGCCTGATGGCCAACGACCCGACCGTGAAGGCCGGGTCCTGGGGGCCGAAGACGGTCGAGAAGATCCTGCGCATCCAGGAGCGCGCGCTCGCGCTCGAGGTGCCGATGATCTACCTCGTCGACTCGGCGGGCGCGCGGATCACCGATCAGGTTCGGATGTTCCCCGGCCGCCGCGGGGCGGGGCGGATCTTCTACAACGAGGTGCGCCTGTCGGGCCGCGTGCCGCAGGTCTGCCTGTTGTTCGGGCCGTCGGCGGCAGGCGGCGCCTATATCCCGGCGTTCTGCGACGTAGTCATCATGCGCGAGGGCAACGCCTCGATGTACCTGGGGTCACCGCGGATGGCCGAGATGGTGATCGGCGAGAAGGTCACGCTGGAGGAGATGGGCGGGGCGAAGATGCACACCGGGGTCTCGGGCTGCGGCCACTTCCTGGCGAAGACCGACGAGGAGGCGATCGACTTGGCGCGGCGCTACCTGTCCTACATGCCGGGCAGCTGGCGCGAGGCGCCGCCCGCGGCACCGCCCGGCGAGCCCGCCGCGGAGCGCCCGGTCTCGGAGATCGTCCCCGCCGACGAGAAGACCTCGTTCGACGTCAAGGAGATGATCGACGCGCTCGTCGACGCCGAGTCCTTCTGCGAGGTCCACGCGCGCTGGGCGAAGGAGCTGGTCGTCGGCTATGCGCGGCTCGACGGCCGGGCGATCGGGATCGTCGCCAACCAGCCGAAGTTCAAGGGTGGGGTTCTGTTCGTCGACTCGGCCGACAAGGCGGCCCGCTTCATCGCCACCTGCAATGCGTTCAACATCCCGCTGCTCTTCCTCGCCGACGTCCCCGGGTTCATGATCGGCACCGAGGTCGAGCGCCAGGGCATCATCCGCCACGGCGCGAAGATGATCTCGGCGGTGAGTGAGGCGACCGTTCCGAAGATCTCGGTGATCGTCCGCAAGGCGTACGGCGCGGGCCTTTACGCGATGGCGGGTCCCGCGTTCGAGCCCGACTGCTGCATCGCGCTGCCGACGGCTTCGATCGCCGTGATGGGCCCGGAGGCGGCGATCAACGCCGTGTTCTTCAACCAGATCCAGGCGATCTCAGACGAGGTGGAGCGCGAGGAGTTCATCCGCGCGAAGCGCGAGGAGTACTCGGCCGACATCGACATCCTCCATCTCGCATCGGAGCTGGTGGTCGACGCGGTGATCGAACCCGACTCGCTGCGGGGAGAGCTGATCCGGCGCTTCGGCTACGCGGAGGGCCGCGGCCGCGAGTTCTCGGCGAAGCGCAACCCGATCACCCCCGCCTAGTGAGGCGGAGCGAAGCGAAGCCGAGCCCCGCCGTTGTTGAGGCGGCTGGTTGATGGTGGGCGGGCTCGGCGTCGTCCTCGGGAGCGGCGCGGCCGGGCTCGAGACCGGCGGCCAGGCCACGGTGGTCGACCGCCACGGCGACCCGCACGTGCTGCCGCACCTGATCGACCACGAGGCGAACCTGCGCCGCCTGGCCGACGCCGGGTGCGACCGGGTGCTGGGCATCGCGTCGGTCGGTGGCCTCCGGCCGGACCTGGGCCCCGGGACGTATCTGTGTCCCGACGACTTCATCGCCCTCGACATGCCGCCTCTCACGACGCGGTCGGACGCGGCCGCGCACCGAGTGCCGGGCTTCGACCCGGACTGGCGTGCGCGCGTGGTCCGGGCGTTTGCGGCCGAGGTCCCGGTCCGAGACGGCGGCGTCTACTGGCAGGTGACCGGGCCGCGGCTGGAGACCCGGGCCGAGATCCGGTACGTCGCCCGGCACGCCGACGTGATCGGCATGACCGCCGCGTCCGAGTGCGTGGTCGCCGGCGAGCTCGGCGTCGCGTACGCGACCGTCTGCCTGGTCGACAACTACGCCAACGGGGTCGCTGCGACCGAGCTCACGCTCGCGGAGGTCGAGGCGGGCCAGCGGGCGCACCGCGCCAAGCTCGCGGAGGTCCTTGCGGCCGTGGTCCCCGCACTCGCTGACGGGTAGACGGCTGGCATACGCTGTTTCGATGGGGCTTGCGGTGACGGACGCCACGCTCGACGGGACCAGGGTGGGAGTCCGGTGCGTGGGCGGCGAGATCGCGGAGATCGGCCCCGGCGTCGAGCCGGTGCAAGGCGACGAGGTGCTGGACGCCGGCGGCCAGGCGATCGTCCCGGGCTTCGTGAACGCGCACACCCACGCCGGGATGACGCTGTTCCGCGGCTTCGCGGACGACCTTCCGCTGATGGAGTGGCTGGAGCAGCACATCTGGCCGATCGAGAAGCGGATGGCGGACAAGGATGTCTATTGGGGCACCCGGCTGGCCTGCCTGGAGATGATCCGTACGGGGACCACCTCGTTCTGGGACATGTACTGGCACGCGGACGCGGCGGCGCGCGCCGTCGAGGACGCAGGGGTCCGCGCGGTGACCGCCGCGCCCCTGATCGACGACGCCGACCCCGCGAAGTCCGAACGGGCTTGTGCCGACGCCGAGCGGAGCCTGGAGCGCATCGCCGAGGCCGGCGGGGCCCTCGCCCGGCCCGGGTTCGCGCCGCACGCGATCTACTCGGTCAGCGAGAGATCCCTGCGGCGGCTCGCCGAGCGCGCGCCGGAGCTCGGGGTGCCCGTTCAGATCCACCTGTCCGAGACGCGGCAGGAGGTCGAAGCGTGCGTGGAGGAGCGCGGCATCCGCCCCGCGCAGTACCTGGACGAGTGTGGGCTGCTCGGTCCGGACACGATCCTGGCGCACGGGGTGTGGCTGGACGAGGCGGAGCTCGAGCTGATCGCCGACCGGGGCGCGACGGTCGTCACCAACCCCGTCGCGAACCTGAAGCTGGCGGTCGGCGGCCTGTTTCCCTACCGCGCCGCGCGTGATCGCGGGGTGGCCATGGGCCTCGGCACCGACGGACCCGGCTCGAACAACTCGCTCGACCTGGTCGACGACATGAAGGTGTTCGCGCTGCTGCACAAGAACGCGGCGGCGGACCCGGCCGCGGTCACCGCAGGCGAGACCCTGGCGCTCGCTCGCGGCGAGCGCTCGCCGCTTCTGAGCCGCACCGCGCTCGCACCGGGTGCGGATGCTGACTTTCTGCTGATCCGCACCGATGCCGTCGAGCTCAGCCTTGGCACGCTGGACGCCGGCATCGTCTATGCGGCATCCGGCACGGTGGTCGACGCGACGGTCGTGGCCGGCAGGGTGCTGATGCAGGGCGGACGGATCGAGGGCGCGGACGAGGTGGTCGCCCGGGCGCGGGAGCGCGCCGCCGCGCTGGGCATCGCCTAGCCGGCGGTCCGGCCGGCCAGCTCGGCGAACCAGTCGAGCGCGGCGGGGTTGGCGAGCGAGTCGCGGCTAGCGGCCTGATCGATTGGAGTGCCCATCAGGATTCGCTTCACCGGGACCTCGAGGACCTTGCCCGAGAGCGTCCTCGGGACCTCCGCGATCGCGTGGACCTCGTTCGGGACGTGGCGCGGCGAGCAGTCGGAGCGGATCTTGGCCGCAATTCGCCTCTCGAGGTCATCGTCGAGCTCGACGCCGTCGCGGAGGACGACGAACAGCGGCATCCAGCCCTCGGTCCCGGGGCGCGGGACGTCGACGACGAGGGCGTCGGTGATCTCGTCGAGGGCGAGGACGGCGCGGTAGATCTCGCTGGTGCCCATCCGGATGCCGCCCCTGTTGATGGTCGAGTCCGAGCGGCCGTAGATGACCGCCGTCCCGCGGTCGGTGATCTCGATCCAGTCGCCGTGGCGCCAGATGCCCGGGTACATCTCGAAGTACGAGGACCGGTAGCGCTCGCCCTCGGGGTCGTTCCAGAAGAAGATCGGCATCGAGGGCATCGGCTCGGTGATGACGAGCTCGCCGACCTCGCCGATCAGGGGCTCCCCGTCCTCAGAGAAGGCCTCGACCTTGCAGCCGAGCGCACGCGCCTGGAGCTCGCCCCGGTGCACCGGCAGGGTCGGGACGCCGCCGACGAACGCGGTGCAGACGTCGGTCCCGCCCGAGGTCGAGAACAGCCAGGTGTCCGAGCCGACATGGTCGTAGACCCACTGGAAGCCCTCGGGCGCGAGCGGCGATCCGGTCGAACCGACAGCGCGCAGGCGCGAGAGGTCACGGCCTGCCGAGGGTTCGGCGCCGGCCTTCATGCAGGCGGCGATGTAGCTGGCCGAGGTGCCGAAGCAGGTGATCCCCGCCGCCTCGGCGAGGTCCCAGAGGACGTCCATGTCCGGGTGACCCGGGTTGCCGTCGTAGAGGACGATCGACGCGGGGGTGAGCAGGGCCGAGACGAGGAAGTTCCACATCATCCAGCCGGTGGTGGTGAACCAGAAGACGCTGTCGCCCGCGCGGCCGTCGACGTGGAGGTTCAGCTTCTTCAGGTGCTCGAGCAGGATCCCGCCGTGGCCGTGGACGATCGCCTTCGGCAGCCCGGTCGTCCCGCTCGAGTACAGGACCCAGAGGGGATGGTCGAAGGGGACGCGCTCGAACTCGAGCTCCGCGCCGGCACCCGACGCGGCGAGCTCGCTCCAGGCGAGCGGCTTTTCGAGCCTGGAGAGGTCGGGATCGGGGTCGAGGTAGGGGAGCACGACGGTGTGCTCCAGCGAGGGGATCTCGGCCTCGAGGCCGGCGACGACGTCGAGCCGGTCGAAGTCCTTGCCGCCGTAGCGGTAGCCGTCGACAGAGAACAGCACCTTGGGCTCGATCTGGGCGAAGCGGTCGACCACCGAGCGGGCGCCGAAGTCGGGCGAGCAGCTCGACCAGACCGCGCCGATCGAGGCGGTGGCGCAGAAGGCGACGATCGCCTCGGGGATGTTCGGGAGGTAGGCGACGACCCGGTCCCCGGGCCCGACGCCGAGGCTTCGCAGGCCGGCGGCGACCTCGGCGACCTGCCGGCGCAGCTCGCCCCAGGTGAGCGACGAGAGCTCGCGCAGCTCGGAGGCATGTTGGATGGCGAGCGCCGAGTCGTCGCGGCCGCGGAAGAGGTGCTCGGCGTAGTTCAGGGCGGTGTCCGGGAACCACCCTGCGCCGGGCATCTCGCGGCTGGCGAGTGTGGATGTCGGCGGGTGCGAGGCCGCGACGCCGAAGTAGTCCCAGATCGAGCGCCAGAAGGCGTCGAGGTCGTCAACCGACCATTGCCAGAGGCGGTGGTAGTCGCCTGAGAAGTCGAGGTCGCGCTCGGCGGCGAGCCAGCGCATGTACGCGGTCATCTGGCTTCGCTCGATCGCCACCGGCGATGGCTCCCAGAGCTGCTCGCCGCGCGTTCCCGCGTCCATCGCCGGGTTCTATCAGGCGCTCGCCGGCGCGAGTTCGGCGTCGGCGGGCGCGGCGGTGCGGCCGAGGTCGCGGTCGAGCGCGCGGATCAGGTCGAGCGCGAAGCGCTCGGCGCGGTCGAGCGCCTCCGGGTCGATGGCGTCGGGGAGGTCGGTGGGGAGGTGGTGGTTCGGTGGGACGGTCGCGCCCGGCTCGAGGCAGGTGATCGCCGCCGCGCGCCAGCCGGCCACCCGTGCGGCCAGGGCGTCGCCGGCAACGCTGCGGCGGACCGGCGCGGCGCGATAGTCGTTCTTGGCTTCGCGGTCGGCCTCGGCGACCGCTGCGCAGAGCTCGACCAGTCGGCGGTCCATGTCGAACGAGACGGTCAGGCCCTCGGCGGCGACCCAGCGGACCTCGCCGGCCCCGACCGCGTCGATCGCGAGGGCGAAGGTGGATTCGGGGTCGAGCTCCTTCCGCCGGCTGCGGATGAACGAGCGAAAGCCCTCACCTCCGCACTCCTGGCCGCCGGTGAGGAGCACCCAGACGTCGAGGTGCTCGGCCGGCTCGTCGCGCACGCGCTCGGCCAGGGACAGGGCGACCGCCACGCCCGAGGCATTGTCGTTGGCCCCGGGGACGACGCGTGAGAGCTGGATATCGACGAGCAGGAACATCGCGACAAGGAGGAGGAGCGTGGGCGGGAGCTGGAGGACCGCGACGAGGTCCGAGTCGAGGCCGGCCATGCGAGCGCCCAGCACAGGAAGCAGCAGCGCAGCCGACCAGAACAGGAGGCGGGTCGGCTGGAACCCGAGGAGGCGGGCGAACCGGTCGGCTCTGGCCACCTGCTTCGGCCGGTGGATCCAGCCGGTACGCCCGGCGTCGACGTGGGCGACGAGCAGCAGCCGGGCCGGGGCGTCCGGGTTCGTGCCGGGCGAGACGACGTTCTGCGAGGCGCGGCGGAAAAATAGGTGCCGGAGCAGGTAGAGGCGGGTGTTGAGGTCGAGGTAGAGGGAGGTCGCGGCGAGCAGGACGAGCGCGAACCCGACGGCGGGCTCGGCGACGGCGACGAGGCTGCCTGCGAAGGCGATCGCGGCGTGGGCTGCCCAGACCAGTGGCGCCTGTGGGTGGACGTGGGTGGGCTCCACCTCGACCCGACGCCCGAGGGAACGCAGCCGCCCCGCGAGGTGACTGGCAGCGCGCCGCTCGGCATCGGTGCCGGCTAGGCGGTTCTCGAACGAGCAGAGCTCGTCGATCGTGTCCAGCAGGGCCGTCAATGCGGCGGGTGGGACTCGAACCCACAAGCGCTTTCGCGCAGCGGCTTTTGAGACCGCCACCTTTGCCAATTTGGTCACCGCCGCCGGTAGACCATTGTGACGCTAGCCTCGGAGCCATGTGCGGTCGCTACACGCTCGCCAATCCGGATCCCAAGCGGCTGCGGCTCCGGTTCGGGCTCCCGGACCTGGCTGAGGTCGCCGAGGAGCCTCGCTACAACATCGCGCCGACCGACCCGGTGCTCGCCGTCCGCGAGCGCGCGGAGGAGCGCGACCTCGGCCGGCTCCGCTGGGGGCTCCTGCCCGGCAAGTGGGCGACGGAGTCCGGCCAGCGGCCGCTGATCAACGCTCGCGCCGAGACGATCATGCGGCAGGCAGCGTTCGCGGAGTCGTTTCGCGAGCGGCGCTGCCTGATCCCGGCCGACGGCTTCTACGAATGGCGGCGCGACGAGGGCGGCAAGGTGCCGCTCTGGTTCCACCGCCCCGAGGACGAGCTGTTCGCATTCGCCGGCATCTGGGCCGAGTACACGCCGCGCGGGGGCGAGACCGTGACGAGCTGCGCGATCGTCACCTGTGCGCCGAACGAGCTGATGCGGCCGATCCACGACCGGATGCCGGTGATCCTCGACCCGGAGGTCGAGGCGAGGTGGCTCGACCCCGATGCCGACCTCGACGTGGTCGCCGGGCTGCTCGTTCCGGCCCCCGCGGGTGCGTTCGAAGCGAGGGAAGTGGGCGACCTGGTTTCGAACGTGCGCGAGGACGGACCGGCGCTGATCGAGCCGCGCGTCGAGGCCACGCTTTTCTGAGCTTTTCGTAACGTCCGACGGCTCTGGTTTAACAAACGCCTACAATGGGCAAACGAAGTCCTCACGTTAGGCGTTGTGCGGATCCTGCAAATGGACAGCAACTGGCGCATGACTGCCTGACATCAAGTACAGACTCCCCTGGGTGTATGAACATGTCGCCTGTTTCACTCAATTCGCTTGTACGCGTGCTTGCCGTTGTCGCGGGTCTCGCGACGCTCTTGCTCCTCGCGGGCGGCGCCCCGGAGAGCGGCGCGAGCAAGAAGAGCGGATGCGGAAAGACCCGCGCAGCCGGCAAGCCGAGCGACACCTTGCGGCGCCCCCACGCACGCTCCGCCGTTCGCTGCCTGATCAACCAGGAGCGCTCCGGCAGGAACCTGAAGCCGAACGACGACCTGATCAAGGCCGCGCAGCGCCACTCTCGCTACATGTACAAGCACGGCTGCTTTGCGCACCAGTGCTCGGGCGAGGCGTCGACGGTCAGCCGGATTCAGAACGCCGGTTACATGCACGGCGCCTCGAGCTGGCGGGTCGGTGAGGTCATCGCGCTGAACGGCGAGAACGCGACACCGCGCGAGATCGTGCGCCAGTGGATGAACAGCTCCGGCCACCGCGCGCAGATCATGAGCGGCGCCTACGAGCACATGGGCGCCGGCATGGTGGCCCGCGGCGGCAGGGCGTTCTACACCGTCACGCTGGGCGCGAAGAGCGGCTAGAGGGCCCGGCCTAGGCGGGCGCCGGGTACGGGGCGTCGTCCGGGTCGTCCTCGCCGGCCAGCGGACGGCCGCCGATCGGCCGCTCCTCCTCGACGTGCCACTCCTGGCTGAAGCCGATCATCGCGACGACGATCAGGAGGATCTGGACGAACACGAGGATCACGACGAGGAGTCCGATGAACTCCTCAGGCAGCGCCGGCGAGTCGAGGCCCTCCTTGTCGCGCGCGAACCAGCCGGGCGCGGCGACGGCAGCGAAGATCGCCATGATCACGGCCAGCGCGGAGGCGACAGGCAGGAGCCCGCGGCTCCAGTTGGCGATCATGAACGCGAAGAGGACGTAGAGGCCGGCCCAGACGAGCGACATGATCGCGATGCTCGAGCTCTGCATCCGCTCCCAGCCGCCGAGCACGATCACCGCGATCAGCCCGGCGGAGACGAGCAGCACGAACGCGACGACGGCCTTCGTCGTCTTCGATTGAGCCTTCTCCCTGTTCGGCCGCCAGAGCTCGTAGCCCGGGCGGACGCTGATGGCCTCCATCCGCCGCAAGCATAAAGCGAGAAGCGGCCAAACGCGACGGTACCTGGCCGTAAACTCGGATTCCCCGCGGGCGTGGTGCAACTGGCTGACACGCCGGCTTTAGGTGCCGGTGCTCTTCGGAGCTTGGGGGTTCGAATCCCTCCGCCCGCATTCAGCTCTTCGGCCCAATGAACTCATCGAGCTTGGCGACGGCGTCTCGGTGGGAGACCGAGATGTTCTTGAAGCTCGACTGCGACCAGCGGATCCCGAGCAGCTCGCAGTGCTCGCAGAAGATCCGCTGAATGTCTGTCGAGTAGTTGGTGAAGAAGTAGCGGACGTATGCGTACTCGGCGACCTCGGCCGCTGGGAAGCTCGGTCTTGAACCGGTTGATGACGGCGGCACCCGTCCGAGTCGCACAAGTGACCTCGCAACAGAGCCTCCGGGTGGGCGTGGGTGATTCGCCGCTGCCAGTCCACGAGCTCGATCTTGCGGGTGTGCTTGCGCCCTGGTCCGTGCTGAGGAAAGGCGTTGAGCCAGATGGGATGACTCGTAGACCTTGATGCCCCGGGCGAGGCTCGTCCCGACGTGCACATCAGGAACGCATGTCTGGACGGCCGCTATAGCTCTGTCGATGATGCCCTGATAGCGCGCATCGAGCGAGATCGTCAACTGTGCTCGCCGAGGGGTAGCCGCGCCGATGCTCCATCGCCCAGGTAGAGACCGAGCAAGTAGGAGTACGCACCGTCGTCGGGGTCGCCAGCCCGGAACCACCGGAGCCTTGCCGTTCGGGGTGGACGCTGAGATCACGCCAGTACCAGACGGTCGAGCGGGGACCCGATTCTTGCGGCGCCACGAGCGAGACGCCCGCCGAAGCAGATCCTTAGCTGTTTCGAAGGCCCGGATCGGCCGCACGAAATGTTCGCTTAACGGCGACGGAAGACTGCGCCGCCTAAGCTCAGACGCCCGGGGGAGTGAGTCAGCATGGGTTACACGCTCGGCCTCCAAAGCCGAGAACCTGGGCTCGAATCGCGGCTCCCCCGCTCGTAAAGCATGCAATTCAGCGCAACTCGGCAGCTCGCACGCTGTTGCCTATTCGTGGGGATTGAGATGACACCGACGGCGGGGACACTCAGATGGATCGGCGCGTGCGCGGCCGCGCTCGCGGCGCTCGCCTGCCTGTTCCTTATCTCCGCTTCGGCGCCCGACGCGCGCGCGGAGGGCAACGATTGCGGGCCGCACGTGGGCAGCACGCCGGACGAGGCGACGACCAAGGAGCTCCGGCGGGCGCTCGGCTGCCTGATCAACGCCGAGCGGGCGGAGCGCGACCGCAAGCAGCTCCGGCCGAACGCCGCCCTCTCGGGCGTCGCGAAGCGGCACACCAAGGTCATGGTGGCCGGCGAGTGCTTCAAGCACGAGTGCCCCGGGGAGCGGCCGTTGAAGCAGCGGATCGAGACGTCAGGGTACGTGGACACGGGCGACCGCTACGGCTACGGCGAGAACCTCGGCTGTTCGACCACCCCGGCCAACATGATCGAGGCGTGGATGACGAGCGCCGCTCAGTTCCACAAGAAGAACATCCTCGACCGCAAGTTCCGGCACATGGGGATCGGTGCCAAGCAGGGCACTCCGTTTCCGCGGGGCAGCGACCAGTGCCGGCCGGGGCGCGAGTACGTGACCTACACCGTGGTCTTCGGTTGGCGCAAGCCGGCCGCCTGAGCCGCTCAAACCCGGACATACGTCCAGGCGAAAGCTCGTGGCTAACCGCGCCATGCCCGCGGCCCGACCAAGCAGGGGATGGCAATCGGTGCGAACACCCCTTGGCTCGCGCGACTCGTGGCGCTCATCGTCGCGAGCACGCTTGCGCTCGCCGCCGCCGGCTCGGCCGCTGACGGCGCCCAGGCCGGCTCGCCGTGCACCAGGTACGGCGATGAGCGGGCGGACGAGCTTCGCGACCGCCAGGCGCGCGCCGCAATCCGCTGCCTCGTGAACCGCAAGCGGCGCCAGCATGGCCTCTCGAAGCTCGACAACGTCCAGAAGCTTCAGCGCGCTTCCCAGAAGCACACCGAGGTGATGATGAAAAAGGGTTGCTTCTCCCACCAGTGTCCCGGCGAGGGCTCGCTCGAGGCGCGGCTCCGGAGCGTGGCGTATCTCCTCTCGGGGATGCTGCGCTGGACCTACGGAGAGAACATCGCGTACGGCGGCGACCACTACGGAACCCCGAAGACGATCATGAAGGCCTGGATGAACAGCCCGGGCCACAAGGCGAACATCCTGAACCCGGCCTTCAGGGACGTCGGCGTGGGCGTCGAGCCCGGCACTCCGGGCAGCCCGCACTCGGAGGGCGGCACCTACACGACCGACTTCGGCATGCGGCTCCTGGGCTAGCGGCCCGGGATTTCCGACCTATACTCAGACGCCGCGCGGGCGAGGTGTAATTGGTTGCACGTCAGCCTTCCAAGCTGGAAGAGTCGGTTCGAACCCGACCGCCCGCTTTGACTTCTCCCCATTTGCCGTCTATACGACGGTCATCGCGAAAAGCCGATTCTGGTCCTGAGCCCTCGCGTAGAATCGCCAACGAGCCACGGGGCGTGGCGCAGTCTGGTAGCGCACTCGGCTGGGGGCCGAGCGGTCGCTGGTTCAAATCCAGTCGCCCCGACTTTTCCCTGGTAATCGGCCGTTTTCCGACGGGCGTTCGGCGGGGCAGTGCCTGCCCGGAGGGCGGGGCCGCCAGGCATGAGACCCCCAGTCGAATACAGCCAGGGTTCCGTCTGGGGTTCCAATTTTCGTTCCAGGGGCGCCTCGATCTCCCAGGCGACTCTCAGCGCCGACCACTCCCCGTACACGAAGGGGCAGCTGAGCTCGCGCTGCCGCTCCTCGCGCGAAGGCAGCAGCGCCGACTCAGCTTCGGCGAGGCCCCCGGATCGGGACCTCGCCCGCTCGGTCGGTTAGGCCAGCGCGCGCCTGATGTACTCGATCGCCTGAGCGATTGCGGCGCCGGCGGCGTTCGTGCCACGCAGCGCGTTGAGCATCACGAAGTCGTGGATGATGCCCTCGTAGCGCGTCGCGGTGACGTCGACGCCGGCCTCGCGCAACTTGCTGGCGTATGCCTCGCCTTCGTCACGAAGCACGTCCGCCTCGCCGGTGATCACCAGCGCCTTCGGGAGCTCGGCGAGATCGTTCGTCGTCGCGCGGAGCGGCGAGGCGGTGATCTCGGCGCGCTCGTCCTCGTCGGTCGTGTACTGGTCCCAGAACCACTGCATCGCGTCGCGGCGAAGGAAATAGCCCTCGGCGAACTCGTGGTAGGAGCCGGTGTCGAAGCTCGCGTCGGTCACCGGGTAGAACAGCACCTGGGCCCTGAGGTCCGGCCCGGAGCGCTGCTTGGCCATCAGCGTCAACGCGGCAGTCATGTTGCCGCCGACCGAGTCGCCCGCGACAGCGATCCGCGCGCCGTCGAGATCCTGCTCCGCGCCGTGCTCTGCGACCCACTCGAGCACCGAGTAGATCTCCTCGATCGCGGTCGGGTAACGCGCCTCCGGCGAGAGGCTGTAGTTGGGGAATACGACCGCGGCGCCGGTCCCGACGGCGAGCTCACGAACCAGGCGGTCGTGGGTGTGGCTATTGCCGAACACCCAGCCGGCGCCGTGCGTATAGAGAATCACCGGCAGCTGGCCTTGGGCACCCTTGGGACGTAGGATCCGGACCGACACCGCACCCGACGGGCCGCCGGGGATGGTGGTGTCGGTGATCTCGACGTCGGGCTTTTCGACCTCCCCGGACTGCACCTCATCGACGGTCTTTCGGCCCTCGACGGGCCCGAGGTCGAACAGGTACGGGGGATCGGCGGTCGCGGCTGCGAACTCCTGAGCTGCGGATTCGAGCACGACTGTGGTGGTTGAGGACGTCATTGGATTCTCCTTTCGTTTTGCATGTTTCGTGGCGTGCGGGCTCGGTCAGCCGCCTAGGTGGCGAGACCTGCCTTCGGTGGCCGGCATCGGCGACGAGCGCGACCTTGTCCTTTAGTCCTCGCATGACTGGCTACCTCGTTTCTGATTGGGAGGGGAGAGGCCTGACGTACGCGGCAACCCTCTCCTGGTCGGTGACCCGCTCGGCGCGGTCCTCCCGGCCGCCCTCGAGCGACACGTTCGGTATCGCGCGGTCGAGCCAGGCGGGCATCCACCAGGCGCGGTCGCCGAGCAGCGCCATCAGCGCCGGCGAGATGACCATGCGCACGACGACCGCGTCGATGAGGATCGCGGCGCCGAGGCCGAGGCCGAACATCTTGATCACGACGTCGCCGCCAGGAATGAACGCCAGGAAGACCGAGGACATGATCAGGCCCGCGACGAGGACGACCTTCGCGATCCGCGAGAGGCCGCGGACGACGCTCTCCTTCGGCGAGTCGCCCTCGAAGTACGCCTCGCGGATGCGGCTGAGCAGGAAGACGTTGTAGTCCATGCTCAGGCCGAACAGGATTGCGAACATCATCAGGGGGACGAAGGAGATGATCGGCACGTCCTCGCCGACGCCGAGGAGCGACGCGCCCCAGCCCCACTGGAAGACCGCGACGATGACGCCGTAGGCCGCGCCGATCGACAGCAGGTTGAACACCGCGGACGCGAGCGGCACCCAGATCGAGCGGAACACCGCGATCAGGAGCAGGATCGAGAGGCCGATGACGATGGCAATGAAGAGCGGGAGCCGGCTCGCGATCTTGTCTGAGAAGTCCTCGAATCCCGCGGTCTGGCCGCCGACGTAGACGTTGAGGTCCGAGCTCTCGGTGGCGGCGGGGATGACGTCGTCGCGCAGGTGCCGGACGAGGTCCGACGTGCTGGCGTCCTGCGGGGAGGTCGTCGGCGTCGCCTGGATGATCGCCGCGTCGCCGGCGTCGTTCGGGCTCGCCGGAGCGACGAACGCGACCCCGTCCGTGTCTTCGAGCGCCGTCTGGAAGCGTTCGAGCTGGGCGTTGTCGAGGCGCCGGCCGGTCTCGCTGCCGACCGCGAGCAGCAGCGGGCCGTTGAAGCCCGGGCCGAACCCCTCGGTTAGCTGGTCGTACGCGACGCGCTGGGTCTTGTCCTCCGCCAGGTTGCCGTCGTCCGGCTGGCCCAGGCGCAGGTCGGTGAGCGGCAGGGCGAGCACGACGAGCAAGAGGCCGCCGGCAACGACCGGGACCCACGGGCGCCGAACGAGGATCCGGCCCCACCGCTCGAACCCCACGGACCGGGCGACGCGCGAGGGGTCTTTCGGATGGAGCCAGCGGGCCGCCGCGCCGGCGAAGATCGGCAGGATCGCGATCGACGAGACGACGACGAAGGCGACGGCGATCGCCGAGCCGACGCCCATCTTGCCGACCAGCGGGATGCCGACGGCGAGCAGGCCGGCGATCGCCACCATGACGATGAGCCCTGCCGCCACCACCGATACGCCGGCAGTGGCGTTCGCGCGCGCGGCCGCCTCCGGCGGGGAGTCGCCTGCGGCGAGCTGCTCGCGGAACCGGCTGAAGACGAGCAGCGCATAGTCGATGCCGGCGCCGAGGCCGAGCATGATCGCGATCGTCGTCGCGAACTCGGGGATGCCAAGCGGCTCGGAGACGGCAGCCAGGACGAGCTGGCTGATCAGGACGCCGGTCAGCGCGCCCAAGAGCGTGACGGCCATCGCCGTAAGGGAGCGGAACAGGACCGTGAGCAGCAGGATCGCGATCGCGATGCCGGCGAGCTCGCCGACCGGCACCTCCGGCTCGGCGGCAATGTCGATCGGCTGGCCACGCAGCTCGAGGCGGGCGCCGCCGTCCTCGGCCCCGCGCGCGGCCTCCTCGAGCGCCTCGCCGTGCTCCTTCTCGAGTTCTGTCGGCTGGATGTCGTATTGGACGGTCGCGAACGCGGTACGCCCGTCCTCTGACAGCGATCCGGCATCGGCGACGAGCGGGTCGGTGACCGACGTGACGTGGTCGAGGCTGCCGACCTTGTCGAGCGCGGCCTCGATCGCCTGGCGCGGCTCGGGGTCGGTGAGCCTTCCGGACGTGACCGTGAAGACGGCCTGGGCCGTGACGCCGGACGCGGCCGGGAACTTGTCCTCGAGCAGGTCCTGCGCCCTCTGGGAATCGGTTCCGGGAACCGAGAAGTCCTCGGCCGCGCTCCCAGTCTGCGAGCCGAGGGCGACGCCAATCAAGACGATGGCAGCCAGGAGACCGACGAGGCCGCGCTTCCAGCGGCGGGAGAGGGTTCGGGCGAGAGAGGCGAGGAGCGTTGACACGGGTAGGCCTTTCGTTTGTGCGAGCCCGTTGGAGCATCGACGGTCGCAGGACCGGTCGGTGCTCGAATCACGTAACGCGTAGTCCGCGACCGGAGAACCTCGTAGTCGCGGGGTATCGGCTGAAGGGCAACGGCCCGGTATGGTCGGTCCCGCATGGTCAGCGAGGGGCCAGCGGAGGTGTTGCACGGCCGGCGCAGCGAGCGCGAGGCGCTGGAGGGGCTGCTTGCGACGGTGCGCGGGGGACAGAGCCGGGCACTCGTGATCTGCGGGGAGGCCGGGATCGGCAAGAGCGCTCTGCTCGAGTCAGCAATCGGGTCCGCGTCGGGGTTCCGGCTCGCACGGGCAGTCGGTGTGGAGTCAGAGATGGAGCTCCCGTTCGCGGCCCTCCAGCAGCTCTGCGCGCCGATGCTCGATCGGCTCGATCGGCTACCTGCCCCCCAGCAGGACGCGCTGGGCGTCGCGTTCGGGCTGCGGGCGGGGGACGCACCGGATCGGTTTCTGGTCGGGTTGGCGGTGCTGAGCCTGTTCTCGGAAGTGGCCCAGCAGCGGCCGCTTCTCTGTGTCGTGGATGACGCGCAATGGCTTGATCGGGCCTCGGCGCAGGTACTCGTGTTCGTGGCGCGGCGGCTATTGGCCGAATCGGTCGCGCTGGTGTTGGTGACGCGTGAGCCGCACGATGAGCTCGTGGGATTGCCGAAACTCGCAGTCGAGGGCTTGGCCAGTGGGGATGCTCGCGCGCTATTGAGCTCGGCGTTGGGTGTTCCGTTGGATGAGCGGGTGCGAGAGCGAATCATCGCGGAGACGCGTGGCAACCCGCTGGCGTTGCTGGAGCTGCCGCGGGGGTTGACGGTGACGGAGCTGGCGGGCGGGTTCGGGTTGCCGGGCACGCCGGGGTTGGCGGGGCGAATCGAGGACAGCTTCCGAAGGCGGTGTGCGGCGTTGCCGGCGGAGACCCAGCGACTGCTGCTGGTCGCGGCGACGGATCCGGTCGGCGACCCGGTGCTGCTGTGGCAAGCGGCCGAGCGACTCGGGATCGGCGCCCCGGCGGCGGGACACACCGACGGCTTGCTGGAGATCGGTGCGCGAGTGACCTTCCGCCACCCGCTGGTCCGCTCGGCCGTATATCGGGCCGCGTCACCCGAAGATAGGCAGCAGGCACATCGGGCGCTCGCGGACGCGACGGACGCTGAACACGATGCCGATCGCCGCGCCTGGCATCTTGCGCACGCGACCACAGGATTCGACGAGGAGATCGCGTCGGAGCTTGAGCGCTCGGCGGGCCGCGCTCAAGCGCGCGGTGGGTTGGCGGCCGCCGCCGCGTTCTTGGAGCGTGCCGCCACGCTGACGCCCGAGCCCGCGCGTCGGGCTGGGCGGGCGCTGGCCGCGGCCCAGGCCACGCAGCAGGCCGGCGCGTTCGAAGCAGCCCTCGGACTGCTGGCCATCGCAGAGTCCGGACCGCTGGACGAGCTCCAGAGCGCGCAGGTCGACCTGCTGCGGGGGCAGATCGCGTTCGCGTCGAGCCGCGCTAGCGACGCGCCACCGCTGTTGCTCAAGGCCGCAAAACGGCTCGAACCGCTCGACCTGAGGCTCGCGCGGGAGACCTATCTGGAAGCGCTCACGGCCGTGTTCTTCCCGGGCCGTCTGGCGAGCACCGAGGTCGTGGTGGAGACCGCGCGGGCCGCTAGGGCGGCGCCTGCACTCTCGCAGTCTCCGCGCGCGCCGGATCTGCTGCTGGATGGCCTGGCGCTGTTGATCACAGATGGATACGCCGCAGGAGCGCCGATCCTGCGACGGGCGATCGACGGGTTCCGAGACGAGCAGATTTCCCAAGGAGACGGGCGTCGGTGGCTCTGGCTTGCGTCCCGTGTGGCGGCATTATTGTGGGACGACGAGAACTGGGAGATGCTGTCTGCGCGCTTCGTCGAGCAGGCGCGTGATGCCGGTGCGCTGAGCGTCCTCCCCCTGGCCCTGACGATCCGCACGGGGATGCATATGTTCGCCGGGCGGTTGGCCATGGCCTCTTCGCTGGTCGACGAGCTGGCGGTGGTCAACGAGGCGACGGGTGCCGGTCTGGTGGCCTACGCCCCGGTGACGCTGGCCGCCGCCAAGGGCCGCGAGCCCGAGGCCGTCCGGCTGATCGACGCGGCCACCCGCGAGATCGTGCGTCGGGACGGCGGACAGGCGCTGACATCCATTCATTTGTCCGCCGCGGTGCTCTACAACGGCTTGGGCCGCTACGAGGAGGCGCGAGCCGCGGCGCAACAGGCCGTCGAGGACTCGCTTGCAGTCCGGCTTTCAACTTGGGGGCTGGTCGAGCTGATCGAGGCCGCCCTCCGAAGCGGAAAGGCCGAGGTCGCGGTCGATGCGCTCGGCCGCCTTTCGGAGATGACCTCGGCCAGTCGCACCGACTGGGCGCTCGGCGTCGAGGCCCGTTGCCGGGCCTTGCTGAGCGACGGCCAAGCCGCCGAGCGGCTGTATCGCCAGGCGCTCGAGCGGCTCGAGCGGACCCGCGTCCGGGTGGAGCTCGCCCGCGCCCACCTCCTGTACGGCGAATGGCTGCGCCGCGAGCGCCGCCGGCTCGACGCGCGGGAGCAGCTACGCACCGCCCACGAGCTGTTCACCGAGTTCGGCATGGAAGCGTTCGCACGAACGCGCCCGCGTCGAGCTCGAGGCGACCGGCGAACACGCCCGCAAACGGGTTGTCGAGACCCGCGACGAGCTGACGCCACAGGAAGCACAGACCTCCCGCCTCGCAGCAGCGGGGGCGACCAACCAAGAAATCGCCGCGCGGCTGTTCATCAGCCCCAACACCGTCGACTACCACCTCCGCAAGGCATTTCGCAAGCTCGGAGTGAGATCCCGCCACCAACTCGAAGAGCGCTTGCCCCAGCCGGGCGCACACACCGACCCCGCGGCCCGAGAGGTCTGACTACGCCGTCTCGAAGAAGTCGGCGTACTCGAGCGCCGAATCTACTCAGAGCACCCGCCCCGCTACGAGTATCACCTGACCGAGGCAGGCGCTCCAGCTTCGCCCCATCGTCCTTGCGCTCAAGGAATGGGGCGATCAGCAGTTGAACCCGGGCGCCGCGCCGGTCATCTTCGAGCACACGTGTGGCGCCGAGTTCCATCCGCGCACAGTGTGTGCGGCCTGCGGAGAACCGGTCGGGACCGGGGAGCTGGTGGTCAAGGGCGGCACCCATCCGGTCAAGGGCGAACCCTGGTAGCGCCGCAAGTCGAGTGCCGGCAATCTAGGACGGTTGCTCCCTCGGTCTCTCTACAACGAAGTTCTTCGGCGAGCACTTGACCCCGACAACGAGGACCGCAGCCGAAAGGCTGTCGCCTAGGGCTGGCCGGCAGACGCGGCTCCCGAGGGCGCCGCGGTCTCACGCGCGGCTGATTTCGCTCGCTCCCGGCGGCGTGCCTAGGGCTGGTCTCGGGGCCCGCCGCTTTCCATGCGAAGCGACACGCCGAAGTCACGACCAACCCGCGACCTTCGGGTTATGAGCCCGTCTTGGCGTTCGCGGCTGTTTCCGGCTGCTCCGCGTTTTGCCTGCTAATGGGCCGCTTTCGCGGGTTCGGCGTGGCTTGCGTTTGCGGCCTTTTCCGGACGTTCCGTTGACCTGACGTTGACCCGAGGATCATCCATGGCGGTCGCAATCGCGTGAAAGCCGCCGTCGACGTGAAGGATCTCGCCGCTGATGCCGCGCGACCAGTCGGAGAAGAGAAAGCAGATGGCCTGCGCCACGGCGGTCGGATCGCCGGTGTCCCAGCCGAGTGGAGCGCGGTCCTCCCATTCCGCGGCTAGGCGGTCGAATCCGGGGATCCCACCGGCGGCCGGCGTCTCGATCGGACCGGCGGAGACGAGGTTCACGCGGACGCCACGAGGGCCAAGGTCGCGGGCGAGGTAGCGGGCGACGGCCTCGAGGCCCGCCTTCGAGACGCCCATCCAGTCGTACGCCGGCCAAGCTTGGGACGCGTCGAAGTCGAGCCCGACGACGCTGGCGCAGTCCTCGAGCAGTGGCAGCAGCTCCGCGGCGAGCGCCTTGAGCGAGAAGGCGCTAGTGGTGAAGGCCTGGGCGGCGCTCTCGGCCGGCGTCTCGAGGAAGCGGCCTCCAAGCGCGTCCTCGGGCGCGAAGGCGATCGCGTGGAGCACCCCGTCGAGCGTGCGCCAGCGGCCTTCCAGCTCGGCGCGCAGGGCGGCGAGGGCGGCGGGGCTGTTGACGTCGAGCTCGAGCACGTCGACGGGTTGGGGCAGCCGCCGGGCTGCGCGCTCGGTCAGCCGCCGGGCGCGACCGAAGCTTGTCAGCACGATCTCCGCACCCTCGAGCTGGGCCTGCTCGGCGACCGCGAAGGCGATGCTGCGGTGGGTGAGGACGCCCGTCAGGAGCAGGCGCTTGCCGGCGAGGTTCACAGCAGCACGGGAAGACCGACGAAGACGTCGTCCTCGCTGGTTTCGTCGTCTTCGCGTCTGACGACCGCCTCCACGACCGCGCGCAGGACGAGATTGCCGTCTTGGTTGCGCACTCGCCATTCGTAGGCCTCGATGCCGCGCTCGTCCGCCTTCCGCAGAAGGGCGACATCGACCTGGATCGTGTCGCCGATCTTCACGGGGCGCTTGAAGACGACGTCCTCGATCCGGCGCAAGGCGACGATCCGCTCGGGGTCGAAGTCGACCAGGCCGACCGCGTAGGAAAGGACGAGCATGCCGTGGGCGATGCGCTCCCCGAACGGGCTTTGGCCGGCCCAGCGGGCATCGGTGTGCTGGGGGTGGTGGTCGCCGGTCAGGTTGGCGAAGGCGACGACGTCGGCCTCGGTGATCGTGCGTCCGGTCATGCGGCGGCCTCCTCAGGGTCGAGTTCGATTCCAAGCTCCTCGCGGAGACAGGCGGCGAAGGCAAGGGCGGCCTTGCGGTGGCCGGCGGCGGAAGGGTGGAAGCCGTCTACGGCGTAGTTGGCGCGCTCACCTCTGCCGGGGTGGTCAACCAGCTCGAGGCAAGCCGCGCCGTGGCTGTCGGCGCAGCGGCGCACGACCGCGTTGACGTCGGTCAGGCCGTTAGTTACGCGCGCGCGCGAGCGGGGGCGCAGCGGCAGGAACTCGGCAACGGCCGGGTAGGTGGCCGTGACGATCGACGCATCGGGCAGGGCCGAGCGCAGGCAGGAAAGGATCTCCTCGAAGTCGGCGGCGAACCGCTCGATGTCGGGCCGGGTCGTGCGCACGACGTCGTTGGCGCCGCAGATGACCGACACGAGCTCTGGCCGCAGCGCGAGCGCGGGGCCGAGCTGGTCGCGGCGAACCTCGCCTGCACGCGCGCCGGGAACGGCGAGGTTGGCGTAGCGCCAACCAGGAAGCAGGGCGGCTACCTGGTCGGGGAAGGGTGGAGCGGCGGGGTCGATGCCGGCGCTGAACGAGTCGCCGATGGCCACGAAGCAGGGGGCGCTCATCGTTTGGCCTCCAGCGCGTCGAGGGCCCAGGCCAGGCGTTCGCGGGTCTCGCCGGGCTCGACGATCTCGTCGACATAGCCGCCGCGGGCGGCGACCGTTGCCGTGGCGTGCTCGCGCGCGTAGACGCCGGCGAGGCGGGCACGCTCGGCCTCTGGGTCGTCGGCTTGCGCGATCTCGTCGCGGTGCACAAACGTGACCGCCTGCATCGGGCCCACAACCCCGATCTCCGCCTCGGGCCATGCGAACACCAGGTCGGCGCCAAGGTCCTTCGAGTTCATGGTGATGAAGCCGCCGCCGTACGCCTTGCGCAGGACCACGGTGAGCTTCGGGACCGTGGCTGACGCGAAGGCGCGCAGCAGCCCGGAGCCGTGGCGGATCACCCCCGCCTGCTCCTGGCGAGTGCCGGGAAGGAACCCGGGGGTGTCCACGAGCACCACCAGCGGCACCCCGAACGAGTCGCAGGCAGAAACAAATCGGGCAGCCTTCTCGGAAGCCGCGGCGTCGATCACGCCGCCGAGAAAGCGCGGCTGGTTGGCGATCACGCCGACCACGCGGCCGTCGATGCGCGCAAAAGCCGTGACCATGTTCCGCGCCCAGCGTGGAGACACCTCGAGCAACCGGCTGCCGTCGGCGAGACAGCGGATCACGCCACGCACGTCGTAGACCTGACGAGCTGTCGGCGGCAGGGCCGCCGCCGGGTCGAGCGCGAGCGGCTCCTCGGGCGGGTGGCCGGCCGGCCCCTGGCCGGCCGTCGCCGGCAGGTAGCCGAGCAGGTCTCGTGTCAGCGCGACGGCGTCCTGGTCGTCCTCGGCGACGAGCTGGCAAACGCCGTTCCGGGCGTGGATGCGCGGCCCGCCGAGCTCCTGCTTGGTGACCCGCTCGCCCATCACCTCGGCCACGACTCCCGGGCCGGTGAGGAACATGCTCGAGTCCTCGGTCATCACCACGAAGTCGGTCAGCGCCGGCGAGTAGGAGCCGCCCCCGGCCGAGCTGCCGGTGATCACGGTCACCTGCGGGACGCGCCCGGACAGGCGCACGTGCTCGCGGAAGATGCGCCCGTAGCCGCCGAGCCCGGCGCAGCCCTCGTCCATTCGCGCGCCGGCCGACTCGACAAAGCCCACCACCGGGGCGCCCGCGTCGCCGGCAAGGCGCAGCAGCCTGACGATCGAGTCCGCATGGGCCTCGCCCAGCGACCCGCCCAGCACGCTGCGGTCCTGCGAGTAACAGAAGAGCGGGCGCCCGGCGAGCGTCCCCGCAGCTGCCACGACGCCATCGCCGGGCACGTCCGTGCGCGCCGCCCGCGATGCCACCGCCGAGCGAATGACACGGAGCGAGCCGGGGTCGCAGAGCCGTTCGAGCCGCTCGCGGGGCGCGAGTGCCCCGCCTGCCTCGGCGGTCTGGACGAGGGCGAGCCCGGCGCTCACGCGGCGGCCTCCAGGCACAGCACGGCGTTGTGGCCGCCGAAGCCGAACGAGTTGGAGATGGCGGTCAGCGGCCGCCCGTTGCGCTCGAGCTTCCGCGCGTCGCCGGGCACGTAGTCGAGATCGAGGCCCTCGTCGCGCTCCTTCCAGCCGACTGTCGGCGGCGCGACCCCCTCCCGCAGAGCCAGCACGGTGGCCACCGCCTCAGCCGCGCCGGCGGCGCCGAGCAGGTGGCCGATCGCGGACTTGAGCGAGGAGACAGGCATCTGGGCAGCCCGCTCGCCGAACGCCTGCTTGATCGCCTCGGTCTCCGCGCGATCGTTCAATGGCGTCGAGGTGCCGTGCGCGTTGATCCAATCGACCTGCCCCGGCTCGATCCCGGCGTCGCGCACTGCGAGAGCCATCGCTCGCGCCGCGCCGTCGCCGGAGGGCTCAGGGCGCGGTGAGGTGGTGCGCGTCGGCGGTCGCGCCATAGCCGGTGGCGTAACCGAGCACCTCGGCGCCGCGCTCAAGCGCGCGCTCCTCCTGCTCGAGCACCATCACCGCCGCGCCCTCCCCCATCACGAAGCCGTCGCGGCGCCGGTCGAAGGGGCGCGATACGCCACTCGGCGAAGTGGCGCCCATGCCGGCGAACGCGGCTTCCGCGAGGGGCGTGATGCCCGCCTCGGAGCCGCCCACTAGGCACGCCTGGGCCTCGCCGTGCTGGACAATGCGCATGCCCGCGCCGATCGCGTGTGCTCCGGCGGCGCACGCTGACACCGTTCCGAAGCACTGGCCGCGCAGCCCGTGCTTCATCGCCAGCACTCCCGAGGCCGCGTTGGCCATCATCAGCGGCACGGCGAGTGGCGAGACGGCCTCGGCACCGCGCTCGCGGAGCAGCGAGTGCTGGTCCTCGATCGTGCCGATGCCGCCGATCCCGGTGCCGATCACGCAGCCGATCTCCTCGCCGGCGTAGGCGTCGTCGAGCCCGGCCTGGGTGATCGCCTCGGCGCCCGCCACAAGCGCGAGCTGGGTGAAGCGGTCGGCACGCCGCGCCTCCTTCACCGACAGGTGGTCGCCGGGCTCGAAGTCCGCGCACCGGCCGAGGCCATCGGCAATGCCCGAGCGCCCCGCCGTCCAGCCTTCGATCAAGGCGGGCGCGCCAATCCCGAGCGGCGTGACGGCGCCGACGCCGGTGATCGCAACCCGGCGGCTCACGACCCGGCGCGCTCCGCCACGAAGTCGATCGCCTGGCCGACCGTCTCGATGCCCTTCAGGTCCTCCTCGCGCAACTGAACGCCGTAGTCCTCCTCCACGATCTGGGCGAGCTCGACGAGGTCGAGCGAGTCGACGTCGAGCTGCTCCCAGCCCGCCTCGCGGCTGATCGCGTCGCGCTCGGCGCCGAAGCTCACGAGCGCCTCGGTCACCCGCTCCTCGATCTGGCCCTTGGTCACTGTCGCTGGCATTCCACTTCTCCTTTCTGGCGTCAAGCGCTAGGCGCTCAGCCCGCCGTCGACTGTCAGGGTCGTTCCGTTCACATAGGCCGCCTCCGGCGAGGTCAGGAAGCGGACACAGGCGGCCACCTCCTCAGGCGTGCCGGCGCGACCCGCCGGGACCGCCTGTAGCCACCCGTCGTCGAGATCTGCCGTCATCTCGGTTGCGACGAGCCCCGGCGCCACCGCGTTCACGGTCACGCCGCGGCGCGCCACCTCGGCCGCCACGGTCCGCGTCATCGCGATCAGCCCGGCCTTCGACGCCGCGTAGTTCGCCTGGCCGGGGTTGGCCCGCAACCCGACGATCGAGGCCACGTTCACCACGCGTCCGTAGCGGGCGCGGATCATGCGCCTCAGTGCCCGGCGCGTGGTCCGAAATGCCGCCGAGAGGTTCGTCTCCAGCACCTGCGCCCACTGCTCGTCGTCGATCTGCGGGGAGAGCGCGTCCGCACGCACGCCGGCGTTGTTCACCAGGCAGAGCACCGGGCCGAAGCGCTCCTCGAGCCGATCGAAGATGTCGTCGGCCGCGCCCGGCGCCGTCACGTCGGCCCGAACGGCGAGGGCGGTTCCGCCGCCGGCCTCGATCCGCTCGACCACGGCCTCTGCCGCCGCGGCATCCGAGCGGTAGTTGACGCCCACCGGCCAGCCGTCGGCCGCCAGGGCCTGGGCCACGGCCGCGCCAATGCCGCGCGAGCCGCCGGTCACGAGCGCGCAGCCGTCGGGCCTGCCGTTCCCGCTCACCACTCGATCACCCCGGCGCCCCACGTGAAGCCCGCCGCGAAGGTGGCGACCAACACCCGCATCCCGCGGCGCAGCCGCCCGCTCTGCTCCGCCTCGGCGAGCGCGATCGGCACGCTCGCGGCGGAGGTGTTCCCGTAGCGCTCGATGCAGTCCACCACCCGCTCGTCCGGCAGACCGAGCCGCTCGCCGACGGCGCGCGTGATGCGCGCGTTGGCCTGGTGGTATACGAACAGATCGATCTCGTCGAGCCCGCGCTCGGCCGCAGCGCACGCCTCGAGGGTGGACTCCGACAGCCGCGCCACCGCGGCCCGGAAGGTGTCCTGGCCGCGCATCCGGACCAGGCGGTCGGCGTGGCTGGCGCGAATGCAGTCCGCCCCCGAGCCGTCGGAGCGGAGCAGCACCGGCCCCATCCGCCCTGGCCCGCCCGCCGTCACGAGCGCCGCCCCGGCGCCGTCGCCGAAGAGCGCGGCAGTGCGCCGGTCCCCGACGTCGATCACGCGGCTCATGAGCTCGGCCCCGATCACGAGCACCGCGGCGGCGCGGCCGGACTCGAGCTGAGCGCTCGCCAGGGAGAGGCCCGACAGGAACCCGGTGCAGGCGGCCCCGAGGTCGATTGCGCCCGCGTTCGAGGCGCCGAGCCACTCCGCCACGAGCGGGGCGGCGTTCGGCAGCAGGTCGTCCTGGGTCAAGCTGGCCACGAGGACGAGGTCGATCTCGCGCGGGTCGAGCTCGCCCCGCTCGAGGGCGTGGGCCCCGGCCCGAGCGGCGAGGCTCGTCAGCGTCTCACCCGGCCCGGCGCGGCGGCGCTCCCGCACACCAGTGCGGCTGACGATCCAGTCCTCGTCGACGCCGAGCGGCCCGGCGATCGCGCGGCTCGTGACCACCTCCTCCGGCAGAGCGACGCCAAGCGATGCGATCCCGGCAGCCCACGTCCCGCCGCTCACGGCGGAGGCTCGGGGCGCCTCGGTGGCGACGCCGTCAAGCACGCGCCGGCTCCAGCGCAGCCAGGCTCGTCGCCTCGACTCCGTCGAGCGACCGCCGCACGAGGCCGGTCAGCACACGGCCGGGGCCGGGCTCGAGGAAGCGGCGCACGCCGGAGGCGCGGAGGCGGCGCATCACCTCGAGCCAGCGAACCGGACTCGTCAGGGCCTCCGCGAGCAGACGCCGCGGGTCGCCGAACGGTTCCGCCGTCACGCACGAGAAGACGGGCACCTCCGGCTGGGCGAGGTCGACGCGGGCGAGAACCGCCCTGAACGGCTCCGCCACTGCGGCCATCGCCGGCGAGTGGAAGGCGCCGGCCACCGCTAGCCGCTTCATCCGCAGGCCCCTCTCGCGCGCCTGCGACTCGGCGGCGGCGAGCGCGTGCTCCGGGCCGGAGAGCACAACCTGGTCGGGGGAGTTGTCGTTCGCCACGACGAGCCCGGCGCTAGCGGCGAAGTCGTCGGCCTCGGCCCGCGCCAGCCGCACGGCGAGCATCCCACCGCCCGCCTCGCGGCTGGCGGCGTCCATCAGGCGGCCGCGCTCGGCCACCACCGCCAGGCCGTCACGCTCGCTCAGCGCACCCGCGGCGACCAGCGCCGCGATCTCGCCCATCGAGTGGCCGGCGAAGAAGTCCGCGCGCTCCCCGCCCAGCTCGGCGAGGCCGGCCAGGCTTGCGCAGTAGATCGCGGGCTGGTCAAAGCGCGTGCCCTCGCCCACGCGGGCGAACGGATCCTCGCCCACGATCTCAGCGGCGAGCTCCAGCAGGTCCGGCCGCCGCCGCTCGACCGTCTCGCGCATTCCCGGCGCCGCGCTGCCCTGGCCGGGGAAGACGATCGCAGTGCGCTCGCGTTTGTCCATCGCTCCCGTCTAACCGCCTGGCGACGGGGCGTGACCGGGTAGCGCGCCGTCACCCCCCGACCGGGGGGATGATCCGCGACGGGCGGGGGGTCAGATCGTCAATCCGAGTCGCTCGGCTCGCTGGACGGCCTCGGCCCGGTTACGGACCTTGAGCTTCCGGTACAGAGCGCTCGTGTGCTCCTTCACCGTGTGCGGCGAGAGGTAGAGGCGCTCGGCGATCTCCCGGTTGGTGGCCCCGGTCGCCATCAGCGTTAGCACCTCGCGCTCGCGCCCGGACAGCGGCGCGGCGGGCTGGTCGGAGCGAGGGGCGAACACCGTCATCCCCTTGCCGACCATGCGGACGGCCATCGTGATGTCGTTCGCCGCCCAGTCCTTCGACACGAAGCCCGACGCCCCGGCCGCTTTGGCCGCTTGGGGCGAGATCCAGCCGGCGCCCGAGATCAGGAGCACGCGCGTGCGCCGGGGACTCGGCTCGCAACTGCTCGCAGAGCTCGGCCCCGGAGTCTTCGCCGACGAAGAGGTCCACGAGCGCCACGTGGGGCTCGTAGCGGCGCGCGAGCTCGAGCGCCTCGCCCGCCGACCGGGCACTGACGCAGCGCTCCACCCATGGCTGCTCGCTCAGCAGAAGCCGGAACCCCCAGTGCACCACGTCGTGGTCGTCCACCACGAGGACGCGAAGGCGGCGTGCCGGCGTCACTGGAGCGGCACCACCAGGCGCATGCGCCACTCGTCCTCGCCCTCGGGGCCGAACTCGACGACCCCACCGCGCTGAAGCGCCTCGAACGCCGCCACCCGCAGGCCCATGCCGGCGCCCGCGCCACGCTGCGACTCGCCGCGGCCGTCGTTACGCACCTCGAGTGTGAACGTGCCGTCCGTGCGGCTCACGAGCACGCGCACGGCGCTGGGATCGGCGTGCTTGTCGGCGTTGCGCAGCGCCTCGGCCAGCACCGACTGGGCCAGCGGCTCGATCTCCGCCGGCACCGACACGTCGAGTTCCCACGAGACCTCGAGCGGAAGCTGCTTGTAGTGGCGGCCGAGGCGTTCGAGCTCGTCGCGCAGGGTTGCGCCGCCGGCGGGAGGAGACGAGGGGGCCAGCGGTCGGGTCAGCGTCTCGCGCAGGTCAGCGAGCGCCGCCTGGATCTCCTCGGCGCAGCGCGCCCGCTCCTCCTCGCTCAGCTGCCGGTCGGAGCCGATCACGAGCGAGACGCCGAACAGGCGCTGCATCACCCGTTCATGCACGTCGCGAGTGAGGTCGATGCGCTCGGCCAGCCCCCGCGCCCGCTCCTGCTGCCTCGTGGCGAGCCGCGCGCTGGCAGCGAGCGCGGCCATCTTGCCGAGCGTCCAGAGCGTGTAGGTCTCCTCGTCGGTGAGCGTGAAGCGGCCGCCGCCCCGGTCGGCGAAGATCACGCCCAGCCAGCGACCGCCGGCCGAGACCGGAGTGCAGGTGAGCGTCGTGACGCCGGCGAATCGGGCGTACCGCGGCGGCAGCTCCCGATCCACCCCCTCAGACACCTCGACGACGCGGTCCTCGCTCAGCGCTCGCTGGGCGATCGGCGTCTCCTCGAGCGTCCCGTAGATCTGCTTGAGGAGCTCCGGCGGAACGCCATGGCTGCCGACCGGAACGACCAGCTTGCGCGTGTCGTTGTAAAGGAGCAGCCCCACCCGGCGCATCGAGGTCAGGCGGGTGACGGCGTCGCACAGGCGATCGTAGAACTCCCGCGAGCTGGAGTCCGGCTCGGCGTCGAGCTCGGAGAGCAGGCGCACGAACAGGTCGAGCGCGTCGGTGCGGGCCAAGGTGGTCATGTAACGCCTACCCGCAGCTGGCGGCCGGAGTTACGCTCCGAGCGGCCGCGAGGCGACGAGCTGGAGCCGAAGCGCTTGCTGGGAGTTGAGCGCCATGACGCGCCTGTGGCCGCAGTCCCGGCAGCGGCACTCGACCTCGGCATCCCAGTCATCGACTCGCAGGCTCCATTCCACGTCTCCGGAAAGGCACTGGCGGCAGGCGAGTGCAGCGTTGACGAGACGGGGGTCGTCATCGCCGCGGAAGCTCGTGGTCTCGACGTGGCGTCCCACGCGCTGGACGATCGTGGGTCCATACGCACAAGCCAAGGGCCGCCGTTTCAAGACCCCCCGATCAGGGGGCTGTCGTGAGGTGTCATCCGCCTAGCAAGCCGGCGAGGGGTTCGACACCGGGAGCTCGCGCAGCGCGTCCTCTCGGGTGCGGAAGATCCGGGCGCGGGTGACCCTCGAGCCCTGGACCCAGACCCCCGCGGTCAGCAGGAGCTCGAAGGGCCCGGAACTCCCGCGCCCGGTCACGTGTGTCGGCACGACGATCGCCTCCCCTCGACAGAGGAACTCCAGTGGTTCGTAGTGGAGATCGGCGAAACTCCCCTCGTACAACCGCATGTGATCGACGATCTCACGGCTCCCATGCATTTCGGTGGGCGGCGTGATCAGACCGTCATCGCGCAGCTCGACCCGCTCGGCGGCGAACTCGATCGCAGCCTCAACCCCGCCCTGGTTGAGCGCCTCAAACACCTGCCGAACCAGAGCCTCTTCCGCTGTGCCAGATCCCACCCAGGTCCCTCTGACCGACGCGGGCCTGGTCAGCCGCCGAGTTGCGAGACTGTTTGGCCGGCGAGCACGGTGAGCTGGTTCAGGCACAGTTCCTCTGTGACGTCCGGGCCGTCTTCGGGGGAGCTCCACTCGAGGCCCGTGCCGGCCACGGTCGACATAACGCCGCTGGGCGACACTCGACGCACGACATTGTTGGCGCTGTCGACGATGAGATAGCCCCCGCCGGGGATCTTGGCCTCGCCTTGGGGGCCGTGGATCTTGGCTGCAGCCGCGGTGCCGCCGTCGCCGGAATAGCCGGGCCGACCCTTGCCGGCGATAGTGGTGATGATGCCTTTGCGGGACACTTCGCGGAGCGCGTGGTTGCAGGTGTCGCTGATCAGGTACCCCCCGTCGCGGGTCGCCGTGATCTTCTCGGGTATGTAGAGCTCGGCGGCGCTGGCGGGGCCGCCGTCGCCGGAGTAGCCGCGGGTCCCGGTACCGGCGATGGTGGTGATGATGCCCGTGCGCGAGGAGATGCGCCGGATGCGGTGGTTAAGGCCGTCGGTGATGAGAATGCTGCCGTGGCGCGTCACGGCAACGCCTTCGGGCCGATTGATCTGGGCGAGTGACGCGGGGCCGCCGTCGCCCGAGTATCCGGCGGTCCCGGTGCCGGCGACGGTGGTGATGGTCCCGTTCGGCCACACCCGCCGAATGCGGTTATTGAAGGTGTCGGCGATGACGAAGCCGCCGTCCGGCATCCGGCTCACGTCCTCGGGGCCGAGGAGCTGGGCCGCGGTGGCGGGCCCGCCGTCGCCGGAGTACCCGGGTAGGTTGGTGCCGGCCACCGTGGTGATGATGCCCTTGCGGGACACCTTTCGGATGCGAGACCCGACGCTCTCGGCGATCAAGAACCCCCCGCCGGGCAGCACCTCGACACCCTGGGGCATCATGATCTGCGCTTTGGTCGCGGGGCCGCCGTCCCCGGAGTAGCCGGCCACGCCGGTACCGGCGACGACCGTGGCAATCCCAGCGGACGACACCTTCAGGATGCGGCTGTTGCCGTTATCCGCGACGAGGAAGCCGCCGTCGCGCGTCACGTCGACTCCTTCGGGTTGGATGAGCACCTCGTCGGTGGCGGGCCGGCCCGCTCCTTCCGAGGTGTTGGACGCCGCCGTCCCGGGTCCAGGGACCCAGACCAATGCTTGCGCCGACCCCGACGAGGAACACACGACTGCTCTCCCTGAACGGCGATGAACTCGGCGGAGCCCTCGCGCCCCGGGGTGCCCCCGCCGGCGCGCCCTCAGTGATGTTTGTCTACAGCGCGTCACGTTGACGCCTTCAGGTTCGATGAGCAACTCGTCGGTGGCGAAAAGCTCGATGAGCAACTCGTCGGTGGCGAAGAGGGACGCTCCGTCGTCCGAGGCGTTCGCCGCGGCCGCCGCGGGACCGAGGACCCCGACCCACACGAGCACCGAAGTCGACGCGAAACACACAACCGACTTCCATGAACGACCGAGAAACGACACGGCTCGGGCCAGAGCTTCCTCCCCGGATGCCCCCTACGACGGGGGTACCCAACATACTGCTCAGTACAGTCACTAGTATACAGGATTAGTCACTCGACAGAGCGACTAGTAGGTGGGTAAGTGGGTAATGTGAGCTCCGGCCCACGGCTCTCGTTCGCCCTCGCTTCTGGCTGAGATGCATCCGCCCTCTGAACACCAACTTTCGCCAGCACCTGCGCCTGAGGTCGTGCAGAGGCGCCCGCTCGTGCCCGAGCCGGTCGAGAACCTTGCCACGCCCGAGTTGCGCGACCGGCCCACGGTGGTCATCGGAGGCGGCCCCGCAGGCCTCACCGCCGGCTACCTGCTGGCCAAGAAAGGGCTCCCCGTCGTGGTGCTCGAGGCCGAGGACCAGGTGGGTGGAATCGCGAAGACGGCGGTGCGCGACGGCTACCGCTTCGACCTCGGCGGGCACCGCTTCTTCACCAAGGCCAAGGAAGTCGACGCGCTCTGGCACGAGATCATGAAGGAGGAGTTCCTCGAGCGGCCGCGCATGTCGCGCATCTTCTGGAACCAGAAGTTCCTCGATTACCCGCTCAACGGCATGGACGTGATCAAGAAGCTCGGCCCGATCGAGCTCACGCGCTGCGGCCTCTCCTACCTGTGGGCGCAGATCAAGCCGAAGGGGCGCGAGGACACCTTCGAGCAGTGGGTCTCGAACCGCTTCGGCCGGCGCCTGTTCAACCTCTTCTTCAAGTCGTACACCGAGAAAGTCTGGGGCGTGCCGACGTCCGAGATCCGCGCGGAGTGGGCCGCCCAGCGCATCAAGGGCCTCTCCTTCTTTGCCGCGGCAAAGTCGGCGTTCCTGGGCAACAGAGGCAACAAGCACACCAGCCTGATCGACCGCTTCAACTACCCGCGCTACGGCCCCGGGCAGATGTGGGAGCAGATGACCGACGACATCGAGACCCTCGGCGGGAAGGTGCTCCTCAACACGAAGGTCTCGAAGCTCGAGTTCGACGGCGCCCGCTGCACCCGCGTGCACACCGAGACCGGCGACGCCTACGAGCCGTCCGCCGTGATCTCGTCGCTGCCGCTGCGCAACACCGTCGGGATGGCCGATCCGCATCCGAGGCCAGAGGTGACGTCCGCGGCCAAGGGTCTGCGCTACCGGGACTTCCTGACCGTCTCGGTCGTTCTCGACGGCGAGGACCTGTTCCCGGACAACTGGATCTACATCCACGACCCGACCGTGACGGTGGGCCGGATCCAGAACTTCCGCTCCTGGAGCCCCTGGATGGTGCCGGACCCCTCGAAGGCCTGCGTTGGCCTCGAGTACTTCTGCTTCGCCGGGGACGAGCTGTGGGAGATGGACGACGACAGGCTCGTGGATCTAGGGATGCGCGAGCTGGAGAAGCTGGGCCTCGCGCGCAAGGGGCAGCTGCAATTCGGGTTTGTGACGCGGGTACCCAAGGCCTACCCGCTGTACGACGCCACCTACGCCGAGCGCGTCGCGGCGATCCGCTCGTGGCTCGACGGCCTCGACAACTTCGTCCAGGTGGGCCGCAACGGCCTGCACCGCTACAACAACTCCGACCACTCGATGCTCACCGCCATGCGCGCGGTGGACAACCTCGTGAAGGGCACCGAGCACGACATCTGGGCGGTCAACGTGGAGTCCTACTACCACGAGGAAGAAACCCAGGACGAACAGCAGCCGTACATCGAGGCTCCCGAAACCCAGGCCATGGGAACCTCGCTCCGGTCATAGCTGGAGGTGGGGGCAGCCGTTCGCGGCTACATCATGAGCCGTGTCCGTTGCGGGCCGCCTTCGAGTCGAAGACGAAGCCTTCGTAGCCGCGCGCGACGACCTCTTCGAGCTTCTCGCTGTACAGCGGGACACCACCGCCAAAGGGCATCAGGATCCGCTTCTTGCCCGGGACGTTCGCGCCGAGATACCAGGAGGCGCAGGCTTCGTCGACGCGCACCGGCACCCGCTGCTCGGCGATGTCCTGGGCCTCGGCCGCCCACCGCTCCTGCGCCTCCTGCGTCGTCTCGATCGTTCGGTAGCCGTGCTCCGCCATATGGGCGAGGGCGTCACCGATCCAGTCGACGTGCTGCTCGATCGACACGACCATGTTCGTGAACACCGATGGGCTGAGAGGCCCGGTGATCGTGAACAGGTTCGGGAAGCCGGCCACCTGCAGCCCGAGATAGGTATATGGGCCCTCGGTCGCCCAGAAGTCGCGCAGCGAGATGCCGTCGCGGCCCCGGATGTCGATCCGACTGAGCGCGCCCGTCATCGCGTCGAAGCCGGTCGCGAAGACGATCACATCGAGCTCGTGGATCCCAGACGCGGTTTCGATGCCGTTCTCGAGGATCCGGCGGAGGGCGTCCTTGCGGAGGTTGACGAGAACCACGTTGTCTCGATTGAAGGTCTCGAAGTAGGAGGTGTCGAGGATCTGGCGCTTGCACCCCATCGGGTAGTGAGGGATGAGGTCCTCGGCGACCGCGGGGTCTCGCACATGCCGGCGCACGAGCTCGGCATAGAGCTCCCGCCCCGCGCGGTTCGCTTCGAGGTCCATCATGACGTCGGCCCAGGCGAGGGGCGCGGCCCACCCCATCTCATCGAGCACCGCCATGCGCTCCTCACGCGGCGTCTCGAGGATCCTGCGCGGCACGTCCAGCGGGGGCGACACCGCGCTGTTGGGGTGCAGGACGCCCGCGTAAGTGTTGCGCTGGTCCGCGCGGACGTTCGGGTGCCGTTCGTACCACGCACGTAGCTCGTCCGGCTGGAGCGGCCGGTTGCCCGCCGGTCGTGTGTACGCCGCCGAGCGCTGAAAGACCGTCAGGTGGGCGGCATCCTCGGCGATCTCCGGGATTACCTGCACACCTGACGAGCCGGTGCCGACAACCCCGACGCGCTTCCCGCTGAAGTCGAAGCCCTCGCGCGGATAGCGGTTCGTGTTGAGCACGTCTCCGACAAAGTCCGCGACGCCCGGGATGTTCGGCTCCAAAGGTGCGGACAGGCATCCAGTGGCGGCGATGACGAACTGCGCGTCGTAGCGATCGCCGGGCTCCGTCTCGACGAGCCAGCGCTCGCGCTCCTGGTCGAAATGCATGGCCGTCACGCGCGTGGAGAGGCGAATGTCGCGCCGCAGGTCGAGCCGCTCGGCCACGAAGTTGAGGTACGACTCGATCTCCGGCTGGGGCGCCATGAGCTCCGTCCACTCCCACTCCTCCTCGATCTCCCGCGAAAAGGCGTAGCAGTACTCGAGCGACTGGACGTCTACACGCGCTCCCGGATAGCGGTTCCAGTACCAGGTGCCGCCGACGCCGTCGCCCATTTCAAGCGCGACGACCGAGAGGCCGAGCCCGCGCAGCTTGTGCAGCGAGTAGAGACCGCCGAATCCGGCTCCGATCACGATGGCGTCGCGCGTCTCCACGACTGGAGCTACCGTCGAGGCGAGGTCGTCACGCCGCCGCGTACGCGCCGTTCCCGTCGAGCTCTCTACACAGGCGGGCGCTGATCGTCCGCGTGGACGTCCCCGGAGGGAAGACCTCTGTGGCACCTGCGTCGCGAATCCACGACGCGTCCTGCTCGCCCGCGGGCGGCCCCGCCGCAACGACGAAGAGGGGGCCGACCCCGCATCGGTGGAGCGCGGAGACCGTCGCAGCGGCCGCAGTCCCGCCGTCCGACCGAACCGACACGCAGACGGCAGCGACTGCGCAGCCATCCGCGGTTTCGCCAATCTCGCGCAAGGTCGCCCGACGGCTGCAGACCGCTTCGATGCCGGCGTCTCGCAGCGCCCCGGCGACAACCTCGGCTACGCGGTCGTGCCCGCTCTGCGCCGGGCTCGCAACCAAGACCCTCCGCCCTGCCTCGAAGCTCGTTACGACCGGCCGCATAACTATTCATTCTATCTTATGACAAGGCAGTATGTCTAGTGTCCGGACGTAGCGCACGGTTGCGGAGTCGCAGCGAGTTTCCAAGTACCGCGAAGCTCGAGAGCGCCATGAGCTTGTTCCCGGCTACGGGGCGGAGGCGCCCGGCCGCGGCCATCGGCAGCGCAATCGCGTTGTACCCCATGGCGGCGGCGAGGTTCTCCGCGATCGTGCGCCGCGTCGCGCGCGCGAGGCCGATCGCCAGGGCCACCGCTTCCAGGTCGGTGCGTGCAAGCGCGATGTCGGACGCGGCAGAGGCCACGTCGGCTGCAGACTCGACAGCGATCCCGAGATCCGCCTGGCTGAGTGCCGGGGCGTCGTTGACCCCATCCCCGACGAACGCGATCCTCCGCCCCTCCTCCTGAAGCTTGCGAATGACGTCCACCTTCTCGGCGGGCGACCGTCGGGCGAGCACGATGTCGATCCCGCATGCCTGTGCCACCGCTCGTGCCGCGGCGGGCTCGTCGCCCGTGAGCAGGGCCGTCGTCAGCCCAAGCCCCCGCAGCTGCGCCTGGCTCCGAGCGGCGTCCGGTCGCAACCGCTCGCTGACGACGATGATCGCGATCACCCGGTCGTCGATGCTCACCTGCAGCCCGATCGCGCCGGCCTCGACTGCCTCGCTGGCAGCGGCCCGCAGACTCGGCCCGGCCGCCCGAAGCCCAGCTAGATCGTCGTCGACCCGCTGGACCGTCACGTCCTGGCCCTCGACACGCCCGCACTGGACCCCTGCCTTGGTGCTGTGCAGATTCGTCGCCGCAGGCAACACGCCGAGCCTCCGGCGCGCCGCGCGCTCGACCGCCCGAGCGACCGGATGCCGCGACGTCGCCTCGACGGCCCCCGCCTTGCCGAGGATGTCGTTGGCGTCTGTGCCGGCCTCGACCACCACCCGCTCGACCGCCATCGTCCCATCGCTGAGGGTGCCGGTCTTGTCGAAGATCACGGTGTCGATGTCGCCCGCGACCTCGATCGCCCGGGGCGAGCGGATGAAGATGCCGAGCGCAGCGCCCCGGCCCCTGGCGACCGTGAGCCCCGCCGGGATCGCAAGGCCGAGCGCACATGGACACGCGGCAACCATCAGGGCGATGACGGGCTCGATGGCCTCGTCGATGCTCCGCTTGCGCATCCACCACGCGGCACCGGTAACCGTCGCAAGCAGCAGCACGGCCGGGACGAAGACCCTGGTGATCTGGTCCGCCAGGTCCTGGACCCGCGCACGCTCGGCACGGGCATCGGACATCGACCTGCCGATCCGCCCGAGCGTCGATTCATCGCCCACGGCCTCGACGCGCGCCTCGACGCCCCGCACCAGGTTGACGCAGCCCTCGGGAGCCCGTTCCCCCCGCCGGACCGTCACAGGCGCCGCCTCTCCGGTGATCAGCGAAAGATCCAGCGCGGTAGTGCCGCGCTCGATGCGGCAATCGGCGGGAACGATCGCCCCCGGATCGATCGCGACGAGATCTCCCGGCCGAAGAGATTCAACCGAGATCTGTTGCCCTCTTCCGGCCCGGTCGACCCTCGTTGCCGTCCGAGGACCAGCGGACAGGAGCGCGAGTACGGCGTCGGCCGCGTGCTCCCGCGCCGACTCCTCGAGACGACGACTCGCCAGCGACGCGACCGTCACTCCGATCGGCGCGTCCACGTCGACCGCGCGAGGCTCGCCTTGGGCCACCGCCCTGACTCCCGAAACCAGCCCGAGACAGGAGCCCAGCGACGCCAGGGTGTCCATCCCCGGAGATCCTCGCCGCAGCGAGCGGGCCGCGCGACGATGGATGTCCGCTCCGCCGATCCCGGAGATCGCCGCTGCAGCGACCACCTGCCAGACGGTCCCGGTTCGGGATCGACCCCAGCGCGACCGGCGGAGCACGCTCACGGCGCTCGCGGCGACCAGGCACGCGGCCAGGCGGGCGTCCGAGCCAGTCCGAGCCGGCCGGCCGGGTCCCCGCGTGCGAACCTCCGCGCGATAGCCAACGCCCTCGACGGCCTCGATCAGTTCCGCCGGCGAGACCGAGCCGTTCTCGATCTCAGCGACCGCCACTCCCCTGACCAAGTCGACGCTGGCGTCAACGCCTGGAAGCTCAAGCAGCGCCCGCTCGACCCGCCCCGCGCATGCGGCGCACGACATCCCGTGGATCGTGAGCTCGCGGCGCTCGGCCGTGATCAAGCGGCCCGCCGCCGCGGTGAGCGGTCGCGCAGCAGGCCCGCGGCCCGCAGCCGCACGCAGACCTCGTTCCACAGCTTTGCGTTCATCCACGTACTGGCGTCCAGTGCGCTGGCGGCCATGCGCTTGCCCCGTGCGCGAAGGTCCTCGGAAGTGAGACCGCCAGACATCAGGATCGCGCGGAAGGGCTTAGGCCCCACTGGGCGCGCAGGCTCGAGCCGCGCACGACGGCGTCGGGCCGCTCGCCGTTCAGAATGCTGCGCAGCCCCGTGATCACGAGTGCGAAGAGGATGCAGCAGGGCATCCCCGTATGGTATCAGCCACCTAAGCCACTGGGTTGTCGATATGTCTACTGAATAGGTACCATCGCCGCACGCCGTATGACCTCCGAGCCAGCACCCTCCCGTCCCTCGGAACGCCCGCCGCAGCCCTCTTCATCGGGCCCGCAGCACGAGCGTCGCTTCCCCCGCGAGCGCGTGACCAGGTTGATGAACCCAAACGGGGTCGCCCTGGTGGGAGCCAGCACGCGCTCGGCATGGACCCGCATGGCTCTGGACGCCTTTCAGGCCTACGGGTTCGAGGGCGACCTCCACCTGATCAACCGCCGTGGCACTCCGGTCCACGGACGGCCCACCTCTCCTTCCTGCCAGGCGTTGGGTGAGGCGATCGATCTGGCAGTGATCCTCACGCCGGCGTCGGCCGTCGAAGAGGTCCTCCGTGACGTGGCGTCGGCGGGCGCTCACTCGGCCGTCATCCTGGCCGGCGGATATGCCGAGACGCAGGGCGCGGCCGAGGCACAGCACCGTCTCATCGAGCTCGCGCGGGAGCTCGACCTCCTCATCGTGGGGCCGAACTGCCTCGGCTTCGTCAACGTCATCGACCGCAAGCCATGCTGGGTCGGAGCATCCCCCGAGCGGATCGTTCCCGGGCCCCTCGCAATCGTCTCCCAGAGCGGTGCGGTGGGATCGACGCTGCTTCGCTACGCGGCAGACCAGGATCTCGGCGTCTCCCACCTCGTCACGACCGGCAACCAGGCGAACCTTGACATCCTCGATGCGATCGGAGCGTTGCTTGAGGATCCACGCGTCCGGGCCGTCGCCACGTTCGCCGAATCGCTGACCGATGCCGAGGAGTTCTTCGACGTGGCCGCGCGGGCGCGCGAGCTCTCGAAGGCGATCGTCATGCTTAAGGCCGGGCGCAGCGCCCTCGCAGCCGAGATCGCCCGAACCCACACGGGCGCCCTCGTCGGCGACGATCGACTCGTCGAGGCGGCGCTCCGGCGGGCGGGCGTCATCCGCGTTCACTCGCTCGAGGAGCTGGTCCTTACCGGCTCGTTGATCGCCGAAGTCGGCCCGCTGGGCACCGGCGGGGTGTACTTCGTCTCTCCGTCAGGAGGCGCCTGCGATCTGATCGCCGACACGGCCGACGCTGTTGGCCTGCCCCTGCCTCAGCCGCCGGCCGAGACGACCACCGCCCTCGCAGAGCGCTTGCCATCCGGAGCCGTCGCCCGCAACCCGGTCGACGTGACCGGTGCGACCTTGAGGGACCCCGAACTGCTCGCAGACGTGATCAAGCTCCTGGGAAGCAGCGACGACACGGCCCTGGTGGGCTGCATTGGCTCGGTCGCCGGGCGTAACCAGGTAGGGATGCTGCGAGGGCTCGGCGACGGCCTCACAGCATCGGGCAAGCCCGGTGTGTTGATCGCACAGACCGCTCAGACGATCGGCCCGCGAGTTCGAGAGAAGGCGCGTGAGTGCGGTGTGCCTCACTTGATCGCCGGCCTGAGCTGCGCGATGGTCGCCCTCGGTCACCTCTCGGCATGGAGCGCGTACCTTCGCGAACCGTCGTGGCGTCGCGAGCGCCCGGAGGCCGATGCCCCGGGGCGCCCCGATACCGTTCAGCTCTCAGAGGCCCAGGCGCTTGCGATGCTCGAGGAGCAGGGCGTGAGAACGCCCCGGTGGAAGCTCGCGCGCACGCCGAGTGAAGCGGTGGCGGCCGCCGCGGCGATCGGAGAGCCCGTCGTCGTGAAGGTCTGCTCACCGGCGATCGCTCACAAGTCGGACTTCGGCGGCGTCGCACTGAACCTCGATACGCCCGAAGCGGTCGCTGCCGCATTCGCGTCCGTTACCACTCGCGCGGCGGAGGCCCACGCCGACGCTCCGATCGAGGGCGCCATCGTCGCGGCGATGCGCCCTCCTGCGCTCGAGCTCTTGGTGGGCATCGTGGCGGACGAGATCTGGGGGCTCACGCTCGCGGTCGGTTTCGGCGGCGCCTGGGTCGATGTCCTCGATGACACGAGCGTCCGGCTGTTGCCGGTCAGTGGCGCCGATGTGCGGTCCATGCTCGGAGAGCTCCGCGGGGCGCGCCTGCTCGACGGCCCGCGTGGCGCGCCGGCTGCCGACCTGGACGCGCTGGTGGAGGCGATCCTCGGCATCGCCCGGGCGGCCGAATCGCTTGGGTCGCGAATGGCGGCGCTCGAGGTCAACCCGCTATGGGTCAACGGCTCCGAGGTTGAGGCGCTTGACGCACTGTGCACGCTTCGAACGCCCCTGACCCCGCACGAACGTGAGGTCGCGCGCCTCGTCGATCACATATAACCGCCCAGGCCCCCGCCGTCGATACCCAGCCGGCCCGCGCTAGGAATCGGTCGCAAGATGCGGCAGATCAGCTGGCTATGCGGACCCGATCACAGGACTTGCCGACACGGTCGATTGGGTCGGCGCGGGCGATGTCGCGACGGCCGTGGTCGCAGCTCACCACGTCGCGCTCGCCGTCGACGGCGTTGATCCGGTCGTTGCCGGCGCCGCCCCTGATCCGGTCCTTGCCGGCGCCGCCGCTGATCCGGTCGTTGCCGGCGCCGCCGCTGACGCGGTCAGCGCCGCCGTTGCCTCGAACCCAGTCGCGGCCGGCGCCGCCGCTGATCCGGTCGTCGCCGACGCCGCCGCTGACGCGGTCAGGGCCGCGGTCGCCCCTGACGACGTCCTCGCCGCTGTTGCCTCGAACCCAGTCGCGGCCGGGGCTGCCCCGAACCGTGTCATCGCCGGCGTCGCCGCGGAGGCCGTCATCGCCCCGGCCGCCATAGATGCAGTCGTCACCTGCCCCTCCGCGCAGCTCGTCGTTACCGCCGCGCCCCCAGATCGCATCACCGTCGTAAGTCGGCGGCATGCTCTCGTCCGTGTCGCGGGTCTGAGTTCCGAGACGCTCGAGACTGCATGGCGCCAGAGGCCGGCCACCGCCACCGCCACCTGGTCCACCGGCGAGGATGTCGTAGGCCACTGTTGTGCTTGAGAAGATCGCGTAGCTGAGCGGCACAAGGAGCTGGTTCGGACACGCCAGTTCGCTTCCCCCGCGCTCGGGGGCGCTCCACGGCACGCCTCTGCCGGCCACGGTCGATATGACGCCGCCCGGCGACACTCGACGCACGACATGGTTGGCGGTGTCGCTGACGAAGTAGCCTCGGTCCTCACTGCCAAGGATCGCGACGCCGCCCTGAGGGGCGTAGAGCCGGGCCGCAGGCGCGGGGCCGCCGTCGCCGGAATAGCCAGCCAGCCCGGTCCCAGCGATGGTGGTGATGTTGCCTTGGCGGGACACCTTGCGCAGCGCGTGGTTGCAGGTGTCGGCAATCACGTAACCCCCGTCGCGGGTCGCGGTGATCTTCTCGGGAATGAAGAGCTCGGCGGCACTGGCGGGGCCGCCGTCGCCGGAGTAGCCGGGGGTCCCGGTGCCGGCGATGGTGGTGATGACGCCCGTGTTCGGGGAGATGCTCCGGATGCGGTGGTTCAGGCCGTCGGCGATGAGGATGCTGCCACCGGGCGTCACGGCGATGCCTTCGGGGCGATTGATCTGGGCGAGGGTCGGGTGGCCGCCGTCCCCGGAGTAGCCGGGGGTCCCGGTGCCAGCGATTGTTGTGATGGTCCCGTTCGGGAACACCCGCCGAATTCGGTTGTTGAAGGTGTCGGCGATGACGAAGCTCCCGTCCGGCATCGGGGCCGCGTCCTCGGGGCCGAGCAGCCGGGCCTCGGTCGCAGGTCCGCCGTCGCCGGAGTACCCGGGTGTGTCGCCGCCCGCAACCGTGGTGATGGTGCCGTCCGGCGAGACCCGTCGGACGCGACCCCCGCTGCTCTCGGCGATGAGGAAGCCCCCGGCGGGCAGCACAGCGACGCCTTGGGGCTGAGTGATGCGCGCCTCGGTCGCGGGACCGCCGTCGCCGGAGTAGCCGGGTACGCCCGTACCGGCCACGACGGTGGCGATCCCAGCGGACGACACCTTCAGGATGCGGTTCCTGCCGGTGTCGGAGATGAGCACGCCGCCGTCCAAGGTCGTGGACATGCCTTCGGGGAAGATGAGCGTCTCGTCGGTTGCGGTCGCGGCCACCGCGGATGCAGGAGCCCAGAGCGAGGCAAGCACCACCATCGAAGCGAAACACACGACCAACTTCCGAGCACGAACAGCAAACGACATCACTGCACCTCTCCCCGGTCTCCCCCCGACGACGGCACCTACTATAGACACCATGTATATGGATTGCAACAGAGCGTCTGTTCACTCCACGTATTGCCTAGCCACTGGGGATGCTGGTCGCTCATTGCGGTCTCCTGCCCACGGCTCGGCGTCGGTCAGGTCGCCGAACCGCCGCTCCCAGCCGGGAGACGGCTGGACCTGGATGGCCGAGACGCCCGGGTGTACTGCGGTCAACGTCCATGGCCCGGAGACGCCGCGCGAACCTGAGGTCGCGCGGCTCGTCGATCACATGTAGCCGCCGAGGCCGCCGTCCACGAACAGGGTGCGGCCGGTAATGAACTGCGCGCCATCGCTGGCAAGGAAGGTGACCACGGGCGCGATGTCGGTCAGCGGGTCGCCCACACGGCGCATCGGATGGGTTGCCACGATCCGCTCGAGCGCACCCTCGCCCAGTCCTTCGACGGTGCTGTCGAAGGTCGGGGTCTTGGCCATTGGGACGACGCAGTTGACGGTGATGCCGTACTGAGCCCATTCGTTGGCGGCTGACTTCGATAGCCCGCGGATCGCCTCTTTGGCGGCGTTGTAGCTCGCCCGCATCGCGCTCCCTCCTGTCCCGGAACCCGATCCGAAGTTGATGATGCGCCCGCCCCGCTCGCGCATGTGCGGAAAGCACGCCTGCATGAAGTTGAACGTGCCGAGCACGTTTACGTCGAGCGCCAGCTTCAGATCCTCCTCGGTCTGCTCTTCGAGCGGGCCGGGCGTGAAAGCGGTCGCGAGGTTGACGAGGACGTCGACGGGCCCGTTCTCGCTGACGGCTTCGGCAACCGCCTCGTCGACCTGACTGCGATCCGTGACATCGCAGACGCGTCTCAGGGACTGTCCGCCCTCGGCCTCGACCAGACGGCCGGTCTCCTCGAGGCCCGCCTCGTCGAGGTCGACGGTCAGCACCCGGCCCCCCTCCCTCGTAGCCAGCTGCGCGGTCGCTTGGCCGATGCCTTGCGCTGCGCCGGTCACGACGATGCTCTTGCCATCCAAGGTACTCACGACGACCTCCGACTCGTCAGGTCACGCCGACCGCCGCGGGAGCACCGGCGCCGTCGACGGCGGCGGTCTTGTCGCGCTTGTTCGCCTGGGCGCGGAAGTGCGGAATGATGTACTGGCCGTACAGGCGGAGCTGCTCGACGTTGAGGTGGTGGGGGATCGCCGTGTTGTTCATCAACGTGAACGTCTCGAAACCCTCGTCGACCCAGTTCTGGATCTTGGCAATGCAGACGTCGGGGTCGCCGATGGCCACGCTGCGGTGGGTGAGCATGTCCTGGCGGCTCGCGTCGCGTGGCTGCTTGGTGAGGTCCATGGCCTTCTGGAGGTACTCGAAGGACTTGTGGTCGCCCTTGCCCAGGGTGCCGATGACGTCGGTGACCTCCTGCATGAACCAGCGCGTCCATTCCACGCCGACGTCGATGGCCTCCGCGCTGGTCCCGCACAGCCCGATGAAGCCGGTCATGAAGTCCTCGACGCGGTTGACCGCCTCGGGCAGCACGACGTCGTCGGGTCCGGGCGGCGCCTCACCGCGCACCGCCGCCCAGTAGGCGTCGCGGGCCGCGAGACGGCCCTCCTGCGAGAAAGTCCAGCACGCCGCGCCGTAGCCGGCGCGCCCGGGGATCTGCACGCTCTCGGGGCTGCCTCCGGCGTAGTAGATCGGCGGATGGGGGAGCTGAACGGGCTTGGGATAGACCTGGCGCTCGGGCATCGAGAACAGCTGGCCCTCGTAGGACACCGGGTCGTCGCCCCACGCACGGAAGACGACCTCCATCGACTCCTTCATCTGCTCACGCGAGGACGCGGTGTCGATGCCGAACCCGTCAAGCTCGATCGCCGTCGTCGAGCGCCCGATCCCCAGCACCAAGCGGCCCTCCGACAGCACGTCCAGCGCCGCCGCCGCCTCCGCCACCCGGATCGGGTTGTTGTAGCGATGCGGCAGCAACCGCACGCCATGCATGAGCTTGATGCTCTTCGTTCGCGCCGCAACCGCGGACAGGTACACCTCCGGCGCGGAGCAGTGCGAGTAGCTCTCGAGGAAGTGATGCTCCGGACACGCCACCGCGTCAAAGCCGGCCTCCTCGGCCAAACAGGCGAGCTCGACCATCGAATGCAGCGCCTCCTGCTCGGCCTTGCGGCTGTACGGCGGCCGGACCTGCCAGTGGAAATTGGCGATGAACTTCATGGCTTCCCTTCTTCTCGCCGGGCGTGATCCGGCCGAAGTCTCCCACGTTCTGGGCGGTAGGTCAAATGACTAGGCTATTTGTCTTGTCTCTGAACGCTGCGAGTATACTGACGTGATGCCGCCTCGCCGGCAGAAGCGGAGATGAGGGCGACGTGCGTCCCGGATCCCGGGACGGTGCGAGTCGTCGAGGCTCCCGATCCGGAGGTGATCGAGCCGACCGATGCGGTCGTGCGGGTCACCGCTGCGGGGATCTGCGGTTCCGATCTGCGCATCCTCGACCTCCCTGCCGAGTCCTTGACGCCAGGACTCGTGGTCGGACACGAGTTCGTCGGTGTGGTCGAGGAAGTCGGGACGGCGGTCAGCAACGTCGTTGCCGGCCAGCGCTACCTGGCCGCGATGTACGTCGCCTGCGGGCGCTGCCCGGCGTGCCAGCGCGGCGAGCACCCGAGCTGCTCGCGCTTCGCCATGTTCGGGCGCGCCGGCGCCGGGCGGAGTGCTCCACGGAGGGCAGGCCGAGTACGTGCGCGTTCCGGTTGCCGACATGACGCTGGCGCCCGTTCCCGACGGCGTATCCGACGACCAGATCCTGCCGATCGGTGACATCCTCGCGACCGCGTACGACGGCGTTCGCGGCGCCGGGCCGATCGCGGGCACCGACGTAGTGGTCGTGGGCGCCGGCCCGGTCGGCCAACTGGTCATCGAGTGCGCGCTGCTGTTTGGCGCGGCTCGGGTGTTCGCAATCGATCCTTCGCCCACCCGCCTGCAAGCTGCCGAGCGGATCGGCGCCATACCGATCGACGGTGAGGACGCGGCCGCCATCATCCTCGAGCACACCGACGGCCGCGGCGGGAACGTCGTCATCGAGGCGGCAGGCGTGCCGGCCGCGATCGAGACCTCCTTCTCCGTCTGCCGAGCCGGCGCCCACCTCGCTCTGCTGGGCGTCCACGGCGACTCCGCGTTTCCGATCTCGGTGCGCGAGAGCTTGGTACGCCGGCTGACGATCCGCGGTGTCATCGGGAATCCCTATCGCCACCGCGACGAGCTCATCCGGCTCGTCGAAGCCGGCCGGCTCCACCCCGACCGCGTCATCAGCCATCGCATGCCGCTGACCGATGCACCCAGCGCCTACCGCGAGTTCGCGGACAAACGCGCCAACAAGGTGGTGCTGGTCCCATGAGCGTTCATGCGCCGAGCGACCTCAGCGCTCTCGCCCTCCCCGAGGACGCTCTCTTCATCAACGGGGCGTGGGCCCCCAGCGGCGACGGCCGGACCGCGGACGTCCAGTCGCCGGCCACCGGCGAAGCGATCGGCCGCGTCACGCTCGCGGGCGTCAAGGACATCCAGAACGCCGTCGACCATGCGCGCCGCGCCTTCGACGACGGCGACTGGGCGCATCGGCCAGTTGCGCAGCGCGCCGATGTCCTTCGCCGCCTGGCCGACGCGCTGGACGAGCACGCCGAGGCGTTTCGGTGGCTCCACGCGCTCGAGGGAGGCACACCGATCTCGAGCTCGGTCGCCAACCAGGCGCCGGGGTCGGCGACGACGCTCCGCTACTACGCCGATCTCGCCACGACGTTCCCGTGGGTGGAGGAGCGCGCCGGAGCCACCGCCATCGCCGAGGTGCGGCACACCCCCGTCGGCGTCGTCGCCGCGATCGTGCCGTGGAACGCGCCGCTGTCGCTGACCATGAACAAGCTCGCGCCGGCCCTCCTGGCGGGCTGCACGGTCATCGTCAAGCCCGCCGAGGAGACCCCGCTCCACGCGCTCCTCCTAGCCCGCCTGATCGAGCAGCTCGAGCTGCCGGCCGGAGTCGTCAGCATCCTCCCCGCGGAACGGGACGTGAGCCAGGCCCTGGTCGAGGCGCCCCAAGTCGACAAGGTCACGTTCACCGGTGGCACCCTCGCGGGGCGCAAGATCGCCGAGCTCTGCGCCACCCAGCTCAAGCGCTGCAGCCTCGAGCTGGGCGGCAAGTCCGCCGCGGTCATCCTCCCCGACGCCGACCTGCCGGCGACCGTCGCGCGCGTGGCGCCGTTGACGATGATCAACAACGGCCAGATCTGCATCAACCAGACCCGCGTCCTGGCCCCGAAAGAGCGCTGCGACGAAGTCCTAGCGCTGCTCTCGGACCGAATCACGAGGTTCAAGGTGGGAGATCCGCTCGACCCGACGACGGAGATCGGCCCGCTGATCAGCGCCGCGCAGCGCCAGCGCGTCCAGGCGGCGGTCGAGTACGCGCAGAGCGAGGGTGCGCGCGTCGTCACCGGTGGCACCACACCGGCGCACCTCACCCGTGGCTGGTACTTCGAGCCCACCGTGCTCTCCACGGCAGACCCCCAGTCCGCCGCCGCACAGCAGGAGATCTTCGGCCCCGTCGTTACGGTCATCCCCTACGACGACGAAGACGACGCGGTGCGAATCGCCAACAACACGCCCTACGGACTCTCGGGAACCGTCTGGGGCCGCGACCTCGACCGCGCACACGCGGTCGCCACGCGAATCCGTACCGGCAACATCGGGCTCGGGACCCTCTCGCTCGACGTCGTGGCCCCCTTCGGGGGCTTCAAGCAGTCCGGGCTCGGCCGGGAGAAGGGCCCGGAGGGGCTCGCCGCCTACACCGAGCTGCAGACGGTCATGCGTCCACCCGCAGCCGGCGCCTGAGTTCCTAGCGACCCTGCCAGACCGGCGGGCGCTTGGCCAGGAACGCCTGCGGGCCCTCCTTGAAGTCCTCCGTCGTGCGCAGGTGCTGGAGGGCCTCGTCGTCCTCGCGGATCAGGGTGTCGATGTCGTGATCGAGTCCGAGTCCGGCGAGCGTCCGGGCCTTGCTCGTCCGCACGCTGAGCGGCGCGCACTGCAGGATGTCGTCGGCCCACCGGCGCGCCTCGGGCATCACCTGCGGCGCTGGAACCACGGTGTTGACGAGCCCCAGGCGATGCGCCTCGTCCGCGTCGATCAGGCGCCCGGAGAGAATCAGTCCCATCGCCTGCTTGAGCGGGACCTGGCGAGCCAGGCGGTGGATGCCCCCGGCGCCGGCCAGGACGCCGACCTTCGGCTCCGGAAGGCCGAACCGCGCCTCCTCGGACGCCACGATGACATCGGTGGCCAGCGCCAGCTCGAGACCCCCGCCGACCGCGACGCCGTTCACCGCCGCGATGATCGGCTTGTCGGTGAAGTAGTCGCGCGTGATGCCGCCGAACGGCGGCCGCTCGTCGATCGGAACGCCCTGGCCGGACGCGGTGCCGCGCAGATCTGCGCCAGCGCAGAACGCGCGCTCGCCAGCGCCCGTCACGATCGCTACCCACAGCTCGTCGTCGTCGCGGAAGCGCGCAAACGCGTGCTGCATCTCCATGTTGGCGACGAGATCCAACGCATTGCGAACCTCCGGCCGATCGATCGTGATCGTGGCGACGCGGCCGTCCACGTCGAAGCGGATGTTTTCGTAGTCCACGTCAACCCTCAGCTCTGAAATAGGGAAGCGACAGCCCGTCGACGTCGCGGAACGTCACGGTCACGGGGAGATCGATGACGAGCCGGTCGTTGTCGTCGACGAGCGATGAGACCATACGCACCCCTTCGTCTAGCTCGACCGTGATGACGTTGTAGGGCACCGCCTCGGCGAAGGCCGGATGGGCGACTTGGTGCACGACCACGAAGCTGTGGATGCGCCCGGACCCCGACGCAGCGGTCCACACGGGGTCGGCGGCGAAGCACTCCACGCAGCGCGGGTGAAAGGGCCACATGAACGCCCCACACCGGACACATCGCTGCAGCAACAGGACCCCGCGCGCTGCCCCCTCGAAGAACGGCGCCGTCGCCTCGTCGGGCGTCGGCACCGGCACCTGTTGCGCCGCGGACTGGCCGGCGTGCGTGGTCACGCCGCTGCTCGGTGCGGTGACAGCACGGCCGTCGCGTGGTAGTTCAGGATCCCACCGTTGCCGCTGACGAGCACGACGTCGTTCGGTGTCACCTGGCGCTCTCCGCCGTGCCCGCGTGTCTGGATCACCGCTTCGGCCAACGGCGTCATCCCCCACATGTAGTACGCCGAGAGCTGCCCACCACCGGTGTTCGTCGGGAGATCGCCGCCCGGTCCTAGCCGTCCGCCCTCCACGAACGGACCGCCCTCCCCCTTCGCGCAGAACCCGTAGTCCTCGAGCGTGACGAGCACCGTGTACGTGTAGCAGTCGTAGAGCTCGAGGACGTCGACGTCCTCGATCGTGACGCCCGCGCGTGCAAGCGCCTCGGGACCTGCCTGCGCCGCGCCCGTGACCACGCCGGGGTCACGCCCGGAGCGGCGGTTGTCGCCAGGCGCGGCCTGGGCGGTCGCCAGCACGTGGACCGGTGGCTGGCGCAGATGCCCGGCGTGATCGGCGCTCGTCACGATCAACGCCACCGCTCCGTTCGACACCAGGCAGCAGTCGAACAGGCGCAGCGGCTCGACGATCCAACGCGAGCTCTGATGGTCCTCGAGCGTCATCGGCTCGCGCATCTGAGCGGCCGGGTTCATGCCGGCCCACGCTCGCTGCGCCACGGCGATCCCCCCCAGTTGTCGACTCGTCGTGCCGTACAGATGCATGTGGCGACGAGCAGCCGCGGCGTAGCCCGGATTGGCGCCAAACTCGCCGTACGCCGTGCGCAGCGCTTCCATCGGCCCGGTCCGGCGGTTGCCACCGTAGGCTGCTCCGGCGCTCCCCTTGGGCTTCAGCGGGGCGTCCGCGAAGACCAATGCCACCGTCCGCGCCATCCCGGCGGCGATCGCGAGGCCCGCGTACTGCAGCATGCAGATGGCGGTCGTACCGGCCGCGCTCATCGCGTTGACGAGGCGAAGATCCTCGAGTCCCAGGGCCATTTGCAGCCGGTAGTTCATCTCCGGCGACATGTTCGCGTTGACCAGGAGGCCGTCTAGGTCTCGTTTGTCCAGGCCGGCGTCATCAAGAGCCAGCGCGACCGCCTCGGCCGCGAAGTCGGTCGCCGAGCGCCCGTAAATCTTCCCCATCGACGTCAGCCCGAGACCGACGATCGCAGCACCGCGCGCCGTACTCATCGTCTAAGCGGCCGCGGCGGCGTGGCTGCTTCTCAGCCAGTCGATCAGCAGGCTCATACCCTCACGCAGATCCACCCGCGGCTCCCAGCCCAGCAGCCGCCGTGCCTTCTCCATCGTGTATCCGGTCTCTCCCGGCGGCGCGTAGGTGAGGCGCGTCGAGTCCCGGCTGCGGATCTCGAGGTCCGGGCGGCCACAGAGCTCGAGCATGATGTCAATCGCCTCGCGCACCGAGGAACTCGTCCCCGTGGCGATGGTGAACGCCTCACCGCTGACGGGCGCCTCGAGCGCAGCGACGTTCGCTCGAGCGACGTCGCCCACGTAGACGTAATCGTGGCGGTCGCTGCCGTCCCCCAGGACCTCCGGAGGCTCGCCCGCGGTGATGCGCTCGAACGCCGAAAGGAAGATCGACGTGTTCGCCCCGCGTGTGTGGAGCTGCGGCCCGTACACCGACGAGTAGCGCAGCGCAACGCAGCCCATGCCGTGCCGCTCGCTGAAGAGCGCACACAACTGCTCGCCCACGAGCTTCGAGAGCGTGTACAGCGCCGTTGCCGGCTGCAAGCCGCTCCCGTCGTACGGCGTCTGCTCGTCGAGGGTGCCGCTGGAGGACCCATAGACGCCGACCGTCGAGGACAGGATGACCTTACGCACCTCCATCGCCCGCGCGGCCTCCAGCACGTTGAACGTCCCGCTGATGTTCACGTCGAGGCCGAGGCTCGGCCGGGGAGCCAGACGAGACGTGAGCAGCGCCGCCGCGTGGCAGACTCCGTCAAGACCGGCGAACGCCGGAAGCAACTCCTCCAACCGGACGACGTCGGCGTGGAGGACGCTCACTTCTTCGCGCTCCACGAGCTCGCCGAGCGCCTCCTCGGCGGCAAGCGAGAAGTTGTCCACGATCCTCACCTCCGCGGCGCCGTGGTCCAGGAGCCTCTTGACGATGTGCGACCCGATCATGCTCGCGCCCCCGACGACCGCGAAACGCCCGCCGGAAATCTCCACTGCGATGCTCATTCCACCGCCTCGATTGGCTCCAGGAGACCCACGTCTCCCAGCAGCTCGCGCGCGAACTCATGATCGCCCGGCGCCACCGAAGGTGTGGGCGGTCGTACCGGGCCCCCGCTCCAGCCCAGGAGCTCGGTCATCAGCTTGACCAAGGCGATGGGGTGCGCCCCGGCGGCGAAGCTGCGCATCTGCACCTTGGCGATGATCGCCCGCAGCGACGCAAGCCGCGCATAGGCCTCTTCGAACTTGCCTTGTCGGCCGAGCTCGTAGCACTCGGCGACCGTCGGCTTGCTCGGCGTCTGCATGTACAGCGCACGCGACGAGCCCATGAGGAAGGCCGGCTCCAGCTCTCCGACCAGCGCGCGTCCCGCAAGCCAGTATTCCTCGAACGGCGTGCTGATGGCCAGCTCGCTCCCGAGCTCGTCGAGGAGGGCCAGGTGGGTGGTGAGGCTGAAAGACGCCTCCTTGGCGGCGCAGATGTTGGGAAGCCGCGCAAGCCGTGCGAGCAGCGCGGGAGTGATGTAGAAGCCGAGCTCGTGGAGCGTCGAGCTGTAGACGCAGATCGGCGTGCGAGCGGTCCTGGCGACCTCCTCGTAGAAGGCGAAGACACCGTCGTCGTCACGGTCTCCGAAGATCGGGGGCCACACCATGACCATGTCAATTCCGGCCGCCTCGGCGTGCTCGAGCAGCTCGAGGGTGTAGGCAAGGCCCGTCGACGAGACCCCGGCGACGACCGGCGCCCGGCCGTCCACGGTATCGACGACGACATCCACGACGCGCTTTCGCTCCGGCAGGCTCAGCGTCCAGAACTCCTGGTACACCGAGCCCACGTAGACGCCACACGAGCCGGGCAGGGCCAGCGCGAGCTCGACGTTGCCGGCCAATCCGTCGACGTCCAGCTCGAGGTCGTCGGTGAACGGAGTCGTGAGCGGGATCAGATGCCCCTGCATCCGATCGATGACCGCCCTCGCCCCGTCGTCGATCATCGCTTCCGGGCCCCTTCCCGCCGGTAGTCGCGGGCCGCCGCCTCCGGCGTCAGGTAGCCGAGGGCGATGTCGCGCTCGATCAACGACGGGTCGCGTTCCTCGGGCGGTCCGTATCCACCTCCACCCGGCGACGCCATGTGGACGGCGTCCCCTCGCTCCAGCTTGATCCTGCTCGCCTTCGAGCGCATCGGCGGCTGCCAATCCTTGCCGTCCAGCGTGAAGCGAAGCTCGTTCGGTGCCCCTTCGCCGCCACCGGCGATGCCGTACGGGCGATGGTCCATGCGGTCGCCGAGAACGGTGACCTGGCAACCAGACTGAGTGACTCGAAAGCGGTACTGCGTGCCGCAGCCGCCGCGAAACTTTCCGGGCCCTCCGGAATCGGGTCGCAGCTGCCAGTAGTCGTGGATGATGGGAAAGCGGCGCTCGCACATCTCGAGCCCGAGCGCGCGCGCCATGCTCTGCGGGGTCGGCCCGTGCACCAGGCCGTCGCCGCGACGGCCGCCTCCGTAACCACCGGGATAGATGTAGGTCACGGCGAAGAACCGCCCCGTCGACTCGTTGTTGCCGGCGACCGTGAGGATCGCAGACGTGCCGAAGCACGCGGCGGTCGCGTCTTCGGGGATCGCCTGCGCCAGCGCCCCGTTGACGGTCTCGATGACGCGACCGACGACCTCCAGGTAACCCGACACCGGCTTGGGGTACTCGACGGCTAGGCAACTCCCCGGCGGGATGGTGAAGCGGTAGGGGCGAAACGCGCCGCCGCTCACCGGCAGCGACGGGAACAGGTGCCTGATGGCGATGTGGCAGGACGCGATCGTCGTCGTCGCGCTGATGCCGGTCGGACCGACCGTCGCCGGGTCGGTGCCGGTGAAGTCGAGGTGCATCGTGTCCCCGGCCACCTCGACCGCGACCGTGATCTTCACCGGGGCGGGCTCGACGCCGTCGTTGTCGAGCCAGTCGGTGAACTCGTACCGCCCGTCGGGGATGTCGGCGATCACCTTCCGTGCCGCAATCTCGGCGCGGTCGCTCAGCTCGGTCACGCACGCCTGGATGAGATCGGCGCCCCGCCGGTCGAACAGGCGCGTAAGCCGCTCGCGACCGGCGTTCAGCGCGGCAAGCATCGCGGCCATGTCGCCGCGCAGGTCCGCCTTCAGGCGCACGTTCTCCAGCAGCATGTCGAGCACGCCGTCGTTGAGCTCGCCCTCGCGACGCAGCAACAGCGGCGGGACCTGCACGCCCTCCTCGTGGATGTCGGTCGCGTGCGGCGTCCAGCCGCCGGGCGTGCTGCCGCCGATGTCCTGCCAGTGGGCGGTGCTGGCGAGCAGGAACTCGAGCTTGCCGTCGTAGAAGAACGGCGTTACCAGCTGGATGTCGTTGAGGTGTGTCCCACCCCGATAGACGTCGTTGGTGATCCAGATGTCGCCTTCCCTGAAGCCGCCCTGCGCCTCGGCCTTCTCGATGCAAAGCCGGACGGTGAACTGCATCTGGGCCAGGAAGACGGGCAACCCCTCCGCGCCTTGGGCGACCATCTCGCCCGTGTCGGGGGTGAAGATCCCGTCGGCCATGTCCTTGGACTCGGAGACGATGGGCGAGATCGCGGCGCGCATCAGTCGCAGGTCCATCTCGTCGACGATGCTCCCCAGCGCTCCCTGGATGACGCTCAGGGTGATCGGGTCCAGCGCGACCTCGCTCGTCGGCGACCCCTGGGCGATCACGGGCCCAACTCCACGATCAGGTTGTGCCACTCGTCGACGTGGCCCGATGTGTTCGGCTCCATGAAGAAGGTCGTGTCCCCCTGCTCGATGACGCACGGCCCGGCCACGGCACCGCCGACCCGCAGGCCACGGCGATCGTGAACGGCGGCGACCAGCCAGGTGCCGTCGCAGTAGACCTCGCGCTCGACCGTCGGCAGCGCCCCGCCCGCGCCCTCGATCTCGAAGCGGCGACTGTCGACGAGGCGCCGCCTGCCGATCACCGTCGCCCGGACGTTGACCAGACGCCGTGGCCGCTCGAGCGTCGTGATGAACTCGCGCTCGTAGCGCTCCTCGAACGCGCGCTCGAGGTCGGCGACGAGAGTCTTGGACTGCGGATCGAACTCGATCGTGAGGGTGTGCAGCTGGCCCTCGTAGCAGACGTCCGCGCTGTACTCGACGCTGGAGGACTCGACGTCGATGTCGTCACTGGCCAGCTCGGTCGCGCCCCAGTCCGCGTGGTCGTGGCACGCGGCGACGATCTCGTCGACGACGGTAGCGTCGAGCGGGCGGTCGATCGTGCGCACCGTGTCGTAGCGCACGTCGGCAAGCAGCGAGCCCATCGCGCTCAGCACGCCCGGATATGGCGGCACGAGCACGCGCTGCATGCCGAGCAGGCGCGCGATGGCCGTGGCGTGCAGGGGCCCGGCGCCCCCGAACGGGACGTACGCGAAGTCGCGCGGATCGAGGCCACGCTCGATAGTCATCATCCGGATGAGATTCGCCATGTTGTTGTTGGCGACCTCGAGGATCCCCGCGGCGGCCTCGTCGAGGTCCAGGCCGAGCTCGCCACCGAGCCGAGCGACCACCGTGCGTGCGGCCTCGATGTCCAGGGTCCGGGAGGTCCCGATGCGCGACTGCACGCCGATCCGTCCGAGGACGACGTTCGCGTCGGTCACGGTCGGCTGCTGACCGCCGCGTCCCCACGCCGCCGGGCCGGGGTCCGCGCCGACGCTCTGCGGGCCGACGTGCAGGAGTCCCCCGTCGTCGACCCACGCCACGCTCCCGCCACCGGCGCCGATCGACGCGACGTCGACCGTGGGCAGGCGCAACGGCATCCGGAAGCCGAGTTGGGTCTCCTCGGTGACCCGAGCGCGACCGTCCGACACGATGGCGACGTCGAAGCTCGTGCCACCCATGTCGGCGGTGACGATGTCCGACACGCCGACCTGCCGGGCGACGTTGATCGCTCCGACGACACCCGCGGCGGGCCCGGAGCGAATCAGCCGTGCCGCCCGGTCGCGGACCTTGGCGAGCCCGACGACGCCACCGTTGGACTGCATGATCGCGACGTGATGGGCGTAACCGGCTGCGCGCAGGTCGCGTTCGAGCGTCCGCGCGTACTCCTCGACAGCGGGAGACACATACGCCTGGATGCACGTGGTGCTGATGCGCTCGAACTCATGGAACTCGCGCAGGACGTCGGACGAGAGCACGACCGTCACGCCCGGACACGTGCGAGCGATGATCTCCCGTGCGCGGGCTTCGTGAGCCGGATTCGCGTAGGAGTTCAGGAACGCGACGACGATGCACTCGACGCCCTCCCGGGCCAACGTCGTGGAAGCTTCCGCGACGGCGTCCTCGTCGAGGGCGGTGACGACATTGCCGAGGTAGTCCAGGCGCTCGGTGATCTCCAGCCGCCGGTCGCGGGGGACGAGTGGGTCGGCGACGCCCCACATGCCATACGTCTGCGGTCGATCGCGACGACCCAGCTCGAGGATGTCGCTGAAACCGCGCGTCGCGAGCAGACCGGTCTTGGCGCCGTTGCGCTGGATCAGGATGTTGGTCGCGACGGTGATCCCGTGCGAGAACGCGACGATCGATCGCGCATCGATCTGTGCCGCGGCAAGCGCGTCCGACACCGCTCGGCTCGGGGCGGCAGGCGTCGAGGGCACCTTCATCGTGACGAGCCCGCGCTCCTTGTCGACCGCCCAGAGATCGGTGAAGGTCCCGCCGACGTCGATGCCGACGACGGTGCTCACGTCGCCGCGGGGTGCTCGGTCAGCCGCTCGAGCACCTGATAGGCCTCGAGGAACGCCGGCATCCCGCCGGCGGCAATCGCGACGAGCATCGCCTCGATCGCCTCCTGCGAGGTTCCTCCGCCCTCGAACGCGCCCTTCAAGTGGTGCTCGACGCCGAACGGGTAGCGATCAACCGCGTTGATCGCGACGATCATGAGCTCCTTGTGCTTGCGCAGGAACGGCCCATCCGCGATCACGCGCGCGCGGTGGTGGTAGTACGCCTCGAAGTAGTCGGGCGCCGCGGCGGTCATCGCGGCTACCCACGCCGGCAGTTCGCCGTAGACCCCCGCGAAGTACTCGAGCATCTCCTCGCGCGAGGCTCTCCGCTCGTCGTTGGCACCGTCCGGCGCGCCCTCCAGCGCGGGGAAGTGATCGAAGCACTCGAGGCTGCGCAGCAAGACGCTGATGCCCCGCGACAGGACGCCCGCCATCAGCCCGTCGATCAGCTCATCTCGGGTGAGCCCGGCCTGCAGCGCGCGGGACATCGCGCGGGCCCTGAGTTCGTCGTGACCGTGGATGGTCCCGATCAGGTATAGGGCGAAGAGCTTGACCTTGGCCGGAAGCGCCCCGTCGCTGACGATCGGCTCGACGAAGCGGCCGAGGTCGTCGAGCTGCGCGTTGCCGATGCCGCCCGCCGCCGCGGCGGCGGCGTCCAAGGGCAGGAGCTGCGACATGACGTTGTCGCCGAGGCTCGCGTCTAGTCCGGCGGCACTGGCGCTTCCGGGTTCAACCATCGGATCGCCCCGGGAATGCCCTCTGTCGGCTGAGACCGGCAACGCGCGCCGTGACGAAGTCGACCGCGTGTCCGATCGTCCGGACGTCTCTCAGCTCCTTCGCTCGCGCGGAAACGCCGTAACGACCCTCGACCAAGCGCAGCACGTCGAGCGATTCGATCCCGAGTTCATCCCACGTCGCATGCACGGCGATGACGTCGCGATCGACACCACGGCGAACGAGAGTCTCGACCAGGTCATGCGCGATGCGGTCCCGCGTCGTCACGCGGTCGCGTCCTTGGTGCTCGCGCATCTGTTCGTGATCACGTGCGGCAAGAAGTTGGTTTGAGCTCGACCGAAAACGCCGAGCGCGACCCTGAGTGGGCAGGTGCTCTTTCTGGTAGACTCCCTGTCTACTATACCGACACTACGTCAGGCATGTCAACTACCAGGGGACTCGAATGACCAACAGCGCCGAGGCAATCATCCCTCAGGCCGTCACCCCCACTCACGCACACGACGTCGGCGACAAGGTGATCGTTCTCGCCGGCGCCGGCGCGATCGGGACGGCCACCGCTCGCAGACTTGGAGCCGGTGGAGCGAAGCTCGTGATCGGCGACATCAGCTCGGACGCCGCCGAGGCAGCCGCTGACGCGGCGCGCCAGGAGGGCGGAGAGGCCCGACCGGTGCGCGCCGACATCTCCGAGGAAGGCGACGTCGCTCGCATCGTCACCGAGGCCGCGGATCGCTTCGGGCGCATCGACGGCCTCTTCAACGTCGCGGCCGACCTATCGCCCGAGAATCTGGGCAACGACAAGGATGCGCTCGGTATCCCCCTTGACGTGTGGCGCCACACGCTCGACGTGAACCTCACCGGATACCTCCTGACGATCCGGGCCGCGCTCCCGCACATGCTGGAACAGGGCGCCGGCGCGATCGTCAACGTGATCTCCGCCGCCGCCTACGTCGGCGAGCCCGAGCGCGTCGCGTACGGGGTGAGCAAAGCAGGGCTGACCGCCCTCACCCGGCACCTCGCCCGCCGGTACGGCAAGGAAGGCATCACCGCGAATGCCATTTCGCCCGGCGGGGTGCCCACCGAGGGAACCCGCCGCGAGGTAGGCGACGAGGCGCTCGCCGCCTACCTCGCCACCCTACCCTCGCCGCGCCTTGGAACCCCCGACGACATCGCCGCGATGGCCGTACATCTCCTCTCAGCCGACGGACGGTGGATCAACGGCCAGTGCATCTGCGTCGACGGCGGCGGGACGATGCGTCCCTGACGCGGGCGCGGCCCTTCGCGCTCGTGGGATGAGGGAAGCGCTGCGACTGGACGGCCGCGTCGCGATCGTCACCGGCGCGGGCCGCGGCCTCGGGCGCGCATACGCGCTCCTGCTGGCGGAGCGCGGAGCCGCCGTCGTCGTCAACGACACGGGCGGGTCCAAGGACGGAACGGGGGCAGACACCGCGGTCGCAGACGGGGTGGTCGCGGAGATCGTCGCGCGGGGCGGCACGGCGGTCGCAAGCACCGCGAGCGTCGCGGAGCCCGACGGCGCGCGGAGCATCGTGGCCACCGCGGTCGAGCAGCTGGGCGGCGTCGACATCCTCATCAACAACGCTGGGGTCCTGACGCCCGAGCGCTTCCCCGAGGACGGATCGGACCTCTTCTCGAGGGTGATCGGGGTCAGCCTGCTCGGTACGTTCCTCGTGACACAGGCCGCGTGGCCGCACCTGCTCGAGAGCGGTCACGGACGCGTGCTGATGACGACGTCCTCGGCGATCTTCGGCTCGGCCCCGGTCCCGTCGTACTCGTGCGCGAAGTCAGGTCTCATCGGGCTCGCCCGCAGCCTCGGCCAGCTCGGGGCCGAGCATGACATCAGGGTCAACCTGCTCTGCCCCACCGCGAGCACACGGCTGGTCGGCGATCCCGAGATCCGCCGTCGAGCAGGCATCAACATGACCGAATCGCCGGATCAGGAGGGCCGCGGCACGCCCGAGCAGGTCGCGCCGCTAGCGCTCGTGCTCGTGCATGACGACTGCCCCGTCAACGGCGAGATCCTTGCCTCCAACGGGCTGACGATCGCGCGCATCTTCCTCGGCGTGACCGCCGGGTTCACCGGTGTCGCAGACGACCCCGAGGCGCTAATGGAGACCTTCGCCACCGCGATGGGAACCACGGACTTTCACGAGCCGGCCTCGGGCGCGGATTATCAGCGGCTGCGGGCCGAACGAAGCCTCGCCCACTAGCCAACCGCGTCAAAGGAGACAAACGTATGTCCGACATCGACGAGATCAGGCAGCTGACCACGAGGTACAACCACGCGCGCGACGCGCTGGACACCGCCGCCTGGCTGGAATGCTGGACGGAGGACGGCATCTACGAACGCGAGGATGTCGGACAGCGCCTCGCCGGACACGAAGAGCTAGCGAGTCTCTTCTCGGGAGGCGCACCCGCCGGCCGCCACGTCACCTCAGAGCACCTCATCGAGGTCAACGGCGACACCGCCACGCAGCGCTGCTACCTCCAGTACCTGGATCCGGCCAACGGACACGCCGTGGCCCTGTTCGCGATCTACGAGGACGAGCTCGTGCGACAGGACGGCCGCTGGCGCTTCCGGGCGCGGCGCATCCGCCCGGAGAAGTGACGAGGACCGCAGTGATCGGCGCGGGGCCGGCAGGCTTCTATGCCTGCGCGGCTCTGCTCGAAAAGGGGTTCGCCGTCGACCTCTACGACCAACTCCCGACGCCGTTCGGTTTGGTCCGATTCGGGGTCGCGCCCGACCACCCCAAGATCAAGTCCGTCATCAAGAAGTACGAGGCGACCGCCACGCACGACCGCTTCAACTTCTACGGCGGAGTAGCGCTCGGCCGGGACATCACCCGGGCCGAGCTGCTCGAGCGCTACCACGCGGTGACCTACACGGTCGGGTCGTCGACCGACAACCGTCTCGGTATCGCGGGCGAAGAGCTCGCCGGCTCGCACGCGGCCACGGACTTCGTCGCCTGGTACAACGGCCACCCGTCGCATGCGGACCGCGAGTTCGACCTGTCCGGCGAGCGCGCAGTCGTCGTCGGCAACGGCAACGTCGCGATCGACGTGGCGCGGATGCTCGCTCTCCACCCCGACGAGCTGGCGACGACGGACACCGCCGACCATGCGCTGCACGCGCTGGCCGCATCGAACGTCCAGGAGATCGTCCTGCTCGGCCGCCGCGGCCCCGCGCAAGCCGCCTTCACGAACCCCGAGCTGCGGGAGCTCGGCGAGCTGTCGCGCGCCGAGGTCATCGTGGACGCGCACGACCTCCAGCTGAACGCCGCCAGCCTTGCGTGGCTGAACTCCGACCAGGCCCAGGCGACCAACCGCAGGAACGTCGAAACGCTGCGCGACTACGCGGCCCGCGACGTCGACTCGTCGCAGAAGACCCACCGCGTCGTCCTTCGCTTCCTGACCTCACCGGTAGAGATCATCGGCGACGAGCGCGTCGAGGGAGTCCGCGTGGTTCGGAACAGGATCGAGGCGGACGCCGCCGGCCAGCCGCGCGCGGTCCCGACGGATCTCACCGAGGTCATCCCGTGCAACCTCGTGTTGCGCTCGATCGGATACCGGGGCGAGCCGGTCGACGAGGTCCCGTTCGATGACCGACGAGGCCTGATCCGCAACCACGACGGTCGGGTGGTGGACGAGACCGGCGTCGTCCAGCCCGGCGAGTACGTCGCGGGCTGGATCAAGCGCGGCCCCTCCGGCGTGATCGGGACAAATAAGAAGTGCGCGGCTGACACCGTCCAGCGCCTGCTCGAAGATCACCACGCCGGGCGGCTCAACGCGCCAACGGCTGACGACGACATCGAGCATTGGCTGTGCGACCGGGTGCCGTCGCTCGTCACCTGGCAGGGCTGGGAGCGCATCGACGCCCACGAGCGGGCTCTCGGCGCGCCCCACCGCCGCCCACGCGTCAAGCTCGTCGACGTCGAGGCGATGACGGCCATCGCCGCGAGCCGTCCAGCGGCTTAGCGCTCCTCACTCGGCCGCCGCCGCTCCAGCGAGCCGCCCGCGCTCGAGCGCCTCCCACACGTAGGCGCCCGTCTCGGCGGCCGGATCACGCGAACCGTCCTTGTACTCCTGCAGCAGCCGGCGCCAATCGTCGAGGCTCAGGCTCGGCATCCCGAGCACCCACATCATCTGCTGGTGGAACCTCAGGTAGCACACGAAATACGCGAACTCGATCGCTGCGCGCACCGATCCGAGGCGCTCGACCATCCGATTCCAGATGTCATCGGTCATCTTTAGGTCGCGAACCGCCCGGATGAACTCGACCTGGTGACGCTCGTCGTCGGTCAGGTCCTCCTCGCGCCCGTCCGCCATCGCCTCCAACGCCTCGATCCGAACCCCCGCCGAGATCGCATTCGCCGTGTGACCGCCGTGGAAGGCCAGATAGCCCGAATCGAACCCGAGCACCATGTCGATCATCTCGTGGTCGACTAGGCGGTAGCCGCCGGGCGCGCCCTGGTGCTTCTGGATCGCTCGCCCAACCGCCCACAGCGCGCAGAAGAGGTCCGGGGCGTGCGTGAACCCTTCCCAATAGACGACCGAGTAGCCCTTGCCGTCAACCCGCGCCCTCGCGTCGCCGACGGGGTCGGACTCCGGCGCATAGCGGGCGATCTGCTGGAGAGCGCGCTCGTAGTCCTCGCGGTACTCGTCCGGCACCTCGCCCGCGGGCATGACGCCAAGCGCCCGTCCGGGGGTCTTCGTGTAGTCGATCGTCATCGCGGATGCGTTCTTCCTCAGCGCGCGACGGCTGCTGACATCTCGAGGCGCTTGAGCTCGGGAAGGGCCTCCGCGGCGAACAGCCGCATGCTCTGCTCGACGAGGTCCGACGGCAGACCGCCCCAGTTGAACACGAACACCGCCGTCGCCGGGCCGACGAGCTCCAGGCGCCGGCGCCACGTCTCGACGATCTCCTCGGGCGTGCCATTGGCCTGGACGTCCCAGACGGCCCGGGCCGACTCCTCCGGGGACTTCTCGACAACCGCTTCCTGGCGCTGGACGTATGCCTCGTAGCCCTTGATCTTGGAGAAGTCCGTGCTCGCCAGCGCGTAGTGGTTGTTCGCGGATTCCTCGCTGGCCAGCCAATGACGGTGAACGCGCTCGTCCGCGTCGACGGCCGGATCGCGACAGCAGAACGTCAGATCGGAGATGAACGGACCGGGTGCCTCGCCGCCGTGCTCAGCTTCGAACGTCTCGCGATACGCCTCGATCTGGGGCAGGTACTCCTCGAGCGGATTGCGCGAGAAGAACAGCATGGGCACGCCGAGCTTCGCCGTGGCGACCGCAGAGCCCGCGCTGTTCGCGACGGCGAACGCTCGACCTCGGAACGACCGACTCGGCTCGGGCCGTAGCTTGACGCGGGGCTGCGGATAGAACGGCCCCTCTCCCTCCATCTCGCCGGTCTCCAACGCGCGACAGGATCATGGCGGCGGCCTCGTCGAAGCGAGGTCGGGCATCGCTCATCTCCACCCGGAAGCCCTCGTACTCCATGGGTGCAAGCCCTCGACCCATGCCAAACATGACCCGGCCGCCCGACAGCTCGTCGAGCAGGATGACCTTCTCGGCGACGCGCAGCGGGTCGTTCCACGGAAGGATCACCACGCTCGTCGATAGCTTGATCCGCGAGGTCCGCGCCGCGACGTACGCCAGCGTCACGAAGTTGTCGGGAGACATCGAGTAGCGGTCGAAGTGGTGCTCGGGCCAGCCGACGAAGTCGAAGCCCAGCTCCTCCGCCAGAACGGCGAACTCGATCTCCCGCCGAATGAAGTCGCCGTCCGACACGTCCGTCGTCAGGTTCTGGCAGAACGTCATCGCACCAACGCGCATATCTCACCCGCTGCTCTCGTTCAGCACGACCCGATGGCTCGTGCGGTTTGCGTTCTCCGCGCCACCTTCACCCGGCGGCGGCCAACCCGACCGTTATGTCGTGCCCGAGCTTCGCGCGCTTCGTGGGGAGACAGCGCTCGGACGTCATGAGACCAGCGCGTTCCTTTGCGAGAACTCGACGACCTGCCTCCCCAGCGTGTCGAGCTGTGAGTCGAGGACCGGGTCGATGATCGCGCCGTCGGCAATCTGACCCGAGGTCGAGTTGATGACGACCCCCAACGGCGTAGGCCATCCCCGCAGCGCGTGGACGACGCTCCGAAGCCCGTTGAGCGTGCTGGCCGTCGCCTGCCATCCGGCCCCGCACGCGACGCAGCCGACTGCCCTTCCGTCCAGATAGGGAGGATCCCCGTCGTTTAGGTCCTCGAGGTAGTCGAGCGCGTTCTTGACGAGCCCGGACATCGCGCCGTGGTATCCGGGCGAGCCGATGATAAGGCCGTCAGCGCGGCTGATGGCTTCGACGAAGCTGCGCGCCTTCGGCGTTCGCTCGGCGACGTTGGGGTCGTAAAGCGGGAATTGCAGGTCTCCGGCGAGAAAGAGCGAAGAGCGCGCGCCGACCGCCTCCGCAGCGGCGAGGCTCCGTCGGATCGCCACCTCGCTCGAGGAGCCCGGACGGGTGGTCCCACCTATGCCGACGATCGTGGGCGTGCTCATCGTGCGCCAGTCTGGCATAGACAGTCTGTCTTGTCAATAGGCGTAGTGGTGGCAGTCGATGCGGCACCGCTGGCTCATTATACTGTGGGTCTCGCATGCCTTCGCTGGCCTTCCCTCGGCTAACCCTTTGGGGCTTGCCATGACATCCGAATCGCCGGGTGGCGGTGACGCTGCCACGAGCCTGGAGAAGCCGCCAACGTTGCGCGCCGAGCAGCGCGCGTACACGCAGCGCAGGCTGATGGAAGCCGGGCTGGAGGTCTTCCACGAGCACGGCTACACCCAGGCGAGCATCGACCAGGTCGTGACGGCGGCCGGAGCCAGCCGGGCCACGTTCTACCTGCACTTCAAGAGCAAGGCGAAGCTGATGGAGCGGGTGATCGCCGCCCGCCAGAGCGAGGTCATGGAGCTCTACGACGCCTTCTCCGGGATCCGTAGTCGCGCTGACCTGCGGTCCTGGCTTGCAGAGGTGCTGACGTTCGCCGGCGCCGATCGCGGGCGCTACATCAACGTGCTCTCGCAGGCCGCCCAGGCGGAGCAAGTCGATCGCCCGGACGCAGGACACGATCTTCGACGATTACACCGACGCGATCATTGCCGGCCGTTCCCTGTCCTCAGCCGAGGAGGTGGGCGCGCGGCTCCGTGTGCGCTTACTGATAGTCCAACTCGAGCGGCTGTGCTTCTTCTGGCTGGTGCGCGGCTGGAACCCCGACTACGACGAGATGCTCGACGCCCTGACCGATGCGTGGGTCGCGGCCTTGCCGCGCTCCTTCCTCACGACGGATAGCGCGTAGCGCGGCTAGGGTCGGCATCACGGTCGGCAGGACAGCACGCTTCCCTCGCCGTCTGCGGAGACGAAGAGCGTGCCGTCGGGCGCGATCGCGATGTCTGCGAAGGCGAGTCGGTTGCCGGGGGTCATCGCCAGCTCCGGGATGCCGGGGTTTCGCGGCACGCCCGGAGGAGTGCCGACGGGCAGTTCGCTCGCGATCAGACGGCGTTCGCGGCTGCCCAACGTGCTGGCGAACAGCGAGCGCTGTCCTCCGTCGAGCACGAACAACGTGTCGCCGTGCATCGCCACGCCCTGGGGCCGATCCAAACCCTCGAGGACAGGCGAGAGCGTCCCGTCGTCTGCGACGGACACCACGCGACCCGAGCCCGCCTCGCTGACGATGTGCCCACCATCCGGCGCCGGCGCCACGCCCATCGGCTCATCCAGGCCCTCCGCCAGCACGGCGACCTCGCCGTCGCGGTCGATCTGGAGCAACCGCCCGGCACCGGCCTCGGCGACGACCGCCCGGCCGGCGTCTCCGTGGATGCCCATCAGCCGGTCGCGGCCCGCGGCCACGACCTGCGAGGTATTCCCGGCCGGGTCGTAGCGGGCCACGGCCCCCAGCGCCGTCGTGGTCCACAACCAGCCACTCGACGCAGCCCCGAGCCCGCGGACGCTGCCCGGGAACCCGTCCTGCACCACGACGCCCGTGCGCGACAGCCGCCCGTCGCGCGTCACGCGCGCGATCGCCACCCCATCGGCGACGAACAGATCGCCCGCCGGCGAAACCGTCACGCCCAACGGCCAGCTGAACCCCGGCGCGATCAGCGGCCGAGCCCGCCCCTCGCGCGTGACCTCCGTAACGCTTGCCTCTGCGAAGGACGAAACGAAGAGACGGCCGGAGCGATCGAAGGCCAGGTTGTCGAGCCCCGGGGCCAACGCGATCAACCTCCGACTCCGCGCCCGAGCGCAGGTCGTGCGCCTCGACCGCTCCGTCCCCGGCGTTCACCACGACAAGCTGCCCCCGCGCGTCGAACTTCACCGCGCACGGATTGCGCAACCCCCGGATCACCCGCTCGGCGGCGACCGACCCCCGAGCATCGACTCGCCACACCTCACCGCCCTGCACGGAGGGGACATACAGATGGCCGTCAGGACCAACCGCCATCGCATTCGGCGTGTGGAGACCCTCGGCCAGCACGCGCGGGGCCCGACCATCGCGAAAGACCTCGAGCACCCGTCCTTGTGGCCGGCACTCGGACACGAAGACCCGTGCGCCCTCACAGGCCAGCCCATTGGCAGCCGGCACCTCACCCGCGATCACCTGCAGCCGCCCGTCGGGATGACGCACCCACACGCGTCCCGCCGCAACATCGGTGACGAACATGGAGCCGCTCGCATCGAACGCGATGTCATCAGGGCCCGCGATCGGCCCTCCGAATGGCAGCAGGCTCGCCGCCCGCCCATCCGCCTCCACCGCCGACACGCGACCACCGATCGACTGCGCCACGTACAGGCGGCCGTCCGGACCGAACGCGATCCCGTTGCAGCCGTACAACACACTCACACCGGTCACACGACTCAAGGCCCAGCCTTCGGCTGCCTTCGGCTCGGGCAGCCCCCACTCGACCCAGCGGCTGCTCACGCCCGACGGGCGAGGGTCATTGTCAGATCGCGTGAGCGTGGCTAAGCCGCTGCAACCTCGAGCTGGTAGAGCTCCTGCGCGTTCGACCGCAGTATGCGCTCCGCGTCACCGTCCTCGAGGTCGTCGAGGATGTCGACGTCCCCGGGCCCGTGCACATGCGGATAGTCGCTGCCGTAAATGAGCATCTCCGCCGAGCCGATCTGGCCGATCACCTCGCGCAGGTGACCGGCGCTCGCCCGGACGATCGCACGGCGATGTTGTGAAGCGGAAGTGGCGCCGGACGTAGGCGCTTGCGGGCGAACGGACCCACGGGACCTCGCGCTGGAAGGCCCTCCAATTGTCGTCCAGTCGCCAGAGGAGCGCCGGCAGCCAGGTCCAGCCGCTCTCGAGCATGACGACGCGCAGGTCCGGATGGCGCTCGAAGACGCCGCCGAACACCAGGCTCGTGATGTGCGATTGGAACGCCAGCGTGGCAGTGACGTACGTCTCGAAGAGGCTTGCCGGCCAGCCCATCGGGGTCGGCGGCGTTCCGGTGCCGCCGCCGTAGGCGATCGCCACCCGCAGGCCGGTCTGCGCCACGGCGTCCCAGATCGGCAGGTAGTGCTCGGCGCCGTAGCCCGCCGTCGCCCACGCCGGGAGCAGCACCTGCACGAAGCGGCCGTCTGCGGCCACCCTCTCGATCTCGTCGGCAGCGGCGCTCGGATGCTGCGGTGTGACCACCGCGCTCGCGCGCAACCGCTCGTCGCGATCCAGCCAGTGCTCCTGGAGCCATCGGTTCACGGCGGTTGCCACCGCCGGGCCGAAGTACGGATGGGTATAGCTCTCGACGCCGAAATAGCAGTTCAGGATCGCCATCTCGGCTCGTGTGAGCACGCGCTGCTGCAGCAGCTCCAGCGTCAGATCGGCTCCCGGCGTCGCCAGTGACGGGACGCGCGGCGGGTACGTGACCTTCACCGCGGTCGGCTCGCCGATCCCGGAAGAGACCACGAAATCACGCCAATAGTCCGGCAGGTAAGGCAGCAGCGCGCTCATCGACGGCACCGCGCAGTGCACGTCGCAGTCGATCAGCGGTCTCGGTCGATCAGCCATCGGAGGCGCCGGCGTCGCGGCCGAAGAGCCGATCCGCATTCCTGCGCAGGATGTTCTCCCGCAACTCGTCGCCGATCACCGATGCGGGCAGAACGCGTTCCGCGCTGTCGAAGTTCCAGTGCGGGTAGTCGCTCGCGAACATGATCCGATCGCCCATGTCCACGTGGTCGAACATCTCGACCAGCTGAGCGCGGCTCGGCGGGTCGTCCAGGGGCTGCGTCGTCAGCCATACGTGCTCGCGTACCAGCTCAGACGGCAAGCGGTCCAAGCTCGGGCACCTCGTCGCGCATGATCGCCCAGCTGCGATCGAGTCGCCACAGCGCGGGTGCGATCCACCCGATCCCCGCCTCCTCGAACACGATCTGTAGCCGCGGGAAGTGCTGGAAGACGCCGCGACAGACGAGGCTCGCGAGCTGTGCCTGAAAGTCGAGCAGATGAGCGCACTGGTACTCGACGAAGTAGTTCGGCCACCCGGTTGCCGTCGCATGCCCGCTGAACCCGCCGACATGCACGCTCACCGGCAGGCCGTGCTGCTCGGCGGCCTCGTAGATCGGCCAGTACTTGGGGTGCCCCAGCCCCTCCGCCGTCTTGGCCGGCAGCGTCACCTTGACGAACCGCGGGTCGGCCGCACAGCGCGCGATCTCGCGGGCAGCACGCGCGCCGTCCTCCAGCGGCACCGAGATCCCGCCCCACAGGCGATCGTCACGACTCAGCCACTCTTCGACCATCCAATCGTTGAGCGCAGCCGTGAGCGCCAAGCCGACCTCGCCGGCCAGGGGTATGCGGACGAGGTCCGACACCGGGTGAAGAATCGCCTTGTGCACGTCATACGCATCGAGCAGCTGCTCGCGCATGAGCTCGAAATCACTGCCGGGAGGGCCCTCGGCAGGGACGCTGTCGTTCCTGTAGAAGTCTGAGGGCGGCCTGGCGCCGAGCATCAGCGTGCCATGCGGCGGTACGTTCGCGCCTTGGTCCGCGTAGACGTGCCAACGCGAGGGCAGGTAGTGCTTGAGCACCTCCGGCGAGACCATCGCGTTGTGCACATCGCAGTCGATCAAGCGAACGCGCTTGCGCTCGGCACGACGTGACTTTGACGCGGACCGCTCTAGAACTGCCATCTTGCCTCCTGCTCGGCCGAGAGCCCGGACGGTAGCCTACGCTGGGCGCTCTGTCAATGAAATGGGCAGGCCGTATAGACACCGGATCTGGCGCGATCCGGCGCCGGACTGCTCACCAAGTCGCGGCGATCTGGGCGCGGTAACCGGGCAGTCGCCGAGTTGCGTTCCAGCCGAGGGCGCCGACGACCCGCTGGTCACCGGGGTCGCGGAACGTAGCGACGAACGAGTCGGAATCGAGATCAAGACCGGGCTCGACCGTCGGTTCGGCTTCGTGCGGGATGACGCCCCAGACCTGGACCCTGGCGTCGTACTGGTCGGTCCAGAAGAACGGAATCGGCGCGAACGCCTCCTCTCCGCCAAGGATGTTCTTGGCGACAACCTGTCCCTGTTCGTTGGCGTTCATGCGGTGCTCGAGCCGGACGTGGCGGCCGAGCCGCGGATGCAGCCAGCGAGCGACGTCGCCGGCGGCCCAGACGCCTGGGCCCGCCGAGCATCGTTCGTCGCAGACGACGCCGTCGTCCAAAATCAGGCCGCTGCCTTGGAGCCACTCCACCGCCGGCCGACAGCCGATCGCCACCAGCACGAGGTCGGCGTCCAGGACGGTCCCGTCGGTGAGTTGGACTGTGCGAACGGGGCGCCGCTCGCCGGGCTCTCCCCCGCTCGCCTCCCCGAAGGGGAAGGGAGGCCCCGGGGAAGCCGCATGCAGCGCGGCAACTCCGACACCGCGCAGGACCCGGACACCGTGCGCCTCGTGGAGCCGCACCAGCCGTGCGGCGACCGGAGCGCTCAGCCGCTGTGCCAGCGGCGCGTCCAGCGGCTCGACGACCGTCACCTCGGCGCCGAGCATCCGCGCCGTGGCCGCCGTCTCGAGCCCCAGGAACCCGCCCCCGACCACGACCAGCCGGGTACCCCGCTCGAGGCGCGCTCGCAACGCCAGCGCATCGTCCAGCGTCCGCAGGACGTAAACCCCGCTCAGGTCGACGCTCGGGATGGTCCGCGGCGTCACGCCCGTCGCGATGACGAGGTGGTCGTATCGCAGCGAGCCGCCGTCGTCGAGGAGGACGGCGCCCTGCTCGCGATCGCATCCCGACGCCCGTCGCCCGAGATGCCATTCGAGCTCGAGGCCCTGCTCGCGCGCCTCCGACAGGAGGACGGCACGTTCAGGCGCCCAGGTGCCCGCGAGGATCTGCTTGGACAAGGGGGGTCTGTCGTACGGCCTGATGCTCTCCTCGCCGACGACGGCAATGCTGCCGGCGAAGCCTCGGCGACGCAGCCCTTCGGCGACGGCGACGCTCGCCGCCCCCGCTCCGACGACGACGACACGAGATGACCCGTTCGAGCCCATCCCCCCGGCAGCGTAGCGTATGATGGACGAGCTGTATAGTTGCTAGACGATCGGTCTGCCCTCTCGTCCCAGCGCCCTTACGATGGCGACGCGCGAGCTTCTCGCACAGCCAGCTCCCATCTCGACGCGAGTCCTCGGTGACTTCGAGGTGTCGCTGCTCAGGGTCGCCGACATCCGAAACTGGAAGGGCCGCTTCTCCAACGGCGAGCCGTTCACGCTGGCCAACGGAGAATCGGCGGGCGACCGGCCGGTATCCATTGCGAGCAGCGCGATGCTCATCCGCGGGCGCGAGCGTGTGGTGATCGTCGATCCCAACGAGTGGCCGACCGCGCACACCAGCCCCTCGGGGGTTGAGTTCGTCTCCCGCGGCGGGCTCGATGCCACGCTGGGGGCGCTCGGGATTCACCCGAGCGACGTCACCGACGTCGTGTTCACTCATCTGCACCGGGACCACTTCCACGGCTTGGGTCGAGCGGGCGGCGGCGTTCGCTTCCTCAACGGCCGCCACTACGTCCCCCAAGCGGACTGGGACGCCTACTACCTGCAGGACCGCGACGGATACGCGGCGGACATCGAGCGCGACCTCGGACCCGTCGCGCGGGCGGGCCTGGCCGCGTTCGTCGCCGGCGACCTCGAGATCGCGCCCGGGATCACGCTCCTCTCCACTCCCGGCGAATCGCCCGGCCATGTGGTGCTCAGGCTCGAAACCGGCGCCGCGGCGGTGTACTACGTCGGCGACCTCATCCACTTTCCGATCGAACTAGAGCACGTCCATCTCATGCTCCACGACCGCGACCCGATCAAGAACGCCGCCTCGCGCAAGCGCGTCTGTCGTGACGCTGTCGACAGGAACGGGCTCGTCGTGTACACCCACGCCGACTTCCCCGGGTGGGGCGTCATCGAGCGGACCGGCGAGTCGTCTTGGCGCTGGCGATCGCTCCAGACGCCCGCGGCCTGACTGGCGCTGAGCGGGGGCGACCGACCGATTAGTCCGGGAGGGCCTCGATGAAGTCGACGAGCTTGCGGGTGTCGCGGAGCGGCGCACCGTGGCCGAAGAGGGTGAGCTTGGGCTCGAGCGGGAGGAGCTTGCGGGCGGACCGGCGGTTCTCCGGGGGGTCGGGGGTCCCGTAGGGCTTCGGCTCGCGCAGCCCGCGGACGCCCGTCGTGAGATCTACATTGAAGAGCACGTCGCCGATGATCAGTACACGGTCGGACTCGCGCCAGTAGACGACGTGGCCGGCCGAGTGGCCGGGGGTCTCGATCACCTTGAAACCGGCGACCTCGTCGCCCTCGCGCAGGCGGCGGTCGACGCGGTGCGCCGGGCCGCCGGCGCGCTTGGTGAAGAGCTGGGTGACCGGGTGGTCCGGCAGGCGCTCCGCGATCAGGCGGGGATTCTCAGCCGCGTCAGCATCTCGCTCACCGACCCAGTAGGGGACGCCGAGCTTGGTGCAGACCTCGTGGCTCGCGCCCTGATGATCAGGATGGGCGTGGGTGAGGGCATGGGCGCTGATGGTGTGCCCGCGGAGCTGGCGGAGGATGCGACGCCCGGCCCAGCGGGTGCCGGCGTCGATGAGGACGTCCTCGGCGACGTAGACGTTGAACGCGTTGGGGGGAAACCCGCGGAGCTGCCAGACGCCGTCGACCACCTGCTTCATCGGTAGCTGCCCACGCGAACGCGGGTCCTATACCGCGCGAAACATGTGCGACGCGGACCGCCCGTCAGCCGACGGGCGCCGCGGGGCCTCGCTCCTTGATCGCGGCCTCCACGCGCGGGAGGACCTCCTCCTTCAGCAACGTGAGCGAGTGCTTCAACGGCGCGGGGTCGTCAATGAAGTCGAACACGATCGCCATGAAGGTCCCGAATCCGCCTGAGGTCTCGTAGATGTTGACGAGCCGCTCCGCAACGGTCTCCGGGCTGCCGACAGGCCACGCGTTCCGGGCCAGCCACTCGGGGGTGAGCTCCTCGTCGCTCGGCGGCTCGTCGGTGTCGCTCAGCGGAAGCCACTCGACCATGTCGACGTACTTGACGCTGGGAATCAGGAATTTCTCCCAGGCACGCCCCATCTCGCCCGTGCTGGCCAGCCGGATCGCTTCCTCATCGGTGTCGGCAACCAGCACCGCCGACGAGACGCCCCAGTCGCCACGATCGGCGCCATGGCCGGCCTTGGACGCCGCGCCCTCATAGATCTCCCAATGGATGGGGAGGTACCGCGGGCCGCCGAAGCAGATGCTCAGCGGCCGGGCACCCAACTCGCCGGCGGCGGCGAGCGTTGCCGAGTGGACCGACACCCCAGCCATGGCGAGCGGCGGATATGGCTGCTGGAACGGCTTGAGCCACGGACCCTGCTGGAGCTCGTCGAAGTCGGGCCTGACGAACGACCAGAACTCCCCCTCGTACGTGAACCCCTCATCCGCGGTCCAGATCTTGATCATGATGTCCAGCGCCTCGCGCGTCATCTCGTGCGTCTTGACCACCTGAGTGCCGTCTGGCTTGTGCTCGATGGTTCCGAAGAGGTCCTGGTCAAGCGGCACGACGCCGCTCCCGATGCCGAGCGCGTACCGGCCCTGCGCGAGATGATCGAGGAATGCGACCCGGTGCGCGAGCCCGACCGGGTGGTGGAACGGCAGGAGGTGCGCGCCCGGCGCCAGGACTATCTGCTCGGTCTCCTCGATCAGCTGTGCGATTACGAGGTCCGGGCACGGCACCGGCTCCCACGCGGTCGAGTAGTGCTCCCCGATCCAGGCCTCGCTGTACCCGAGCTGATCGCCGTGCCTGACGACCTCGCGGGTGAACTGGACCGTCTCCAGCGGCGTGCGCTCCGGCGCCGCCTGCGGCATGAGGAAGAGGCCGAGTTTCATTGATGCATCGCTCCTGGGTCGGGATCTTGTCGTCGGTGAGCCCGCGGACCCGCACAATAGTCCACGGTGGTCGCTATGTCAATCAACTTGTCATGGCGTATGGCGGGCCACCGCGCCGTCGGTCAGGCAGCGGGCGGCGGGGCCGGGTACCACTCGTCGGGCTCCGGCTGCGTAAAGCCCTCCGGGATGTCGACGATCTCGACGACCGGCGCCGCCGGGTCGCCGTTGTGGAAGTAGCCGAACGGCACGGCGCCGTCGTATGCACGGCCGCCCATGAGCTCCGAGTACCCGCCCCGCTCGAGCGCGGCCACGCGCTCGTCGAACGGCAGGCCGCCACCGTCCACCGCGACGTGGTGGAAGCCCTCGTGACCCGCGTCGAGCCACTCGCTGTAGACGCTCGGGCCCTCCAGCGGCTGGATCACCTCCCACATCATCGGCCCCACCATCGTGAATGCCGCCTTGCACGACCAGGATGCCGGCTCGCCCCTGAAGGTCTGCTCGGTGCAGTTGTGGGGGCCGATCTCGACGACCTGGAACGGCCCGATGCCGAGCGCGACCAGGTTGTCGAGGCCCCGGTGCAGGTCGCGGGCCAACATCGCGATCTGGAACGTGTTGCCGACGACTGGCCCCGCGCCGCCGGTGGTGTCCACCGCTGCCGGCTGCTCACTCATGACTCTCCCCCTGGGTTTCGCTGACCTACCAGTTCGCGCACCGTAGTCCACGGTGCTCGCTGTGTCAATCAACTGGGCGAGACGTCTAGCGGATGGTGGTAGGGTCTAGCGGCGCAGTCGATGAATCCTCACACCACACCCTCCTCAGCGACGGCTGACACCTGGGTGCGGCCGGCGCTGCTCGAGGCCGGCGACGAGGAGATCGACGACGCGGTGCAGCACGCGGACCCGATGGTCCTTCGCGCGCTGCTCTACCAGCTGACCGGCGATCAGGAGATCGCGGCGACGAAGCTCGAGGTGGTCCGAGGGGGCTTCGGGAACGTCGGGCTCCCGGGGGCCGAGGACGCGGCGCTGCTGCGGCGCAAGGCGGCGGAATTCCTAAAGCGGTATCGCGAGTCGGGTGCCGGCGAGGTCGATCTCGGCCCCGCGGAGCGGCTGGCGGCCAGCCTGCGGCTCGGCGTCGACGACGTGATCGCCGACGAGGACGTCGGGCTCTACATCGAGGAACTGGCGCTCGATCCTTGGGCGCGCAGCCTCCGGTGGCAGGCGCCGCCGCCAGAGCGGCGCGAGGGCTTCTCGGTGACCGTGATCGGGGCCGGTCTCGGGGGCTTGAACGCGGCGGTCCAGCTCAAACGCGCGGGAATCCCCTTCACGGTGATCGAGAAGAACTCCGGCGTCGGCGGAACGTGGCACGAGAACCGCTACCCGGGCGTGCGCGTGGACACCCAGAGCCGGGCTTACACGCACATCTTCGGGGCCGGCTTCGGGTATCCCAATCCATTCTGCCCAGGGACGGAGAACGAGCGGTACTTCAACTGGGTAGCGGACGAGTTCGACGTGCGCGACGACATCGTGTTCGACACCGAGGTTCGCTCGCTGACGTGGGACGATGCGCGGGAGCAGTGGGAGCTCGTCGTGGACGGCCCGCAGGGTGAGCGGCTCCTACGCACGACCGCCGTGATCACCGCTGTCGGCTACCTGAACCGTCCGAAGCTGCCCGAGATCGAGGGCATGCTCGAGTTCCAGGGCCCGTCGTGGCACACCGCCCGCTGGCCCGACGACGTCGAGCTCGAGAACCAGCGCGTCGCCGTGATCGGCACGGGCTGCACCGGCATCCAGCTGGTGCCGGAGCTGGCGCTCCAGGCGACGCACGTGACCGTGTTCCAGCGCACCCCCCAGTGGACGTTCCAGGTTCCCGGGTACCGGTCGCCGTATCCGCCGCAGGTCAACTGGCTCGATCGCAACTTCCCCTTCTACACGAACTTCGCGCGCTTTCGCGCGGCGTACGGCATCTGGCGGATGTCGACCCTGAGCGAGATCGATCCCCAGTTCGACGATCCCCATGCCTGTAGCGCCGCGAACAAGGCGGCGCGCGATTCCAGCATCGCCTTCCTCGAAAGCAAGATCGACGACCCCCAGCTGCTGCAGAAGATGATCCCGGCTCACCCGGTGTGGTCGGCGCGACCCGTGCTCGTCGATCCGCAGTACAGCTACCTCGACGCGATCCAGGGCGACAAGGTCACGCTCGTGACCGGCGGCATTCGCGAGATCAACAGGACCGGCATCCGCGGTGGGGACGGGATCCAGCACGACGTGGACGTCATCGTCTACGCGACGGGCTTTCACGCCACCGAGTACCTGTTCCCGATGCAGATCACCGGGCGCAATGGCAGGCAGCTCGAGGAGTACTGGTCGGAGGGGGGCGCCCGCTCGTACCTCGGCTGCATGGTCGCCGGCTTCCCGAACCTGTGGTCGATCTACGGCCCCAACACCAACGGCGGGCTGAACCCCGCTGCGTTCCACGAGCTGACCACGCTGTACGCGCTGCAGTGCATCGAGCGCCTCGTCCTCGACGACAAGCGGTCGATCGAGGTAAGGGAGGACGCCTACTGGCGTCACGGCAAGCTCGTCGACGAGCGCAACGCGGGCAAGATCTGGAGCGATCCGCGGGCCGACAACTACTACTGGACCAAGCACGGCCGCTCGGCCACGATGTGCCCGTTCTTTCCCGGCGAGGTGTGGCACATGCTGCGCCGGCCCGACTTCGAGGACCTCGAGGTCCGTTGATCTGCGGCCCGTGAATCGCGGTGCAGTCGAGCCGTTTCGCGTCGCGGTGGGCGACGACGTGCTCCACGACCTGCGGCGCCGGCTTGCCGACACGCGCTATGCGTGGCCGGAGTCAGGCGACTGGGCGCTCGGCACGCCCACCAGCTACCTGCGCGAGTTGGTCGACCACTGGCAGGCGGCGTTCGACTGGCGTGCCGTCGAGGACGGCCTGAACGCGATGCCGCAGTTCACGGTCGCGCTCGATGACGCGCGGCTGCACTTCGTGCACGCCAGGGGCAAGGGACCAGCGCCCGTTGCGCTGCTGTTCATCCATGGTTGGCCGGGTTCGTTCTGGGAGGTGCACAAGATCCTGGGACCCCTCACGGACCCCGCGGCGCACGGCGGCGATCCCGCCGACGCCTTCGACGTCGTCGCTCCGAGCATCCCCGGCTACTGCTTCTCGAGCCACCCCGGAACGCCGGGGTGGAGCCCCGCGCGCATCGGCGATCTCTTCGACGAGGTCATGACCGCTCTCCTCGGCTACGAGAGCTATGGCGTCCAGGGCGGCGACTGGGGAGCCGTCATCGGAACCTCGCTCGGCCGCGAGCACAGCGCGTCGGTCAAGGGGATCCACCTGAACTTCAACGTCGTGCGGCCCGTCTTGGACGAGTCCGCGCCGCCGCTGACCGACGAGGAGCGCCGCTTCATGCAGGACATCGACGCGTGGCGGGCGGCGGAGACGGGCTATGCCCAGCTGATGGCGACCAAGCCGCAGACGGCGGCGCAGGGCGTCGCAGATTCGCCGGCGGGCCTTGCGGCCTGGATCGTGGAGAAGTTCCGCGCGTGGAGCGACTGCGCCGGCGATCTGGAATCGGTGTTCAGCAAGGACGAGTTGCTGACCAATGTGATGCTCTACTGGGTCACCGGCTGCATGGGCAGCGCCATGCGGCTCTACTACGAGAGGACCCGCGACACGGCCAGGAACCCCTCGCGCCCGGGATACGTGCACACGCCGACCGGCTACGTGTCCTTCCCCAAGGAAATCTGGTGTCCGCCCCGCTCGTGGCTGGAGCGGACGTACAACCTGCAGCGGTTCACCGCCGCCGACCGCGGAGGGCACTTCCCGGCCCTCGAGCAGCCCGACCTTCTCGTCGCGGACATCCGCTCGTTCTTCCGCGAGCTGCGGTAGGGGAGCGACATGCGAGCGCTCAGGCTGTACGGGCCGAGGGACGTGCGACTGGACGACGTCGACGAGCCGCGTGTCGGCTCCCGGGACGTCAAGATCGAGGTCGAATGGGCCGGCATCTGCGGCTCGGACCTCCACATCTACGCAGGTGGTGGCCGCAACCGCAAGCATCCGCGGTTCGGCGAGCCGGGACCGCAGACACTGGGTCACGAGGGCGCCGGTGTCGTCGTGGAGGTCGGAGACGAGGTCGCCGATCGGGCGGTCGGCGACGCAGTAGCCGTCGAGCCGATCCTGACGGATGGGGTCTGCGCGGCGTGCCGGCGCGGCGAGTACCACCTCTGCCCCGGACCGGGGTCTCATTGGCGTGGACGCGCGCGGGGGCTGCTGGGCGGAGCGCGTCGTCGTCCCGGCCGAGCGGGCGCATGCGCTCCCGTCGGAAGTCGACGCGCGGCTGGGCGCCCTGGTCGAGCCCCTGGCAGTCGCGTGGCATGCCGTGCGCGGGTCGCGGATCGGCGCGGGCGGGTCGGCGTCTGTCACCGGCGCGGGCCCGATCGGCATCGGCGTCCTCCTCGCACTGCGCGCACAGGGGGTAGAGCGCGTCTTCGTCAGCGAGCCTGCGCCGGCCCGCCGCGCGCTCGCGGCCAGGCTCGGGGCGACGACCACCGACCCGCTGTCCGCGGATCCCGTGCAGGTCGTGATGGAGGGCACGGACGGCGCGGGAGCAGACGCGGCCTTCGAGGCGGCGGGCGCAGGCCGCGAGTCGTTCCTCGCGTCGATCGCGACTGTCCGGGCCGGCGGGGTCGCGACGCAGGTTGCGACCTACCACGGTCGCGAACTGCCGATGATCGACCCGGCGCACCTGCTTGTGACCGAGAAGGTCGTCACCGGGAGCTTCTGCTACACGGCTGAGGACTTCCGCGCGGTCATCGACGCCATGGCGAGCGGCGCGATGCCGATCGCGGAGATGATCACGGCGGAGATCGCACTCGAGGACACGGTTGCCGCCGGCATCGAGCCGCTGTTGGCCGACGGACGCGACACGCACGTCAAGATCCTGCTCTCGCCGAGGCGGTGACCGAGACTCGGGCGGCGTCAGTCGCCCATGTCGTAGTAGCGCCTGAGCCTCGGGTAGCCGGTCACGGTCTGACCGCCGTCCACGTACAGGATCTGGCCCGTTATCCACGCTGCGTCGTCGCTGGCCAAGAACGCCGCGGCTGCGGCGATGTCTACCGGCTGGCCATAGCGCCCGAGCGGCGTCGCTTCACGGAAGGCGCCCACAAGCGCGCGGTTCCCGGTCATCCGCTTGGTCATCGGCGTGTCGACGAGCCCGGGTCCGATCGCGTTGACGCGGATGCCGAACTCCCCCAGCTCGATCGCCGCGGTCCTCGTCAGGCTCACGACGCCGGCCTTTGCAGCGTTGTACGAGCCGGCGGCCTCCGCCGCGGTCTTGGCGTTGATCGAGGCGATGTTGACGATGGCGCCGCCCGTGCCCTGCGCGATGAACTGCCGCGCCTCGTGCTTGATGCTCAGAAAGCAACTCCTCAGTGTCAGGGCCTGGATCGCGTCCCAGCTCTGTGCCGATGTGTCGACGAGCAAGCTGCCGGCGCCCGCGCCAGCCACGTTCATCGCGCAGTTGAGCTCGCCGTGGCGCTCGACCGCGACCGCGACGAGGGCCGCGATCTCATCCTCGTCGCGGACGTCGCACTGCTGTGTCGTGACGAGCCCGGACTCGTGCGCCGCCAGCCGTTCCATGCCAGCGCCGTCGACGTCACCGACGACCACCCGGCAGCCGTCCTGCACGAGTCGCAGCGCGATCCCGCGCCCGATTCCCGAGGCGCCTGCGGTGACCACCGCGACCCTGCCCGCAAGGCCACTCATCTGCGCGGCGTCAACGCCCCAGTCCGAGTGGCGAGCTCGACGAAGTAGTCGAGCGCGTCAGGGTTGGCGAGCGACTCGCGGCTGGCCGCCTTGTCGGGCGGCTCGCCCATGAGGATGCGCTTGACCGGGACCTCGAGCGCCTTGCCCGACAGCGTGCGCGGGACCTCGGCGATCTGGTGGACCTCGTTGGGGACATGGCGCGGCGAGCAGTCCTCGCGCACGCGCGCCTTGATCCGCACGACGAGGTCCTCGGCGAGGCGCTCCCCGTCGCGCAGGACGACGAACAGCGGCATCCAGCCGTCGGTCCCCTCGCGCGGGACGTCGACCACCAGCGCGTCGACGACCTCGTCGACCGCGAGCACCGCGCGGTAGATCTCGCCCGTGCCCATCCGGATGCCACCACGGTTGATCGTCGAGTCCGAGCGGCCGTGGATGATCGCGGTGCCGCGCTCGGTGATCTCGATCCAGTCGCCGTGGCGCCAGACCCCCGGATACGCCGAGAAGTAGCTCTCCCGCAGGCGCGACCCGTCCTCGTCGCCCCAGAACCCGATCGGCATCGAGGGCATCGGGTCGGTCAGCACGAGCTCGCCGACCTCGCCGACCAGCGCGTTGCCGTCCTCGTCGAACGCCTCCACCTTCGCGCCCAGGGAGCGCGCCTGCAGCTCGCCGCTGTGCACAGGCAGCGTCGGGACGCCGCCGACGAAGGCGGTGCACAGGTCGCTGCCGCCGCTGGTGGAGAACAGCCACGTGTCGGCGCCGACGTGCTCGTACACCCAGGCGAAACCCTCCGGCGACAGCGGCGAGCCGGTCGAGCCGACCGCCCGCAGCGCGCCGAGATCGCGCCCGGAGCGCGGCTCGACGCCCGCGTTCATGCACGCGGCTATGTACGAAGCACTCGTGCCGAACATCGTCATCGCGGTCTCCTCAGCGAGGCTCCACAGCGCCCCCAGGTCCGGCGTGGCCGGGTTGCCGTCGTACAGCACGATCGAGGCCGGGGTCAGCAGCGCGCCGACCAGGAAGTTCCACATCATCCAGCCGGTCGTGGTGAACCAGAAGAGCCGGTCGCCCTCCTGGGCGTCGAGGTGCAGGTGCAGCTTCTTGAGGTGCTCGAGCAGGATCCCGCCCTGGCTGTGGACGATCGCCTTGGGCAGGCCGGTCGTGCCCGAGCTGTAGAGCACCCAGAGCGGATGGTCGAACGGCAGCTGCGCGAACCGAAGCGGCGCGCCGTCTGCGATCAGCTCGGGCGGCCAGCCCGATCCGTCGAGGTAGCCGAAGCGCACCACCTGCGCGCCGGTCTCCCCGGCGATCTGCTCGACGACCGTCTCGCGGTCGAAGTCGCGGCCGCCGTAGCGGTAGCCATCGACCGCCAACAGCACCTTCGGCTTGATCTGTGCGAAGCGGTCGATCACCGAGCGCGCGCCGAACTCAGGAGCCGCGCTGGACCACACCGCCCCAAGCGACGCGCTGGCCAGGAACGCAGCGATCGTCTCGGGGATGTTCGGCATGTATGCCGCGACGCGATCGCCCGGGCGGACGCCGAGCCCCCGCAGGCCGGTCGCCAGCCGCGCGGTCTGCTCGCGCAGCTCGCCCCACGACCACGTCGACAGCTCGCGCAGCTCGGACGCGTGCCGGATCGCCACCGCCGCGTCGTCGCGACCGCGGAAGAAGTGCTCGGCGTAGCTCAGCCGCGCGCCCGGGAACCACTGCGCGCCCGGCATCCCGCGACGGCCGAGCACCCTCTCGTACGGCGCGCTCGCCATGACGTCGAAGAAGTCCCAGACAGCGCCCCAGAAGCCCTCGAGGTCGGTGACCGACCAGCGCCACAGGTCGTCGTATGGGCCCTCGCGGCCGACCGCCCGCGCGAACCGGGTCAGCATCGCGCGCTCGATCCTCTCGCCCGACGGGCTCCACAGCACAGCGGGGGAGCGGCAAGACACCCGCGGGCACGGTAGCAGACGTTCCGCCTATCGACTGGACTCTATGTCCATCAGTGCGGTATCATCCGTTCGCATGCAAGTCCTAGCCGACCAGGACAAGTGCATCGGGAGTGGCAGCTGCGTGGTCGCCTGTCCTGAGGTGTTCGCCTTGAACGACGACGGCATCGTCGAAGTCCTTGAGAGCGACCCGGGCGAGGAGCTGCTCGACCAGGTCGACGAGGCGATCGGATCCTGTCCGGCGACGTGCATCTGGCGCGAGTAGGCGCAGGCGAGTAGCCGCAGGAGTCACGTTGAACTCTGAGGCCCTCCGCGGCGCCCACCCCTGGAGCGAGATCTTCGACACGGCCTCCGCGCTGCTCGAGCGTCACGGTTGGCGCGCGCTCGTTGCAGACCTCGCGGCACCCCAGGGAGGGTCCGGGGCGGGAAGGCCACTGGCGCCTCTGTTCCGGAAGATCCGCGAGATCCCGACGGACGTGTGGGCCTCGGCACTGGCCCCTGCGGCGCTCGTCGGGGCGGGCGCGGCCGCGACGACCGCTCGACGCGAAGCCGCCAGCCCCTCGCCGGAGCTGCCGCTGGAGGACCGCTGGGAGCGCTCGCTGCAGATCCCGGAGCGGGACGCGCCCCTGGGCCCGGTGAGTCGGGCGCGTCAGCAGCGAATGCTCGCGATCCTCGCGGGATTGGAGCTTGCCGCCATCGTAGGCGCACGGGCAGCCCCCGATCCGCGCAGGGAAGCGTTCGCGGTCGGGATGATGGCGCCTGGAGCGGGCTTCATCTACACCCGCGATCCCGTGTACTTCGCGGTTGCCGTGTCGGCGTTCGTGCTGACCCTGCTGCTCTGGTGGGCGACGGCAAACATCCTCCTCCCGCCCGCGGTCTGGGTCGCCGCCGCAGCCGTCGCCGGTCGGCGCGCGTCAGCGCGTGGCGGGTGGCGACCGGCGATCGCAGCGGTGCCGACGGCGCTGGCTGGCGTCGGCGTGTACCTCGGGCGTCGCCAACGCAGCCGGTTCAAGTCTCAGGTCGCGGCGGGACGGGAGCTCAACGAGGTCCTGGCGACGGTCCGCCCGCCGCTCCGCGGCGCCGACCGGCCCGCGCCCGACACGGTCGGGCCCGAGCTCAACGACTTCGAGCTCGGTCTCACCCGCACGCTCGTGGACATCGGGCTTCAGGCACCCGACGACTGGTCGAACTACAACCTCATCGAGCAGTTCCAGAGCGCTTCTCTGAGGTATCAGATCAACTTCAACCAGTGGGCGCTCGCAATGCAGCAGTTCACGCGGGTTCCGGCGTTCCGCGGCTACCTCAGCGCGGCCCAGCAGGCGCTGTTCGCCAAGTACCAGGAGAAGAAGGTCTGGAGCTACTGGTTCTGGGAGAACCTCTGGGGCAATCTGGAGCTGAACCCGGACCCGATCCGCCGTCAGAACATCATGATGACGGGGTTCTGCGCCCTGGGCGTCGGGCTCTACGAGAACGCGACCGGCGACATGCGCTTCAGCCGGCCAGGCGCCTTCCGTTTCCGGTGGAGCGATTCGCGCGTGTTCGACTACAGCCTCGAAGACATGTGCCGAGCGATGGTCGACGACATGACGCGATCGCCATGGAGCGCCATGGTGTGCGAGCCGAACTGGCTGTTCGCGTTCTGCAACACCGTCGGCAACAGCGCGCTGATGATCCACGACCGCCTCCACGGCACGGCCTTCCACGAGGCCACACGCCGTGGCTTCGAGCGCGCCATCGACGAGGAGTTCTCCAATCCCGATGGCTCATTGAACTGGTATCGGTCGACGCGGACCGGCCTCGGGCTGTCCGGGAGCATCTTCTCGACCGAACTACGGCCCCTCATGCCGGACATCGCAGATCGTGGTTGGGCGCTCGCGCGCCGAGCGTTCGTCGACGACGGCGGCCAGGTGAGAACCCCGCTGCGAAACGTCGATCGGCTCGTTGATGGGGGCAACTACTCGTACGGACCGCTGCCGCCCTACGCCGCGATGATCGGCGCCGCGCGCGAGGTCGGCGAGGAGCGCCTTGCCCAGGCTGCGCTGGACGAGTTGCTCGACCGGCTTCCGCCGCACGTCTCCGAGGGCGGCGTGCGCTTCGACGGCGCCTCGCTCTCAGGGACGGCTCAACTCGGTCGAGCCCTGTTCGGTCGCAAGGCCGGCTGGCTCGACGCCGTCACTCGTGGACGGCCCGCGGCATGGGACAGCGGTCCCGTCCTCGCCACCGTGCCCTACCCGGAGGTTCTCGTCGCCCGCGCCGTATCGGACGGCGCCAGGCTCGAGCTGGTCCTGAGGACGGGCACGGACCCCGGCCGGCGCGCCCTCGGCCTGGCGCAGCTGGAACCCGGCAGGGACTACGACGTGACCGGCGCCCTGGAGTCCTCCGTCACAGCCAAGCGCGACGGCACGGCGACGATCTCGGTGGACCTCGACGGACGCGCCGAGGTCTCCGTCGCTCCACGCGCCTGACCGATCGCCAGCGCCGCCACGCGCGCCCCGGGTCGTCCATTCCGCCCGCTAGTCTTGATTGAAAGTCGCTTGACGCCATGCCCAAGGCCGCTACCGCAACTTCCGAGGCACCCCGTACCTTGCGCGAGGAGCAGCGCGCGTACACCCAGCGCAAGTTGATGGAGGCCGGGCTGCAGGTATTCGACGAGCACGGCTACACGCAGGCGAGCATCGACCAGGTCGTCGCGGCCGCCGGAGCCAGCCGCGCGACGTTCTACCTGCACTTCAAGAGCAAGGCGCAGCTCATGGAGCAGGTCATCATCGCGCGCCAGGCCGAGCTCTTGCCCTTGGTCCGCGAGGGCTTCTCGAAGATCCGCACGCGCAGCGACCTGCGGTCGTGGCTCGACACCGTGCTCACCGATTCACGCAGCGATGGCTGTCGGTACCTCAACGTCCGCTCGCAGGCCGCGTTGGTGGACGAATCGGTTGCCCGGCTTCAAGACAAGATGTTCGATGGGTACATCGACGCGATCCTCGCGGACCGCTCGCTGTCCTCGCGGCAGGAGGACCGCGCCAGAGTGCGGGTGCGCCTGCTCATCCTCCAGCTCGAGCGGGCCGTTTACTTCTGGCTGGTGCGCGGGTGGGACGTCGACTATGACGACCTGCTGGACGCCCTCACCGACTCCTGGGTGGCCGGTCTACCCGGCTCCTTCATCAAGCGGCCCTAGGCGAGACCGACCGCAGCGCCTGGCCCCACAAGGGGCCCGCGCCGGATGTCACACACGCGACGAGTCGCCCGTCAGCAGTCGGCGCTCCTCGTCGGCCTCGAGCCGGACGGCGGCCGCCTGCTCGCTCGAGAGCCCGAGCCAGCGGCCGCCGTCGACGCGCCAGTCCGCGCCCGTCACGTACGAGCCGAGGTCGCTGACAAGGAAATGGACCGCGCGGGCGATCTCGTCCGGGTCACCGCGCCGGCCGATCGCCGCCTCCCCCCGCGACTGTCTCTTCATCGTCGACATCGGGCCGGGAAGGATGTTGTTGACGCGAATGTCCTCGAGGGCGTACGCACGCGCGATCCCGTGGGTCATGTGCAGGGCAGCCGCCTTGCTCGTCTCGTAGCCGAGGAGCTCCTCGATGACCACCATCTGCGCGGCCGTCGAGATGATGTTGACGATGCTCCCGCCCGAGCCCTGATCGAGGAGCCGTCCGATCGTCGCCTGCGTCCACAGCAATGGCGCCGTGACGTTGACCTCCAGCACGCGATTGAACGTCTCCCTGGTCCAGTCGAGGACCTTGACCATCGGCCACACCGCGGCGTTGTTGACCAGGGCATCCACCCGTCCGAACGATTCGACCGCGGTGGCGACGGCACGATCGGCCACACTGGGATCGGCGACGTCACCTGCCACACCGGCGACGCGGTGCCCTCGCCGCCGCAGTTCCTCCAGTCCGGGGCGCAGCGCGTCCTCGTCGTAGTCGTTCACAACGACGGCGGCGCCCGACTCGCTCAGGCGGTTGGCGATCGCGAAGCCGAGCCCCTCCACCCGGCCGGCGCCGGTGACGATGGCGCTGCGGCCCGTGAGGTCTGCCAGCTCCTGAAGCGGCCTGCCCGCGGTGTCGCTGGGGCTCATTTGGATCTCCTCGTCGTTGGCTGGGCGAGCATACAAGACATGGCGTCTAGAATCGAGGCTTACTGTCTGATACTGTCCCGGCTGGTGTACCCGGGACCGGTTTACGACGCCTGTGTCTTCCACGAGTGGGCCTCGGTCGCGTCGCTCGCTCCCTACCTGTCCGAAGGGTGGAACGCCGCGCTGAACCGACCGGACACGTCCGTGCTGGCGAAGCGGCTCTATCCCGACCCACGCGGCGCAAAGGCGAGCTCGGCGCTGCCGGAGGAAGGGCCCGCCGGCTCGAACGCCGAGCTGCTGTTGTCGGACCTGTTCGGGAACGGCACGCGCCCCGAGCGGGTCGTCCTCGGCTATGACGACGGACTGTTTGCGACCTCGTATCCGAATCACTACGTCGCTCAGGCGATCGTCGAGGCCGCGAACGAGTGGACAGTGGCGGAGTGGCTTTCACGGGACGACCGGCTCCATGGGATGGTGCTGGTCACCACCGCCCTGCCGGATGCAGCGGCTGCCGAGATCCGCCGCCGGGGCGAGCACCCGCAGATGGTCGCGGTCGCGCTCGGGGCCAACGGCCTCAGCCGGCCCTTCGGCCATCCGGTCTATCACCCGATCTACGAAGCGGCCGCCGAGCACGACCTTCCCGTCGTCGTGCAGGCCGGCGCCTCGGATGCGTTCGGCGACTCGGTGACCTCGGCCGTGGCCGGTGGCACGGCGGCGACGACGGCCGAGTTCCGCGCGTTGTCGTGGCAGTCGCATGCGGTGCACCTGTCGAGCATGATCGTCGGCGGGGTCTTCAACCTCTTCCCCAACCTCAAGCTGGTGCTCGTTGGCGGTGGCGCGACATGGGTCACCGGCCAGCTCCTTCGGCTCGATTACTGGTACCGGATGTCTACGCGCGAGGCCCGCTGGCTCGACCGGCTGCCCAGCGAGTACTTCGAGGATCACGTGCGCATCGTGACCCACGGCTTGGAAGAGGCCGACCGACCTGAAGTGCTCGAGCAAGCGCTGACGACCGTCCCCGGGATCGAGCGCGTGCTGCTGTACGGAAGCGGCTACCCCGATGCCGACTGGGACACCCCCGAAGCGATCGGTGCGCGCCTTCCGAGCTCGTGGCACCCAGCTGTGTTCTTCGAGAACGCCCTCAACACGTTCCGCTGGCCGACCGACGCGGTCGTCGGCTCGGGCGCAGCGAACGAGAAGGGAGTTGTGCAATGAGCGGCTACCAAGGCCCGATCGTCGACGTCGACATTCACCACCGTCCCGCCTTCGACCGTGACTTCCTGGACTACTTCCCGGAGCGCTCGCGCGCCTATGCGGAAGCAGCGGTGCGAGCGAAGATCCCGTTTCGCGTGGGTCGCGGGGTCATCGGGCTGGCCGACCAGGCGGGCCGGCGCGCCGACGCCTTCCCCGAGGACGGCGGCGCGCCGGGTTCGAGCTACGAGCTCTTGCGCCGCCACATCCTCGATGAGTACGGCATCTTCCGCGGTCTGCTGACTCATGACGTCGGCGAGTACGCGTCCCACCTGAACCACTACTTCGCGGCGGACCTGTGCAGGGCCGCCAACGACTGGAACATCGACCGCTGGCTCTCGCACGACGAGCGGCTGTACTCCGGGATCCTCGCTGCGCCATCGCTGCAGGACGAGGCTGTCGCCGAGATCCGCCGGCTCGCCGACCATCCGCGCATGGCCTACGTCGCGCTCGCCGGCAACCCGCTGCAGCGCCCGTTGGGTGACCCGCTCTACCACCCGATCTACGAGGCAGCCGCCGAGGTCGGGCTGCCGGTCGGCATCCACGTGGCCAGCACGGAGTTCCCGACGATCGAGGGCCCCGCCGGAACCAAGGCGACGTTGATCGAGAACCTGTCGAACATGGGCGCGCAGGCTGGGCACTACGTGGCGAGCCTGATCACCCACGGCGTGTTCGAGAAGTTCCGCGACCTGCAGTTCCTGTTCATCGAGTACGGCCTGAGCTGGCTCCCCCCCGTGGTGTGGAGCCTCGAGCGCGACTACGACCTGCTGCGCCTGGAGTCGCCGTGGGTCAAGAAGCGGCCCACCGAGTACGTCCACGACCACATCCGCCTCTCCACGCAGCCGCTGGAGGCGGGTCGCCCGGAGGAAGCCAGGCGCCTCATCCAGCTGCTGGAAGGCGTGGACGGCATCGAGGACGTCCTGTGCTTCTCGACCGACTACCCGCATTACTCGATGGACGACTACGCCTTCATCGCCCGTTCGCTGCCGGCCTCCTGGCACAGCAAGGTGTTCTGCGAGAACGCCTGCGCGTTCTTCGGATGGACCCCCCCGGTCGACACGACCAGCGCGCCAGAGGTCTCGGTCGGCGTCTGATGGCATTCGAGAAGGCCTGCCGTCTGAGCGACCTGCAAGAGGGCGTCCCGCTGCCGGTCACGCTCGGGCGGCGCCGCATCGCGGTCATGCGCTGGCGCGGAGACGTCTACGCGGTTCGCGACTCCTGCGCTCACCAGAACGTGTCCTTCGCGGGTGGACGTGTCGAGCCGCACATCGAGGGCACGGGCAAGCCCGGCGAGCTCGTGGCATCGGCGGACGAGCCCGTGCTGGCGTGTCCCTGGCACTCGTTCAAGTACGACTTGCGCACCGGCAAGTGCGTGGCCGATCCGCGCTTTCGCGTCCGCACCTACCCGGTGTCGGTCGAGGACGCGATCGTCTACGTTGACGTGAGCGCGCGCAAGCACCGAAGCCCCGCGCACGCCGGCTCCGCCTAGCGGCTAGACGTCGATGACGATGTACTCGTCCTCGACGGACACGGGGAACGTCTCGGCTGTGTAAGGGCCCGGGACGCGCCCGTCGTGGTCCTCGACGAGCTCCTTGCCAGGGGCGACCGACACGTCGTATGCGCGCACGCGATCGTGGTCGGGGTCGTACCACGACCGTCCGGTTGCCAGCTCGTACTCCCAACCGTGCCATGGGCACTTCACCAGCTTGCGCCCGGGTTCGAAGTCGTAGCAGCCGGGCTTCGTGGCGCTGACCCAGCTCAGCGTCGTACCGGCGGAGAGCGCCGCCCCTTGATGCGGACAGACGTCCTTCAGGGCGTACAACCTGCCGTCCACGTTGAACACCGCGATGTTGCGTCCGGCGATGACGAAGCGGCGTTGCGTACCCGGAGGCAGTGACTCGACCGGAGCGACGACATGCTTCGCCATAGACACCATGATAGCTCGCTTGGCACGCTGTCGTGCGACAGCTATGAGCCCTCTGAGCGCGAGCGTTCTCAGCTGCGGTCGATGATCGGAAGGACCAGATGCGACGGCTGCTCGCGGTCGTGATACACGCGGTTGACGGCCTGCACGAAGTCCGCCTCGGTCTCGGTCGCGATCGCGCCCCCGGTGTTCGTGTTGCGATCGAACCGCGGGAAGTTCGAGCTCGAGACCTCGAGCCTGATCCGGTGTCCCGCCTTGAACACGTTCGCCGTCGACTGCAGGTCGATGTGCAACTCGGTGACGCATTCGGGCTCGAGCGACTTGGGCGCGGAAAGAGAGTCGCGGTAGCGAGCGCGCAGGATCCCGTCGGTGATGATCTCGGCTCGGCCCCCAGGGTGGACGTCGACGAGCTTCCCGGTGAAGTCGGTGTCGAGCGCCGAGGACGAGGCAAACAGGACGAGCTCGATCGGACCCGTCACCTCGACGTCATGCTCGAGCGGATCGCTCGTGTACACGAGCACGTCGGCGCGCCGCTCGACCTGCCGCTGGTCCATCGGACCCGCGTTGGCGCCGACGCTGAGGCCGGGAAGAAACGTGGCCCCGCCGCGGGTGGGCACCGGGTCACTGGGGTCGTACCGATAGACATCGGGGCGCTCGTCGCCGGGGGTAGCGGTCGTGAGCGCGCCGTTGCCCGCAGAGGTGTTCGCACGCCCCTCCGAGTGCAGGTACCAGCGCTGCCACACAGTGTCCGGCAGGGGCCAGGCGTCCTCCTCGCGCCACACGTCCGCACCCATCACGAACAGCTTCACCGGCTTCTCGCGCGCGATGTCGTTGTCGAGGCCGCGCAGGTGGTGGTCGAACCACCTCAGCTGGTGGCCGGTGATGTCGTAGACGGCGGTGTCGGCCCGCAGGCCGTACGACCGCTCGGGAAACGCCGAGCCGACGATTCCGTGGGCCCACGGTCCCATCACCAGGTGGGGACGCCGCGATTTCTCACTGCCACCGCGCAGTGCCATGCCGCGGTAGTTGGCGAGCGTGCCCTTCTGGAAGGGGTCGTACCAGCCTCCCATGTTGAGGGCCGGCGTGGCGATCCGACCGTAGTTCTCCTCGGGCGCGGTCACCCGCCAGAACTCGTCGTAGCTGGGGTGGGAGAGCCACTCGCGGTAGTAGGGAGCGAGGTCGCCGAGCTCGGGCATGTCGACCAGCGGCATGCGCAGGCACAGCTGAGGACTTGCGTCCACTGCGTCCGCGATCGAGGCGAAGTCCTCCGAGTTCGCCGTGCCGGCCCGCATCCGGCGAGCCACTTCAGCCAGCGCGAGCACACCCAACGTCCAGCTGAGCGCGAAGCCAAGCGCGAACGCCCCGCCCTGGTAGATCCAGCCCTCGTAGGGGCTCGAACCCGTCATGAACGGCGCGATCGCTCGCAGCGGCTCCGGCTGCTCCATCGCCGCAAGCCACTGCGTGGCACCGTAGTAGGAGGCGCCGATCATCCCGATCTCGCCCGTCGACCAAGGCGCCGCCGCGGCCCAGGCGATCGTGTCGGCGCCGTCGGGACCCTCGTCGAAGAACGGGTTGAACGCTCCCGCTGAGCGTCCTCTACCGCGCGTGTCCTGGCAGACGACCGCATAGCCGCCCTGCACTCCGCGCAGCACGTCGAAGCTCAGGTTGACGACACGGGGGACGTCCTTGCCATACGGCAGGCGCATCACCAGGGTCGGGAACGGCCCGCCGGCCGCCGGCCGGTACACGTCCGTGGCAAGCTCGACGCCGTCGCGCATCCGCACCGGCACGTCCTTTTCGATCGTCACTCCCACCGCCAACCGGCTCCAGCGGTCAGAGACGATCCCGTCCGCGGCCCTGCCGCGGATCAGCCGACCGCTTCAGGCCTTGTCGTAGCCTCCGCCGGCGGCACCACGGACAGCCGACTCGACCAAGCTCCCGAGCCGGTCTGCGGGCACCGGCACGCCGGGCGTCTCGAAGTACCAACGCATGGCCTCCTCCCGGTCCATGCCCTCGGGCATCTCCGGCAGGTAGAGGTGGACGTACGCGGGGCTGCCGGGTTCGGTGCGCCAACTGTCCCCGAGGCCACCGATGTCCACCGCGTCGTAGCCGACGAGGTCGAGCAGCTCGACGACCTCCGCCTTGGCGTCCGCGTCGTCGCCGGCGACGGGCAGCGCGCTGCGATCCGGAGCGCCGCGGGGACGGGCCAGGCTCAGCAGATCGGTGAAGACGATGTTGTTGAACGTCTTGACCACGCGCGACTTGGCGAGGTGTCGCTGGAGAAAGCCGCTGCTGGTCAGGGCGTCGCTGTCCAGCTCGGGGATCTGCCCGTCCCGGTCGGGGTAGTAGTTGGTGACGTCGATGACGATCTTGCCGCCGAGGGCGTCGACCGGTAGCTGCTCGTAGGCGTGCAGCGGGACGCTCACCACCACGAGGTCGGCGGCCTGCGCAGCTTCGGCCGGTGTGGCCGCGCGAGCCCGGTCGCCGAGGTCGGCTACTAGCTCGGCCAGGGTCTCGGGGCCGCGGGAGTTGCTCACGACGACGTCCAACCCGGCGCCGGCGCAGAGGCGGGCGATCGCGCCGCCGATCTTGCCGCTTCCGATGATTCCAATCAACCGACCCACCGCCTTATCCATTGATCCGACCCTCCGCCTATCGATTGTACTGTATGTCGAGTCATGGTATGGTCCGCTTGGTCTGTAAGCCGCGTGAGGAGAGAATCTAATGGGTGCGGAAACGACCGTAGCGTGGCCGGCGTGGGAGGATCCGGCGTTCTACGAACAGGACCCCGAGGTCATCCATGCGGCGATGGCCGCGCAGCGGCGCGCCGAGCCGGTCTATTGGTATGAGCGCGGCGGCTTCTGGGTCCTGTCGAAGTGGGAGGACGTCCGCTACGCGGGCTCGCACCCCGAGGTGTTCAGCAACCAGTACGGGTTCCTGATCGGCGACTCCGGCGATCCGGAGAAGATCATGCCGAACCTGCCGCCTTGGGCGCAGGAGGCGCTTTCCAAGCCGGGCCTGACCGCGGCTGAGAAACGGGGGATCATCGCGCGCGGGAAGGTGACGCGGGCCTACGACCAGTCTCCCAACGGCCAGGACTTGCACATGATCCTGTTGGATCCACCGCGCCACCGCGAGGTGCGCCGGGTGCTCACGCAGGCGCTCAGCCCCAAGCTCGTGCGCTCGCTGGGCCCGATGATCGCCGAGGCGACCGACGAGTTGCTGGACAGGATCACGCCCGGCGAGGTCACGGACGTCGTGCCGATCGTGGGCGGCATTCCCGCTGCGCTGATCGCTTCGTTGCTCGGTGTCCCGCGCGACATGCACGACCAGTTCGCCGCCTGGGCGGACAACTCCCTGAAGTTCTCCGCGATGCCCCCCGGCAGCGATCCCGAGGAGGTGGCGCGCTTGCGCAGCAGCGTCGAGGAGCTGATGGCCTATGCCAACGAGCTCATCGACGAGCGACGGGCGGCGGGCGCCCAGGGCGACGATCTCATCAGCGCGTTCCTGCGATCCGAGCTCGATGGCGCCCCCATCAGCCCCGCGATGATGATGATCTACACCACATCGGTCATCTCGGCGGGCAGCGACACCACCAGGCACATGCTCTCGTTCCTTGTGCACGCGCTGGCCGTGCGTCCCGATCAGCGGGAGCTGCTGCTGGAGCGTCCCGAGCTGAGGCTCAACGCCGTCGAGGAAACGCTGCGCTACTACCCCGTCGTCTGGGGCCAAGCGCGGACCGCGATGGAGGACGTCGAGATGGGCGGCAAGCAGATCGCGAAGGACGACTTCGTCTTCCGGGCGTTCGCCAGCGCCAACCGCGACGAGGACATCTACGAGAACCCCGACGAGTTCGACATCACCCGCTCGTTCAAGGGCGGCCATGTGGGCTTCGGCTGGGGCGAGCACGTCTGCCCCGGCTCCCCGCTGGTGCGCGCGGACGCGCCGATCATCCTCGAGCGCATCCTCAACCGCTTTCGCTCCTGGGAGCCCGCCGGCACGCCTGAGCGTCAGACGTCGCTGCTCCTCAACGGCCTGCGCAGCCTCCCGATCAAGTTCCACGCGCGATGACGGGCAACTCGGTGGTCGTCCTCGGACGCGCCGACAGGGGACCGTCGCACGAGCCTTAGGCCCGAGTTGCCCGCGGGGAGAGGAGACTGCAGCGGTTCGGGGAGGTCGCGGGGATGAGCGCGAGGGAGACTCCGCTGCCGAGCGCCGAGACTCCGCTGCCGAGCGCCACTACGACGCGGCGCCGCTTTGTCCCACGGATGCCGACGCCCCCCGCGCTTGTCGAGCTCGGCGGCATGTGCCGGCTCTTGTTCGTCCTCCCCAGGCTCGCGCTGCGACCGCCGGTCGACTGGGGCCCGGAGTTCATCTCCCGGTTCGTTTTCACGATCCGGATCTGCTTCGTCCCGCTCGTCATCAGCGCCTTCGCGCTGTCGTTCGGGCCGGTAGGCGTCCAGGCCTCGGGCTTCTTCTCGCTGTACGGCGCGTTCGACCGGCTCGGCAGCATCTATGTGCTCACCGTGGTCCGGCTCTTCGGTCCGCTGGCGGTCGCGACCATCCTCGCCGGGGCGGCCGGCACGGCGATGTGCTCCGACCTCGGCGCCCGGGTCGTCCGCGGGGAGATCGACGCCCTCGAGGTCCTCGGCGTGGACAGCGTCAAGGGCCTCGTCCTGCCGCGCGTGCTCGCGCTGAGCCTGGCGGCTGTCCTGTTCAACATCTTCGCCGTCATCGCCGGCACGCTCGGGGCGATGCTGGTGCTCGTCCAGCACAACGCCGAGCTCGCGCCCTTCTTCGACAACTTCTTCGCCAACGCGACGGCACTCGAGCTTGCGGCGGCGACGCGTCAAGTCGGCGCTGTACGGGATGATCATCGCGCTCGTCTGCTGCTACAAGGGCATGCACGTCTCGGGCGGCCCCGAAGGCGTCGGCAAGGCGGTCAACCAGTCGATCGTCATCGTCTTTCTGACGATCGGGTTCGTCGACTACGTCTTCACCCAGCTCCTGCTGGCCACGAACCCCGTTCTGTCGCAGGTGCGCGGATGATCACGCGGCCGACGACGCTCCTGGACGAGGCCGGGGCGGCGACGCAGTTCTCATGGCGCGTGATCAAGGGCACCCGCACGGCGCTGCGCTCCTACTTCTCGGAGGTCCTGCGCCAGACCACCGTGCTCACGACCGGGTCGGTGCTGGTCGTCGTGTTCATGGTCCTCGCGTATGGCCTGGTCGTCGGCGTTACGTCGGCCTACGCCGCCCGCCTGATCGGTGCGCCTAGCCTGGCCGCCCTGGGCCCGGCGATCGGGAGCCTTCGCGAGATGACCCCGTACGCGTTCGCCTACATGATGGCCGCCAAGGTCAGCACGGGCTACGTCGCGGAGATCGGCACGATGCGGATCACCGAGGAGATCGACTCCCTCGAGGTCATGGGGGTCCGGCCCATCGCCTACCTGTGCTCGACGCGGATCCTCGCGACCCTGATCTTCCTGCCGCTGGTCTACGGCTTCGCCGTCGTGGTCGGCTTCGCCGCCGCGTACGTGGCGATCGTCGTCCAGATCGGGCAGGTCTCGCCAGGCGGGTACTTCGAGCTGTTCTGGAAGTTCCAGAGCCCCCCAGACCTCCTGTTCTCGGCCGCCAAGGGCACGACCATGGGCATCTACGTGGTGCTGGTCGGGGTCTACTACGGCTACCGCGTGCGCGGGGGGCCGGTCGGCGTGGGCCAGGCGACGGCGCGCGCGATGGTCGTCAACCTCATCGGCATCTACGTCATCGGCGTGCTGCTGAGCCAGCTGTTCTGGGGCGGCGACGCAAACCTCCCGGTGGGCGGATGACCCAGCGCGTCGCGTGGAGCCGAGCCGCACCGGTCCTCCTGCTCGTCGCCGCGGCGACGGCCGTGAGCGCAGTCGTGCTGCTCTCGGACGATCCGTACCGGGTGCATGCGCTCTTCCACAACGCCGGGCAGGTCGTCGAGGGCGCCCGCGTCGAGGAGGCCGGCCGCAAGGTCGGCACCGTCGGGGCGGTCCGCCTGACGGGCAACGGCCTCGCCCGACTCGAGCTCGAAATCGAGGACGAGAACCTCGTCCCCCTCACCGTCGGGACGCGGGCGTCGATCAGGTCCGTCGGGCCGGCCGGCCTCGCGAACAACTACGTCGTTCTGTCCCCGGGCGTGCCGGACGCGGCGGAGCTCGCCTCCGGAGCGGTGCTGGGACTGAGCCAGACGCATGGGCTCGTGTCCTTGGACGCGGTGCTCAACTCATTCGGGCCGAAGCAGCGCGCGAACTTCCGCGCGCTCATTGCGAACAGCGACCGCGTCTTCGCCGGGGCCGCCGGGAGGGACTTCAACAGCTTCGCCGGGAAGCTGTCGCCCGCGCTGGCGGAGCTCGACGGCCTGATGCGGGACTTCGCCGCAGACCGGGTCGCGCTCAGGGGAATCATCCGCTCGGTGGCCCAGGCCTCAACCGCGGTCGCCGCCCGACGCGAGGACCTCGGCGCCGCTGTCGAGCACACCGCCGCGGCCCTGGGAGCCGTCGCTTCGGAGCGCCGAGCGCTCGGGGACGTGCTGACGCGCGCGCCGGCCGTGCTCCGGCAGGGCCGGGGGACGCTCGCCGCCGCGGAGGGCGCGGTGACCGCGCTGCGACCCGTGCTCCGCTCGGTGCCAGCCACCGGGCGGCCGCTGCGCCCGTTCCTGTCGGAGCTCGTCACGCTCATGCCGCGTGCGCGTGTCGTGCTGGGGGACCTGAACCGCCAGCTGCCGGGCCTCACAGCGGCCGTCGCCGGCTTCCGTCCCCTCAAGGCACCCGCGGTGCGCGCGCTGCGAGAGACCGGCGCGGCCATGCAGGAGATGCGGCCGATCTTCGCGGGCCTCCGGCTGTACGGGACCGACTTCCTGCTCGGGCTCCTGTCCTCAATCGGCGGGAGGGCCACCGCCCCGTACTCGGCCAACGGCCACTACGCGAAGGCGAACTTCGTCCAGAGCCCGGAGACCGCGCTGAAGGGCCTGTCCTCCGTGTTGGACACGACGGGGCTCGTGCCGGGCCTCTTCGACGTCCGCACCGGGTTGACGCGCCGGTGCCCCGGCGGCAATACGCCACCGGCTCCTGACGGGTCCAACCCGTGGGATGTCGGGCCGGAGATCTGCGACATCACGCAGAGCACACCGGCGGAGGTGAACACGCCGTGAAGCGCCTCGTCGGCCTGTGCCTGGTCGCCGTCCTGGTCGCCGCGATTGCGATCGTGCGCCCGACGGTGGGCGAGGGCGACGGCGCATACAGGGTCCAAGCGGTCTTCGACACAGCGAAGGGGCTCGTCCCCGGCCAGACGGTCAAGATCGCGGGCACCGAGGTCGGCCGGGTGACTGACGTCGAGTTCGCACCGGGGCCCGCGGCGCTCGTGACGTTCGAGGTCCCGGACCGGTTCGCCCCGTTTCGCGCCGACGCAAGCTGCCGGATCCTGCCGGAGGGGCTCCTGAGCGAGAACTACGTCGAGTGCGATCCCGGCTCCAAGGGGTCGCTCGAGGGCGAGGTCCCGAGGGTCCCGCTGGCGAATACGGCGGTCCCCACCTCCCTGCAGGAGGTGCTGAACGTCTTCGCAATGCCGGTGAACCAGCGCATCAGCGTGTTCCTGGCCGAGCTCGGCTTGATGGGCGCCGGCCGCGGCGACCAGATCAACGACCTGATCCGGCGCGCGAACCCTGCGCTGCGCGAGGCGCGCGATCTGCTCGCCCTCCTGAGCGAGCAGCGCGAGGAGATCAACCGCGCCATCGACGGGACCGACCGGGTCATGAACGCGCTTGCCCGTCGCACGAGCGACGTCCGCAGCTTCGTCAGGGAAGCGGCCGGTCTCAGCACGCGCACTGCGCTCCGCCGCGAGCAGCTGGCCGCGACCGTGCGGGAGCTGGCGCCGATGCTCCGGTCGGTCCGCCGCGGGCTGCGCCCCGTCGACGCGGCGACCGCCTCGCTCACGCCGCTCTTGGGCGACCTGCGTGACGCGGCGCCGCACCTCGACGAGTTCGCCGGCCGCTTCCCCCCTTCGCCGCGTCCGGCACCCGGGCGCTCGACAGCTTGCGGGGCGTCGCGTCGACCGGACGGCCCGCGATCAAGGCGTTCCTGCCGACGGTGAGGCGCCTCGACCGCGCGGCGTCCGCCGCGCGTCCCTTCGCCGAGAACCTCGACGTGACCGCGGCCAGCAGCCGTGATCGGGGCGGCATCGAGGGGTTTCTCCGGACCATCTACGGCGTCGCCTCGGCCTTCTCGGCCTACGACGACGTCTCACACGTCCAAGGCATCCTGGTCACGGTCATCGCGAAGTGCATCACCGAGCCGGACAGGCCAGAGTGCAACTACAAGTACACCGCCCCGGGCCACGGGCGCATCCCGGTCAACTCGCCGCAGTGCGGCGAGCAACGGGGGGCCCCCTGGGATCCACCCGTGGACTGCGCGGTCGAGGGCCCCGCTGGGCAGCGGTCCGGGAGGGCTCGTCGTCCCGGGCGTCGGCGTCAGGCCGATCGTCGGCCCGCCGTCCCTGCACCCGGCCGGCCTGAGCCTGCCCGCCCGGAAGCGCGGAAGCCCGTCCCGGGCCTGCCGGACCTCCCGCGCCTGCCCGACCTCCCGCGCCTGCCCGACCTCCCGGGCCTGCCCGACCTCCCGCGCCTGCCCGACGCCCCGACCGCGAAGCGGTTCAACGACGTCGCTTTCCTCCTCGACTACCTGCTCGGACCGTGATGCGAGCGAGGCGGAGAGACACGGGACCGGGGCGGCAGGCCGCCTATGGGGCGATCGCCTTGGCCGTGATCCTGCTGGTCGGGTTCGTCTCCTACCGCGCGCTGGAAGGCCTGCCCTTCCAGTCGCGCTACCACGTCACGGTGGAGCTGCCGACCGCGAACCGGCTCCTCGCCACGAACGACGTGCGGATCGAGGGCGTCCGGGTAGGCCAGGTCGACCGTGTCGAGGCGATCCCCGGCACGCCGCCGCGCGCGCGGGTGGACCTGAGCCTCGAGGACGACCTCGAGGGCCTGCCGGTCGACTCGCGGGCGCGGGTCCGGCCCGCCTCTGTGCTCGGAGCGACGTATGTGGACCTGAAGCCGGGCACCAGCCGCGAGTCGATCCCGGAGGGGGGCACGCTGCGCCAGCCGCAGGCCGAGCCCCCGGTCGAGCTCGTCGACCTCTTCGGCATCTTCCGCCGCAGCTCGCGCCGGCACTTCCGGTCGATGGTCACCGGCCTCTCCGACAGCCTCGCCGGCCGCGGGCCGGCCCTGGGGACCAGCATCGCCGCGTTCCGACAGGCGAACCCGCGTCTCGAGCGCATCAGCGCCGACCTCACGGCACCGGCGACCCGGACGCCGCGCTTCCTGCGCTCCTCGGCGGACTTCTTCGAGACCCTGGGCGGGGTCAACACCGAGTTCGGCGACGCCATCGGCGGAGCGGCGCGCACCTTCGCCGCCATGAACGCGCCATCCCTCGATGCGACGCTCGATGTGGCGCCCAGCGCGGAGCGGGCGACGGCGGCCGCTTTCGGCTCCCTGCAACCCGGGCTCGACGCCCTGCGCCGGGTCGCCGACGGACTGCGCCCGGCCGGGCGCCACCTGACCCCGACGCTGCGCCGCGTGAACGTGGCGCTCGGGGCGGGCGTCCCCCCGCTGCGGCGGCTCCCGGCCCTGTCGAGGCGCCTGCGGATGACGTTCGCTGCGCTTGCCGCCGTCGGCCGCCGTCCAAGCACCTCCGGAGCCCTGCGCAAGCTCACGTCGCTGATGCACCACACGGACGTCACCTTCGCCGACCTCGCTGAAGCGCAGGTCCACTGCAACATCATCGGACTCGGGACCCAGGGAGCGGCGTCGTACCAGGGGATATTGGGAGCCGGAGACGGGCCCGCGCTCAATGCAGTCGGCATCTCGACCTTCGGCGCCGAAACCGACGGGCAACAGGCAAGCGAGCCGTCACCCGATCTGCATGTCAACTACGCCCCGATCAACAACGCCGACGAGTGCGAGACCGGGCAGGAGCCGTATGACGAGGACGAGCAGGTCTTCGGTAACCCGCCCGGCCTCCAGACCGGCACGGTCGCCAGCGGTGACATCCCCGAGACGCTCCCGCCCCCGGGTGCGCTCGATCGGGCGCGAGCCGCGGGACTCCTCTCGTCCGGAAGGAAGGGCCGGTGAACGCCGTCGACCGTCTCCGCCACGAGGAGCGCAGCCAGAGGCTCACCGGGGCGATAGCGCTCCTGGTCCTGCTGGCCGTGACGGCGGCGATCTTCCTCAAGGACAACCCGTTCGCCGGCGGTTACGAGCTGCGCGCGGTCTTCCGGACCGCGAGCGGGCTGGCAAAAGGAGACGAGGTGCGGATCGTCGGGCAGCGCGTCGGCGAGGTCACGGCCATCGGCGACGGTCCCGGGAGCTCGGCGCTCGTGACGATGAGCTTGGAGGAGGAGGCGGCGCCGGTGTCGTCCGAGGCGAGGCTGACCATCGAACCGCGCCTTCTCCTGGAAGGGGCCTTCTACGTTCGTCTCGCCCCCGGCCCACCCGGCGGGCCGACGCTCAGCTCCGGCGGGACCCTGCCCGTCTCCCGAACCGCCGGACCGGTGCGGATCGCCGACGTCCTCTCGCTCTTCGAGCAGCCGACGCGACAGTCGCTCCACAACGCGATCGCCGGCGTCGGGCGCGGACTCGGAGGACCCCGCGGAGCGAGCGGCGCCGACGGCCTGCGACGGGCGTGGAGGGAGTTTGACGCCGGTCTCCCCAGCCTCGCCCTGACCGCCCGCGCCCTGCGCGGGACCCGCCCCGGGGACCTGGGCCAGATGCTGCGGTCGACGGGGGACATGGCCGGGCAGCTCGTCAACCATCCGGCCGCATTGTCGAACCTCATCACCAACATCAACCGCGTAACGGCCGTGGTGGCGACGCGTGATCGCGAGCTGGCGGCCACCCTGCGCGGGCTCAGCGGCACCCTCCGCGTCGCACCGCCGACGCTCGACGCGCTCGATGTCGCACTCCCCCGCCTCGAGCGCTTCGGGCGCTCGCTGCGGCCCGTGCTCGCGCGGGCGCCGCGGGCATTGCAGCTTGGCCACCCCACGCTCCGCCAGGCCGCCCTCCTCCTCCGCCGACCCGAGCTGGCGGGGCTCCTTAGAGAGCTTCGCCCGGCCACGCGTGACCTGCCCGGGCTGCAACGGCGCCTCGTCCGGCTCAGCCCGTTCGTCGGGGACGCCGGCGCGTGCCTCGATCGTCGCGTCGGGCCCGCGCTCAAGCTCACGGTCCCCGACGGCGCCCACACCACCGGTGACCCCGCCTACCTCGACCTCGTGCACGCCTTCACGGCGGCGATAGGCGCGGTGCCCACCTTCGACGGCAACGGCGTGAACGTGCGGCTGGGCGTGACGGAGGGCGCGAACGCGCTGAACCACCTCTGGCCGGAGTTCGGCGACTTCGTCGGCGGAGGGCCCGAGGTCGACGGCGTTCGTCCCACCTGGCTCGGGTTCGGCGTCGAGCCCCCGTACAGGCCGGACGCCCGGTGCACAGAGCAGGCGCTGCCGGACCTGTCGCAGCGCGCCGGCGGCGAGCCGACCTGGCTCCAGCCCACGAGCGACCGAGGGCGGCGCTGATGCGCACGCAGCAGGCCATCCGGATCCGGTTCCTCCTTGTCATGGGGATCTTGGCCGCCATCGGGATCGCCTCGTCGTCCTACCTGCTCCTCAAGCAGCGGGCGCCGGTGCCCTTCACCGATTCCTTCACGGTCAAGGCCGAGTTCGCGGAGGCCGACGGGGTGATCAGCGGCATCGGCCAGCCGGTGAACGTCGTGGGGGTCAAGGTGGGGCAGGTCACCGGCGTCGAGCAGCGCGGAGGACGGGCACTCGTCACGATGGCGCTTACCAACGACGACATGCCCCGCCTGCGGCGGGACGCCTCGGCCGCCCTCGAGCCGATCACCCCGCTGAAGGACATGCAGATCGTGCTCGATCCAGGGCGGGCATCGACTCCCCTCGCTGAGAGCGCCGTGATCCCGGTCGCACGCACAAGCGTGCCGGCTGACCTCGGAGACCTCTTCCGCATCCTCGACACGGACACGCGGACGTACCTGACGTCCATGCTCGCGGCGTTCGACCGGGGCACGCGCAACCGGGCCGGGGATCTGCGGGCCGCGCTGAGGAACCTCGGTCCGACCGCGTACCAGCTGCGGCGCCTGACCCGGTCGACCGCGACGAGGCGCAAGCAGCTCGCCCGCCTGGTGACCAATCTCGGCTCCGTGTCGCGGGCGGCCGCCGCACCACATCGGCTCGGGGACGCGGTCGTCGCGGGGAACGCGACCCTGCAGGCGCTCGCCGACGAGGGCCGTTCGCTGAGCCGCGCCCTGGGGGAGTTCCCGCCCACGCTCGCTGCGACGCGCTCGACGCTCGCGCGCCTCCAGCCGTTCGCGCAGGAGCTGTCGCCGACGCTGTCCCGGCTCGAGCCGGGGCTGCGCAAGCTCCCGGCGGCGCTCGACGCGATGGTGCCCTTCTTCGGGCGCGCGACGCCCACGCTGCGCGACTACGTGCGCCCCCTCGTCCGCGACAGCCGGCCGCTCGTGCGGACCGCTGCTCCGGCGGTCCGCAAGCTGAAGTCGGCAGCCCCGCGCATCACCGGCGTCGCCCAGACCCTCAACTACTTCCTCAACGAACTCGCCTACAACCCGCCCGGCGACGATGAGGGCTTCCTCTTCTGGCTGGCCTGGGCGGGGCACAACGTGGCGTCTGTGTTCGGTCCCGCCGACGCCCACGGAGGCATCGTCCGGGCGACGACGGTGGTCGACTGCGGCCCGGTCGAAGCCGCCCCGCCTGACCTGAAGAACATGCTGGCGTCACTCGGCTACTGCCCGGACAACGGGGGCTCGGGTGGAAACCGCTAACTACAACTGGCGCCGCCTCGTCGTGCCCGTCGCCTTCGCGTTCGTGTGCCTCGTGCTCACGATCCTGACCTTCAACCGCTTCGGCGGCTCGCTCCCGCTGGCGCCGGCCGGCTACCGCGTCGAGATCCCGGTCCGCGATGCGACCGGCGTGGTGGAGGGCTCGGACGTGCAGGTGTCCGGTGTCGATGTCGGGCAGGTCGTCGGAGTAGGCCGCGAGGGTGCGAAGGCCGTTGCCACACTCGAGATCGACTCCTGGTACGCGCCGGTCCGATCGGACGCCAAGGCCATCGTGCGGCAGAAGACGCCGGTCGGCGAGGGCTACATCGAGCTGACGCCGGGCAGCGCCGACGCCCCGGCCGTGGCTGACGGCGGACGGATACGGACGCAGAACGTCCGCAGGCAGGTCCCGCTCGACGCCTTCCTGGAGACGTTCGACGAGGCGACGCGCCAGCGCCTACGGAGCTCCTTCGCCGACCTCTCGCGAGCGTTCGACGGTCGCGGCGAGGACCTCAACACGGCGTTCGGTCGCCTTGGGTCCTTCGCCCCCCGTTACAACTCGGTGCTCGAGGTCGTCGACGGCGAGCGCGCGAGCTTGCGGCAGCTCTTCCGGCAGAGCGGCGCCATGCTCGAGTCCGCAGGCCGTAACTCCTCCGCCCTCGAGGCGCTCGTCCTGTACGGGCGCGAGGTCTTCGGCGAGACGGCCCGACGCGACCGGGAGCTTCGCGCGACGATGGACGCGCTGCCGCCGTTCCTCGCCCAGCTGCGCCGCACCTCGAACGTGCTCACCTCGTCCAGCGACGAACTGCACACCGCGATGCTCAGCCTCGAACCCAGCGTGCCGCTCTTCGCCCCGGCGCTGAGGGCCGCCGCCGCGGCCAACCCCCAGCTCACGAGGGTGTTCCGTCGGCTGCCGCGGCTCCAGGCTGCCAGCCGGTCCGGCCTCCCCGCCCTCAACCGTATCCTCGCCGCGACGAAGCCTGCGTTCGGTGGCGTCTACCCCGCTGCACGTGAGCTGATCCCCTTCATGATGCTGCTTGGCGAGTACCGGACGCCGGCCCTCATCGGGACGCTGGCCAACATCGGTCAGATCACGAACGCCAAGATGATCGGGCCGGATGGCAAGGTCATCCCGGCCACCGGCGGTGCCACCACGATCTGGAACGAGAGCGTCGCCGGCTGGAAGAAGAAGCTGCCCAGCAGCCGCTACAACCCGTACCCGATTGCCGACGCTCCGGTGAAGCAACTCGCGAAGCTCGGCTTCTTCGAGAGCTACGACTGCCGTCACACCGGCAACACCCTGTACCTCCCGCCGACGGGCTCGGGCGCTCCGCCGTGCCTCACACAGGGACCATGGACATTCCGTGGCAAGACCGCCTTCTACCCGCGACTGGAGCTCGACCCGCCGTGATGAGCGGGCCTGCGGGCGATAGGCCGGTGACCGACAAGCCGAACGGTCGCCAGACGCGCGCCGCTGTGTCGGTTATGCTACACTGTGTAAAGTCAATGTACGCGTCGTCCGCTGACACGGGGTACAGGCGATCAAACAGGCAGAGCGTCCTATGCAAGTAGGAGTCCCCCTCCTTGCCCCGAACGCGCGGCGACTGGGACCTACCACCCCCTGGCTCCATGAGCGTGGCCGCGCGCAACGAGGCCAGCCCACAGGTCGCGGTGAGTGACGCGCTAGCGGACATCGCCGCCGGTCGCATGGTGGTTGTGATCGACGACGAGGACCGCGAGAACGAAGGCGACCTGATCATGGCCGCCGAGTTCGTGACGCCTAAGGCGATCAACTTCATGACCCGGCGGGCCGGTGGCTGGATCTGCCTCGCCCTCACCCCCGAGCGCTGCGAGGAGCTCGGCCTCGAGCTGATGGCGGCCAAGAACGAGTCGATCCACCAGACGCCGTTCACGTTGACGATCGATGCCCGCGAGGGAGTCACGACCGGGATCAGCGTCGCGGACCAGGCGCACACGATGCGTACGGCGATCGATCCCGACGCGAGCGCCCGCGACTTCGTCATCCCCGGTCACGTGCATCCGCTCAAGGCCCGCCTCGGTGGCGTGCTCGAGCGCGCCGGCCACACCGAGGCCGCGGTCGACCTGGCGCGCCTCGCGGGCCTCTCGCCGGCGGGGGTGATCTGCGAGATCCAAAACGAGGACGGATCGATGGCGCGCGGCCCCGAGCTGCGCGCCTACTGCGCGAAGCACGGCCTGAAGCTGATCACGATCGCCGACCTGATCGCCTACCGCCGCCTTCACGACAACCTGGTCGAGCGCCTGGTCGCGACCACCCTCCCGACCAGGTTCGGCGACTTCGAGGCCGTGGGCTTTCGATCGCTGCTCGATGACACGGAGCACGTGGCGTTGGTGAAGGGCGAGGTCGCCGGCCACGAGGACGTGCTGGTCCGGGTCCACTCCCAGTGCCTTACGGGCGACGCTTTCCACTCGTTGCGCTGCGACTGCGGAGGCCAGCTCGAAGCCGCGCTGGCGGCCATCGAGAGCGAGGGGCGCGGCGTGCTCCTGTATCTCGCGCAGGAGGGACGAGGCATCGGCCTGATCAACAAGCTGCGTGCGTACAGCCTCCAGGAGGAGGGCTACGACACCATCGACGCCAACCTCCAGCTCGGCCTGCCAGCCGACCTCCGCGACTACGGCATCGGTGCACAGATCCTCTCCCAGCTCGGGCTTTCGTCAATCCGGATCCTCACCAACAACCCAAAGAAGATCCATGGACTTGAGGGTCACGGCCTCTCGGTCACAGCCCAGGTTCCGATAGAGCAGCCGCCCAACGAACACAACGGCAGCTATCTGCGGGTCAAGCGCGAGCGGATGTCGCACACGCTCCGGCTGGTGCCCGATTGAGCCCGGAGCGTGGATCGTGGGTGAGGAGCGCAAGCCCGACGTCGCCTTGATCGATGTCGGCTAGCTGGCGAGGACCCGGCTGCTGTGGCAGGCCCGGGTCCTGGCACGCTCCGCCAGCTACGTCCCTTCGAGGGGCCCTGTCCGCGCGTGAAGTCCGATGACTAGCGCGCGCCGCCGACCGGCTCAGCCACGGTCGCCAGCGCACGGCTCTGGCGTGTCTGCGGCGCGTGCGACGTTGGCCGCAGGATGCGCCCTCGTTCTCTCCGTGGCGGTACCTGCCGCCTTCACCGTCCCGGCCTCCGCCGAGCAGCGCCAGATCACGGTCACGCTCGTGACCGGCGAGACCGTGACGATCTGGGTCGATGTGCCCCCGGGCACACCCCTGTCGGAGATCGAGGTGCCGGGGGTGATCGACAACACGCCGGTCGCGCCGACGCCGACGGTCCCCGAGCAGACCCCGACCACGCCCGAGCAGGCGCCCCAGACCGATGCCGACACGGGGCGGCGCAAGACCACGGACAAGCGCAAGTCCCGGCGCAAGCCACGCCGGGACACGGCCCTCGACACTCAACCTCTGGATGAGGGTGTGGACGCGCCCAGGCGCCCGAAGCGCACCCCGCTCCGCAACCCCGACGGCTCCCCCACCCGCACCAACCCCGGCTTCTTCGACGCCCTCCCCGGCCCGAGCGCCGCCACCGGCGTGCCCAACTTCGTGATCCGCAAATTCCGCGTGCCGATCTTCCTGCTGCCGATCTACCAGGCGGCCGGCATCCAGTACGGGATCCGCTGGGAGATCCTGGCCGCGATCAACGAGATCGAGACCGACTACGGGCGCAACCTGAATGTCTCCTCCGCGGGCGCCCTCGGCTGGATGCAGTTCATCCCCTCGAGTTGGCGCGCCTACGGCGTCGACGCCAACAAGGACGGCGTCAAGGACCCGTACAACCCGGTCGACGCGATCTTCGCCGCCGCCCGCTACCTCAACGCCGCCGGCTATGAGCAGGACGTCCGGCGGGCGATCTTCGCCTACAACCACGCCGACTGGTACGTCGACTCCGTGATGCTCCGCGCCCGCCTGATCGCCGGCGTGCCCAGCCGACCTCGTCGGCTCGCTCACCGGCCTGACCGAGGGCCGCTTCCCCGTCGCGGCCCGCGCGCAGTACGCGGACGACCTGGCCGAGGGCGAGGCGCTGCGGCGGGTCAAGCGCGGCCAGAACGCCGCCAACGTGATCGAGTCGGCCGACAGCCGGCGCGGGATCGAGATCTACTCGAAGCAGGGCGCGCCGGTCGTGGCCGTGAACGACGGCGTCGTCAAGAAGGTCGGCCGCTCGGCGGACCTCGGCCGCTACCTGGTGCTCCAGGACGTGTACGGCAACCGCTACACCTACGCGCACCTCGGCAAGGTGTCCGAGGTCTACCCCGTCCCGATCGCCGACGCCGACCGACCCGAAACTGTCAGCGTCGGCGTTGCCCGCGAACAGCTCCTCCCCAGCTCCGACCGGCCCGGCTTCCGCCGGGCGCCAGCTCGAGGCCCGTGCCGCCAAGCGCCGGGCCGCCCCTGGGCGCCCTCGGTCGCCGGTGCCGGTCAAGGAGCGCCTGTTCGCCCATCCCGGCCTGCCGGCCGCGCGCGAGGCCGGCGGCCTCGAGCAGCAGCTCGACGCCAAGGCCAGGCGCGAGGGCGGCTTCGAGATGTTCAAGCAACTACTTCTCCCGCCCGTTCGGCCTCGACGCCAAGGACGTCCGCCTGCGCACGCTCAAGGCCGGGCGCGCGCGTGATCGGCGGCACGATCCTCGGCCGCGTCGGCCAGACGGTCGAGGGCAAGGCGCGCACACCTCTACTTCTCGATCCGTCCCGCCGGCCGGGGCGCCCCGCGGATCGACCCGAAGCCGATCCTCGACGGCTGGAAGCTGCTCGAGGCGACCGCGATCTACCGCGCCAAGGGCACCAACGTGCTCTACGGCTCGGACGGCTCCGACCCCTTCTCGATCGGCCAGATCCTGCTGCTGCCGAAGCCGCTGCTCGAGCGCCGCGTGCTCTGAGTGACGAGCGGATCGAGATCTACGACTGCGGGCAGAGCGACATCCGCAGCGGCCAGATCGACCGCCGCGTGCTCGCCACGCTCGCCTACCTGGCCGAGTCGGGCCTGCGGCCCACCGTCACCTCGCTCAAGTGCGGCCATGGCTTCTACACCACCTCCGGCAACGTCTCCCACCACTCCTCCGGCAACGCGGTCGACATCGCCAAGGTCAACGGCGTGCCGATCCTCGGCCACCAGGAGCCGGGCGGGATCACCGAGCAGACGGTCAGGCAGCTGATGCGCCTGCAGGGCACGATGCGCCCCGACCAGGTGATCAGCCTGTTCCAGATCGGCGGCCCCACCTTCGCGATGGCCGACCACGCCGACCACATCCACGTCGGCTTCAGGCCGCTCTTCGGCGTCAACTCGAAGCTCGGCCGCCAGGCGCTGGCGGTGCTCAAGCCCGGCCAGTGGTCCGACCTGCTCGCCCGCCTGCGCGAGATCGACAACCCGGTCGTGCCGACCAAGCCGAGCAAGTACGCGCTCCGGGCCGGGCACAGCGCCGACAAACGCCACAGCAACGCACACCAAGGCGAATGAACGAGAAAGGGAGACCTGAACATGCCCAAACAAATCGCCCAAGAGGTCCTCGACTTCCTAGCCGAAGGCAGGACGCTTACCCTGGCCACCAGCGGGGATGACGGCCCGTGGGCGGCGACGCTCACTTACGTGAACGACGGCTCGAATCTGCTCGTGTGGATGCGTCCGAGCACGAACACCGTCCGCCACATCGATCGTGACCCAACAGTCGCCTTCACGATCGACCGGTACTCCGACGATTGGCGCCAGACGAAGGGCATCCAGGGGCGGGGCAGCGCCCTGGCAGTCCAAGGCGAGGAGCTCGCCAAGGCGGCCGATCTGTTCGGCCAGAAGTACCCGCAGCTGCGGCCCGGCGCGACCAGCGCGATCGTGTTCTTCCGCATCGAGGCAGCCGAACTCGAGTACATCGACAACACCCAGGGCATCGACGAAGGCAGCGATTTCGGGGCCGAGTATCGCCGTGGATCCGCCTTTAGATGAAGCGAATCCAACCCGCCCATTACCCGCGACTGGAGCTCGACCCGCCCTGACGAGGAAGAGCCTCGGACAATGCCCGACCTGAGCTCCCCGTGGACCGCCGACCGGATCCCCAGCCAGGAGGGGAAGTTGGCCGTCGTGACGGGGTCCAACAGTGGGTTGGGCCTGGTCACGGCACGGGAGCTCGCGCGCGCCGGCGCGCGTGTCGTGCTCGCGTGCAGGAACACCGAGAAGGGCGAGGCCGCCACGCGCGAGATCGGCGATGCGGCGGACGTTCGCGAGCTGGACCTCGCCAACCTCGACTCGGTGCGCGCGTTCGCGGAGCGCTTCCTCTCGGAGCACGAGGGCCTCGACCTGCTCGTCAACAACGCCGGCGTGATGGCGCCGCCGCGCAGGGAGACCTCGGACGGCTACGAGCTCCAGTTCGGCACCAACCACCTCGGCCACTTCGCACTGACCGGCCTGCTGGTCGGCGCGATGGCGTCCCGTGACGACGCCCGCGTCGTGACCGTGAGCAGCGTCGCCCACAAGACGGGACGGATCGACTTCGAGGATCTGCAGGGCGAGCGGCAGTACAGGCGCTGGCGCGCCTACGGGCAGTCGAAGCTCGCGAACCTCCTGTTCGCGCTCGAGCTCGATCGACGCCTGCGCGCGGCGGGCTCCAGGGCGCGCAGCCTAGCCGCTCATCCCGGGTACGCCGCGACGAACATCCAATCGGCCGCGTCTCGCCGGCTGAGGGCGTTCATGGCGGTCATCAACCCGGTGTTCGCGCAGAGGGCCGAGATGGGCGCGCTGCCCCTCCTCTACGCGGCGACGGAGCCCGGTCTCGAGGGCGGGACCTACGTTGGCCCCGACGGGTGGTTCGAGCAGCGCGGCCATCCCAAGCCCGTCTCGCCGAGCCGCGACGCCCGCGACGAGGAGGTCGCGCGGCGGCTATGGGAAGTGTCCGAGGAGCTGACGGGCGTCCGCTTCACGTACCGGCCACTGAGCCTCGATGACGCGATGCCCCGCATCCGCCGCGAGCGGAATTGGAATTGCCGTCCGCAGCCGTAGAACTAGGGCGCAGGAGCGGCGCTGCACCTCGTCGCTGACGTGTTCACCCCAGGTGACTTGGCTCGCTCAGGTCGGTCTGAGTTCCGCTTAGTTTGGTAGGACGGTTGGTACCACCGGTTGGTCGCCGCCCAGGGTGGCGGCCGGGCTCGGCTCGCGCCCGTCTGCTCCCCGAGCTGACGCATGGGAGATCAAGACCGGGACCGGGCTGCGGCGAAGCATGTACCGGCTGACGCTCCGGTGAAAAGCGGAACCGACCCGGCCGCGGCCGCGCGACCCGAGCACCACCAGGTCGTGCCCACCCTCCTCGATCCGGCGCAGCAGGGCGGTGCGGATAGGCCGCCGGCTGAAGACCTTGGTGAGGGGGATGCTCCGGGGCACCCTCTTCGCTGCGGCTTCCAGCAGCTGCTCGGCCTCCACAACCACGCTTCGCCTCAACTCCGCGACGGCCTGCCCGCTCGCACCGGAGTAGGCGGGATAGGGAACCTGACGCGCGGCCGTCAGGACGGTCAGGCGCCCATTGCCGCCGCGCGCCAGCTCGATCGCCAGCTCGAGGGCGCGCTCGGCATCGGCGGACCCGTCGAAGGCCACGAGGATGTCCCTGTAGGCGCCCATCGCGAATCAGCTCCTCGCGGGAGCGCCTGCCGGCCGACCCGCCCCCGACCGCGCGGGGCGCCCGCCGGGAATGATCGCCGCCGCCACGAACGCCGACAGCAGGATCACGCTACCCAACGCGAACGCCACCGTGAATCCCGACTCGGCGGGGAAGCGCGATCCCGCGGTCAGGTGATCGGAGACGATGGCCGCGGCGATCTGCGCCCCGAAGGCGCCCCCGACCGTGCGCATGATCGCGTTTATCCCGGTGGCCTCACCCGTCTGACGCTGGGGAACGGCTTCCACGATCAGGTTGGCCATCGAGGCAAGCGAGAGTCCGATTCCGAACCCCATCAGAGCCACTGCCAGGATTATCTCCCACTCCTGGGCACGTGCGACTGCGAGCAGGGCGAAGCTGACCGCCGCCGCGGCGGTGCCGGCCATGAGCGTGACCCTCGAGCCCACACGGCCCGCGAAGACGCCCGCGATCGGCCCAGCCACGAGCATCGCGAGCGCCGAGGGCAGCAGGAAGAGCCCGGCTCCGGTGGTGTCGACCGCGAAGCCGTAGCCGGCCTCCTCGGGCATCTGCACGAACTGCGGGATGAGGATGAACGAGCCGAACATGCCGAACCCGATCAGGAAGGCGGTCAGGTTGGTCGTCCAGACACCGCCCAGGCGCAGCAGACGAATGTCGACGAGTGGCTCCGCGACCCGCTGCTCGAAGCCGATCCAGGCTGCAAGGATCGCGAACGCGGCTACGAAGAGGCCAACGGTCGCGGGCGCGGTCCAGCCCCAGCTGTTGCCCTCGCTCAGCGCGAGCAGCAGGCAAGCGAGGCCCGCCGCGAGCAGCGCTGCTCCCGCCCAGTCGATCCGGGCGGGCGACTTCACCGGTGACTCTGGGATGTACCGGTGCGTTGCCACGATCGCCACCCCGACCATCACGAGACCGAACCAGAAGATCCACTCGTACGCGAGGTGATCGACGATCAACCCACTCAGCACCAGGCCGAGGCCACCGCCTATGCCGAGCGTGGCCGAGATCAAGCCGATGCCGGTGGCCACGCGCTCGGGCGGGAACTCGTCCCTGATGATGCCGAACGCGAGCGGAAAGACGGCGCCACTCGCGCCCTGCACGGCCCGCCCGGCCACCAGCATCTCCACGCTGTGGGACAGGGCGGCGATCACCGAGCCGAGCGCGAACAGGCCGAGCACGCCGAGGAGCACCCGCTCCTTGCCGAACATGTCGCCGAGCCGGCCCAGAATCGGCGTGCTGATCGAAGCGCTCAGCAGATATACGGTGATCACCCATGTGACGGAGGTGGTCGAGGCCCCCAGCTCGCGCTGAATCGCGGGCAGCGCGGGCGCGACCATCGTCTGCATCAGGGAATAGGCGAGCGCCGCGAGCGCCAGCACGGCGAGCGTGACGTGGTAGTGCTGCCGATCCGGGGCGGTCCCACTCACAGTTCCTCGATCACCTGGGCTAGGCGAGCGAGCAGGTCGGCGGCGACACGCTGCTCGTCCGGCTCGAGCGTCGCCGCGATCTGACGGCGGACCGCGTCGTATTCGCGCGCCTTCGCCGCGAGCGCCGTGCGTCCCGCCGGAGTCAGCGAGATCAGCACCGAGCGCCGGTCTCCCGGGTCCCCGACGCGCGACAGGAGCCCGCGACGAACCAGCAGGTCCACCATTCGGGTCGCCGTCGGCGAGGCGACCCCAGCCGCGTCTGCGAGCTGCTTGTTCGTCTGCGGCCCCGCGCCGAGCAACTCGAGCAGGTGGAACTGGGCCAGCGAGATCCCGTCCGGCGAGGGGCGACGCGAGGCCCGACCACGAGCGCGGCGGGAGGCCTGGAAGAAGTCGTGGAGGGCGTCGCTCAGGGCGGCGGTGGACTCACCCACGTAGTCGGCTGAACTGACGGTTCTCGGCATCCCGCCGAGAAAGTTAGCAGGACACTGATTAGCTGCCTATCAAGATATGCAAGCCAGGGGCAGGTACCCGGAATTGCGAGGGCCGTTTCGACCGATGGTCTGAAGCTGAACTCTGGCCAACTTGCGGGCCCTCACGGGAAGGCGAAGGCCCCACGAGCGGCTTCCCACCCACCGCATCGCGCACGTCGGCGACAAATTGGACCGCTATCTGACCGTCGGGCTGCCGCCAGATCGCTGGTCATCCAACGAAGAAACCAGGGCCTTCCCTCGATAGCGGGGGCGGGATTCGAACCCGCGACCTTCGGGGTGTGAGGTTGGTCGACCTCTGCGGCCGCTTGCGTCTCCTAGACGCTTCCCCTCGCTTCGGCCATCATCGCCGACACCCGTACGGTGCCGGTTGCGGTTCCTTTCGGAGTGCGCGTTGACCTGATGTGGACCTGCGCGCCTTGGAGCGGCTGGCCCAGGTCGCCTTCGAGCAGGTGCACGTAAGTGTCGAGCGTGAAGCTTGGGGCGTGGTGACCGAGCCAGCGCTGCACCTGCACGACGTTGCGCCCCTCGGCGAAGAGCCGCGAGGCGACCGTGTGCCGGAAGGTGTGGAAGCCGGCCCACTCGACGCCCGCCTCCTCGCACGCGGGGGACAGCACCCGATCGGCGAGGTTGTCGGGGTCGAGCACGGTCCCTGCGCCGCTGGCGAAGAGCAGCTCATCCGGCCGGCGCCCTTTCGCGTGCGCGGCGAGACGCTCCGCCAGCGCTAGCGGGATCGGCAAGTCGCGCCGCGCGTGCCGCGACTTGAGCGGCCCGATCACGAGTCCCTCGCCGCGCCGCCTGCGCACCCGCTGGCGGACGCGGACGTACGGCCGCTCGCCATCCGCCTGCAGATGGCGCACCTCGAACACGAGCAGCTCGGAGCGGCGAACCCCGGTGGCGGCCAGCAGCTCGAACATCAGCCGGCGCCCGGGGTGAATCAGGTCGACGACGAGCTCCATGGTCTCGACCGTCCTTCCGTCCTCTTCGATCCTCGGGAACGGTCGCGCTCGCTCGTCGTCGTCCTCGATCCGCGGCCGGTGGGGCAGCGCCGCCTTGGCTGCCGGGTTGTGCGCGATCAGCCCCTCCTCAACGACCGGCGCGAGCTGTATCCGGAGATCCTCGAGCGCGCTGGGCTGCGGCTCGACGAACGGCTCGAGCGGCACGTCAACCGGCGCACCGGCCGCCGGGCTGGCGAGTACTACGAATCGATACTGATCTGTCGGTGAAATTGGCGTTTTGGATAGGGCGTAGCCATCCGCGTAGCGTCGGACGCGTGCTCGCACGCACCGTCACCCACGCGCTGGTCGGCCTCGACCCGCGCCGCGTCGAGGTGGAGGCGCACCTCCAGCGCGGCGGTGCCGGGGTTCGCGATCGTCGGCCTCGCCGACCGCGCCTGCCAGGAGGCGAAGGAGCGGGTCCGCAGCGGGATCGCTCGGCCGAGCTCGAGTGGCCGCTCGCGGCGGATCACGGTCAACCTCGCGCCGGCAGCCCTGCGCAAGGAGGGCTCCGGCTTCGACCTCCCGATCGCGCTCGCGGTGCTGGCGGCGTCGCGGCAGATTCCGGCCGAGCGGCTCGCGGAGCACGCCGCGGTCGGCGAGCTCGCGCTCGACGGCCGGATCCGGCCCGTGCGGCGGCGCGCTCGCGGCCGCCGAAGGGGCGCGGCGGGCCGGGCTCGACCGGATCCTCTGCGCGCGCCGAGTCGGCGGCCGAGGCCGCGCTCGCCGGGGTCGAGGCGATCCCGGTCCGGCACCTCGCCGAGGCGGTCGCGTACCTCCGCGGCGAGCTCGACCGCCGCCCGCGCGAGCCGCCCGACGAGGACGGCGGACGCCCGCCCGCGCCCGACCTCGCCGACGTGCGCGGTCAGGAGCGGGCCCGCCGCGCGCTCGAGCTCGCGGCGGCGGGCGCGCACAACCTGCTGCTCGCCGGGCCGCCGGGAACCGGCAAGACGATGCTCGCGCGCCGGCTGCCCGGCGATCCTGCCGCCGCTCGAGCCGACGGAGGCGCTCGAGGTGACGCGGATCCACTCGGTCGCCGGCGTGCTGCCGCCGGAGCGCCCGCTCGTCACGCTGCGGCCGTTCCGCGCGCCGCACCACAGCGCCTCGACGGCCGCGATCGTCGGCGGCGGCGCCGGGCCCGCGGCCGGGCGAGGCGAGCCTCGCGCACCGCGGCGTCCTGCTCCTGGACGAGCTGGCGGAGTTCCCGCGGCCCGCGCTCGAGGCGCTGCGCCAGCCGCTCGAGGACGGCGTCGTCGCGGTCGCGCGCGTCGCGGGCCAGGCGCTCTTCCCGGCCCGCTTCCAGCTCGTCGGGACGATGAACCTGTGCCCGTGCGGCGCGCGCGGCGATCCGGCCGCCGAGTGCTCGTGCTCGCCGCAGCGGCTCGCGGCCTTCCGCGACAAGCTCTCGCGCGCGCTGCTCGACCGCTTCGATCTCGTCGTCGCGGTGCCGCGCCCGCGGGCGCGAGGAGCTGGCCGGCGGGCCCGCCGAGGCCTCGGCAGCCGGTGCGGCGCGGGTCGCGGCCGGGCGCGCGCGGCTCGGCGGCGCCGCCGCTCGCGGCGCACCGCGGAAGCGGACGAGCTGCTCGAGCCGGGCGGTCGAGCGGCTGCCGCTCTCGGGCCGCGGCCGGGCGCGCGTCGCCCGCGTCGCGCGGACGGTCGCCGCGCTCGCGGGCGCCGACGCCGGTCGCGCCCGAGCACGTCGCCGAGGCGCTCGCGTACCGCTCGCCGAAGGAGCTGGCGCGGCGTGAGCGAGCTCGCGCTCGCTGCGTTCGCGGCCGCGACCGACGCGCACCTCGTCGGCGAGCCGCGCAGCGCGCGGTTCGCGGCTTTCAAGCGCGCGTTCGACGCGCCGGCCGAGCTCGCGCGACTCAGTGCGCTCGGGTTCCGCTTCCTCGCCCGCTCCGATCCCGCCTTCCCGCCGCTCCTCCGTACGCGATCCACGACCCGCCGCCGGGGCTCTTCCTGCGAGGCGAGGCCGAGGTCGAGCTGCTGTCGCGGCCGGCGGTCGCAATCGTCGGTGCGCGAGCCTGCTCCGCCTACGGCCGCCAGGTCGCGCGCGGCCTCGGCCGAGAGCTGGCGGCGGCCGGGCTCGTCGTCGTCAGCGGCCTCGCGCGCGGAGTCGACGCCGAGGCTCATCGCGGCGCGCTCGAGGCCGGCGGCCACACCGTCGCGGTGCTCGGGTGCGGAATCGACCGCGACTACCCGGCCGCGCATCGCGAGCTCGCGCGCCAGATCGCCGCGTCGCGGGCTCGTCGTCTCGGAGTACGCGCCGGGCGTCGAGCCCGCGCCGTGGCGGTTTCCCGGCGCGGAATCGGATCGTCGCCGGCCTCTGCGCCGCGACGGTCGTCGTCGAGGCGCGCGAGCGGAGCGGTGCCCTGATCACGGCCGACTTCGCGCTCGAGGAGGGTCGCGAGGTGTTCGCCGTGCCCGGGGAGATCACGTCGGCTCTCTCGGCCGGGACGAACGCGCTCCTGCGACTCGGGGCGACGCCGCTGACGAGCGCCGAGGACGTGCTCGAGAGCTCGGGACTCGACCGCCACCGTCGCTGCGCCGACCGGATCTCGGCGACACGGCGGCAGCCGTGCTCGAGCAGCATTCGGGCAGGGCCTGGCGGCGCGGACGAGCTCGCGCGCGCGACCGGGCTCGCGGCAGGCGCCGTCGCGGCCGCGCTGACCGAGCTCGAGCTCGCCGGTGTCGTCGAGCGAGGAGGAGGTGTTTACCGGGCTGCCAGCTAGCATCGCCGCGTGGCCGACTCCTTCTGGCTTGCGGAGCCTGCTCCGGTTTTGCTCTCCTCGCGGTCGGCAGGGCCGGCAGACGTCGAGATCGTCGGCGGGGGCATCACGGGCATCTCTGCAGCGCTCACGCTGGCGCGCGCCGGCAAGCGCGTGCGCGTCCACGAGGCGCGCGCGGTCGCCTCCGGCGCGAGCGGCCGCAACGGTGGTTTTGCCCTTCGCGGCGGGGCGATGGCATACGACAGCGCGCGGGAGTGGCTCGGCCACGACGCCGCTGCGGACTACTGGCGCCTGACCGAGGCGTACGTCGACCGGATGGTCGAGCTCGGTGGCGACGCAATCCGCCGCACAGGCAGCCTCCGGCTCGCCGGCGAGGACGAGCGCGACGAGCTGCTGGGCGGAGTACGAGGCGCTCCGCGAGGACGGCTTCGCCGCCGAGTGGCGGCGACGAGCTTCCCGTCCCGCTGGCCGACCGCTTCCCGGGAGCGCTCTTCCATCCGGCCGACGCCGTGCTCCAGCCGGCGCGACTGGTGCGGCGCCTGGCGGTCGCGGCCGCGGACGCCGGCGTCGAGATCCTCGAGCACGACCGGGTCGAGGAGCTGGACGCGCTCGAGGCCGACGCAGTGCTCGTGGCCACCGACGGGTATCCGAGCGGGCTGCTCGGCGAGCTCGAAGGGCTGATCATTCCGACGCGGGGCCAGATGATCGCGACCGAGCCGGTGCCGGAGCGCCTGTTCCCGATGCCGCACTACGGCCGCCACGGCTACGACTACTGGCACCAGAACGACGAGGGCCGGCTGATCGTCGGCGGCTTCCGCGACGCCGACATGGACTCAGAGTTCACGGCCGAGGAGGCGACGACCGAGCGGATCCAGGACGCGCTCGACGGCTTCGCCGAGGAGCTGTCGGGTCGGCGCCCGAGGATCACGCACCGGTGGTCGGGCGTGTTCGGACTCGTTCCCGACCTGATGCCCGTCGTCGGCCCGCATCCGGGCCGAGAGGGCCTGTGGGTGGCCGGCGGCTACTCGGGCCACGGGAACGTGCTCGGCCTGATGTGCGGCGAGCTCGTTGCGCAGGCGATCGCCGGCGAGCCGCACCCACTGCTCGAGCGGATGGATCCGGCGCGCCTCGTGGCTTAGAAGCTCGATGCGCGTCAGGTCGAGCTCGTCCGCGCGCTCGTAGCGCGGCGATCGCGATCGCGAGATCCTGGATCGCGAGCCCGGTCGAGTCGAAGATCGTGATCTCGTCGTCCGAGCGGCGACCGTCCGCCTCGCCCGTCAGCACCGCGCCGAGCTCGGTCACGTCGGCGCGCGCGATCGCGCCCGCCGCGACCGCTGCCGCGAGCTCGCCGCCGTGGCTCGCCTGCTCCCATTCGTCGCAGAAGACCCGCGCGCGGGCGATCTCCTCGACCGCGATCTCGGCTTTCCCGGGCCCGTCGGCGCCCATCAGGCTCGACGTGCTGGCCCGGCCGGAGCGACCCTGGCCCGAGCAGGATCTTCTTGCCCGGCGTCACCGTGACGACGATGTCGGCGGCGAGCGCCTCCGTCGCGGTCGCCGGCGGCGCCCACGCCGAGCTCGGCGGCGACGGCCCGCGCGCCGCTCGCGGATCGACGTCCCAGAGCGCGACCTCGCGGCCGCGCGCGACGAAGGTCCGCGCCGCCGCCCGCCCGTTCACACCCGCCCCGACCACCGCGGCCGACCCGGCTGCCCGCCAGCGTCTCCGCGGCCAGCGCCGCCGCGGCGCCCGTTCGCAGCGCCGTCACGGCGCCGGCCTCCAGCACCGCCTCCACGAGCCCCGTCTCGGCGTCCGAGAGCACGACGAGCCCGCTCACCGTCGGCAGCCCTCGCGCCGGGTTACCGGGAAACGACGTCACCCACTTCAGAAGCGCGTGGCCGCCGCCGAGCGCCGGCATCGCCCGGAAGTCGCCGGCCGGGTAGTTCGTCGACGTACAGCTTCGGCTGCATCGTCCACTCGCCGCGCGCGTGGGCGACGAACGCGTCGCGCACTCCGTCGTACGCGCGCTCCGGCGGCACGGCCGCCTCGACGTCGCGGGCCGAGAAGAACGGCACCGCCACGGCTAGAGCGCCTTGAGCGCGGCGCTGACGTCCTCCAGCGCCTTGCTTCGCGTCGGCGAAGAGCATCGAGGTCTTCGGGTCGTAGAAAAGCGGGTTGTCGATGCCGGCGAAGCCGGGGCTGAGCGACCGCTTGACGACGACGACCGCTGCCGGCGCGGTCGACCTCGATGATCGGCATCCCGTAGATCGGGCTGCTCGGGTCGGAGCGCGCGGCCGGGTTGACGACGTCGTTGGCGCCGAGGATGACGACCACGTCCGTCTGCGGCAGCTCGGGGTTGATCTCGTCCATCTCCTTCAGCTGGTCGTAGGGCACGTTCGGCCTCGGCGAGCAGGACGTTCATGTGCCCGGGCATGCGGCCGGCGACGGGGTGGATGCCGTAGAGGACGTCGATCCCCCTGTGCTCGAGCAGCTCCGCGAGCGCGCGGACGTCGTGCTGCGCCTGCGCGACCGCGAGCCCGTAGCCGGGAACGAAGACGACCTTGCGGGCGTAGCCGAGCATGATCGCGAGATCCTCGGCCGTCGTCGCGCGCACGCTGCGTCCGTCCTCGTCCGCCGCGCCGCCGCCGCCCGCCTGCACGGCGCCGAAGGCGCCGAAGAGGACGTTTCCGATCGACCGGTTCATCGCCCGGCCCATCAGCAGCGTCAGCAGCGTGCCCGAAGCGCCGACGAGCGCGCCAGCGACGATCAGGACGTTGTTGTGGAGCAGGAAGCCGGCAGCCGACGCCGCGAGCCCGGTGAACGCGTTCAGGAGCGAGATCACGACGGGCATGTCGGCGCCGCCGATCGGGAGCACGAAGAGGACGCCGAAGACGAGCGCGGCCACGATCAGCGCGACGACGAGGACGTCGCCCTCGGCGCCGGCGACGATCAGCGCGCCGATCGCCGAGCGCACAGCAGCACCGCGCCGTTCACGAACTGCTGCCCGGCGATAGACGATCGGCCGGCCGCTCAGCAGCTCCTGCAGCTTCGCGAACGCGATCAGGGAGCCGGAGAACGAGATGCTGCCGATCAGGGCCGAGAGGAGGATCGCGACCGACTCCTCCGCGGTCGAGCCCGCCGGGCAGCGGCGCAGGTTGTGGAACTCCGCGAGTGCGATCAGCGCCACGGCGCCGCCGCCGACCCCGTTGAAGAGGGCCACCATCTGCGGCATCGCCGTCATCTTCACCGAGCGCGCGCCGACGACGCCGATCGACGGCGCCGATCCCCATCGCGAGCCGCGATCCAGAGCGAAGTTCTCGAGCCCGTCCTGGGCCAGCGTGACAGCGATCGCGAGCGCCATCCCCGCGGCCCCGAGCAGGTTGCCCTGGCGCGCCCGCTCGCGGCGAGGAGAGGAAGCGCAGCGCGAGGATGAAGGTCACGATCGTGACCAGGTAGAGCAGGTCGGTCGTGGTCTTGCTCACGGCCTCGCCGGCGGCTGCTCCCGCGCGCAGAGCCGGGCTCCGCAGGCGCCTGACGCCGCTCGCCGCAACGGGCTCTCCGGGGTCGTACACGCGTATCGTCCCCGCGGCCGGCGACCGAGAGCGACGCCCGAGGAACACGCAAGCGTTCTCGGGATCACTGCTCGGGCTTCCGGGGCCCGCGCTGCTTGAACATCTCGAGCATCCGGTCGGTGACGACGAAGCCGCCGACCACGTTCGCGGTGCCGAGCACCACGGCGCAGAAGCCGACGACCAGGGTCAGCGTGTCTGCGTCGGCGCGTCCGGCGACCAGGATCGCGCCGACGAGGACGATCCCGTGGATCGCGTTCGTGCCCGACATCAGCGGCGTGTGCAGCATCGTCGGCACCTTCGAGATCACCTCGACGCCGAGGAAGATCGCGAGCACGAGGATCGTCAGCTCGAAGACGAGGCGTCGGTTCCATTACGCCGTCACCTCGCTCGCGCGTGACGCAGGCGCCGCCTGTGATCTCGTCGTCGAAGTCGAGCGCGAGCTCGCCCGCGGGTGCCAGATGGAGCAGGAGCGCGCTGACGTTACGCGCGTAGAGCTGGCTCGCGTGGTAGGGCATCCGCGAGGCGAGGTCGGTGGAGCCGACGATCGTGACGCCGTCGCCGCTCGACCTCCACGCCGGGCTCGGTCAGCTCGCAGTTGCCGCCCGCCTCGGCGGCGAGGTCGACGATCACGGAGCCGGGCCGCATCCGCTCGACCGCGCGTCGCCGGGATCAGCCGCGGCGCGGGGCGGCCGGGGACGAGCGCGGTGGTGACGACGACGTCCATACTCCGCGATCCGCTCGTCGAGCGCGGCCTGCTGCGCGTGCCTGCTCCTCGGCCGTCAGCTCTGCCGCGTAGCCGCCGCTCGGTCTCGGCGCCCCGAACGCCGAGGTCGAGGAACGACGCGCCGAGGCTCTCGACCTGCTCCCGCACGGCGGGGCGGACGTCGAAGCCGGAGACGACGGCGCCGAGCCGGCGCGCGGTCGCGATCGCCTGCAGCCCCGCCACGCCCGCGCCGAGCACGAGCACCTTCGCCGGCGCGACCGTGCCGGCGGCGGTCATCAGCAGCGGAAAGAGGCGGGGCAGCCGGTCGGCGGCGAGCACGACCGCCTTGTAGCCCGGCGACGGTGCTCTGCGAGGAGAGCGCGTCCATCGACTGCGCGCGCGTGATCCGCGGGATCGACTCCATCGCGAAAGCGACGACGCCGCGCTCGCTGCAGCCGCGCGATTCCCGCCGGGTCGGTCAGCGGCGAGAGAAAGCCGATCAGGACCGTGCCCGGCGCGAGCTCGGCGACCTCCTCACGGCGGGGGCGCCACACGCACGACGGCGTCCGCGCCGGGAACAGCTCGCTCACCGGCGGCGAGCTCGGCCCCGGCGGCCTCGTACTCGGCGTCCGCGAACCCGGCCGCGACGCCCGCCCCGCGCTCGACGGCGACCGTGAAGCCTGCGGCCGCAGCCGCCCGACGGCGTCGGGGACGAGCGCCACCCGGCGCTCGTCCGGCGCCGTCTCTCTCGGGACTGCCACCCTCACGGAGACCGCAACTCTACGAGCCGCGCGTCCGGACGAGGAAGGGAACCGGGCGCTCGCCCTGGAACCTCGGATCTGTGGGCTCGCTGCTCGCCACCTTCTCGGCCGCGCTCGAGGCCCGGGATCCGTATCTGCGCGGGCATTCGACGCGCGTGACGGCGTTCGCCGAGGCGCTCGCCCGGCTGCTCGGCTGGCGCGGCTCAGCGGCTGGAGGCCCTGCGGCTCGGTGGCTCGCTCCACGACGTCGGCAAGATCGCCGTCGACGCGCGCGTGCTCTGCAAGCCCGGGCCGCTGACCGAGACGGAGCTCGCGCAGATCCGGCGCCACCCGGTCACCGGCGCGCGCCTCGTCGAGAGCTTCGACGACTTCGAGCCCGCGCTGCCCTACGTGCTGCACCACCACGAGCGCTGGGACGGCTCCGGCTACCCGCACGGGCTCGCGGGCGAGCCGGATCCCGCTCGAAGCGCGGCTCCTCGGTGTCGCCGACGCCTTCGACGCGATGACCTCGCGCGCGCGCCGTATCGCCCGGCACTCGACGGTCGAGCAGGCGCTCGCCGAGCTCGAGCGCTGCGCCGGGACGCAGTTCGACCCGGAGCTGCGCGCAGGCGTTCGTCGACGGTTGGCGGCAGCGGCGAGATGGCCGCAGCCGAGCCGCGCCGCGTCGCGCATCGCAATGCTGAGCGGTCGTAGCTCTTTCGAACCGGATTCCGCCTCTGTGCGAATCACCACTCGGTGGAAGCCACCAATCGACGGAAAGGGGGTCGCATGACGCAGCATTCCGACACTGGACGAGCTCGACCGCGACGGCGCGATCCAGGAGGCGGCCGACAGGGTCGGCCCCGAGACCCGCGCGTCGTTCCTGAAGAAGGCCGGCATCGGTGCCGGCACGCTCGGCGCGGGCAGCGCCTTCGCCGGGCCGATGCCGTCGATCGCTCGCGGCCGCGACGCCGCAGAGCGACATCGACATCCTCAACTTCGCGCTCACGCTCGAGTATCTCGAGGCGGCGTTCTACGCGACTGCGAACGCGAACAAGGCATCTTCAGAGGGCGACACGCGCAGCTGAGTCGCTTCGCACTCGTCGTCGGCCAGCACGAGCGAGCCACGTGGCCTTCCTGAAGAAGGTGCTCGGCTCCAAGGCCGTCGCGAAGCCGAAGTTCGACTTCAAGGACACGGTCACGAACGCGACCAAGTTCGCGGCCACGGCGCAGGTGCTCGAGGACACGGGCGTCCACGCGTACCTCGGCCAGGTCGCCGAACATCAAGACGAAGCCGGTCCTGCTGCGGCGGGCGCGATCCTCTCCGTCGAGGCGCGCCACGCCGCCTGGATCCGCGACATCCGCTACCGGCGGCACGACGCCGCCGACGACGCCGGCTCCGGCCGCGTTCGAGGACCGTTATCACCAAGGCGCAGATCCTCGCTGCCGTCACCGCGACCGGGCTTCATCGTCGGCTAGCTCGAGGAACATGGGGTTCTGGTCCTCGGCTAGAGCGACGACCAGACCTCGAGCTTCTGCGGTCGTGCGTCGGATCACCTCATCGGTGAACTCGCGCGTGCCTGCGTGGCCGCCGAGGTCGGCGGTGCGACAGCCCTCCGCGACCGCCTCGAGGCACGCCTCCCGGATCGCGCGGCCCGCCGGCCTGAGCCCTGCTCGTCCGCATGGGAGAGCAAGGCGGCGCCGGCGAGGATCATCGCCATCGGGTTGGCGACGTCCTTGCCGAAGAGCGACGGCGCGGTGCCGTGCGCCGCCTCGGCCATCAGGGCCCGCGGCACGTACTCGTCGTCGAAGGCGACGAGCAGCGACTCCGAGCCCGCGATCGAGCCGAAGAGCGGCAGCACGAGGTCGGAGAGGATGTCGCCGTCGCGGTTCAGCGCCGGGATCACGAGCGGCGCGCCGGTCTGCGCGATCAGGAGCGCGAACGTCGCGTCGATCAGCTGCGGCTCGTACGGGACGTCGGGATGCCGCGCGGCCGCCGCGTCCATCTCCTCCTTCAGCATGCCCTCGTAGGTCGGGCTGACGGTGTACTTCGGGCCGCCGAAGACTTTCGCGTTCATCCGGTCGGCCTGGCGGAACGCGAACTCGGCGACGGAGCGGCAGATCCGCCGCTCGATCCGCTCGGTGCGGAAGGCGACCTCGTCCTCGCCCTCGCCCTCGCGCCACTCCTTCGCGCCGTAGGCGTCGCCGACCGCCATGCGGACGACCGAGATCGGCGCGTGGACGCCGCCGAGCGGGATCGACGCCCGGGATCCGACGGCCGGTGCGCACGATCACCTGGCCGCCGATCTCCTCGCGCAGGATCCGGTTCGGCGAGCCGACGTCGTCGCGTGCCTCCGGCGTGATCGTCGCCGCCTTCAGTCCGAGCCCGTGCTCGCGGATCGCGCCGCGCAGCCTCGTGCACGACCGCGTTCTTCGTCGCGCGCCGGTGTCGCGAGCGACAGGTCGAAGCGCGGGAATTCGAGCTCGATCCCGATCACGTCGGGCTGCGAGCACTCGCAGCGCCTCCTCGAGCAGCTCCTGCCCGGTCTCGTCTCCCTCGAGCACGACGATCGTCCGCGAATCCATCGGCGGCGGATGATACTCGCGTCGTCTGGGTAGACCCTCCGCGATGGCGCGCACGGGTGGGTGGAGGCGCGCGGGGTCGAAGGGGCGGTTCCGCTACCAGGATGCACGCGGGAACCCGATCGACGATCCCGCGAGGATCGAGCGGATCGAATCGCTCGTGATCCCGCCTGCCTGGAAGGACGTCTGGATCTCGCCGCGGCCCGGGGCGAAGCTGCAGGCCACCGGCGTCGACAAGGCCGGGCGGCGCCAGTACCTCTATCACCCGGATTTTCGCGCGCGGCAGGAGCAGGCGAAATTCGACAAGCCTCGTCCGCTTCGCCGAGGCGTTGCCGGAGCTGCGGCAGGCGATGGGCGAGCACATGACGCACGATCCGTACGACCGCGAGCGCGTCTGCGCGGTGGCAGTTCGCCTGATCAACATGGCGTGGTTCCGCGTCGGCTCGGACCGCTACGCCAAGTCCTCGCGGACACACGGCGTGACGACGCTGACGCGCAGGCACGTGTCCGTTCGCGGCACGCGGGTCACCTTCCGCTTCCGGGCGAAGCACAAGCTGCAGGTACGCACGACTCGATCGTCGACACCGAGCTCGCGGACGCGATCAGGGACCTGCTCGGCGCAGGACGGCCCGGCGCGGCTCTTCCGCTACGGCCGCGACGGCGAGTCCTGCAATCTCACCGGTGCCGTCCTGAACGACTACATCCGCGAATACATGGGCGAGGAGTTCACCGCCAAGGACTTTCGCACCTGGGGCGGGACGCTGACCGCTGCGATCGCGCTCGCCGAGCGCGGTCCGCCGGAGACGGAGGCCGAGGGGAAGCGCAGCGATCGCCAATGTCATGCGGAAGGTCGGCGATCGGCTTGGAAACACGCCCGCCGTTGCGCGCTCGTCCTACGTCAGTCCCGCGGTCATCGAGCAGTATCTCGACGGCCGAACGATCGAAGACTTTCGACCCCGTCATTTGCGGGTCGTCAAGGCACGCG
>CAVWCC010000005.1:0-759565 GCA_963753385.1 uncultured bacterium
ATCGCGCTTGGCGGTTGGGAGCAAGCGCAACGGTTTCGGGGGTGCGTCGGCGGTACGCGCGTGGGATGCTGACCGGCGAGGAACTTTGGCGGATCGGACACGACCGCGACGTCAACGAGGTCGCCTTCAGCCCGGATGGCGAGCATCTGGCCACGGCGGACTGGGAGGGGAACCGCGAAGATCGTCGATCGCTCCGGCCGGGTGCTCCGAGCGCTGGCGGGCCGCAAGACGACTTCAATCTCTCCGACGTCGCCTTCAGCTCGGACGGCCACCTGGTGGCCACGGCCGAGTTCAACAACCGAGGGGGGAGCGCGTCAGGATCTGGGACTGGGCCAGGAGAGACGTCCTCCTCACGATCGACGCGGAGGGCCCCTCGACGCAGGTGGACTTCGATCCCAACGCTCCGAGGGTCGTGCTGTCTGGTTCGGACGGACTCGCGGAGATATGGGATGTGGAGAGCGGTGAGCGCCTGGCCGTTATGGCCGGACCTCCCGGAGGCGTCGAGGACCTCGCCTTCAGCCCGGACGGATCGCGCATCGCCACAGCGAGCGTCGACGGCGTGGTGCGGCTGTTCGACGCGGAGACGGGCGCGCCACAGCTCAGCCTGCGAGGGTCCGGATGTGCGGTAGAGGGTGTGGCGTTCAGTCCGGACGGGATGAAGCTCGCCTCCACGAGCCGGTGCGACGGTGTCCGGGTCTGGGCCCTCGACATCGACGATCTCCTCGAGATCGCGCGGCGGGAGGCCGGGAGATCGCTCACCGACGAGGAGTGCCGCCAGTACCTCCACGTGGACGGGTGCTCTCAGGCGTGATGGACGTTTCCTCCTGATCCGTTCCTCACCGAGTTCCAGCCGTTCTCAAGCCTCCTCCCTCAACATCCTCCCCGTAGCCGAATTGAGAGACGAGATGAGTCCCGGTGCATGATCTTGAGAACCGCCCCATGACGAGGATGAGTCCGAGGCGCTCGTACCCCCCTCGGATCGCGATAGCGGTAGCGATGGCGATGCTGATGGCCGGATGCGGTTCCTCTCCGGAAGCCGGTCCGACGGAGTCCACCCCGAAGGTGGAAGCGGGCACGACGGCTCGATCCTTCTCCACCGCCACGTTCGCCGACATCCGCGAGGATCCGGTCTCAGAAGAGGTGGCGGCTGAGTTCCAGGCGATCCTGAACGACATGGCCGGCGGAGGCGGGATGGCAGCCACGGTGATGTCCCCCGACGGCACATGGAGTGGAGCGGCGGGCAAGGCGGACGGCGTCCGAGACGTACGGGTCGACGATCAGTTCGCCATCGGCAGCGTGACCAAGTCGGTGATCGCGGCGCAGGTGATGCAGATGGTCGAGGCTGGCGAGCTGGACCTCGACGACCCGGCGACCGAGCACCTTCCCCCGGACCTCGACTTCGACACCAACGGGGCGACCATCCGCCAGCTGCTGGGCCACCGCAGCGGCATCCCGGACTATTATCCTCGGCTATTGGAGAGCCTGTCAACCGAACGTGTGTGGCTAAACCCCGCACTGCGGGTAGAGCCCGCCGACCTGCTGGAGCTGGTCACCGACGATCGCGCTCCCGCCGGTGAGGAGTTCGGGTATACGGACACCAACTATCTGTTGCTCGGACTGGTGATCGAGCAGATCCGCGGGCGACCGGTCGGCGATGTGCTGCGCGACGGCGTCCTCGGCATCGACGGGGTAGAGCGGCTCATCTATCAACCGGACGAGGTCCCGACCGAGCCCATGGCCATGCCTGATGGCGAGTCCACCGCTGCGATGAAGAAGGGCGGCGGCTACCTACCATCCCTCGCTGCTGCAACCGCTGACGGTGCAGCGGCAGCCATGGCATCGGACGCGCCTTCTCTGGCGCGCTGGTGGCGCGCGCTCTGCGCCGGCGAGATCGTCTCCCAAGCCTCGCTGACCGAGATGTCGACGTTCCATGACGGCTACGGACTCGGGCTGATCAACCCCGGTGACCCGTACGCACAGGGCGTTGGGCATACCGGTGAGGACTTCGGCGACTCGTACGTGTCGTGGGCGGGGTGCCTGCCCGCGGACGGCTCGGTCGTCGTCGTGCTGAGCAATCGTTGGGTCGAGGACAAGGGCGGGATGGCCCGCCCTCTGGTGCTCGCAGCGCGTCCAGATTGACGATTGCTCGCCGCTGGACGAGTGCTCTCAGGCGTGATGGACGTTTCCTCCTGATCCGTTCCTCACCGAGTTCCAGCCGTTCTCAAGCCTCCTCCCTCAACATCCTCCCCGTAGCTGAATTGGGAGACGAGATGAGTCCCGGTGCATGATCTTGAGAACCGCCCCATGACGAGGATGAGTGCGACGCGCTCGCACTCCCCTCGGATCGCGATGGCAGTAGCGATGGCGATGCTGGTGGCCGGATGCACTTCCTCTCCGGAAGCACGTCCGACGGAGCCCACCTCGAGGGTGAACGCGTGCACGACGGCTCCCAGCCCCCAGCCTGCCTCGACCATCGAGGGCCCCTTCGGCCAGGTCCGCGGATGGATCGCCTACAGCAGTAGCGACGGGATCTGCGCATTGGATCCGGCGCGGCCGGAGCGGCGGATCCTGCTGAGCCGCGGGGACGGCGAGCCCCAGGCGTGGTCGAGCGACGGGACGAAGCTGCTCATCCATAGAGGCTGGCGGGTCTCTACGTTCTGGAGGCCGACGGGACCGAGACGCGCCTGACCGATGGCGTTGGTGGCTCGTTCTCACCGGATGGCTCCGAGGTCGTCTACTCCACGCGGTCAGCGATCTACGCGGTGAGCTCGGACGGAGGGGTTCCCCGGCTGATACGCCGCGCCACCCGGCGGGTCCCATTAGGAGGACGGAGTGTCCTCGCCGGCATCGAGCACACGGCGCTGTCGCCCGACGGAACGCGGATCGCCTACTTCGACGGTATGGGCGACAACAGCCACAACCTGTGGGTGATGAACGCCGACGGCACGGAACGCCGCCTCTTGCTCGACGATGAGGTCTCCGGCGCGGGCCACGTGGGCGGGCCGACGTGGTCCCCAGATGGCGAATGGCTCGCGTTCAAAGCCACCGTAAACGGCGAGGACGGTATCTACCGGGTTCGGCCCGATGGCTCAGGGCTCATGCAGGTGGTCCCGGGCAGCGTCGCAGCCGTGCAGTGGTCGCCGGACGGATCGCGGATCGCCTACGTCCGCCAAGGCGTGCTGTTCATCGTGAACCTGGACGGCAGCAACGAGCGGATCGTCGAGGGGATCGGCGGATCGATCGCCTGGAACCCGGCCGTGTGATGCGCTCATCTGCACTCGGAGTGAGACGGGCCGCTGCGGCTCCGGGACAACAGCGGGACAACAGCACGTCCGCAAACATCCACAGACGCGGCGGGTGGGTGCGGACGCGAAAACCGTTGGTTAGCTGGGGAAACGCCGAACGCCCGAAGAGTGCCGCAAGCGCGGAAGCGGGCTCATAACCCGGAGGTCGTGGGTTCAAATCCCACCCCCGCTATGGCACGAAACCCCTGGAACTCCAGGGGTTTCGTCGTTATCGGGACCCTGACCGGGACGAGCCTCGTCGTCCCAATATCGTCCCATTTGCTCGGTGCACTGGACGCCTGGGCAGCTCGCGATGTGGCGACCGACGCACGATCCACGAAGCTTCGCTGTCGCGCGCACGCGGAAGCGGAAGCGGTCTACATCAATGCTCGATGGTGAGTGGGGTCTGCGTAGGCTCATGGGCGCGGCAGCAGGGTGCCGCTCGATAGAGATCCACTTCCCCGCTCAGACCGTTCGCAATGCCACGGTAGGCGGCATCCGAGACGCTCGAACGGCCGGCATCAGGCCGGCGAACGCGCCGATCAGGATGGCCGAGGCGATGCCGCCCGACCACGCCTCGACGGGGATCACGACGGCCCAGCTCTTCGAGCTGGCGTACACGGCCGTTGCCGCGGCCCCGGCCAGCACGCCGACGACGCCGCCGATGACGGCGAGCAGGATCGACTCACCGAGGAACTGCGTCCGGATCTGGCGCCTTCGTCGCGCCGAGGGCGCGACGGAGGCCGATCTCCGAGCGGCGTTCCAGCACCGAGATGATCATGATGTTGGCGACGCCGACGGCACCCACGATCAGCGCCACCACCCCGAGCCCGAGGAAGAGGCTGTCGAACGCCCCCGCCGCGGCGGCCCGGGCGGTGAGCGCGTCGGACGGCTGGCTGACGTTCACCTCGTTCGGTGCCTCGGGGTTGGCGGTCTGCGCGAGCAGCGACTGCACCGCCGCCTCGTGACCGGTGGCGGCGCGCACGTAGATCGAGCTCGGCGGGCCGGCCTTCTCCTCGCCGCGGACCATGCTGACGTAGCCGAGGTACCTCTGGGCGGCCGGGTAGCCGATCAGGGCGCTGTTGTCGATGTCGGGCTCCAGCGGCGAGGGCTTCAGGATGCCCGCGACGTTGAACCACTGGTCGCCCAGCCAGATCCGCTGATCGGGGTGGACCCGGTCGATGCCCAGCCGCTGCGCGGCGGCCGAACCGAGCACCGCGACCGGCACGCGGGCGGTGCCCTCGTTGAGCCAGTTGCCGCGTGCGATGCCGGTGTTGAGCACGGACGGCAGGTTCAGGCTGGTGGCCCGCACCTGGAGGCCGCCGCTGTTGCCCTCCGGGATCATCGAGCTCCGGTAGACCTTCTCTTCCTTCATCAGGCCGGTGTGCGCCAGCGGTTCGACGTCGTCCAGGTGGGTGATCCGCGCCGGCGCTTCGAGGGGCAGCTTCGCCTCCCCGCCGGTGAGGCTCTGTCCGGCCTCGACGGTCAGCAGGTTCGTGCCGAGCCGGTCGATCTCCGCGAGCAGCCCGGCCTGCGAGGAGGAGGACAACCCGAGGACCGCCACGATCGCTGCCGTTCCGATCGCGATCCCGAGCGCGGACAGCGCGGCGCGCAGCGGCCGGGCGCGCAGCCCGACACTCGCCACCCGCAGCCCGTCCTTCAGCCCGCAGTCGTCCGCCCTCGGCACTCATGGCGATCGCGGCCGGTATCGGAGACCACCTGGCCGTCCAGCATCCGGATCCGGCGAGGCAGCTGATCGGCGAGGCCCGCGTCGTGCGTGATCATGATGATGCGTGGCGCCGGCGGCGTTGAGCTCGCGGATGAGCTCCATGATCGATGCGCCGGTGGTGCTGTCGAGGTTCCCGGTCGGTTCGTCGGCGAGCACGATCGCCGGACGCCCGACGAGGGCCCGGGCGATCGCAACCCGCTGCCGCTCCCCTCCGGAGAGCTTGGTCGGCTTGAACGTCGCGCGGTGCGGAGAGGCCGACCCGTTCGAGCGCCTCGTCCGCGCGCCTGTACCGCTCGGCGGCGGGGACGCCGGCGTAGAGCAACCCGTCGGCGACGTTCTCGCGCACCGTGGCGTGCTCGGCCAGGAAGAACTGCTGGAAGACGAACCCGATCTCCCGCGCCCGCAGCAGCGACAGCTCGCGGTCGCTCAGCCGCGCCGCGTCGACCCCGCCGATCCGGACCACGCCGCTGCTGGGCCGCTCCAGCGTCCCCATGACGTGCAGGAGCGTGGACTTGCCCGACCCGGAGGGCCCGACGATCGCCACCAGCTCGCCCCGCCGGACGGAGAAGGACACCCCCCGGAGGGCGGGCACCGGCGGCTGCTCGCCGTAGACCTTGGTCACCCCATCCAGTTCGAGAACCGATTCGCCGCTCATAGCGACGGCACCACCACTTGATCGCCTTCGGCAACATCGCCCTCGACCTCGACTCGTCCGCCCGCGGTGTCGAACAGGCCCAGCTGCACGGCGACCAGCTCGCGTCGCCCGCCGTCGCGCACGACCTCGACCGCGAACCCGCCGCCGGACTTCCCGACGAGCGCGGTGACCGGGACGCTCAGGGCGCTCTCCACTCCCTTGGTCGTGATCTCCACCTGGACCGGGGCCCTGTCGAGCCCGCGCGCCTTCCTCTGGCTCGTCGAGGCTGATGTAGGCCGGGATGGTCGCGTCCCCGGCGTCGTCGTCCTTCCCGCGCGGTCTGGGCGACTCTCCCGAGCCGGTCCACCCTGCCCTTCACCGACGTGTTGCCGGGCAGCGTGATCCGCGCACGGTCGCCCTTCTTCACCTCACCCTGCTGCGACGCCTCGAGGTCCACCTGCACCTCGAGCGTGTCGGAGGTGGCCTGCGCGACCTGTGCACCCGGCCGGGCGGATCCACCGAGCTCGCCGGTCACCTTGGCGATCCGCGCCGGCCTCGGGCAGGAAGACCGCATCGTCGAGATCGAGCGCTCCGGTCGCGTCAGAGCCCTTGTCGTGCTGGAGCTTCTCGAGCGCCTCCTCCGTCTTCGAGGTGAAGTCGCTGTCGCCGGGATCGATGTCGACGTGGGCGTCGGCGTCGTAGCCGAGCTCGTGCAGGTTGCGGTTGAGCTGACGGACGTCCTTGCCCTGCGTCGCCGTGTCCAGGTCGCGGTAGGCCGGGACCGTGCCGCACAGCAGCAGCACCGGGTCGTCGTCCACCCGATAGAGCACGTCGCCGCAGCCGACCTTGTCGCCTTCGTCGGGCAGCTCGGTGTAGATCCCGCCGGCCTGGTTGATCGCGGAGTACGGCGAGCCGTCCGATCGCGCCCGATAGGTCAGGGTCCCGTCCAGGGAGACCATGGCCGAGAGCTCCCCCTTCTCCACCTTCGCGGTGTTCGCCGGCGGCTCCTGCGCGGCCGGGGTCGCTTCCTTGCCACCGGACGCGACGACCACGCCGCCGGTGGCGGTCACGGCAACCAGGACGGCCGCTGCGGCCGGCACCCACGTCTTCCGCCTCACTACTGGCCCCCCGCTGTCGCTGCCACGAGATCGCCGCACGTCTGCATCGCGGCGTTGAGGATGGTCATGCCACTCGTTCCGTGTCGGCGGACGGGATTCGCCTCGTGTCGACGAGGGGCTCGCCTTCGGCGGGGTCCGGGAAGTCCTTCACGCCGTTGTCGCGCATGCACTGGGCGAACTCGAGGCGCCGCCTCCTGCTGCTCGGCGCTCGCGTTCTGTCGCCCATGAACCCCGGTGGCTGCAGGTCCTTGCACGCGCGCGATGGCCTCCTTCCACACCGGGCGCTCGGGTCCAGCGACGAGCCGTTCACCACCCCGTCGATCGTCAACTCGCCCGACGCGTCCGGGTCCGGGAACTCGCTGACGCCGTTGTCGCGCATGCACTCGGCGAACTTCACCGCCTTGTCCCGATCGGTGGCGTTCTTGTTGGCGTCGCTGTTGCTGGCGGCGTCGCTGCCGTGTTGCCGGTCTCGGCAGGTGCGTTCGAACAGCCCGCGCCGATCAGGGCGACGATGGCAAGGGCGGCCAGCGGCCGCAGTCGTCTCTCGTGGTCATTGCTGCATCCTCGGATCGTGCGTCGGGTCGGCGTACATGGGAGGGCAGCCGTGATCGACGGCTTCGGGGCGCAGTTCGTAGTGCCAGGGCTCGTTGCCGTAGATCTGGCACAGCCCGTACGCGGCGCCGTGCTCGGACAGCCACGCCGCGGCCTCGGAGGGCCCGATGTCGACCGCGTCCCCCGACACGTGAGCGGACGTGTCGGGGGTGGCCACCCAGCGGGCGGCTTCCGCTTCTGAGCCGTACTTCGAGACCGCCTCGCGGAGGAGCTGCTCCTGGTACTCCGGGGAACGCCAGCCACTGTCGACGACGAACTCGACCCCGTCGTCCGCGGCGTCCGTTGCCGCCTGGCGCAGGGCACCGAGCAGAGCTGGATCGAGGTTGGCTACACCCGGGATCTCGTCGTCGAAGACCGTCGTGCCGTCGGGGACGGCACCGTCGGCCTCGCCAAGCGCATCGCGGTGCTCGCCGCGAAGGACGTCGATGGGTGATGCGGCCGTCGAGGACGAGGACGCCAGCAACTGGTGGCCGAGGGCTGCGCCGATCGCCGCGACGACGACCAGCAGGCCGGCGACACGGATCCAGCGGATCCGGATCCGACGGGTCGTTGTTCGTGCTGGTTGGCTGTAGGTCACGCCGCCAGTCAAGGCAGCGTGGCGTTGCCAGCACGTATGCGGTTTTCGATACGCCGGCGATATGCGCCGGCTCGTAGCATCGGAGCATGCGCGTGCTGCTCGTCGAGGACGAGCCCTACATGGCGGAAGCCATCCGCGATGGCCTACGCCTGGAAGCGATCGCGGCAGACATCGCCGGTGACGGCGACACCGCTCTGGAGCTGCTGAGCGTCAACGCCTACGACATCGCCGTCCTCGACCGGGACATTCCCGGACCTTCCGGTGACGAGATCGCCAAACGCATCGTCGCCTCCGGCAGCGGCATGCCGATCCTCATGCTCACCGCTGCCGACCGTCTCGACGACAAGGCCTCCGGGTTCGAGCTCGGCGCCGACGACTACCTCACGAAGCCGTTCGAGCTCCAGGAGCTCGTGCTCCGGCTCAGGGCGCTCGACCGCAGGCGCGCCCACAACAGGCCGCCCGTGCGAGAGATCGCAGGTCTGCGGCTGGATCCGTTCCGCCGCGAGGTCTACCGCGACGGCCGCTACGTCGCGCTGACCCGCAAGCAGTTCGCGGTGCTCGAGGTCCTCGTCGCTGCCGAAGGCGGTGTCGTCAGCGCCGAAGAGCTCCTGGAACGGGCGTGGGATGAGAACGCGGACCCGTTCACCAACGCCGTGCGCATCACGGTCTCGGCACTGCGCAAGCGCCTCGGCGAACCCTGGATCATCGCCACCGTGGCCGGCGCCGGGTACCGCATCGACACCGACCGGACACCGGGCGCGAGGGAGGAGACCGTGGATAGAGCGCCGGGCTTGAGCGTTCGCCTCAAGCTCACCCTCAGCTACGCCGGCTTCCTCATGCTCGCGGGCGCCTTGCTGCTCGCGGCCGTGTGGGTGTTCCTCCTGCGCTACATACCCGACGGTGGTGGACCTACGGCGTCCCGTGGTTCCGACCCAACCGCTCCGACCTCCTGAACGGCCTTCGCCTGCCGAAGGCGGCCATCGTGCTGGCGTTCCTGCTGGTGTTCGGTCTCGCTGGGAGGGTGGCTTCTCGCCGGCCGGATGCTCGCCCCGCTGACCCGCATCACCGACGCCACACGCATGGCCGCGACCGGATCGCTCTCCCACCGGATCCAGCTGGAGGGCCGCAGACGACGAGTTCCGCGAGCTCGCCGACGCCTTCGACGCCATGCTCGCGCGGCTCGAGGCACACGTCGCCGAACAGCAGAGATTCGCAGCCAACGCCTCCCACGAGCTGCGCACCCCGCTGGCGGTCACGCAGACGCTTCTCGACGTGGCCCGCAACGATCCGAACCGCGACAACGGCGAGCTCGTCGACCGCCTCCACGCCGTCAACACCCGAGCGATCGACCTCACCGAAGCATTGCTCCTGCTCAGCCGCGCCGACCAGCGGTCCTTCGTCCGAGAACACGTCGACCTGTCCCTCATCGCGGAAGAAGCCACCGAAACGCTCCTCCCCCTCGCAGAAGAACGCGGCGTCACCATCGAGACCTCCGGCGACGTGACCCCCACCATCGGCTCACACGCGCTCCTGCTGCAGATGACGACGAACCTCGTGCACAACGCGATCGTCCACAACCTGCCTGAGCAGGGCACCGTGTGGGTCACGACCAGCGTTCACCCCGAGAGCGTGGTGCTCACCGTCGAGAACACCGGCGAGAAGCTCACCCCACAGTTGGTCTCCACGCTTGGCGAGCCGTTTCAGCGCGGCACCGAACGCATACGCACCGACCACGCGGGCGTCGGCCTCGGCCTGGCGATCGTCAAGAGCATCACCCAGGCACACGACGGAACCCTCACCCTCACCCCCCGGGCCGCCGGCGGGCTCCGCGTCACGGTGCAACTACCCGCCGCGCCACCGCACACCGGCAGATGACGATCAGGGGAGCTGCCGCTTTCGCTTTGCGCGAGAAGGAGAAGCGCCGGTGATTTGTGCTGCTTTCCATGCAAAGCGGTATATCTCGAAGAGCGGAATGGGGCGCGGGGGACGGCGGGGACGCCTCCACCCAACTCATCTGGTCGGGGCGACTGGATTTGAACGAGCGACCGCTCGGCCCCCAGCCGGGACCCAAAGAATGCCGATGCATCCCGGAGCGTCCCCGCCGTCCCCACTGTGCCCGACCGGGAACGATCTGGACAGATAGGACCTAGCAGTCGGTACCAAATTGGTACCGCGACCGGAGCACCCCGAAAGTATCGCTTCGCATGGAAAGCGGCGGTTGGAGTAGGTGCTCCCGTTCTTTGCTGCGAGAATACGATGGCGACCGGCATGGCACCGGTTTCGCTCAAACAACAAGAAGGAGACCGGGTATGGCCGTGATCGTGATCCAGGAGTTCGAGGCGACAACCGACCAGTACGACCAGGTGAACGACAAGCTCGGACGCGAGGCGCCGAACGGGCTGATCGCCCACGCCGGGGCCGAGTCCGGCTCCGGCAAGATGAAGGTCGTCGACATCTGGGAGTCCAAAGAGAAGTGGGAGAGCTTCCTGAACGGCCGCCTCGGCCCCGCGGTAGTCGAGGTGATGGGCCCGCCGCCGGAGGGAGCGCAGCCCCCCCCGATCGAGATCCTCGAGGCGCGTGACGTGATCACCGGCTAGGCCGGGATTCGCTTGCTTAGCTGAAATCTCGACCGCTGGCAACAGGACTCACCAAATAGGCGCTTTGGACGAGCAGCGGTCGTCGACTCGTTGTGGGCTCTGAACCGCGACTTCGCATGGCCGCGACCGGAGGCGGGTGTTCGCGTCCGAGGGGATTGGTGGGTGGCGAGCGGCCCGTACCCCGCCGATACGATCTCGACCGGCGATGGAGCGCGCGCGATGATTTGCCGGCTCTGGCGCGGCTGGACGACCCCGGAGAATGCCTCGGCATACGAGGCGATCGTGCGCGGGGAAGTGATTCCGGAGATCGAGGCTCGCGGAATCCCCGGCTTCTTGTCCATTGACCTCATGCGTCGGCCCTTCGAGGACGGGGTCGAGTTCGCCACCATCATGTGGTTCGATGACCTCGAGGCGGTGAAGGCCTTCGTCGGGGATGACTACGAGGCCGCGCACGTGCCGGAACGGGCGCGGAGGGTCCTCTCCGCTTCGACGAGCGTTCGGCCCACTTCGAGGTCATAGACCGCCGCAACCAATCCTCCTCCTGAGCTGAAGGCCAGCGTCAGAGCCGGGGTGTTCGTTTGGAGAGATCGTGGGCTATCGGGAGGTGTTCTGCCCGGTGCCACATATTGCGCTTTGCATGGAAGCGGATATCTCATCGCTCGCGAGATACTGCGCGGGCGATGTCGCGAGAAGGTGGAGCTCTACCGGCAGGCGATCGACGCCAGCAATGGATGACCGTTCGACCCAGAGCCTGGACGACAGTCGAATCCGTGATCTCCTGCTGATCGGGCTGGCCGTAGCCACCGGTGCCGTGGATGCGGTCAGCTGGCTCGGGCTTGGACAGGTCTTCTCGGCGTTCATGACGGGAAACTTCGTCTTCCTAGGACTTCGGATCGCGGGTGCCCATGGCCCATCGATGCCCGCGGTGATCTCGGCCCTCGCGGCCTTCGGCGTGGGGGCGTTCCTGGGCGCGCGCATCGTCGGGCCGACAAAGGACTCCGGCGCGGTCTGGCCACGCCGGGTGACGGTAACGCTCGGCACCACGCTCGTCGCAGAGGCGGCGTTTCTGGCGCTCTGGATCGGCGTTGACGCGGCTCCGTCGCAGGGATCGACCGACGTGCTGCTCGCGGTGTTGTCGCTCGCGATGGGCGTTCAGACAGCGGCGGTCTATTCGCTCGGGCTTCGAGCCGTGACCACGACACGGCCACCACCCCCTGGGCCGCTCTGATGGGTGACCTGTCCCGCTGGTCGCAGCCGAGGCGATGAGCGCTTCCGGCTCGCCGGCTTGCTCATCGGGCTTGTCTCTGGCGCGATCGCCGGCGGACTGCTGATGGTCCATGCCAGCGATTGGGCACCCATCCTTCCACTGGCGGTTAGCGCGGCCGTCATCGCAGTGGCGGTCCGCCGACTGCATCCCGCGATTCGCTACCGCACCGTCCGAGTTTCGCCGGCGCGACGTTGGCGCGCCACAAGAAGGCGATCTGGTGGCGCACCTCTCGCAGCGAGGGCTGAGGCCGCCCTCGAAGCCGCCGGGCTGTCGGACTAGCGCTTTGGACGAAGAGCACATGGGACGGTCCTCGCTCCACCGACTAAGGAGGAGGCCATGCAGCAAGCACTCACGGGCGGGAGTCGACGGCCGCCCGCCAAGCAAGGGACGCCGCTACCCGGCAGATCCACCTCGGGTCGAGGAGATCGTCGCGGTGATGAGGCAAGCAGGGGCAAGGCCTCACGGACTGCGCGCTCGGGGCCTGATCGTCGTGTTCTGGCGGGCTGGGTTAAGAATCGCCGAGGCTCTCGCCCTGGCCGAATCCGATCTTGAGCCGGCGCAAGGTGCACTGCTCGTCCGTCATGCGAAGGGCGGGCGCCGACGAGTGGTAGGCATGGATGAGTGGGGCTGGGAGCAACTACGTCCGTGGCTCGAGGTTCGCCGAGCCCCCCGGTGGGGCCGCTCTTCTGTGCGATAACCCACCCGCGACGGGTGCGCCCTGTGTGAGCAGCGCCGTGCGCCAGCGCTTTCGCACCTTGGCGGCAGGGGCGGGTGTTCGGCGGCGCTTTGCTCCACATCAGCTTCGACACGCTCACGCGGTAGAGATGGCGCGAGAAGGCGTGCCGCTTAACGTGATCCAGAGAAACTCGGTCACGCCAACCTGGGCGTCACCTCGATCTACCTGCAAGGCATCGACACGGCCGAGATCGTCGAGATCGTGCGCTCGCGGCGCGGTCCGGTAATTCCAGCCTCGGCCGCGTTGCTTGGTCGTTAGCCCGCTTCTCGTCCGAAGCGCCTACCTACGTAGCCCAGCTGGCTACGGACGTTCGTCCACCGAGGGGGCCTAAGGGAGCAGGGCGCGCCAGCCGACCTCGGCGTAGCCGCCGGTGGTCGTGCCGGTGTGAATTTCCTCGAACCAGAGGTCGACGCCCTCCGGGATGCGCGCCCGCGCGTTGCTCTGGCAGTCGTTCTCGCCGGCGCTCACCGTGCACCCGAGGGCCGTAGTAGTGATAGGGACCGGTGATCGGGGCGTAGCTGAGAACGAACTCCCGACTGCCGGTGTCGACCTGGTTGTAGACCCTGACCCGCAGGCCAGTCGCCACGAACGTCTGGGGCGCGATCGTTTCATTGAATTGTCCGTTGCCACGTGCGAGTTGCCGAGAGGCGCGTAGTTGTCGCTGCCGGTGCCGGTGTCGAGGTTGCTGAACGTCGCCATCATCGGCACGCCCCGGGGATCGAGGTCGAGCTGCTTCGCTTTCACCGCGCCGCGGGCGATGTGCCTGGACTTGACGCTGTTCGCCTGCAGCGCCCAAGCGGTCCCGCCGAGGGCGATGAACAGGGCCAAGAGCGCGAGATGGTGCTGGCGAACGTACGTCGCGATCCCTTTGAGCAGACAGTCCCCCTCCGTGGTGATGTGCCGATGGGGCGTCACCCTCTCACCCCGAGACGGGCGCGTCAAGATGTATCGCTCTGCATGCAAAGCGGCTAGTGCTTCTGGGGCCGAGGCGGCTTCGCCACCATCACGAACCTGCGGTCCTCGCTCTCGCACGCCGCCAGTTCCTCCCCCGGAGCGAGGTTCGGGAGGCTGTAACACTCCCACTCTCCGACCGTGTGGTACGCGGGGTCTTCGGGATCGTTACCAGCCTCGAATTCCGCCGTGAGCCAGGTCGTGTAGCCGTCGTAGATCGACTTCGCTTCCTCGCAGGGGAGACCACTGTTTCCAAGCTGGACCTCCACTCGCCCTCGCGGCGGAAATTCGACGATGCACGGGCCCTGGTCACTGGTCGAGGACTCCACAGTCGCCCCCTCCTCGCTCGCATCATCATCGCCGCCGCACCCGACTGTGGGTGCCGCCGCCCCGAGAGCAAGGACGATGAACCCGCTGGCGGCCAGCTTCGCACGCGCACGGCGGCTACGAGTACGAGTCCGTGCGAGCATCGTGCCCTTCCCGTGTCCAAGGGGGAAGCTTCCCTGCTTCCCCAAGGCGACCCTCTCACAGGCAGGAGGGACGGTCAAGACGACCATGTCTGGGTTTGAGGGGCGTTCCGCTCTCCATGCAAAGCGAAATAGCCGCTTTTCGTCCAAAGCGGCTACTCCGAGAGCCCGGCGACTTCGAGGGCCTCGTCGCGGTCGCGGTAGACGTTACACGCAAGATCAGCCCGTCTCGGAGGGTGAGCACGCTGAAGCGGGGTTCGGTCAGCGTCATCCCGCTGCCCTTCCACCTGACGGTGATCTCGCCCTCCACGAACACCTCATCACCCCCGAGGTCCGCCAGTTCGCTGACCGTGGAACCGAAGTCCTCGCTCGCGCCCAGCAACGCATCCCAGGCTGTCAAGCAGCCGAGATGGCCGCGGGCGGTGCCGCCCTCCAGCGTGGCGGCGACGCCGTTGTACTCAACCTCGGGATGGAGGAAGGCGAGCACCGCCTCGGTTTCCGGGTCGAGATCTCCCGCCTCCAGCGCAGCGACGCCCGACCTCGGGTTCTCCCAGTAGGCGTCAATGGATCGCTGTCCCGCCTCGTAGAAGCGCCGCACGATTCGACGTTCTCCTGCGACATCGCCTACTCCGACAGCCCGGCGGCTTGGAGGGCTTCGCTCCAGTCCAGAAAGCCCTTGGCGTGGACGATCCTGCCCCCGCGCACCGTGGTCAGGAAGGCATCTGGGACTCGACCGAAACCCCGCTCCCGCGCCCGCGCACGACGACACGGCCCAGCATGAGGACCCGATCGCCGAGGTCTCGGAACTCCTCCGGCGTGACTCGCAGCTCCTCGAAGGCCGCTTCCGACGCTGCTGCCCACGCGCGAAGCCCCTCGTGGCCTCGGTAGGTACCTCCCTCCGCCCCGCTGACGATCGCCGAGTCGAACACGATCTCGGGGTCGACGTACTCCAGCGCGGTGTGAACACTCGCCGTAGGGTTGTCGCCGCCAAGGAGCTCGGCGACCCGTCTCAGATCTCCACGTTCTCGTGCGACATCGCCAGCGCAGTATCTCGCGGTTTGTTGCGCTTTCCATGCAAAGCGAAATAGCCGCTTTTCGTCCAAAGCGGCTACTCCGACAGCCCGGCGGCTTCGAGGGCGTCGGCCCGATGTTCGTACTCATCTATGCGCAGAACCTTGCCGTCGCGCAGCGTAAAAACCTCATAGAGGCGGGTATCGACCTCGACCCCGCTTGCTCGACCACGGGCGTGGAAGCGAGCCGCCAGGAACACCCGATCTCCGTGCCCGATGACCTCCTCGATGGTCGTCTCGGTCCCCTCCCAGGCTTCGTTCCAGCGTGCGTAGTTCACCAGCACGTCGTCGTTGCCGTACACGACACCGTCCTCCACCGTGACCACGACTATGTGGGGGTCGTGGAAGCTTCCGGCGCGATCGTAGTCGCCACGGCAGTAGGCCTCGAAGGCCTCGCGCACGATCTCCTCGTTCTCCTGCGACATCGCCCCCGGAGTATCTCGCGCATAGACCCGCTTTCCATGCAAAGCGGTACTTCTGACCCCTCCAAGGCGGCGGGGGGAGGCGGGCCTCCGAACGACCCTGCCCCCCCCTTCGGCTTCTTGCCGCCGGTCAGGTCAACCCCGGCGACGGCTTCGGTGCCCCCGGGGTGATCAGGCGGACGCACGGGCCGTCGGCCTACTCCGCAAGCCACCGAAGTCACGCGCTAACAAGGTCGCGATCCTCGTAAACGCTCACCGGCCGCTCCTTCATCGCCGCGAACTCGGCCACCGCATAGAGCGCGGCCATGAGCGCGTCGGTGTGGGCGCGGGACTTCATCTTCGAGACGACCTGCCCGTACTCGCGGTTGCGGACCTCGGCGGCGAGCGCATGGCGGCGGGGTAGGTCGGCACCCCCATGGCGTAGCCGGCCAGCCTTGAGGATCTCCAGGAACGCCGCAGCCGCCCCGGCGTTCCGCTTGAAAACCCAGGGCTTCACCGGCACCCCGGCGTCCTCGAGGTTCTGGGCGATCCCTTCGGCGAAGCGTGGGTCGTAGATCACGACGTCGACCTTCTCGCGCTCGCCCACTCCATCGCGACCGACTCGACGTCCGCGAGCGGTACCCGGTCGCGCCTGGTCGGCGTCCAGATCCTCCAGACGAGTGGAAAACGTCGTCGGGGTCGCGGCGGACGAGCGCCAGGGCGCAGGAGTCCGACGCGACCGCCGCGTCGATCCCAATCGCCTTGAACCCGGGCCGACACCTCGGGAACGACCGTCGCAGGCGTCCCATTCGTCGGCGGCGATGTAGGCGGCGACACCGGGCAGGTGCTGGTTGCGTGAAGGCGGCGGAAGGCGTGGTCGTGGAGGACCCGGCGGTGCTCTGCGAGCGCCTCGACGGTGATCGCGCGAGCGCGGGTTCGCGGCTTCACCATCGCGCATGTCGTCAATGTCGGCGCCCTCGGCGACCGCCCACTCAAGCCAGAGCAGGTCGCGCGTCTCGGCCCGCAGGACGGCGCCACGGCGGGTCACCTTGCCGTCCTCGAGCGCGCGGCGGCGCATCGTCGGCATCGGCGCGTCCTCGTGGCCGCCCATCGTCGAGATCACCCGCATCCGCGCGTCGGGGTGCTTGATCAGCGCCGAGCGAAGCGAGACGTAGAGGCGGTCGTCGGTATGGGAGCCGAGCTCGTCGACGACGACCAGGTACGGGTCGTGTCCCATCTGCTTCTCGGCGTCGGCGGAGACGACCATCAGCCGGCCCCCGGCCGGGGTACGAATCTCGCGCAGGGTGAAGGTCAGCTGGTCGCGTAGCTCGGGGAGCTCCTTAGCGAAGCGCTCAGCGGCTCGGAACAGGTGCTGGGCCTGGTCGCGGGCGGCGGCCGCGCAGATGATCGTCGCCTCGGGGTGGCGGACAAGCTCGTAGAGCGCGTAGCAGCCGAGCAGCGTCGTTTTGCCGTTGCCGCGCGGCTGGATGATCACGACCTCGCGGCGCTTTGAGAGGACGGCGCGCATCGTCGTCCGCTGGAACGGCTCGAGGTCCAGTCCGACCAGCCCGCAGAAGCGCTCGAAGCGCTCGACCTCGGTCATCGGCGGTCCTGCAGGAACTCGCCGAGCGGACGCCAGCCGGTAGGGATGCCGATCGAGCGGAGCTGTTCGGCGCGCCATCTTCGTCGACCACCTCGGCGACCGGTCGGTCCTCGTAGACCGAGCGGGCGGTCCTCGGGACCGGTGCCGTGCCTGCGGGCGGCCCCTGGGGACCGTCACCGCACCGAGGACAGCGCCGATGGTCGCCGAATCCATGTTGGCAGAACTCACCCATCGCGAAGCAGCCTCGCCAGCTCGCCCTCGGGGGCCTCGTGGTCGTCGCGAAGCTCCTTCGCCAGCGCGATCGCCGCGGTGGTCCGTCCATCACGTGCGAGCCGGGTGAGGATCGCCAGAGCCTCGGTGCGGGTCGCGACCTCATCGCCCGACGGAGGCTCCTGAAGCAGCGAGCGCAGGAACGGCGCCCGCTTGACGTCGGGCGGGCGCAGCTCGTCCAGCCGGGCAAGCTCGGAGTCGTTGAGCCTGACCATGACGTCGTGGTTGCGGCGTCTACTCGTCATCGGTTAGCCCAACTCGGTTCGTTTCGGCGCGCGCCGTCGGCCACTCGGCGGTCCTTGAGATCCCGCCGGATTCATTTTTTACCCTCCCTACCCCCGCCCGCGGGATACTGCGCGGGCGATGTCGGAGGAGAACATGGAGATCGTGCGACGGGGATACGAGGCTTTCGCGAAGGAGGGAATCGAAGGCGTGATCCCGTTCTTCACTGATGACGCCGTCATCTACTCCATCCCGGAGTGGCCCGACGATCCCGAGTACCACGGTCCCGACGGCCTGCGAAGGCTCGATCGGCAGTGGGCGGAGAACTTCGACGAGTTCGGGTTCAACGTTCGCGAGCTCCACGATGCAGGTGACGCGGTGGTCTCTCTTCATGAGCTCACCGGACGGACGAAGGGTTCCGCCGTCCCGATGAGAATGCAGATCGGCGCCGTCTTCTCGGGGTTCAGGGACGGACGGATCGCCCGACAAGACCTGTTCTCCAGTTGGGAGGCCGCGCTCGAAGCCGCCAGGCTGCGGGAGTAGGCGATGTCGCAGGAGAACGTGGAACTGGTGCGCCGCTTTATCGAGGCGTCGCAGCGGTCCCTCGACGCCTACTGGAGGAACCCTAGGTCGGGGGTCGCTGCCCTGGAGGCGGGCGACCTCGACCCGGAAGTCGAGGCGGTGCTCGCCTTCCTCCATCCCGCGGTTGAGTACAACGCCGTCCCCGCCGCCTTGGAGGGTGGTACCGCCCAGGGTCATCGTGGCTATTTGAGGTCCTGGGATGCGTTTCTGGGCGCGAGCGAGGACCTCAGGGTCACGATCAAGGAGGTGGCGGACCTCGGGGGCGATGAGGTGTTCCTGGCGAGCGAGATGACCGCCAAGTGGAAGGGCAGTCAGATGACGCTCAGTGAACCCCGCTTCGCCGTCGTAACCGTGCGAGAGGGGTTGATCACACGGCTCAACGTCCACCGCGACCGAGCCGAGGCCCTCGAAGCCGCCGGGCTTTCGGAGTAGCGCGGTCACTGGCCTAGAAATCCGATCCCTCGGCGCGCGCTCCAGCGACCCCCAGGCGGTCCCCGATGAACGATCCGTTTCGGGGGTCGCCGCCACCCAGTTCGGCCAGGTTTGCGGAGGTATTTTCAGGTTTGAAGGGCGGCGGTTCTTCGGCATCCCCAATGATGACTCGGAGGCTTCCGCCCTTCTGAGTACGGCCAGAGCGGTCTGGACCCCGCACAGCAGCCGACGTCGGCTGCTTCACGGCATGACCTACGGGTAGCTGAGAGTCTGAGCGAGCACCGCAACTCGCTCCTCTCCAGTTCCGGACGCACAAGGGCGGCATGTCGATCCATTCCTTCTCGACGGGCCAGCACTGCGTCCGGGACTGATCCTTCGATCTCGGCCCCGTCGCATTCTGCGCCGATTCCGAAGCACCGATCCTGAATCGCGAGATACTGCGGGGGCGATGTCGGGGAGAACGTCGAGAAGCTGCGTCGGGCCTATGAGGCGTTCAGTCGGGGGGACTTCGATACCGCGATTGAGATCGTCCACCCCGATATTGAGTTCGTCCGTGGCGGACTCGAACCGCCGCTCAGCGGCGCGGGGGCGCTGCGGGCGTGGATGGAGCCGGATGCCATCGAGGATCAACGGATCGAACCGCTTGAGTTCCGCACCAGCGGCAACAAGGTCTTGGTTCGCCAAAGAACGCGGGGTCGTGGCGCACAGAGCGGGATTGAGTTGGATGTCGAGAGCTGGGCCGTCTGGACACTGAACGCGAACGGCCTCGCCACCCGCCTGGAAGGCTTCCTGGTTCATCAGAGGAACGAAGCCTTCGCAGCCGCCGGGATCGAGGAGTAGTCCACCGCTTACAGGGGGTGAAAACCGGTTGGCTAGGTTGCCCGACGCCCGCCGGGAAACCCTGGGGTTTGTAGTGGCCCCGGCGGGTGCTTTTCGTTCCTCGCTCATGTAAGCCCCCCGGCCAACTGCTCGGCCCTGGTGACCTTGCCGTGGCAGCTATGGCAAAGCGGCTCAAGTCCGTCGAGGTCGTAGGGGTCCTCATAGCCGTCGCGGTGGTGGACGTCTTCCGCGATAGCGCCGCACCGCTCGCACAATGGACGGTCGAAGAGGACTCGGCGACGGGTGAACTTCCACTTGCGGGTGGCGTAGAGCGGCTTGTGCTCAGTCGTGTGGCGGCGGTTGCGTTCGCGTTCGTGGGTGCGACAACGGAGGCCGGTCGTCGCCTCTTTGGTGCATCCCGGTGTCGAGCAGAGCCGCATCAGCAGGTGTAGGTCGTGACCTTGATCGGTCCGCACGACTTCGGGGCCGCCTGGGTCGCATTGGTCGTGCCGGCGGCGAGCGCTTCGCCCGGCTCCCGCTCATCGGAGATCTGGATCTCCCAGTCAGCCATCGGACCGCTCCCATTCGCGGTCTTCAGGTGACGTGCGAGCGCCCGGCGAACCTCGGCGGAGACGCTGCGATCGGCGGCAGCGGCTCGGCTGCGCAGTTCGCGGGCGACGAAAAGCGGAACCCAAGCCCCGACGGTCGTGCGCTCTTCGGTCTTCGTAGCCACCACGGGCCTCCCTTCAAGGCTTGTCCCCCGTGGTGGCCCCTCGGCGAGGGCGGGACTGCTTATGAGTCTAAAGGCGCCGGACGCGGCAAATCATCCGCCGCGCGGGATGCGGCAGTGGCTGTGCGAGACTCGCCCCAGGGATGACGAAAAGCGGCTGGACAGCCTTCGCCCTCGCCCTCGTTGTGACGGTCGGACTCGCCGGTTGTGGCGAGGATGACGACGAAGGAAGCGACTTCCCGCCGCCGGAGGGGTCCAGCAGCACGGTTGAGGGGTACGCCGTCCTCAAGGTTTCGGACCATTCCGAAGGCGAGGAGCTTTGCCAGACGGCGCAGGCCGACCCACCGGACGCGTACGCCGACTATGGGGGGATCGTTTTCGACATTCCCGGTGATTCAGAGGGTGGAGATCCAGAGGACATAATCTGCGTTCTGCCTTAACGCGCTGCGCGGACGGCCACGTCCGGGATACGTCCAATTGGTTCCCGTTTGGTGCCCGTGTGGTTGCGACGATTAGCCACCCAGAACGCCGAAAGCCCGCTCCACAGCGGGCTTCCTGGCGAATAGCGGGGGTGGGATTTGAACCCACGACCTCCGGGTTATGAGCCCGGCGAGCTACCTGACTGCTCCACCCCGCGGCGTGACAAGAACTTAGCAAGCTGAAACCGGCTTGGCTACCCGAGAATCGGGGGTTGGGTGGCGGAATTCGGGGCTCAACTACCCTGCGCCTTCGTGCGAGTGGCGGTCGTCGACATGGGGACGAACTCGACGCGGCTGCTGGTCGCCGACGTCGAGGGCACGCGCGTGTCGGAGCTCGACCGCCGCTCGACCGTTACCCGGCTCGGGCGCGGCGTGGACACGTCGCGGCAGCTCGCGACCGAGGCGATCGAGGAGGTGTGCGACACAGTGGCCGAGTACATCGCCAGCTACGAGGCGCTGGGGGCGGAGCGGGTGGTCGCGATCGCGACCTCGGCCGTACGCGACGCCGAGAATCGCGGGGCGTTCATCGGCGAGCTGCGCGAGCGCTTCGCGCTCGACGCGCAGGTCCTGGGCGGCGACGAGGAGGCGCGGCTCACCTACCTGGGCGCGATCCACGAGCGCCCGCCCGCCGACGAGGTCCTGGTGATCGACATCGGCGGTGGCTCGACCGAGCTGGTCGTCGGCCGCGGCGAGGACGTCTCATTCCACGCGTCGCTCGACGCCGGCACGGTGCGCCACACCGAGCGGCACGTCCAGCACGACCCGGCGGAGGCGGCCGAGCTCGAGGCGCTCGCGAATGACGTGCAGCACCTGATCGACGGCGCGCTCACGGGGTCGGACTTCGCGCACGCGAACGCCGGCATCGGCGTGGCGGGAACTCCCACCTCGCTCGCGGCGATCGACCAGGTGCTGGATCCATACGACCCCGAGCTGGTCCACGGGTACAGGCTGTCGCTCGAATCGATCCAGCGGATGTTCTCGCAGCTGGCCGCGAAGACGCTCGAGGAGCGCCTCGCGGTACCTGGCCTCCATGCCGGGCGGGCGCCGACGATCGTCGCCGGGGTCGTGATCCTGATCCAGGTCATGCGTGCCTTCGGCCTCCACGAGATCGAGGTCTCGGAGCACGACATCCTCTACGGCGCCGCGCTAGAGGCGGCAGGCGTGCGTCAGAGCTCGAGCTCGTACTCGAGGAACGACTCGGACGTGCCGCCGACGCGGTCGTAGACCGCCTGCGCACGCTTGTTGTCGTGCGCCGTGAGCCAGCTCATGATCGGCGCGCCGCGCTCCTTGCCGAGCTCGCCGCACGCGGCGATCAGCGAGTCCGCGTGGCCCTCGCCCCGCGACTCGACCCGGACGTAGAGGTCGTCCAGGAACACGATGCGGGCTCCGCGCAGGCTCGACCACTTCCAGTTGCAGCAGGCAAACCCGACGAGCTCGTCGCCGTCCTCGGCGACCAGCAGGAAGGCCTGGTCGTCGGGCAGCTCGATGACGTTGCGGATCATCTCCTCGAGGCCGGCGTCACTGGGGTTCACCTCGTAGAAGTCGGTGTAGGCGCGAAACAGCGGCAGCAGGTCGGCGACGTCGTCGGGGTCTGCGTGCCGGATGGCCATTACCGAAAGTCAAGCAAACGACAGCCGCCGAGTCGTGAGGACCCGGCGGCGGTCGTTGAATCGCGGATGCTCAGAGGGGGTTAGAGCTCCTCGTCGTACTCCTCGTCCTTCACCTTGCCGGAGACGCACTTGCCGAGAGCGTTCTTCTTGTTCCCGTTCGTGCCGTAGGTCTCCTGGAACAGCTCGGGGTCGGCCTCGCGCTCCGCCTTGCACTCCTTGGCGGCGTTCTTGAACTCCGCCGGAGTGGTCTCGGACGTTTCGACCGGCTGGCCCTTCTTGCAGTGCTTCATCGCGTGCTTCGGGCCGAAGGTCGCGCGGAAGGCGGCCTTGTCGGCCTTCTTCATCGCGTGGCACTCCTTGGCGATGGCGCTCTTGCCGTGGTTCCCGTTCCCGCCGCCATCGGCGGTCGCCGCGGGGGCGCCGACGGCCACGAGGCCGAGGCAGAGGGCCGCAGCGGTGATCGCTCTCTTCATCGAATTTCCTCCTTGATCGTTGACGAGTCGTCCCTGACTCAACGCGCCCGCGCTCCCGGTGTCAGGACCTACTTCGCGGTCTTCTCGGTCTTCTCGACCTTTTCGGGCTTGAGGGTGGAGGAGCCGCCGGAGCTCGAATGCTCGGGCGGACCGGTGGACTTCGTCTTGCTCTGTCCCGAGAGGCGGCGTGACCGGTTCGCTCAGATGCCGTGTCGTGCTTGGTGTGCCCGTACGCATTGCCGCCGCCCTGGCCCTGCCCGTTGGCGTTGCCGTTGGCCTGCTCCGGGATCCCCTCGGCCTGGCCGTAGGCGTTCGCCTGGCCCTGAGACGTCGCTCCCGGGTCCTTCGCGTGACCGTTTGCGTGGCCGTTGCCTGGATGCGGGTCACTGGAAGCGTCCTGCTTGCCGGCGCCGGGAGACGCGTCCCGTCCCTCCCCGGGGCTCGTCGAGACCGACGAGCGCTCCGTGGCGGACGCACCCGGCTGCTCGCCGGCGGCGGGTGCGCGGGATGCGGGCGGCGCGTCATCGCCGCCGATGCCCGGCAGCTCGACCCCGCTCACGCTTCCCGCCCCGATTCCGATCGCGGCGCTCGCCGCGACCGCGGCCGAGCACCTTGGCGGTGGCAATCGATCCGGAGGCGCCGCCCGCGACGAGGCCTCCCAGCGCGCCGCCGGCGGTCGAGCCGCCGCCACCGCCCAGGAGCCCGGCGATGACGCCGGACGCCGCGACCGCGGAGACCGGAGGCGCGATCAGCTCGAGGTCGGAGCGCTCGCGTCTCGATCGCTGCGCGGAAGTCGGCGCACCGCTCGCAGCCCCGCAGGTGCGCCCGCAGCTTGCGCCCGCGCAGGACTCGGCCGTCGTGGTCGGAGATCGCGAGGCGGACGCTGCTCACATTCCATCGAGCGTCCCTCCTCGAGCTCGAGCAGCGCGAGCCGCGCCTCGTAGACAACCTGCCGGGCGGCGCCGGGCGAGATGCTCAGGGCGCGGTGGCGATCTGCTTGTGCGGACAGGCCGCTCAACTCGCGCATCACCAGCGCCGAGCGCTGGCGCTCGGGCAGCGACGCGAGGTCGGCGACCAGCGTGCGCAGCCGCTCGCGTGACTCGAACGTCGTGTCCGCAGCCGGCTGCGAGGGGAGCAGGACCTCGTCCGCCTCCGCGACCGGCCGTCGCCGGCGAAGCAGCGAGATCGACTCGTTGCGGGCGACGCGGTAGAGCCAAGGCCGCAGCTCGATCCGCCGCCGTTCGCCGGGAAGCGAGCGCAATCGCGCTCGCCATCGTGTTCTGGAGCGCGTCCTGCGCGTCGTCGGCGTTGCCCAGCATCGCTCGGCAGTACCGGTAGAGCTCCTGGTGGTAGCGCTCGTAGATCGCCGCGAAGGCGCGTTCGTCTCCGGCCGTCGCCAGCCGGGCGAGCTTCGCTTCGTTGCGCGTCAAGAGCCGCAGGGGACTGCCGGGCGGCGCCGGGAGCGCAGACTGTTCCGCCATTGACACTGATTATCGACATCTCCAGCCAGGCCTTCAGCTAAACGCGCCCGCGCGGACGCGTGTTCGTTGAAACGGGCGGCCTGTTCGGATGTCAGGCGCTACTCGGTGGTGCCGACCGCTCGCGAGAGGATGTCCCGGAGGGCGATCAGGTCCGCCTCGGAGAGGTTCGCGATCGCCTCGGGCGGCTCGGCGAAGCGGCGGTTGAGCTGATCACGTAGGCGCGAGCCGGCGTCGGTGATCGGCGATCAGCTTCACGCGCCGGTCGTAGTCCGCGGGCTGGCGCTGAACCAGGCTCCGCTCCTCGAGCCGGTCGACGATGCCGGTGATGTTCGAGTTGTCGCAGTGCATCGCGGTCGCGAGGTCGCCCATCGGGCGGGGCTCGGAGAGCAGCCGCATCACGATCGCCTGCGGCGGGCTCAGGTCGAACTCGGCGGCGATCATCGGGAACCGCGGTTTGCCCTCCATGAACATGACTCGGGCGAGCAGCGCCCAGGCCTCGCCCGCCGGCCCCTTTGCGTAGCGGGCGATGTCGAGGGCCGCGTGGAGGTCGGCGCGGCGCGACTCCTTGGTGGGCGTTGGGGGGCTGACCGCCTTCATTGGAGGAGGATGATACTCTACCTGCGCGATAGTTGAATCCCTCAAATATCTAAAGGATTGCTGAATGGCGGAAGCGCACGAGAACGGGATCGAGGTCGAGGGCCTGGTCCGCGAGTTCAAGAAGGGACCGAGGGCGGTCGACGGGATCGACCTGACGGTCGCCCCGGGCGAGATCTACGGCTTCCTCGGCCCGAACGGCGCCGGCAAGTCGACCACCGTCCACATGCTGACGACGCTCCTCCCTCCCACCGCCGGCACCGCCCGCGTGGCCGGCCACGACGTCGTGCGCGAGGGCCCGGCGGTCCGCGACGCGATCGGCGTCGCGCTTCAGGAGGCCGCCCTCGACCCGTTCCTGACCGCGCGCGAGCACATGCGCCTCCAGGCCGGCATGCACGGCATGCCTCGCTCCGAGGCCGAGCGCCGCGGCGACTCGCTGATCGAGCGGGTCGGCCTCGCCGACGCCGCGGACCGCAAGGTCGGCGGCTACTCGGGCGGGATGAAGCGACGGCTCGACCTTGCGCTCGCGCTTGTGCACGAGCCCCGGATCCTGTTCCTGGACGAGCCCACGACCGGATTGGACGTGCAGAGCCGCACGGCGCTCTGGGACGAGGTGCTCCGGCTCTCGCAGCAGCACGGCGTGACCGTCTTCTTGACGACGCAGTACCTCGAGGAGGCGGACGCTCTGGCGCAGCGCGTCGCGATCATCGACGTCGGCAAGATCGTCGCCGACGGCACGCCCGACTCGCTCAAGGCCGAGATCGGCCGCCCCACCGTCGAGGCGGTACCGACGGAGGTCGAGCAGCGCGACGCGATGCGCGAGGTCCTGGGCCGCTTCGGTACCGAGACGGCCGCCGGCCCCGGCGCGGTCGCCGTCCGCCTGGACGACGGCACCGAGGAGCTCGCCGAGGTCGTGCGCGAGCTTGACTCGGCCGGCATCCGCGTGGCAAACCTCGAGATCCACGCGCCGACGCTGGATGACGTGTTCCTGGTGAAGACCGGCAAGCGCCTCGAGGGCGCGGGCGATGACCCGGACGCCGAGGCCGCGCGCGGCGGCGCCCGGCAGCCGACCGGGGAGCTGGAGGCAGTCGGCGCGTGAGCGCCGGCGCCGCAACATCTCCCGCCGCGTTTTCCCGCGAGCGGACCGGCACGCTTACCCAGGTCGGGCATCTCGCCCGGCGCTCGGTCGTGCGCACCGTGCGCCAGCCCGCGGTGATCGTCTCGAGCATGGTGTTCCCGCTGTTCCTGCTCGCGATCAACGCCTCGGGGCTCGCGGCGGCCACCGACCTCCCGGGCTTCCCCACGGACTCGTATCTGACCTTCTTCCTCGCGGTCACGTTCATGCAGGGCGCGCTGTTCTCGACGATGGGCGCCGGCCAGGCGATCGCCGAGGACATCCAGGGCGGGTTCTTCAACCGCCTCCAGCTCACGCCGCTTCGCGGCGCCGCGCTGATCAGCGGCCAGCTCGCGGGCACCCTGCTGCTCGGGATCGTCCAGGCCATCGGGTTCCTGACGATCGGGCTCGCGTTCGGCGCCGACCTCGAGGCGGGCGTCGGGGGGGCCCTGGTGCTGATCGCGTTCGCGTGCCTGGTATCGATCGCGTTCGGCTCGGTCGGGCTGACGATCGGCCTTCGCACCGGCAACGCCGAGGCGGTTCAGGGTGCGTTCCCGCTGCTGTTCGTGTTCCTGTTCTTCAGCTCGCTGGCGCTGCCGCGCGACCTGATCGAGAACGACTGGTTCCAGACGCTCGCCACGATCAACCCGGTCTCGTACGTGATCGAGGCCTACCGCAGCCTCCTGATCGAGGGCTGGAACGGCGAGGCGCTGGCCCTCGGTCTCCTGGTTGCCGTCGGCGTCCTGGTCGCCGGCGTCACCGCCGCCACGTTCGCCCTGCGGACGCGAATGGAGCGCACGTGAACCCGCTCACGACCAGGTATGCGCGCGCCGCGCGGGCGATCGCCTGGCGCCAGCTCCGGGTGATGGTGACCAACCCCGCGTTCCTGCTGCCCTCGATCCTGATGCCGGTGTTCTTCTTCACCGCGTTCGCCGGCGGGCTCTCGGCGATCTCCAACAGCCCGACCTTCGACTACCCCGACTACTCGACCTTCCAGTACGTGTTCGTGCTGATCCAGTCGGCGATGTTCGGCGGCGTCTTCGCGGGGTTCTCGGTCGCCGCCGACTTCGAGCGCGGGTTCGCACGGCGGATGCTCCTGGCGACCCGTTCGCGCTCGGCCCTGATCGTCGGCTACGCGCTCGCCGCGCTCGCTCGCGCGGCCCTGGTCTGGACAATCGTGACGACGCTGGCGCTCGCGACCGGCGCCTCGATCGACCCGACCGTCGCCGACGCGGTCAGCCTGATCGTGCTGATCACGCTGATCAACGCCGCCGCGCTCCTGTTCGCGGCCGGGGTCGCAATGCGGATGCGGACGATGCAGGCAGCGCCCCTGATTCAGCTACCCGCGTTCCTGATCATCTTCACCGCACCCGTCTACGTCCCGCGCGACCTGCTCGAGGGCTGGGTCTCGGCGGTCGCCGACTGGAACCCGGTCACGGCGGTGCTGGAGGCCGGCCGCGAGCTGATCATCGGCGCACCGGCCGATGCGCTCCTGGCGTTCGGCGCCGCAGCCGGCCTGATGGCGCTGACGGCGCTGTGGGCCGTCACAGGCCTGCGCCGGGCTGAGCGCGCGTCGGCCTAGGCCAGGTTCGACTTGCGCGGGTAGACGACCTCTGGGTCGGTGAGGACGTTGACGAGCGCCGGCTTGCCGGATTCGAACGCGCGCTCGAGCGCCGGCACGAGCTCGGCCGGCTCGGAGACCAGCTCGGCGTGGCAGCCGAGCGCCTCGGCGACCTGGTCGTAGCGGGTCTCCGGCCGCAACTCAGCCGCGACCGAGTAGCCGTAGAGGAACTTCATCGGGTGGTGCTCGAGCGCCCAGATCCCGTTGTTGCCGATCACGCCGACGACCGGGATGCCGTGTCGGGCCATCGTGTCGAACTCGAGGCCCGAGAACCCGAACGCACCGTCGCCGAGGAGCAGGCAGACCTGCCGGTCGGGGTGCGCGAGCTTGGCGCCGATCGCCTGGCCGGGGCCGGCGCCTAGGCAGCCGTACGGGCCCGGGTCCATCCAGCAGCCGGGCTGGTGCGTCTCGACGACCTTGCCGGCGTAGGAGACGAAGTCGCCGCCGTCGCCGATCACGATCGCGTCGCGGTCGAGCACCTCGGCGAGCCCCCTGTAGACCCGCATCGGGTGGAGCGGCGCCCGCTCGTCGTCGAGCTCGGCCTGCTCGGCAGCGCGCTTCTCGGTCTCGGTCGCGCGAACCGCGTCAACCCAGGGCCGCGTCCTGGCCGGGTCGGCGCCGGCGGCGGCCACGCGGATCGCGGCGAGCGTCGTCGCGATGCCCCCGACCAGCTCGACATCGGGGGCGCGGTTGCGGTGCAGCTCGTTGGGCGCGACGTCGAGCCAGACGAGCTTCGTCTCTTCGCCGAACGAGCCGCCGAAACCGAGCCTGAAGTCGAGCGGCAGGCCGATCGCGAGGGCGACGTCGGCCTCCTTCAGCCCGTGGCCGCGGGCCCGGGAGAACGCGAGCTCGTGGTCGGCGGGCAGGCAACCACGGCCCATCCCGTTCAGGAACACCGGCGCGCCGAGCGCCTCGGCCAGCGCCCGCAGCTCGTCCTCGCCGCGGGCCCAGTAGAGGCCGGTGCCGGCCATGATCGCGGGCCGCTCGGCGCCCGCGAGGAGCTCCGCCGCCCGCTCCACGTCCTCGGCGACGGGGCCAGGATCGAAGCCGGGGTCGGACCCCGGGTCGGCGGCGGCTTCGGTGAAGACGACGTCGAGCGGGAAGTCGACGAACGTCGGCCCGCTCGGAGCCGCGAGCGAGCGGTCGATCGCGGCTGCGGTCACGGCGGCGATCAGCGCCGGGTCCTTCACGGTCTCGGCCGACTTCACCAGCGGCTCGACGAACGGGACGTGGTCGATCTCCTGGAGCGAGCCCGAGCCCCAGCGCATCTCGGGCGCCCGCCCGCCCAGCACCGTGACCGGCGAGCGGTTGTAGAGGGCGCCGGCGATCGCGCTCATCCCGTTGGTCACGCCGGGGCCGGCGGTCAGCGCCGCGACGCCGGGACGCCGCGTGGCCTTCGCGTAGCCCTCGGCCGCCCACACGGCAGCCTGCTCGTGGCGCACGTCGACGATCTCGATCCCCTCCTCGCGACAGCCGTCGTAGATCGAGAACAGGTGACCGCCCGAGAGTGTGAACAGGTGCTCGACCCCGCGCGAGCGGAGCGCGCGGGCGACGAGGCGCCCGCCGTGAACGGCGGTCTCGGTTGAGGTCTCGGATGCGGTGGCCATGGCGGGGACGCTAGTAGAAGCTGAAGAGCGCGTAGGTGCCGAGGATCACCAGGTACGCCGTCTGCAACTCGACCGCCATGAACACGCGCGGGTAGAAGCGACCAAGGCGTCCGTACGCCCAGGTGAGGGCTTTCGCGACCACGCGGGCATTCTCACAGCAATCCCGCATTCACGAGACCGCTCAAGTCTCGTATTAGGCTCTCCGATGAGGAAACAGGTGGATCTCGCGACCACAAACGGGGGTTTTCCTCTCCTGCCCGCCGGCACGCCCGCGCGTGACGTGGCGTGCCATCACACCGAATGCGACGCGGACACCCGCGTGCGCCTCCCGCTGGTGGTACCTTCGCACGCGGTGCGCCGCGTCTTCTGTGAGCGGTGCGCCGTGCCATACGAGCCGACCAGGGTCATCGAGGTCCCTGCGACCAAAGCACGGATGCTGTCCACGATCCCGTTGCCATCCGTGTCGATGCCATCACCCTCGTTGCCGTCGCTCTCAGTGCCCTCGCCCTCCTGGCGCTGGCTTGGCCTCCCGCTCGCGGTGCTGGCTGTGGTCGGGATCCTGGTCACGATCCAGGGGGGTGACGGCGACGACGTCGCAACGTCGGCTTCGGCTCCGGCGGCGGCGGCGATCGCTCCCGACGAGCCGGCACCGGGGGCCGTCGAGCGCGCGGGCACCAATCCGGCGAAGGCCTCCGGCGACGCCACGCTGGTCAGCGAATCCACGTTCCAGCTCGCGCTGCCGGCGGGCTGGAAGGAGAGCGCGCCCTCAGGGGGCGCCACGTTCGCGGCGGTCGCCCCGGGCGGCGACGCCGACCTGATGCTTTGGGTCGAGCAGGACCCGAAGCTTGACTTCGCGACCTTCGAGACCCGCTCGCTGGCGCAGCTCGAGAGCCTCGCCGGCAGCGCCGGCGTCGTCAAACGCAACCCCGGGCCCACCCCGGAGACGACGACCAGCGTGCTCGCGCCGACCTCGGCTCCAACGGAGGCCCCGAACTACGAAGTCCTGATCAGCGGCGGGCCCAGGAACTACTGGTACTACCTCGCGACGACGAGCCAGCCGGGCGCGCCCGCGGAGACGGCGGCCGCGGTGAAGGTCCTCCAGGGCTCGTTCCTCCCACAGGGAGGCTTGCGCTGATGAGGCGGCTGCGCGTCGCCGGGCTCGCGCTGCTCGCGTTGGCCGTCCCTCCGTTCGCGCTGGGCGGCGAGGAGCAGCCTTCGGGCCCCGCCGAGCTCTCGGTCAGCGCGTCGCTCGACGGCTGCGGGCTCGCGAACCAGGCAATCGTCTGCCAGATCGACGCCGGCTGGACCCCGCTCGAGGGAGCCGACTACTACACGGTCAGCGTGACCAGGCCGGACGGCTCGGTGGTCGACGCCGGCGAGGCCGCCGGGGCCGGACGGTCGGTCTTCGTCCCCTACGTCGGCCCCGGGACGTATGCCGTAGAGGTCGCCGCCTGGGGCACCCCGCCGGGAGAGGATGAGCCCGAGGTCCTGGTCCGTGAGAAGACGCTCTCGACCTCCGCCGACGCCGGCGTGTCCGTGACCCAGCAACCGGGCGAGTCCGGCCTGTCCGCGGACGGCCGTGACGCCACGACCCCCGGCGCCGTGACCGACGACCCGGGTCCCGCCACCGATCCGGACGTGGGCGAGCCACCGGCATGTGATGAGGACGAGCCGGACGAGGAGCCCATCGAGGAGCCCGAGCCCGAGCAGGCCGGCGAGGCCGCAACCGCGACAGACGCGCCGGACCAACACGTGGCCGGATCCGAGGACGCCGACGAGGACGCCGGCGATCCGGACACCTGGCCCGTCTGCCCGTAGCGCAATCCGACCGGCGATACGATCCGGCGGATGCCGACGGCCACCGCCGAAGCGCTCTCCGCGCCCGCACGGGAGTTCCTCGCACGGACGCCGGGCAAGCTCCTGATCGGGGGCGAATGGGTGGAGCCGGCCGCCGGCGGCACGTTCGCCTCGGTCGATCCGGCGACCGGGGACGAGATCTGCCAGGTGGGCCAGGGCGACGCCGATGACGTCGCGCGGGCAGTGGCCGCGGCGCAGGCGGCGCTCGACGGGCCGCTCCGCAAGGTGAGCGCGTCCAAGCGCTCAGGGCTGATGTACACCTTCGCCGAGCTGATCAAGGCGAATGGCGAGGAGCTCGCCGAGCTCGAGTCGCTCGACAACGGCAAGCCGGTCAAGAGCGCCGGGTTCGACATCGCAGCCACCGTCAACCACCTCCGCTACTTCGCGGGCTGGCCGACCAAGATCGAGGGCGAGACGATCCCAGCGTCGGCGCGCGACGTCCTCTGTTACACGCTCCGCGAGCCGGTCGGCGTCTGCGGGCAGATCATCCCGTGGAACTACCCGCTGCTGATGGCGATGTGGAAGGTGGCCCCGGCGCTCGCCGCGGGCTGCCCGACCGTGCTGAAGCCCGCCGAGCAGACGCCGCTCACCGCGCTTCGCCTGGGCGAGCTGGCACTCGAGGCCGGGCTGCCGGAGGGCACGGTCAACGTCATCACCGGCGACGGCGAGACCGGGGCGGCGCTCGTCGACGATCCCGGCGTCGCCAAGATCGCGTTCACCGGCTCGACCGTCGTCGGCCGGGAGATCGCCGCCAAATGCGGGCAGGCGCTGAAGCGGGTCACGCTCGAGCTCGGTGGGAAGAGCCCGAACATCATCCTCCCCGACGCCGATCTCGACCGCGCGATCCCGGGCTCCTTCCAGGGCATCTATTCGAACTCCGGTCAGGCCTGCAACGCCGGCTCCCGCCTCTTCGTGGCGCGCGAGCTGTTCGACGAGGTGACCGAGAAGCTGGCCGCCTACGCCCGCGACGCCAAGGTCGGCCCCGGGCTCGACCCGGACTCGGAGTTCGGCCCGCTCGTCTCGGCCGAGCAGTTCGAGCGGGTGAAGGGCTACATCGACTCCGGGCTCGAGGAGGGCGCCCAGGCGATCGCGGGCGGCTCGCCCGAGAACGGCGACGGCTACTTCGTCTCCCCCACGCTCTTCACGGAGGTCGAGGACCGGATGCGAATCGCCCGCGAGGAGATCTTCGGCCCCGTGCTGGTGGCGATGCCGTTCGACGACCTCGAGGAGGTCGCCGCGCGCGCCAACGACACCGAGTATGGCCTCGCCGCGGGCCTCTGGACGCGTGACATCTCGAACGCACATAAGCTGGCGGCGATGCTCAAAGCCGGGAGCGTCTACATCAACACCTGGGGCGGCGGCGATCCAGCGGCGCCGTTCGGGGGCTACAAGGCGTCCGGCATCGGCCGGGAAAAAGGCCATGCGAACCTCGAGGCATACCTCGAGACAAAGACCGTCTGGACACAGCTCTGATGGGCACGATCCACGCGAGCCATACCGTCGAGATCGACGCTCCGCGCGACCGGGTCTACGAGGTCGCCGCGGACGTTCCCGGCGCCACCGCCTGGAACCCGGCGACCGAGAAGGTCACAGTCATCGAGAGCGACCGCGAGGGCCGTGCCGAGCTCGTCGAGGTCGAGGCCGACGCGATGGTCAAGAAGACCAAGTCGACCATGCGCTTTCGCTACGACCCGCCGAACGGCCTCAGCTGGACCCAGGAGAAGGGCGAGGTCAAGTCGCTCGACGGCCGCTGGGAGCTGACCGAGCTGGACGCCAACCGAACCCAGGCCGCCTACATCCTCGACTTCGACCCCGGCCGGATGCTCGGACTCCTCCTCCGCGGCCCCGTCGAGGGCAAGGTCAAGGAATTCCTGACCAAGGGCGCCGCGGAGGGCCTCAAGAAGCACATCGAGGGCGGCTAGTCGCGCTGCCACGGCGCTCGCGAGTGCGTGTGGCGGTTCAGCTCGCCGACGGTCACCGGCCTGACCAGTCCGTCGGCGATCACGCGCTGGCGATTCACTCCGACGTCCCTTGCCCAACGTCGCCGCCCGGGCAACTGCCGCCTGCACCCGGCACGTCCCTGTTTTGCATGCAAATTAGGGAGGTCACGTGTGGGAAAGCGGCGCACGGGCAACGGACAATCCTGCGGCCCGGCGATGCGCGAAACCGGGCATAAGTGTGCCGGGACGCGGCCGATTGGAGTACCGGGGGAGGGACTCGAACCCTCACGCCCCTAGGGGCAATCGAGCTTAAATCGATCGTGTCTAGCCAGTTCCACCACCCCGGCCCCGCGAGCGTAGCGGCTTAACAGAGCCTTCTTCGCGCGCAACTGCGGCGCTGTTACGGTGTTCCTTGGGTTGAGCTTGGAGGCCTCTGCGCTCACACACGCGAGCAGGCTCGGTCTGCTTGGACGACGATCGCCGCTGCTGAAACTGCAGGGCGACGAGCGTCTGATCGCGCTTATCCGCGACGGCCAGGAGCGGGCGTTCGAGACGCTGTTCGAGCGCTACCAGGCGCGGCTACTGGCGTTCTGCCGCGGGATGCTCGCGTCGTCCGAGGACGCTGAGGACGTGCTGCAGGAGGTCTTCGTCGCCGCGCACAAGGCGATCCTCGCCGACAACCGCGCGATCAACGCGCGGCCGTGGCTCTATCGGATCGCCCGGAACCGCTGTCTGAACCATCTGCGGAAGCCGGTGCCCGAGGGCCAGGACTCGATGGACATCCACCCGCACGAGAACGGCGTCTCGGTGGCCGAACGGGTGCAGAAGCGCGAGGAGTTCCGGGCGCTCATTGCCGACGTCCAGGACCTGCCCGAGACCCAGCGCACCGCGCTGCTCCTGCGCGAGATCGACGCTCTGGCCTACGAGGAGATCGCCGTCGCGATGGACACCACGGTCCCGGCGGTCAAGTCGCTCCTGGTCCGCGCCCGGATGTCACTGGCCGACTGCAGCCAAGGCCGGCATCTGACCTGCGACGAGGTTCACCTCGAGCTCGCCGAGGCAGCCGAGGGGCTCCGCAAGGCGTCCGGCCCGGCGCGCGCGCACCTGCGCGGCTGCGAGCCGTGCCGCGAGTACCGCTCCGAGCTGCGGCGAAACGGCAAGGCCCTGGCGGCGCTGGCGCCGATCGGGCCGCTGGCCGCCCTGCACGCCGCGCTCGTGGGCAAGCTCGGGCTCGGCGGGGCGAAGATCGGCGCCGGCTCGGGCGGCGCGAGCGCCTCGGCGGGTGGCGCAGCGGCGACTACGGCGGCCGGGACCGGCACTGCAGCGGTCGGCGGCGCTGCGGCTGCCGGTGGTGGCGGGATGGCTCTGGCGGGAAGCGCGGCGGCCGGCGGAATCGGTGGGGCGCTTGGCACCAAGGCCGCGGCGAGCGTCGCGAGCGTGGCCCTGCTCACGGCCGGCGCGGTCGAGGTCAACGACTACTACCAGGGCGCCGCCGAGTCGAATGGAGCGGCGGCAATCGAGCGCGAGGCGACCGTGGCGATGGCGGGGCCGGCGATTCGCGGCGGCGACACGGTAGTCCATCGGCACCATCACACGACCTCTGCCGGACCTCAGGCCGAAGCGCCGGAAACGCCCGCCGCGCCTCCTGCTGAGCCCGTCGCCGAGGCGCCCGCCGAGCCAGCCCCGGCGGACCCGACCGCGGCCGACGCGGTGGCGGGCGGTGCCGAGACCGGGACGGGCCTGGCCGACAACGTTCCCACCTACGAGCCGGAGCCAGCGGAGCCGCCCGTGGTGGAGGAGCCGCCGGTGACCGACCCGCCTCCGACCGAGCCGCCCGTGGACGAGCCGCCGGTCGCTCCGGGCGAGCCACCCGTCACCGAGCCGGCAACCACCGCGGCGTCGCCCGGCGAGCCGCCGGCTTAGTCCGCCGCCAGCGGCAGGCGGGCGTGAGCGCGGGTCCCGCGCCCCGGTTCCGTGTCGAGCGTGAACTCGCCGCCCGCGGTCTCGACGCGCTGCATCACCGACGCCAGGCCGATGTGGCCGGAGGCGAGCGCCTCGCTCGGCCTTGACTCCTCCATCCCCCGCCCGTCGTCGGCGACCTCGAGCACCACGGAGCCGTCCTCCGGGGTGAGCTTGACCGCCACGGAGCTCGCGCCCGAGTGGTGGCTCGCGTTGGCGAGGAGCTCGCGTGCCAGCGCCACCACGAGGGCGTCGTGGCGCGAGGACGCGGCCGGATCGAGCTCGACCGTCACGTCGAAGCCCGCCTGGCGCTCCGCCTGCCGCGCGAGCGCGCCCATCGCGGGCTCCAGGCCGCCTCGCTCCAGCGTCACCGGGTGGAGCGCGAGCAGTGCCTCGCGCAGGTCGGCGATCGAGCGGCTCACCACGTCGTGGGCCCGGGTCACACCCGCGCGGCCGGGGGCCGCCTCCATCAGTTCCTGGTTGGCCGCGAGCAGGCTCTGGAGCGCGTCGTCATGGATCAGCTGGGCGATTCGCTGCCGGGCGCGGTCCTCGGCGTCCATGACGTGGCTGAGGAACTGCCGCCCGCCGTCGAGCTCGGCCTGCGCGGCGGCAAGCTCGGCGCGCAGCTTGTCGATTTCAGCCCGGAGCTCGGCTTCGCTCATTCAAGGAGCCCGCGGCGCATGCCCTCGGCGACGGCCGCGGCCCGGTCCGAGACGCCGAGCTTCTCGTACAGCGTGTGGAGGTGCGTCTTCACCGTCGTCGGGCTGAGGTGGATCCGTTTCGCGATCTGCGGCGCCGAAAGGCCCTCCGCGATCATGTGGAGCACCTCCGACTCGCGCGGGGTCAGGTCGGGCCGGCCGTCGGCGCGCTCGCGCTGCTGGATCTCGCTGGCGAGGCCGGCCTGCACCGCGGCCGCCAGGGCGGTTCCGCCGCGGGCGACCGTGACGATCGCCTCGCAGATCTCCTGGCGCGAGCTCTCCTTGGAGAGGTAGCCCTTGGCGCCCTCGGCGACGGTTCGGTACGCCAGCTCGGACTCCATGAACGCGGACAGGAACAGCACCTCGGTCTCGATCCCGTCACGGCGGAGCGCGCTCAGGACCTGAGTGCCCTCGAGCTGGGGCATGCGGATGTCGAGCACCGCCACGTCGGGCCCGAGCGCCTTGATCTGCTCGAGGGCCTCGCGGCCGTCGGCCGCCTCGCCGACCAGCTCGAGATCAGGGCGCTCCTTGATCGCGCGAACGATGCCCTCCCGATAGATCGGGTGGTCGTCGGCGACGAGCACGCGTACACGCGGCGAGCGAGCAACCATCGTCAGATGCCGAGTCTACGGCTCGTTCAGGCGCAGTTAGGCGCTCGCTGCCATCGCGACAGGGAGGTCGCAGACCTCGTACTCGAGCTCCCCCTCGTCGTAATCGGATACCCAGAGCCTCAGCTCGAAGCCGTCCTTGGCTTCGAGCTGAGACGCCTGGGTACGGGACAGGGCGCCGATTAGGACCTCGATGTCATCGAGAGCCTTGGCGTCCAGTTCGCCGCAAAGAGTTGCGAGTGACTCACGCACGGACTCCTGGACATCCGGTCCGGGTTGGAGCACCAATGCGATGCGGGGGCTGTGGTCCGAATTAGCTCCCATACGAGTCACCCGCTCCTCCCCACGGCGGGGGTTAGGGGGTAGAAGAAGCTTCAGGCACGGCCCCGCCCACCACATCATCCGAGCGTTCGGTCGACGGGAGGAACCGCGGCTCCCCCGATCGGATGACCCGGCCTGAGGACCAGCCCCTACGTAGTTCTATGCGTCGTGAGTCTCCCCGGGCTCGATGATCACGACCTCGGAAGAGCTCTGGTCCTCGACGTCGGCCTTGAACGCAACTGCGTCGCTTTCGATCGGCGGGAACGTGTTGTAGTGACAGGGAATGACGGTGCCCGCGGCGATCAGCCCGGCCGCGTAGGCGGCGTCGTGACGGTCCATCGTGTAGTGGCCGCCGATGGGCAGGATTGCGATGTCGACCGGCGTCCGCTGTGCGATCAGCTGCATGTCGCTGAACAGGCAGGTGTCGCCAGCGTGGTAGATCGTCTTGCCGCCCATGTTGATCACCAGCCCGGCGGCCTGGCCGATCGAGGTGCCGTCGGGGGTCGTGTTCGAGTGGAAGGCCTGGACGACCTTCACCCAGCCCCAGCCGAACTCGACCGTCCCGCCCAGGTTGGGGTCGAACGCGTTCTCGATTCCGTGCTCCGTGACAAGCCAATCGGCGAGCTCCGTGTGAGCCACGGCGACGGCCCCCGTGCGCTTGAGGATGGCGACGGTGTCCGCGATGTGGTCCATGTGCGCGTGCGTCTGCAGCACGTGCGTGGGCTCGAGCTCGTCGGCCGTGTGGACCGCCACCGGGTTGTTCGGCTTCAGGAACGGGTCGATCAGGACGTTCGCGTCCCCCTCGCGTCAGCTCGAAGCATGCGTGGCCGTGGAACTTGATCTTCATGGGGACTCCTCCTGTCTTCGCAGTTCGTCAGCAAGTGCCCAGCCGACGGCGACCCCAACCAACATCCCGATCCGGGTCTCTTCGGCCAGCAGCGTCCGCACCGCGGTCAGGCGCTCGGCCTCGTCCTCCGTGCGAGCGGCGCGCACCGTCGCGTCGTCGTGCGACTCGGCGAACCAGCCGCCCTGCTCGAGCGCTCCGGCGAGCACCCGTTGCAGCCGCGGCGCGGCCGCGGCGACGAGCGCCTCCGCCTCGCGGAACCGCTCCGGGTCGGAGAGGGCTTCGAGCGCGGCGTCGAGCTGCTCGTCGGTGTAGGCGGGCGCCACGCGCGAAACCTATCCGCGCCGCTCGTAGAGGTGCAGCCGGAACCGCCGCTCGTAGCCGAGCCGCGCGTAAACGCCCTCGCCCTTGGCGGAGGACTGGAGGGAAGACGTCCGTATTCCGCGCTCGCGCGCCTCGGCAAGCGCCGCGCCGAGGAGCCGACCCGCCAGCCCTCGGCGGCCGTGCCCGGGAGCCGTGGCGACGAAGTAGATCCCGACGTCCTCGCCGTGGTCCATCGTCGCGAGCACGCACGCGGTCTCCTCGTCGCGGCGGGCCCGGTACAGCCGAATCGGGACGTCGTCGGCAGCGCGCGTCATCGCCGCCGCGATGCCCTCGCCCTCGGCATGGCCGTACGCGAGGTCATTGATCCGGCCGAGCTCCCCGAAGGTCGCCTCCGCGTCCGAATCGAGGTCGCCGCCGTCGGGGGGCTCGAAGCGCTCGAGGTCGAGTGCCATCGCGGCCGGCTCACCGTCGAACGTGTGACCCCGACTCGTCAGGAGCTCGATCGCTTCCAGGTCGTCCTCCGGCGTCCAGACGTCCCATCCGGCGACCCCCGCGGCCGCATACGCCTCCACGAGACCGTCGTAGGCCGACTCCAGCGAGCGCGAGTGGTCGAACGCGACCGAGTTCACGATCGAGCGCTCGGGCGTCGCCGGGATGACCGCCGCGACCACGCCCGGCGCCTCCCATACCGACGCCCCCTCGCTGGCGCCCCCGAGCCAGCGCAACGACTCCCCCATCGCCCGAAACTGGATCGTGCGGGCGTCGCTCACCGCTTGCGAGCGATCGTCAACCCGTCGGCGATCCCCACCATCGCCAGGTCGACCCGCTCGTCGGCGACGAGCTGGTCGTTGAGCTTCCGCAACGCAGCGACGGACTCGCGCCAGCCCTCGGAGACCTCGTCGTCGGGCGACGCGATCGAGCCACCAGCGAAGACGTTGTCGAGCAGGATCAGGCCGCCTTGCCGGGTGCGCTCCAGCGCCTCCTCGTAGTAGACCGGGTAGCCCGGCTTGTCAGCGTCGATGAAGGTCAGGTCGAACACGTCTCCCTCGGGCAGCGTTGCGAGCGTCTCGGCCGCCGGCCCGACCCGGATCTCGACGCGGTCGGCGACCCCCGCGTCCTCGATGTTCCGCGCCGCGGTCTCGGCGTACTCCTCGCTGAGCTCCAGGCAGAGCAGCCGGCCGCCGGGCGCCAGGCCGCGAGCGATGCAGATCGCCGAGTAGCCGGTGAACGTCCCCACCTCGAGCGCCTCGCGCGCGCCGATCGAACGCGCAAGAAGGGTCATGAACGCGCCCTGGTCGGGGGCGATCTGCATGTCCGAGATCTCGCCCATCGCGGCGGTCTCGTCCTGCACCCGGCGCAGGACCTCGTCCTGGCGAGCGCCGTGCTCGACCATGTACGCATGAAGCCGCTCGTCGACGGAGGTGAACTTAGACATGCCCGTCGGCTCCTCCGCTTCGCGTCCGGGGCCGACGGCGTGTACTGCTTCTGCTCACGCCCTCGATCCCCGCCGGCTGCCGAGTGAGGCCGTGAGACCGCAGAGCGCGCCGACGATCGCGCCCGCCAACCCGGCCCACGGGTCGGCGAAGTCCTCGACCAGGGGAAGCGCCAGGAGCACCGCGGCCGCGACCGCGATTGCGATCGGGTCGTAGGAATCCTCCGGGTCGGCTCGCCGCTCGGGCTCGCGCACTACGACGTAGGCCGCCAGCAGGCCGAGGGCAATCCCGTTGGCTCCGGCCGCGACCGGGAAATCGTCGCCCAATACGGCGTCCATGCCAACCGCAGCCAGCATCCCCAGCGCGCCGCAGGCGAGCGCCAGGACGAGCGTGGCGACCGACCCGATCCGCCGCTCGAGCGGCGGCGCGAACAGCGCGATCGCGAGCCCACACGTGAACAGGTATCCGGCGTCCTCGAAGAAGAACGGCGCGGTGAGGTAGCGCCAGACCTCGTTCCCGGGGTCGCCGACGATCGCCCCGAGGTCGAGCACCGTGAGGTTCGACGCACTGAAGACCACGAAACCGACCGCGGGGACCACAAGAAGCAGCGCCGTCGCCACCGGCTTGGTCGCGAGCTCCTCGAACCGCCCGCCCCCCTCGCCGCGAAGCCGTGCCTCGGCGCGGTTCCGCCGCTCGGCATCCCGCCGCAGGCGCTTCTCGCGCCGGCCCTCGCGGATCTTGATCTCGTCGCCATCACGCTGGAGCTTCGGCGCGCGCTTGCGAAGCCGCTGCCCGCAGTACGGGCACTCGGTGACGTAGGGACTCACCTCCGACCCACAGTTGCGGCAAACGACGCTCAGCTCGGGCGCTGACATCGCCACCGAGCATAGTTCCCCGAGAGCGTTCGATCAGGCCCGGCTGCGGGCCACCACCTCGCGCACCAGCGCCTTGAGATCGGGCTCGCGCTCGTACATCCGGAGCTGGCGATGGGCGCCGGTGTTGCCGGCCAGCAGCTCCTCGACCCCGGCGAGCTCGCGCTCGCACCCGAGCTCCTCCGCGTGCTCGCGCAGCTCATCGAGGACGTGCCGGGCGATCTGCTCGGCCGGCTCCTGCTTCTGCAGCCAGAAGTCGAGCAGGACGCCGTCCATACCGCGCACCGCCGCCCTGATCTTGTTGTCGTCGACGAGCGCCGACGGAAAGTCCCCGAGCGATTTTCCGGTGTCGAACAGCGCGCACAGCTGGTGGGCCATCGCGACCGTCATCGCGGCCAGGGCGATCGTCAGGTCGACGCGTGTCTGCTGATCGAAGACCCGCACCTCCACCGTGCCGAGGTTCGGGTGCGGCCGGACGTCCCACCAGAGGTAGGTGTAGTCGTCGATGGCGCCGCTCTTGGTCATCACGCCGACCATGCTGGCGTACGTGTCCCAGGTGCCGAAGTGGGGCGGCACCCCCGATCTTGGAAGCGCGCGGTAGACCGGCGTGCGCGACGAGAGCATCCCCGTGCGGTGCCCGCGGAGGAACGGCGAGTTGGTCGAGAGCGCCAGCATGAGCGGAATGCTCCGGCGAATCCCGTCGGCCACGAAGATGGCTCGCTCGGCGCCCTCGATCCCCACGTGGACGTGGGTGCCGAAGATCAGGAACTGCCTCACGACGTACTGGAACTCCTCGACGATCTCGAGATAGCGCGGACGCTGGACGATCAGCTGGTCCTCCCAGCACGCGAACGGGTGGGTCGCGGCGGCGGCGACCAGGAGCCCCTGCCGCTCGGCGACGGCGGTCAGCGACCGGCGCAGCTCGTGGAGCTCCTTGCCCGCGGTGGGGACGTCCGGGCAGGGGCTGGTCGCGACCTCCAGGAACGACTGCATCAGCTCGGGCTTCACCTGGCCCTGGAGCTCGTCGGGCACGTCGGCGAGGACCGCCTCGATCGCCTGCGCGAGGTCGAGCGACTCCGGATCCAGGAGCATCAGCTCCTCCTCGATCCCCACCGTGAACGGAGGGCCGGTAAAGCCATGGTCGAGCAACGTGATCTAACCTAAAGCCATATGGAGATCAAGGCCGCCACGGAACAGAAGTCGCTTCTAGCCACCCTCTCTCCCGGCAAGCGCACGAGGCTGCGCCGCCTGCTGTTCGAGTTCGGCCCCGGCAACGGAACCCTGATGCTGCTGCCGATCGACCAGGGGATCGAGCACGGCCCCCGGGACTTCTTCCCGAACCCGGCCTCCAAGGACCCCGAGTACCAGTTCCGGCTCGCGGCCGAGGCGGGCTACTCGGCGCTCGCGTGCCAGATCGGGATGGCCGAGAAGTACTACCCCGACTACGCCGGCCAGGTCCCGCTGATCCTGAAGGTCAACGGCAAGACCGACGTGCCGCCGTCCGACGACGCGCTCTCGACGACGAACTCATCGGTCGAGGACGCCGTTCGCCTGGGCGCCGACGCCGTCGGCTACACGCTCTACGTCGGCTCGCCGCGCCAAGACCAGGACCTGCTCCAGCTCCGCCAGGTGCGCCAGGACTGCGACCGCTACGGCATGCCGCTCGTGATCTGGGCTTATCCCCGCGGGGCGGCGCTCGACGCCAAGGGCGGACAGTCGACCTTCTACGCGATCGACTACGCCGCGCGGATGGCGATGGAGATGGGCGCCGACGTGGTGAAGCTCAACATGCCGAAGATCGACCCCGAGAAGGACAAGCTGACCCCTGCCCCGTACAACGAGATGGACGTCACGCAGGATGAGGCGATCCGCCAGTGCGTCGAGTCCGCCGGGCGCGCGCTCGTCGTCCTCTCAGGCGGCTCCAAGATCAGCGACGAGAAGGTGCTCGAGCAGACCCGGTTCATCATGCAGGCCGGCGGCTCGGGCGTGATCTACGGCCGCAACGTCTGGCAGCGCGAATGGTCGGAGGCGCTCGAGATCGTCGAGCAGATCAAGGAGACGCTGCTCTCCAGCGTCTCGCGCATCCCGTAGCGAACGGCCGGCGCGCAAGCCCCATTGCACGGGGCGTTATCCGTCCGCGCGGGGGTTGAACGTGGGCGCGTGTCGCTCGGCCGCCTGCCCAGCCTCGGCTCGATCCTCCTGCTGATCGCGGGCGTCGCGATCCTGCTCGCGAGCCGCGACGACGACGAAGCGGGCTCGCGGGCCGACCGCCGGATGCCGGATCGCATCGAGGCCCTCGTCGTCGAGGTCGTCGACGGCGACACGGCGCGAATGCGGATCTCAGGGAGCGAGGAGAGCGTCCGCTACATCGGCATCGACACGCCGGAGTCGGTGATCCCAGGCGAGCAACCCGAGTGCTTCGGCAAGCGCTCGGCGGCCCTCAACCGCACGATCGTCGAGGGCGAGCACGTGACCCTGGTCCTCGGCGCCGAGCGCCGCGACCACTACGGCCGCCTCCTCGCCTACGTCTACCTCGGCGAGCGCCTGGTCAACGCCGAGATCATCCGCCGCGGCTTCGCCCGCACCCTCGCGATCGCCCCGAACACCGACTTCGCCGACCGCTTCGCCAGCCTCCAGCAATCGGCGGCGAACGCAGGCCGCGGCCTGTGGGGGGCGTGCTAGCTCCATTCAGCGTCCCAGCGCCCGTCGGCTTTCGCGCGTTCGACCTCCGCGAGCCCGGCGGGCCGCATCCGTCCGGCGGCGCTCAGCGCCGCAACCTTCTCCTTGTTGATCCGCGACCACTTGCTTCGCGCACGCCGCGGCGTGTAGCGCTGCAGGAGGTAATCGTCGTCGAGCGCTCCGCGGTTGCTGTCGATCCAGCCGAAGCACAGGCAGAGGTCGAGCGCCTCGGGGATCGTGACGGTGGTCTCCCCGCTTCCCTTCTTCGCGATCTTGAGCCAGACGCCGTCCGCGGAGTCATTGTTCGCCTCGAGCCACCTCTCCCACTCCGCGGCGGAGGCGAGCGTCAGTTGCGGCAGGCCGTCGTCAGCTCCCATGGGGCGAGGCTAGCCCGTGCCGGTCCCCTTGCCCACGCCCGCGAACGTCGACTTAGTGGCCTCAGGCGAAACAAAGTCGACGCTCGATTGTGGGCGCCTCGCACTACCCCTGCCGTCAGGCACGTTTGTACCGGGAGTCACGAAGGAACTTTAGGGTTTTTGTGAACGGTTGCTTGCAGAACGGGTGTTTGCTTGGTAGTGTGCTGCCTCGCCGCCGGGCGGTCCGAAGCCGCCGGCAGCTTGTCTCAACCGTCTGGAGTTTCTCGAACCCATGCGAATGCGTCAGAGCCTCAACGACTGGGAGCTCGCCTTCGAACACGAGATGGCGCTCGATCGCCGTCGCCGCATCCAGCTCCGCGAGCGGGCCGTCGCCCGGTCGCGCGCCCGCCGCTTCGAGCGTGCGGAGAAGGGCGGGAAGGTCCGCTTCAGCGTCCTCTTCACCGCGCTCACGGCGACCGTGATCGTCGTCACCGTGGTGATGTTCGAGACGCTCGCCCTCCTGATGGGCTAGCGCCCGTCGCGCTAGAACGTCAGGACCCCAGCTCCTTCAAGCCGTCTGCCACCGCCTCGCGGGCGTCGCCGTCTGCGCCGGCGGACTCGCCCTTGATCGAGAGGTAGACCTCCTTGCGGTACACGGGCACGTCCTTCGGCGCCGTGATGCCGAGGCGGATCTTGTCCCGTGAGACCGCCAGCACCGTGACCTCGACGTCGTCGCCGATCATGATGCTCTGATTCGTCTTGCGCGTGAGGACCAGCATCTCGCCTCCGTTCGAGCTAACCCCTCGGGAAGCCGGTCGATTTCGGACCACGGCCAGAGTAGCCGCTGCCCACCGACGATGCGCCGTGCCCGTCCGGAGCCCGTGGCGGCATCCACTAGCATCACGCGCTCCTATGGCACGTAAACCGCTGCGATCGCAGCTGAACCAGATCCGGGCCTGGGTCCGCCAGGGGCGAACCGACGCCTGGATCGCCCATCAACTTGACGTACCCGCCTCCGAGCTTCGCGAGTTCCGTCGGCGCCACGAGCTGAGTGCCGACGACGAGGACTCGGGCGAACTCGACCTGCGCGACGAGATCGAGGCCGAGATCGAAGCCGAGATCGAGGCCGCCGCCGCCGAGGAGGACGAGGAGGAGGAAGACGAGGACGAGGACGAGGAGACCGTGGACGAGGACGAGCGCGAGGCGCGCGAGTCCTCCGAGGACGAGGAGGAGGCTCCCCCACGCCGCCGGCGACGGCGCGGTGGCCGCGGGCGCGGCCGTGGCCGCGGCGGCCGCAAGGGCGCGCTACAGGCCACGTTCGACCATGGCGAGAAGGACGGCTTCGGGCTCTGGCTCGATCCGGCGGTGGCCGACGACGACGTCTACTCCGAGCACTGGTCCGGGCACCGCAAGGTCGAGGTCACGATCGAGCCCGACCAGATCGTGATCAAGCGCTCGTAGCGCACCCTGTCCGCTCAGCCCAACCGCTCGTAGACCCGGCGCAGCACGGGCGCGCTCTCAAAGCCCTGCTCCGCGAGCCGCTCGAGCGCTTGCTCGTAGGCCGCCGTGACCTCACGCTCGCCCTCCGTCGTGAGGCCCTCGCGCCAACGGCCGCGGCTGGCGTTCTCCGCGCTCAGCTCGGCCTCGAAGAAGCGCCGCATCCGCCGGACGTCGCCGACGCCGAGGAACTCCAGCAGACGCTCGTACGAGCCCTCGCGATCGCCCGCGGCGAGCTCGTCGAGGCTGAGCGTGAGCGTGAACCCCTCCGGCGCCTCGGCGATCGACCGCTCGGCGCGCTCGAGGCGCCCCACCCACCACTCGATCCCCTCGGCGACGTCGCGCGGGTGGTGCGCCTTCTGCCGCTTTGAGACCTTCGAGGACCCCGCGTCACGCCCGTCACGGACGATGTGGATCAGCTTCGAGTCCGGGAACAGGCGGCGAAGGACCGGCGCGCGGGCGACGGTGTGCGTGCTCATCTCGACGATCCCCGGGCGCTCGCCCTGCTCGGCCACGGGCCACAGCAGATCGAGGAACAACCGCCGGCAGGCGACGTCGAGCGAGCCGTCGCCGGCCGCCGCCTCCTCGAACCGCCCCACGGCCGCCTCGAAGCCCTCGGGAGACACGAAGCGGTGGAGGCCGCGCGTCTGGCGGCCGAGCCGAAGGCGCGGCGCGATCGCCGGCACCGGCTCGCCGGCCGGGATTCGGTACCACCAGAAGCGGCGCAGCTTGCGCACGAACTCCTTCGAGGTGACCTCGCCCGCGAGCAGGTCGGGAAAGCCCTGCGGGTTCACGTGGAACCGGGACTCGATCGGGACCAGGGCCCACCGCCGGTGGTGCCCGATGAGGTCGGCGAGGACGTGGGTCCCGCTCCGCCCGGTGCCGCCGACGAAGACGATCGGCGGCGGGTCGGCCGGCGCCACCGCGGCCGGGTCATCCGGCGGGCGGACCCTCACGCGCCGGCGCCCGCGGCGGGCTCGTTCTTCCGGCGGCCCTTCCAGGCAGCGTCCGGGACCGTTGCGAGGTGCGCGACCAGGTCCTCGAGCGCGCGGAGGTCGCCGGGCTCGACGCCGTCAGAGAGCAGCCGTCGCATCGTGGCGTTGCGGACGGCGGTCGGCTCCGAGCTGAACAGGTATTCGCCGATCGCCGCATCCCGGTCGGTCCCGGCGCCCACCGGGACGCCTCCGCGCTCGCCGGCCGTTCGCAGCGCCCGTACCAGGAGGGCCGGGTCCCCGTTCGCCGTCACGGCCGAAGCCGGCTGGCGCTTCCCCCCCGGCCCGGCGGCCCAGCTGCCGGTGATCGCGGCCCGCAGCGCGTCGCGCTCGGACTGCTCGAGGGCCCGCAGGCCGCGCCGCGGCGCGAACTGGTCGGGGCGGCCCGAGACCAGGGAGCGCGCCATGTGGGCGAGCGCCTCCCAGTGGCTCTCCGGGACCACGCGGAACTGGAACAGGAGCCCGATGTAGAGCGTTCCCAGCGCCACCGCGAGCCCGATCTCCGCCGCGAGCGGCACGACCCCGCTGAGCGCGACGTGCAAGCCGCCGATCACCGCCGCGACGGCGATCGCGGTCCCCACCTCGTTGTAGGGGAACCGGATCCGGTCGGGCCCGCGCTGGCAGCGGATGAACAGGTAGGCGGCGGGGGGCAACAGCCCCGCGATGATCCCGACCGGCGCCGCGTACGTGTCGATCTACGGGCGCCAGCGCGAGCGTGACGCCGATGAACACCAGGCAGGCCACCACCGCGCTGCCGATGAACGTCGCCTTGGTCCGCCCCGGCCAGCTGGTCTGCTGGTTCACCGTCCGAAGCAGCGCGGGCCAGACCATCGCCGCCGCGGTCAGCGGGATCAGGGGGGCCGCGTCCTCGAACGAGCTCGGGGCGATCGCGACTGCGAGCGGCGCGAGCAGGACCATTGCGAGCACCGCGCTGACGCAGATCAGGACGAAGTAGCCGAGGAGCTGGCCGCGCTGCTCGGCGCGCCCGTACTGCTCCTCGACCGACTTGTAGATCGCCGCCTTGCGGAGCGGTCGCATGGCGATTCGCGACGCCTGCGGTGCGAACGCCGCGATGAACCCGACCCGCGACGCGAGCGTGTAGATCCCGAGGTCGGCGTCGGAGACGAAGCGCGAGAGCAGGTAGACGTCGGCGTTGCCGATCGTCCAGAACGACATCATGATCGGCGCGCGGATCAACCCGCGGTGCAGGATCGGGCGGACCTCGCCGGGGTCGAGGGCCGGCTCGAAGCTCCGGCGCAGGACGAACACGCCGACGATCGCTGCGGCGAGCGTGCCGGCCGCGCTCGCGATCAGGACGTCCTCGAGGCTGCCATCGCCGGCCAGGAGCGCGACGACCACCACCAACGCGAGGAGCGGCCGGCTGAGCTCGCAGGCGAGGAACGCGCTCGGGCGCCGCTCGAACCAGATGACGATCGAGACGAGCCTGAAGACCAGCGTGGCACCGCCCAGGAGTGCCGCCCAGATGATCAGGTCGCCGTCCGAGCTCGAGCCGAGCAGACCGTCCGCGATCGGCTCGCGGAACGCGATCGCGAGGGCGCTGCCGACCACGGCCAGCGAGATCGCCAGGAAGATCCCGGTGCCGAGGCTTCGCCTCGGCGAGTCGGAGACGTCCTCCTCGTCGTCCTCGGAGTCATCGTCCTCGTCGTCGCTCTCCGCGAACGTCCGGCGAATCGTTCCGGGCCGGACGGCGATCGTCAGGAGCTGGGCGAGGAGGTTGGCCCCGAAGTAGAGGAGCGCGAAGCGGCCGAGCTCGGACGGGCCCAGGTAGTGGGCGACCACGAAGAGCATGACCAGGTGGAGCGCGCTGGCCGACACCAGCGCCACGCCCTGGACCCCCGAGTAGCGGAGCACGCGGACCCCGAAGACAGCCCCCTCGCCGCGGTGATCGCTCACCGTTCCCAGAGCGACCAGTGCTCGAACCGGCGCCCGGTCAGCTCCTCCAGCCTGCGCGCGTCCGCGCGAAGGCGCTCGATCACGTCGTCGGGGATCGCCTCGCGGATCGCGGGGCGCTCGATTCTCCGCCCCAGCGGCCAGTAGCCACGGGCGACCGCCCAGGCCTTGGTCGAGAACTCGCTCCGCGCCTTAAGCCCACGGCGCTCCTCGATCCGCTCGCCGAGCCCGGTCAGCCGGGTCTTGCGCCCGGTCTTGTGCCGCTCGCTCGCGAACCGGCGGTCCTGGAACTCGGGGTCCGCGCCGGCGAACTCGAACACCCTGCGGAGAGTCTCGGTCCGTCGCAGGCGGAGGTCCTCCTGCTCCAGCAGCAGGACCCGCTCGCGCGGGTAGTGCGCGAGGAAGCGCTCGAGCTGCATCGCGTAGAGGCTGCGGTCGATGTACGAGGTCTTCGGGCTGGTGATCGCCTCGAGCTCGCCGTGGTGGCGGCCCTTCGAGTAGTTGTGGACCCAGTGGGCGGCGATGCGGTCGATCGGGTCGCGGATCAGGTAGATCAGCCGCCCGTCGGGCACCACCTCGGCCATCCGCTCGGGGACGCCCTCGTGCTGCGGGTACGCCGTGTAGTTCGGGGATGCCTCGACGCGGACGGGTGCCCGGGCGTCGAACCGTCCGCGGTACCAGTCGAGCCCCCGCGGCCAGTTGCGCTCGGCGATGAAGAAGTTGAGCTCCTTCGGATCGGAGGTCGACACGTCCGGGTGCAGCCCCAGGTAGTAGTGCAGGCCGCTGGTGCCGCACTTCTGGGCGCCGATCACGATCAGGTTCGGCAGCGCCCCGCCGGCGGGCGCCGAGGGCGCCGCGGGCCGGGCCACGGCACCGCCTTTCGTGCCCGATTCCATCGCGATGAGGATATTGGGCGGCTCAGGCGCCTCCGGCGGCGTCGGACGAGCCCTGGCCGAGCTTGATCACCCGCCTGGGCGACGGACGCCGTGCCCGGATCAGCGCCAGCCTGGCGGCGCGGAACCGCTCGTACGGCACACCGGCGAGCTCCGGTTGGCGCTCGCCGGCGGCCGGAACGTGCTCGAAGCCGGTGCCCGCCCGCAGGAGCGTCGCAAAGTCGAGGCGGTCGGTGACGACGAGGAGGTTCTCTGCCGGCTCGCCGGCCTCCGCGATCGCGCGCTCCAGCTCGGCCTCGTAGCGCTCGGGGGCGACCGCGAGGGCGGTGATCAGCACGCGCGGCCGCGGCCTTCGCAGGCGCTGGGAAGCAACCCGGGCGAGCGTTCGCGGCACGCTCGCGGCGAAGATCCACGCGCGCCGGAGGCGGACGCCGGCGCTCGGCCCGCGACGGGCCTCGGCGCCCGCCCGCGACGGCGCCCTTCTCAGACACGAGGCGCTCGACCCAGGCGGCGGCCTGCTCCGCCCCGCGCCAGCGCGCCTGCGCGTCGAGCCGGGCACGGATCTCCGCGTGCCGCTCGGGCTCCAGGAGCTCGTCGAGCCGCCGCTCGAGCTCGGGGTCGCCGGCCCCGGAGGCGGCGAGTGCCAAACCCGGCGCGCTCGGCCTCCCGGGCGCGAGCGGCCTGATCGTCGGTCTGGCGCGGCATCGGCACCAGGAGCGCCGGCACGCCGAGCGCCGCCAGCTCGTGCGTGGCGTTGTAGCCGGCGGCCGCCACCGCGGCGTCGAACGCGGCGAACCAGCGTGCGATCGGATACGCCGAGCGCACGTGCACGACTCCGGGCGGCACGTCGCCGAGCCCCGCGAGCGCGGAGGAGATCGCCGCGACCTGCACGTCGCCGCGAGCTAGCCAGGTGCCGCAGACAACGTGCGGTCGCCTCGCTCACGCCGGCGCCCTGCCCGAGCTGGACGAGGACGGTTCGCCGCCCCGGCTCCAGGCCGAGCGCGGCCTCGGCCTCGGCGCGTGATGCGAGCTCCGCGCGGTCGAGGAGCACGATCGGCTCGATGACCTCGGCCTCCGCGCGGCGGGCCGCGGTCGGCCCCAGCTCGCCGCCGCGGCCGAGCTCGCCCGGCTCGAGCACCGCGTCGAACAGGTGGGAGCGGTGGAGCGGTGCGGTGTCGGCGTCGTCGCGCCACAGCGCCCGCCGGCACCAGACGAGCTTCGCCCCGGTCGAGCGCAGCGCCGGCAGGAGCCGCTCGTACGGATGGGTGCCGTCGAACAAGACGACGTCCGGCGCGATCTCGGCTACCGCGGCCCGCAGCCGGTCGCGCGAGCGCAGCGTCCAGGCCAGGTCGGTGCCGGCGCCGGGCCGGTCGTACGAGGCGACGTACTCGACCGGGAAGCCAAGTTCACTGACCGCCGGGGCGCCGGCCGAGAACGTGATGAAGAACGGTTCCAGTCCCGCCGGCAGGCGCTTCGCGATGGCCAGCGAGCGCGTCAGGTGGCCCAGTCCCGTCCCGTTCGAGGTGACGAACAGGATCCGGCCCGAGCTGCTCACTGGGAGCGCGAACGCTCGTAGGCGTGGCGGAGGAGCGGCGCGCAGCGGATCCCGTCGCGCTCGAGCCGCTCGAGCGCCTCGCGGTAGAGCGCGTCGATCTCGGCCTGCTCCGCCTCGGAGATGCCCTGGCGCCAGCGCTCCTGGTTCGCCGCCCGGCCGCTCATCCGGCGCCGCACGAACCGATTCAGGCGGTTGCCGGCGAGGATGCCCGCGTGGCCCGCGAGGTTGCGAAGCTGTTCGCGCCGGCCACGGGTGAGGAACGCGCCGAGCTCGATCTCGAGCAGCCGGTCATCCGGGATCCCCCGGGCGCCCTCGTCGATCCGCCGGATCCGCGCCTCCCACCACTCGAGGCCCTGCCTGCGGTTCCGCGGGTAGACCAGCCCGCGCGTCTGGGAGACACGGGACGCGGAAGCGTCGCGACCGTCGCGGACGACGTGGACGAAGCGAGCGTCTGGAAAGAGCCGGACCAGCGTCGGGGCCTGGGCGATCACGTCGCAGCTCTGCTCGACGATCCCGTCGGCGGGGCGAGCGTCGCCGGCCTCGGTCACCGGCCAGAGCAGGTCGAGGAAGAGGCGCCGGCAGGCGGCCTCGGGCTCGCGGTCGAACGCCTCGTCGAACGCCTCGACCGCGCGGTCGAAGCGCTCGCGCGGGACGAACCTGTGAAGGCCACGCAACCGGTTGGTCTGGAAGCCCCGCCACCAGAACCCCCGCAGGCGGCGCAGGAACTCGCTCTTTGTGACATCGCCGGCGAGCAGGCCCGGGAAGCCGTCGTCATCGGTGTGGAACCGGCACTCGACCGGCACCAGGCCGTAGTGCTCGCTGCGGCTGATGAGCCGCGCGATCACGTGCGTCCCGCTGCGCCCGGTGCCGCCCACGAACAGGACCGGGGCGGGATCGGGCTCGAACGCACGCCGGCGCGCTCGTCGCGCCGCCTTCTCTGAGGCTGAAACGGGCATCGGCGAGGCAAGGTTAGAGGGCGTGCATGGGCGACGGGAGGGGCCCCCCGGACCGCCGCTAACCTTCGCCGCCGTGTCTGGGCCGGACTTCCCCCACCCCGTGTTCATCGGTGGCTTCGGGCGCAGCGGGACGCACGCGATCGGCCCTGTCGTCGGCGCGGATCCGCGCTATCACCTCGTCGAGACCGAGGTTCGCTTCCACGCGGTGCAGGGCGGCCTGCCGGACCTGCTCGGCGGGACGATCGACGTGGACCGGTTCATCGAGAACTGCCGGAAGCAGTTCTGGATGCGGGGCTTCAAGCGGCCCCAGGGCGTCCACCGGTTGATCTCATCCGAGGACTTCGAGCGGGCGCTCGCCGACTTCCGCGCCGCCTACGGCGACGATCCCTGGGAAGCGTCGCGCGGGCTGATCCGGGCGGTCGTCGACCCGACGGCGGAACGCGCGGGAAAGCCGGCCTGGTGCGAGCTGACCGGCCGCAGCGTGATCTACGCCCCCACTCTCGTGCGGCTGTTCCCGCGGGTGCGCTTCATCAACATCGTCCGCGACGGCCGGGCGATCGCGGGCGGCCACGTGAAGAAGATCGACATGACCGACGACCCGGTCGAGGCGCTCGACCGCTGGGGGCGCATGATCCGCGCCTCGCACGCCGGGATGAACGCGGTCCCGGCCGAGCACGTCCTGAAGCTGAAGCTCGACGATCTCGTCTACCACGACCGCGAGGGCTCGTTCCAGCGCGTCATCGAGTTCCTCGCGATCGACGACCCCGGGCCGATGCACGAGTTCTTCGAGCGCAAGATCACGCCGCGCAAGGCGCACGTCGGGCAGTGGCGTGAGCGGATGCCGCCGCCCGAGGCCCGGAAGGTCGACCGCCGCTACCGCCGGATGATGCGCGCCTTCCACCGCGACGGGATCGACTGGGTTCCCGAGCCCGAGCCGCGCGAGCCGCTCCTCCGCAGGTTCCGCGAGCCGGTGGGAGCGTGAACAGCCTTCCCGAGCCGATCTTCGTCGGCGGGGTCGGGCGCAGCGGCACCCATCCGATGGGCCGGCTGATCGCTGCCGACCCCCACTACCACTGGATCCGCACGGAGGTGCGCTTCCACGCGTCGGCCGGCGGGCTGCCCGACCTCTGTGCGGGCCGCGTGCCCATGGAGCGCTTCCTCGAGCGGATGCGCGGCCACTGGTATCTGCGCGGCGCACGCCAGAGGCAGGGCCTTCAGCGGATCGTCGAGCGCGACGAGTACGAGGCCGCGCTCGAGGAGTTCGAGGCCGGGTTCGAGGCGGACCGGATCGCCGCCAGCCGCCGCCTCCTGCGACGGCTGCTGGACCCCGCGGCGGCGGCCGACGGCAAGCCCCACTGGATCGAGATCACGGGCGAGGTCATCGAGCAGGCGCCGTTCCTGCTCGAGCTCTGCCCCGACGCGAAGTTCATCAACATGGTCCGGGACGGCCGGGCGGTGGTGGCGGGGACGCTTCGCAAGGTCGATCTCACGGACGACCCGGCAAGGGCGCTCTTGAAGTGGGAGCGGATGGTGCGAGCCGCGGACGCGGCGATCCACACGGTCCCGGCCGATCGCGTGCTGACCGTGCACCTCGACGACCTCACCGCGCGCGATCGCGAGGGGACCTTCAGCCGGCTGGTCGGGTTCCTGGGCCTCGAGGACGAGAGCGCGGTGCGCGCCTACTTCGACAGCGAGATCTCGGCCGAGCGCGCCCACGTCGGCAAGTGGCGCGAGCGGATGGCCCCGTCGGATGCCCGCATGGTCGACCGGCGCTACCGCCGCCTGATCAAGCGCATGCGCCGCCAGGGCATCGACTGGGTGCCGGTGCCGAGTAGCTGGTAGCTGGTAGCTGGTAGCTACTGGCAGCCGGCGCCTGCGCAGCCGATCAGCTCGTCGAGGCGATCCTCGAGGGCCTCGCGGCGATTCCGCAGCGGTCCCGGGGGCAGGCTCTGCTCGTACAGGTTCTCGAGCTGGTAGGGGTCGTCGGCCAGGTCGTAGAGCTCGAACTCCTCGGGGCCGGGATTGCTCGGGTCGGTGCTGTGCTCGGCGTACATGAAGTCCTGGTCACGCACCGCGTTCGAGGCGGGGTTGTCGAGCAGGATCGAGCGCCCGTCGCCCGCGCCCGGGTCCTGCGCCAGCCCAACCAGGTCGATGCCGTCGACCGGCGCGAGGGGCGCGACGTCGGCGGCCGCGAGAATCGTCGACGCGACGTCGATATTGGCGGCGATCTGATCCAGCGTCACCCCGCGCGGGACCCCGGGGCCCCGCATCATCAGCGGCACCCGAACTGACTCCTCATAGAGCAGCGTCTTCTTCCGCACCCGGTGCTCGCCCTCCAGGTACCCGTTGTCCGACGTGTAGATCACGTACGTGTTGCGCGCCTCCCCCGCATCCCTCAGCGCCTCGGCGAGCGTCCCCACCAGCTCGTCGACCGCGAGCAGGCTGGTCAGCCGGTCGCGGCGCCGGCGCTCGATTCGGTCGACGTCGACCCCGTCGAGCGGCGCCCCCGGGATGAACGACGGCTTGTCCGAGACGTCGGCCTCGTTGAACGCCGGCCGGGCCGGGAACGGCAGCCCGTCGAACGTGCCGCGGTGGCGGGGCGCGGGGCGCGGGTTGCGCTTCCGGGTGACGCCGTTCTCGACATGCGGCGCCAGCGTCGAGACGGCCAGGAAGAACGGGTCGGGATTGCCGGCGGACTGCTGGATGAACCGCTTCGCCCTTCGCGCGTAGACATCGGTCTGGTAGTCCTCGCGCTCATCCCCGAACTCCGCGACGCGGCCGTCCACGTCGAGATCCCAGTCGAACATCCGGTTATGCAGCGCCGCCTGCCATGACGACCAGCCGGGCGGGATCGTGCCCACCGGGTCGTTCATCGCCACGGCCGGCCACCCGTTCAGGTACTTGCCGATGAACCCGGTCCGGTAACCCGCTCCGGAGAGGGCCACCGCGATCGTCTCGTCCTCCTTCGGGACGAACGCCTGCCAGCCGCCCTCGGGCGACGCGTTGCTGCGCACGCCGTGGTTGTGGGCGTACTGTCCGGTCAGGAGCGTTGCCCGCGACGGACAGCAGAGCGGGAACGTCGCGAACGCGTTGGCGAAGGTGGTGCCCCGCTCGGCGATCTCGGTCCGTACCGCGCGCATCCGCTTGAAGTCGTCGTCCCGCTGGTCGTCGGTCATGACGACCACGAAGTTCGGGCGGTTGTGGGCGGCCTCGAGCTCTCCCGCGCCGGTCGTCAGCGGCGCCGCCAGCGCGAGGCCGGCGACCAGGACGGCGAGGGCAACGCGCTTAGGGACAGGCCGCCCCGGCACAGTCACGGATCTCGTCCAGCCGCTCCTCGAGGGCCTCGCGGCGATTCCGCAGCGATCCCGGGGCAGGCTCTGCTCGTACAGGTTCTCGAGCTGGTAGGGGTCGTCGGCCAGGTCGTAGAGCTCGAACTCGTCCGGGCCTGCCTCGGACGGGTCCGTCTCGTACTCGGCCCAGATCCAGTCCCCCTCGCGGACGGCCTGGTCGTTGCGAAGCTCGAGGAGGACGTCGCGGTCGTCCTCGGCGCCCGGGCCGGCGATCTGCGGGAGCAGCGAGCGCCCGTCGACCGCCATGCCCACCGCGGGCACGGCTTCGGCCAACTCCAGGATCGTCGGGGCGAGGTCGACGTTGCCGACTATCTGGTGGCGTTCCCCGCCCTCGTCGACGCCGGGACCGCGGACGATCAGCGGCACGCTCGCGGCCTCCTCGTAGAAGCGACTCTTGCTGTCCAGGCGGTGCTCGCCGAGCAGATAGCCGTTGTCCGAGAGCAGGAAGATCCACGTGTTCGCCATCTCTCGGCTGCGGCGGAGCTGCTGGACCAGGTTGGCGATCGCCTCGTCGACCGCGAGCAGGCTCTCCCGCCGAGCGCGGTGCTGCAGCCGCAGGCGCTCCAGGCGCTCGTCCGACAGCGGCTCGCCCGGCACGAACGAGGGCTTGTCGTTCACGTTCGCCTCGTTGATCGACGGGGACGAGGGCAGCTGGATGTCACGAAACGTCCCGCGATGCCTCGGCGCCGGGCGGGGATCGAGCTTGTCGTCCACCCCGGTCTCAACGTGCGGCGCCCTCGTCGCGAGCGTCAGGAAGAACGGCTTCTTGCGAGGCGCGCTGCGGCGGATGAACGAGTTCGCCAGGCTGGCCTCGACGTCGGTCGCATACTCGCGCGGGCCGTGGTACCCGACGCGGTCGCCGTTCTGGTTCATCGAGAAGTCCATCATGCGGTTCTTCAAGCTGCCGTACCACTCCGTCCAGCCTGGCGGGACGTAGCTCGCGTCCCGGGTCGCCGACCCGTAGCCGTTCAGGTACTTGCCGACGAAACCGGTCCGGTAGCCCGCCTGGCGGAGCGCCACGGGCAGCGTGGCCTCGTCGTTTACGAACGCCTGGAAGCCACCGTCGGGCGGCACGTTGGAGACGATGCCGTGGTTGTGGGAGTACTGGCCGGTCAGGAAGCTCACCCGCGACGGGCAGCAGAGGGGGAAGGTCGCGTAGTAATTGTCGAAGGTGACGCCCTTGTCCATCAGCCGATTGCGGACCCGGGTCATCACCTCGAGGTCGTCCGTGCGCTGGTCGTCGGTCATCACGACGACGACGTTCGGCCGCTTCTTGCCGTGGGCGGACGCGGCGCCTGCGAGATTCCCGGCGTCGCCCGCGACGAGCGCGAGCAGCAGGCTGACGGCGAGCACGAGCGCCGCCACCGCAGATGCGGGGCGTCGGCCAGCGATTCCGGTCACTTGGCGTCGAAGAACTCGAGAACGCGGTCGGCGACCAGCTCCGGACGCTCCTCGGGGAGCATGTGCCCGGCGCCGCTCACGGCCTCCACGCGAAGGTCGTCGGCGAATTGCTCATGTCCTTCGAACAACACGGGCGGGAGGATGGGGTCGCGGTCCCCGTGGAGAATCAGCGTGGGGACCTGAAGGCGCCCATTGCGGTACTTCCCGCGCAAAACCTGCCCAAACTCGCGCGTTACCCAAGTCCGGTAGAGGAGCATCGCGGCCCGCGCACGGGTCGAAGCGCGGAGGTCACGGCCGTAGAGGCGCCTCACCTCGGCATCGAGATGCTCGCGGTCGCGCGACCAGCGCTTGATCGTCTTCGCGACGTATCCGGGCCGGCTCATGCGCCGCACCGCGAGCGGCGATGCGAGCGCCAGCTGGTAGCGCATGCGAGGCATGAGCGCAAGCCCGCGGGGCTGCGGTCGCAGAAACGGCGGCGGCGCACTCAGCCCGACCAGCCTCTCGACCAGCTCCGGGCGACGAAGGGCGAGCAGATAGCCGAGCCAGGCGCCCCAATCGTGCCCGACGAGCTTCACGCGGTCGAGCTCGAGCGCCGCCATCAGGTTGGCCACGTCGTCGGCCATGTTCTCCTTCTCGAACCCCTGCCAGGCGATGTCCGTCCAGCCGAAGCCGCGCAGGTCCATCGCCAGCACCCGGTGGCGCTCCGCGAGCGCAGGCATCACCAGCCGCCAGCAGTACCAGTGCTGGGGCCAGCCGTGGAGCAGCAGGACGGGATCCCCCTCGCCCGCCTCCGCGACGTGAAAGTTGAGATCGCCGACGGGCACGAAGCTGTGCTTCACGCCTTCGACTTGTGGCATCTGATGAGCCATGCGTTCTCGCGCTCGGTGTCCTCGACTCGGCGGGGTGGGCGACAACCGCGCGACGGACGGGGCGAGCCGTGAGGCTGTGGGCCCGAAAGCCCGCGCGCGGCGGGCAAGGATAGCGATGCCCGCCGCTATCGTCTCGCGTCCGAATGGCCGGTGCGCTCCCCACCTTCGTGATCATCGGCGCCCAGAAATGCGGGACCACGGCACTGCATTCGTACCTCGCGCGCCATCCCCAGGTCTCGATGTCGCGCCCCAAGGAGCTCGACTTCTTCGTCGCCGACCGCAATTGGGAGAACGGCGTGGACTGGTACATGGAGCGGTTCGACGGCTCGAAGCGCGCCCGCGGCGAGTCGTCGCCCAACTACACCGCCTACCCGCGCCTCCAGGGGGTGCCGGAGCGGATGGCGGAGCTGATCCCCGAGGCCAAGCTGATCTTCATGGTCCGCGACCCGATCCGCCGCATCCGGGCGAACTGGATCCACACCTACTCGAACCGGCGCGAGGACCGTCCCATGCGCGAGGCCGTCCTCGACGAGAGTCGCCTCTCCTACCTCGCGAGGTCCCGCTACTACACGCAGCTCACGCGCTTCCTCGAGCACTACCCGATGGAGCGGATCCTGATCCTCGAGCAGGATGAGCTGATGAAGGACCGGCGCGAGACCCTCCGGCGCGTGTTCGGCTTCATCGGCGTCAACGAGGACTTCTGGCGGGACAAGTTCGAGACTCCCAAGCTCGAGACCTCCACACGCTGGCGGCGGACGCCGCTCGGGGCGATGGCCGCCGAGCGGCTGCCGATGAAGTGGTGGCGACGGATCCGGAACCGGCGGCCGTTCGCATTCCCGTTCGAGCAGCCCGAGATCGACGAGGAGCTCCACGCGGCGTTGGCGGCCCGCCTGAGCGGCGACATCGCAAAGTTCCGCGAGCTGACCGGGCGCCGGTTCGAGAGCTGGTCCGTCTAGATAGCTGCTCTACCCCGCGCACACGGCGACGACCGGCACCGTCCGCATCTTGTCGGATTCGCTTCTGATCGAAACGCGCCAGGCGTCGTCGGGCTGCGTGTCGGCGTCCCGGCCGGTGTCGCTCGGAATCGAGATCGTGGTCGCGAGCTGCCAGCCGGCGCCGGTGCGCTTGTTGACCCCACCGCCGCCGACCACCTGGCTACCTCGCGGACACTTGACGAACGTCTGCTCGCCGCCGCCGGCGGGGATCTTGAGCTTGCCGCGCTCGTAGCTCAGCCTGAGGTCGTTCGAGCAGACGGCGGTCACCTCTACCGGGACCTCGGGGCCCGGGAACGGTGCCGTGACCACGGCGGACATTCGGTTGCGGTCGTTGGAGGAGAAGTCGTACGGTGCCCACGTCCGCGCGAAGGTGCTCACCCCGATGCCTGACGGAGAGACACCGGCCCCGGTTGCCTTCGAGTGGCCCGGGCACGCTGCCCCGGTGCTGAAGTCGCCGCCGTTGAAGGACGTTTCGCGGGTCCGGTACTTCAACCTCTTCTTCGTGCAGGTCGCATAGACGCTCATCGTTCCCTGGATCCCGCTCGTGTTCGTCACGTAACCGAACCAGGCGTCGTCGGGTTTCTCGTCGCCGTCGCTGCCGTCGATCGGGTAGCTCGCGTTCGTCACCACGCCGCCCAGCGAGAAGAAGACCCCGCCGTCGAGCAGGTGGTGCTTGTTCGTGCCACAAAAGCCGGCGGTGATCCCCGCGGTCTGGCCGGGATCGATGGGCGCGCTGGCCCAGGCATACTTGATCCCGGCGGAAGCACCGGCGGAGGGGATGGCGAGAACCAGGACCGTCGCGCATGCGGCGGCCAAGCCAATCCGCTTGCGCAATCCCCGGGTCCCCATGCAGCTCTGCGCGCAAATCTATGGGCGCGCGCGGCGCGGCGCAAGTTAGCGGCCGGCGAGGCGGGCCTCGACCCGCTCGGCGGCCTGGCGCTCGGCCCGGGCGCGCAGGCGCTCCGCCAGGGTCCGCTCGGCAAGCGTGGCCGCGCGCTGCGTGAGGTCGTTCGCGCGCTCGCGGAAGCGCAGGTGCGCGTTCCGCTCGTGCTTGGGATCGCTGGCGGCCGCAAGGGGTCCGTGCTCGGTTACCTGCGGCTCCTCGATGCCATGCCCCCGGGTCGAGACCTCGACCCCGCTTACCCAGCGCTCTCCCGCGAGCCGGGCGACGATCAGCTCCGGTTCCTCCCCGGTCGCCGCGGCGAGCCGCTGGGCCCGGCGCCACGCCGCGGTGGCGAGGACCTCGATCATCGCGTCCTGGGGGGCGATCCCCGGAACGGTCACGTGGAGGGCGCCCGCGTCCTCGCCCAGCGCCAGCTCCTCGAGGTCGCCGAGCGTACGGGGGTCGAGGGCGGTGACCGGCGGGATCGTCGCCTGGAACGGTGCCTCGCAGGCCTCGCCGAGCGACGAGGGTGCGATCGCCGCGCGCGGATCCGCCTCGACCGCCGCGGCCACCTCCCCGTATCCCGGATGGGAGTCCTCGATCTGCACCCGAAGCTCGAGGTCGCCGGTCTCCGAGCGGAGCACTCCCTCAATCGTGGCGAGCGCGTCACCGGCTGCGTTGTCCGTGCCGACCGGCACGTTGACCGCCAGCGCCGGCCGCGCGTGGCGCCGGGGCGAGGCGAGCGCCCGGAACGGCGGCAGCGCCACGAGGCCGGCGGCGACCGGATACGAGGTCTCGAGCGTCTCGGACGCCGCGCACGCGCGGGCGACCGCCTGCGCGAACTCGCCGGCAGGTCCCGCGGCCCAGGCCTCGGGCTCGGCCACGAAGACGGCTCCGGCGGTGTGCAGGCGGTGCGCCAGGTCGAGCCGGCGCAGCCCGGACGCCGCACCGCCTGCGCCCCCCGCCTCGCGATAGAGGTCACGGCGCATGCCGAGGCTGCCCTCGGCGGCGGCGAGGTGATGGCCGCCCGCAAGGTCGGTCAGGTCCCGGGTCAGGTCGCGGATCAGCCCGAGCGACGAATCGTCCGCGGCCCGGTCCGCGCCGACGGGACCGAAGCTGACCGCGTCAGCGACGGTCTCGTGCCAGCGGGCGTGCGCCGCGACGAACTCGGGCACCGGTAACGCACCGGCGGCGAGGACGATCACGACGTCCCCCGTCGGCTCGGCGCCCGGCCCGGGCTCGATCACGTCCACGAGGTCGGACGGGTGGGTCTGCGCGGAGAGCGCGCGGGCCGTCGCGCCGGCCGCACCGGCGTCGCCGTCGAGGAGCACGGAAACCCGCGTCTCGGACCTGAATGAATCGAGATCGGGAGGTTCGATGTCCCGCCAGAGGGCCTGCGAGACGTTCGCTGGCGAGGGGTCGCTCACCGGAAGGACTCTATTCATGCCCTTACCAGGGGGGCCAACCTGGTTTCGCGACTTGCGTCGCTCACCAACAAACCCCCCGCGTAGAGTCTCGCTCGTGGACGCGCAGGAAATCGACGGCCGCCCAGCGCTCGGGCAACCACTGCCGCTGCGAGTCGGCTTCGCCGGCCCGCGCGGACGGGCGCTCCTGGGCACAGCGGTGGATGCGCATTCCCGCGACTCAGGGGAGCTGGACGCGCTGGTCCTCGACCCGGGCACCGATGGCGCAGGGCTCGCGGAGCCCGCGCGAGCCGGGGGCGCGACCGTGATCGGGCTGAGCGACGGCAGCGCGCCGCCGCCCGCCGGCGCCGACCTCACCGTCGGCGCCCCTGGGCCGGGCGTCCTCGCCGCGGCCCCGCCGCTCGACCCGGCGGTCTTCAACCCCACCGAGTTCCGCGACGGCGACGTCGCGGGCCTCGCCGCGCTCGTCACCAGGTCCGGAACGGGGTTCGACGCCGGGTTCAAGGTGATCGCCGCGGCGACCCACGACGAGCCGGTCACGATCCTGGCTCCCGAGGACGCCGAGCTGCCGCCGCTGCCTCCGGGGAGCCGGCGGAGCCCGCTGGGCGGGACGCCGAAACACGCGGTACAGCGTGCCGGCGAGCGCCTCGGCGTCCTCGACCACCCCTCCTTCCACGCCTCCGAGTTCGAGCGGGCGGGCTGGATCGCAAAGCTCTGCGCGGCCGGGGTCCCGGTCTGCGCGGCGGAGATCTCGGATTCGCTAGCGGCACTCCTTGGCACCGAGCTCGCGGGCCTGCTCGAGCCGCTCCGGCCGCGCGACCTCGCCGACTTGGACCGCCGCGAGCGGGCCTCGGTGGCGCTGCGGCGGGCGGCGCTCCGCGAGCACTCGGCGACCGCCCGCTGGCGCCAGATCGCGGCCGCCGCGGGGCTCTCGGTCCCGGCGAGGCCGAAGGTCTCGGTGATCCTCTCGACCCGGCGCGAGAGCTGGCTCGAGCACGGGATCGCCCAGGTAGCGCGGCAGACCTATGAGCCGCGCGAGCTCGTCGTCTGCCTGCACGGCGACGAGTTCGCGCCCGGGACCCGGGAGCGGGTGCGCTCGCTCTACGGGGGCGATTGCAAGGTGATCCGGGTCGACGGCGAGCTCACCCTGGGCGACGCGCTCAACGCCGGCGTCGAGGCATCTGCGGGCGAGCTCGTCACGAAGATGGACGACGACGACTACTACTCGACCGAGCACCTCTGGGACCTGGTCCTGGCGCTCGAGTACTCGGGGGCGGACCTGGTGGGGAAGGGGGCCGAATTCGTCTACCTGCAGTGGGTCGACCTGACGATGCGCCGCTTCATGGGCGACGCGGAGTCGGACCACCCGCGCCTCGCGGGCGGGGCGATGATGGCCCGCAAGGCACCGCTCCAGGAGATCGGCGGCTGGCCCTCGCGCTCACGCGGGGAGGACACCTGGATCGTCAAGAACTTCAAGAGCGCGGGCCGAGGCACGTACCGCACCCACGGCTTCGGCTACATCCTCAACCGTCACGGCCAGGGCCACACCTGGAACACCTACGTCGACTACTTCCTGATCCAGTCCCAGCGCGAATGGCGCGGCCTGCGCTTCGACGAGAGCGCGATCGAGCCCTGAGCTCTATCTCTTCAACACGTTCTAGTACGGGGCGCCGACCGCCTTCGCCCAGGCCCCATCGACGCTGAACGCCCCGTCGTTGACCTCGTCGACCGTAACCGTAGCCGGCTCGCGATTGCCGGTGCCGGGCTCGAGTGTGGTCGAGCCGGTCCAGCCCTCGAAGCCCTTGACCTCGTTGAGCGCGGCGGTCAGCGCCTCGGCGTCGAAGCCGCCGGCCTGCTCGACCGCCTGGGCGAGCACCTTCACCGAGTCATAGGTGTAGGGGCTCCATGTGCCTGGCGCCTCGTCGAACTGGTCCTCGTACTCGGCGACAAAGGTCTCCGAGTCCGCGAAATCGCCAGGCGCGGGCACGCCGACCACATCGCAGTTGGGCGCTGCCTCGCCGGCGTCCTCCACGTAGCCGGTGTCGTAGGCGCCGTAGTCGAGTAGGCAGGTGGGACTCGAGCCCGGGATGATCGCTTTCGCGATCCGGGCGCCCTCCGGGAAGTAGACGGCGGCGTAGATCGCGTCGGGATTGCCGGCGGCGAGCTTGTTGACGACGCCGGTGTATTCCTCCCGGCCGGGCTGAAGTTGCTGGAACGCGGTCACCTCGACGTCACGGCCTTCGAGCTGGTTGCGAACTTCGCGCGCGATGCCCGTCGTGTACTCCTCGGTGTTGTCGTACGTGATCGCGACCCTCGAGGCGCCGATGAAGTCGGTCAGCGCCTCGGCGGTTACCGGAGCGATCTGCGAGGCCATCGGTTGCAACGTGAACCCGAAGCCCTCGGTGTCGTTGTCCGAGGTGAGCCTGATCGGGACCAGGCCAGCGGCTTGATAAAGCGGAAGCGTCTCGACCCCGACGCCGGAGTTGTACGGGCCGACCACGCCGTCCAGACCGTCCTCGATCGCGTCCTTTGCTGCCGGGACGCCGATCTCGGCGTCGCCGCCGTCGTCGATTGGGACGATCTCGAGCTCCTTGCCAAGCAGGCCACCATCCGCGTTGAGCTGGTCCGCTGCGAGCTCGGCGCCATTCAGCATCCCCTCGCCGAGGGTCTGGAGGTCACCCGAGAGCGGCGCCTCCAGTCCGATCCGCAAACTCCCGGAGTCGTCTCCCGAGCTGTCGTCGCCGCCGCAGGCAGCGATCCCGACTGTGAGAACGGCCGCGGCCAGAACGGCTGCGAGCCTCATGTTGCCCGGTGCATGTAGGTCGGCTCCAAGGGTCCCCTCCTCGCTGCGGTCCGACCGCTGCAGCGTATCGATCGTTCGCCTCCAAGCCGGGCGGCGCGACGGAACTCGGGGTTGGTGTTCAGGTCTCGAGCTTGCGTGAGCGCCAGCGGTCGGTTGCGAAGCGGCGGGCGCGGCGGGCGAAGGCGCTGATCGAACGCACTCCCGAGGCGGCGAAGCCGGGCAGCGCAGCGGCGCGGCGGCCCACCGCGCGTGAGCGCCAGCGGATCCACTCGCCGGCGCCGGTGGCGCCCAGACGCCGCTCGTCCAGGCTCCGGCGGGCGCGCTCGTGGCGGGTCTGGAGGCGCTCCCGCGAGAGGCGGTGCCCGTGGCGATCCACGCGCGCACGCATCGTCGCCGAGCGTGCGCGGTGGCGCAGGTGCTCGGCGCGCTCCTGCGCCAGCGTCCCCTCCGGCCTCGGCGGGGGCTCGCCGAGCGAGGCGGTCGATCGCAGGCCGATCGTCGCCGGGCGAAGCCGTACCGAGCCCGAGCCGGACGCCCGGGCGTGGAGCTTGCCGTGCGTCGCGAGGGCGGCAACGCGCGCGGTGCGACCCGGGACCGGCGCTTCGAGCGAGCCCAGCTCGCGCTCGAGCATCACCGCGACCACGCGTGACAACGTCCACGGCTGAGGTCGGGCCCGGGCAGGCAGCTCGAAGACGAAATCAGCGTCAGGGGTGGGAGTCCCGGGATCGGGGCACGCCACGCGCGCGTCGGCTCCGCAAAGCGCGTCGAGCGTTGCTCGCCGATCGTCGCCGGCGGGCAGCGGAACGCGGACAGCAAGGCCAGGAAGCGACGAGCGCAGCGCCGCGTCGACGGCGCCGACCACGACCTCGGCAGTGGCCCGCCCCGCCTCGATGACGACGATCGAGGTCGCGCCGGAGGGAGTGTCGACCTCGCCCATGAGCGGCGGAATCGTAACCTTCGCGCTCCGATGGAGCAGTCGACGCCCGCCACCACGCACGCCCCGGACGCCGGGGAACGCTCGCTTCCGGGCGCGCGGCTGCCGCTTCGCGTCGGGTTTGCGGCGGCCGTGTCCACAGGCCTTGCGTCGGCTGTGGAGGCGCTCGAGATCGGCGGTCCGCAGCACCGGCGCCGCGTGGCGGCCGAGGCACCTGTGGAGTCACTCGACGCGCTCGTCGTCGACCGCCCAGGGCCCCACCTTTCCCGAGATGCGCTGCGCGCTCTCTGCGAGCGGGCCCGAGCCGCAGGCGTGCCGGTGATCGCGCTGCGCCGCGATGGCGAGGAGGCGGCGTGGACCGGCCTCGCGGACGTCGAGACCGGCAACCCGGGTTCCACGGACGAGCTGACCGCCGCTCCCGCGGTTGACATCGGCACGTTCAACCCGGACCCGTTCACGCCCGACGGGGTTGCGGGATACATGGCAACGCTCGACCGGGACGCCGCCCCCGCCGGGCTCAGCGCCTCGTTCGAGATGCTCCAGGCGGCGACGCGCTTCGACCCCGTGACGCTGCGGACGTCCGCCGAGCTGATCGACGTGCCACTCCCCGCCGGGGTCGTAGCCGGCCGCGGTTTCGAGTCCGATGCCGAACTCATCGAGGTCCTGCATCGGCGCCTCGGCGTCCTCGACCACCCCTCCTTCCACGCCTCCGAGTTCGAGCGGGCGGGCTGGATCGCAAAGCTCTGCGCGGCCGGGGTCCCGGTCTGCGCGGCGGAGATCTCGGATTCGCTAGCTGCACTCCTTGGCACCGAGCTCGCGGGCCTGCTCGAGCCGCTCCGGCCGCGCGACCTCGCCGACTTGGACCGCCGCGAGCGGGCCTCGGTGGCGCTGCGGCGGGCGGCGCTCCGCGAGCACTCGGCGACCGCCCGCTGGCGCCAGATCGCGGCCGCCGCGGGGCTCTCGGTCCCGGCGAGGCCGAAGGTCTCGGTGATCCTCTCGACCCGGCGCGAGAGCTGGCTCGAGCACGGGATCGCCCAGGTAGCGCGGCAGACCTATGAGCCGCGCGAGCTCGTCGTCTGCCTGCACGGCGACGAGTTCGCCCCCGGGACCCGGGAGCGGGTGCGCTCGCTCTACGGGGGCGATTGCAAGGTGATCCGGGTCGACGGCGAGCTCACCCTGGGCGACGCGCTCAACGCCGGCGTCGAGTCATCTGCGGGCGAGCTCGTCACGAAGATGGACGACGACGACTACTACTCGACCGAGCACCTCTGGGACCTGGTCCTGGCGCTCGAGTACTCGGGGGCGGACCTGGTGGGGAAGGCGGCGGAGTTCGTCTACCTCGAGGAGATCGACGTAACCGTGCGGCAGGTCAGCCACGACGTCGACACCCGGATGGCGGGCGGCGGCATGATGGCCGTCAAGGGCCCGCTCCAGGCGATCGGCGGCTGGCCGCAGCGCTCGCGGGCCGAGGACCTGTACCTGATCCGCCGGTTCACCGGCGCGGGGCGCCCGATCAGGCGGATTCCCCCGCACGGCTACATCCTCAACCGCCACGGGGTAGACCACACGTGGCGCCCGCAGGTCGACTACTTCCTGTTCCGCTCCGAGCGCCAGTGGCGCGGCCTCGGCTTCGAGGTCACCGCGATCGACGCGCCGACCGACCCGTACACCCGGATCCCGCCGGATTCGGTTGTTAGGTGAGCGACTTTGTCGCGAAACGGACATTGCCCCCCCGGTAGGGAAGTATCCGATGAGCGACGCGCCGGTGATCGTGCTCGGGGTCTCCCGGAGCGGCACGACCCTGCTCAAGCAGATGCTCGACCGCCACCCGCGGCTCGCGATCCCGACCGAGTCCTACTTCCTGCCCCAGCTCTGGGACCGCCACGGCGAGCGACCCGACCGCGACGCGTTCCTCGCGGACCTGGACCGGCTGGCCCGGCTTCGCGATTGGGGCGTCGGTCGCGCCGAGGTCGACGAGCGGTTGCCCGCGACGCCCACCTTCGCCGAAGCGATCCAGGCCATCTACCGCGCGTACGCCGACGCCCGCGGCAAGCCCCGGTTCGGTGACAAGACGCCGTCCTACATGCAGCGGCTCGACGTGCTCGAGCGGGCGTTCCCCGACGCGCTCTACGTGCACCTGATCCGCGACGGCCGCGACGCCGCCCTCTCGTTCCTGGCGCTGACGCGCAAGGCGCGCTTCAACCCGGCGCGTCCGCGCAGCGTCGGCGCGTTCGCCGCCCAGTGGCGGCGCGAGGTGGAGGGCGCGCGGCGCTTCGGCCGCCAGCGGGTCGCGGGCCGGTACCTCGAGATCGGCTACGGGGACCTGGTGGCGGACCCGGAGGGGACACTGCGCGAGACCTGCGAGTTCTTGGGCCTCGAGTTCGATGCCACGATGCTCGAGTACCACCGCGCGACCGACGCCGGCACCCTGCGCGACCACCCGCGACTCGCCGAGCCGCCCACGCCCGGGCTCCGTAGCTGGCGCGAGGAGATGGCGCCGCGACAGGTCGAGCTGTTCGAGTCCGTCGCCGGCGACCTCCTGAGCGATCTCAGCTACGAGCGTGCCCACCCCTCCCTGACGGCGGTCGCTCAGGCGCGCGGCGCCCTTCAGCGCGCCCTGTTCGCGACCAGGCTCAAGCTGTGGGATACGGCGCTCGCGCTCGTCCGCAAGAGCCCGATATGGCGCCTGCGCCAGAGCTACATCCGCCGCACCTTCGAGGAGGGCGCGTCGCCGTAGCTATCCGACCGGGTAGCCGAGCTCGCGCAGGCGCTCGCCCGCGATCGCCTCGAAGGTGGCGACGTCGTCGGCCGGCATCTGCTCGCGCCAGCGGTCGATCCGCGAGGGGTCAGGCGGGCGCTTGAGGTTCTCCATGATCTTCATCCGCTCCTCGGTCGAGACGACGCGGCCGTCCTCCGCGACCTCCTCGGGCGGCGTCTCGAGCGCGATCCGCTCGTCGACGTTCTCGTAGTAGCGGACCATGCGCTCGTCGAACGGGACCTCGATGAACTCGGCGATCCTGCGCAGGTTCGGCTCGGGGTCTCGGACCAGATCCTCGTAGATGACCTCGAGGTAGTGCGGGAGCTCCTGGGCCTGACCGCGCGCCTCGTCGAGCCGGGCGACCCAGAACTCCGCGCAGTCCTCGATCGTGTCCGGACCGAACCAGAGGTCCTTGATCGAGAGCGCCACCGCGCGCCCGTCGCGGATCAGGTGGACGAAGCGCGCCTCGGGCAGGACGCCGTGGATCACGTCCATCTTGCGGACGTAGAACGGGGTCTTGTCGCCCCAGCGCGGCTTGCCGATCTTCTCGGCGTACATCTCGTAGAAGACCCGGACGCCGTCGCCGAGGCGCTTCGGGTCGCGCTCGCGCACCCGGGCGTTGAAGTCGTCCGAGTCGAGGTGGAAGTCAGGCCAGCGCTTGTGCCCGACGACCGCCTCGATGAACGCGTCGACCTGGTTCGCGCCGGGCTTGCGCTTCGCGGCCCGCCACTGTTTCTGGGCCCTGGTGATGAAGTAGGTCTCGGGCGGGAGCGCCAGGTCCGGGTGGGCGTCCAGCATCAGCCGCAACATCGTCGTGCCGGAGCGTGGGGCGCCGACGACGAACGGGGCCGGCGGGTGGTCCGCGGCGGCACGAGCACCCCCACCAAGTGCGTTTCTGAGGCGTGTGGCGATGCCTGGCACGGCGGGTGAGTCTAGGGAGCGGGCAGGTAGTGGTCGACGTACTCGCCGCATTGATCCTCGAGGCGTATGTCTCGTGCTCCTGCTGTGGAGGTGAGTGCGACTCGCCCGAGCCAGACGCTCCGCTCGACGCCCAGGAGATCCTGAAGCCCGCTCGGCTCCGCGGCCTCGACCTCGATCTCAACCGACCCGCCCGGGCTCGACAGCTCGCCCGCGGGCCAGAACGCGCCGCGACCCGCACCGACGAGGTAGAAGCCCTCGAGCGAGGCCGGCAGCTGGGCGACCTCCTGCCCATCGACGCTGACGGCGAGCGGCACCTGCGAGTGGTACTGAAGCGAGATCGACCAGTCGCCCGCCGCGAGCTCGAGCTCCTGCGTCCGCGTCGCGGGGGCATCGAACTGGAAGGTCGGCGCCCATCCAACCTGCTCACCAACGACCGGCTTCTCGAGGACGGTCGCTTCGCTCGTCAACCCCACGTTGTCGACGCATAGGAAGCTCGCCCCGGGGTCGCCGCCTTCCTCGGGCAGCACCTCATACGCCGGGCCCTCGCCATCCCGGCGCCACAGCACGTAGTCGCCCTCGCGCGCGACCTCGTGCCAGTTCAGGGGCGGCGTCGACTGGTAGCCCGCGGCCGTCGTGATCGCCAACTCTTGCCGGTTCAGCTTGACCGGCTCGAGGGTGTCGAAGTCGAGCGCCTGGCCCTGTTGCCAGGTCTTCGAGGTCCGCGCGCCGATCTCGGCCGGTACATAGCCGCCGGGGCTGCGGGTAAGCGTGCCGCGCAGGTAGTACCCGGCGAAGCGGTCGACACCGAGGAAGACGACGTCGTCGTTAGGCCCGATCCGCTCCGCGAGCGCCTCGAGGTCGTGCTGGCGCTCGTCGAAGCCGACCGGCGCGGCCCGGAGCGCGAGGAACGTGGAGGCCAGCGCGAGCGCGGCGAACAGGCTGCCCAGCGCGATGCGGGCAAGGCCCCACCGCGTGCGCTCGTCGGGGCCGAGGAGCCAGCGCAGCGTGACGAGCATCGCGATCGGAGCGAGCACCGCGAGCGCCTTCGCCTCGACGTGGATCTGCGCGAACAGCCTGGAAAGCACGTATACGAACGCAGCTGCGACCAGGGTGGCGAGAAGCGCCCACTCGCGGCGGCGGACCAGCGCGATCGCGGCCCCCAGCGCACAGAGGCCGGCGAACGCGCTCGCAAGCAGCGCGCCGTCGACCTCGCCGCGGACGATGCGGAAGTCGCCCTCGGGCCAGATCCCGAGCGCCTCGCCGGGGAACACAGGCGACGAGAGCCGCCCGCTCGACTCCTGGACGTCGTCGATCTTCTCGACGAAGTCGCTCGCCGGCCCGATCACGATCGCGGCGAGCGCCACCAGCGCGACGCCGCCGGCGATCAGCAGGCGCCGGTGCCGCTTGGCGGCGTCGCGAACCGCGGCCAGGTCCACGGTCGATGAGAAGCCGAGCCAGAGGATCGCCCAGACCGGGATCGCCACGGCGAACCAGACCGCACCCGGGATCGAGAAGGTGAAGACGGAGGCGGCCGCCAGCACCGCGAGCACCGCGACGACGGCCCGGGCCGGCGGCGGTTCCCGCTCCGACTCGGAGTCGCCACGCGTCGCCAGGTGCAGCACGACCGCGAGCGCAACGACGAACAGCGCCATCGCGGTCTCCTTGAAGCCCGATTGGGCGAGGAACGAAGCGCCCAGATACGGCAGCCCGGTGAGAAGCCGCGGCGACGCCGCGCCGCCACGGCGGCAGCGCCGTCAGCACGCTCAGCGCCGCCAGCGCGGTGAGCGCCGGGATCGCGATCAGGAGGCCGTTGAAGACGTCGACCAGGTCGATCCCGGTGCCCTCCGACACCGCCGCCGCCAGTGCCTGCGGGCCGACGGGATAGCCGAACTGGACGGCCTTCGGCTGCGGGCCGAACCCGTCCGCCAGCCAGTCTGCCCAGTAGAGCTGGGCGGCCTGGTCGTTCGTGTAGATGCCCTCGCCCAGCACGCCGGTGCGCTCGTTGAAGAGGAACGGCAGGCAGGCGAGAGCCAGCACCACCGCGACGACGACGAGTGCGACTGTGTGCTGGCGGGAGCCGTCTCCCCCATCCCTGCGCTCGGGCACCGAGCGGCGGGTGACGACCGCGCATGCGATCGCGAGGAGGCCGAGCAGGATCGCGGCGGTGAGGCCACGACCCGGCAGCCGGACGAGGAACGGCGCCAGCACGACCATGACGGCGAGCCCGACCGCCCCAGCGACCCACTCCGGCCGCCGCCAGCCGGGGAGCAGCATCCCCGCGCGGCCGATCACGACCGACGCGAAAACGATCAGCAGTGCGCTGACGAGGATCCCGAGCATTAAACACAAGCCCCTACCGGGGGGGCAAACCTACTTTCGCGACAAAGTCGCTCATTCGTCACCTGCCGTCGGCGGTGGCTGGTTCGCGAGCGGGTCGAGGTTCACGGAGTCGCCGTTCAGCTCCGACGGCTCGAGGTCCGGGAGGTCACCACAGGCCGCCGGGTCGAGCGGCGCCTCGATCCGGAACATGCTCACCGGCCCGTCGCGCATGACCTCCTCGGCGCCGGGATCCTCACGCGTCCAGAGGGCCTCCTTGGTGTCGGTCAGGCCTCCGGGCAGGAACGGGTCGTACATCGTCACCACGTAGTCGTAGTCGCCCGCGTTCACCTCCTCGCGCCACGTCTCGCAGTCCGGGATGCGCAGGTACGCCTCGTCCTCGCCCTTGATCCCGAGCCACTGCACGTGGTTCGAGAGGTCGGTGCCCGAGAACGCGTACTGGTTGAAGACGCCCCGAACCCCCGAGATCGCGATCCGCGCGTCGCGCAGGTCCTGCGCCCGGTTGACGGTCTCGCCGATGTTGAGGTCGAGGCTGAGGTGCGTGTAGCGGCGCTCCAGGTAGTGGCGCTGGAGGAAGAACCCCGCCACCAGCACCCCCAGCGCAACGACCGCGCCGACCGCGAGGAGCGACCGCGGCGTCGCCGCCGGCCCGAGCCGCCCGCGGGCGGCGAGCCAGCCGCAGGCACAGAACAGCGCGAGGACGAGCACCCCGGCGGCGAGCCCGCCCTTCGTGTGGCCGCCCTCGGGCCACTGGACGATCGTCAGCGTAGTGGCCAGCGCGAGCGCCCCGAGGCCCAGCAGGGTGATCGTGCGCCGCTGCTCGGTGGCGCGAAGCGCAGGCAGGCAGGGCAGGATCGCGAGGCCGATCGCGAGCGCCGGCGCCAGGTAGCGGACGTTCCACTCGAACGCGATCGGCTGGCCCTCCTCCCCGCCGGCGGTGAGCGGCGTGAAGACGTAGGCGACGGCGGTGAGCAGCGCGACCGCGCCCAGCGCCCTCAGGATCGGCTCGCGCCCGCGCCAGACGGCGTAGGCGCCGCCGGCGACGAGCCCCACCACAACGAGCGGCCAAAGCGGCCCAAGCTCCTCCGAGAGCTTCGGGAAGAACCAGTCCGACCAGACTTCCGTGTCGTTCCAGTAATGGGCGACCGAGAAGCCGGGGCGCAGCTCGAACATCCGCTCGGGCGCCGGCAGCCCGAGCGGCCCCCACTCCGTGAACGGGATCGGGTTGCCGACGTGCACCAGGTTCCTCAGGTACCAGTAGCCGCCCGAGAGGAGCATCGGCAGCGACCACGCCGCCGTCGCCCGCACCCGCTCGCCGCGCGGCGCGATCACGATCACGGCGATCGTCAGCAGCGCCACCGGCGCGAGGAACGAGAGCTTCGTCCCGGCCGCCAGCCCGGCTGCGGCACCCGCAATCCCTAGCGCCCCCGGCCTAACGGCCGGCCGGCGGCTCGCAGCTGGTGGCTGGTAGCTGGTAGAGGCAGGGCCGTTTCCACCAGCTACCAGCGACGAGCTACCAGCTGCATATCCATTCACCAAGACCGCCGCGGCGCACAACAGGAACGCCACCCCCGCAATGTCGTTGAGCGCCTCGCCCGCCTGGAAGTCCGTCATCGTCTCGGCGCCGAGCACCACCGCGGCTCCCAGGAGCGCCTGCGGCGCGACGCCGTACGGGCGGCCGATCGCCCAGCCGGCCAGCAGGCCGAGGCCGAGGAAGCCCAGGTTCATGAGCGGCGAGAGGAAGTCGCGCGCGAAGGCCAGAACCGGGATCGCGTGGAGGACCTCGGAGTTCGCCGGGTAGAAGCTCGCGAAGAAGATCGGGTCGAAGAAGTAGAGGTCGCCGAGTGACCCGGTCTCGACGAACCGCGCGGCGAGCGGCATGTGGTACCAGAGCGAGTCGGCACGGCCCATGCCGCCGGCGATCGCGGTCAGCGTCGGGATCGCCCAGCCGGCGAAAACCGCCGCCGTCACGATCGCGACGATCCACATGCCCCAGCGCGGCCCGGCCGGCGCGGGCGGCGGCTCCGAGGCCACCCTGCGCTCCCCGAGCGCGACCCAGGCGACCAACGCCATGAGCACGCACGCGATCGGGTATCCCGCTGCCGTGAAGAGGCCAAACGTGCCGAGCGCCTGGGCGATCACGATCGCGAGCACCAGGCCGATGACGAGGTCGGCGACCAGCGCCGGCGGCCCCGACCAGCCGCCGAGCAGCGCTCTGCGAGCCCGCAGCGACAGATAGCCGAGGGCCAGAAGCACCACGGCAAGCCACGCAGCCCCCGCGAGGTAGTCGAACAGCCCGAGCGTGCGCTCGTAGTCCTCGAACCCGGGGCTCACGGCCGCCCCGCTACTCGTCGGCCTGGCAGCCCTCCGGCGGGCAGATCACGACCGAGCGCTCGTCGGGCTGGATCAGGCCCTGCATGCGCGCGCCGTGCTCCGGGGCGTCGGGGTCCTCCAGCGTCGCCGCCCGCTCGCGAAGTTCGCGGTTCTCGGTCTTCAGCTCGACGAGCTGAGCGCTCTCCGCCCGCGAGTCCCGCCACGCGTCGACGAAGTTCACCACCGGATTGATGTAGAGGACCAGGATCGCGAACAGGACCAGGACGAGCGAGACCCTGCCGACGCGATCCCAATTGACCCGCGACGCCGGGCGGCCGGCGGCTCGCCGGCGCGGGGCGACTCGATACGCGCGTGAGCTCACGCATCATCGCTTCAACGCCCGCGGCGTCTTACCTTCCGCTGAACGCCGAAATGCCCGGGTATCCGGCGCTGTGACCGAGCTCCTCCTCGATGCGCAGGAGCTGGTTGTACTTGGCGACGCGATCGGACCGCGACGGCGCGCCGGTCTTGATCTGGCCGACTCCCGTGGCCACCGCGAGGTCGGCGATCGTCGTGTCCTCGGTCTCCCCCGAGCGGTGCGACATCACCGCCGTGTAGCCTGCGTCGCGGGCGATCCGGATCGACTCGAGCGTCTCGGTGAGGGTCCCGATCTGGTTGACCTTGATCAGGATCGAGTTCGCCACGCCCATGTCGATCCCGCGCTGAAGGCGCTCGGGATTGGTGACGAACAGGTCGTCGCCGACGAGCTGGCAGCGCGAGCCGATCCGCTCGGTGAGCGCCTTCCAGCCGTCCCAGTCCTCCTCGTCCATGCCGTCCTCGATCGAGACGATCGGGTACCGCTCGCAGGCGCTCTGCCAGTACGCGGCGAGCTCGTCCGCGGACAGCGTTCGATCCTCGTGCTCGAGCACGTAGGCGCTGTCCGAGAAGATCTCGCTGGTCGCCGGGTCGAGCGCGATGAACACATCCTCGCCCGCCTCGTATCCCGCGGCGCCGATCGCGGCGACGAGCGCCTCCAGGGCAGCCTCGTTCGACTCCAGGTCGGGAGCGAAGCCGCCCTCGTCGCCGACCGCGGTCGAGAGGCCGCGATCGTGCAGGGTCCGCTTCAGCGCGTGGAAGACCTCGGTGCCGACGCGAAGGCCCTCGGCGAAGCTCGGCGCTCCGGCGGGGACGACCATGAACTCCTGGAAGTCGATCGAGTTGTCGGCGTGCGCGCCCCCGTTCAGCACGTTCATCATCGGCACCGGGAGCAGGGTGGGGTCGGACACGCCGGCGAGCCCTGCTACATACCGGTAGAGCGGCAGGCCGGCATCGGCAGCCGACGCGTGAGCAGCCGCGAGCGACACGCCAAGGATCGCGTTCGCCCCCAGCCGGGACTTGTTCGGAGTGCCGTCGAGCTCGATCATCCTCTGGTCGAGGGCCGCCTGCTCGGCCGCGTCGGCACCGATGAGCGCCTCGGCGATGTCGCGGTTCGCATGGGCGACAGCCCTGGTGACGCCCTTGCCGGCCCACTTCTCGCCGTCGTCGCGAAGCTCGGCGGCCTCGAACTCGCCCGTCGACGCCCCGGAGGGCACGGCGGCGCGGCCGGTCGCCCCGGATGTGAGCGTCACCTCGACCTCGACGGTGGGGTTGCCTCGGGAGTCGAGGATCTGGCGGGCGTGGATGCGTTCGATCTCGGCCATCGTCAGGCGGCGGGGGATTCTGGCAGGACGGCTCGGCGTGCCGCCGCCCGCACCGCGAGCTCGGGATCGATGCCGAGGCGCCGGGCGATCCGCACCACCTCGAGCAGGAGGTCGCCGATCCAGCGCTCGGCCCGCTCGCGCCCCGCGTCGCCCGCGACCCGGGTGCCGCCGCCCTCGGGATCCGCGCGGCGAAGCAGCTTGCGCGCGTAGAGCAGGCCCGGCAGGTTCTCGGGCACGTCTGCGAACTGATCGTCGGCGCCCCTGCCCTCGATCTCGCGCTTGATGCGGTCCCAGTTCGCCAGGACCTCGCGGGTCGTGCCCGGGTCGCCCTCCGCCAGGAGCTCGCGTGCCTCGCTCTCCTCGAACACATGCGGGTGGCGTCGGATCAGCTTCGCCGTCATGCCTTCAGCGACCTGCGCGAGGTCGCCCGCGCCCCGCTCCTCGAGGAGCAGCGCGAGGAAGTGGACCTGAAAGAGCACGTCGCCGAGCTCGTCCAGGAGCTTCTCGTCGTCACCCGCAGCCGCCGCGTCGGCCAACTCGTACGCCTCCTCGACCGTGTGCGGCACGATCGAGCGCTCGTCCTGCTCGCGGTCCCACGGACATTCGACCCGGAGCCGGCGAGTGATCTCGTCGAGCCGGGCGAGCGCGGAGGCTGCGTCCGACACTACGGCGCGGCCGGTGGCGCTGCGCCCGGAGGAGCGGTCCCCGGCGGAACGGTCCCCGGCGGGGCGCCCGGGATCGTCTGCGTGCCCGGCGGGAGCGCCGGCACGGGCGCCGTCACGCCCTGCGGGCCCTGGGGCAGTCCGGTCGCGGCCGGGTCGCCTGCGGCCGAGGGCGGAACCGGCCGCGTCGAGGGGACGGGCGCGGGGCAACCCTCCGTGGGCTCCCCTGTGGTCGGGTCGGTGGCCGGCTCCTCGCCGTCATCGTCGCCGCTGCACGCGTCGGGCGGCGGCGGCGCGTTGCCGCAGCGGTCGATCGCGTAATCCTCGGCGCAGACAGTCCGGACGCGCCACCTGGCGAGGAAGTCTGCCTGGTACTCGGTCGCGAGCCGCTGCTGCTCGGCGCTCGCCAGGGTCTGCTCGATCTGCTGCTTGGTCTGGTCGTCGAGCGGCTGGGTCGAGGCCTCGTTGATCGCGTCCACCTGGATCACGTAGAAGCCCGCGTCGGTCCCAATCGGCCCGACGACCTCGCCCTCGGGCGCGGTGAAGATCGACTGGTCGAGCAGGGCATCGTTCTGGCCCTCGACGACGCCCTGGCGCAGGCCGCCGAGCCCGGAGGTCGCCTCATCGGTCGAGAACTCCCTCGCCACCTTCTTCCAGTTCTCCGGGGAGTTGTCCTCGGAGAGCTGGTCGAACGCCTCCTGGGCCTCGGCCTGGTCCGGAGTCAGGATCTGGCGGACGTCGCGCGTCTCCGGCGTCTGGAACTGCTCGATGTTCTCGTCGTAGTAGTCCTCGACCTCTTCATCAGGGATGTCGGGCGCCTCGGTTCCGATCACGTCCTCCTGGATCCGCTGCGAGAGGAGTTGCAGCTCGACCCTCGCGAGCGCGTCCTCGTCGGAGAAACTGGACTGCTCCAGGAACCGGTCGAACTGCTTCTGGCCGCCGAACTGGTCCTCGATGATCGTCTCGAGCTCGTCGTTGATCGCGGTATCGGTGACCTCGATGCCGAGCTCCTCGGCCTCGCCTGCGACCCAGCGCGAGAGCAGGAGGTCGGCCATCGCCGTCTCCTTCAGCAGGTCGTACTGTGGCGTCCCCGGGGCCGGTGCCTCAGCGATCTGCTGGCGAGCGGCCGCCTGTTCGAGCGCGGCGTCGAACTGCTCCTGGCTGATCTCGCCCTCGGGCGCGTCCTCGACGTACGCGACGAGGTCGTCGCTCGGCAATGACGGCTTGCCGACGCCGCTGGTCGCGGCGACCAGCACGACGATGCCGACCAGAAGGACGGCAAAGACGATCCCTGCGGTTCTCTTGGACCCCTTGAGCATCGGCGCGGAAACCTATCGGGATTGAACCAGTGCGGGCTCAGTGGCAGGTAAAGACTCGACCAGAGCGAGCAGCGCGGCGAGCCGCGGGCCCGGCTCGTCGGGCACGCGAAGCGACAGTGTCCGCTTCGACGTTTCGTAGATCGCCTCGGGCGTCCGCTCGCGGATCGTGGCCACCTCTCCGGACTCGAGCTCGAGCGGGGAGATCGAGAGACGGCCGCCCCGGACCTCGGCGACGCGACCGTCGCGGCGGCCGATCTCGATCCGCGCCCGCTGCAGCTCGAGCAGCGCCTCGACGGGCTCGGGGACCGGGCCGAAGCGGTCGCGGAGCTCCTCGCGCAGGGCGCGCAGCTCGCCGGGCTCGCGCGCGGCGGCGATCCGGCGGTGGAGCTCGATCTTCGCCGCCTCGAACGGGATGAAGTCAGACGGCACGTAGGCGGAGACGTCCACGTCCACCCGCACCTGGGCCTCCGGCGCGGCCTCATCCTCGCCCGTGCGCACCGCCTCGGTTGCCTCCTCGAGCATCGTCAGGTAGAGCTCGAACCCGATCGCCGCGACGTGGCCCGACTGCTCGTCGCCGAGCAGGTCACCGGCGCCGCGCAGCTCCAGATCCCGCATCGCGATCGCGAAGCCGGAGCCGAGCTCCGTGTGGTCCGAGAGCGTCGCGAGCCGCGCGGACGCCTCGGGCGAGAGCGCCTCCTCCGTCGGGTGCAGCATGTAGGCGAACGCCCGCTCGCGAGAGCGGCCGACGCGCCCTCGGATCTGGTACGACTGCGCGAGTCCCAGCAGGTCGGCTCGCTCGACGATCAGCGTGTTCGCCTGGGGGATGTCGAGGCCCGACTCGATGATCGTGGTCGCCACCAGGCAGTCGGCGTCGCCTCGCAGGAACGAGAGCATCGTCTCCTCGAGGTCGGCGCTCTCCATCTGCCCGTGCGCCTCGGCGAACCGGACCCCGGGGGCGAGCGCTCGCAGCCGCTCCGCCATCTCGTGGAGGGTGTCGATCCGGTTGTGGAGGAAGAACACCTGGCCCTCGCGGTCGACCTCGCGCCGGATCGCCCTGGCGACGAGCTCCTCGTCGTAGGGGCCGACGTAGGTCCGGATCGGCCGCCTGCCCTCGGGCGGCGTCTCGATGACAGAGATGTCGCGCAGCCCGGCAAGACTCATCTGGAGCGTCCTGGGGATCGGCGTCGCCGATAGTGACAGCACGTCCACCCGCAGCTTCAGCTGCCGCAGGAGCTCCTTCTGCCTGACGCCAAACCGCTGCTCCTCGTCGATGATCAGGAGCCCCAGGTCCTTGGCGCGGACGTCGCGCGAGAGCAGCCGGTGCGTGCCGATCAGGACGTCGACGCGACCGTCGGCGAACCCGGCGAGCGTTGCCCGCACTTCGGCGGGCTTGCGCAGGCGCGAGACCACCTCGACCTCGAACGGCAGCTCCTTGAAGCGCTCGCGGAACGTGCCCAGATGCTGCTGGGCCAGCACCGTGGTCGGCACCAGCATCATCACCTGCTTGCCGGCCTCGGCGGCCTTGCAGGCCGCGCGCAGGGCGACCTCGGTCTTGCCGTAGCCGACGTCACCGCAGATCAGGCGGTCCATCGGGTTGTCCGACTCCATGTCGGCCCGCGTGGCCTCGATCGCCTCGAGCTGGTCCGCCGTCTCCCGGTAGGGGAACGCGCGCTCGAGCTGCAGTGCCCACTCGCCGTCCGGGTCGAACGCGTGACCCCGGCGGGCCGCCCGCTCCGCGTAGAGGTTCAGGAGCTCGCCGGCGAGCTCGCGGGCAGCGCGGCGGGCCCGGGCCTTGATCGAGTCCCAGCGCTTCGAGCCCAGCGCCGAGAGCTGCGGAGCCTCGCCGCCGACCCCCACGTAGCGGGTGATCTTTGCGAGCTGTTCCGTCGGGGCGAACACGCGGTCCGAGTTGCGGTACTCGAGCTCGAGGTAGTCGCGAGTGACGCCGGCCACGGTCTTCGTCTCGAAGCCGGCGAAGCGCGCGATCCCGTGGTCGGCGTGGACGACGTGGTCGCCTACCCCGAGGTCGGCCATCGAGGCCAGCGATCCGCGCACGACCGGCTCGGCGGCGCGACGGCGGTGGACGAGCTTGCGCCACGGATAGACGGCGAGCTTCAGCGACGGGGCGACGAACCCCTCCCCCACGCGCGCTTCGGCGAACTGGACGCTCGGCTCCGCCGGCAGCACGGCCCCGAGCAGGTGGGCCTCGAGCCGTTGGAGGTTGAACCGGGCCCGCTCCGCCTCGCCACGATGGTCGAAGGCAACGACGACCCGGTAGCCGGAGCGCAGCTCGCGCTCCAGCTGCGGCTCGGCCTCGCCGATCGAGCGCGCCGCGGAAGCCGGCGCCTGGGCCCTGATCGAGATCCCGCCGTCGTCGCTTGCCAGCGAACTCAGGCGCAGGCGCGCGCGTGCCGCGAGTGGCTCCGCGACGTCGACGTAGAGGCGGCGCGCGTCTGCATCGTGCATCGCGGCCGTCACGTCCTCCCAGTGTGTGCGGAGCGCGGGGTCGATCTCCTCGGCGGCGGCGATGACGAACGCGGTGTCGTCGCCGATCACGTCGAGCGGAGGACGGAAGGAATCGATCGGCAACAGCTCGGCCAGGTCGGGTCGCTCGCCGTCCTCGAGCGAGGCCTCCGCGAGCAAGCGGTGCTCGGTGGCGAGCTCGGCGGCGGGCGCGAGCTCGATGCGCTCGACCTCGCCGAGCGAGCGCTGGGTGAAAGTGGAGAACCACCGCATCGACTCGATCTCGTCGCCGAACAGCTCGAGCCGAGCGGCGCGCTCCTCGGTTGCGGGGAACACGTCGAGGATGTCGCCGCGCATCGCGAACTGCCCGCGCGCCTCGACCTGGTCGACGCGCTCGTAGCCGGCCTCGACGAGGAGCTCGGACGTGAAGCCGAGGTCGATCTCCTCCCCGCGTGCGAGGGCGAAGCCCTCGGGGCGCAGGGACGCGTCGGGGACCGCCTCCGCAAGCGCGACGGCGCTCGCGACGACCACAGGCGGGTCGTCGGCGTCGGTCGCGACCAGGGCGTCCAGTGCCGCGATCCGGAGGCCGACCAGGTGCGGCGGCGGGGCAATGTGCGACGCGTAGCCCGTACCTCGCGACGGGTAGTAATGGACGCGCCGCGGAGCAAGGTAGGCGCCGAGCTCACGGGCCAGGTCCCGGGCGCCGATGTCGTCGGCCGCAACGACCACCACCGGCACACCGCCGAGCGCCTCGGGGTCCTCGGCCAAGGCCGCGATCAGGTACGGCTGGATCGCCGCCGACGCGTGCGCCTCGCCCCCACCGGGCCGCGTCGCGGCAGCCGCCAGCGCGCGGAAATCACTATCCGCGGAGGTGAGCTCCAGCAACGGGCGCAATGTCACGGACGCATGAGGCTAGCCACCACGTGAACTGGCGCAGCCCGCGACTGAGGGGTGGTCGCGGAATGCCTCAGTTCAGTCGGCGGACGGGAGCCCGGGGCCGGAGCGCTGCCATTCGACCTGGCCCTCGCCCTCAGTGCGCGAGCGCTCGACCACGCCGTCCCATCCGTGCAGCATCTCCTTGAGCCGGGCGACGGCAGCAGGGTCGTGGGCGGCGCAGGCAGTCGCCAGCTCGATCGCGACGTGCTCGGTCCGTGCGGCGGGAGCGACCTTGTGGACCAGGCCCCAGCGAAGCGCCTCGTCGGCGGCGACCTCCTTGCCGCTCAGCAGCAGGTATTTCGCGACCGAGAGGCCGCACAAGGTGACGAGGCGGGCAGGGCCCACGGGAACGCCGAGCGATGCTCCGGGAAAGCGGAGGCGCAGGTTGGAGCCTCCCACTCGGATGTCGCAGGCGACCGCGATCTCCGCACCGCCGCCCACAGTCGCACCGTGGCAGGCCGCGACCGTCGGCTTGGGGAAGGCCGTGATCTGGTCGTAGAGGTCGGCGAAGAGCTGCATCCGGCGGACCCCGCCCTCGGCGTCGAGGTCCTCACGGACATCGGCGCCGGCGGAGAGCCCCAGGTGGTCGGTCGAAGAGATCACGAGTGCCCGGACCTCGTCGTCTTCGCGAGCGCTCGCCAGGTGGCCGAGGAGCTCCTCGAGCATCTGCGTGTTGATCGCGTTGCGCGCGTTCGGCCGGTCGAGGCGGAGAACGGCAACGCCCTCGGACGCCTCGTACGTCGTCAGCTCACTCATCCGCGCCGGACGCTAGCCGCTCGATCAGGCGCTCGGTCTCGTCGGCCGCGGCCGCGATCAGGGCCCGGACATCGGCGTCGGGCTCCGAGAAGCGGCCGAGGACCCAGGCCGAGACGATCTCGGGATCGGTCGAGTCGGGGCGGCCGACACCGACGCGGACTCGCCAGAACTCCCCGCTCCCCAGGCCGCGCTTCAGGGACTTCATCCCGTTGTGACCGGCGGTGCCGCCGCCGAGCTTCGACCGGATCTCGCCGAACGGAAGGTCGATCTCGTCGTAGATGACAACGATGCGGTCGAGCGGCACCCGCAGGTGGCCTCGTGCGGGACCGACCGACTCGCCGGCCTCGTTCATGAAGGTCTGCGGCAGGAGCACGGCGACGCGCGGCCCGCCCGGCCTGATCCGCCCGTCGGTGATGAGGCCGCGGAACTTCTTCCTCGCCTTCGGCAGGTCCCAGCGGCGCGTGAGCTCGGCCGCGACCTCGAAGCCGACGTTGTGGCGTGTGGACGCGTAGCGCGGGCCTGGGTTTCCCAGGCCGATAACAAGGATCCGATCGCCCGCCGGCTCGGCGTCGCGCGAGCGGCGCCTGAAGATGGACACGGCTACTCCGAGTCGGAGTCGGAGTCGTCGTCGCCGCCTGCCTCGGCTTCGCCCTCCGCGGCCTCGGCTTCGCCCTCGGGCGCCTCGATCGGCTCGCCGTCCTCGCCGACCAGCTCGGCCTCCTCCTCGACCTCGGGCTCGGGCTCTTCCTCGACCCGCGGCGGGTTCAGCGTGGCGATCGTGATCTCAGCGGCGTCGACGTCCTCGCCGAGCGCGAACTCGACGCCCTCGGGGGCGATGACGGAATCAAGCTGCATGGTGTCGCCGATCTCCATGCCGGAGACGTCGACCGCGATCGACTCGGGGATGTCGGTGGGGAGCGCCTCGACGGTGATCTGATGGGTGATGTGCTCGAGCACGCCGCCTTCCTTCACGCCGGGCGCGTCCTCCGTGCCCAGGAGCTCGATTGAGACCTCGGACTGGATCGCCTGGTCGAGGCGGACGACCTGGAAGTCGATGTGGAGCAGCTGACCGCGGACCGGGTGTCGCTGCTGCTCCTTCACCACGACGGGCTCGGCCGTCGCGCCGTCGATCGTGAGGTCGAGCAGGGCGCCACCCTCGGCGAGCGCGTTACGGACCTCGCGCTCGGGCGCGCTGAAGGCGCGCGCCTCGCTGCCGCCCGAGTAGACGACGCCGGGCACGAGCCCGTCGCGGCGCAGGCGGCGGGCCGTCCGGGAGCCGAATTCGGTCCTCGCTGAAACCTCGAGTGTGGCGCGGTCGGAAGCCATGAAGCGACGCCCGAGGATAGCTACCCTGCGGCCATGGGTGACGAGGGGAAGATCCCGAAGGGACGGGTACGCAGATCGGCCAAGCTCGGCTCGGCGCTGGGCGTTCAGGGCGCCCGTTACGCGGGCACGAAGGCGGCGGGGGTGGCCCGATCGAAGGAGGGCGCCGAGGAGAAGCTCGAGGCGCGGCACCTGGAGACGGCGATCCGGATGGCCTCCGTCCTGGGCGAGATGAAGGGCGCCGCGATGAAGCTCGGCCAGCTCGCCTCGTTCGTCGACTCCGAGTTCCTGCCCGAGGAGTACCGCGAGCTCTACCAGGAGCAGATGGCGAAGCTCCGCAGCTCTGCCGAGCCGATGCCGTGGTCGAAGGTCGAGGGCGTGCTTGACTCGGAATATCAGGGCGAGCAGGTGTCGGAACTGTTCGCGGACTTCGAACAGGAGGCGTTCGCCGCGGCGTCGATCGGCCAGGTGCACCGCGCGGAGTTGATCGACGGTCGGGAAGTGGCCGTCAAGGTCCAGTACCCGGGGATCGCCGAGGCGCTCGAGGCGGACCTGGCGAACATGGGGACGATCGTGCGCCTCGCGAAGGCGCTGGCGCCGGGCCTGGAGCCGAAGGCGATCGCCAAGGAGCTGCGCGAGCGGGTGCTGGAGGAGCTGGACTATGAGCACGAGGCTGACAACCAGCGGAGCTTCAGCCGTGCCTATCGCGGCCACCCGTTCATCTACGTCCCCGACGTGCTGACCAGGCTCTCTCGCCGCCGGGTGCTCGTGACGGAGTACGTGGAAGGCCTCGACTTCGAGGCTGTGAAGGAGCTCGATGGGGAGACGCGCAGCCGGTTCGGCGAAATCGTCTTCCGCTTCGCTTTCGGCTCGATCTACCACCTGCAGCACTTCAACGCGGACACCCATCCCGGCAACTACCTGCTGATGGACGACGGCCGGGTTGCGTTCCTCGACTTCGGGATGACCAAGAGGCTCGACTTCGAGCAGATCGAGCTGGAGCAAATCGCGGTCGACGCCGCGGTGCACAAGGATCCCGACGGGCTTCGGCAGGCGCTGGCCGACCTGGGGTTCGTCAAGAACCCGACGAAGCTCGATGCCGAGCGCCTGATGGACGCGGTGATGATCGTCGGCGGTTGGTACCTGGAGGACCGCGAGTACCAGGTGTCGACCCGGCGGGTCGCCAAGGTGATCGAGATCACCACCGATCCGCGGTCGGACTACTTCTCGCTGTTGCGGCGGGAGTCGGTGCCCGCGGACGAGCTGATGGGCCGGCGGATGGAGACGGGCGTGCTCGCCTGCCTCGCACAGCTCGGCGCGAGGCGGAACTGGCACCGGATCATGCGCGAGTGGGTGTATGCGGACCCGCCGGCTACGGAGCTGGGCGAGCAGGAGTGGGCGTACTTCGAGGAGCGCGGGGTGAAGCGGGTGCCCGGCTACGCGGGTCGGGCCTGAGCGACGGGTATTGGGTGAGCGCCGCAAGGCGCGAATCTGTGTTAGCCCCCCTGGTAAGGGACTTGATTGAACAGCCGCGGGTCGTTCGTGCAGATGCCGTCGGCGCCGAGCTCGAGCAGCGCCTCGATCCGCGGCACGTCGTCCACGGTCCAGCAGATCAGCTTCGCCCCGGCCTCGTGGGTCGCGGCGGCGATCGAGCGGCTCGCGAGCGAGTGGTAGAGCCAGATCGAGCGGACGCCGAGCCGCGGCGCGTGCCGGCGGATCAGGGCCGGCATCCTGGCGCGCATCGTCGCGATCCCGGCGGCCACGAGCGGCCGCGCGAGCCGGTTGCGCGTCCAGTCACGCCCGATCTTGGGGAGGGTCCAGCCGCGGCTGAGCGCGGGCTCGAGCTCGCCGAGGACGTGGATGCTCCGCACCTCCATCGTCGAGGTCATCGCCCGGTCGAGCAGCCCGCGCTCGCGAAGCGCGGCGACGACCTCGTCCTCGCGGCCGGCGAGCTTCAGGTCGAGGTCGATGGCGACGGTGTCGAGGGGCGGCTCGCACAGGGCATCGAGGGCCTCGGCGAGGGTGAGCGGCTCGCGATGGCGCGCGGCGGCCCAGTCGTGCGCGACCACCAGCGGTCCTGTTCCGCGTGCTGGCCCCGGGGGCGCGGTGCGCCACTCGGACCCGTCGGCGAAATCTGATTCGGGGCGCAGGACGTCGAACTCGATCACGTCCACGCCGGCCTCCACCGCGGCGCGGAAGCTCGCCACCGTGTTCCCCGGCGCGATCGTGTCCGCCCCCTTGTGCCCGACCCGGATGAACGAGCTCACCGTCCTCACACTACGGATAGGTTCAGCGCAGTGGATCTGATGAGCGCCGCAAGGCGCGAAACGAACTGGGCCCGAGTGGTAACGAAGTGATTCTCAGTGATGTCGCTCGTCGCCGGATCGCCGCGCTGCTGCTGATCGCGGGCATCGTGGTCGCCGTGTTGGCGATCACGGACACGTGGCCGTTCGACGATCCGCCGACCGAGGAGGAGCGGGTGCAGTCGGCGGTCGAGAGCTTCTACGCGGCGGGGGCGGAGGGCGACTTCGCCGAGTACTGCGCGCTGCTCACGCCGGCGGCGCGTGACCGGGTGCGGGTGAACGCGGCGCGCCTCCTCGAGGAAGCGGGGCGGCTGAAGTGCGAGGAGATCCTGGCGGTGGCGGAGGAGCAGTTCAAGGGGGTGAACGCGCGGATCAGGGAGGTCAGCGTGAGCGGCATCCAGGCCCGCGTCGAGGTGAACGTGAAGGTCGCCGACCGCGCCGGGGTCGAGCCGCGGACGATGCTCCTCGAGCAGAACGAGGCGGGCGAGTGGCACGTGGGCGACCCGGGCTAGGCGCTACCGCTTCACCGTGTACTCGATGAAGGTCGCGTACTGAGACTGCCGCACGCCGCGGTGCTCCAGGTCGAGCGACCGCGTGAAGTCCTCGAAGAGGTGCTTGCCGTCGCCGAGGACAACGGGCGCGACGATGATGCCGAGCTCGTCGACGATGCCGGCTTCGAGTCCCTGCCTGATCACGTCGGCGCCGCCGCCGATGCTGACGTCCTTGCCGCCAGCCGCGTCCTTGGCTTGCTCGACGGCCTCCTCAAACCCGCCGACGAAGCTGAACTCCCCGGTGTCGGGCTCCTCGTCGGGACGGTGGGTGACGACGAAGACCGGCACGCCGAATGGATTCTTGTCGCCCCAGTGCCGCGCGGCCTCGTACATGTTGCGGCCGACGACCACCGCGCCGACGCGGGACATGATCTCGTTCAGGTACTCGGCGTCCTCGCCAGTCGGCTCGCCCCGCGGCTCGTTCTCGTAGCTCCACGGTCCGCCGAAGACCCAGTAATGCAGGCGCTCGCCGCCTTCGCCGAGACCCTTGCCCGGGCCGTCGTCGGGGCCGGCGACATAGCCGTCGACCGAGGTCGTGATTCCCGCGATTACCTTCGCCATTCGAGTCACCTCATTCGTTCGAGCAGTACGCACTCAGAGACCAGCCGCGGAGCCGGAACTCATCGTCCGAAGCTCAGAACAGCTGGTTCTCGCCCGCGAAGATCTCGGAGACGGAGTCGTCCGCGAAGATGCGGCGGATCGAGTCGGCGAGGATCTTCGAGGCGGGCAGTACGGTGATGTTCTCGGGCTCGCCCGGTGCGAGGGGCACGGTGTCGGTCACCACGACCCGCTCGATGCCCGAGTTCTCGTAGGCGAGGCGCTCGTACGCGGGCCCCGAGAACAGGCCGTGGGTGGCGCAGGCGATCACGTTGGCGGCGCCCTCCTCGAGAACCGTCTTGGCGGCCGCGGTGAGGGTGCCGGCGGTGTCGATCATGTCGTCGACGAGCACGGCGGTCTTGCCGCGCACGTCGCCGACGACGTAGCCGATCTCGGCAATCTGCTGCGCCGGCCGCTCCTTCTCCATGACCGCCCAGTGGACGCCGATCTTGCGGGCGAAGTTGCGGGCCACCTTCACCCGGCCGGCGTCGGGCGAGACGATCACGAGGTCGTGGTCGAACGCCTGGTCCATGAAGTACTGGGTCAGCATCGGCATCGCCGTCATGTGGTCGACCGGCTTCGAGAAGAAGCCCTGCACCTGGCCGGAGTGGAGGTCCATCGTCAGCACGCGGTCGACGCCGACGGCCTCGAGGCACTGGGCGACGACGCGGGCGGAGATCGGCTCGCGCGGCGCCGACTTCTTGTCCTGGCGGGAGTAGCCGTACCAGGGCATCACGGCGATGATCCGGTGCGCCGACGCGCCCTTGGCGGCGTCGATCATCACCATCAGCTCCATCAGGGAGTCGTTCGGCGTCATCCCCTGCGCCTTGTTCGCCGCCGTGGACTGGACGAGGAATACGTCGGCGCCGCGGATCGACTCCTCGTAGCGGCAGTAGACCTCGCCGTCGGCGAACGTGCGGAGGTCGACCCGGCCAAGGTCGACGTCGAGCTGCCCGGCGATGCGGGCGGCCTGCTCCATCGAAGCGCGGCCGCCGAAGACCATCAGCCGCTTCGTGTAGTCGTGCGGGATCGAGCTGACGACCTGCGGGCTCTCCTCGATGATGCTCATCGTCGCGCTCACTCGTCCCCTTCGGCCTTCTTGGTCTTGCCCTCGGCGTAGCCCTCGATGTTGCGCTGGTCCGCATCGGTCACCCCGAGCGCCCCCTCGGGGACGTCCTCGCGGATGACTGCACCGGCGCCAGTGTATGCGCCGTCGCCGACGGTTACCGGCGCCACGAGCGAGTTGTTGACTGCAATTCGCGCACCCTCCCCGATCTTCGTCCGGTGCTTCGCGTGTCCGTCGTAGTTGGCGGTGATCGTCCCGGCGCCGAGGTTGGCGCCGGCACCGACATCCGAGTCGCCGACGTACGCGAGGTGGGGCACCTTCGCCCCCTCGCCGATCTCGGAGTTCTTGATCTCGACGAAGGCGCCAGCCTTGGCGCCGGTGTGGAGGCGCGCGCCCGGGCGGAGGTAACTGAAGGGGCCGACGGCACACTCGTCGCCGACCTCGCAATCGACGAGGTGGGATCGGAGGACCTCGGAGTTCGCGCCGATGCGCGCGTTGATCGCAGTCGTGTGCGGGCCCACGACGGAGCCCAGGCCGATCGTGGTCGCTCCGCGCAGGCTGGTTCCCGGCTCGATCGTCACGTCCGCGGCGATCTCGACGTCGGGCTCGATCCAGGTCGCGCCGGGGTCGACGATGGTGACGCCGGCGAGCATGTGCCGCTCGAGGATCCGCTCGCGCGCGATCGCCTCGGCCCGGGCGAGGTCGGCGCGGTTGTTGACGCCGATGTTGACGCTCAGGTCGCCGGTGACATGCGCGATGACGCGCCCGCCCCCTTCGCGGATGAGAGGGAGCACGTCGCCCAGGTAGTACTCGCCGGCGGCGTTGTCGGCCTCGAGCTTGCCGATGGCCTCGACCAGCGCGTCGGCCGCGAACGCGAACTGGTTCGTGTTGATCTCGCGGATGGCGAGGATCTCTGGCGGGACGCCCTCGGGATGCTTGGTCTCGACGATCCGGTCGAACTCGCCGTCGGCGTCGCGGACGATGCGGCCAAGCTGATGCGCGTCGTCGCGCTCGACCGAGATCACGGTGGCGCTCGCGCCGGAGCTCTCGTGCACGTCGATGAGCTCGCGGATCGCGTCGGCCGAGACCACCGGGTGGTCGCCGTTCAGGACGATCACCGTGTTGGCGTCGCGGACGAAGTCAAGCGCGGCGCGGACGGCGCCGCCGGTTCCGTTCGCCTCCGGCTGGACGACGGTCTCGGTCCCCTCGGGCAGGCCCGGTGTCAGGTCGCGGTCCGGCGAGACGATCACGACGACTTTTCCGGCGCCGGCCTCGCGGGCGGCGAGCACGGGCCAGGCGATCATCGGCCGCCCGCACACCTCGTGCAGGACCTTGGGCAGGGACGAGCGCATGCGCGTTCCCTCGCCCGCGGCCATGATCAGGACCGTCGGGGCTGCTTCGGCGGCGGCCACGGGGAGAATCGTAGAGCGGTGGGGTTTGGGAGACCGGCTTCGTGCAATTCGCCGTCTATAGGACGGTCAATCGCACGAAGCCACTCGGCGCCTAGACTCGAACCACGCCTTCCGGGGTGGTGTAGTGGCAGCACGGGTGGTTTTGGTCCATCAGGCGACTTGGGTTCGATTCCCTCCCCCGGAGCTCCCTGGCGCGCGCTACTGCCCCCCGCCGCGCCGGCGCACCTTGCCGCCCTCGGCGCCGGGCTCCAGCGCCGGGCCGCGCGGTGGGGCGATGCCCAGGACGCGCATCGCCTTGAGGCCGAGGCTCAGCTTCTCGCGGCCCTCGGTCGACGACATGTCGTGGCCCGAGAGCTCTTTCACGCGCTCGAGCCGGTAGCGGATCGTGTGGCGGTGCGTGTACATCGTCTCGGCCGTCGGCGTCACGTTGCCGTCGTTGTCGAGGTACGCCTCCACCGTCGCGACCAGCTCGGTCTCGTACTGCTCGTCGTAGACCGAGAGCGGCGCCACCGTCTCCTCGTAGAACCGCTCGAGCTCGCCCGGGTCCTCGCTCATCGCCGGAAGCAACAGCCGATAGGCGCCGGTGTCCTCGAACGCCAGGATCTCGAGCGCCTCCGCCTCGGCCACGTTGACAGCGAGGAGCGCCTCCTTCCCCGCCCGGTAGACGTCCACAGGATCATCGGTGCGCCGGCTGTGGGCGACCGTGACCGTGAACCCGCCCAGCGACTGGTGCAGCTCCTGGGACACGGCCGCGGCGGCGCGCACCAGGATCGCCGTCTCCGACGCCGGGACGATCGCGCTCACCTCGGCCGCCTCGCCGTCGCCGACCACGGCGACCGTCCCCTTCGCCTGGGTGCGAAGTACCCGCAGCGACACGGTCAACACGCGCGCGCGCCAGTCGCCCTCCTGGGCGACCTGGGGATGCGCCCGTGCCATCACCACGCCGGCCCCGCCGGCCAGATCGACGCCTACCTCTGCCGCTCGAGCGGCTATGTCGCCCCGGTCGGTGACGCGCCGCTCGAGCACCGAGCGCACGAACTCGCCGCCGGCCTCGTCGCTCGCCCAGTCGCCCGAGCGCGAGCGCTCGACCTCGAGCGCCAGCAGCGCCGAGACCATCCGAGCCACGGGCGCGGCCGTGCCGGCCTCACCGCGTGAGCGGAACCGGAGCTCGCCCACGACCGAGTCCGCCACCCGAAGGTCAACCGACTCGACGCCCTCGCCGCCCGCCAGCAGCTTGCCCTCCTCCGCCGGGGAGGCCGCCGCGACCGCTAGCACGACGCTCGAGCGGTCGATCACCGCCACGCTCGCGCCGAGCACCTGGGCCGCCGCGCGGGCGACGGCGGGGAGCCCCGCGCCCGACTCGATCGCGTCAGAGAGCGCCTCGAGCGTGCTCGGATCGGCCTCGGCGCCGGCTTTCGCCTTCGAAGTCACCGGGGAAGTCTGGCAGCGCCGCCGCGATTCGTGGCGCGCAGGTAGCTCCGGCCTCTCGGCGAGAGGCGGTAGCCGACCCGCAGGCTCTCGGTCAGGCCCAGGTTCTTGAGCTTGCGGACGTCGAGCTTGAACGGCGGCTTCTCGCGCTCCACGATCGCCGCGAGGTCCTCCGCCCTCACCTCGGGGCGGCTCGCGATCAGCTCCAGCGTCGTCATCGTCCACGGCCCGTGCCGCGAGGCCCGATCGAGCCGCTCGAGCCGCGCGTCGATCTCCGCCACGGCCTCGGCGTCGAGATCCGCATCCGCCGCCAGCTCGGCGCGCGGGTCTGGGCCGGGCACGCGCCGGAACTCGATCCGGAACACCGGCCGCCCGTCCTCCGGCCCCAGCGCGACACGGACTTCCTCGGCGCTCAAATACCCCGCCCGCACCGCGTCCGGCTCGCCGATTCCGGCGGCATCCACATCGTCGACCGCCAGCACCTCGACGATCCCCACCGGCGTCCGCCGCCTCCGCCCGGCGACCACGCGCGAGCGCTCCCACCGGCGGAACGCGAGCGTGACCGACCCGTCCTCGATCCCCGCCCAGAACCGCTTGCGGAAGAGCATCCGACCGGCGCCGGCGCCTAGCCGAACCAGCCCGAGATGTCGTTCCAGTAGTAGACGATGATCACGCCGAGCCCGAAGCCCAGGGCGAGCAAAGCGATCAGCACGAACAGCGACAGCACCGCGGCCGTCGCCTTCTCCCAGCCGCGGCCGAACGAGTTGAGGGACGGGACCAGGATCAGCGCCGTGAAGGCGAGCAGGCTGAGCAGCCCGGCGCCACCGAACAGGAAGTGGACCGCGCCGATGTCGGCGAGGAGGTTCATTCGCGACTCACTGCATTGTTCCGGAAGTGCACGACGACGAGCGCGACGGCACCACAGAGGGCGAAACTCGCGACGCCGAGCGCAGCGCCTGAGTTTACGTCGCTCAGGTAGTGCGTCCGAAGATAGACGCGCGAAAGCGCGACCGCGGCGGCCAGCAGCGCTCCTGCGACGACCAGCGCGGTGCCGTACGTCAGCCCCCGTCGTACCCGGGTCGCAAGGGTCAGCGCCAGCCAGGGATAGATGATCACGTAAGCGGCGTGACCGCTCGGCCAGGAGTACCCGTCGACCTCGACCAGGGGGCCGGGCGGCCGCGGTCGCTCGAGCGCCTCTTTCAGGATCGGCACCGCGAGATGAGCGAGCGCCACCCCGACGACGAGCACCGCCAGCTCCGGCCAGCGCCGGCCCAACCCGAGCCACACCGCCGCCGCCAGCGCAACCGCCAAGGTGACCGGCACCGAGCCCAGCGTCGTCACCACCTCGTTCAGGTCCGTGAACCAGTCCGAGCGCAGGTCGGCGGCGATCTCGAACGCCTTCTCGTCGCCGCGAGTCGGCCCCGGGTCATCGCCGACGATCACGCCGAAGCCGACGACGATGAAGAGCGCGACCGCCAGCACCGCCATCGTGCTGGTGAACTCGAGCCCCAGGTTGCCCGGCGTCACGCGCTGCCAGAGAAACCTGGCCTGCGGCTCGATCCGCCGGCCCAGCGCAACCACCGGCCGCCCCCACCGGGTTTCGTCAAGCCTGGCCGCAAGCTTCGCCCGGTTTTCGCGCACCCGCATGAAGCGGACCCCAAGGACCGTCCCGACGACGATCGCCACGACCGCCCCGAACACGAAGATGCCGCGGCTCGCGATCTCCTCCGCGACGCCGATGTTCTCGGCCAGCACGAAACCGAGCAACGAGAACGTGGCGGCCCACAAACCCGTCCCCAGCACGCTGTAAGGCAGGAACGCGCGGTAGCGCATCCCCGAGCTGCCGGCGATGAACGGCGCCAGCGCGCGCACCAGGCCAAGGAAACGGCCGACCAGGATCGTCTTGCCGCCGTGACGGCCGAAATAGTCCTCGACCTGGGCGAAGCGCTCGGGCGTGATCCGCACCCGGTGGCCGTGCTTGAGGATGAACTCCCGTCCCAACCGGGTGCCGATGTAAAACGAAACCGAGTCGCCGGCCCACGCGGAGAACCACACCAGCGCGATCGTGATCACGATCGACGTCTCGCCCTGGCCGGCGATCGCCCCGGCGATGATCACCGCCGTCTCGCCGGGGAAGACGAGCCCGACGAACGCGCCAGTCTCGAGGAAGGCGAGCAGGCTGACGAGCAGGTACGTCCACTGCCCGAGGCCGTCGGCGAGATCGTTGAGGATCTCCTCGGCGTTGATGCTCGGGAACTCGTCGCGGAACAGGAAGTAGGCGAGCGCGAGCAGCACGACGGCGATCGCCAAGGGGTGCTCGCGCAGCACTGCCCAGACCCGGCTCATCCGCGGCACCCTGTCACGCGGACCTCGCGGGACCGCTCACGATCGCGCCAGCCCACCGCGGCGGCAGGTCCCCCGCCGCCCTGTCGGCCGCCACGATGTCCTCGAAGAGCCCGACCGCCGTCGGGCCGGAGCCCGTCACCAGCGCGACCTTCGACCCGACCTCGGCGAGCGCCCCGAGCGCCTGCCCGATCTCCGGCCGGAGCGAGAGCGCCGCCTCCTGCAGGTCGTTGACCAGCAGTTCCGGATACGAAAGCGGCGACACGCCCGCTTCGGCGGCCGCACGGATGCGACCCTCCAGTTCATCCAGCTCCGTACTCGAGCGACCGAGGCCGAGCCGGTCGGCCTCCGCGTACACCTCCGCGGTGCTCAACCCCGGTTCGAACGGGATCAGCACCACCGCGAACTCCCCGGGTTCGGGAAGCGCCTCGACCCGCTCGCCGGCCCCGCCGACGAGCGCGAACCGCGGCTCGAGCTGCGAGGTCACGTCCGCGCCGATCTCCTCCGCAAGCGCTTCCATCCCCTGCACCTGGCCCTGCGCCAGGCGCAGGACGGCCGCCGCGTCGGCGCTGCCGCCGCCGAGCCCCGCCGCGACCGGAATCCGCTTGTCGATCTCGATCCGAAGCGGTGGCCCCTTCCAGCCGCGCGCGCGCAACGCCGCAAGCGCCGTCTCCGCCAGGTTCGGGCCCTCCACCCCGTCGCAGACGACCTCGTCCTCCTCCTCGGAGAAGACTTCGATCCGGTCCGCCAGCATCAGTGGGCAGAAGATCGAGCGCAGCTCGTGCAGGCCGTCCGCGCGCGCCGCTCCCAGGTAGAGGCACAGGTTGAGCTTGGCCGAGGCGCGGACGACCATCAGCCCTCCAGCTCCTTTGCGAGCGCGGAGAACTCCGCCGGCGCGAGCTCCTCCGCGCGGGCCGTGGCAGGCAGCCCCAGGGCGTCGAGCGCCTCCAACGTGCGATCACGCGACGCGACGCCGGCGATGCCGACCGAGCGCGCGAGCGCCTTCCGCCGGTGCGCAAAGGCACCGCGCACGAGCCGTGCCACCGCATCCCCCGGCCACGGGCCCGTCCGCTCGAGCCGTACGAGCGCCGACTCCACACGCGGCCGGGGACGAAACACCGCGGGGTCCACGGCGCGCAGCAGCTCGACCCGGCACGCGAGCTGGACCAGCACGCTCGGCGAGCCGTACGCCTTCGTCCGCGGCGAAGCGCCGAGCCGGTCGGCGATCTCGCGCTGCACCATCACCGTCCAGCGGCGCAGCCCGGGTAGCACGGCGATCGTCCGTAGCAGCAACGGCGTCGCGATCGAGTACGGCAGGTTCGAGACCATCGCCGTCGGCGGCGGATCGAGTGCCGCGAGATCCACGTCCATCGCGTCGCCGAAGACCAGCCTGATGCCGGGCTCCCGCGTGGCCAGCTCCTCCAAGCCAGGGCGCAACCGTTCATCGAGCTCGATGACGTGCATCGCGGCGACCGCGGGAGCGAGCCGCTCGCTGAGCGGCCCCTCCCCGCCCCCGACCTCGAGAAGGACATCCTCGGGGTCGAGCTGGGCCTCGCGGACGATCGCGTCCAGCAGGTTCGTGTCCGCCAGGAAGTTCTGGCCAAGTCTCACCACCGGAACACCCGGGCGGCATTCGCCTCGACCAGCTCGTCGAACTCGTCGTAGCCCATCCCGCGCGCCGCCGCGACCTCGCGCGCGGTCTCGACCACGAGCGCCGGCTCGTTGCGCTTACCGCGGCGCGACTGCGGCGCCAGAAACGGCGAATCCGTCTCGACCAGGATCAGCTCGTCGGGGACGAGCCGCGCCGCCTCGCGCAGCGCCGCCGCCCGCGGGTAGGTGACGTTGCCCGCGAACGAGCAGTACCAGCCGTTCGCTGCCGCTTCGGCGACCCGCTCGGGAGGGGCCGAGAAGCAGTGCAGGATCACGGCAACACCCGCGGCCTCCTCCGACAGCACGGACAGCGTCGCGTCCACCGCGTCGTCGTCCGGCCCCTCGCCCGAGCGCATATGGATCACCAGCGGCTTCCCGGTCTCGCGGGCGATCCTGATCTGCGCGCGAAACGCGCGGAGCTGATCGTCGCGCGGGGAACCATCGCGGTAGAAGTCGAGCCCAGTCTCGCCGACGGCGGCCGCGTCCGGGCCGGCGGCGAGCTCACGCAGCCTCGCCTCGGCCTCGTCGTCGAACCCCGCGGCCGAGTTCGGATGCCTGCCGACGCAGGCGAAGACCGCCTCGTGCTCGCGCGCGAGCGCCACTGCCTCGGCGTTCGACTCATCGTCGAGGCCGACCGTGAGGATCCTCAGCACCCCCGCCTGTATCGCACGGGCGACCAACTCGGATGCGGGCGCGTCGCAGAGGCCGAGGTGAGCGTGGGTATCGACCACGCGCGTCAGTCTAGGAGCGGCCTCAGATCGTGCCGTGGCGATCTACTCGGACGGCGGCGTGGCCCCGGCTCGCTCCGGGAAGCGCGGCAGCCCGTCGTCGGGGATCGGCTCCCAACTCGCGGCGTACTCGGTGAACTGGTGCGCCATCGGCCGGATTCCCGGATCGTCGTCCAGCGCCCCCATCCGCACACTCACCATGTTCGGGTCGTCTGGGCTGGTCGCGCAGAGATGCCCCCCGCACTCGACGCAGAACGACTTCGTCCAGCCGTCACCCGGGTCCCAGGTGCGAACCGACTTCTCCCCGCTCACGATCCGAAACGAACCGGGCGCGGTGAGCGCGGAAACCGCGAACGCGCTGCCGGTGCGTCGCTGGCAGCGCTTGCAGTGGCAGTACAGGGCGACCACCGGGGGCTCCGAGATCTCGAACCGAACCCGGCCGCAAACGCAACCGCCGGTGAGCGGGAGCTGCGGGACATCGCTCATGCCGCCAGCGTAACGACGCCGCTACAGATCCCTCCGGCCGAACGCGCGGATCGCGAGGGCGAGCACGACCGCGGTGTACGCGATCGCGAAGAGCACCACGCCCGAGCCGGCCTCGTCCGAGCCGCCGAACGGCCCCAGCTCGATCGCTGCCCGCGTGAATCCGGTCGTGTCGGTGGCGATCAGGTAGAGGCCGCCCTGGTAGAGCGCCTCGAACGGAAGCGCGACCGCAACGACGTCCGCGATCCGCTCCAGCCGGCTCGAGCTCAGCGCCTCGCCGATCTGACCCAGGAGCCCGGCCACCAGCCCGGCGCCGAAGACCATGAACACGGCGATCCCCTGAGCCGTCGCCGCCAGGAACACCGACATCAGGACCGAGAGCGCTGCGACGATCGCCACGGCCCCGGCGAGCGCGATGCCCGGGAGGACAACGTGCGCCGGCGTCCAATCGCCGGTCACCTCGGTGATCAGCAGCGCCACCAGATAGACCCCGAGCACGTACACCGTGGTCGCGGTGACCGCGCCGAGGTAGCGCGCGAGCAGCATCGTCCCACGCCCCAGAGGCCGCACCACCAGCGGCTGGAGCAGGCCGGACTCGGCATCCCCGCGCACGACGCCGTTCGTCAGGAAGATCGCCAGCACGCTGCCGAGGAACAGCACGGCGAACATCGCGAGGCCGAAGATCGTGCCTCCGATCAACGCGCGCTCGTCCACAAACGCGTCACCGACGAGGCCGCGCTCCTCTAACTCGTCGAAGGCGAAGTGAGCGCCGAGGGCGTAGAGCGCCAGAAACGCCACGGTCAGCGCGACGACGACCACGAAGACGCGCTTCCGCAGGCTCTCGGCCAGCGCGTACCCGACGATCGTCCGGGCTCCGGACAGACGCGTGACGGTCACCCGATCTCCTCCCCGACCGCCTCGAGATAGGCATCCTCGAGCGTCGAGGACAGCACGCTCACGCCGTAAACGCGCTCGCCCGCGGCGACAAGCTCAGCGACGATCCGCGGCGCATCTTCACGGCGCGCGCCCTCGATCAGCCGCTTGCCCGACGCAGTCTCGACCTCGACCCCGCGCGGGCGCGTCAGCTCCGCCGGCGTTCCGCGCTCGACGATCTCACCGCCGACGAGGATCGCTACCCGGTCGCAGACGAGCTCGACCTCACTCAACAGGTGCGAGGAGAGCAGGACGGAAACGCCGCGACCGCGAAGCTCGTCGAGCAGCCTGCGGACCACCCGCCTGCCCGCGGGGTCGAGCGCGCTGGTGGGCTCGTCCAGCAGCAGGAGCCGCGGGCTGCCGACCAGGGCCTGGGCGATCCCAAGCCGCTGCTGCATGCCCTTCGACATCGCTCCGACGCGGGTCCCGGCGGCGTCGGAGAGACCCACGAGGTCGAGCAGCTCGTCCCGCTCCGTGTCCGCTCCGGACGAGCCGGCGAGGCTCTGGTGCAGCTTGAGGAGCTCATCGGCGGAGCACCAGGCGGGAAACCGAAACAGCTCCGCGAGATAGCCCACCGCCGCTCGTGCGGGCAGCGAGCCCGCATCGTGCCCATCGACCTCCGCGCGTCCTCCGGTCGGCCGCACCAACCCGCAGGCGATCTTCGCGAGCGTCGACTTGCCCGCGCCATTCGGGCCCAGGAGGCCGACCACCTCGCCCTCGGCAACTTCCAGTGAGACACCGCGCAGAGCGTCGGTTGTGTCGTAGCGCTTGCGGAGCTGATCCGCGCGGAAGGCGAGGGGCACGGCGGCCGACGCTACGCGGCTGGAGCCTCGAGCTTGGGGAACAGCGCGTCAATGCGCTCGACGTTCGCGCCGCCGCCGCGCGAGCCGAACTCCGCCAGCTCCCGGCCGTCCTCGCCGAGCGCCGCCAGCAGCTTGTCGGCCGCCTCGGGAATGAACGGCACCAGCGCCAGCGTGACGACGCGCAACCCCTCCGAGAGGCTGAGCAGCACCTGGTCGAGGCGCTCCGCCTCCCCCTCGTCCTTCGCTAGGTCCCACGGCCGCGTCTCCTCGACGTAGCGGTTGAGGCGCCGCACGCGCGACCAGATCGCCTCCAGCGCCTGGCTGGGCTCGGAGTGGTCGATCAGCCGACTGACCTCGGCGGCGAGCCCGTCGAGACCGTCGTCGTCGTCGCCGGCCAGCGCCGGGTCGGGCGCCGCCGTGGGAACGAACCCGCCCCGGTACCTCGTGAGCATCGCGAGCGTCCGGCTCGCGAGGTTGCCGAAGTCGTTCGCGAGCTCGGTCTCGTAGCGGGCCTCGAAGCCGGAAGCCGAGACCGCGCCGTCCTGCCCGAAGGACACCTCGCGGATGCAGTAGAAGCGCAGCGCGTCAGCGCCGAAGCGGTCGATCGCCTCGAACGGGTCGAGCACGTTGCCGAGCGACTTCGACATCTTCTTCTCGCCAAGCAGGAGGTAGCCGTGGATGACCATGCCGCGCGGCGGCTCGAGTCCGGCCGCCATCAGGAGCGCCGGCCAGATCACGGCATGGAACTTCAGGATGTCCTTCCCGAGCACGTGGAACGCTGCCGGCCAGTAGCGCTCGGTCAGGTCCTCGCCGTCGCGGGCGAACGAGAGCGCGGTGACGTAGTTGAGGAGCGCGTCGAACCACACGTACATGCGCTGCGAGGGATCCCACGGCAGCGGCATCCCCCACTTGAGCTTCGCCCGCGAGAGCGACACGTCCTCGAGCCCCTGCTCGATGAACGAGACCGCCTCGTTGCGGCGGAAGCCGGGCACCACGAACTCCGGCCTCTCCTCGTACAGCCTCTTCAAGTCGTCCTCGAACGCCGAGAGCCGGAAGAACCAGTTCTCCTCGCGCTCGCGCTCGAGCGGGATCTCGTGGATCGGGCAGGTGTTCCCGGGCCCGAGCTCGCGCTCGGTGTAGAACGCCGCGCAGCGCGGGCAGTACCAGCCCTCGTACACCCCCTCGTAGACGTGGCCGTTGTCGTGGACGCGCTGCATGATCTCGGCGACCCGGTCGGTGTGCCGCTCATCCGAGGTGCGGATGAAGAAATCGTTGGTGGCGTTCACCGACGCCGCCATCGCCTCGAACCGCGGCGCGTTGCGGTCGGCGAGCTCCTGCGGGCTGATCCCCTCCCGCTCGGCCGCCAGCTCGACCGGCTCGCCGTGCTCGTCGGTGCCGGTCAGGAAGAACACGTCCTCCCCGCGCTGGCGCATGTGCCGGGCGAAGACGTCGGCGGCGATCACCGAGTACGCGTGCCCCAGATGGGGCTCAGCGTTCACGTAGAAGATCGGCGTGGTGACGTAGAAGGCCACGGGCGGGTGAGGCTACTTGCCCGGGCCGAGCCGGCACCCGAGCCCCGGCGTTGTTCAGCGGGCTCAAAGCGAAAGGGCGGCCCGAGGGCCGCCCTTTCGATACGCGTCAGGTGAGGAAGGTCCTACTTACTTCTTCACCTTGCACTTCTGCGACTTGGTGGCCGTCTCGGACGAGTCGTCCGTGTAGACCACCGTGCGGAGCACCTTCAATGTCTTCGGCTTGCACCTCGCCGTCACGACCTTGCTCGACTTCTTGACCGTCGCTTGGAACGACGTGATCTTGAGCGCGCCGGTGACGGGCGCGTTCGGCACGCTGAGAGCCTGGCCGTAGCCCTGGTTCTTCTCCTGCTGGGTCGCATTCACGATGAACGCGTTCACGACCGGCGATGCGGCACCCAGGTCGTCGCTGTAGGTGTGGAGCCGCAGCTGACCCGGGTCGGGGCCGTTGAACACCGACACGATCGGCTCGGCGGCGAGCGTCGGACCCGGGGCGTGCACGGTGGCCTTACCGCTGCCCAGGAACGACTTCTTCGGGCAGGCGTCCTTCGCGAACTGGGGAGTGCTGCCGTTCGGCAGGGCGGCCGTGCAGACCGGTGCCTTATTCAGCTTCACCTTGATGTTCTTCGAGATCGCGATCCGCTCGGACTTTGCGTTGCCGACCGGGTTGCCGGCCGAGTCCGGGCTGTTGACGACGCCGAGGAGCGAATTGACTGGGGTGAACTTCTTCTTCGACAGCTTGCTCGGCGTGACCTTGGCGACGACCTTGGCGTCGTTCAACTCCGCGCCGGTGGTCCCAGCGACGGCGATGCCGGCCGTGGCCATCGCGACCGCCGTGCCTATCGCAAGGATCTTGCGTGACTGCATGAACATGTCCTCCTCCTGCTGAGAGACAACCTGCGCGGGTACCCACCGCGCGCTCAGCTAACGCTACCCAAGTTCTGGGAAGAAAATGCATGCATCTGCCGGCGCTACTCCTGCCCGTGCGGGGCCCGCCTGGGCGGAATGCCCGCCGCCTCGGCCAGCGCCGCCTCGACGTCGGCGCGGATCGCGCGCTCGGAACGGGAGGCAACAAGGGGCTCGGAGATGCCGTCGACGTGGACGTAGGTGCGCCGGCCCTCGCCGCGCTCGTCGGGACCGAGCGGGATCAGCGCGAAGACGCGGTCGGCACGGACGAAGCGCCCGTAGCCGAGCGAGATCAGGCGGGCGTCGCGCTTGGTGGCCATCGCCACGAACCTTACGCGCCCGGTCGGCACAACGGCAAGAAAGGGGCGGCCCGAAGGCCGCCCCTCTCAGCTTGCTCGGTGTCGAGCAGCCCATTCAGCGGACTACTTCTTCACCTTGCAGTTCTGCGACAGGTTTGCGGTCTCGCTCGAGTCGTCCGTGTAGGTCACGGTGCGCTGGAACTTGAACTTCTTCGGCTTGCACTTGGCCGACATGGTCTTGGTCGACTTCTTGATCTTCGCGTTGAACGACGTGATCTTGAGCGCGCCGGTCACCGGTGCGTTCGGCACGGAGAGCGCCTTGCCGTAACCCGACTTGTTCGCGTTCACGATGCTCGCGTTCACGACCGGCGACGCGGCACCGAGGTCGTAGCTGTAGGTGTGGAGCCGCAGCTGGTTGGGGCCGGGGCCGTTGAACACCGACACGACCGGCTCGGCGGCGAGCATCGGGCCCGGGGCGTGCACGGTGGCGTCACCGCCGCCCAGGAACGACTTCGCCGGGCAGGCGTTCTTCGCGAACTGGGGCGTGCTGCCGTTCGGCAGCGCGGCCGTGCAGACCGGCGCCTTGTTCAGCGTCACCTTGATGTTCTTCGAGATCGCGATTTTCTCCGACTTGGCGTTGGCGACCGGGTTGCCGGCCGAGTCCGGGCTGTTGACGACACCCAGGAACAGGTTGACCGGCTTGAACTGCTTCTTCGAGAGCTTGGTCGGCGTGACCTTGCCGACCACGTCGGCCTCGTTCAGGTCCGCGCCGGTGCTGCCGGCGGCTGCGACGCCGGCAGTGGCAACCACCACGGCAAGCCCGCCCGCCACGACGATCCGTGACTTCGTAAACAAATCTTCCTCCTTCATCAGCGACGAGCGCGCGGCCCATCCGCGCGCCCGGTCAAGTATTGCTGTACCCAAGTGTGGGGCATCCGGTTCCCCGGTTCATCGGTAAGAAACCCGGCAGGACCGCGGAAGTTTCGCAGCGCGCGCTGCGGCAAACTACGGAGCCGGGAGGTCGCGGACATGCAGGTAGTCGCTCGTCTCCTGGGGCTCGCCCACGGACTGCTGCGGGGCCTGCTGGTTGCAGGGCGGGGAGGCGATCCCGAGCGTGCCGAGCTGGTCGTTGAAAGCGAACAGGTTGATCCGGTCGAAGAACAGCTGGCCTTCGGTCAGGTTGCCGTCAACGCGCTGGAGGAAGAGCGGGTTGGTCGAGGTCGCCGCGCTGACGAGGGCGTCGGCGCCGGCCGCGCATTGGCGCGTCTCGAACGAGGCCATCGTGCTCATCACGTCGAGATATCCACCCGGAGCGAGGTACGGGTTCGTGCGGGTCACCGCGAGCCTCCGCGGATAGGCGGCGACCGCCTCCGGCGTCAGTGGCGACTCGGTGCGCAGGTAATGCACGGTCGACTCGGTCCCGAAGTCGAAGAACGTGCCCTGCGTCGCGGCGGCGAGGTTCGAGATGCCCGTGACCTCGCGGCGGTACTGGCGGACGACCTCGAGGATCGCGTTCACCGGCGCGAGCCAGTCGTCGAGGCCTCCCAACAGCGGCGGGAGGTGGTCGTCCAGGAGGCGGCGCGTCGCGCGCGATGCCGGCGGGCGCGGCGGCGATCGTCGCCGGGAGCGCGCGGAAGAACGATTCCAGCTCCGGTGACAGCTCGGCAAGTGCCTGCGCCGTCGGCGCCAGCTCCTCGGCGGTTGGGCGAAGCGCGGTCACGACCGGGTCCGTCTCGACCGCGAATTCCTCGAGGCGCGTGAGCGTCTCGCGCGACTCGCGCAGGAACGTGGGGAAGATCGTGAAGGCGTCCGCGAGGTCCTCGTTGCGCTGCGCGGTCGTCCCGAACACGATGTTCGCGTTCTCGATCAGCCCGGCCAGCTGGCCCCGGCGCTCGGATAACGCGCCGAACACCTCGCCGCCCTGGCGCACGAACTCGCGGACGGCCACGCTCTGTGTGTCGAGCAGCCGGAGGGCGCGCTCGGCCTCGTCCGCGAACGGCTCGAGGCTCGCGATCGCGACCGACAGGTCCACGCCGCGGCCGCGGAGCGCAGCGGCCTGGCCCTGCATCCACGCGCGGAACGCCGCCTGGGTCTCCGGGTCGAACGTGCGGAAGACTTCGTCCAGCTGAACGGCCTCGGAGACCTGCGCGGCGGGCAGGTCGCCGCCCTCGGGCATGCTCCCCGATTCCGTGGAGCCCGGCGTGAGCTCGACGTAGGTCTCGCCGAGAAGCGTCTTCTGCCGCAGGATCGCCTGGGTGTCGTTGGGAATCGGCGCGTAGCGTGCGTCGACCTCGATCGTCGCCTCGGCCTCGCCGTCCGGCCCGCCCTCGACCCTCGAGACCCGGCCCACCGACACGCCGGAGATCCGCACGTCGGACCCGATCGCGAGCTGCGAGGCCTCGTTGAACGGGACCGTCACCTTGTAGCCCTCGGCGGCGAGCGGCACGGGACCGCCGAACGCGATCCAGAGGAAGAGCAGCAGCCCGAAGCACGACACGGCGAAGCCACAGGCGATGAGGATGCGGGCGATTGTGGGTGGCCGGGTTTCCATGTCAGGGAGTGTCCAGTGGACAGATCTCTGCGCTCTCGGGCGCGTTCGTGAGCCGCTGCAGCGTCCAGATGAACGGGCGAACGGTCGCGAGCTCCTCGGCGCGTAGCGCCGTGAGGCACGACTGCAGGATCAACCCACGCGGCAGCGGGCCGTGCGCGTCCTGCAGCAGCGCGGTGTTGTTGGCGTTGTGGTTCAGCCATGCGGTCCAGAAGAGGTAGCCCTCTTCAGCGCCCGGCGGGTTGTAGGCCCATGCGTTGAACAGGCTGTTCAGATCGCGGAAGGTGCGGCTCGTCGACTTCACCGTCTTCCCGAGCGGCTCTGCGCCCTGCTCGAGGTGACGGAGCGGCGCGCGGATCTGGCGGGTGAACGGCCGGATCTGGTCGCGGATCGGCGCCAGGCTCGACCGCGCAAGGCGCTGCGCTGCCTCCTGGCCGGGAGCGAACGCCTGCGCCGCCGGGATCAGCGCCTCGGATGCCGGCCCGAGCACCTCCGCCAGCGTCTTGCCGCTCGCCAGGGCGGAGCGGGTCTCGGTGAGCGTGGACGGGAGCTCCTGAAGCGTCTCGCGCAGGCTCGCCTCCTGGTCCGCGAATGCGCCGAAGACCTCGTTCTGTGTCGTGACGAAATCGGCGAGGCGCGTGTCGCTTCGAGCGAGCGCCTCCGACAGGTCACCGAAGCTGGAGATCGCGCGGCTGATGTTCTTACGCCGCTTCGCGAGCCGGGTGTTGATGCGAGCGAGGTCGCGGCCGAGCGGCTCGAAGCGCCGCAGGCCGGCAGAGAACTCCTCACCGCGGCCGCCCAGGCCCTTGGCGCCGCCCTCGATCAGGAGCCGCAGGTAGTTCTGGGTGTCGCCGTCGAGGGATGCGAGGATCTGGTCGAAGTTCACGTTCGGCTCGGTCTGGGTGAGGGGGATCGTGTGTCCCTCCTCGACCGGCTCGCCCGACACGCCCGGGGTGACCTCCATGGTCATGTCCTGCAGCCCCGTCCGTGGACGCAGCAGGACCGTGGCGTCCTCGTGGATCAGGTCCCGGTACTCGCTGTCCACGCCCATCGTGACGATCGCGCGCCCGTTCTCGAGCTCGACTTCCGTGATGTCCCCGACCTGGATTCCCGCCATGTTCACGGTCTGGCCCTGTCCGGGGGTGACGGCCTGGGCCGTCGCGATCTCGGCCTTCAGCTCGAACTGGTCGTCACCGAGGAAGGGGATCCACGACGGGTATGGCTGACGCTGCTGCGAGAGGATCGCGCCGGTCACGGCCAGGCCGATCACGACCAGGGCGAGGATCGCCACGAAGTCCCGCAGGTGTTCCCTGATCGCGCGCCTCATGGAATACCCACCAGGTCGGAGGGGCCTGCCGCCGCCGCGGGCCCGTTCAGATTCGGGACGTCGTTCTGATGGCAGGCGACGTCCATACGGAAGGGCGGAACCGCGTCGGGCAGCACGGGCTGGATCCCATCCGGGACCTCGCTCGCGTACGAGAAGTTCAGCGTGTCCTGGACGCTGCCGCCTGGGTTGTTCCCCTGGACGAGCTGTGGGCCGCCGCCGGGCTGGATGCGCAGGTACGGGCCGTTTCCGTCGAGCGGCGATCCGCCTCCGGCAAGCTGGACCGCTCCGTAGAACAGCTCCTGGAAGTTCGGCTCGCCGGTGTTGAACCCGGCCGCGTCCGTCGTGATCACGGTGTCCGCCGCGGGGACCAGGTTGTTCGAGGTGCAGAGAGCCGCCAGCCGCATCTGCGGCAACAGGTGCTTCGAGCCGGCCGCGGTCTGGGCGAGCCCCGGGGCCGCCGACTTGAGCAGCCGTGCCGTTCCACCAAGCTCTGCGGACCGGAGCAGGAGCCGCGTCTGCGTGAGCCAGGGCTCGAACGCCGCGATCGTGGCGGGCAGCTCCTGGATCCCGGGGCGAGAGTAGAACGCGAGCCTCCGGACCGGGTCGAGCGCGTCCTTCAGCGCCTCCAGCGAATCCTCGCCCTCCGACAGCGTCGGCGCCAGGAGCTCGACGGATCGCGAGAGGTTCTCCGACTCGCTCGCGAAGGCGCCGGCGGTGACGTTCAGGTTCGTGACCAGATCCTGCAGGTCGGCCTCGCGCGATGCGAGCTTCTGGAAGACGACGCCCGTGGCCCTGATCATCCGCGCCAGGTCCCGCGGCTCCTCACCGCGCAGCGCGTCCGCGACGATCGCGGTGTTGCGGCCGGCGGGACCGCCGTACTGGAAGGCGTCGTTCAGCGACTCGGCCGCGGTCTCGCCCTGGACGATCACATCCTGCGTGGCGTCGTCGGCGGGAGTCGGCTCGTAGGTGAGCGCCGTGCCGAAGCCCTCCAGCAGTCGCTGCAGCCCGCGGCGCTGGGGCGCCTGCAGCGCCGTGAGCACCTCGTCGAGCTGGACCGCGGTGGCGGTCTGCGTGATCGGGATCGCGCCGCCGTCCTCGAGCTCCGGCGCGCTCGGGCTGCCCGGCCGTAGGTCGAGGAAGAAGTTGCCTTCGAGGAAGAGCCGCGGCCGGATCTCGATCTCGGCGTCGGAGTGGATCGGGCGGCCCTGGTCCTCAACGGTGAAGGTCACCTTCGCAGCGTCGCCTGCGGCCTCGACGTCGGTGACCTTGCCGACGTTGACCCCGGCGATCCGGACCGGAGCGGTCTCGCGCAGCGTCGCCGCGTTCTCGAACGTCGCGCTCAACGTGTAGCCGGGACTGCTCCAGGGCAGCTGCTTCGCGAACGCGAGATAGACGCCGGCCGCGATGATCGCCGCCACGAGCGCGCCCCACCACGCGGGGTGCGGCCCGTAGTAGCGGCGGCCCCAGATGCGCGGGTCGCCGACCTGCTCGCCCGGGCGATGCGGCTCGGAGGCCGCGGCGCGGCGTTGCCAGGGAAGCCTCATCGCTCTCCCCGCCTGATCTGGGAGGGCAGCTGGCCCGCGGTATTGATGCCCTGGTTACCCGGCGCGTTCCCGATCACCTGCTGGCCCGCGAGGTATGGCTCGTTCCCGGGCTCGCACTCGGTCGGGCTCTGGCTTGGCGCCGCGGTGTTCGGATACGGGTTGTAGTGGAGGAAGTTCTCGGTGTCCGTGGGACCGTTCGCCGCGGCGGATGCCAGAGAGCCCTCGTTGTTCGGGCCCTCCGGAGGCTCGAACACCGTGATCCGCTGCCAGCGCCCACCGTCCGCCCCGTTGCTGGTCAGGCTCGCGAGGTTGTTGAAGAGGATGCTCCAGTAGTTGCAGACGGACTGCGAGGGTCCGATGAAGCGGATCGCCGGCTTGAGCGAGTCCATCGTCTGCTCGAGCCGGGCGAGGCCGGAGCGGGCGGTCGCGTTGTCGTTGAACCGCTGGAGCGCCTCGGCGGTGGGCGCGAGCTGGCGGTTCAGCTTCGGCGACTCCCGTAGCGCCGGGATCCCGGCCTCCAGGGAGTCGGCGATCGAGGGGGCCGCCGCCGAGAGCACGCGGACGCCCGGTTGGAGCTCGGTGAACAGGCTCGCGCTGTTGGCCAGGAACGGCCGGATCGTTGGCAGCGTCTCGTCGGCCACGGCGAACGTCGGCGGCGTCTCCGCGATGGTCTCCTGGATCGCGGGCGCCACCCGAGCGAGGGCCGTGAGGGTGGTATCGAGGTTCACGAACGTCTCCGCCTGCTGCTCGGCGACCGGCGCGACCTCGCCCGCGGTGGCCGCGATCGCGACGACGAAGCGCTCGAGACGGGTCTCGGGCGCCCCAAGGTTCTCCATGACCGGCTCCAGCTCTTCGAGCGCGCCGGGAAGCTCGCCGAGCGCTGCGTTGAGATCGGGCCCGCGGCCCGCCAGCGCGTTGCCGAACTCGACCAGGTTCGCCTGGATCGCCACGCGCGTCGGCTCGTCGAAGGTGTCGAGGAGCTGGTCGAGATCGACCGGTTCCGGCCGCGCGGCGGAAAGCGGGACCGTCGACCCGGCCGGGTAGCCGTCGCTTGATTGGCCGCGCACCAGCTCCAGGTACTTGAGGCCGAGGGCGGAGCGCGCCCGCACGATCATCGTCGAGTCGACCGGGAGCTCCTCGACGTCCGGGTCGAGCTTCATGTCGAGCAAGGCGTGCGTCTCGCCCGTTTCCTCGTCCTGCACCGGCTCGATCTGGGTGATCTGGCCGACGCGGACGCCGCCGATCCGCACCTCGTTGCCCGGCACCAGCTTGAAGGCGTCCGGCAGCTCCGCCGAGATGTTGTAGGAGGGGACGAACGGCAGGCCGGAGTTCGCGTTGTACGCGAGGAAGACCGCGAGGATCGCGACCATCACGGTGACCGCTCCCACCATCGTCGGGCTGGCCGAGAGGGCCGTGAGAGGGCTGCGGCGCCTCATCGCGGACCACCCCGCTCCTCGGGGCCGATGAAGAACTCGAGCACGTCACGAATCGAGCGGTCGCCGGCCTGGAGGTCAACCGACGGAGCTGCCGGCTCGGTGCGGGCGCCCGACTGCTCGGTGCGCTTCCGCGGGCGGCGATCGTCGATCGGCTGTCGCAGCTGAAGCGCGAGCTCCCGCTGGGCTGATGTGGGGATGCCCGTGTTGAACCTCGCCTCGCAGCCCGACTGCTCGAACGACGTGTAGTCGAAGCACACGTTGGTCGGGATCAGGGCCCGCGCGAAGTGCCCGTTTTGGTCGAACGGATTGACCGCGCCCCCGAGTCCGAAGATCGTCTCCATCAGCCCCTGGAACCCGCCGGTCTGGCGCATCGTCGACAGGAAGAGCGAGAGCTGGCGGGTGGCGGGCGCCGAATCCTGTGCCAGGTTCCGGGTCTGGCGGATTACCGGATCCGACGCGACAAGCGGAGGGCCCGCCGCCTGGGCCGCGTCGCCCAGGGTCCTGAACGCCTTGGTGCCAGCCGTCGAGAACGGCTCGAGCGCCTCGCTGGCCCGAGTGAGCGCAGGCGCGGCGGCGCCCAGGTCGCTGAACACGGGTGTCGCCGCGTCGCTGAACCCCCGGAGCTCCACCATCGTCGAGCGCAGCTCGCGGAGGAAGCCGGGGAATCGCGCGAACGTCTCCTCGAGTTCGGCACGGCGCGCGGCGGTCGCCGCCCCGACCGTGGTCGCCTCGTTGATGAACGAGGCGACCTGCTCGCGCTCCCGCGCCAGCGCGCTCATGATCGCGTCGGAGTCGGTGGCGAGGCTCTCGAGCGCGCGATTCTGCCGGGCGAGGACGGCGAGCACCTCGTTCGTCTCGCGAAGGGCTGGGTTCGAGCGCTCGACGATCTCCGCAAGCTCATCGCCTCTTGCGGCGAGCCCGGCGCCCAGGTCGTTGAAGATCAGCCGGAACCGGTCCGGATAGGGCTCCTCCATGATGTTGTTGACGAGGTCCAGGTCGACCGTCTTGCCGTTCTGCTCGAGCGGCAGCAGGCGCTGGCCCGCGCCGCGCTCACCGTCGGGAATGACCTCGAGCTCCGGCGGCGGCTCGGTCCCCGGCGCCCGCGGCTGCGTGGGCTCGCACTCGACAAACTTCTCGCCGAGCAGCGACTGCGGGTGGACAATGCAGGACGCGTCCTGGCGGAAGTCCTGGAAGGCTGGGTCCTCGATCTGCAGCACGACGACCGCCTTGCCCGCCTCGGGGCTGCCGTCCTCGTGCGCCGCCTCGTCGGGGAAGGTGACGTCCAGGTCGGAGACGCTGCCCACGTTGGCGCCCGCGATCCGCACGTCCTCGTCCAGCGCCAGGAAGGCGCCGTTGTCGAAGATCGCGCGCACCTCGTAGCCGCCTTCGTCGGATGCCCCCTGGGCGACGACGAGGAGCGTCGCCGCGACGATGCATGCCAGGAGGATCAGCGCGATGCGTCTCATGGACCGGGCGGGACTTGGTTGGGGTCGCAGCCGCCGCTCAACTCGCCGTCAGCGAGGAACGGGTGGTCCTCAGGCGCAGGCCAGCCGAGATTCGCCTGCGTTCCGCCTCCCGGGCAGCGGGTGAAGGGCCCGGTCCCGAGGGCCGGGTAGGCGTCGAGGATCTGGGAGAGCCCGATCGGATCGAGGTTCTCGGTGACCGAGTCCCACTCGAACAGGTTCGAGCCGGCCCCCTGGGCTCGGAGGTAATGGCCGTTGAAGTCGTAGTACCCGGCACCCGGCCCCAGCTTCGAGATCAGCGCGATCACGTCAGGCGAGTACGGGCGGAAGAACTCGAAGATGTGCTGCGAGTCGTCCAGCGCCGTGAGCGTGCGCGGCACCGCGTTGCGGGCCGCCCTCTCCGCCGCCGGGAGGTCGCGCAGGCTGTCGGTCAGGTCGTTCGCGCTGCCGTCCCGCTGGATCGCGAGCCGCAGGTTGCGCAGGACCGGGAGCGAGTCGCGCGCGACCGGGCGCACGTCCCGCAGGAAACCGGGTAGCTCCGGCGCCACCGCCCCGAGGTCGGATACCAGCGGGTCGAGGTCGTCCAGCGCGGCCCGTAGGTTCACGAACGTGGTGTTCGCCTGCCGCATCGTGGGCGGCAGCGCGGCGAGGGCGGCGTCGAACGCCTCGTTCTGGGCGGCGACTGCGCCCAGCGCCTGGTTCGCGTTCTCGGTGAGCGCCGACAGGTCGTCTCGCCGCGCAGCGAGCGCGCCGAAGACCTTGCCGCCCTCGACGAAGAACCGGCTGAGCGCCTGCTGGTCGTAGTTCAGGTCGGCGAGCAGCCGCTCGCCCGCCTGGAGGCTGGGCGCGAAGTACTTGTACGTCTGGCGCGCTTCCTGCGAGTTACCGGTGTAGACCGTCGCCTGGCCCTGGATGAAGTCCTGGAGCGCGGCGCGCGTGGGCTCGTCGAACGTGTTGAACAGCTGGTCGAGGTCGACCGGCGTGGTCGTCCGGTCGGCGGCGAGGGTCGCGCCGTCAGGCAGCTCCTGATCGGGGTCGGGGCCCATGTGCAGCGCGATGTAGCGGTTCGCGATGCCGGAAAGGGACGTCAGGCGGATCTGCGCCGTAGTCCCCTCCAGGAGCGGACGGTCCATGGTGACGCTCACCTCGGCCTGGGCATCGTCGGTGAGCTCGATCTCGTCGATCGATCCCACCGGCTGCCCGGCGACCAGGACCTGGTTGCCCGGCACGAGCTGACCACCGGTCTGGAACTGAAGCTTGTACTTGTGACCGTCGTCGCCTCCGAACAGGGCCATGACGACGAGGACCACGCCGGCGGCGAGCGCGAGGAGCACGACGACCCGCGCGAGGACGCTCCCCCGCCCATCCTGGTCGGTTCGTTCGTGAGCCTGGCCCTCAGGCATCAGGGAACGTCGTTCCTTTCGTTCGCCGCGGCATCGACGACCCCCAGATCCTGCGGGCCCCGTCCGCTTCCGTCTCCTCGGGCCGCACTCTATCCGTGACGCAGGCGCGCACGCTTCGGTTTACTACGGATACGACAGCGGGCTTAACCCAGCGCTAAAACTGCGCGAATGCGGCAAAACCTCATTCACGGGGCTCGCGGCCCGTCAGCGCGGTGTAGAGGTCGTTTGCCCGGGTCCCGGTGAGCGCGGCGACGACGCTTGCCGCCGCCCGCGGGCGCGCGCCCGACTGAACCAGCCGGCGCAGCGCGTCGACCGCGAACGCGATGTCCGGCGCGGACGCCGTCCGGCTCGCCGCCGGTCCGATGACGACCACGATCTCGCCCTTGACCTCGGAGCGAAACCGCCGCGCGAGCTCCGCCAGGCTGCCGCGCGTGATCTCCTCGTGGAGCTTCGTCAGCTCGCGGCACACGGCGGCCGGGCGGTCGGGCGCAAGCGCGGCCAGCGCCGCCAGCGAATCGGGCAGCCGCCGCGGCGACTCGAACGCGACCACGGTCTCGCCGCCGCCGAGGACGCGCTCGAGCTCGCCGGCGCGGCGCGGGAGGAAGCCCTCGAACCGCCAGCGGTCGGTGGGCAGCCCCGAGGCGACCAGCGCCGTGATCACGGCCGACGGGCCGGGCAGCACCTCGATCTCGAGCGCGCGCTCGATGCACGCCTGGATCAGGCGGTAGCCGGGGTCGGAGATCGCCGGCGTGCCCGCGTCCGAGATCAGGACGACCTTGGCGCCACGCTCGATTGCCTGCGCGAGCTGCCGCGCGCGATCGGCCTCGTTGCCCTCGTGGTTCGAGACCAGGCGCGGCCTCGGGATATCGAGGCGCTCGAAGAGGAGCCCGGTGCGCCGGGTGTCCTCGCACGCCACGACGTCGGCCTCCTCAAGGGCGCGGCGGGCGCGCTCACTCAGGTCCTCGAGGTTCCCGATCGGCGTCGGGCACACGGTGAGCCGGCCCGGCATCAGTGGGTTCCCTGGAGCATCTCGAGTGCCATCGTTGCGGCACCGATCATGCCCGCTTCGGCCCCCAGCTCGGCGGCCACCACCCTGGTCTGGTTCATCGGTGGCAGCGCCCGCGCGCGCAGCTCCTCCCGGGCCGGCTCCAGGAGCAGGTCGCCCGCCGCCATCACGCCGCCGCCGACCACGATCACGTCGGGCTCGAACACGTTCGCGATCCCGCTCAGGGCGACCCCGATCCGCGTGCCGATCAGCGCCACGACCTCGCGTGCCACGGGGTCACCCGCGATCGCGGCGTCGGTGGCGGCGCGGCCGTCAACGGGTTCGCCCGCAGCGAGAAGCTTGCCGAGCGCGGAATCAGGCTCCCGCTGGGCGACCGCGCGCGCCTCCCTGCCGAGGGCGGTGCCGGACGCCACCGCCTCGACGCACCCGTGGTTCGGGCAGTTGCCCTGGCAGGGCGGCCCGTCGGCGTCGATCACCAGGTGGCCGAGCTCCGCCCCCGCCCCGGTCGTGCCGCGGTAGACCTCGCCGTTCAGGATCAGGCCGCCGCCGATGCCGGTGCCGATCGTCAGCAGCACGGCGTTCGTCGCCCCGCGTGCAGCGCCCCAGCGGTGCTCGGCGAGCGCGGCGCAGTTGCCGTCGTTGTCGATCTCGACAGGGAGCCCCATCCGCTCGGTCATCAGGTCGCGGATCGGCATGTTCACGATGGGAAGGTTCACCGCGCTGATCGCGACGCCGCGCTCGCGGTCGATCGTGCACGGGATCCCGAGTCCGATCGAAAGCGCCCCGGGATACACGCCAAGCGCCTTGCGAAGCTCGGCCTCCAGCGTGTCGAGCAGCTCGTCCGCGGTGAGCCCGGTGCTGGGCGCTTCGGAGCGGTGATGGACCGTCGGGCCGGCCTCGACGACGCCGACCAGCATCTTCGTCCCGCCGAGGTCGACGCCGATCGCACCGCCCGGCTCAGATGAAGGTTCCACGCCCATCAGCGAGTATTTCTAGTGAATGGCCTCCGACGACGAGGGCAACCGGCCCGAGCCGCCCGATTACAAGGTCTATCGCTCGCGCCGCCGGTTCAGCCCGCCCGACCTCGATTCGCTGCGCGAGAAGCTGCGCCGCGAGCCCGGCGAGAAGGCCCCGAAGGAGGGGCCGAAGGAGGCCAAGCCGGAGCGCGAAGGCGGGCGGCCATGGCTGAAATGGATCGGTTTCGCGGCGCTCGGCTGGCTGCTCCTCAGCTTCCTGGCGTTCGCGGTCTCGGCCACGATCCAGAAGTCGAAGCTCGCGGACATGGGCGACAGCCTCTCGAGCAACCCGCTGATGGCGGTGTTCCCGCAGAACATCCTGGTGCTCGGCACCGACATCCGCGACACCGAGTTCGGGTCGGCGGAGCAGGCCGAGACGGAGGAGTGCGTCGAGGCCGCGGCGGCCGGTGAGGCAACGCTCGACTGTGCCCAGGGCGCCCGCGCCGACTCGATCATGGTCTTAAGGGCGGGCGGTGGCGCGTTCGAGAAGCTCTCGATCCCACGGGATGTCCTGGCGGCGATCCCCGGCTTCGGCAACGACAAGATCAACGCCGCCTACCGCTTCGGCGGAGCGAAGCTGACCGTCGAGACCGTCGAGCAGCTGCTCGGGATCGAGATCAACCACGTCGCGATCGTCGACTTCGCCGGCTTCCGCGACCTGATCGACTCGCTCGGCGGCATCGAGATCGAGCTGGACAAGCCCGTGTGCAACGAGATCTCCGGCGGAACTTTCAAGATCAACTTCGATCCCGGCGAGGTCCACCTGAACGGCGAGAAGGCGCTGGCGCTGGCGCGGACGCGAAGCTCCTCCTGCAGCGTGATCAACGATCTCGACCGCACCCGCTTCCAGCAGCAGATCATCCAGGGCATGAAGGACCGGCTGACCGACCCGCTCCGGATCCCGATCAACTTCCTCAAGGGCCCGCTGATCGGCTGGAACGCGCCGAAGGCGTTCGTCAGCGACATGGGCGCGCTGGCGATGCCGCAGTTCGTCTTCGCCGCCGCGATCGGCGGCAGCTCCGACACCGAGGTGCTGGAGCCGGTGGACGTCGCCGCGAACCCGCTGTTCGTGCCGGTCGAGAACTGCATCGAGGCGGTCCGCAAGCTGACCGGCGACCCGCCCGAGAACGACCCGGTCTGCAGCCCGGGCTAGGTGCTCTTCGAGGAGCCCGAGTCGGAGGTGCTCTTCGAGGAGCCCGAGTCGGAGCCGCTCTTCTCGGCGCTCTTCTCAGAGCCCTTCTCGGACTTGCTCTCGCCGCCGTCGCTGGCGGCCTTCTTCGCGCCCTTGCGCGCGTAGTCGGTCGTGTAGAAGCCCGATCCCTTGAAGTGGACGGCCGGGGCGCTCAGGACCCGCTCGCAGTCGGCGCCGCACTCGACGCACTCGGTCAGCGAGTCCTCCGACATCGACTGGAAGAGCTCGAAGGTGTGGCCGTTCGCGCAGCGGTACTCGTAGATCGGCATCGCGGGCAAGTATGGCGTGCTCCGCCGATAGCCTGAGCGCATCTTGAGCGAGCAGGCCGAGGCGCCGACCGGCATCACCATGGACGAGATCGTCGCGCTGTGCAAGCGGCGCGGCTTCGTGTTCCCCTCGTCGGAGATCTACGGCGGCCTCGGGTCGACCTACGACTACGGGCACTACGGCGTGCTCCTGAAGGGGAACGTCAAGGACGAGTGGTGGCGCTCGATGCTCACCGACCGCGACGACATCGTCGCCCTCGACTCGGCGATCCTCCAGCACCCCAGGGTCTGGGAGGCGTCCGGCCACCTCGCCGGGTTCACGGACCCCTTGGTCGACTGCAAGACCTGCAAGCTCCGCTTCCGCGCCGACAAGCTCGAGGACGCGGCCTGCGGCCAGAAGCCGTCGAAGCGGCCCGGCGAGGGGCCGGACTGCGAGCTGACCGACTCGCGCGAGTTCAACCTGATGTTCGAGACCACGGTCGGGCCGGTCAAGGACTCCGGCTCGGCGGCCTACCTCCGTCCCGAGACCGCGCAGGGCATCTTCATCAACTTCAAGAACGTTCTCCAGTTCGCCCGGATGAAGCCGCCGTTCGGGATCGCCCAGGTCGGCAAGTCGTTTCGCAACGAGATCACGCCGGGCAACTTCATCTTCCGCACGCGGGAGTTCGAGCAGATGGAGATGGAATATTTCACTGCGCCGGACCAGGCCGAGCCTGGTTCGAGCAGTGGATGCAAACGCGATTCAACTGGTACCTGGAGCTCGGCATCCGGCCCGACTTTCTGCGGCTGCGCGCCGCACGACGCCGACGAGCTCAGCCACTACTCGTCGGCGACCTCGGACATCGAGTACCTGTTCCCGATCGGCTGGTCGGAGCTCGAGGGGATCGCGAACCGCGGCGACTTCGACCTCACCCAGCACGCCAAGTTCTCAGGCGAGAAGCTCGAGTACTTCGACCAGGGGTCCGGCGAGCGCTACGTCCCGCACGTGATCGAGCCCGCGGCCGGCGCCGACCGCGCGATGCTCGCCTTCCTGGTCGACGCCTATGACACGGAGGAGGTCGAGGGCCGCAAGCGCACCGTGCTGCGCCTGCACCCCAAGCTGGCTCCGGTCAAGGTCGCCGTGCTGCCGCTGGTCTCGCGCGACGGGATGCCCGAGCGCGCGCAGGAGATCTACGCGAGCCTGCGGCCGCTGATGCCGGCCGAGTACGACGCGGGCGGCTCGATCGGCAAGCGCTACCGGCGCCAGGACGAGATCGGCACGCCGTGGGGCGTCACGGTGGACGGCCAGACGATCGAGGACGGCACCGTCACCGTGCGCGACCGCGACACGCTTTCCCAGGAGCGGGTCCCGGCCGACGATCTCGCGGAGCTCCTCACCGAGAAGCTCGGCGCCGCCTGGACCAGCCCGAAACTCGGCTGAGCCCTTGCCCGGCCCGCGCCGCAGACGCTCGCTGGCGGCGTTCGCCGCCGCAGGCGCGATCGCCTGCCTGGGGCTCGCCGCCGGTTGTCGCTCGGACGAGGAGCCGGAGCTGCCGCGCGCGCCTGCCGCCGAGGCGCGCCAGCAGTCGAACGTGGTGCTCGTCATGACCGACGACCAGGACGTCGGCTCGATTCGGGCGATGCCGCGCGTGCGCGAGCTGATCGGCGGCCAGGGGGTCGACTTCGAGCGGTTCTTCGCCACCTACCCGCTCTGCTGCCCGGCGCGGACGACGCTCTGGACGGGGCAGTACGCGCACAACCACGGCGTCCGCGGCAACTTCCCGGACGAGGACGGCGGCGGCTACGTGAACCTGATCGACCCCGAGCGGGTGCTGCCGGAGTGGCTTCGGCTCGGCGGCTACCACACCGTGCACGTGGGCAAGTGGGCGAGCGTGCCCGGCGAGATCCCGCCCGAGGGCTGGAGCGAGTGGTACGGGATCGCCCAGGAGACAAGCGCCCGCTACTACGGCTTCGAGCTGGTCGGCACCGGCGAGCCGCTCGCGTTCGGAGAGGAGGACGGCGACTACCACACCGACGCCGTGACGCAGACCGCAGTCGAGGCGATCGAGAGGCACGCCGGACGCCCGCGGCCGCTGTTCCTCTCGGTCGCGTACCTCGCGCCGCACGTGGGGCTCGGCCGCGCCGATGCCGCGACGGAGCGCTGCAACCCCGGCGCCACGGCGATCGCGCCGGTGCCCGCCGCACGCCACGCCGGCGCGTTCGAGGACGCCCGGCTACCGACGCCGCCGTCGTTCGACGAGCGAGACGTGTCCGACAAGACGGGCGACCAGCCGGGCCCCGTGAACGCGCGCGAGGCCGAGGAGCTGCTGCTCCACTACCGCTGCCGCTTGGCCGCGCTCCAGGCGGTCGACGAGGGCGTGGCAGATCTGGTCGAGGCGCTCGACGACGCCGGCGAGCTCGACGATACGTACTTCTTCTACACCTCCGACAACGGCTTCCTGCTCGGCGAACACCGCTACGACGCCCGCAAGAACCTGCCCTACGAGGAGGCGGCCACGGTTCCGTTCCTGGTTCGGGGGCCCGGTGTCGAGGCCCGCGGCACGGTCGGAGAATTGGCGGCCAACGTCGACCTCGCGAGCACGATCCTGGAGCTCAGCGGGGTGGAGCCGCCGAGCGAGCTCACGCGGCCCCAGGACGGGCGCTCGCTGGTGCCACTGCTTGCCGGCGACCGCGGTTGGCCGGAGCGCGCGATCCTGCTCGAGGGCCGCGACGACACCTCCGAGGAAGGGGATACCTACGAGGTCGAGTCCTACCGCGCGGTGCACACCGCCCGGTACGCGCTGATCCGCAAGTACGTCGAGGAGGTCGACTCGTTCGAGGCCGGCGCGGAGGCCGGCTTCGGCGGCGGCGAGCTCGTCGGCACGGAGCTCTACGACCTCGACCGCGATCCCTACGAGCTCGAGAGCGTCGCCGGTGACCCCGCCTACGCGGAGATCGAGACGCTCCTGGGCGATGCGCTCGACTCGCTTGCCGACTGCGAGGGGCCGGCGTGCGAGCTGGAGGTCAGGCTGCCTGAGCCTTCCGGATGACGTCGCCTCGGCGGATCGTGCCGGGCTCGATCACCCGCGTGTTCACGCCCCGAAGCCGCAGCTCGCGGCCGACCCTGGAGTTGACGAACTTGAGCGCGTCCACGCCGAAGCGCCGCGAGAACTTGCCGCAGCCGAGGTGCGGGTCGGCCGTCACCTCGAGCACCGCGTCACCGACCGCAAGCCGGGATCCGGTCGGGAGATTGTCCTGGCTGATGTCGAGGTCGACATAGAGCTGGTCGCCCGCCTGCGCCCAGCGCTCTTGGTCATCGCCCATGGCCACCAGCGCCGCAGCGCGAGCGTTCATCACCGTCACCTGCGCGTTCGGATTCGGGCCGCCGTCGGCGGTCGACGAGCTCGGGCGGTCCGCCCACATGTCCCCGACCAGGCCTGCGCGCAGGTCCAGCTCGCCCGCCTCGAGCAGCTCGCGCTGCTCCTCGGCCGGCCGGCGCGCGATCAACTCAAGCGTCCCGGCGTCGTCGGGCGCCTCACGGACGTTGTCGAGCCCGGTCTCGAGCTCCTCGCGGGTGGCGTGGGTCACCCGCCCGAATCTAGTACACGTACTAGCGGCCCCAGCGCTCGCCCTCGCCGAGGCGCTCGAGCCCGAGCCAGTAGAGCCCCATCGCGACCTCGACGACGCTCTCGCGGCGAAGCGTCTTGGGGTTCTCCAGCCACCAGCCGGCCATGAACTGGATCCCGCCCGCGATCAGGTGGGCGAGGATCGCCGAGGTCTCCTCGACGGCCATGTCGCCGGGCTGCGGCGGCGGGGCGTCGGCGACCATCATCGAGGCGACGGCGCCGGCGGCCTCCTCGCGCAGCCGGTCGAGCGCCTCGCCGGCGTCGGGGTCGGAGACGTTGCGGGTCAGGAGCCGCAGGGCGGCCGGACGCTCCTCGGCGAACTCGAGGAACGCCTCGATCCCCGCGCGGAGGCGGGCCTCGTTCTCCTCGGCGGAAGCGATCGCGCCGACTACCCGCTCGATCAGCTCGTGGACGAACGAGTCGAGGAGTGCGATCTGGAGCTCGCGCTTCGAGGTGAAGTGCTCGTAGATCAGGGCCTTCGAGATCCCGCCGCGGGCGGCGACCTCGTCCAGGGACGCCTCGTTGAAGCCGTGCTCGGAGAAGATCTCGAGCGCGTCGTCCAAGATCGCCGCGCGGCGATCGGATGCCGAGAGCCGGCGGCGCGGAGCGGCCGCTGTTTCCTCCATACCGCCCTCAGGGTACTAACTGACTGCCCGGTCAGTTACACTCGCGGAGACACGGCGGCAATAGGAGGGTCGAGGATGAGCGTTGCGCAGAAGGACGGGATCAGGACCGGGGCCACGATCTCCTACGAGGACCTCTACAAGCGCTGGGAGCAGAGCAACTGGAGCGCGTACGCGATCGACTTCTCGCGCGACCGCGAGGGCTGGGACGGCCTCACCGAGCTGCAGCGGGAGTCCGCGCTCTGGATCTACTCGATGTTCTTCTTCGGCGAGGACTCGGTCGCCGACAACCTCTCGCCCTACATCGACGCTGCGCCGAAGGAGGAGCAGAAGTACTTCCTCGCGACCCAGCAGGTCGACGAGGCGCGGCACGCCGTCTTCTTCCACCGCTTCTTCAAGGAGGTGATTGGCGCCGGCGACGACATCGGCTCGACGCTGCGGTTCACCGAGTCGCAGCTCGGGTGGGGCTACCGCAACGTGTTCGCCCGGCTCGACCGCATGGCCGACGAGCTCCGCCGCGACCGCTCGCTGCCGAAGTTCGCCCAGGCCATCGCCCTCTACCACATGGTGGTCGAGGCGACGCTGGCCCAGCCGGGGCAGCACTTCATCGAGGACTACTTCGCGAAGGCCGGCACGATGCCGGGCTTCAGCGAGGGCATGGAGAACGTCTCGCGCGACGAGCAGCGCCACATCGGCTTCGGCGTCAAGGTCCTCTCCGAGCTCCTGGCCGAATCCGACGAGTGCAAGGCCGCCGTCCACGAGCTGCTGCTCGAGATCATGCCCTTCTCCCTGGCGGTCTTCGTCCCACCGAGCGGGCTGAACCGCGAGTACACCCGCTGCTACGGGTTCGAGATGGAGGACATCTTCGCCTTCGGGATGAAGTCGGTCCTGACCAAGTGGCGTGCGATCGGCTACCCGATGGAGGACATGCCGGGCGTGTTCCCGGTCGACCACTCGCTGGAGCCGGAGGAGATCGCGACGCGCCAGATCAAGCTGCTCGAGTCCCGGGTGATGGGCGAGCCGCATCCGAACCCGGACACGTCGCCCGAGGTCCAGCGCCTCTACTTCGACGTCATCGCCCGGTCCGCCGACACGAACAAGGCCAACGGCAGGCCCTTCACGATCCAGTGGGACTTCGACGACGCCGACCCGTGGCACGTCGTGGTCGCGAACGGCTCGACGCGAGCCGAGCCCGGGATCGCCCCCGCGCCCGACCTGACTTGGAGGACCACCTGGGGCGACTGGATCGCGATCTCGAAGGGCGCGCTTCCGCCGGGCAAGGCGGTGCTGCGCCGCCGCCTTCGCTTCCGCGGCTCCCCCCGCAACCTCCGCACCTTCACCCAGCTCTTCCCCCGCCGCGGCTCGAAGCCGCTTCCCTAGCGCTCCCGGTCGCTGTTAGCCGCGGATATCGCGGCTTTCAGCGACCGCGATGGCTTACGGCGTCCACGGGCTGCGCCGCGGCAGCCAGCCCGGCACCGCGGCCCGGTAGCGCTCGTACTCGGCGCCGAACTGCGCGTTCAGCGTCGGTTCCTCGTAGAAGTGGACGAACGCGACGAACGTGAGCGCGAGGACGGCGCCGTAGACCGCGAGGGCCACGCTGCCGAAGAACACGGCCTGGCCGGCGACCACCGACAGCACGGCGAGGTACATCGGGTTGCGGACGTACCTGTAGACGCCGCCCACCACCAGGCGCTCGGTCGGGGCGACCGGCGCCGGCGTGCCGAGCCCCTCGAGCGCGAACCGCCCGAACGTGTGGAGCAGGAAGGCGAGGCCGACGCCGCCGAGGACGACCCCGAGGGCGCGAATCACTCCCGGGAGACTGTCGTCGACCTCCCAGCCTGTGATCAAGGCCGGGACGAGCCCCGCCGCGACCCCCGGCGCCAGCACGAGGAACGCCGCCGATCCGAGCACCGCGTTGCGACGCCGGACGCGATCGGGGGCGTCCGGCTCGGTCATCGCGGGGCCTAGGCCCGCGCGGCAGGTGGATTGCGGTATGTGGCTAGGAGTCCGGACCGCCGTTCGCGGGAGCGGTCGCCGAGGTGTACTCGAACTCCTCCTCCGCGCCGAACAGCCTGTCGAGGACCGCCTTGCGCAGGTCCTCGCTGATGATCAGTGCCGCGGCCGCGCCGACGATCGCCAGCAGGAGCAGCTTCCCGAGGGCCGAGCCCTTCTTCTCCTCGCGCCCCCGAAGGCGGTCTGAGGCCTCGCGGAGCGACTCCGCCGCGTCGCGAAGCTCGCGGTGCACCTTCTTGTCATCCATCAGCGCCGTCGCCGGGCGCTTCTGCTTCTGCAGCCGGCCGTAGGCCGAACGGCCCGCTTCGTAAGCCTCGCGGATCGAGTTGCGGAGCTCCTCGTCATCGACCAGGCGGCGGACGTACTCGTTCGAGCCGACGGACGAAGCCGCGTGACGGGCTTTCTGAGTCCGGGTTGAGTTGGGCATGCGCAGTCTCTCCTCCTCAGGTCCAAGCTAGGTGGCTGAGGAGGATATACCCGCCGGCGCGAGGGCTAGCGCTTGAGGCCGATCGCCGTCTCGAGCGCTTCCTCGATCCGGTCGACGTAGACGAACTCGAGCGAGCCGAGCTCGTGCTGCGGGATCTCGGCGATGTCCCCCTCGTTCCGCGACGGCACGATCACCCGCTCGATCCCCGCGCGCTGGGCGGCCAACGACTTCTCCTTGAGGCCGCCGATCGGCAGCACCTGTCCGGTCAGAGTCACCTCGCCGGTCATCGCCACGTCGGCATCCACCGGCTTGCCGCTGACGAGCGAGGCGAGCGCGACGGTCATCGCGACGCCGGCCGACGGCCCGTCCTTCGGGACCGCCCCGGCCGGGACGTGGACGTGGATGTCGTGCTTGGCGAACCAGTCCTCGGAGAGTTCGGGGGCGACCTTGTCCACGTTTCGCCGCACCCAGGAAAGGGCAGCCTGCGCCGACTCGCGCATCACGTCACCGAGCTGCCCGGTGATCGTCAGCTTCCCCGAGCCCGGCATCGCGGTCGCCTCGATGAACAGGACGTCGCCGCCGACCGGGGTCCACGCGAGCCCGGTCGCAACGCCCGGGTCCTCGGTCCGGCGCTTCGACTCTGCGAAGAAGCGGCGGCGACCGAGCAGCTCCCGAGCGCGCTTGGCCGTGACGCTCACCTTGGCCTTGGACCTGCCCTCGGCGACCTCGCGCGCGATCTTGCGGCACACGGTCCCGGCCTCGCGCTCCAGGCTCCGGACGCCCGCCTCGCGTGTGTACTCGTCGGCGATCGTCTTGATCGCCGCATCCGTGAACGAGATCTGCCCGCGCTTCAGCCCGTTCTCCTGGATCTGCCTCGGGACCAGGTAGCGCTTGGCGATGTGGAGCTTCTCGTCGAGCGTGTAGCCGGCGAGCTGGATCACCTCCATGCGGTCGCGAAGCGGCCCGGGGACCGTCTCCAGCGTGTTGGCCGTGGCGATGAACAGGACCTCGGAGAGGTCGAAGCTGAGATCGAGGTAGTGGTCGCGGAACGAGTCGTTCTGGGCCGGGTCCAGCACCTCGAGCATCGCGCTCGAAGGGTCGCCGCGGAAGTCGGAGCCCATCTTGTCGATCTCGTCGATCATGAACACCGGGTTGCGCGTGCCCGCGTCGCGGAGCGCGCGGATGATCGTTCCGGGCATCGCCCCGATATAGGTGCGGCGGTGGCCGCGGATCTCGGCCTCGTCGCGGACGCCGCCCACCGAAATCCGCTCGAACTCGCGTCCGAGGGCGCGCGCGATCGACTGCCCCAGGCTGGTCTTGCCGACCCCAGGCGGGCCGACGAAGCAGAGGATCGGGCCGTGTGAGTCCGGGTTGAGCGAGCGCACCGCCAGGTACTCGAGGATCCGGTCCTTGACCTTCTCGAGGTCGTAGTGGTCCGCGTCCAGCACCTTGCGGGCGTGGGCGATGTCGAGGTCGTCCTCGGTCTCCTTCGACCACGGCAGCTCGAGGAGCCACTCGAGGTAGGTGCGGATCACGCCGTACTCGGCCGCGGCCGGCGGCAGGCGCTCGAGCCGCGAGAGCTCGCGCTCAGCCGCCTTCAGGGCGTGTTCGGGGAGCTCGGCCTCCTCGAGCCGCTCGCGCAACTCGTTGATCTCGGCCTGCTGCTCGTCGCCCTCACCCAGCTCCTGCTGGATCGCCTTCAGCTGCTCGCGGAGGAAGTACTCGCGCTGGCCCTTGTCGATCTCGGACTGGACCTGTGACTGGATCTTGGACCCGAGCTGAATCACCTCGAGCTCGCGGGCGAGGATCTCCGTGAGGCGCCGCAGGCGCTTGGTGACGTCCACCTCCTCGAGGAGCTCCTGCTTCTCGGTCGTCGCGATCCGCAGGGCGCCCGCGATCAGATGCGTCAGCGCGGACGGGTCCTCGATGTTGGTGACCGCGAGCTGGAGCTCCTCGGGCAGATACGGGATCTGCTCGATGATCTCCGAGAACGAGCGCTGGACGTTCCGGGTGAGCGCCTCGAGCTCCGGGGTCTCCTCGACCTCGTCGGGCAGCGGCTCGATTCGCGCGACGAGGTAGGGATCCTCGGTGACGTAGTCGCCGATCCGGACCCGCTCGCCGCCCTGAACGAGGATCCGGATCGAGCCGTCCGGCACCTTCAGCATCCGGGCGACGAAGCCGGTGACGCCGACGTCGTAGAGGTCGTCGGGCCCCGGCTCCTCGAGTTCGGGGTCGCGCGAGGCGACGAGGACGAGCTGGCGCTCGCCGGAGAGGATGTCGTTGACGAGCTTGACCGAGCGCTCCTGGCCGACGGCCAGCGGAGTGAGCGTGTCGGGGTAGGCGACCATGTCGCGCAGCGGGAGGATCGGCAGCGCGCCCGGAAGCGGCTGGTTCTCGCGCCGAACGGCCTCGTCGACGTCGCCGGTGTCGATGACTTCAATCGCCATCCTCGGCTCCTTCGATGGGCACCCGCGTCGCCGCTCCAGGCGTTCGGAGCGGCAGTTCGACGCGCAGGATGCCGTCCTCGTAGCTGGCCTGGGCGCGCTCGGCGACCACGTCGGCCCCGAGCTCGATCACCCGGCGGAAGCCGCCGGCCTCGATCTCGACCTGCTGGTAGACGCGGCCCTCGGTCTCCTGGATCGCGCGGTCGCCGCTGACGATCAGGTTCCGTCCCGACACCTCGAGGCCGACCGAGTCCGAATCCACGCCCGCCAGCTCGACCAGGACGATCGCGCGCGGCTCGTCGCGGCCGCAGTAGTAGACGTCGACCCGGGGCGAGAAGCCCGATTGGAGCCGCGGCGAACGATGCCAGCCGGCTTCGCCGCCCCACGGCTCGCCGATCAACTCGTCCATCTCGCGCCACATGCGCTCGAAGTTGAGGAACAGATTGCTCTTACGGGTCACGCAGATGATTTAAGCGAACCGCGCGCGAGGGGAGCGCGCGTCGGGAGCGCGAGCCGCGCGGCCTGTGCGTTCCGGTCAGTCTTTGAGCTTGTGCGTCACGTAGCGCACGCCGCCGGGCGCGTCGTTCGGTGCCGAGTCCGCCTTCGAGGCGCAGGGCGGGCCGCCGGGGCACTCTCGCGTCCGGACCCGCCACTTGTAGCGGTCCTTGTTGCCGATGATTCCCGCTCGCTTGAACGTGAACTTCAAGGTCTTCGGGCTCGGCTTGGTGACCTTGGCGGACTTGGACCCCTCCCCGACGCCGCACTTGATCAGCGGGGTCGTGCCAAGCGCCGACGCGTTGAACTCACGCTCGCAGTCGCGGTCGCCGTCAAGGTTGAACTGCACGCTGACCTGGAAGTCGCCCAGCTCCGCAGGCAGGGCGCCGTCCATCTTCACCGTGTGGACCAGCTTTCGCTTCCCCTTGTGTCCCGCCGTCGCCTTCACGATGTCGAAGCCGGCTGCGACCGAGTCGCCCGCAGGGTCAGTGACCCCCTTCGTGTCGGCCCCGGCCATTCCCAAGATCGAGCCGAATCCCAGCGTGACGGACACGGCCAGCGCTCCGGTGCGCGTCATGGTTCCCCTCCGATGCGTCGTTCAGACAGCGGGCGGGGAAGCCTAATCGCCCATCCGGCGGGTGTCCAGTGCCCGTGCCGGAGTGCGGCTCAGACCTCGAACGTGGCGCCATCGGCCGCCAGGGCCACCGGCCCTCCGAAGCCCTTGGCGCCCTCGGCGGCGACCCATTCGGGATCGAGCTCGTCGGATACGTGAGTCAGGAGCGCCTGCCCCGCGCCCGCGCGGCGGGCGTGATCGCCGGCCTCCGATGGCGTCAGATGGCCGCGGATCCCGGTTCGCTCCGGCCGCGGCAGCGTGGCCTCGATCACCAGGAGGTCGGTATCGCGGGCGAACTCGACGAGCGCGTCGTTGGGGCAGCAGTCCGCGCCGAACGTGATCCGGCGCCCGTCGGCGTGACGCACGTCGATCGCGAAGGTGAGGATGTAGTGCGGGACCTCGGCGAAGGTCAGGGTGAGCGGCCCGACCTCGACGCTGCCGCCGCGGTCGTACTCCTCGAGATGGAAGGCGCTCTCGACGAGCGCCTCGTCGCCCCATGCCGAGGCGATCGACCGCAGGATCGCGCCGGCCCCGACCGGCGCGATCAGCCGCGGCCGGGCCGGGTGCTGGGTGCCGGGCCAGCCCGCCACCGGGACGGGCTGCTGGCGCGGGGTGAGGAGGAGCCCGTAGGAGTACGGGAAGAGGTCGAAGAAGTGGTCGGCGTGCATGTGCGTGACCGCGACCGCGTCGACCTCCGTGTAGTCGATCCGCTCCCTGAGCTTCGCGAACACGCCGTTGCCGCAGTCGACGACCAGCGCCACGCCGTCCGCTTCGACCAGGTAGCCGCTGCACGCCCCGCCCGAGTCCTGCCACGCGGGCGATTTACCGAGCACGGTAAGCCGCATTGGCCCACTCTAGATGGAGCGCTCGGTGTGGCCTGTGGGTTGGCGCACGGTGAAAGGGGTCTGGCGGGCGGTCTCGCGTGGGGCGCGTGCGCGCTGCGCCGCCGCTAGGAGGGCGGTGAAGGGGGCAAAGTCCGTTGAGTGTGGGGTTGGGCCACGATATCGTGTGGTCAATCCGCCAGTGAAGTCGTCGAGCGGGTGATTTCGAGCCTGGCGGCGCGGCAGCACGGGGTTGTGGCGCGCTGGCAGCTGCTCCGGGCCGGCGTGTCCGCCCGCCAGATCGAGTGGCGGCTTCGCCGCGGCCAGCTCACACAAGTGCACCGAGGCGTCTACCTCGCCGGCACCGTCGCCCCCAAGCACGCGCACGAGATGGCGACGCTCCTCGCCTATCGCCTGCGGGCCACGCTCTCCCACCGCACCGCCGCCCACCTCTGGAGCATCCTCCCCTACCCCGCCACCGCCCCGATCTGGGTCACGGTGGCGCCAGAGGTGAGCTCGGCCCGGCCACGCATCCAGGTGACTCGGGCCCTCCTCGAGCGCCGCGACATCCGCCGCCGCCACGGCATGGCGCTGACCAGCCCGCCGCGGACGATCCTCGACTGCGCGGCGCTGATCAGCGACCCCTACGAGCTCGAGCGCATGGTCGCCGAGGCGAGCTATCGCCGGCGCGCCTCGGAGGCCGAGCTGCGCGACCAGCTCGAGCGCAACCGAAAGAAGCGCGGCGTCCGCGCCCTGCGCGCCGTCCTCGACCTGCCCGGCGGCCCGCGGCGAACGCGCTCGCCTGGCGAGCGGGCGCTGCTGCGCCTGCTCCGCGAGCGCGGGATCGAGGGCTACGACGTGAACGCCACGATCGCCGGCTTCGAGGTCGACTTCCTCTGGCGAGCCGAGCGGCTTGCGGTCGAGGTCGACGGTTACGACGCGCACTCGAGCCGGGTCGCGTTCGAGCGTGATCGCCTCAAGGTCGCGAAGCTCAAGGCGGCCGGCGTCTCGGTGATGCCGGTCACCGGGCGGCAGATCAAACGCGACCAGGACGGCGTGGTCGGGCGGTTGCTGGCGGCGCTCAGGCCTCGCCCTGACGGACGAGGAGGGCCGGCTGTCGGGGCGGGACCAGGCCCCGCGGGGAGTCGGGCCTGAACGTCGAGCACGGTGCCGCGAGGTCCAGCGCACAGAGCTGGTGGCAATGGAAGAAGCAGTCCGCGCAGGTCGGCTTCCCCTTGCGGCCGCGCTTCAACTCCCGCTGCGAAAGGCCAACCGTCCGTAGAAAATCCGCCTCCCGGTCCTGCAACTCGATCACGTCTTCTGCCCCTCGTCTTGTGCGGTCCGCGTCCTCTGCGCGGCGGCGTCCTCTGCGCCGGCGGCGATCATGGCACCGCGGTCGCGGAGCCGCCAGGGCCGTTCACGCAAACCCCGCGAAAAAAGAGAAGTCCCCTACCGGGGAGGGCGAACTTGCTTTCGCGCCAAAGGCGCTCATCAAGGGATCTGGCTTCGCAAAGCGCGTGAATCTGAGTTGCCGGGGCCGGCTCTCCTACAATCCAGAGGCCCATGGCGCACGAGCGGACAGCCCGACTGAGCGCATCCCCACCGCTGTTCAAGTCGCGGTTCCTCGACTTCTTCTCAAGGATCCACCCGGCCGTCCCGGCGCTGATCTACGTGCCCGTGATCGCGGGACTGATCTGGCTCGGGACCGATCGCGGGGCGAGCGGGGTCGAGACGGTCCTGCTGGTCCTCGCCGGCCTGCTCCTGTGGACGCTCGCCGAGTACTGGCTTCACCGCAAGGTGTTCCACTGGGAGCCCGATCATCCGATCGGCTCGCGCATGCACTTCATCATCCATGGCGTGCACCACGACCATCCGAACGACAAGATGCGGCTCGTGATGCCGCCGGGCGCGAGCATCCCGCTGGCACTGCTCTTCTTCGGCGCCTTCTGGCTGATCTTCGGCTCGCCCACCGCTTACCCACTGTTCGCCGGCTTCCTGGTGGGCTATCTCACATACGACTACATGCATTACTACCTGCACCACTTCGTCCCGAAGTCGGAGCTCGGAAAGCGTTTGCGCGAGCAGCACATGCGGCACCACTTCCAGGACCACCGCTACGGATACGGCGTTTCGTCCCCGCTCTGGGACGTCGTGTTCCGCACCTTGCCACGCAAGCGAAACCACTGAGCCAACACTGAGAATTTCGTCCCTACTGTTACTGTAGGAACGCACTCCAATAGACGTCACGGAACGGGCAGGGGACGTGCCGTTCGAGTGACCGACGAAGGGACTCAGATGGCCACAGAAACTGCGAACGGAGCGGTCGCCGAGGCTGCCGCATTGCTCCGCGCGCGGCTCCGCGAGCTCGACGCCGAGCGCGCGAGGGTCGAGCGCGCGCTCGCCAGCCTCACCGACGGCCGCGAGGGCAAGCGCGGCCCAGGACGCCCCCGCGGATCGACGGCCAGAACCACCGGCCGCCGGCAGCGTAAGCGCCGCGGGGGAACCCGCGCCGAGCACGCGGTAAAGCTGATCGCGGCGAAGCCAGGGATCACTGCTTCGGAGATCGCGCGCGAGTTGAAGATCAAGCCGAACTACATGTACCGCGTCCTGAGCGACCTCGAGAAGGAAGGCAAGGTCCGCAAGGACGGCCGGGCCTACCGCCCGGCCTGACCGGCACCGCTCAGCGCAGGTAGACGAGCACCCCGTCCACGCGGACGGTGTGCTCGAAGATCGAAGCCAGCCGCGGACGCAGGCCCGGCACGGTGGCGAACGAGCGGCCGACCACCGCGGCCCCGGCTCCGCGAGCGGCGGCGACGATCTCGCGTCGCCGCAGCGACCCGGTGCTGACTCGGACGAACGAAGGGTCAGCCGTGGCAAGGCTGGCCGGTCGGTCGGCAAGCAGCGGGACGAGCGGGAGGTCGCTGACGACCTCCTCGCCCGGATCGGTCTGAGCGGCGACCAGCGCAGCCGTTGCGTCGAGTCGAGCCCGGTCCGAGCCGTCGACGGTGTCGCGCCCGTGGATCGCCCAGGGGACTATCAGCATCGCCGCCAGCCCGAGCAGCGCGTAGCGGCGTGGGGGCAGGCTGCGGGGAAGGGCGCTTCCCGCGAGCAGCGCGAGCGGCCAGGCGAGGATCACCAGATGGTGGTGGAGCAGCGGCCGGTGGAGCGCCACCAGCAGCAGGCCGCCGGCTAGCACCGCGATCAGGTCGGCGCGCTCCCGCGCCCACTCCCTGAGCCCGTTGGGCTCGACTCCGCGGAGGCCGAGCACGAGGACGCTGATCAGCCCCGCGTATGCCATCGAGATCAGGATCACCTGGACGTCGGGAACCTGGGCCGGCATCGCGGACTCGTTGCGCGCCGCGAGGTGCATCCCGACGGCGCCCTCCCACAGGTCGCCGAGCGCGTTGAGGTGGACCAGCGCGACCGCGGCGACGGTCGCGAGCGCCGCAAGCACGGACACCGCGACGGCACGCCGGGTCGGCGGCTGCGACCAGGGCACCCGCCGCGATCCCAAACGCGAACGGCACGGTCAGGAGCTTGATCATCAACGCCGCCGCCAGGAGCGCCCCGGCCGCCGCAGCCCAGGCCGTCCGCCCCTGGGCGAGGCGGGCGGCGAGGAGCGCGGCCGTCGCAACCGCTACCGAGGGGACGTCGGCGCTGACGACGGCGGCAGCGTCCACGACCCCTGGCGACAGAAGCAGCAGCGCCGAGGCCGCCAGCGCCGCCGCGTGGGCCCGCGATCCGCCGCACCAGCGCCCAACCCGCCAGCGTGCCCACCAGCGCCACGGCCAGGGCGGCGCCTCGCAGCACAGCCACGCTTCCGCCCGCCACCCAGTTCATGGCGTCGAGCGCGGTCAGGAACAGCGGCGGCTGCGAGGTAAAGACCTGCTCGCCCAGCTCGAAGCCGCGGCTGAGGAGATCCGCGCTCAGCAGGTAGACGCCCTCGTCGAACTCCTGCGACGGCGTCCCCAGGCTGCGCCCGAGGAGCAGAGCGGCCGCCACCAACAGGAACAGGAGGCCCCAGGCTTCACGCCGGTCGATCCCGAGCCGGGAGGCCCCGCTCATGGGTCCCAAGGATCGCGCCCTACCGGCGCGCGGTGATTACCGAAACGTTCTCAGCCGGTGAAAAGTTGGTTGTCAGCAGGCGAAAATCGCCGCAGGCTCAGAGCAGCCCGAGGCCCGCGACCGCTTCGCGCTCCTCGTTCAGCTCCGCGACCGAGGCGTCGATCCGCTCGCGCGAGAAGTCGGTGATCTCGAGACCCCCCGCGATCGAGTACTCGCCGTTCGCGCACGTGCACGGATAGCCCGAGATGATCCCCTCCGGGACGTCGTAGGAGCCGTCGGCCGGCACCCCCATCGAGACCCAGTCTCCGTCGGGCGTGCCGAGCACCCAGTCGCGCACGTGGTCGATCGCGGCGTTTGCCGCCGAGGCGGCCGACGACGCGCCGCGGGCGTCGATGATCGCCGCGCCGCGCTTCGCCACCGTGGGGATGAACTCGTCCGCGATCCAACCCTCGTCGCCTACCGCCTCCCAAGCCGACGAGCCCCTTACCTTCGCGTTCACGAGGTCCGGGTACTGCGTCGTCGAGTGGTTCCCCCAGACGGTCATGTTGGTGACGTCCGGGATCGTGGCGCCCGTCTTGTGCGCCAGCTGCGCGATCGCGCGGTTGTGGTCGAGGCGCAGCATCGCGGTGAATCGCGCGTTCGCCACGTCGGGCGCGTTCGACATCGCGATCAGCGCGTTGGTGTTGGCGGGGTTACCGACCACCAGGATCTTCACGTCGCCGGCCGCGCCGGCGTTGATCGCCTCGCCCTGGGGCTTGAAGATTCCGCCGTTCGCCTCGAGCAGGTCCGAGCGCTCCATGCCGGGGCCGCGTGGCCGGGCGCCGACCAGCAGCCCGATGTTGCAGCCGTCGAACGCCGGCTTCGGGTCGTCGTAGATGTCGATCCCGGCGAGCAGCGGGAACGCGCAGTCGTCGAGCTCCATCGCGGTCCCCTCGGCGGCCTTCACCGCGTCCGGGATCTCGAGCAGGTTGAGGTGGACCTGCGTCTCCGAGCCGAGCATCTCGCCGGACGCGACCCGGAACAGGAGCGCATAGCCGATCTGGCCGGCGGCGCCGGTGACGGTGACCTTGACGGGGGACTGACTCAACTAGCTCATCTCCTTCTGCAGGTTCTCGTCGATCGACGCCAGGAACTCCTGCGTCGTCTGAAACTCCTGGCTGCCGCCCACGAGCAGCGCGAGGTCCTTCGTCATCTTCCCGCTCTCGACGGTCTTGACGCAGACGCGCTCGAGGGTGTCGGCGAACCGTTCGACCTCCGGCGTCTCGTCCATCCGTCCGCGGGCATGGAGTCCCCGGGTCCAGGCGAAGATCGACGCGATCGGGTTGGTCGATGTCGGGTTGCCCTTCTGGTGCTCGCGGTAGTGCCGGGTGACGGTCCCGTGCGCCGCCTCGGCCTCGACCGTCTTGCCGTCGGGCGTCATCAGGACGCTGGTCATCAAGCCGAGCGAGCCGAAGCCCTGCGCCACGGTGTCCGACTGGACGTCGCCGTCGTAGTTCTTGCAGGCCCAGACGTAGCCCCCCTCCCACTTGAGCGCGGCGGCGACCATGTCGTCGATCAGACGGTGCTCGTAGGTCAGGCCCGCGGCGTCGAAGTCGGACGAAAACTCGCTCTCGAACACCTCCTGGAACAGGTCCTTGAAGCGGCCGTCGTAGGTCTTCAGGATGGTGTTCTTGGTCGACATGTAAACCGGGAACCCGCGGTCGAGCCCATAGCGGAACGAGGCGCGGGCGAAGTCCCGGATCGAGTCGTCGAGGTTGTACATCGCCATCGCGATCCCGCCGCCCTCGGGGAAGTCGAACACCTCGAGCTCGAGCGGCTCGGATCCGTCGTTCGGCTTGAAGCTGAGCACCAGCTTCCCGTCGCCCGGGATCCGCGTGTCGGTCGCCCGGTACTGGTCCCCGAACGCGTGGCGGCCGATGATGATCGGCTTCGTCCAGCCCGGCACCAGCCGCGGGATGTTCGAGATCACGATCGGCTCGCGGAAGATGACGCCGCCGAGGATGTTGCGGATCGTCCCGTTCGGCGACCGGTACATCTCCTTCAGCCCGAACTCCTTGACCCGCGCCTCGTCCGGCGTGATCGTTGCGCACTTGACGCCGACACCGTGCTCTGAGATCGCGTTCGCGGCGTCGACCGTGATCCCGTCGGACGTGGCGTCGCGGCTCTCGATCCCGAGGTCGAAGTAGATGAGCTCGAGGTCGAGGTAGGGCAGGATCAGCTGGTCCTTGATGAACGCCCAGATGATCCGGGTCATCTCGTCGCCGTCGAGCTCGACGATGGGGTTCTTCACCTCGATCTTCGCCACGGGGGGCGGCGATGCTATCGGCGCCAAGGTCCGATACGCGTGATACGTTTTCCTACGCTTCGGTAGCAATGACCGCCATCAACACCATCGGGGAACGATTCGACGCCGCGACGCTCGCGCGGCTCGCCCGGCGCACGCCGGAGCCGTTGCTGCGCGCCGCGACCCTCCCGCCCGTCCGGTCCCGGTTCATCGCCGAGGTCTTCCGCCGGATGCCGAGCGAGCTCAAGGCCACCGCGGCGGCTCCGGACGCCGTGGTCCGCTGGCAGGTCACCGACGATCGCGGCGGCGAGGTAGCTACCTGGTACCTCGTGTTCGCCGACGGAGGCTGTCGCACCACCACCCGCCCGCCAGAGGGCGTTGTGCGGACGACGCTGACGCTCTCCGCGCTCGACCTCCTCCGGCTGGCCTCGGGCAGCGAGCTGCCGATCGCGATGTTCCAGAACGGGCGAATCAAGATCTCCGGCGACCTCTTCTTCGCGGCCCAGCTCCAGGGAATGTTCCGGATCCCGGCATAACGCGGCCCGCTCTCTGCCAGAATCCCGCGCCGATGGCCACTATCGAAGAACGGCCGGCTCACGCCACGCACGAGGTCCTGAACCAGGCCTCGCCGCTCGAGAACTACAACGTCTTCGAGGCCGACCGGGTGCTTTCAGAGGCGCTTCGGCGCGAGGGCGCCGACTGGGCCGACGAATACGCCCGCGAGGTGGGGGCGTTCGCGGGCAGCGCCGTCGCCCAGCGGTGGGGGCGCGAGGCGAACGAGAACCCGCCGAAGCTCCGCACGCACGACCGCTTCGGGAACCGGATCGACGAGGTCGAGTTCCACCCCGCGTGGCACGAGCTAATGAAGGTCGGGGTTGGATTCGGCCTGCACTCGCTGCCCTGGAGCGAGCCGCAGCCGGGCGTCCACGTCGCCCGCGCGGCGATGTTCATGGCCTTCGGGCAGGCCGAGGCCGGTGTGGGCTGCCCGATCTCGATGACCTACTCGGCAATCCCGGCGCTGCGGACGCAGCCCGAGCTGGCCGCCGAGTGGGAGCCGCGGCTGACGTCGAACGCGTACCACGGCGAGCGCCTGCGCCCCGACAAGCCGGGGAGCCTCTGCGGGATGGCGATGACCGAGAAGCAGGGCGGATCCGACGTCCGCGCCAACACCACAACGGCCCGTCCGCTGAACGGCGGCGGGCCCGGGGGCGAGTACGAGCTGACCGGCCACAAGTGGTTCATGTCGGCGCCGATGTGCGACGTCTTCCTGGTGCTCGCCCAGGCGCCGGACGGGCTCTCCTGCTTCCTGATGCCGCGCTTCACCCCCGACGGCGAGCGGAACCGCATCCACCTGCAGCGCCTCAAGGACAAGCTCGGCAATCGCTCGAACGCTTCCTCGGAGGTGGAGTTCCAAGGCGCCTGGGCGCAGCTGATCGGCGAGGAGGGCCGCGGCGTCCCGACAATCATCGAGATGGTCAACCACACCCGCCTCGACTGCGTGCTGGGGGGCGCGGGCGCGATGCGCGCGGGGGTCGCCCAGGCGATCCACCACTGCTCCCAGCGTGCGGCGTTCGGCAAGCTCCTCGTCGAGCAGCCGCTCATGCAGAACGTCCTCGCCGACCTCGCGATCGAGTCCGAGGCCGCCACGGTCGCAGCGATGCGCCTGGCCCGCTCCTACGACGAGGCGTCCGCCGGCGACGAGGAGGCGATCGAGTTCCGGCGCCTCGCGAACGCCGTCCTCAAGTACTGGCTGAACAAGCGCGCGCCCACCCACGCCGCCGAGGCGCTCGAATGCTTCGGCGGCAACGGCTACGTCGAGGAGTCCGGGATGCCCCGCCTCTACCGCGAGGTCCCGCTGAACTCGATCTGGGAAGGCTCCGGCAACGTGCAATGCCTGGACGTCCTGCGCGGCATGGCCAAGAACCCCGAGTCGGTGGACGCGTTCTTCGCCGAGGTCGCCGAAGCCGGCGGCAGCGACGAGCGCCTGGACCTGGCGGCCTCGGAGCTCCGCGAGGAGCTACGAGACCTCGACGCGATCGAGTCGCGGGCCCGCCGGATCGTCGAGTGGATGGCGCTGGTGCTCCAGGGCTCGCTGCTCGTCAGGAACGGCGACGCCTCGGTGGCCGACGCGTTCTGCGCCACTCGCCTGGGGGGCGACGCGGGCCGCGCCTTCGGGACGCTGCCGCCCGGCGTGGACTTCGCCGGGATCATCGCCCGGCACAAGCCGGCATGAGAATCAACCCCGAGCGGGTCACGGTCGAGACCTCCGACGGGGTGGCTGACGTGCGCCTGACGCGCGCCGACAAGCACAACGCGCTCGACCCGGAGATGTTCCGATCGCTCGACGCCGCGCTCGACGAGCTGCGCTCGGCCAAGGGCCTGCGCGCGGTGGTGCTGTCGGGCGAGGGGCCGAGCTTCTGCTCCGGCCTCGACTTCCCGAGCTTCATGGAGCAGGGGCTCGACATCTCGGCCGAGCTCTTCTCGCACCGCGACGGCGACGCGGCCAACTACGCCCAGCGGGTGACCTACGACTGGCTGCGGCTCCCCGTCCCGGTGATCGCGGCGCTCCACGGCAACTGCATCGGTGGCGGCGCCCAGCTCGCGCTCGGCCCCGACATCCGGATCGCGGCGCCCGACGTGAGGATCTCGATCCTGGAAGTCAAGTACGGGCTGATCCCGGACATGGGATTCAGCCAGACCCTGCCGCGCCTGGTGGGACTCGACGTCGCCAAGGAGATGGTCTTCACTGGACGGATGATCGACGGGACGGAGGCACTTCGCGTGGGCCTGGTGACCAGACTGGCGGACGACCCCCGCGCCGCCGCGCTCGCGCTTGCGCGAGAGATCGCGGGCCGTTCACCCGACGCGGTCAGGCGTGGCAAGCGCCTCCTGAACGAGGCGGCGTGGGCCCACGCCGAGGAGTCGCTGGCGTTGGAGGAGGCGCTGCAGCGCGAGTTGCTCGGCTCGCCGAACCAGGTGGCGGCCGTCCAGGCGGCGCTTGCCAAGCGGCCAGCCGTGTTCACCGATCCGTGGTAGGCCTCACCTACCACCTGTAAAGCGCCCATTTCGGCAAACCGATAAAGGCGACATGGGTCCAGTGGGGATTTGACCGATGGATGAGCGACGTCTTGCCTGGCGTGTTGGCGGACGGATGATGGTTGCGGGCGCCGCGCTGGGCGTGGTGTCGGTGATCCTCCCGCCGCGCGCAGCCGGTTCCGACGCGATCGTGATGGTGACGATCGCAATCGCAGCCACGCTGGGACTCGCGATGATGCGCTCGCGGTTCAGCCTGCCGGAATGGGCGCTCGGCGCTGCTTTCGCGACCGGCACCGTGCTGATCACGCTCGGGACATACGAGGGTGGAACGCACAGCGCCGGCACCGACGACAACGAGATGTTCTACGTCTGGATCTGCCTCCTGGCGTTCAACTTCCTCTCGTTCCGCCACGCCCTCGCGCAGCTCGCGTTCATCGCCGTCGCCTACACGCTGCTGCTGGTCGACGCCCCGCTCACCGTGGCCGTGAATCGCTGGCTGATCTCGGTCATGACGCTGCTCGTGGCGGGCCTCCTCGTGCACGGCCTCCGCTCGAAACGGGAGCGGCTCGTCTCGGAGCTCTCCGAGCAGGCGCGAACCGACGGACTGACCGGACTGCTGAACCGGACCTCGCTCGAGGAGCGGGCCGAGCTGGAGCTCGCGCGCGGCCGGCGCCACGGCACGCCGGTGAGCCTGATCGTCGTCGACCTGGACGGCTTCAAGGCGTTCAACGACACCCGCGGCCATCCGGCCGGCGACGAGCTCCTGCGCGCCGTCGCCGACGGGCTTCGGCGTGAGACGCGACAGGTCGACGCTCTCTCGCGACCGGGAGGGGACGAATTCGCCGTCCTCCTCCCCGGCGCGTCCCTTCGCGACGCCGAGCTGGTCGCGCACCGCCTCTGCCTGATCGGCTCGACCCTCGCCAAGCCGCGAGCTACCTTGTCGGTCGGGGTCGCGGAGAGCACCGGCGACGACGACTTCGACGCGCTCTGGCACTCCGCGGACGCGGCCATGTACGAGGCCAAGCGCGCCGGCGGCGACCTGGTCAGGACGACGTCCCCGATCACGGTCGAGGCCTCATCGGTCCTCGCCGAGCGCGGAGCGCGAGCCGGCGCCCCGGCCTGACCCGGGAGCCGCCGCACCGTACGATCCCTGCCATGCCAGCGCGGTCCGCGCTCACGCTGTTTCGTGTCCGGGGAATCCGGATCGGCGTCGACTACTCATGGTTCCTCGTCCTCTTCCTGGTGATCATCTGGCTGTCGGACCTCTACTCCGGCTCGGTCAGCTCCGACTCGTCCCCCTACGTTCTGGCGGTCGTCACCGCCCTCGCATTCTTCGCCTCGATCCTGCTGCACGAGCTGGGCCACGCCCTGGTCGCGACCCGCAACGGCATCGCGATCACCGAGATCACGCTGTGGCTCTTCGGGGGCGTCGCCCGCATGTCCCGCGACAGCGACTCGGCGGGGGTCGAGTTCCGGATCGCCGCGGCCGGCCCGGCGGTGACGCTTGTGATCGCCGCCGCCTGCACGGCTGCCGGCGTCGCGCTCGCCGGCTCCGAGCAGGGCTTCCTCGACGCGATGACGTTCAACGAGGGCGCGGACGTCTCCGGCCCGCTGGCGGTCGTGGCCTGGCTCGCGAGCATCAACGCCCTCGTGCTGGTCTTCAACCTGATCCCGGCCTTCCCACTCGACGGCGGCCGGATCGCGCGGGCGATCGCGTGGCGGGTGACCGGCGACCGCAACCGCGCGACCCAGTTCGCCGCGACGCTCGGGCAGGGTTTTGCCTATGTCTTCATCGCGGTCGGCGTCCTCCTGGTGGTGAGCGGGAGCGTGTTCTCCGGCATCTGGCTCGGCCTGATCGGCTTCCTGCTCGGCTCGGCCGCGCGGGGCACGGCGGCACGGACCAAGGTGACGAGCAGGATCGAGGGGATCAGCGTCGCGGACGTGATGGACTCCGATCCGGTTGCGATCCCCGACGACGCGACCGTCGAGCGGGCGCTCGACGAGTTCTTCCTGCGCTATCGCTGGCCCTGGTTCCCCGTGACCGACGCCGCCCAGCGCTTCCTGGGGCTGCTGATCCGTGAGTCGGCCGACGCGGTGCCCGAGCCGGTCCGCGCGACCCAGCGGGTGGCGGAGGTCTTCGAGGCCGACGCGACCGGAAGCCTCCAGGTGCGCACCGACGCATCGCTCGAGTCGCTCCTTGGGAACGACGCGCTGCGGCGCCTTGGCGGCCTCGCGGCGGTTGACGGCGACGGCAAGCTCCGCGGGATCATCACGGCGCAGCAGGTGGGCCGAGCACTCCGGGAGGCCCTGCAACCGCCCGATGCGAGCCCGGGACCACCTCCCGCGGTTTAGGATCGCGCCGGGTTGATCAAGGCAGCACGGGCTTTCCGAGGGTGAGCGCTCCGGCGACGATGCCGGCCGAGCGCGGCAGCGCTCCCTCGCGCGGGGCCTGGCTTCGCGAGGTCTGGCGCTCCTCCGTCGGCAAGAAGGTGATCGTTGCGATCACGGGATTCGTGCTGGTGCTGTTCGTGATCGGTCACATGGCCGGGAACCTGAAGGCCTTCGAGGGTGCAAACGGCGGCGCTCCCATCGACCACTACGCCGAGTGGCTCCGCACCGTGGGCGAGCCGGTGATCCCCTACGAGGGGCTTCTCTGGACCGTGCGCGTCGTGCTGCTCACCTGCTTCGTCGTTCACATCGTCGCCGTGATCCAGCTCGCCGGACGAAACCGAGCGGCGCGCCCCGCCGGCTACCCCGCCCCTCGGATCGCCCGGTCGTTCTCGAGCCGCACGATGCTGGTGGGCGGGCTGATCCTGCTCGGGTTCGTGATCTTCCACATCCTCCACTTCACGACCGGCACGATCGATCCGAGCGAGTTCGCCGAGGGCGCCGTTTACCACAACCTGCTCGAGGCGTTCGACAGCCCTGCGTTCGTCGTGATCTACGTAGGGGCGGTCACCGTCCTCGGCTTCCACCTCTACCACGCGGTCTGGAGCAGCATCCAGACCGCGGGCTGGGACCGCCCGAACCGCAATCCGACGTTCCGCCGGATCTCGGCGTTCGTCGCCCTGGCCGTAGCCATCGGCTTCGCTGCGGTGCCGATCGCTTTTTGGACGGGAGTATTGGACTAGTGAGCGACGTAGGTCGCGAAACCATGTTTGCCCCCCTGGTAAGGGTTGGTTTCTGATGGCCCTTCGGCTCGACGCCCACATCCCGGACGGCCCGATCGCCGACAAGTGGCAGGGGTGGCTGGACGACCACCGGCTGGTCGGGCCCCGCCAGCGCGGCGACCACACGGTGATCGTGGTCGGGACCGGGCTCGCGGGCGCGAGCGCGGCGGCGACGCTCGCCGGCCTGGGCTACAGGGTCGAGGCGTTCTGCTTCCAGGACTCGGCCCGGCGCGCGCACTCGATCGCAGCGCAGGGTGGGATCAACGCCACCAAGGACTACGCGAACGAGGGCGACTCGGTCAGGCGGCTGTTCGTCGACACGATGAAGGGCGGCGACTTCCGCGCCCGCGAGGCGAACGTCTGGCGGCTGGCCGAGACGTCCACGAACATCATCGACCAGGCGGTTGCTCAGGGCGTGCCCTTCAACCGCGAGTACGGCGGGATGCTCGCGACCCGCTCGTTCGGCGGCGTGCTGGTCGAGCGGACCTTCTACTGCCGGGGCCAGACCGGGCAGCAGCTCCTCCTCGGGGCATACTCGGCGCTCCAGCGCCAGGTAGCCGAGGGTCGGGCGCACATCCACAACCGGCACGAGCTGCTCGACCTGGTGCTCGTCGGCGGACAGGCGCGTGGGATCATCGCTCGCAACCTCGTGACCGGCGAGATCGAACGGCACGCGGCCGACGCCGTGGTGCTCGCAACCGGCGGGTACTGCAACGTCTACTTCCTCTCGACCAACGCAATGGGCTGCAACGTCACCGCCGCCTGGCGCGCGCACCGCCGCGGTGCGGCATTCGCCAACCCCTGCTTCACCCAGATCCACCCGACCTCGATCCCGCAGTCGGGCCCCTACCAGTCAAAGCTGACCCTGATGTCCGAGTCGCTTCGCAACGACGGCCGCGTGTGGGTGCCGCGCGACGAGAACGAGTCGCGCGAGCCGGGCGAGATCCCCGAGGTGGACCGCTACTACTACCTCGAGGAGCGCTACCCGCGGTTCGGGAATCTCGTGCCCCGCGACGTCGCCTCGCGCGCGGCCAAGATCGTTTGCGACCAGGGCCTGGGGGTCGGGCCCACCGGGCGCGCCGTCTACTTGGACTTCCGCGACGCGATCGCGGAGCGCGGAGCCCACGTGATCGAGGAGCGCTACGGGAACCTGTTCGAGATGTACGAGCGGATCACCGGCGAGAGCCCGTGGACGACGCCGATGAAGATCTACCCCGCGCCGCACTACTCGATGGGCGGGCTCTGGGTGGACTACGAGCTCCAGACCACGATTCCGGGCCTGTTCGCGATCGGCGAGTCGAACTTCTCCGACCACGGCGCGAACCGCCTCGGCGCCAGCGCGATGATGCAATGCCTTGCCGACGGGTACTTCATCGTCCCGCACACGGTCACGAACTGGCTGAGCGGGGTCCAGGAGAGCGTCACCACGGACGACCCCGCCTTCGAGCAGGCCGAGCGGGACGTCCGCGACCGCGTCGCTCGCCTGCTCGGGGTCGGCGGCTCGACCCCCCAGACGGTCTTCCACCGCGAGCTCGGCGAGGTGATGCTCGACAAGTGCGGGATCACCCGCGATAAAGCGGGACTCCATGAGGCAATGGACCGCGTGCGGGAGATCCGCGACGCGTTCTGGTCGGACCTGAAGATCGAGCCCGGCGAGGCGGGGATCAACCAGACGCTCGAGAACGCGAGCCGGATCTCCGACTTCCTCGAGCTCGCCGAGCTGATGTGCCGCGACGCGGTCGTCCGCGACGAGTCGGCAGGTTGCCACCTGCGCGAGGAGCATCAGACCGAGGACGGCGAGGCCATGCGCGACGACACGCGGTGCGCGAACGTCCAGGTCTGGGAGTGGAAGGGCGAGGGCGCGGAGCCCGAACTGACAACCGAGGAGCTCCTTTTCGAGGAGCTCGAGCCGGTCACGAGGTCGTACAAGTGAAGTTGCTAGTTGCTAGTTGCTCGTTGCTCGGAGGTGGAACGGCCTCGTGAGGGTGAGCCTCAACGTTTGGCGGCAAGCGGACTCGGCCAGCTCGGGCGAGTTCGAGCACCACGAGGTCGAGATCGACGGCGACGCGTCTTTCCTCGAGATGCTCGACGTCCTGAATGACCGGCTGGTGGAAGAGGGCAAGCGGCCGGTCGCGTTCGATCACGACTGCCGCGAGGGGATCTGCGGATCGTGCTCGCTGGTGATCGACGGCACGCCCCACGGCCGCCGCCAGGTGACGACCTGTCAGGTGTACATGCGTGATTTCGAGGATGGCGCCCAGATCACCGTCGAGCCGTTCCGCTCGAACTCGTTCCCGGTGCTCCGTGACCTGATCGTCGACCGCTCGCCCCTCGACCGGATCATCGAGGCCGGGGGCTACGTCTCGGTCAACGCGGGGCCGAAGCCCGAGCCGAACTCGATGCCGGTCCATCCTGAGACCCAGGAGGCCGCGATGGACGCCGCGATCTGCATCGGCTGCGGCGCCTGCGTCGCCGCCTGCCCGAACGGCTCGGCGATGCTGTTCACAGGCGCCAAGGTCACCCACCTGAACCTGCTGCCGCAGGGCGACCCGGAGCGCCACCATCGCGCCCGGGCGATGGTCCGCCAGCACGACGACGAGGGCTTCGGGGCGTGCACCAACACCGGCGAGTGCCAGCTCGCGTGCCCGCAGAACATCTCGATCAAGGTGATCGGCGAGCTCAACCGCGAATATCGGATCGCGATGATCCGCAAGCTCCAGGAGCGCGGCGGGCCGCTGGAGGCGCAGTAGCTAGCCGAATCGCCGGGCGACGCGGGTCACGGCCCGAGCGTGGCGGCGGACTTCATCATCGCTGAGCTCGCCGGGCCCAAGCTCGACCACGAACGCGGTGCCGCCCACGCGGTGTTCCTGCCAGCGCGTGACCAAGCCGGGAAGATGCTGCCCACGGCAGCGATCGACAGGCATCCGAGCGATGCGCGCGTAGAGCCTCTCGGCGGCCGCCGGGCCCCGGCACGGCGCCAGGACCTGGCCCCAAGGCTGGTGGAACCAGATCGTCACGTTGGGTTGGACGCGGCGGATCAGGCGCATCGTCGCGCGCGTCTCGGGTTCTGACGCCGGCTTCGGCCCTTGGTAGTAGCCGCTCCCGGGTGGCTCGGCGGCGCGCCAGCGATAGGGGAAGTTGCGGTTGAGGTCCACGCCGCGTGCGTTTCCTCGCGTCCCTGCCTCGACGCCCTGCGGGTTGACCGTCTTCACGGCCCTGACCGCGACGTCCACGGACGGCCGCACCCGCCGGAGCTGCCGGATCACCTCGTGCCCCTCGCGCTCGTCGCCGTGGATCGAGCCGACCACCAGGATCCGATGCGGTGATTCGGGCGCCGTGCCGGCCCCGAGTCCGAGCGCGACCCCGGCAAGGGCTGCCAGAAACCCGAGCACGGGAGGAATACGGCTCTATATGGTCATGCGGTCCCGGCGATGGGAACGCCGAAACCTGTACAGGCGTACCATCCACCCCGGTCCCGCAGATCCCCGAGCCCGAAAGGGGCGTTCATGCCCGAGACCGAAGCAGCCACCGTAGTCACCGACGCCGCCAGCACGAACGGAGCCGGGGCCGACGACCTCGCCGTGGTCAACCCCGCCACCGGCGAAGTCATCGCCCAGGTCGCGCAGTCGAGCGCCGACGACGTGCGCGCCGCGGTCGCTCGCGCTCGCGCGGCGCAGCCCGCCTGGGAGGCGCTCGGGTTCGACGGCCGCGCCAGGGTCCTGAAGCGCGCGCAGAAGTGGACGATCGACAACACGGACCGGATCGCCCGAACGATCGTGTCGGAGACCGGCAAGACCTATGAGGACGCGCTGCTGGCCGAGGTCGCCTACGCGGCATCGGGCTTCGGGTTCTGGGCGAAGCGTGCGAAGAAGTACCTGGGCGACGAGCGGATCCGGACCTCGAACCCGTTCGTGCTGGGCCGGCGGCTTCGCGTCCGCTACGCGCCCGCCGGCGTCGTCGGCGTGATCGGGCCGTGGAACTACCCGCTCACGAACTCGTTCGGGGACTGCATCCCGGCACTCGCGGCAGGCAACTCGGTCGTCCTGAAGCCCGCGAGCCTGACCCCGCTGACCTCGCAGCTGATGCTCGAGGGCCTGCTCGAGTCCGGCCTGCCTGAGGACGTCTACCAGGTGGTCGTCGGCCCCGGCGGGTCGATCGGCGCGGCGTTGATCGACGCCGTCGACTGCGTGATGTTCACGGGCTCCACCGAGGTCGGCAAGAAGGTCATGCAGCAGGCCTCCCACACCGTCACGCCGGTCAGCCTCGAGCTCGGCGGCAAGGACCCGATGATCGTCCTGCGCGACGCCAACCTCGAGCGCGCCGCAAACGCCGCCACCTACTACTCGATGCAGAACGGCGGCCAGACCTGCATCTCGGTCGAGCGCGTGTACGTCGAGGAACCGGTGTACGACGAGTTCGTCGCGAAGTTGACCGAGAAGATCGGCGCGATCCGCCAGGGCGTCCCCGGCGATCCGGCGACGGTCGAGGTCGGCGCCGTCACCTCGCCCGAGCAGGGCGAGATCGTCGAGCGCCACGTTGCCGACGCGCGCGAGAAGGGCGCCCGGATCCTGGTCGGCGGCGGCCGCCCGGACGGTCCCGGCGACTTCTTCGAGCCGACGCTGATCGCCGACGCCGACCACTCGATGCTGTGCATGACCGACGAGACCTTCGGCCCGACGCTGCCGGTGATGAAGGTTCGCGACGCGGACGAGGCGGTCCGCCTCGCAAACGACTCGCCGTACGGGCTCCAGTCGTCGGTGTGGACCGGCAACGGCCGGCGCGGACGCGAGCTCGCGCGGCAGCTCGAGGCCGGCGTCTGCTGCGTGAACGACGCCTGCATCAACTACGTCGCGCTGGAGCTGCCGATGGGCGGCTGGAAGGAGTCGGGGCTCGGCAGCCGCCACGGCGCCGACGGGATCCGCAAGTACACGCGCAAGCAGACGATCCTGACCACGCCGGGCCCGCTCGCAATGAAAAAGGAACTCCACTTCTTCCCCTACACGGAGCGGAACACGGGCCTGATCGCCCGCGCGCTGCGGCTCCTGTACGGGCGCGGCCGCCGCTCCTAGGCGCGAACGTCCCGCGCAGCGCGCTATAGCCCCCCGCGAGGGACGTTCGACACGTTTGGGGCGTCGCGCGTTCAATAAAGTCCGCCGCCCGTGCCTCGTCATGACGTACTCGTAATCGGCGCCGGCCTCGCCGGCCAGCGCGCCGCCCTCGCCGCCGCCCAGACCGGCGTCAGCGTGGGGATCATCTCGAAGGTCCACCCCGTGCGCTCGCACTCGAACGCCGCGCAGGGCGGGATCAACGCTGCGCTCAACCCAGGCGACAGCTGGGAGTCGCACGCGTTCGACACGATCAAGGGCTCCGACTACCTCGGCGACCAGGACGCGATCGAGATCATGTGCCGCGAGGCGCCCGAGGAGATCATCCACCTCGAGCACCTGGGCGTCCCGTTCCATCGCGACGAGAGCGGCCACCTCGGCACGCGCGCCTTCGGGGGAGCGTCACAGGCGCGCACCTACTACGTGGCCGACATCACGGGCCAGGCGATCATGCACGTGCTCTACGAGCAGCTGATGAAGCACGAGTCCGAGATCGACCGCTACGAGGAGTACTTCACGACCGCGCTGGCGATGGACGACAAGGGCGAGTGCGTGGGCGCGGTGACGCGGAACATCCGCGACGGGCGGATGGAGCTGTTCGAGGCGAAGAACGTGATCCTCGCCACCGGCGGCAACGGCCAGATCTGGAGGCCGACGACCAACGCCCTGATCTGCACCGGCGACGGCATCTCGATGGCGTATCGCGTGGGCGCACCCCTGATGGACATGGAGATGATCCAGTACCACCCGACCTGCCTCGCGGGCAAGGGCTTCCTGATCACCGAGGGCGCCCGCGGAGAGGGCGCTCACCTGCTGAACGCGCAGGGCGAGCGCTTCATGGAGCGCTACGCGCCGAACAAGATGGAGCTCGCCTCACGCGACGTCGTCTCGCGCGCCGAGCAGACCGAGATCAACGAGGGCCGGGGATTCCCCGACGGCACCGTCGCACTCGACATCACCGTGGTCCCGAAGAAACGTGTCCACGAGGCGCTGCGCGAGATCGTGCTCGTCGGCCGCGACTTCGCCGGCGTCGACATCACCCGTGAGCCGATCCACATCAAGCCCGGCAACCACTACACGATGGGCGGTGTCAAGACCGACATCCACGGCGCGACCAGCATCGCGGGCCTCTACGCGGCGGGCGAGTGCGCCTGCGTGTCCGTCCACGGCGGCAACCGGCTCGGCGCCAACTCGCTGCTCGACACGCTGATCTTCGGGCGCCGCGCCGGTGAGCACGCGGCGAACCGGGCCAAGCGGATCGACCACGGCCTCGCCTCGCGCGCGATCCTGGCCGACGAGGAGCGCCGCATCGGCGAGATCGTCGGCCGCGAGCGTGGCTCGGGCCGGCGGATCTCGGAGATCAAGCTCGAGCTCGGACGCACCATGGACCACCACGTTGCCGTCTTCCGCAACCGCGAGGGGATCGAGAAGGCGCTCGAGACCGTCCGCCGCTTGAAAGAGGAGGCGAAGACCGCCTACATCGACGACCGCGGGACAGTCTTCAACCAGGACGTGCTGGGAGCGATCGAGCTCGGGTTCATGCTCGACTCGGCCGAGTGCAGCTGCATCGGCGCGCTCCACCGCGAGGAGAGCCGCGGCGCACAGTTCCGCACCGACTTCCCCGAGCGCAACGACGACGAGTGGCTCAAGCACATCGACCTGAGCATGAACGGGGACGAGCCCGAGATCTCGTACTCGGACGTGACGATCACCAACTGGCAGCCCATGGAGAGGACCTACTGATGGCCAACTACACGCTCAGGGTCCGCCGCCACAAGCCCGAGCCAGACGAGCGCGGCCCCGCGGGCCCGTACTGGGAGGACTTCCAGGTCGACCTCGACCCGACGCTCTCCGTGCTCGACGGCCTGCTCCAGGCGAAGGACCGCCAGGACGGCTCACTCGGCGTGCGCTGTTCTTGCCGCGCCGCGATCTGCGGCTCGTGCGGCGTCCAGATCAATGGCCAGTCGACTCTTGCGTGCAAGACGCAGATCGGCGAGGCCCAGTCCGAGGCAAACCGGGTCACCGAGGGCCGTTATGCGGCAACCGCGAGCCGCCCCGGGGCCGACCCGATCGTGGTCGAGCCGATGGGGAACATGCCGGTGATCAAGGACCTGGTGACCGACATGGAGTCGACCCACTGGACCAAGATCCGCCGGGTCACTCCCTGGCTCCTCGACGATGAAGAGCCACCCGAGCGCGAGCGCGTCGTCGAGCACGAGGCGATGGTCGACATCACCCAGACGATCTCCTGCATCCAGTGCGGCGCGTGCGTCTCTGCGTGCCTTTCGATGGAGGCCGACCCGGACTTCATCGGCCCCGCCGCGCTCGCCAAGGCCTACCGGTTCGTCGGCGACCCCCGCGATGTCCAGACGCGCGAGCGTCTCTATGACCTCGCACAGGACCCGCACGGCATCTACGACTGCACGCACTGCTTCTCGTGCGTCGACGCCTGCCCGAAGGGCGTCGCGCCGATGGACCAGATCATGCGGCTGCGTCGGCTCGCGACCCACGACGAGCAGATCAACGACAAGAACAACGGCCGGAACCACGAGGCAGCGTTCACGAGGATCATCGAGAAGAAGGGCACCCTCGACGAGTCACTGCTGCTCCAGGAGTCGCTCGCGCCGGGCATCAAGGGCAAGCTGCGACCGGCCGGCGTCAAGGCGCTCCTCGAGTCGCTCCCGACGGCGCTCCGCGGCATCCGCACCGGCAAGATGCGGTCGCTCGCGAAGCTGATGCCCGGAGTCCACCCGAAGCTTCCCGACGGCGCCCAGGACCAGGTGCAGCGAATCTACGAGCACGCCGAGGAGCACCGGACCCAGCTCAACCTCTACATCACCGGCCACGACGACGAGGCGCCAGCCGAGGCGATCGAGCCTGAGCCCGACGAGACGAGGAGCCTCTCATGAAGCTTGCTTACTGGCCCGGCTGCGTCTCGCGCGGCTTCACGACCGAGCTCCACGGGTCGATGGCGCTCGTCGCCGATGCTCTCGACGTCGAGCTCGTGACGCTCGACCGCGCCAACTGCTGCGGCGCCGGCGTCATCGCCGAGCACAACCAGGAGTTGGCCGACACGCTGAACGCGCGGACCTTCGCGCTGGCCCAGCAGACCGGCCTGGCGATGATGAACATCTGCTCGACCTGCCAGGGCGCGCAGTCGGAGTGCCAGGAGCGGCTCGACGCGAACGCCGCGTACCGCAACCACATCAACGGGGCGCTCGCGGGCGAGGGCCTCGAGTACGTGGCCGGCAGGGACGGCTTCACCAACAAGAACTTCCTCTGGCTCCTGGTCGAGGACATCGGCCTCGAGACGCTGCGCTCGAAGGTCAAGCGGCCGCTCGCCGGCCTGCGAGTCGGCCCGTTCTACGGCTGCTACGTCCTGCGCCCGAAGCACCGGCTCGGCTACGACGACCATCCCGAGCGCGACCTCTACCTGGAGCAGGTGATCGACGCGGTCGGCGGCGAGGTCGTCGATTACGACGGCTCGCGCAAGTGCTGCGGCTTCCCGGTGATCACGATGAACCGCGAAACCTCGCTGACCCAGGCGGGCACCCACGTCGGGGACGCGATCGACTCCGGGGCCGACTGCCTCGTGACGCCGTGCCCGCTCTGCCACCTGAACCTCGACCTCCAGCAGCCGGAGGCGGCGAAGATGGTGGGCCGTGACCTCGGGCTCGCGGTCCTCCACCTGCCCCAGCTGATCGGGCTGGCGCTCGGTTTCGAGCCGAAGCAGCTCGGGATGAACCGGCACATCGCCTCGACGGCTGCCGTCTCCGACCGGCTCTCCGGCGCTACTGTGTAGCGATGATCACGACGGTCGCGGTGGGGACGGACGGCTCGGAGACCGCAGCCGAGGCGCTGGAGATGGCGGCCGAGATGGCGCGGCGCTTCGACGCGAAGATCGTGCTCCTGAGCGCGTTCGACAGCTCCCGGGCCTCGCGGAGCCCGACCGATCCCGAGGGCGAGTGGTCCTACAGCCCCGCGAGCCGGCTGCAGGAGATCCTCGGCCGGGCCGAGGAGGACCTGCGCAAGGAGGGTCTCGACGCCAGCGTCCGGATCGAGGACGGCGATCCGGGCGACGTCCTGGTCCGCCTGGCGGACGAGGTCGGCGCGGACGTGCTGGTGGTCGGCAACAAGGGAATGGAGCGGCGGGTCCTGGGGAGCGTGCCGAACACGGTCACCCACAAGGCCGACTGCTCGGTCCTGGTCGTCAAGACCACCTGACAGGGAACGACAACGGGCCGCCCGGGTCAAAGCCGGACGGCCCGCTGGTCACGCGTCAGGTCTGGTCAGGACGTGACGGATGCGCCGGTGCCGGTGGTCGTGCCGCCGGTGTCTTCGCCGCCGTCCGAGGTGTCGCCCTTGTCCGTGGCGCCACCCTCCGAGCTGTGGGCGTTCGTCACCGAGGCCCCGGTGCCTGAGGTCGTCCCGCGGGTGTCGTCGCCGCCACCCGAGGTGTCGCCCTTGTCGGTCTTGCCGCCCTCACCGGTGCCGGTGTTGGTCGCGGAATCGCCGGTGCCCGAGGTCGTCCCGCGCGTGTCGGCGCTGTGGCTCGTGTCCTCGCCACCCTTGTCCGTGGAGCCGCCTGGGCCGCTGTTCCCGTGGGTGCCGGTGTCATCGCCACCGCTGCCGGGGCCGCTGTTGTCGCCCTCGTCGTCGCCTTCACCTTCGTCGCCTCCCGGCCCCTCGTCCTTCGCGACCACCGCGCTGGCGTCGGCCAGCTGCGGCGATGCGAGCAGGAGCGGGACGACCGCCAACAGCATCAATGCCATCAAGATCGCCAGCGCCCGCATTCCTGCGGAGCGTTGGCTCTCCGTCTCCCCCTGCTCAGCGAGCAGCAGGTAGCCCCTGGCCGCTCTCGGTACGTCTCGCTTCACGAGATCCTCCTCACGAATTGGTTCCATCCTCTCTTCGGCCGCAGAGCGGCCGTCATTACCTGAAACCCACAAGGCGGACGAAGATCACGCGCTGCTAGCCCGGGCGGTATCCCCGGCGGCTGAAGACGAGCCGGCTAGGCAGCTCAGCGACGATCGGCTCGAGGCGCTCCGCGACCTCGCGCGCGCTCGGGCGTCCGGCCGGATCGCGGGCGAGCATCGCCGCAATCAGCTCGGCGAGAGGTCCGTGCGCGCGGTCGCCCGGCGGGAGCGCGTCACCGCGTAGCTGGGGGAAGCGGACGTCGGGGTCCTCGCTTCGGTGCGCGCCGCGGTCCCGGGGGAACGGGCGCTCGCCCGAGATGCAGTGGTGGAGCGTCGCCCCCAGGCCCCAGACGTCGGCAGGCGGGCCGATCTGCGGCAAGCCGCCGACGCCGCACTGCTCGGGAGCCATGTACGCGTCGGTGCCGATCGGCCCGCGCGAGCGCGCCGCGCGCTCGAGGTCGCGGGCGATCGAGAGGTCGATCAGGCGCGGGGGCACGCCCATGACGATGTTGTCGGGCTTCACGTCGAGGTGAACGAAGCCTTGGCCGTGCATGTATGCGAGAGCGCCGGCGACGTGGAGCGCGAGCGGCAGCAGCTGGTCGAGCTCCAGCGGGCCGCCGCGCTTCAGCAGGCGGCGCAGCGACGGGCCCTCGAGGTGCTCGATCAGCACCTGGGGCCGTGGCCCCTCGACGACCGCGTCGAACCCCCGGATCAGGACCGGGTGTGCGAGGTGCTCGAGCACCCTCGCCTCCTCGCCGAGCTCGCGGAGGGCACGCTCGGAGTCGACCTGGTCGGGACGCAGGACCTTGGCGACGGCAAGCGAGAACAGCTCCTCGTCCCAGACGAGGAATACCTCGTAGCGATTGCCGCCGCCGATCGCCTTGACGACCGTGCGCCCGCCGATCAGCTCGTCGCCCTCTTCGAGCCCCCAGCTCGCGTAGTCGCCCATCGCGCGAGGACGATAGTGAGCCGCTGCTAACCTGCCGCGGCCGATGAGCGCGCTGGCGAACAATCCCAAGCCCTCGCCCGAGATCGAGCAGCTCGTCCTGTTCGGCCGGATCGACGAGGCGGTCGCCCTCTACGCCAAGCAGGCCGAGGTCGACGACGACACCGCGCGCGCGGTGATCGAAGAGCTCGCGGCCGCCTAGGTCCGGCCCGGTACCTCGTCCGAGAGATCGGCGTCGTCGGCCACCCCGACGTGCCGCTCGATCCATCGCGCGCCGACCGTGTCCGTGAGGCCGTGGGCGACGATCGAGCAGAGGATCACGTAGGCCGCGATCTTGAAGATCAGCGGAGTCGTGCTCGACCGCGGATTCGAGCACGATCAGCGCGAACAGCATCGAGGCAACGCCCTTCGGCCCGAACCAGGCCATGAACGCCCGCTCGGGGCGCTTGAAGTCGGTCCCGACGAGCGACAGGAGAAGCGCGACCGGCCGCGCGACCAGGAGGGCGAGCAGGATGAAGGCGATCAGCGCCGGGATCGAGCCGTCATAGCCGATGGCGACGATCAGCGCGCCGAACACGAAGAACGTCATCACCTGGAAGATCGAGCTCACGTTCTCGGCGAAGTCGTGGAAGCGATCCGGGATCTCGTGCTCGGTGGCGCCGAGCGCGATTCCGGCGACGAATGCGGCGATCAGGCCGTTCCCGAACGTGACCTCGGCAAGGCCGTAGGCCGCGATGCCGAGCCCGACCGCGTAGATCCCCTCGTAGCGGCCGGTGATCCCGCCTGCCGGCGCCGCCCGGTGGATCCGCCCGCCGAGGATCCCGATGGCGACGCCCAGCACCGCCCCGAACGCGGCCTCGCCGAGCAGCTTGACCCCCTCGCTGCCCGCGTCGCCGCCGGGTGTGGCCAGCACGAGGAAGAACAGCACGAACGGCAGTGCGAGCCCGTCGTTCAGCCCGGATTCGAGGTTGAGCGTGTGGCGCACGCGGCTCGGCACCCGCTGCGCGGTCACCACCGCCGAGGTCACGACCGGGTCGGTCGGCGTGAGCACGGCGGCGAGCAGGAACGCCTCGGCCCAGCTCAGCTCGCCGAACAAGGCCGCGGCGATCAGGGCGAGGATCGCGAGCGTCAGGGGCATCGCGAAGACGATCGCCCGGGCCGGCGGCCCCCAGTGCATCGCGAGCAGCTCGCGCTCGACGATCAGGCCGTCGGCGAACAGGGTCAGGATCAGCGCCAGCTCGACGAGGTGGAGCAGGTCGGGGTCGTCGGGATCGACCTCGACCACATCGGTGACACCGAGGATCACTCCGAGGGCGACCGAGAGAACCGAGACCGAGAGCACGGTCCCCTTCATCACGCCCGAGAGCGCCGCGGCGACGGCCAGCAGCAGGCCCAGGATCAGCAGCGACTCGGCGAACCCGAAGTCCACGGCAACAGGCTATGCGCGGGCGCCGGCGGGCGGCTACGCGAAGGCGCCGGCCGGCTCGGGAACGCGCACCAGGTCGTCCTGCACGAGCAGCTCTGCCACCTGGACGGCGTTGGTCGCGGCGCCCTTGCGCAGGTTGTTGCCGACCACCCACAGGTTCAGGCAGCGCTCGTGCGAGGGGTCGCGCCGGATCCGGCCGACGAAGACCTCGTCGCGCCCGGCGGCGTCGGTGGCGGTGGGGTAGATGCCGTCTCCGGGCGAGTCCATCACGACGACGCCGGGGGCGCCGGCGAGCAGCTCGCGGCACTCCACGGGCGAGAGGTCGCGCGCGGTCTGCACGTTGACCGACTCGGAGTGCCCGGTGTGCACCGGGACCCGGGCGCAGGTGGCCGAGATCCGCAGCTCGCCCTCGGAGACGCCGAAGATCTTGCGCGTCTCGGCCATCACCTTGCGCTCCTCGGTCGTGTAGTCGTCGCCGTCCTTGAAGGTCTCGACCTGGGGCAGGACGTTGAAGGCGACCGGATGGGGATAGACCTTCGCTTCCGGCGTCTCGCCCGCGAGCACGGCGCGCGACTGTGAAAGCAGCTCGTCGATCGCCTTCTGCCCGGTGCCCGAGACGGCTTGGTAGGTCGAGACCACGAGCCGCTCGATGCCCACCTCGCGCTGGATCGGCGCCAGCGCGACAACCATCTCCATCGTCGTGCAGTTCGGGTTGGCGATCAGCCCTCGGTGATCGCGGGCCGCCTCCGGGTTGACCTCGGCGACGACCAGCGGCACGTCGTCGTGCATGCGCCAGAAGCTCGTGTTGTCAACGACCACCGCGCCGGCGTCGATGATCCGCGGCGCCCACTCGGAGCTGACCGCCCCACCGGCCGAGGAGAGCACCAGGTCGAGCCCCTGGATCGACTCGTCCGAGAGCGCGCGCACCTCGAGCTCGCCGCCGGCGAACGCGACCCGCTTGCCGGCCGAGCGCTCGGACGCGAGCGCGACGACCTCGCTCGCCGGGAACTCGCGTTCGGCCAACACCTGGAGGATCGTCGAGCCGACGGCGCCGGTGGCGCCGAGAACGCCGACTCTCACGATGCCACCGTCGGGCGGTGTACGCCCGTCGGGTCCTCGGGCTTGACCGCCTCGGCGCCGAGGTCGAACGCGGTGTGGAGGGCGCGGACGGCGTCCGGCACCTGGTCGGCCGCGATCACGCACGAGATCTTGATCGGCGACGTGGAGATCATCTCGATGTTGATCCCGTTCTCGCCGAGCGTCTCGAAGACCTTTGCCGCGACCCCGGGATGGCTCTTCATGCCGGCGCCGACGATCGAGACCTTGCCGATCCGGTCGTCGGCGAGCACCCGCTCGCCCACACCGAGGCCTTCGATCGCCTCGGTGGCGGTCCGCAGCTCGTCGCGGGCGACGGTGAACGAGAGGTCGGCCTTCTGGTCGCCTGAGACCGGCTCGTTCTGGATGATCATGTCGACGTTCACGTTGGCGCCGGCCAGCGTGCCGAAGATGCGCCCCGCAACGCCGGGCTCGTCTGCGACGCCCGAGACGGTCACCCGAGCCTCGCTCGAGGTGTGCGTGACGGCTGTGACCATGGGCTGTTCCATCGTGTCGTCCTCGGGAACGACGAGCGTACCGGGGGCATCCTCGAACGAGCTTCGACAATGGATCCGGACCCCGTGGTTCCGTGCGTACTCGACCGAGCGGAGCTGCAACACACCCGCCCCCGACGCCGACATCTCGAGCATCTCGTCGAACGAGACCATGGCGAGCTTCCGTGCGTCGGGACAAAGCCGGGGATCGGCCGTGAAGACCCCCGCGACGTCGGTGTAGATCTCGCAAACCGAGGCGCCGAGGTCAGCCGCAAGCGCAACGGCCGTGGTGTCCGAGCCGCCGCGTCCCAGCGTCGTGACGTCGCGGCTCTGGCCCGAAACCCCCTGGAAGCCGGCGACGAGGACGATCCGGTCCTGGGTGAGCGCCTCGCGGATCCGGTGGGCGCGCACCTCGAGGATCCGCGCCTTGGTGTGCGAGGAGTCGGTGACGATCCCCGCCTGCGAGCCGGTCAGCGACACCGCGGCGTGGCCCATGTCGTGGATCGCCATCGCGCACAGCGCGCAGGAGATCCGCTCGCCGACGGAGAGCAGCATGTCCATCTCGCGCTCGTACGGGCGCTCCGAGATCTCGAACGCCATGTCGACCAGCTCGTCGGTCGTCTTCCCGCGCGCCGAGAGCACGGCGACGACCTGGCTTCCCTGCTCGCGCGCGGCGACGATGCGCTGCGCGGCGCGCTTCAGATCCTCGGGCCCGGCGACCGAGGTGCCGCCGAACTTCATGACCACTGTCTCCGGCATGGGTGACGGCGAGGATAATCAGGTGATGCGGGCATCGCGGCTGCGCATAGGGCTGCGCCGGGGATTCGCGGGGGTCGTGGCGGCCGCCGTCGCCGCCGGCGCATGGTTCGTGTTCGTGCGCGACGACGGCGACGATGACGCCGCCGGCAAGCAGAGGCCCGCCGGGGTCTCGCGCAAGGCCGACGAGGTCGTCAGCAGCCTCGGTGCGGAGCAGCGGGTGGACCAGGTCCTCCTGCTGGGGTTCGACGGCGTCGACGCTTCGGCGCCGATCGTCGCCGAGCTCCGCGAGCGCCAGCTCGGCGGCGTCCTGGTCGGCCCGCAGAACGGCGCCTCGCCCGAGCTGGTTACCGCCATCGCCCGCGCGGGACGCGCCGACGACCGCATCCCTCCGCTGATCGTCGCCGCGCAGGAGGGCGGGATCTACCGCGCGTTCCCGGAGCTCCCTCCCGCCGAGCGGGCGATCGACATCGGCGACGCCGCTGATCCCGAACGGGCCCAGACATGGGGAGCGGAAACCGCGCGTGCCCTGGCGGGCCTGGGCTTCGACCTCAACCTGTTCCCGGTGGCCGATGTCGCCACGATTGACAGCCCGGTCGGCGGGCGCGCGTTCTCCGACGACAGCATCGTCGCGGCCGAGCTGACCGCCGCAGCGCTTCGCGGCTGCGCGGAAACGGACGTCGTCTGCGCGCCGCTTCACTTCCCGGGACTCGGCGGCGCCTCGCAGGACACCGCCGAAGGTCCGGCGACGGTCAGCCTCGACGCGGCGTCGCTCAGGCCCGCGACCTCGAGCCGTTCCGCGCCGCCGTCGCCGAGGACGCTCCGGCGATTCTGCTCTCAGTCGCCCTGTACTCGGCCTACGACGCGGTCACGCCGGCGGCGCTGACGCCCGAGGTGGTTCAAGGGCTCCTCCGTGACGAGCTCCGGTTCAAGGGAGTCGCGATCACCGACGATCTCGGAAGCGGCGCAGTCACGGCCACCCACCGCGTGCCGGAAGCATCCGTTGCTGCGTTGCGCGCCGGAGCCGACCTCGTCCAGATCGCCTCGGTCGAGGACCAGACGCGGGTCCGCGAGGCGATCCTCGCCGCGGTCCAGTCCGGCGAGCTGCCGGCGGACCGCCTGGCGGAGGCAGCTGGCCGCGTGCTCGAGCTCAAGCGCGAGCTGGGATTGATCCCCGAACCGTGACGACTGTCACACACAGACCTATCACACGGATATATCGTGACGATAGATGGAGCTTTCGGCGACAGGTCGGGTCATTCTCGGGATGGTGGCGGTCGAGCCGCGCTCGGGCTATGACATCAAGACCGCGGTCGACCACTCGACCCGCTTCTTCTGGGCCGCGAGCTACGGCCAGATCTATCCCGAGCTGAAGCGGCTCGCCGCCGAGGGCCTGATCGAGCCCGACGGGGAGACCGAGGGCGGCCGGCGCCGAGTTGCCTATCGGATCACGGACTCCGGCCGTAGGGCGCTGGCCGAGTGGATCCGCAGCCCGGACCTGGTCCACGAGATGCGCGACGAGGGCCTCCTCAAGCTGTTCTTCGCGGGCGTCCTCGGGCGCGAGGACGCGATCGCCGTGCTCGAGGCAGCGCGGGCGAAGTACGCCGAGAAGCACGCGGCGCTGCTGGCCATCCAGCCGCTCGCGGGCGCGAAGGAGCACTTCGGACCGCTCGCGGTCCTGCGCTACGGGCTCGGGATCAGCGAGTTCGCGATCGGTTGGTGCGACGAGACCCTGAGAGAGCTGAAGGAGAAGGATTGATGCTGGAGCGACTCGCGGACCTGACCGGATCCCACCCGAAGCGGGTGCTCGCCCTCGGCTTCATCCTCTTCGCCGTCGCGGGCTTCTTCGGCTCGGGCGTCGCCGACCGGCTCAATCCGTACGAGGCCGACGACCCCGACACGGAGAGCGTCATCGCGGAGAAGCAGCTCCAGGACGCCGGCTTCCGCCAGACCCAGGCCGTGGTCCTGATCGAGGGTGTCGACCCGCGGAGCCCGGCGGGCGCCCAGCGCGTCGACGAGGTCGCCGACGCGGCAAGCAGGGTGGAGGGCGTCAGGGCGGTGAGCGGGTTCCTCGACAACGAGGATCCGGCGTTCGTCTCCCGCGACGGCGACAGGACGTACCTCGCGGTCACGTTCGACCCGACCTCGAACGATGAAGTCCAGGAGGTCGGCGAGGATCTGGTCGCGGCTCTCGAGGACGAGGAGGGCGTCTCGGTTGGCGGCAACGCCGTCGCCCAGCAGCAGGTGAACGAGAAGGTCGAGTCCGACCTCCAGCGGGCGGAGCTGATCGCGTTTCCGATCCTCTTCATCCTCTCGTTGCTGTTCTTCCGCAGCCTGGTGGCTGCGGCCCTGCCGCTCCTGATCGGCGCGCTCGCAATCGTGAGCACCCTGCTCCTGCTGACGCTGGCCAGCGAGCTGACGTCGGTTTCGATCTTCGCGCTCAACCTGGTGACCGGCCTCGGCCTCGGGCTGGCGATCGACTACAGCCTCTTCGTGGTCTCGCGCTACCGCGAGGAACTGGCGCGCTCCGGCCCCGGGCTGACCGCCCTCCGGCGCACGATGGCGACGGCCGGCCGCACCGTGCTGTTCTCGTCCCTGACCGTGGCGGCGGCCCTCGCCGCGCTCACGATCTTCCCGCAGAACTTCCTCCGCTCGATGGGCATCGGCGGCACCCTGGTCGCGCTCGCGGCCGCGGCGATCTCGCTGACCGTCCTCCCGGCCATCCTCGCCCTTCTCGGCGAACGCGTCAACGCCCTCTCCCCCAAGTTCCTGCGGCGCCGGGCCGAGGCCGACGCCCAGACGACGACCGCCGGCTTCTGGTACCGGCTATCGCGCACCGTGATGCGGATCCCGGGGCGGATCGCGCTGGCGAGCGCCACCTTCCTGATCGCGCTGGGGATCCCGTTCCTCAGCATCGAGTTCACCTCGGTCGACGCCCAGGTGCTGCCGGGCGACGCCAGCGCCCGCCAGGTCGACAACGTCCTGCGCGCCGAGTTCCCGCCCTACCGCGACACCCCGATCCAGCTCGCGGTCAGCGGCGACCGGGCGACGGCCGAGGCCGTGGCCGATGGCGCGGCAGCGCTCGACGGCGTCGCCGCGGTCAACCCGCCCCAGCGCGTCACCGACGACCTGTGGGTCGTCCAGGTGGTCTCGTCCGCTCCTCCGCTCGACCAGTCGAGCCAGGACCTCGTCGCCTCGATCCGGGACCTCCCCGAGGACCCGCTGGCCGCCGGCTTCACCGCGGGCTACGCCGACCTCCAGGACAGCCTGGTCGAGCACCTGCCGCTCGTCCTGGCCCTGGTCGCCGCGGCAACGTTCATCGTCCTCTTCCTGATGACCGGCTCGGTGATCCTCCCGATCAAGCAGCTGGTGATGAACCTGCTGGGCCTGAGCGCCGTGTTCGGGATCCTCGTTCTGATCTTCCAGGACGGCCGCTTCGAGAGCCTGCTCGGCTACACCAGCCAGGGCGGCCTCGAATCCACCCAGCCGCTGCTGCTGTTCGCGGTCGCATTCGGGCTCTCCACCGACTACGGCGTGTTCTTGCTCGCGCGGATCAAGGAGGCCCGCGACGGTGGCGCCTCGGACTCCGAGGCGGTCGCGATCGGGCTCGAGCGCACCGGGCGGATCGTGACGGCGGCGGCGCTCCTGTTCTGCATCGCGATCGGCGCGTTCGTGACCTCCGAGATCATCTTCATCAAGCAACTCGGCCTGGGCACCGCGCTAGCGGTCCTGATCGACGCGACGATCATCCGCGCGCTACTGGTGCCCTCGCTGATGGAGATGCTCGGCAAGTGGAACTGGTGGGCACCTGCTCCCCTGCGCCGCCTCCACGACCGGCTCGGGCTGTCCGAGGCCTGAGGGTCTAGGCTCCCCTCGGTCGTATCTCGAGGGGAGGCGTGGTGAAGCGAGTGGCAGCAGGAGCGGTGGCCGCAGCGATGCTTGCGGCTCCGGCGACGGTAGTCGCGGGAGAGGACATTCCGATCGGCAACTTCGGCGGGAAGGTGGACGGCGATCCCGGCCAATACATCACCTTCGACGTGATCAAAAGGAACGGCAAGCGCTTCGTGACCAACATCGGGGAGATCAACGCCCCGTTCGCGTGCGAGGACCCCATGGGCAACGGCCCGCAATCGGGGACGCTGGAAGGCCGGTTCCGGGTGAAGAACGGGTCCTTCGAAGGGCGGAAGCGCTACCAGTTCCGGAGCCCGCACCGGCGCGGCAACAACGGCATCGCGTACTCGATCGAGGGCGAGTTCGTCACCAAGAGAAAGGTTCGCGGCGAGTACAGGATGCGACTGTTCGGCCCATCGCCGAATCCCTGCGTGACGGGGAAGCTTCCCTACGTGGCGCACAAGCCGGCGCCGCCGCCACCGAAGCCCTAGCTCGGGAGCTCGCGCCTGCCCGCGAACGCGCGGCCGAGGGTCACCTCGTCCGCGTGCTCGAGGTCGGCGCCGACCGGTAGGCCGCTCGCCAGGCGCGTGATCCGCGCCTTGCCACGAAGCAGGTCGGCGATGTGGATCGCGGTCGCCTCGCCGGTGGTCGTCGGGTTGGTGGCGAGGACGACCTCGCTCACCTCCCCATCCTCGACCCGGGCGGCCAGCTCCGCGATGCGCAGGTCCTCCGGATCGACGCCGTCGATCGGGGAGAGCGCGCCGCCGAGCACGTGGTAGAGGCCGCGGAACTCGTGCGTGCGCTCGATCGGGATCACGTCCTGCGGCTCCTCGACGACGCAGATCACGGAGCGGTCGCGGCGCTCGTCCTCGCAGATCCGGCAGCGGGGCCCCTCGGCGAGGTTGAAGCAGACCTCGCACAGACCAACCTTGGCCTTGACCTCGCGGATCGCGTCGGCCAGGGCCAGCGCGTCCTCGTCCGAGGAGCGCAGGACGTAGAACGCGAGGCGCTGGGCGGTTCGCTGGCCGATCCCCGGGAGCTTCGCCAGCTCGGCGATCAGCCGCTGGATCGGCTGCGCGTACAAGCGGTCGCTACATCCCCGGCAGCCCGAGGCCGCCCGCGCCGCCGAGGCCGCCGGTCACCCCGCCGAGCTTCGACGACGCCAGCTCCTGCGCGGCCCGGATCCCCTCGTTGACCGCCGCGAGCACCATGTCCTGAAGGAGCTCCGGGTCCTCGGGGTCGATCGCCTCGGGGTCGATGGTCAGCTCGAGCAGCCGCAGGTCGCCGCTCATCTTGACCTTGACCATCCCGCCGCCGGCGCTCGCTTCGACCGTCTCGTCCTTCAGCTGCTCCTGCGCCTGGGCCATGTCCGCCTGCATCTGCTGGACCTGCTTCATCATCGCGTTCAGGTCGAGCCCGCCGGGCCCGCCTTTGGGGCGTGTCATGCGGCTTCCTCCCCGCTGTCGGACTTCTTGCTCGACTCGACCTCCTCGGCGTCGAACGCACTCTTGAACTGCTCGATGAGCTCGTCGGGGCTGAGCTCCTGTTCGCCCGCCGCCTCACCCTCCTCACCTTCAAGGAGGACGTAGACGGGCCGAAGCCGCTCGCCGACGATCGTTTTGACCGCGTCGGCGACGCGATCGCGCGCCTCGACCGCCTCGGCCTTGCGCTTGTTGAAGCCGGCGCTGACGGGGAAGCCCACCTGCACGACGGCCTGCTCCAGGTCGACCGCGACGGGGCGCGCGACCTCCAACGCGTGCGAGAGCAGGTCGGACCCCTGCTCACGGACCTGGTCCATGACCGCCGGCCAGAGACCAACGAGCTTTTCGAGGTCGAGCACCTCGGCCTCGGGTGGATCCTCGGGCGTCTGCGCGGGTTCTGCCGGCGGCGGCGGCGCCGGAGCCGGTTGCTTGGCAGCGGGAGCCGGTGAATCCCCGAGCGACTGCTCCAGCCGCTCGAGCCGCTGCGCGAACGCCTCGCGCGTGGGGTCGAGCTGCGGGCGCGCGGCGCGCAGCAGGGCGAGCTCCATCGTCATGCGCGGCTCGTCGCCCTCGCGAATGTCCGCCAGCGCCTTCGCGACCGCGTCGATCGCGCGGGTCAGCCCGAGGTCGGTGAACGACTCTGCCTGCGCCTGCATCCGCTCGGGCTCGGCGGCGGCCAGGTCGTGCCCGCCCACCGCCTCGCCGGCGGCGCGCAGGACCAGGAGCTGTCGCAGGTGCGCCAGGAGGTCGCGCCCGAACTGGGCCACGTCGCGGCCCGAGCGCGCCAGGCGCTCGCTCGCCTCGAGCGTGGCGCGCCCGTCGCCGGCGGCGATCGCGTCGGCGGCGGCGAGGATCAGTGCCGAGTCGGCGACGCCCAGGACGGCGAGGACGTCATCTGTCTCGATCCGCTTGCCGCCGTAGGCGACGAGCTGGTCCAGGGTGCCGAGCGCGTCGCGGAAGCTCCCCGACGCCGCCCGTGCCACAGCCGCGATCGCCCCGTCGGCGATCTCGATCGACTCGGCTTCAGCGACGCGGCGCAGGACTTCAGCGATCTGCTCGGGTGCCGGCCGCTGGAAGTCGAAGCGCTGGCAGCGGTCGACGATCGTCGGCATCACCTTGTGCGGTTCGGTCGTCGCGAGGACGAACACCGTCGATGGCGGCGGCTCCTCGAGCGTCTTCAGGAACGCGTTCCACGCCTCGCGCGTGAGCATGTGAGCCTCGTCGAGGATGTAGACCTTGGTCCGCCCCGAGGCGGGCATGAAGCCCACGCGGTCGCGGAGCTCACGGATGTCGTCGACGGACCGGTTCGAGGCGGCGTCCATCTCGATCACGTCGAGCGAGGTGCCGGCCGCGATCGAGGTGCACGATTCGCACACGCCGCAGGGCTCGAGCGTTGGCCCGTTCACGCAGTTGAGCGAGCGGGCGAGGATCTTGGCGAGCGAGGTCTTGCCGGTCCCGCGCGAGCCGACGAACAGGTAGGCGTGGTGGACCCGGTCGCGCTCGATCGCGTTCGAGAGCGTGCGGACGACGTGCTCCTGGCCGACCACCTGAGCGAAGCTCTGCGGGCGGTGGCGGCGGTAGAGGGCCTTGAGAGCGGACACCGCGAGCGAGTCTAACGACGGGTCCTGCGGGAGCCGATCGGCTGAGCGCCGGCCTCTTGCAGTACCTCGCCCATAACGCGCTTTCTACTTGAGAAGAAGGAATCCAGTGCCGATCATCGACGTGTGGGGTCCGTTGGGACGCAGAGTTCAAGGCACCGCCGTGCCCGTATAGGGCTCGCCCTCGCCGTGCTCGCGCTCGGCGCCGCGGGCGTCGCGGCAGCGGCGATGCACAGCACCAAGCTCGGCCCGCTCCTGTGTGAGACCACCGGCGGCGGGCGCTTCGTGAAGATCCCCGGCTTCCCGGGCGAGAGGGTCGACCGCCGGCTGCTCGACGACGTCGACTACCTCCAGGAGCGGTTCAAGATCTTCGTCACCGACGGCTACTCGCTAGACCCGGTGCACTCCCACAACGGTGAGCACCCGATCGGGCTCGCGCTCGACATCGTCCCCGACTTCGAACACGGCGGCAGCTGGCGCAAGATCACGCGGCTCGCCAACTGGGCCGAGCCCAGGCAGGACCGGCCGCGCGCGCCGTTTCGGTGGGTCGGCTACAACGGCGACGCCGGCCACGGCCGCGGCCACCATCTGCACCTCTCCTACAACCACTCCCCCACCAAGTACAACGACCCCGCGCGGACGACGCAGAGCATCAAGTGCCCGGGCTCCGGGGCCAAGGAGCCGAAGGACCCGAAGGGCGGCGGCGGCAGCTCGAGCTCGGGCGGCGTCGGCCTCACCCGCCACGACCTGAAGCGCTTCGAGCGCAAGCACCCGGAAACCGGCGGGATCGGGATCGAGCGAGCCCGCTAGGCAGAGGCTCTGCACCCGGTGCTCGGCCGCCCTGGGGTACGCTCAACTCCGCATGGACGCAAGTACACGGGGGATGGCTCGGGTGGGAGCGCTGGCCGCGATCGCGGTCGTCAGCCTTGTCGGTGCGTCCAGCGCCGCCGCGAGCGTGACGGGCAAGCAGCTCCGGGGCGCGCTCGACGAGGTGATGAGCGCGCCCGAACCTCCGCCCGGCATCGCGGTTCTGATCCAGCGCGGTGACGACGTCCAGTATCTGCGCCGCGGAGAGGCGAACGTCGAGACCGGCCAGCCGCCGCGGCGGAACCAGCACTACCGGATCGCGAGCATGGCGAAGGCGTTCAACGGCGCCGTCGCGCTCGCGCTCGTATCCAAGGGCAAGCTCGAACTCGACGACACGATCGGCGAGGTGCTGCCCGGCGTGCTCCCGCTGGCCGAGGACGTCACCGTGGCGCAGGCGCTCATCCATACCGGCTCGCTGCCCGACTACATCAAGGACGAGGACTTCCTGGCGGAGCTCCAGTCCGATCCCGCCCAGTACATGACGCCGCTCGAGCTCCTCGAGTTCGTCGCCGAAACCGAGCCGATGTTCGACCCGGGCGAGCGTTACGAGTACTCGGATACGGACAACGTGATCGTCGGCCTGATGGCGGAGGAGGTCACCGGCAAGACCTACGACCAGCTGCTCGAGCGACATATCTACTCCAAGGCCGGACTCACCGGGACCAGCCTGCCGGTCACGATCGAAATGCCGACGCCGTTCATGCACGGCTACGAGGTGCCGATCGGCGCGCCACCCGAGGACGTGAGCGAGTTCATCAACCCTGCGCTCGCGGGGGCTTCGGGCGGCATCGTCTCGACGATCGATGACGTCAACCGGTTCTTCCGCGCCTACGTCGGCGGCGAGCTGTTCGACCGGCAGACCCGGAAGGCGCAGCGGGACTTCATCATCGGCTCGTCCTCCCCACCCGGGCCGGGCCGGAACCGGGCGACCCTGGGGTTGTTCCGCTACGAGACGCAATGCGGCACCGTCTTCGGGCATACGGGGTCGTTCCCGGGCTATCGGCTGTTCGCCGCGTCCTCCGGAAACGGGCGCCGTTCGGTGGTGTTCACGGCGAACGCCCAGATCGTTCCCGGGTCCGGTTCTCAGGAGGCCTCCGACCTGATCCGCCACGCCCAGGTCGACGCGGTCTGCCACGCGCTCCGATAGGCCGGCCGGTTGCGGGCAGCGGACCGTGCGGGCCCACCGTCGAAAGTGGTCCCCGAGCGTTCCCGTCGTGGCTGGCTCCGGTCAGGCCGATCCGCGTCGCTTGCTCGCTACCGCTTAAGGCTGCTTCCTTCCGGACCTGACCTGATTCACGGGCGCTCATCGCGCGGGACCTGACCATCAGCGCCGCCCGCGACGTACTGGCCTCGAAGGCCACGAATCCTCGGGTGGGCGTTCAGCCCCGCTAGAGCGGATTGCGGGTGCAGGGCACCGCTACCTCCCCGCCTAGCACGGTCCACTTCTGATCCTAGCGCGGAGCGGGCGGGATGTTCTGGTTCCCGCGGAACAGGTTCTCGGGGTCGTACTGCGCCTTGACCCGCGCGAGCCTGTCGAAGGTGCCCCCGGGGTAGGCGGCCCGGACCCTCTCGTTCCCCTCGTCGCCGAGGAAGTTGACGTAGGCCGCATCGCTGGTACGCAGCTCGCGCGCGAGCTCTTCCACCCAGGCCTCCCGCGCCGGCGCCTCGGCCGGGTCCTCGTAGAACGCGACCAGGTTGGCCATGATCGAGGCGCCTCGGTGCGCGTAGGCCGTCGCGTCGGCCGGCACTCGATCGATCGCTCCGCCGAGCACTCGGAACTGGGCGACCCGCATCGGCGCGTCTGCCGACTCGAGCCGCTCGATCGCCTGCGCCGCGTCAACGCGGTCGGTGAACAGGTTGCGGAAGGCGACGGTCGGGTGGTAGCCCTCCGGCTCCGGCCCGTAGATCTCGGGATACGGGATCGGCCGCACCATGTCGGCGATCGGCTCCGCGACCGAGCGGAACGGAGCGAGAACGCGGTCGGCGTCCTCCTCGGCCCCGGCGAAGCAGACGAGGGCCATCACGACGAGCTCGCCGTGACGCTCCTCCGGCACGAACGGCATCGGCGGCGCCGGCATCACGTTCGTGATCACCGTGAGCGTCTCCGGCGCCGCGTCGGCCTCGGCGAGGAAGGTCCCCAGCACCTCGGGCGTCGCCGGCTGCATCAGCATGCCGCCGACGACTCGGTCCACGGCCTGCAACCGGAACTTGAACCGGGTCGCGACGCCGAAGTTGCCGCCGCCGCCGCGGATCGCCCAGAAGAGGTCGGGCTCACGCTCCGCGTCGACCTCCCGCACCTCGCCGTCGGCGGTGACGATCTCCGCCGCGACCAGGCTGTCGACGGTGAGCCCGTGCAGGCGGCTCAGGAATCCGACCCCTCCGCCGAGCGTGATCCCGCCGATCCCGACGGTCGCGGCGTCGCCGAAGCCGGTGGCGAGGCCATGCTCGCCGACGGCGTTCGTGTACTCGCCGGCCGTCAGCCCGGTCTGCGCCCAGGCCGTGCGCGCCTCCGGGTCGATCTCGATGCCCCGCATGTCGCGAAGGTCGAGCACGATGCCGTTCTCGGCGAGGCCGAGCCCGCCGGAACTGTGGCCGCCGCAGCGGACCGCCAGAGGGGTGCCCGAGTCACGCGCGAGCGTGATGATCCGTGCGACCTCGCCGGCATCACGCGGCCGGACGATCGCCGCGGGACGGACGTCGATGCCGCCTGGAAAGACGAGTCGCGCGGCGTCAAAGCCCGCGTCGTCCGGGCCGATCACGCGGTCCGCATAGTCGGTGCGCAATTGCGAGAGGGCAGTCGGTTCGGCGAGTGACGTCATCAAGAAGCTCCTGTCTCGGTGGTCTCAGATCTCGGTACGTAGTGACTGGCGAGCGCAGGAAAACTCATCGGGACCTCGCCATCAATGGGGATGTCCCGCAATCCGGCGTGCGGTTATCCGAACGGGACGGTGGCCTGCTAGGCGAGCGTCAGCAGCAGCTTCGGGTTGTCGTTCCGGTCGACCTTGCATGCCTCGGCCAGCCCGTCCTTCGCCATCCTGAACATCCCGCCGCGCTTCTTCGTCTCCCCCTTGCCCATCTTGTGGAGGTCACGCATGTCGTTCCGGCGTGAGAATAGACGGCCTGCCTCCCGCCCTATCATCACGCGCCGAGGGCGCGTAGCTCAGTGGGAGAGCGCTCGCTTCACACGCGAGAGGTCGCTGGTTCGAAACCAGCCGCGCCCATCTCCTCGGACAAGAGCGAGATTGTCGCTTCGACCCCAACGCGCAAACTCTCTGTCACGATCAGCGGGTGGCCGCGCCGCCCGAGCTCACCGGACCTCGCGTGGGGCTGGTCCCGTGCACTCCGGAGCATCACGCCCGCCTCCGAGAGATTCACCTCGAGCCCGAGGTGCGGCGCTGGTGGCAGGACCCGGCCGACGACTTCCCCGCCGGCATGAACCGCAGCATCAACTACACCGTGATGCTCGACGAGCGGGTCATCGGCTTCGCCCAGTGGTACTCAGAGGCCGAGACGATTATCCGTTTTGCCGGCCTCGACCTCTTTCTCGATCCGGCGGTGCACCGGCGCGGGCTCGGTCTGGAGACGGTTCGGGTTCTGTGCGCGCACCTGATCGACGATCACGGCTTTCACCGCATTGTGGTCGACCCAGAGGTTGAGAACGAGATCGCAATCGCGTGCTTCCGCAAGGCTGGCTTTCGGCCCGTCGGTGTCCTGCGGGAATACTTGCGCGACCGCTTCGGCGTCTGGAAGGACGGCATGCTGCTCGACCTGCTAGCCAAGGAGTTCGTCCGCGGCTAGCTGGCGCGTCGGCATGTGCTTTCCATGTTCAAATGCCTGGCGCTAGTCAGCCCACCAGTCGCGCTGGCCCTCGACGTCTTCGCGCCGACCCTCGCCGAGATTGGGCGCGCCGATGACGAGGATCTCGAGGCCCTCCGGCCCCGCCTCGTAGCCTCGCCACGTTCCGGGCGGGACGCGCACCGCGTCCCACTCCCTGAGCTCGACGATCTCGTCGTCGAGCTTCATTCGCCCGCTCCCGCGCACGACCACGTACACCTCCTCCTGCTTCGTGTGCGTGTGGCCGTAGGGAAAGCGATAGCCGGGCGGGACGCGCTGGTAGCCCAAGCCGGATTGCTCGAGCTCGAGCGCATCGGTCGCCAAGCGGAACTCCAGGTCCGGCGCGCCGTCGAACCTTGACCCGACGTCCTCTAGGTCCTCCTTCAGGTTTCTGAGCGTGAACGGCACGGCGCGATCCTATGGTGCCCTTACGCCCGCTCTGGCGTCTCGGCCGCGTCGGTTTCGTCGATCGTCGCGGTCCAACTCGCCAGGAGGTCGAGCGCCTCGGCGGATCTCGAGCCCGGCTCGGCCGTGTAGGTGACGATGGCGAGGCCGCTGTCGGCGGCTACCTCGAGCATCTCGTAGGTCAGGCTGAGATCGCCGACGACCGGGTGGTGGAAGTCCTTCGTGCCGGTCCGGTGGATGCGAACGTTGTGCGCGGCCCAGCGCGTGCGGAACTCCGGGCTCTGGGTTGACAGTTCGCCGACGAGGTCCGAGAGGTCGCGGTCGTAGGGGTCGCGGCCGGCCTCCGTGCGCAGGATCGCGACGGTGTCGCTGGCGGCGCGCTCCCAGTCTCGATAGAAGTCAGGCGCGCGCGGGCTGAGGAAGACAAAGCGGGCGTGGTTCACCGGCCGCGCTGGGTCGACGTACAACTCCGAGAACAGCCCCCGGGCGAGCGTGTTCGTCGCCAGCATGTCCAACCGGCCGTTGAGCACGGCCGCCGGCGCTCCGGTGATCGCGTCGAGCATTCGTTGCACGCTGGGCCGGATCCGTTCCTTTCTCGGACGGCGGCGTGCCGGGGTCGCCGGCTGCGCCGCCCGTGCAAGGTCGAACAGGTGCGCCCGCTCGGCGTCATCGAGCTCCAGGGCGCGGGCCAGCGCTTCCAGAACGCTTTCGGACACCCCGCTGAGGTTCCCGCGCTCGAGCCGGGTGTAGTACGGGACGCTGACTCCGGCGAGGACCGCGACCTCCTCCCGGCGCAGCCCGGGCACACGCCGGGGGCCGAAGGACGTCAGGCCGACTTCGTCCGGCGTGAGCTTGGCCCGCCTGGAGGTCAGAAACTCCCTGATCTCGCTCGTAGCGTCCACGAGATCAGCCTAACCCCACCCGGCTTGGGCTGGGGGACCCTGCCAGTACCCCCATCAACAGGGACTCTCACTTCCCGCAAATGCGTGCTTTCTTGGATCTCCGTCCCGACAGCCACACCCACAGAACGGAGCAAACCATGAAGCACATCTCGATCGGCGAACTCAACGTCTCCCGCATCGGCCTCGGCACGATGGCGATGTCCGGGTATTACCTCGACCCGGACAGCAGCGACGCCGAATCCACCCGCACCATCCAGCGAGCGCTCGACCTGGGCGTCACCCACATCGACACCGCCGAGATCTACGGGCCGTACGCCAACGAGGAACTCGTCGGCCGGGCGATCAAGGGCCGCCGTGACGAGGTCGTGCTGGCGACGAAGTTCGGCTTCGTCTCGCACGCGGGCGACGGCCCCGGGGCGCTCGACTCGAGCCCCGCGAACATCCGCACCGCCGTCGAGGGCTCCCTCAAGCGGCTCGGTACGGACCACATCGACCTCTACTACCAGCACCGGGTCGACCCGAACACGCCGATCGAGAACACGGTTGGCACCCTGGCCGAGCTGGTCGCCGAGGGCAAGGTCCGGCACGTCGGCCTGTCCGAGGCCGGTGCCGAAACCATCCGCCGCGCCCACGCCGTGCACCCGATCGCCGCGCTGCAGACGGAATACTCACTGTGGACGCGCGACCCGGAGGCCGAGCTGCTTCCGCTCCTGCGCGAGCTAGGCATCGGGTTCGTGCCCTACTCGCCGCTCGGGCACGGCTTCCTCACCGGGAGCATCCGTTCCCCCGAGCAGCTCGCCGACGACGACTGGCGCAAGACCAACCCGCGCTTCACCGGCGAGAACTTCGAGCGCAACCTGCGCATCGTCGACGAAGTCCAGGCCGTCGCCTCGGAGGCGGGCGCCACACCGGCCCAGGTGGCCCTGGCGTGGCTGCTCGCTCAGGGCGACGACATCGCCCCGATTCCCGGCACCAAGCGCGTCTCCCGCGTCGAGGAGAACACAGCCGCCGATCAGCTCGAGCTGAGCGCCGAGCAGATCGAACGGCTGAACAACCTCACTCCGGCTGCCGGCCAGCGCCACGACGAAGCGCAGATGGCCACCATCGACCGCTGAGCGCGTCACACGCGAGAGGTCGCTGGTTCGAAACCAGACGCGCCCATCGGTTGAGTGCCACGGCATCGGAGCGCGACGCGGGACCCCTGACGATTAGACGAACCGCTTGACGAAGTCGAGCGCGACCTGGGCGACCTCGCGCCAGCCGCTGTCGATCGTCAGCGAATGGCCGCGGTTCGGGATCTTCTCGATCTCAGTTACCGCCTGGTTGTGGCGCTGGCGCTTGTAGGAGGCATTCGCGATCGCCCACGGCACCGTGTGGTCCTTCGCGCCGTCGATGATCAGAAGCGGGCCGCGGCCCGGGTTGCGGACGTCGAGCTTCGCCTCGCTGAACGGGTTCAGGTTGGCGTTGGCCATCTGCATGAGCGCTGAGCCCGGTGCGGCGACGTGGTAGGTCTCATAGAGCCGCCGCGCCTCGTCGTCATCGCCGAACGCGTTGGCCCAGCCGTACTTGAACTGGTCGAACGTCAGGGTGACTGCGCGCCCGCGGTTGAGCGGGTTCTTCAACACCGGCAGCGCCGCGCGGAGCGATGAGAACGGCAGCGGCAGCACACCGCGGAACGGGCCCGGATCGATCGCGACCGTCGCGGCCGAGAGGCCGCGGTCGGCGACCAGCTGGGCCAGCAGGCCGCCCGTCGAGTGCCCCATCACCGCCGGCTTCTTGTCGAGAGCGCCGATCACCTCGGCCGTGTGGTCGGCGACCTGCTTGAGCGTCTTCTTCGCGAGCACGTCGGGGTTCGCCCGGGCCTCCTCGACGGTCTCGGGGTCGCCGGGCCAGTCGGGCGTCAGCCCGGCGTATCCGTTCTCCTCGAAGAACTCGACCCAGTTGTCCCAGCTCGAGGGCAGCAGCCAGAGGCCGTGGATGAAGACGACCGGCGTCCTCCCACCGGCGTTGGCCTGCTGAATCTGTCGCTGCTCGCGGTCGCTGATCTGACCCGAGCCTTCGGCCGAGTCATCGGCGCTCGATCCCACTTCTGTCGCACTCATGGATCCACCCTTCCGTTTGGCCACGCATTGTCGCGGACGCGACGATCCCGCCGCCGCCGCCCTATCGAATCTGCCAACCGGCCAGTCCGAGTCGCCAGTCGGCTAGTCCTGTTTGCTGGTCAGGACCCGCCCGAGTTGGTTGCGCGAGCTGACGTCGAGCTTGGCGAACACCTTGTGCAGGTGGTACTGGACCGTTCGCGGGCTGATGAAGAGCCGGGCGCCGATCTCGGGGTTGGAGAGCCCGTCTCGGGCAAGGCGGGCGATCTGAGCCTCCTGGGGCGTGAGGTCATCGCGGGTCGCCGCGCTGCGCTTGCGGGCCGTCTCGCCGGTGGCCTGGAGCTCGCGACGAGCACGCTCGGCGAACGCCTTCGCGCCGATTCCTGTGAACGTGTCGTGGGCCGCGCGAAGCTGGTCGCGCGCGTCCAGGCGCCGCTTCTCCCGTCGCAGCCACTCCCCGTACACGAGCTGCGCCCGGGCCCGGTGCGGGGCCAGGCGGCCGCGGCCCAGGCGCTCGACCGCCTCCTCGTAGAGGTCTCCGGCAGCCGGCCCGTCGGTCACAAACGCCCGCGAACGGGCCTCGAGCCCGAGCGCCCAGTCCGTGCCGCTCGCTCGCGTGCGCTCGCTGAGGCGCTCGAGGGCCGCCGCGGCGATCGACGGATTGTCGCTCCGCGCGGCCGCCTCGACCAGCTCGACCAGGGCCAGCCCGTACAGGGACAGCTCGTCGTGGGCGCACGCGCGCTGCGCCGGGGCCAGGGCCTCGTCGTAGCGGCCGAGGCCGTTGAGGAGGATCGCGTTTGCGCACTCGATCATGCTCAGCGCCATTCCCTGGCCCCTCGCCGTCGCGCTCCGGCGCCCGGCTTTGATCAGCTCCAGCGCCGTGGCCTCTTCGCCCCGGTAGGCGGCAACCATCTGCTTGGCCTGCACCAGCGGCGTGGCGTGGGTCGCCTGGGTGACCGCGGAGGCCTCCTCGAGAAGCGCCGAGGCCTGAGCGTACTCCCCGGCGTGTAAGTGGACGCCGGCGCGGTAGCTGGCCACCATCGGGAGGACGCTGAGCGCCCCTGACTCGCGCGCGCGGCGCACCCCGCTGCTGGCCAGCTCCTCCCACGCCTCGTGCTCCCAGAGGTCTGCGGCGACTCGGCACGCGAGCCAGAGCCAGCGCTCGTTGCCCGGATCGCCGTCGTCGCCCTGACGGAAGGCATCGAGCGCCTCTCGTAGCGGCGCCGCACCGGCCGCGTAGCCCTCGGCCGCCCGCGTCGCCAAACCGTTCAGGAGCAGGTCGACCGCCGCCGGCGGCGACGCCGGGAGGGCGGCCCGCACGATCCGCTGCACGTCCCGACCGCCGCCGAGGGTGCCGAAGAAGATCCGGGCGGCAAGCGCTTCGAGGCACGTCTCACGGGCTAAGCCAGGGTCGAGCGGGACCAGGCGCTCGGCGGCCTCTAACAGCAATGCCGGAGCGTCGCTGCCGCGCCGGGCGAAGGCGATCTGCGCGCGCAGCCGCTGCAACCGCGCCAGCTGGAGCTCGTCGAGCGGCGTGAGCTCGGCGGTCGCCAGCAGCGCTTGCGCGGCTTCCGGCGAGCCCGCCTCGAGCTTGGCCTGCGCCGCGGCCAGGGCTCGCGCGCCGCGGCGCGCGGGATCGGGGGTCAGCTCGGCCGCCCGCTCGAGGAAAGCGGCCATGGCCGCAACCCCGCCGCGGGCCCGTGCCCGGTCGGCGGAGCGCTCGAGCTCGCTGGCAACCTCCTCGTCGGGTCCACCCGCCGCCTGCGCCAGGTGCCAAGCGCGGCGATCGGGGTCCGCGGCAGGATCGGTCGCATCGGCGAGCGCCTGGTGTACCTGCCGGCGTTCCGGCAGGGTCGCCGCCCGGTAGGTGGCCGAGCGCACGAGCGGGTGGCGGAACCGCACCCGGCCGCCAAACTCGATCAGGCCCGCTGTCTGCGCGGGCTCGGCCGCCTCCGGGCCGAGCTCGAGCCGCTTGGCCGCCCGCCAAAGAACCGTGACGTCGCCGACCGGTTCGGCCGCCGCGGCAAGGAGGAGTCGTCGGGTCTCGCCCCGCAGCGACTCGAGCCGCCGCAGGAAGCTCTGCTCGATGCGATCCGTCAGCGGCACATCGTCCGGGAGACCGAACCCTCCGGCGAGCTCCACCGCGGAGAGGCCGTGGGGCAGCTCGAGCAGAGCGAGCGGGTTGCCGCGAGTCTCGGCGACGATCCGGTCGCGGATCTGCTCGTCGACCAGCCCAGGGAGCCCGGAAGCCAGCAGCGAGCGGGCGTGGTCCGCATCGAGCCCGTCGAGCACGAGCTCCGGCAAGCCGCGGAGTACCTCGCTGCGCTCGCGCGTCACGAACACGATCGCGACCGACTCCGCGAACAGCCGGCGGGCGACGAACGCCAGCGTAAGCGCGGATTCCTCGTCGAGCCACTGCGCATCGTCGACCGCGCAGAGAAGCGGCTGCTCGTCGGCCGCATCCGAGAGCAGGCTGAGCGCCGCGAGGCCGACGACGAAGCGATCCGGTGCCTCGCCGTCGCTGATCCCGAACGCCACGCGCATTGCTTGGCGCTGGGGGTCGGGCAGGCGGTCGAGCCGGTCGAGCAACGGCGCGCAGAGCTGGTGAAGGCCGGCGAACGCGAGCTCGATCTCAGACTGAACTCCGACCGCCCGCAACAGCCGCAGGTCCGGCGCCGAATCGATCGCGTAGTCCAACAGCGCGGTCTTGCCGATCCCCGGCTCTCCGCGCACCACGATGGCGCCGCTCTCCCCCGACCGCGCCGCGCCGAGCAGTCGGTCGAGAGCGGCGCTCTCCGCGTCGCGGCCACGCAGGGCTATTCCGCCGTTCACAGACGTAAGCGCAACCTACACCTGCGCGGGCTACCGAGCCACTAGGGCCGATACACCGCCGATCACTAGCCAGTCCGACTGGCGTCTTGGCGGATGCGAAGGCAGCGTCCCCGCGAGACGCTCGCTGCCGTCAAACGAAACGGCCCGAGCGAAAGGACCCCAACATGACTCCCACGATCGTTCTCGTCCACGGCGCCTTCGCCGACTCGTCGAGCTGGAACCGGGTCATCGACCCTCTCCAAAGCGCCGGCCACCCGGTGGTCGCCGCCGCCAACCCGCTCCGAGGCCTCGCGTCCGACGCCGAGGCGGTCAGCGACCTGGTCCGGTCGATCGAAGGGCCCGTCGTGATCGTCGGCCACTCGTACGGCGGGGCGGTGATCTCCAACGTCGCCGCGGACGCCGGCGAGATCACCGGTCTCGTCTACATCAACGCCTTGGCGCCGGACCCCGGTGAGAGCGCGTTCGAGCTCGCGGGTAAGTACCCGGGCAGCACGACCGGCGACTCGGTGCGACCTGTTCCCCGCAGCGACGGGACGACCGACCTCGTGATCGCGCCGGAGCTCTTCCGCGACAATTTCTGCGCCGACCTGCCGGAGGAGCAGGCCGCCCGGATGGCCGCCACCCAGCGGCCGGCAACGCTCGAGGCGCTCCAGGAGCCCTCCGGCGAGGATCCGCTGTGGAAGCAGGTGCCGTCCTGGTTCCTGATCGGCGAGAAGGACCACAACCTCCCCGCCGCCCTCCATCGCTTCCTGGCGGAACGCGCCGGCGCACGGCGCACGATCGAGATCCCGGGCGCCTCGCATGCGATCTCCGTCTCGCAGCCCGAGGCGACGGCCGATGTGATCCTCGAGGCCGCGGCGGTGCCCGTCAGCGCCTAGGCCCCGTCCGATCCCACCACCACACGAACAGGAGTAACCATGTCAGTCACCACCACCCAGCCGCCGGTCGTGCTCGAGCCGGCCTCACAGGAGTTCGTCGAGGCGACCGCCAAGCCGCCATTCCTCTACGAGCTCACCCCGGCCGAAGCCCGGAAGGTGCTCGACGACGTCCAGGCCGCGCCGATTGACAAGCAGGCGGTCGAGGACCGCTGGATCACCGTCCCCGCCGAGGTCGGCGACGTGCGCGTCCGCATCGTCCGGCCGCCGGACGCCACAGGAGCGCTGCCGGTGATTCTCTACATGCACGGCGGCGGCTGGGTGCTCGGCAACGCCGACACGCACGACCGGCTCGTCCGCGAGCTGGCCGTCGGCACCGGCGCCGCCGTCGCGTTCGTCGAGTACGAGCGGTCGCCGGAGGCGCACTACCCCGTCGCGATCGAGCAGGGGTACGCCACCGCCCAGTGGATCGTGCGCGAGGGCGCCGCCAACCAGCTCGACCCGGAGCGGATCGCCGTCGCCGGCGACTCGGTCGGCGGCAACATGACCGCCGCGCTGGCGCTGATGGCCGACGAGCGCGGCGACGTCCGCTTCGTCCAGCAGTCGATGTACTACCCGGTCACGGACGCCGGCATGGACACAGGGTCCTACGAGCAGTTCGCGGATGGCTACTTCCTCACCGCCAAGGGGATGGAGTGGTTCTGGGATGCCTACGCTCCGGACGTCGAGGTGCGTTCAGAGCCCTTCGCCTCGCCGCTCCGCGCCAGCGACGAGCAGCTCGCCGGGCTCCCGCCTGCGTTCCTTCTCGTCGACGAGGCGGATGTCCTTCGGGACGAGGGCGAGGCCTACGCGGCCCGTCTGCGGGAGGCTGGAGTCGAGGTGACGACCGTCCGTTACGACGGGATCACCCACGATTTCATGATGCTCAACCCGCTCAGCGCCACGCATGCGACACGCGCTGCAATCGCACAGGCCATCTGGGTGCTGCGCGGGGCGCTCCATGGCGAGTCAGGAGACAGCGATGCATGAGATCAAGGTCGTCACCATCAGTGCCGAGGAGGCCGAGCACGGCGTTGCCGAGCTCTGGGCAGGCGACCAGCAGATCGCCTACACCGTCCTCGACGACGGCGAGCTGAAGCTGCGGTTCGTGCCCCGCCGCGACGGCACCCCGGTGGTGGTCGGCGTGCGCAGCCTGACCGAGGCCCTCGCCGAGGTCGAGCGGGTCCTCGCCGTGGGAGGTCACGCAAATGACTGAAGATCAGGTCAAAGCAAACCTGAAGGCCATGGACGATCTGGACTTCGATGGGTGGAACAACGCCGACTGGCATGGCGTATTCGCCCACCAGCACACGGACGACGTGTTCGTCGACTTCAAGGGTCACGAGCCCACCCGCGGGCTTGAGGACCACATCGACGCGATGAAAGCCTTCGTCGAGTCAGTCGGGGGCACCCCGCCCAAGGTCGTTTCTCACCCGGTCGCGTTCGGGGCCGGCGAGTGGACCTGCGTCGTCGGCGAGTTCGAGGACGGGAGCCGGATGGTGACCGTTGCGAAGTGGCGCGACGGCGCTGTCGCTGAGGAATACATCTGGGTCTAGGGGGCGAAGCCCTCGCCGAGGTCGAGGTGTGCTCGCCGTGTCTGAAAGCCAACGAGCGAAAGGAACACTATGAAGATCGTTGTCATCGGCGGAACCGGGCTGATCGGCTCGAAGGTCGTGGCCTGCCTCATCCGAGGAGGACCACGAGGCCGTGGCGGCATCGCCGGACTCCGGCGTCAACACGCTCACCGGCGAGGGGCTCGCCGAGGTGCTCGCGGGCGCCGAGGCGGTGATCGACGTCTCGAACTCCCCGTCGTTCGAGGACGAGGCGGTGATGGAGTTCTTCACGACCTCCACCACCAACCTGCTGGCGGCGGCGGCCGAGGCCGGCGTTCGGCACTACGTCGCCCTGTCGGTGGTCGGGACCCAGCGCCTGGCCGAGAGCGGCTACTTCCGGGCGAAGATCGCCCAGGAGAAGCTGATCGACGAGGCCTCGATCCCCTACACGATCGTCCACGCCACGCAGTTCTTCGAGTTCGTGAAGCGGATCGCAGACGACGCCACGGACGGCGACACGGTTCGCCTCGCGCCCGTGTTCATTCAGCCGATGGCGGCCGACGACGTCGCGGCGGCGGTGTGCGAGATCAGTCAGCGGGCCCCGGCCGACGGCGTCGTCGAGATCGCAGGCCCCGAACAGTTCCGTCTCGACGAGCTCATCCGCGACAGCCTGAAGGCGAAGGGCGACCCACGTAGCGTGATCGCCGATCCGAAGACCCGCTACTTCGGTGCCGAGCTGCACGAGCGCACGCTCGTGCCGGAAAACGCGGTCCACCTTGGCGAGATCCGTTTCCACGACTGGCTGACCCAGCCCGTCGGGACGTAACCCGGTGCCCACTCCGGCCTCGCCGCAGCGCCATCTGCGCGCTCGCGACGAGGAGGGGTCGGAGCGGACGACGACGGTCGAGCTGTTCTTCGACCTCGTCTACGTCTTCGCGATCACCCAGCTCTCGCACCTCATCATCGGCGACCTCACCGTCGGCGGAGTTGCGAGTGCCGTCTTCCTGCTGGTCGTCGTCTGGTGGGCGTGGATCAACACGACCTGGATGGCGAACTGGTTCGACCCGGCGTCGTCCATGGTCCGGACGGTCCTGACCGGGGTGATGCTCGCCAGTCTGCTCATGGCCGCAGCGGTGCCCCACGCGCTCGATGAGAACGGTGCCCTGTTCGCGGCGAGCTACGTTGCTCTTCAGGTCGGCCGCAACGCCGCCGCAATGGTGTTGCTCCGTCGCGACCACCGGCTTCGCGACGTTTTCGAGCGGCTCCTCCTGTGGAGCATCGTCTCGGGCGCGCTGTGGCTCGCCGGCGCAACCCTCGACACCGACCAGCGGCTGCTCCTGTGGATCCCCGCGCTCGCGCTCGATCTCGTTGCGCCGGTGGCGGGCTATTGGCTGCCCGGTCGCGGCCGCGCGGTGACGACCGACTACGACATCGAGGGCCGCCACTTCGCCGAGCGCTGCCAGCTCTTCATCATCATCGCGCTCGGCGAATCGATCGTCGTCTCCGGAGCGACCGCGGCGGATGCCGGCCTGAGCTCGACCGTGGTGGCCTGCCTCGTGGTCGCGTTCTTGGAGACCGTGGCCCTGTGGTGGCTCTACTTCGGCGCTCCGGCCGAACGCTCACACGCCGCGGTCAGCACGACCGATGACCCGGGGCGTGTCGCTCGCGACGCCTACACGTACCTCCACCTGGTGATCATCGCGGGAATCATCGCGACGGCGGCAGGGAACGAGTTGCTGATCGACGAGCCGAACGACGCTCTCCACGATGTGGGCTTGGCGATCGTCCTCGGCGGCCCCGCCCTCTTCTTGCTCGGCGAAAGCCTCTTTCAGCGGATGACGACAGGTAGGGCGAACGCGAAGCGCGTGTTGGTTGCCGCGCTCATCGTCGGACTGGTACCGCTTGCGGCTCACGTCTCGGCTCTCGCACTGGCCGTAATCGTCACCGGCCTCCTGAGCGCGCTCGCGATCTGGGAGACACGAGACTCGACGCCACTCGGCTGGGCGCCGGCAGCGAGCGGCCAGTGCTTGACAGAGCTACCTTTGAACCAGTGCTTCGGGACACTCGGATCCAAGAGTCATGCGGCTTCGGGGGCGATCATTGTCTCGCGCCCTGCCGGACGGTCAACGCCCCTGTAGACGGGGAGTCGGGACGCTACGAGCGGCTCTTCCCCGAGCTGCCGGCGCTGGTGGGAGAGGAGGATGCGCTGCTTGCGCTCGGCGGCGCGGGCGGCCTCTGCGACGGCGGCGTGAATTGCGAGGACGCGACCGAGACCGCCGCCGGATGGCCGCTGTTCGCGCAGTTCATCGCCCATGACATCACCGCCGATCGATCCCCGCTGACCCCCAGCGCCGAGCGCACCGACGCGGTCAACTTCCGCAGCCCGCGGGCCGACCTCGAGTGCCTCTACGGAGCCGGGCAGATCGGCAGCCCATTCCTCTACCGCCGCGATGACCCGGCGCTGCTATTGCTCGGCCGAAACGACCGCGGCGAGGAGAACGATGTGCCGCGAAACGCAGAGGGAGTCGCGCTCATCGGCGACCCTCGCAACGACTCACACATCGTCGTCTCGCAGCTGCACGTGGCGATGATCAAGGCCCACAACCGCCTCGTCGAGCTCGCACGCGGACGCGGTGTCGCCGGCGCCGAGCTCTTCGAGACGGCCCGCCGCGAGACGATCTGGCACTACCAGTGGGTGATCGTCAACGACTACCTCCCGCGGCTGGTCGGCGCGGAGCTCGTCGACTCGGTGCTCGAGGACGGCCCGCGCTTCTACCGCCCCAACGGCGCCCCGCGGATTCCGTTCGAGTTCGCCGATGCCGCGTTCCGATACGGCCACAGCCAGGTCCGCCACGCGTTCGAGCTCAACTCCGGCTCGGAGGCGCTGAGACTGTTCCCGGACCTGATCGGCTTCCGCCCGGTTCCCGCCGAACTCGTGATCGAGTGGAGCAGGCTCTTCGACGTCGATGGAGCGGTCCCGGCGCAGCGGGCGAAGGCGATCGACGGCTGCCTCGCCCGATCCCTGATCGAGCTGCCGGCGGCGATCACCGGCGAGGTTGAGCGCGACGCCTACCAATCGCTCGCCGGCCGCGACCTCGCGCGCGGACACGGCTATGGCCTGCCCTCTGGCGAGGCGGTCGCACGAGCCATGGGCGAGGCGCCGGTCGTGGACGACCCGCTGGGACTGCGGGCGGCGGGCTGGGCCGGCGAGACGCCGCTGTGGCTCTACTTCCTCGCCGAGTCGGCCAGCCGCGGCCGGGGCGAGCGGCTCGGCCCGTGCGGCGGTCGGATCGTCGCCGAGGTGCTGGTCGGGATCCTCGACGCCGATCGCGGCTCCTACCGAACCAACGACCCCGGCTGGAGGCCGTCGCTGCCGGCTCGGAACGGGCGCTTCGAGCTCACCGACCTGCTGCTGGCGGGCGAGCCGGATCGGGCCTAGATCATCGTCTCCGGGCTCGATAGCAGCCCCGTCGCCGACGCCCTCGAGATCGTGTTCTACGGGCTCGCGACCGTTGCGCTCGCGCTACTGATCCTCGTCGCGCTGTTCAACCGCCCGCCGGCGCTTGTCGCGCCACGGTTCCGGGGATTCCCCGGCGCAATCGACGAGTGGAGAGGAGCGGCGGTGCCGTCCACGCGGTCGACCCCATCCCGAGCCGAGCCGAGAGGCAAGCGGGGCGCGGGGTTATAGGGTGACTTTGATCGACAGACAAATCGGCCACGGGGAGGAAGTCAGATGGCAGTCGTCCTGGTTCACGAGGGTCCCACCGTCACAAGGGAGAGGTACGAGCAGACCGTCCAGAAGCTCGCGGGCAAGGCGCAGATGGAGTCGCTTTCGGATTGGCCGGCCGCCGGAATCCTGATGCACTCCGCCGGCGAGGGGCCAAACGGCTTCCGCGTCGTCGATGTCTGGGAGTCCCAGGAGGCGATCGACGCCTTCGGCGAGCACCTCGGGCCGATCCTCGGGGAGGTCGGCATCACGGATCCTCCCCACTCCTATCCCGCGCACACCTACGTCGGAAGCTGAGCGCTCCGCAGCAAACGCTGGCGAAGTCCTGATCCGAATCGCTTGGGCCCGTCGCTCGGGCCCGGAACTGGTTGACTGCGGGCGAGTTGAGTGAGCCGCGGGCAGTCGAGCTGACCGGAGCCGGCCTCGAGGAGGCCGCGGTCGTGGCGGTCGCGCGCGAATCGGCGCCGGTCGCGGTGACCGCCGAGGCCAGGAAGGCAATGGCGGCAAGCGCAGCGATCGTCGAGCGGCTTGCGAGCTCGGGCGAGCCGGCCTACGGCGTCACGACCGGCTTCGGCTCGCTGGCGACCGTGCCGATCCCCGCCGACGCGCGCGCCCAGCTCCAGCGCTCGCTGCTGCGCTCGCACGCCGCCGGGATGGGCCCGCCGGTCGAGACCGAGGTCGTGCGGGCGATGATGCTGCTGCGGGCGCGGACCCTTGCGATGGGCTACTCGGGCGCCCGGCCCGAGCTCGCGGAGGCGATCGTCGCGATCCTCAACGCGGGGCTGACGCCGGTCGTGCCCGAGCACGGCTCGCTGGGGGCGAGCGGCGACCTCGCCCCGCTCGCCCACTGCGCGCTGCCGCTGATCGGCGAGGGCGACGTGACGACGCCCGACGGCCGGCGGCTGCCAGCCGCCGAGGCACTGGCTGCCGCCGGCCTCGAGCCGCTCGAGCTGGTCGCGAAGGAGGGGCTCGCCCTGATCAACGGCACCGACGGGATCCTCGGGATGCTGGTGCTGGCGGTCTGCGACCTCCGGCGGCTGCTCCGGGCCGCCGACATCGCCGCGGCGATGTCGGCCGAGGCGCTGCTCGGCACCGACCGCGCCTTCGCCGAGGACCTGGTGGCACTGCGGCCCCAGCCCGGCCAGGCGCTGAGCGCGGGCAACCTGCGCCGCCTCCTCGACGGCTCCGCGATCGTCGCGAGCCACCGCCACGGCGACCCGCGCGTGCAGGACGCCTACTCGCTGCGCTGCGCCCCGCAGGTGATCGGGGCGGCGCGCGACGCCCTCGGCCACGCCGAGCGGGTGGCGGCCGCAGAGCTGGAGGCGGCGATCGACAACCCGATGGTGCTGCCCGACGGGCGGGTCGAGTCGTGCGGCAACTTCCACGGAGCGCCGCTCGGGCTCGCCTGCGACCTGCTTGCCGTCGGGGTCGCGCAGGTCGGCGCGATCGCCGAACGCCGAACCGACCGCCTGCTCGACGCCGGGCGCTCGCACGGACTCCCGCCGTTCCTGGCCGACGACCCCGGCGTCGACTCCGGCCTGATGATCGCCCACTACACCCAGGCCGCGATGGTGGCCGAGAACCGCCGCCTTGCCGCCCCCGCCGGGGTCGACTCGCTGCCGACCAGCGCGATGCAGGAGGACCACGTCTCGATGGGCTGGGGCGCGGCGCGCAAGCTGCGTGCGGCGATCGCAAACCTCGGCCGGATCCTCGCCGTCGAGCTGATCACCGCCGCGCGCGGCCTCGACCTTCGCGCCCCGCTCGAGCCGGCCGCGGGGACCGGTGCGGCACGCGACGCGCTGCGCGAGGCCGCGGCCGGCCCCGGTCCTGACCGCTGGCTCGCGCCCGAGCTCGCCGAGGTCGAGCGCCTCGTCTCCTCCGGCGCGCTCCTGTCCACGGTCGAGGCCGAGGTCGGGGAGCTGGCGTGAGTCGCGAGGTCCACGCCCCGCGCGGTCCCGAGCTCTCGTGCCGCTCGTGGGCGCAGGAGGCGGCGCTGCGGATGCTGATGAACAACCTCGACCCCGAGGTCGCCGAGCGCCCGGACGACCTCGTCGTCTACGGGGGCACCGGCCGCGCGGCCCGCTCGTGGCCCGCGTTCGACGCGATCGTTCGCTCGCTGCGCGCGCTGGCCGACGACGAGACGCTGCTCGTGCAATCGGGCAAGCCGGTCGGCGTCTTTCGCACCCACGAGTGGGCGCCGCGCGTCCTGATCGCCAATTCGCACCTCGTTCCCGAGTGGGCGACCTGGGAGGAGTTCCGCCGCCTCGAGGAGATGGGGCTGACGATGTACGGGCAGATGACAGCCGGCTCGTGGATCTACATCGGCAGCCAGGGCATCGTGCAGGGCACCTACGAGTGCTTCGCGGAGATCGCGCGGCGCCGCTTTGGTGGATCGCTCGCGGGGACGATCACGCTGACCGCCGGCCTCGGCGGCATGGGCGGTGCCCAGCCGCTCGCGGTGACCATGAACGATGGCGTCGCGCTGTGCGTGGAGGTCGACCCCGACCGCATCGAGCGCCGGCTCGAGACCCGGTATCTCGACGAACAGGCCGACGACCTGGACGACGCGGTCGCCCGCTGCGAGCGCGCCAGGTCCGAGCGGCGCCCGTTGAGCGTCGGCCTGTGCGCCAACGCCGCCGACGTCCTGCCCGAGCTCCTCGAGCGAGGATTCGAGGCCGACGTCGTCACCGACCAGACCTCGGCCCACGACCCGCTCGTTGGCTACGTGCCGAACACACTGACCCTCGCCGAGGCCGATCGGATGCGGCGGGACGACCCTGACGAGTACGTCCGCCGCGCGCGCGCCGCGATCGCCGCGCACTGCTTCGCGATGGTCGGGTTCAAGGAGGCGGGCGCCGAGGTCTTCGATTACGGCAACAGCCTGCGGGCCGAGGCGCGCCTGGGCGGGTTCGAGCGCGCCTTCGACTACCCGGGCTTCGTCCCCGCCTACATCCGGCCGTTGTTCTGCGAGGGCAAGGGGCCGTTCCGCTGGGTGGCGCTGTCGGGCGATCCCGAGGACATTGCCGCCACCGACCGCGCGGTCCTGGAGGAGTTCCCGGGGGACGAAGCCCTCGTCCGCTGGATCCGGCTCGCGGGCGAGCGGATTGCCTTCCAGGGGCTGCCTGCGCGGATCTGCTGGCTCGGCTACGGCGAGCGGGCGCGGCTGGGGCTGCGCTTCAACGCGATGGTCCACTCGGGCGAGCTCAAGGCTCCGATCGTGATCGGGCGTGACCACCTGGACTCGGGCTCGGTCGCCTCGCCCTACCGCGAGACCGAGGGCATGGCCGACGGCTCCGACGCGATCGCCGACTGGCCGCTCCTGAACGCCCTCGTCAACACCGCGTCGGGCGCGTCCTGGGTCTCGATCCACCACGGCGGCGGTGTCGGGATCGGGCGCTCGATCCACGCCGGCATGGTCTGCCTCGCGGACGGATCCGACCTCGCGGCCCAGAAGCTCGAGCGCGTCCTGACCGCGGATCCCGGCACCGGCGTCATCCGCCACGTGGACGCGGGATACGACCGCGCGGTGGAGGTCGCGTCCGAGCGCGGCGTCGAGATCCCGATGAGCGAGTGAGCGGAGTGGCGGTTCGCGAGATCGTCACCATCGGGCACCCGGTGCTGCGGGAGCGAGCGCGTGAGGTGACTGCCGACGAGCTGCGCTCGGCCGAGGTCCAGGTCCTGATCGACGACCTGATCGAGACCATGCGGGCGGCCGGCGGCGCCGGGCTCGCCGCGAACCAGGTCGGGGTGCCCCTGAGGATCGCCGTCGCCGAGGTCGACGGCGTCAACCCGCGCTATCCGTACAAGCCGCCGATCCCGCTGACGGTGTTCGTCAACCCCACGCTCGAGCCCGCCGGCGACGAGACGGTCGAGATCAACGAGGGCTGCCTCTCGGTACCGGGCCTCCGCGGAGTCGTCGAGCGGCACGTCGAGGTTCGCCTGCGCTACCTCGACCGCGAAGGCAACGAGCACGACGAAGTGAAGCGCGGGCTCACCGCGGGCACCTTCCAGCACGAGGCGGATCACCTCGACGGGACGCTGATCGTCGACCGCGCCGACCCGCGCACCCTGATGACCTGGGAGCAGTACGAGCGCTTCCACCGCGACGAGTTCGTCGCGCGGATCACCGATTTCGCGGAACGGATCGGATCGTGAGCACCTACTTCTGCGAGTACGCGTGGCTGAGCGGCGACGCGGTCGAGCCGGAGGTCGTGATCGAGGTCCAGAACGGGCGCTTCACAGCGGTGGAGACCAGGGTCGCCGAGGCTCCCCCCGGCGCCGAACGGCTCGCGGGGCTCACGATCCCCGGCTTCGCCAACGCCCACTCGCACGCCTTTCACCGCGCCCTTCGCGGACGCGCCCAGTCCGGGCCGGGCTCGTTCTGGACCTGGCGGGAGGTCATGTACGACGTGGCGAGCCGGCTCGACCCCGACCGCTACCGCGCGCTCGCGCGGGCGACCTTCGCCGAGATGGCCCTCGCGGGGATCACCGCGGTGGGCGAGTTCCACTACCTCCATCACGGTCCCGGCGGGACGCCCTACGACGACCCGAACGAGATGGGCAGGGCGCTGGTCGGCGCCGCGGCGGAGGCCGGCATCCGGATCACCCTCCTCGACACCTGTTACCTGCGCGGCGGATTCGACCAGCCGCTCGAGGGCCCGCAGCTTCGCTTCGGCGACGCGGAGCGCCGACGCCTGGGGTGAGCGGGTCGAGGCGCTCGGCGACCTCGGGCTGCGCGCCCGGGTGGGCGCCGCGATCCACAGCGTGCGCGCGGTCGACTCGGACTCCGCAGCGAGGGTCGCGACGTGGGCCGCGGAGCGGTCATGCCCCCTGCACGCCCATGTCGCCGAGCAACCCGCCGAGGTCGAGGCGTGTCGCGCCGCCCACGCTCGTACTCCGACCGCGCTGCTGGACGAGGCCGGTGCGCTGTCGGATCGCTTCACCGCTGTCCACTTCACCCACGCGTCCGGCCCCGACGTCAGGCTGCTCGGGCGCGCCCGCGCCACCTGCTGCCTGTGCCCGACCACCGAGCGCGACCTGGCCGACGGGATCGGCCGGGCGAGGGCGATCGCCGACGCTGGGGCGCGCCTCGCCCTCGGCTCCGATTCGCACGCCGTCGTCGACCAGTTCGAGGAGATGCGGGCCGTCGAGCTCGACCAGCGCCTCGCAATCAACGAGCGCGGGCTCCACCGCGCCGTGGAGCTCCTGCGCGCGGGCACCGAGGACGGGCACCGCTCGCTCGGGTGGCCGGACGCCGGGCGCATCGAGCCGGGCGCGATCGCCGACCTGGTCACGATCGGCCTCGACGGCGTCCGGCTCGCGGGTGCTGACCGCGGGCACCTGCTCGACGCGGTCGTGTTCGCGGCGGCAGCCGACGACGTGCGAAGCGTGATCGTCGGTGGCACGCCCGTCGTCCGCGACGGCCGGCATCTGCAGATGGACGTCGCGGCCGAGCTTCGGGAGGCGATCGGGGCACTGTGAGCACGACGGTCATCGACAACATCGGCCTGCTCGTCACGAACCACGCTGAACTGGGCGACGGGCCGCTCGGCATCGTCCGCGACGCTGCCCTGGTCGTCGCCGACGGGAAGGTCGTGGCGATCGAGGGCGCAGGGGCGGCAGGCGACGAGCGGATCGACGCCGCCGGGCGCTGCGTGATCCCGGGCTTCGTCGACTCGCACACGCACCTGGTGTTCGCCGGCGACCGCTCCGCGGAATTCGCAGCGCGGATGGCGGGCGCCCCCTACGAGGCCGGTGGGATTCGCGTCACCACCGACGCCACCCGCGCGGCGTCAACGGATGAGCTCGAGCGCCTCGCGCAGCTTCGCCGGGCGGAGGCGCTTCGAGCCGGTATCACCCATCTCGAGATCAAGTCGGGCTACGGGCTCGACGTCGCGAGCGAGCTCCGCCTCTGCGAGGTGGCGGCCCGCCTGACCGACGACGTCACGTTCCTCGGGGCTCACGCCGTGCCGGCCGAGTACGAGGGCCGAGCCGACGAGTACGTGGCCCTCGTCTGCGGCGAGATGCTGACCGCGTGCGCACCCCACTGCCGATGGATCGACGTCTTCTGCGAGCGCGGAGCGTTCGACGAGGAGCAGTCGCGCGAGGTCCTCGAGGCCGGTCGAGCCGCCGGCCTCGGCCTCCGCGTCCACGGCAACCAACTGGGGCCGGGACCCGGGGTCCGCCTGGCGGTCGAGCTCGGCGCCGCCTCGGTCGACCACTGCACCTACCTCGACGACGACGACGTCGCCGCGCTTGCCGGCGGCGAGACCGTGGCGACGTTCCTTCCCGCCACCGACTTCTCCACCCGCCAGCCGTACCCCGACGCGCGGCGAGTGATCGACGCCGGCGCAACCGTCGCGATCGCGACCAACTGCAACCCGGGCTCGAGCTACACGACCTCGATGGCTTTCTGCATCGCGCTCGCCGTCCGCGAGATGCGGATGACAGCCGACGAAGCGCTCCAGGCGGCGACGCTCGGCGGCGCCCGCGCGCTGCGACGGGACGACCTCGGGCGTCTTGGGCCCGGCGCGCGCGGCGACGCAATGGTCCTGGATGCGCCCTCTCACGAGCACCTCGTCTATCGCCCGGGGGTGCCGCTTGTGGCGCGGACGATCCGCGGCGGCCGGCTTTCCTGAGCCCGCACTCAGAGGTCGATGGTGACCGGCTCGGTCGGCCGCGAGCAGCAGAGCAGCACCTGTCCCGGCGCCGGGTCGTCGAGCGGCTCCGGCCCGTAGGCGACCGCGCCTTCGACAAGGCCCGACTCGCATCGGTGGCAGACGCCCGTGCGGCAGGACCATTCGGCCGGGACGTCACAGGCCTCGGCGAGCTCGAGGAGGCTGCCGTAGCGCTCGTCCCACGGAATCGTCAGCCCCGAGCGGCTGAAGGCGACCTCCGGCCCCCGGCCGGGCGGGCCCGCAGGCGGGTGGGGGTCCGGCGCGTCGTCCCGAGGCTCCGGTCCGAACACCTCGCGGTGGAGCCGAGCGGGCTCGACGCCCCATCCCAGCAAGCCGCCGGTGAGATCGCTCAGGAACGCCGACGGGCCGCAGAGGTAGAAGTCGGCAGACCTCGGGACCCCGAGCTCGATCAGCGCGTCGAGATCGACCCGGCCGGCGTCGTCGAAGTCGCGACCCTTGCGGTCTTCGGCTCCCGGCCGGCTGTAGCGCACGTGCGAGCGCGCCGCCGGCAGCTTCGCAACGAGCTCGCGGGCCTCGTCGGCGAACGCATGCTCGGGACCGCTGCGCGCGCCGTGCACCCACCACACCTCCCGTTCGCTGCCGGCCTGTGCCAACGCCCCGAGCATGGCGAGCACCGGCGTGACGCCCACGCCGGCGCTGAGCAATACGACCGGCCCCGGCTCGTCCACGTCGAGCGTGAAACCGCCGCGGGGCGCGCCGACCTCGAGCAGGTCGGACTCGGCGATGCGGTCGTGAAGGAAGGCGCTCGCGAACCCGTCCTCCTCGCGCTTGACGGCGATTCGGTAGCCGTCCTCTCCGGTCGGAACGGAGAGTGAGAAGGAGCGCAGCAGGGGCGCTGGAGCCTCTGGGGGCTGAAGCTTGAGCGCGAGGAACTGCCCGGGCCGGAACTCGGGCAACGGTTCGCCGTCAGCCGGTTCCAGCACTAGCGAGCGGACCGAGTCGCTCTCCTGCGCGGTGGCGGCCACCCGGAACGGGCGTAGCCCGGGCCAGGCCGGCGGGGTCGAGGGCGGGGCGAGCCCCTGGTTGCCCCCCGCGCCGTTCTCGTGCTGCTCGAGCAGGGCCTCGAACGAGCCGCGCCAGCCGTCGGACAGCGCCGGGATCGCCAGCGCGCGCCGCAACCCTGCCGGGGTGTGTTCCGGCAGGTAAAGCAGCGCCGAGACCTCGCGCACGCTCATCTCTTCCGGACCGATGGCGACGCGGTCGATCTCGTCGCCCGCGCCGACGTCACCCTCCTCGATCACGCGCAGGTAGAAGCCGGGCCGCCCGTGTGAATAGAGGAGCGCCGGCATCCGCGGCTCCTCGAGGCGCATGCCCACCTTGAAGCAGGTCACGCGCGGCTGCGTCACCTCGAAGGTCGCGCCTCCGATCCGGTAGCGGTCGCCGATGCAGACCTCGTCGTCGGGCATGCCCTCAACGGTGAAGTTCTCGCCGAAATGCGCGGGGGCGAGGTCGTCGCGGCCCAGGACCTCCGACCAGTGCTCGTAGGAGGAGCGGTCGTACACGTAGACCGCACGATGCTCGCCGCCGTGGCCGACGAGGTCGGCCTGGCCGTCGCCGTCGACGTTCAGTCGCGTGACGTGCCGGCGGTCGTCGACCGGCGACTTGAAGATCGCCGTCCGCACGGTGCTCCCGCGCCACTCGACCTCCTGAGGAAGGCCGACGTTGACGGACAGCAGCCGCATCACGCTAACGGTTGGGAATCGTTTTCACCGTTAGACAGACGGTAGCAAATCCCTAACGGCGCTCACCGCCCGCTACCGTTAGGCCCATGACAACTCGCTACCCGGGGCCGCTCCGCCACGAGCCGCTGGCCGTGGAGCTCAGCAACACGATCTACGCAGCCGGGGGAGAGCTGACCGATGGCCTCGCGACCAATGAAGGTCTGAGCGCGTGGATCGCCGCGATCGGCGACCGCCTACCTGACCGGGCACGAGGCGTTGACGCGTCACGCCGCGAAGAGTTCCTCGTTCTGCGGGGCGCCGTGCGTGAGGCACTGCACGCCGCGCTGGGCGGCGAGCGAGTCCCGAAATCAATGCTCGAGGCAATCAACCGCGACGCTGCCCGCGCTCCAGTCTCGCCGGTCGCGGTCAGGCGCTCGGACGGTCGCGTGCTGGCGGAGGCGCGTTATCACGCCGCGGATCCGACAGACATCGCTCTCGCGGCCCTCGCCGCCGACGCGATCGACGTGCTGACCGAACCGGACGGCGACAACCTCCGCGCCTGCGGCGCACCGGGCTGCGTCCTGATCTTCGTGAGGGATCACCCGCGGCGAACGTGGTGCTCAGGGACTTGTGGCAACCGCGCCCGGCAGGCTCGCCACTACGAGCGCGTCCGCCATTCGAGCGGATAGAGCGCCACGGCGCTGGGCGAGAACAAGGCCCGGTCTATCGTCCCGAGGTGGATCGACTGAGATGAGGCTCCCGGACACGGCGCACACCTCCAGACCGTGGCGCATCCACGACGTAGCCAGCGACTTCCGAGTCGAGGACGTGTGGGCGCTGCCGACGCCGGGCGGCCCGGACGACTTCCCTCGGCTGGTGGAAGGCTTCGCCAGGACCGATCCGTCGCGAGGCTCGGCCGGGGCGCGGGCGCTGTTCGCGATCCGTTGGAGGGTCGGAGGACTGCTCGGCTGGGACGATCCGGGCAGCGGCGTCGGCGCGAGGGTGCCGACGCTCCGCGACCGACTGCCCGCCGATCTCCGCGAGGCTCCGGCCGGCCCTGAGTTCGACGCGCTCCCCTTCACCTCGCTTTACCTGCTCGACGACGAATGGGCCGCGGAGATCGCCAACCAGACGATGCACGGCGTCATGCACATGGGCTGGGTTCCTGCCGAGGAGGGCGGCTGGCGCGGCCAGATGGCGGTGCTCGTCAAGCCGAACGGCCGCCTCGGGTCCGGTTACATGACCGCGATCCGGCCGTTCCGGCACCTGCTCGTGTACCCCGCGATGCTGCGCCGGATCGAGCGCGACTGGCGCGAGGGCGCGGCCGATCCGGCGGGCGCGTAGCCCGGCGCCCGCCTGAGACAATCCGGGCATGTCCGGGAACGCGCGCACCGTGCTCGTCCGCCGTGACGACCAGTTAGGGAGGCTCGAGGATGCCCTGCTCGAGGCGCGTCGCGGGCACGGGCGCCTGGTGGTGCTGTCGGGCGAGGCCGGGATCGGGAAGACGAGGCTGGCGTCCGAGCTGGCGAATCAGGCGCGGCGGCTCGGCTCGACGGTGCTCTGGGGCGGCTGCAGCGAGGCCGAGCTCTCGCTGCCGTACCTGCCGTTCGTGGAGGCGATCGGCAACCACCTCTCCGACGCCGACGTCGCCGACCTGGCCGAACGGCTGGGGCCCGCGGGACGCGAGCTCTCCCAGCTCTTCCCGCAATTCGGCGACGGCCCGGCCCAGGCCGGCGCGACCGACCCCGGGCACGCAAAACTGCGGCTGTTCGAGGCGATCGTCGCGCTGGTCACGGCCGCGTCGGAGGACGGCGCCCTGCTGTTCGTGGTCGAGGACGTGCACTGGGCGGACGACTCGTCCCGAGAGCTGCTCGATCACATCGCGAGGCGGCTGGCCGGTATGCGCGCCCTCGTGCTGGTGACGTATCGCAGCGACGAGCTGCACCGCCGCCACCCGTTCGTCCCGACGCTGCGCGATTGGAGACGCTCGGACCTCGCGGACGTGCTCGAGCTCGATCCGCTGCCGCAGGCGGGGATCGCCGAGATGTTCGCCGCGATCACCGAAGTCGACCTCGTCGAGCCCGAGCTGGTCGACCTGCTCTACGAACGCACCGAGGGCAACCCGTTCTTCCTCGAGGAGATGCTGACCGAGGCGAGGTGCAGCCTCGAGCCGGGGGCCGAGATCAACCGCTCGACGCTCAACGAGGTCGGGATTCCGGAGACGGTGCGCGACGCCGTCGTCCAGCGCCTCGCCCGCCTCGAGCCGGAGCATGCCGAGGTCCTCGAGGTGGCGGCCGTCCTCGGACGCACCTTCTCCTACTCCACCCTCGTCGCCGTCGCCGAGGCCGGCCCGGAGGTCGTCCAATCGGCCCTTGCCGCCGCGGTCGGGCTGCAGCTGATCGAGGAGGAGGCCGACGGCCAGGGCCGCTACCGCTGGCGCCACGCCCTGACCGAGGAGGCGATCCACGACGAGGTCGTGACCCCGCGTCGCCAGGTGATCCACTCGCGGGCGGCCGACGCGCTGGCCGCCGACGAGTCCACCCCGCCGGTTGAGGTCGCCAACCACCTGCTGTGGTCGGGCCGGTTCGAGGAGGCCGTCCCGGTCGTCTTCGAGAGCGCCGCCCAGGCGGAGCGAGCGACGGCGTTTCGCGAGGCGGTCGCGCTCCTGGAGCGGGCACTCCCCCATATCACCGACCCGCTCGAGCGGGCGAAGATCGTGTCCCGCATCGGCGGCGACCTCGCGCTGAACGGCGAGTCCGGCGCGGCCCTGGGATTCCTGTCCGAGGGCATCGAGGCGTTGGAGGAGCTGGGCGAGTCCTTGCTCGCCGCCAGGTACCGAATCATCCTCGGCCGCAGCTACTGGGAGCGCGCCCAGCCGGGGCCGGCGAGGGTCGAGTACGAGCGGGCGCGGGACGTCCTCGCGAACGCCGGCCCCTCGGCGGAGCTCGCGATGGCGTACGTGCGGCTCGCCGGGCTCGAGGTGTTCGAGCTCGACTTCGCGCGCTGCCTCGAGGCCGCCCGCAGCGCCGTCGAGATCGCCGAGGCCGCCGGCGCCGACTTCGAGCGCGTGTACGGCCTCAGCTTCGTCGGGCTCGGGTACATCGACGCCGGCGAGCCCGAGCGTGGGTTCGAAATCCTCGACGAGGCGTTCGCGGAGGCGTTCGCCAAGGAGTACTGGCATCTCGCCCAGAACGTTGCCTGGAACGACCTCTGGTCGCGGGTGCACCTGCGGCGCGGCGACCTCGAGGCGAGGCTGGAGCGCTTCTCGGCGCTCCCCACCTGGCCGCTGATGCAGGGGGCCGCCGCGAGCACGCGCGGCTACGTGAGCCTGGCCCGGGGCAACCTGGATGCTGCCCGCGAGGCCGCGGAAGTCGGGATCGGCGTACACGAGCGCCTCGGGTACCGGAAGATGCTTTGGCGCTGCCGCGTCCTCCTTGCCGACGTGCTGACGGAGCTCGGGCGTTACGACGAGGCGAGCGCCGTCCTGCCGCCCACGTCGGAGCGGACCGAGCTCCAGGACATCGTCTACGACGCGGCCGCCCAGATCCGCAGCCGCCTCGCGCGCGGCCGCACCGAGGAGGCGCTCGAGCTCGCGGGTGAGATTCGCGACCGCGCCGAGGACCTGGCGGTCCACCGGCATCCGATGGCGATCGCCGTCGAGGCGTTCTTGGCCAGCGGCGACATCGACTCGGCGGAAGAGGTCTTCGAGAAGGCTCGCGCGCATCCCGGCGATGCAGGCTCCTCGTTCCTCGACGAGATGCAGGGCGGGATCCTGCTTGCTCGCGGTGAGGCCAGCGGTGCCGCCGACTTCCTCCGCACGACGATCGAGGCGGCCAGGGAGCAGGGCTACCTGCTGGTCGAGCTTCGCGCCCGCACGCTGCTGGGTGAGGCGCTCGGCCGCGACGGCGCGGCCATAGAGTTGGCCGCGGTCGTCGAGGAGGCGGATGTGCTGGGCGCGCGCCTGATCGCCGACGGCGCCCGGGCCACCGCCGAGCGGCTCGGGATCGAGCTTCCGGACGTGTCACCCGGGCCCACCGTCCGCGTCGCCGAGCCGGAGCTCGTCCCCGCCGGCGAGCGTCTCATCACCTCCCTCTTCGCCGACGTCCGCGGCTACACCGACCTGACCGGCAGCGAGGCTCCGGCCGACGTCGCCGAGAGGATGGCGGCGCTGTACCGGTTCGCGAGATCCGCGGTCCAGCGCCGTGGCGGTATCGTCGACAAGTTCGCCGGGGACGCCGTGATGGCGACGTTCAACGTCTCAGGAAGGAGCGTCGACCACGTGGACGACGCGCTAGAGGCGGCGTTGACGCTGCGCGACAAGGCCGCGCTGATGGACCTCGGCCTCGGGATCGGGATCGCGACCGGTGCCGCGATCCTCGGTCGCGGCGCGTCCGACGACAACCTCGCCGTGACCGGGGTGGCTACCAACCTCGCCGCCCGGCTTCAGGCGGCCGCGGGTCCCGGCGAGATCCTGTTGAGCGCCGAGGCCTACCGGCGTGTCAGGGAGCGGTTGCGGGACCGCGGGGTCGAGCCCGAGCGCGAGGACCTGAGCCTGAAGGGGTTCCCGGAGCCACAGGCCGGCTACCGGCTGCCGGCGCCCGCGCCCCAAGAAATCTCCCTCCGGCCTGCGGGCTAAGCTCGCGCGCCGTGTACGACGTCCTCCTCGCGCTCCACCTGCTCTCGGCCGCGATCACCTTCATCACGGTGGTGATCTTCAGCGCCTGGGCGTTCGGTTCGCCGGTCCGTAAGGCCGACTTCGCGCTCGCGGACGCGGCCTGGAACGTGAGCGGCTTCGGCCTCTTGGTCTTCGGCGTTTGGCTCGCGCTATACATCGACGGCTACGAGCTTTGGGATGGCTGGATCCTCGGTGCGCTCGGCCTGCTGATCCTGGCCACCTGGTTCGGCGCGCAGGCTCGGACCCAGGCGTTGCCGTTCGTCGGCGGCGAGGCCGCGAGCATGTCGGCGCAGCAGGTCACCGCGTGGCACTGGCTGCGGACGCTCTCGATCATCGGAATCCTCGTTCTTATGGTGTGGAAGCCGGGCGCATGATCGACCTCGCGGCAATCCGCCCAGACGAGTGGGGCCTGCCGCTGTTCCTTCACCTGCTCGGCGCGTTCACCCTGATCGGAGCCCTGGTCATGGCCGCGAACTACCTGTTCGCCGCCCGCCGCGACGGGTCACTCGCGCTCGCCCGCCTGGGCTATCGATCGCTCCTGATCGTCGCGCTGCCCTCGTTCATCGTCATGCGGGTCGCCGCCCAGTGGATCGCCTCTGAGGAGGGCCTGGACGATTCCGACCTGACTTGGATCTCGGTCGGCTACATCACGACCGACGCCGGGATCCTGGCCCTGCTCGGCGCGACGATCGCGGCCGGGCTCGCCGTTCGCCGCGCGGGTGCCGCGGATGGGCGTGGCGAAACCGGCGGTGGCGTCGCCGTCGCCGCCTGGCTCACCGCGCTCCTGATCGTCGTCTATGCCGTCGTGATCTGGCTGATGGCGACGAAGCCGGAGTAGGCGCGACCCTAGGCCGCCCCGGACGCCATCAGCACCCGGCTCGTCAGGGTGACGGTGCCGTCGTCCGCAGCGTGCGCGCGGGTCGCTTCGGTGATCGCCGCCCAGGTCTCGTCCTGCACCTCGGGCGGATGCGGGTCGATCATCGCGCTGATCGGCGGCGCGATCTCACGGACGAAGGTCGTGAACTCCTCAGGCGATTCCCAGGCGAACGTGACGTCCGTGTCCTCGACTGCGACGCCGGAGAAGCCGCCGCCTTCCAGGAGACCACCGAGCGCCTCGTGGGTGGGACGCGAGAGCGGCCCGGGCGTGCCCGGCGGTGGCGGCGGGACGTCGAGCTTCTGCATTGCGGTTCGCATCGGGATCGCCAGGAAGGGCACGTCGTCCGGCTGGCCCCAGGAGCTGATCGCCATCCGGGCTCCAGGCTTCAGGAAGCCGCGAACCTTTGCGGCCGCGCCCTCGCCGTCGGGCTCGAAGATGATCCCCCAGCGCGAGACCGCCGCGTCGAAGCTGTGCTCTGGGAAGTCCAGGTCCTGCGCCCCGGACTCGACGAACTCGATGTTCGTGACGCCGGCGGCCGCCGATCGCTCGCGGCCGAACGCGAGCATCTCGGCCGAGATGTCGGTGGCGACCACGCCGCCATTAGGCGCTGCCGCCATCGCGGCGGTCATCGACGGCTCGCCGTAGCCGGCCGCGACGTCGAGCACGCGGCTCCCGGGCTCGACCCCGGCGAGCTCGACCAGCCGCCGGCTCACGGCGCCGGCCGAGGCGTCGATCAGGTCCGACCACTTGCGCCATCCGGACGCCGCCTTGTTCCACTGCGTCCTCTGCCCCTCGCGAAACTCGGTGGGGTCTACGGCCTTCGCCTCCATTGAAATCTCCTCCCGAATCGACTCCACGCCGACGCTACCACCATAGGATCGGTCGGTGCGCGTGGGGATGCCCACCGAGGGACCCCTGTTCCCCGATGACGGGCCTGTGGGGCCCCGGCTCTGGCGACGCGTGCGAGGCATCTCGCTCGAGATCGTCGCGTTCGTCCTTGTCACCGTCCTTCTCCCCGTCCTGCTGCTGGGCGCCGCGCTCGTCGACCTGCTCCTGTGGATCCGCCAGCGCAAGCCCTGGGTCGGGGTCCGCCTCGTCGCATTCCTGTGGTGGTTCCTGTTCGGCGAGATTCGGGCGCTCGCGGCCCTCCTCGGCATCTGGGTCTTCACCGGCGGGCCGTTCGGCACGGGGTCGCTGCGCCGCACCCGCGGTATCTACGTGCTGCGCGTGCACTGGTCGCGCAGCCACCTCGGTGGGATCAGGGCGCTGTTCGGGCTGCGCTTCGAGGTCGAGGGGCTCGCGCTCGCCGGCCCCGGGCCGGCGGTGATCATGATGCGCCACGCCAGCATCGTCGACAACCTGCTCCCGGACGTGTTCGTGGCGCGGACGCATGGCGTCGGCCTGCGGTTCGTCATCAAGCGCGAGCTGCAGATGATCCCGACGATCGACATCGGCGGGCGCTGGGCGCCGACCTTCTACGCGCGCCGGGGCTCGGACGACACGGCGGGCGAGGTCGCGGCGCTCCGCACTCTCGCCCACGGCCTCGGGCGCCACGAGGCGATCCTGATCTACCCCGAGGGCACCAGGTTCACTACCGCGAAGCTCGACCGCGCCAAGCACGTGATCGCCGAGCGCCAGCCCGAGGTGGCGCCGCTGGCCGACCGCCTTCAGCACATCCTTCCGCCCAGGCTCGGCGGGCCGATCGCACTGCTCGAGGAGGCCACAGACGCGGACGTGGTCTTCTGCGGCCACGCGGGCTTCGACGGGTACGCCCACATCTCGGACATCTGGAGCGGGCGGCTGGTGGGGAAGACGATCCACATCCGTTTCTGGCGCCACCCGGCGGCCGAGGTGCCGCGCGACGAGGAGGGGCTGGTCGCCTGGCTCTACGAGCGCTGGCAGATGCTCGACGACTGGGTCGGCGAGCAGCGCCGGATCGAACACGAGGAGGGCGTCGTCAGCTGAGCGGGTTCAGTCGGCCTCGACGGCGAGGCGCCTGGGTGCCGCCGCCCGCCCGCTGCCCGCGAGCCGCTCCTGCTGGCGCTCGGGGCTGATCCGGATCACGTTCCAGGCCAGGCCCAGCTTCTCCATCAGGGTGATGATGGCCGCGGAGATGTCGATCTCCCACCAGCGCATCCCCTGCTGCGCGGCGCGCGGGAAGGCGTGGTGGTTGTGGTGCCAGGACTCGCCCAGGGACGGGATCGCGAGCCAGGCGACGTTGGTCGACTGGTCGTCCACCTCGAAGCGCCGGCGGCCGAAGAAGTGGCAGACGGAGTTGATCGACCAGGTCACGTGATGGACGAAGAAGATGCGGACGAACCCGCCCCACAGGAGCCCGGTGAGGCCGCCGGCGAGGGTGCCGGTGAGGACGAGGCCGAGCACGAACGGGATCAGCAGGGTGAGGCCGACGAGCGGCAGGAAGGCATTGTTGATCCGGCGCATCACCGGGTCCTCGAGCAGCTCGGGGGCAAACCGCCGCTTGGTCGCCTGGCCCTGGGTGTCGACGAGCCAGCCCATGTGGGCGTACCAGAGCCCGGTGAGCGCGCCGCGGAGGCCGCTCCCGTGGCCGTGCGGGGAGTGCGGGTCGCCCTCCATGTCGGTGAAGGCGTGGTGCTTTCGATGGTCGGCCACCCAGTCGATCACCGAGCCCTGCACCGCCATCGAGCCGAGGACGGCGAACGTGTAGCGGACCCAGGGCTTCGCCTCGAACGCGCGATGGGTGAAGAGGCGGTGGTACCCGATCGTGATCCCGAACGCGGTCGGCAGGTACATGGCGAAGAAGATCGCGAGGTCGGTGGCGCTGACCAGGTCGTTCCAGAAGAGGACGACCGCGAGGCCGAAACCGATGAAGGGGAGGATGACGGCGGCGAGGGTGATGTTGCGCTGAAGGCGGCTCATGCCAGGAGGTTCCCGGTCGCCGGCCGCTGCGGCTACTGCCGACGCTCAAGACCCAGCCGACAAATCTCATAGCATTGCTATGAATGAATACTGAGCAACGCCCCCATCTGCAGGCACTTTCCTCCGTCAGTAGCAGTTTGGTAACAGGTCTACGCGATGTCATGCCGGCGCTGGGCGACGAGATCATCGCCGCGATCCGCGAGTCCGTTCCCGAGTACGCGCGCCCGCTGGAGGGCAGCTTCGGGCGCGGGGTGCGCTCGGGTGTGGGCGCGGCGCTCACCCGTTTCGTCAACGACATCGAGCGCCCCGGCGCCGACCCCGAGCGCTGGCGCGCCGTCTACTTCAACCTCGGCCGCGGGGAGCTGCGCCAGGGGCGGACGCTGGAGGCGCTGCTCGCCGCGTATCGCGTCGGCGCCCGGGTCGCGTGGCGGCGGGTCGCGGAGGCGGCCGAGAGGGAGGGGGCCTCGACCGCGGAATTGACAGCGCTCGCCGAGGCGATCTTCGCGTACATCGACGAGATCTCGGCGATCTCGGCCGAGGGGTACGCGGCCGAGCAGGCGGAGGCCGCGGGCCAGGCGCAACGCCGCCGCGAGGCGGTCGTGCGGCTGCTGGTCGAGGGAGCCGCCGGCTCGGATGCGCTTGCGCACGCCGCCGATGCGGCGGGCTGGCGCCAGCCCGCGACGGCCGCAGCGGTTATCACCAGGGACCGCCAGCCAGGCGCGCTCGCCACCCGCCTCGGGCCCGGCGTGATCGCCGCGGCGATCGGCGATGACCTGGTCTGCGCGGTGGTCGAGGACGCGGAGGCACCGGGCCGCCGGGCCGAGCTGGCGACGGCGCTCGGTGACCGGCCCGCCGCGATCGGCCCTCAGCTCGAGCTGGCGACGTTCGGCGTCAGCGAGGCCCGCGCCCGCCTTGCTCTGGAGCTGCTCGAGGCCGGCGCGATCTCAGGCACCCCCGCCCATGCCTCCGACCACCTGGCGACGCTGATCGTCCACGACGACGACCGGCTCCTCGCGGACCACGCGCGACACGAGCTGGCTCCCCTCGACGACGAGACCGAGCTTTCGCGCGAGCGCCTGCTCGAGACGCTCCGCGCCTGGGTCGACCACCCTGGACGCCCAACCGAGGTGGCGCGAGCGGTCCACGTCCACCCCCAGACCGCGCGCTACCGCCTGCGAAGGCTCCGCGAGCTGCTCGGCGACATCGACGACCCGGAGCGGCGCTTCGCGCTGGCCCTGGCGCTGCGGGCACCCGGTATAACCCCGAGGGATGGAGAGCCGGGTTGAACGCGTGGTCCTCGAGACCGACCGGTACCGGATCGTCGGTGACCTGACGCTGCCCCGGGAGGGCTACCGCTCGCGGCTCTCGGACTTCCTGAACCAGGGCGACCTCGACTTCATCCCGCTCGTGAACGTCGAGCTGACCCCGCTCACCGGCAACGGAGCCGCGCCCGAGCGCCGGAAGTTCCTGGCGGTCGCGCGGCATCACATCGAGCTCGCGCACCCGCTCGAGCGGGACTAGCGATCAGGAGCGCTCACGCGATCCGGTCGCCAGGCGCGACCTCCTCGTCGGGCCGCAGCAGCACGACGCCCTTCTCGTCGTCGAGCGCGCCGAGGACGAGCACCTCGGAGAGGAATGGGCCGATCCGCTTCGGCGGGAAGTTGACGACGCCGACGACCAGGCGCCCGTCGAGCTGCTCGCGTGCGTAGTGCTTGATCTGCGCCGAGGACCATCGCTCACCGATCTCCGGCCCGAAGTCGATCCGCAGCTTCCAGGCCGCGACCCGCGCCTCGGGGAACTCGGCGACCTCGAGCACGCGGCCGACCCGCATGTCGACCGCCTCGAACTGCTCCCAGGTGATCTCAGCGGTCACGGCGTGAGCACGATCTTCAGGGCCTCCCGGCGGTCGTAGACGTCGTACGCCTCGGGAGCGTCGTCCAGCTTCATGTGGTGGGTGACGAGCGGGCTCGGGTCGAGCGTGCCGTCGGCGAGCGCCGCCAGCACCGGGTCGACGTGCTTGATCACGTTCGCGTGCCCGGTCTTGACGGTCAGCGCCTTGATCCAGACCACCCCCATATGGACCTCCATGCGCTCGGCGTAGACCCCGGTGGCGGACACCGTCCCGCACTTGCGGGTCATCCGGCAGGCGAGGTCGAACGCGTCGGGGTGGCCGACCGCGTCGATCGCAGCATCGACGCCGCGGCCCTCGGTCGCCGCCTTCGCCGCCGCCTTCGGATCCTCGTCCGTGAGATGCACCGGCTCGGCGCCGAACGACCGCGCCATCTCGAGCCGCTCGGGCACGGTGTCGACCGCGATCACCCGCTCGGCGCCCGCGGCGAGGGCCGCCTGCACCGCGCAGAGGCCGACCGGCCCGAGGCCAAGAACGGCCGCGACGTCGCCGTCGCCGACGCCGGTCTCGGTCACGGCGTGGTAGCCGGTGCCCATCACGTCGCCGGCGAACAGCGCGACCTCGTCGCTCATCCCCGCGGGGACCTGCCGGAGCGCCAAGTCGGCGCTCGGGACCAGGAGCAGCTCGGCCTGGGCGCCCTGGAGCTCGCCGAGCAGCTTGCCGTGGCCGAAGACCCGCCCGTTGTCGCACTTGTGGAAGTCGCCGCGCCGGCAGAAGAAGCACTCGTTGCAGGCGGTGCAGTAGGTGCCGAGGACCCGGTCGCCCTCCGCCACCCCGCTGACGTCGTCGCCGACCGCGGTCACCGTCCCCACGTACTCGTGCCCGATCGTGAAGCCGGGCTCGATCGCGACGCGCCCGTGGTAGATGTGGAGGTCCGAGCCGCAGACGCCGGACGCCTCGACGCGCACGATCGCCTCGCCCGGCGCCGTCAGCTCCGGCTCGGGCTTCTCGTCGACCCGGATCTCGCCCGGCGCCTGAAAGGTGACCGCTCGCATCGCGGCCGGACTCTATGGCCCGGGCATAGGGTTCCGAGCACCCGAAGCGACTCAAGGGGAGTAGATGACCACCACCTCCAGAACCGTCCTGATCACCGGATGCTCGTCGGGCATCGGTCACGAGACCGCGCGCCACCTCGCGGCGAAGGGCTGGACCGTCTACGCCACCGCCCGCCGCCCGGAGACGCTCGCCGAACTCGCCGAGGCCGGCTGCAGGACGCTCGCCTGCGACGTCACCGACGAGGCCTCGATGCGCGCCTGCGTCGACGCGGTGGTGGAGGCCGATGGCGCGGTGGGCGTGCTGGTGAACAACGCCGGCTACAGCCAGTCGGGCGCGGTCGAGTCGATCGACCTCGACTCGATCCGGCGCCAGTTCGAGACCAACGTCTTCGGCCTGATCCGGATGAGCCAACTGGCGCTGCCGGGGATGCGCCAACAGGGCTGGGGGCGGATCGTGAACGTTAGCTCGATGGGCGGCAAGCTGACCTTCCCCGGCGGCGGCATCTACCACGCGACCAAGTACTCGGTTGAGGCGATCTGCGACGCGATGCGGTTCGAGGTCGCGGGCTTCGGAGTGGGCGTCGTTTGTGTTGAGCCGGGGTTAATCGTGACCGGGTTCGGCGAGGCGGCGGTGAGCTCGCTAACGGAGGAGGTGGCGGCCGAGGGCCCCTACGCGGAGTTCAACGCGCAGGTCGGAGAGGCCACCGCCGGGGTCTACAAGGGGCCGATGCGCCGCCTGGGCGGCGGGCCCGAAACCGTCGCTCGCACCATCGAAAAGGCGATCACGGCGCGGCGCCCGCGCTCCCGCTACAAGGTCACTCCATCGGCTCGGCTGGCGATCGCCCAGCGACGCCTGGTGAGCGATCGGATGTGGGATCGGGCGATGGCCACGCAGTTTCCACGGCCAAAGCCTTGAGCGGTTTGTGAAGGGATCGTTACTGAAAATCCAACAGGCTGGTGCTATAACGCCGCGTGCGCGATTATGCGTCGTGGCGCAATTTGTGATTGTGTGCGCGGAACTGAAAACCCCCGGGGCATCGGCCACCTAGCGGCCGGAGGAGGAGTTCTAGTGAGTGACAAGGTCTTTGGCCACCGTGCCAGGGCGCGTCTGTACGCGCTGCTGAGTGCGATGGTCCTAGCCGGCGGTACCGTCGGCATCGCCGCGTGCGGCGACGACGATGATGACGACGGCGGCGGAGGGGCTGCTGTCGAGGGCGGCGAGATCTCGATGGCGCAGACCTCGCAGCCGGACTTCATGGATCCGGCACTGTCCTACACGGTTAACGGCTGGGAGCCGATGTGGCTGGTCTACACACCGCTCCTGACCTACCGGCACGAGGAGGGCACCGCGGGATCGGAGCTGATCCCCGGGCTCGCCGAGGACCTGCCCGAAGTCTCAGCCGACGGCAAGACCTACACGTTCCAGCTGCGTGACGGCCTCACCTACTCGGACGGCACCGATGTGGTTGCCTCGGACGTCGAGCACACGATCCAGCGCGTGATCAACCTCGAGTCGGGCGGCTCGCCGTTCTATCTCGGGATCGTCGGCGCCGAGGACTTCCTCGCGGGCAACGACCCCGAGGCGGACATCGAGGGCATCGAGACCGACGACAAGACCGGCGAGATCACGATCGAGCTGGTCGAGCCGGACGCGACGTTCTCGAACGTCATGGCGATGAACTTCGCCGGACTCGTCCCCAGCGACACGCCGTTCAAGAACCTGACCGAGGATCCGCCTCCGGGCGTCGGTCCGTACGAGATCACCGAGTCGGTCCCGAACCGGCAGTTCGTGATGGAGAAGGTCGACGGGTTCGCCGATTTCGGCATCCCGGACATCCCGACGGGTCACGTCGACAAGATGACGACGTCGATCATCAAGAACCAGACGCAGCAGGCCCAGGACGTTCTCAACAACGAACTGGACTACATGCAGGATCCGCCGCCGGCGGACTTCAAGCCGACGGTTCTGGAGCAGGTTGGACCCGATGGGACCGAGCCGCAGCGGTACGAGGAGTTCGTGACGACCTCCACGTACTACTTCTTCATGCGGAACGACCTCCCGCCGTTCGACGACCCGAAGGTCCGCGAGGCGGTCAACATCGGGCTCGACAAGCCGGCGCTGGCCCGCCTCTTCGGTGGCGAGCTGACCCCCGGCTGCTCGTTCCTGCCGCCGGGCATGCCCGGTTACGACGAGGCGCTCGACACGACCGAGTGCCCGTGGGGCGATCCGAACTCCTCGGGTGACCAGGAGGCGGCCCGCCAGATGATCGAGGACGCCGGGGTTGCCGGCGACAAGGTCACCGTCTACGGCAACAACGACGACCCGACCGACAAGGTCACGGAGGCATACGCCGAGCAGCTCACGGAGATCGGCTTCGATGCGGAGCCCGAGATCCTGGACGGCGGCGTCTACTTCCAGACCGTCGGCAACGACAAGACGAAGGCCCAGACCGGTTTCACGAACTGGTTCCAGGACTTCCCACACCCGTTCAACTTCTTCTTCCTGGTTGACGGGGACACCATCCAGCCGACCAACAACCAGAACTACGGTTGGGTGGACGATCCGGAGATCAACGACACGATCGACGAGCTCTTGCTCGAGCCGGACGTCACCCAGGTCGAGCAGGAGTGGACGGACCTGAACCGCTACCTCGTGGAGTCCGCGGCGATCGCGCCGTACGGGCACCGCAAGCTGGCGACGTTCGTCTCGGATCGGATCGATTTCGAGGCGACCCAGTTCCACCCGGTGTACAACAACGACTACTCGAGCTTCCAGCTGACCGAGTAGTCAAAGCCGAGAACGGAGGGGGCGCCGCGGGGCGCCCCCTCTCGTTTCCGGCCAACGCGTGTTGACCTAATCGACGTGAGCGGGATAATCGCTTCGGGTGGCAGCTAGAGACACAGCGGCAGCCGAGCCGGGCACCGATCTCTCGATCGGTGTCCCCGAGCTCACCGCCGACGAGAAGGCACGCCACGGCGCCAGCCCGTGGCAGCTCGCGGGCCGCCGGCTCCGCCGCAACAAGACGGCGCTCGCGTTCGGGGCGCTGTTCCTGGTCCTGGTCGCGATGTGCATCGCCGCGCCGCTCTACGCAGACCACGTGGCGCACCGCACCCCGTTCGACCAGCCCGCGTCGGACGAAACCGTCGAGAAGGGCGGCGAGCAGGTGCTGGTCGTCGGCCTCGATGGGATCCCGATCGGGCCGACCTACAACAGCGAATACTTCCTCGGCGCCGACTCGAGCGGGCGGGATGTCGCGGTGCGCCTCCTGTACGGCGGCCGGAACTCGCTCCTGATCGGCGTCGCCGCGGCGCTCGGCACGATCTTCATGGGCGTCGTCCTCGGCCTCCTGGCCGGCTACTTCCGGGGCTGGACGGACGGCGTGATCTCGCGCATCCTCGACGTGATCTGGTCGTTCCCGGTGATCCTCCTGGGCATCGCCCTGGGCACAGCGCTGGCGCTCGGGGGCCTGAAACTGGGACCGGTCACGATCCAGGGCGACTCGCTCGCGATCCCAGTCCTGATCATCGCCCTGGTCTACATCCCGTACCTGGCGCGGCCGGTCCGGGGCCAGGTGCTGTCGCTGCGCGAGAAGGAGTTCGTCGAGGCCGCGCGAGCTCAGGGCATGGGGCCGTTCCGGATCATGTTCGGAGAGATCCTCCCCAACGTCACGACGACCCTGATCGTGTTCTTCCCGCTCCTGATCGCGAACGCGATCCTGCTCGAGGCGGCGCTCTCGTTCCTGGGCGCCGGCGTCCGCCCGCCCGAGCCCTCGTGGGGCACGATGATCCAGGACGGGGTCGACCGGATCGTGACCGCGCCGATGCTGGCGGTTGTCCCAGGCGCGATGCTGGTGCTGACCGTGCTCGCGCTCAACGTCTTCGGCGACGGCGTCCGCGACGCAATCGACCCCCGCGCCAAGGTACGGATCGAGCACTGATGGCTCGCTTCGTCGTCCGCCGCCTCGTCTCGATGGCCGTCGTGCTGTTCGCGGTCTCGGTCCTCACCTTCCTGATCTTCAACGTGATCCCGAACGGCGACCCGGCCGTGCGGATGGCGGGCAGGCAGCCGACCGAGACGCAGATCGAGGCGATCCGCGAGGAGTGGGGCTTCGACGAGAACATCGTCGTCCAGTACGGGACGACGATGAAGAAGCTCTTCACCGGCGACATGGTCTCCTACTTCACCCAGCTCGACGTCGTCGACGAGATCATCAAGGGGATCCCGCGAACACTCTCGCTGGCGATCGGGGCGGCGCTGATCTGGTTCACGTTCGGGGTGGCACTCGGGTTATTCACCGCCATGAGAGCCGGGCGCGTATCCGACACGGCGTTAACCGTGCTCGCCCTGATCGGGATCTCGATGCCGGTGTTCTGGATCGGGGCGCTGATGAACCACTACCTGGGATTCGAGCTCGGGATCTTCCCCAACGGCGGCTACGTCGAAGTTCACCGAGAACCCGGCCGACTGGGCCTATCACCTGATCCTGCCCTGGACCGCGCTCTCGATCCTGTTCATCGGCGTCTACTCACGCGTATTGCGCTCGAACGTCCTCGACACGATCAACGAGGACTACGTGCGCACGGCCCGCGCGAAGGGCCTCTCCGAGCGGAAGGTGCTGATCAAGCACGTCCTGAGGAACAGCCTGATCCCGGTGGTGACCCTGTGGGGCCTCGACTTCGCGGTCGTGATCGGCGGCGGCGCGATTCTCACCGAGACGGTGTTCAACCTGCAGGGCGTCGGCCAGTACGCGGCCGACTCGATCCTCCAGCTCGATGTGCCCCCGGTGCTGGCGGTGACGATGTTCGGCGCGTTCTTCGTGGTGATCGTCAACGCGCTGGTGGACATCGGCTACGCCGCGCTCGACCCGCGGATCAGGCTCGAAGCCGGCAGCTCCAACGTATGACCGCAGCGCCGCTCCTCGCCGTCGAGGACCTCAAGGTCCACTTCCAGACCGAGGAGGGAGTCGTCAAGGCCGTCGACGGAGTGTCGTTCGAGGTGCGCCCGGGCGAGGTCCTCGCAGTCGTCGGCGAGTCGGGCTGCGGCAAGTCGGTCACGGCGATGAGCCTGATGGGCCTGACGAGGGGTCCCAACGCCGCGATCTCGGGCCGGGCGATGTTTCATCAGACCGAGCTGATCGGCGCCACCGACGAGGAGCTCAGGCAGGTGCGCGGCAACGACATGGCGATGATCTTCCAGGACCCGATGAGCTCGCTGAACCCGGTCTACAAGGTGGGCGACCAGATCGTCGAGCAGATTCAGGCCCACCGCGACGTCGCCAAGGACGACGCACGCGAGCAGGCCATCGATTTGTTGAAGGCGGTCGGCATCCCGGGCGCGGAGGAGCGGGTGGACAACTTCCCGCACGAGTTCTCGGGCGGAATGCGCCAGCGGGCGATGATCGCCATGGGCCTCTCGACCGAGCCCGAGCTCCTGATCGCCGACGAGCCCACCACGGCGCTGGACGTGACGATCCAGGCACAGATCATGCGCGTGCTTCGCAAGCTAAACGAGGAGCGCGGCCTGGCGACGATCCTGATCACGCACGACCTCGGGGTCGTGGCCGACATCGCGGACCGCGTCCTCGTCATGTACGCCGGCGAGATGGTCGAGTCGGGAACCCTCGACCAGATCTTCTACGACCCGCAGCACCCGTACACATGGGGCCTGCTCGGCTCGATCATGCGCCTCGACCGGCCGCGAAGCGTCCGGCTCGCCCAGATCAAGGGCCAGCCGCCATCGCTGATCTCGCTTCCGGAGGGCTGCAAGTTCCGGCCGCGCTGTCCGCACGCGTTCGACAAGTGCGTCCAGCACCCGCTGCTGATCGCCCGCGGGAGCGACCAGAGCCACATCGACCGCTGCTGGCTCGACGCCGAACGGAAGCAGGCGGTTCGCACCATGTCGAACGGCGAGATCGGCCTCGAGGCGGCTTGATGGAGGCCAGCGCGAACGGCGCCCCGCTGCTCGAGGTCACCGACCTCGTCAAGCACTTCCCGATCAAGTCCGGCGTCCTGGTCGACCGGCAGGTGGGCGCGGTCCGGGCGGTCGACGGCGTCTCGCTCTCGGTCGCGCCCGGCGAGACCGTCGGCCTCGTGGGCGAATCGGGCTGTGGCAAGTCCACTCTTGCGCGAACCATCCTCCAGCTGCTCGAGCCCACCTCCGGCTCGGTCCGCTTCGACGGCCAGGAGATCGCCGGCATGGGCCGCCGCGAGCTGCGGCCGCTCCGCCGCGAGATGCAGATGATCTTCCAGGACCCCTACGCGTCGCTCAATCCGCGCAAGCGCATCGGCCAGATCGTCGGCGGGCCACTGAAGCTGCACGGCCTCGCCGATGGCAAGGAGCTCCAGAGCCAGGTCGAGGAGCTCCTCGACCGGGTCGGCCTCGCCCCCGAGCACTACAACCGCTTTCCGCACGAGTTCTCGGGAGGCCAGCGGCAGCGAATCGGGATCGCCCGGGCACTGGCGCTGCGGCCGAAGCTGATCATCGCCGACGAGCCCGTCTCGGCCCTCGACGTCTCGATCCAGGCGCAGATCATCAACCTGCTCGAGGACCTCCAGGACGAGTTCCACCTGACCTACATCTTCGTCGCGCACGACCTGGGGGTCGTCCGCCACGTCGCCGACCGGGTCGCGGTGATGTACCTCGGAAAGATCGTCGAGCTCGGACCCGCGGACGAGGTCTACGCCAACCCGGTCCACCCCTACACCGAGGCGCTGCTCTCCGCGGTCCCGATCCCGGACCCGAAGACCAACGCCGCGCGCACCGAGCGGATCCTGGAGGGCGACGTCCCCTCCCCGGCCAACCCGCCCGAGGCCTGCCGGTTCCATACCCGCTGCCCGTACGCGACCGAGATCTGCTCGGAGGTCGAGCCGATGCTCGAGGAGCACCGCCGCCGCCAGCAGGCGGCATGCCACCACCCGCTGAACGTGGGCGCCGGGAGCCGGACGAGCGACCCCGCGGCACTCAAGTCCTAAGTTTCGCGAGCGCTGACGAAGACGCGGTTTTGGTCCGGATCCGCGAAGGCGATCCGCTTGCCCTCGCTCTCGACGTCGACGCCGGCATCCCCCAGGCGGGCCGCCGTCCGGTCGACGCTCTCGACCGAGCGCAGCCGCAGCTCGAACGAGTCGAGCCCGGGCCGGTCCGGCGGCGCCGGCGGGGCGCCGGGCGAGCGCCAGGTGTTGGCGCCGATGTGGTGGTGGTAGAGGCCCTCGGCGAGGAACACCGCCTGCGGCCCGAAGCGCTGGCGCTCGTCGAGGCCGAGGGTGTCCCGCCAGAACGCCGTGGTCGCCTCGACGTCAGCGGTCTGGAGGTGGATGTGGCCGATGTCGCAGCGGGCAGGCAGCCCGTCGTGGACGGCCTCCGGCAGGAGCGCGGCCAGGTCGAGCGGCCGGGTGAACATCCCGACCCGGCCTTCGCCGGCCACCGGCCAGTCGGAGAACGGGCGGTCGCGGTAGAGCTCGACGCCGTTCCCCTCCGGGTCACGGAAGTAGACGGCGTCGGAAACCCCGTGGTCGGAGGCGCCTTCGAAGATCGGCGCGATCTCGATCGTCCGCGCGACCGCGGCGCCAAGAGCGCCACGATCCGGGTAGCGGAAGGCGTTGTGGAAGAGCCCGGTGTGCGGCGTCGTGAGCGGCTCACTGCCACGCGCCTCGGAGGAGTCCAGCCTGATCAGCGTCCGTCCCTCGGCGTCCGTGAGCGCCACGCTGGTGCCCGACTCGTCGCGCGCCTCAAGGCCGATCGCACGCTCGTAGAAGTCCCGCTGGCGGCCGAGGTCCGACGCCCGGAGCGTGACCGTGCCGACGACGGTGTCGAACAGGTGCTGGAGCTCGTCGGGCGTCGGCTCTGGCGCGCTGCTCACATCCGGGATCGTGCCACGCCGGCGACCGGCTGGCGCTCAGGGTCGTGCAGCTCGGGCTCCGGGACTGATGGCGCAGGCTGAGGATCGCGCAACTCGCGAGCCGCGCGTCGCAGGTGGCGCTTTCGATACCACTCGGCCGCGTAGTAGCTCCCGATCACGAACGCGAGGGCGAGCGCCTGAGCAACGAGGGTCTCGACCGTGGGGAACACACCCAGCCAGGTGCCCATCCAGAGCGGGAACTCGACGTCGAGCGGTGTGATCGAGAGCCAGCCGACGCCCTGGAGCGTTCGCATCGTGTTCCCGACCAGGACGACGAGGACCAGCGCGATCAGGACGCCGGTGACAACCAGCATCCGCTTGTAGGGCAGGCGCCGCTCGAGCGCGAACGTGAGCGCGCCGACGGCGAACGTCGCGACCAGCCCGAGGCCCACCCCGGCCAACACGGCCCCGGTGCCGGAGCTGAGCTGCAGCGCCTGGAGGAAAAGGACGGTCTCGAACCCCTCTCGGAGGACGCTCGAAAACCCGAGCAGGTAGAGCCCCGCGATGGTCGCCGCTCCAGCGGCGGCGGACACACCGAGGTCGGAGGTCATCGCCATGCCGCGCTGCCGGTGACCGGCGATCCATTCGGTCCAGTAGACGCGGTGGAAGAACCAGTTGAGCACCAGCAGCAGGACCCCGATAGCGATCAGCCCGACCACCGCCTCGAGCCTCTCGCCGTACTGCGAGAACGACTCGAGGACAAGCTGGGCGATGAACCAGAGCAGCACGCTCGCCGGCAGCGCGAGCAGCGCCCCGCGCAGGATCGGGCGCCGCAGTCCCCGGCGCGCGCCGACCATGCTTGCGGTGATCGCGGCGATGATCAGGATCGCCTCGAGGCCCTCGCGGAAGACGATCATCGCGGCGTTGGTGATCACAGTCGTCCGGCTCGCGCCCTCGCCCGTCTTCGCGCGCGCCTCGTTGAGAGCCTCGTCCAGGACCAGACGGGTCTCGCGCAGGTCGGCAACGCTGCGGTCGCCCGAGATCAGCTCGGCCAGGCCGTCGACGCCGCGGGCGCCGTACCACATCAGGCCCTCCACCTCGGCCACCAGCGCCGGGTCGAACGCACGGAGTGTGATCTCTGGCCCGAACTCGAAGAACGCGTACGCGCTGAGACGCGCCTGCTCGGCCTGATCGCGCTCGGAAGCCGAGACCGCGGCCTGCATCTGGTCGAGGCTGATGTCGATCAGGTCGAAGTCGGCCTCGGTGTTCGACTCCTTCCACTCCTCGGGGAAACTCTCATCGAGGATCGCCGACGCCTCGGAATGCGCGGCCTCCACGTCCTCGAGCGACGCGACCGTGCCGCCCTCGTGCGCGTCGAGCGCGTAGCCGCGAAGCTCGGCGAAGAGCGAGTCCAGCTCGTCGACGGCCGCCGGGTCGGTGCGATCCAGCCGTCCCTCGAGATCGGCAAGCGCGTCGGACGCGCCGTCGATGAACGCCACCGCTTCCTGGAGCTCGAACGGGATCGTGACCTGCCCGTCGTCCGTGCCGTCGTCGTATTCGATTGGGACCAGGTCCAGGAAGCGGGTGAGCTGCGCGGCGCGGCGCGCCTCCTCCTCCGGCGTGAACGGCGCCGCGACAAAGCCGTCGAGGTCGCTCTCGATCGCCTCGCGGGCCTCCGCGAAGGCTCGCTCGTCACCCGCGATTGCGGCGTGCTCGAGCGCCGCGAAGTCGCGGCTAGTGGCGTTGCGCGCAGCCCCGCCACGCTGGGCCTCGTACTCGGGCGCGAGGATCAGCCAGTAGCCGCGCACCAGCGCCGCCGACTCGGCCGCGGCTGGTCCGAACCCGTGCTCGAGCTCGCTTGCGGCTTCGTCGAGGTAGTCCGCGAGCCTTGCCTGGTAGGCGTCGAGCAGGTCCTTGCGCACCTGGGTAACGGCATCGGCCGGCTCGATCTCGCCGGCCGCGAGCGCCTCGAGCGCGATCGTGGCGTCGACACCGGGACGGGTGAAGCGCGTCGCCGCGCGAAAGTCACGGACCAGGAGCCAGCTTCGGGCGGTGCGAGCGTCGCCGCTTCTCGTGGCCGCCGTGGTCGCGGCGAACGCGGCCCGCCGCAGCGCCGCGGTGATCCGGCCCCGGATGCCGGCGAGTTCCTGCTGCGCGCGCTCCGCCGCGGGGTTGCCGGCCCCGTCGAGCAGGAGCGCGGCCTGGGCGTCGAACAGTGATGAGCGGATCTGTTCGGCCGTCTTCCACGGCGCGGTCGCGCCCGCGCCGCTCGGAAACGCGAAGACGGCGACCGCCGCGACGAGCGTCGCGACGGCCGCCGCCGAAAGCGGCCGGATGCCTGAGATGGTCCGGGCCACGGTCCCTGGCTACGCCTCCTGGAGCTCGATGCCGAGCCTCTGCGCGGCCTGGGCGACCTGGCCGGCGACAGCCTCCGCCTGACGCTGCGCCTCCGAGCCGAGCGTGTCCGCCTGCTCGGCCGTGAACTGCTCGCCCCCCTCCTCGCGGTCGCGAAGGTCCTCGACATATGCGAAGAGGTCGCGCAGCGCAGTGCCGGTCTGATCGGCCTGCTGCTTCGACTCCTCGGCGATCCGCGGCTCGACCTCCTCGTAGGTGAAGACGATGCCCTCGAGGATGTCGGCGATGTCCTGGAGCCGCGAGGCAGCGACGAACTCGTCGCTGGTGCCGCCGCCCGCCACGAACCGCGAGGCCTTCCACGCCTCGAAGTACTCGGACATGGTGGGCGTCATCACCGTGATCGCGGTGAACGCGTCGGATTCGGTCGGCTCGAAGGCCTGGGCGTCGGCGTCTAGCTCGTCTGCCATCTCGTCGAACGAGCGCATCGCCGCGACCAGGAAGTTCGCGTCTGGCAGCCCCTCGCCGAACGAGACCTCGCCGTCGCCGTCGACATCGCCGTCGACGCCCTTGGCGAGGAAGTCCTCGTTGGTCGTGAACCACGAGGTCTCGGTCAGGAACATGAAGTTGCCTGGCTGCTCCAGAACATCGCCGTCCGGCAGCTCGAGGCTGAACGAGACCGCGCTCTCCGGATCGGAACCGTCCGACCCGGCGTCGATGTCGACGTCGTACTGGGCGAGACGCGGGACGCCGGCGACGATCCCCTCCATCTCCTCGTACGCGGGGTTCGCAGCCCGATAGGCCTCCTGGCCGGCGGCGAGGATCTCCTCGACCTCGGCGCGGCTCTCCTCGAGGAGGGTGTCGTAGTCGAAGTCGGCCGCCTCCGCGAGCTCGTAGTAGCGCTCGGCCTGCTGCCTCAGGATCTCGGTCTGCGCTGCCAGCTCGGCGCTGTGGTCGGTGAGGTAGTCCTTGATCGCCCCCAGCTCGCCGCCGGCGTCGACGGCGGGGGGAGCCGCCTCGTCGTCGTCGTCCCCGCAGCCGGCAACGAGCAGCGCCGCCATGACCGCGGCGGCTCCAAAGACAGGTCCAAGCTTCATCCGTTCAGGTCCTCCAGGATTCAGTCGTAAGGGTCCCCTAATTCTTAGGTGACCCTAACAGGATCCGGCGAATCCTGACCCAGCGGGTCGGATTGAGATGAGGGGAGACGGGACCTAGCGGAGCGCGGCGACGCGGTCGTCCGCGCTGCGCAGCGCGCGCCCGGTGGCTCGCAGCTCCACGAACAGCTCGACGAGGTCCGGATCGAACTGCGTGCCGGCGTGTCGCCGAAGCTCGGCGATCGCCGCTTCCTCGGAGATCGCGGCAGCGTAGGCCCGGTCGGCCGTCATCGCGTCGAACGCGTCACAGACGAAGATGATCCGAGCGCCGAGCGGGATCTCCTCCCGGGCGGTGCGATCGGGGTAGCCGGTCCCGTCCCACCGTTCGTGCGAGGCGCGGACGAGCTTCGCGACGGGCCTGAGCGCGGGCGCGGTGTCGAGGATCCGTTCGCCGATCAGGGTGTGACGGCGCATCAGGTCCCACTCGGTCCGATCGAGCGGCCCGGGCTTTTGCAGGATCTCCTCTGGGATCGCGATCTTGCCGATGTCGTGCAGCTCCGCTGCCCGGTGGATCACGTCGCGCTCATCGGCGTCGAGGGCGAGGGCCTTCGCCATCCGGGCCGCGTCACGGGCAACGCCCTCGGCATGCTGGCCGAGGTCCGGCTCGCGCTCACGGACGATCCGCAGCAGGAGGTCGTGGGTCTGCCGTGCGACCCGGCCCGACCGCCGCGCCTTCTCAGCGTACATCCGCTGGTCGACGACGCGCAGCGCGTCGGCTGGGGTCTCAGCCTCGGACGGCAATTCCGCCTGGCCGCACGAGGCGGTGATCTGAAACCCCTCACCGCGGGCGCCCAGAGCCGAACGGGCCTTCTCGACGAGGTCCGCGGGTGCGCCGTCGCGAAGGAGGACGCAGAACTCGTCGCCTCCCAGGCGATAGGCGGTGCCGCCTCCCGAAATCGCTTGCGCGAGCAGCGCCCCTAGGCGGTGCAAGAGCGCGTCGCCGGCCGGGTGGCCGAAGGTGTCGTTGTACGACTTGAAGCCATCCAGATCAAAGAACGCGAGCGTGATCCTTTTCGCCCCGGACCCGCGACCGAGGGCTTGATTCAGGTCCGCGATCAGCTGCCGGCGGTTCGCAAGGCCAGTCAGCGCGTCGGTGATCGTCTCGGAGTGAAGCGCCGCCACGAGCTGCTCCGTCTCGCGGAAGCTCAGGGCGAGACGACCCGCGACGCCGAACAGGGCCGCACCCGCGAGCCAGACCGCCGCCTCGTGGAGCTGGGTGAAGTGGTCCCAGACCAAGAGCGTCACGCCGACCCCCGCGAACAGGGCGGGCTCCCAAAGCGGCGAGCGGTAAGGCGTGCTCCGGCTGGCACCGTGCCCGACCGAGAAGGCAGCGCTGAGAGCTATCAGAAGGGCGCCGCCAGTCCACAGCGTGTCGAGCCAGCCCTCCGTGTAGGAACTCGTCGCCTCCTGGTAGAGGTAGATGACATCGGCCCCGGCCCAGACCAGGAGGCCGGCTCCTATCAGGAGGAAGGCGCCGGCGCCGCGCACGCCGCTGACCACCACGGCGCCGACGACGAAAGCGATCAGGATGAGATCAGCGAGCGGGTACGCAAGGTTGGTCATCACCGCTGCGGTGTCGCCGTGGGTCAGGTCGACGAGCGCTGGCGCGAGCAGGGCGACGCCGACGGCGGCGGTCGTGAGGAACGCGGTGGCCCCGTCGACCCAGCCGGCGGCGGTGAAGCGGCCGATCCGCTGCCGGCTGAGCAGCGCGATGCCGACGAAGAAGCATGGCAGCGCGGCAAGGTAGCCCACATCCGCCGGCGAGGGGTACGGAACCTTGCGGAGCCCGGCGAGCGTAACCGTCCAGTAGACGTCTCCTGCAGCCCACGCGAGCAAGCCAAGTCCAAATGCGAGCCAGGCGACCCGGAGTCTCGGAGAGATGGCGGCCCGGACCAGACAGGCGAGGCCGCTGAGAACCAGCGCCCCGTTGTAGCACCAGACGTCGAAGAGCGTCTCGTAGGCGGGCGGGCTGCCGGCGATCAGGAATCCGACGTGGCCGGCGGCGCACACGGCTGCGAGCGCAAGCGCTGCCCAGATCAACGACGTCCCCCGGCGAATTCCCCGTCCCGTTTCCATTGACCTCGCCCTCCCTATCGGCAGGGACGTGGGATGCCCTGAGCGGGCCCGGTCGGCTCGAACCGGATGGATGGTCATCTAGGCTGCGTGCGTGGTTGCGCTGGTCACCGGAGCCTCGAGCGGGATCGGCGAAGCGACGGCTCGGCGCCTGGCGCGCGAGCCCGGCGCCCGGCTGATCCTCGTTGCTCGACGCGAGGACAGGCTGAGGGCGCTCGCCGACGAGCTGGGCGGCGCCACCGTCGTCGCGGCGGACCTGACCGCGCCGGATGCCCCGACCCGGGTCGCGGAGGCGGTCGAATCCGAGCACGGCAGGCTCGATCTGCTGGTGAACAACGCCGGCGCCGGCTGGCGCGGTCGCTTCGGTGAGGCGGGCTGGGAGAACGTCCGCCGAAACATGGAGCTGAACTTCGACGCCGTGCTTCGTCTGACCGAGGCGCTCCTCCCCATCCTGCGCCGCTCGGCCCCGAGCGCGATCGTGAACGTCGCGAGCACCGCCGCCCGCGTCTCGCGCGGCAACTCGGGCGGCTACTCGGCGAGCAAGTTCGCGCTCGCCGGCTGGTCGGACGCGCTGCACCTCGAAGAGCGGGCGCACGGCGTCCACGTGGGCCTCGTCCTCCCCGGCTTCATCGCCACCGAAGGCTTCCCGCAACGGGAGCTGACCGGGCGGGCGATCACCCGCTGGGCCGTCTCGACCCCGGAGAAGGTCGCCGAGGCGATCATGGACGCGGGCCCGGGCGGCAGGGCTGAGCGCTACGTGCCGCGCGCCTACGGCCTGGCCGCGGCAGCGCGGATCGTCGCCCCGCGGCTGGTTCGCCGAGGCGCGGGGGCGAAGACGCTCACGCCCGAGACCCGGGCGTAGCGGGCGTTAGCCGACCTTCTCGGCCTTCTCCTGCGGGACGATCCGCAGCCAGGGCTTCGGGGCGTCCCAGCCGTCCGGGTACTTCTCCTTCGCCTCGTCGTCGGAGACGGATCCGGCGATGATCACGTCCTCGCCCGGCTGCCAGTTGACCGGGGTCGCAACCTTGTGGTTGGCGGTCAGCTGGAGCGAGTCGATGACCCGCAGGACCTCGTCGAAGTTGCGACCGGTGGTCATCGGATAGACCAGGATCAGCTTGATCTTCTTGTCGGGTCCGATCACGAACACGTTGCGGACGGTCTGGTTGTCCGCCGGGGTCCGCTCGGTCGGGTCACCGCTGACGTCGGCGGGGAGCATCCCGTAGAGCTTCGCGACCTTGAAGTCGGAGTCGGCGATGATCGGGTAGTTCGGAGCCGAACCTTGGGTCTCGGCGATGTCCTTGGCCCACTGCTCGTGGTTCTCGATCGGGTCGACCGAGATCCCCATGATCTTGACCCCGCGGCTGTCGAAGTCGGGCTTGATCTTCGCCATGTAGCCGAGCTCGGTCGTGCAGACCGGCGTGAAGTTTCGCGGATGCGAGAACAGGACGGCCCAGGAATCCCCGATCCAGTCGTGGAAGTTGATCGTCCCCTCGGTGGTCTCCGCGTCGAAGTCAGGGGCTGTGTCGTTGATCGTGAGAGCCATGGTCGTCCCTCCGGGTTGCGGGTCGTGCTCGGACGCTGATCCGAGCGTACCGAACGGCCGCCTCGCGGCCCCACGCGGGCGCGACAGCCCTGCCGGGGCGTCGCGGATTCCGCGTCGCCCCGGTCAAAGCGGTCAGGCCGTCGCGATGACGGGGCTGACGGTCTTGCTCTCGTAGCCGACCTGCGAGAGGTCCATGATCGGCCGGACCTCGATCACCCCGGCGTTCATCGGCACCTTGTCCGCCCACTCGAGCGCCTCCTCGCGGCTCGCGCACTCCAGCAGGCAGAAGCCTCCAAGCTGCTCCTTGGTTTCGGCATACGGGCCGTCCGTGACCATCCGCTCGCCGTCGTCAAACCGGATCGTCGTGGTCTTCGAGCTGTCCTCCAGGGGCTCACATGCGATCAACACCCCGCGCTCGATTGCCGCGCGATCGAACGCGTTCCAGGCGTCAATCGACTTCTTCATCTCCTCGGGCGAGGCGTCATCCATCGAGCCCTCCTCGACGGTGAACGTCAACAGGTACTTCATCGGTCCTCCTCGTTTCGAGCGGCGCCGATCGCCGCTGCCTCAATAGGACGAACGGCGGCCGCCGGTATCGACAGTCACGCCCAATCCTCCAACCCGGCCGCCGCGAGCGCCTCTGCCCGTTCGCGGAACTCAGCCTTGTGGACGATCCTGCCGTCGCGCAGCTCATAGACGTCGAACAGGCGGTCGTCGAGGTCGATCCCGCTCCCGCTCCCGCGCCCCGAGTAGTGGACTGTCACCAGGACACGGTCGCCGGCGTCGACGAACTTCTCGGGCTCGGTCGCGATCGCGTCCCAGTCGGACTCCCACCGCTCCCACATCGACCGCACCTCGTCGTGCCCCCGCGCCGGGAGCTCCTGGCCTGTCTCGTAGACCACGTCGGGTGCGAGACAAGCGAGCGCGGCGTCGAGGTCGCCCCGGTTGTAGGCCTCGAAAAGCCTCCGGACGACCTCGACGTTGTCCCGCGCCATGCCGCGCAGTATGCCTGCGCTACTTCGTCGTGAAGAAGCTGACGCTGATGGTCTGGTTGCCACTCCTCTCGAGCGCGAGAACCTCGAGCTCGTACTCGGTGCCCGGCTGGAGGAACTCCCGGGGCACGGAGAGCGAGTTGCGGTTCGGCGGGACGTGCACGTCGTAGATCGGCTGGGAGAACCCATGCGGATCGTCGTGGTTCTCCTTGGTGACGATGACCTCGTAACCGGTGATCTTCACCGGCCGGCCGTCGACTGTCTCCGTGACGTCGTCCCAGGTGACGGTCAGGTCGTGCCGCTCGACCTTCGAGCCGTCGAGCGGCCCGGTGACGTTCGGTTCAGCCGGGACGTCGTGCGTGAACTTCGCGCTGCCGACGAGCTGCTTCCCGTCGAAGCTCAGGCCGCGGACGCGGTAACGGCCCTCGGGGAACCGGCGCGTCAGATCCTTGAACGAGAACTCGTTGACCGGCGGCTCACGGGATTCGAAGAAGATCCCGGCCATCGTCAGGTCCTTGAGCTGCGACTTCGGGCTCACCCGGAGCACCTGATTGCCGTCCGGATCCGAGACGCACAGCTTCGACCAGCCGTGGTCGTCGAACGCGCCGTGGACGCCGATGTCCTCGTCGGTCGCGTTGTACTCGACGATCAGCTTGGCGGTTGCGATCTCCACCTTCCGACCCTTCCCGAGCGGCTCACAGGCACCACCCTCGGCCTCCTTCGAGGCGGCAAGCGGCGAACTGACACCGGCGCCCAGCCCCGCAGCAGCGAGCGCTGCGGCCGATCCAAGCGCCACCGTCGCCAGAGCAGCGCGCAACCTCTGCCGCGTCCGATCCGTCTTGGTCTGCATTCGTGACTCCCTTCGCGTTGGGCGGCCGTCGGCCGCCGTTCGCGCGAGTGTCCACAGGGGCGATGAAGCGCCGATGACGTGACGGTGAAATCGGCATGAACGCCAAAGCTCCGTCGCGATGCCGTTGATAGGTTCGACCCGATGGGCGACGGAAGACGAACGGTCAACGCTCCGGACGCGCCTGAAGCGATCGGCCCGTACAGCCACGCCGTCGCGGCCGGTGGCCTCCTGTTCTGCTCCGGACAGATCCCGCTCGACCCCGACTCGGGCGAGCTGGCCGGCGGCAGCGCGGCGGAGCAGGCGCCCCAGTGCCTGCGCAACCTCGGGGCGGTCTGCTCGGCTGCGGGCACGAGCCTCGACCGCGCCGTCAGGCTGACGATCTACACGACGGAGCTGCAGGACTTCGCCGCGATCAACGAGGCGTACGCAGCGTTCTTCGAAACCGACCCGCCGGCCCGCGCGGTCGTCGGGGTCGCGAGTCTGCCGAAGGGCGCGCTCGTCGAGATCGACGCGGTTGTCGCGCTGGAGGACTGAACGCAGGCAGGCGCCGGGCCGGGTGCGCCGGCCAGCCGTGCGGGCCGGCCGGCGCTGTCCCTCACCCGTGGGTGCCTAGGTCACCCTCATCGGGAACATGAACCCGAGCTTCGACAGCGCCGAAGCGTTCGAGTTGTGCTCCTGCGTGTTGCCGGTGTTGGCGTCACCGCCGTCACCGCCGTTGGCCGTGGCGTCGCCGCCGGTGGCCGTGTTGTCGCCCTGGTGGATCTCGGACTCGTTCTTCTGCTCGAGGTCCGAGTCATCGTGGCAGCTGCGCTTGCAGCCGTCCTCGTGGTCCGGGCAGCTGCTCTTGCAGCCGTCCTTGTGGCCTGGCACGTAGCCCTTGGGCTCGTACCCGGAGGACCCGGAACCCGAGTTCTCCTGCCACACCTGGGCGTTGTTCGAGGCGCCGGCGTTGCCGCCGGTGGCCGTGGCGTTGCCGCCATCGCCGCCGGTTGCGTCGCCGCTAGAGGCGGTTGTGTCGCCGCCCTTCGCCTCTGATTCTGCGCCCCAGCCGAACGCGAACGCGTCCGCGTTCCCGTTGCCGTACTGGGTGTTGCCGGTGTTGGCGTTGCCGCCGTCACCGCCGTTGGCCTCGGCGTTGCCGCCGGTGGCCGTGTTGTTGCCCTGGTCGATCCCGGACTCGTTCGTCTGCTCGGTATCCGAGCCGTACGAGCCACCCGAGTTGCTCTGCCCGACCTGGGCGTTGTTCGAGGCGCCGCCATCGCCGCCGGTGGCCGTGGCGTTGCCGCCATCGCCGCCGGTTGCGTCGCCGCTACAGGCGGAGGTATCTCCGCCCTTTGCCTCTGCCTCCGACCACTTGTGGCCGTAGGCCTCGGCCTCGGCGTTGCCGTTGCCGTGCTGCGTGTTGCCGGTGTTGGCGTCGCCGCCGTAACCGCCGTTGGCCTCAGCGTTGCCGCCGGTGGCCGTGTTGTCGCCCTGGCTCACGTACGACTCGTTCTTCTGCTCGAGGTCGTCGTCGTGATCGGGACAGCGGCTCTTGCAGCCGTCCTTGTGGCCGGAGCCCTTGGGCTCGTACCCGGAGGACCCGGAACCCGAGTTCTCCTGCCACACCTGGGCGTTGTTCGAGGCGTCGGCGTTGCCGCCGGTGGCCGTGGCGTTGCCGCCATCGCCGCCGGTTGCGTCGCCGCTAGAGGCGGAGGTGTCTCCGCCCTTCGCCTCGGCCTCCGACCACTTGTGGCCATCGGCCTTGGCTTCGGCGTTGCCGTTGCCGTACTGCGTGTTGCCGGTGTTGGCGTCGCCGCCGTCACCGCCGTTGGCCTCGGCGTTGCCGCCGGTGGCCGTGTTGTTGCCCTGGTGGATCTCGGACTCGTTCGTCTGCTCGGTATCCGAGCCGTACGAGCCACCCGAGTTGCTCTGCCCGACCTGGGCGTTGTTCGAGGCGTCGGCGTTGCCGCCGGTGGCCGTGGCGTTGCCGCCATCGCCGCCGGTTGCGTCGCCGCTAGAGGCGGTTGTGTCGCCGCCCTTCGCCTCTGATTCTGCGCCCCAGCCGAACGCGAACGCGTACGCGTTCCCGTTGCCGTACTGGGTGTTGCCGGTGTTGGCGTTGCCGCCGTCACCGCCGTTGGCCTCGGCGTTGCCGCCGGTGGCCGTGTTGTCGCCCTGGTCGATCTCGGACTCGTTCTTCTGCTCGAGGTCCGAGTCGTCGTGGCAGCCGCGCTTGCAGCCGTCACCGTGGCTTGACCCGTAGCCCTTGGGCTCGTGGTTGGAGGACCCGGAAGCCGAGTTCTCCTGCCCGACCTGGGCGTTGTTCGAGGCGTCGGCGTTGCCGCCCGTGGCCGTGGCGTTGCCGCCATCGCCGCCGGTTGCGTCGCCGCTATGGGCGGAGGTGTCCCCGCCCTTCGCCTCTGATTCTGCGCCCCAGCCGAACGCGAACGCGTACGCGTTCCCGTTGCCGTACTGGGTGTTGCCGGTGTTGGCGTTGCCGCCGTCACCGCCGTTGGCCGTGGCGTTGCCGCCGGTGGCCGTGTTGTCGCCCTGGTCGATCCAGGACTCGTTCTCCTGCTCGAGGTCCGACCCCTGCGAGCCGCTCCCCGAGTTGCTCTGCCCGACCTGGGCATTGTTGGAGGCGTCGGCGTTACCGCCGGTCGCGGAGGCGTTGCCCCCGTTTCCGCCGGTGGCGTTGCCGCTGTGAGCGGAGGTGTCTCCGCCCTCGGCCTTCGCCTCGACGCCGTGCCCGATCGACACGGCGAGCGCGTTGCCGTTGCCGATCTGCGTGTTGCCGGTGTTGGCGTCACCGCCGTCACCGCCGTTGGCCTCGGCGTTGCCGCCGGTGGCCGTGTTGTTGCCCTGGTCGATCCCGGACTCGTTCGTCTGCTCGGTATCCGAGCCGTACGAGCCACCCGAGTTGCTCTGCCCGACCTGGGCGTTGTTCGAGGCGTCGGCGTTGCCGCCGGTGGCCGTGGCGTTGCCGCCATCGCCGCCGGTTGCGTCGCCGCTAGAGGCGGTTGTGTCTCCGCCCTCGGCCTCGCTGTCTCCCCCGATCCCGAGTCCCACGGAGTTGTGGTTCCCGAGTTGGGGGCCTCCGGCACCGCTGCCGCCGTCGAGCCCAGGAACGCTTCCTGTGCCGAGCTTGACGGTCTCCTGGCCCAGGGTTACCGCGAGGGTGTTGTCCTTTCCGACCGTTGGCGTTGCCGCCGCGGCCGACGCGGTGCCCAATGCCATGGCTGCAAGCAGCGCCATGAAACCGGTGATGCGTCTCATCACCATTCCTTTCGATTCGCAGTTACTCGAATCGCCGGGCTACTGGCCCCCGGCGCGGCCGATCACGCGCGCGACCACGGGTCACGCACGCGCGAGGCCGAGCTAGCCGGGGTGTTCGAGCAACTCCGCGTATGGTGCCGGCCGCAGGGTCGCCGGCACGACTACAAGCCTTCTCAGCTGGTCCGGTCGCCGTAGCATCGCCGCCGCGAACAGGGCGGCCATGAGCGCGAGCGCGAAGCCCGCCGCCCCCGCCGCGCCACCGCCGGTCTCTCCGGCGGGAGCTCCGAGCGGGCTGGGAGTGGACGACGCCGCGGGGCGTTGCGGCGTCGAGTGTGAGGGAGCCGACGGCGGGGCTGAGATCGAGCTGATGCCGAGGTCCGTGAGCGTCGCGCCCGCCGACACCGGTCTGGCATCGCCGACACTCGGAGGCATTTGGTGACGGATGGGCGGCGAGCCGCTGTTAGAGGAATGTCCGGTCGCGTTCCCGGGACCGGCGACGTGGCGGCCGGGGCCGAGGTGCGAACCGGAAGGACCGCCGGAACCGGAAGGACCGCCGGGGGTCGGGCCGACCGGGTCGTCGGCGATCGGACCGGCCTGACCTCCACCGCCGCCGGGGATGATTCCCGTGGCCTTGTCGAGCTGCGCCTGCGCCTGGCCGACGACATCGCCGACCCGATCACCGGCTCGCTTCGTCAGCTCGGTTGCGGCGTTCACCACGTCCGTCACATTCTCGGTCGCCTGCTCGGCGGTGGGGCCGAGTGAGTCGACGACCTTGCTGACGGGTTCGGTGGCGTCCTGGGCTGCGGCGCTGATCGCGCTCGTCGCGTTCTCGACCGGAGCCGCGGTCTGGTTCACGCCCTGCGCAACCGACTCGGTCGCGCCCTCAAGGTTCTCCACGGCACCACCGACAGCCCCCTCGAGCTGATCCGTCGCCGTCTCGACGGCCGGCGTTGCCCCGTCTGCGCCGCCGAGGATTCCCTCCGCACTCGCCGACGCGCTGAAGCCCAGGATCCCGATCGCGGCACCGCAGAACGCTCCGATCGCGGTCGCCGACCGGCGGAGGTCGATGCCCTCCAATCGATGTAGCTGGGATCCCATCGAGTATTGGATTGCCACCGATCGGTGAACCCCTGACAGGTTTCCAAAACCCCATCGAACTTGCTCTACCCGAAACCTTGTAGCCCTTTGAAGAGGACGTGGTAGTGGGACGTTGAAACCTGGTGAACGCGGTTTTCCGAGGCGCTGCCGGCGGGTAGGGTCGGTCCTGTACACGAAGTCGACCGAGACGGAAGGGCGAGCCGAACGAGCCTCCCGTCCTGGATCGGATGTCGGATGTTGGGAACGGATCGGGGGGTCGAGCTGATTGGCCGCGCCAGGGCCGGTGATCGTGCTGCGCGCGACGCTCTCGTGATCGAGTTGCTGCCGCTCGCCCGCCGCGTCGCTCGCCGGTACGCCGGCGGCCCCGAAGCGACCGACGACCTCGAGCAGGTCGCGTCCGTCGGACTGATCAAGGCGGTCGACCGCTTCGATCCGGATCGCGGCACGAGCCTCGTCACGTTCGCCCTCACCTACGTCGAGGGTGAGGTCCGGCATCACCTGCGGGACAACCTCGGCGTCCCACACGTGACCCGAACGATGCGCGTCGACGCGGCTCAAACGGCGCGGGTCGCAAACCGCCTCGCCGGCCAGCTCGGCCGCACGCCGCACGCCGACGAGATCGCCTCGACGATGGGCCTTGAGCCCGGCGAGGTTCGCGAGGCGCTGGCCGTCGCGGCCGCGATTCGTCCTCCTCGCTCGCTGGATGCCGGCGCACGCCCCGATCTCGCGTCGCCGGTCGAAGCCCTCGGGGACACTGACGACCGCCTGGAGCTCGTCGAGGACCTCGAGCTGCTGGAGGGCGTGTTCGCGGCGCTTCCGCCAAGTGAGCGTTACTCACTGTTCCTGCGAGTCGCGGCCGAACTCCCTCCCGGTGAGGTCGCCGAGCGGCTCGGGGTCTCTTCACGCCACGGGTCCCGGCTGGTGGCGCGCGCGCTGGTGCGGGCGCGGACGATCGCGAGAGGAGTCCAGCGCCGCGGCTCGCGGATTCAACAGCGCCTGCCCGACGCCCGGCGGCCGACTGCCTCCTGAACCTCGGGTCGAGGTTGATCGAGGGGGCACGCCGCAGTCGGACCAGTTCCGGTGCCGGCTCGATGCTTCAGCTTGGTGCCCGCGGGAGGAGCCGACTTCGGCGAAACCCTCCGAGGCATCGGCCTGCAGCCCCGCTTGGCCTCGCAGCTGTCACTCTCTAGGAAGATTGCGATGTCGGACTACCGCGCGCAGGCCCAACTTGATGCTCCGCTGGATGAGGTCTGGGCGCTCGTCGGAAACCCCGCCACCTACCCTCAGTGGTGGCCGGCCGCGGTCGAGATTCGCGGCGAGACATTCGAGGTTGGGGACGTCTATACCCAGGTCTTGCCTCGTATCGCCGGGCGGCGGTTGGAGTACACCCGAATCATCGACCAGCGCGACGAGCTCAAGGAACTGAAGTGGAGTTGCCCGACGACCGGCGGCTTCCAGCACTGGACGCTGACCGCCGCGCAAGGCGGCACGTTCGTCGATATGGAGATGGGAGTACACCCGCCCGCACTCCGATACCGGCTCTTCGATAAATCGGTCGGACGCTGGTTCATCAAGCACTGGGCAGAGCAGGCCGTGGATGGGCTGCGTCAGACACTTGCCTCGGCCCGCTCTCCTGAGGTCGATATCCCGGCTCAGGCGCCCGGCGTCGAGACTTCGCACGCGGGCTGATCTCGAACGCCCGGCCCCGCGTGGAGGCTTGGCATTCGGCGGATCGCGGATACTGCAGGCGGCATGTCGCAAGAGAACGTGGAGATTGTGCGGCGGGGCTATGCCGGCATGGTTCGAGGCTTCGAGCAGGGCGACGGCGCGGGCCAAAGGAGTTTCCCGACCTGGCCGAGTCTCGGTTCGGACACGAGGGAGTGCGCGACTACATCGCCGTCCTGACCGAGGCCCTAGAGGACTACCGGATGAGCCCCGAGGAGTTCATCGATGCAGGAGGCGATCAAGTACTTGGTGAGTCGTCCTCCTTGGGGTTACCCGTGAGGACGGCTTGCGAGCGTCAACGCTTCATTGATCGTCCGGTGCCGGTCCGCAGCCGCCTGTTCGCTCCAGGCGAGCAGCCAAAGGGCCGCCTTCACATCATTCGTCGCAGCCATCCGATCGATGCGATCCTCGATCACGCCAAACGAGCACTGTTCAGAAATCATCCACTCGACCTCGCGCTTCGGGGTACTGGGCATCGTGCCAACCCTTCGTGCGCTCGGTTTCACGAATGAAGCTACTGCGTCTAGGCGGATGCGGCTCGCCACGAACCCGCAAATTGGGGCAGCGACACGAACCTCGCTGGGCTTCGTCCTTGCTCCTCGTCTAAGCGGCCAGACGCCCGCACTCGACTAAAGGACGCAATGAAGGGTGCCGACAACGGTGGAGATGCAATCCGGTCCATTGACAGCAATCGCCCACGCCGCAGGCGCGTATCCGCCCCGCTCGTCCGCGAGTTCCGGCACGAGTCCGGCGGCGCCCCGCGAACCGCGGAGGAGACGCCGCTGGAGCTTGGTTACTACCCGCCTGCTCCGTCGACCGCCGAGGGATGACGCTGAGCCCCTGCTTCCTCATAAGGGTCCCGGCGGCAGGTTAACGGCCCAACGGCCGAAGCCCTGACGGGTTTCGCCAGGGCTTCGGGTCGATGTGGTTCTTGGCGTGCCTACGCAGCCGCGCCGACGCTCGCACGCACCGCTGCGATAACCAGCTTCGCCGCGGCTTCGGGCTGCGACACCATCGAGGCGTGCGAGGCCGGGGACTCCTCGATCGTCGACTCTGCGCGCTCGGCCATGTAGCGCTGCGTCGCCGGCGGGATCGCCTTGTCCTCGGTGCCGAGCAGATACCACGAAGGGACCGACTTCCACGCGGGTGGCCCCGACGCCGCGCCGAGCGCTGCGGCGCTCCAGGGGCGCAGGGCGGCCGCCATCACGCGAGCGGTGTCGTCGTCGACGTCGCCGGCGAAGACCTCGGGAAACGCGTCCTGGTCGAGATAGAGATCCACGCCTTCGGAGCCGTCGGGGTTGGTAAACGGCACCTCCTGCAGCGCGGTCGGAACCAGGCTGCCCTCGTTTAGCTCCAGGAGCTGCCCGATGCTCTCCCCTTCATCCAAGGCCCACCCGGCGAGATAGACGAGTCCGACGACCTGGTCGTTGCCACTCGCGGCGTTCGTGATCACCGCGCCGCCGTAGGAGTGACCGACGAGCACGATCGGACCCTCGATCGTCTTCAGCAGGTCGGCGAGGTACTGCGCGTCGCCTTGTAGCCCTCGCAGCGGGTTCGCAAAGCCGATTGTGCGGTAGCCCTGGTCGTGCAGGATGCGGATGACGCCATCGAATCCAGTGGCATCTCCCCAGGCACCGTGGACGAGGACGACCGTCGGCTGGGAGCCCTTGCCGGTGCTCTCCATTGTTTCCTCCTTGATCTGGAGATGGCCCGCCGTGGCCAGCCTAACGCGCTGCCCTAGCCGGCGTCGAACTCGTCGGCGAAATCCCAGATCCGGATGTGGCCGGGCTCGAGCCGCACGATGACATCCGCGCCTCGGCGGTCCTCAGCATCAGCCTCGGCTTCCTCATCGCCGTACCTGGCCACGATGCGGCGCGTGGTTTCGGAGACGCTGTCGTCGATAAACCGTGCCGAGCCTCGGACCTCGACGCCACGAAGCGGCGGTTCGGACTCGGCCACCAAGATCGTCGCTCTGGGGTCGCGCCGCAGATGCCGAGCCTTCACGTTCTGCGTCTCGATCACCACGTTGAACGCGCCCTCGCGCCATTCGTGGTAGACGGGAGAGAGCAAAACGGTTCCGTCGACCCTGAGGGTGGCCAACACCGCCACTCGCGGCTCGTCGAGGAAGGTGCCCAAGTCCTCAACGGACAGGTTCGTCCGCATGGGCCCAGCGTATCGAGTCTGCACGTCCCGCTCGGTCCCGTCAGACGGGGAGCGAACACGCAAGAGCGAGACAGTGGGAATCGTGGCAAGAGCCCTTGCCTAAGCCAGATCTGGCTCTACAGCGGAGGGGGAGGGATTCGAACCCTCGATGGACGAGAAACGCCCATAACGGTTTTCGAGACCGCCGCATTCAACCGCTCTGCCACCCCTCCAGGTTGGGCCCAGAGAGGCTAGCGAGGGAGACGGCAAGCCGGGCGGCCGAAGTCCCCGGACACAACACTCAGTCCTTGGCGATCGCGTAGCGCAGGATCTCGACCACCTGCTCGGGCGTCTCGGCAGTAGCCATCGCCGCGCGGTCGATCTCCTTCAGCGCGTGGTCGTGGTCGGGTGGGTGCAGCGTGATCAACGGCTTGCCGAGCGCGGCCGCGAACCCGGCGTCGAACGCCGCGTTCCACTGCTTGTACTGCTCGCCGAACCGGACGACGACCACGTCGGCGCGGCGCAGCAGGGTCTGGGTACGGACGGCGTTGATCCCGGCCCCCTTGTGGTCGTGCCAGAACTTGTCGTCCTCGGCCCCGAGGATGTCGACGCCGACGTCGTCCGAGGCGCCGTGGTCGATCACCGGCGCCAGGAGCTCGACCGGCAGGCCTGCCTCCCGCACCCCTGCCGCGATCCGCTCGCGCCAGTCGGAATGGATCTCGCCGGCGAGATAGACGTTCCAGGTGCCGTTCTCCGCCATCGCTTCGATCGTACCCATGCCGCGGCCAGATTCCGTCCCTACCGGGATGGCCAACATGCTTTCGCGACAAGGTCGCTCACCCATCTACCCTTTCCTCGCCCGGAGAGGTGACCGAGTGGCTTAAGGTGCGCGACTGGAAATCGCGTGGGCGGTGAAAGCTGCCTCGTGGGTTCGAATCCCACCCTCTCCGCTGCGGTAGGGTCGGCGTTGGTGAGAAGAGCAGCGATCCTGACCCTGGGCGCGCTGTTGTTGGTTGGCTGCACGGTGCCGACACCGCCAGGGGAGGCGCCGCTCCGCTACCGCGACGCCGTGTTCTCGTCGGTGGACGTCAGCCGAGATCTGACCTACGGCAGCGCGCCCGACAACGACGGTAATCCCGTCACACTGCGGCTCGACCTCTATCAGCCAACCGGCGACACGGTGTCCCGCCGGCCGGCGGTGGTCTACGTCCACGGTGGCGGTTTCTCCCACGGCGACAAGGGGGCCGGGGCGGACTTCGCGAGGTACTTCGCTCAGCGCGGTTACGTCGCGGTGTCGATCAACTACCGGTTGCTCGCGCCGGACGGGTGCGGTGGCCAGGATCCACCGCCGCCGGAATGCGTGTCGGCCGCGCTGGCCGCGCAGCACGATGCGCAGGCGGCGGTGCGCTGGCTGCGCGCCAACGCTGCGGCCCGCCGCGTCGATCCCGACCGGATCGGGATGGCCGGCGCATCCGCGGGAGCGATCACGTCGCTGCTCACCGCGTGGCGATCCGAGGACCCGGGCTCGAGCGGCAACCCCGGCCACCCCTCGACGATCCGCGGGGCGGTCTCGATTTCGGGCGGCACGCCGACGGACGAGTTCATCAACCCGGGCGACGCTCCGGCGATTTTCTTCCACGGCACCGAGGACAACACGGTTCCCTTCGACTGGGCGGTCAGTAGCGCCGGGGCGATGTACAACACCGGCATCCCGGTTTTCCTGAAAGCCTTCGACGGGGCGGGCCACGGCCTGGTCGGGGAGGGCCATCGCGACGTGATCTACGAGCAGTCCGATTACTTCCTGTACGCCTTTCTCGACCTGGCGCATGCCCAGGGCAGCGGACAGCGCTAGCCGTCACGGCGAACGAGGCGGAAGCGGGAAGAACCCCGAGGTGCGGCGCGTGTACTCGGCGTAGCCGGGCCGGCGCTCGCCGATGTCCCGCTCGAGCAGGGCCTTGCCGCTCACCCGGACCAGCAGCAACGACATGAAGATCGGTCCGATCGCTGTCCACCAGGTCCCACCGGCGGTGAGGGCAACGAGCCAGATGCCCCACCAGACCGCGAAGTCGCCGAAATAGTTGGGATGGCGCGTGTAGCGCCAGAGGCCGCGGTCCATCACCTCCCCGCGGTTCACGGGATCGGCCCTGAACCGGGCGAGCTGGGCGTCGCCGATCGCCTCGAACGCCAGGCCGACCAGGAACACGAGGGCGCCGGGGATCGCCGCGGCGCCCACCTCCGCCGGGCGCGTCGCCACGGCCTGGATCGGCAGCGAGACGATCAGGACCGCACAACCCTGGAGCCCGAATACCGCCCACAGCGACCACGCTGCGAAGCGCTCGGAGTGGCGCGCGCGCATCGCCGCGTACCGGCGGTCCTCCTCGGGCTCGCGGAGCTTGCGCCGGAGGAGGTGCCAGCCGAGGCGAAGCCCCCAGGCCGCGGTCAGGCCGAGGAGAAACCAGCGAAGCTCGGCGCCGTCGTCGCCGGCCAGGGCGGCGACGAGCGCGACGAGGACGAACGCCGGGCCCCAGGCAGCGTCGACGATCGAGGCGTCGCGCCGCCGCAGGCTCTCGATCCAGGTCGCGAGCATGAGCGCGGCGACGGCCGCCGCGGCGAGCAGTGTGACTTCCATCTCTCTACCGACGCACGGACAGGACGGCTCCGGATCGTATGGTGTCCGGGATGAGCAAGCCCGACGTCGGCGACGAGGCCCCGGACTTCACCCTCGAGGGCACCGAGGGCCCGTTCACCCTGAGCGAGCATCGCGGCGAGCGCGTCGTGCTCCTCTTCTACCCCGGCGACGACACCAAGGTCTGCACGGCTCAGTTCTCCGCCTATCGCGACGGCTCCGAGGAGCTGGCCGAGCTCGGCGCCGTCTTCGTCGGGATCTCGACTCAGGGGATGGAGTCCAAGGAGGCGTTCAAGGCGAAGTACGGGCTAACCATGCCGCTCCTGGCCGACCCGGGCGGGGCCGTGTCGCAGGCCTACGGCGTCTACTCGAACCGCTTCGGCGTCGCAAAGCGCACCGTGTTCATCGTCGACGAGCGTGGCAGGATCGCCCACCGCCACGGGAATCCGATGTCGCTGACGTTCGATGGCGTCGATGAGCTCGGCGAAGCGCTCGCCGAGCTGCCGGAGCCCGTCCCCGAGAGCTAGCGCCGAGCCTCGAAGAATTCGCGGAGCAGACTCGCGGCCTCGTCGGCGAGAAGACCGCCCGCGACCTCGGGGCGGTGGTTGAACGAGGGCTCCGCGAGGACGTTGAGGACGCTGCCCGCCGCGCCGGCCTTCGGATCGGGCGCCCCGTAGATGACGTTGGGGACTCGCGCCAGGATGATCCCGCCGGCGCACATCGAGCAGGGCTCGAGCGTCACGTACAGCGTCGTGAGCGGCAGGCGCCAGCCGCCAAGCTGTGACGCGGCCTGGCGCAGCACCAGGATCTCAGCGTGTGCGGTGGGGTCCTGCCGAAGCTCGCGCTGGTTCCCCGCCTGCGCCAGCACGTCGCCGTCGCGCGCGAGCACCGCCCCGATCGGCACGTCGTCGTGCCCGGCCGCCCGCTCGGCCTCACGCAGCGCCAGGAGCATCAGCTCCTCGTCGCGCGTGGTGAAGATCGTGCGACTCCGCTAGACGATCTACGTCGTGCGGACGATGTAGACGCCGCAGGGGGCGTGGTGCGAGATCTTGTTCGGCACGCTGCCGAGCAGGAAGCGGCGGGCGCCGGTCATGCCCTTGTTCCCCACGACGATGAGGTCGGCACCGGTCTCCTCCGCGACGTCGAGGATCGCGTCCGCGGGATCACCCTCGCGCGCGTGCGTCTGGGCCTCGACCCCCGCCTCCTTCGCGGCCCCGGCGGCGGTCTCGAGATACACGTTCACGTCCTCGCGCGGCCCGACGCCATGGGCGATGTCGCCGGGGACCTGTTGAGCCTCGTGTCGCAGCCGGTCCTGGGGGACGGGCTCGAACGCGCTGACTACGTCGAGCGCCGCCCCCGTGATCTTTGCGAGCTGGGTTGCGTGGCCCACTGCGACGGCGGCCGTCTCCGACCCGTCGGTGCCAACAACGATGCGCTTGAACACGGAACCCTCCTCGACCCGAAGCTTGCGCCGCCATACTAACTTGGTGCCGCGCAGCTGGACCGTTTCCGTCGTGATCCTCGTCGTCTGCCTGCTCGCGTCGATCGTGATCGCGATCACGAAGCTCACCTGACGGAGCCGCGCAGATAGGCTGGCTCCGATGGCGACTGTCGAGACCGTCACCGGCCCACTCGACGCGAGCGAGCTCGGCACGACGCTGGTCCACGAGCATCTCCAGGCGCGCGACGAGGCCGTCCTCGTCCAGTTCCCGCAGCTCGGCACGACCGCCGGCGACCCGGTCCGCGCCGTACCGTCCGACGGCGCCGAGCAGATCGCGATCGAATGCGCGGCCGGGATCGTCGAACGGGGCGTGAAGACGATCTGCGATCCCTCGGCGATGTTCCTGGGCCGCGACATCGAGTTCATGCGCCGGGTCTCAGAGGCGACAGGCCTCCAGGTGGTGGCGGCGACCGGCATCTACACCTACGACCACCTGCCGATGGCGCTGATGTCGAGGGACGCCGACGCGATCGCAGACCTCTTCGTGCACGACATCGAGCAGGGCATCCAGGGCACCGAGGTCAAGGCAGCGTTCATCAAGTGCGCGGCCGACGAGCCGGGGCTGACCGACAATGTCGAGAAGGTCCACCGCGCCGCCGCCCGCGCCAGCCTCCGCACAGGCGCTCCGATCATGGCCCACTCGCGGCCACTCAGCGACACCGGGCCGCAGCAGATCGCGATCTTCGAGGAGGAGGGCGTCGACCTCTCACGCGTGCAGATCGCCCATTGCGGCGACAGCCCCGATCCCGACTACGTCGAGTCGCTCCTCGCCAAGGGCGTATACGCCGGGCTCGACCGGTTCGGCCTCGAGATGTACCTGCCGTTCGACCAGCGGATCCCAACCGCCCTTGCGCTCCTGGAGCGCGGGCACGCGGAGCGCCTGTTCATCTCGGCCGACTACTGCGCGACGATCGACTGGTTCGCGCCCGAGGTCGAGCAGCAGATGATCGACGCCGGCATGGCCGTGGACTGGTCGATGAACATCGTCCACGACAAGGTCCTTCCCGCCCTCCGCGAGGGCGGCATGACCGCTGAGCAGGAGCAGACGATGCTGGTCCAGAACCCCGTCCGCTGGCTGACCGGCGAGCCGCGGTAGAAACGAGATCGTGATCCGAGGTCCATATGACCCCCAATCCCGAATCGGTGGGTTTGGCCAGGCGGGGTCTCGTAGAGGCAGCGGCGGCGCGGCAGGCCACATGGCCCCGCCGGCGAGCCGTTAGGGTCATGGCATGTCAACCGCTGTGATGCACACAAATGCCGGTCCGATCACCGTCGAGCTCCACGATGACGACGCGCCGAAGACCGTCGAGAACTTCCGCAAGCTTGCGGGCGACGGCTTCTACGACGGACTGATCTTCCACCGGGTGATTCCCGACTTCATGATCCAGGGCGGCTGCCCGCAGGGAACGGGCACCGGCGGCCCGGGCTACACATTCGAGGACGAGTTCAACGATCACAAGGTCGTCCGGGGCGCGCTCGCGATGGCGAACGCCGGCCCCAACACCAACGGCTCGCAGTTCTTCATCGTCACGATCGAAGCCGCGGACTGGCTCGACGGCAAGCACACCGTGTTCGGGAAGGTCACCGACGGCATGGACGCGGTCGACGCGATCGAGGGCGCACCGACCGGGCCCGGCGACAAGCCGGTCGAGCCGCAGACGCTCGAGCGCGTCGAGCTCGACCCGGCCTGACTGCTACTCGGCCCGCTCGCTGATCATCGCGGTCGCTTGCGCAAGCGGCTTGACCGCGACGTAGTCCACGTTGACGTTGGGCGGGCGGGTGACGGCGAACGCGATGACGTCGGCGACGTCCTCGCCCGTGAGCGGCTCGATCCCTCGGTAGACCTCGGCGGCGCGCTCGGAATCGCCGCCGAACCGAACCAGCGAGAACTCCGTCTCGACCAACCCGGGCGCCACCTCGGTCACCCGGACCGGCTTGCCGAGCAGCTCCAGCCGAAGCGTCCGGCATAGCGCGTTGACCGCGTGCTTCGCTGCCGTATAGCCGGCGCCGCCCGGATAGACCTCGACGCCGGCGATCGAGCCGATCACGACGATGTGGCCGCCGCCGCCGCGCTCGAGCGCCGGCAGGAGCGCCTTCGTCACCCGCTCGACGCCGATCACGTTCGTCTCGTACATCGTGCGCCAGGCGTCCTCGTCCGCCTCGGCGACGGGCTCCAGGCCAAGGGCTCCCCCGGCGCTGTGGACCACCACGTCGACACCGTCGAGCCTTGCGGCCATAGCCGCGACGGAGCCGGGATCGGTGACGTCGAGCTCGAGCGCCTCGCCACCCACCTCATCCGCCAGCTCGCGGCAGCGCTCGGCGCGACGTGCGGCTGCCACCGTGTGGAAGCCCGCTGCCGCAAGGGCACGTACCGTCGCCGCTCCGATCCCGCTCGAAGCGCCGGTGACCACCGCTGTCCGTGCTCCGTTCTGCACGGCCGCGATTCTAGGAGTGAGAGGATGGCGGCGTGCCCGAGGACGACCCCGAGAGCTCCAAGTCCGAGCGGATCGCCACCGACCCGCGGCTGCTCGCCGTGGCGAAGGCGCTGCGCAAGGTCCTGCCAGGGGACAGCCAGTTCGGCGAGGACCCGCTGTCGACCGCGGGCGACAAGCAGAGCCAGATCCTGGGCCGCCGGCTCGCCGAGGCCACGGCGGAGCGCCCCACCCTCCTGCGGGAGGCGGGGCTATCGGCGCTCCAGGTACTCGACGCGATGGGCCAGACGCTGGGGCGGATCCCGGTCCACGCCGACCTGACGATCGTCTTCACCGACCTGGTCGACTTCTCGAAGTGGTCGCTAAAGGCGGGAGACGAGGCCGCGGTCGAGCTCCTGCGCCAGGTGAGCGTTGCGATCGAGCCGCCGGTCGCCGACCACACGGGCAAGGTCATAAAGAGGCTCGGCGACGGGATGATGGCGGTGTTCGCCGCGCCGGCCGACGCGCTCGCGGCAGTCGAGGAGGCGCAGGCGCGGCTCACCGACGTCGAGGTCGCGGGCTACGGTCCGCGCCTGCGCGCGGGCATGCACGTGGGTCGCCCCGAGCGCGTGGGAGAGGACTACTTCGGCGTCGACGTGAACATCGCGGCGCGGGTCGCGGAGGCCGCCGCGGCGGGCGAGATCCTCGCCTCGGACCGGGCCGTCAGCGACCTCGACGCCGATCGCGTCAAGGCGCGGCGAAAGCTGCTCTTCCGGGCGAAGGGCGTGCCGGCAGAGGTCAAGGTCTATTCCGTACGCTCGAGCTGATGGGCCCTGTCGCAGAACAGGATCTCGACGGGATCGACGTGGGCGACCTCGAGTTGTGGGACGGGGGCCCGCCACACGAGCTCTTCACGCGGCTGCGCCGCGAGGCGCCCGTGCACTGGAGCCCGCTCACCTCGCACCCCGAAGAGGCCGGCTTCTGGTCGATCACCCGCGCGGCCGACCTCCACAGGATCAGCCTCGACTGGGAGACGTTCTCCTCCGAGGTCGGCGGGATCCTCGTCCTCGACGACTTCGGCATCCCGCTCGAGGCCCAGCGCCAGCAGATGATCTCGATGGACCCGCCGCGGCACGACCGCCTGAAGGCCCTGTTCCAGCGGGGCTTCACGCCCCGGCGGATTGCCGAGCACTCCGACCGGATCACGGAGATCGTCACGAGGGTGCTCGACCGCGTCGCCGATCGCGGCGAGTGCGACCTGGTCCACGACGTCGCCGGACCGGTGGTGGCGCGCGTTATCGGCTCGTTCCTGGGCACGCCGGAGGAGGACGATCAACGTCACATCGAGGACACGAACCTCGCCCTCGGGTTCGGCGACGAGGACCTGCGGCCCAGCGAGGAGGCGCTGGCCGAGATGCTCACCAGGACCTGGAACGAGACGATGGAGGAGATCGAGCTCCGGCGCGCCAACCCGAGCGACGACCTGATCAGCATCCTCGTCCACGCCGTTGTCGACGGCGAGCGGCTCACCGACACCGAGATCTACATGGGGATCGGCTTGCTCGGCGCGGCCGGCAACGACAGCACCCGCGCCGTGTTCACCAGCGGCATGCTGGGCCTATTCCAGCACCCTGACCAGAAGCGGCTCCTTCTCGATGACCCGTCACTGATCGACGGCGCCGTCGAAGAGATGCTCCGCATGTACCCGGCGTTTGCGCACTTCCGCCGCACCGCGGCCCGCGACGTCGAGCTCCATGGCCAGCGGATCGCCCGGGGCGACAAGGTCCTGCTCTGGTATGTCTCAGGGAACCGCGACGAGGAGGTCTATGACGATCCCCAGCGACTCGACGTGACGCGCGCGCCCGACCACCAGGCCTTCGGTGCGGGTGGACGCCACTTCTGCCTCGGCGCTGCACTCGCGCGACTCGAGCTGAAGACGCTGCTCACCGAGACCCTGCGCCGCTTTCCCGACATCGAGCTCGACGGCGAGCCGACGGTGGCCCGCTCGATGTTCGTAAACCAGCTGAAGTCGCTTCCCGTGCGGTTTACGCCGGAGCGCTAGCTCGGTCAGGTCAGCGTCGTGATCATCAGCAGGGCCGAGACCGCGAAGTAGAGGGCGGTCAGGACCGCCAGGCTGACGCGATCGGCGCGCACGGCCGCCGAGATGTCCCCGGTCGCGTCGACCCAGGAGTTGCGGACGATGATCGCCATCGTCAGGACGACGAACGCGTAGGCGACGATGTAGAGCTTGTCGAGCAGGATCAGGTAGTCCACCTCGGGCAGGCTCGAGTTGCTGGTGAGCTGGAGCGCCACCAGGGTAAGCAGCGCCGTGATCCCGATCCCGATGCGGCCCTCGACGTACTGCGGGTGGACCATCAGGGAGAGTGCCGCGGTGAGCGCGACGAGCAGCAGCGGCAGGAGCAGCTTCAGCGCGTAGGTGCCGGCCGGGCGCTCGAGCGGCAGGTCGATGATCGCGCGCGAGTAGGCGATCTTCTCGAAGCGGGGGTCGCCGAAGTTGCTGTCATATTGGTTCGAGATCACCTCGAGCGTCGGATCGCCGATCTCCCAGCCGGGGATCGCGAGGTCGCGGGAAAGCGCGATCGGGTCCTCGTCCGGGACGAAGACGAGGTTGCTCGCGTCCTCGGCCGAGTCCTCGAACGTCATCTGGAGGTGCTGGGTGTCGAACGGATAGCGCTCGAGCGGCAGCTTGGTGTTGAACTTGCCCTGGTTGCGAAGCACCTGGTAGAGCGTCCCGTCGCGGAGCACCTCGGGCTTCGACGTCTCGTAGGTGAGGATGTGGCCCCAGATCGAATGCGTTCAGGAACTCGAACGAGCGCGAGGGTCGATCTCCGGGTTGTCCCACTTGAACCACATGTACATGTCCACGTTGTAGGAGTGGGACTGCAGGTCGAGCTGCTGGACGTCGTTGATCAGCGCCCCGACGCGCACGATGTCCGGTCCGCCCTTGCCGCCACCCCCGTCCGCTCGATCGCCCGAGCCGCGCTCGGATGCCTCCTGCGCGCCCTCGACCGGGGCGGCGTCCTGGGCCGGCGAGCGACGCGCAGACCGCAGTCGCGATTAGCGCCACGAGGCCTGCCCGGAGCGGACGAGCCCGGTTCCCCACGCGGGGATTGAATCACGAAAAGCCCAGAGGCTAGGCGCGCGACCGCTTGAACTCGTGGCGGAGATCCAGCGCGTGGGCGATCCGGCGCACGTCGTGGGCCTGGTCGGCCATGACGAACGTGACGCCGACCCCGCTCCGCCCCGCGCGGGCGGTGCGCCCGATGCGGTGCACATAGCCGTCGCGGTCCTCGGGCGGGTCGAAGTTGATCACGTGGGTGATGCCGGGGACGTCGATGCCCCGAGCCGCCACGTCGGTGGCGATCAGCGCATCGAGGCGGCCCCGCTCGAACGCCGCGAGCGTCCGGGTGCGGTTGCCCTGCGCCTTGCCGCCGTGCATCGCGGCCGCGTTGACCCCGCGCGCTGCCAGCCGCTTGGCGAGGCGGTCGGCGCCGCGCCGGGTCCTGACGAAGACGAGCGACAGGCCGTCGTCCTGCCCCTTCAGCTCGTTGACCAGCGCGTTCAGCTTGTGCTGGTGCTCGACGCCCACGAACCGGTGCTCGATGTCGGGACGTGAGTCCTCGGTGACGAGATTCTCGTGACGCTTGGCGCCACGGGTGTGCCGCTTCGCGAGGCCGTCGACCTCGCCCTGGAGGGTGGCCGAGAACAACAGCGTCTGGCGCTTCGACGGGGTGAGCTTCAGGATTCGCTCCACGTCCGGGCGAAAGCCCATGTCGAGCATCCGGTCGGCCTCGTCGAGGACGGCGATCCGCACGTAGTCGAGCGTCAGCGCCCGGCGCTCGAGCAGGTCGAGCAGGCGCCCGGGGGTGGCGACCAGAAGGTGCGCCTTGCGCGCCCGCTTGATCTGCGGCTGGATCCCGACGCCACCGAACACGGCCAGCGTCTGGAGGTCGCGAGCCTGGGCCAGCGGCCGGGCCTCGGCGACGATCTGCGCGGCCAGCTCCCGGGTGGGCGCCAGCACCAGTGCCGCCGGCCGCCGAGCGCCCGGGTCGATCCGATCGAGGATCGGGGCGACGAACGCCAGCGTCTTGCCCGAGCCGGTCGGCGACTGGGCCAGGACGTCATGGCCGGCGAGGACGTCGGGGACGACCAGGCTCTGGATCGGAAACGGCTCGGTGATTCCCTGTTTGGTGAGTGTTCTCGCGACAGGGCGCGAGATGCCGAGATCGGCAAACGTTTGAGACATGTGTGTGCTCCTTTCGCGGCCGGTGGCCGCGGGGCAGTTCGGGAGATTCGATTCGACCCGAACTGCGACGGAGCGCAACAAGGACTGAGACGAAACCTCACGGACGAACGTACGTCCGTGCCGGAGACGGTAGCAGGAGCGCGGTGTCTAGCTGGCGCTCGCGGAGGCGGGCCGGGCGCTCAGCCGCTCCTCGCGCGCGTGGCGCCGTGCCTCGGCGAACGTAACGAGGCGGCCGCGCTTCTCGTCCCAGAGCTTCAGGCGGACCGAGCAGATCCCCTGCCAGAAGGTGAGGATCGGCACCTGGTGGAAGATCTCGTTCTCGTTGTGCGCGCGCTGGAGGTTGTAGTTCGGGATGCGCGCGTTCAGGTGGTGGACGTGGTGCAGGCCGATGTTGCCGGTGAAGAACTGCAGTGGCTGCGGCAGCTTCAGGTACGAGCTGCCCTGGAGCGCGGCCTCGGTGTAGCTCCAGTTCTCGCCGTTCTCCCAGTAGACGTCCTCGAACTGGTGCTGGACGTAGAACAGCCAGACCCCGGCGGTCCCGGCGAGGACGACCGTGGGCAGCTGGATCAGCAAGTACTCCCACCAGCCGATCGCGAAGCAGATCCCGGTGATCAGGAGGACGAGCGCGATGTTCGTGCCGATCACGCTGCGGCGCATCTGCTTCGTGGCGTTCGAGGGCAGAAACCGCGGCCCGATCATCAGCGACCAGATCGGCCCGATGCCGAACATCACCAGCGGATGGCGGAACAGCCAGTAGCCGAGCCGCCCCTTCCAGCCCCGCGCCTGATACTCCGCGACGGTCAGCGTGGGCACGTCGCCGGTGCCGCGCCGGTCGAGGTCGCCGGCGCTGCCGTGGTGGGCAACGTGATGGTGGCGCCAGTTGTAGAACGGCTGCATCACGAGCAGCCCGATCACGACGCCGAAGCGGTTGTTGAACTTGCGCGAGGGCAGGAACGAGCCGTGGGTGCAGTCGTGGAAGAGGATGAATGTCCGCAGCAGGAACCCCGATGCCGGGATCGCCACGGCCAGGACCAGCCAGTAGGAGACATCGAGCAGCTGGTACATCACGACCATCAGCGCCAGGTAGGGCACCACCGACGTCGCGATGTCGAGCAGGCTGCGGCCCAGGTGGGGCCGGGCGTAGGGGTCGAGGGCGTCAGCCCACTCGGGTCGCTGGCGCGTGGAGGTGGCGACGGACGTCATTGAAGGGCAGGCAGCATAGTGGCTCCAGGTTAGGCTTGCCTAATAATCGGCACGACACCCGAAAGGGGTGAAACGCTGTCGAAGCCGCAGGTGCCGCAGTACGTCGGACGTGGGAGGCGTGAGCGCTCCGCTCCTCGCCGCCGACGGCCCCTCACTGCTCTGGCCCGCATTCTACGCACATCCGCCCGAGTCCGAGCGGAAAGGGAGGGCCCCGCCGGAGCGGGGCCCTCCTCCCGTGTTCGGTGCGTTCGGCCGCGGCGGCCGCTCGCTATTCGTCTCCGTCGATCGTGTAGACGTCGCGGAAGTTGCGGACGTGCATCGCCAGCAGCTGCCCGTGCTCAACGGTCGCCGGGTCGCCACTGGGCGCATGGATCTGCGCGTCGAACAGGAACCAGCCCCGTCCGATCACGTTCTTCGCGTCGATGATCCCGCTCGACTCCTCGTCCTGGGTGATGAAGCCGGGCGCGCCGGTGCGGAACAGGTTCTCGTCGAACTCCGCTACCACACCGCGATCGCCGTTGGCGATCTTGTAGGCGACGATCCGCGCGAGCTGGGCGTTGTTGCCCGGGTCCTCTTGGATCAGGAGATTGCCGCGCGTGTCGATGCCCATGTTGTCGGGCTTGTTGAGGTACGGCTCCTCGGTGCCGTCGAGCAGCAGCTCGAGCGTTCCGCCCTGCTCCGGGTGGTTGACGTTGTCGAACCGGATCCGCCAAAGACCGCCACCGTCGCGTGTCACCGACGGCTCGTCAGGCACGACGCCCGGCGACCCCTCGGTCGTTACGAAGTAGAAGTCGTTCGGATTCCCCGGGTCCCAGTGGCCGTCTTCGATCCGGTTGAGGGTCAGCCCCTTGGCGGTTCCCTCGGCGTTCTGGCGCGCGCCGGAGCGATCCCAGTCGACCACCTCGTCCGTGCCGAGGTCGAACTCCGCGGGGTTGCCCTTGCCGTACGTGGCGCGGAACTCCGCGTCGGAGTCGACGGTCTCGTTGTCGAGGTCGAGCACGAAATCGGTGCCGTTGGTCAGGCCAGCCTTGTCGAAGGCGTTCCCGTTCCGCTGCTTCTCGCCGATGTAGACCCAGACCTGGCCGGTAGCCGTGTCCTCCATCCCCATCGTCATCGTGACCTTGTTGTCCGTCGGTGCGGGCTTGGTGTTCTCCCACGAGAACAGCCCGAGGCGCGGCAGCTGCTGTGCCTGCCCGTCCATCGTGACGCCGAAGACGCGGCCCTCGTCACCGACCTCCTCGTTGCCGAACCAGACCTGCCCACGGAAGCCCTTGCGGGAGTCCTCGTCGAACAGTTGTCCCGGGTCGGACAGCGTGCCGGAGCACCACCGTCCGAACGCGGCGAGCTGCGCCGGGAACGTGTCGGTGGCATCGCGGGGGTTGACGCCGCCGGCCGACGGCACCGCGCGATACCGGCGCTTGACGTAGTCCCAGTAGCGGACGTCGGGGTCGACCAGGTCCTTGCCCTCCTCGACCGCGAACGTGTCGCTGTCGATGTCGAGCTCGCTGACGAACGCGCCCTGTTGCCCGTGCCGGCGAACGCCGCCCACGGTCTGTCCGAGTTCGTGGTTCATCAGCAGCGTGAAGTCGCGGCTGTCGGGGTCGTTGTAGGCGCCGAGGCCATCGGGGATCCCGACCATCTCGTAGCCGTCGCCGGCAGCGCCGGCGTCCGCGACGGTCAGCAACGACTTGATCCCGACGCCATCCGCAACCGGAAGCACGTATGGGTCGGTGGGGGTGCTGGGCCCGCGGCTGGTGCCAGCCGGAGCCGCGAACGCCGCGACGGCCCCGATCGCTCCGATCGCAAGCGTTGCAGCGCCAAGGGCAGTCCTCCTGCCTCTCATCAGGTCTCCTTTCGGAAGTACGCAGTCGAAGGTCCTGCCCCTCGGCCCGTGTTCTATGGAACCGCAGGCCGGCGGGTGTTAGCGCGCCGTGAACGCTTGATCCCGATACCGTCAGCGGATGCCCGCTCCGCTCCTCGCCGTCGACGGCCCGTCGCTCCTCTACCGCGCCTTCTACGCGCTCCCCGACTCGATCAAAGATGGCGCCGGCCGCCCGGTGAACGCGCTGCTCGGCACCACGAACATCGTGCTCCAGGAGATCGAGCGCCACGAGCCCCGGGCGGTGGTGCTCTGCTTTGGCGCCGAGGCCGCCGAGTACCGCGTCGAACTCCACTCGGGCTACCACGCCGACCGCCCCGAGGTGCCGGACGACCTCCAGCCCCAGTGGCACGAGGTCCCCGAGTTCTTCGGCTCCTTCGGCTGGGTCGTCAGCGCCCACGAGACGCTCGAGGCGGACGACCTGCTCGGCAGCTACGCGCGGCTCGAGGCCGAGGCCGGCGGCCACGCGCTGCTCCTGACCGGCGACCGCGACATGTTCCAGTGCGCCTCCGACGTGGTGCGAGTGCTGTACCTGACGACCGGTACCCGCGGGGCCGTCGAGGTGGGTCCCGACGAAGTGGTCGAGCGGTACGGGATCGCCCCGGAGCTCGTCCCCGATTTCATCGCGCTCCGCGGCGACCCCTCGGACGGCATCCCGGGCGCGAAGGGCGTCGGCGCCAAGACCGCCGCCGACCTGCTGCGCGAGCACGGGTCGCTCGAGGGCGTGCTCGAGCACGCGATCCGCGAGACGAGGCCGGCGCTCCGCAAGAACCTGCTCGGCGCCCGCGACGACCTGCTCGCGTTCAAGGACATGGCGACGCTTCGCGACGCCGGGGTGAAGCGCCCGCGCGATAAGCGCACCGACTGGAAGGGTGGAGCACGGGCGGCCGAGCGGCTCGGGATGAACCGCCTCGCCGAGCGCCTGCGCGAGAAATCTGCTTGACATAAGCACCTGCGGGAGATCGGAGGCACTCAGCCGTAGCCGCGGGCGGCGTCGCCCGCCGCGCGCCCGTACGAGCCGCCGAACAGGACGGCGTGGACGAGCAGCGGCAGGAGCTGCCAGAGGGAGACGCGCTCGTCGGCGCCGTCCGCCAACGGAAATGCCTCGTCGTAGGCGGCGAAGATCCGTTCACTGGGCGAGCCGAACAGCCGCAGCATCGCGAGGTCGACCTCGCGATGCCCGCCGTATGCGGCGGGGTCGATGAGCCAGCCCCGCCCCTGGGCGTCGGCGAGGACGTTGCCACTCCACAGGTCGCCGTGGAGGCGAGCGGGCGGCTCCGCCGGCCCGGCGAGCTCCGCGAGCCGCGCCGCTGACCGACTCGATGGCCGCGGCGTCCGTGTCCGCCAGGTTGCCGCCGTCGCGCCCCTGCTTCACCAGTGGCAGCACGAGGTCCTGGGCATAGAGCTCCGGCCAACCGCGGCGCTCCCGTGGCACGAGGCGGGCCAGCCCGATTCGCAAGACGTCATCGGGCGAGCCCGGCGGCAGCGAACCGTGCGCGGGCGCTCCGGCACGATGGAGCGCCGCGAGGCGGCGGCCGAGCTCCTCGGCGCCCTCGGGGCTGAGCGTGCCGGGGCCGATCCGTTCGAGCGTCAGCGAGGGCGGCGTGTCGCCAACGCCAAGGATCCGGGGGACCGGTGCACCCGCCTGCCGGAGCCACCGCAGCCCGGCGGCCTCGGCCTCGAAGTCAGCGACGGTGGCGCCCGCCCGCGTCTTTACGAACGCCTCGCGCGCTGTCGCACTCACGCTGCCTGGCCCGCGCGGATGTCGTCGAGCAGGGCTTGGCAGCAGCGCCCGACGATCTCGACCACCTCCGCGAAGCCCTCGTCGCCGCCGTAGTACGGGTCGGGGACATCCGTTTCCTCCCCGTCGCCGAACTCTCGAAGCAACCGCACCCGCCCGCGCGCCTCCTCGTGGGGCGCGTGGCGCAGCAGCCTGTCGCGGTTCGAGCGGTCCATCGCGATCAGGAGGTCGTAGCCCTCGAAGTCGGATGGGTCGACCTGCCGCGCCGCTCCCGTGAGCTCCACACCGCGCTCCGCGGCAGCGGCAACCGCGCGGGGGTCCGGCGGGTCGCCGAGGTGCCAGCTACCGGTGCCGGCGCTCTCGACCTCGATCTCACCCTCGAGCGCGGCCTCGGCGACGAGGCCGCGCATCACCGCCTCGGCGGTGGGCGAGCGGCAGATGTTGCCCAGGCAGACGAACAGGATCCGCATCGCGGATCAGCGTACGAGGGCGCGCCCTACTAGTCGGCGTACGACGCGAACGGCTGGGCGTGTGCGTAGAGCTTGTAGAGCCGCAGGCTCCCCGCCCACTCGGGCTCGCAGGTGTGGTCGAACATCTCGTACGCAGCCTCGTCGCTGAAGTCCGACTCGGCCGTCTCCGAGCTCTGCGGCGTGAGCTGGCCGCGAATGTCCTCGATCGTGGCGTAGCGCTCTTCCTCCGTGCCCGTTACCCAATCCCGGCAGCTCGCGAGCTGCGCCGTCGAGCCGGCCACGACGGGGCCGACGCCCTCGTTCTCGGCGGCACCTTCGCCCGAATCGCTGTCGCCACAGCCCGCGAGCAGGGCCGCGGCGACGATCAGCGCCGCGGCCAAGCTGCTGCGGTTGCGGTCCATCAGCGCTGCAGCGTCGCCACCCGCCGCTCGGCCTCCCGTGCCTCGGGCGAGCCCGCGTACGCCTCGGTTGCCTCGGCGCGGGCGGACCGGGCGGCCCGGGCGGCGGGGCTGCCCGGCTCGGGCGGGAGCGTCCACCAGTCGCAGTCCGTAGGGCCGGTGTCCTCGTCGGGCCCGTCCGCGCAGTCGATCAGGTAGGCGAACTTCGGGGCATCGGTGTTGCCCGTGCTGGTGCTGCAATTCGACGGCAGCTCCTGAGGCGGGGCGCCGGCCACGCCGCCCGCTTCGCCCGGTCCGGTCACGCTGTCCGCGGTGCCGTCGACGCCCGTGTTCTGGTACCAGCAGTTGCCGGTGTTGGATGCGAACAGCTCGCTCCACCAGAAGTCGTTTCCGTTCGGCTTGCGTCGGCCGCCTTCGTCAGCGGTGCTCACGTTGCCGAACTTGCCGACCGCGTGCGCGAACTTGAACCCCTCGGGCGCCACGCCCATCGTGTTGTGGTGGAAGCGGTTGCCGCAGGACGTCGAGAACCCGTTGTCGGGCGCCCCCGGGCAGGACACGCCGGGGAAGATGTCGCCCTCGGCCCCGCCGCCGTTTGTAGCCGCATCCGGCACCGCGAACATCGAAGCACCGTCGCGCCAGTTGTCGAAGAACCAGTTGTGGTGGACGTTGGCGTCGTTAATCCCCGCGTAGAGCACGCCGGTCCCGATCGGCACCCCGACCAGGATGTCGACGGGCGCGTCGTCGCGGTAGAGGTCGAGGTTGTTGGAGTAGATGTAGTTGTGGTCGATCTCCGAGCTGTCGGCCGGGAAGCCGGGGTGGCCGGAGGCCGAGAGCGTGTCGGTCGAGATCCCGGCCGTGTTGCCGTAGATGTGGTTGTCGGTGATCCGCACCGCGTTCCCCATCGAGCCCGAGTAGCCGAGCGCCGACCCATGCATGTCGCACTTCTTGACCACCGTGTTTTCACGCGGAGCGTCCGGGTAGAAGGCCGTGGCCTGCGAGCCGGTCTCCGGCGCCGCGCCCGGGTAGATGACGGCGTCGCCGGCGCCGAACCCCTCGCAGTTCCGGATCAGGTTGTGGTCCGAGGTGAAGCTGAGATGGCCGTAGTCGGCGGCCCAGTAGAACTTCACCCGCTCGAGCCGGACCCCGTCGACCTCCTCGTTGTAGAAGCCGTGCTCGAGCGCGCCCCGCGTCAGGAAGTTGCGCCCGACGAAGCCGTCGGCGCGGTCGACGCGCATTACCACGTGCTTTGCGTAGCCGCTCGGCTTCGCCTTCGGCCCCTCGCCCGAGTAGCCCGTGCCGGCGTCGAGGATCACGTCCTCGGGCTTCACGCCGGTGCCCTCGATCTGGAGGTTGCAGCGAACGCACGGTCCGAGCTCCTGCTCGGGAATCCCCTGCCGGTCCTCGAGGGGCGGCACCACCGGGTCACCTGCGACCGCCCGACCTTGGACGTAGATCAGGTTCTGGTCATTCGGACAGGTCACCTGGTACTCGTAGCTCGGGGTCGGCGTGCCGCTAGCGTCGTTCTGGATCAGGTCCTCGCAGGCCGGGTCGTTGACCGGCGCCGAGCGCGACTCGGGCTCGGTGTAGCGGCCGGGCATGATCGCGACCCGGTCGTTGTTGCCCGCGTCGAACACGGCCTCCTGTACGGAGTCGTAGCCGCAGCGCTTAGCGAGCTTCTTGTTGATCTCCTTGAGCTTCTTCGCCTTGTTCTCCGAGACGTCGATCTTGGGCTGGCTCGGGCGCAGCTTGTATCCGCCCTGCTGCGCGTCCTCCAGGGAGTCACGCAGGGCGCGGAGCGAGCCCTTGCCGTCGTCGCCCTTGCAGACGACCAGGACCTGGCCGGGCCCCTCGCCGGTCGCGGCCGACGCGAGCGAGCGCTTGCTCGGCACCTCGCCGCCGGCCGGCGGGCTGACGCCGGTATCGGGGGCCGGATCCGGCCAGTAGGAGGGCCGCTCGAGATGGGCGACGGCAAGCGCCGGAAGCGCGAGCGCTGTGATTCCGACGGCGCTCACGAACAGTGCCGACCGCTTGCACGAACCCCTCTTTAGCAACGCGATGCCTCCTCTTACTTGTGTTGGAACTCGAGAACCTGCTGGAACGTCGGCCGGTTCGTGAACGGGAAAGTGTTGGGCAGAAGGCCCGGGGCGAACGAGGTCCTGAACGCGGGCTTGATCCAGGTGGCCGGATCGGCGCTCCCGTACTCGTCCTCGAGGTCGTCAGCGGTCTCGTGGATCGCATCCCACAGGGACTCGCGGCAGTCCGAAAGCGAGCCGCCACCGCAGTAGCGATTCAGGAAGGGCTGCTCGACGGGCTCGCCCAGGAGCCTGCGGAGGTCCTTGTCCACATACGACGGGCCGAGGTTGTTGAGCGAGCGCACGTCATTCAGGTCGTCGACGAGGTTCCCGAACACGGGCTCCATCACCGCCTCGGCCATCGGCCGCCATGCCGCGTCGATGATCGTCGGCCCGGCCGAGTCGAAGAAGGTGTCGTCGTCGGCGTCGAGGCGGGGCGCGTCGTCGGCGAACCAGGCGTCGAGCAGGTCGACGACCGCCTGGTCGCGCGGGGTCGGCGCGGCGCCGGTCTCGAGGACGCGGCTCACGACCGGCCAGACCGGCGAGCGCACGTCCTCCGTCGCTGCCCGGTTCATGATGCCGACGACCTCCTTGAGCCGTGCCTCCTGGCTCCAGCCGTCGAACAGCTCGACGCGGTGGACGGACCCGTACGGCTCGTCGTCGCCGTGCATGAACCCGGGCGCCGACTGGTTGTTCCAGTTGAGGAGCAGGCCGCCCGGCCCGGTGACGTCATGCGGGTGCTGGTCGCGGCTGAGGTAGCCCGTCCATTCGTAATCGCCGGTCCCGATCGTCGGCAGGCGGCGGTCGAGTCCCGGCGGGCGGGTCGGCAGCCGGCCGGAGGTGAAGTAGGCGTTCTTCTTCCGCGAGTTGTAGGCCCAGTTGAACGTGAAGCCGAACTTGTTCGCCGCGTTGAAGAACTTGTTCGGCGTCGACGCATCGCCCTCGGTCATGTCCTTGAGGGCGGCGAGGTTCAGCCCGTCGCGCCCGAAGGTCGAACGGCGCCGCGACAGCGCGTACGGCTCGCCATCGATCGTCGCGGTCGCGAACACGTTGCCGTGCGCGGTCTGGTCGTAGCTCAGCGGCTGGCCGTTCAGCTCGCCGGCGTTGAAGCGCACGAACTCGCGGCAGTTCCCGTCGAACATGTAGTGGTCCGAGGTCCGCGTCGGCTCCGAGCCGTCCGGCTCGCACAGCTTCTCCGCGTAGACGTCCCGGACGTCATGGCCGGCCGAGGTAAGGCTCCACGCGTAGTCCTTGGTCCGGCCGATCAGGATGTACATCGCGAGGCCTGGGACGGCGGCACCCTGGGCCTTGATCCCGGGTCCGTGCAGGTCGATCTGCTGGACGATCTCCGGGTAGAAGTAGCCGAGCTGCGGCCCCATCACGGCCAGGTTGTTGCCGGTCTTGGAGCGCCCGCGCGACGCGAGCAGCCAGTTCGAGGCCTGCTTGCGGGCCGGGGCGGCGCCCGGAACTCCGTCCGAGCTTTCGGCGGAGGCTGCGTCCGGGGTCGGGTCCGGGTCCCCCGGGTCGATGTTCTCGATCGACCCGGGGTCGATCGTCACGGAGCCCTTGACCGGCCCGCCGGTGACCGGCGGGTAGTTGAAGCGCTTCTCGATCGTGGTCGGCGCCTCGGGGTCGTCGGCCAGCATCACGTCGTGCCAGGCCTTGTAGCCCTGCGTGTAGCCGAGCTCCTCGCGCAGCTTGGCGAGCAGCTCACCGTTCAAGGCCTCGCCACCCCCGCCGGCCCCGAAGATCGACCCGATGAATGCCGTCACCGCGATCACGTCGTTGACCGTGGCGGGCGGCTGGTTGACGTTGTTCGCCTCCCAGTAGGCGTTGATGCCGTCTGCGTAGGCGCGGGCGTCGGAGATGATCTGCCGTCCCTCGGCGCCGTAGGTGTCGATCAGGAGCTTGCGCTGTTCAGTGACCAGCGCCTCGGTCTCCGGGCTCGGCTCGAACGTCTGGCCGCTGGTCACCAGGCTGAAGGCGTTGAGGTTCGGGATGTCGGCGACCGCGGCCCGGGCGGGACCGCGGCCGAGCCGGATCAGGAGGTTGCGATCCCGGGCCGTGGTCCAGCCCGCTCCGAACGCGAGGTCCTCGCGGGTGTCGCCGTACACGTGCGGGATGCCCCACTCGTCATAGATCACGCGGACGCCGGGCCGCCCCGTGTCCTCCTCGTGCGTCTCCCCGATCGGCTTGAAGTCCTCCGGCAGGAAGTGCTCGTTGATGTCGGCGTTGGTGATGTTGTCGCGAAGCGGCGTGAGGCCCGAGTAGAGGGGCAGCTGATCGGTCGAGTTCTCCGTGAACACCAACCCGCCGTAGTTGCCCGGCGGCAGGATGTAGTGGGCCCGGTCCTTCGCCTTGCCGCCGCCGCCCGAGGCGGATCCCGCCAGGACGGACGCGACCGCGATAGCAGCGATCGCCGCGACGATGAACCGATGCCGATTGCTCATCAAGAAAGGGCCTCCTTGCCCCGTGCCCTACTTGGTGTGACTCCTCCTGCCGTGCCGGAAGTGGTGCGGCTTGGCGGGATGAGTCTTGCACATGTGTCCCGGATCCGGCCGGAACACCGTGCGTTGGTCGGCTACGCGGCTTCGCTGTAGGCCGGCTCGCCGTCCTCGAGCTCGAGCTCGGCGACCTCGGCCTCGACGGGCACCGGCTTCAGGACGCCGAGCGCGATCGCGACCGCCGCGCCCAGGAGGCCGACGGCGACGAAGTAGGCGAGCTGGTAGCCGTCGACGAGCGCCGACGCCTGACTCGCGCCCTCGGCGACGAGGTTCTCGGTGCGGGTGGTCGAGAGCGTCGCCAGGACCGCGAGCCCGAGCGCGCCGCCGACCTGGAGGGTCGTGTTCGTGAGCCCGCTGGCGAGTCCCGCGTCCTCCGGCGTCGCGCTCGACATCGCGAGGGTCACGACGGCCGGGAACACCAACCCGGCGCCGATGCCCAGCAGGATCATCGTCGGCAGCATGTCGGTCGCGTAGACACCGTCAACCGGGACCTGGGTGAACAGGAGCAGCCCGGCGCCCACGAGCACAAGGCCGGCGGTAAGCGGGGTGCGCGCGCCAAACCGCGTCACGAGCCGGTCGGTGACGCCGACGGAGAAGACGCCGATCAGCGCCGCGACCGGTAGGAACGCCAGCCCGACCTCGATCGCGCTGTAGCCCAGGACGCCCTGCATGTAGAGCGCGCCGAGGAAGAAGACCCCGTACATCCCGGCCACCATCAGGACCTGGATCACGTTCGCGCCCGTCACGTTGCGGTTGCGGAAGATCTGGAGCGGGACCAGGGGTGTCCGCGCCGTCGCCTGGCGGGCAATGAACGCGGCCATCAGGCCGAGCGCGATCGCGCCGAGCGCGAGGGTCCGGGTCGAGCCCCAGCCGTAGTCGGTCGCCTCGATGATCGTGTAGATGCCGAGCATCAGGGAGCTCGTGATCAGCAACGCGCCGGGCACATCGGCGCCCTGCTTCAGGCCAATCCCCGGGTTGTTCTCGAGCAGCCGGTACGCGAAGATCGCGGTCAGCGCGCCGAACGGCAGGTTGACGAAGAAGATCCAGTGCCAGTTGATGGCCTCGGTGAGGACGCCGCCGGCCAGGAGGCCGATCGAGGCCCCGGCCGAGGCGACGAAGCTGTAGACGCCGATCGCCTTCGCCTGCTCCCGGGGCTCCGGGAACATCGTCACGATCATCCCGAGGATTACGGCCGAGGTCAGCGCGCCGCCGATCCCCTGCAGGAACCGGGCGCCGATCAGCATCTCCTGGCTCTGGGCCAGGCCGCAGAGCGCGGAGGCTGCGACGAACAGCCCGAGCCCGGCCATGAACACGCGCTTGCTGCCGATCAGGTCGCCGACCCGGCCCGACAGCAGCAGCAGGCCGCCGAACGGGATCAGGTAGGCGTTGACGACCCAGGCGAGGTCGGACTGCGAGAAGCCGAGGTCATCCTGGATCGACGGCAGCGCGACGTTCACGATCGTCGCGTCGAGGATGATCATCAGCATCCCCAGGCAGAGGACGTAGAGGGCAATCCAGCGGGAGCGCGTATCTGCTTCGGCCATGCATAGAGACCGTAGCAGATAGGTTTTTCCGGGATGATCTTGTTTGTAACTACCTTGTAAACCGCGGCCTAGGAGCGCCGGCGCGGGGCCCGGCTGCAGGCCGCGGGGGTCGAGAGCCGGCCCCCGACCAGGTTCTCGAGCGCGTCCAACAGCGCGCGGCGCTCGGAAGCGGGCAGCGATACGAGAACGTCTTCCTGGATCTCGGAGACGACCTTCTCCCCCTTCGCCACGACCCGCCTGCCGGCAGGAGTGACGCGGATGATCCGTGCGCGGCGGTCGGTCTTCGACGCCACTCGCTCGGCGAGCCCGGCGCGCTCGAGCTCGTCGACCGTGACCACCATCGTCGTCTTGTCGAGCCCCACCATGTCCGCCAGCTCCTTCTGGGTGAACTCGCCGGTCATGGCGGCGGAGAGCAGGCAGTGACCGCGGGGCGAGACGCCCATGTCCTCGAACGCGAGGGTCATCTCGGTGACCATCACGTGGCTGGCCTGGGCGAGCAGCCAGCTCAGGTTGCCGGCGAGCGGCTTCTCGCCGGCGGTCAGCTCCTTCGGCTTGTCACGGAGCGCACTTCCCATGCATCAGAGGCTACACCAACCGATCCGCGGAAGGATAATCTCTAACGAAACTATTTGGCGGCTCGGCGAGCGCGGCGTCGAGCTTCCTGCGAGGCACCAGATAGCGCCCGAGCGACATGCCGTTCCCGTCGGTGATCGCGATCGTCGCGACCTCATCGGTCGGACCCACGCCCGCATTGTCGATGCGAAGGAACACCGGCTCGTAGTCCCCGGATTCGTCGCATGCCCGGAACGCGAGGATCAGCCCCCGCTCCGCCGCGATGGCGTCCATCTCCTGAAGCTCCCTCTTCTCCCCCATGCCAGACCTCCCCATGCCAGACCTCCATTCGTGTTGTTGCACCAGGTGAACGAACCGCACGCTAATCCCTGGCTGAGCATTCGTCAGCCGAAAATCCCCGGGCGCGGGGACGGCGAATACCTCGTATCGGGTAGAGAAAACCCCTATTCGTCGATCAGGACCGTGCTGCGCTCGTCCAGGACGTCCGTGAGATCGCCGTCGGAGAGCAGCTCGGGACGCTCGGCACGCAGGGTCCAGACCGTGAAGATCGGCGGGAGCACCTCCCGTCTCACCACCTCGAAGCCGGCCGGTGGGTTGACCCTGGACGTGGTGCCGACCGCGATCACCTCCGAGGTGGTTGTTCCCGCTCGCGCCGCTGGGCCGATGAAGCGTTCGGCACCAAGGTAGTAGAGGAGCGGGTCGTCGCCGTTCTGCGGGACGGCGAGCAACCGCGTCCCGGGAGCGTCGCCGACCAGCTCTGCGACCTCGCGCCAGTCCTCGCGCTGCATCTCAGCCGTCGAGTTGACCGCGATGACGACGCCCCCGTACAGGGCGCAGAGGGCGAGGGCGGCCGCGGGGATCCACCGTGGCGCCCGGGCGACCGCGAACCCGACGGCGGTCGCGAGCAACACCGGGACGACTCCCGCCATCGCGTTGCGTGGCTTGAGGAAGTCAAGCCCCGCAAGCGCGGCCAGCGCCGGCAACCCCACCCCGAGCGCGGCGATGCCGGCCGCGAGCAGCCAGGCGCGGCGCTCGTGCTCCGTCCCGCGGCGAAGCGCAAGGCCCGCGGCGCCCAGCACCGCGAGCGCGCCGCCGACCCCGGCCACGATCTGGACGGTGTCGACTCGCGAACCCGCGGCGAGGGGGTCGGGGTCCTCGCCCGCCGAGTAGTCCAGCGCCACCTCCCCCACCCGACCGGGCAACGCGAGGTCGGCGAACCCGTCGCGCCGGTCCTCTCCCTGTTGCGTCACCGCCAGCGGGATCAGGGCGAGTGCGACGGCCGCGATCGCCGCGGTCGCCGCCAGCGCACGGTTCGACCGGGGATCCGAGTAGACGAGCCAGGCGGCCTGGGGCAGCACGAAGAACAGGGCGAAGTAGTGCGAGCACAGGGCGAGCGCACAGGCCAGCGCCCAGAGCGCGAGCGATCTTGTATCCAGCCGCTCGAGCGAGCGCGCGAAGAAGGCCACGCTGAGCGTCACGAAGAGCGCCGCAAGGATGTAGGAGCGCGCCTCCTGGCTGTACCAGACGAGCAGGGGATTGAGCGCCACGAACGCCGCCGCGTAGAGCCCCGCTCGGATCGAGAGCAGTTGCCTGCCGGCGAGGAAGGCCGCGGGGATCATCAGCGTCCCGATCAGCGCGGAGAGCGAGCGCAGGCCGACCTCGCCGGTGCCGAACGGCTGCGACCACGCCCAGGAGAGCAGGTAATAGAGCGGCGGGCTGCGCTCGCTGTCGACGACCTCCTCGAGCGTGTCCCAGAGGCCGGGTTGGAGCACCCTCGCCGCCATCACGGCCTCGTCGTGATGGAAGCTCTGGAGGTCGAGCGTCGCGAACCGCGCCACCGCCCCCACGGCGATCGCCCCGCCGAGGATCCACGCCTCTCTCCGCGTCACGGCGCGACTCTAGTTGCGATGAGTCTGGCGTTCCCGCCTGGTCTTAGGGACACAGTGATTGGAACCGCACATATCTATTCGCCCGGCGACCACGTGCTCGCGCTATGCGGCCGCGGCGGCGAACGCTACTGGCGCCCCGGCGTGGTCCGGTCGGTCAACTCCGCGAGCGCGCGGGTCGATCTCGACGGCTCCGGCCCGAGTCGGATCCCGTTCTCGCGGCTACGCCTCAGCGCCGCGCGCTGACCCCGCCCGCCTCAGGCCGTGAGCTCGTCGATCACGTCCTTCGAGTGGGTCACCGGCAGCCGGTTCCCCTCCAGCTCGATCCTCGAGCCGCTGGCCTCGTCGATCAGCTCGAGCACGCGCACGTTCACGCGCTGGTGGGTCTTGGCCTGAAGCCCCTCCCGCGGCACCTCGAACACGAGCTGACTGGGCTCCGCGTTCCGGCGCCCGGCGAAGCCGTAGACCGTCGTCGCAGTGACGCCGATCAGCATCCAGCCCGGCAGCCCCGCCGCGGCGTCCGCCGCGCGTTCGCCCGCGATGGAGCCCGCCGCCACTCCCACTCCCCCGGCGAGGCCGCCCAGCTTGTCCCCGGCGGAACCCCCGGCAAGCCCGCCGACGAACAGGCCACCCGTGTGGCCGCGCGGGTTGAACTCGCCGACGGCCAGCACCTCGCCCTCGACGCCCCGCTTCGCGAGCGCTTGGTGGAACAGCCCCACCATCGTCTCCTCCGACATCACCAGCTCCCTTCGAGTCCGTTCGCCTGAGTGGAGCCCAAGCTAACCAGCAACATCGCCGGTCCGCAATCCTTGGTGGATCCAAGGCGCCTCCGACATCACCGTGCTGCCGCCCTCGACGGAGATGCCGAGCGAGTTCCAGCCGAGCACCCTGCGCCGTCGTGGCGTCCAGGCGATGGTCACGCTCGCCGTTCTGATCGCGATCGTCCTACTCGCGCCGGGACTTGGCGAGGTCCGTGACGCTCTCGCGGACGCGAGCCCCGGATGGCTCGCGCTGGCGACGCTCTTCGAGGGCCTCTCGTTCGCCTCCTATGTGGTCATGTTCGGGCCGATCTTCTGCGCCGGGCTGCCGTGGCGCCGGAGCTGGCAGATCGGCGGCTCCGAGCTGGCCATGGGCTCGCTGGTGCCGGCCAGCGGGGCGGCCGGGCTCGCGCTCGGCGCCTGGATCCTGCACCGCGGCGGGATGGACGGCGGGCGGATCGCGCGCCGCTCGGTGGCGTTCTTCCTGATCAAGAGCGGCGTGAACTTCGCCGCCGTGGTCGTGATCGGCACGGCGATGGCACTTGGGGTTGGATCCGACCAGCCGCTCTGGCTCACCGCCCTGCCCGCGGCGATCGCTGCGGCAGCGATCGCCCTGGTGGCCGTGGTCTCCCGTGCGGGGCCCGGCCCGGAACCCGGCCCGGACGCATCGCGGCTCCGCCGGGTGGTCGTCGGGATCCGGGTCGCGATCCCGGACGGCGCCGGGGAGGCGTTCGAGATCCTGCGCTCCGGCAACCGCCGGGTGATCATCGGCTCGATCGGCTATTGGGCCTTCGACAACGCGGTGCTATGGGCCACCTTCCAGGCGGTCGGGCTCTCGCCGCCGCTGACCGTCATCCTGATGGGTTACCTGATCGGCCAGCTCGGAGGGCTCCTCCCCGTGCCGGGCGGTATCGGGGGGATCGATCTCGGCCTGATCGGCGCCCTCGTCGTATACGGCGCCCCTGCCGCCGGCACCGCCGCGGCGGTGCTCGGCTACCGCCTGATCCTGTTCTGGCTCCCTCTCATCGCAGGCGCGATCGCGTTCATCGCGCTCCGCCGCGACATGCCGCGCGGCGGCGAGCTCGCCTCCTGCGCGCCGGCAATTGCGGCGCAGTCAGGGTGATCCCGCAGGTGCCTACTTGACCACGCGGATCAGCTTCTTGTTCACGAACTCCTCGATGCCGTACCGGCCGAGCTCCCTGCCGAAGCCCGATCGCTTGACGCCGCCGAACGGCAGCTCGGCGCCGTCGAGGCCCACGCCGTTGACGTAGACCATCCCGGTATCGAGGCCGTCGGCCACTCGCTGCGCCTGCTCCGGGTCGTCGGTGAAGACGTACGAGCCGAGCCCGAAGGGCGTGTCGTTCGCCACCTCGATCGCCTCCTCCTCGGAGCCGACCCGGTAGACGCTCGCAACCGGGCCGAAGAACTCCTCCCGGTAGGCGTCGTTCTCCGAGGTGATCCCGGTCAGGACCGTGCTCGGGAAGAAGTTGTCCTTCCGCTCTCCCCCGGCCGCGACGGTGGCCCCCTGGGCGACCGCCCGGTCGAGCTGGTCCTGGAGCGTCGCCGCGGCGTCGGAGGACGACAGCGGGCCCATCTCGGCGTCCGCGGACGTCGGGTCGGCGGGCTCGGCCGCGCTCATCGCGGCCGTGAACTTCTCGAGGAAGTCGTCGTAGAGCTCATCGGCGACGATGAACCGCTTCGCGGCGTTGCAGGACTGGCCGGTGTTGTCGAGGCGGCCCGCGACGGCGGCCTCGACCGCCTCATCCATGTCGTCGGCTCCCAAGAGGATGAACGGATCGGATCCGCCGAGCTCGAGCACCACCTTCTTCAGGTTGCGCCCGGCGATCTCCGCCACCGCGGCGCCGGCACGCTCGGAGCCGGTCAGGGAGACGCCGCGCAGTCGCGGGTCCTCGATGACCGTCTCGATCTGATCGTTCGTCGCGAGGATCGTGTGGTAGGCGCCTGCGGGGAAGCCGGCATCGTCGTGCATCTTCTGGATCGCCTCCGCCGACTCGGGGCACTGATGCGCCGGCTTCAGCAGGACCGGGTTGCCGACGACGAGGTTGGGTCCCGCGAAGCGGGCCACCTGGTAGTAGGGGAAGTTCCAGGGCATGATCCCCAGCAGCGGCCCGACCGACGAGCGCCGGATCAGCGCCGTGCCGTCGCCGGCCAGCAGCTCGATCGGCTCGTCCTTGAGGAGATCCTCCCCGTTGTCGGCGTAGAAGCCGTAGATGTCGGCGCAGAAGTCGACCTCGCCGAGGGCCTGCTCCATCGGCTTGCCCATCTCCCGCACGATGATCTCGGCCAGCGCCTCCCGCCGCTCGGAGTGAAGCTCGGCCACCCGCTTGACCATCGAGGCGCGCTCTGAGACCGAGGTCTTCAGCGCCCACGTCCGGTGTGCATCCTCCGCCGCCGCGATCGCCGCCGAGAGCTCCTCGTCGGAGATCTGCGGATACTCCTTGACCGTCTCACCTGTTGCCGGGTTGATGACTGCGTACTTGCTCATCTCGCTCCACTCCTCTGCGGTCGCGTGGCGTTCTTGCCGACTGCCAGATCCTTCACGGCAGGCTACCCCCCGTCGGCCGGCGAAGCGCGCCCGACAGGATTCGAACCTGTGACCTTCGGTTTCGTAGACCGACGCTCTATCCGACTGAGCTACGGGCGCGGGAGAGGACAGGCTAGCGCGCGGGGTTAGAGCCGGCCGGCCTCTGCGGCCGCCTTCTCGGCGGCGTCAAGCTGCTCCTCGATCAGGTCGAGGCCTGACTGCCAGAAGCCCGGATCGGTGAGGTCGACGTCGACGATCTTGCCGAGGTCCTCGGGCGAGCGTGAGCCGCCGGCACGGAGGAGGTCGAGGTACGACGGGACGAACTCGTCGCCGCGTTCCTGGTAGCCGCGGTAGACCGAGAGCGCCAGCAGGTGGCCGTAGGCGTAGGCGTAGACGTAACCGGGCGTGTCGACGAAGTGCGGCACGTAGGACCACCACGAGCCGTAGTCGTCGGTGACGTCGACGGAGTCGCCGAGCAGGTCCCGCTGGGTCTCGAGCCACGCCTCGGCGAAGCCGTCGACGGAGAGCTCGCCCTCCGAGCGCCGCGTGTTGTGGACGCGATCCTCGAACCGGTTCATCGCGACCTGGCGGAAGACTGCGGCGACCGCGCCGTCGAGCGACTCCGCGAGCAGCGAGAGCCGTGTCGCGGCGTCGGGCGCGTCGCCGAGGAGCCGCTCGAGAACGATCGTCTCGCCGAAGATCGAGGCGGTCTCGGCCACGGTCAGCGGGGTCGAGAAGTGGAAGATCCCCTGGTCGGCGGCGAGCACGTAGTGGACGCCGTGGCCCATCTCGTGCGCCATCGTCAGCACGTCGTTCATCCGCGAGGTGAAATTGAGCAGCAGGTAGGGGTGGAGGGCGGGCACCACCGCGGCGCAGAACGCACCGCCGCGCTTGCCCGGCTCGGGCGGCGCGTCGATGTAGCTGCCGGTGAAGAACCCCTCGGCGGCGGTGCCGAGCTCGGGCGAGAACGAGCGGTAGCAGTCGAGCACCAGCTCCCGGGCCTCGTCGTAGCTGTACGGCCGCGTCTCGTCGGAGACCGGAGCCATGCGGTCGTAGTGAGCGAGCCGGTCGACCCCGAGCAGCTTGGCCTTCAGCCGGTACCAGCGCCGGGCCAGCTCGTAGCTTCCGACGACGGCCTCGATCAGCGCCTCTACCGACTCGTCCGACGCCTCGTTCGCGAGGTTCCGCGACGCGAGCCAGTGGTCGTAGGAGCGCAGGCGATCCTTGGTCGACTTGTCCTGGAGCAGGCTGTTGAAGATGAAGGCGCGGGTGCGGAGATCGGGCTCAAGCGCGGCGGTCACGGCCTCTCCCGCCGCGGCGCGACGCTCGCGGTCGGGGTCCTGGAGGCGGCTGAGCGCCTCCATCAGGGGCATCGGCGCGTCGGCGTCAGGCAGCTCGACCATCAGGTCGGAGGTCTGCTCGGTGAACAGGCGCTGGAACGCGGAGCGTCCGGTGACCTCGGCCTCGGTGAGGATCCGCTCCTCGGGCTCGGTCAGCTGGTGGGGGCGGTAGCGGCGCGCGGTACGCAGGTGATGCCGGCAGAAGTCGAGCTCCTCGGCGGCGAGCAACTCCTCCGCGCGCTCGTCGTCGAGCTCGTTCCACTCGAGCTCGAAGAAGAGGAGCGAGGTCTCGATCTGCGCCCCCTGCTCGCGGATCCGCTGCAGGAGCGCACCGCGCTCGGGGTCGCGCGTGTCGACCGAGAACCAGAGCGACGCGTAGCCACCGGCGCGGCCAACGTGCTCGTAGATCCGTTCGAGCTCGCGCATCGCCTCGACCAGTCCGCCGGCGTCGATCTCGGCGACCTTGCCGCGGTGGGCCTCGGCGAACGCCTCCGCCCGCTCAGCCGCCTCGCCCAACAGCTCGAGCGCCCGGTCGGAGCCGCCGCCCTCGACGAGCGGATCGAGGTTCCAGCGGGCCTCGGCGAGCGCCTGGTCGGGAGCTTCGGCCGCAGTGGTCACCGGTGAGACGATACGAAAGCATGAACGCCGAGGCGAGATCCGACTGGCGCGAGCGCTCGGTCTCGGCCGGGGAGGCGGTTGGGGCGGTCCGCCCCGGCGACAAGGTCTTCGTGGGGAGCGCCTGCGCCACGCCCGCGACATTGGTCGAAGCTCTGGAGGAGCGGACCGTGCCCGGGGTCGAGCTCGTGCACTTCCTGACGAGCCGGATCGGCAGCGGCGATCCGCCTCGGACGAACTACCGGCATCGGGTCTTCTATGTGGGTACGAACGTCCGCGAGCTGACCGATCCGAGCCAGGTCGAGTACCTGCCACTCTCGCTCGCCGACGTCCCGCGCCTATTCGCGAACCGGCAGCTCCCGCTCGACGTCGCGATGGTCCAGGTCGCCCCGCCGGATCCCGACGGGACCTGCAGCCTGGGGATCTCGGTCGACGTGACGCAGGCGGCGGCGATGGCCGCACGAACCGTGATTGCGGAGGTCAACCCGGCGATGCCGCGGACGGCGGGCGACAGCCGCATCCCGGTCAACCGGATCGCGAGCTTCGTGCCGGTGGAAAGCCCGGTCGTGGAGTACCTGCACGAGCCCGTCGGCGACGTCGCGGCGCAGATCGCCCGCTACGTCGCGAGGCTGATCGATGATCGCTCCACGCTCCAGATCGGCCTGGGACGCGTGCCGAACGAGATGCTCGGCCACCTTACGAACCGGCGCGCGCTCGCGATCCACTCGGACGTGATCACCGAGCCGGTGGTAGATCTCGTCGCCGCCGGCGTCATCACCGGACCGGTCGCGACCAGCTGGGCGATGGGCTCGCGACGGCTCTACGACCTCGTCGACGACGACCCGCGGTTCGCCTTTTTCCCGATCGACTACATCTGCGACCCCGCGATCATCCGCAGCCGCCAGCGCATGGTCTCGGTCACACAGGCCTTCGCCATCGACCTCACCGGTCAGGTCTCGACCGAGCAGCTCGACGGCGTGCTCTACGGCGGCGTCTCGACCGGGCCGTCGTTTCACCGCGGCGCGCTCGAATCCGCGGACGGAACGGCGATCGTCTGCCTCGCCTCGCGGACGCCCGGAGGGCGCTCCGCGGTGACGCCCGAGCTCGGACCCGGCGAGGCGGTCGCGATACCGCGCGCCGATGTGCACTGGGTGGTGACCGAGTACGGCACCGCGTACCTATTCGGCCGCTCGTTGTCGGAGCGCGCCGTCGCGCTGATCGACGTCGCCCACCCGGACTTCCGCGACGAGCTGCTGGAGGCCGCCGTCACGAACGGCCTGGTGGACCCCAAGCAGCGACTTCGCAGCCGCACCGCCTATCCGGTGGCCGAGGTTCGTGAGCGACGGCTTCGCGACGGGCGCGAGGTCCAGGTTCGGCCGACCCGCACGAGCGACGCCGCCGCGATGCAGGAGCTCTTCTACAGGCTCGGCGAGGGAGACGTCCGCACCCGGTTCTTCCAGAAGCTCACGTCGCTGACCGATGCGGCTGCCCAGCACCTCTGCAGCGTGGACTACGAGGAGGAGATGGCGTTCGCAGCGGTCGTCGGACCCTCGGCCCGCGAGCGCATCGTCGCCGCCAGCACCTACTTCCTCAACCCGGCGACCGGCCTCGCCGAGGTGGCATACCTGGTCGATCCCGAGTGGCAGGGCGCGGGGCTCGGGACGACCATGCACGCTCTCCTCGTCGACTACGCCCGCGAGCACGGCGCCCAGGGCCTCACCGCGGACGTGCTCACCGGCAACTCCCCCATGCTCCGCGTCTTCGAGCGCGGCGACCACTCGTACGACGCGGAGACGGACGCGGACGTCACCGAGGTGACGATGCGCTTCTAAGCGGGCTGCCAGCGGCGCGGCTCGGAGCCGTCGAGCTCTTCGAGCTCCCCGGCGAGCGTCAGGTGATCAAGGTAGGCGAGCGCGATCTGGAGGCCCCATGCCCCGGTCGCCGCGTTCAGGTTCTCGCGCCCGATGAGGTCGGGGACGACCTGGAACGCGGTCTTCGGCTCGCCGGTGACCGCGCCGCGCACCCGCTCCAGGTGCTCGCTCACCTCGGCGCGGAAGGCCCGGACCTTGCCGGGAACCTCGCGGAAGGGCCGGCCGTGCCCCGCCAGGCAGAGCGTGGTCTCGAGCCCCTCGACGCGGTCGAGGCTGGATAGGAACTCACCGACGGGGTCGGGGGTGTGCCCGTGGTCGAAGAACAGCGTCACGCGGCCGAGCAGGTGGTCGCCGGAGAGCATCAGGCCGCTGTCGGGCTGGTGGAGGACGACGTGCGAGGGCGCGTGGCCAGGGGTCTCGTGCACCTGCCACCGGCCGAGGTCGGTCTCGAACTCGGCCCCGGGGACCAGGTCGCGGTCCGGTGGGACGGTGCGGGCGATCCCGGTGCCCTGGCCGCGGCGCGCCTCCTTGTAGCGCTCGAGCGCGGCCGGCGGCACGCCGCTCTGGCGCGCGACCTCGATCCGCCGCTCGAGCGCCGCATCCGGGTCCTCGGCGAGCCCGCGGACGTGACCCCAGGCGGGGTGCATCCACAGCTCGCACCCGGCCTCGTCGATGATCGGGCCGGCCAGGCCGTAGTGGTCCGAGTGGGCGTGCGTGCAGACCAGCAGGCTGACGTCGCTGAGCTCCAGCCCGACCTGCGCCAGCGCGAATGAGAGCTGCCGCGTGCCGTCCGCGTCGGCGTAGCCGGTATCCACGAGGACGATGCCGTCGCCCGCCCGCAGCGCCCAGGCGTTGCAGTGCGGGACGCCCGGCCAGGGCAGCGGCAGCCGCAGCCGCCAGACGCCGGGTAGCACCCGCTCGCCGCGACCGACGCTTACTCTCCCCCGCCTCCTCCGCCGCCCGAGTCACCGTCGCTGGAGTCGCCGCCGCCCGAGTCGCCGCCGCCCGAGTCGCCGCCGGAGAAGCCCGAGTCGGCAGAGCCCGAACCGCCGTCGGAGCCCTCGATCGTGATCCCGCCCGATCCGTTGCCGAGCTGGCTGACGTCGATCCCGGCGTCCTCGAGCGCCTGCATGATCTGCTCCTGGAGGCCGGGGACGTCGCCGGCGTTGATCTGGGCCCCTGGGGCCGCGTCCGGGTCGATGCCGTGCTGCTGCAGGGCGCCGAGGATCTCGTCGCGAAGCCCCGAGCCGCGAAGGTCGATCACCTGGCTCTCGCCCTGGGTGACCTGGAAGTTCCCGCTCTGGAACGCCTGGCCGACGGGCTGGCCGATCGGCTTGCCGTCACCCTTCAGCTGCCGCGTCAGCGGCTCCGAGGTACCGCCGGGGATCGCGCTCTCGCGGTCGCGCCGGCGCTTGAAGAAGTCGAAGAGCCCCATCCGCACGGAATCGTAACCCCGCCGGATAGATTCGCGGGCGCCGATGGCCGAGAACAAGTCCGCCAGCCGCCCGCCCGACCGCCTCTCACCATCGGACATGTCCTCGCTGCTCGCCGAGCGCGGCCCCATTCACGTCAACGTCGGGGCGACGCTCGTCGTGCAGGGCAAGCCGCCCGCCTTCGAGGACCTCGTCGCACACGTCCAGCGCCGGCTCAACCTCGTGCCGCGCTTCCGCCAGCGCGTCACTCGGACCCCGCTGGGCCTCGACAACCCGGTCTGGGCGGACGACCCGCGCTTCGACATCCGCTGGCACGTCCGGCGCGCCGCGCTCCCGAAGCCGGGGACGATGGCCGAGCTGCGGGAGCTCGCCGGGCAGGTCTTCTCGCAGCCGCTCGACTTCGAGCGCCCGCTCTGGCAGCTGTATCTAGTGGAGGGGCTCGAGGGCCGCCGGCACGCGTACATCAACAAGACCCATCACGCCCTGGTCGACGGCGTCTCGGCGGTGGACGTCGGCACGATCATCCTCGACCCCTCGAAGGACGGGTCCGAGGTCAAGGTCGACGACGAGCCCTGGGAGCCGGACCAGCCGAGCCAGGCGATGCTGCTGGTCCGCGGGGCCTCGGAACGAATCGCGCGGCCGCTTCGCACCGCCCGCAAGGCGACGCGAACGGCGGTGACGATGCCCCGCGGCACGGCGCGCAACGTGATGCAGACGGCCGAGGCGTTCGCCGGGCTCGCCGCCGGCGGCCCGAAGGCGCCGCAGACCTTCCTGAACGCCGAGATCGGCCGCGACCGGCGGGTGGCGTTCGTCCAGACCGAGCTCGAGCTGCTCAAGGGAGCGCGGGGCGGGACCGAGGCCACCGTGAACGACCTGATCCTGGCCGGGGCGGCGGGCGGCCTGCGGCGCTTCTTCGTCCGTCACCACCGGAAGCTGCCCGAGCACATCGTCGCGCTCGTGCCGATGAGCGTCCGCCGCGAGGACGAGCGCAACGAGCTCGGCAACCGGGTCGCGACGCTGATGGTCGCGCTGCCGATCGCCGAGCCGGACGCCGCCGCGCGGCTCGCGGCGATCCACGCCGAGACCCATCGGCTCAAGTCCTCGAAGCAGGCGCAGGCGGCGTCGCTGGTGATCGAGGCGACCGGGTGGACGCCGCCCACGATCAATCGGGTGCTCGCCGGCGCCATCGCCCGGCCGCTCAACTGGAACCTGGTCGTCTCGAACGTCCCGGGCCCGCAGCTGCCGTTCTACCTACTCGGGCGCCAGATCGAGGCGATCTACCCGTTCGTGCCGCTGTCCCCGCAGGGGCACGCGCTCGCGATCGGCATCGTCTCCTACAACGGCGGCGTGTTCTTCGGGATCTCGGGCGACCGCGACGTGATGGCCGACATCGATGCGCTCGCCGTCGACGTGTCGCTCGCGGTCGACGAGCTCATCCGCGCGGCGGGCATCGAGGCGAAGAAGACCGCATACCCCGCCGCGTAGTCCGGCGCCACGCTAAAGGCGTTCGTCAAGGACACCTGGCGCGCTAGCGCGAGCTAGCAGCCCGCTGACCGGTCGCTACTGCTGGATCGTCACCGGCGTCCCGGGCGGCAGGCGGTCGACCAACTCGGAGACGTTGTCGTCCTCGGCGCGGACGCACCCAGTCGAGATCGGGGCGCCCAAGGTGCCCGAGGTGCCGTGGATCGCGATCCGATCGCCCCCGAGCCAGCCGGAGGGCAGGCGCGTCTGGCGGGCGGTCAGCGCAACCGCGCAGCAACCGTACGCCGGGTTGAGGCCGCCGCGGAAGGTGTCGGTCACGGCGAACTCGCCGGTCGGCGTGGGTGCCTCCGGCCTCCCGATCGAGACCGAGAAGGTGCGGATCGGCTTATGTCGCCGGAGCAGCGTCGCCTGGTAGTCGGAGAGGTCGACCTCGACCTCGTAGAAGACGGTGTAGGCGCGCAGCTCGCGCGGGTCGAGGCGGATCCATGCAAGCCGCCCGTTCTCGAAGTGGGGGGTCGGGACGCCGGCCCAGCCGTCACGCTGGCGCTGCACGGCGAACGCGGTCGGCGAGCCGAACTCGGTCTCGTCCTTGACGGTCTTGATCACAGAGCCGCCCGGCTCGTCGTAGAGGTCGACCCGGCCATCGCGGCGGACCTGGACGAGCGGGTTGCCCGCGTCGGGCAGGAGCAGCGGATCGGTCGACCCGGCCTGCGATCCGGTTGCGCCCTCGAGGCTGTCGTCCTCGCCGGCGGCCTCCGGCGAGCGGTCCTCCTGGACCACGATGACGTTCGGCGTCGCGGGAACCTCGTCGTCGCCGCAGCCGACCACAAGCGGCACAGCCAGCGCCGCCCCTGCAATCACCGCCATCCGAGCTCGGAGCATCCCTCCGTTCAAGGTAGCTGACCGCGCAGGCCGGTCCTCAGGCAGGTGGGATGTTCTGGTTGAGCCGGAAGACGTTCTCCGGATCGTAGGTTCGCTTGAGCGCCTTCAACCGGTCGTACTTCCCGGCTCCGTACGCCTGCTGGATGCGCTCTTCTCCCTCGTCCATGAGGAAGTTCACGTAGACGCTGGTGTGGTGCGGCTCGAGCGCACTCCAATAGGCGCGGGCCCACTCGCGCTCGGCATCGAAGCCCTCAGCGGTCTGGCTGTTGCCGTTGATGTTGAACGTGAATCCGACGCCGCGCCCGTTGAACGCGGTCGCGGCCTCGTCGACTCGCGGGACAGCGCCTCCCATCTGCCAGAGGGCGACGCTGGTAATCGGCGAGATGATCCGCTGTCCGTAGTCGACCATTACGTCGATCACGTCGTCGGAAAGCTCGGCGATGTCGCAGGCGCGGAAGTAGTAGTGCCAGCCGTGCCGGAAGGCGGCGTCGAAGGTCTCCTGATGGGTCAGATAGGGCTTCGGCTCACAGAAGTCGAGCACCGGCGAACCGAACGCCCTCAGCGGGCGCAGAACCTCCTCACCCTCCTCGAGCGGCCCCGCGTAGCAGCAGGCGACCACGATGACGTGCTGTCCGCGGAGGTCGGGCGGTACGAACTCGACCGCTGGCGCGCGGCGCGTAATCAGGATCGTCATCAGCTCGTCCGGCGCCTCGGCGATCCACTCGCGGTAGAAGCGCAGGAGAGCCGGCGCCTCCGCCATTCGCCAGAAGATCGGCCCCGCGAGGACGGTCGGGCCGACCGGATGTAGCTGGAACTCGAACTCCGTGGCGATCCCGAAGTTGCCGCCGCCGCCACGCACGCCCCAAAAGAGCTCGGCGTTCTCCGTCTCGCTCGCGGTGACGGGCTCGCCCGCAGCAGTGACCAGGTCCACGGATCGCAGCTGGTCGATCGTCAGCCCATGTTTTCGATGCAGCCAGCCGATGCCACCGCCGAGCGTCAGGCCCGCGACGCCGGTGTGGCTCACGAATCCTCCGGTGGTCGCGAGCCCGAACTCCTGGGTTTCGCGGTCGAGCTCGCCCCAGAGCAGGCCGGCCTGCGCTTTCGCCGTCCGTGTGTCCGGGTCGACGCTGATCCGCTTCATCGGACCGAGGTCGATAACGATGCCGTCGTCGCAGGCGGAGTGACCCGGAAAGCTGTGGCCTCCACCTCGAACGGCGACCGGCAGGTCGGTGCCCACCGCGAACTTGACCGCGGCGACAACGTCAGCCTCGCCGTGACACCGGGCGATGAGCGCCGGATGCCGGTCGATGGACCCGTTCCAGACTCGGCGGCGCTCGTCGTATTCCGGGTCGCCGGGCCTGACAAGTTCGCCCCCGAACGACGCGTTGAGCTCGTCCAACGCGGTTGCATCCATCGCGAGAACGAAGCTCGCACACGCGAAGCCCCCTGTCAACGACCGGCGCTCAGCGGAGAGGGAGGGATTCGAACCCTCGAGAGAGCTTGCGCCCCCTACTCGCTTAGCAGGCGAGTGCCTTCAGCCACTCGGCCACCTCTCCGGGGACAGGCCCCGATTCTAGGTGGCCGAGTCCCTACGCAACCGCCTCTGCGTCGAGCTTGACCGTGTCGGTTGGGTACGCGTCCTCGATTGAGACGACGAATACGAAGTAGCGCTCTCCTCCGTGCTTGGAGATGGTGTCTGTGACCGTCGACGCGTGCTCGTCGCCGACGATGCATTCGAGCCTCGCCTTCGGCCGCAGGTGCCGTTCAACCGCGATGCCGCGGTAGGTCCCGGTCACGGTCGGCTCGGGGACGGAGCCGCTCGCCTCCAGGACTGACAGGGAGAGGAAGCCCAATTCGAGCAGTTCCTCGCGGATCGGTTCGACCACGTCGCGTTCGACGTAGGCAACGACCAATTTCATACGGAATCCTCCTGAGCTAGGTTGGATCCGGAACCCTCTGTGAACGCTGCGCGCGAGTCTTTGGACGAGCGTCCAAGAATTCAGCGAGGCACCCGGCCAGAGGGCAGTCTGTCCGTGACCTCTCCCGCTGACACCGAAGCGCTTCGCGCCCGTTACAACTCGGTCCTCGCCGAGGTCGAGCCGCCGTTCGCGTTCGTCGACCTCGACGCGCTGCGTGCCAACGCCGCGCAGATGCTGGGACAGGCCGCCGGGCTGCCGATCCGGGTGGCCTCGAAGTCGGTCCGCTCGCTGGAGGTCCTGCGCCGGATCTTCGCGCTCGACGAGCGCTTCCGGGGGATCCTGAGCTTCACCCTCTCCGAGGCGCTGCTGCTGGCCGACGAGGGCTTCGACGAGATCTTCGTCGGCTATCCGAGCACCGACCGGGTTGCGCTCGAGGAGCTCGCGGCGCTCGCCGCACACCGGCCCGACGCGCATCCGGCGCTGATGGTCGACGACCCTGCTCAGCTCGACCTGATCGAGACGGCGGCGCGCGCGGTCGGTGCGACCGTGCGGGTGGCGATTGACATCGACCCGAGCTGGTGGCCCGCCGCCGGGCGGCTGGCCAGGATCGGCCCGAAGCGCTCGCCGATCCGGACCGCCGAGCAGGCGCGGCGGCTGGCCGAGGAGATCGAGCGGCGAGCCGGGACCCGTCTGGTCGGGGCGATGGCCTACGAGGGCCACATCGCCGGCGTCGGCGACCGGATCCCGGGCCGGCCGGTGCGAAGCGCGGCGATCCGCCTGATGCAGGCGCGCTCGGAGGCGGAGCTCAGGAGCCGCCTGCCCACGGTCGTGGCCGCGATCCGTGAGGTGGCGGAGCTCGAGTGGGTGAACTGCGGCGGCACGGGCAGCCTCTCGCGGAGCGCCCAACTCGGCGTCGCCACGGAGCTCACCGCCGGCTCGGGCTTCTACGCGCCGGCGCTGTTCGACAACTACCGATCCCTCGACCTCACGCCGGCGGCGATCTTCTGCCTGCCGGTCACACGCCGGCCCTCCTCCGAGGTGGCGACGACGCTCGGCGGCGGTTACGTCGCGTCGGGAGCGCCGGGCCCCGACCGGCTCCCCACCCCCTACCTCCCGGCGGGCCTCAGGCTCGACCGCGACGAGGGCGCCGGCGAGGTGCAGACACCGCTCACCGGAAGCGCAGCGGCGAGCCTGCGGATCGGCGATCGCGTGTACATGCGCCACGCGAAGGCCGGTGAGCTCTGCGAGCGCTTCGACTCGCTCCACCTCGTCGAGGGCGACGCGGTCGTCGACGAGGTTCCGACCTACCGCGGGGCCGGCCACGCGTTCCTGTAGCCGCCTTTGTGGCGCGGCGGCGTGAGGCCGCGTCTAGGATCGCCGCGGGACGGGCGCGGATGAGCGACGAGACGCTGAACCTGATCACCGTGCCCCTCTTCATGGGGGCGATCGGCTACACGACGAACTGGAGCGGCGTCTGGATGCTGTTCAACCCCGTCTATTTCAAGGGGTTTCGACTTCCCGGGCTGCGCGCCTTGGTGCCCCTATTGCCGCGGAAGATCCAGCAGATCCCGGGCGTGATGCACGGTGGGGTTGGTTGGCAGGGGATCATCCCCTCGCGCGCCGCAAAGATGGGGTCGATCTCGGTCGACAAGGGAATCGCCAAGCTGGGCAGCCCCTCCGAGTTCTACAAGCAGCTCGATCCCGAGCGAGTTGCGGAGCACATCCTCGACACCGCGCGCGGCGACATGCGTGAGGTGGTCGAGCGGATCATGGAGCGCGAGCACCCGGGCCTCTGGCGCGACCTGCCGCCGCGGGTTCGCGAGGCGGTCCACGCCCGCGTCCAGGAGCAGCTGCCGGACATTGTTCGCGAGGTAACCGATGCCATCGGCAACCACACGGACCAGATCCTCGACATCAAGCTCATGGTGATCCGCTACTTCGACGAGAACCCCGAGATGGCCAATCGGATCTTCCAGGAGATCGGCCACAAGGAGCTCAGGTTCATCACCAACTTCGGCTTCTTCTTCGGCCTCATGCTGGGGATTCCGGTCGCGTTCATCACGAACGCGGTGCATTACTGGTGGGTACTGCCGATCCTCGGGGTGCTGGTCGGCTACATCACCAACCTCGTCGCGATCTACATGATCTTTCAGCCGATCGAGCCCCGCAGCTTCCTGGGGGTGAAGCTCCAGGGCCTGTTCATGCAGCGCCAGCACGAGGTCGCCGGCGTCTACGCACGGATCGTCGCCGACGACATCGTGAACCTCAACAACATCGGCGAGGAGCTCCTCAACGGACCCCGCGCGGACCGAACGCGAAAGTTGATCGAGTCAGCGATGGCCCCCGCGGTCGACCGTGCCGTCGGGCCGATAAACCCTGCGGTGCGCATTGCGATGGGAACGCGCCAGTACGACGCGATCCGGGAGTCGGTCGCGACCGAGGCGGTTGAGTACACGCTCACCCCTTTAGCGGACGAGGAGATCAACAAGCGGCAGGCGACCGCGATCCGCGACCTGATCACCGCACGGATGCGCGAGATGGCGCCGAGCGACTTCTCGGAGATGTTGCGGACCGCGATCAGAGAGGACGAGTGGCTGCTCTACCTGCACGGCGCCGTGCTCGGCCTGGGCGCCGGCCTTCTGCACCTGCTGCTGTTCCCGCCGCCGAGCTGATCAGGCGGCGGGGCCCAGCACGCGGTCCGTGTAGCCGTTCCCGAACGTGCCGCCGGGGTCGAGGCGGGCCCGAGCCGCCTGGAACTCGCCCCAGCGCGGATAGAGCGGCTCGAGCTCCGCTGCGGTCAGGAAGTGCCGCTTGCCCCAGTGGGGACGCCCGCCGTACTCGGCGGCGATCTCGGCGACACGCCTGAAGTACGTGTCCCAGTCGAGCTTTCGGTCCTGGTGGACCGCGACGTAGCAGGTGTCGCGCCCGTGGGCGGGGCTGAGCAGCAAGTCGTCGGCGGCGACGAAGCGCACCTCGATCGGGTAAGCGATCGCCAGTTCGGGCCGCGCCGCGAGCTCGAGGACGCGCTCGATCATCGCCCGGCCGTGCTCGCGCGGAACCGCGTACTCCATCTCGGTGAAGCGGATGTGGCGCTCCGAGGCGAAGACCTTGTAGCTCGCGTCGACCTTGGTCGAGCTGCCGAGGCCACGCGAGACGATGCGCGCAAGCTGCGGCGCCCGCGACGGGAGCCGGCGGACCGCCAGCGCGAACAGCTGCCCGACCCAGTTCTCGAGCACGACCTCCTGCGCGTAGACGGCCGCCCGGTTCCGCGGCGCCGGCGGCTCGTCCGTGCGGCGAGACTCGCGGCAGAGCGCGGTCTCCGTGTGGGGAAAGACGTAGAACTCGAAGTGGTCGGAGCCGGCGTTCAACTCGTCGAGGCGATCGAGGGTGTCGGCGAGCGGCTTCGGAGAGTCGACGCGGTTGATCGTGTAGGCCGGGACGGTCCGGAGGGTGACCGAGTAGATGACTCCCAGCGCGCCGATCGCGATCCGGGCCGCGCGCAGAAGGTCCGGGTCGGAATCATCGACGGTCACGACTGAGCCGTCGGCGGTCACGAGCTCCATCGCGGCGATTTGCGCCGAGAGGTTCTGGAAGCGCTCGCCGGTGCCGTGAGTTCCGGTCGAGATCGAGCCGGCGATCGTCTGGCGGTCGATGTCGCCGAGGTTCTCGAACGCGACCCCGCGCTCGTCCAACAGCAGGTTCAGGTCGCGCAGAACCACCCCTGCTTCGACCTTGAACAGGCCGGACTCCGGGTCGAAGTCGAGCGGCTTGGCGAGGCGGTCGAGCCGGATCATCACCTCGTCGGTCAGCGCGCAATCCGAGAACGAGTGGCCCGAGCCCGAGACCCGGATCCGGTGGCCCGCCGCCGCCGCCCGGGCGACCGTCTCGCTCAGCTCGCCCAGCGTCCCGGGCGTCTCGATCGCGAGCGGCTCGCAGGTCTGCTCCCCTGCCCAATTGCTCCAGCGCGCCGCCATCGCGCGGCACCCTATCCTCGCTTCCCGGAGGGGTGGCAGAGTGGTCGAATGCGGCGGTCTTGAAAATCGCTAGGCCGGGTTGACCGGTCTCGTGGGTTCGAATCCCACCCCCTCCGCTCTCCTGTAAAGGCCCTTGCATCTGGGCCGACGCGGACGTAGGCTCGCCCCGAGAGCAGCAACCGACTCGGGAGGTGCAAGATGAGCAATGCGGAAGCTGCCAGGAATGCGTACCAGGCGTTCAGCACGGGCGATTTCGAGACGCTGAAGGAGGGGTTTGCCGAGGATGCCGAATGGCAGACCTCGGACGAGTTGCCCCTCGGGGGCGTGACCAAGGGCCGCGACGCGATCCTCGCGAACTTCGCGCAGATCCCTGACTACTGGTCGAGCTTCAGCGTGCAGCCGTCTGAGTTCATCGATGCCGGAGACAAGGTCATCGTCAGGGGCACGCAGAGTGCCACCGGCAAGGGAGGCAGCTTCGAGGCTCCCTTCGTCCATCTGATGGAGTACCGCGACGGCAAGCTGGTCCGGGGTGAGTTCCACGGCGACAGCGCGAAGGCCCTGAAGGCACTCGGCTAGCGGAAACAGCCATTAGGTCGCCGGCTCGGGCAGCGGGTCTCGGCGGCTGAGGGCAACGAAAGCAACCGCGCAGATGGCCGCGAGCACCGCGTAAGTGGTGCCGTCGCTTGTGGCTTCGGCAAGAGCCGGGCCGACGGCCGCGCCGACGGTGTGGCCCATCGCCCAGCCCAGGTTGACGAAGCCGAAGGCGAGGCCCTGGGCGACGCCGGCGCTCTCGGCGCCGTCGCTCATCAGGGCGATCGCGGGCGACCACAGGATCCCGATCGCAGGAGCCGCTGCAACAATCGTGACTGCCGAGGAGCAGGGCGGTTTCGGGAAGGATCAGGACCAGCGCCGCCACGGTGCTCGTCGCGAGACCGACCTTGCTCGGCGTGATCCGGCCGTAGCGGTCGGAGAGCCGCCCGGCGACCGGGTTGACCGCGGCCTCGGTGAGCGCCGCGAGCACGAACACCACCGCGATCGCCCCGGCGCCCGCACCGAGCTCGTCCAGGCGCAGGGGGACCAGCACGTCGACCGCACCGAACAGGAGGCCCGGGATCAGGATCAACGCCAGTCCCACGCGGACGGCCGGGGCGGTGACGACGGCGGCCAGGCTCTCGCGCGCCGATGTCTCGGGGGAGGCGACCGGTGCCGGGAGGCGGCTGGTGAGCGCGATCATCGCCAGGCCGAGGAGGGCGACGGCGCCGAACACCGGCCCGCGACCCAGGCCGACCGCCGCGCCGCCCAGCACCGGCCCGAACAGGACGCCGCCAATCGCGGCTGCCATCGCGGAGCCGATCAGCTCGCCGCGGCGCTCGCGCGGCGCGGCCCCGATCAGCCACCCGAGCGCGCCGGCCCAGGAGCACGCGCCGCCAACGCCCTGGACGAAGCGGGCGACGTCGAGCAGCACGATGTCGTCGGCGGTCGCGAAGACGATCCCGGACGCGCTCATCAGGCCAAGGCCCGTGAACAGCGTCGGGCGGACACCGACCCGCGACGCGAGCAGCCCCGCGGGCACGCTCGCCACCAGCGTGCCGGCCGCGTAGGCGCCGGAGAGGATCCCGGCGGCCGTCTTCGACAGCTCGAAGTCGTCCGAGAGCCGCGGGAGCAGCGGCACCACGGCGGCGAAGAACATGGTGTCGACGAAGACGATCGCCGAGGCGAAGAGCAGCAGGCGGCGCATCCGTCCACTCTAGGGAGGCCGATTGAAGCGCCTGAGCAGGCGTGCCGATCACTCACCCAATGCGTGGATCACGAGCCACGATCGCGTTCGGCCTGGCGGCGCTCGCCTGTGGCGCCCTCGCGGCCCTGCCCCCCGGCGTGGTCGCGCGTAGCTTCGTGCCACCACACAACAAGAGCTTCCACGGCGTCTCCGAGACCGGGGAGGTCGCCGACTACAAGGCGTTCGTCAACCAGACCAACACCCGCTCGGCGATCAGCCAGAGCTTCTTCCACTGGGGCGTGCCACTCACCACCGGCGCCCTGCACCGCTGGCACCGGAGTCGAACCCGTGGCGTCCTCAGCCTCTCCACTGCGCCCGGCGGCCAGCCCGAGGTCATCGACCCGAAGGCGATCGCCGAGGGCCGTGGCGACGACTACATCATCCGGCTGAACCAGTCGATCGCGAACTCGGGCCAGATCGTCTACATCCGGCTGTTCCCCGAGATGAACGGTGCCTGGAACCCGTACTCGGCCTACAACCCCGACGGCTCGAGCCGCGACGGTGACCACTCGACCAAGTGGTTTCGGAAGGCCTGGCAGCGCTTCGCGATCGTCATCAACGGCGGCCTGTTGAAGCGCGTGAACGACCGCCTCCGGGATCTTCACATGCCGCGCCTCCTGCGTGCCAGGTCCGACAACGCGAAGATCTACGACCGCCACGGCATCGACAAGCGAGTGGAGGAGGCCAAGGTCTCGCTGATGTGGGTGCCCCAGACGACGGGCTCGCCCGCCGTTCCCGGGAACGCGCCGAAGAGGTACTGGCCCGGAAGCCGCTACGTGGACTGGGTCGGCGCCGACGCCTACGCGAAGTTCTCGAACTCGACCCTCTGGAACAACCTCTCGAGCTTCTACCGCAAGTTCGACGAAAAGCCGTTCGTGATCGGCGAGTACGGCCCCTGGGACGGCGACCCGGGCGGAGCGTTCACCTCGAAGATGTTCGAGTGGGCGCACGAGCACCGGCGCACCCGGATGCTCATCTACTACCGGAGCGTCAACGCGACGAACATCTTCAACATCGGCTTCTACCCCGCCGCGCTCAGCGTCCTCCGCCAGCACCTGAACCGCGCGGAGTTCATGCCGGTCGCCCCCGAGTACCGCTAACCCGCACTCACGACGAGTGCAGCCTCACGCCCGCCGGCGGCGGGAAGCGCAGCGCCGGCCGCCCCGGTGTGTTGTGCTTGGCAGGCCTCGTGGAGGTGAACAGGAGACATCCCGGGCGGGGGGTTGCGGTTGCGACCGGCGGCGCGCTTGCGCTGCTGCTGGTCTCCGCGAGCTTCCTCGGCCCGGCCTCGGGCGCTCGACACACCCCGCCCGGCAAGAAGATCTGGCACGGCGTCTCGGACACGGGCAAGGTCCGCGACTACCGAACCTTCAACAAGCAGGTCCGGGCGCACACGCCACTGCTCCAGGAGTTCTTCCATTGGGGCGTGCCGCTTACGACCGGCGCATTCGACCGCTGGGAGCGGACTGACACGCGCGGCGTCCTCAGCCTGTCGACGGCGCCGGGCGAGGGGTCCGAGGTGACGACGCCGCGCCGGCTCGCGATGGGCCACGACGACCATTACATGCTGCGTCTCAACCAGTCGATCGACAATTTCGACCAGGTCGTCTACATCCGCCCGTTCGCCGAGATGAACCTGCACGTCAACCCGTACTCCGCGTTCAACGCCGACGGTTCGCGAAGACGCGGGCACGCGACGATGTGGTTCCGGCGCGCGTGGAGGCGCCTCGCCGTGATCGTCCGGGGCGGACGCCGGTCCCGGATCAACCGCAGGCTCCTCGACCTGGGGATGCCGCGGATCTACCGCGCGCGATCGAACCGGGACCCGGTGTACGAGCGCCGGGGGTTGCCTAAGCAGCTCGACCATCCGAAGGTGGCGTTCATGTGGATGCCACTGACGCGGGGATCACCCGCCGTGCCCGGGAACTCACCCGCCGACTACTGGCCCGGGCCGAAATACGTCGACTGGGTTGGGACGGACGTCTACGCCAAGTTCTCGAACCGGACGCTCTGGACGAACCTGCGCGCGTTCTACCGCGACTATCGCGGCTTCCCGTTCGCAATCGGCGAGTACGCGGCGTGGGACAACGACTTCGACGGGGAGTTCACCCGGCGGATCCACGCCTGGGCCCGCGATCGCAGGAACGTCAGGGCGCTCCTCTACTTCCGCAGCGTCGACCCCGAGAACGCGTTCAACCTCCAGCACTACCGCGGCGCCAAGCGCGCGCTCCGCTCGATCCTGAACCGAGGCCGCTACGCCGGCTTCGCCCCCGGGACGAAGGACCGGGGCGACGGCCAGGGCGGCGGTGGCGGGATCACGCCGTAGCCCGGCCGCTCAGCTCTGCTGCGGCGGATCCTCCCGCCGGATGTCCATGTGGTCCATCGAAGGGATCCCGGCGAGCTCGAAAGTGCGCATCACGCGTTCCTGAACGCCCTGGATCACCAGATCCCGGTCCAGGTCACGCAGGCGGAGCGCCGCCTTGACCAGGGCTGCGATCCCTCGCGAGTCGACGAACCCGCACGCCCGCAGGTCGATCACGACCCGGCCCTCGGCAGCGATCGCCTCGTCGAGCGCCGACTCCACCCTGCCGACCGTGGCCAGGTCGAGCTCTCCGAAGATCGCCACGTCCGTTCCCCCGCCCTGCGCCGGCGCGACGTGCACGGCGAAGTCCATGAACGGCTTGGCATCTGTCGGCATCCTTGCGCTCCTTTCCGCCTCCATTGAGATCTCCTCGGCCACGTTTACCCGCGTGGCCTCTCGAGCTAACTGCCCGAACGTCCAGGACGCCCGCCGTGCCAGGTATCCGGCGCCGCCCCCGGATTGAGGTAGGCCTGCTACCCGCAGCCCCGCTTTTGGGGACCCTGAGTAGCCGTTCGGGGGTAATACGGTTCTAGGCGCGTCGGGCGGCCGCTACGATCCAGCCGTTCTCAGCAGGTCAGGATGACCATCCTCGGGGGATTATGCGTCGGAGTACGTGCGGTATCGGTCTCGTTGCGGCGATCATCTTTGCCTGCCTGATCCCCGCGAGCGTGTCCGCCCACCCCGTGCAAACGGTGAGGGGTCACGCGAAGGAGGACTCCGTAGGACTCGGCCCCGCGAAGGTGAAGCGGCTCGCCTATCGGACGAGGGCAGCCACCAGGGCTGACGTCGCCCGAGCTGCGGCTGCGGTTGCCGGAAACGAAGGCGACGTCGGGCAGTGGGGCCCGGTCGTCAATTGGCCGGTCGTAGCGATCCACATGGCGCTGATGCCCGACGGCAAGGTGATCGCGTACGACGCCAGCGGCGACATCGCCAGCAACGGCAACCACACCTTCACCCGGGCAACGGTCTGGAACCCTGCCAACGGCGTGCACGAGGCGGCCACCTTGATCGGCTTCAACATCTTCTGCAGCGGCCTCGCCCACCTGATGGACGGGACCCTGTTCACTGCGGGCGGCAACAAGAACAACGACTTTGACGGGATCCGGCAGACGCACGCGTTCGACTACGTGACGAAGACCTGGACCCGAGGGCCCGACATGGTCGAGGAGCGGTGGTATCCCAGCGTGACGCCGCTGGCGAACGGGGAGATGTTGATCAGCGACGGGATCGTGGGCAGGACCGATGCGCCCGAGGTGCGCAAGACGGACGGAACGCTTCGCACGCTCAGCACCGCCAAGAGGGACCTGCCGTACTATCCGTGGCTCGACGTCGGGCCCGACGGCAGCACGGTCTACACGGGCCCGACCAATCACCTGCGGCGCCTCAACACCTCAGGTACCGGGAGCTGGACGGACTACGGCGGGCGCGATGGGACCGGGCGCAGCTACGGCAGTCGCGCGATGTACGGCATCGGCAAGATCCTCGTCGCGGGAGGCGGCCCTTCAAGCCGAACCGCGACGGTGGTCAACGCGAACGGCGCCACCCCGACGGCGACGGCCACCGGGCAGATGCAGTTCGGGCGCCGCCAGCACAACCTCACGGTCCTCGCCGACGGTACGGTGCTGGCGACCGGGGGCAACTCCTCCGGCGCGTCGCTCGTCGACATGCAGAACGGCGTCTACCCCGCCGAGCTTTGGGATCCCGCCACGGGGCAGTGGCGGACGCTCGCGCCTATGCAGGTGACGCGGCAGTACCACTCGTCGGCGCTACTCCTGCCCGACGGACGCATCCTCTCGGCCGGCGGCGGCATCTGCGGAACCTGCACCGACGTCGGCTACATGGCGAAGAACGCCGAGGTCTTCACGCCGCCCTACCTGTTCAAGGACGACGGCTCGGGCCAGCTCGCCCCGCGCCCGGTGATCACCTCCGCGCCGGGGGTCGTCGAGTACGGCGACCCGTTCTCGATCGCCACGCCGCAGGCCGGCTCGATCGGCAAGGTCGCGATGGTCCGGCTCGGAGCCGTGACGCACTCGGTGAACATGGAGCAGCGCTACGTCCCGCTCTGGTTCTCCGCCGGCAGCGGGACCATCACGGCGACCGCTCCGGATAACGCAAACATCGCCCCACCGGGCGTCTACATGCTGTTCATCCTCGATTCGAACGGCGTGCCTTCCGTGTCGAGGATGGTCCGGATCGAAGGCGATGGCGCTCCGCCGCCACCGCCACCGCCGCCTCCGCCAGGGGCACCGACGATCACCGACACCGATCCCGACTCGCCCTCCAAGCTCAACGGCCCCAAAGTCAAGGGCACGTGGACCGGGGGCGGGACGGTGAGGATCTATGGCGACGCGACCTGCACGGGCCCGGTTCTGGGCACCGGATCCGCAGGGATCTTCACCAGCACCGGCATCCTCTCCACCGTACCGTCCGATCAGACCACCCAGTTCAGGGCCAGGGCCACCAGTACCTCCGGTGACGTCTCGCCGTGCTCGGCCGCGTTCCCCTACACCGAGGACTCGACCCCGCCCGACACGGCGTTCACCGAGCGCCCGTCTGATCCCACGACCGATCGGACGCCCTCGTTCGCGTTCACGTCGACCGAGCCCGGCTCGACGTTCCAATGCAGGATCTTCGACGAGCCGTTCGCGCCGTGCACCTCACCGACCACGAGGACTGTGCCGCTCGGCCGGCACGCCTTCCGCGTGCGCGCGATCGACCGTGCTGGCAACATCGACCCCGCGGCCGTCGTCGCGTGGTTCACGGTCAACTGAGCTGTCGCAACCGCGCTCGCCCTTCGGCCAGACAACGGTTGACCTTGGTGTACGTCCAGCCCGTGAGCTCGCAGATCTCGCGATACGAGTAACCCTGACCTTTCAGGACCAGCGCGCGCCGCTGGTCGGGCTTCAGCCGCTTCAGCAACTGAACGCGCCGGCGCGACTCCTCGCGCCGCTCGGCCCGCTCCGCCGGGCACGGCGCACCGGCATGAAGGTCGCCGACCTCGGCCCCGAGTAGGCGCTCGCGCTCGCGGCGAACCGCCAGCGCCTCGCGGCGTGTGACCACGTGCATCCATCCGGCCAGCCGCGCCGGCGGGTGCGGCGGAGCCTTGGTGAGCAGGATCAGGGTCGCGCGCTGAAGCGCCTCGTCGGCGTCGTCGGGGCAGATCGAGACGCGACGCGCGCAGCGGCGCAGGGCAGCGGCGTGCGCGTCGAGAAGCGAGACCGCGGCGCGGCTCCTGGCAACGCTGGAATCCACGCGCGTTCAACCCCGCGGCGACGCTCGCCGCCCCGTCAGGCCGAATGCACCCGGTGCAGGCTGCCACCCGCTCGCCGCGGCGCCGCTATTCTCGGCGCGGCATGACCACCAGCATCGTCACGGGCGGGGCGGGCTTCCTCGGCTCGCACATGTGCGACGCGCTGCTCGCCAAGGGGCACCGCGTGCTCTGCGTCGACAACCTCGACACTGGGTCGTTGCAGAACGTAGAGCACATCGACGACGAGCGGTTCTCGTTCCTGATGCACGACCTGACGCAGCCGCTGTTCGTGGACGAGCCGGTGGACTTCGTGTTCCACCTCGCCTCGCCGGCGAGCCCGATCGACTACCAGCGCCTGCCGCTGCACACGCTCAAGGTCGGCTCGTACGGCACGCATCACATGCTCGGCCTCGCCAAGCTGAAGCGCGCGCGGTTCGTGCTCGCGTCCACCTCCGAGGTCTACGGCGACCCGCAGGTCCACCCGCAGCCCGAGGACTACTGGGGGCACGTCAACCCGATCGGCCCCCGCGGGGTCTACGACGAGGCGAAGCGCTACGCCGAGGCGCTCACGATGGCCTACCACCGCCAGCAGGGGGTGAACACGGGCATCGTTCGGACCTTCAACTCCTACGGGTCTCGAATGAGGCCACACGACGGCCGCGCGATCCCGACGTTCCTGCGCCAGGCCCTCCAGAGCAAGCCGCTCACCGTGTTCGGCGACGGCAGCCAGACTCGGAGCTTCTGCTATGTGGACGACCAGATCCGCGGCTACATCGCGATGGCCGAGTCGGACGTCCACATGCCGGTCAACATCGGCAACCCGAACGAGTTCACGCTGCTCGAGATGGCGAAGACCGTGATCGAGGTCGCGGAGTCGGACTCGGAGATCGTGTTCGAGGCGCTGCCCACCGACGATCCGCAGGTGCGCCAGCCGGACATCACCCGGGCGAAGCAGCTCCTGGGCTGGGAGCCCGAGATCGAGCTCCGCGAGGGCCTCGCGCGCACGATCGAGACCGCCGGCGTCGAACAGCTCGTCGGCATCGCGCGCTAGCGCGACGCGTGCGGATCGCGCACCTCACAGCGACGTTCCCCCCATATCCGGGCGGCGCCGGGAACACGGCGTACCGCTTCGCCGTCGAACAGGCCGCGCGCGGCCACGAGGTGGAGGTGTTCACCGCGCCGGCACCCGGCGAACCGCCCGCCTCGGGGGACGCGATCGTGCACCGGATCGATCCGGTGCTCGCGATCGGCAACGCGCCCCTGATTCCGCGCCTCGCACTGATCGACGGGTTCGACATCGTCCATCTCCACTACCCCTTCATCTTCGGGTCCGAGCTGACCCTGCTCGGGCGGCTGACTCGCAGGCGCCGCAGCCAGGCGCTGCTCGTCCACTACAAGAATCGGCTGGTGAGCGGCGGTGCGCGGGGGGTCCTGTTCGGGGCCTACGAGCACACGGTGGCGCCGGCCCTGATCCGGGCGGCCGACCGGATCTGCGTGCTCTCGCCCGACCATGCGAACTCGGTGCCGTATCTGCGACGCGCGGGCGAGCGCGATCCGGCGAAGCTCGTCGAGATGCCGAACGGGGTCGACGCCGAGCTGTTCAAGCCCGGGCCGGACACATCCGGGCTGCGCGAGCGGCTCGGCATCCCGGGCGACGCGGTCGCGGCGGCGTTCGTCGCGACCCTCGACCGCGCCCATCACTTCAAGCGCCTCGACGTCTCGATCGACGCCGTCGCGGAGCTCGGCGACACCGGCGTGCACCTGGTGGTCGCGGGCGGCGGCGAGCTCGTCGACGAGTTCCGCTCGCGTGCGGCACGACGCGGCCTCGCCGATCGCGTCCACTTCCTCGGCCCGGTCGCTCACCCCGAGCTGCCCGACGTGCTGCGGGCCTGCGACCTGTTCCTGCTGACCACCGAGCCGCCGGAATCGTTCGGCATCGTCCTGATCGAGGCGATGGCGGGCGGGCTGCCGGTGATCGCCACCGATTACCCGGGGGTCCGAGCGGTCGTCGTCGAGGACGAGACCGGCCTGCTCGCGCCCCAGGGCGACGCGCGAGCGGTCGCGTCACGGCTCGGCGAGCTGGTCGCCGCAGGTTCGGACGGGCGAGCCCGAATCGGCGCCGCCGGGCGGCGCCGGGCGGAGCGTGAGTGGAACTGGCCGCGGCTGGTGGAGAAGATGGATGCGGCCTACGCCGAGGCGATCGTCGCCCGCCACGCGAAGATGGCTTGACGTGAGCGCGGAGCTCAGAAAGGGAGCCGGTATCTGGGCGGAGCGTGAACCAACGTGAGCGCTCGCCGACTCCTCCTCATCTCGTACTTCTTCCCCCCGTGCCGCGACACCGGAGCGCACCGGCCAGCGGCGCTTGCAAAGTACCTGCGGCGCGCGGGCCACGACGTGACGGTGCTGACCACCTCCGCCTATGGCACGCTCGACGACGATGAGTCGACGTCGACCGAGCGTACGGCCGACGCGCAGCTCTGGCGTGCGCGACTGCGGGGAGCCGACCACGTCCAGGCGCTGTACGACTCCGACACCTACTCCGGCAAGCCCCATCCGCTGAGCAAGCTCGTCGTGCCGGAACCGCTCGCGCTCGCCTGGACCCCGTTCGCGCGGCGCCGCGCACGCAAGCTGCACGGCCATGGCCCGTTCGACTGCGTGATCACGACCTCGCCGCCGGAGTCGGCGCACTCGGTCGGTGCCGGCCTGCGGCGCCGTGGCGCCGCCTGGGTCGCCGACGTCCGCGACGCGTGGACGTTCGAGCCACTCCGGCCGCAGTTCCCGACCGGCATCCAGCGCCGGCTCGACGAGCGAATGGAGCGCCGGGTCCTCGGCGCCGCCGACGTCGTCGTGTGCGTCTCGGAGCCGGCCGCCGCCGACCTGCGCGGGCGCGGCATCGCGGACCCGTTGCTGATCCGCAACGGCGCCGACCCCGAGCTGCTCAACGCCGCCGATCCGGCCAGCGTCGCCGAGCTGCTCGATCCGACGCGCGTGTCGCTGGTCTACACGGGGCGCTTCGGCAGCGCCGGGCGCGACCCGGTGGCGCTGGTGGAGGGCCTTCGGAGGCTGGCCGCCGAGCGCCCGGACGAAGCAGGCCGGCTCGAGCTGGTCGTCGCGGGCCCGCTCACCGAGGACGAGCGGCAGCTGTTCGCGACGGACGTGGCGCCGGCCCGGATCTCGGTCGTCGGCTCACTCGAGCGCGACCGGGCCCTGGCGCTCCAGCGGGCGGCGGACTGCCTCCTCCTCGTCGCCCACCCGGTCCGCAGCCAGCTCGCCAACTTCAAGCTCTACGAGTACCTGGGCGCGGGGCCGCCGATCCTGGCGCTGGCCGCGGGCACCGAGGCCGGCACGATCTCCCGCGCGCTCGGCTCGGATCCGATCCCGGCCGGCGACCCCGCTCGGGTCGCCGAGGCGCTCGCCCGCGTGGCGCGACGGGAGATCCCGTCGCCCGACCACGACGCCCGCGCCGAGTACTCCTACCCTGCGGTCGCCGAGCGGATGACCGCGGCCGTCGAGACCGCGATCGAGCGCCGCGGCTCGCGCCTCGGGTGAACGTCCCGCAGGGGGCGCTATACACCCCCACGAGGGACGTTCGCCGTGCTGTGCGCGTGTCGGCGCATCGGCTGATCGTATGGCCCATATCCTCCCGGGCATGAGCGACGAGAAGACCGGCAGCTTCGACGCGACGGCGCACCGCTACATCGCGCCCGTCGTCGGCCCGGACGACGAGCGCGTCTTCACGGACTCGGGGATCGAGATCGAGCCCGTCTACGACGCCGATGACGTTGCCGAGGGGCTCGACGAGCGCCTCGGCGAGCCTGGGCATTACCCGTTCACCCGTGGAATCCACGAGCGGATGTACCGCGACCGGCTGTGGACGATGCGCCAGTACGCGGGCTTCTCGTCGCCTGAGGACACGAACGGCCGCTACCGCTACCTCCTCGAGCACGGCTCCACCGGGCTCTCGATGGCGTTCGACCTGCCGACCCAGCTCGGGCGCGACTCCGACGACCCGCTTTGCGACGGCGAGGTCGGGCGCACGGGCGTCCCGATCGACACGATCGAGGACATGCGGATCTGCTTCGACCAGATCCCGCTCGACCAGGTCTCTACCTCGATGACGATCAACGCCCCGGCGGCGATCCTGCTGCTGCTCTACGAGCTCGTCGGCGAGGAGCAGGGCGTCGCTTCGACGGCGCTGCGCGGCACCGTCCAGAACGACGTCCTGAAGGAGTACGTCGCGCGCGGGAACTACATCTATCCGCCCGCCGCGACGATGCGCCTCACAACCGACATCTTCGAGTACTGCGCCGAGCGCGTCCCGAGGTGGAACACGATCTCGATCTCCGGCTACCACATCCGCGAGAAGGGCTGCTCGGCGGTGCAGGAGGTCGCGTTCACCCTGGCGAACGCGATCGCCTACACCGAGGCGGCCCTCGAGCGGGGGCTCGCGATCGACGACTTCGCGCCGCGGCTCGCGTTCTTCTTCAACGGCCACAACAACGTGTTCCAGGAGATCGCGAAGTTCCGCGCCGTGCGCCGGATGTGGGCCGAGATCGTGCGGGACCGCTTCGGCTCCGAGAACGAGCGGTCCCAGACGATCCGCTTCCACACGCAGACCGGCGGCGTCACGCTTCAGGCCCAGCAGCCCGAGGTGAACATCATCCGCGTCGCGCTCCAGGGCTTCGCCGCCGTCTGCGGCGGCACCCAGTCGCTCCACACGAACGGGTTCGACGAGGCGCTTGCGCTGCCGACCGAGCGCTCGGCGCGGATCGCGCTGCGCACGCAGCAGGTGATCGCGCACGAGTCCGGCGCCGCGGACGCGGTCGACCCATTCGCGGGCTCCTACCTGGTCGAGTCGCTCACCGACGAGATCGAGAAGCGCGCGTGGGAGTTGATGCAGGAGGTCGAGAACCAGGGCGGCTCGGTCAACGCCCTCGAGTTCATCCAGAAGGAGATCGAGGAGTCGGCGGCCTCGTACCACGAGCGCTACCGGACCGGCCAGGACATCATCGTCGGCGTCAACAAGTACGTGACCGAGACGGTCGACGACGTCGACATCCTCAAGGTCGATCCCGAATCGGAGAAGCGCCAGGTCGCCCGCCTGAAGAGGTTCAAGGAGTCGCGCGACCACGCCGGCGTCGCCGCGAAGCTCGATGCCCTGCGCGCCGTAGCGCGGGGCGAGGGCAACCTGCTCTACCCGATCCGCGACGCGCTCGCCGCCGACGCCTCGATCGGCGAGGTCTGCAACGCGTTGCGCGATGTGTTCGGCGAGTACAAGGGGGGCGCGTTCTTCTAGGCGGACCGCCCGCGGACCGGCTCCACGGCCCCCAGGCACCAGGCTTCGACGGCGGCCCATGGCCCGTAGCCCGCGTCGGTATTGATGTGGCCGCCGCCGTGGATCTCGTCGACCACGAGCGCGAGCGGCTCCGCGTAGAGGCCGGCGGCGCCCTCCGGGCAATACGGATCCCCGCCCGGATCGCAGACCATCCGCGTCGCGCTGGCGGCGATCGCAACGGCCTCCGGGTCGAGTGGCGGCGGCACGAACCCCTCGATCTCAGGCATCCCCGCTCCCACGCTCGGCGGCGCCACGAGCAGGACGCGATCCGCGATCCGGCGGCGAAGGCGGGAAGCGAGGTGGAGCCAGGTGATCGCGCCCAGCGAATGGCAGATGGCGACCGGCGGGCGCTTGACCGCAGCGAGCTCGGCTTGGATCGCATCGCACCAGGCGTCGAGCGACGGAGCGCCAGGGTCCGGAAGCTGGGGGTACGAAACCGCTGCCCCACGATCACGCAGGGTTCCCGCAAGCCAGGTCTGCCAGTGCTCGGGCCCCGACCCGCCGAGCCCATGGACGATCAGGTAGATGGCGTCGATGGCCGCGATTGTGACGCCTGCAAACCCATTTCCGCCGGCAGGAGTCGGACGCGACCGGTTGAACCCCGGCCTGCATGGAGACGAACGTGAGTCGCACACTGGTCAAATCCGCCCCCGAGCTGTGGGAACTGGCGGACGACCACGATCGGATGCAGCTCTGGATGGCGCGGTTGACCGGGGCGACCGGGGCGATCGAGATTCGCGTGACCAAGCGCATCCCGGAGCATGCCCTCGCCTGGCAGACGGCAGGCGACGACGCGTTCGGCCGGATCGCGCTCGAGCTCACCGAGAAGGGCTTCGGGACCTCCGTCGCGATCACCGCTCATCGGGCCGGCGGGATCCACGACGCAGCCGCCGCCCTGGAGAATCTCCTGGATGAGCTCGGATCCCCAGAGCGCCAGCCCTTCGCCCGGAGCTGACGAGCCGCCGGCCGACCCGGCCGTGGCCGAGCTCGTGCGCCTTCGTGGGGCACCGCTCCTCGACGCGCTCGAGGCGCACTCCCCCGGCGCCAAGGACCACGCCGAGGCCACCGGTGCCCATGCGTTCGCGGCGGCAATGGCGATCGGCCTCGACCGCGCCGCGGCGGAGCTCTGCCGCGAAACGGGAAAGCTGCACGACGTCGGCATGGTCTATGTGCCCGCGTCGGTCATCCAGACGCCGTTCGAGAGCTGGAGTGCCGCGGAGCGCGAGGTGTTCGACGGCCACTACGAGGCGGGAGCGCGCCTGGCGCTCGGGGCGGGCATCCCGGACGACGTCTGCGGCTGGCTGCGTCAGATTCGCGAGCGGTTCGACGGGCTCGGGCCCGAAGGCCTGGCGGGGGCCGCAATCCCGGTTCCGGCGCGCCTCGCGCGGGCCGCGTGCGCGTGCGACACACTGCTCGCCGCCGCGCAGGGCAGTGCGACCATGGACGAACGCCGGGCTGACGCCTACGCAAGGTTGCGCGCGGCCGCCGGGCGCGAGTTAGACCCGCAGATCGTCGATGCTCTGGCGAGCGCCGTCGCGCGGCGGGGCACCGGTTGAGCGTCGCTTGTGCTCGTACATCGCGGCGTCGGCGCGAGCGAGAAGCGCTTCGGGATCGCGCTCGTCGTCCTCGGCGAACGCAGTGCCAACGCTCGCCGCGACAACCAGGTCCTCGCCTTCGATCGTGACCGGGCGCAGGAACACCGCGTCGATCTTCTCCATCAACTGCGACTCGAGCCCTCGGAGCTCCGTCCCCTCGCAGAGGATGCCGAACTCGTCACCGCCCAGCCTGGCGACCGTGTCCGTGGCCCGGAAGCTCCTGCGCAACCGTGCCGCGACGGTGACCAGAACGGTGTCGCCCGCGAAGTGGCCCAGGAGATCATTGATGTCCTTGAACGAGTCCAGGTCGATGAACGTCACCATCACGTCCTGGTTGGTCCGCCGCCGTCGCGCGAGCGCAAGCCGGACCCGGTCCATGAACAGGAGGCGATTCGCAACCCCGGTCAGCGGATCGCGGATCGGCGGCTCGAGCGCGGTTCGGCGCCCCCGCTCGATCGCGAGGAGCACGGCCGAAACGAGCCGGTCGCCGTCGAGCTCCCGACGCGTCACGTAGTCGTCCGCACCCAGCAGGACCGCGTGCTTGCCCGCCTGCCAGGCGGGCCCGTCGCCGATCGTGACGACCGGGAGCCGGCGGGCTACGCCGTCGTGATGGAGAAGGGCGCCGATCGTGTCGTGGCTCAGCTCGTCGCTCGTCGCCAGGACCGCACATGCCCACTCGTGGTCCGCGAGGAGCGCGCGCGCCTCCTCCAAGGAGCAGGCGATACCGATGTCCATCACGGACCCCGCCTGCTCGCGGAGCAAACGGCTGAGCATGCCTGCCTCGGTCTCGCTGGCGCTGAGCACCAGGATCCGCGCGCCCCTTGCGCCATTGTCTCGTGGTGATCCCCCGTCGCCCATTGGACGCGCTCACTTTCGGACTCCACCGGTGCCGAGCCAGCCCGTTCCGCGAAGTTGCCGGACTCGTCGTCGATTCAGGATTTCCGTCGATCCAAACCACGCCCCCGAAGGTCGCGTATGGATCTACTCGACGGAAAGTAGCAGGGCATAGAATCCCGCGCCCCCGTGCGCGAGAGCTACCCCCAGACCTACGACGAGAAGCTCGCCTACCTGCGGGAGCTGCGCGAGGCAGCGATCCACTCGGCGTCCGAGACGGCGGTCTCCAAACAGCACGCCAAGGGCAAGCTGACCGCCCGTGAGCGGATCGAGAAGCTGCTCGACCCGGACTCCTTCGAGGAGCTCGACACATTCGTACGCCATCGCACGTACGACTTCGAGATGCAGAAGAACCGGCCATGGGGCGACGCGGTGGTCACCGGCTACGGCACGGTCGACGGCCGGCCCGTGTTCGTCTTCAGCCAGGACTTCACCGTGTTCGGCGGGTCGCTCGGCGAGGTGATGGCCGAGAAGATGTGCAAGGTCATGGACCTCGCCGCGAAGGTCGGGGCCCCCGTCATCGGCCTCAACGACTCGGGCGGCGCGCGGATCCAGGAGGGCGTCGTCTCACTCGGCGCCTACGGCGACGTGTTCGTCCGCAACGTGCAGTGCTCGGGAGTGATCCCCCAGATCAGCGTGATCATGGGCCCGTGCGCGGGCGGCGCCGTCTACTCGCCGGCGATGACCGACTTCATCTTCATGGTCAAGGAGACGTCGCACATGTTCATCACCGGCCCCGAGGTGATCAAGACGGTGACCGGCGAGGAGGTCGAGTTCGAGGCGCTCGGCGGCGCGATGTCACACAACTCGAAGTCGGGGGTCGCGCATTTCGCCGCCGAGGACGAGGAGGCGTGCCTCGAGGACGTGCGCTACCTGATCGGCTTCCTCCCGCAGAACAACCTCGAGATGCCGCCCCGCGTCGAGCCCTACGACGATCCCGACCGCGAGGACCCCGAGCTCGACACGGTCGTCCCCGACGACCCGTCGAAGCCCTACGACATGCGCGACGTGATCGCACGGATCGTCGACGACGGGGACTTCTTCGAGGTCCACGAGCACTGGGCGCAAAACATCGTCTGCGGCTTCGCCCGGCTCGACGGCTATCCCGTCGGCGTCGTCGGCAACCAGCCGAGGCACCTCGCCGGGGTCCTCGACATCGACTCTGCCTGCAAGGGCGCGCGCTTCGTCCGCACCTGCGACGCCTTCAACATCCCGCTGCTCACGTTCACCGACGTGCCCGGCTTCCTCCCCGGGACCTCGCAGGAGTGGGGCGGGATCATTCGCCACGGAGCGAAGCTGCTCTACGCCTTCACCGAGGCCACCGTCCCGAAGCTCACGGTGGTCACCCGCAAGGCGTACGGCGGCGCCTACGACGTCATGAACTCGAAGCACATGCTGGCCGACTTCAACTTCGCCTGGCCGACCTCCGAGGTCGCGGTGATGGGGCCCGAGGGCGCGGTCAACATCATCTACCGCAAGGACATCGCCGAGTCACCGACGCCCGAGGAACGCCGCGCGAAGCTGATCGACGACTACAAGGCCCACTTCGCGAATCCCTATTCCGCGGCCGAGCGCGGCTACATCGACGACGTGATCGAGCCGCACCAGACGCGGCCGAAGCTCATCCGGGCGCTGCGGGCGCTACAGACCAAGCGGGTCGAGCAGCCGAAGCGAAAGCACGGGAACATCCCGCTGTAGCCAGCCTCGCCGGATCGTGCGCTTCCAGTACTACACCGCCACCTCGCTCGACGGGTTCATCGCCGGCGCGGACGACGACCTCGACTGGCTGACGAACTACTCGCCGCCCGACCCGCCGCCCGATCTCAAGCGCGACACCGGCTCCTACGACGACTTCTACGCGGGCGTCGGCGCCCTGATCATGGGCTCGTCCACCTACGAGTGGGTGCTCGCGCACGCCGACTCCTGGCCCTATCCGGACAAGCCCGCCTGGGTCCTGAGTTCACGCGATCTGCCTTCGCCAAAGGGGGACGCCGATGTGCGGATCGTCGCCGCCGAGGTCGCCGAACTGCGCGACGAGCTGGCGGCTGCGGCCGGCGCGCAGAACCTCTGGATCGTCGGCGGCGGGCCCGTCGTCTCCCAGTTCGCGGCGGCGGGGCTACTCGACGACGTGATCGTCACCGTCGTCCCGGTCGCGCTCGGCGCGGGCAAGCCGCTGTTCGCCGAGCCGCTCCCGGACGGGCCGATGAAGCTCGTCGAGGCCCAGCCCTCGCCGACGGGGATGGTGGAGCTGCGCTACGAGGTCGTGCGCGACCGCGCCACCTGACTGATCTTTGGCGAGCACGCCCCGACCGGTACGGTGCGAGGGATGGAAGGCGAACCGAAAGCATCGCGGGCGATCGAGGCCGGAACGATCGTCGCTGCGATCGGCGCGATCGCCCTGCTCGTCGGCCTGTTCCTCGACTGGTATGGATTCGGCCCCGGCCAGGGAGCGTCCGCCTGGAGCGTGTTCGAGATCGTCGACCTGCTGCTCGCGCTCCTCGCGGTCGGCGTGCTGCTTGCGGTGTTGAGCGCGGTTGCGCCGGGCGCCCGGATCCCGGCGCTGCCCGCCGGGACGATTGCCGCCGCGGGCGTTGCCGCGCTGGTGCTCGTGGTGACGTCGCTGGTCGACGATCCCCCGGCCGCCTTCGGCGCGTCACCCGAGGAGGGGATCTGGATCTCGTTCGGCGGCGCCGTCCTGATCATGCTGGGGGCCATCCTCGAGCGCTCTCGCATCAGGCTGGTTGTGAGCCCCCGGGACGAAGACACCGACACGCGCGAGTTCCCGCGGCGCTGAGGCCCGGATTCAGAGCTCGATCGTCGGCGCCGCGATCGCGCCGTCGCGATGGGCATCGAGCACGGCCAGCGCGATCCCGAGGTCCTGGATCGCGAGCCCGGTGGAGTCGAATAGCGTGACCTCGTCGTCATCTCCCCGGCCCGGGGCATCGCCGGCAAGCACCGCGCCGAGTTCGGTGACCGCCGCGCGCTCGACCGTGCCCGCGCGACACGGCCCCGGACAGCTCGCCGCCCTTCGATGCCTGCTCCCACTCGTCGCAGAACAGGCGGCAGCGAGACAGCGCCAGGTGTTCAATCTCCCCCTTGCCGCGCGCGTCGGCGCCCAGCGCGGCGTAGTGCTGGCCCGGCCGGAGGTCCGAGGCGTGGACCACGGGGGCCTCCCCGGGAGTAACGGTGACGACCACGTCCTGGGCCGCGGCCTCGTTTCGCCCGCCGGTCCGCCAGCCGAGTTCGCCCGCCAGCGCCGAGGCGACCTCGGCACGCGGGTCGAAGCAGACGCCGTCGCCGTACCCCGCGGCGGCCAGGCATCGGGCCGCCCACGCCCCGTTCACTCCGCAGCCGATCACGCCGACCGACCTCGCGTCCTCCCTGGCCAGCGCCTGGGCCGAGACGGCGGCGGCCGCACCGGTCCGCAGCGAGGTGACGCTCGGGCAGTCGACGACCGCGAGCAGCGCGCCGCTCTCGGCGCTCGAGGCGAGCAGGGCGCCGGCCACCACCGGCAGTCCGCGGGCGGGATTGTCCGGGAACGAGGTGACCCACTTGAGGATCGCGAGGCCCTCGCCGCGCGCGGGCATCGCCCGGAAGTCGCCGTGCGGCGGCGCTTCGACGTAGGTCTTCGCCGGCATCACCCACTCGCCCGCGTGGTGGCGCATGAACGCGGTGCGCGTCCGCTCGATCGCCTCCGCCGGCGATACGGCGGCGAAGACGGCCTCGGCGTCGAAGACCGGAACGCGCGACATGACCCGATTCATACGCGAAGCCGCCCCTGATTCGCGCGCCATCGCGTGATTCAGCGTTTGAGTGTACGATAATACTCCCTCCCCCCGCCCCTTCCTTCCCCCCTCCCTGCACGCGGGCGTGGCCCGCTTCAACCGTGAACGGCCCGCCTGCGGCGGGCCGTTCTCTCGTTATAGAGTCCCACCACCATGAGCCGGAACGGAGAGCGGAGGCCACCGCGTCCCAGGATCGAGATGCTTTCGACCGGCGCGACTGAGTCCGAAGCGGCTGCAATCGTCGCGGCGGTGGAGCAGTTCCTGTCCGACACGGCCCGAGCGCCGGCGGCCGAGCGCCGACAGGTCAGCCCCTGGGCCCGCGCGGCGCTCGAGGAGGGCATCGCCGCGCGTCAGGTCTCGGGCTACGTCTGGGGCCACGCGCCGCACCTTCCGGCTTGACAGCAGCGCCGAGACTCACGCCGATGGCGACGAATCCGGCGGCGCGCGGGGACGGTGGCGGCAGGCGCGATCGCAACGCGCTTGCGCTCGCACCCCGCGAGCGGATAGAACACTCCTACGCCGCTGTCGAGGCGGACTTGATCGAAGGAGGAGAGCGTGGCAGTTGTGAAGATCATCGAGCTGGTCGGCAGCTCGAAGACGTCCACCGACGACGCGGCAAAGCAGGCGCTGGCCGAAGCTCAGAGCTCGCTCCGCAACATCCGGGCCGTCGACATCGTCTCGACCGGCATCCGCGGCGACAACCTCGACGAGTACCGCGCCCACGTCCGCGTCGCCTTCATCGTCGAAAGCACCGTCGACTAAAACCAGGCACAGCCGGCCGCCTGTCCCGCTCGCGGACGCTTTGCCGACCGCGCGGACCGAAAAGCCCTAATCCCGGTCGGGATTTATGTAATACTGCTCCGTCATGGAGCCAACGGCAGCACCCGTACGCCCCAAGGACAAGGCGACCCCCGACCAGCTCGAGCAGGACCACGGCAAGGTCCAGCACGGCAAGGGCAAGGTCGGCTCGCTCGAGAACCCCGAGGTCTACCAGGACGTACCCGGGCACCTGATCCCGATCATCGAGCGGGAGTTCGACGACTTCGACAACGAGGCGGACAAGTTCCTCGCCGGCGAGACGGCTGAGGACATCTTCATCGGCTTCCGCCTCAAGCAGGGCGTCTACGGGCAGCGCCAGCCCGACGTCCAGATGTGCCGGATCAAGCTGCCGATGGGTGGCGTCAACCCCGAGCAGATGGACGTGCTCGCCGACGTGGTCGAGCGCTACGCGCCGCTCGGCAAGGGCCACATCACGACCCGTCAGAACATCCAGATCCACCACATCCCGCTGAAGCAGATGGCCGAGCTGATCCGGCAGATCTCGGCGGTCGGCCTGTCCTCGCGCGAGGGCTGCGGGAACACGGTGCGCAACGTGACCGGCGATCCGTTCGCGGGCATCGCGGCCGACGAGCTCTTCGACATCACGCCGTATGCGGGCGCCTACGTCCGCTACTTCGTCCGCCACCCCACGACCCAGCTGATGCCGCGCAAGATCAAGACCGCGTTCACGGCGACCGACGAGGACGTCGCGATCACCGGCATCCACGACATCGGATTCATCCCGCGCCTGCGCGACGGCGTCCGGGGCGTCGAGATCCGCGTCGGCGGCGGCACCTCGATCATGCCGCGCATCGCCCCCACCCTCTACGACTTCGTCGAGCTCGACAACGGCGACTACCTGAAGGTCACCGAGGCGGCGCTCCGGATCTTCGACCGCCAGGACTGGCTCCGAGTCAACCGCGCACGCGCCCGGATCAAGGTCCTGGTCGACAAGATCGGCATTGACGCGTTCCGCGAGCTCGTCGACGCGGAGCTCGAGGGCGACTGGGTGAATGAACGCGAGTTCGACGTCGACCGTCTGCGCTTCGATTACGACGAGTCGGTCCGCGCGCCGGCCCCTCTGGCGGGCTATGCCTCGCCGAACGGCGACGTCTCGGAGTTCGAGCGCTTCCGCGAGTCGAACGTGAAGGACCAGCGCCAGGATGGCTTCAAGGCGATCGTCGTCAAGGCCACCCGCGGCGACCTGACCCCGGAGCAGTTCCGCGGCCTGGCGCAGATCATGCGCGAGTACACCGGCGGCTTCGCCCGGACCACCGTGCAGCAGAACCTGGTGCTGCGCTGGGTCCGCGAGGAGGCCGTCTACGACGTCTGGCAGCGGCTCGGGGAGTTCGGCCTTGCCGATTCCGGAGCCCGCGAGGTCACCGACATCGTGTCCTGCCCCGGCACCGACAGCTGCAAGCTGGGGATCACCAGCTCGATGGGCCTGAACGCCGCGGTCCAGGAGCGGATCGAGTCGATGGGCATCACCGACCCGCTGACCCGCCAGGTCCACATCAAGATGTCCGGCTGCCCGAACGGCTGCAGCCAGCACCACATCGCGAACATCGGCTTCTACGGAGCCTCGCTCAAGGTCGGCGGCAAGCAGGTCCCGGCCTACATCCCCCACCTCGGCGGCAACTACGAGGGCGGCGAGGTCGTCTACGGCCACCGGCTCAAGTCGCGGATCCCGGCGAAGCGCGTCCCGGACGCGGTCGAGCGCTGGCTCCGCCTCTATGAAGGCGAGCGGAACGACGGCGAGGCGTTCAACGACTTCGTCGATCGCGCCGGGGTCGCCCGATTCGAGGACGAGATCAAGGAGCTGGCAATGCCGGCCGAGTTCTCCCTCGAGACCATGGACCAGTTCATCGACTGGAATCGCGCCGAGCCCTACAAGGTCGAGCGCGGCGAAGGGGAGTGCGCAATATGAGGCGGAGTCCGCTAGGACGGAGCCGAGTCGCGCCGTTGTTGAGGCGCCTGGCATGAGCGACACCGCCGTCACGCGACCCCGTCCGCTCGATGAAGCCGGGCCCGCGCCGGCCAATGGGAACGGCCATAGGCCGCTGCCGACCATCGGCGGCAAGCTGGTCGACCCGGAGCGGATCTCCGCCGAGGTCGAGGCGATGGGCGCCGAGGAGGCGATCGCGTGGGCGGTCGAGACCTTCGGCCCGCGGCTGGGCTTCGCGGTCTCGTTCCAGAAGACGAGCTCGGTCATCGTCTCGATGGCACACCGCATCGATCCGTCCGCCCGCTTCTTCTACATCGATACGGAGCTGCTGTTCCCCGAGACCTACGGCACGCGCGACCGGCTCGCCGAGCGCTTCGGGATCGAGATCGAGCGCTTCGTCCAGGACAACCCGCCCGGGCTCCGCGAGCGGTGGGACGCCGGCGAATGGGGAGCAGACGACGAATGCTGCGCGCCCCGCAAGGTCGCTACCATGCGACGCGCCCTCGAGGGGGTCGACTGCTGGGTCTCCGGAGTTCGCAGAGTGGATTCCGAGACTCGCGCCGGCGCCCGGCGCTTCGGCTGGGACGTCCGGTTCGATCGCTGGAAGCTGAATCCCCTCGCCGACTGGGGCGACAAGCAAGTCTGGACTTACATAAAGGAACACCAAGTGCCTTACAACCCACTTCACGACCAGGGCTATCCGTCGATCGGATGCATGCCCTGCACCTCCGTGCCCGGCGAGGGCGAGGAAGCCCGTGCCGGCCGCTGGGCCGGAACCGACCGGACCGAGTGCGGCATCAATGGGTAGCGCCGAGACGGCGCTCGACCTGACGCTCTCGAACCGGCAGGCCAGCGACTTCGAACTGCTCGCGAACGGCGGCTTCGCGCCGCTCAAGGGCTTCCAGGGCTCGGCCGACCACGAGTCGGTCTGCCGCGACATGCGTCTGGCATCCGGCGAGCTCTGGCCGATCCCGATCACCCTCGCCACCGACCTCGAGTGCGCCGTCGGCGATGTCGTCGAGCTGACCGCCCCGAACGGCAAGAAGCTCGGCCGCCTCACCGTCGAGGAGATCTTCGAGAAGGACGTCGAGCTCGAGGCCGAGCAGGTCTACCGCACGACCGACGAGGAGCATCCGGGCGTGGCCGCGATCCGCGCCGAGGGCGCCCGCTGCCTCGCCGGGCCGATCGAGGCCGACGCGCTGCCGGACCACGAAGAGGCGTTCATGCGCCGCTACACGACCCCGGCCGAGACCAAGGCGGCGTTCGAGGAGCGCGGCTGGAAGCGAATCGTCGCGTTTCAGACCCGCAACCCGATCCACCGGGCGCACGAGTACCTGACCAAGGCCGCGCTCGAGATCTGCGACGGGCTCTTCATCCACCCGCTGATCGGCGAGACCAAGAAGGGCGACATCCCGGCCGACGTGCGGATGCGCTGCTACGAGGTCCTGATGGACAACTACTACCACCCCGAGCACGTGATGCTGGGAGTCAACCCGGGCAAGATGCACTACGCGGGGCCGCGCGAGGCGGTCCTCCACGCGTGCATCCGCCGCAACTACGGCTGCACCCACTTCATCGTGGGGCGCGACCACGCGGGCGTCGGCGACTACTACGGGACCTACGACGCGCAGCGGATCTTCGACGACATCGACGAGGGCGAACTGGGCATCACCCCGCTCTTCTTCGAGCACACCTTCTGGTGCAACGAGTGCGAGGGCATGGGCTCGGCGAAGACCTGCCCCCACCCGCAGGAGTCCCACCTGTTCCTGTCCGGGACGAAGGTGCGCGAGATGCTCGAGGCCGGCGAGAAGCCGCCCCACGAGTTCAGCCGGGACGAGGTTGCCCAGATCCTGATCGATGCATACAAGGAGGGCATCTGATGAGCGCCCCTGGCGCGAAGCTACATTGGGCCAAGTGCCAACGGAGGTGTCTCGATGGCTGACGGATACACCCTGTGGTTCACCGGCCTCTCCGGCTCGGGCAAGACCACGATCACCAACCTGCTCGTCAAGGAACTCCTGAAGCGCGGCTCGAAGCTCGAGGTGCTGGACGGCGACGTCGTCCGCGAGAACCTCTCGAAGGGCCTCGGGTTCTCGAAGGAGGACCGCGACACCAACATCCGCCGGATCGCGTTCGTCGCGAACCTCTTGTCCCGCAACGGGGTGCCGGTGATCACCGCCGCGATCTCTCCGTACCGCGAGATCCGCGACGAGGCGCGGCAGATGATGAACGGCCGCTTCATCGAGATCTACGTGAAGGCCTCGGTCGAGGCCTGCGAGGCGCGCGACGTCAAGGGCCTCTACGCCAAGGCGCGCTCGGGCGAGATCAAGGAGTTCACCGGCGTCTCAGACCCCTACGAGGAGCCCCCGAACCCCGAGATCACGGTCGAGACCGAGACCCAGACTCCCGAGGAGTCCGCGGCTCAGATCATCACCTACCTCGAAGACAACGGCCACATCGCCAAGCACTGACGAGCGACCGGAGGTGCGCGAGCCGATCTCGCGCACCTACCGGTTCGTGATGGTCGTCCTCGCCCCGGTGATCCGGTGGTGGGGACGGCTCGAGGTCGCCGGCGAGGAGCACCTGCCGACGTCGGGCCCCACGCTCCTGGTCGGCAACCACGACTCCTACTGGGACCCGGTCGCGATCGGGATGGCCGGGCGCAAGCGCCGCCAGATCCGGGCGCTCGCGAAGTCGACGCTGTGGAACGTCCCCGGCCTGGGCCCGATCCTGGATCGGATGGGCCAGGTGCCGATCGAGCGCGGCAAGGGCGACCAGCACGCACTCGACCGCGCGATCGAGACCCTCCGCGACGGCGGCTGCATCGGGGTGTTCCCCGAGGGGACGATCTCACGCGGGAAGTTCCTGCGGCCCCGCAGCGGCGCCGGGCGGCTGGCGTTGGCGGTGCCTGGGGTGACTGTCGTGAGCTGCACCGTCAGCGGCACGGTCGACATCGTGCGCTTTCCGAAGCGGCCGCGGATCAGAGTTGAGTTCTTTGCACCAGCCGAGGGCGGCGTGCGCGATGGCGAGGACGCCGCGGTGCTTGCGATCCGGCTTACGGGCGAGATCCGCGAAAGGGCTCCGATCGCCCTACCGGGTCGAAAACGGACCGCGGAGAAGTACCGCCGAGCGGCGGCCGAGTCCGAGGCCGAGCTCTGACCGACGCGAACCGCCGCTGGTGGACCCTGGCCGGTACCTGCATGGGCCTGTTCGTGCTGATGCTCGACTCGACGGTGATCAATGTCGCCCTCCCTGACATTGCGCGCGATCTGGACACCACCACCGCCGGACTGCAGTGGGTCATGAACGCCTATCTGTTGGTGCTGGCTTCGTTCGTGGTCAGCGCGGGCCGCCTTGGCGACATCCTCGGGCGCCGACGCGTGTTCCTGTTCGGCATGGCGGCGTTTGCCGGCGGCTCGGTGGTCGCGGCGATGTCGAATTCGGAGGAGGCGTTGGTCGCCGGACGCGTCATCCAGGGCATCGGGGGCGCCGCCCTGCTGGGCCTTTCGCTGGCGATCGTCTCGACTGTCTTCCCGGCCGGCGAGCGCGCCCGCGCGCTGGGCATCTGGGCCGGTGTGTCGGCGCTTGCTTTGGGTCTGGGACCCCTCGTGGGCGGCGCGCTGGTCGAAGCCGTCAGCTGGCGTTGGCTGTTCTGGCTGAACCTGCCCTTCTGCCTCCTCGGCGCGTTGCTCGTGCTCGCATCGACCGCCGAGCAGCGCGACGAGACCGCGGCGGGCCGCATCGACATTCCCGGCGTGATCACCGTGGGCCTTGGGCTGGCCGCGATCGTGGTCGCCCTGGTCGAGGGCAAGGTGTGGGGATGGACCTCGGTCGCGACGGTCGGCCTCTTCGCGTCCGGCCTTGGGCTCCTGGTGGCGTTCTGGTTCATCGAACACCGCGTCCGGTGGCCGATCGTCGAGTTCGACCTGTTCCGGAACGGGCCCTACTTCGGAGCCAGCGCCGCCGGGTTCTGCCTGGTCGGCTGTTACTGGGCATTGATGTTCCTGCAGCCGCAATATCTGCAGACCGACCTCGGCCATAGCGCGCTGGAGACCGGCGTGCTGATCCTGCCGGTGACGGCGCCGATGATCGCGATCTCGCCGCTGGGCGGACGCCTGATCGCGCTGTTTGGCATCCGTCCCCTGATGACCGCGGGCATGGCGCTTGGCACCGCCGGTCTGGTCGTGCTCGCGCAGGTCAACGCCTCGAGCGGCTACGAGCTGCTGTTCCCGGGCTACCTGTTGTTCGGAATCTCGCTCGGCTGCGTCTATGCGCCGATGTCGACGGCGGCGATGACAGCAATGCCGCAGGCGAAGGCCGGCATCGCGGCCGGCGTGCTGGCGATGAACCGCGTCCTGGCGGGCGCGATCGCGCTCGCGGCGGCGGGCGCCCTCTTTCAGGCCGTGCTCGACGACGATCTGCACGCCGGCCGCGTCGAGCCGGCGGCGTTCGCCTCGGCCCTGTCGGCCTCGATGTGGCTGCTCGTGGGCCTGTGCGCCGTCGGCACGGTCCTGACCTGGGCGTTCGTGCGCGCGAGCGAGGACGGCGCGATCGCCCCCGAGCATCAGGCGCGTCACCACTTCCACTTGCCCTGGGTCGGCCGGCTCAACGCGCGGCCACGAACGCCGTCCCGCTAGCGCTCGTCGTTGAGCGCGGCCACCGCTCCGAACACGTCGCCCTCCTTGTAGAAGTCGACCGCGATCAGGTTGGCGGTCAGGTCGCGCTGCTCCTCGCAGTGGTGGATGCGGGTCGAGGAGTGCGTCGCGTTTGTTCACTATCGCCGCGTTCGACGGCTTCGGGGCGGGTGAGGTGTCGATCCAGTGGTTGATCAGGAAGACCGCGGCGGAGGCGGGACCGCGGTTCGGCTCGCAGCTCGCGGTGAGCTTGTCCGGGTCGGTCAGCTGCGCCGGCTTCTTGAACGAGAACGGGGTCTCCTGCACGAGCTCCTTGTAGACCGGGTGGTACCACGGGTACTCGGCGCCGCCGGCCCGGTTCTCGGCCATCATCAACGCCCGGCCGCCGGAGTCGATGATCTCCTGGAGGGTCGGCCATGGGTCGCCGACCGGTCCCATGTAGATGTGATCGATCAATCCGGTGCGCTCGGCCGACGCGGCGATGTCGGCCGGTGGGACGTAGTCCTCGATCACGACCGTGACGACCTCGTCCGGGTTGGCCGCGAGGAAGTCGCGGAGGTTCCCGAAGGCCTGGTCGATCCTGATCGCACCGAGCTCGCAGAAGCGGTGGCAGAGGTAGACCCCCGGCTCGCCGACCTCCGGCGAGCCGACGATCCGGTCCCGGACCCGCAGCGCCGCGTTCAGCGCGTCCTCGCCGAGCTCCTCCGCGTAGGTCGCGCGCTCGCCGCGGTCGAGATCGGAGAGGTCGGTCTTGATCGTGCCGTCCTGCGTCTCAACTCCGTAGTGGGCGTCGATGAGGAGCCCTCGCATCCCGTCGCGCAACTGGTCGGGGATGCCCTTCTCTTGCTGGGCGAAGAGCCAACCGGGGTTCGACGCGGCCGACATCGAATTGTGCGTGGCGGGAACCGCAACCTCGTCGTATGAGCGGTCGCAGAGCGCGTCGGACCCGTTGCAGCCCGTGGTCTCGATCGCGAGCGACCGCTCGGAGATCCCGCCCACGCCGATGAAGATCGCCCCCGCCGCCAGGATCGCTCCGGCCGCGATCCCGGCTGCCACCAGTGCGGACCGGCCGCGCCGTTGGTCGCGCTCCGCCTCCTCCGGGACCGCGATCGTGAGCCGCATGAGCTCGGCCACGCCCGCGTATGCGACGAAGACACCAACCAGCGTCGCGAGCAGCGAGAGGAATTCTTCGTTGCGGACGATGATCAGGATGCCCGCCACGACCAGCAGGACGGCCCGCACCGCGCGCCAGCCGCGGCTCTCGGGAACGCGGGTAGCCAGTTCCCACGCTTGCGCGACCTGGGCCCGCAGATCGACGGGCCGGAGCAGCGAGGACGCCGCGGCCGCGATCACCCCGCCGCAGACCGCGAGGAGGAGCAGCGTGGTCCCGAGGTCGCCAAGGAATGCCTCCCAGATCCCGGACACCGCATCGCGGCCTGCCTGGTCGTCGATTCCGGTCAGTACCAGCGCCTCGGCGGCCCGAAGCCCCACGCTCGCGAGGACGGCGAGGAGCGTGATCGCCACACCGACGACGAGCACGGCATCGCGCCCGTCGCCGGCGAGCCGGATTGCGCCGTACGCGCAGCCGATCGCGATGATCAGGGCCAGGATCGGCAGCCAGCGTATGGCGTCCGCCAGCCGCACCAGATCGGCGACGGGCGCCGGCAGATCGCCGTCGACCAGCTCAACGCTCTTCGACGCCGGTATCTGCTTGGCCAGCTTCGGTTGGAAAGCCTGGAGCACCCCGCGGACCGTTGCGCCGATGTCGACCAGCGTCAGGGTCAGGGTGTCCTGGTCGCCCTCGAAGACCGAGCGGTGCATGTCGGCGACGCCGACCCGGAAGAGGCTCTGGAAGGCACCGCCCCTGATGAGGCTCGAGGTCACGCTCTCGATCACGGGCCGGACCGCGACCAGGTTCGGGTCGGCTTCGACGAGCTCGTCCGCGACGCGGATCGCCGCCTCGTCGGCGACCGCCTGATCGGAGAGGGCGGCGCTCGCGCGGTCCGCGAACTGGTCGGCGTCGAAGGCCGCGCGTGCCACGTAGGCGAGGACGACCGCTGCAAGCAGCGCGAGGGCGGCGGCGACCGCCAGCCCGATCGTCGGGATCGTCCGCCGCCGGGTCACGGCGCGAGCCTAGCCCCTCAGGCGGCTAGCTGGGCCTGGCCGGGACCTGGGGCTCGCCGAGGCCGTAGGTGTCGTAGGCGCCCCAGCGGCTGAAGGTCTTGTGCGTCGGCCCGTGGAAGTCGGACGATGCGGTCGCCACCAGGCCGAACTCCTCACAGAGATCGAGGCAGTGCTTCGTCTGCTCCGCGGTGTGCGGCGGGTAGAAGGTCTCGATCCCGTCGAGCGACACGTCGCGGACGAGGCTTTCGACCAGGTCCCGGACCTGATCGGGCTCGGAGACATCCCAGTACGGGTGAGCGACGACCGCCACCCCTCCGGCGTCGTGGATGATCCGGACCGCCTCCTCGGCGCTCGGCCACTTGCGCGACACGAACGCCTTCGCGCCGGGCACCAGGTACTCCTCGAAGAAGGGCCCGAGGTCGGGGCCGGCGCCGGCGGCCTTGGCGATGTGGGGACGGCCGATCGCGTCGGCCGCTCCCGCCTGGGCCACGGCATCCTCGAAGGTGACCTCTACGCCGTGCGCGTTGAGGTTGGCGATGATCTCCTTGGCGCGCTCGACGCGCTCCTGCTGAGCGCGGTCGCAGGCGGGCTGAATCCGGTCCGTGTCCACCCAGTAGCCGCAGATGTGGAGGTCCTCCGAGTAGCGGTGGACGCACGACATCTCGACCGCGGGCACGCATTCGATCCCCACCTCCGCCGCCGTCGCCAGGGCCTCGGGCACGCCGGCGACGCCATCGTGATCGGTCAGCGCCATCGTCGCGACGCCGGCCTCGGCGGCCGAGCGGACGACGTCGGCGGGCGCGAGCTGGCCGTCGGAGACCGTTGAGTGCGACTGGAGGTCGATCATCGGCGGGCGATCCTAGCGAGCCGCGGTGAACGTCCCTCGTGGGGGTCTATAGCGCGCCGCGCGGGACGTTCACCTCGTTTGAATTGTTGACCTCGTTTGCGACAATAGGCCCATGCGGATCTCGACCAAGGCCGACTACGCGGTGCGCGCCGCGCTCGAGCTCGCCGCGGCACCGGAGGGCGAGCCGGTCAAGGGCGCCGCGCTCGCGGAGCGACAGGAGATCCCGCTCCAGTTCCTCGAGCACATCCTGCTCGAGATGAAGCACGCGCGGCTGATCCAGGCCCGGCGCGGCGCGCGGGGCGGCTACTGGCTCGCGAAGCCGGCGGCCGAGATCACAGTCGCCGACGTGATCCGGGCAGTGGAGGGACCGCTCGCGAACATCCACGAGTCGGCGCCGGAGGACCTGCGCTACGAGGGCGCCGCCACGCGGCTGCGCGACGTCTGGGTGGCGGTCCGCCACAACCTGCGCGCGGTCCTCGAGAGCGTCACCCTCGCCGAGCTGGCGAGCGGGAGCCTGCCCTGGCAGATCGACGCGATGCTGAACGATCCGCAGACCTGGCACAAGCGCTGAACGTCCCGGAGCGGGCGCTATGGACCCCAACGCGGGACGTTCGGCGCATCCCGCTACCATTTCCGGGCTCCTGAGTATCTCGGTCAACAAAGACCGAAACTCCACCGTCTCACCACACCCCAGCCATGGATCCCGCAATCGTCGTCTTCGGCTTCGGCATCGGCCTACTGGTCGGCATGACCGGCATGGGCGGCGCCTCCCTGATGACGCCGCTCCTGATCCTCGTGTTCGGGATCAGCCCGGTGACCGCGATCGGCACCGACATCTTCTACGCGGCGATCACCAAGACCGTCGGCGGCTTTCGTCACCTCCGGCTGAAGACGGTGCATCGCGGCCTCGCGTTCTGGATGGCGGTCGGTTCGGTCCCTTCGGCGATCGCCGGCGTGTGGGTGATCGAGCTGCTCCAGCAGAGCTACGGCGAGGACCTCGACAAGCTCGTGCTCGGGATGCTCGGCGGCGCGCTGCTCGTGGTCGGCATCGCGACGCTCCTGCGCTCGCTGTTCTTCCGCGACGTGATCGCCGAGCGCTCGTCGCTGCACCTCTACCGGCGGCACATCATCGCTGCGATCGTCACCGGCGTCACCACCGGCTTCGTGATCGGCCTCACCTCGGCCGGCAGTGGAACGCTGATCGCGATCGCCCTGATCGCGATCTTCCAGCTCACTCCGCAACGGGTCGTCGGCACCGACGTGTTCCACGCCGCGATCCTGCTCTGGGCCGCCGGCATGGCGCATTGGGTCGGCGGCAACATCGACTTCGGGCTCGCCGGGAACATCCTCATCGGCTCGATCCCCGGCGTGGTCATCGGCGCGAACCTCTCGGTGAAGGCGCCACAGGCCTTCTTGCGGACCGCGCTCGGAGTCGTCCTGATCGCCTCCGGCACCACGCTCGTCGTCAAGGAGGGTGACCCGAGCGTCGTCATCCCGGCGATCGGGATCGCCACCCTGATGATGGGCGCGCTGTTCGGGGCCCAGCTCATCTCGCACTACCGCCAGAATGGGACCAAGGCCGCGCCGGCGAACGCGCCGCCGTAATCACTGCCGTTACCACTCGGGTCAACCTGCTTTCGCGCCTAAAGGCGCTCACTTCAATATCTTCCGCCGCGTGGACTTCGAGCTCAGCCCGCGCGTAATCGAGCTACGCGACCGCGTCCGGGCGTTCATCGACACGCACGTCGTGCCGGTCGAGCTCGAGGCGCTGCGGGCGCTCGACGACGAGGTCCGGCCCGGCGCCGGCGTCGCCTACCCGCAGATCGTCCGTGAGCTTCGCGAGCGCGCCAAGGCCGATGGCCTCTGGAACCTGTTCCTGCCCGACGACCGCTTCGGGCCCGGCCTGACGAACTGGGAGTACGGGGTCCTCTGCGAGGAGATGGGCCGCTCGCCGGCGATCGCACCGATGGCGTTCAACTGCGCTGCACCCGACACGGGCAACATGGAGATCCTCGCCGAGCACGGCACGCCCGAGCAGCAGGAGCGCTGGCTGGGGCCCCTGCTCGACGGCGAGAGCCGCTCGTGTTTCTCGATGACCGAGCCTGACGTCTCCGGCTCGGACCCGACCACGCTTCAGAGCCAGGCGGTGCTGGACGGGGACGAATGGGTGATCAACGGGCACAAGTGGTTCACCTCGGGCGCGGTCGGCGCCGCGTTCGCGATCGCGATGGTCGTCACCGACCCCGACGCCCACCCGTATGCCCGCGCCTCGATGATCATCGTCCCGACCGACAACCCGGGGTTCAACCTGATCCGGCCGGTGCCGGTGATGGGCCACGACGGCGGCCCCGGGCACTGCGAGATCCGCTACGAGGACTGCCGCGTGCCGGCCGAGAACCTGCTCGGCCCGCGCCAGGCGGGGTTCGTGATCGCGCAGGACAGGCTCGGGCCCGGCCGTATCCACCACTGCATGCGCGCGATCGGCTCGGCCGAGCGGGCGATCGAGATGATGTGCCGGCGCGCCAACGAGCGCGAGGCGTTCGGCTCGAAGCTGGCCGAGAAGCAGTTCGTCCAGGACTTCATCGCGAAGTCGCGGATGGAGGTCGAGCAGGCGCGCCTGCTGACGATGAAGGCCGCCTGGCGGATGGACACCGAGGGGAAGAAGGCCGCGCGTCGTGAGATCTCGATGATCAAGGTCGTCGCCGCGAACGTCGTCATGGACGTGCTCGACCGCGCGATCCAGCTCCACGGCTCGCTCGGGATGTCGGACGACACGCCCCTGGCCGGGATGTGGCGCTTCAGCCGGATGCTGCGGATCGCCGACGGGCCGGACGAGGTCCACAAGATGGTGATCGCGCGGCGCGAGCTGAACCACTGGGCGAAGGCGGCCGAGGCCGAAGAGCCCGAGCCCGCCGAAGCGCTTTCGCCGGCTACGTCCTAGCGCCTAGCCCAGGCGCCGCTCGGCCTCGTCCGCGAGTTCGGCGAGCCGCGCGACGTTGCGGCCGAACGCGTGCACGGCGTCGAGCTCGGCGCCCTCGCCGTACTGGCCCGCCGAGTAGCGCGCATAGACGCCCTCGAGGATGATCGCGAGCTTCCAGAGGCCGAGCGCGACATAGAAGTCGATGAGCGAGAGGTCGCGACCCGAGCGCTCGGCGTAGCGGTCCGCGACCTCGTCGCGCGACGGGAAGCCAGGGGCGATCGTCGCCGGCGCGAAGAGCGGAAAGAGCTCGTCGTCCGGGTCGCCCCAGTAGACGAGCAGCATCCCCACGTCGGCGAGCGGGTCCCCGAGCGTGCAGAGCTCCCAGTCGACGACCGCCGCCACGGCGTCAGCGCCAGGACTCAGGATCATGTTGTCGAGGCGGTAGTCGCCATGGACGATCGTCGCCGGACCCTGGTCGGGGATGCGGGCCGCGAGCCGGTCGTGGACCTCGTCGACCAGCGGCAGCTCGCGCGTCTTGCCCTTCTGCCACTGGCCCTGCCAGCGGTGCAGGGTGCGAGCCACGTAGTCCTCCTTCTTCCCCAGCTCGCCCAGCCCCACTGCGTCGGGCTCGACCGAGTGGATGTCGACGAGGGTGTCGACCACCCGCTCACCGATTGCGCGGCGGGCATCGTCGGCGTAGCGATCGGCGTCGTCGCGCCCGCGCAGGATCGGGCCGTCGACGAAGTCCATTACGTAGAAGGGCGCGCCGTTCACGGACTCGTCCTCGCAGAACCCGGCGATGTGCGCGACGGGAACCGGCGTCGGCTCGAGCGCCGACACGACCCGGCACTCGCGCCCCATGTCGTGCGCCGACCCCAGGGTCTTCCCCATCGGCGGCCTCCGCAGTGCCCAGCGCCGGCCGGCCGAGTCGGTCACCCCGTAGGTGAGGTTCGAGCGGCCGCCGGCGATCAGCTCGTAGGAGAGCGGCGGCTCGGCGCCCGCGATGCTCTCGCGGAACCAGCTCTCGACGCCGTCGCGCTGGATCCCGTCGATAGCCTCCGGCCCGCCCATGGGCGGGAACCCTAATGACAAGCGCGCGCTCCTCGTCGATTACGGAGGCGTTCTCACGACCTCGATCTGGGTCGCCTTCGGCCAATTTTGCGACGCCGAGGGGCTCGAGCGCGAGACCGTCCGCGCCCTGTTCCGCGACGATCCCGAGGCGCTCGCGCTGCTCCGCGGGCTCGAGACCGGCGAGCTCGACGAGGCGGCTTTCGAGCCGCGCTTCGCTGAGCTTCTTGGCCTGGACGACCACGACGGGCTGATCGCACGGCTGTTCGCGGGCCTCGGCCCGGACGAAGCGATGATCGGCGCCGTCCGCAGGGCGCGGACGAACGGCGTCGCGACCGGGCTGATCTCGAACTCCTGGGGGCTCGGGATCTACGACAGGGCGCCGGTGGACCTCTTCGATACGACGGTGATCTCCGGCGACGTCGGGCTACACAAGCCGCAGCCCGAGATCTACCTCCTTGCCTGCGAGCGGCTGGGCGTCGAGCCCGCCGGATCGGTGTTCGTGGATGACCTGCGCGAGAACGTCGCCGGTGCCGAGGCGGTCGGGATGACCGCGGTGCTGCACCGTGACTCGGCCGCGACGATCGCGCGGCTCGAGGAGCTCCTTGGCGTGAGCCTCGCCTAGGCGCCCGAGCAGATCTCCCCGTCGTCGCCGGTGAGGGCCTGCCCGAGGCCCCCGGCTGTCAGCTCCGCCTCAACCCGGACCGGCCCGTCGCCAAGCAGCCGCACCACCGTCCATTCGTCGCGCTCGAACACGCAGGCGCTGCCCTCGACCACGCGGTAATAGGGCGAGAAGCGCACGGCGACGGGAACCTCGCCGACGTCGCTCTCGCCAACACTGAAGCCGTTCTCGCCGAGCTCGATCGGCACCGGCGCGATCGGCGTCGGGTCGGCGACCTCATGGAGCTCCCAGTCCTCGTTCGACCAGACCTCGTCGAGGTAGGGCAGGCCCGATCGCACGAGCTCGATCTCGTCCTCGGAGAGATAGTCGGGCTCGGCCCCGAGCGATAGCGCGACGAATGCGACGCCGCGCTCGTCGAGCCAGGCGCGGTACGAGCCCGCGGTCAGGTTGCCGTCCTGGAACAGGTCGAAGTCGTCCGACTCGGCCTGGCGAAGCCAGCCGCGCGCGAGCGGGAAGCGTGCGCCGACGTAGTTGGCCTCCCAACGGTTCCGGGTCGGCGGCACCTGCACCCGGAAGGGCTCCTCCGGCGCGCGCCGCTCGAGCTCTGAGAGGAGCGGGTCGTAGTAAGCCTCCTCGACGGAGGGCTCGCCGACTGCGTCCGTGAGGTCGCGGACCGGCGCGACCCACTGCCAGTAGATCAGCGGCAGCAGCGCGAGCGAGACCAACCATGCCGGGCGGCGGCCCCAGGCGCCGAGCGCAAGGAGCGGAGCCGCCATCAGGGCCCCGAGCCGCGTCGCGTTGCCGCCGATCGGCGTGTCGATCGCGAACAGCACCAGGCACATCGCGATGTAGAGGACGGCGGCAATGCGGAGGCGGCTCTCCGTGCGCGGGAGGACGAACACCAGGATCAGCGTCGCCGCGGTGATCAGCTCGAAGGTGTTGCCGACGAACGGCTCCACCCCGCCGGTCGGGAACGCCAGCGCCACGAGGCCGGTCGCGCCCAGCGCCGCCGCTCCCAGGAGAAGGCCGTCACGCCGCCGTCCGGTCACCGCGAGGACGCCCCCCGCGAACGCCAGGAACAGCCCGGCTACGGGGCTCGCGCAGGCGGTCAGCGCGGCGAGGAGCGCGGACGCCACGGGCCGGTCGCGGTCGAGCGCGAGCAGCGCTCCGACGCCAATCGCAACGCCGAGCGCAAAGGTGAGCCGCCCCGTGAACAGGTTCGTCGCCGCCCCCAAGCCAAACAGCCAAATCGCCAGCCGTGCGCGGTCGCCGTAGTGGGGGCGAACGAGGGCGCCGAAGAGCCCGGCCGCCGCGACCACCGAGAGCGCGCCCACCAGGCGGATCCCGATGACCGAGGCCAGCGGCGGGTAGAGCAGGCTGTAGCCGGGAAGGTGGATGCCGCCGTACCAGGCGTTCGACCAGACCTCGAATCCGTGTGCCTCGAACAGCTCGGTGCGGAACGTCTGGGCCGCCAGATCGGCGCTCGGCGGCGCCCAGATCAGATAGACGACCGCCAGTAGCGCGGCGGGAAGCATCGGGGCGTCTAGCTTATGGCGGTGTTCGATCTCGATCCCTTCGTCCGCGCGGTCGAGCAGTTCGCGAACGACCTTGGCAACGTCGGCTGGGGGTATCTGGCGCTGGCGCTCGGGCTGTCGCTGGCGCTCCAGCTCTGCCGCGCTCACGCCTGGTCGAACTCGCTGCGCGCTGCCTATCCGGACTCGGGCTTCCGTGAGCGCGAGGTCGCCGCGGCGTTCCTGATCGGCGCCGGGCTGAACGGGGTCCTGCCCGCCAAGGGCGGCGAGGCGATCAAGATCGTCCTCGCGAAGCGGAGCGTCCCGGGCTCCTCGTACCCCGCGATCATCTCGTCGTTCGCGGTGCTGGTGCCGTTCGACAGCGGGATCGGGCTGATCGTCCTGCTCTACGCGATCACGCAGGGGCTCCTGCCCCGCCTGCCGGAGATCCCCGACCTGCCCGCCTTCGAGATCTCGTTCTGGGTCGAGAACCCGGAGTTCCTGTTCTTCACGCTGACCGCGCTCGGGATCGGGCTGATCGTCCTACTCGTGTTCCTCGCCCGGCGGGTGGAGGGCTTCTGGGCACGGGTTCGCCAGGGGGTTGCGATCTTTCGGGAGCCCCGCCGGTACCTCCGCGAGGTGCTCGCCTGGCAGGTCGCCGGCTGGTTCTGCCGGTTCGCCTCGTTCTGGCTGTTCCTCGACGCCTTTCAGATCGGCGGGTCGGTGGAGAACGTCCTGCTGGTGATGAGCGTCCATGCGATCGCCGGCGCGCTTCCATTCACCCCGGGCGGCGCCGGCGCCCAGCAGGCGCTCCTGGTCGCGACGCTCACGGGGCCGTCGCGCTCAGCGGTGCTCGCCTACTCGGTGGGCCAGCAGGCAGCGGTGACGGTCTGGTCCGTGGTGATCGCGATCGCGGCCTTGATCTTCGTCTTCAGGACGCGGGACTGGCGAGGGCTTCTGCGCGAGGGTCAGGAGGCGCGCGGAGTGGGCTGATCAGCTCTTTGCGTACTCGACGCGGATCTGCTTGCCCTTCAGCTTGGTGCCGTCGAGCCGCTCCAGCGCCTGCGCCGCCTGCTCGGAGCCGAGCTCGACGAACGAGAAGCGCTCGAGCACCTCGATTCGCGAGATCTCGCCCTCGGGGATGACGGCGCCCTCGACCAGTGCCCAGCGCAGGTCCTCCTGCTCGATGCCGCTGCCCGAGCCGCGGTTGACGAACAGCTTGGCGCCGTTGGCCTGGGCTCCGGCCGCCGTGCGGGGCTTGGCTTCCTCGTCGTCGTGCTTGCGCTTCCGTGGTCGCGGCGCGTGCTTCAGCCGCTCCTCCGGCGGCTCCCACTCGCCGATCGAGGTCTTCGCCTCGCGCTCTATGCGCGGGATCTCCTCCATCTGGGCGGGCGTCACGAACGTGATCGCGCGGCCCGTGCGCCCGACCCGGCCGGTGCGCCCGATCCGGTGCACGTAAATCTCGGTGTTGTTGGGCAGGTCGTAGTTGATGACGTGGGTGACGTGCTCGATGTCGAGTCCTCGGGCGGCTACGTCGGTGGCGACGAGGAGCGGCAGCTTGTGATCCTTGAACTGAAGCATCACCCCGTCGCGCTGACCCTGGCTCATGTCGCCGTGGAGCGCCTTGCAGCGCAGTCCCTTGTTGCGCAGCTGCTCGTCGAGGCGGGCCGCACCGATCTTCGTCCGGCAGAAGATGATCGCCTGTTCCGGGTCCTCGGCCTTCAATACCGCACGAAGGCGCTCCCCCTTCTCCCGCGCCGGGACCTCCACGTAAGCCTGCTCGATCGCGTCCACCGTGAGCTGCTTGGGTGTGATGCTGATCGTGATCGGGTGATACATGTGGCGCTCGGCGAGCTTCGCGATCGGCGGCGGCATCGTGGCCGAGAACAGCCCCGTCTGCCGGCCTGACGGGCACATCCGCAGGATCTTCTCGACGTCCTCGATGAACCCCAGGTCGAGCATCTCGTCGGCCTCATCGAGGACGACGAACCGGACCGCGGTGAGCACCAGGATGCGGCGTGAGATGAGATCCATCATGCGCCCGACCGTGGCCACCACCACCTGCGCCCCGGCGCGAAGGCGGGGCGCCTGCTGGGCGATCGGCTGACCGCCGAAGACGGCGACGACCTCGATGTCCATGTGCTCGGCGTACGAGCGGAGCGCCTGGGTGACCTGGATGCAGAGCTCGCGCGTCGGCGTCATCACGATCGCCTGCAGCTCGGCCGAGTCCGGGTCGAGGTACTGGAGCAGCGGCAGCCCGAATGCGGCGGTCTTCCCCGTGCCCGTCTGGGCCTGGCCGATCACGTCGTGCCCGGCGAGCAGCTCGGGGATCACCTGCTCCTGGACCGGTGTGGGCTCCTCGAAGCCGAGCTCGTCGATGGCAGTTTGAATCTGCTCGGAGAGCCCGAGCTCCTTGAACGCTGTCATTTCCTGACGGAGAGCTTACGAGGCGGGGTCCAGGAGCAACTTGCCCTGGGTGCGGCGCGCCGCGATCGCCTCGTGCGCAACCTTGGCCTCCGACAGCGGATGGACGCCGCCGATCACGACCTCGACGTCCCCGGCCTCGACCGCAGCGAAGAGCTCGGAGAGCGCGGCTCCGATCGCCGCGGGGTCGCGGAACAGGTGCACCAGCCAGAAGCCGATCACCGCGCGGCTGTTTCGCATCAGGTGGCCGGTCTTGACCTGGTTCTCCTCGCGCGACGCGATACCGAAGGCGACCATCCGGCCGAACGGGGCGAGCGTCCGGAGCTGCGCCTCGAAGGCCGGCCCACCCGACATCTGAAGCACGGCGTTCACCTGCTCGCCCCCGTTGGCCTCGAGGATCGCCTCCTTCATGCCATCGGCGTTGCCCGAGTCCACGGTTGCGTCGGCGCCGAGGCGCTCGACGAGCTCGCGCTTCTCGGGCGAGGACGCCAGCCCGATGACGCGCGCGCCATGCCGCTTCGCGAGCTGGACCGCGAGGCTCCCCGTCCCGCCCGCGGCGGCCTCGATCACCACCGTCTCGCCGGGCTCGAGCCGCGCGGAGCGATGGATCAGCGCGTGCGCCGTCAGCCCCTGCAGGAGCAGGGCCGCCGCCTGGTCGTCGGAGACCGCATCCGGCACCGGGATCAGCGTCGCTTCGGGGACGGCGACCTTCTGGGCGTAGCCGCCGTTCATCAGCAACGCCGCCACCCGCCGCCCGTCGGGCGTCCTGCCGGCGACCTCGCCGCCGGGGATCAGCGGCAGCTCTTGCTTCGCGAGGTAGTCGTTGCGCGTCACGTGCGTGTCCGCGAAGTTCACGCCGGCCCGCACGACGTCGACGACGACCTCCCCCTCCCCGGGCTCGGGATCGGGCACGTCCACATAGCGGAGCGCATCCGCCCCTGAGAACTCCTCGAGCTGAATCGCCTTCATGCCGCTGAGTCTGCCGTACGGGCGAGAATCTCGCGCGGCGACGCCTCAGACTCCTCCGAGCGTCGACTTAGTCTCGCCTCAGGCCACTAAGTCGACGCTCGGTGAAGCACGCTGGCACCGCTACCGGTTGCTGAAACCCGCGATATCCGCGGGAAACGGCAACCACCTCGCCCACCGGCCAAACTGAGAGCCCGCCTTGGTAGCCGATCCGCTCTGGGGGGCGGGCGGGGGGCGGGCAAACGTGTGGTGCGCTGTGTGTGGCGGGGTGGTGACTAGGATGCCGCGCTCATGTCGCTGACCGTGGTCGGGAGCATCGCGTTCGACAGCGTTCGCACGCCGTTCGGCGAGCGTGAGCGGATGCTGGGCGGGTCCGCCGTGCATTTCGCCCTCGCGGCTCGGTTATTTACCGACGTCCATGTCGTGGGCCCCGTGGGAGACGACTTCACCGACGAGCACACCGAGCTGTTGAGCTCCCGCGGTATCGACACCTCGGACATCGAGCGCGTCCCTGGCGGCGAGACGTTCTTCTGGCGCGGGCATTACGAGCACGACCTCAACGTCGCCCACACCGACGACACCCAGCTCGGGGTGTTCGCCGACTTCGAGCCTAAGCTCTCGGAGGCCTCGGCCTCAGCCGGGACACTGTTCCTCGGGAACATCCAGCCGGAGCTCCAGCGCCGGGTTCGGGCCCAGTGCGACGCCAAGTTCGCGGCGCTCGACTCGATGAATCTGTGGATCGACACGGCCCGTGATTCGCTCGTCGCGGCGATCTCCGAGGTGGACTGCGTGCTGCTGAACGACGCCGAGATCCGGATGTTGACCGGCGAGCCGAACCTCGTGCGGGCGGCCCGGGAGCTGATGGCGATGGGACCGGGCGTGGTCGTCGCCAAGCGGGGCGAGTACGGGGCCGGGCTGTTCACGGGCGACGGCTTCTTCGGCCTTCCCGGAATGCCGCTAGAGGACGTGCGCGACCCGACGGGCGCCGGCGACAGCTTCGCAGGCGGGTTCCTCGGCTACCTGGACAGCCGCGGGGACGACCTGAGCCCGGGTTGCATTCGACGCGCGATGGCGTATGGCACGGTTCTCGCGTCGTTCAACGTCGAGGAGTTCGGGACCGAGCGCGTCGCCGCACTGAGCCGGGACGAGGTCGAGGCGCGGTTCGAGGAGCTGAGGGCGATGACCCACTTCGCCGACGCTTAGCTGCGAGAATTCCTGGGGGCGAGCGAACGAAGGAGCAACGTGAGCGAGCAAGAGACTCAGCACGCAGACGGCGCCGTCGCCGTCGAGGACGCCACCGACACGCTCTCGGTCACCGACAACCGGACCGGCGAGAGCTATGAGATCGAGATCACCGACGGGACCGTGAAGGCGATGGATTTCCGCCAGATCAAGGCTTCCGAGGACGACTTCGGGCTGATGACCTACGACCCGGCCTTCACGAACACGGCATCGTGCCGGTCGGCGATCACCTTCATCGACGGCGAGAAGGGCATCCTCGAGCACCGCGGGATCCCGATCGAACAGCTCTGCGAGCACTCCACGTTCCTCGAGGTGGCGTTCCTCCTGATCTACGGCGAGCTCCCGACGCAGGCGCAGCTCGAGCGCTGGCTCTTCGACGTCACCCACCACACCTTCGTCCATGAGAACGTGAAGCAGTTCGTGGAGGGTTTCCGCTACGACGCCCACCCGATGGGGATGCTCCTGGCCGGGGTCGGCGCACTCTCGACCTTCTACCCGCACGCGAAGGACATCGATGACCACGAGGAGCGCTACATGGCGGCCATCCGCCTGCTGGCGAAGAATCCGACACTCGCGGCGTTCTCCTACCGCCACAACCGCGGGCTTCCCTACGTCTATCCGGACAACGACCTGAGCTTCTCCGAGAACTTCCTCTCGATGATGTTCAAGATGACCGAGGTCAAGTACGACCCGGATCCGCGCCTCGCGAAGGCGCTCGACGTCCTCTTCATCCTTCACGCCGACCACGAGCAGAACTGCTCGACCAACGCGGTCCGGTCGGTCGGCTCCTCACAGGTCGACCCGTACTCGGCGGTCGCGGCCGGCGTTGCCGCCCTCTACGGACCGCTACACGGCGGCGCCAACGAGGCGGTCCTGCGAATGCTCCGCAGGATCGAGAGCACCGAGAACATTCCCGATTTCCTCGAGGGCGTGAAGAACCGCGAGGAGCGGCTGATGGGCTTCGGCCACCGCGTCTACAAGAACTACGACCCGCGGGCGCGGATCATCAAGAAGCACGTGGACGAGGTCCTCGAGGCGACGGAGTACAACCCGCTGATCGAGATCGCGACCGAGCTCGAGAAGCACGCGCTCGACGACGACTTCTTCACCTCGCGCAAGCTCTACCCGAACGTCGACTTCTACTCCGGCCTGATCTATGAGGCGCTCGAGATCCCGACCGAGATGTTCACGGTGATCTTCGCGATCCCGCGGACGGCCGGCTGGGTCGCGCAGTGGCTCGAGCTGATCGAGGACTCGGAGCAGAAGATCGCCCGTCCGCGCCAGATCTACACCGGCGAGCGAGACGTCGACTACGTGCCGATCGCCGAGCGCGAGGGGCCGGAGAAGATCACGAACGAGTTCCTGCGCCGGCCGGTCCGCTCCCGCCGGGGCGCTTGAGCGCGGCGTACAGGCTGACGGTCCGCCAGGGGCCGAACGTGACGCGCGAGAAGTTCGAGGATCTCGATGCCGCGATCGCAGCGCTCGAAACGCGCGCGAAGGCGATCCGTGCGGCCGGGCCACTGGCTTCACGCAAGATGCTGCGCGAGTTCGAGTCCGAGGTGCAGGTCGCGGGCCGCGTCGAGATCTCGACCGGCGGGCTCCTTCGCCGCGGCGAGGACGCCGGCATCGACGTGATGGGCGACGGCACGTTCGTCGCGTTCCGGGGTGGAATGCGCCGGACCGAGCTCGACCCAGGCAACCACGGGCCGTTCGAGGCCGTCCGCCGGGCGCTGTCGTGAGCGGCGACGAGGAGATCCCGAAGGGCAGCTACGCCGCCGGGCGCCGGGCGCGCCTTCCGCGCGGCGCGCGGGAGCCGATCAAGGTTCACATCAACGGCGTCGAGCAGCCCCGCGGCGAGGTCTGGGACGTGCGCGGCGGCGAGATCGTCTTCACCCGACCGATCGTCAAGGAGCAGGTCAGCAAGGGCCGCTGGATGGCGATGTACCTGGGCCTGTTCGGCAGCTACCGCAAGAACGAGACCGTGGACATCGAGTACTCCCTCGGCGGTGGGCCGAAGCTGGCCGCCGACGTCGAGATCCTGCCCGACTGATCAGCCGAGCCCGACGAGCGCGGCGACCCGCTCGCGGTGCTGGCCGGCGCTGCCGAGGAGCTGCGCCGAGACCCGCGCACGCTTCAGGAAGAAGTGGATGTCGTGCTCCCAGGTGAAGCCGATGCCGCCGAGCGTCTGGATCGCGTTGTGGGTCACGGCGGTCGCGGCGTCCGACGCCCGCGCCTTGGCCATCGAGGCCGCGAGCGGCAAAGACTCGGGCTGGGCGTCCGCGCACCACGCCGCGTAGTACGTGAGCGAGCGCGCCTCCTCGACTTCCCAGAGCATGTCGGCGAGCCGGTGGGAGACGGCCTGGTAGGCACCGATCGGGCGCCCGAACTGCTCGCGCTCCTTGGCGTAGCCGACGGAGATGTCGAGCGCCCGCTGGGCGACGCCGACGAGCTCCGCCGAGAGCGCGACGATCCCAGTGTCGACGGCGGGCTCGACGTCCCCGGGGAGCTGATCGCCGCCGTCCGCCGTGGCCTTGAAGTAGGCCCGGGTGGTGTCGATCAGGTCGAGTCGCTCGAGCGTCGCGTCGGCGGACTCGACGATCCGTGCTCCGTCGCCCTCCTCCAGCACCAGCACCGCAGCGCCCTGTGCGGCACCCACGACGTCCTCGCGGCTGAGCGCAGCGGCACCGCGGGCCTCGCCGGAGGCGATCCCGGGCAGCCAGGCCTGCTTTTGCTCGTCGGACCCGGCTGTGGAGATCATCACGCCCGCGAACGAGTTCGAGATCAGCGGGCTCGGCGCGAGGGCGTAGCCGGACTCCTCGAGCAGGATCACCAGCTCGACCACTCCGAGGCCCTGACCGCCCTGCTCCTCCGGGATCGCGATGCCGGGCCAGCCCAGCTCACACATCTCCTGCCAGATCGCGTCGTCGTATGGGTAGTCCGACTCGGCCAGCTCGCGGACCTTCTCCGGCTTGAAGCGGCTGGCGAGGAACTCGCGCGCGGTCGACTTGATCTCGCGCTGCTCGTCTGAGAAGTCGAACTCCATCAGCGCAGCTTCGGCAGGCCCAGAACCCGCTCGGCGACGATGTTCCGCAGGACGTCGCTGGTGCCACCCTCGATCGAGTTCGCCCGGGATCGGAGGAATCGGTAGGCCCACAGGTTCCCGGAGGTGAGGGCGTCGATCCCTCCTACCTCGACCGCCAGCTCGGTGAGCGCCTGGTGGGTGGACGACCACTGGAGCTTCGCGATCGAGCCCTCGGGCCCCGGGGTGCCGACCTTCATCGTCGCGGTCAGCGCCCGCATCGCCCCGAGCCGGAGCCCCTCGATGCCGATCTTGAGCCGGGCGACCTTGTCCCGGACGATCGGATCATCGGCGCGGCCCTGCTCCTTGGCGAGCTCGATCAGCTCGTCGAGCGAGTTCGACAGGCCCAGCGCCGCCGAGGCACCGAGGCCCGCCCGCTCGTTCATCAGCGTCGTGATGGCCACCATCCAGCCGTTGCCGACGCCTCCCACGACGTTCTCGTCGGGGATGTAAGCGCCCTCGATGAAGAGCTCGTTGAACTCGGCTTCGCCCGTGATCTGCCTCAGTGGTCGGACGTCGATCTCGTCCTGGTCCATGTCCATGAGGAAGTAGGTGAGGCCCTTGTGCTTCGCTGCTTCGGGATCGGTGCGGGCGACGAGCATGCACCACTTCGCCTCGTGCGCGAACGTCGTCCAGACCTTCTGCCCCGTGATCCGGAACCCGCCGTCGTCCTTCACCGCCTTGGTCTTGAGCGAAGCGAGGTCCGACCCCGACTCGGGCTCCGAGAACCCCTGGCACCAAATCTCCTCGGCCGAGAGGATCGGCTCGAGGAAGCGCTCCTTCTGCTCCTCGGTGCCGTGCGCGATCACGACCGGCCCGCCCATCACGAGGCCAAGGACGTTCGCGGGCCGCGGCGCCTTGGCGCGCGCGAGCTCCTCGCCGAAGATCGACTGCTCGATCAGCGTCGCCCCGCGGCCGCCGTACTCCTTGGGCCAGGCGATCCCCGCCCAGCCCGCGGCATGCATCTCCCGCTGCCACTCGCGCTCGAACTCGAACTGCACCTGGTCGCCGCCGGTCGGCGCGGGCCCCGGATGGTTGTCGGCGATCCAGTCGCGGACCTCGTCACGAAAGGCCTGCTCCTCTGCGGTGAGCGTCAGGTCCATGGGGACCGCGCACACTAATCGAACGCGTAGAGCACCAAGAACGCGGAAACCAGGTAGCTCGCTCCGGCGAAGAGCATCCCCGGGTCCTCGGCGAGGATGGCGGCGGTCGAGCGGGTGTCCCGGCGGTCGTAGATCAGGTAGAGGTAGCGGAAGACCCCGTAGAGCACGGACGGCGCCGTCGCCAGCATCTTCGAGCCCGCGAACGGCGAGTTGACTGCGTAGATGATGTAGCTGAGGATCGCGATCGCGGTCACCATCGCGATCATCTGGTCCAGGAACGGCAGCGAGTAGTGCTCGAGGACCGGGCGAGTCGTAGCACCCTCAGCATCGGCCGGCGGCTCTTCCAGGATCGCCTCCTGGCGGCGCTTGGTGAAGCCGAGGAACAGCGCGAGCATCGCCGTGCAGACCAACAGGTACTCGGACGCCTTCGCGTCGACCGCCACGGCGCCGGCGACGACCCGGAGGATGAACAGGCCCGAGATCGTCATCACGTCGAGGATCACAAGGCGCTTGAGGAAGATCGAGTAGGCGGCGGTGACGACGCCGTAGAGCGCTACGAGCCCCGCGACCTCGGCCGAAACCGCGAAGCCGAGCGCGAGCGCGAGTAGAGCGAGCCCGACTCCGGCGGCGGAGGCAGTCTCGGGCGCGAGCGCGCCCGAGGCGATCGGCCGGTGCCGCTTCTCCGGGTGGAGGCGATCGTGCTCGCGGTCGCGGAGGTCGTTGAACAGATACCCGGCGCTCGAGATCCCGCAGAACGCCACGAACGTGATCGTTGCGTCGAGCAGCGCCTGCCCCTCGTCGAACTGCAACGAGAAGATGACGCCCGCGAAGACGAGCAGGTTCTTGATCCACTCCTGCGGGCGCAGGGAGGCGACGAGCGGGCCCATGGCCGCCGAAGGTTAGGCCGCGGGATCGATCAGCACGCCCGGGTTCAGCACGCCCGCAGGATCCAGTGCGCGCTTGGCTGCCCGAAGGGCTTCGGCGAACGGCTCCGGGCGCTGGCGGTCGTACCACGGCCGGTGGTCGCGCCCAACGGCGTGGTGGTGGGTGATCGTGCCGCCGGCGTCGATCAGGACGTCGCTGACCGCGGCCTTGATCTCGTCCCACTGCTCGACTTCGGAGCCGCGCCGCGCCGGCGCGAGAACGGTGAAGTAGGGCGCGGGCCCGTCCGGGTAGACGTGCGTGAAGCGGCAGGAGACCATGCTCGGCTTGCCGACCGCGCGCCGTGCGGCGTCGATCACCGTCGCGTGGAACTCCTCGAGCCGGTCCCAGGTGATCGCCGTCTCGAAGGTGTCGGAGAGGACGCCGAGCGAGATCATCGAGTCTCGCAGGTAGGGCGCCGCGAGAAAAGCATCCCGCCATGCGCTGCTGGCGTCGCCCGATTCGGCGTTGCTGGTCCGGATCGGGCCGGGCTCGCCGTTGTGAGAGCGCACCGCGTCGAGCGCCACCTCGAGATCGGCGTCGACCGGGTGGTGCGCCGACTCGAACCCGAGCATCAGCATCGAGTGCTCGCCGTCTCCGGCGCCGTTGAAGCGCGCCTCGGCAGCGTCGAGCAGCCGGCAGTTGGCGGGGTCGAGGCCGGACTGCGCCAGCTCGCGGACCGCCTCCGCTCCGACACCGAGCGACTCGAACGCGACCGCGCACGAGGCCCTGTGGGACGGCCGCGGCTGCACCCGGACCCACGCCTCGGTGATCACGCCGAGGATGCCCTCGGACCCGATCAGCATCCGGTCCGGGCTCGGCCCCGCGCCGGACCCCGGGAGGCGGCGGCTCTCCCACTCCCCCGCCGGCGTGATCGCCCGGACCGACTCCACCATGTCGTCGACATGGGTGAGCTTGGTGGCGAAGTGCCCGCCGGCGCGGGTCGCGATCCAGCCCCCGAGCGTCGAGAACTCGAACGACTGCGGGTAGCAGCGCATGGTCAGGCCGCGCTCGCGGAGCTGATCCTCGAGGACGGGGCCCGGGGCGCCCGCCTGGATCAGCGCCGCACGCGAAGTCTCGTCGACGTCGAGCACCCGGTCGAGCGCGCCGAGGTCGATCGACACGACGCCCGGGTACTCGCGGGGCAGCCGGGGCTCGATGCCGCCGCAGACCGAGGTGCCGCCGCCGTAGGGGATCGCGGCCAGCGCCTCGTCGCAGCACCACTCGAGCACCGCCTCGACCTCGGCCTCGGTGCGGGGCAGGGCGACGACGTCCGGCGGGTTGTCGAAACGCCCACGAAAGCCGCGGACGACGTCGCGATACGCCTTGCCGAGCGCGTGCGTCGCGCGCGAGTGCGGGTCGTCCGCGCAGATTTCGACGAGCGAAGCCGGCGGCGACACCCTCGGAGCGGCGAGCTCCACCCGCTCGAGCGGCACCGGCTCCTCGGGCGCCTGCGCGTCGAAGCCGAGCCGCTCCCGGACCAGCGGCGCCATCGCGTCGAGGTCGGCGAGCGACGGCTGCCGGGCCTCGCTCCCCCAGCCCCAGTGCTTGCGGCGCTCAGCCGTCGCGCTCATCGTCGCGGCGATCGCCTGATCCGGGAACCAGCTTGAACGCCGCGTTCACCACGGCGTCCTGGACCTTGGGAGCGGTGCCGTAGGTGATCTCGGCCAGCCGGCCGGCCGTCGTGGACTGCTTCTTCGGGCGGTTCACGATCGCTTTCGCGACCATGGTTGCGGCCTCGTCCGCGCTGATCGAGGGGAGGCTCCGGTAGAAGCCGGTCGGCTGGATCATCGGGGTGCGCACGAGCGGCATATAGACCGCCGAGATCGCAACGTCGTCGTCCAGGATCTCGGAAGCGATCGAGCGCGAGAACGCGTCAAGGGCGGCCTTCGAAGCCAGGTACGCCGAGAACCTCGGTGTGTTCACCTGCAGGCCCATCGTCGAGACGTTCACGATGTGGCCGGAGCGGCGCTCACGCATGCCGGGGAGCACTTCGAGGATCAGGGCGACGGCGCCGAGGTAGTTGAGCTGGATCGTCCGCTCGAAGTCGTGCAGCCGGTCGTACGAGTTGGCGATCGAGCGCCGGATCGAGCGCCCGGCGTTGTTGACGAGGATGTCCACGTGGCCGTGGTCGGCGAGCACCGTGGCCGCCAAGCGTGCGACGTCGTCGGTGTCCGTCAGGTCGCAGGGATAGACGTGGGCGACGCCGCCGATTTCCTCCGCCTCGTGCCGGACCTCGTCCAGCTTCTCGCGGGTCCGGGCCACCAGCACGGCCGTGCCGCCGGCGCGCGTCACCCGTAACGAGAGCGCCCGGCCGATTCCCGACGACGCGCCCGTGATCAGGACGACCCGGCCGTCGACTGACCCGCGGAGCGAGCGATCCGCGAACGGGTTCGGGACGGGCAGGTTGCGAGGCACACCGCGAACCGCCCTGGCGATCGCGCGCGCCCGGTCGCCCAGTGAGGCGGAGCGAAGCGAAGCCGAGCCCCGGCGTTGTTGAGCCGGCTCAGCTGAGGGGCGCTCGCTCATCGGCCTACCAATGAACGCCGCGCATCAGGTACGCGAAGGCCACGCCCTCCGTCGAGACGTCCTCGTCCTTGGCCGCCTTGTCAGCGTCGCCCTTCGCTGCCTTCGAGTCGGGGAACAGCTTGTAGCCCTGGTGCAGGATCGCGTCCGAGGCCTTCGGCGCCAGCGAATAGAGGACCTCACCGAAGGTCCCGAGCTTGGTGGCGACCTTCTTCGGCCGGCGGATGATCGCGTCGGTGATCATCTCGGCCGCCTCCTCGGAGGAGATCGTCGGGAACGCGTCGTACATCTTGGTCGGCGCGATCATCGGAGTGCGCACGAGCGGCATGTGGATCGTCGTGATGTGCACGTTGTCATCGATCACCTCGGAGCCGATGCACCGTGAGAACGCGTCGAGCGCCGCCTTCGAGGCCACGTAGGCGGAGAACCTGGGGGTGTTCGTCTGCACGCCGATCGAGCTGATGTTGATGATGTGCCCGAACTTGCTCTTGCGCATCACCGGCAGCAGCTTCATGATCAGCTTGAGCGCCCCGAAGTAGTTCAGCTGCATGGTCCGCTCGTAGTCGTGGAAGCGGTCGTAGGAGAGCGCGACCGAGCGGCGGATCGAGCGCCCGGCGTTGTTTACCAGGATGTCGACGCGGCCGTGCTCGGCCAGGACCTCTTCGGCCATCCGCTCGATGTCCTCGAGGTCGGAGAGGTCGCACCGGTGGATGTGCGCGGTGCCCCCGGCGGCCACGATCTCGTCGCGCGTCTCCTCGAGTCTTTCGGGGGTGCGGGCGACGAGCAGCACGGTGCCGCCGGCCTCGCCGACCTTGAGCGCCGCCGACTTGCCGATCCCCGACGAGGCGCCGGTGATCATCACGACCTTGCCGGCGACCGCCCCCGCGAGCGAGCGATCCTTGAACAGGTCGGGATCCAGGTTCCGCTCCCAGTAGTCCCACAGCTTGTCGGCGTACGCCTCGAGTGGCGGTACGTCGATGCCGCTGCCCTCGAGCGCCTCACGCGCGTTGCGGTTGTCGAAGCTCGTCGGATAGTTGATGTAGGTCAGCACCGAGTCGGGGATCCCGAGGTCGCCGAGGATGGTGTTACGGATCCGCTTCACCGGCGGCAGCATCAACAGCCCGGAGCGCACCTGCTGCGGGACCATCTCGAACATCTTCGGGTCGAGCCGCAGCCCCATCTGCGGCCCGTGTCCCGCGCGGGCGAAGATGTTGATCACCTGGCCCGCCGACTTCGGATTCGGGTCGGTCAGCGAGAACGCCTTCCCGTCCCACCGCTCGTCGTCCAGATGCCCGATGTGGTCGATCGCCTTGGCGACGAAATCGACCGGGACGATGTTGATCTCCTTGCCCTCGACCCCGATCGTCGGCAGCCACGGAGGCACGACGGCCCGCAGCCGCTGGATCAGCTTGAAGAAGTAGTAGGGCCCGTCGATCTTGTCCATTTCGCCGGTCTCCGAGTGCCCGACCACGATCCCGGGCCGGTAGACGCGCCACGGTCGCTGGGATTCCTCGCGGACAATGCGCTCGGACTCGTGCTTGGTGCGGAAATACGGGTGGGTGTCGAGGTCCTGAGCCTCGTCGAACATGTCCTCGAGCCAGAGGCCCTTGTAGAGGCCCGCCGCGGCGATCGAGCTGACCATGTGGACGCGCCCTGCCTCGACGGCGTCGGCGAGCTCGACCATGTGCCGGGTGCCCTCGATGTTCGCGACCTGTTGGGTCTCGGCGTCCGCGGTCATGTCGTAGATCGCAGCGAGGTGGAACAGGTGATCGACCTCGCCGTTCAGCCTGCCGATCTCCGAGTCCGAGACGCCGAGGCGCGGCTGCGAGAGGTCGCCGACGATCCCGACGACGCGGTCCTCGCCCACGCCCCAGCGGTTCCGAAGCTCCTCAAGCCGCCCCTTCGAGCCCTCGCGGACGAGCACGTAGATCGTGCCCTCGCGCTCGAGCAGGCGCTCGACCAGATGTCGTCCGATGAACCCGGTCGCGCCGGTGACGAAGTAGCTCAACTGTCTCCTCCTGCGTCGTGAGCCGACTCGTCGTGACCCTACACTTGGTGTGGGAACTTGGCGTTTCAGGTGACACCGCCGCACGGCGAGCCGGGCGATTCGGAGGCCCGGACGGGCCACGTCGATGAGCGCTTCGACGAGCGCAAGCGGCTCGTCACCGACGGGATTCAGGTGCTCGCCCGCGGCGCGATGCTCTGCCCGTCCTGCGCGCTGCCGATCGCGCCGCCCGCGCGGGTCCGGCCGAAGGCCGAGATGCGCTGCGGTTTCTGCGATCACACGGGTCCGGCCCACACGTTCGTCCGCGGCGACGTCGTCGACACCGCCGCCAACGAGGTGCGGGTCGTCGCACGGGTAGTGGGATGAGCGACTTCGTCGCGAAAGCAACATTGCCCCCCCGGTAGGGGCTGATCCTGTGAAAACCCTGCTGCGAAGCGGCGAACCGCCCACCACCGCGAACGCGAAGTCATAGACTCAGAAGCGGAAGTGGCAGAGACTCAAACGGTCGAGATTCAGATGCCCCAGATGGGGGAGTCGGTCACCGAGGGGACGATCCTCGAGTGGCACGTTTCGGAGGGGCAGGAGATCAACGAGGGCGACACCGTCGTCGAGGTCTCGACCGACAAGATCGACGCCGAGGTCCCCGCCCCCGCGAGCGGGGTCGTCACGAAGATCCTCGCCCAGGTCGACGACACTGTGACCGTGGGGCAGGTGCTCGCCGAGATCGACCCGAACGGGTCGGGAAACGGCGCGGCCCCCGCCCCCGCTGAGACCGGGCCTGGTCTGGCGGGGTCGGGCACCGCCGAGGGTGACGCCGACATCGGGGACAGCGATCCCGGCGACCTGCTCGAGGGTGGTCGCGGCGAACATCAGCATGCGGCCGTCCTGCATGACGCTCCCGCAGGCGAGGCCGAGCCGCAGACCGCCGCAACCGAGGCCGGGGCGGCCACCGGCGAGACAGTGGTTATCGCGATGCCCGAGATGGGCGAGTCGGTCACCGAGGGAACCGTGCTCGAGTGGCAGGTGGCCGAGGGCGATTCGATCAACGAGGGCGACACCGTGATCGAGGTCTCGACCGACAAGATCGACGCCGAGGTGCCCGCCCCAACCGCCGGAACGATCACCAAGCTGCTCGTCGAACCGGATGACGTTGTTCAGGTCGGCCAGCCCTTGGCGGAGATGGCCGCGGGGGCTGGCGCCCCCGCGCCCGCAGCAGGCAGCACGCAGCAGGCAGAGGCTCAGGCGGAAGCGCCCGCAGCAACGGCCGGTGACGGTGGCAGGGCATCTCCCGTCGCCCGGCGCGTGGCGGCCGAGCGCGGGGTCGACCTCGGCTCGGTCCAGGGGTCGGGCGCTGGAGGCAAGATCGTGAAGGCCGACGTCCTCGCCGCCGAGGGGAACGGTGCGGCTCCGGCCGCGGCGCCCGCTCGGGCCGGCGAGGCCAAGCCGCTGCGCGGCCCCGCGGCGATGCTCGCGAAGGCGATGGACGAGAGCCGCAAGACGCCGACGGCGACCTCGTTCCGCACGCTCCCGGTCGACACCCTCGACGCCAAGCGCAAGGCGATCAACGAGCAGCTGAAGGACCGCGGGATCAAGGTCTCGTTCACGCACCTGATCGCCTGGGCGATCGTCCGGGCGGCGACCGAGTGGCCGGTGATGGTCCGCACCTTCGAGGAGCGCGACGGCAAGCCGTTCGTGATCGACGGCGCCCCGGTCAACCTCGGGATCGCGGTGGACGTCGAGAAGAAGGACGGCTCGCGCGCGCTGATGGTCCCCTGCATCAAGGCGTCGGACGCGCTCGACTTCGCCGGGTTCCACGGCTACTACGAGGACCTGATCAACAAGACCCGGGAGAACAAGCTCACCCCGGACGACTTCCAGGGCACCAACATCTCGCTCACCAATCCGGGCGGGCTGGGGACGGTCGCATCGGTGCCACGGCTGATGAGCGGCCAGGGCACGATCATCGCGGTCGGCTCGATCACCTACCCGGTGGAGTGGGCTCACGCTCCCGCCGAGAAGATCAAGGCGCTCGGCATCTCGAAGGTGACGACGATGACGTCCACCTACGACCACCGGATCATCCAGGGCGCCGAATCCGGGTCGTTCCTGCGGCGGATCGACCAGCTCCTGCAGGGCGAGGACTCGTTCTACGAGACCGTCGCCCACGACCTGGGCGTGCCGGACCGGGTGGTCACCAACGCCCATCCGGCCTCGGCGTCGGCCCCGCCGCTCCCGCTCGCCGGGACCGCCCCCGCGCCGTCCGGCGCGGTCGTCTCCGCCGAGCCCAACCGCGAGCTGCTCCAGGCGGTCCAGGCTGCGACCTCGCTACTGAAGGCGTTCCGGACGCACGGGCACCTCGCGGCGAACGTCAACCCGCTGGCCGAGGGGTCGCCGAAGGGCGACCCGGCGCTCGAGCCCGAGAGCCTCAACCTGACGCCCGAGCTGATGGAACGGATCCCCGCCTCGATCCTGCGGATCGGGGTCGAGGGCGAGACGCTCCTCGATGCGCTGCCGCGGATGCGGGAGGCGTACTGCGGGACGATCGCGTACCAGATCGAGCATCTCTCGTCGCACCAGCAGCGGATGTGGCTGCGCGAGATGATCGAGACCGGCGGCCACCGCACTCCGCTCTCCGCCGACGAGAAGCGCAGCCTGCTGCGCCGCCTGATCGACGTCTTCGCGTTCGAACGGTTCATCCAGAAGGCGTACCTGGGCCAGAAGATGTTCTCGATCGAGGGCCTCGACGCGGTCGTGCCGATGATCGACGCGCTCGTCGGCCAGTCCCGCGCGGCGGGTGCGGAGGAGGTCGTGATCGGCATGGCCCACCGCGGCCGGCTCAGTGTTCTGGTGCACAACCTCGGCCGCTCCGCCGAGTCGATCATGGCCGAGTTCGAGGGTGCGAAGGCGCTCGATCGCGTCAAGGCGATTGCGGCGATCCCCCACTCCGGCACCGGCGACGTGAAGTACCACTACGGCGCCGAGGGTGTGGTGACGACGCCCGACGGCGAGGAGATCCGCGTTCGGCTCTACCCGAACCCCTCGCACCTCGAGTTCGTCGATCCGGTGGTCGAGGGCGGTGCCCGGGCGGCGCAGACCGAGCACTCGGGCCCACGTCTGCATCACAGCCCGAACGTCGCGGTGCCACTGCTGCTCCACGGCGATGCCGCGTTCCCGGGCCAGGGAGTCGTCTCGGAGACGCTGAACCTCCAGTCGCTCAAGGGCTACTCGACGGGCGGGACGATCCACATCATCACCGACAACCAGGTGGGCTTCACGACCGATCCCGAGGAGGATCGCTCGACGCCGTACGCCGGCGACCTCGCGAAGGGGTTCAACTGCCCGATCATCCACGTGAACGCCGACGACGTCGAGGCCTGCATGTCCGCGATGCGGCTGGCGATGGGCTACCGCGAGCGGTTCGGCCGCGACGTGGTGCTCGACGTCATCGGCTACCGCCGCTATGGCCACAACGAGACCGACGAGCCGGCCTATACGCAGCCCCTGATGGCCGCCCGGATCAAGGCGCATCCGCCGGTCTCGGAGATCTACGCCGAGCGGCTCGTCAAGGAGGGCGTGGTCACGCCGGACGATGTCGCCGCCGACGCCAAGGAGCTCCAGGACGGCTTCTCGAACACGCTCAAGGAGCTGCGGGCGAAGATGGAATCGGGCGACTACGAGGACCCGACCTCGACCCACATCGGCACCGGCGAGCTCGATCGCACCAAGTCGCCGGAGGTCGAGACCGCCGTCTCCGAGAAGCGGCTCCGCTCGCTCAACGAGGAGCTTCTGCGGGTCCCGGACGGGTTCGCGATCCACCGCAAGCTTCGCAAGCCGTTGATGAAGCGGCTCGAGATCCTGGATGACGGGCCGATCGAATGGGGCCACGCAGAATCTCTCGCCTACGCGTCGCTCCTGACCGAGGGCACCCACCTGCGGCTCACGGGCCAGGACACCGAGCGCGGGACGTTCTCGCACCGCCACCTGGTCCTCCACGACGAGAAGACTGGCCTCCGGTACGCGCCGATCCAGAACCTGAGCGGTGCCCTGGCGCCGTTCGAGATCCACAACAGCCCGCTCTCGGAGATCGCCTGCCTCGGCTTCGAGTACGGCTATTCGGCGGCCTCACCCGAGAGCCTGATCCTCTGGGAGGCGCAGTTCGGCGACTTCGGCAACGCGGCGCAGGTGATCATCGACAGCTTCATCGCCGCCGGCGAGTCGAAGTGGGGTCAGACGACACGGCTCACCCTGCTCCTGCCTCACGGGTACGAGGGGTCGGGCCCGGAGCATTCGAGCGCCCGCATCGAGCGCTTCATCCAGCTCGCCGCCGAGGGCAACATCCGCCTCGCGAACCCGACCACCGCCGCCCAGTACTTCCATCTCTTGCGCCGCCAGGCCCGGATCGCGAAGCCGCGCCCCCTGGTGGTGTTCACGCCGAAGGGCCTCCTGCGGCTAGCCGGCGCGGGCTCGAAGCTGTCGGATCTCACCTCGGGGACGTTCCAGTTCGTGCTCGACGATCCCCGCGCTGCCGGACGCGAGCAGGAGATCACGAAGCTCGTGCTCTGCTCCGGAAAGGTCTACTACGACATGGACGGCCACGACCGCCGCGCGGAGGCGCAGAACGTGGCCATCGCCCGCGTCGAGCTGCTCTACCCGTTCGCTCGCGACCAGCTGCGCCTCCTGATCGAGCACTACCCGAACCTGAAGCAGATCGTCTGGGCGCAGGAGGAGCCGAAGAACATGGCCGCGTTCAGCGTGATGGCCCGGCGGATGCCGGAGCTCGTCCCCGCGGGCGTCGACTTCAGCTACGTCGGGCGCCCGCAGCGCTCGAGCCCGTCGGAGGGCTATCCGGCTGCCCACCGCTCCGAGCAGGAGCGGATCGTCCTCACCGCGCTCGCCTGATCGCGCGGCCGATCTCAGCCAGAACCCACCCGGGACGGCGATTCACGTCGTCCCAGGTGAAGCGCAGGACCGTGTAGCCACGGAGCTGGAGCTCGTTCATCCGGCGCCGGTCGCGGCGAAGGGCACGGGCATGAGAGTGAAACGCTACCCCGTCGGTTTCAACGATCACCCTCTCCCGGCGCCAAAGGAAGTCGACGACGTACGGCCCGATGCGCTGGTTCGTCTCCGGGTCGGGTAGCTCGGATTCGCGGATCCTCCTCAACAGCTCGCGCTCCAGCGGCGAACGGGTCCTCGCGGGCGCATGTGGACGGTCGAGAAGTGCGCGGAGGCGCCCACACCCCCGCCGCCCTGGGTTCCCTGCGAGCTGCTCGCGAAGCGCCGCCTCCTTGGCGAGGTTCAGCGCGTGAGCTTCGGCACAGGCCTGCTCCAGGCGCTCATCGTCGAGGATCGCGGCCAGATCGAGGAGCGTGCGCGCCGGCGTCGTGATCGGAATGCCCTCGTGGCGGGCGATGTCCGCTGAATCCAGGTCTGCGTGTCGCACGATCAGGCGCGGGCGCGAGCGATGGTCCCCGGACGTGGTTGTCACCCAGACGTTGGCTTTGGCTGGGTAGGCGAGAAGCCGGTGCAGCTTCGCCGCACTACGGTGACTGATGATCGCGCCCGGGCCGCAGGCGAGGACGGCGGCGGCTTCGCTCGCCAGCGGATCCGCGGTCGCGCCGACCAGATAAACGCCGCGATGCACCGGGACGAGGCGGCCATCACGGATCCTCGTCTTGACCGCTGTCGAAGACACGCCCCGGCGGAGCAACTGAGCCCGTGCGACGGCGCCGTGTTGGCGCCCGGCGAGGGCGTAGATCACGGCGTCCACCGAACGAGACGGGACAACTGGGTTCATACGAACCCACAACCCCCGTCTCGAGTTCTCTGCCCCGTCTTCGGGCTAGGTCACAGCGCGGGCGGCCGCGAAGCGCCCGCCCACATCTCGTGGGCGGGCGTCGCAGCTCTCCCGCTTTCGCAGTGATCCCGCAGTGATCCCGCGTCAGTGAGACCTGAGCCTCAGCCCGGCGGGGCCCCGGTGGCGCCCCGGATCGAGCCTTACCAGGCGGCGCGCTTCGCGCCGCACCAGTGCCACTTCCCGGATCGATCGGCCGGAGGCTGTGCTCAGGGTTCGCTTCATGGCCGGAAGCTTCCCGCCCGCCGGGGTTAGCCCCTATGGCCTCCTGTCCAAAGCTCGAGGGCGCGGGTTGTACCCGCGGTTGGGTGCCGGCGCCTGCGAAACTGGGGCCAATGCCAGCCGACGAGCGTCCTGAACCCACGCTCGAGGTGGGCACGAGCGCCTCCGAGGTCCTGCGCCGGCCGCAGCCGGGGCCGCTCTTCCGGGTGGTGAAGATCGCCTCCTGGGTCGAGCTCGGCCTGTTCGCGATCCTGCTCGTCGTCTGGCTCGCCCCGGGGCTCGAGCACGAGACCTTCTACGCCGGCCTGGCCCACGGCATCGGGTTCATCGCCCTCGCCCTTCTGATCTGGATCGCGGTGCTGCGCCACGAGGCCCCCTACACCCTGCTCGCGGCGACCCTGACCCCGGTCGGCCCGGTCGGCAGCGTAATCGCAATTGCGTGGATCGAGCGACGCCCGAGCTAGGCGTCGTTTGGCCGCCGGGCAGGAGGTTTTCTCAGGTTCTGCGGTTGACACCGGCACGGCCGATAGGTCAGAATGGCTCGTAACCGCGCAGGGAGGTGATGGGACCAATAGGGACTTCACGAAGCTCGTCCCCGGCCAGTCCCGCCTCCGGGGGCGATCGCGTCGGCATCCCTCCCTGGCTACCGACGCGCTAGGCGTGGGTGCGGGCCGTGTGGACCCCCTGCCTCCCACGGCCCCGCCCCGCCTGTTACTGCGGCCGCTGCAAGCTTCGGCTGGCTCTGTGGAGCCACCGGTTCAACGGCGGACTACCGGAGCTCGCGCAGCACGCGGTGCAGGATGCCGCCGTGCTTGTAGTACTGGACCTCGTTCGGGGTGTCGAGGCGGAGGCGGGCGTCGAACTCGACGTCGGCGCCATCGGCGCGGGCGGCGCGGACGTGCAGGTGCCGCGGCTCCGAGGTGGGCTGCTCCAGCGCCTGCTCGAGCCCTGTGACGTCGAAAGTCTCCTCGCCCGTGAACCCATAGGACTCGGCGTTATCGCCGTCCGGGAACTGCAAGGGCAACACGCCCATCCCGATCAGGTTCGAGCGGTGGATGCGCTCAAAGCTCTCGGCGATCACGGCGCGGACGCCGAGCAGGGCCGTGCCCTTCGCCGCCCAGTCGCGCGACGAGCCGGAGCCGTACTCCTTGCCCGCGAGCACCACGAGCGGCGTGCCCTCCTCCGCGTACGCCATCGCGGCCTCGTAGATCGTCGTCTCCTCGCCCTGCGGGAACTTCTTCGTGAAGCCACCCTCCCTGTCGACGAGCGCGTTGCGCAGGCGAATGTTCGCGAACGTCCCCCGGATCATCACCTCGTGGTTGCCGCGGCGTGACCCGTACGAGTTGAAGTCGCGCGGCTCGACTCCGTTCTCGATCAGCCACTCGCCGGCCGGGCTCGCCTTCTTGATCGCGCCTGCCGGGGAGATGTGGTCGGTCGTGACCGAGTCGCCCAGCACGGCGAGGACGCGCGCGCTCGCGATCGGCTCGACCTCCGGAGGCTCCGACGGCATCCCCTCGAAGAACGAGGGCTTGCGGACGTAGGTCGAGTCGGGCCAGGTGTAGCGGTCGCCCTCCGGGGTGTCCAGGCCGGCCCAGCGTTCGTCGCCCTTGAACACGTCCGCGTAGTTCTTGGTGAACATGTCGGAGCGCACCGCGTCGGCGACGGCCTGCTTGATCTCGTCGTTCGTCGGCCAGAGTTCGCGCAGGTGGACCGGGTTGCCGTCGGCGTCCTCGCCGAGCGGCTCGGAGAGGATGTCGACGTCCATCCGGCCGGCCAGCGCGTAGGCGACGCACAGCGGCGGCGAGGCGAGGTAGTTGTTGCGGACGTCCTGGTTGATCCGGCCCTCGAAGTTCCGGTTGCCGGACAGGACCGAGCAGACGACCAAATCGTTGTCGTTCACGACCTTCGAGATCGCCTCCGGCAGCGGGCCCGAGTTGCCGATGCACGTCGTGCAGCCGTAGCCGACGAGGTTGAAGCCGAGCTTGTCGAGGTACTCGTCCAGGCCCGCTTGGCGCAGGTAATCGGTCACCACCGTCGAGCCCGGGGCGAGCGACGTCTTGACCCAGGGCTGACTTTGAAGGCCGCGCTCCACCGCCTTCTTCGCGAGCAGCCCGGCGCCGATCATCACCGAGGGGTTCGAGGTGTTGGTGCAGCTCGTGATCGCGGCAATCACCACGCGGCCGTGATCGAGCTCGGTCTCGGTGCCGTCCTCGAGCGTGACCGGGACGAGATCGTCCTGCCGGGGATCGGCGACGGCGACGTCGTGTCCCGCGTGCCGCGGCTTCCCCGCCTCGCCGTCGTGCTCGTCGCCGGGGGGATCCGAGGCCGGAAAAGAGCCGACGACGGCCTCGTCGTGATGGTCGCCGTTGCCGAACTCGTCGGCCGCGGCGGGATCGTGCTCGCGCAGCGACTCGATGAACGCCGCCTTCGCGTCGGTCAGCGCGATGCGGTCCTGAGGCCGCTTCGGGCCGGCGATCGACGGCTCGACGCTCGCGAGGTCGAGCTCGATGGTGTCGGAGAAGGTGGGCTCCTCGGACTCGGGCTCGTGGAACATGCCCTGCTCGCGCGCGTAGGCGTCGACCAGCTCGATCAGCTCGGTTGGGCGCCCGGTGAACTCGAGGTAGCGCAACGTCTCCTGGTCGACGGGGAAGATCGCGCAGGTCGAGCCGAACTCCGGCGACATGTTGCCGATCGTTGCCCGGTCGGCCAGGCCGAGGGTATGGAGGCCCGGGCCGAAGAACTCGACGAACTTGCCGACGACGCCGCGCTCGCGCAGCATCTCGGTCACCCGCAGGACCAGGTCGGTGGCGGTCGAGCCCTCGGGCAGCTCGCCGCCCAGCTTGAAACCCAGCACCTGCGGCAGGAGCATCGAGATCGGCTGGCCCAGCATCGCGGCCTCGGCCTCGATCCCGCCGACCCCCCACCCCAGCACCCCGAGCCCGTTGATCATCGTCGTGTGCGAGTCGGTGCCGACGAGCGTGTCGGGGTACGCCTCTGTGACCCCGTCGCCATCATCGCTGAACACCACCTCGCCCAGGTACTCGAGGTTCACCTGGTGGCAGATGCCGGTCGCCGGCGGCACGACGCGGAAGTTGTCGAAGGCCTGCTGCCCCCAGCGCAGGAAGGCGTAGCGCTCTTCGTTGCGCTCGTAGTCGCGGTCGGCGTTGATCTCGAAGGCGCGATCGTTGCCGAACGCATCCACCTGGACCGAATGGTCGATGATCAGATCGACGGGGACGAGTGGATTGATCTTCGCGGGATCGCTGCCCAGGTCATCCATGGCGTCGCGCATCGCCGCCAGGTCGACGACCGCCGGCACTCCGGTGAAGTCCTGCATCAGGACGCGGGCCGGCTGGAACGGGATCTCCTTTGAGGGCTCGGCCTTGGCGTCCCAGGTGGCGATCGTTTCGACGTCGCCGCTCGTGACGGACTCGCCGTCCTCCAGTCGCAGCGCGTTCTCGAGCAGGACCTTCAGCGAGTACGGAAGCCGGGCGACGTCGAACTTCTCCTGGAGCGAGTCGAGACGGTGGATCTCGTATTCGCGACCCGATACGTCGAGGGTTGCCTTCGCTCCGAAGCTGTCGCTCATCTCGTCTCCCGAGGTCGTTCGCTCGTATTGCCAAGTATCGCGGAACGGGATAGCTTGGCCCGATGTGGCGTCTCGCGATCGCGTTCGTTGCGTTCCTGGCGAGCCTGGCTGTGCCGCACGCCGTCTCGGCATCGACGTTCTTCGCGGCACCCGAGGCGGACGGCGCTTTCCCGTGTGCCAGGGCCGATCCCTGTCCGCTGCCGCTCGCGGTGGAACAGGCGAGTGACACCGATGAGGTCATCGTGCTGCCCGGCACCTATGAGCTCGCCCAGACGTTGGAGATCGATTTCGGGAACGTCCACGGGCGCCCCGGCAGGCCGGCGCGTCTGGTGGTCGCGGACAACCCAGCCGTCTCCGTTGCATTCACTGATCCCCGGGTCGCGGACCTGATCGTACGAAGCACAACCGGACAGGCTCTGAACGCCGGACTCAGCGAGGCGACGTTCGAGCGGCTGCGCGTGATCGGGGCGTCGGACAACCCGGTCGCGCCGGCCTGCACGATTCCGGAGGCGCCCGGCATCATGCGGGACACCGTCTGCGTCAACACCGGAGCTGCAGCCGCGATCGGGATCGGCGTCTTCGCGGGTGCCGTGATCACGATCGAGTACCACCTCGTCAACGTGACGGCGCTCGCAACCTCGACGAGCCCAGATGCGCACGGACTCACGTTCCTGGCCAGCGGCAACCTCACGATGATGCCCCACGTCACGAACTCGATTCTCACGGGGGGACCCAAGGCGGTCGACGTGCTCACTGAGCGGGGCGCCGCGACCGCCACCGTCAATTTGACGCTGGCCAACTCGAACTTCGACACGAGCAACCAGGGGACGGGCACGACCATTCTCTCCGCGGGCGGCAACCAGCTCGACCCGCCCGTCTTCGTGGATCCCGACGCCTTCGACCTCCGCCAGCTCGCGACCTCGCCGACCATCAACGGCGGCAAGCTCGCCCCCGGCCACGCGGCGCTCGGCGCGCTTGACTTCGAAGGCGACCGGCGGCGGTTCGGACCCCGGCCGGACATCGGGGCGGACGAGTTCACCGGCATCCTCGACGTCAAGGCTCGCAAGCGCCAGGATCTGGAACACATCAGGTTCAAGGCGACCTGCCCGCTGACCAGTTGCCGGTTGAAGGCAAGCGCGGACGGGCTCGAGCGCGAGAAGGTCAAGCTCAAGGCCGGGCGCACGAAGACGGTGCGGCTGAAACCCGAGGACGGCGCTTCGCTCGGCGACAAGCTGCTCATCAACGTGACGGCACGTGACACCGTCGGCGCTCGCGAGCGCGAGCGACTCAGGATCAGGGCGAAGGGCTAGCGCTTGTGGGTCTGCTGGTCGGCGACGGAATCTGCGATCTGGCCCGCGCCGATCCGAGCCGATAGTCGGCCCGCGAGGTCGGGCCGGCGGGCGGCGAAGTTCGCCATCAGGCGCTGGACGCGCGGTGCCACCTCGACCTCGGCGCGATCCCGCTCGATCGCGCTCACCACGCCCGCCGCCACCTGCTCCGGAGTGCCGGTGCCGGAGCCCCGCGGGAGCGAGGCCCCGGTGTCAGCGAACATCCCCGCTTCGCGGATCGTGCCGGGCATAACCACCGACGAGCACACGTTGGTGCCGCGGAGATCCTCGCGCAGGCCGAGAGCGAAACCGCGTAGGCCGAACTTCGTCGCCGAGTAGAGCGAGGAGCGAGCGGTCGCGATCTTCCCGTTGAGCGAGGAGATGAAGACAAAGTGGCCCGCGCCGCGCTGGAGCCAGCCCTCGAGCAGGGCATGCGTCATCAGGATCGGCGCCTCGAGGTTGACGCGAAGCGCGCGCCTGATCTGCTCCTCGGTGTAGCCGTCGAGCTTGCCCGACGCCGGCAGCGCCGCGTTCGCGACGAGCACATCGATCTCGCCGGAGTCGCTGAGCAGGCGGAGCGCCGCGCCTTCCTCCGCAAGGTCGGCGACCAGGGTGCGGTGGCCATCACCGGGCAGGGAGGCCCGGAGCTCCTCCAGTTCCTCCGGCTTGCGGGAGCTCAGCACCAGCGTCGCCTGGCGGCCGGCGAGGCCGAGGGCAATCGCACGGCCGAGGCCGCCCGTCGCGCCGGTCAGGAGCACCCTCTTGCCGCGCAGCTCCATTGGAGCGAAACCTACTCCAGCGATTAGGGTGCGGGGCATGAAGCTCTATATCTGCTGGGGGACCTTCCAGACGCTGCGGCCAGGGGGCCACCCCTGCCGCAACGCGTACAACGCGCTGCGGGACGCCGGCCACGATCCCGAGCTGGTCAAGGTGCACGGGCTCGGCATCGGCCCGAAGATGTTCCAGGTGACCACCGACGGCCGCCGCGAGGTCGAGGAGATCGCCGGGACGCGGACGGTCCCGGTGCTGGTCACCGACGACGGCCAGGTCATCACCGAGTCGAAGGAGATCGTCGCGTGGGCCGAGGCCCACCCGGCAGGCGCCCAGCAGCCCGCCTAGCGCACTCAGCAGGCATCAGCCGCAAGACGGCGAATAGTTAGTAGCTTTCCGCATCATCTCAGCGTGATCTGAGTGGAGTATGAGCAACTGCTTGCAAAACGCCGTGCAATCAGGTAGCCTGCCGCGGATTCCAAAACCGGTAAGCCGAGTCCGTTCCCACCCGGGGGCGGAGCGGGGGAACCGATCAGTTGGGGCTAACTCACCACCGTGGTGGGGGCGCGACTCCTTTTGCGCCAGCCCGTCAGCTAACCCCGTAGGCGCTAACAAGGAGACTGGTCCGTTTGATTTTCAGTAATACCCACCAGGAGGCGAGCCGCCGAAGGCGAGCCAGGCTGGTCGGCCTCACCGCCTGCGCGGCGCTGGCGCTGCCGGCGGGAACCTCCCTGGCGAGTGACGGTGGCATCGGCACGGACGGCGACAGCAACACCGTGCCCGGCGCCAAGGCCAAGCTCGTCAACGGCAAGGCGATCGCACCCGAGAGCGCTCCCGCCAAGGTGAAGCGCGCGATCGCCGCCGCCAACGACATCGTGAAGGGCAAGGGCTACTGCCTCGGCGGTGGCCACCAGCGCTGGAAGGACGGCTGCTACGACTGCTCCGGCACCGTGAGCTACGCGCTCGGCAAGTTCGGCGCGAAGGTGCTCGACGCCCCGCTCCCATCGGGCTCGTTCCGAAGCTGGGGCAAGAAGGGCAAGGGGCAGTGGATGACCGTCTACTACGACGCGGGCCACGCCTTCATGACGATCGCCGGACTGCGGCTCGATACGTCGAACACCGCGGGCGCCGGCCCCGGCTGGAGCAAGGACGTCCGGGCCGGGTTCGCGAACGTCCCGAAGAACTCCGCGCGCCACTGGCGCGGCCTCTAGCCGGCCACGCAAACCTCCCCCGAACGAGAAAGCGCGCCACCCCCCGGGCGCGCTTTCTCTTTGTATGACGTTGGCGACCAGCGCCTGACTGGCTAGCGTCCCGGCGCATGCGCGCCGGGATCAGGGCAGGGTTGCCGATCGCGCCCGCATCGTTCCTCCTGGCGATCTCGTTCGGGGTCCTGGCGGAGCCGGTGATGGGCAAGGTGGCCCCGATCGTGATGTCGGCGGTGGTGTTCGCCGGGTCCGCCCAGTTCGCCGCGCTCGCGGTGCTTGCGGCCGGGGGTGGCGCGGGGGCCGCGATCGTCGCGGGCATCCTGCTGAACGCGCGGTACGTGCCGATGGGGGTGGCGCTCGCGCCGTCGCTTCGCGGCGGGCCGCTGCGGCGGGCGGCCGTCGGGCAGGCCATGATCGACGCCTCCTGGGCGATGTCGAGCCGCAGCGGCGGCCGCTTCGACCCGGTATTCATGGTCGGGGCCACGGTGCCGAACTACCCGGCCTGGGTCGGCGGCACCGCGATCGGCGTGCTCGCCGGCGACCTGATCGGAGATCCGGAGCGCCTGGGACTGGACGCCCTGTTCCCGGCGTTCTTCCTGGCATTGCTCGCCACCGAGCTCGCCCGCGGCCCGCGCGCCGTCGCCGCGGCGGCGGTCGGCGCCACGATCGCGCTGGCACTGGCGCCGGTGACGGCACCCGGCATCCCGGTGATCGCGGCCTGCGCCGCCGCGCTCATCGCCCTGCGGCCGGAGCGGGAGCCCGTATGAGCTGACGTATGGATCACGATCGCCGCTCTGACGGTGACAACGGCCATGATCAGGGCATCTGGCCCTGTCCTGCTCGGCGGGCGCGCACTGCCGCCGCTCGTGATCCGGATGATCGCGCTGCTCGCGCCGGCGCTGCTCGCCGCGCTGATCGTGATCGGGACGTTCACGGACCCGGACGGCGATCTCGAGCTCGACGCACGGGCAGCGGGGCTCGCCGCCGCCGGCACGGTCCTCGCCTGGAGGCGCACCGCGATGCTCGCCGCCGTCGCGGCCGCGGCCGTCGCGGCCGCACTCGTCAGGGCAATCGCGTAGCACTGGCCTTAGGACGTTCCGTCCAAGCGGCTTAGCGCCAATGCGTCGCAAACCTGATGCGAACTTTGGCCACGGTTCGCACGGCGGCTGAACGCGCGTTCCGGTACGGTCGCCCAAGCGTCTCGTCCACGCTTGTACACAGTGGAGCAACCCATCCCATCACCGTCCGAGGCCGCCGCGGCGCCCGAAGCCGCCGCGGACGCAGCGGGCACTCCGGACGTCGGCCTCAAGGGGATCTCGAAGCGCTACGGCGATGTCGTCGCGATCGACCATGTCGAGCTCGATGTCGCCGCGGGCGAGTTCTTCACGATGCTCGGCCCCTCGGGCTCGGGCAAGACGACCACCCTGCGGATGATCGCCGGCTTCGACGTCCCGGACACGGGGCGCGTCGAGATCGCCGGCCGGGACGTGACCGACATGCCCGCATACGACCGGGAGGTCAACACCGTCTTCCAGGACTACGCGCTGTTCCCGCATATGACGGTCGCCGAGAACGTCGAGTACGGGCTCCGCGTCGCCGGCGTCGCCAAGGACGAGCGATCGCGGCGGGCGAGCGAGGCGCTCGAGATGGTCCGGCTTGGCGAGTACGGTGCACGCAAGCCGGCCGAGCTCTCCGGCGGGCAACGCCAGCGCGTGGCACTCGCGCGCGCGATCGTGAACCGGCCCCGCGTGCTGCTTCTGGACGAGCCGCTGGGCGCGCTCGACCTGAAGCTGCGTGAGCAGATGCAGGTGGAGCTGAAGTCGATCCAGTCGGACGTCGGGATCACCTTCATCTACGTCACGCACGACCAGGAGGAGGCGCTCACGATGTCGGACCGGGTCGCCGTCTTCAACGAGGGCCGGATCGAGCAGGTGGGACCGCCGGCTGAGATCTATGAACGGCCGCAGAACCCGTTCGTGGCCGGGTTCGTCGGGACTTCGAACCTCCTCGAGCGCGACGGCCGGCGCTTCACCGTGCGGCCTGAGAAGGTCCGGATGCTGAACGGGGACCGGCCCGACGGCCTGCACACCGAGCGTGGCCGGATCGTCGACGTGGCCTACGCGGGGATGATCACCCGGTACCTGGTCGAGCTGGAGGGCGGCGGAACGCTGCAGGTCATTCGACAGAACTTGGAGTCGTCCTCCCAGGAGGAGCTCGAGCGGCAGGGAACGGACGTGGTAGTGGGGTGGCTGCCGGAGCACACGGTTGCTATCGCCGAACAAGAAAAGGGAGAGGAGGCGCTATGAGCGCTGTGTGGAGGAGTCCAGTCCGATTGGCCTGGCTGCTCGCCGTGGCGATGGTCTCGATCGTATTCGCGGCCGGCTGCGGCGACGATGACGACGATGACGGGGGCGGCGAGGAGGCCGCGGCCGAGTTGCCGACCGAGATCGGCGAGCCCGAGGGCGAGGTCAACCTCGTCGCGTGGGCCGGCTACGTCGAGGACGGCTCGACCGACCCGAAGGTCGACTGGGTGACCGACTTCGAGAAGGAGACCGGCTGCCAGGTCAACACGAAGATCGGCAACACGTCGGATGAGATGGTGCAGCTGATGCGGACCGGCCAGTACGACGCCGTGTCGGCGTCCGGTGACGCCAGCGGCCGCCTGTACGAGGGCGGCGACGTCGTGCCGCTCAACGTCGACCTGATCGAGAACTACGCGGACATCTTCCCTGCGCTGAAGGATCAGCCTTGGAACACGTTCGACGGCGTTAACTACGGGGTCCCGCACGGACGCGGCTCGAACCTGCTGATGTGGGATCCGGATGAGGTCAAGCCGGCGCCCACTTCCTGGGACGTCGTCTTCGACAGGGCGTCGGAGTTCAGCGGCACCGTGACGGCGTACGACAACCCGATCTACATCGCCGACGCGGCGCTGTACCTGCGCGAGCACAACCCGGACCTCGGAATCACCGACCCGTACGAGCTCGACCAGGAGCAGTTCGACGCGGCGATCGATCTGCTCAAGCAGCAGAACGAGAACATCGGCGAGTACTGGTCGGACTACACCAAGCAGATCCAGGCGTTCGCCAACGGCGACTCGTCCGTCGGCACCACTTGGCAGGTGATCGTGAACCTGCTGAACGCCGACGGTGAGCCCGAGGAGGTCGTCCTCCCCGACGAGGGCGCGACCGGTTGGTCGGACACCTGGATGATCAGCTCGGATGCAGCGAATCCGAACTGCGCGTACCTGTGGATCAACCACATCGTCAGCCCGGAGGCGAATGCCGCCGTTGCCGAGTGGTTCGGTGAGGCCCCGTCGAACGCGAAGGCGTGCGACCTGACCGCCGACAAGAACCACTGCGACATCTACCACGCCGACGACGAGGAGTTCTTCGACCAGATCGAGTACTGGAAGACCCCCGTCTCGGATTGCGGTGATGATCGCGGTGAAGAGTGCAAGACCTACGACGAGTGGGTCCAGGGATGGAACGAGGTGAAGGGCTAAGAACCAACCTCGTACGTCCGTGGAAGCGGGTGTCGTAACACCGAAGAAGAGGTCGGCGGGCCGTTGGCTCGCCGGCCTCTTCCACGGACGCCCGCGGCTGCAGGCCGGCGCGCTCCTCGCCGGCCCGGTCGGCTGGCTCGTCGTCGGGTATCTGGGCTCGCTCGCGGTACTGCTGGTGACCAGCTTCTGGAGCCTGGGCGAGCTGAGCGGCGAGATCGAGCGTTCGTTCACGCTCGACAACTTCAAGGACGTGGTCACCGAGCCCGTCTACCGGTCGGTCACCGGCCGGACAGTGCTGATCGCGGCGCTCGTCACGGTCACCGATGCTCTGCTCGCCTTTCCGATCGCCTTCTACATGGCGAAGGTCGCGACCCCGCGCGTGCGGGGCATCCTGGTGGTGGCGGTCCTCGTCCCCCTGTGGTCCGCGTATCTCGTGAAGGCCTTCGCGTGGCGCGGGATCCTGAGCCAGGAGGGCGTCCTGAACTGGGCACTCAACCCGCTCGGCATCGAGAACCCGGGCTATGGCCTGTTCGCCGTGTGGCTGGTGATGAGCTACATCTGGCTGCCGTACATGATCATCCCGATCTACGCGGGGCTCGAGCGGATTCCCAACACCCTGCTGAGCGCGTCCGAGGACATGGGGGCAAAGCCCGCGCACACTTTTCGCCGCGTGGTGCTCCCGCTGGCGTTCCCGGCGGTGGTGGCGGGGTCGATCTTCACCTTTTCGCTGACGCTCGGCGACTTCATCGCGTTCAACCTGGTCGGCTCGGGCGACCAGTCGATCGGGACCCTGGTCTATTCGAACTTCACCGTAAACCTTCCGTTTGCCGCCGCGTTCGCTGCGGTGCCGATCGTGATCATGGTCGTCTACCTGCTGATCGCACGGCGGCTCGGCGCGTTCGAGCACCTCTAAGCCATGCGCCTCTCCCGTCGTTCACACATCCTGCTGCGGATCGGAACGGGGTTCACCCTCGCGTTCATCTACGTGCCGTTGATCATCGTCGTGATCTACGCCTTCAGCGAGGCCCGGACCTTCGTCTGGCCGCCCCCGGGGTTCACGCTCGACTGGTTCGACAGGGCGCTCGACAACACCGGCGCTCGTGACGCGCTCTGGTACTCGCTGAAGACGGGGCTCCTCGCGACGCTCGTCGCGCTAGTCCTCGGGACGCTGGCTGCGCTCGCGGTGGCCCGCCACCGGTTCTTCGGCCGCGAGACGATCTCGTTCCTGGTGATCATCCCGATCGCGCTGCCGGGGATCGTGACCGGGATCGCGCTCAACTCGACCTTCAGTCAGGTCCTCGGCATCAATCTGGGGCTGTTCACGATCGTCGTCGCGCATGCGACGTTCTGCATCGTCGTCGTCTACAACAACGCGGTCGCTCGGCTGCGCCGGATCTCGACCTCGTTCGAGGAGGCCTCGGCGGACCTCGGCGCCACCCCGTGGCAGACCTTCCGCATGGTGACCCTCCCGAACATGCGAACGGCGCTCGTCGCCGGCGCCCTTCTCGCGTTCGCCCTCTCGTTCGACGAGATCATCGTCACCACCTTCACGATCGGCGCCGGCGACGAGACGCTGCCGATCTGGATCCTCAACAACTTCTCGCGCCCGAACCAGCTGCCGATCGTGAACGTCGTCGCGGTGTTCGTGATCCTGCTCTCGATCATCCCCGTCTACCTCGCCTACAAGCTCTCGAGCGAGGTCGGCGAGGGCGGGGGCGCGGCGGCCGCCGGCGCCGCGAAGCCCTAGCGCAGCACCTGCGCGTGCTCGGGCATCCACCCGAGCCGGATCTTCTGACCCGGTTCCCAGCGATCGTCGGCGCGGGCTCGGTAGGTGGCCTGCTCGAGCGCGACGAGCCGGGCGCCATCACCTAACGAGACCGTGATCTGGGTCATCACGCCGAGGTAGACGCGCGCCTCGACCGTCCCCTCGACCGCGACCATGCCGTCCTCGACCTCATCGACCGCGATCTTCTCGGGTCGGACCGAGAGCGAGACCAGGTCGCCGGGCCGGCAATCGGCGGGGAGTGCCGCTGGGATCGAGAGGCCGGTGGTTCCCACGCGGACCCGGCCGCCGTCATCCACCGTCCCCTCGAGCAGGTTCGAGATCCCGATGAAGCCGGCCACGAACTGCTCGGACGGGTTCTCGTAGATCTCCTCGGGCGGCCCGCATTGGGCGACGCGGCCGTGGTTCATGACCGCGATCCGGTCGCTCATCGAGAGCGCCTCCTCCTGATCATGGGTGACGAACACGAAGGTGATCCCGACCTCGCGCTGGATCTGTTTCAGCTCGACCTGCATCTGACGGCGGAGCTTCAGGTCGAGCGCGCCGAGCGGCTCGTCGAGCAGCAGGACGGCAGGGCGGTTGACCAGGGCCCTGGCCAGCGCGACCCGTTGACGCTGGCCGCCCGAGAGCTCGTCCGAGCGCGCGCGGGCGCGGTCGGAGAGCCCGACCAGCTCGAGCGCTTCCGAGACTCGCTGCGCGATCTCCTCCTTCGGCACCTTCTTGCGCTTGAGCCCGAAGGCGACGTTGTTCGCCACGTCGAGGTGGTCGAACAGCGCGTAGCTCTGGAACACCATGTTCACGTTGCGCTCGTAGGGGGGCACCTTCTCGACCGGCTCCCCCTCAAGCATGATCCGGCCCTCGGTGGGGACCTCGAAGCCGGCCAGCATCCGCAGGGTCGTGGTCTTGCCGCAGCCGGATGGCCCCAGCAACGAGAAGAACTCGCCCTGCTCGATCTTCAGATCGACGTCGTCGACGGCGGTGAAGTCACCGAACTTCTTGGTCACGCTCTCGAGACGAATGGCCTCGCTCACCGAGATACCTCACTTACCAGGGGGGCCAAGCTGCTTTCGCGCCTTACGTCGCTCATCGGAACACCTAGCCTTCGCCTGCCGTCAGCACCTTGATTCCGCTCTCGCGCTTCCCGAACAGGCGTGGGAGCGCGATCGCCAGCGCGATCGCGCTCAGCGACACGACCATCATCAGCGTGCCGATCGCGTTGATCGTCGGGTCGAGCCCGAACCGGATCGCCGACCAGATCCGCACCGGCAGCGGCTGCAGGTCCTCGCCGGTCGTGAAGAACGAGAGGACGAAGTCGTCGAACGAGAACGCGAAGACGAGGAGGCCCGCCGCGAGGATCGAGGGCCAGAGCGCCGGCACCAGCGTCAGGCGCACCGCCTGCCAGCGGGTCGCCCCCAGATCCATCGCCGCCTGCTCGACCTCCTCGGAGATCGCGGCCATGCGCGCACGGACGACGATCGTCACGTACGAGATCGAGAACGTGATATGCGCGATCACGATCGTCCAGAACGAGAGCCGGATGCCCAGCTGGCTGAAGATCAGGAGCGCCGAGATCCCCGCCACGATCTCGGGCACGACAAGCGGCACCAGCATCAGCACGTTCATCCCCGGAGCCCAGCGCGCGCGGGAGCGGACGAGCCCGATCGCCAGGAGCGTTCCAAGGACGGTCGCCGCCAGCATCGTGAGGAACGCGATCTCGAGTGAGGTGAAAAGCGACTCACGCAGGCTCTCGTCCTCGAGGAACTGCTCGTACCACTGCAGCGAGAAGCCGTCGAAGGTCGTCAGCGACTTGATGGAGTTGAACGAGAACAGGATGACGACGAAGATCGGCGCGAACAGGAACAGGTAGACCCCGACGGTGAATACGCGCAGGAAACGCGGTTTGTCGAACCCTCCGCTCATATGGCTGGCTGCTGCCTCACGTCGCGGGCGGCCGAACGTAAGTACGCCACCATCCACACGGCGAGGAAGAGCATCATCACCACGGTGAGCGCTGCCCCGAACGGCCAGTTGTTGGCGGTGAAGAACTGGTCCTGGATCAGGTTACCGACCATGTAGGTGTCGGGCCCACCGAGGAGCTGGGCCGAGACGAAGTCACCGACCGACGGCAGGAAGACCAGCACCGAGCCGGCCAGGATCCCCTGCTTCGTTTGCGGCAGGGTGACGTGCCGGAAGGTCTGCCACGGCGTTCCGAAGAGGTCCTTACCCGCCTCGATCACCGACCGGTCGAGCCGCTCGATTGAGCCGTAGACCGGCAGGATCATGAACACCAGATAGCCGTAGGTGAGCCCGCCGATCACCGCCCAGGGCGTGTTGATCATCTGCAGCCCCTGGTCCCGCAGGCCGGTGTCGACCAGCGCGTTGTTGACCAGGCCTTCGTCGGCCAGGAGGGCGACCCACGCGTAGGTGCGGACGAGGTAGTTGACGAAGAACGGCAGGACCAGCAGCGCGATAAGGGCGTTCCGGTACTTGCCGCCGTAGCGCGCGACGTAGTACGCGACCGGGTAGCCGATCAAAAGGCACAGGGCGGTCGTCGCGAGGGCGTACAGGACGGAACGCAGCAGCACCGGCAGGTAGGTGGGGTTGAACGCGTCGTCGTAGTTGTCGAGCCGCGTGTCGTAGACGGCGCGGCCGAGGTCGTCTACGTAGCCGAACGAGAGGGCAAGGACGAACCCGAGCGGCACCGCGAACAGCAGGACCAGCCACAGCCCGCCGGGAACGAGGAACCGGTTCCAGAACCCCGCAGCGCTCATCGGCTCAAGCCGCCTTGACCTCCGTGAACACCTGCGTCCAGAGCTGGCGCGCCTCGGGGCTGTCGAGCCGGTACTCGAGCGCGCTGTTCTCGAGCGCGGAGAGGTCGACATCGATCGACGGCTCCTCCTTCACCAGCTCCGCGAAGGCCTGCTTCCCGCCCTCGACGGGCTGCGGGTAGCCGTTCCACATCACGTTCCTGAAGGCGTGCTCCGGCTCGATGATCCAGTCCATGAACAGCATCGCCGTGCCGGGGCTCCGTGCCGTGGCCGGGATGCACATCAGGTCGGTGCCGACCGGCACGCCCTCGTTGCAGGTCTCGTACCTGTAGAGCTCGGGGTTGTCGACCTGGTTGCGGACGTTCACGATGTCACCGTTCCAGGCCTGGTGGAGGACGGCCGTCCCGGAGACCAGGTTCTGCACTGAGTTCGTCGAAAACCCGCGCGCGTTCTCCTTCTGGGCGAGCAGCGTCTCCTTCGAGATCTCCAGCTCGTTCTCGTCCTCGGTGTTCAGCGCCCAGCCGTTGATCAGGTTCGCCTCGCCGATCGCCTCCTGGAAGTCGTCGAGGATGAACATCCGCCCCGCCCCGGCCGGGTTCAGCAGGTCGTTCCAGGACCCGGTCATCCCGGTCACGACGTCGTCGCGCCAGCAGATCCCGGTCGTGTAGTACGCGTAGGGAATCGAGAACTCGTTGTTCGGGTCCCACCACGGGCTGTCGTAGAAGCTCGAAATGTTCCTCGAGTTGCGGAGGTCGTCGCGGTTGAAGCGCCGCAGGAGTCCCTCGGCCGCCAGGCGGTACACGTACTCGGTGCTCGGCCAGATCAGGTCGTACTGGCCGCCGGCGCGGAGTTTCACGACCATCGCCTCGAGGTTGTCGAAGTTGACCTCGTTGACCTCGACGTCGTACTTCTCGGCGAACTCCTTCTTGAGCGCCGGGTCCATGTACTGCGCCCAGTTGTAGATCAGGAGATCGCCGTCGATCTTGGGCGTCACGATCTGGCCGGCGTCGGCGACATCGATCGGGCGCGAGACGGTGCAGCCGGAGAGCCCGTAGGCCGCGAGCGCCGCGCCCGTCCCGGCCTGGAGGATCTCGCGCCGCGTGAAGTCGGCCCTCATAGTAGGGGCGCCTTCCCGTCGCCCGATGGTGCGCCCGGAAGGCGCGCGCCCAGCAGGCGCTCGGCGCTCGCGATGCCGATCTCGAACACGCGGGCGGGGGTGAACGCCGGGTCACGCAACGTCATCTGGAGCGAGAGACCGTCGATCAGCGCCGCCAGCGCCAGCGCGGCCTGCTCCGGGTCGCAATCCCCGAACTCACCGGCTGCCTTCCCCTCGCGAACGAGATGTGCGAGGAGCTCGCGCCAGCGGTCATCGAGTTCCTGGCGGGTCCTCGCGGTGCCGGCATCCTGGAGGGAGCGCGCCCATACTTCGACCCACAGTTGCCAGTCGTAGTCGTGGGCGCATGCCTCGAGCAGGGCCACGAGCTTCGCCGCGGGGCTGGTGAGCGTCGCGAGTCGCCCGCCGAGTGCGGCGTCGAAGCGATCCTCGTCGAATGTGAGTGCCTCCGCGAGCAGCACGTCCTTGTTCTCGAACCAGTAGAGCACGGCCGGCGCGCTGGTGCCGGCGCGCTCGGCGACGTCCGCGATTCGGGTCGATGCCAGGCCGCGGTCGGCGATCACCTCGGCCGCCGCCGACAGGATCTGCGGCCTGCGGATGTGCTCGATTTGGGGACGCGGACTCAAGGCTCGACCTCTCCATCCCTGGACTGCGAAAGCTGAACCGCCGTTCAACTTACACCCGGGGCAGTAGTCGAGGCAAGGTCGCGGATGTTAAGAAGCCAGTAGGGCGGCCGGCTCCAACCCGAGTTGGAGCGCCAGCGTTTCCGCGACAAGCTCACGGGCACGCTCGAAGTCAAGCGCGGGATCTCCAAAAAGCACCCGAATGCCGGCGCCGTCGAGCAGGGCCATCGCGCGGTCGGCCGCACCGGCCACGTCGAGGTCCCTGCGGAACTCGCCGCTCTCGACGCCCGCACGGATGATCCCCTCGAGCCAGCGGCGGTAGCGCTCGTACAGCCGTGCGGCCACCGGCCGGAGATCGGGATCGCGCACCGCCCGCAGCCAGAGCTCGACCCACAGCACCCACTCGCGCTCCTGCGGCCCCGGCAGTGGCAGCGATTCGCCGATCGCGCGCGCGAGGCGACCAGCAGCGGTCTCGTCCTGCGGCTCGGCGGCGAAGCGCTCGTCGCCCGCCTGGTCGAACGAGTGGATGAGCGCCTCCTCGAGGAGCTCCTCCCTGGTCGAGAAGTAGTGATGGACGAGCGCGGTCGAGGCGCCGGCTCGCATTGCCACCCTGGCGATGCGAACGTCGTCGATCCCCTCCTCCGCGATCAGGTCGCACGCGGCCTCGAGGATCCGGTCACGCGCGTCCGACTGCACCTGTTGACCGTACCGGTAGCTCCAGACCGGAATCAGCGAGCACCGCCCCGGCGGCGTTGCGGCCGTTCAGGCCGATCACGCTCCCGGCCGGGTGCGTCGCCGCTCCGCAGAGGTAGAGGCCCGGGACGGGCGTCCGCGACGGCAACCTCCCCTCCCACATCTGGTCCGGCGTGACCTCGCCCTGAAAGATGTTGCCGCCGGTGAGGCCGATCCGCGACTCGATGTCGGGCGGACCGAGGACCTCGTACTCGATCAGGCAGCGCTCGACGTCGGGCGCGAAGCGCGCGATCAGGTCGATGAACTGCCGCGCAACGTCGTCGCGACGCGCGTCCCAGTCGGAGCCGGCGATGTCGTAGGGCGCGTACTGGCCGAACACGCTCAGCAGGTGCTTCCCCTCCGGCGCCGGGCTCGGGTCGTAGCCGGTCTGGATGTAGATCTCTCCGAAGGCCACAGCCGGCTCGCCGCGCTCGCACGCCTCGAACGCACGCTGCGCCTCCTCCATTGTCCCGGTGGCGTCGATCGTCGCCCGCGCAGGCCAGTCCTCGCCCGGTGCCGCGGTCCAGGTGGGCAGGCGCTCGAGCGCCGCGTTGAACTTCACGACCGGGCTGCGAACCTTCCACGCCTCGAGCCGCTCGCGATAGGCCGGTTCGACCTCGGCGTCGCCCAGCAGCCGCAGCGTCACCTTCGGGTCCGCGTTGCAGATCACGGTGCCGGCGTTGATCCGGGTGCCATCCTCGAGCACGACGCCGCGCTCGGGCTCGATCGCGCCGACCGGCACGCCACATGCGAGCACCGCTCCCGCCTCCTGTGCCGCGTCGGCGATCGCGAAGCTGACCATCCCGATGCCGCCCTCGACGTAGCCCCACACCGGACCCTGGCCGTCGAGGTCCCCCTGGTAATGCATGAGCTTGATCGAGGCGGTGCCCGGCTCGTAGGGTCCGCCCCAGGTGCCGATGATGCCCTGGCCGAAGAGCGCCGTCTTCAGGCGCTCCTCGTCCAGGTGGGCGTCGAGGACGTCCGCGATGGAGGCCTCGAAGCAGAGGTCGATCATCTCCTGGTTGCCGCTTAGGAGATCCTCGATCTCGGCCCGAGTCGGCGTCTCGCCCACCCACGTGTCGCGCTCGCCCTTGCGCAGCAGCTTGCGGACGTCATCGAAGAGCTCCTCGTACGCCCAGTAGCCCTCGATGTCCTTCGCCGAGACGCCGAGTTCCTCGAGGCTTGCCTGCGTCTTCGCATCGTCGAGCCACTGGCCGAACGCGGTGCCATCCTCGAACGGGACCCACAGATTCGGGTCGGCGACCCAGTGCCGAAGCCCCCGCCGCCTGAGCTCGAGCTCGTCGATCACGAGGTCATCGAGCAGGCCGACGACATAGGCGCAGGGGCTGATGACGAAGCGCTCGTCGGCGAACGGTCGCTCGAGCGTCGCCGCCCCGCCCAGCCGCTCGCGGCGCTCGAGCACGAGCACGCTCTTGCCCGCGCGGGCGAGGTAGGCCGCAGCCGTGAGGCCGTTGTGGCCGCCACCGACCACGACCACGTCCCAGTCGCGCGCCGCCAGGTCCTTCACGGGCGCCGGCAGCCCGACCTCGCCGAGCTTCGCCGCAATTTCGTTCACGTTAGCGCCTTCACGTAACGGTCCGCCACCATCACGTCGAACGCGTGCACGTCGCGCTCGTCGGCCGAGTACCGGCCGGGCGTAAAGCCGCGCACCCGGACCCCCTTCTGCGTCAGCTCGCACACGTGCCAGTCCTCGCGGTTGACCTGGTCCCAGAAGTCGATCGCGTCGCTCGGGTCGAAGTCGGATCGGGCCATCGTCGCCGGCTCGAAGTACCACTCGCACACGACCTCCGTGCGGTCGGGCGAACGGGGCCAAAGGGTATGGAGCATCACGTAATCCGGGTGGAGCGAGACGAGCGCGTTCGGGAACAGCACGAAGTAGAGGACCGAGTCGAGCTCTGACTCCGGAAGCCCCGCGATCGGTGGACGCGAGCTCGCGTGGCCCTCGCCCGTACCCATCGTCTTGGCGCCCTCCCGCAGCGTCATCGACCCCCCGCACCAGGCGCCGGCGCCGACCACGTCCTCCCCGCTCATGTAGTCGCTGAGGCGATTGAGCTCGGGATGGACCCCCGGGCAGTGAAGGCACTCGCTGTAGTTCTCGGCGAGCGCCTTCCAGTTGGCGTCGACCGAGTAGAGGCGCCCCCCTCCGCGCGCGAGCGAGTCCACCTGGTACCGGTGAAGGTGCTCGACCAGCTCGCCGACGTGCTCGTCGGCGGCCGGCGCTTCGCTGCCGAGGTCGACGAGCACGAGCCCCCCCACGACCGCCACCCGGACCGGGATCAGCCCGTAGCAGGAGCCGTCGAAATCCTCGACCCCGTCCATGTGCGGCGAGGCCTTGAGCTCACCGTCGAACCCGTAGGACCAGCCGTGGTACGGGCACTGGATGCGGCGGCGGAAACTGCCCTCTGAGTCGCTGGCGATGCGGGCGCCGCGATGACGGCAGACGTTGAGGAACGCGTGCGGGCGCCCGTCCTCGCCGCCGATCACGACCACGCTGTCGGTGCCGATCTCGCGCATCACGAACTTGCCGGGCTCGCCGACGGCGGAGAGGTGCGCCGCGCACACCCAGCCGCGGAACACGTTCTCGAGCTCCCACTCGAACACTCCATCGTCGATGAACGCCCGTGGCGGGAGCATCGACGCCCGCTCGACCGGCTTCAGCGTCTCGGCGACGCTCTCCGGGTCGAGGTTCAGTGCGACCGCGTCACTCATGCCAACGCGCCGTTTTGCCGTGGATCTACCAAGTCTTCCCTGACCTTCTGCGCGAACCACCCTACCGCCGCTTCCCGGGCCGACAGCGGCCCCGGCTCGTAGCCTCGCGAGCGCACCCCGCTCTGCACCGCGGCGACGAGGTCGATGTCCTCGTCGAGGACGATCGTGTTGACCCTGTTGTTCGCGCGCTGGGCGATCCGCGTCAGCACACCCGGTCGCGGATGGCGGAAGCATGCCCAGTTGTCGCGGGCGCGCTCCGCGCCGTCCGGGATGATCTGCCAGACGTTCACCTGGTCGGGATAGAGGTCGATCGCGGTGTTCGGATAGACGAAGGCATACCGCCACGCGCCGCTGTGCTCGGGTCCAAGTCCCGGCATCGGCCGGGCGAGCCGCTGATAGAGGCGCTCGAGCCGGTTGCCGGATGGCTCCTCCCGAAGGGGCGCGTCGAACCACGCCCAGCCCTCGTACGTCTCGAGCGTGTAGGCCTTGTAGTCGTAGAGCCGCATGAGCCCTGGATGGGCGATCGGCACGTGGTAGCCCTCGAGATAGTTCTCGACCACGATCTTCCAGTTCGCGGGCTGGTTCGAGCCGCGGCCGGAGGAGAACCGCTCGAGGTCTGGGATGCCGTACGGCGCGAGCCGCTCGGCGAGGCCGGGGACGAGCTCGGCGAGCGGCCGGGCGGCCGGGTCGAGGTTCACGAAGACGAGGCCCGCCAGCGTCTCGATGCGGACGGGGTGAAGGCCAAGCATCGCCTTGTCGAGCTCGGCGTAGTTGCGGTGCTCGGGGACGCCGAGCAGGCGGCCGTCGGTGGCGTCGTAGGTCCAGCCGTGGTAGCGGCAACGGATCGCCTTCTTGCAGCGCCCCTGACCCGTGAGCAGCTGCGAACCGCGATGGCGGCAGACGTTGCGGAACGCGCGGAGCTCGCCGTCATCGCCGCGCAGCACGAGGACGGGCTGATCTCCGGCGAGGACCGTCGCGTAGCTCCCGGCATCGGGCAGGTCCCCGACGTGTCCCGCGTACTGCCATGTGCGCTGGAACAGCCCGTCGAGCTCGTTCTCGAGCACCGCCGGGTCGGTATAGAACCGCGGATCGAGGGGTCGGGGCAATGTTGCTGACTTTGTAGTCAAACGCACTGATACGATAGCGCGCGATGCAAGCGATCGGAAGCGACTGGCTTTCATTGACACCGGAACCGGAGACCGAGCTGCCCGAGGCGGTGGCAACGCTCCGGCACGGATCGCCGCCCTCGCCGGAGCGCGTCGCGGCCGAGCGCGAGCGGTTCGAGCGGCTGATCGTCCGCGCCCGGCGGCGGGCCTACCAGCGGTGGCTTGACGACGCCCGCGCCCTTGCAACACCCCACTCCCGCGAGGGCGCCGACCCGGCACTCCGCTCGGCCGCCGAACTGACCCTTTCAGTGATAGACAACCACGAGACCCTGAGATCCGGCTTGCTGCAGCGTGGGCGCGGAGGGCGAGGAGGACGAGGCCGATGACCCTTGCGAGCGAGGCACCCACAGCGCCGGCGGCGCTGCCCCTGGAGCTGACCCCGGAGCTGGAGGAGCTGCAGGAGCGCGCTCGCCGGTTCGTCGACGAGGAGCTGATCCCGCTGGAGGAGGAAGCGGAGCGGCTCGGCGGGCGCCTGCCCGCGGAGACGATCGCGCACCTGAAGCGAGCGGGGATCGAAGCGCGGCTGAACGGTGGCCTCCATTCACCCGAGTACGGCGGCCAGGGTTGGTCGAGGCTCGAGTGGGCGCTCGTCGAGGAGCAGTTCGGCCGCTCGACGAACGGCATCTTCTGGCACATCCCGAACGCGTACAACGTCTGGGACCACGCCTCGGAGGAGCAGCGCGAGCGCTACCTCCGCCCCGCCCTCCGCGGCGAGCTCAAGGACGCCTACGCGGTGACCGAGGCCGACGCCGGCTCCGACCCCTCCGGCATCAGCACCGTCGCGGAGCGCACCGATGCCGGCTTCCGGATCTCGGGCGAGAAGTGGTTCGTGACCAGCGGCGACGTCGCCAAGGTCCTGATCGTGATGGCGAACGTCGTCGACGGCGAGCACCACCTGCCGACGCTGTTCCTGGTCGAGTCGGACGCGCCGGGCGTCGATTACGTCGACGACCCCGGGTTCACCCACAACTATCCCGAGGGGCATCCGACGATCCGGTTCGAGAACGTCGAGGTCTCAGCCGACGCGGTGGTGGGCGGCGTCGGCGAAGGCGACGAGCTCCAGCGCATGTGGTTCACCGAGGAGCGGATCGCGATCGCCGCCCGCGGCGTCGGCGCGATGTGGCGCCTGCTCGACGAGACCGTCGCCTGGGCGACGTCGCGCGAGCAGGGCGATGCGCGGATCTACGACTTCCAGGGAGTCTCGTTCCCGCTTGCCGACTCAGCCGCCGATGCCGCCGCGGGCCGCCTGCTCGCGCTGACGGTCGCGACGCTCGCCGATTCGGGCGCCGACCGCAAGATCGTCCACCACAAGGCGTCGATGGCGAAGCTGTTCGTCTCCGAGGCCGCGTGGCGCTGCGCCGACCGCTGCGTCCAGGCGTTCGGGGGGCGCGGCTACATGCGCTCGAACGTGGCGGAGCGGCTCCTCCGCGAGCTCCGTGTCGACCGGATCTGGGAGGGCACGAGCGAGATCCAGCGCCTGATCGTCGCGCGCGGGCTCGAGCGCCGGGGCGTCGAGCGGATCCTCCACTGACGCGGTGATCGCGGAGCGGCGATGAACCTCACGCCACTCCTCGAGCCACGGTCGATCGCGGTCGTCGGCGCCAACGACCGGCCCGGTTCCTATGCGGACGGGATCCTGCGAAACCTGAAACGGGCGGAGTTCGAGGGGCCGGTCTGGGGCGTCAACCCGAAGCGGGATGAGGTCCTGGGCTTCCCGTGCATCCCGTCGGTCGCCGACCTGCCGGAGGCCGTCGATGCGGTCGCGGTCGCGATCCCGGCCGCGGGGGTCGCGGCTGTCATCGCCGAGGCCGGCGAGCGCGGCTGCGGCGGCGCGGTGGTGATCTCCGCCGGCTTCGGCGAGGTCGAGTCAGGGCGCGGGCATGAGGCGGAGCTACGTGAGGCCGCCCTCGCCCACGACCTGCCGGTCTGCGGGCCGAACGGCAACGGCATCGTCGCCGTACGGGCGCGGGCGGCGATGTGGGGCGACTCGGTCGCGCCGCTCGAGCCCGGCGCGGTGGCGATGATCACCCAGAGCGGCAACGTTGGTGTGAACGCGCTCGGCTCGCACCGCGGGATCCGCTGGCACACCGTCGTCTCGACCGGTAATCAGACCGTCTGCGACGCCAGCGACTGGCTGGCCGCGCTGGCCGGGTTGGACGGCGTCCGCTCGGTCGCGCTTTTTCTCGAATCCGACGGCGAAGGACCGCGGCTTGCAGAGGCGCTCGCGATCTGCGCCGAACGCGGCGTCGGCGTGGCGGTGCTCAAGGTCGGCGCCTCCGCGGCGGGCGCGGTCGCAGCGGCGGCGCACACCGGCTCGCTTGCGGGCGACCAGCGCGTCTTCCGCGCGCTCGTCGAGGAGGCGGGGGGCGCCTGGGCGGAGAACCCGCACGAGCTGCTCGAGCTGGCACGGGTGCTCGCCGAGCCGCGCGCTCGTGCCCGCGGCGGCGGGGGGCTGGCGGTCCTCACGTGCTCGGGCGGCGACTCGGGGATCGCCGCCGACGAGGCCGAGCGCCTGGGCGTGGCGCTCCCGCCGTTCGGCGCGGCGACTCGCGGGAGACTCGAGGAGCTCCTGCCTCCCGCCGCAACGGTCGCGAACCCGCTCGACTACACGGCGATGATCTGGGGCGACTCGGATCGGCTCGCCCGCATCGTCGAGGCGGTCGGAGACGACCCGGCGATCGATCAGCTGCTGCTCTGCTATGACCACCCGCGCGACCTATCGCCGGAGTCCGAGGCGTCGTGGGCGGCGGTTCGCGACGGGATCGTGGATGGGGCTGCGAGGGCCCGCGCAGGGACCGTCGTCTGCTCGACCCTGCCCGACCTGATCGACGACGAGGCGATCTCGGAGCTCGGCGCCAGGGAGGTGCCGCTGGTCGCGGGACTCGCGACGGCGCTGCGCTGCATGCTGGCGCTTCGGGCAGCGCCGGGCGACCCGGCTCGGCTCCGTTCGATCGCCACCGCGGCGGGTCGCGCGACCCGGGATGCCGCCTCCCCCTCGGACGATGGTTGGATCGGCGAGGCGGCAGCGAAGGGAGCGCTTCGCGGCTTCGGCGTCGCGGTTCCGGAGGGCCGGATCGCGTCGGGCCCCGACGATGCGGTCGCCGCCGCGCGGGAGCTCGGCTGGCCGGTCGCGCTGAAGCTCTCGGGCGCGCACGTGAGGCACAAGAGCGACGCCGGCGCGATCGCCATCGGCCTTCGGAGCGACGCCGAGGTCGAGTCCGAGTCCCGGCGCCTCCTCGCGCTCCCGGAGGGCCGCGGAGCCGAGCTCCTCGTTGAGCGGATGGCCGCGCCCGGGATCGAGCTCCTCGTCGCCGCGAGCACCGACGGCGTCGTCCCGGTCCTGGTCGTCGGCCTCGGAGGCATCTGGACGGAGACGCTTGACGACGTCGCGATCATCCCCCTTCCCGCCGAGCCCGAGCGCGTCGAGGCAGCGGTGCGCTCGCTCCGCGGCGCGCCGCTCCTCACCGGCGAGCGCGGCGGCGAGCCCGTCGATCTGGACGCCGTCGCGAGGCTCGCCTCGAGCGCCGGCGAGATGCTCTTGAACAACGGCCTCGCCTTGCTCGAGCTGAACCCGGTCGTCGCCCGCGCGGACGGTGCAACCGCCGTGGACGCGCTGGCCCGACGCGGCTAGGCAGCCCGGTCCGGCTTTCCCTTGGAGGCCGCCCGGCTTTGTGCAAGAAGTGCCCTCAGGGGGCGCGTCCGGCGCAAAGCCGACGGCTTCGTGCATTTCACCGTCCTATAGACGGGTGATCGCACGAAGCCGAACTCGTTGCCAGCCTCACGGGAGGCACCCGCGCGTCATGGCGCGAGAGTACGCCTCTCGTCAGGCGGCTGCCAGCTCGGTGAGGCTCGCTGCCGCGACCTCCAGCCCCGCCCGCAGAATCTCGGCGATCTCCTCGATCAGGGCCGTGTCGGCGACGAGTGGTGGGGCGATCTGGACGATCGGGTCGGCGCGGTCGTCGAGGCGGCAGATCAGTCCGCGTGACCAGAGCTCGGCGGAGAGCACGTCCTTCAGCAGCCACTCCGCCTCCTCGCCGGTCAGCGCCTCCTTGGTCGCCTGGTCGCGGACCAGTTCGATCGACCAGAAGTGGCCCATGCCGCGGACGTCGCCGACGACCGGGATGTCGCGGAGAGCGTCGAGCTCGGCGCGCAGGCACGGCTCGTTCGCGCGGACGTTCTCGAGGACGCCCTCGCGCTCGTAGACGTCGAGTGCGGCGAGCGCGACGGCGGCACCGACCGGATGACCGCCGAAGGTAAACCCGTTCATGTAGCTGGCGCGGCCGTCGAGGAAGGGGGCGGCAACGCGATCGGAGATCACGACACCGCCGAGCGCGAAGTGGGCGCCGGTGAGCCCCTTGGCGAAGGTGATGAGGTCCGGCGTATAGCCGAAGGCGTCGCCGCCGAACCAGTAGCCGAGGCGGCCGAAGGCGCAGATGACCTCGTCCGAGCAGAGGAGGATCCCGTACCGGTCGGAGATCTCGCGCAGGCCCCGCCAGTAACCCGGCGGCGGGACCAACGACCCGCCCGCGTTCTGGACGGGCTCGGCGATCAGCATCGCGATCGTCTCCGGCCCCTCCTCGATGATCGCCATCTCGATCTCGTCGAGAAGGGCGCCGCAGAGGCGCTCCGGGTCGTCGCCCTCGGGGTGGCGGTAGGCGTTGGTGTTCGAGACGTGGCGGACGGGGATCGCGGGCGGCGCGAACGGGTCGCGGCAGACTGGAATCCCGGTGAACGAGAGCGCTCCGAGCGTGACGCCGTGATACGCGTCGGCGCGAGCGATCGCCTTGCGGCGCTGGGGCTCACCGTTCGCCTGGTGGTATTGCAGGGCGAGCTTCCAGGCCGACTCAACCGCCTCCGAGCCGCCCGACGTGAAGAACACGCGGTCGAGCCTCTCTGGGGCGATGGCGCCGATCCGCGCTGCCAGCTCGATCGAGCGCGGGTGTGCCACCGTCCAGTTGCTGGTGAAGGGCAGCGTCCGCATCTGCTCGTGCGCGGCCCGCCCCAGCTCGTCGCCGTGCGAATGACCTAGATTCGTGCAGTAGAGGCCCGAAAGGCCGTCGATGTAGCGGCGGCCGGCGTCGTCGTAGACGTGACAGCCCTCGCCGCGCTCGATGATCGGGATCGGACGGCCGGCGTACGCCGCCATGTCGCTGAAGTGGAGCATGAGATGTGCCTTCGCAAGGCTCTGGAGGTCGGTCATTGCCCGGAGTTTACTTTGTAGTCAATCGCATGATCTGTGCTAGGATGCCGCCATCGAGCCCACGGCGACACAAACCCCGCCCGCCCAGGCCGACGTCGCGTCGGCGCCTGCAAGCGGCGGCGGCCGGTACGACGCGATCGTCGTCGGCGGCGGTCACAACGGCCTTACGACCACCGCCTATCTGGCCCGCGCCGGGTTGCGGGTGGTGTGCCTCGAGGCGCGGGAGGTCCTCGGTGGGGCGTGCGTGACCGAGGAGCTGTGGCCCGGGGCGCGGGTGTCGCGCGCGTCCTACGTGGTCTCGATGCTTCAGCCGAAGGTCGTCGCCGATCTGCGGCTGGAGGACTTCGGCTACAGGGCGATCCCGCTCGATCCGGCATACGTCTCGCTCACCGAAGAGGGGCCGATCTTCTTCTTCAACGAGGTCGAGCGCACGGCGGCGTCGATCGCCCGGTACTCGCGCAAGGATGCCGAGGCCTACCCGGCCTTCGAGGAGCTGTTCACCCGCGCGGCGCGGTTCGTCAAACCGATGATGCTCCGCGAGCCGCCGGCGCTCGGCTCCAAGCGGCCCGGGGACCTCGCCGGTGTGCTTCGCGAGGCGGCGCGGATGGCGGGATTCAGCAGGCGCGAGATCCACGAGCTGGTCCGCGTGTTCACGATGTCAGTCGGCGACCTCCTGGACGACCACTTCGAGCTCGACGGGCTCAAGGGCTCAACGGCGTCGAGCGGTGTCGTTGGCGTGTGGGCAGGGCCGCGCACTCCCGGCACCGCGTACAACCTCCTTCACCACGCGCTGGGCGAATGCGGAGGCATCGAGGGGGCATGGGGCCAGGTCGTCGGCGGCATGGGGGCCATCAGCCAGGCGATCGCCAGGTCGGCCGAGAGCGCGGGAGCGGAGATCCGGACCGCGAGCCCGGTCGCCTCGATCGACGTGCGCGGCGGCGCCACGATCGGAGTGACCCTGACGGATGGAACGGAGTTCCGGGCTCCCGTGGTCGTCGCCGGCACCCATCCGAAGACCACCGTGCTCGACCTCGTCGGCGCCGAGCATTTCCCGGCCGAGATCGCCGCCGACATGCGGCGCTATCGCACGCGCGGAGGCTCGGTCAAGGTGAACCTGTTGCTGTCGGAGCCGCCGCGCTACGAGGGCGTCAGCGACGAAGAGCAGCGGCTGATGCGTACCGCGGGGGTCAACATCTGCCCCTCGATCGACTACCTCGAGCGGGCCTGGCAGGACGCGACCTTGGGGAAGCCGGCCGAGCACCCCTACGTGGAGGCGGAGCTGCCGTCGGCGGTCGATTCGAGCCTCACCGACGACGGCCGCTGGGTGATGACGATGTTCACCCAGTACGGGCCGCCGGGCGAGGAGGCCTGGCCGGAGGGCGCGCGCGAGCGCTACGGCGACGCCTGCATCGAGCAGCTCGGCCGCTTCGCCCCAAACCTTCCCGGAGCCGTGCTCGAGCGCGAAGTTCTCGCCCCGCCCGACCTCGAACGGATCTTCGGGCTCCGGGGCGGCTCGATCTTCCAGGGGGAACAGGGCCTCGACCAGATGGCGTTCATGCGCCCACATCCAGAGATGGCGCAGTACGCGACGCCGGTCCACGGCCTCTACCTCTGCGGCGCGGGCACGCACCCCGGCGGCGGTGTGACGGCCGCGTCAGGCCACAACGCCGCCCACCGCATCCTGCGCGACCGGCGCTTCCGGCGGCTACGCCGGCGGTCCCGGATCGCGGTCTGAGCCGACCTCCGGAAGCTCGATCTCGAGCAGCCGCTGGCTCGCGTCGACGAGCACTGCGTGCATCGCGTCAGCCCGCCCCCGGCTGTTCTCCGGGTCGCTGACCGTGACCTCCACCGAGAGCCCGACGACCATCGCCACCAGAACCAGCGCGACCTGGTCGGGCGGGACGGCCGCGAACTCGCCGCTGCGCTGGCCGGCGCGGATCAGACGCGCGAACAGGTCGCGGTAGGCCCCGGCCAGCGTCTGCCGGGCCTGTCGCGCGCGCTCGTTGCGGAGGCCGAGCTTCCAGAGCTCGATCCAGTAGGTCACGTCGTGGTCGGCGACGCAAAGCTCGAGCAGCGCGGCGAGCTTCTCAGTGTGGGTTGCGAGCGGTGCAAGCCGGGCGTCGGCTTCGTCGAGGAACCAGCGCTGGCGGATCTGCATGATCGAGCGCAGGAGCTCGGTCTCGTCGTTGAACCAGTAGCGGATCCCGTCCTGGCCGACGCCGAGGCTCTCGGCGAGCTCGCCAAGCTCGAGCCGGTCGATCCCGTCCGCCCGGATCCGCCCGGCGGCGGTCATTGCGACGTCCTCCCAGCGAACCCGGCGCCGCTCGTCAGACATCGTCGCCCGTCCCGCGCAGCTTCAGTTCGGTCCCGAGGAGCCGGCTCGCCACCGAGGCCGTGGCGTCGAGCATGTAGTTCGGCGAGACCGTGTCGTCGCCCAGGGTGGCCTCCACCGCGAGCGCGTCGATGAGCGTGGCGATCGCGAGCGTGGTCGACCGCGGCTCGACGCTCTCGTCGAACTCGCCGGTCGCCTTTCCCCCCTCGATCAGGGCCTCGATCTTGGTCCGCAACGGCCGGTCGAGCGTTTCGCGCAGCGCCCGCGCCCGATCATCGCGTAGGGCCAGGCTCCAGAGCTCGATCCAGTAGCTCCAGTCGTAGTCGACGACGCACATCTCGATCAGCGTGAGGAGCTTCGCCCCCGGGGTCTCGGCGCCGGCCACCGCCCTGTCGACGATCGCGTTGAAGTGGTTCTCGTCGGCGCGGATCACCGCGACGAACAGGTCCCACTGCGAAGGGAGCTCGCCGTCGACGCCGGCGGCCGCCGCGGCGTCGGCGGGCGCCAGCCGTTCATAGCCTTTTTCCAGGATCAGCCGACCGGCCGCATCGACCAGCCGGCTATCAAATTCCTGCTCGCGTTCGCCCCCGCTTCGCATGTACCCCGAAACGCTCCTCCCCCGTTCGTGTGGTCCCTCAATCCAGGTTGATCATGACGGGCTTGACGGTGGTGTGGTCCTCAACCGAGTACATCGACAGATCCTTGCCATAGCCTGACTGCTTGCAGCTACCAGCGACTAGCTGCTACCCGGCATCGCCCGGGCTGCGGTCGCGCCCGCCCCGTCCACGGAGGCTCCGTTCTGCGGCGTCTCAAAACCGAGCACCTCCTCCGGCGACGCGTACTCCATGCCGACGCCCTCAGCCACGGCGCGATGCGTGACCCGGCCGCCGGCGACGTTGATCCCGGGCTTGAGGCCGGGGTCGCGCAGCACGGCCTCGACGACGCCGTGGTCGGCGAGGGCGAGCATGTACGGCAGCGTCGCGTTGGTGAGCGCGTACGTGGAAGTGATCGGCACCGCCCCCGGCATGTTCGCGACGCAGTAGTGGATGATCCCGTCCACCTCGTAGGTCGGGTCCGAGTGGGTCGTCGGCTTCGAGGTCTCGAAGCAGCCGCCCTGGTCGATCGCGACGTCGACCAGGACCGCACTCGGGCGCATCAGGCCCAGCTGCGCCCGGGTGATCACGTGCGGCGCGCGGGCGCCGTGCACGAGAACCGCCCCGATCACCAGGTCGATGTCGGGCAGCCGCTCCTCGATCGAGAGCGTCGAGCTGAACACCGTCGACGCGCGGCCGCCGAAGGCGATGTCGAGCTCGCGGAGGCGGTCGATCGACTTGTCGTAGACGAACACGTCGGCCTCCATGCCGATCGCGATGAACGCCGCGTTCATCCCGACCGCTCCGCCACCGATGATCATCACGTTCGCCGACGCCACGCCCGGCACTCCGCCGAGCAGGATGCCGCGGCCGCCAAGCGGCTTCTCGAGCATGAACGCTCCCGCCTGCGTCGCGATCTTGCCCGCGATCTCCGACATCGGGGCCAGGAGCGGCAGGCCGCCGTTGCGGCCCTCGACTGTCTCGTAGGCGATGCACGTCGCACCCGTGTCGCAGAGCGCCTTGGTGAGCTCGGGCGCCGGCGCGAGGTGCAGGTAGGTGAAGAGGACCGTCTCGGCCCGCAAGAGGCGGGTTTCCACCGCTTGCGGTTCTTTGACCTTGAGGACCATGTCGGCCTCGCCCCAGACGTCCTCGGCGCCCGGCACGATTAGGGCGCCCTGGCTCTGGTAGTCGGCGTCGGAGATCGAGCTGCCCTCGCCGGCGCCCTGCTGGACCAGGACCTCATGGCCGTGCTCGGCGAGCTCGCGGGCGCCGATCGGCGTCAGCGCGACCCGGTACTCGTCGGCCTTGATCTCGGTCGGAACCCCAACCTTCACGGCTACCTCACCAACTCCCTCGCTCGCAGCGCCAGCCACAGCTCGATCCGGTCGGTCGCCCGCGCGAGGTCGCGGCCGGTCAGCTCCTCGATCTTCCTGATCCGGTAGCGCAGCGTGTGCCGGTGGCAATAGAGCTGCCGCGCCGCCCGCTCCCAGTTGCCGTTGTTCTCGATGAACGCCTCCAGCGATCTCAACAACTCGCCACCGTACTCGCCCTCGCCGCGCTGGATCGGCTCGAGGAGCCCGTCGCTGTAGAGGCGAAGCGCATCGTCGTCCTGAAGCGCCAGCAGCAGGGTGAAGGCTCCAAGGTCGCGGTACGAGGCGACGTCGGGACCGCTGCCGTTGAACGAGGTCGCCTCGAGCGCGCAGCGCGCCTCGTGGAAGGCGCGGCGGAGCGACGAGAGCCCCACGGAGCGGCTCGCGGCGACTCGCATGCCGGGGTGCGTGCCGATCAGCGCGGCCCGCGCCTCGCGGCCGACCGCGACGGGGTCGCGCACGGACCCCTCGATCACGGCACAGAGGAGCGCGCGCCCCGCCGCCGCGCTGGTCGCGACCAGCGCAGGCACCCCCGCCTCGGCGAGCGCCGCCTCGAGCGCCGCCTCCGCGGCTGGCGGATCGTCGAGCTCGAAGACCAGCACCGCGGCCTCGGAGTGGACGCCGAACGGGCGCAGGCGCCCGGACAGCTCCTCGGCGTCGAGCCGGCTGGAGAGCGCGTCAGCGAGCAGATCGCCGGCCAGGCGCCGCTCGGTCTCCCGGACGACCCGCTCGCGCATCAGCTCGAGGCCGACGACGATCGAGGCCTGCCCGGCGATGAGACGCTCGAACTCGCGCAGCGGCCCGTTGTCGGAGAGCACGACGAGCCAGCCGGCCGGCGGCCCGCCGCGCGGCCCCGGGACCGGGACCGCGAGCCCGCGGTCGCCGGTGGCCTCGGGCTCGAATGCGTGCGAGCCCTCAGCCTCGGAACGCTCGGAAAGCTCGCCGGCGATGGCGCTCGCATCGTCCGCCTTGGGCAGCCCCCGCTCGGGGTGGCGGGCGACCTGTTTGCCCGCGCTGTCGAAGACCAGCGCGGCGCCCGAGAGCGCGCCGGCGATCGACGCCGTGATCTCGCCGAGCCCGCCGCCGTCGATGACGAGGCGCTCGAGGCGCTCGTGGACCTTGCTGCCGCGCTCCAGCACGTCGTATTGCTCGTTGACGAGCCGAGCCGCGGCCCGTTCGGTGATCGCGATGAACGGCATCTCGTAGGGCACCTCGAACAGCGGCATGCCCTCCCGGCCGGCCGCGTCGACGATCGCCTTCGGGATCCGCTTGTGATCGAAACCCACGCCGAAGCCGAGCCCGGCCACACCGTTCGCGGCCAGCCGCTCCACGTACGAGCGCTGCTTCGCCTGGGTGTCGAGGTTGTAGCCCGTTGTCAGCAGGAGCTCGCCGCCCGATAGCCAGGGCGTCGGGTCCTCGTGCTCGGAGATGTGCACCCAGCGCAGCGGCCGGCCGCTGTTCTCGTCACCCGCGACGAGCTCGAGGCCGCAGTCGGAGACAAGTGAGGCGACGGTCAGCATGGCGAGCTGGTAGCTCGTAGCTCGTAGCTGGTAGTAGGAGTCCGTCCTACCAGCGACCAGCTACCAGCTCGTGTCGCCGCGCGCATGGTGCCTCAAATCCGCTCCGCGGCCTCCGTCAGCACGCCGCGCAGGACGGACTCGATTTCCGCGAAATGCTCGGGGCCGCAGATCAGCGGCGGCGCGAGCTGGATCACGGGGTCGCCGCGGTCGTCCGCCCGGCAGATCAGGCCGCGGCGGTAGAGCTCGCCGGAGAGGAAGCCGCGCAGGAGCGATTCCGACTCCTCGTCGTTGAACCCCTCCTTGGTCTCCTGGTCCTTGACGAGCTCGATCGCGTGGAAGTAGCCGGCGCCGCGCACATCGCCGACGATCGGGATGTCCTTCAGGCCATCCAGCAGCCCGCGGAACTCGTCCTCGTTGGCCAGGACGTTTCCGCACAGGTCCTCGCGCTCGAACACGTCGATGTTGGCCATCGCCGCGGCCGCCGCCACCGGGTGGCCGGCGAACGTGAAGCCGTGGGTGAAGGACGCGGTGCCCTCGCTGAACGGCTCGAACACGCGCTCCGAGGCGATCATCGCCCCCATCGGGGCGTAGGCCGAGGTCAGCGCCTTGGCGGAGGTGACGATGTCCGGCTGGTAGCCGTAGCGCTCGCAGCCGAAGTAGTGGCCGAGCCGGCCCCATGCGCAGATCACCTCGTCGGAGATCAGGAGCACGTCGTGCTCGTCGCAGATCTCGCGCACGCGCTGGAAGTAGCCCTCCTGCGGCGGGATGCAGCCGCCCGCGTTCTGCAACGGCTCGAGGATCACGGCGGCGACCGTCTGCGGGCCCTCGAACTCGATCCGCTCGCGGATCTGCTCGGCGGCCCAGAGCGGGTCACGGTCCGCCGGCCAGTGGTACGAGTTGGTGTTCGGCACGTGGCAGCCGCCCTGCGCGAACGGCTCGTACGGCCAGCGCAGGTCGGTGAGTCCGGTCGCCATCAGGGCGCCCATCGTGGTCCCGTGGTAGGCGACATCGCGGGCGATCACCTTGTGCTTCTGGCCCTTGCCGGTCAGCCGGAAGTAGTGCCGCGCGAGCTTCAGCGCCGACTCCACCGCTTCGGACCCGCCGGAGGTGAAGAACACTCGGTTCAGATCGCCGGGGGCCATGCTCGCGATCCGCGCGGCGAGCTCGATGGCGCGCGGGTGGGCGTAGCTCCAGTTGGTCACGAAGTCGAGCTCGCGGACCTGGCGTTCCATGGCCTCGCCGATCTCGGCGCGGCCATGGCCGGCGTTGCAGCAGAACAGGCCCGAGAGCCCGTCGAGGTACCGGTTGCCGTGCTCGTCGTAGACGTAGGCCCCCTCTCCCCTGGCGATGATCGGGATAGGGTGGTCGGCGTCGAAGCTCCCCATGCGGGTGAAGTGCATCCACAGGTGCTTGCGGGCGAGCTCCTGGAGATCGGTGCCAGTCTCGCTGGCGCCGGGGGTCGCGGTCGTGGTGGCCATTTCATCCTCCGCCGTGGCTGTCGGGGGTTTGATTGACGTTCCGTACAACGGTATCCGCCCGAAACACCGCGGGCAACCCCATTCTGGTTCAAGACTTCGATTCTCGGTTGTACAGTTCGGCCAACACCTGTTGGACGTTTTGAAAGTTTCGTTACTTGCCAGAACCTGCCGCGAGGCATAGCCTGATCGGCGAGAGGGTCGCCGCTTGGCTGGACGAGCAGGCAGGGGCGAGCGTCTCACGGACGAGAGATCGAGACTTTGGACGAGCCGAGCAGGAGCGTCACTCCCGGGCCAACGAAGTCCAGCGTCGAGCTGGAGGGCGTCACCAAGCGCTTCGACGCGCTCGTCGCGGTGGACGACCTCGACCTCGAGCTGGCGGGCGGCGAGTTCTTTACCCTGCTTGGCCCCTCGGGCTGCGGCAAGACGACCACCCTGCGGATGGTCGCCGGCTTCGAGCAGCCGGACGCCGGCAAGGTCCTGATCGACGGCGAGGACGTTGCCGGCCTGCCGCCGTACAAGCGGCCGACCAACACGGTCTTCCAAAGCTACGCGCTCTTCCCACACCTGAGCGTCGGGGAAAACGTCGGATTCGGACTGAAGCGCAAGAAGGTGCCAGGCGATGAGATCAAGCGCCGCGTCAGCGCGGAGCTCGAGCGGGTCGGCCTGGCAGCTGAGGCCAACCGGCGGCCGAACCAGCTCTCGGGCGGCATGCAGCAGCGCGTCGCGCTCGCACGCGCCCTCGTCAACCTGCCCAAGGTGCTGCTGCTCGACGAGCCGCTCGGCGCGCTCGACCTGAAGCTCCGCAAGGGCCTGCAGGTGGAGCTCAAGCGGATCCAGCGCGAAGTCGGCATCACCTTCGTCTACGTGACGCACGACCAGGAGGAGGCGCTCACGATGTCGGACCGGATCGCGGTGATGAACCGTGGCCGGGTCGAGCAGGTGGACGAACCGGAGGCCGTCTACGAGCGGCCGGCCACCACCTTCGTCGCCGGGTTCATCGGCGTCTCGAACCTGATGCCCGCGGTGGTCGAGGGCAGCGCCGGGGAGCGTACCCGCGTTCGCCTCGACGCCGGCGTCGAGATCGAGGCGGGCGGCAACGGGTACGTCCCGGGCGAGCGCGTCCACGCGGTCGTCCGCCCCGAGAAGCTTGAGATCGGTCGCAAGGAGGACTCGACCAAGGACGGGTGGCCGTCTGTCGAGGGGACGGTCGAGTCCTCCATCTATCTCGGCACAGCGACGCAGATCGTCGTCCGGCTTGCCGGCGACGTGCCGATGACGGTCCTCGTCCCGAACGCGGACGAAGCCGAGCGGGGCCGCCTTCCCGGCGGCGGCGCGAGCGTGCGCCTCTCGTGGGCGCCCGAGCACATCCATATCGTCAAGGAATCGGCCTCGGTGCCGAGCCAAGGAGGCAACTGAGCATGCTGAGGAAGATCTCGATCGGGCTCGCAATGCTGATTGCGTCGGTCGGGCTCGCCGCCTGTGGCGGCGACGAAACCGTGGGCGGCGCCAGCGAGGAGGAGGTCACGACCGCCGCGAGCGGACCGGTGGAGGGCGAGCTCACGGTCTCGAACTGGCCGGGCTATATCGACCCGGGCAAGAACGGCTCGGTCGCCGAGTTCGAGGAGCAGACGGGCGCCACCGTCAAGTACATCGAGGACATCAACTCGAACCTCCAGTTCTTCGGCAAGGTGCAGCCTGAGCTCGAGGCGGGTGACTCCAGCCGCGACATCATCGTCGTCACCGACTGGATGGCGAAGCGGATGTACGACCTCGGGTATCTCCAGGAGATCAACCCTGACGACATCTCGACTGTGCTCGACACCCTGTCGCCGCAGTTCGAGTCCGAGGGGTCGTACGACCCCGACCACAAGTTCTCGATCCCGTGGCAGGGAGGGATGACGGGGCTCTGGGTCATCAATGGCGAGGCCGACGACGTCACCTCGGTCAACGACCTTTTCGACCCCAAGTACAAGGGGCGCGTAACGGTGCTCGACGAGATGCGCGACACCGTTCCGCTGGTGATGAGAGCTGACGGCGTCGACATGGCGAACGCCACCAAGGAGGACTGGCTGGCGGCGATCGACAAGGTCGGCAAGGCCGTCGACTCGGGGCAGATCCGCAAGGTCACCGGCAACGAGTACACCGAGGACCTGACCAGCGGCAACGTGGTCGCATCGGTGGGCTGGTCCGGCGACGCGTACCTGATCGGTCGCGACGATGTCGAATGGCGCCGTCCCGACGAGGGCTGCAACCTCTGGTTCGACATGATGGCGATCCCGGCCGGGGCGCCGAACACGGCGGCCGCACTGGAGTTCATGAACTTCGCATACGAGCCTCAGGTGCAGGCCGACATCGCGGAGTTCGTCAACTACGTGACGCCGGTGGAGGGGGTCAAGGAGATCCTCGAAGAGCGCGATCCGGCGCTCGCGAAGAACCCGCTGATCTTCCCCAGCGATGAGTTCGTCGCGAACTGCTTCCCGTTCCAGGAGCCTCCGGGGGACGAGGCGGACGTGGCGGAGGTCGAGGAAGCTTGGACCGACGCCATCTCGGGTTGACGTAGGAGGTCGGACGCCCGCGGAGGTCGACCGATGGTGCCCAGGGCTCAACGATGAACCTCCGCCGGCGCTTGGTCCCGTACGGGCTGCTCGGCCCGGGCGCGATCTGGCTTGCGCTGTTCTTCGTGGTGCCCATGTACTTCATGGGCGAGCTGGCGCTGAGGTCGGGCATCCCGGGATCGCCCGAGGGCTTCACCTTCACCTGGGAATGGGCGAATTTCCCGGACTCACTCGACGGCCGCGGCGAGCAGATCTTCCGCACGTTCCTCTACTCGGGGGCGGCGACTGTCCTGGCCCTGCTGATCGCGTACCCGCTGGCATACGCGATCGCCGTCAAGGCGAACCCGCGCTGGCGCCTGCTCCTCCTGTTTGCGGTGATCGCGCCGTTCTTCACCACTTACCTGATCCGAACGATCGCCTGGAAGACGATCCTCGCCGACTCCAGCCCGCTGGTGGACGTCCTCCAGTTCCTGGCGATCGTCCCCGACGACGGGCGGATCCTGGCGACCTCGGGAGCCGTGATCGCGGGGCTCACCTACAACTTCCTCCCCTTCATGATCCTGCCCATCTACGCCAGCCTCGAGCGGATCGACCTGAGTCTGATCGAGGCGGCGAAGGACCTCTACGCCTCAGCCCGGCAGGCGTTCCAGAAGGTGACCCTGCCGTTGACGGCGCCCGGGATCGTGGCTGGATGTCTGCTCACGTTCATTCCGGCGTTTGGCGACTACGTGAACGCTCAGCTCCTCGGCAGCCCGAACCAGTTCATGATTGGCAACCAGATCCAGGCCCTCTATCTGAGTGAGCGCGACTATCCGGAGGCGGCCGCGCTCTCGTTCCTGATGATGGCCGCCGTCCTGATCGTCGTCCTCGTCTACATCCGGGCCGCCGGAACCGAGGCGTTCATGGGCGACGACGAGGAGTAGCCGATGGCCTGGCTACGAAGAAACGCGTTGATGATCTACGCCGGGTTCGCGGTCGCGTACATGCTGATCCCGATCGCGGTGATCGCCGTGTTCTCGTTCAGCGAGGCCCCGAGGGACCGCCTCGACTTCTCCCTCAGCGGCGGCTTCACGCTCGAGTACTGGAAGGACGCGTTCTCGATCCCGGAGCTGAACGACGCGATGCTTCTCTCGCTCGAGCTGGCGGCGCTGACGACCGTAATCGCGACCGCAATCGGCACGCTGATGGCGATCGCCCTGGTGCGCCACCAGTTCTTCGGCCGGCGAGGCGCGAACCTGCTGATCGTGCTGCCGATGGCAACGCCGGAGATCGTGATCGGGGCGGCCCTCCTGTCGTTCTTCGTGGTCTACGGAGTCGCCCGGGACTTCAACACGCTGCTGATCGCCCATGTGATGTTCTCGATCAGCTTCGTCGTGGTCGTCGTCCGGTCGCGGCTGATCGGCTTCGACCGCGCGATCGAGGAGGCGGCGGCCGACCTCGGCGCGACACCGCTCCAGACGTTCCGCCACGTGACATTGCCGTTGCTCGCGCCGGGCATCATGGCCGCCGGCCTGCTCGCGTTCGCGCTATCGATCGACGATTTCGTGATCTCGAACTTCAACTCGGGGACGACAGTCACTTTCCCGCTGTACGTCTATGGCGTCGCCCTGCGGGGGATCCCGATCCAGGTCAACGTGCTCGCGACGCTGCTCTTCCTCCTGGTCGTGGTCGCGATCGCGCTCGTGATCTGGCAGCAGCGGCGCGCGGAACAGATGGCGGCGGTCGTCGAGGAGGAGCCGGAGCCGGCGCTTACGCCAGCCCCCGGCGGCGCCAGCGGCTGACCCGCTGCGCGCGGATTCTGTAGCGGCCCCGCTGCGATACTCAAAGCTGAATGAGCGAGGGACTCGGGCCCGGGACGGGAGAGCGGCTGGCGGACGAGCGGCTGCTGCTGGAGCGCTACCACCGGACGCGCGATCAAGCGGTCCGTGAGGAGCTGGTCGAGCGCTTCCTGCCGCTGGCGCGGAGCCTGGCCAACCGCTACGCCGGCGGTCCCGAGCCGACCGAGGACCTGCACCAGGTTGCCAGCCTCGGGCTCGTCAAGGCGATCGAGGGCTACGACCCGTCCCTGGGGTACACGTTCGCGAGCTACGCGGCGCCCACGATCCTCGGGGAGCTGAAGCGCCACTTCCGTGACCGCGGGCGCCAGGTCCACCTGCCACGCGGCCTCCAGGAGCGGATCGCCGAGATCGACCGAGCGGTCGACGTGCTGCCCACGAAGCTTGGCCGGGCGCCGTCGGCGGCCGACGTCGCCGCGCACACCGGGTTCCAGCTCGAGGAGGTGCTCGAGGCGATGGAGGCCGCGAGCGCGCGCCGGCCCTACTCCCTCGACGCCGCCGTGGGGCCGGACGAGGACGCCGCCGTTCTCGCGGATACGATCGGAGGCGAGGATCCCGCCTACCAGACGGTGGAGTACGGGGAGGCAATCGCCCGCACCCTGGAGCTCCTGCCCGCGCGCGAGCGGCTGATCCTCAACCTCAGGTTCGTCGAGGACCTGACTCAGTCCGAGATCGCCGACCGCGTCGGGATCTCGCAGATGCACGTTTCCCGGCTCCTGCGCCGGGCGCTCGACGCAGTCCGCGAACAGGTCCCCGAGCCCGAGTAGGCGCCTAGGGCCCGATCTCGACCACCAGGTGCTCGCCGGACGCATCGCTCTCGGCCTCGACCCGGTTCGCGAGCTTGGTGATCGAGACGCCCAAACCGGGCAGCTTCATCCGGTCGAGCAGCCGCCCGGCACCGCCCTCGACCAGCGGGCCGACGCGCACGCAAAGGTTCGGACCGCATTCCTCGATGCTGATCCCGACCCGCTCTCCGGCGAAGTCGGAGGCGTCGCCGGCCGCGATCGCGTCGCCGAGCAGCACGCCGTCTGACATCCGCTCCAGCGAGAACCCGGCTCGCGTGGCAGCGATCGCGAGCACCCGCGCGATCACCGGGCGGGCCGAGTTGCCGGCGGTAATCGCCAGCTCGGCTTCGGCCGGAACCGGGGGGCGGGACCGGACCTCACCGTTGCCACCGGAGTCGGCGATGCGCACCCGCGCGACCAGGGAGGTCCCGCCGTCCTCGGGGCTCGCGATCTCGAAGCTGTCCGCGACCGTCGCGATGAGCGGGAGCCCGAGGCGCAAGGATCCCTCCGGCTCGGCCGGGCGTGGCCGGAAGCCGACGCCCCAATCGCGAACCCGAAGCTCGACGGTGCCGTCGGCAGCGACCGCGACGACGTCGACCCTGCCTTCCTCGCCGGCCGGGTAGGCGTGGACGACCGCGTTCATGCACGCCTCGGTCGCGATCTGCTTCAGGTCGGCGAGGGTCCCCTCGCCGATCGCGACCGCATCTGCGAAGCCCGCGAGCGCCTGACGAACGAGCGCGAGGTTCTCGGCCCGGGCGGCGAGGCCGAGCCGCAGCTCGGTCGCCGCGGTCAAGGCGACTCCTGGGCGTCCAGTGCCGCCAGGGCGGCCTCGCGCGTGGGATAGACGGGCAGCTCGTCCGCGAGACCCGTGACCTCGAGCACTCGGCGAACGGGCTCCGCCTCACCACTGCATGCGACGGCGAAGCCGCGGTCTCCCTCTCGAGCCAGCCTGCGCGCCTCGAGCAGGGCTCCGAGGATCGATGAGTCGACGAACGTCGCCGAGCTCAGGTCCACGAGAACCGCCTTCCCGTCGTCGGCGACGGCGCCGAGCGCGTCGCGTACTTGGGAGACCGTCCCGAGGTCGTGCTCCCCGCTCATCACGACAACCTCGACCAGTTCCCCGGCGGGCTCGTTCCGCACGTCTCCAACCGCGTCCACGTCGCGCGGAGCATAACTTGGCCGCGCCGACACCCGTCCCCGCTTCCTGCGTATACCGAGGCGCATCACGATCCTGGCGTACCCGGTACGCGCCTGTGACTAACGCTGCCCTACGATCGCCCGGTGGCCCCGCTCGAGACCAACCTGTTGATCAACGGCGAGCGCGTGGGCGGCCAGGGCCCCGCGCTCGCTGTCGAAAACCCCTTCACCGAGGAGCCCGTTGCCGCGGTCGGCAGCGCGTCGCCGGAGCAGCTCGACGGCGCGATCGCGGCGGCCCGCGAGGCGTTCCGGGCCTGGGAGCAAACGCCCGCGGTCGAACGCGCGGAGATGCTCCACGAGGTCGCGAACGCCCTGCGCGCCCGCACCGACGAGCTGGCCGAGCTGATGAGCTCCGAGGGCGGCAAGCCTCGCGTCGAGAACGCCGACGAGGTCGGCTGGACGGCCGCCGCTTTCGACTACTACGCGGAGATCGGGCGCGACTCGGCGGGGCGCGTCATCCCCTCGATCGAGTCGACCCAGCTTGCCCTCGTCGTCAAGGACGCGATCGGCGTCGTGGGCTGCATCGTGCCCTGGAACTACCCGCTCCTGCTCCTGGCATGGAAGCTCGCGCCGGCGCTCGCCGCCGGGAACACCACCGTCTGCAAGCCGTCCGAGGTGACGCCGCTCTCGACGCTCGGGATCGGCTCCTGCTTCGACCACCTGCCGCCCGGCGTGGTCAACATCGTCGCCGGCGCGGGCGACGTGGGCGGCGCGCTCAGCGCGGACGAGGGTGTCGACGCCGTCGCGTTCACCGGCTCGGTCGAAACCGGCAAGAAGGTCGCCGCCGCATGCCTCGACCGGATGGCGCGAGTCAACCTCGAGATGGGCGGCAAGGACCCCTTCATCGTCTGCTCGGACGTCGCTCCCGCGCTCGATGTCGCGGCTCGGGGCGGCGCGTGGGCAGCCTTCCTGAACGCGGGTCAGGTCTGCACGTCGGCCGAGCGCTTCTATGTGATGAGCGACGTCTACGACGACTACGTGCAGGCGTTCGTCGACCACACTTCGTCGCTGGTCGTCGGCGACCCGATGGACCCCTCCACCGACGTCGGGCCGATGGTCTCCGCCACCCAGCGCGAGAAGGTCGAGCGTCAGGTCGCGGGCGCCGTCGCGGCGGGGGCCGAGGTGGTCGCCGGCGGCGATCGGGCCGGGCACGAGCGCGGGCACTTCTATGCCCCCACGGTGGTCACCGGCGCGCCGCCCGAGACGGACCTGCTCCGCGAGGAGACGTTCGGGCCGGTGGCGCCGATCGTCCCGGTCTCGTCGCTCGACGAGGCGATCGAGCTCGCGAACTCAACCCGGTTCGGGCTGGGAGCGAACATCTACACGCAGGACCTGAAGACCGTGCTCCGGTGCATGCGAGAGATCAAGTCCGGGACCGTCTGGTTCAACGACCCGCTGACCGACAACGACGCGGGGCCGTTCGGTGGCTTCAAGCAGTCGGGACTGGGGCGCGAGCTCGGCCGCGAGGGCCTCGAGGCCTTCCAGGAGACGAAGCACGTCCACATCGAGACCGAGATCGCGCCGAAGGAATGGTGGTATCCCTATTCGGAATACAACGCAGGAGGCGCGTGATGGAACCCGCGGTGACCGAGACTCGAATCCTTCGTAACTTCGTCGGCGGCGGCTGGGTTGACGCCGCGGGAGCCGGGACACTCGACGACGTCAACCCGGCGACCGGCGAGGTCGCGGCGCTGATCCCGCTGAGCGGCGAGGCCGACGTGGACGCCGCGGTCCGCGCGGCACGCGAGGCGTTCCCGGGCTGGCGCGCGACGGCGCCGCAGAAGCGCGCCCGCGCCGTCATGGCCCTGCGTGAGGCGCTCTGGGCGAACCAGGAGGCGATCGCCCGCCTGATCACCGAGGACATGGGCAAGACCCTCGCCGACGCGCGCGGCGAGGTCTTAAGGGGCATCGAGTCGACTGAGGCGGCGTGCGGCATCCCGCATCTCCTGAAGGGCGAGAACCTCGAGGGCGTCGCCACCGGCGTCGACGTCGAGCTCGTGCGCCAGCCCGTCGGCGTGGTGGCCGCGATCACCCCGTTCAACTTCCCGGCGATGATCCCGCTCTGGTTTCTGCCGTACGCGATCGCCTGCGGCAACACGTTCATCCTGAAGCCGTCGGAGCGCGACCCGCGCCCCTCGGAGCTGATCTTCGAGCTGATCGAGGGGATCGATGAGATTCCGCCGGGGGTCTTGAACCTGGTCCACGGCGCCCACGACGCCGTCAACGGCCTGCTCGACCACCCGGGCGTCGACGCGATCTCGTTCGTCGGCCAGGCGTCCACCGCCCGCTACATCGCCGAGCGCTCGGCGCAGACCGGCAAGCGCTGCCAGGCGCTTGGCGGCGCCAAGAACTCGCTCGTCGTGATGCCCGACGCCAACCTCGAAACGGCCGTCCCGGCGATCATGTCGAGCTCGTTCGGTGCCGCAGGCCAGCGCTGCCTCGCGGGCTCGGTCGCCGTCGTCGTCGGCGAGACCGGGCGACAGGACGAGGTCGTCGCGGCGCTTCGCGAGGCCGCTCTCGAGCTCGGGGTGGGTCCGGGTGACGCCGAGGGCGTCGAGGTCTGCCCGCTGGTCGGGCCCGAGGCTCGTGAGCGCGTGGTCGGCGCACTCGAACGAGCTGCGGACGCCGGCGCCGAGGTCGTGCTCGACGGGCGGGACGCGAGCGACGGCGGGCCCGGTGGCACGTTGCTGGGCCCGACGATCGTCGAGACGAGCGACCCCGAGTCCGAGATCGCGCGCGACGAGCTCTTCGGCCCGCTGCTGACGATCGTTCGGTCCGCTGACCTCGACGAGGCGCTCGATTTCGTGAACGGCTCCCGCTACGGCAACGCCGGCTCGATCTTCACAGGCTCGGGCGAGGCGGCGCGCCGCTATCGCTACGACGTCCAGGCCGGGATGCTCGGCGTCAACGTCGGCGTGGCCGCCCCGGTCGCGTGGTTCCCGTTCTCCGGCTGGAAGGACTCGATCGACGGCGACCTCCACGCGAACGGCGCGGACGCGGTCGAGTTCTACACGCGCAAGAAGGTCGTCACCTCCCGCTGGCAGCAGTGAATCCAGTCGCCGAGAAGCTGGGCGAGCTCGGGCTGCCGCGGCCGGTCTCCGACCTCGCCGGGCGCGACTGGGACGCCGTTCTCGTCGGCGGCGGCCACAACGGGCTCGCGGCCGCCGCCTACCTGGCCAAGGCCGGCCAGAGCGTCCTGGTCCTCGAGCGCCGGGAACGCGTCGGCGGAGCTGCGACGCTCGAGCGGCCGTTCTCGGACGAGCGCTACGTCGTCAGCCCGTGCGCGTACGTCGCCGGGCTCCTCGACCCGCTGGTGATCTCCGAGCTCGGCCTGCGCGAGCGCGGAGTCTCGATCCGGATCGCCGATCCCGCGCTGTTCATCCCGTTCGACGATGGGACCGCGTTCGTCGACTGGGCCGACTCCGATCGGACGATCGCCGGGATGCGCGAGCTCGGGATATCCGACGCCGACATCCAGGGCTACCACTCATACAACGAGCGCTTCGACCGCTGCCGGCGCCTGCTGCGCAAGGGCGAGCGCGACACGTGGGTGGGCGACTCCCCCACCCGTGCGGAGATCGAAGAGCTGCTCGGCGGCGAGCGGGAGCTGATCGACATCCTGTTCAACGCCTCGATCGCGGAGGTCCTCGACGACTGCGTGTCCGACCAGCGGTTGAAGGACGCGCTGTACGGCCAGGGCTTGATCGCCGCTTGGGGCGGGCCGCGCGCCCCGGGGACCGCCGCGATCCACCTGATGCACCACATGGGCGAGCTCGACAACGCGCCCGGAAAATGGGGCTACGTCCAGGGCGGGCTCGGGATGATCAGCTTCGCGATCGCCGACGCCGCGCTCGAGGCCGGCGCCGAGATCGCCTGCGGCGTGCCGGTCGCCGCGATCAGGCCCGGCGAGGGCGTCGAGCTCGAGGACGGGACGATGATCCGGGCCCGCATGGTGGTCTCGAACGCTGACCCGAAGGTCGCGCTGCGGCTGCTCGACGGCAACGGGATCCCCGACGAGTTCGAGGAGCGCCTGCGCGCCTGGAAGGTGCGCAGCCCGGTGGTCAAGGTGAACGCGGCCGTGAGCGAGCTACCGCGCTGGACCGCGACCGGCGGCGAGACCTGGCCGCTCTCCGGCACCGTCAACTGCCGCGAGTCGCTCGACGACGCGCAGGCGGCGTTCGAGGCCGCCGCGCGCGGCGAGCTCCGCATCGGGTTCACCGAGGTCTATTCGCAGACCGCCGCGGACCCGACGGTCGCCCCTCCGGGCCGCCACGTGATCAGCGTCTTTTGCCAGTACGCACCGGCCGACGCACCGCAGAGCGCGTGGGACGACGGGCTCCGCGACGACGCCGCCAACCAGGTCTTCGGCCTGATCGAGCGCTTCGCCCCCGGCTTCCGCGACCAGGTGCTCGAGCACGAGGTCCTCGGCCCGCCCGACATCGAGCAGCGGATCGGCCTCACCGGCGGCTGCATCTTCCAGGGCGAGTGCTTCCCGGACCAGATGTGGGACCGGCGGCTTTCGCCCCGGACCCCGGTCGACGGCTTCTACCTCTGCGGCGCGGCCACCCACCCGGGCGGCAGCGTCATCGGCCTCAATGGCCGCAACGCGGCGATGGCACTGATGGCAGACGCGGCCTAAGCGCGGCCACCAGCAGCGACTGTCGACTTAGTGGCCCTACGCGAAACAAAGTCGACGCTCGATCGAGCGCGATCGTCCGTCAGCGCGCGGTCCGCGACTACGCCCGCTTCGTCACAACTCAGTCGGCATGCAGGAGACGGAGCTCGCTCGCTGGCTCGTCCCGGCTGGAAGGCCCGGCGAACGAGGCGACCCGCACCCCGAGCAGGCGCACCGGCCGCTCCGGCGCGTTGTCGCGTAGCAGCTGCAGCGCCACCGCGGCGATCGTCTCGGCGTCGTTCGTCACGCGCTCGACGCTCCGCACCCGCGTGTAGGTCGAGAAGTCGTCGGTGCGGACCTTGATGCCGATCGTCCGGCCCGCCATGTCGCGGTCCTGGAGCTGCTTCGCGAGCCGCTCGGCCTGCTCGCTGACGATCTCCTCGAGCCTCGCGAAGTCTGCGATGTCCTCGTCGAATGTGGACTCGACCGAGCGCGACTTGGTCTCGCGGTCGGTGGAGACCGGCGAGTCAGAGCGAAAATGCGCGTGCTCGTGGAGCGCCCGGCCGTGGTTGTCTCCGAAGCGCTCGATCAGGCCCGGCACCGTGCAGCGCTGGAGCTGGCCCAACGTGGTGACGCCGTAGCCGCGCAGGCGCTCGGCGGTCTTCGGGCCGATCCCGGGGATCAGGCGGACCGGCTCGGACGCGAAGCGCTCGACGGCCTGCTCGCGGCTGAGGACCACGAAGCCGCGCGGCTTCTCGGCGTCGGACGCGACCTTGGCGACGAGCTTGTTCGGGCCGATCCCGACCGACGCGTCGAGGCTGAGCTCGTCACGGAGCCGGCGGACCAGCCCGCTCATCTGCGCCACGGGATCGGGCACGTCCGAGAGGTCGAGGTAGGTCTCGTCGAGCGACAGCGGCTCGAGCGGAACCCCCAGCTCGCGGACGACGTCGAACACCTTCCGCGAGGTCTCGCGGTAGTACGTGAAGTCGGGCGGCAGCCAGTGGGCATCGGGGCACAGCCGGCGCGCCCGCGACGCCGGCATGGCCGAGCCGACGCCGAACTCCCGCGCCTCGTACGAGGCGGTCGTGACCACCGCCCGCGGGCCTGTCCCCGAGACGATCACAGGCTTCCCGGCCAGCTCCGGATGCCGCAGGAGCTCGACCGACACATAGAACGCGTCCATGTCGAGATGCGCGATCGTGCGGGGCACGACCCGATCGTACGCCCGCGCTCGGCGCGAGTCAGCGGCCGATCTGCACGCCGATCCGCTCCGGGATACCGGCGATGAACGCCGAGACCGGATCGGGGTCGCGGCCGGCCTCCTCGGCCTCTTCCTTGAGGATGAAGGCTTCGCGGACGATCGCGCCGCCGATATAGCGGAAGGGCTCGGGCGGAACGTGGAGCGGCCGGGCCTCGACGATCGCGAGCCGCGAGTGTTCGTCGCGGCGGTCGAGGGCGAGGGAGGTGAGCGCGTGGGCGACCATCCGCGACGGCCCGACCCCGTTGCCGGTGAAGCCGAAGCCGTAGTGCACGCGGCCGTCGAGGCTGCCGACGATCGGCGTGTGGCTGGGCGAGACGTCGATCGCGCCGCCCCATGCGTGGTCGATCCGGCGTCCGGCGAGATCGGGGAAGAACCGGACCAGGTGCCGGGTGACCTTGACCGCAACACCCGCGTCGACCTCGGCGCGTCCGTGGACGCGGGCGCCGGCGAGCATGCGGCCACCGCCCCAGCCGAACGCGATCCGGCCGTCGGGCGTCGTCCGGAAGTAGTGGAGGAGATGGCGGGTGTCGGTGATGCACTCGCCGCCGGTCCAGCCGATCTCCTCGATCAGGTCCGGAACCGGCTCGGTGATCACCATGTGGCTCGAGGTCAGCGTCAGCCGGCGGCGAAGCGGCGGCAGCGCTTCCAGAGCTCCGCCGGCGGCGAGCACAACGTGCCCAGCGCGGACGGAGCCACCGGCGGTTCGGACCTCGACGCCGTCGCCGCGCACTCGCAGGCCGCTGACCCGGGAGTGCTCGCAGACCTCGACCCCGCTCTCGATCAGCTTCGACCGGAGCCCAAGTGCCAGCCGGGCGGGGTTCACGGTGGCGGAGCCGGGGAAGAAGGCCCCGGCGCGGAAGACAGGTGACGCGCAGCGTGCCTGGACCTCCGCCTCGCTCAGGACCTCGACCGCCTCGGGCTCGCCGAGCTCGCGGCACCCCTCGACGGTCGGCAGCCACGTGTCGTCGTGGGTAGGCGTAGTTGAGACCTGCAGGTAGCCGCCGCGCCGGTACCCGGCGTCGACGCCCTGTGCCTCACACCACTCGCCCACCTCCTCGACGGCGCGTTGGGCTGCGCGCGCGACGCCGATCGCGCCGGCATCGCCGAAGCGTGGGCGCATCGACGGAAGGCTGAACCACATCGAGTTGACGAACCCGCCGTTGCGCCCGGTTGGCCCATGGCCGCAGACGTCGGCCTCGAGCAGCACGACCCGGGCTTCGGGCTCTATTTCCCGCAGGAGCCAGGCCGTCCACATCCCGGCGAACCCGCCGCCCACGACGGCGACGTCCGCCGACGCGTCACCGGCGAGCGCCGGACGCGGCTCGACGGGGGGCTCCTGGCGAAGCCACCATCCCTGGGCGTCGTGGATCACGCCGGGCAGTTTGGCGAACGCCCTAGTGCGCCGTGTCCGCCGCGCGCGCCTGGTGGCGCTCGATCAGCTGGCGCTGGACCGAGCGGGGCTCGCCGATGACCTCTCGGCGCTCCCAGGTGCCGTCGTCCCGGAGCTCCCAGGCATTCGTGTTATCGGCGAGGGAACGATCGAGCACGTCGAGGAGCTCGGCGCGGATCCTCGGGTCCTCGATCGGGACCACCAGCTCGACCCGGTTGTAGAGGTTGCGGGGCATGATGTCGGCGGAGCCGATGTAGATCCGCTCCTCCTCGTCGGGGCGCTCGAACGAATAGATCCGTGAGTGCTCGAGGAACCGGCCGACCACCGAGACGACCTCGATGTTCTCCGAGACCCCCGGCACCTCGGGGCGCAGCGCGCAGATCCCGCGCACGTTGATCTTGACATCGACGCCGGCCTGCGACGCGCGGTAGAGCGCCTGGATCGACTTCGCGTCGAGGAGCGAGTTCATCTTCAGCCGGATGCGCGCCGGGCGCTCGGGGGTGTGCGCCTCGATCGTCCGGTCGATCTCGGCGAGGAAGCTCTCGGCCAGGTTGTGCGGCGCGATCAGCGCCTTGCGGAAGCCGCTCGGCCGGGCGTAGCCGGTCAGGTAGTTGAACATCTCGGCGATGTCCGAGCCGAGGTCCTGATCGCAGGTGAAGAGTCCGAGGTCGGTGTAGATCCGGGCGGTCTTCGGGTTGTAGTTGCCGGTGCCGACGTGCGCGTAGTGGCGGACGCCGTCGCCCTCACGGCGCACCACGAGCACGCATTTGACGTGGGTCTTCAGGGCCGGGATCCCGTAGACGACGTGCACCCCCGCCTGCTCGAGCTTCTTCGCCCAGGTGATGTTCGCGCGTTCGTCGAAGCGGGCCTTCAGCTCCACCATGCAGACCGCCTGCTTGCCGCGCTCGGCCGCCGCGATCAGCGACGGGACGAGCGGCGAGTCGGCCGACGTGCGGTACACGGTCTGCTTGATCGCGAGCACGTCCGGGTCGGCCACCGCCTGGCGCACGAAGCGCTCGACCGACGTCGCGAACGAGTCGTAGGGGTGGTGGACGAGGATGTCGCCCTCGCGCATCGCCGCGAACACGTCGCCGTCCTGCCCGTCCTCGCCCAGCAGCCGCGGCTGCGTGACCGGGGTGTGCGGCGGGTCACGAAGCTCGGCCGGGAGTCCCTTGATCCCGTAGACGTCCCAGAGGTCGCCGAGGTCGAGCAGGCCGTTGACCTCATAGGCCTCGCGCTCCTCGAGCCCCATCGCCGCGACCAGCTGCGAGCGGAGCTTGGGGTCCATCCCGGCCTCGACCTCCAGGCGCACCACCTCGCCGAACCGGCGCCGGCGAAGCTCCTCCTCGACCGCCTGAAGCACGTCGTCCGCCTCGTCGGAGACGTCGTAGTCCGTGTCGCGGGTGACGCGGAAGAACGAGAGGTCCAGCACCTCCATGCCGGGGAACAGGGCGCCCACGTTGGCGGCGATCACGTCATCAAGCGGGACGAGAGTCGTTCCGCCGCCGTCGCCGATCGGCAGGAAGCGGCCGAGGAGCTCCTTCGGCACCTTGACGCGCGCGAGGACCTCCGTGTCCTGCTCGGGGTCGCGGAGGCGGACCGCGAGGCTTAGCGAGAGGTTCGAGATGTAGGGGAACGGCCTGCCCAGGCCGATCACGAGCGGCGTCAGCGCAGGGAAGACCTGGCGCTCGAAGACACGGCCGAGCTCCTCGAGCTCATCGGGCGAGGCCTCGGCGACGGGCAGGATCCGCACGCCGTGCTCGGCCAGCTCGACACGGAGGCCCTTGAAGCAGGCGCTGAGCCTCTGCCGCTGGGCGATGACGTTGTCGTGGATCCGGGCGACGATCTCGCTGGCGGGGAGACCATCGGCCCCGCGGGCGTCGCGCCCCGCCTCGATCTGGTCCTCGAGGTTGGCGACCCTGACCATGAAGAACTCGTCCAGGTTCGACTCCCAGATCGCGCAGAACTTGATCCGCTCCAGCAGCGGGACGGACTCGTCCTCGGCGAGCTGCAGGACCCGGTCGTTGAAGTCGAGCCAGGACAGCTCACGGTTGAAGTAAAGCTCCGGCGAGGCGAGGTCAGGGGCCGCGAGGGCGGTAGCAGCAGCTCCACCGTTCTCAGACGCGCCTACCGCGTCAAGCTCGAGCGTGTCGCTCGTGGTCTCGGTGGGTTCCATCCGCTCCACGCATGGTAGTCGGCCGGACCAGGTGCGGCCGTGAACGACGGGTGAAGCGAAACCCGTCGCCCCGCGTGGCCTGCTTACGCCGCGCGAATGATCGGCGCGGGGGCGACCGGATCGCCGCCCAAGGCGGGCCCGCCGGTGCGCTGGGCGCGCGCGATCACGCGGTCGTAACCCGCGGCGAGCTGCTCGAACGCCGCCTCCCAGGTCCGGCCGCGGACATCGGCGAGCGCCGAGCGCGAGAGCCGCTCGCGCAGGAAGGGCGAGGCCGCGAGCTGGGCGACGGCCGACGCGATCTCGTCCGCGTCGGGCTCCACCAGCCAGCCCGAGTGGCGATCCCGGATCAGCGAGACCGGGCCGCCCTCGCGGACGGCCACCACCGGCAGGCCGCTCGCCTGCGCCTCGGTGATCACCTGGCCGTAGGTGTCGGTGCGCGAGCAGAACAGGAACAGGTCGGCGCTGGCGTAGGCGTGCGCGAGCTGCTCGCGATCCAGCCAGCCGAGGAAGGTGGCGTCCTCGCCGAGCCGTTCGCGAAGCGTGCCCTCCTCGGGGCCCCCGCCGGCGAGCAGCAGATGGAGGCGCGGGTCGCGCTGCCGGGCCAGCAGGAACGACTCCGCGAGCAGGTCGGCGCCCTTCTCCTTCGTCAGCCGGCCCGCGTAGAGAACCTTGATCTCGCCTGGATAGGCATCCGGGTCGCCCTTGGCGGGGTCGTAGAGGGCGAGGTCGACGCCGCGGGCCCAGCGCCCGATCCGGTCGCGATCGACCCCGAGCGAGGCGAGCGAGTCGTCGGCGGCAGGGCTCGGCGAGAGCACGACCTTGCACTGGCGGTAGAAGAGCGACAGCGCCATCCGCATCCCGGCCTCGAGCGCCGGGTCCTGGGTTCGCAGGCCCGCATAGGCGGCGAGCTCGGTGTGGTAGCTGCCGATCAGCGGCAGGGAGCCGATCCGGGCCGTCAGCGCTGCGCCCACCCCGGCGGGCCCGGGCGAGGAGAGATGGACCAGGTCGTAGCGCCCTTCGGCGAGGGTCTCGACCAGCTCGGGGATGCTCGGGATGCCGATCTGCATCCCGGCGTAGAACGGGACCTCGATCTCGGCCACCGCCGGCAGCCGGCGGTCGACCGCTGAGTCGGTGCCGATCACCTCGACGTCGTAGCCCGGGACGCCGTGCTCGCGGATCCGCTCCACGGTGTGGCTCACACCGTGCATCGAACCGACCGCGTCCACCACCAGCGCGACGCGGCGCGGCTCACCCTCGCGATTGGAGAGCTTCGCCTTCTCGTTCCCGAGGATCGTCGTCGCGGGCACGTACGGGATCACCGGGATCACGGCCTCGAACAGGCCCTTCGCCGCCGCGCCGTAGCCGTCGCCGCGCTCGGCGGCGGTCGCGACCTCGTCGACCGCTTCCCGCAGCTTGCGCTCGTGGATCCGCTTCGCGCGGCGGAACAGGTCAGAGTGGCTGAAGTCGTCGGCCTTCATCAGGTCGATCAGCTCACGCGGGTCGGCGGGCAGGTCGACCGAGTCGAGCCAGGCGCGAAGCAGGGCCGTCGCCTCGGCGGCACCGAGGTTCGCCTCGGCCTCGCCGCCGCGCTCGCCGCCGTCGGCGACGACCCGCTCGGCGATCTCGAGGACCGCGGCCGGGTTGACGGGTCCGGTCTCGGTCATCTCGCCCTCCCTGATGAGGGCGCGGGTCGCAAGCGCGAGCGCAGCGTGTGCCCACTTCGCCGCGCTGCCCTGGCTGCCGGCTGCGGCGGCGCGGCCCTCGCGAACATGCGCCAGAAACTCTTCCGGCGAGGACGCGGGCGCCGTCTCCGTGTACGTGCGCCCGATGTCCACGCCGGCGTGGTCGTCGGAACCCCCGATTCCGGTGCCGCCGTGGGTCTCGATGTACACGGCGGCGGGCATGTTCAGCTCGCGCGCCCGCGAGCCGTTGCGGATCTCCCAGACGGGAAAGAGCTCCGCGAGACGACGCCGGTGCCTGGCCAGGAGCGGCGCGGCCACGTGGAAGAACGGATGCGCGAGCGCGCAGGTGATCTCACGCTCGTGCAGGTACGCGGCGCAGGTCTCGAGGTCCCGGCGCGTGTGCCTGGAGGAACTCGTGGTCGTCCGGGGTGATGCCGTAGCAGAGGACGTGCACGGCCTGCGGCTCGTCGGCGAACCAGGTCGTGAGCTCCTCGGAGATGAAGGTGTCGGGCCGGTCGGTCAGCTCGAGGCAGCCGGCGATCGTGTCGTGGTCGGTGATCGTGACGAAGTCCATCCCCCGGGACTTCGCAAGCTCGTAGACCTCGTCCGGCGGCGTCGCGCACTCCGGAAGGCCGACGCTGCGCTGGATTCCGAGCTTCGCGAGCTCGGAGGCGGTCGAGTGACAGTGCATGTCTGCCTTCACGCCTGAACTGGGAATCATCGTCGCTCCCTAGAAATTGCCTGCATATCAACGGTTCCCAGCTTGAGGCCGGCCCAGGCGAGGGCGGTTATCAGGCGGAGAACGGGACGTGAATCCGTGGTGAACGGCCGTTCACCCGCTGATAACCGCTGACCACCGGGCCGCTGCCACCGTGAACGCGTGGCCGCGACGCTCGAGCGGGATGCAGGAACGGTGCGCCTCGCTCGGGGACGCCTGGCCGTGGAGGTCTCGCTCGACCCGCTCGCGATCACGGTGAGCCGGGCGGGCGCGCCGCTGGTCGAGAACCTGCGGCTCGGCGTCCGCGACGGCTCGGGCAGCGAGCGGCTGATCCAGATCACCGAGGGCGTGGTCCCCGAGGAGACCTGGGCCGAGCGTGAGCTGTTCGAGACCGCCGAGATCGAGGGATCTTTCGCGCAGGCGCCCGGCGCGGACGTCTCGCTCCGGACGCGCGCGGGCGAGCGGGGCGCGCTGGTCCGGGCGGCGATCCCGGGCCCCGAGCGCGTGCTGGTCGAGCTGCGCGCCGAGCCGGCGCCGTTCCGGCTCGAGGCGACCTGGGAAGCTGGATCCGACGAGCGGGTGACCGGGCTCGGCGCCCGCCATGGCCTGCCGTTCGACCAGCGCGGCCGGCGCATCCGCCTCGGCGCCGACCGCCGCTATACCGGTCCCGACTGTCCGGAGGACATGCTCGCCGAGGGTGGGATCCCCCAGGGCGACTACGTGCCCGTCCCGTGGCTGATGTCCAGCGCCGGCTGGGCCGTCTGGGCCGAGACCTGGGGCCCGGGGCTCGACCTCGATCTCGCGGGCGCGGCGCACTCCCTCTCCCAGCGCGGCGCCGCCGGCCCGCTGCGGCTTCACTTCATCTGCGACCCGTCCCCCGCGGCGCGCCTGCGCCGCTACCTGCGGCTCACCGGGATGCCGAGGCTCCTGCCCGAATGGGCGTACGGCCACTGGAAGAGCCGCGACGTCTACGAGCACCAGCGCGACGTCGAGGAGGACTGGCACGGCTATCGCGAGCACGACCTGCCCCTCGACGCCCTGGTGATCGACTCGCCCTGGGAGACGCAATACAACACCTGGCGGTTCAACCCCCACCAGTTCCCCGACCCGCGCGGCCTGATCGAAGGCATGCGGGCGGACGGCGTCCGCACGGTCGTCTGGGTCACGCCCTGGACGAACCTGGACTCCTCCGACGCCCAGCGGCCGCAGGACATCGAGTCCGAACGGATGCACGCCCGGCCGGCCGAGAACTACCAGGAGGGCGCCATCGCCGGGCATTTCCTGCGGGGCCGCGACGGCAAGCCCTGGGTCGGCCAGTGGTGGATGGGCACCGGCTCGATCGTCGACTTCACCTCGCCTGCCGCCCGGCGCTGGTGGCAGCGCCAGGCACGGCGGATCCTCGAGATGGGCGTCCAGGGCATCAAGGCCGACGACGGTGAGGGCTACTACGTGCCGCCCGACGCACAGTTCGCCGACGGGCGAACCGGGGCCGAGGCGGCCTGGGCGTTCGGCGGCCTCTACCGCCGGACGATGCAGGAGATCCTGGACGAGGTGCACCCCGGCGAGGGAGTCCTGTTCGGGCGCTCCGGATGGACCGGGCAGCAGGCGACGGGGATGCTCTGGGGCGGCGACCAGGTCTCCGACTGGTGGTCGCTCCAGACGCTGGTCAGCGCGACGCTAACTGCGGCGATCAGCGGCTTCTCGAACTGGTCCCACGACGTGGGCGGCTACCTCGGGCGGATGCTGGTCGAGCGCTGCCCGAAGGAGCTGCTACTGCGGTGGGCCGCATTCGGCGCACTCACCCCGCTGATGCAGGCGCACGGCCGCTTCGACCAGGAGGCGTGGCGCTATGACGCCGAAACGCTGCGGGTCTACCGGGATCTGGTGGTGCTCCACGAGCGACTCGTGCCGTACATCCGCAGCGCCGCGGCCAGCGCCGCGCGCACGGGGTTGCCGATCACCAGGCCTCTCTGCGTGATCGACCCCGAAGACCCCCGCGGCTGGGTCATCAACGACGCTTACGGGTTCGGCCCGTCGCTCTGGGTGGCGCCGATCCTGGAGCAGGGCGCGCGCGAGCGCCGCGTTTACCTGCCGCGGGGCGAGTGGATCGACTTCTGGACCGGCGAGCCGGTCTCGGGCGGCCGCGACGCGATTGCTCCCGCCCCGCTCGACAGGATCCCGATCTGGGTCCGCCGCGGCTCGATCCTGGTCACCCATCCGCGCGAGCACGTGAGCGCCGGCCTCGGGGACACGCCGGAGTCGGAGCGGCCGCTCGAGGCGACCCTGTGGGGCAGGCCCGATTGCGGGCGGGCGAAGACGCGCCTCGCCGGCGGAACGGTGATCCGCTGGGAGTCCGGGCACTGGTTCTCGCCGCCGGATCGCGAGATCGCGCTGGCCGAGACCGAGCCTCGCTAGGCGGGCCCCGCGTCGATCGCCGCTCGGACCTCGGCCTCCCTCGGCTGCTGGCCGAAGTCGTCCAGGCACCAGGTTGCGCCCGCGGCCACCCAGGGCTCGAGATCCGCACCCGGCGGGTTGTCGACGACGAGGTCGAACGGGCCGCTCGCGCTCACGCGCAGGGTCCGGACCTCGGCGGCGACCTCGGCGAGCGCGTCCGGGCCGGCGAGGTCGATCGGGAAGAACCCGTCCCAGCGCGCGGCGCGCCTGACCGGCGGTTTGTTCGGCCAACGGCCCGCGACCCAGACCGGAATCCGCGGCTGCTGGACGGGCACGGGCTCGAACTCGCCGCCCCAGAGCCGGGCGAGCCGCTCCAAACCGTCGTCGAGGAGCCGCGCTCGCTCGCGGGCGTCGACAACCTCGCCGTACGGCTCGAGCTCGTCGTTCCGAGTGCTCCCGAGCCCCACCCCGAGGACGAGGCGGCCGCCGCTCAGGTGATCGAGTGTCGCGGTCTCACGCGCGAGCTTCTGGACCCGGCGGCGCGAGAGCGGGGTTACCAGCGGACCGAGCCGCACGCGCTGGGTGGCGTACGCGCAGGCGCTCAACGCGACCCACGGGTCCGCCACGGCGCGGGTCGGCGCGCGGTAGTTCACGTGATCCCACAGGAAGAAACCGTCCCATCCACCCTCCTCCGCGGCCCGCGCGAGCTCCGCCAAGAGCCGCGGATCCGACAGCTCGTCGAAGGGCGCAACATAGATCCCACGCTTGACGCTCATACGGCGCCGGCGGCTTCCCGGCTCGTCCAGCCAGTCGTCGAACAGGACCGGAACGGGTTGGCCGGTGACGTCGGCGATCTTCTGACGGAACTCGTCGGTGGTCACGTCGCCGCCCGCGTTCTCGGTCGCCCACTCCATGAGGATCTGGAAGAACTGCGGGTCGCTCCCGATCTCCTCGCGCAGGACCTGGAGCGCCATCGCGCCGCGGTCGTAGACGGTGCCGTCGAACATCTTCTCGGGGCCGGGCACCTGCGCCGGGGGCGGGTTCCAGAACCCCGAATCCCCAGGCGGGTGGTCGTTGTAGAGCTGGTTGAAGCGCTGCGCAGCGGTCTGCCCGCCGCGGTCCTCCTCGTACAGCCACTCCATGTAGGTGGCGAAGCCCTCGTTCAGCCAGATCTCGGGCCAGATCGCCGGCGAGACCGAGTTGCCGAACCACTGATGCGCGAGCTCGTGGACGACGAGGTCCTGCGAGGGCGGGCTGGGGTAGTACGGACGCCCCTGGGTCTCGAGGGCGTAGCCCAGGCCCGAGGGGTCGACCACGCCGCCCGTCGCGGCAAACGGGTAGTCGCCGGCGACCGTGGGCAGGAACGCATGCGCCCGCCGGCTCCGCTGGCGGAGGCTCTTGAGCGCAGCACCGCCGAAGTCGCGGTCGACGGCCCCGAGGTATTGGTTGCCGTCCAACCGCCCGCGGTCGATCCGGAACTTCCCGATCGCGACCAGCGCCAGATAGGTGGCCATCGGCGCCTTCCTCCCGCCAGGTCGTCGTTACCCGCTGCCCGCCTGCTTGCGATCGACCAGCCGCCCGTTCGAGATCCCGATCGCGGGTTTCGGCACCGTGATCTCGATCTCGTAGGAGGCCTTGTCGGTCGGATGGTCGTTGCAGGGGAACCAGGTGGGCGATCCGCGGGGCTCGCCCAGGGCGATCGCGCCGTCAGTCGGTGTTGGTCCAGCCCTCCTCGAGCCATCGGGATCGGTGACCTGCTTCGGCTTGCCGGCGTAGCGGACATCGACCGTGAAGGCGGATCCGTCGTCCAGGGGCGCTCGCTGGGGTGATGATCAGCTCCTGGCCCTGGCGCTCGTAGTCCGCCGGCGCGCCGTCGACCTCAAGGGCCTTGATCGCCGGGCCGCGGTAGTCGAGGTCGAAGCGGCCGAGCGGGTCTCCCGATGTCTCGACGGTGGCCTCGATCCGCGCGCGCGCCCGAAGCCTGTCCGAGCGCGGCCTGTAGTTGAGGCGCAGGTCGTAGGAGGCGACCTGGTAGCCGCCGTTGCCTGAGTGCGGGAAGAAGGGGTCGCCGACACCAGGGTCGCCCTCGACCACGAGGCCGGCGCCGGCGCCGGGAGGCGTGAGCGCGAGCGCCACGATCGCGATCGCCGCGGAGATGCCGCCCGTGAATCCCGCCTTCATTGCTCGTCCCGCTGCCCGGTCCCGCCGCGGCGCTAACCGGACGGGCCCGCCGCCTGCCGGGCGAGCCGGAGCTGCTCCGCCGCGCGCTTGGCGCGCTCGGCGGCCTCGCGCTCGGCGCGCTCGGCCTCGTGCGAGCTCCTCGGCCGCGAGGGCGGCCCGCTCGCGCGCCTCGCGGCGCACCCGGGCGTCCTCGAGCGTGCGCTCCGCCGCGCTTTCGAGGCGCTCCCAGGTGCCGGCGCGCTCCTGCTCGCCCCAGAAGTCGCGGAAGCGCTCGAACAGGAGCCGCCGGCGAGCCTCCACGTAGACGGCGAGGACCTCGAGGCCGCGGTACGCGGTGCGATGCGGCGCCCGCGCCGCCAGCGCCGGGTCCAGGTCGCTCGCCTCGCCCGCCCGCTCGCGCACCGCACCGGCGTCCGCGCTCCGAAGCTCGGCGAGATGGTGCTCGACGCGGGGGAGCATCTCGTCGCAGTCGTGCAGCTCACCCAGGATGTCCTGCAGGTCCTTCGCCCGCCGGCGGGCGATCGGGCCGGCGACGGCCGAAGCAGAACTCGGTCGCCTCGAGGATGTAGCGCAGGCGCTTGGCCGCGATCCGCATGTCGTGCTGCTCGACCATGCAGTCCTCGTGTAGCGCCGCCGGCACGAACGAGCGGAGCTCGTCCAGCCGCACCTGGACGATCCGGGCCGCGTTCTCGGCCAGCGGGGCGCGCGGGTCGAGCTTCTTGACCTTGCGAGCCTTCACGGCGCATCCGCCTCCGGATCGCCCCCGTTCATCGACAGTGGGACGGGCCGGTCCCCGGCGCCCTCCTCGGCGGCGGCCACGAGCCCGTCGAGCCGCTCGCGAAGCGTCTCGAGCCGTGCCTCGTCGACGAACCCGGCAAGCTCCTCGTTGGCCTCCTGCTGCTCGGAGCGGAGCTTGGCGACGAGCGACTCGATCCCGGGCCGGTCGGGCGCCGCGAGCGCCTCGCCGAAGTCCTCGAGGGTCGCGATCGTCACGTCGCGGTCCCGCCGCTCGCCGAGCGCGTCGGCGATCGACTTGACCTCGCTCAGGACGCTCTTGAACTCGTCGTGCGGGAAGCAGGGCCTGAAGACCTCGAGCGCGGCGCGAAGCCGCCTGGTCGCGACGCGCATGTCGTGCACCCGCTCGATCTCGCCCATGTCGAGGACGCCGCGGGCGTGCTCGACGACCTCCTCGGCGCGGACCTCGACGACCCGCGCGGCCGCGATCGCATACGGGATGTCTGGATCGATCCCGGGGATCTCGCGCGCCTTTGCCATGCCCTTGGGAGCCTAGCGCCGGACCGGCGCCGGGTCTACGCGGCCAGTCGCTCGACGGGCGCGCCGTTGGCGGACCCGTTCAGCAGGTCCAGGATGATGCCCTCGCGCAGGCCGCCCTTGCCGATCTGCAAGCGGCTGGCCGAGGAGCTCGGAGAGCTTTTCCAGCAGCAGCACTCCCGCCGGCAGGATCCGGACGCGTCTGGGGTCGAGCTCGAAGCGCTTCGCGACGTCGGCGATCGGATCGCCGGCGAGCACCCGGACGCCGCGCTCGAGCGTCTCGTACTCGAGCACCGCGCCGACGAGCGTGCGGAGCGACGTAGCGCTGCCGCCGACGGCGACCGCCTGGTCGGGCTTCGGGACCTCGACGTCAGCGAAGAAGTCGTCGATGTGGTCGCGAAGCTTGCGGATCTCGCTGGCCGACGGCGGGTCCTGCTTGAGGAAGTCGTCGGTCAGGTGGCCGGAGCCGATCTTGAACGACTTCACCAGATTGACGCCGTCGGCGACCGTGCCGATCACGATCTCGCTGGAGCCGCCGCCGACGTCGACGACGCCGATGTCGCCCTCGACCGGGTGGCCCAGGGTCTTGGTGGCGCCGACGAACGCGAGGCGCCCCTCCTCGTGCTCGGAGAGGACCTCGACCTCGACCCCGGCGATGCGCTCGATTGCCTTGATCGCCTTGTCGCGGTTCTTGGCCTCGCGGATCGCCGCGGTGGCCACGGTCCGGATCGCCTCGGCGCCCAACTCCTGGGCGAGGCGCACCTGGGTCGCGACCACGCCGCCGACCTCGGTCGATCTTCTCGCCCGAGATCGTGCCGTCGCGCTTCATGTCGGCGCCGATCTGCGTGTAGGCACGCTGCTCCATGACCTTGCGGAGCTGGCCCTCCTGCGGCTCGGCGACGAGCACGCGCGTGGTGTTCGAGCCGATGTCGATCGCCGCGCAGAGCATCGTCAGATTCGGTCCCCGAGTTTGTCAGACAACACGGACACGGATACGAGGAGATGCCCGCAATAACCGCTTGTTCACAGGCGGTTCACCCACGATTCACCCGACCGTGCGTGCGCATGCGCACGATGAGGGGAAATGTCCCTGCAAGAGCCGACAATTTTCGCCGGAACGGACGCCGAGGCGACCGCCGTCGAGCCGCTCTCGGGGCGGCTCGGGCTGACGGTCCCGCACGAGTGGTGGCCGTCCGCGCACCTCTTGAAGTCGTTCGAGGCGGCCGGGTTCAGCTACGCGCAGGTCGACGCGCCGCCGGTCTCGGTCCTGCATGACCCCAGGCTCTGCACGAGGCACGCGCGTCGTCCTGCGCGAGGCGCTCCAGACGACCGGCCTGACGCCGCTCCTGCACGCACCCGCGGGCCTGTGGCTGGGCAACGCCGAGGGGGACCGGGCGATGGACGGCCTGATCGACTACGCGGCGGAGGTCGGCGCGGCCCAGGTCGTCTACCACGCGCTCGCCCTGCCGGACGAGCCCGAGAGCGAGGACCGGCTCCGCTTCGAGGTCCGGGCGCTGGGCCGGGCGGCGAGGCGCGCGGCCGACCTCAACCTGCGCGTCGCCGTCGAGAACCTGGCGCCCCTCTACCCCGGGCCCGAGACGCTTTCCGCCAACCCCATGAGCCTGCGCGCGCTCGCCCACCGGCTCGACTCCGACGGCGTCGGCGTCTGCCTCGACGTCGGGCACGCCCACATCGTCGCCGAGCTGCGGCGTACCTCGCTCGAGCGCTTCATCGAGCCGGTCCTGGACGTCGTCACGCTGTTCCACGCCCACGACAACTTCGGCGCGCGCCGCGACGGGCAGCACGGCGACGCCCTCGGCGTCGACCCGCTACGCCTCGACCTGCACCTCCCGCCGGGCCGTGGCAGCCTGCCCTGGCATTCGGTGGGGCCGCTGATCTCGGCCCACCGGGCGCCGGTGGTCCTCGAGGTCCACCCGCCGTACCGCCCGCGCGCGGCCGAGCTGCACGAGGACGCGGCGCTCCTGATCAGCGCCGCCTAGGGGCATCCAGCCGCCCTTCAGCGGTGCTTCACGAGAATCTGCTGCAGGTGGTCCGCCGCGTTGCGAGATCGATCAATCGCTTCTTCGATCGCACCGAGAACGTCCTTCCAGCGAATGATCACCATCGGGTCGACCCCACCGTCGAAGAGAGCGGCCAGGGCATCTCGATAGATCCGGTCACCCTCGTGCTCGTGCCGTCGAATGCCTTGGAGGTGCTCCTCTATGCCATCGGACGTCGACAGTCCGGCCAGCGCTGCCGCCAGGTCGCGAGCCGCGTCGCGAAGCACACCCGCCAGCGCCTGCGCCTGTTCGAGCGGCGCCTCGATGTGGTAGATCGCAGTCTCCTCGGCGGCTTCCTCGATTTCGTCGACTACGTCATCAATCGCGGTCGCGAGCCTGTACACATCACCCCGGTCGAACGGCTCGAGCTTGCTGCGATGGATCATGTGCACGATCCGGCGGGTCAGCTCGTCGCCACGATCCTCGCACTCCGCGATCTCCGCTCGAAGCCTGCTGGTGTCGTCAGGCCAGGTCGTGAAGAGCTCGGCGGCGAGCTCGGCGGCGCGCCTCACGTTCGCTCCGGCCTCCGCCAAGTATCCGAGGACCTCCTGCTGCCCCAGGGCCCCGCCCCACGAGATGCGCCGTCGTAGCCGCCGCAGACGAGAGTTCCGAGGCATGGCCACGTTATACGGCCTCTGAGCGGTCGGCGGGCTCGGCGTGCGCAGCGCGGACTACGACGAGACCGCCGTGCTACTGCGTCGGCGCGGTGAGCGGGCTGTCCTCGGGGTGCGAGGCGTCCTCGAACTCGCGGAACAGGCCGGTCACGACGTAGGCGATCTGCTCGCCGATGTCGACGCAGTTGTCGCCGATCCGCTCGAGCGCCCGAGCGACGAGGATCATCGTCATCGCCCACTCCCGGCGATCGATGTCGTCGCCGATCTCGATCGCGATCTGGAAGCACTCCTTGTTCAGGTTGTCGACGACGTCGTCCTGTCGAACGAGGTCGCGGGCGAGGTCGACGTCGCGGGCGGCGAACGCGCGCTTCACCTGGGTGATGAGCGAGCGGACCTGTTTGCCCATCGTGAAGATGTTCTTCTCCATCTGTTCGTCGGCCGGCGGATCGTGGCCCACGATCGGGATCATCTTGGCGATGTTCACGCACTGATCGCCCATCCGCTCCATGTTCTTCATCACGTGGAGCAGGGCCGAGATCAAGCGGAGGTCGGAGGCAACCGGCGCCTGGGTCGCGATCATCGTCAAGAGCCGCTGGTGGACCTCGAGGTAGCGGCCGTCGAGGACGTCGTCCTCGACGACGATCAGCTGCGCGAGCTCGGTGTCCTGGTGCTGCACCGCCTCGATCGCCCGGTCGAGCGACTGCACGACGAGGTCGAGGCCCTCCAACGCCCGCTCCTCGAGCCGCTGAAGTTCCTCCTGGTAGTGCAACCGTGCCTCCTCCGGCATCCCTCGATCGCCTTCCCTAGCCGACCTTGCCCGAGACGTAGTCCTCGGTCCGCTTGTCGGCCGGGTTGGTGAAGATCTTCTCGGTCTGGTCGTACTCGATCACGCGGCCCCAGCGGTTCTTCTCGGTCGAGTCGAGCTCGACGATCAGGAACGCGGTCATGTCGGAGACCCGCGCCGCCTGCTGCATGTTGTGGGTGACGATGATGATCGAGTAGCTCTCCTTGAGGTCCATCATCAGGTCCTCGATCTTCCCGGTCGAGATCGGGTCCAGCGCCGAGCAGGGCTCGTCCATCAGGATCACGTCGGGCTCGACCGCCATGCAGCGCGCGATGCAGAGGCGCTGCTGCTGGCCGCCGGACATCCCGAACGCGTTGTCGCGAGAGCCGGTCCTTGACCTCGTCCCAGAGCGCGGCGCCGCGCAGCGCCTTCTCGACGATCTCGTCCATGTTCCCCTTCATCCCGAGGATCCGGGGGCCGAAGGCGATGTTGTCGTAGATCGACTTCGGGAACGGGTTCGGCTTCTGGAAGACCATGCCGATCCGCTTGCGGACCTCGACCGGGTCGATCTGCGGGTCGTAGAGGTTCTGGCCGTGGTAGATGATCTCGCCCTCGACGGAGGCGGCCGGGATCAGGTCGTTCATCCGGTTCAGGCAGCGGATCAGGGTGGACTTGCCGCAACCCGAGGGGCCGATCAGCGCGGTGATCTCGTTACGCCCGAAGGCCACGCTGACGTCGGCGACCGCGAGGTTGCCGCTGTAGCGGACGCTCACGTCCTTCAGGTCGAAGATCGACTCGCGGGCCTTGGACGGTGAGCCGGCGGTCTTGTGCGTCTCGGCGACCGTCTCGGTCAGATCGAACCCCTTGGCCTCGTGCGTGGGCGCCTCAGCCTGGTCATGCGCTGGCATGTCGGCCTCGGTCTTCCTCTCTGGGTCAGACACTGTCCGTTCCACCTTATCCACCTACCACTTCTGTTCGTATCGATTTCGTAGCCAGATCGCGACCGCGTTCATCGCCAGCAGGATCACCATCAGGACGATGATCGCGGACGCCGCAAGCGCCTGCAACTCCTTGTCCGCGTCGGCGGTCCAGCCGAAGATCTGGATCGGCAGGGCCGAGAACTCGCCGTCGAACAGCGAGTAGTTCGTGCTGGTCGCGAAGGCCGTCGCCCCGACCACGATCAGCGGCGCGGCCTCGCCGATCGCGCGGGAGAGCGCAAGGATCGCGCCCGTCGCGATTCCGGGGATCGACGCCGGCAGCACCTGCTTCCAGATCGTCTGCCACTTGGTCGCGCCGAGCGCCATCGAGCCCTCGCGGATCGACGGTGGGACCGCGCGGATGGCCTCGCGGCCGGCGACGATCACCACCGGCAGCACCAGGAGGCCGAGAGTCAGCCCACCGGCGATGGCGACGTTTCCCAGGCTCAGCGGCCCGCGAACCAGGAATGCCAGGCCGAGGACGCCGTAGACGATCGAGGGCACGGCGGCGAGATTCTGGATGTTGACCTCGACGAAGCGGGGGAACCACTTCTCGCGATTCGCGTACTCCTCGAGGTAGATCGCGCTGGCGACGCCGACCGGAATGATGAACGCGGCGCAGACGAGCATCAGCAGGAGCGTGCCGACGATCGCCGGCTGGATGCCCGAGCTGGAGGGGTCGATCCGCGACGGCGTCCCAGTCAGGAACTCGGTACTCAGGTTCCCGGTGCCCTCGATCAGGATGTCGATCAGCAGAACGAACAGCGTGAGCAGCGCAAGGCTGAGGAGGAACAGGAGGATGGCCGCGAAGCCGAGCTCCTTCATGCGGGTCCGGCGGTCGCGCACGAACGCCGTGCCGGGCATCCGGACGGCGGCGGCGTCGGCGGGTGGCGGGGCCGCCATTACTCGTAGACCTCGCGGTACTTCCGCGACGAATCGGATCGCGATCATGTTCATCGCGAGCGTGAGCAAGAAGAGGGTGAGGCCGCAGGCGAAGATCGCCTCGTAGCCGATCGACCCGGCGGGGTTGTCGCCGCGGGCCGCCGAGCCCATGAAGGTGGTGATCGTCGCGTAGCCCTCGGTTGGGTTGACGCCGAAGTTCGGTGCAAGGCCGGCGGCGAGCAGTACGATCATCGTCTCGCCGACGCCGCGTGAGACGCCGAGCACGATCGAAGCGACGATGCCGGAGATCGCCGCGGGGAAGACCACGCGGGTCGCGACCTGGCGCTTGGTCGAGCCGAGGCCATAGGCGCCCTCGCGCAGGCCCTGCGGGACCGCCCGCATCGCGTCCTCCGAGATCGAGGCGATCGTCGGGACGATCATGATCCCCATCACGACCCCGGCCGAGAGGGCGTTGAAGATCTGGACGTGGATCCCGAGCGCCTGGAGGATCTCGGGCGTCACGAAGGTCAGCGCGAAGTAGCCGAACACGACAGTCGGGACGCCGACCAGGACCTCGAGGATCGGCTTCACGACCTTGCGGACCCGGGGGCTCGCGTACTCGCTGAGGTAGATGGCGGAGGCGAGGCCGATCGGGACCGCGACCAGGATCGCGACACCGGTGATCAGGAACGTCCCGTTCAGGAGCTTCCAGATGCCGAACTGCGGGTCGGCGAACAGCGGGTTCCAGTCACCGTCGGTGAAGAACCGGGTCCCGACTTCGTCGAAGAACGAGATCGCCTCCGTCAGGAGGGCGATGAGGATCGCGATCGTCGTCGCGACCGAGATCGCCGCGGCGAGGAAGAGCACCGCACGGATGATCTCCTCGCCCCAGCGCCGGCGCTTGAGGCCGAGAGGCTCCCAGCCTCCCGGCCCCGCGCCTGTTGCTTGTGTGCCGGCCTCCACCGCTGCTCGTTAGCTGGCTTCGGCCGGCTCCTCGATCCCTACGAGCCCAGCGCGCCGTCGAGGGCGGACTGCGCCTCGCTGGCCTGCGTGTCGTCCATCGGGACGATCAGCGCGGCCTCGGCAATCGTCGAGTAGTCGCCGACCACGAACTCCATGAACGGGCCGACGGCCGCATTGTCCGCGATCGCCTGGGATCGACGGGTACATGAACAGCGGCCGCGACAGCGGCGTGTAGTCGCCCGACTGGATCGTCTCCGTGCTCGGTGCGACGCAGCCGTCGCCCGAATCCACCGAGACGAGGTTCAGCGTGTCCTGGTTCTGCTCGTAGTAGGAGTATCCGAAGTAGCCGAGCGCCGCCCTCGTCGCCGGCGACGCCGGTCACGAGCTGGTTGTCGTCCTCGGACGGCTGGTACTCCTTGCGGCTCACGCCCTCCTCACCGTTGATCACGTCGGTGAAGTAGTCGAACGTGCCCGAGTCGGTGCCGGGGCCGTAGAGGCTGACCTCCACGTCCGGGAGCGGCTCGCCGGTGTCGGCGTCCTCGCCCAGCTCGCTGTAGTTCGTGACCGAGTCGTCGACCCACAGCTGCTTGAGCTGATCCGTGGTGAGACAGCTGATCTCGACCGCGGGGTTGGTCGCGATCGCGATGCCGTCGTTGGCCACCTGGATCTCGGTGTACTCGATCCCGTTCTCCTTGCAGACCGGGACCTCTTCCTTCGCGTCGATCGGGCGCGAGGCGTCGGAGATGTCGGTCTCGCCGGCGCAGAACTTCTCGAAGCCGCCGCCGGTCCCGGCCGCGCCGACGGTGATGCTGGTGTCGGGGTTGTTCTCGGCGAACAGCTCGGCCGCCGCCTCGGCGAACGGCTGGACCGTGCTCGAGCCGTCGATGGCAATCGTGCCAGAGGTACCTTCGATAGCCGTGCCACCGTCGCTGCCGCTGTCGTCATCGTCGTCGTCGCCGCAGGCCGCCACGCCGAACGCGAGCAGGCCGCTGCAGCCGACGGCGAGCAACCACTTCTTTGAAATCACGAATGGACTCCCTTGCTGGATAGTTGGGTGTTCGAGTGCAGGCTGGGGATGTGTTTGCGCGCGACAAAAATGCGCAAACCGCCCCGAAGTGCCCTCAGGCTTTCAGTGGCGCGTTTCAGTCTTGTTATCCGGATGGTGTAGACCTGTGAAAAAGATGTGAACAAATGAGCACGAGGCAGGTGAAGAGAAAGGCACCGCGACGGACCGGGATGCCGCCGGTCCTCGCCAACGGCCGGCTTCCGGCCGACTTCAGCGACGGCCGGCTGGAGGTGAGCGCGCGGACCGCGTCGTGCGGACCGACGGTCGCCACCTGCACCTCACCCCGACCCAGCTCGGCGTGCTGGTCGAGCTCCTGCGCAACCGGGGAACGCCCCGATCGCGCGAGCAGTTGATGGTCGCCGTCTGGGGCGCCGACTCCGGGGCGGGTGAGCGCGCGGTGGACGTCGCGGTCGCCCGGCTGCGGGCCCAGCTCCGGCGCCGGATCCCCGGCATCGTCTACGTTCACACCGATGTCGGCTACGGCTACCGGTTCGAGCCCGAGCCGGCCGACTAGATTCGCGTTCCGAGGGGTTGGCGGTTAGGCCTGCTCCGCTTCGAGCGCGGCCAGCTCTGCTTCCACGCCGGGCTCGTCCGAGGCCTCGGGCGGCGCAGCCGGTGCGTCAGCGGCGCCCGGCACCGCGTGCTCGGGCTCGAACCGGTAGCCAACGCCGAAGTGCGTGTGGATGTAGGTCCAACTCGGTGAGTGGCGCTGGAGCTTCGCGCGGAGCTTGCGGATGAAGACGTCCACCGAGCGGTCGCCGTGGGCCATCGCGTAGCCCCAGACCCGCTGGTAGATCTCCTCGCGCTCGAGCACCTTGCCCTCGGCCTCGGCGAGCGTCTGGAGGAGCTCGAACTCGCGACGGGTGAGGTTGATCGACCGTCCGGCGACGAACGCCTGGAACTGGTCGGCGCGAATCTCGAGTTCGGCGGCGACAACGGGGCCGACCTCGCCGCGCGGCTGGCTGCGGCGGCGGCGGCGGACGACCGCCTCCACCCTCGCCATGACCTCCTCGGGATGGCAGGGCTTCGAGATCCAGTCGTCGGCGCCCAGGCGCAGGCCCCTGACGCGCTGCGCGACCGTCGAGCCCTGGCTGACGACGACCACGCCGAGGCCGGGAAGCATCCCGCACACTCGCTCGAGGAACTCCCAGCCGATCGGGCCGAGAACCGAGAGGTCGACGACGAGCGCGTTGAGCTTCATCGCGACCAGCTCTTCGGGCGGAACCGTGCTCGAGAGCACCCGATGCTCCCAGCCCGCGGCCTCGAGGCGCTTCGTCAACACCCGGACGAAGCCGCTGTCGGTGTCGATCACGGCGAGCCGGACTGTGCCTGACTGAGCGTTCATGGCTGCATTATCGCGGGCCGACGCGGGCGGACCTTTCTGCCCCGGGTCGCGGTGCGCTCATGGTAGTGCGCGCGCCCGGAGCGAAATGTGCGGTTCACAGAAGTTTCACAGGTGTTCTCGGGATCTTTACGCACGTTGCGGGCCTCGGCCCGAGACTGCCCGGCAGCGAGATCCTCTCTCGTGCGGCGCGCGACCTTCAATCCCTGCCCCGGGTCGCGCGCTCATCTTTGACCGAGCCTGGCGACGCCGTGACCGATCGCGGCCGGCGCCGGGCTCGGTTACCGCGTGCGTCATTCAATCGCGCCGGAGCCCGCGAGTGCCAGGACCAGGATCCCGAGGGGGATCCGATAGGCGACGAAGATCGCCAACGTGTGGGCCGCGAGGTAACGCAGCAGCCAGGCGATCGCGGCATAGCCGGAAACGAAGGCTGCCAGCGTCGCGATCACCGTCGCCGACGCGGACGCGTTGTCGCCCTCGCCGAGGTCGCGCAGCTCGAACAGGCCGCTCAACACGACCGCGGGGACCGACAGCAGGAACGAGTACCGAGCCGCCGCGGCGCGATCGAAGCCGCGGAACAGCCCGGCGGAGATCGTGGACCCGGACCGCGAGACCCCCGGGATCAGCGCCAGCGCCTGCGCGAAGCCGATGAAGACCCCATCCCGCTTGCCGATCTCGGTCAGCGGCCGATGGCGACTGCGCTTCGCCACCCATTCGGCGGCGAGCATCACGAACGAGAATGCGATCAGAGCGGTCCCGATCAGGTACAGGTCGCGCGCCCCGGATTCGATCTGATCGCTGAACGCGAAACCGAAGATCGAGATCGGGATCGTCCCCAGGAGGATGAGCCAGCCGAGCTTGGCGTTGTGGCTCGCCCGGCTCCACGGGACGCGAAGCTCGGCGAGCCAGGCGCGGGCGATCGCCCAGAGGTCGTTGCGGAAGTAGACGAGGACCGCAGCCATCGTCCCAAGCTGGATCACCGCCGTGAACGCCGCTCCCGGGTCCTCCCAGCCAAAGAGTGCGGGGACGATCCGCACGTGCCCGCTGGACGAGATCGGGAGGAACTCGGTCAAGCCCTGGACGAGCCCGATCACGATCGCTTCGAGCCACGACATGAGCGGGGCAGCTTAAGTGAGGCGGAGGCGAAGCCGAAGCCGAGCCCCCGCGTTGTTGAGCCGGCTTGTAGTGACGAGGTAGAGTTCGGCCGCGATGAAGCCGCTCCAACGCACGGTCGTGCTCGCCGCGCTGGCGCTCGTTTCGCTGCTGGCCCTCGCACCCGTCGCGATGGCCGCCGACGGCGAAGGGCTCTACGGGCGCACGAACGACAAGGTCATCACGTTCTTCTGCTTCGGCGTGATCGCTTTCTTCGCGACCCTCGTGATCGTCCTCTCGATCGTCCAGCACCGCCTGGAGAGCCGCAAGGAGCGCACCCGCGAGGACATCGAGCGCCTGAGACAACCCTAGTGAGGCGGAGGCGAAGCCGAAGCCGAGCCCCGGCGTTGTTGAGCCGGCTTATCTAGTGGCGGAGACCAGCTACGAGCGCGTCGGCGCCGCCGCGGTCCTCACGATCACCCGGCCCGAGCGCCGCAACGCCGTGGACGCGGCGACCGCGCTCGCCCTGCGCGCCGCTTTCGACCGCTTCGAGGCCGACGACGCGGCCCGGGCGCTCGTCCTGACCGGCGAGGGGCCCGAGGCGTTCTGCGCGGGCGCGGACCTCAAGGCGTTCGCCGAGGCCGCCAAGGACGGAGTCGACGCCGAGGGCTGGCTCTCCCATTTCCCGGACGGGCCGCTTGGCTTCACCCGCCTGACTCCATCGAAGCCGGCAATCGCCGCGGTCTCGGGATGGTGCCTCGCCGGCGGGCTCGAGCTCGCGCTTTGGTGCGACCTGCGGATCGCAACCGATGACGCGAAGCTTGGCTTCACCGAGCGGCGCTTCGGGGTGCCGCTGATCGACGGTGGCACCCAGCGCCTGCCGCGGATCGTGGGCATGGGCCGCGCCCTCGAGATGATCCTCACCGGCCGCATCGTCGAAGCCGCCGAAGCAAAGGACTGGGGACTGGTCAACGAGGTCGTCGCCCCGGGCGCGCATCTCGACCGCGCGCTCGAGATCGCCGAGGGCCTCGCGGCGTTCCCGCAGCCGACGATGCTCTCCGATCGCCGCGCGGCGATCGAGGGCATCGGCATGCCGTTCGCCGAGGGCCTCGCGCACGAGGCTGCGCTCGGAGTCGATTCGCTCGTCACCGGCGCCGAGGGCGCCAAGCGCTTCGCCGGCGGCGAGGGACGCGGCGCGGCCGGCGCGGGCGTCTAGTCCCCGCCGATCCGGAACTCGGTCAGGAGGCGCTTCTCGGACTCGCCCTCCACCGCGGCGATGACCTCGACGTGCTCGGCGAGCGGCGTGCCGCGGAGCTTGGTGGCCAGAAGGTCGTCGACCTGGAAGACGCCGGCCGAGTTGTTCATCGCGATCTCGATCCGGACCGCCCGGTCGGAGCCGGCGGAGATGTCGATCGAGTCGATCGCGGCCGCGGAGATCGCGTGGATCCCGACCTGGCCGGCCTCGACCGGCAGGCGCGAGCGCCCGTGCGCCATGTCGAGGGCGTCGGCGACGCGGACCACGCCGCCCTCGACCGTATAGGGCTCGCCGCGCCGGCGATGGCCGATGATCGCGTGGAGGCATTCGGCGATCACGACCGGGCGCTCCTCGTCCTTGTAGACGTCGGCGAGCAGCTCGCGGAGCTTGCGCTCGGCGAGAAACAGGCTGTAGGCCTCGTGGTCGGCGCGGTGGATCGACATTCCGACGTCGTGGAGCAGCGCGCCGGCCGCGACCACCACCTCCGCGTCGCGGTCGCGCATGGCGTGGTCGGCGACCATCGCGGGCTCCACCCCCGCCTTGACCAGGAGGCGCAGCAGTCGCAGGGCGATGTTGAGCACGATCTGGACGTGCACCCACGAGTGGTCCGACATCCCGAGCCGCTCGGAGTTCACCTGGGCCATGTGCCACCAGCCACGGACCTCCGGATCGGCGTTGATGCCGTCGATCAGCGCCTCGAGCCGGCGGTTGCCGCGCGTCGGCGCCTTGACATGGGCGCGCTCGATCGCCTCGGCCGGAGTGAGGCCGCGCTGGCCCGGGCCGGCGGGCGGCGGCGCCTCACCCTCGAGCTCGATCCGTTCCTCCTCCATGGCCATGCGCGCAGTCTCGCACCGCCGTAGGATTCCGACGGTGCCGGGCCTGCTTTCGATCGAGCACACGGGCGACGTCGCGGTCGTCATGTTGCGGCGGCCCGAGAAGCGAAACGCCCTCTCGACCGACCTCCGAGTCGAGCTCGCCGACGCATTCGGCCACCTCTCCGAGGACGAGGGTGTCGGCTGCGTAGTCCTCACCGGCGCCGGGCCCGCGTTCTGCGCGGGCATGGACACCGACCAGTTCGGGGGCGACCTCGAAAACCGGAAGCGGCTGGTCGAGACCAGCACCCTCGCGTTCGAGGCCGTCGGCAACTGCAAGCGGCCGGTGGTCGCCGCGGTCAACGGGCCGGCCCTGGCGGGAGGCTTCGCGCTGGCGCTGCTCTGCGATCTGCGCGTGGCGCACGATTCGGCGACGTTCGGCTACCCGGAGCTTCCGCGCGGGATCCCGCCGAGCTACGCGGCTGCCCGGGCGGTGCTCCCCGCCACCGTGGCGCAGGAGCTCTGCCTTACGGGACGGCTCGTTCGGGCCCGCGAGGCGCAGCGGATGGGCATCGTCCGCGAGGTCGTGGCCGAGGACGTCCTCACCAGGGCGACCGAGCTGGCCACGCGAATCGCCGGGATGCCCCGGAGGGCGATTCTCGAGACGAAGCGGCGCACGCTGCTCGAGCGCAGGCACCTCTGGGGGTTCCTGTTCGAGGAGGAGGAGCGCGTCTTCCGCCGCGCGCTGCTCGGCGAGGACGCCGGCGAGGAGAACGGCGAAGCGGCTTAGGCGCGTGCGTGCTTCGCTGCGTCGGCCGTCGTTCGTGGGCCGCTGCCGGTTGCGGTAGCGGTTGAGGCTGGGTAGGGGGCGAGAGGTTCGCGGTTGGCGAGGACGCGGCTGTCTCCGCAGCGGCTGGCTTCCTCGGGCTCGAACCCAACCGCAATCGAGTGAACGATCTACCTCGCTATAGGGGGGTCAATCCTCCACTCGTTCGCCCGCGGCATCCGCCCGCTTCGGGGTCTCCCCTCAATGCCCTCGTGCGGCTTCGCGAGACGGGCGGCCGAGTAGAGGCCGCGCTAAAACCCGATCAGCGGCGAGGCGTGCTCGAGCAGCCTGGGCCAGACGAACGTCTCCCAGGACGAGGCCACGACGAGCATCGGGATCGCCACCGCGACCGTGGCGAAGGTGGCCGCCAGCAGGTCCTGCCACTGGCCGCGGCGACTGGCGATCGTCCACGCTGCGAGCGGGAGGAACACCGCTGTCAGCTCGAGCATCGCGTGCGGGAGGACGGTAAGGATCAGGAGCGCCGGCGAGATCTGGAATTGCTCAGCGAGCTGGGCGCCGGTGGAGCCGAGGATGAAGGCCTGGGTGACCAGCGAGAAGCAGGTGACCGCCACGACCCACGCGAATGCCAGCGGCTTGGCCCGCTCGTGGATCACGCGCCGCCACCCCGTCATGCTCTGGGCCTGGAGCGGCAGCGAGCTGCCGGCTATGAAGCCGGCCACGCAGGCGACCGCGTGCAGGGCCAGGACGAGCCCGTTGCGGAAGATGACGTCGACGACGTCCTCCAGGTCGGCCTCGTAGGCGACCCCGGGGATGAAGGCCGGGCTCAGGTCGGGCTGGCTGATCGAGGCGACAACGAGGACGGCCGCGAGCAGCGCGGCGGCGAACGACAGCCCGCCCAGGAACCAGGGCCGCAGGACGAGGCCGGGTTCGCGATTCCATCTGGCGAGCGCGGTCCGGGTCTCAGCCATGCCCTGCGCCAGGGCCATCTCGGAACCGCTCACCTACCAACCATCGGCAGAGATCGCGAGCGGCAGTAGGGACGCTTGTCGCCCGCCTATGCGCCGCAGACCGGCCAGGGCGAGGAGCCGGCGCGCGAGTAGAGCAGCGCGGCGCGGTAGTCCTGCTCGGCCTCCGAGGCCTCGGCGGGGTTCCCGCTGCCGCCCACCGAAGCCCACGTGCCGGTGTCGAACTGGTACTTGCCGTAGTAGCCGGCCGGGTTCACCGCGGTCGGGCTCCCGCCCGACTCGCAGGCGGCGATCGCGTTCAGCGTTGCGAGCGAGACGCCCTCGATGGTCCCGCCCGACGGCGCGAACTCCTGCTCGGCCTGATGCGCCTTGCGGGCGGCATCGACGCGCTCGCCGAGCGAGCGGATCCCGTCGCGGAGCTCCGCCTCAGAGGTCACGCGCCTGCCGAGGACGTTCGTCTCGGGCGCGACGTCGAAGCGGCGCGCCTGCTCGACCAGGATTTCGTAGCGCACCCGGAGCGCGGCGGCCTCGAGCGAGCGGTCGAAGTGCGTGCCGGGGCGCTCGATCAGCTCGAGATCCGGCTGCTGTGCGGGCGCGGGGGCTACGGGTGACGCGGCCTGGGCAACGGTCGCCAGCGCGAACGCCGCCGCGCAGGCGAGGATTGCGAAGTTGAATTTGCGTGACACGGAAAGACCACCTCCATTCGGCGCCTGGCGAGAAAAAGCCGCCTCGACGGCGGCCGCCCTGGCACTCGAGCTGCCCCTGGCGGAGTGGCGTCTTTGTGCGCGCCGGTCGGCGGCGCGCGCCAGGGGGTTCCCGTGTTCGCGAGAGGGTGGCAGGCAGAAGCGCAAATATGTGTGACGAGCGTCACACTCGCAACAATTCGCTCACAAACTTACGAAAATGAACTCCCTGCAAACCATGGATAAACCCGGCTTGACGCTCATTCGAAGGCAGCGCTCGGGACGGCCCGGGCTCGACACCGCGATCTCGCACGCGGTGCTCCGGCGCGTCGCGGCCGGCGAGCTGGGAGCGACCCTCCGGCTGCGGGTGGCGGAGCCGGTCCTCGCCTTCGGCAAGCAGGACGCGAACAGCCCCGGCTTCCCTCGCGCCGTCGAGGCCGCGCGGGCGGCCGGGTTCGCACCGGTCCTGCGCCTTGCCGGCGGCCGCGCCGCGGTCTTCCACGAGGGCACCCTCGCGTTCGCCCACGCGACGCCCGAGGAGCGGCCGACCCGGGGAACCCGCCGGCGGTTCGAGGCCACCGGCGACTGGCTGGTGGCTGCGTTGGCGCGGCTCGGCGTCGACGCGCGGGTCGGGGAGGTCCCGGGCGAGTACTGCCCCGGTGCGTTCAGCGTCAACGCGCGTGGCCGGACCAAGCTGGCGGGCGTCGGCCAGCGGCTGATCTCCGGTGCCGCCCACCTGGGCGGGGTCGTGGTGGTTCGCAACAGCGCCGGGGTGCGCGACGTCCTGATCCCTGTCTACGAGGCGCTCGGGCTCGAGTGGGACCCTGAGACCACGGGCAGCGTCGAGGACGAGGTCCCCGGCGTCACGCTCGAGCAGGTGGTCGACGCGGTGATGGCGGAGCTGGCGGAGCGCTACGAGATCGAGAAGGGCGAGTTCGACCCCGAGACGCTCGCCCTGGCCGACACCCTGGCCGAGCAGCACTCGATCACGCTGTAGCGGCTAATGAGAATGAGTCTTGTTATTGCTGTATGCTCGCGCCGTGCTCGAGTCGCTCGACCTGCCCTTCGTCCAGCGCGGCCTGGCCGAGGTGCTCCTGCTCTCGGTCGGCGCGGGCCTGATCGGCACCTGGGTCGTCCTGCGCGGCCTCGCCTTTCACTCCCACGCTGTCGGGACCGCCGCGTTCCCCGGGCTCGTCCTCGCTGAGGGGCTCGGCTTCGCCGCGGCGCTCGGCGCCCTCGGCGCGGCGGCTGTCTTCGCCGTGCTGGTTGCTCTCCTCAGCCGAGGGCGGGCAAACGACCGCGGGTCCGAGGTCGCGCTGGTGCTGGTCGGGATGCTCGCGCTGGGCGTGATCCTCGCGAGCGACGTCTTCGACTCCTCGGCGGCGCTGGACACGCTGCTGTTCGGCAGCCTGCTGCTGATCGACGGCGGCGACCTCGCGCTGGCGGGCGCCGTGTCGGCAGCGGCTCTCGTCGCGGCCGTCGTCGCCGGGCATCACTGGGTCGCGCACGGCTTCGACGCCGAGGGTGAGGGAACGCAAACCCGCTGGCTCGAGCCGGCGCTGCTGGGGCTCGTCGCGATCGGCACCGCCGCGGCCGTGACCGCGGTGGGCGCCCTTCTCGTAACGGCGCTGTTCGTGATTCCCGCGGCAACGACCCGCCTATGGACGTCCCGGATGCGCTCTTGGCAGCTTGCAACAGTCGCCCTCTGCGCCGTGGAGGGCACGGTGGGGGTGCTCCTCTCGGTCGAGCTGAACGCCCCGCCCGGGGCGACGATCGCCCTCCTGGGCGGGCTCGTGTTCGCAGGCGCGGCGGTGGTGGTGACCGCGCGGCGGCACGGAGCCCGTCCGGGACGGCCGCTTGCGCGCTGGGCGGCGGCCGGCGCCTCGATCTTCCTGATCGCCGGCTGCGGCTCCGACGACGGCGCCGGCGGTGACGGCGCGTCGGTCGTCGCGACCACCCCCATCGTCGGCGACCTCGTCGGCAACGTCGCGGGCGATGACGTCGAGGTCACGACCCTGCTGGCGGCGAACACCGACCCGCACGAGTACGAGCCGCGACCCGACGACATCGAGGCGCTCGCGAGCGCGGACCTCGTGGTCGCGAGCGGCGGCGACCTCGACGAGTGGATCGCGGACGCGATCGAGGACTCCGGCTCCGAGGCGGAGCTGCTCGTGGTGGCCGACGGAATCCCGCACCCGCTGCACGGCGGCCACGCTCACGAGGAGAGCGAGGAGCACGCCGTCGAGGAGGAGCACGCGGAAGAAGAGGAACTCGACCCGCATTGGTGGCATGACCCGGGCAACGCCGCGGCGGCCGTCGCGGCAATCGGCGACGCGCTCGCCGGGCTCGATCCGGAGGCGGCGTCCGCGATCGAGGAGCGCGCTGCGGATTTCGGCGCCGAGATCGAGGGCACCGACGCGGCGATCGCCAAGTGCCTGAGGGCGGTCCCCGCCGCCGACCGTAAGCTCGTGACCGATCACGACGCGTTCGGCTACCTCGCCGAGCGCTACGACATCGAGATCGTCGGCGCCGTCATCCCCGCCACGACGACCGAGGCACAGTCGTCGGCGGGCGAGCTCGCGGAGCTCCGTGACCTGATCGAGGCCGAGGATGTCCGCGCTGTGTTCCCCGAGGCCTCTGTCACGACGGACCTGGCCGAGACGATCGCGTCCGAGACCGGCGCGTCGGCCGACTACGAGCTCTACGGCGACACGCTCGGGCCCGAGGGCTCGACCGGCGCCACCTACCTGGACATGATCGCTGCCAACGCTGACGCCCTGGTCCGTGGGTTCACGGGCGGGGAGCGAGGGTGCGACGCGTGAGCGGAGCGCGACCACGAGTCGAATGCCGCGACCTCGTCGCGGGGTACGGCGGCCCACCGGCGCTTGAGGACGTGACCTTCGCCGCCCGCGCCGGCGAGCGGGTGGCGATCCTCGGGCCGAACGGAGGCGGCAAGACCAGCCTCTTCCGCGTCCTGGCGGGCGAGCTCGAGCCGATGGCCGGCGAGGTCGCGGTCGAGGGCCGCTGTGGCTGGGTGCCGCAGACCGAGCGCTCGCGCCTCGACTTTCCAGTCTCGGCCCTCGACGTGGCGCTGATGGGGTCGCTCGCCGGGCTTCCGTGGTGGCACCCGCCGGGACGGACGGAGCGCCGACGGGCGCGCCAGGCGCTCGCCGAGGTCGGCATGGCGGACCTCGCAGACGCCACCTTCGGCACGCTCTCGGGCGGCCAGCGCCAGCGGGTGCTGATCGCTCGCGCGCTGGTCCAGGAAGCCGGCCTCCTGCTGCTCGACGAACCGTTCTCCGGCCTTGATTCACGCGCGGCCGACCGCCTGCTGGCGCTGATCGACGAGCTCGCCACCGTTGGCAGGACGATCCTGATCGCGACGCACGACCTCGATCAGGCTCGGGCCTGGGACCTGGTGCTGTGCCTCAACCGGCGCCAGGTTGCGTTCGGGCATCCCTCAGAGACCCTCACCCGCGAGGTGCTCGAGGCGACCTACGGCGGCGCGATCGTCGAGATCCCCGGGGACGGCGGCGGCCTGGGCATCCTCCCGCCGCACCACCACGACCACGAGCACTCCCACGATGGCTGACGTCGCCAGCATCGGCTCGTTCCTGACCGATCCGCTCTCGGACCCGCTGGTGCGCCGCGCGGCGATCGAGGTGACGCTGATCGGGATCACGGGCGGGGCGCTGGGCTGCTGGATCGTCCACTACGGGCTGCCGTACGCCGCGGAGTCGGTGGCGCACTGCATGCTGCCTGGCCTCGTTCTCGCGGCGTTGGCGGGCGCGCCGGTGATCGTCGGCGGCGCCGCCGGGCTGCTCGCGGGGGTCGCGGCGATCGGGCTTGCGTCGCGGGTCCCGGGAATCGGCCGCGACACGGCCGTCGCGGTCGCCGTCACGACGCTCTTCGGGCTCGGCGCGCTGCTCGCGCTGACACCCGAGACACCGCCGAATCTCCAGGCGATCCTGTTCGGCGACGTCCTCGCGGTGTCGAGCGGCGACCTCGCGATCGCCGGGGCGCTCAGCGTGGTGACCCTCGCGTGTCTGGCGCTCCTCCATCCGCGGCTGCTCGCGGTCGGGTTCGACGCCTCGGGCGCGCGGGCGATCGGCATCGCAGCGGGCCCCGTGGAGGCCGCGCTGCTGGTGCTCCTCGCTGCCGCGGTCCTGGTGGCGGTTCAGGGCCTCGGGAACCTGCTGGCCGTCGCCGCGCTCGTCGGGCCGGCGGCGGTCGCGAGGCTGCTCGCACATCGGATGGCGCCGATGATGGGAATCGCGGCCGGTCTCGCCGTGGCCAGCGGTTTGACGGGCCTCTACGCCTCCTACCACCTCGAGCTGGCGGCCGGGGCCTCGATCGCCGGCGCAACGGTGATCCTCTGCGCCGTCGCGCTGGCGGCTCGGCCCCTCGGACGGCGACGGGAGCGTCCGGGCCTCGTGCCTACCATCGCCTCGACTTGACTCCCAATTCCCACAGCCACGGCGCGGCGGGCGGTGAGCGCTGGGCCGAGCACGCGCTGGAGCGGCTCGAGACCGCGGGCTTTCGGCGCGGCGGCGCCAGGCGCGCGGTGATCGAGGTGCTGGCCGCCGAGCCGTGCGCGCTGTCCGCGCTCGACATCGACGAGCGGTTGCGCCGAGGGGACCGAAGGGTGGGCCGGGCGAGCGTCTACCGGGCGCTCGAGCAGCTGAACGATCTCGACCTCGTCCACAAGCTCGACCTCGGCTCCGAGACCGGGCGCTACGAGCGCACCGACCCGGGCGGCGATCACCACCACCACATGGTCTGCGACCGCTGCGGCAAGGTCCTGCCGTTCGAGGACTCCGAGCTGGAGCTGGCGGTGACGAAGGTCACCGGCGGGTCCGGGTTCGAGGTCCGCGACCACGAGATCGTGCTGCACGGCGCCTGCGACGACTGCCGGTGATGTCAGCTCGCCTCCGGCTCAGCAGGTGGTTGCTGGCGGGAATCGCGGTGGCCACCGTGATCGCGATCGTGATCCTCTGGCCGGGCGACGACCGGCCATCGCTCGCGGGGCCCGTGGGCGACACCGAGCGGGCCGACGTGACCGCCGTCAGCCAGACCCCGTGCCCGCCTCCGGCGCCGGGCGATTGCGTCTCAGCCGAGATCGAGCTCCAGAGCGGGCCCGACGAGGGGACGACCCAGACGATGCAGCTCGGGCTCGCGGGCGAGGCGGTCGCCGACCTCGCGGTGGGCGACGAGATCCGCGTGCTGCGGGCGGAGGCCCCCGACACCGGCGCGGTGACCTACTCGTTCGCCGACTTCGAGCGCCGGTCGACCCTGCTCTGGCTGGCGCTGGCGTTCGCGGTCCTCGTCATCGCGTTCGGCCGGCTTCGTGGGGCACTGTCGCTCGTCGGGCTGGGGCTCAGCCTCGCAATCATCGTCGTCTTCATCGTCCCCGCGATCCTCTCGGGCGAGTCGCCGTTCGCCGTGGCCGTCGCGGGTGCGCTCGCCGTGATGCTCGTGACGATCCCGCTGGCGCACGGCATCGGAGGGAAGAGCGTCGCGGCGATGCTGGGCACGACCGCCAGCCTGCTGCTCACCGCCGGGCTCGCGCTCGGCGCCACCGAGCTCGCACATCTCACCGGGCTCTCATCGGAGGAGGCGATCCTGCTCGACGTGTCGGGCGCCGACATCTCGCTCCAGGGGCTCCTGGTCGCGGGCATGGTGATCGGTGCGCTGGGGGTACTGGACGACGTCACGGTGAGCCAGGCCTCGACGGTCTTCGCGCTGCGCGCCGCGAACGCCGCCCAGGGCTTCGGCGAGCTGTTCGGCGGCGCCATGCGCGTCGGGCGCGACCACGTCTCGGCGACCGTCAACACCCTCGTGCTGGCCTACGCGGGCTCGGCGCTGCCGATCCTCCTCGTGTTCGGGGCCAGCGACGTCTCGCTCGGCCTCGTCTCGAACACCGAGCTGGTCGCGCGCGAGATCGTCGCCACCCTCGTCGGCTCGATCGGCCTGATCGCGGCCGTCCCGATCACCACGGCACTCGCCGCCTGGCTGGCGGGCGCAACGCCCGGCGGACGACCTGGCAACCGAGGCCGAGCCCGTCCACGCCCACTAGCACGAACGTCCCGCGCGGGGGTCTATAGCGCGCAGTGCGGGACGTTCACCGGAGGGCGGTGGCGAGTTGCGCGCGGGCTTCGGCGGCCGCGGGCGGAAGCCCGGTGGTGGCGCCCCAGGTGCCCACGACGGCCGCAGCCGCTCGCATCGCGACCTCGACCACCGGCGCGAGGCCGGCCGGATCGGCGCCGGCGGCGAGGCCGGCGGTGATCACGCCCGCCACCGAGTCACCGGCACCAGTGGCATCGACAACAGCAGCGTCCACCCCCTTCACCGCCTGCGCCCCGCTTCCGGACACCACCAAGGCACCGCTACTCCCGAGCGTGACGACCACCGCCGCCGGCCCGAGCTCGCGCAACGCCGCGGCGGCGGCCTCGACATCTCCCTTCCCGGTGAGCGCAAGGACCTCCGACTCGTTCAGCTTCACCATGCTCGCCCCGGCCACCAGCGCCCGAATCACCCGCACCATCTCGCCCTCGTCCTCCCAGCGCCGCGGCCGGACGTTCGGGTCGCACATCACCTGCCAGCCGCGCTCCCGGCCAAGCTCGGCCGCGCGCATCGTCACGTGCCGCTCGGCCTCGCCCAGCAAGGTGTCGCTGCCGACCACGAGCACCCCCGCCTCACCCGCGAGCGCCGAGTCGAGGTCGTCGCCCGCGTGCGCCGCGGGTCGCTCGTCGTCGCCGTAGAAGGCGAACGTCGGCTCGCGGTTCTCGTCAACGGAGACAAAGGCGTGCGAGGTCCCGGCGCCCGCCATCAGCACGAACCGGCTCGACCGCCACCCCCTCCGCGGCGATCCGCTCGCGCAGCCAGCGTCCCCACTCGTCGTCGCCGGCGCCACCGAGCATCTCCACCGGCGCGCCGAAGCGAGCAGCGCAGACCGCGATGTTCGGGAGCGACCCGCCAGGCCTCGGAACGAAGAAGTCGGCGTCCCCGAGGGACGCGACCGGGCGCTCGCAGACGAAGTCGACCAATGCCTCTCCGAGGCACACCACTCGCCGCGCCGAAAGGTGGGATGACGGGCTCACCCCGCGGGATCTAACCTGACTGGCGATGGACACCGGCTTCCCGTCATCGGACGCGCAGAGCGATTTCGGGCGGGCGCGGAGACGGGCGGTGGCCTCGCGGCTCGCTCGCCGGCTGCGGGGCGAGCCCGGCGACGTCAGGATGATCCTGCCCTTCGACGAGGTGATCGAGGCGCTCGGCCGCAGGGGCGAGCGCCGGCTGGGGCTGCAGACGATCCCCCTGGACTCGATCGTCGGCACGGTCGACCGGACGCGAGAGTTCGACCGCAACTTCCGGCCGACCACCCGCCGCGTGAGGCGCCGCTGGCAGCGGATCGCCGAGGCGATCCGGCGCGGCGAGGCGATGCCACCGATCGACGTCTATCGGATCGGCGACATGCACTTCGTGCGGGACGGCCACCACCGGGTCTCGGTCGCCCGCCAGCTCGGCCTCGACGTGATCGAGGCGTACGTCACCGAGATCGAAACCGAGGTGGGCGCCCACGCCGGCGTCCGGTTGCGCGACCTCGCGCTGAAGAGCCACGAGCGCCTGTTCTTCGAGCGGGTGCCGCTGCCGCGCGAGTGGCGCTCGCGGATCGCCCTCCCGCACGGTTCCTGGTACGCGGGCCTGGCCGAGGGGGTCGAGGCCTGGGGCTTCCGCTACATGCAGGCGCGGCAGGAGTTCATGAGTCGCGAGGAGATCGCGCGCGCCTGGTTCACCGAGGAGTTCGAACCGGTCGTGGAGATGCTCCGCGAGGCCGACCTGATCGGGAACCTGACCGAGGCCGAGGCCTACATCCGGGTCGTCAGCCTCCGCTACTTCCTGCTCCGCACGCACCGGTGGGACGACGAGATCCTCGAGCGGCTCCGCGAGGAGCTACGGCGCAGGCCACCGCGCGACGAGGACACGCTCACCCACACGATGCGCGGCGACCTGCGCGGCTAGGGCCACGTCGGCTCAGCGCAGCTCCTGGATTCGGATCAGGTTGCCCGCGGGATCGCGGAACGAGCAGTCGCGGATCCCGTACGGCTGGTCGATCGGCTCCTGGACGACCTCGGCGTCGCCGGCCTGCAGCCGCTCGAACGTGCTGTCGAGGTCGCTGGTAGCCAGGTTGACGCTCGCGTAGGTTCCCTTGGCCATCATCTCGGCGATCATGCGGCGCTCGTCGTCGGTGACGCCGGGGTCTGCGTCCGGCGGGTACAGGACGATGGACGTGCCGGGCTGGTCGGGGGGGCCGAGTGTGATCCAGTGCATCCCCTGGTATTCGACGTCGTTGCGGACCTCGAAGCCGAGGGTGTCGCGGTAGAACGCCAGGGATGCGTCGGGGTCGTTGTGCGGGAGGAGGGTTTGGTAAATGGTGATATCCATGGCGGTCACGCTAGCTGCGGGACGGCGCCGGGGCTTCTCGATTCCTGATCGGTTTGGTGACCCGTTTCGCAACGCACGGCGGCATCCCCGCCGTCGCGTGCGCCGCATCGCGCCGGTAGACGCTGGGTGAGACGCCGACCAGCTCGGTGAAGCGCGTGCTGAAGGTGCCCAGCGACGAGCAGCCGACCTCGAAGCAGACCTCGGTGACGCTGAGATCGCCACGCCGCAGCAGCGCCATCGCGCGCTCGATGCGCCGCGTCATCAGGTAGCTGTAGGGGGACTCGCCGTAGGCACTCCGGAACTGGCGGCTGAAGTGCCCGGCCGACATGTGCGCGCCGCGGGCGAGCGCCTCGACGTCCAGCGGCTGCGCGTACTCCCGGTCGATCCGGTCGCGGACGCGGCGCAGCAGCGCGAGGTCGCGTAAGTGCTGCGCCGTCAGCTCTTCGACCCGCCGGAGTCGCCGCCCGACGCCTCGCCGCCTTCCACGCCCTCAAGCGCGTCCTGGGCCTTCTCGAGCACGCTGCCCTCGCCCTGCGCGATGTCGGAAAGCTCACCAGCCTTGTCGGCGAGACCGTCGATCCCGCCGTCGCCGAGGAGTTCCTTTGCCTTGTCGATCAGATCCATCAATCCCATACATCGAACTTAGCGAGTGCGAATCGGAGCCAAAGGCCCTGGGCGCGTGGATCTCGGTCAGGTGCCGACGTAGTCCGCGAGGTGCTTCCCGGTGAGGGTGGAGCCGGCGGCGACGAGGTCGGCGGGTGTGCCCTCGAAGACGACCCGGCCGCCGTCGTGGCCGGCGCCGGGGCCGAGGTCGATGATCCAGTCGGCGTGCGCCATGACCGCCTGGTCGTGCTCGATGACGATGACCGACTTGCCGGAGTCGACGAGACGGTCGAGCAGGCCGAGCAGCTGCTCGACATCGGCGAGGTGGAGCCCGGTGGTCGGCTCGTCGAGGACGTAGACACCACCCTTCTCGCCCATGTGGGTCGCCAGCTTGAGCCGCTGCCGCTCGCCGCCGGACAGCGTGGTGAGCGGCTGGCCGAGGCTGAGGTAGCCGAGCCCGACGTCGGCGAGCCGGTCGAGGATCTTGTGCGCGGCGGCGTTCTCGCCGTCGCCGGAGCCGAAGAACTCCGTGGCCTCCGCGACCGGCATCGCCAGCACCTCGCTGATGTCCTTGCCGCCGAACCTGTACTCCAGCACCTCTGCCTGGAAGCGCTTGCCCTCACACTCCTCGCAAACGGTGGCGACGCCGGCCATCATCGCGAGGTCGGTGTAGATGACGCCGGCGCCGTTGCAATTCGGGCAGGCGCCCTCGGAATTGGCGCTGAACAGCGCCGGCTTCACGCCGTTGGCCTTGGCGAACGCCTTGCGGATCGGGTCGAGCACCTTGGTGTACGTGGCCGGATTGCTGCGCCGCGAGCCGCGGATCGCGGACTGGTCGACCGTCACGACCCCGTCCCGCCCGGACACCGAGCCCTGGATCAGCGAGCTCTTGCCGGAGCCGGCCACCCCGGTGACGACGACCAGCACCCCGAGGGGGATGTCGACGTCGACATCTTGCAGGTTGTTGGTGTCGGCGCCGCGCACCTCCAGCGCCTCCGAGGACTCCCGCACCGAGGGCTTCAGGGAGGCGCGGTCGTCCAGGTGGCGCCCGGTGATGGTCTTGCTGCGACGCAGCCCGGCAACGGTGCCCTCGAACACGACCTCGCCGCCGTCGGTGCCGGCGCGCGGGCCGAGGTCGACCACGTGGTCGGCGATCGCGATCGCCTCCGGCTCGTGCTCCACGACGAGCACCGTGTTGCCCTTGTCTCGCAGCTGCAGCAGCAGGTCGTTCATCCGCTGGATGTCATGGGGGTGAAGCCCGACGGTCGGCTCGTCGAAGACGTAGGTGACGTCGGTGAGCGACGACCCGAGGTGGCGGATCATCTTCGTGCGCTGCGCCTCGCCGCCCGAGAGGGTGCCCGACGGGCGCTCGAGCGAGAGGTAGCCGAGCCCGATCTCGACGAACGAGTCGAGGGTCTCCCGAAGCGCTGCCAGCAGCGGTGCCACCGATGGCTCGTCGAGGCCGCGCACCCAGTCGGCAAGGTCGCTGATCTGCATCGCGCAGAGGTCGGCGATGCTCTTCCGCTTGATCTTCGACGACCGGGCCGCGTCGCTCAGCCGGGTGCCGTCGCATTCCGGGCAGGTGGTGAACGTCACCGCCCGGTCCACGAACGCGCCGATGTGCGGCTGCATCGCCTCCCGGTCCTTGGACAGGAACGACTTCTGGATCTGCGGGATCAGGCCCGAGTACGTCAGGTTGATCCCCTCGACCTTGATCTTGGTCGGCTCCTTGTAGAGCAGATCGTGGAGCTCGCGCTTGTTGAACGTCTTGATCGGCTTGTCCGGGTCGAAGAACCCGCATCCGCGAAAGATCCGGCCGTACCAGCCTTCCATGCTGTAGCCGGGGATCGTGAGCGCGCCCTCGTTGAGCGACTTCTCCTCGTCGTAGAGCGCGGTGAGGTCGAAGTCCGTGACCGAGCCGCGGCCCTCGCAGCGCTCGCACATGCCGCCGGTTCGGGAGAACGTCGCCGCCTTCGTCTCGGTCTTGGCGCCCTTCTTCACCGTGATCCCACCGCTGGCGCTGACCGAGGCGACGTTGAAGGAGAACGCCTGGGGCGATCCGATGTGCGGCTTGCCGAGGCGGCTGAAGAGGATGCGCAGCATCGCGTTCGCGTCCGTGGCTGTGCCGACTGTGGAACGGGGATCGGCGCCCATCCGCTCCTGGTCGACGCTGATCGCGGTCGTCAGCCCGTCGAGCACGTCGACCTCGGGCCGCGCCAGGGTCGGCATGAACCCCTGCACGAAGGCGCTGTAGGTCTCGTTGATCAGCCGCTGCGACTCCGCGGCGATGGTGCCGAACACCAGCGAGCTCTTGCCCGAGCCGGAGACGCCGGTGAACGCGGTCAGCCGGCGCTTCGGGATCTCGACGCTCAAGTCCTTGAGGTTGTTCACGCGCGCGCCGTGCACGCGGATCAGATCGTGGCTGTCGGCAACGGACAGCGCCCCTGCCTTCTTGGTCGTGGTCATTGCGGGCATGCTAGGTGCGGCTCGCGACCGGCGCTTCTCGATTCCTGATCGGTCCCGCCCTCGCGCCCGCCTGCGGCGCCGTCAGGTTTTGGAGAAGCCTAGCTGCGCTTCAGGCTCTGGCCCGTCTCGGGATCGAAGAGATGAAGCTTGGTGGAGTCGACCCACAGCTCGAGCTCCTCGCCGCGCCGCGCCTGGCTCACCGCGTCGAGCCGGGCAACGACGGTCCCTTCGCCCGAGCTCGGGACCTCGGTCGTGCCGGCGTCCTCGGCCAGCTCGCGCAGCTCCTCGGACTCGACGCCCTCGTGCTCGAGCTTGAAGTACGCGTATTGCTCGGAGCCCACCGACTCGACGAGGTCGATCTTCGCCCGGAAGGTGGACCCGCGTGATCTCGCATCGCCCACCAGCGAGGCATCCTCGAACGACTCCGGGCGGATGCCCGCGACGACATTGCCGCCGCGCGTGCCGACCTTCGAGCGCAGCTCCTCCGGCAGGGCGATCTCGCCGAACGGTAACCGGACCCGGCCGTCGGTGAGGCTGCCGGCCATGAAGTTCATCGCCGGCGAGCCGATGAATCCCGCGACGAACAGGTTCATCGGGTCGGCGTAGAGCTCCGCGGGCGAGGCCACGTGCTGGAGCACGCCTGCCCTCATCACCGCGACCCGGTCGCCCAGCGTCAGCGCCTCGGTCTGGTCGTGGGTTACGTAGACCGTGGTCGTCCCCAGGTCCGCCTGGAGGCGCGAGACCTCGGTGCGCATCTGCACGCGCAGCTTCGCGTCGAGGTTTGAGAGCGGCTCGTCCATCAGGAACGCGCTCGGGTCGCGCACGATCGCACGGCCCATCGCGACCCGCTGGCGCTGGCCGCCGGACAGGTTCGCCGGCTTGCGATCGAGGTGCTGCTCGAGTTCCAGGACCTTTGCGGCCTCCTCGATCTTCGAGCGGATCTCCTCATCCGCTACGCCCGCGAGGCGCAGCGGGAACTCCATGTTCTGGCGGACGGTCATGTGCGGGTAGAGCGCGTAGTTCTGGAACACCATCGCGATATCGCGGTCCTTCGGCGCCCGATCGTTGACCACCTGGCCGCCGATCTTCATCTCGCCTTCCGAGATGTCCTCGAGGCCAGCGATCATCCGCAGTGCGGTCGACTTCCCGCAGCCGGACGGGCCGACCAGAACCATGAACTCGCCGTCCTTGATCTCGAGGTCCATCTTCTTGACGGCTTCGAAACCGTCCGGGTAGCGCTTGGTGATCTTGTCCATGACTATGTCTGCCATCGGTCCAGATTCTCCTATCCCTTGACGGCTCCCGCGGTCAGACCGGCGACGATCCGGCGCTGGAAGATCAGTACGAAGATGATGATTGGAATGGTGACCAGCGAGGCCGCCGCGGCGATGTTGCCGTTCGGCGCCGTGAACTGCGACTCGCCGGTGAAGAACGCCAGCGCCGCGGGCACCGTTCGCGAGGCGTCCGATGAAGTCAGCGAGATCGCGAACAGGAAGTCGTTCCAACAGAAGATGAAGACCAGGATCGCCGCGGTGAACACCCCCGGGGCAGCGAGCGGGATGATCACTTTGCGGAATGCCTGGAACGGCGTCGCCCCGTCGACCTGCGCCGCCTGCTCGAGGTCCCAGGGGATCTCCCGGAAGAACGCGACGAGCGTGTAGATCGCGAGCGGGAGCGCGAACGTGAGATAGGGGATGATCAGCCCCGGATAGGTGTCGTAGAGGCCCAGCGTCCGCCACATGTCGAACAGCGGCCCCACCGTCGAGATCGCTGGGAACATCGCGATCGCCAGGGCGCCGGCCAGGATCACGGCCTTGCCGGGGAAGTCGAGGCGGGCGATCGCGTAGGCGGCGAACGCCGCGAGCACGATCGCGATCGAGGTGGCGATGGTTGCGATCAGGATCGAGTTGATCAGCGGCGCGATGAACGGGCTCTCCGAGATCCCGCCCTCGAACAGCGCCTCGTAGTTTTCGAACGTCCACTCCTGCGGGAAGAAGCTCTTGTCGCCGATCGTCGCCGGCGTCTTGAACGAAAGCGAAACGATCCAGATCACCGGGATCAGCGCGAACAGCAGGATCAGGACCATCCCGATCGACCACAGCGTGTACTCCCGGGCACCGCGCTGTTCCATCAGGAACACTCCCCTAGCGGGGGGCCAAATCTGCTTTCGCGACAGAAGTCGCTCATCAGGTACCTGGCCTCCCCTCCGACATCCGGACGCCCAAGCCCTTGATGAACAGGAACGCGATCAGGAACACGCTGAAGAAGATCAGCACCGAAACGGCCGAGCCGAGCCCCAGGTTCAGGCGTTCGATCAGCTGGTTGTAGCCCAGGATGGAGACCGATTCGGTGTCCTGCGCACCCCCGGTCATGATGAAGATCGTGTCGAAGACGCGGAATGCGTCGAGCGTCCGGAACAGGAGCGCCACCAGGATCGCCGGCTTCATCAGCGGGATGGTGATCTTCCAGAACCGCTGCCAGGCCGAGGCGCCGTCCACCTTCGCAGCCTCGTAGAGGCCGTCGTCGATCGTCACTAGCCCGGCCAGCAGGAGCAGCGCCATGAACGGTGTGGTCTTCCAGACCTCGGCCATGATGATCACGGCGAACGAGCTGAAGCGATCGCCGAACCAGGCCTTGTCGTCGGCGATCAGCGGCAGGTTGTTGACGAATCCGGTATCGGGCGAGAACGCGAACTGCCAGGCGAACGCCGCGACGACCGTGACGATCCCGTACGGGATCAGGACCGAGGTGCGAAGCACGCCCCGCCCGAAGATCGCCCGGTGCATCGCGAGCGCGATCAGCATGCCGAGCGTAAGCTCGATAGCGACCGAGATGACGGTGACGAACAGGGTGTTGAAGACGTCCTGCCACCACAGCGACGAGGTCAGCACCGTCTCGTAGTTGGAGAGGCCAACGAACCCACCCTCATCGGGGAAGCGCAGGTCGAGCTCCTGGAGCGAGAGGACGATCGCGTAGATGATCGGATACGCCGTGACGAGGAGCATCGCTACCACCGCCGGCGCGCAGAGCAACCAGCCCAGCCGGTGCTCGGACCGGGTGCGCTCGCTCGTCCCGCCCGGCTTCTTGATCGTGGTGGCCTCCATCAGAGAAGCCCTTCCCGGTTCACGGCCTGCTGGACCTTGTCAAGCAGCTCGTCGTAGGCAGCGGTCACGTCCTCCGGCGCGATGTCGCCGATCGGGTGCAGGGCCCGCTGCATCGCCAGCGAGAGGTCGGTGTAGGCCGGCGTCAGCGGCCGGGGCGCGGCATCGTCGATCGACTCTTTGATCACATCCGCGAAACCCGGATACGCCTTCTCGATCTCCGGCGTCGCGTAGAGGGACTCGGTGACCGGCGGCAGGCCGCCCAGGGTTGCCGCGATCACCTGGTTCGCGGGCTGGACCAGGCAGGTGATCGCGTCGAAGGTCAGGTCGGGGTGCGCGGAGAACGCCGAAACCCCGAGGTTGATGCCGCCGAGCGGAGGCCGCGACGGCTCGCCTTCCACGACCGCCGGGTACTTCGTGGCGGCGATCTGCTCGAAGACGTCCGGAGCGTTCTCCGCCGCGCTCGGATAGACGAACGGATAGTTGATCATGAAGCTCGCCTCGCCGGCCTCGAAGCCGAGGCGGGCGGTGTCCTCGGTGGAGGTGTCGACGTTCGGCGGCGCCACCGGAGAGCCGGCGAACTCGGCCATCGTCGCGATCGCCTCCTCGGTCGGCCCCTGCTCCAGGTCGACCTCGGTCGGCCCCGAGAGGACCTGGGTCCCCGCGGATTCGATCATGGCGTTGATCCAGACGGTGAAGCCCTCGTATCGGTTCGCCTGCACCTGGATCTGTCCCTCGGCCGGGCCGATCTCGAGGGCCTGTTCGAGCATCTCAGCCCAGGTGGTGGGCGGCTCGGGCACGCGATCCTTGCGGTACCAGAGGAGCTGGGTGTTGGAGGTGAACGGGGCGGCGTAGAGCTCGCCCTCGAATGAAGCCGACTCAACCACGCTTGGGAAGACGCCGTCGGTGACCTCCGACTTCTCGGGTTCCTCCCAGGGCAGGAGCCAACCCGCGTTCGCGAACTCGGCCGTCCAGATGACGTCCATGCCGATGATGTCGATCGAGTCGTCCTCCGCGCCCAGACGCCGCACCAGCTGCTCGCGCTGGGCGTCGGCCTGCGCGGGCAGGAACTCGAACGAGATCGTGTACTCGCCGTTGGACGCCTTGCTGCATTCGTCGGCCGCCTGCAGGTAGGCGCCGCTGGGCTCGTTGAAGATGAAGAACGAGATCTCCGTACCGGAGCCTGCGGAGTCGTCGGAGCCGGTACAGGAGGTGAGAGCCAGCCCCGCCAACAGGGCGAGCAAGGCGATCGGGACCCCCCTTCGGGCACCACGCGAGCGCATGCTCTCCTCCTTCCGGGTCACCTTATACCCCCGGAACGAGCGCCCGCAAACCACGCTCGGACGTTTGTCTATTCGTGCAAGACCACTGCCGCGCCAGGCGGCAGCTTGCCGTCGGCCGTTGCCCCCGGCGTGGTCTCGATCCGCGGCGTTCCCGGAGGCAGCGGCGCGGGGGCAGCACCCAGGTTGAGGGCGACCGTGTGCGCACCGCGCCGGAACGCGACGACTCCGGACGCGGCGTCCACCAGCTCGAAATCGCTGCCGAGCTCGCGCCGGAGCGCGATCAGGTCGCGGTGGAGCTCCAGCAGTGATCCCTTCCGCCCACGCTGGCCTGCGACGCTGCGCTCCTCGGGGTCGGTCAGCTCGAGCCAGGGCTCGCCCTCGGTGAAGCCGCCGAGCGGCTCGGGCTCCCATTGCATCGGGTGGCGGTGGGGGTCGCGGCCGGCTCGGTCGACCGGGGGGTCGGCGCCGGCGCCGTCGACCATGCCGATCTCATCGCCCTGGTAGAGGAACGCGGCACCGGGCAGCGTCAGCAGCAGCACGGCGGCGAGCGCCGCGCGGGCTTCCCCCACGCGGGTCGCGACCCTGGGGAAGTCGTGGTTCGAGAGCACCCACGCGATGCGCTCGAGTTCCGCGCTCGAGGCGATCACGTCGCGAACGCGCCCGGCGTCGAACGGGCCGTGGGGGAGCTCGAACGCGAACACCATGTCGAGGTGCTCGAGGTAGGGCCGTAGCTCTGGGACCCGCAGGTAGACCTCGCCGACCAGGAACACGTCGCCGGCCGCCTCACGCAACGCCGCAAGCGCGAGGCCGACCTCGGGGTCGTTCACCGAGTACCGGTGGTCGAGCGCCGTGTACTCGGCGGGCGCCGGGAACGGGGACGGCTCGGTCGCGGGCGGATCGTCGCGCAGCCGCGCATCCTTCATCACCCGGTCGATCGCGTCGACCCGAAAGCCGTCGACGCCGCGCTCGGTCCAGAACCGCACGATCCGCCCGAACTCGGCGCGGACCTCGGGGTTGCGCCAGTTCAGGTCGGGCTGCTCGGGATAGAAGGAGTGCAGGTACCAGCGGCCCGTGCGCTCGTCATGGCTCCAGGCGGCGCCCCCGAAGCTCGCGACCCAGTTGTTCTGAGGCCCGTCGTCGGACCAGAAGTACCAGTCTGGATGCTCCCGGAACCAGGGATGCTCGATCGAGGTGTGGGACGGCACGAGGTCGAGGAGCACCCGGATTCCCAATCCATGAGCGCGCGCGATCAGCGCGTCGAGATCGGCGAGGGTGCCGTACTCGGGGGCGACCGCGGTGTAGTCGGCGACGTCGTAGCCCATGTCGGCGAGGGGCGACGGGTAGATGGGCGAGAGCCAGACCGCGTCCACCCCGAGCCAGGCGAGGTGATCGAGGCGCCGGGTGATCCCCGCCAGGTCGCCGATGCCGTCGCCGTCCGAGTCCTGGAACGAGCGCGGGTAGACCTGGTAGACGACGGCGTCCGCCCACCACGGCTGTGGGCCGGCGCTCACCGGTTGCGCGCGAGCGCCACGGCGGTCTCGCCGGTGGCGACGAACAGGTCGGTGCAGTCCTCGATCAGCCGCTCCCGCGAGGTCCCGAGGCTTCCCCCGAGCCAGGCCATGAGCGCCTCGGCGAGGCCGCCCACCAGCACCAGGCTCGTCAACTCGATCAGCTCGTCGCCGCCGGTCGGCAACCCGTAGAAGTCTCGCGCCTGGTCGCCGAGGAGCGCCGCGAAGGCGCTGATCGACTCGTAGCGGCGGCGCACGAGCGCCTCGCTGCCCATCGCCTCGACGAACGCGACGCGGCCCTTGCGGGGGTCGTCGGTCATCAGCTCGACGAACGCCCCGATCGCGGCGCGCGTGCGGGCGCGGGCTTCGCGGGGGGCGGCGGAGATCGTGGCCAGGATCGCCTCGGTCGCCTCATCCGTGATCCGGTCGAAGACCGCGAGCAGCAGCGCCTCGCGGTCGTCGAAGCTCTCGTAGAAGTAGCGCTCGGTGAGCCCGGCCTTGGCGCAGACCGCGGTCATTGTCGTTCCCGACCACCCGGCCGTTCCGAGCAGCTCGAGGCCCGCGTCGAGGAGCTGCTCGCGGCGCTTCGCGCGACGGTCGTCGGCGCTGACTCCTCCGTAGATGCGGGTTCCCGCTTCCACAGAGCCAGTCTGACAGAGCGGCCTGTCAATCAGGTAGTATCTGACCAGAGGCGCTGTCAGATGGGCTACTTCCCTCCCGGTTCTGTCCTTCGCAGGGTGCACCACGAGCGCATCGTGGGGCTGATGTACGGCCAGCGCGCGCTCGCGATCGGCGCGCTCGATCCGCGCAACTTCGTCGGCACCCGCACCCACACGCGCTACGCCGAGCGTCCCTTCCACCGCCTCGCCACCACGGGCAAGATGTTCGAGGAGATCTTCTTCGGCACCAGGGCCGACGCCGACCGGGTCCTCGCCGCCGTTCGCCGGATGCACTCGACGGTCAAGGGCGAGCTGCCCGAGGGCGCAGGACGGATGCCTGCGGGTACGCCCTACTCCGCCTTCGACCCCGAGCTGATGCTGTGGACGATCGCCCCGGCCGCGGACTCGGCCGTCTACTTCTACGAGCTCTTCGTCCGCGAGCTGTCCGAGGGCGAGCGCAACGCGTTCTGGGCCGACTACGTCCGGTTCGGCGAGCTGTTCGGGATGCCCGCTAGCGTGGCGCCGGGGTCGTGGGCCGAGTTCCGCGAGTACGTGGACGGAAAGATCAACGGCCCCGATGCCCACCTCACCGACGAGGCGCGGTTTACGGGCTCCGCCGTGATGTTCGAGATCCCGACGGCACGCTCGAGGTGGCCCGCGATGCGGGTCCACAACGTGGTGATGAAGGCCTCGCTGCCCGAGAGGGCCCGCGAGCACTATCGGTTGCGCCTCACGTCGGCCGACGCTGCTGCGGCGCGTGCGGCCGTGGCCGCGGCGCGAGCGATGCGGCCGCTGACGCCGCGCTCGGTCCTGCGCGGCCGCTGCACGAAGTACTTCGACGACGTCGACGCCGCGGAGCGCAGGATGCTCGCCCGTGGGAAGACCGCGCCCGGCTCGCTCCCGCGGCTCGAGGCCGCGATGTCAGCCCAGCGCGACGCCTGAGGCGACCAGCGCGGCGAGCATCAGCACCGCCGTCGCGATCCTGCGGCCCCGCTCGGGGAGCTTGTGGCCGAGCCAGGCGCGGGCGCCACTCGCGGTGCCCACCGAGGCCGCCGCAACCGCTGCACACTGAATGCACATCGCATCCCCAGGGTACCGCTGCATAGGATCGGCGCCGATGCGACTGCTCGCCTTCAGCGACCTCCACCGCGACCTCAGCCGGGCCGCGAGCCTCGTCGAGCGCAGCGACGAGGCCGACGTCGTGATCGGCGCCGGCGACTTCGCCTCAGTTCACGAGGGGCTCGAGGAGATGATCGGCGCCCTCGCCGCCATCGACACACCGACCGTGCTTGTTCCTGGGAACAACGAGACCGCGGACGCGCTCCGTGAGGCCGCGTCGGCATGGCCCGCCGCGACCGTGCTGCACGGCGACGGCGCGGAGGTCGAGGGGCGCACGTTCTTCGGCCTCGGCGCCGGGATTCCGATCACGCCCTGGGACTGGAGCTTCGACCTGTCGGACGAGGAGGCCACCGCGGCGCTCGCGGACTGCCCGGCCGGCGCCGTCCTGGTCCTGCACTCACCGCCGCTCGGCCACTGCGACCAGTCGAGCGCGGGCGACCACCTCGGGAGCCCCGCCCTGGCGGCGGCGATCGAGCGCATCCGGCCCCCGCTGGCGGTCTGCGGCCACATCCACGAGAGCTGGGGCGAGCGCTCGCGGATCGGCGAAACCGAGGTCGCGAATCTCGGTCCCGACGGCGCGTTCTTCGAGGTCTGAGCGGGTAGGGGCCGCGCCATGGGCTTCTTCGGCTGGATCCTCCTCGGGCTGTTCGCGGGCTACCATCGCCCGAGCGCTGATCCCCGGGCGCACCGAGCCCGGCGGCTGCATCGGGACCACGGCCGTCGGCGTGCTGGGCGCGCTCCTCGGCGGATGGATCGCGACCGAGCTCGATCTCGGGCGAGATCGACGAGTTCTTCGACCTCGAGACCTGGCTGATCGCGATCGGCGGCTCGGCCCTGTTGCTCCTGCTCTTCCGCGCGATCTCGCGCTAGGCCGGCGGCTCGCCGCTGCGCTGCACGACGAACCAGGTTCCGCCGAACTCGAAGACGTCATTGCAGAAGATCTCGCCGCGCGTGTCGTGGACGTAGAAGTACAGGGGGTGGCCGCGGTAGGTCACCTGCTTGGCGCCGCCGCGCCGTCTGACCGTGTCGACCCAGCGCTGCTTTAGGCCATCGCCTGCCTTGACGCCGCCCTTGGCCTTGAACGGCGGCCAGACCTCGGCGCACTGGCCGTAGCAGTCGCTCTTGCGTTCGTCGCGGGTGAACAGGTAGAGCGCCCGGTTGCGGGCGTCGAAGAGGACGCGCCCGTACTCGCTCTGCTGCAGCTCGAGCCGCTTCTTGGCCGCGGCCTGCGCCGGCTCGGCGCTCCAACTGTCGGAGGTGACCGCCAAGCCCGAGGCGACCACCGCGGTGACGACAACGAATGCGATCACGGCATGCCGAAACCGAACCATCTGATGAGGAGTCGCCGCTGTGGCCGAGGCGTTACACGGCTCCTGCCATCCTGAATCGGATGGCGATCTACGGGCGCATCCTTCGAGTCCCGGGCGTTGCCGTTCTGGTCCTCGCCGCCACGCTCACCCGCCTGCCCTTCGCGATCAACGGGTTGGCCGTAATCCTGTTCATGCGCGAGGCGACCGGCTCGTTCGCGACGGCCGGGCTGGTCGGCGGCGCGCTCGCGCTCGGGGCAGGCATGGGCGCGCCGTTCGCCGCCCGGCTGGTCGACCGCCATGGCGCGGCCTGGCTGCTGCCGCTCGCGGTCGTCCACGCGGGCGCGATCCTGGCGCTGTGGGGGCTCGGCGAGATCGACGCCCCCACGGTCGCGCTCGTCGCGACCGGGCTCGCCGCCGGCGCCTCGTTCCCGCCGTCGGGAGCGGTCCTCCGCGCGCGCTGGCCGAAGCTCCTGGCCGGCGACCCCGAACTGATCCACGGCGCCTACGCGTTCGACTCGGTGACGATCGAGATCTCGTTCGTCAGCGGACCGCTGATCACGGGCGCGCTCGTCGCGGTGTCAGGACCCCAGGCCGCCCTCGGGCTGTCGTCCGCGCTGGTGATTCTGGGGACGCTCCTGTTTCTCTCGCGACTGCCTGATCGCCGCCGCACAATTCCCGCGAGCGAGCACACGGCCGGCCTCGGGCCGCTTCGGAGCCCCGCGATCCGCATGATCGCGCTGACGTCGATCCCCGTGGGCTTCGGCATCGGTACGGTCGAGGTGGTGCTGCCGGCGTTCAGCGAGGAGGTAGGCGACGCGGCGCTCGCCGGGGTCCTGTTGGCGGTCTGGGCGGCGGCCAGCGGTGTCGGCGGCCTGTTCTTCGGCGCGCGCCAAGGCCGGCGCGAGCTCCTCGACACCTATCTGCGTGATCGGACTGGTCTTCCCGCTCGCCTGCCTGCCGCTGATCGCGGCGTCCTCGCCGCTCTCGATGGCGCTCCTGGTGCTGCTCGCCGGCGCTCCGATCGCGCCGCTGATCACGACACGGAACGAGTTGATCTCGCAGGTGGCACCGCAGGGGACCGAGACCGAGGCTTTCACCTGGCTGATGACGGCACTGATCGCCGGCCTGTCGCTGGGCACTGCGATCGCCGGCGCCGTGATCGAGGCGGCGGGCTGGCAGGAAGCGGTTCTGGCCGGCGTCGCGGTCGCCCTGGCCGGCGCGGCTACCACGTTCGCCCGGCGCGGGGCGCTGCGCCCCGCCCTGGCACCGGCCTGACCGGCACAAGAGCGAACCGGTTGCTGTTTCCCGCGAATATCGCGGGTTTCCGCAACCGGGAGCGCCTGACGAGGCATGGTGGGGCGCCTAGACTCGCCCGATGGACCTGGAGCTCTTGGAGCGGACCCTCGCCGAGCGTGGTCAGCCCGGCTACCGCGCCGCGCAGGTCTGGGAGTGGGCCGCCCGTGGCGCCGAGTCCTATGAGGAGATGACGAACCTCCCGGCGGGCCTCCGGCACCAGCTCGAAGGCACCGTTCCCTACTCGACCCTCGAGCTCCAGCGCGAGGCGCGCTCGAAGGACGGCACGGTCAAGGCGCTGTTCCGGACGGCCGACGGCCGCCCGATCGAGGCGGTCCTGATGCGCTATCGGGACGGGCGGCGCTCGATCTGCGTCTCCTCGCAGTCGGGCTGCCCCCTCACCTGCACGTTCTGCGCAACCGGGCAGATGAAGTTCGGGCGCAACCTGACCGCCGCCGAGATCGTCGACCAGGCGCTCCACTTCCGGCGCCTCGATGCGGTCGACCACTGCGTGTTCATGGGGATGGGCGAGCCGATGATGAACCTGGATGCGGTCCTCGAGGCCTGCCGGCGCCTGCCCGACATCGGGATCACCCACCGCCGGACGGCGATCTCGACCGTTGGCTGGGTCCCGGGGATCGAGCGGCTCACCGAGTGCGAGATGCCGATCCGCCTCGCGCTCTCCCTGCACGCGCCGAACGATGCCCTCCGCTCGGAGCTGATGCCGGTCAACGAGCGCTACCCGCTCGCGGACGTCCTCGCCGCCTGCCACCGCTACCACCGCGCCCGGCGCCGGATGGTGTTCGTCGAATACGTGATGCTGGCCGGCGTCAACGACACGCGGGATATCGCCGCTGAGCTCGCCACGATCCTCGACCCGCGGGTCTTCAAGCTCAACCTGATCCCGTACAACCCGACGGGGGGCGAGTTCGAGGGCTCCGATCGAGCGGCCATCCACGCCTTCAAGGCTGCGCTCGAGCGGGGTGGCCTGCGGGCCACCGTGCGGCTGACGCGTGGCCGCGACATCGACGCGGCCTGCGGCCAGCTCGCGGCCAAGGGTTAGCCGGGGTCTCCCTCCTCGGCCACGCCGAGCGCGCGCGCCACCGGCCGCGCGGTCAGGCCGTAGACGAGCACCGTCACCGCCACGACGAAGAACGTGATGGGCACGAGCTTGTGGGCGTCGGCGACGCCCTGCGCGACCAGGCTCAGCTCGAACGCCGATGCCGTTGAGGCGGCGACGATCCCGCGGGGCATCATCCAGGCGACAAGGCCGCGCTCACCGCTGCTGAGCGCTGTCCCGAGCGTGCCCACGACGGCGGCCAGCGGCCTGATCAGCAGGATCAGAACCGCCACGAAGGCGACCGCCTCCCAGCCAAGCTGGATCACGCGATCCGGGTCGACACGCGCCGCGAGGACGATGAACAGGATCCCGATCAGGAGGCTGGTCAGCGTGGTGACGAAGTCGTGGGCCTCGCGCTCGATGTCCTCCCGACGGTGGGCGAGCGTGACCCCCATCGCGATCGCCGCGACCAACCCGGCGTCCTCCTTCAGCTCGCTCGCGACAGCCACCGCGACGAGGACGAGTGCGAGCAGGATCGACGACTCGAGCGAGGCCGACAGCTTCTTGTCGCGAAGCGCGAGGATCGCCGGCCCGGCGGCTGCGATCCCGACGGCCGCACCGACGCCAACCGTCGCCAGGAACGGTCCCAACTGAAACTCGCTCGCGCCGGTCGAGATCGCGCCGAACGCGAGCACTGCGAAGATCGCGCCCACCGGGTCGATCAGGATCCCCTCCCACTTCAGGATCACGCCCACGCGCTCGGTCGGGCGAACGTGCGCCAGCAGTGGCAGGACGACGGTCGGCCCCGAGAGCGAGAGGACCGCCCCGAGCAGGATCGCCATCCGGGTCTCGAGGCCGAGCAGGAGGACGGCCGCCACCGCGATCAGCGCCCATGTAACCGCGAACCCGGCTGTCAGCAGGCGCGCCACCACCGCGCCGGCCCCGCCCTCGAGCTCCTCGCGCCGAAGCAGGAGCGAGCCCTCGAAGAGGATCACGCCCACCGCGAGCTCGACCATCGGGTCGATCAGGTCGCCGAACAGCTCGTTGGGATCGATCGCGTCGATCACGTACGGGCCCAGCAGCACGCCGGCCGCCAGCAGCGGGACGATCGCGGGCATCCTCAGCCGCAGGGCGACGACCTGGGACCCCACCGCGGCGGCGACGATGATTGCGATGGCCAGTGCGTCGTCCACGTTCCTCCCGGGCGTGAGAGCCTAGACCGCCCGGGAACCAGCCGACGCTCGGCCTAGATTCTCAGCCGATGGCGGATCCGCCGAAACGCCGGCCCTCGCTGGCAGCACGCGTGCTCGGGGGCGGCGCGCGCGGGGCGCGGGCAGTGGCGGGCGCAACGGGGATCGACGACGCGGTCGAGCTCGCGACCGAGGAGGCGATCGTCCAGGCGCTGGAGAGCCCAGCGGTGGAGCGCGCCCTGATCAGGGTCCTGGAGTCGCCTGGCAGCGAGGAGGCCGTGAAGCGCCTGCTCGCAAGCCCGGGGGTCGAACGGGCACTCGTCGACGTGCTCGACAGCCAACTCGTCGACAAGTTGGTCGACCGGCTGCTCGAGAGCGACGAGATCCAGAAGCTGATCAAGCGCATCGCCGAGTCGCCCGAGATCCGGACCGCGCTGACCTCGCAGGGCGTCGGCCTGCTCGAGGACCTCGGCCGGCAGGTGCGCGGGATCGCGCACCGGCTCGACGGGGCGGCCGAGCGGGTGGCCCGCCGGCTGGTGCGGAAGCCGCAGCGCACCGAGCCCACCGACAACGCCGGGCTGGTCACGCGAGGCCTTGGTCTCGTGATCGATGCCGCGATCATCAATGCTGCGTTCATCGTGATCTCGGCGGTATTCGCCTTTGCGGCCTCCGCGTTGTTTCCGGATTCCGATGTCACGACGGGGGGAACCCTCGTCCTGGGAGCAACGACGTGGTTGCTGATCCTGTCCGGCTATCTGCTGTTCTTCTGGACGCTCGCCGGCCAGACCCCGGGAATGCGCCTACTCGGGATCCGGCTGGTCGACTCTGCCGGGGCTCCGCGCCTCAGCCCAGGGACCGCGATCCGCCGGCTGGTGTGGACGGTGATCGCAATCATCCCCTTCGGACTCGGGTTCCTGATCGTGCTCGTGTCGGACCGCCGTCGCGCCCTCCAGGACCGGAGAGTCAACACGGAGGTGATCCTCGTCGACCGCGACGGCCACCCGGAATCCGCCTCGCGCCGCGCGGCGATTCAACCGGCACGTTAGGTTCTTAGCGTCCGTTTCGGTTCGCTTGAGAATCGGGAAAGCTGGCGGCGCCAGGCTGCCGCGATGACGATTTCACGACAGATCAACCGCCGCCAGGCGTTGGCCGGGATCGGCTCGGTCAGCCTCGGCGCCCTGCTGGCGGCCTGCGGGTCCGACGACGACGCGACGACCACCAACGTCGCGACCAGCGAGGGCACGGAGACGACGGTCCAGTCACGGAGCGGCTCGAACCTCGCCGACCTGTTCGACGAAAGCTCCGCCTGCACGCTCACGGCTGAGCAGACCGAAGGCCCGTACTACTTCGACGTCGACAAGATCCGCAGCGACGTGCGCGAGGACCGCGATGGCGCCGAGCTCCGGCTCGCGATCCGCGTGCGCGACGCCGAGAGCTGCGAGGGGCTCCGGAACGCAGTGGTCGAGATCTGGCACGCCGACGCGGGCGGCGTCTACTCGGGCTTCGACGCCGGCGCCGGCGAGGATTTCCTGCGCGGCGCGCAGGTCACCGACGCCGACGGCATCGTCGAGTTCACGACCGTCTACCCCGGCTGGTACGTCGGCCGCACGCCGCACATCCACGCCAAGGTGCACGTCGACAACGCGACCGCGCTGACCACGCAGCTCTACTTCGTCGACGAAACCTCGACCGCGGTGTACGAAGGCGGCTCGCCCTACCAGGGCGACGAGGGCCGGGTCACGAACGACGCCGACATGATCTTCGACGAGTCGCTCCTGCTCGACCTCTCGGAGGAGGGCGAGGGCTACCTCGGCACCATCTCGTTCGACGTGGCCTGAGCGCGCGTCAGCCCTTGCGCTTCGGGGCGTAGAGGTCGGTGACGGTGCCCTCGGCGCGCTCGGCCGCGAGCATCACGGTCTCCGAAAGCGTCGGGTGCGGGTGGATCGTGAGCCCGAGGTCCTCTGCATCGGCTCCCATCTCGATCGCGAGCGTCGCCTCGGCGACGAGGTCGCCCGCGTTGACGCCGACGATCCCGGCGCCGAGCACCCGCCTCGACTCGGGGTCGATCAGCAGCTTCGTCTGGCCCTCGGGGCGGGCGAGGCCGAGGGCGCGGCCCGAGACCTGCCAGGGAATGATCGCCTTCTCGTACTCGGTTCCGGCCTGGACCGCCTCGGCCTCGGTCAGCCCGGTCCACGCGACCTCGGGATCCGTGTAGGCCACCGACGGAATCGCCATCGGCTCGAAGGCGACGTTCATGCCGGCGATCACCTCGGCCGCGGCCTTGCCCTCGTGGGAGGCCTTGTGGGCGAGCATCGGGCCGCCCGCGATGTCGCCGATCGCGTAGATGTGGGCGACGTTCGTGCGCCGCTGGGGGTCGACCGGGATCTCGCCGTTGTCCTCGACCTTGACGCCCGCCTTGTCGAGGTCGAGCTGGTCGCCGTTCGCGCGGCGGCCGACCGCGACGAGGACGCGGTCGTACGTCTGCGGGTCGGGCGCCTCGTCGCCCTCGAACGTCACCCCGATCCCCTTCTTGCCGGCCTCGGCTGAGACCACCTTGGTCGCGAGCATGATCGCCTCGTAGCGCTCGGCGATGTGCTTGTGGAGCGGCTTGACGAGGTCGGGGTCGCACTCGGGGATCAGCTGGTCGGTCAGCTCGACCACCGAGATCCTGCTCCCGAGCGCCGAGTACATCGCCGCGACCTCGAGGCCGATTATCCCGCCCCCGATCACCAGGAGGCGCTCGGGGATGTCCTCCAGCTCCAGGGCGCCGGTCGAGTCGAAGACCCGCTCATCGTCGGGCAGCATCGGCAGCGTTGCGGCGCGCGAGCCGGCAGCGATCACGCAGTGGTCGAATTCGATCTCGGCGCCGTCGACGTCGACAGCACGGTCGGACTTGAACCTGGCGGTCCCGCGAACGACCTCGACCTTGCGCTGCTTGGCGAGCCCGTCGAGGCCCCCGGTCAGCTTTCCAACCACCTCGTCCTTCCAGCCGCGCAGAGCGTCGAGGTCGATCTTGGGCGCCCCGAACTTGACCCCGAAGCTTCCGGCCTCCTCGGCCTCCGAAATCACCCGCGCCGCGTGCAGCACTGCCTTCGAGGGGATGCAGCCGACGTTCAGGCAGACGCCACCCAGCGTGTCGTCGCGCTCGACCAGCGTCACCTCGAGGCCGAGGTCAGCGGCCCGGAACGCGGCGGTGTACCCGCCGACGCCGGAGCCGATGACGAGAACGCGCTGTCCCGCCGGAGCCTCAGCCGGCTTAGCCGGCTCCGCCTCGGGCTTCGCCTCTGCCTGCTGCGTGCTGCCTGCCGCCTGCTCGGCCTCCGCTTCGCCTTCGCCTGGCGCTTCGCCTTCGGCCTCCTCGAGCTCCAGGATCGGCGTCCCCTCGGAAACCGTGTCGTCGATCGCGACGAGGACCTCCGTGACCTTGCCCGCCGCGGGCGCCGGCACGTCCATCGTCGCCTTGTCGGACTCGAGCGTGACGAGCGGGTCCTCGGGCGCGACCTCATCACCGGCCTTCACGTGGATCTCGATCACGGGCACGTCCGCGAAGTCGCCGATGTCCGGGACCGTGACCCGCATCAGAGAAGCACCCTCCTTAGGTCGGCGAGCTCACCGGAGAGGTGTGTCACGAACCGGGCAGCCGCGGCGCCGTCGACCACGCGGTGGTCGTAGGAGAGCGACAGCGGCAGCATCAGGCGAGGCTCGAACGTCTCCGTCTCCTTGTTCCAGACCGGCTGGATCTTCGAGCGGCTGACGCCGAGGATCGCGACGTCGGGCGCGTTCACGATCGGCGTGAAGCTGGTGCCGCCGATCCCGCCAAGCGACGAGATCGAGAAGGTCGAGCCGCGCATCTCCTCGGCCGAGATCTTGCCCTCCCGCGCCTTGCCGGACAGCTCAGTCAGGTCGGCCGCGATCTCAAGCAACCCCTTGCGGTCGGCGTCCTTGATCACCGGCACGAGCAGCCCCTGCGGCGTGTCGGCGGCGAACCCGATGTTGTAGTAGCGCTTCACCACCAGCTCGTCGCCGTCGAGCGACGAGTTGAAGTCCGGGAACTGCTTCAGCGATCCGACGCAGGCCTTCACGAGCAGCGCGACCATCGTCACCTTCACGTCCTGCTGCTCGGCGTTGATCTGCTTCCGGAACGCCTCGAGGTCGGTGATGTCGGCCTCGTCGTTCTGGGTGACGTGCGGGATCATCACCCAGTTGCGGGCGATGTTCGGGCCGCTGATCTTCTTGATCCGGCTCAGCGGCACGCGCTCGACCTCGCCGTACTTCTCGAAGTCGACCTTCGGCCAGGGCGCGATGTCGAGGCCCGGGATCGCAGCGCCCTCGGCCGGCGCGGCGGCGGGCCGCTCCTTGGCCTGCTTGACATCGTCCTTGGTGATCCGGCCCTTGCGGCCGGTCCCCATCACGCCGGCGAGGTCGATCCCCATCTCGCGCGCCATCCGGCGCACGGAGGGACTCGCATAAACCGGCCCGCCATCGCGAGACCCGGATTCCCGGACACTATGTCCGGTTTCTCGGGTTTCGACGCTCGGGGGCCCTGCGGCCTCGGCCGCCGGCGCGGTCTCGGGCGCCGGCGCGGCTTCGTCGCCGTCACTGCCTTCGGCGGTTTCGGGTTCCGCGACGGCCTCGGCCTCCGCGCCGTCTTCGGCCGCCTCCACCGTCAGCAGCACCGACCCCTCCGAGACCTCGTCGCCAACCGACACCCGCAGCTCCGCCACCTTCCCCGCGAACGGCGCCGGCACGTCCATCGTCGCCTTGTCCGACTCGAGGGTGACGAGCGGGTCCTCGGGCGCGACGGAATCGCCCGCCTTCACGTGGATCTCGATCACCGGCACGTCCTCGAAGTCTCCGATGTCGGGGACGGTGACCTCGCGCGCCGCCATCAGCTCACCGCGGGGTCGGTTGCTCCGGCATCGATCTCATATGTCCGGATCGCGTCCTCAACCACCGAGCGCTCGACCTCGCCGTCGGCGGCCAGGGCGTCGAGCGCTGCGACCACCACGTGGTGGCGGTCGACCTCGAAGAAGCGGCGCAGGTGCCGGCGGAAGTCGCTGCGCCCAAAGCCGTCGGTGCCCAGGACCTCGTAGCGGCCCGGGACCCAGGCGCGGATCCCGTCCGGGAGCGCCTTCATGTAGTCGCTCGCGGCAACGACCGGCGCGGTGCTCTCGCCCAGGCACGTGGCGACCCACGGCTCGCCGGACTCGCCGCGCAGCCGCTCCTCGCGGTCGCGCTCCAGGCCGTCGCGGCGCAGCTCCGTGTAGCTCGTGACGCTCCAGACCTCGGCGGGGATCTCGAAGTCCTGGCCGAGGAGCTCGGCGGCGGCCTCGACCTCGCGCAGAATCGTTCCCGAGCCCAGCAGCCGCACCCGGGCGCCGTCGATCTCGCGGATCCGGTGCATGCCGCGCAGGATGCCCTCCTCGGCGCCCTCAGGCAGCGGCGGGTGCCGGTAGTTCTCGTTCATGATCGTCAGGTAGTAGAAGACGTCCTCCTGCTCGGCGACCATGCGCCGCAGGCCGTCGTGAACGATGACCGCCAGCTCGTAGGCGTAGGCGGGGTCGTAGGAGATGCAGTTGGGGACCGTTGCCGAGAGCACGTGGCTGTGCCCGTCCTCGTGCTGGAGGCCCTCGCCGTTCAGCGTGGTCCGCCCGGCGGTGCCGCCGAGCAGGAAGCCGCGAGCCCGGTTGTCGCCCGCCGCCCAGGCGAGGTCTCCGATCCGCTGGAAGCCGAACATCGAGTAGAAGAGGAAGAACGGAACCATCTGGACCGCGTGGTTCGAGTACGAGGTGGCGGCCGCGATCCAGGACGAGAACGCCCCGGCCTCGGTGATGCCCTCCTGCAGCACCTGCCCCTGCTGGTCCTCGCGGTAGAACATCAGCTGCCCGGCGTCCTCCGGCTCGTAGAGCTGGCCGACGTGCGAGTAGATGCCGAGCTGGCGGAACATCCCCTCCATTCCGAACGTGCGCGATTCGTCGGCAACGATCGGCACGATGCGCGGGCCGAGCGTCTTGTCCCGCAGCAGCGCCGCCAGGATCCGCACGAATGCCATCGTCGACGAGATCTCGCGCTCGCCCGTTCCGTCGAGCTGGGACTGGAAGGTCTCGAGCGGGGGCACCTCGAGCGGCACCTCCACGCGCCGCCGGCGCTGCGGCAGGTAGCCGCCCAGCGCCTTGCGGCGCTCCTGGAGGTACCTGATCTCCGGTGAGTCGTCGGGGGGCTTGTGGAACGCGACCTCGCGGACATCCTCGTCGGTGATGTCGAGCTCGAACCGGTCGCGGAAGGCGCGCAGGGCCTCCTCGTTCATCTTCTTCTGCTGGTGGGTGATGTTCTGGCCCTCGCCGGCCTCACCCATCCCGTAGCCCTTGATGGTCTTCGCGAGGACCACGGTCGGCCGCTGGGTCGCACCCTGCGCCGCCGCGTACGCCGCATAGACCTTCCGAGCGTCGTGGCCGCCGCGGTTGAGCGCCCAGATCTCCTCGTCGGTCATGTCCTTGACGCGCTCGGCGAGCTCCGGGTACTTGCCGAAGAACTTCTCGCGCACGTAGGCGCCGTGGCGCGCCTTGTACGTCTGGTACTCCCCGTCGACGGCCTCCTCCATCCGGCGCACCAGCAGGCCGTCCTCGTCGGCCTCAAGCAGCGGATCCCAGCGGTCGCCCCAGATCACCTTGATCACGTTCCATCCGGCGCCGCGGAAGATCGTCTCCAGGACCTGGATGATCTTCCCGTTCCCATGCACCGGGCCGTCGAGGCGCTGCAGGTTGCAGTTGACGACGAACACGAGGTTGCTGAGCTTCTCGCGGCCCGCGAGGGCGATCGCGCCAAGCGACTCCGGCTCGTCGGTCTCGCCGTCGCCGAGGAAGCACCACACCTTGCGCTTCGAGGTGTCCGTGATGCCGCGGTCCGTCAGGTAGCGCATGAACCGCGCCTGGTAGATGGCCATGATCGGGCCGAGCCCCATCGAGACGGTCGGGAACTGCCAGAAGTCGGGCATCAGCCACGGGTGCGGGTAGGACGCGATTCCGCCCGGCCGCGACACCTCCTGGCGGAACCCGTCCAGCTGCTCCTCGGTGAGCCGCCCCTCGAGATACGCCCGGGCGTAGATCCCTGGCGACGAGTGGCCCTGGATATAGACGAGGTCGCCACCGTGGTCCTCGGACGGCGCGTGCCAGAAGTGGTTGAAGCCGATCTCGTAGAGGAGCGCCGCGGACTGGTAGCTCGCGATGTGGCCGCCGAGCTCCGACGACTCCTTGTTGGCGCGCAGGACGGTGGCGATCGCGTTCCAGCGAATCAGCGAGCGCACCCGGCGCTCCATCGCCGGGTCGCCCGGTAGCGGCGGCTCCTCCTCGCGGGGGATCGTGTTGACGTACGGAGTCGGGCCGACGTACTCGATCGCGGCGCCCTTCAGGCGGGCCCGCTCGACCACCCGCTCAACGAGATCGTGGGCGCGCCGCGGGCCGTCGCGCTGGACGACCGCATCGAGGGCCTCGAGCCACTCCTCAGTCTCGACCGCGTCGATATCAGCCACTGCGCCGCACCCTACCGACCGGCGGGCGTGTGCTCAGGCGTGCGGCTACCCAGGGAGCCGGGCCCGAATGATCGCCGAGCCTGCGTGCTCGTGCACCCGGTGGGTCTCGCGGATCTCGACGTCCTCGAACCCCGCATCGCGCAACCTCTGCTCGAACTCCTCGCGGGTCAGAGCGCCCGCGATGCACCCGGTCCATGCCTGCATGTCTGCGCGGGTCGTCTCGTCCATGTCCGGGTCGGCGACGATATCCGTGACCGCGAACCGGCCGCTGGGGCGCAGGACCCGTGCGGCCTCGTCCAGCACTGCCTGCTTATCGGCCGACAGGTTGATGACGCAGTTCGAAATCACCACGTCAACCGAGTCGTCCGTAAGCGGGACTTCCTCGATCGTCCCCTCCAGGAACGCAACGTTCTCGACGCCGGCGTCACGCTGGTTCCGCCGCGCTCTCGCCAGCATCTCGGCGGTCATATCGAGCCCGTAGGCCTTCCCGGTCGGCCCGACTCGCCGGGCGGAGATAAGGACGTCGGTGCCGTCACCCGATCCGAGGTCGAGCACAACCTCGCCCTCACCCAGCTCGGCGACGGCCGTCGGGTTGCCGCAGCCGAACGGGCTGTCGCTCGGGCCGCAACAGTCGCCGTCGACAAGCTCCAGGCGCTTCGCGGCCTCCGCGTAGCGCTCGCGAACCGTCTCGCGGATCTCGTCGTTCGCCGTCAGCTGGCGAGCCATGTACCCAGCTCCTCCAGCGCGTCGTGGTTCACGTAGTAGTAGGCCCAGAGGCCCTGCCGCTCGGACCCGACGAGGCCGGCTTCGCGGAGCACCTTGAGGTGGTGGGAGACGGTCGGCTGGGAGAGGTCGAACAGCGGCACGAGCTCGCACACGCAGACCTTGCCCGCGTGCTTCCTCAGCACGTCGACGAGCTGCATACGGATCGGGTCGCCGAGCGCCTTCGAAACCCGCCCCATCCGCTCGGCCTGCTCGCGCTCGATGTCGGGGTACGCGACCGGGTCGCAACACACTTCCCCCTTTGGGCGCTTCTGCTTCGGAGCCAGCTCCAGATCGACGGTCATCTATATACATGTATCAATTGAAATCACAACTGTCAATGGAATACTCTCCATCCGACCACTTCCAAACGGGGCGGGAGGAGGCATCCATGGCAACGAAACTGAGTGAGCTCCAGGTGGACGTGATCACGCGCAACCACCTCGTCAAGGGACTCGAGACGCTCGAGGAGGAGTTCGCAGGCATCTTCTCCCGCGAGACGGTGGAGCGGTTCATGGCCGAATCGCTCGAAGCGCTTCGAGGCGCGCGGCTGAAGGATTTCGTCCCGCTGTTCGTGCACCGCTTCGCCCGCGAGCGCCTGCGGGCGCTTGGGCAGGTCGAGGGAACGATCACCAAGGACGTTCCCGAGGTCCTCTTCGTCTGCGTCCAGAACGCCGGCCGCAGCCAGATGGCAGCCGCGTTGCTCGACCATTACGCGAACGGAGACGTCCACGTTCGGTCGGCCGGCTCCGCCCCGGGCGACCGCATCAACCCAAACGTGGTCACGGCGATGGAGGAGCTCGGCATCGATCTCTCGAAGGAGTTCCCCAAGCCGATGACCGACGAGGTCGTACGAGCCGCCGACGCGGTGGTGACGATGGGCTGCGGGGACGCATGCCCGATCTACCCGGGCAAGCGCTACGAGGACTGGGAGGTCGACGATCCCGCCGAGGCGGACCTCGAAGGCGTTCGGCGGATCCGTGACGACATCGGGGAGCGCGTGAGGGTCCTGCTCGCCGAGCTGGCCCCTTCAAAGAACGGGGCGAGTGCGTAAGCCGGACCTGGCGCGCCGGGCCCTCGCCGAGGGCCTGGCCGCCTTCGCTCTTGTCTTCGCCGGATGTGGGGCCGTCGTCACCGACGCCCACTACGGCGGCATCCTCGGCGCCGTCGGCGTCGCGATCGTCTTCGGCTTGGTGATCATGGCCATGGTCTATGCGACGGGCCACCTTTCGGGCGCCCACATCAATCCGGCCGTGACGCTCGCATTCACCCTGACGCGCCACTTCCCGGTGCGTGACGCCGGGGCCTACGTGGGAGCACAGCTCCTCGGCGCGGTGGCGGGAGCGCTGCTGCTGCTGGCGGTATGGCCGGACCAGCCGGGCGCCCTCGGTGCCACCGTTCCGACCGTTGGTGCCGGCAGCGCGCTCGTCTACGAGCTGGTCCTCACGGCTCTCCTGATGTTCGTGATCATGGCCGTAGCGACAGACACTCGAGCGGTGGGCGCCGCCGCAGCGCTGGCCATCGGTGGGACGGTCGGCCTGGATGCCCTCTTCGGCGGGGCGGTCACGGGTGCCTCGATGAACCCCGCCCGCTCGTTCGGGCCCGCTCTCGCAAGCGCCGAATGGAGCGACTTCTGGCTTTACATCATTGGTCCGATCATGGGCGCGGCGCTCGGTGCCCTCGCATATCAGCTGGTCCGTGGAGAGCACCCGGAGACGCCGAGTACCGTCCGTGAGGGCGAGCAATGGACCGGGTAGCGGTGATCACCGACATCCACGGCAACCACCCGGCGCTCGAAGCGGCGCTTGCCGACATCAACGCCGCAGGGATCGAGGGCGTCTACTGCGGCGGCGACCTCGTCGGATACGGGCCGCGCCCGAACGAGGTTTGCTCGGTGATCGCCGAGCGGGCCATCCCGACGATCTACGGGAACTACGACTGGGCGATTGCACGCGACGAGGCGGACTGTGGGTGCGCATACGTCACCGAGCACGACAAGAGGATCGGCCAGCTCTCGGTCGACTGGACCCTCGAGCACACCGACTCACGGTCGAAGGACTTCATGCGCGGGCTGCCGTTCGACCTGAGGTTCCAGCTCGGCGGCAACAGGGTGCGGCTCGTACACGGGTCGCCACGCAAGGTGAACGAGTATCTGTTCGAGGACAAGCCGGCGAAGACCTTCGAGCGGATCGCGGCCGGAGCGGACTGCGACGTCCTCGTCTTCGGCCACACGCACAAGCCGTGGGTACGTGAGTACGGCGGGGTTCTGTTCGTCAACTGCGGCTCGGTCGGCAAGCCGAAGGACGGCGATCCGCGCGGCGCGTTCGCGGTGCTGGCCGCGGACGGCGACCGGGTGCAGGTAGACATTCCCCGGGTCGACTACCCGGCGCCCGAGGTCGCCGGCGAGATGCGGCGGGTGGGACTCCCCGATGAACTCGCCGACAACCTGATCGCGGCGCGCTGACCTACCCGAGCTTGCCGAACGGGCCCCAGATCGCAAAGGTCACCGCGGTCGACTCTTCCGGCGGATTCAGGGAGTCAGTCCCGTCGGGCCCGCCGTCCTGGCGGCCGCCCTGATGCGGTGGCAAATTCCTACCGCTCCGTAGGATTTCGCTCTCCGGTTGTTAGCGGATACTGCGCCGATGGTCGATCCCTATGAGCGCTGGGACGAACCGGACCGAAAGCCTCCCTACGCCGGGTTGCCGAGCTTCGCCGCGCTGCCCTGGACGGAGGATCCGGCCGACCTCGACGGCGTCGACATCGCTGTGATCGGAGCGCCGTTCGACGCGCTTGGCGAGCGACCGTCCCGGGAGCAGGGAGGGCCCGCGCGCGATCCGCATCGCCAGCCGCCCGCTGGGCCCCGAGGTGGGCTCCGGGGTCGATGCCTCGGAGCGCCTGCGGATGGTCGACTTCGGCGACGCGCCGGTCGTCCCGTACGACTCGGACGGCTCGCGCGCCGCGATGGAGTCCACCATCGCCAAGGCCGTCGCCGCCGGCGCGATTCCGCTCGTCCTAGGTGGCGACCACTCGATCACCCTCCCGTCGGCGCGTGCCTGCGCGGATGCGTACGGGCCGTTGGGCCTCCTCCACTTCGACTCACACACGGACACGGCGCCCGAGACCTACCGGCACACTGACAACCACGGCACCATGATGCGAGCGTTGGTCGTGGACCGGTACGTAGATCCCACCCGGTATGTCCAGGTGGGCCTCCGGGGGAGTTGGCCGGATCCCGAGGTGTTCGCGTGGCAGGAGGAGGTGGGGATCACGGCCTTCACCGCCGAGGACGTTCGGACCAGGGGCATCGACGACGTAATCCGGGAAGCGATCGGCGCCATCGGCGGCGGGCCGGCCTACCTGAGCGTGGACATCGACGTCCTCGACCCGGCGTTCGCGAACGCCACCGGGACCCCCGAGCCCGGCGGCCTCGAGCCGCGCGAGCTGCTGGCCGCGGTCCGCACCGCTAGCGAGGAGCTCCGATTCGTCGGCCTCGACATCGTCGAGGTCGTGCCCGGCGGGTGGGGCACCGCCGATGTGGCGGCGCTGACGGCGGCCGGCGTCGCTGGGGCGGCGGTGACGGGGATCGCAGCGGCTCGGGACAGGGGCTAGAGTCACGGCTTCGTGGCATTCGACCGAGGGGATCCCGCCATGTCGCTCGCGCGTCTCATCTCTCTGCTTCTGCTGATCGGCGCGCTGGGGGTGGTTGCCGGCTGCGGAGACGATGACGACGACTCCGCGGACGAGGGCACGACGACGGCCGCGGAGGTGTCGGCCGAGGATTGCCAGGCTGACCAGCTGGAGACGGTCGCCGACGGGACGCTCACCGTGGCCACCGACAAGCCTGCCTTCCCGCCCTACTTCGAGGACAACGACCCCACGAACGGCCAGGGCTTCGAGAGCGCCGTCGCCTATGCGGTCGCGAACGACCTCGGGTTCGCCGAGAGCGAGGTCGAGTGGACCGTCGTGCCATTCAACGCGTCGTTTGCCCCGGGTCCGAAGGAGTTCGACTTCGACGTCAACCAGATCTCGATCACCGAGAAACGGGCCGAGGCGGTCGACTTCTCGTCGCCTTACTACACCGCGAACCAGGCGGTCGTCGCGCTGAAGGGATCCGACGCCGCGTCGGCCACGTCGCTCGCCGACCTCGCCGACACGCAGTTCGGCGTCCAGATCGGGACCACCAGTCTCGAGGCCGTCGACGCCTCGATCCAGCCGAGCGCCGATCCGCAGGTCTTCGACACCTCCAACGACGTCGTCTCGGCTCTCAAGCAGGAGCAGGTCGAGGCCGTCGTCGTGGACGTCCCGACCGCGTTCTTCCTGACCGCGGTCCAGGTGCCCGAGGGAACGATCGTGGGGCAGTTCTCGGCGCCGGGCGGCGATGAATGGGGCGCGCTCCTCGAGAAGGATTCGCCCCTGACCGACTGCGTTTCGTTCGCCATCGACTCCCTGCGCGACTCCGGCGAGCTCGCCGAGATCGAGCAGACGTGGATCAGCGAGAAGGCCAACGCGCCGGTGCTCGAGTAGCGCCGGACGCACCCGACCGTAAAGCCGAGCGCGCAGAGGCGCGCCGCGCGCGGGCGCTCCGCGGCGGCGCGATCGCCGCCACATCGACGATCATCGTGCTCGGCGGGCTTGCGGTCCTGGTGCTCACCAGCCCCGGTTGGCCCGTCGTCCGCGAGCAGTTCTTCGACTGGGACGAGTTCACGGCGACCTTCCCGGACATCCTCAGGGCCTTTTGGCTCGACATCCGGGTCTTCTGCATCGTCGAGGTTGTCGTCCTCGCATTGGGCTTGGTCGTGGCGCTCCTCCGCACGGTCAGGGCGCCGGCGCTGTTCCCGTTGAAGATCGTCGCGGTCGTCTATACCGATGTCTTCCGAGGGATCCCGGTGATCCTGCTCGTCTACCTCATCGGCTTCGGCGTCCCGGCGCTGGTGCAGGGGGAAACCGATTCGGGCTCGCAGCCGCTTGATTGGCTGCCGACCGACCCGGTGGTGCTCGGCGGATTCGCGCTCGCGCTCTGCTACAGCGCCTACGTGGCGGAGGTCTATCGCGCGGGCATCAGCTCGATCCATCCGGGCCAGCGCGACGCGGCCCTGGCGGTCGGCCTGACCGAGGGCCAGGCGCTGCGGCACGTAATCGTCCCGCAGGCGGTGCGGCGCGTGGGACCGCCGCTCCTCAACGACTTCATCGCGCTGCAGAAGGACGTCGCGCTGATCGCGATCATCGGTGTCACCGGCGAGGCGTTCCGGACCGCGCAGATCGAGACGGCGACGCGATTCGACTACACGCCGCTCGTAGGGGCCGCCCTGCTCTACATGTGCGTCACGATCCCACTCGCCCGGATCCTCGACCGGTGGGGATACGCGACGGCGGCGCGCTGATGGCCGACGCGGTGCTCGAGATCCGCGGGGTAACCAAGGCCTTCGGCGAGCTCGACGTCCTGCGCGGCATCGACCTGACCGTCCACGAGCACGAGGCGGTCGCGCTGATCGGCGCCTCGGGCTCGGGCAAGTCGACGCTCCTGCGCTGCATCGACCTCCTCGAGGACATCGACGACGGGGACATCTTCCTCGACGGCGAGGTGATCACGGACCCGTCCGTCGAAACGGTCGGCGTCCGCCGCCGGCTCGGCCTGGTCTTCCAGGCCTACAACCTGTTCCCGCACCTGAGCGCGCTCGACAACATCCTGCTCGGCCTCGCGCAGGGACACGGCATGCCGCGAGGCGAGGCCGAGGCGAAGGCGCTGGCGATCCTCGAGCGCTTCGGGCTGGCGGGGCGCGAGGGCGACTACCCGGACCGGCTTTCCGGGGGCCAGCAGCAACGCGTTGCGATCGCGCGCGCGTTCGCGACCCGGCCGCGGGCGATGCTGCTCGACGAGGTCACCAGCGCACTCGATCCCGAGCTGGTCGGCGACGTGCTCCAGGCCGTGCGCGACCTCAAGGACGAGGGCGTCACGATGCTGCTCGCCACGCACGAGATGGGCTTCGCCCGCGAGGTGGCCGACCGTGTCGGCTTCCTGCACGAGGGACGTCTGCTCGAGGTCGGCCCGCCCGACGAGCTGCTCTCCGATCCGCACGAGCCGGAGACGAAGCGCTTCCTGCGCCGTCTGCTCGAGGCGGGCCGTGCCTAGCTGTCAGCGAGCTCGGGGATCAGCCTGGCGACGTGCTCGGCGAGCGTGCGGCGGACCCAGCGCTGGGTCTCGGAGTCGGCCATCCGGTAGCGCGCGATCAGCAGCTTCTGCTCGGTGATCGGCAGGCCCGCGATCTCCCACCGCACCACGAGCCGCTCGAAGAGGAGCTCCGTGCGCCGGCGCCAGTCGTCGTCGACCGTCGCGGCGGCACTCCGGGCGCGGGCGTTCGAGATCTTGCGGATCGAGCCGGAGCTGAGCGCTTCGCGAACCGTCAGGACGTTGCCCTCGGCGTCGGCGTAGTCCACGGTGGCCTGGGGCTCCTTGCGGCGGCGCTTGGCCACTCCTCAGCACTGCTCCTCGACGAGATCGGCTAGCGGCGCCTCCTGGTCGGCGTCGATCGCCGCGGCGCTCACGAGCAGTACGAAGCCGTTATGGACCCGGATGCCCGCGCAGGCCTGGCTGTCGGCCACGAACGCCTCGAGGATCTCCTGCTTCTGTGGCTGGAGCTCGACGATGAACTCGCCGACCGTGATGTCGTATGGAGCGCCGGCGGTGTCCCCGCCCGCCGCGTCGTCATCGTCCCCACCACAGCCGGCGAGGATGGTCGCCGCTGCGATGATCGCCACCGCGGCTCGCATCAGTCGATCAGCCTGATCTCCATGCGCTTCACGGCGAGGCGCCACATCACAAGCGCGAAGAGGACGAGCACAGCGAAGCGGATCACATCCGTCGACTCGAAGCCGAAGCTCGCGTGTCGCACCAGCTCGACCAGCTGGTAGAGCGGGTTGAATTGGGCGGCGATCTGGAATCCCTCGGGCAGCTGGTCGATCGGGAAGAACGTCCCGGCGACCAGGAACAGAGGGGTGATCACCAGCGTCGTCACGTAGCTGAAGCTGTCGATCTTGTTGACGATCGCGGCCATCGTGATCCCGAAGGCCGCGAACCCCAGGGCGGTGACGAAGCAGAACAGCGGCACCAGCAGCATGCCCCACGCGGGGTCGAGCCCGAAGCCGATCGCAACGAGCAGCGGGAAGCACCCATAGAAGCCGGACCGGATCCCGATCCACAGCATCTCCGCGGTGACCAGCTCCTCGACGTCGACCGGCGCCGCGAGGATCGCGTCATACGTGTTCTGGAAGCGGTGCTTCACGAACACGCCGAACATGGCCGGGAGCGCGCTCGAGAAGATCACCGCGGTCGCAACCATCCCGGTGCCCACGAACTCGACGTACTCGAGCCCCTCGACCCGGTCCACGACGGTCGCGCCGAGCCCGAGCCCGAACGCGAGCAGGTAGACGATCGGTTCGAGCACGCTCGAGAACGTCGTGGCCTTCCAGAAGGTCCTGAAGTTCGCGATGTCGCGGCTCATGACGCCGCGGATGGCGGCGGGCTCGAGACGGTGGGCTCCGACCTGCGACTCGCTCATTCTGCCTCCTCCCCGGTGAGCAGCACGAACACGTCCTCGAGCGAGGCTGCACGGCGCACGGCGTCCTCCGGCACTGCGCCGTCCACCGCACGCTCCGACCCCACCACCGCGATTGCAGGCCCGGCTGGGCGGACGCGCAGGCCCTGCGCCTCGGCCGTCCGGCGCGCATCGGCCAGCCGCTCGGGAGGTCCGTAGATCTCCGCCGTCTCGCGTCCGGCGTGCTCGGCGATCAGGTCGGCCGGCTTGCCGCGGGCGATGATCTTGCCCTTGGTCATGACGGCGACCTCGTCGGCTAGGCGCTGAGCCTCCTCGATGTAGTGGGTCGACATCAGGATCGTCGTTCCCTGGGTTCGCAGGTCGTCGATCAGCGTCCAGAGCTGGGTGCGGATCTGGGGATCGAGCCCGACCGTCGGCTCGTCGAGCAGGACCAGCCGCGGCTTGTGCACGAGGCCTCGGGCAAGGAGGAGCCGCCGGCGCATCCCACCGGAGAGCTCGTCGACCGCGTCCTTGCGACGCTCCGTCACGCGCGCCAGCGCGAGCGACCGGTCGACGGCAGCGGCGACGTCGGGGACGCGGTAGAGGCGCGCGTAGACGGCGAGGTTCTCCTCGACCGTCACGTCCACGTCGAGGTTGTCGAGCTGCGGGACGACGCCCATCTCGGCCCGCGCCTTCTTGGCGTCGGCGGGCAGGGTGTGCTCGAGCACGCGAATCTCGCCCTCGTCGGCGATTGCCTGGCCGGTGAGGATGCGCATCGTGGTCGACTTGCCGGCGCCGTTCGGCCCGAGGAGCCCGAGGCAGATCGCGGGCGGGACGTCCAGGTCGAGACCGTCGACGGCCGTAATCGAGCCGAAGGTCTTGACCACTCCCCGTAGCTCGATCGCGTTCATGGCAGTCGAGGTTAGAAGGGCGCTTGCTACCGTCGGCGCATGGTCGTCGCAATCGCCGGCGCGCACGGGAAGATCGGGCTCAGGCTGTCACGCCTCTTGAGCGAGCGCGGCGATCGCGTCCTCGGCGTGATTCGCGATCCCGCTCAGGCCGGGGATCTGGCCGTCGCGGGCGCCGAGGCCGTCGTCCGCGACCTCGAGCGCGACAGCGCGGCGGACGTCGGCGACGGCATCGCCGGCGCCGAGGCGATCGTCTTCAGCGCCGGCGCCGGGCCCGGGAGTGGCGCCGAGCGCAAGCTCACGCTCGATCGCGACGGCGCGATCCTGTTGATCGAGGCCGCGAAGATCGCCGGGGCGCGGCGCTACGTGATCGTGAGCTCGATGGGCGCCGACTCCTCGCACGAGGGCGACGAGGTCTTCGACGTCTACCTCCGGGCAAAGGGCGAGGCCGACGGGGCCGTCGCGGCAAGCGGTCTCGACCACACCATCGTCAGGCCCGGCCGGCTGACCGACGACCCAGGCACCGGCCGGGTCCGGATCGGCGAGTCGGTCGGGTGGGGCGAGGTGAGCCGCGACGACGTTGCGGCGGTGATCGCGGCGACGCTCAAAGAGCCGGCGACGATCGGCAAGACGTTCGACCTCGTCGCGGGCGACGACGAGATCGAGGCCGCGATCGCGAAGCTCGCGAGCTGAGCGTCAGCCGACCGCGAGGATCTCGAGCTGCTTCTGGCCGCCGGGCGTTGTGACCGTCACGGTGTCGCCCGCGCGGCCGCCCAAAAGGGCCCGGGCCACCGGGCTCTCGACGGAGAGCTTGCCCGCGGCGGAGTCGGCCTCGAGCCGGTGGACAACGGTCACGTCGGTCACCGCGTCGGTGGCCGAGTCGCGGAAGCTGACCTTCGAGCCCGTGCCAACCGTGTCGCCGCCGCTCGCCTCCATCACGGTGGCGCTTGCGAGCAGCTCCTCGAGCACGCGGATTCGCGCCTCGTTCATTCCCTGCTCCTCGCGTGCCGCGTGGTACTCGGCGTTCTCCGAGAGATCCCCCTCGGCACGGGCCACCTTGATCGCGGCGACGATCGCCGGGCGGCGTACCTCGGTGAGCTGCTTCAGCTCGGCCTCTGCCTCGGCCCTGCCCTCGGCGCTGATCGCGTTGCGGACGTCGTCGTTCACGGCGGCGGAGGGTAGCGAGGCGGCGGTATCCTTCCATGAGACATATGGGGGCGATCTAGATTCGACGTGGATCTGTTCGCCTCGGTGTTGCGAGTCGAGGACCCGGGGTTGGCCTCGTAAAACTCTCCCCGGAAAACCAATAAGTGCGGACTCACATGAGTTCGCCCTCGCGACCTAACAAAGTCGTTTGAGGGAGTCGGCCCGGGTCGCCCGCGCCCGGATCACCGGCTTCAGAAAGCGGGCTCACCCCTCAGGTAGGACCCTCGACCTGAGGGGGACAACGTAGGAGGGTGTGGCGCCGGCAACGTGTCCCACGGATCGACCGAGCCGGCCGCCGAGATCAGACTCCGCTGGGCACACTCGTAGACGCACCGAGACAACATCTGCGGACGTGGGTGCAATTCCCACCGCCTCCACTCTCGCAACGGATTCGAGCGCAGCCCCGGACCGCGGCGAACGTCCCTGGGCGCGCGTCATATGAGCGACCCCAGCCCCTCGAGCGCAGCCCAGCCGACCACGATCTCGAGCACGACCCCAGCGAGGAGGACCACGGTCCCGGCGACCGCCACGGCGAAGTCCTCGAACAACACCGCGAGCGAAATGAGCACCACTCCAAGGGCGGGCAGGGTGTCGAGGCCCGTGAACGGCACCGCCAGGAAGGCGCCCAGCGAGCCTGCGATCACCAGCGCCCCGAAGACGATGTTGCTGATCCGGTGGTCGAAGGCCATTCTCAGACGCGGTCGTGAGACTCGCTCCAGTCGCCGCACAATGTTCATCAGCCCCGCGAGAAGTCGTGCTTGCTTATCGCCCCCCAGGTCCACTGCCGCCCAGCGCCGCGGCAGCCAGACGCAATCGCGGTTCGCGATCAGCTGGAGCGCCAGCACAATCGCGATCACTTCGAGGACCTGTGTGACGCCACCGGTGGGCAAGGGAAGAGCCGAAGGCCCCAGGAGGAAGAGGAACAGGATCGCGAAGCTTCGCTCCCCGAACAGGTCGATTAGACCTCCGAGCGTCTTGTCGCCGTCGCCTCGCAGCCAGCCCTCGAGCTCGTGGCTGAGCCTCATCCCGTCTGTCGCACCACTCTTCGCACCGAGCGAGCCGGTCCAGACTGCTTGGCTCGTCCGGGCCATCCGGCTCAGCCGAACGTGAACGAGTACGCCTCGGCGCCGGGCGCGAGGAACGCGATCTCCAGTGTCCGCTCACGAACGACGTCCCGCTGGCGGACGAGCTGGTAGAGGCGGCAGTCTGGGCGGCCCTGCAACTCGGCGGGGCCGAGTGGCTCAGAGTTGAGCCAATCGGTCGCCCCGCCGAGCGAGGGCAGGTGCAGACGTTCGAACGGCATGTGCAGCCGTTCGAATACGGTCATCAACGGAGCTTCCGGAACCCCGTGCGGACCTCTTCGGAAAGGAGCTCGGGCTGCTCCCAGGCCGCGAAGTGCCCGCCCTTGTCGAGCTTGTTGTAATGGATGAGCTTGGGGTAGGCCTCCTCCGCCCAACTCTGCGGCGGCGTGTAGATCTCGTCGGGGAAGACACTCACGGCCACCGGGATGTCCACGATCGCCCGAGCGTCCGCGGTCGGCCAGCCCTTCGGGTCGAAGAAGTTCGACCTGTCTTCCCAATAGAGGCGTGCCGCAGAGACCCCCGTGTTCGTCAACCAGTAGTGGGTGATGTTGTCGAGCACGTCGTCTCGGGTCAGGCCTTCCTGGGCCCCGTCGACAAAGACGCGAGAGATCAGCGCCATGCTGGTCGCGTCGTGGTCGAGCATCCAGGCGGCGAGGCCGACGGGTGAATCCGCAATTCCGTACAGCGCCTGCGGGTGGGTCGCGCTCTCGATTGCATACCCCGCGTCCGTCGCGAAAAAGGTCAGCAGCTCCTCGTAGATGCGGGTCTCCTCGTCATCGAGACCGGAGGGGTCGCCAGACTGGACCGCCGCTGAGACGTCGGGTCGAACAGCACCAGCGAAGTTGGTGTGGATTCCGAGCAACCCCGGCGGCGCCTGTACACCCATCCGCTCAACGACTTCCGCGCCCCAATCGCCGCCCGTGGCGACGTAGCGGTCGTATCCAAGGCGCTCCATCAGCTCGGCGTAGGCACGAGCGATGCGCTCGGGGCCCCAGCCGGTCTCGGTCGGCTTACCCGAGAACCCGTAGCCCGGCATCGACGGAATCACCAGATGAAACGCGTCCGCTGCGCTCGCGCCGTGCGCGGTCGGATTGGTCAGCGGATCGATGATCTTCAGCTGCTCGACGACCGAGCCGGGCCAGCCGTGCGTGACGATCAGCGGCAACGCATCTTCGTGCTCCGAGCGAACGTGAATGAAATGGATGTCGAGGCCATCGATCTCGGTGATGAAGTGCGGCAGGGCGTCCAGTTTCTCCTCGCACTTGCGCCAGTCGTACTCTTCTGCCCAGTAGCGCGCGAGCGCCTGCATCATCGCGAGCTGTGGGCCCTGCGACACATCGTCGACGGTCTCCTTCTCTGGGAAGCGAGTGGCGACGATGCGCGCACGCAGGTCGTCGAGATCCGCCTCGGGGGTCTCAATCGTGAACGGACGGATCGCTGTGGCGTCCGTTGACTTTTCGGCCATGACAGCCATGTGGGCTCCTAACGTTGGTGGTGACGGCGCGGACCGTTTGAGTTCGGTACGCCGATACACCGGCCGAGGGTCGGAGCCGGAAGAGTTCGCTCGCCGAGGCTTGAGGCGGAGCGCATATCGACCATACACCTGCTGTCAACTTCTCTCAGGGGCTGGCAACTTCCATCAGGGGCTGGCAACCCTGAGTTAGACTCGGGAGTGACAAGGACGTCGATGAGCTATCGCGAGACCGAGCATCTCCGAGTGCTGATCGCCAACGAGCGTAGGGATCGGCTGGCGCTCGTCGCACCGATCGTCGCGAACCTCGGGCACGAGGTGATCGCCCGCGAGGTCGACGTTGCGGATGTCGGGGTCGTAACCGCTAGGGAGCAGCCCGATGTCGCCCTGGTCGGCCTCGGCAAGAGCTCGGAGCATGCCCTCGCCCTGATCGACAAGATCGTGCAGGAGGCGGCGTGCCCGGTGATCCTCCTGATCCACGTGTCCAATCCGAGCTTCGTCAAGGAGGCCTCGAAGCGCGGAATTTTCGCCTGTATCACCGACGCCGAGGTCGATGATTGGCAGAGCGCAATCGACATCGTGCTTCGCCGGTTCACCGAGTACCACGACCTCGAGGGCGCGTTCAGTCGCCGAGCGGTCACCGAGCGAGCCAAGGGCATCCTGATGGAGCGACATTCGGTCGACGACGCTGCCGCCTTCGAGATGCTGCGCGACCAATCGCGCCGAACCAACACCAAGCTTTCAGACGTCGCCGCCGCCGTCGTCGACGGCCATCGGCTGCTGTCGAAGCAGCCGGTCACCTCCTCCTGAACCAGCTACTCGTCTCTTGGCGTGACGCGGACGATCGGGACCGCCCGGGATACTCGCCGGCATGACGGAGAACGTCGAGGCCGTCCGTAACGTGTACGAGCGGTGGGGCGAGGGGGACTTCAATGCCGCGGTCGACGTGTTCGACCCGCACGTGCTGATGGTGCAACGCCCGGAGTTCCCCGAGGCGGGTACTTACCTGGGCATCCAGGGCATCCGGGATTACACGCGCCAGTTCCTCGAGCCGTGGACCCGGGTCACGATCGAGGCGGAGGAGATCACCGCCGCCGGCGACAGCGTGGTCGTCGCGGTGTATCAGCGCGGCGTCGGCAGCGGGAGCGGCATCACCACCGAGTTCCGCTACTTCCACGTCTGGACGTTTCGCGGCGACCGGGTGATCAGGCTCGAGACCTTCCGTGACCGCGGACAGGCGCACGAGGCCGTCGGCCTCCCGGCCTCCTAGCCCCGGCGCTCGCTGCGGTAAACGCGCATCCCGCGCGCCTCGTAGTTCGGGAGGGCGTGTGGGCTGTCGAGGCTGCAGGTGTGGAGCCAGACGCGGTCGCCCAGCTCGAGGCCGCGGCGCAGAGCGTCGGTCAGGAGGTGGCCGCCGAGGCCGATGCCCTGGAACTCCGGGAGAAGGCCGAAGACGTCGATCTCGACCGGGTCGTGCGCGACGCGCAGCGTGAAGAACCCGGCGCGCTCGCCGCCGACCGTCGCCATCCAGGCCTCCCCCTGCTCATGGCGCTCGCGCCACTGCGCGACCGACCAGGACAGCCGGTCGATCCACTGGTGGTTGGCGCCAACCCGCTCGTAGAACCACCGGGCGACCTGCGGGTCGTCGATGGGCACGAGCTCGTAGGGGCGATGCGGCGGGCGCTCGGGCGCGTGGATCCCGGCCGCATCGGTGAGCTCGAGGAAGGTGACGGTGATCGGCATGCCCTTAGGGATAGCTGAAGAGGATCCGCCAACATACGTGGGGTGAATATGACCGGAACAGGCGGCTGGGGCGCACCCGCGCCCGCGCCCACCACTCCCCCCGAGCGGGAGTACGAGCCGATCCATCCCGGCGGCGGGCGGCGCGAGTCGTGGCGCGAGCGGGGGAAGCGATTCCTCGGTCCGATCGCCGCCGGCCTGGTGGTCCTCGCCACCAAGGGCAAGGCGATCCTGCTCCTGCTGCCGAAGCTGAAGATCTTCACGACCTCGGCGTCGATGCTGGTCTCGATCGCCGCCTACGCGCTGATCTGGGGCTGGTCTTTTGCGGTCGGGTTCGTCCTGCTGCTCCTGATCCACGAGCTGGGCCACGTGATCCAGCTTCGCCGCGAGGGCGTCGAGGCGTCGGCGCCGATGTTCATCCCGTTCCTCGGCGCCGTGATCGCCGCCAAGTCGATGGGCAACGACGCGGCCGCCGAAGCCCGCGTCGGGCTCGCCGGGCCGATCCTGGGCTCGATCGCCACGCTGGTCCCGCTCGCGATCTGGCTCGCGACCGGCGAGCAGTTCTGGCAGGCGCTCGCCTATGTCGGCTTCTTCCTCAACCTGCTGAACTTGCTGCCAGTTCTCCCGCTCGACGGCGGGCGCGCGATGGCGGCGCTGTCGCCGTGGGTGTGGGCGGTCGGCTACGCCGGCCTCGTTGCGCTGACGTTCGCATTCCCGAACCCGATCCTGATCCTCGTGCTGATCTTCGGCGGGATCGAGAGCTGGCGCCGGTTCAAGGCCCGGAACACCCCTGAATCCCGCGCCTACCACGCGATCCCGGGGCGGACTCGGGCGCTCGTCGCGATCACCTACCTCGGGCTCGCCGCGGCGCTCGCGGTCGGCGTTGCCGAGACGTTTCTCGAGAAAGACTTCGGCGACGTCTAGCGCGGGGGTCTTCCGGTCCCCGGTCACATCCGCCGACGACGCGTCGTCCTAATGATGCCGATGCAATGGTCTTGGATCAGATACTTGGTCGAGACCAACGATCTGCCACAATATATGTACTACTAGGACCGACGATCCCCACGCCGCAGGTGCGAGATGCCAGCTTTCCTCCCAGGCCAAGCTTTTCGGGACGAACCGGAGGCCATGGGCGGAGCCTCAGGCCGGTTGGGGACCGGCCCTGCGCAGCACGCTGAGCGCCCCCCAGGCGACGAGCGCGCCGACTCCGGCGCCGAGCAGGGCACCCGCGAAGACGTCGAGCGGGAAATGGACGCGCAGGTATACGCGCGAGAGCGCGACTCCGGCGGCGAGCGCCAAGGCGTACGGGCGCATGCGCGGGCTGAGGATCCCGATCGCGGTCGCGGCGGCGAACGCGGTGGCGGCATGACCGGAGGGGAACGAGGCGTTCTCCGGGAGCGCGACCAGCGATCCCAGGCCGGGATCGGCCTCGGGCGGCCGGGCGCGGTCGAAGATGTCCTTGAGCGGCCCGACGAGGAGCGAGGCGAAGAACGTCGCGCCGGCGGCCGAGAGGAACGCCAGCGGCAGCCGGCGGCGGCAGAGCACGTCGCAGGCGAGGCCGATGGCCACGAGCAGCGGGCCCTTGACCCACCACGACGACAGCGCGACGGACAGCGAGGTGAGCGCGGGATGCTCAACCCCCGGGGTGAGGCCAACGAGAAGTTGGTCGAGCTCGGCGAGCTGCGACAGCAAAGCCCGATTGACGCTAGCAAGGGACCGCGCCTCCTGGTCGCCGTGAACGCCCGTGCAAGCGGCGTCGGCGATCCGCGCCGAACCGGGCTCGAGCTGGTCGCGATGCTCGCGGAGCGCAGCGTCGGCGCCGATGCCCTCGTCACCGCGAGCGAGGACGACCTGTTCGAGGCGCTGCGACGCGCCGCGGCAACCGGGCGGCGGCTGGTGCTCGTGGGTGGCGACGGCTCGCTTCACGCTGCGGCGAACGCGAACCTCGGCCGTCTTCCCGAGCTGGCCCTGATACCCGCGGGCAGCGCGAACAACATCGCCCACGCGCTCCGAATCCCGACCGATCGGGCCGGCGCCGTGGCGGTGGCCGCCGGGTTGGACACACGCCCGCTCGACGCGCTGCGGGTGCGAACGCCGGACCGCGCGCTCCTCGCGGTCGAGGGGGTGAGCGCGGGCTTCCACGCCGAGGCCAGGTCCGGATACGAGGCCGACAACTCGGCCGACGTGCGTCAGGCGATCCGTGCGTTCACGCGCGCTTTCCGCGCCTACTCGCCGTACCGGATTCGCACCCGGATCGACGGCACCGAACTGGTCGCACCGGCCGGCGCGCAGCTATTCGTCTCGAACCTGCCCTACTTCGGCCCGGGGTTCGAGGTCGACCCCGGCGCCGATCCGGCCGACGGCCTCCTGGAGGCGGTCCTGATCGAGGCGCCGGGAAGGGCCCGCCTTCTGCGGCTGCTCGCGGCCACCTACCGGGGCCACCACCTTGGCCGCCCGGGCGTCACCCGGATCGCGGCCCGGAGCGTGGAGGTAACCGATCCCCTTCCGCTCGTGGCTGACTCGGAGCCCCTCGGCACGACGACCGCGACGGTCACGATCGAGACGGCCCGGCTCCGGCTTGCTGCGCCGGTGAGGGACGTGCCGTGAATGCCGGTCGGACACGGCTCGCCGGGCCTCGCCTGCTCCTGGCCTTCTCGCTCGCCGGGCTCGGCGCCGGCACCGCCCGCGGCCTGACGACCAGCTATCTGCCGGTCCTGCTCGAGCGGATCGAGGACTCGCCGTCGCTGATCGGCGTCGTGATGTCCGTGAACGCCATCGCGGGTTTCGCCATCCCGATCGCGGTCGGGCTCTGGTCGGACCGCCGGGAGGCGTCGGGCCTGGGCCGGCAGCTGCCGTTCATGGTCGGCGGCGCGGCCCTCGCGGCCGGCGGGCTGCTCGCGGTGGGGCTCGGCAACGGCAGCTCATTCGTCGCGCTCGGCCTCGCTGCCGGCGTCGTCTACACCGGCCTGAACGCGCTGACCACGGCCCACCGCGCCCTGATCGCCGACGCCGTCGCTGACGACCGCCGGCCGGCGGCTACCAGCGGCCAGGAGATCGCCGCCGCCGTCGGCGCCGGCCTGGCGGTCGCCCTCGGCGGGGCCTTGATCGACCCCGCTCCCGCGGCCGCGTTCGCGCTTGCCGCGGTCGTGCTCGCGCTGTCGGCGCTGCCAACGCTGCTCCTCACGCGTCGCCTCGGCCTCGGCAAGGCCGCCAGGCCGAAGCCGGCGGCGGGAGCCCGGGCGTCGCTGCGGGGCGTGCTGCGAAGGCCCGGCGCGAGGGACGTTCTGGTCGCACAGACACTCTGGGTATTCGCCTACGCGGCCCTCCCGGCGTTCTTCGTGCTGTACGCGCAACACGAGCTTGACCTCGGCCTCGGAAGCGCCGGCCTACTTCCGCTCGCGTTCGGCGTCTTCATCGCCGCCGGGATCGTCGTCGGGGGTCGCACCGCGCCTGAGCGCGTTCACGCCACGCTGGTTCGGGGCGCCGCCCTGCTCGGGATCGGGCTGCTCGCCGCCGCGTCCACGACCAACCCCGGCGTGGTCGCGGCCTCGCTCGCGCCCGCGGCCCTCGGAGCCGGCTTGGTCACCGCGCTCGGCTTCCCGTACTTCGCGCGCTTCGTCCCGGCGGGCGAAGCGGGCAGCTACAGCGGCGTGTTCTTCGCGGCGCGTGGCGTCGCGTCGGCGCTGGCCCTCCCCCTCGCCGGCGTCACGGTCGAGCTGACCGGCACGTACCGCAGCGTGATGTTCCTCGGCGGCACCGCGTTGATCGCGATCGTCCCACTGATCGTGGCCGAGCGTCGCCGCACCCGGGCGGCACTTCTGCCGCTCCCGGCGACGCTTGCGGCCGTGATCCCGGTGTTCGCCTCCCCCAGGGCGGCCGAGGTCGCCCAGGCGACGCTTCCGCACGTGGACGAGCTGGTCCTCGTCGACGACGGCGCCCCACCGGGGATCTCCGACTCGGTCGCGCGGCTCGCCGCCGACGAGCGTGTCCGCGTGCTGAGGCTCCCGGAGAACCGCGGAAAGGGCACCGCGGTCGCGAGCGGGATCGAGACGCTGCTCGGCGGTGATTCGAAGCCGGATGCCGTCGTCGTCCTCGACTCCGACGGGCAACACGATCCGAGCCGGATCCCGGCGTTTCTCGAGGCGGCGCGGCGCGCCGACGTCGTGATCGGCTCACGGCCCGACCGGAGCCCGATGCCGGCGCTCCGGCGATTCGGGAACCGGCTGGCGAGCCTCGCCCTGCTTGCCACCGCGCGCAGCTGGGTGCCCGACACGCAGAACGGCATGCGCCTGTTCCGCACCGATGCCCTGCGAGCGACGCCCTTCCCGGAGGGCGGCTACGAGGCCGAGACGCGCCACCTCAGGGCGCTGCTCGCAGAGGGACGCACCGTCACCTCGGTGGACATCCCGACGATCTACGACGGCGAGCCCAGCGGGTTCCGGCCGCTGGCGGACACGATCGAGATCAGCCGCGCGCTGGTTGCGGCGCCGCCGGCGTCGCGGGAGAGCGACGATCCGGGCTGGCGGGACGTCACGGCCGTGCTCCGCGAATGGTCGCCACGGCTCGCGGCGGGGCTCGCCGGAGCGATCGCGATCGGCCTGGCGCTGCCGGCCCTCCAGCCTCTCGACAACGCGGCGTTCCTGGCACTCAACCACCTCGGGGACGGGCCCGAATGGCTCTACCAAGCGCTCGATCCGCACGCCCGCAATTACGCCATCCTGGCCGCTATCGCCGTCCTCGGCACGCTCGCGGCGACGCGCCGGCCCCGCTACGCGCTCGGGGCCGGCCTGGCGATCGTCCTGGCCGGGTACCTGGCCGGGGCCGCGCTCGAGGTCGTGAAGGTGTTCATCGACCGGCCGCGACCGGAAGAGGTGTTGGGTGGGCAGGTCTGGCTCTCGCACGGCCGCGACTGGTCGCACATCGCCTCGTACCCGTCGGGGCACCTGATCGTCACCGTCGCCCTGGCGAGCGTGGCCGCCGCCGCGGTCCCCCGGCTGCGGAACCCGCTGATCCTCTACGTCGCGGCCGTGGCTCTAACCCGGGTGCTCTTCGGCGCCCACTTCCCGCTCGACGTCGTGGTCGGTGCCGTGCTGGGCTACGAGGCCGGGACCCTCGCCGTCGCGATCGTCGCCAGCGCCGGGCTACTGCCCGCCGCGGCGCGGGCCCGGGTAGAGCGCGCGCGCTCGGCGGAACCGCTCTCGGAACCGGCCCCCGTCTATCCCGGGGTGCGCGAATGAGGTCCGGGGTTTCACCAAGAATTCATGCGCACATGTCAATCATTTGCTCCCATCAAGCAAGGAGGTAGGTTGACCCCATGACCCCGGAGCGGAGCGAGAACGGTGACGAGATTGCCCGTACCGAGCGATCGGCCGTGCTTCTCGCGCGCCTTGGGCGATTGGCCGCGCGCCGGCTGAACGAAGGGCTGGCCGCGACCGGCCTCAAGCCGCCGCACGCCTCGATCCTGATCATGCTGCGCGATCTCGGGCCGATGAGCCAACGCGAGCTCGGCGAGCGGCTCCGGGTGGATGCGAGCAACCTGGTCGTCTTCCTGAACGCGCTCGAGAGCGAGGGGCTTGTGGCGCGCACCCGCGATCCGGACGACCGCCGGCGCCACATCGTCGAAGCGACCGACGCCGGGATCAAGCGCGTGCCCCCCTGCGACGACGCCGTCGACAAGCTCGAGGACGAGCTGTTCTCGGGGCTCAGCGCCGAGGACCGCGAGCGGCTGCACGAGATGCTGATGCGGCTCTGACCTCGATCCAGTCGCGCTTCCGCTTCCCCGGGGTGTAGGGACCGGCGAGGCGCTTGGCGACGATCCCGGGCAGGCCGCGCTGCGAGCTCACCGCAAGGAACGCCTCTCCGTCGCCTCGATGGAACGCAGGAGCCTGCCACGCTTCGCTCTCAGGCTGGAGCGCCTCGAGCTCCGCCCGACGCTCCTCGTAGGGCAGGTCGAGCAGCGAGCGGCCGTCGAGGTGGAGCAGGTCGAAGGCGACGTAGGTGACCGGCGTCGACTGGCGCAGGCGACGGATCTGGCTGTCGGACGCGGCTTCGCGGCGGCGGCGCAGCTGCTCAGGGTCGGGCCGGCCGTCGTCGCCGAACGCCGCCAGCACGCCGTCGAAGAGCGCCGGCCTTGCGTGCAGGTCCTCGAGCACGCCGCGGACCTCGGGGAACCGGGAGCTCACATCGGCCTCGCCGCCTGCCGCAAGTCGCAGATGGCCCGGGTCGCAGAACGCCAGCCCCCGCAGGCCCTCCCACCGGATCTCGTACGCCCACTCGGCGTCGTCGGAGGGCAGCTTCCCGCGCGTGGCCAGCATCGGCTCGAGCTCCTCCGGAAGCGACTCCCAGCCCTCGGGAGCCGGGTCCATGCGGTGGATCATCCAGTCCTTCCCACGCGTGTGGAAGAGCGCATAGCGCCCGCTGACCTTCTCGCCGGCAAACCGGACCACCACCTTCTCCGGTTCGAACTTCTCCGCCTCGTAGGTACCCGAGTCCCAGATCTCCATCGTCCCGGCGCCGTACTCGCCGGCCGGGATCTCGCCGTGGAAATCGACGTACTCGAGCGGATGGTCCTCGGTGTGCACGGCGAGCCGGTTCTGGCGGGGATCCTGGGGCACGCCGCGCGGAAGTGCCCACGAGACGAGGACGCCGTCGCGCTCGAGCCGCAGGTCCCAGTGGAGCCTGCGGGCGTGGTGCTCCTGGATCACGAAGCGCGAGCCAGCCGCCTTGCCCACCTCGCCACTCGGCTCCGGGGTGGAATCGAACGAGCGCTTCGCGCGGTACGGATCAAGCTTGTCCCTCGGCGCCATCAGGTATGTGTACTGGTCGATGGCAACGCGCGAGTTCGACGTGATCGTGATCGGCGCCGGTCCCGCGGGCGAGGTGGCCGCGGGGCGCCTGGCCGAGAACGGGCTCGAGGTCGCGCTCTGCGAGCAGGAGCTGGTGGGCGGCGACTGCTCGTTCTACGCCTGCATGCCCTCGAAGGCGCTCGTCCGCCCCGGCGAGCTCGTCGGCGAAGCCACGCGGGTGCCCGGGGTGCAGCTTGCATCCGAGGCGGTGGACGCGGTCGCCGCGCTGGCCCGGCGCGACGAGGTGATCCACGACCGTGACGACTCGGTGATGCTGCCCTGGCTGGAGGAACGCGGGGTCGAGCTGATCCGCGGACACGCGCGCATCGCCGGCGAGCGGCGGGTGTCCGCGGGCGACGACGAGCTGGTCGCGCGCCGGGCAGTCGTGGTGGCAACCGGGAGCGCAGCCTCCCTGCCCCCAATCGACGGGCTCGCGGAGACTGAGCCGTGGACGAATCGCCAGGGGACCACCGCGAAGTTGGTGCCGGAGAGCCTGCTGGTGATCGGTGGCGGGCCGGTCGGCTGCGAACTGGCGCAGGCTTGGAGCTCGCTCGGGTCCGACGTGACGTTGCTCGAGGTCGCCGACCGGTTGCTGGCGAACGAGGAGGAGTTCGCCTCCGAGCAGGTGGCGGCAGCCCTGCGCGAGGACGGCATCGACGTCCGGACACGGGTCGAGATCGCGTCGGTTGCCGGCGGCGACGGGCGCTACCAAGCCACCCTCGCGAACGATGAGACGCTGGAGGCGGCGGAGCTGATGGTCGCCGCCGGGCGCAAGCCGCGCACCGACGACCTCGGGCTCGAGAGCGTGGGGCTCGAGCCCGGTGCCTCGATCGAGGTCGACGACCGGATGGCCGTCACCGGGCACGACTGGCTCTACGCGGTCGGCGACGTGAACGGACGCACGCTGCTGACGCATGCCGGCAAGTACCAGGCACGAGTGGCGGCCGATGTGATCCTGGGCCGCGACGCCCGGGCCTCGACCGACGTCACCGGCCCGCCCCGCGTCACGTTCACCGACCCGCAGGTCGCGGCGGTCGGCCTGACCCTTGCGGCCGCAGAGGAGGCGGGCGTGAATGTCCGTGCGGTCGACGTGACCACTTCCGGGAACGCGGGCGCGAGCTTCCACGGCAGGAACACCGACGGCACCTCCCGCCTGGTCGTCGACGAGGACCGGGGTGTCCTCGCCGGCGCAACGTTCGTCGGGTACCAAACCGCCGAGATGCTCCACGCGGCGACGATCGCGATCACCGCCGAGGTGAAACTCGAGCAGCTCTGGGACGCGATCGCGGTGTTCCCGACCCGCACGGAGGTCTGGCTGCGGCTGCTCGAGGAGTACGGCCTCTGAGCTAGAGGCTGATCCTGGCCTTGAGCTCGTCCAGGAAGTCCTTCGGGAACCCGGGGATCGAGTCGAGCTCGTCGAGCGACTTGAAGCTCCCGGTCTTCTCGCGATAAGAGAGCACTCGCCCGGTCTGCGTGACCGAGAGGCCGAGCTCGCGGAGCTGGTCGTAGGAGGCTGAATTCAGCGAGATCGCGTCGGCGGCAGGGCCGGGGTTCGGCTCCGGGTCCGGCTCGGATGCCTCGGGCTCCGGGTCCGGCTCCGGCTCTGAAAGGGGCTCCGGCTCCGGGGCGGGCTCTGGGACGGGCTCTGGGACGGGCTCCGGCTCCGGGGCGGGCTCGGCCACCTCCGCGGGGGGCGGCGACTCGTCGAAGATGTCACGCGGGTCGACCCCGGGGACCGGGCTCGCGGCCTCGTCGACCATCACCTTCGCGCGCTCCTCGGCTGTCGTTGCCCGGCGCTCGGCCTCGGCGATCCGGTCCAGCATCGTCCGCAGGTCCTCGGTCCGCTTGATCTCTGCGGCCTTGAGCTCGGCCAAGCGCTCCGCTCGCTCGGCGCGGGCCTCGGCCTCGGCGGCGCGTGCCTCGACATCCTCGAGCCGCTTGGCTGCCCGCTCCAGCGCCTCCGCGGTTCGCTGCTGGCTTTCGGCGAGCCGCTCCTCGGTCCGGGCGAGCTCGGCTGTCAGGGTCTCCTCCTGTGAACGGCGCTCCTCGAGCTGGCGCTCGGCAGCCTGAAGCTCGGCCAGGAGGCGGTCGCGCACCGGGTTGGGCGCGACGTCCGCCTCCTGCCGAACTCTCTCCTCCTCAGCGCGCGCGGTTTCCTCGGCTCCTGCCACGACGCGCTGCTCGACCTGCTCCATGCGCTGCTCCGCCTGGCGCTGCCGTTCCTCGGCCTCCCGAATCCGGCGCTCGGCTTCGTCCTCGGGGGTCTCACCCTGATCCGAGGCGAGCGCCGCACCGTCCTCAGGGCTCTCACCCTGATCCGAGGCGAGCGCCGCACCCGCCGTGCCCGCGACACCCGCAGCGCTCGCGATCGCCGGCTCGGACGGAGGCTCCTCGACCTCCGCTGCGGGGGCGGGCTCATGGATGATCGTGTCGAGGCCTTCGCCGGCGGTCGCCGCCGTCGCCTCCGTTGCTTCCGGTGCCGCCTCAGCCTCCGGAGTCCCGCCGGCCTCCTTCTCCGCCTTCGCCCGTGCCTTCGCGTCCTTCTTGGCCTGCTTCTCGGCGTCCCGCGCCTCGCGTTTCGCCGTGATCGTCCGGCGCCGCTCCTCGCGCGCCTGGGCACGCTCGGCGGTGCGTGATTCGCGCGCCTGCGCCTTCTCGGCTCGCTTGGCCCGGCGACGCTCACGCATCGAGGGCTTCTGATCCAACTTCGCCTCGGCCTTGGCGCTCTGCTTCTGCTCTGCCGCAGCCTTCTTCGCCAGCCGGCGCTCTTCCTTGCGACGTTCCGCCTCGGCTCGCTCGGCCTGGCGCGCCTCGGCCTTCGCGGCGCGGCGGCTCGCGCGTGTCGACGCCGGCGGAGCGGGAGCGGCCGCCGGCGCTGCCGCCGTAGGGGGGGCCCCCGGCGGCGGGACCGAACCGGGGGCCGACGGGTCGGGCGCGGTGGGCGACGGGGGCGGAGCGGCCTCGGGGGTCGGCGCCTCGGACGTGGAGGCCGGCTCGTCCCCGGTCGCAGCAGGGGTCGTCACCTCGGCGGTGTCGCCCTCGGGCAGGCTCGCGGGGGGTGGCGCCTCCGCGGACTCACCCTGCTCCTCGTCATTGCGCCGCTGAAGCCGGAACGAGCGCATCGCGCCTATCGTCGCACACGCTCCCGCGCACGGTCCAGTCGACCTGGTCGCGAGGGCAGAGTTGCAGGCGCCGGCCTAACGCGTGCGGTGGCGCAGCTCCCGCTCGACCTCGCGCTTGACCTCGCGATCGCGGATCTCGCGCCGGCGGTCGCGCCCCTCCTTGCCCCGGGCGAGCGCCAGCTCGACCTTCGCCCGCCGGCCCTTGAAGTAGATGCGGGTGGGGATCAGCGTCAGGCCCTTCTGCTGCGTGCGCCCGAGCAGCCGCTCGATCTCGTAGCGGTGGAGGAGGAGCTTGCGATGCCGCTCGGGATCGTGGTTCTCACCCGCTGCCGGTGGATAGGGCGGGATGTGGAGGTTGCGAAGCCAGACCTCCCCGTCGGAGACCACGGCGTACGCATCCGCGAGCGTGGCCTTGCCCGAGCGCAGCGACTTGACCTCGGTGCCGAGCAGCTCGATCCCGGCCTCGAACTTCTCGACGAACTCGTACTTGTGCGATGCGCGCCGGTTGGACGCGACGTCGCCCGAAGCGAGCTTCCTCTTTGCCTTCTTTGCCATCAGTTACCTGGATGAGCGACGTAAGGCGCGAAAGCATGTTTGCCCGCCTGGTAAGGCCTCATCTCTTTAGGTTGACTGATCGCCCCAATCAGCCGCCTCAACAACGGCGGGGCTCGGCTCCGTCCTTCGGACTCCGCCTCACTAGGCCGGCTCGAGGTCAGCGCGCCCGCGGGCCGGCTCGACCGAGTGGACGGTCACCGCGAGGGGGTCGCCGAGGCGCACCTCGCGGCCCGTCCGCCGCCCCACGAGCGCCGTCTCGGTCTCGTTCAGGTCGAACCGCTCGCCGCGCAGGACCCGCGCCGGGACGAAGCCCTCGTAGACGTCGCCCAGCTCGCCCCCGAACCGGACGAAGGCGCCGGCGCCGACCAAGCCCGAGACCTCGCCCTCGAAGCTCGTGTCCCACCCGTTCTCGAACAGCTCACGCTCGAGCAGGAACGAGGCGCACACTCGGTCAGCGCGGCGCTCGATCCGCATCGCCTCCCGCTCCCGCTCCGAGCATCGCCAGCCCGCCTCGCGGACCTCGCTCGGATCCGGCAGGTCCTCCCCCGCGCCCAGCTCGCCAAGGAGTCCGCGGTGGGCGATCAGGTCGGGGTAGCGGCGAATGGGCGACGTGAAGTGGCAGTAGGCGGGGCTTCCGAGCCCGGCGTGTCCCAGGTTGCGCTCCAGGTAGTACGCCTGCTTCAGCGAGCGAAGGACGAGCGACGAGTAGGCGTCGCGCCCGTGCCCACGGCGCCGCGCCTCGGCTGCGACCAGGCGGCTCGTGTCGCCGACGAGTGCGCCGGCCTCGCTCGGGCTCAGCCGGTCGGGCGCCGGCGGCGTGGGTACCTCGAGGGCGGCGAGCTGGTCGAGGAGCCGTTTCACCCGCTCGGGGTCGGGCTGCTCGTGCACCCGGTAGAGCGTCGTGGCGCGACGCTGCTCGAGGAGCTCGGCCACACGCTCGTTGGCGAGGATCATCAGGTGCTCGATCAGGCGGTGCGCCTCGCTCTGGGCCACGCCGCGTGCCGCCGTCACGCCGCCCTCGCCGTCGAACTCGAACTCGGGCTCGAACGATTCGATCTCGAGCGCGCCAACGGGTCGTCGCTCGGCCAGCGCGGCGGCCGCCCGCCGGGCCAGAGCGAGCGGCTCCGCGACCTCAGGCGGCGGCGAGGCCCGGCCGGCAAACATCTCGTCGAGCTGCTCATAGTCGAGCCGTGCGTCCGAGCGGATGTGGCTTCGGTAGAACGCTGCGCTCCGGGGCGCGGCCTTCGCGTCGAGGCGGATCTCCGCGGTCACCGCCAGGCGGTCGACGCCCGGGACCAGGCTGCACGCCTCGTCGGAGAGGGCATGGGGCAGCATCGGCTCGACGGTGCCGGGCGCGTAGACGCTGGTCGTTCGCCGGCCGGCCTCGGCATCGAGGCCGGACCCGGGACGCACGTGGGCCGACACGTCGGCGATGTGAATCCACAGCCGGACCCCGTCGCCGTCGGCCTCGGCCGAGACCGCGTCGTCGAAGTCGCGCGCGGTGGCAGGGTCCACCGTGAACGTCCGCAGCTCGCGCAGGTCGCGGCGCGCCTGGTCGACCTGCGCCGCCCCCGGGATCGCCTCACGAGCCTCGCCCTCGAGCCGGCGGGGATACCCGCGGTGCTCGAGCCCCTCCCAGAGCAGTGCGTCGACGACGTCGCGGGCGCGCTTCGGGGAGCCGAGCAGCCGGGTGACACGGACGCCGCGCGAGCCGGGGGTTGCGAGGACCATCTGCCCAGGCTTCGGATCCAGCTTCCCCCGGGCGATGGGTAGTTGACCGCCGCGCTCGAACAGCGGCTCGACCACCCGGAAGCGGCCACGCTGGGCGACGACCCCGACCAGCCGGGACCGCGATTCACTCGACCGGCCGCGCCCGCGTGCCCCCGGATCCGGCCGGCTCAAGGCAACTCGGGCGCCAGCGCGCGAAGCGCCCGCTGAAGTCCCTCGTCGCGGGGAGTCTTCGGGTCGTCGACCGCGCGGACGTCGGGCTTGATCCCCTCGCCCGCCAGCGATACACCGTCGGCGGTCAGGTACTCGCCGATCGTCAGGTCGACGGCACCGCCGTCGGGCAGCTGGATCACCTCCTGGAAGGTGCCCTTGCCGAACGAGGGCTCGCCCGCAATGGTCCCAAGGTCGTACGAGCTGATCGCTGATGCGAGGATCTCGGCCGCCGACGCGGTGTCGCGGTTGATCAGCACCACCGTCGGGCGCGGGTCGAGGGCGCCGCCGGTGGCGTCGTAGATCTGTTCGCCGCGGGTGCGGCTGCGGGTGGTGACGACGTCGCCCTCCTCGACGAAAATGCTCGACGATAGGACTGCCTCGTTCAGGAGCCCGCCACCGTTTGCGCGGAGGTCGAGGACGAGGCCCTCCGCCCCCTCCCGGTAGAGGCGCTCGATCTCCGAGCGCAGCTCGCCGTGGGCCCCGCGGCTGAAACCGAAGAACCGAACGTAGGCGACCTCTTGCCCGTTAGCCCTCCGAATCTCGCCCTCCACGGCGGGCACGCGCACCGTTGCCCGCTCGAGCGTGAGGTCGAAGGGCTCGCCGCCGGCCGCGGGCTCGACCGTGAGCTCGACCTCGGTGCCGGGCTCGCCGACGATCCGCGCTCGGGACACGTCGGACGGCAGGCCCTCGATCGACCGTCCGTCGACGTGCGTTATTACGTCGCCGGCGGCGAGATCCGAGGCCTCAGCTGGAGAGTCCGGCAGGATGTCGGCCACCCGCAGGCCCTTCGGCACCTCGTTCACGGTGAGGCCGACGCCGGAGAACTCGCCGCTCGTCGAGGCGTTGAACTCCTCGAGCTGTTCGGGATCGAAGTAGTGGGAGAACCGGTCGTCGTAGCGCTCGCGGAGACCGTCGACCATGCCCCGCACCGAGTCCTGGTCGAGGTCGGTGCCATCGACCTCCTTGAAGTAGTTCTCCTCGATCACCGCGCGGGCGTCGTCGGCCAACGAGTCGCCGCCGTCCCGGGTGAGCGCGGCCACCAACGCGACCACGGCCAACGCGACTACCGCGCCGGAGATCAGACCCTGGATGAAGCCGGAGCGGCGCTCGTCCTTGGTCAAACCCTCAGGAAGCGGCGCAGGGTGATGCCACTCCCGAGGGCGGACACTGCGGTTGCCGAGGCGACCAGGATGATCACCAGGGGCAGGAAGCTCATGGTCGACAGGCTGTCCACCAGGTTGATGCTGTTCGAGAGCGGGTCTACGACGGTCACCTTTCCGAGCCAGAGTATGGCGACCGCGAGGAGGGCTCCCGCGAGCCCGACGATCACGCCCTCGATGATGAACGGCCAGCGGATGAACCAGTTGGTCGCGCCCACCAGGCGCATCACCTCAACCTCACGGCGGCGGGCGTAGATCGAGAGGCGGATCGTGTTCCCGACCAGCATCAGCGAGGCGATCAGGAGCAGCGCCGCGAGGATGATCAGGACAATCTTGACGGCGCCGGTGACGCGCGTGATCTTGCTGGCGTCCTGGCGGGCGTCGCGGACCTCCTCGATGATCGGGTTGATCGGCTTCGGCTCGCCGGATGGTCCGACCGTGGTGATCGCGGCGGAAACCGCGTTCAGGTTGTCGGGGTCGTCGAGGTCGATCGCGAACGACGCCGGCAGCGGGTTGGAGTTGAGCTCGTCGATCGAGCTCGCAAGGTCGCCCTTGACGCGGCCCTGGAGGATCTCGACGGCCTCGGCCTTCGAGACGAAGTCAACGCCCTCGACGTGGTCGATCGCGGCCAGCTCCTTGGCGAGCGCGTCGATCTCGGCCTGGGTCGCATCGTCATAGAGGTAGACGTTCAGGCCGATCTGGTCGCGCACGTCCTGGGTCTTGTCCTCGCTCGCCTTGAGGACGGGGACGAGGACGCCCAGGAGCAGCGTGGTGACCACGATCGTGACGATCGCGGCCACGCTGGGGGCGGCGCTGCGGCGCAGCGCGCGGAAGGCCTCGGAGACGAAGAAGACGACGCGGCCCATGGTCAGTCGGCGTGCTCGTCGTCGGTCTCGGCGCCCGGCTCGACGCCCATCTCGTCGTGCAGGCGGGCCGCGAACTCGCGCGTGGACTCGTCGTGGTAGCCGCCGACGCCCTCGTCACGGACCAGGCGGCCCTCCTCGAGCCCGATCACGCGGCGGCGCATCTTGTCGACCATGTCGCGGTCGTGGGTGACCACGAGGACCGTCGTGCCGGTCCGGTTGATCCGGTAGAGCAGCTGCATGATCCCGATCGACGTCTCGGGGTCGAGGTTCCCGGTCGGCTCGTCGGCGAGGAGCAGCGGCGGGTGGTTCACGAACGCGCGCGCGATCGAGACGCGCTGCTGCTCGCCGCCCGAGAGCTGGTCGGGGTAGTTGTGGATCTTCGACTGGAGCCCGACCAGGCGGATGATCTCCGGCACCTTGCGGCGGATCTCGGAGCGCTGCTCGCCGATCACCTGCAGCGCGTAGGCGACGTTGTCGTACACGGTCCGGTTCGGGAGCAGCTTGAAGTCCTGGAAGACCGTGCCGATCCGGCGCCGGAGCAGCGGCACCTTCGACATCGGGATGTCGTTGATGTCGTGGCCGGCGATCTCGACGATCCCCGACGCCGGCTCGACCTCGCGGATCAGCATCTTGATCAGCGTCGACTTGCCGCAGCCGGTGGGGCCGACGACGAACGCGAACTCGCCGCGCTCGACTTCGAGCGACACCCGCTCGAGCGCGACGTGCCCGCCCGGGTAGACAACCGTCGTGTCCTTGAGAGCGACGACCGGTGGCGCGGGCGGCGGCTTACCGGTGCGTTGCTGATAGCGCGTCGCGGCGTCGACGTGACCGCGGCCGCGGCCGCGCGATGAGGATCGTGAGCGTGTGAGCGCCATCGGTCGAGATCTTTCTTCGGCGCCCGCCTGGTTCCTCTCCGGCCCCCCTCCCCTGCAAGGCGGCGGCCGCGCGAGCGCCCCGACAGGGTAGCGCAGAGTGTTAGCGAACGCTAAAGATCAGCTCAGGCCCTGCACGAACGCGGTCAGCGCGGCGATGAACTCGTCCTCCCGCTCGCGATGAGGCCAGTGTCCGGTTCCCTGGAGCCAGAGGATCTCCGAACCCTCGCCCAGGATCGCCGCGCTCCGCTCGTACGCCTCCCGCCCGATTCCGGGGTCGGCGACGATCAGCGCCGGCACCCGGCTCGGCCGCTCGAGCTTCGGAACCGACCTGGGCGTGAGCGCGCGGTAGTAATCCACGGCACCGGCGAGTACGCGGTCGTCGGCGAACGCCTCCTTGGCGCGCGCGAGGCATCGCTCCGGCTCCGGGCCGGTCCAGCGCGGCGCCCAGCGGCGGTAGAGGCTGTCGAGGTACGCGAAGTCGTTGCGCTTGACGCTGCGCTCGGCCCAGGGAAGGTTGAGCGCGAGCATGTGCCGGGCGGCGACCAGTGTCAGTGGCGAGCGCGGCAGGTGGTTCGGGTTCGGGAGCGCGATCGGAACGATCCCGCGTACGCGGTCGGGGTGCAGTGCGGCGGCGCCATAGACCATCATCGATCCCCAGTCGTGGCCGGCGATGACCGCGTCGTCTTCGCCAAGCGCCTCCAGGAGCCGGATCGGGTCGGAGCTGATCGTCACCAGGTCATAGGGGCGCCCGGGGACGATCGTGTCCGGGTGGTACCCGCGCAGCCAGGGGCGAACGACTCGGTAGCCGGAATCCGCGAGCGCCGCCGCGATCCCCTCGTAGCCGTGCGGGGTGTCGGGAAAGCCGTGGATGAGCACCACGAGCGGCCCCTCGCCCTCGTCGACGAAGACGAACGTCTGCCCGTCATCGGTCTCGGCCCGGGACCACTCGGCCATCGCGCGGATCGTATGCGGCCGCGAATCGGTCTAGGGTGATCCATCACCAACGCGAGGGAGGAATCGATGATCAGGCGGGTAGCAAGCCATCTCGGCCGGAACGTCTACGGGTTGATCGCGATCACGATCGCGCTCAGCGGGACGGCCTACGCGGCGGCGAAGATCGGGGCCGGTGACATCAAGCCGGACGCCGTGCGGGCCAAGCACATCAAGGACGGCCAGGTTCGAACCGGCGAGGTGCGCGACGAGGCCCTCTCCAGCACAGACATCGCCGACGCATCTCTCACCGGGGACGACATCGCGGAGGAGTCCCTCATCGGCGTCAACGCGGCCACGCTGAACGGCGCGATCGTGATCTCCGACCAGGGCAGCGCGGGCGCCGGCCAGAGCGGGCCGCAGAGCCTCGGGACGATCCCGGGTGTCGGCCACTTCGAGATCGAATGCGACGCGGCGTCGATGCAGATGAGGTTCGTCAGCGAGTTCGGCGGTGGGAACCTCGCCGTCATCCAGGATGCCGGCGGGGCGGACGCGGTCTACGAGGAGATTGCGAATGGCGCCGGCACCACCCTGATCACCACCGGCACCGTGGACGCAGCGGCGGACATGGTCACCTACCGGATCCACCGCGGCCAGCAGGCCGCCCCGGAGGTCGAGACCCCAAAGGCGACCATCACGGTGACCGCGAGGCGCGGCTCGGACACGATCCCAGACCTCTGCAACTACACGGTCCAGGGGATCGCGCAGCCGTAGGCGAGGCGCCGGCTACGTCCAGTCGGGCCCGAAGAGCGGCGGGTGCGAGACGATCGGTTTGAGGAGCAGTGCCTCGCGCGCCCGGTCGGCGATGCCGCGGGCGGTCAGGCCGAAGTGCTCCATGCACGCCTCGCCGGTGCCCGAGACGCCGAACTCGTCGCCCATCCCGACCGCGAAGACCGGCACAGGATGCTGCTCGGCCGCGACCTGGCGGACGGCGTCGGCGAGGCCGCCGACGACCCGGTGCTCCTCAGCCGTGACGGCGACGCCGGTCTTCGCGAGCGACTCGAGGATCGTCTCCTGGTGCAGCGGCTTGATGATCGAGACGTTGATCACCTCGGCCTCGACTCCGTCCTCGCGCTCGAGCGACTCGGCCGCCTCGATCGCACGCCAGACCATGTGCCCGGTCGCGATCAGCGAGATGTCCTTGCCCTCGCGCAGCACGTCGACGCCGTTGCCGAGCGTCTCGGGAACCTCGTCGTAGACGACCGGCGTCGCCGGGCGGCCAAAGCGCATGTACATCGGCTCGTCGCGCTCGTACGACTCGAGCGTCGCGCGGTAGGCCTGGTTGTAGTCGGCGGGCACAACCACCGTCATCTTCGGCATCGCCCGCATCAGCGCGATGTCCTCGATCATCTGGTGCGAAGCGCCGTCCTCGCCCAGCGAGACGCCGCCGTGCGACGCGCCGATCCGCACCGGGAGCTCGTTGTGGGCGATCCCGAGGCGGACCTGGTCGTAGGCCCGCCCGGTCGCGAAGATCGCGAACGTCGAGCAATAGGGGCGCTTGCCGGTAGCGGCGAGGCCGCAGGCCATCGACATCATGTTCGCCTCGGCCGCGCCGACGTTGAAGAAGCGATCCGGGAACTTGTTGCCGAACTTCGCAGACTGGGTCGACACCGACAGGTCGGCGTCAAGGGCGACGACGTCCTCGTGGGCCTCGCCCAGCTCCACCAACGCCTCGCCGTAGGCGTTTCGGGTCGCGCTGGGCTCCGTCTTCCCGGCCATCAGAAACCCTCCCTTACCAGGGTGGCAAATCTGGTTTCGCGCCTAAAGGCGCTCATCCAATCCCATCCTCGTGGAGCGCCGCGGTCTGCTCCTCCAGCCGGGCCATCAGCTCGTCGAGCGCCTCGCCGGCCTGCTCCGGCGTCGGCGGCTTCCCGTGGAAGCCAAAGCGGCCCTCCATCGAGGAAACGCCGCGGCCCTTCTTCGTCTGCGCGATGATCGCCGCCGGCCGGTCGAGCGTCCGGCTGCGCTCGAGCGCCTCGACGATCGCGCCCATGTCATGGCCGTCGATCTCGACCGAGTCCCAGCCGAACGACTCGAACTTGGCGCGGACGTCACCGATGTCCATCACCTGCTCCGTGGTGCCGTCGGTCTGGAGGTGGTTGTAGTCGACGATCACGGTCAGGTTGCGGACCCCGAAGTGCGCCGCGGCGGTCGCCGCCTCCCAGGTCTGCCCCTCCTGACAGTCGCCGTCGGAGAGGACGCCGAACACATGCGCGGTGTCGGCGAGCCCATCGAGCCGCAGCGCCAGGCAGATCCCGACGCTCATCGAGAGCCCCTGGCCGAGCGAACCGGTCGAGACCTCGACGCCCGGAGTCCGATTCATGTCCGGGTGGCCCTGGAGCGGCTCGCCGATCTTGCGCAGGCCCTGGAGGTCCTCGAGCGGGAAGTAACCGTGGTGGGCGAGCGCCGCGTACTGGATCGGCGCCGCGTGGCCCTTGCAGAGGACGAAGCGGTCGCGCTCCGGCCAGGCGGGATCCTCGGGGTCATGGCGGAGCACGCGGTAGTAAAGCGCCGAGACGATGTCGGCCGCCGAGAGCGAGGAGTCGAGGTGGCCTGACTTCGCGACCGCGAGCATCCGCACGCACTCGATCCGCAGCACGGTGGCCCAGCGCTCGAGCTCGGCGACGGTCGGGGTGTGCTCCCCGCGGGCGACCTCCTTCGACGGCGGGCGCGGGTCCGGCACGGGCCGCAGATGGCTCATGGCAGCGAGGTTAGCGGCAGGACTCGGGTCGGGCTGTGGGACGGGAACGCCCATGCAGCGGCGAGACTAAGTCGGCCGCGGGACGGAACCGGGGGTGCCCCGATCGCCCATTTTGCGAGGCTTGTCCCGTGAGCTCGAACCGCCGCCGAACCCTGATCGTGCTCGCCGTCGCCGCGGTCGCCGGCGTCGGGGCCGGGGTCGCGATCGGCCTCGGCGACGACGAATCGGAGCCGAGCGCGGGATCGTCGGCCGCACCGCCCCCGTCGGGCTACGGAGGGCCCATCCCGCCGGGCCAGAGCGACGATCCTCCGGCGCCGTCCCAAGATGAGCTGCCCCCGCCCGAGGACGATCCCGAGGGCGCCACCCCCGGACCGAGCGGCCCGCCGCCTGAGACGAGCGACGAGCAGGCCGCCGCGAGCGCCGCCCGCGGCTACGTGCAGGCCCTCGACCGCCGGTCCGGCGGCGCCGTCTGCCGCGCGTTCGCGCCGGACGCGCTCGAGGGGTTTGAGTTCCCCGTGAGCCGGCCGACGTGCCCCGCGACCGTGAAGGCATCGCTCAGCTTCGAACGGCGTGGCTTCCCGGACTGGGAGGGCTCGGAGATGACCGACGCGGTCTCGGCGGCGGTGACGGGCGACAGCGCCCGTGTCGTCGCGACCGTGTTCACCGTCTACGCAGACGTCCGGGAACCCACGATCGAGGACGACATCATCTACCTCACCCGCTCGGGCGATCGCTGGCTGATCGCGAAGCCGAGCCTGACGCTCTACCGCGCCGTCGGCGATCCGGACCCCCCACCGTCGGCGTTGGCGGCGCCGTAGGCCCTACCGCTTTACCGAGATGACCCGGCTCGCAGGCTTCGTGCCCGCCAGGATCGTCACGTAGGCGCGCCTCTCGCTGAGGGCCGTCGACCACATCCGCGCGGTCCCGGAGCGAATGCGGCGATCGCGGCCGTTGCCGTTCAGTTTCCGGATGCGGAGCTCGTCGTGACCGCGCTCGGTGCGGACGTAGAGCATCGCCTGGCCGTAGAGCGAAGGGTTCGAGAGGCCGGCCTTGCGCGAGCGAAGGATCGTGTTGCGCTCGCGGGTGCCGGGCCGGTGGATGACGAGCTTGTTCTTGGTCGGCGATGCGACCGCGTAGGCGACGCGGTCGCCGCCGAGGCTGGGCCGTCCGATCTGCACACGTTCGGCAGCGGTCGCCACCGGTCTCGACTCCCCGATCGAGCCGTCGGGCGCGATCGACCGGACCTGCAGCCGGTCGTGGCTACCGGGCCGGCGCCGCACCGCAAGCCAGTCATCCGAGACGGCCACCGCGTCGGCGTCGGGGACCGCGACGCGACTGACTTCCGCCAGATCGCTGCGGGCGAGCAGCACGACGTCGCCGCCCCGGATCACCGCGATGTAGCTGCCGCCGATCGCCGGGTCGGTGCCCGGCAGCCGGGTGAGGCCGCCGCCGCCGGCCCGGCGAAGCTCGGCCGCACGGCTCGTGCCGCGCTGACTCACGAAGTCACCGCCGCTGACCGACGGGTCGGCCGCGGGCCTCGCGAACTTCACGTCGGCCTCGGCGCCGGCAGCGCCGAGCAGCGCCACGGCCGCGGCGCCGAGCGCGATGGAGTCACCGAGCCGGATGCCTCGGTAAAGGCCCGGGCGATCGGCCATCAGCTCGACCGCCGCGCGGCCGGCAGGACGGTCGGCGATCGGGGCGAGGGTCACGATCGGGAGCGCCCGGCCCACGCCGAACCCCGCCCCCACCGCGAGCCCGACGGCCGGGTCGCCGAGCGCGAGCGCGACGCCGGCCAGCGCCCAGACGCCGAAGGTGAGGACGAAGGTCGTGAAGCCGAGGCCGAGCAGCACGCCGTAGAGGGCCGCGGCGAGCGGCATCGGCATCACCCGCCGCCAGTGTTCGGGAAGCTGGCGGCGGATCTGAGGCGCGATCCGCGAGCCGCGGGCCTCAGCGGCAGCCGCGACCAAGGCGACCGCCGCGGCGAGCGCGTACGAGAGCCAGCCGCCGGGCAGCGCGGATCCTGCCAGCGCGAGCCCGCCGAACGTGATCAGCCCGCCGGCGACCGCGCCCGGGAGGAACGTCGCGCACGCCACCGGCGTCACCCAGCGCCCGCCGGTGTGGCCGGTGGGACCGATCGTCTCGATCATCGAGAACCCGCAGGGCGACCAGGTTCCGGTCGCGCCGACCAGCACCGCGGCGGCGAGCAGCGTGATCTCGACGGCGCCCAAGTCGATCAACACGGCACCTTGGTCTGGAAGTACATGACGCAGAAGACCTTCCGGCCCGAATAGCAGTAGCCGGTGAGCGCCGCGTCGCCGTTGATGCGCTTGTTCGAGTACGCGCAGCAGTCGACGAGCTTGCGCACCCGCCCGCCGCAGCAGCGGTACCAGCCGCCGTCGACCCAGGTGCGGAAGTTGAACTTGCGCGCGGTCTCGTCGCAGACCCGCGTGCGGGGAGTCGGCGGCAGCGGCCGGCCGTCGGGATCCCGCAGCACGTCCCCGTTCTTGTCGACCGGGCTACCCGCCCTGTTGACATGGCGCCCGAGGTTGTCGACCGGCTGGCCGTCGCCCGCGTGCAGGGGGAAGCCGTCCCCGTCGATCCGCGGCGTGCCGGTCGGGTGGGGGCAGGATCCCGTGGTGAAGATGTGCCCGCAGAAGTGGAACGCGTCGGCCTCGCCGGGCTCGATCGCGCGGCCGACCACACTGCCGGCGGTGGCGGCCACCATCGCTCCGCTCAGCCGTGCCAGGAACCCGCGCCGTGACGTGTTGCCGGCGATCCCCTCGAGCGCCTCGCCGACCCGGTCGCGCCCCGCCTCAGCCACCCGCAGCCCCTGCCATTGACCCGCGCCGCCGCTCGCCCGCGGCGAGGATCGACTCGAGCTGCGCGAGGTTGTTGAACGTTCCCTTGGCAAGCACCGTCCCCTCCGGATCGAGCGCGATGGCGTACGGGCTACCCGGCACATCGAGCGCCGACCATGCGGCGGCGTCCGCCTGCTCGTCGAACCGGCGCACCGCGACCGCCGGATGGGCAGCGATCGAGTCGACGGCAGGCCGCAGGGCCTCGCAGACCTGACAGCCGTCGGACGTGAAGACCGCGAGCGCGAGCTCCGCATCGGAAGAACCCTGGATCGCGCTGATCACGTCGGCCCGCGAACCGACCTCGGGCCCCTCACCGGGGATCTCGAGCGCCATCGCGGGACCGACCCGCATGCGAAGCAGCCCGATCTCCCGGGCGAGCGCCACGGTGACCAGCGCGAGGCCGGCGCAGGCCGCGAGCGCCGCGATCAGACCGAGGCCGAGCCACTGGTCGGTCGTGAGTGTCTGCGAGTCGAGCACCGCCACCGTTGCGAACCCGGCGGCGAGCGCGAGGTTGCGGGTGACGCCCGGCCAGCCGATCCGCGACCTCGCGCCGAAGCAGCCACAAGGCTCGCCGGCCCGGCCGCGCATGATCGCGCCCGCCATCGTCAGCACGAACATCAGCATCACCGCGGCCCCGAGCCACGCCGCCTCGGTCGAGCCCGCGATCGTGCCAACCGCCAGTCCGAGCTCGAGCGCGACGAGCGACCAGAACGCGACGCTGCGCGCCGCCGGGCTCTCGAACCCGAAGCCGGCAAGCGCCTCGCGACCGGCGCTCGGGTTCGCGAGCTTGGCGACGGCCGACCCGATGAGGACGGCTCCCAACAGCAGGCGGACCCCCATCTCAAGCATCGCGAGGAACGCTAGCAACGGGCCGAGCGCCCGCCGCGCCCAGTCGACCTAGCCGATCGCGACCATGCGGTCGATCGGCAGGCGGGCCTTGGCGGCAATCTCGGGCGCGACCTTGACCTCGAACTTCAGGTCGCGGAGCGAGTCGCGGAGCTTCGGGAGCGTGATCATCTTCATGTACTTGCAGAAGGCCATCCGGTTCGCCTCCACCAGGCTCGCGCCGGGCGCCGCCTGCTGGAGCGGGTAGAGCATCCCGTTCTCGGTCGCGACGATGAACTCGCCGTCCGGGTTGTCACGGACGTGGTTCAGCATCCCCGAGGTCGAGAGCATGTGCACGCCGTCGGAGGAGATGTCGCCGGAGGCGACGTACTCGAGCGCCTGGGTCGAGCAGCCGCACTCGGGGTGGATCAGGAACTCGGCGTCAGGGTGCTCGGCGCGGACCGCGGTGATGTCGTTGGGCCGGATCCCGGCGTGGACGTGGCACTCGCCGTCCCAGACGTGGAAGCGGGCGTAGCGGTCGGGATCGTCGGTGAGCTTCAGCTCGCGGGCGACGAACGCGCCGAGCCACATGTCCGGGCCGAACAGGATCTCGTCGTCGGGGTTCTCGCGCCAGATGTGCTCGACGACCTTGACCGCGTTCGAGGAGGTGCAGCAGTAGTCGGTCTCGGCCTTCACCTCGGCCGAGGTGTTCACATACATGACGACCTTTGCGCCCGGGTCCTCCGCCTTCCAGGCGCGGAGCTGGTCGGCGTTGATCGAGTCCGAGAGTGAGCAGCCGGCGCCCAGGTCCGGGATCAGCACGGTCTTGGAGGGCGAGAGGATCGAGGCTGTCTCGGCCATGAAGTGGACGCCGCAGAACGCGATCACGTCGGCCTCGGTCGACGCGGCCTCGCGTGAGAGCTGGAGCGAGTCGCCGGTGAAGTGGGCGACGTCCTGCAGCTCGGGCAGCTGGTAGTTGTGGGCGAGGATCACCGCGTTCCGCTCCGCGGCCAGCGCGCGGACCTCGTCGGAGAGGCGCGTGATCTCCTCCGGCTCGAGGCCCAGCTCTGCGGTTGGATTGACGGTTGGGAGCTCGATCGGCATCCCACTCACCTTTCCTGATGTTCGCCTGCCCATCGGAACCAGGCGAATGACTGCCTACATTCTAGAGAAGCGCCGATGCCGGAACTGCCTGAAGTCGAAATCACCGTACGCCGCCTAGGCGCTCAGCTTGCGGGCGCCGAGGTCGAGTCGGCGCTGGCGCCCGGGATGGTCGCGCTGAAGACCATCGACCCTCCTCTGTCTGCCGTTACCGGCGCGGGCATCACGGGCACGCGCCGCGTCGGGAAGATGCCGGTGGTCCAGCTCGACGGCGACGAGCCGCTCGACCTCCTGGTGCACCTGATGTCGGCCGGGCGCCTCCAGCTGTTCGACAAGCGCGCCTCGCTTCGCGACAAGGCCTCGCGGGTCCTGATCCGGCTCACCGACGGCCGTGAGCTTCGCCTGCGCGAGTTCGGGACGAAGCAACGGGCCTGGGCGAAGCTCCTGCGCGAGGGCGGCGTTGCCGAGGATGAGATGGTCGCCACGCTCGGCCCCGAGGCATGGCCGGCGCCACCACTCCCGGACCTGGCCCGGGCGATCGACCAGCCGCGACACCTCCATCCGCTGCTCCGCGACCAGCGCGCGGTCGCCGGGATCGGGCGCCAGTGGGTCGACGAGATCCTCTGGCGGGCGAAGCTGTCGCCGTTTCGCAAGGGCTCCGACCTCTCCGGCGAGGAGGTCGAGGCCCTCTACGACGCGCTCGCCGTGCTCGGCGAGGCGATCGACCACTACGAGGAGGTCGTCGGCGACGAGATCCCGAACAAGCTCCCGATGCCGCTCCAGGTCCACAAGCGGGAGGGCGAGCCGTGCCCCCGATGCGGCACGACGATCGAGGCGATCTTCTATTCGGACCACCAGACGAATTACTGCCCGGCCGAGCAGACCGGCGGCAAGATCCTGGCCGACCGGCGCCTCTCGCGGCTGCTCAAGTAGGGGCTACGGCCCGTAGCGGCGGACCTCGATGAAGCCGCCCTTGCGCGAGACGTTGGTCTGGCTGCCGCCGAGCAGCCTGGCAGCGTCGCCGATCTCGCGGTTCTGAACGACGAGGTTCACGAACAGCGGCACGAACGGGCCCTCGCCACGCTTCGGCTTCGTGCGGGCGTCCCGGAGCATCTTGACCACGCCGACCTTGCGGATCACGCACGGGTTCGAGTGGCCGCTGTGGCCCTGCGTGCAGTTGAAGCCGTTCTGGGCAGTGATCACGCCCTCGTGGCTCGCGGACTGGCCGGGGATCCCCGCATGCTTGGTGGAGGTTCGGCTCTGCGAAAGGATCAGCTGCGACTGCATGAGCACGTGGTGCGGCAGGTGGCCGATCTTCTGGATCGCCTTCGCCTTCACGATCAGCACCTCGCCCTGGCGGAGCTCATCGACGCGGCGCGAGAAGATCACCTTCCTCGGCCCGTTCCCGCCCCGGCCTCCGATCGGGACGTGCCCGGTCGTCGAACGGCTCTCGACGACCCGCTGCCCGTCCGGGATCGGGCCGGGGTCGAACACGACCGAGTTGATCATGCCCTTGTCCTGCTCGATCCCGCCATCGTCGTCGGACCCGACCACGATCACGTTCCCGCCCCGGGCGGAATGGTGATAGGCGTCGATCACTAGGTTTACCCAGCAGCGGCCGCAGGACAGGCTGTCCGCCTTCAGCTGGCGGGAGCCGTCCACCGTCATCACGCAGTGGTGGTTGCGGTTCGGCTGCTCCTGCGAGCACCGCATGTGCGCAGCCTTGGTGATCGGCGTCGTGTTCTTGCCGGTCCCGTTGGCGCCGGAGGCGAGGACCAGCCGCGCCTTGATGTGCGGGCTGTAGCGGTATCGCGACCCGACGCACTGTGGCATCGCCTCGAGGCACGTCACCGAGAGCTCGATCTCGGCCCCCGCCCAAATCGCGTCGCCCGCGCCGACATCGCCAACCTTCGCCGGGGAGAGCGACATCGCGACCCGCGGCTTGCCGCCCGACTTCTTCGCGATCGGGACGGTCTTGATCCGCTCGGCGTCGAGACCGCTCAGCGCCGGCCGGACGACCTGGTTGCCGCCCTGGTGAGCCAGGGCAGGAAGTGCCACGGCGGCCGTGCAGAGCAGCGCGCCGAGCAGCACCGCGAGCGGCCGGCGGCGCGCGAACCCGCGGATCCTCGAATCCCCTGTCCCGATCATCGTCCCGTTACCCATCGGCTGAGGCAGCAAAAACGTTAGTTCGTCAGGCGGGCTCCAACAAGAGGCTGAGGTCCAGGACCGGAGCCGAATGCGTGAGGGCGCCGACGGAGATGAAGTCGACCCCGGTCTCGGAGATCCCGCCGACCGTCGAGAGCGATACGCCCCCCGAAGCCTCGAGCTCGGCGCGATGGCCGGTCTCGCGCTCGGTCCCGTCGCGCGACGCGACCGCGGAACGAATCCCGGCGAACTCCATGTTGTCGAGGAGCAGCCGATCGGCCCGGGCCGCGAGCGCCTCCTGGACCTCGGCCGCGTCGCGGACCTCGATCTCGACCGGCATCCCGGGCTGCGCCTCGCGCGCGCGGCGCACGGCCTCCTCGATCCCACCCGCCAGGGCGGCGTGGTTCTCCTTGATCAGGATCGCGTCGTGGAGCCCGATCCGGTGGTTTCGCCCACCGCCGGCGACGACCGCGGCCTTCTGGAGCGTCCGCAGGCCGGGGAGCGTTTTGCGAGTGTCGAGGATCACGGCGTCCCCGTCGCTCGCCGCCTCCACGAACTGCGCGGTGAGCGTGGCGATCCCCGACGTGTGGCCCAGCAGGTTGAGCGCCACTCGCTCGCCGATCAGCACCCCACGAGCCGGCCCGCTGACGCGCGTGACGTCCACCGGGATCTCGTCTCGCCACTCCCCCTCGTTGGTGAGAACCTCGAAGCCGTCGCACCCGGCCTGCCGGAACACCTCCTCCGCGGTCTCCAGCCCGAACAGAACGCCCGGTGACTTCTGGACGATCCGGGCTTCGGCGCGCGCGTCAGCGGGCACGACCGCCTCGCCGGTGACGTCGCCGGCACCCAGATCCTCGGCCAGGGCACGTGCAACCAGGTCGCGCAGCTCGTCCGTGATTGCCATTAGTCCAGCTTAGGCAGGCGGGTCTGCGGTGCTCAGTCGCGCGGGAACACGGCCATCGTCGCTGTGAACCCATGGAGGAAGTTGCGGCCGCCGACCGGGCCGATCTCGCCCGCGCAGAAGAAGCCGCCCGCCGGCGCCTTGAAGGCCTCGTCGAGTGCGGTTGCGTCGTGGTCGGGCTCGGCGAACATGTGCGCACCCCGGCCGTTGCAAGTGAACAGCAGGGTCCCGGCGGCGCCCGCGGCCCCGAGGGCCTCGACCTGGGCGGCCAGCGCGTCCTGCAGGTCGTCGGTCGCCGAGCCCGAGTCGCGCACGTGCAGGCGCACCGTCTGCCCGACGCGCACCCGGTCTGCGAACGCCAGCCCCCCGGACTCGGGGTCGACTCCCACGATCGGCCTGACCAGGAAGTCGCCGCGCTGGTAGTCGGGCTGGTTCTCGTCGATCACAACGCCGAGCAGGAGCCCCTCGGCGGCCAGGTCGCGCTCGTCGGGCTCGAGCTCGGAGATCGCCTCGCGCAGCCGCTCGAGCGCCGGCTTCGAGGCGAGCTCGGAGATCAGGTTCCCCTCGACGCCCGTCACGGTCATCTCGGGCCCGACCGGGGCTGCGCCCTGCGAGACGCAGGGGAGGAGCTCGATTCCGGCCAGCGAGCACGCGACGGCGCCTGATTCCACGACCTGCCCGTCGAGGAAGAGCGACGCGGAGCCCTCCGCCGAAGCGCTCGCGAGCCCACCCAGCACCGGCATCGCCGGGCGGACGTCGTTCAGGTGCAAGAGCAGCGCGTCGGCTGAGAACGTGTTCGGGTCGGCGAGGACGATCATCGCCTCGCCGTAGTCGGCGGGGTCCTCCGGGAGCCCGCCAAGCGCGATCCCGTCCTCGACCGGAGCGGTCGTCAGCGCGAGCGGCTCGATCGTCGCGTGGGGTGCGGAAAGCGCCCAGACGACGGCGCCGGTCCCCTCCTCGATCTCGCGCCCGCCGCCGACGACGCCACCGGCCCCGCATCCCATCAGCACCCGCGGGGCGAGCCGGTCGTGGGCGACCGCCAGGATCTCCTCACCATGGCCGAGGTGGGGCGCGCCTGCGAACACGAAGCAGAGGTCGCAGATCGCGCCCTCGAGCCCGTCGCGGGCGCTCACCGCGGCCTCGTCGAAGGCGGACACGGCGTCGAAGTCGTCCGAGATCCCGACTGCGACGCGGACGCTCATTCGGAGTCGGCCTCCTGCCGGGATCGGTCCCCCCCGCGCTCTGAAGCAGGTACTCGCGCACGAACCCGTCGATGTCGCCGTCAAGCACCCGGTTCGCGTCACCCATCTCGAACCCGGTGCGGTGGTCCTTCACCCGCTGGGTGGGGTGCAGCGTGTAGCTGCGGATTTGCGATCCCCACTCGACGGACTTCTGCTCGCCGCGCTCGGCGGCCAGCGCCTCGGCGCGCTTTCGCTCCTCCTCCTCCAGCAGCTTTGCGCGCAGGAACCGCATCGCGGTCGCCTTGTTCTGGGTCTGCGAGCGCTCGTTCTGGCACTGGACGACGATCCCGGTGGGCACGTGCGTTATCCGCACGGCGGAGTCGGTCTTGTTCACGTGCTGGCCGCCGGCCCCCGAGGCGCGGTAGGTGTCGATTCGAAGGTCCTCCTCGTCGATCTCGACGTCGACCCGATCGTCGACCAGCGGGCTGACGTCCACCTGCGCGAAGGCGGTGTGCCGCCGAGACTGGGCGTCGAACGGCGAGATCCGCACCAGCCGGTGGACGCCGCGCTCGGCGGCGAACAGACCGTAGGCGTTCTCGCCGTGGACGATGAAGGTCGCCGACTTGAGCCCGGCCTCCTCGCCCTCGGAGGCCTCGGCCATCTCGACCTCGAAGCCGCGCCGCTCGGCCCAGCGCAGGTACATCCGCAGGAGCATCTCGGCCCAGTCCTGGGAGTCGGTGCCGCCCGCTCCCGAGCGCACCGTGACCACGGCGTCACCAGTGTCGTACTCGCCGTTGAACAGGCGCGCCTCCTCGAGCTCGCCCAACCGGGCCTCGATCGAGGTGAGTTGCTGGCCAAGCTCGGCCTCGATCTCAGGGTCCTCGACCGCCATCTCGACCAGGTCGCCGAGGTCGGCGATGTCGGACTCGAGCGACCGGTACGTCTCGACCTTTCGCTGCGCAGCCGCGTGGCGTGCCGATGTCTTCGCCGCCCGCTCGGAGTCGTCCCAGAACCCGGGCGCCTGCATCTCCGCTTCGAGCGCGGCTATCTCGGATTCGAGTGCGACCGGGTCAAAGGTAGTCCGCGAGCAGGGTCAGCCCCTCGCGTGCCTCCTTGACGCGCTCGTCCGCGCTGCGCTCGCCGGTCGCCTCCGCCATATGCCAAGCCTATTCGGCGCCGAAGGCTGCAAGCGCCTCCTCCCGGTCGTCGCACGGCCGCCAATTCGAGATCAGGCCGTCCCGGAGCTCGAACAGCCAGGCCATCAGCTCGACTCCCGCCGGGTCGCCGCGGGCACCCTCCTCGTCCCACGACCACACGCGCGCGATCAGGGCCAGGACCTGGTCGCCCTGCTCACGGAGGTCGTCGACGAGGATCGTCTGCTGCACGCCGCCCGGCTCGCGCTTGGCCCACATGCGTGCGAGGTCGACGCCGCTGCGGACCCCGCGGCCGGTGTGCAGCTCGACCTCGGGATGAAGGGTAAGCGCGAACGCGTCCAGGTCGTGGCGGTTGAACGCGTCGATGAACGCGCGCACGGTTTCGGCGTTGCTCACTGAATGCGATCGTAGGGCTCGCGGGCGTCTCAGCAGCGCGCGGCGGCAGTCCCGACACGGCCCGGACATGCCTGCCCGGGGCCGCCAGCACTCGGACCACCGAGGCGTCGTTGGCGCCTGAGCCGTTCGAGCCCTTGACCAAGCACGCTTCGGACGGTGCCCCGCTGCCTTCATCGGCCAGCCTTCCGCGCCTATCCACACTTCCCTGGCGGGGCTCCGGCGCGTTCGCCGGGAACTCCTAGGGCGTTGCCCGCAGCGCCGCCGCCCGCTCGGCCTCGACCTCGTCGCGCACCACGCAGCCCGCAACGTGGTCGTTCACCATGCCTGTCGCCTGCATCATCGCGTACGCCGTTGTCGGGCCGACGAACCGGAAGCCGCGGCGCTTGAGCTCCTTCGCCAGGGCCTTCGACTCCGGCGTGATCGACTGGATGTCGCCAAGCTTGCGCGGGGCCCGATCGGCCTCGGGCCGATGCGCCCATGCGATCGCCGCGAGCGAGTCGCCGCCGGCAACGAGCTCCCGCGTGGCCTGCGCGTTCGCGATCGCCGCCTCGATCTTGGCGCGGTTGCGGACGATCCCGGCGTCGGCCATCAGGCGGTTGAAGTCGCGCTTTCCGTAACCGGCGACGCGCTCGAAGTCGAAGCGGTCGAACGCCGCGCGGAAGTTCTCGCGCTTGCGCAGGATCGTGAGCCACGAGAGGCCGGACTGGAACGCCTCGAGGGTCAGCTTCTCGTAGATCCCACGGTCGTCGGTCACCGGCCGCCCCCACTCCTCGTCGTGGTAGGCGACGTAGTCGGGAGCCGACAGGCCCCACCAACAGCGCGGCCGCCCGTCGGGGCCTTCGGCGAGCACCTTCAAAGCCGCTGGGTCAGCCGCCGTGGCAGTTCTTGAACTTCTTGCCGGAGCCGCACCAGCAGGGGTCGTTGCGGCCGAGCTTCTCGTGCTCGGACTTGACGACGGTCCCGGTGGGCGCCTGCGGGCGCGCCGGCTCCTCGGCCGGGGGCTCGGCGGTTGCGGCGGCGGCAGGCGCGGCGCCGGAGGAAGCGGCGACGGCAGCGTCGCGGAGCGCCGAGGGCTGGCCCTCGGCGGTGCCGCCGGAGTAGTTCACGTCCTGCGGCGCGCGGGCCGCGGGCTGCTCTTGCTCCTGGGGCTCGACGTTCACCTCGACGTGGAAGATCACCCGCGCGAACTCCTGCCAGATCGAGGCCATGAGCTCCTCGAACATGATGTAGCCCTCGTTCTTGTAGGCGACCAGCGGGTCGATCTGCGCGAAGCCGCGCAGATGGATCCCCTCGCGCAGGTAGTCCATCTCGTAGAGGTGCTCGCGCCAGCGGTTGTCGATGATCTGCAGCAGGATCTGGCGCTCGAGCCAGCGGGTCAGCTCCTCGCCCAGCTCCTCCTCGCGCACCTCGTACGCCTTCAGCGCCTCCTCGCGCAGCATCTCGCCGATGTCCTCGCGGCTCGAGGTGTTCGGGTCGAGCCCCTGGAGCTGGTCGCCGCCGCCCCAGATCGACTCCGCCTGCGAGGCGAGGCCGGCGAGGTCCCAGTCCTCGAAGATGTCGCCCGGCGTGAACTCCTCGGTCAGGCGCACCGCGACCTGGCCTACCTCCTCGTAGGCGACCTCCGACATGTCGCGCCCCTCGAGGATCTCGCGCCGGTACTTGTAGATCACCCGGCGTTGCTCGTTCATCACGTCGTCGTACTCGAGGACGCGCTTGCGGATCAGGAAGTTCTGCTGCTCGACCTTCTTCTGTGCGTTCTCGATCTGCTTACTGAGCATCTTGGCCTCGAGCGGGTACTCCTCGCCCTCCTCATCGACGGGGCCGAGCCGGTCGAGGATCTTGTAGATCCGGTCGCCCGCGAAGAGGCGGACCAAGTCGTCCTCGGCCGACAGGAAGAAGCGCGACTCGCCCGGGTCGCCCTGGCGGCCGGAGCGACCGCGGAGCTGGTTGTCGATCCGCCGCGACTCGTGGCGCTCGGTGCCGCAGATAAACAGCCCGCCGGCCTCGATGACCTTCTCGCCCTCGGCGGCGCACTGTTCCTCGAGCGCGGGGAGAACCTCGGCGAGGGCCGCGTCGAAGCCCTCGTCACCCAGGTTCACGCCTTTCTTTGAGAGCTCCGCGCGCGCCATCGCCTCAGGGTCGCCCCCGAGCTTGATGTCGACGCCGCGGCCCGCCATGTTGGTGGCGATCGTGACCGAGCCGATGCGCCCCGCCTGGGCGATCGTCTCCCCCTCGCGCTGGGCGTGCTCGGGCTTCGCGTTCAGGACGACGTGGTCGATCCCGTGGCGGTTGAACTCTCCGCCCAGCATCTCCGAGACCTCGACCGAGATCGTCCCGATCAGGATCGGCTGCCCGCGCTCGTGCCGCTCCTCGATCTCGCGGACGACCGCCTTCCACTTGCCGCCCTTTGTCTTGTAGATCTGGTCGTTGTGGTCAGCGCGGACCATCGGCCGGTGAGTCGGGATCTCGACCACCGGCATCTCGTAGATCTTCATGAACTCCTGCGCCTCGGTCAGCGCGGTACCGGTCATCCCGGCGAGCTTGTCGTAGAGGCGGAAGTAGTTCTGGAGGGTGATCGTCGCCAGGGTCTGGTTCTCCTCGCGGATCCGGACGCCCTCCTTCGCCTCGATCGCCTGGTGGAGGCCCTCGGACCAACGCCGTCCCTCGAGGATCCGGCCGGTGAACTCGTCGATGATCATCACCTGGCCGTCGATTACCGCGTAGTCGGTGTCCTTCTTGTAGAGGGCCTCGGCCTTGAGCGACTGGATCAGGTGGTTGACGAGCGTGCCGTTCTCCGACGTGTAGAGGTTCTCGATCCCGAGGAACTGCTCGGCCTTGTGGACGCCGGCCTCGGTGGGGGCGACCGTCTTGTGCTTCTCGTCGTACTCGAAGTCGTGATCCGCCTCCGACGTGTCGCGGCTCTCGCCCAACGACTTCAGCTTGGTCTTCGACTCCTCGCCGACCATCTGCTTCGCGAGGCGGGCGAACGTGTAGTACGTGTCGGCCGCCTGCTCGGGCTTGCCGGAAATGATCAGCGGCGTCCGTGCCTCGTCGATCAGGATGTTGTCGACCTCGTCGACGATCCCGAAGACGTGCTCGCGCTGCACGCACTCCTCGAGGCTCGCGGCCATGTTGTCGCGCAGGTAGTCGAACCCGAACTCCGAGTTGGTGCCGTAGGTCACTCCCGCCGCGTACATCTGGCGGCGCTGGGCGGGCGGCATCATCGACTGGATCACGCCCACGCTCACCCCGAGGGCGTTGTAGATCGGCGCCATCCACTCGGCGTCGCGACGGGCGAGGTAGTCGTTCACGGTGATGAGGTGGACCGACTTGCCGCCGAGCGAGTTGAGGAACACTGCGGTGGTCGCGGTCAGGGTCTTGCCCTCGCCGGTCTTCATCTCGGCGATCGAGCCGTCGTTCAGGACCATGCCGCCGATCAGCTGGACGTCGTAGTGACGCTGGCCCAGCGTGCGCTTCCCGGCCTCGCGGACGAGCGCGAACGCCTCGGGAAGCAGGTCGTCGAGCGGCTCGCCGTTGCCGGCGCGCTCCCGTAGGCCATCGGCTTCCGCGCGCAGCTCGGCGTCGTCGAGCAGCTCCATCTCGGGCTCGATCTCGTTGATCCGCGCGACCGCGGCCTCGAACTCCTTGAGCTTGCGCCCCTCGCCGACTCGCAGCGCCCGGTCGATAATTGAACGGCCTGCCATCTGGTTAACGCCCCTGCCGGGGGGGCAAACTTGCTTTCGCGACGAAGTCGCTCATCTGATCCCTGAGGGTACCGAGGCGCACGGGCCGGGTTCCGGAGTGAAGACGTGCCGGAACGGAGCGCCGGGCCTGACGCGGCTCGGTCCGCTCAGCCGGTCGCTGTGTCGTCGCGCAGCCGGCCCATGACGCGGCGGGTGCGCTCGCGCCCGCGCCGGAGCTCGCGGTTCTTCTTCACCTGACGGCGGACGTCCTCGGCCGCCTCGTGGATCGAATGGAGCATCTCGGGAGAGGCCTCCCTGGCCCGGATCGTGGTGCCCTTGAGGTGGAGCGTGGCCTCGGCGATGTACTTGTCGGCCACGCGCGGGTTCTTCTCCTCGGAGAGCTCGATCTCGAGGGTCGCCAGCTCGGAGACCTGCTTGCCGATCCGCTTGAAGCGCTTTTGGATCGCATCCCGCAGCTCGTCGGTCACCTCCGTGTTGCGACCTCTGACCTCGATCCTCACGTCCGCTCCTTTCGTCGCTCGCGTCGGTCTTCCGAATGCTACGCCGCAAGGCGTTTCGGGCCAAGCCCGTGAGGCGGAGTCCGTAAGGACGAAGCCGAGCCCCGCCGTTGTTGAGGCGGCATATCTTCTGCGCGGGCGAACGTGAGCGCGCGGACGCGCGCGGCGCCGGCTTCGTTCAGGACCGCGGCGCACGCGGTGAGGGTCGCCCCCGTGGTGACGACGTCGTCGACCAGCCAGAGGTCGTCGCTCGGTAGGCGCACCTTGTCGCCCAGAAGTCGGACACGCGGGGGATCCGCGAGGCGTTCCTTCCGCGGTCGCCCCACCTGTCGGGGTCCGTCCTCGCGCTCGATGACCGGCGCCACCTGCGACCACGGCGCCGCGCGGGTCACCAGCCGTCCGAGGACGTAGGCCGGGTCGTAGCCGCGGGCCCGCTCGCGCGCCGGCGCCGGCGGGACCGAGACCAACCAGCCCTCGCGCGTCGCGCCCCAGGCCCTGACCATGCGCTCGGCGGCAACCTCCGCCAGCGTCAGACGCGACGCGAACTTCATCTTCGTGATGAGCTCGCGGGCCACGCCCTCATACGGCGCGGCGCTGATCACCTCGAGGCCGCCGGGAAGCGTGAACCGTGAGGGCCGCAGCGCAGCAACCCGCCGCTCGCAATTGCGGCAAAGCAGATCCCTGTACTCACAGGGCTTCGCGCACAGCGCGCAGAGCGGCGGGGCGACGAGACTGGCGACAGCGCGCAGCACGCAGGCGATCGTGCGCGAACCGGGCACACGAATGGCGCGCGGAGTGGGACGGCTTCGTGCAGTTGGTGGAAAGTCAACGCGTCCGAACGGGCAACGCAGCGAGTGTCGACTTAGTGGCCCCAGGCGCAACAAAGTCGACGCTCGATGGAGGTGGACTCAGTCAAAGACCGCGCGCTCGACCTGCGCGAGGTCGTTCTCGCAGCGGGTCACCGACGGCGCCTTGCCGAGCGCGGTGTCGGGGTCCTTCAGGCCGTGGCCGGTGAGAACGCAGACGACTGATTCGGGGGCGGCGTCGTCCCCGACGACCGGCAGGCCGTGGGCGAGGATGCCCGCCACGGACGCGGCGGAGGCCGGCTCGCAAAACACGCCCTCGCGTGCAGCGAGCAGGCGGTAGGCGTCGAGGATCTGGTCGTCGGAGACCGCTGCGATCCGCCCGCGCGACGAGGTGATCGCCGCCATCGCCTCCTCCCAGCGCGCCGGGTTGCCGATCCGGATCGCCGAGGCGACCGTCTCCGGGTTCTCGATTGGATGGCCGTGGACCAGGGGCGCCGCGCCCTCGGCTTGGAATCCGTAGAGGATCGGGGTTGCCTCGCGCTCCGAGAAGCCGCGGTTCCAGGCGGTCACGTTCCCGGCGTTGCCGACCGGGATCGCGAGCGCCGCCGGCGCCTCGCCGAGCTCCTCGATCACCTCGAAGGCGGCGGTCTTCTGGCCCTCGATCCGGTACGGGTTGACCGAGTTGACGAGCTCGATCGGGTGCTTCTGGGCGAGCTCGCGGACGATCGCAAGCGCCTCGTCGAAGTTCCCCCGCAGGGCGATCACCCGCGCACCGTGCATCAGCGCCTGTGCGAGCTTGCCGATCGCGATCTTCCCCTCGGGCACGATCACTGCGCCGCGCATCCCGGCGCGGGCCGCGTACGCGGCAGCGCTCGCCGCGGTGTTGCCCGTCGATGCGCAGATCACGGCCTCCGCGCCGCGCCCGGCCGCGCGCGACACGGCCACGGTCATCCCCCGGTCCTTGAACGAGCCGGTCGGGTTCGCGCCCTCGAACTTGAGCCAGACGCGCGCGCCGACACGCTCGGAGATCACCGGCGCCTCGATCAGCGGCGTCGACCCTTCGTTCAGGCTGACGACCGGGTCTCCGGGCTCGAGCGGCAGCTCGTCCCGGTATCTCTCGACGAGCGGCTGGGGCATCAGCGCCACCCTAGACGACCCTTTCGCTCGAAAGACCGCGCAATCGGGCTCTCACCCGCGCATGTTTCACCGCTTGACTTCCGACCGCGCGGAGGGTCGAAGTCTCGAGGTGAGACGCACGAATCAGGATCGATGCGACCGGCCGCGAGGTCGGTTCCGGTTCGAGTCCGGCGCCCTCCGCGCCTATCATTTGAGGCCTGATTCGTGCACCGGGCATCGCGCCCGGTTTCGACCTGAACGGCCCGCCTAGCGGCGGGCCGTTCATCTTCTTCGGGAGTGGAAGACGGCCGTGTCCAGGCTCCCTGGTTGCGTTTGTGATCCGAGGGGTGGAACGCAGACGCAGCGTCGCCCCAGCACCGAGCTCAGGCCGCGTATTCCTCGGAGCCCATGATGTGGATCGAGACGTAGGGCTCGTCGCCGACGACCCAGCTGTCGTGGCCGGGCGGGACATGGAAGAAGTCGCCCGCCTCCATCACCTGCTCGGACCCGTCGGCCATCGCGACGGCAGCGCGGCCGCTCAGGACCAGGCCGACGTGCTCGACCTGGCAGAGCTTCTCCCCGGTGGCGGCTCCAACGTGCTCCGACCACCTCCAGCCGGGCTCATAGGTGGCGCGGCCGAGGGTCATCGGGCCGACCCGGTAGGTCTCGAAGCGACCCTTCTCGAACTCGCGGGCATCGGTGGGCGAGTCGAGGTTCACCAGGGTCAGGTCCATCACACGAACTCTTCCTCGATCACCCGGATCGCGCGGGGGGTGGCACGCATGAAGTCGAGCTTCGCGAGCTCCTCGAGCGCCGCGTAGAACGCGTGCTCGGGGGTCTCGTGCATGACCATCACGAGCCGCGCCTCCTGGCCGGTGCCCCGCTGGACCACGCTTCGGACCGAGATGCCGTTCTGGCCGAGCACGTCGGCGACCGCGGCGAGGACCCCGGGGCGGTCCGCCACCTCGAGATGCAGGTAGAACGACGAGGCCACGTCCCGCACGATCTCCAGCGGCTCCCCGGGCTCGTGCACCGGCGCCTCCCCGGAGAGGATCGAGACGACGTCGCCCAGCACGGCGGTAGCGGTCGCGGTCCCGCCGGCGCCGGGGCCGGACATCGTGATCTCCGTGATCGCCGGGGCCTCGACCATCACCGCGTTGAACGGGCCCTCGATCGGCGCGAGCGGATGACCGCCGTAGAGGAAGCACGGGAAGACGCGGACAGACACCCCCCCGCGGACCCGTTCGGCCACCCCGAGCAGCTTCAGCGAGAGCCCCAACTCCTTGGCGTAAGCGAGGTCGTCGGGCTGGATGTCGGTGATGCCCTCGTAGGCGACGTCGTCGAGCCCGACGGCGGTGCCAAACGCGAGCCGCGTGAGGATCGCCATCTTCGCCGCGGCGTCGGCGCCGCTGACGTCGTCGGTGGGATCCGCCTCCGCGTAGCCCAGCTCCTGCGCGCGGGCCAGGACCTCGTCGAACCCGGCCCCGGTCTTCGCCATCTCGGTGAGGATGAAGTTGGTGGTCCCGTTGACGATCCCGAACACCTTGGTGATTTCGGTCGCCGCGAGGCTCTCCTGGATCACCCGGATCACCGGCACGACGCCTGCGACCGCTGCCTCGAAGCGCAGCTGCACGCCCGCCCGCCGGGCCACCTCGAACAGCTCGTCGCCGTGCTGAGCGATCAGCTGCTTGTTCGCGGTGACGACGTGCTTGCCGGCCTCTAGCGAGCGCAGGACGTAGTCGCGCGCCGGATCCGTGCCGCCGATCAACTCGACGACGATGTCGGAGCCGGCGAGGATCTCGTCGAAGTCGCCCTCCGAGCGCCGCAGGACGCCGCTCAGCTCGGGCCGGCGCCCTGACGTCGCGGCGACGGCGTCGGCGCGATCACCGATCAGCTCGTGGAACGCGCCCCCGACTGTGCCCCTGCCCAACAGCCCGATGCGAGCCGGCTCAGACATCGCGCAACACCAAGTCCTCGTGGGTCTCGCGGCGCACCACGAGGCGCGCGTCCCCGTCCTTGCAGAAGATCACCGGGGGCCGCGGCATGCCGTTGTAGTTGTTGGCCATGGCGTGGCCGTAGGCGCCGGTCGCCGGCGTCGCCAGCAGGTCGCCGACGCGTGGCGCAGCGAGCTCGGCGTCGCGGATGATCACGTCGCTCGACTCGCAGTGCATCCCCGCCACGGTGACGCGAGTGTCGGGCGGGTCCGCCGCGCGGTTCGCAATCAGCGCCTCGTAACGGGCGCCGTAGAGCATCGGACGCAGGTTGTCCGACATGCCGCCGTCGACGGCGACGTAGGTCCTGACGCCGGGGATCTCCTTCACGGTCCCGACCTCGTACAACGTGAGCCCGGCGTTGCCGACGAGCGACCGGCCGGGCTCGACCACGATCCTCGGCGCCGGGTCGAAGACGCGGCGGACGCCCTCGACCTTGACGTCCACATAGCTTCGGATCGACGGGGGCTCGTCGCCCGCCGTGTACGCGATCCCCAGGCCGCCCCCGACGTTCAGCAGCCGGAACTCCTCGCCGTCGAGGCCTGCGCCGTCGGCCAGCCTGCCGAGCGCCTCGATCGTCTTCACATAGGGCTCCAGCTCGAAGATCTGCGAGCCGATGTGGGCATGCAGCCCGACGAGCCGCAGGAGCGGCGCGGCGCGCACGGCGTCGATCGCGCGGGCCGCCAGCCCGTCCTCGAGGCCGAACCCGAACTTCGAGTCGAGCTGGCCCGTCTGGATGTACGAGTGCGTGTCGGCCTTGATTCCGGGCGTGACGCGGATCAGGACGTCGAGCTCCCGATCGAGCAGGCCCTCGAGCCGGTCGATCTCGTCGAAGGAATCCACGATCACGTGGCCGACGCCCGTCGCGATTGCCAGCTCGAGCTCGGAACGGGTCTTGTTGTTCCCGTGCATGTAGAGGCGCGCGGGGTCGCAGCCGGCCTTGATCGCCATGTGAAGCTCCCCGCCGGACGCGACGTCGATCCCGAGCCCCTCCTCGGCGAACAGGCGATAGATCGCGCTGACCGGCGCCGCCTTTGACGCGTAGATCACCTCGAAGTCGTCGCCGTGCGCGCCGAACGCCTCCAGGTACGCCCTCGCGCGGGCGCGGAGGTCGTCCTCGGCGTAGACGTACGCGGGCGTGCCGAACTCGGCCGTGAGCTCGACCGCATCGCAGCCGCCGATCTCGAGGTGCCCGCGCTCGTTCACGCGGCTGCCCATCGGGTAGACCGCCGATCCGCTGATTGTGTCGGCGTGGGTCATGGTCATGGAACGGGCAGGCATTATCCCGGCCATGCGCCGATCGCAGCCCTCACCGCAGGCGCCGACGGAGCGCGGCGTGCACGACGGGCGGCCGTATTGGCTCTGGCTACCGGCGTCAGATCCGCCGTGGCCCGGGATGCTCATCATCCACGGCGCCGGATCGCGCAAGGAGAACCATGCCGACTTCGCCCGCATGAGCGCGGCGGCCGGTTGGGCGGCGCTCTCCTACGACCAGCGCGGACACGGCGACGCGGCCGACGAGATGGGGCCCGCCGCTCTCGGCGACGTCAGCCGCATGGCCCGGTTCCTCGGTGGCGTCGACGGCGCCGACCCCGAGCGCATCTGCGCGCGCGGTTCAAGCATGGGCGGGTTCATGGCGATCCACGCGGCGGCGACCTCGAAGGCGGTTGCGGGTGTGATCGCGATCTGCCCCGCCGGCGAGGAGCATCTGGCCCGCGGCCTTCGGGACGACGAGCTCGAGTTCCGCGCCGGAGCGGAAGCGCGGGCGGCGCTCGCGGCGTGGCTCTCAGAGCACGACCTGCGGGAAGCTGCCCGGCTGATGGGAGCGAAGCCGCTGATCCTGCTCCATGCCCGTGGCGACGAGCGGATCCCGAGCGAGTGGTCGGTCGAACTCCACGAGGCGAAACCGGACCCGGTCAAGCTGGTGGTGCTGCCCGGCGGGCATCACCGGTCGATCCAGCACGACCAGGAGCTCCAGTCGGTGGCGCTGGACTGGATCTCCCGACGTATCTAGCGGCAGCTAGTTGCCGCCGCCGAGCAGGGAGCCGGCCACGCCGTTCGGGCCGAGCACGTTGTTCGTCGCCTCGTTGACCGTCCCGGTCACCTTGTCGCCCAGCTGATCGTCGCCGAGCGCGCCGCCGACGCCGTTGACGGCGTTGTTCACGGCGTCATCGACCGGTCCCGTGACGTCGTCGGCCTGGTCGCCGAGTGGAAGGTTCAGTCCGAGGTTGCCGGTGGTCTCGTCGACGCCGCTCACGGTGCTCCCGAGCGGGCCCGTGCCGGCCGGCGTGGTCGGCGTGCCACCCGGGCCGGAGCCTCCGTTGTTGCCGCCGTCATTGGAAATTGGGATGAAGCCGGGGATCGTGGCGCCGGGCGGCAGCGCGCCCAGGATCTCGGCGATCGCGTCCGCGCTCGGCGTGGCAGGATCAGCCGCGACGGCACCGGCGGTGGGGCCGGCCGCATTTGCCGCCGCCCCGGGGACGTCCGCGAGGCTCACGCTGGCGTCCGGCGTATCGTCCGCCCCGAACGGGAGGCCGTTGAAGCCGACGAACGCAGCGACCCCGATGAAGACGATCACCGCGGCCGCGACCAGCGCGGCGGTCGCCCCGCCGCCTGCCAGGTAGGCCCGGACGTTCGCGTTCCGGCCGGGGTTCGGGATCTTGATGCTTGCGGATTCCACGTCAGGCACGCCTGCGACGCCCGAGAGAGCAGTCCCTATGTCTATCGCCAGGACCGCCGGCCGTCAATAGAGCATTCGTTGAGATCTTCAAACGGAGATCCTACGCCTATAGATAGCCCATCGGATCCACGGGTGCGCCGTTTATCCGGACCTCGAAGTGCAGGTGGTCGCCGTAGCAGTGGCCGGTGCAGCCGACGTAGCCGATCACGTCGCCCTGCGAGACGGAGCCCGACGTGATCGCGTAGCTCGACTGGTGCGCGTAGCAGGTCGACTGCCCGCCGCCGTGGTCGATGCAGGTGTAATTGCCGTAGCCCGAGGTCGGCGCCGCGAGGACGATGTTGCCCGACTTGGCGGCGCGGATCGGCGTGCCCGCGGGGACCGCGATGTCGATGCCGGCGTGGAGCCGGCCCCAGCGCATCCCGAACGGCGAGACGACCGGGCCGTTCACCGGCCAGATCATGTCGCCCGAGCCCCCCTGGATCGGGCCGGCGGGCAACGGGTCGGTCGTCGTGGTCGATGCCGACTCGGCGAGCTGGGCCTGAATCTGCGCGTTCAGGTCGGAGATGTCGCCCTCGAGCTTCTCGGCGGTCGCCTCGACCTGGTCGAGGGCAGCGGCCTTCTGGTCGCGGACCGCGTCGAGCTCGGCCTCGCGGGCCTCGAGCTGCATGCGCGTGCGCTCGAGCTCCTCCTTCTTCGCCTCGATCTCGCGCTTGGCGATCCGGATCCGCTCCACGGTCGCCCTCGACTCGTCGCGCAGGAAGCGCACCCGGGCGACGATCGCGGCGTCCTGGTCCTGGATCCGGGTGAGGTAGTCGAAGCGGTTGACGAGGTCATCGAACCCGTCGGAGTCGAGGATCACCGTGAGCGCGTCGGGCTGATCGGACTTGTAGATGTCGACCAGGCGCTCGGCCAGGATGTCGAGCGAGCGGTCGAGCTTGTCGCGCAACTGGGCGAGCGTCTCCTTCTCGGCCTCGAGGCGGGCCACGGTCTCGCGCAGTTGCTGGGCGACCACGGCCTCGCGGTTGCGCAGGATCGCCACCTCGCCCGCGAGCTGGTTGATCTGGGCCGAGTAGTCACTGATCTCGCTCGAGAGCACCTCCCCGCGGTCCTTCACGTTCTCGAGCTCGGCCTGCTTGGCCGCGCGCTCGGACTCGAGGGTCTGCGCGGCGGCGGTGCCGCCCGCGGCCGCGAGCACGGCAACGATGCCGAGCGCCAGGGCGCGGCGTGGCGTCAGTCTTTGCTTGTCGCGGGAGATCATCTCGGCGGCAGGCGGGAGCGTCTTCGCCCACGGTCTTCGTATTCCCTCGGCCCGGCACAACTCCTGCCGGTGCAGGCACGGCGAAGTGCGCGCCAGGGTACCAACGCAGGGGCTATTTGCAAGCGTTCCTTAACATTTCGCTGGCCGCCTGCAAGCGAGATTGCAGGAACAAGCCCTTACCAGGGAGGCCCAGTTCGTTTCGCGCCTTGCGGCGCTCATTGGACACCTACTGGCCCGGCTCGGTGGGACTCACCTGCAGGAGTGCCCCCTCATCGGCGGCCTCCTCCGTCTGCAGGGTCGTGTGCGCGATCCCGTAGCGCTCGCGCAGCAGGTACTCGAGCTCGCGGCGAGCGAGGTCGCGGTCGCGGTCGGGCTCGATCACGACGTGCGCGGAGAGCGCCACGAAGCCGCTAGTCACCGTCCAGACGTGGAGCTCGTGGACCTCCCGAACGCCGTCGACCTCGACCAAGGCTCGCCCCAGCTCCTCGACGTCGAGGCCCGCGGGCGCCGACTCCATCAGGACCCCCAACGGCTCGCGGATCAGGCGCACCGAGGCGAGCAGGATCAGGACGGCGACGGCGAGGCTCGCGATCGGGTCGGCTTCGAGCCAGCCGGTGGCGAGGATCACCGACCCGGAGGCGACGACGGCGACCGAACCGAGGGCGTCGGCGAGCGAGTGGCGCAGGACGCCCTCGAGGTTCACGTCCTCGCGGTCCCCGCGGGCGAGCACCCAGGTCGCGGCCGCGTTGCCCGCGAGCCCGAGCAGGCCGATCGCAAGGACGCCGGCGCCCTCGACGTCGGGCGGGTCCGAGAGCCGGCCGACCGCCGCGATCGCAACCAGGACTGCGATCACCACCAAAGCCACCCCGTTCACCAGCGCCGCGAGCACCTCGCTGCGCTGGAGCCCGAAGGTGCTGCGCGGTCCCGCCGGGCGCGTCGCGAGCGCCGCGGCGGCGAGGCCGAGGCCGATCGCCCCGACGTCGGAGAGGACGTGACCGGCGTCGGCGAGCAGCGCAAGGGATCCCGTCAGGAGGCCGCCGATGACCGCCGCCGCGAGCATGAGGGCGTTGATCGCGAGCGCGACTTGCATGCGCCGGCGGTTGTCGGCCCGGCGCGCGTCGAGCGCGTGGTCGTGGGCGTGGTGGTGGGCGTGGTCGTGTGCCACGGCAGTAAGTATCAATGAGCGACGTAAGCGCGAAACGGACATTGCCCCCCTGGTAAGGGCTATTTCCGCGGGTGTTGAGCCGGGCGCGGTACTTCCTCTCGGACCTGGGCTTTTGGATTCGCAGCCACCCGCTCCGGGCACTGGCCGCGCTGCTCGCCCTCGGCGCCCTCGCGGCGGGAGTGGTGATCGGGATCGGCGCCTTGGACGAGGAGTCCGCGCGCCCCCTCTCGCCCGCGCCCGAGGTGATCGTCCGGACCGAGGAGCCCGCCGAGGAGCCGACCGACCTCGGGTTCCCGGCCTTTGCCACCAGCAACACCACCCGGGTGGCCGGAGCCGACTCGATCGAGGTGGCGGCGGGAGTGGCGCTCGCCACTTTTCCCACCGCCGGCGGGACCGATGGCCCGAACGGGGTGACCCTGGTGCCGGCCGACGATTGGGAGGCCGGGATCGCGGCGGCGTCGCTGGTCGCGGAGCCCATCGGGGCCCCGATCCTGCTCAGCGACGGCGACGAGCTGCCGGAGCTCAGTGCCGGAGCGCTGAGCTCGCTGGAGCCGCGGGGGTCGGCCGAGACCCAGGGCCGCCAGGTGTTCGCGGTCGGCGAGGCGCCGGAGCCGGAGGGAACGCGGGCCATCCGGATCGAGGGCGCCACGGGCGTCGAGATCGCGGCGAGGATCGCGCTGCTGCGGGAACGGCTGACGGAGGAGCCCCCCGACCACCTCGTGATCGCTTCCGCGGATGAGCCCGAATTCGCGATGCCGGCCGCCGCCTGGGCCGCCCGCTCGGGCGACCCGGTCCTGTTCGCGCAGCGCGACTCGGTGCCGCGGCAGACGCTCGAGGTGATCGAACGCTACGAGGACGTCCCCGTCTACCTGCTCGGCCCCGAGACGGTCATCTCGGAGAAGGCGGAGAAGCGGATCGGGGAGGCGACCAAGGCTCCCGTGCAGCGGGCGGCCGAAGATGAGGACCCGGTCGCGAACGCGATCGGGTTCGCGACGCTACGTGGACGGGACGTTCGGCTGGAACATCAACGATCCCGGCCACGGCCTCGTGATCGCCAACGCCGAACGCCCGGCAGACGCCGGCGCGGCCGCCGCCCTCTCGGGCACCGGGACGTTCGGTCCGCTCCTGCTGACTGACGACGCCGACGCCCTCCCTGCGGACCTCGAGAGTTATCTCCTCGACTTGAAGCCCGGGTACGTGGACGACCCGACCCGCGCCGTCTACAACCACGTCTGGATCGTGGGCGACTCGGCGGCGATCGCAATCGACTTCCAGGTCGAAGTCGACGAGCTGGCCGAGGTCGCGCCGATAAGGTCAGGCAGCGGCGAGTCCACCCTCGGCCCCGCGCCGGGCACTCCGGAGCAGGAAGGACAGAACCGCGGCAGCCAAGACAGCGGAGCGGACGGAAACCCATGAGCGAGAGCGAGCGCCCTGACCGGCTCGGACAGCGGGAGATCACCGTTGACGACATCCGCGCGCTGGCCGGGCCGGCCACCCCGCACTTCGCGCTCCAGATCCGCAACCGGATCGCTCGGCTGATCGCCGCGCTGCCGGCGGACCATCCCGCGCGGGTCGAGGGCGAGCGCCAGATCGAGCGCCTGACCGAGCTCGCCGACCACTCCGGCGAGCCGCGCAACACAGAATGAGTGCGCGCGAGCGCCTCGCCCCGGCGCTGACGGAGGAGGCCGCGGCGCGTGCCGAGGACCCCGACGCCTGGAGCAACGGCTACCTGGATCTGCTCGGCGAGGACGCCCTGGAGTCCACGGGCTGGACCCAGGACCTGATGCTGACCCGGGCGATCCCGACGATCTACGAGCGCTGGTGGCGACCGACCCTGGCCCGGGCCTTCAAGGGCGTGACCGGGCCCGGCATGGCGGAGGAGGTGCGGATCGCCCGTCTCTTCCTGGGGCTGACGAGCGGCGACAGAGTGCTCGACGTGGCGTGCGGGCCGGGGAACTTCTCGCGCGAGTTCGCCAAGGCTGCGGGTGCCGAAGGCCTCGTCGTCGGCATCGACGCCTCGCCGACGATGCTTGCACGTGGCGTCGAGGAGGCCGAGGGCGCCGGCGTGAGCAACCTGGAGCTGGTCCGCGGCGACGCCACCGCGCTGCCGTTCCGGGATGCCACCTTCGACTGCGCCTGCTGCTTCGCCGCGCTCCACCTGTTCGCCGATCCGTTCGCCGCCCTGGATGAGATGCGGCGCGTGCTCGCGCCGGGGGGCCGCATCGCGCTGATGACCTCGATCCGCCGCCCGGTCACGGCCCGGCCGCTCAAGCCTGTCGTCGAGCGGCTCAGCGGGATGCGGGTGTTCGAGCCGGAGGAGATCACGAGCGCCCTCGCCGAGCGCGGGTTCATCGACATCCGCCAGCGCGTCTCAGGCCTGGTGCAGTTCGCCGGCGGGCGGCTCCCGCTCTGAGCGCTCCAGAAGCGTTACCGCCGCGAGCGGGAACAGGAGCACGGAGAGCAGCCCGGCGGCGATGAAGCCCGCCGATGTTGCGGCGTCGATCAGGCCCAGGTCCTGCCCGATGGCGGTCGCGGCGACGATGAACGGCAGCGAGGTCGCCTGCAGGAGGCCGGCCGCGAGGACGCGGCGGTCGTCGAACTGGGCGCGATAGAGCAGCGCCGGAAGGCCGCGCGCCACGACCAGCGCCGCCAGGAACGCGGGGACCGCGGCGATCGCCGAGCGCGTCGGCGAACAGCGCGTCGAGGTCGAAGCGGACGCCGCTGCTCACGAAGAAGACCGGAATGAAGACGCCGAACCCCACCGCCGCCAGCTTCGCCCGGAAGTCGGGATGGGTCATCGCACGGTCGGTGTCGAGGTGGTTGAGGATCGCCCCCGCGGCGAATGCGCCCAGGATCAGCTCGAGCCCGAGCTGCTCGGCCAGCGCAACCATCCCGATCAGGAGGACGAACGCCCCGCGCACCCGAATCTGGGCGCTCGTGTCCTGGAGGCGGACGAGCGTCGCTGAGATCCGGCTGGAGCGCTCGGCGCCGGCGACGGCGACCGCAACCGCGGCGATCGCGAACACGAACAGACCGATCAGGATCAGCTTCGCGTCGAGGCCGTCCGCCTCACCGGAGAAGAGCAGGGTGAGGAGCAGGATCGAGGCGAAGTCGGCGATCGAGGACGCAGCGATGACGAGCTGGCCGAAGGGCGTCCGGGCCTGCGCCCGAGTCGGCGAGCACCGGGACGATGACTCCGAGCGAGGTCGATGCGAGGATCACGGCGATCAGCAACGGCTCGCCGGCGATGCCCGCCAGATCGAGCGCGAGGCCGGCGGCCACCGCGAGCCCCAGCGAAACTGCGAAGCCCAGCGAGGCCGAGCGCAGGAGCCGGCCGTGCAGCGCCGAGAGATCGATCTCGAGGCCCGCTAGGAACAGCAGGAACGCAAGGCCGACCAGGGCGATGACCTCGACCGGCGCGTCAAGCTCCACCCACCCGAGGACGGCGGGACCGATCACGATGCCGATCACGATCTCGAGGACCACGGCCGGCAGCCGCACGCTCGGCACCAGCCCGAGCGCGAACGGCGCCGCGAAGCCGGCCGCGACGACGATCAGGAGATTCTGGAACTCGAGCTCCCCCACGCCGTATTTGTAGCGCCGCGGGCCGGGCCGTTACCGCCCGGTTGGCCGCGGCAACCTAGCGGAAGCCACACTGCTGCGACCCATAGGCCTCGCCGAGCCGCTGGGCCCGGCGCAGGTCCGCCGGGACGCCGTCGAGCAGGCCGCGCGGATCGGCCTCGATCGCCGCGATCCCGTCCTCGGTCGCGGCCAGGATCGCCTCGACCTCGCGCTCGTCGCCCTCGGGCGCGCCGATCGCGCGGATCGCCCGCACCTCGCTCTCGAGCGCCGGGACGACGATCGAGATCGCGACCCGCTCGACCTCGGCCGGATCGGGCCGACCGCGGCCGGTGACGAGGTCGTCGGCGGCCGCCTCGATCTGCGACTCGGCCGCGAAGCAGATCCGATCCGCCTCGCGCAGGAACTCGACCTTCGAGAGCGGCTCGGCGACGACCGGGGAGAAGTCGTCGTTCTCGTCGTCGCCCGCGCAGCCCACCAGGGCCGCCACGGCTAGGCCAACGGCTAGACCCGCTCGATGATCGTGCCGGTGCCGAGTCCGCCGCCGCAGCACATCGTCACCAGGCCGAGCTGCGTGTCCGAGCGCTCGAGCTCGTGGAGCAGCGTGGTCACGAGCCGGGCGCCGGAGGAGCCCAGCGGGTGCCCGAGCGCGATCGCGCCGCCGTTCACGTTGACCCTGTCCATGTCGGGCTCGAGCTCGCGGCGCCACGCGGCGACGACCGAGGCGAACGCCTCGTTGATCTCGATCAAGTCGAAGTCGTCGATCTTCATCGAGTTGCGCTCGAGCAACTTGCGGGTGGCAGGGATCGGGCCGGTCAGCATGATCACCGGGTCGACGCCGACGGTCGTCTGATCGACGATCCGGGCCCGCGGGGTCAGGCCGAGCTCGTCGGCCTTCTCGCGAGTCATCAGCAGCACCGCCGCGGCGCCGTCGGAGATCTGCGACGAGTTGCCGGCGGTGATCTTGCCGTCCTGCTTGAACGCCGGCTTCAGCTCGGCGAGCTTCTCGAGCGACGTCTCGCGAAGCCCCTGGTCGGTTGTCACGGTGTCGCCGTTCACCTGGAACGGGAGGATTTCGCGATCGAAGCGACCCTCCTCGGTCGCCCGCGCGGCGAGCTGCTGGGAGCGCAGCCCGAGCTCGTCGAGCTCCGAGCGGGGGATCTCCCACTTGTCGGCGATCAACTCGGCCGAGATCCCCTGCGGAACGAGGTTGTAGCGCTCGAGCAGCGCCGGCGAGAACGCCAGGCCGTGCTCCTGCATGACCTCGGCGGAGTCGGCGAACGAGATGTGCCCCATGTGCTCGACGCCTCCGCCGACCACCACGTCGTGGACCCCCGAGGCGACGAGCGCCGCGGCGAAGTTCACCGCCTGCTGCCCCGAACCGCACTGGCGGTCGACGGTGGTCGCCGGCGTCTCGATCGGCAGGCCGGCCTCGAGCCAGGCGTTACGGGCGATGTTGATCCCCTGCTCCCCGAACTGCTGCACGCAGCCGGCAATGACGTCGTCGACCTCCGAGGCGTCGATCCCGGCGCGCTCGATCAGCTCGGCATAGGTCCTGGCGAGCAGCGTCGAGGCGTGGACGTCCTTGTAGTAGCCCTTCTCCTCGTGCCCGCGGCCGACCGGGGTGCGGACCGCGTCGACGATGACTACCTCGCGCCCGGAGAACTTGCCGTTGCTTGCCATTGAGCAGCTCCTTAAGTGGGTTGCGTTACGAAACTATAACCAGCCGCCTCAACAACGGCGGGGCTCGGCTTTGGGCTTCGCCCTCCGCCTCACTAGCCGCGGGTGGCTTCCGACTCGGTCACGCCCGCCGGAGTCCAGCCAGGCCCGCGGAAGACGACCCCGAGCTTGTCACGAAAGCCCGTTGCGCGCCTGATGTCGTGCCACATCGCGACGTACTCGTGGAAGGCCACCCGGACCGGCCGGAAGGTGCGGAGCTGGGTGGTGAGCCCGTAGCGAACCCGCTCGCCCTCGGGCTCGTAAGTGCCGAACAGCTTGTCCCAGATGATCAGGATCCCACCGTAGTTCCGGTCGAGGTACTGCTCGTTCACCCCGTGGTGGACCCGGTGGTGGGACGGCGTGTTCAGGAACCACTCGAGCGCCCGCGGGAGCCTGCGGATCCGCTCGGTGTGGATCCAGAACTGGTAGATCAGCGACCAGGCCTGCGCGAGGAGGACCATCCAGGGCTCGAATCCGACCAGCGGCATCCACAGCCAGAACGGGAAGTAGGTCATCGGGACCCAGGTCTGCCGGAGCGCGGTCGAGAGGTTGTAGTGCTGTGAGGAGTGATGGACGACGTGGCTCGCCCAGAAGACGCGGCTCTCGTGCGAGATCCGGTGGAACCAGTAGTAGGAGAAGTCGTCGGCGAAGAAGAGCAGCACCCAAACCCACCAGTCGCCGGGGTCGAGGCGCAACGGTGTCAGCTCGTACGCGACCGTGAACAGCGCGAGGACCGCGAACTTCCAGACGGCGTTGATCGCGACGTTGCCGAGGCCCATCGTCAGGCTCGTCCGCGTGTCGCGCGACTCGAACCCGACCAGCTCGCTGTCGTGGTCCCCCAGCTGCCGGAACGAGAGGTACTCGACGGCCAGGAGCAGGACGAAGAACGGGATCGCGTAGTACAGGACCTCGGCCACCGCGGCGGGAGGGTAGCTCCTGCGAGGCGGAGGCCGCAGGCCGGAGCCGAACCCTGGCGTTGTTGAGCCAGCTCAACTGACCCGCCGGTCAGCCGGTACTGATAGGAACCCGCCCGGGTGAGCGCGCCGAATGGATACGAGCGGCCCGGGATCGCCGGCAGCGGCACGATCGCCACCGGACTGGCTGCGTGCGCGAGCGCGCTCGGCGGGGTCGTGCTCGTCGCTCGCTCCGACGCCTCCGCGTGGCGCGCCGAGGAGCAGGCCCAGACTGCCGCCGCGAAGCTCGAGGGAGCGGTCGCCGGTCGCGTCAAGGTGACGACCGACCTCGCTCAGCTCGCCGCGTGCGACATCGTCGTCGAGGCGGTCACCGAGGACGTCGACGTCAAGGCGGCCCTGCTGGCCGAGGTGGGGGCAGCTGCTCCCCAGGCCGACCTGGCGACGACCACCTCCGCGCTCTCGATCGCCGAGCTCGCCGAGCGCTCCGGCCACGCGGAGCGGTTCTTCGGGCTCCACGTCTTCAACCCCGTCACGCGCATGGAGCTGGTCGAGCTCTGCATCCCGAAGGGAGTGCGCGAAGGCCTCGCCGAGCGCGCCGCGGCCTGGTGCACGGCGCTGGACAAAATCGCCGTCGAGGTTCCCGACGCGGCCGGGTTCGTCGTCAACCGGCTTCTCTTTCCCTACCTGTTCGACGCCGTGCGGATGATGGAGTCGAGCGGCCTGTCGGCCGCAGCAGTCGACGACTGCATGAGGCTCGGGGCCGGCCACCCGATGGGGCCGCTGAAGCTGCTCGACTTCATCGGCCTCGACGTCGCCAAGGCGATCGGCGAAACCCTGCACGCGGAGTCAGGCGACGACTCACACCGCCCCCCGCCGACGATCACCGAGATGGTCGGCGCGGGCAAGCTCGGCAAGAAGGCGGGAGAGGGTTTCTACACGTACTAGCGCAGCGGCCCGCGGACGTAGACGTCAGAAAAGGAGTCGTCACCGGGGAGGTTCGTAGCGGCGGATGCAAACGCGACAAACCGGCCCGACGCGGCGATAACGGGGGTTTCGCTGTCGCCGCCGGTGGCAGGAGCACCTCCCGAGGTGCGGCTGACCAGCGTTGTCTTGCCGGTCTTGCGATCCCGCACGTAGACGTCCCTCCAGCCGTCGTCGCCGGGAAGGTTCGTGGCGTCGGACCGGAAGGCCACGAAACGTCCTGATGCCGAGATGGTCGCAGTGGCGCTGTTGCCGCCCGTGGCCGGTTCACCGCCGGACGTTTGGCTTATCAGCTTCGTCTTATCCGTCTTCAGGTCGCGGACGTAGGAGTTGAACTGGAGTCCGGTGTGGTCTCCCGGCAGGTTCGTCGCGCCGGACTCGAATCCGACGAACCGGCCCGAGGCCGACACCCACCCGCCGTACGAGTCGTTGCCCGTAGCCGGATCGCCTGACGAGTTCTGGCTGATCAGCCGCGTCCTGCCGGTCTTCCGGTCGTGGACGAATACATCCGTGTAGGAGTCGTCGCCGCCGAGATTGGTCGCGTTCGACTCGAAGCCCACGAAGCGGCCACTGGGCGAGATCAGCGAACCGACGCTCTGACCGCCGGCCGCGGGCTCGCTCCCCGAGGTCTTGCTCACAAGCGTCGTCTGGCCCGAATCGCGGTCGTGCACATACACGTTCGGGTAGGTGTGGTCGCCCGGCAGGTTGGTCGCCTCCGACTGAAAGGCGACGAACCGGCCCGACGCCGAGATCGTGGGAAAGTTGCTGGGACCGCCCAGCGCAGGGTTGCCGGTGGAGGTCTTGCTGATCAGGCGCGTCTTGCCGGTCTTGCGATCGTGGACGTAGACGTTGATCAGTCCGCCGGTGTGATCCCCGGGAAGCTCCTGGCTGTTGGAACCGAACACGACGTACCGGCCCGAGGCCGAGATCGCACCGCCCAGGGAGCTGACGTAGGAGGTGCCGACCGCCTGGCCTGCGGACGTCCTGCTGACAACCCGCGTCTTGCCGGTCTTGCGATCGTGGACGTAGACATCGGCATTGGTTCCGCTCCCCGGAAGGTTCTCGGCGCGCGACTCGAAGACGACGAATCGCCCAGACGCGGAGACCGAGGAGCTCCCACTTTCCGCATCGGCCGGCTCGCCCGCGGAGGTTGCGCTCGCGAGTTTCGTCTTCGCGGACCCGGCTAGCGCGTGCACGACAACCGAGAGAGCAAGTGCCGCCGTCAGCGCGACCGCTGCGATTCCCGGCCTGATCCCCCTGCGCATGCGTAAACCATACGCCCTCGAACTACGCTTCGATGTGGCGCCCCTTGCCGGCCATGTCCCAGACGACGTCGGCTTCGGACACTTGCTGGCGGCGGGCGGCGTCGGCCACCTCGCTCCACGGCAGGCGAGCGTCCGGGAGGTCGTCCCAGCGCGCGAGCTCAAGCGCTTCGAGAGCTCCGCTCAGCGCCGGCCCAAGTTGCTCCTCGGCCCCCAGCATCGCCCTCAGCACCTCGAGTTGCTTGTCAGTGAGTCGCACCATCCACATGACTGGGGAAACGGTAGGTCGCCCCGCGGACGTTGTCGCAGGGGCCGATCGGCGCTATTTGCGGGCGCTATTCCTCGCCGGCTGGAGGCACGACTGGGTGCTCGACCGTCAGCGGCTTGATCCGGACGGCCACGATGCGGTTCTCGCGCACGGATTCGACCCGGATCTCGTGCCCGTCGGCCCGGATTCGGTCGCCGCGCTTCGGCAGGCGCCCGAGCTCCGAGAACACGTAGCCGCCGACCGAGTTGTAGGCGTCGGAATCCACCGGGAGCTTGATCCCCGCGTCCTCGAGGTCGCCGAGCGCGACGTGCCCGCGCACGTACCAGTCGCCGTCGGCCAGGCGGCGGACCATGGAGGACCGGGCGTCGGTCTCGTCCTCGATCTCGCCCACGACCTCCTCGAGGATGTCCTCGACGGTGACGATCCCCACCGTCCGTCCGTACTCGTCGGAGACGACGGCGATCGAGCTGCGCTGGCGCTGGAGCTCGGCGAGGAGGTCGTCGAGCGGCTTCGTCTCGGGGACGATCGGCACCTCGCGGATCGCGCTCTCGAGCGATGCGTCGGGCCCGGCGTTCATGTACAGGCGAACGAGGCTGTTGTTGTGGACCACGCCGCGCACGCGGTCGGGGTTGTCGTCCTCGATCGCGACCAGGCGCGTGTGACCCGAGGACACGCAGCGCTGCAGCGCGTCCTCGACGTTCTCGTCGGCGTTCACGGTGACGACGGCCGGGATCGGCGTCATCACCTCGCGCGCCTCCTGCTCGTGCAGGTGGAAGACGCCGCCGAGCATCACCGCCTCGCCGGGATCGAGCTTCCCGCCCCGGCTCGACTCGCGGATAATGTCGCGTAGGTCCTCGGCGCTGTGGGCCTCCTCCAGGTCGATGGCCGTGATTCCGAACAGGCGCAGGATCGCGTTCGAGACCTTGGTCAGCGCGAGCGTGAAGGGGGCGGACAGGGTCCGGAACCAGTGAAGCGGGCGCGCGGTCCGGCGCGCCGTTTGCTCGGCTCGCGTGATCGCGATCACCTTCGGCACCTGCTCGCCGACCGAGATGTGGAGCGAGGTGACGAGCGTGAACGCGATCGCCACCGAGATCGCGGTCGCGAGGCCGTGACCCACCGGGCCCTCGATCGCGGGCTCGATCAGGTCGGCGATCGCCGGCTCGCCGAGGAACCCGATGCCGATCGAGGCCATCGTGATCCCCACCTGGGCGGCCGAGAGGTACTCGTCCAGGGACTCGATCTGCATCAGGACGGCGTCCGCGTTCTTGTCGCCGCCCTTGGCGAGCGCCTCGATCCGGGCACGCCGCGAGCGCACCAGCGCGAACTCGGCCGCGACGAACAGCCCGTTGAGCGCGATCAGCACGACCAGCAGGACGAGGAGCAGCGCGGTCATCGCGGCCCGAGCCGTCACTGGGAACGTTCTAGCCCCGGCTTGTCGCCAGGGACTCGGAGGTCGGTCGTCGTCGTCCATTGAGGACGATCAGAAGGTACCAGCGGGCACGGCCTCAGGGATGCTCTCGATAGGTTGAGGCCGTGGCCGGGAGAGACTGCTGATGGACCAGGGCTCGGTGCCGTACGTCGACGCGCTGCGGGAGCACGCCGCGCGCGACCCCGGGCGCCTCTACGTGCCCGGCCACAAGGGCGGCCCCGGAGCCGACCCCGCGCTGCTCGACGGCGTCGGGGCGCGCGCGCTGGAGATGGACATCCCCGCCCTGATCCCCGGCATCGACGTCGGCGAGGAGCCGACGCCGTTCCAGCTCGCGCAGCAACTCGCGGCCGCGGCCTGGGGCGCCCGGCGCAGCTGGTTCCTCCTCAATGGCGCCTCTCAGGGAAACCACGCCGCCTGCCTCGCCCTTCGCCACGCGGGCAGGCGCGTGGTCGTCCAGCGCAACGCGCATTCGAGCGTGGTCGACGGCGCCGTGCTGGCGGGGCTCGAGCCGGCGTTCGTCGCTCCGGAGCTCGACCCCGACCTCGGGGTTGCGCACTGCGTCACCCCCGAGGCGCTCGCCGCCGCGTTTGACGCGACGCCTGACGCGGTCGGCGCGATCTGCGTCTCGCCCACCTACTTCGGCGCGTGCGCCGACGTCGCGTCGCTCGCGGAGGTCGCGCATTCGAAAGGGGTGCCCCTTGTGATGGACGAGGCCTGGGGCGCGCACCTGCGGTTCTCGCCCGAGCTGCCGGCCAGCGCGCTCGAGTCCGGCGCCGATCTCGTGATCTCGTCGACCCACAAGATCGTCGGGAGCCTCACCCAGTCCGCGATCGTCCACCTCGGCGAGACGGACCTGATCGACGAGAACGTCGTGGACCGGGTCGTGACCCTGCTCGAGTCGACAAGCCCGAGCTCGCTGCTGTCGCTGTCGCTCGATGCGGCGCGCAGGCTCGCTGCCACTCAGGGCGAGGAGCTGCTCGCCGAAACCCTCGAGACCCTGCGAGCTGCGCGCGAGCGGATCCGGTCGATCGAGGGGCTCGACGTGCTCGACGAGCGGCTGATCAGCCCGGGTGTGGCGGGCTGGGACCCCCTGCGCCTCACCGTCGACGTGCGGGGAACCGGCGTCACGGGTCACCGCTGCGCGGCCCTTCTTCGCGAAACGGCGGACGTCTATTGCGAACTCGCCACCGAGACCGTGGTGGTCGGCGCGTTCGGGATGGGCGGTGAGGCGGGGCCGCTCGCGGAGCGGTTCGTCAGCGCGATCGAGCAGGTCGTCGGCGGACTCGCCTCGCACGAGCCCGAGCACGGCGTCCCCTTCGCCGTCCCGCCGCCGTGGGGGCCGATGGAGATGGCCCCCCGCGACGCCTTCCTGGGCCCGCAGGAGGCGGTGCCGCTCGCCGGGGCCGTCGGACGGATCGCGTCCGAGTCGCTCGCGGCCTACCCGCCCGGCGTCCCCAACGTCCTCCCGGGCGAGCGCCTCACGCGCGAGACGCTCGACTTCATCGCCGACACCCTCGAGCACGGCGGCCACCTGCGCGGCGCGAGCGACCGGACGGTCGAGACGATCCGGGTGGTGATCGAATGACCTGGGGCGCGGACAGCGAATACGGCGTGCTGCACGACGTGCTCCTCGGCCCGCCCGACAACTTCCGCTGGCTCCCGACCAGCGCGATCTCGAAGGCGACGCTCGAAAGCGGCGCCGTGTTCGACCGGGCCGCCGCGCTCGCGCAGCACGACGAGCTAGTGGCGGCGTACGAGAGCGCCGGCGTCACCGTCCACATGCTCGAGCCCGACCCCGACCTGCCCTACCAGGTCTTCGCCCGCGACTCGAGCGTGATTACTCCCGGCGGCGCGGTCGTGACGCAGCCGGCGCAGCAGTGGCGCCGCGGCGAGTATGCGCCCGTGATCCGCTTCTACCGGGGCGCGGACATCCCAATCTGGGAGATGATCACGGCCGGGTCGCTGGAGGGTGGCGACGTGACCATCGTCGAGCCCGGCTGCATGCTGATCGGGAACGGCGAGGAGCGCACCCAGGTCCAGGCCGCCGAGCAGCTGGCCGGCTGGATGCGCGAGGAGGGCTGGGAGGTCCGGATCGAGCCGATCCCCGGTCAGTTCGTTCACATCGACGTTCTGGTCTCGATCCTCGCGCCGAAGCTCGCCGCGGTGTGCGTCGAATCGGCCTCGGGCGGCCTCACGTCGTGGCTTCGCGGGAGGGGCTTCGACATCCTCGAGGTCTCGACCGAGGACGCCTTCCGGCTCGGCGTGAACGCGATTTCATTGGGCTCCGAACGGGTGATCTCGACCCGGCACTCCGAGCGGCTGAACGACGCGATGCGCGCCCACGGCCTCGAGGTCCTCGACCCTGACCTGTCCGCGTTCACCGCGGGCGGCGGCGGCGCTCACTGCCTGGCGCAGGCCCTTCGCCGCGAGCCGGGGTAGTGGTCGACTCCGCCCGAGTGATCGCTGACCTGCGCGAGCTCGAGCGCCGGACGAGCGACGAGCGCGGCGCCCAGCGGGTCTGCTGGACCGACACCTGGCGCGACGCCCGGGCGTTCCTCGGCGAGCTGCTTGCCGAGGTCGGGGTCGAGCCCGAGATCGACGAGGCCGGGCAACATCTGGGCCCGGCTCGAGGGGGCCGATCCGAACGCGCCGGCTCTGGCCGTCGGGTCGCACATCGACTCGGTCCCGGACGGCGGCTGGCTCGACGGGGCGCTCGGAGTGATGGCGGCGGTCGGCATCCTGCGCGCCCAGGCCAGGGACGGCACGCCGCCGCGCTCCCTGGTGCTGGTCGACTGGGCCGACGAGGAGGGCGCTCGGTTCGGCCGGAGCCTCTTCGGCAGCTCCGCGTTCGCCGGCACGCTCGATCCGGAGGCGGTCCGCGGCCTCGTCGACGCCGAGGGCGCCGAACTGCCCGCGGTGCTGGCGGAGCACGGGGTCGATCTCGACCGCGCGCTCGACGCGGGTGGCCGCCGGGACGGCCTCGGCGCCTACCTCGAGCTCCACATCGAACAGGGGCCGCGGATGGAGACGTCGGGCGCACGCGCCGCCGCGGTTACGGGGTGCGTCGGCGTCGAGCGCGTGCGCTTCACCTTCACCGGCCAGGCTTCGCACGCTGGCACCACGCCGATGGAGCTGCGCCGCGACGCCGGGCTGGCGGCGGCGGCGGCGGCGCTCACGATCGAGCGCGTCCCCGGGACCGAGGGCGGGGTGGCGACGACGGGCGAGCTGCGCCTGCGGCCCGGGATCCCGACGGCCGTGGCGGGCGAGGCCACCCTGAGCGTGGACTTGCGAAACGCGGACGCGGCGGCGCTCGCACGAATGCTCGACTCTTCGCGAGCCGCGTGCGAGACGGCGGCCGAGGAGCGCCACCTCGGGCTTCGCGAGGCTCCGATCTGGCGGATCGACCCGATCCCGTTCGACTCCGCGCTCGTCGACGCGGCGCGCGAGGCTTGCGCCGAGGTCGCCGGCGAGCCCGCGGAGCTCCAGAGCGGCGCGCTCCACGACGCGGCCGAAGTTGCCCGCGTCCTGCCTGCGGCGATGATCTTCTGCCCCTCGAAGCGTGGGATCAGCCACGCCAAGGAGGAGGACACCGACGAGGCCGACCTCGCGGTTGCAATCGAGACGTTCGGGCGCCTCGCGGAGAGGGTGTTGGGGGAATTGTCTTGAGCGAGCGAACCCGCGAGATCCACAACGCGGCGACCGGCGAGACCGTGCGCTTCATCCGGACGGCCGAGGAGACGGGCGGCGAGCTGCTCGTGATGGAAGCGCAATGGACGGACCCCGGCCACGCGACGCCGGGGCACGTCCACCCCACGATGGAGGAGCGCTGGCGGGTACTGGAGGGAGAGGTGGGCTTCCGGATCGGCGCGCACGAGATGACGGCCGGCCCGGGCGACACGGTGATCGCCAGGCCCGGGGTCCTCCACACCAACTGGAACCAGGGCGGCGTCCCTGCGGTCATGCGGATCGAGATGCGGCCCGCGCTTCGCTGGGAGGAGTTCGTCCGGCAGCTCTTCGCGCTCGCCAGCGAGGGCCTCGAGGGCGACGAGGCCCAGCGGTCCGTCACCGAGCTCCTGACCGAGTTCGCCGCCGAGATCGAGCTGCCGAGTAACGCGGACCCGGGTTAGGGGACTTGACCGAGACATCCATGAACCGTGGGGAGGACCGCCGATGCGCGACCGGATCGAGCTGACCGAGAGGCAGGCCGAGCTTTGCGAGCAGAGTGAGACCGACTACTCGGACCTGAGCGCGTTCTTCATCAACTGCTCGTTGAAGCGAAGCCCGGAGCGCTCGCACACGCAGGGGTTGATGGACATCTCGATGGAGATCATGCGCCGGAACGAGGTCAAGGTGGAGGGCATCCGCGCGATCGACCGCGAGATCGCGGCCGGGGTCTGGCCGGACATGACCGAGCACGGCTGGGAGCGCGACGAGTGGCCGGGGATCTTCGAGAAGGTCACGGCCGCGGACATCCTCGTCCTGGGCTCGGCGATCTGGCTCGGCGAGAAGACGTCCGTCTGCACCCAGGTGATCGAGCGCCTCTACGGGAACTCGCACCTGCTGAACGACGACGGGCAGTACGCGTACTACGGGCGCGTGGGCGGGTGTCTCATCACCGGTAACGAGGATGGCGTCAAGCACTGCGCTATGAACATCCTCTACTCGCTCCAGCACCTCGGGTACACAGTGCCGCCGCAGGCCGACGCGGGCTGGATCGGGGAGGCTGGGCCCGGACCGTCGTACCTGGACGAGGACTCCGGCGGGCCCGAGAACGACTTCACCAACCGCAACACCACGTTCATGACGTGGAACCTGCTGCACCTCGCGCGGATGCTGAAGGACGCAGGCGGGATCCCGGCGCACGGCAACCAGCGCTCCGAGTGGGACGCGGGCGCCCGGTTCGACTTCCCCAACCCGGACTATCGCTAACGAGGTAGCTCGCCACCCTGGCACCGTCGAGGGCTGTAGGTTCCCGCCTGGTGATGGAGAGCGCCAGCGTCGCCGCAGAGGGGACGGAGCACGTCGAGACCGGCGAGAAGGGCCTGAAGAAGGACGCGATCGGGTTCCTCGACGGCCTTTCGATCGGCCTCGCGTCGACCGCCCCGGCCTACTCGCTCGCCGCGGTAATCGGCTCGATCGTCGTCGCTGTGGGCGTCAAGGCGCCCGGGGTGCTGCTGCTCTCGTTTGTGCCGATGTTCTTCATCGCCGCCGCGTTCTTCTACATGAATCGCGTCGACACGGACTGCGGCACGACGTTTTCGTGGGTCACGCGCGGGATGGGGCCGTGGGTCGGCTGGATGGGCGGCTGGGCGATCTGCACCACGGGCATCCTCGTGATCGGTTCGCTGGCCGACGTCTCCGCCTACTACACCTTCGACCTGCTGGGGCTCGAGGGCGGCGACGGCAGGCCGCTGTTCCGCTCCGAGCAGGCGGTCGCCTTGCTCGCGGTCGCGATCATCGTCGTGATGACGGCGATCTGCGTGATCGGGACGGAGATCTCAGCCAAGCTGCAGCGCTTCCTGACGCTCGGGCAGGTGGGCATCCTGTTGCTGTTCGCAGGCGCGGTGTTCGCCCGTCTGATCTTCGACAAGGTCCCGGCGAAGTCGATCTCGCCCGAGCTGAGCTGGTTCTCGCCGTTCGGGGCCGAGTACTCGGCGGTGCTGACCGGCGTGCTGCTCGCCGTCTTCATCTACTGGGGCTGGGAGTCGGCGGTGAACCTTTCCGAGGAGAGCGAGGACTCGTCACGCGCTCCAGGCCTCGCTGGGATCGCGTCCACCGTGATCCTCGTGTTCACCTACGTCGCGGTGACCGTCGCCCTCATCGCCTATGCGGGCCTCGGGCAGGTCGAGAACTTCGACGACGATGCCGGCGTGCTCGGCGCGGTCGGCTCCGACGTGCTCGGCTCGGATGTGGGGAAGCTCCTCGTCCTGGCCGTGATCATCTCCGGGATCTCTTCGGCGCAGACGACGATCCTCCCCGGCTCGCGGACCTCGCTGTCGATGGCCGCGGCGGGCGCGTTCCCGAAGGTCTTCGCAAACATCCATCCCCGGTTCCTCACGCCGGCGTTCGGGACGATCGTGATCGGAGTCCTCGCGACCGCCTGGTACGTGCCGGGCAAGCTGATCTCCGAGAACTTCCTGTTCGACTCGCTCTCCGCGCTGTCACTGATGATCGCCTTCTACTACGGGCTGACCGGGATCGCGTGCGTGATCTACTGGCGCCACGAGCTGACGAAATCCGCGAAGAACTTCCTGTTCATCGGCGTGGCGCCGCTGATCGGCGCCCTCGGCCTGTTCTATCTGCTCTACGAATCGGTCGGCGACCTGTCGGATCCGAAGGCGTCGTACTCTGGGAGCGAGGTCCTCGGGATCGGCGTGCCGCTCGCGATCGCGATCGTCTTCATCGGCCTGGGGCTGATCCTGATGGTGCTCTGGCGCCTCCTCGGACCCCCGGCAGGGCATGAGTTCTTCGCGCGCCGGGCTTTCGAAGCGGTACCGCCCGAGGTCGCGTCAGGCGAGGTCAGTCAGGTCGAGGCGATCGGGATGTCGGAGTCCGCGGCCGACGCCGGACAGGTCGCGCCCGACGAGGAGGAGCGCTGATGGCGAAGCTGGTGGTCGGATACGACGGCTCGGAGTGCGCGGAGGCGGCGCTGGACGCCGCGCTCGACCTGGCGAGGGCCGTGGGAGACGATGTCGTCGTCGCGTTCGGCTACGACCCGGGCGGACCCGGCGAGGAGTACCGGGTGACCCGGGACGCGGTCCGGGCGGTCGGTGAGCGGGTCACCGGCGAGGCCGTCGAGCGGGCTCGTGCAGTTGGCGCGAAGGTGGAGGTCGCCCTGGTAGAGGACCGGCCGACCGAGGCGCTCGTGAAGCTGGCCGACGAGCTCGGCGCGCGGGCGATCGTGGTCGGGAGCCACGGCGAGCACCCGATCAAGGGCGCCCTGCTCGGGTCTGTGGTCTACAAGCTGCTCCACATGAGCGAGCGGCCAGTGCTGGTCGTACCGGTCCGCGAGTAGCCGGCGAACCTCACTTACTAGTCTGTCGCTCGTGAGCGACTGGGCCAAGCTGCGGGACCTGCCGATCGCAGTCGAGGGGTTCGAGTTCGAGGCCAACGACGTCGAGTACGGGCCGGAGTTCACCCGGGGCTCGACGATCGTGCACATCCAGGGAGGCGGCCACGAGGGGATCGGCGAGGACGTCGCCTACGAGGTCCTCGACCACATCGCGAACCGCGACCTCGGCCCCCGGTTCGACCTGACCGGTCCGAACACCCTCGGCGAGCTTTGTGAGCTGTTCGGCGAACTCGACCTCTACGAGGGAGCGCCGCCCGAGCGCGACGTCTCGCGCCATTACCGCCGCTGGGCCTACGAGTCGGCCGCGCTCGACCTCGCGCTCCGCCAGAACGGGATCGCGCTGTGGGAGGCGCTCGAGCGCGACCCGAAGCCGCTTCGCTTCGTGTGCTCGACCCGGCTATCGAGCTTCGAGGACGACTCGCCCTCGACCATCGAGCCGATCACGAAGCGGCTCGAGCGCTATCCGGGCCTCGAGTTCAAGCTCGATCCCGAGAACGACTGGGACGCGGACCTGATCGCCCAGATCGCGGCTGTCGCGACCGTCCAAGTGCTCGACCTGAAGGGCTTCTACAAGGGAACCGTCGTCGAGGTCGAGACCGACCCGGAGCTCTACCGGACGGTCGCCGAGACCTTTCCTGGGGCCTGGCTCGAGGACCCGGATCTAAATGACGCGACGCGTGACGTGCTGGCCCCGCACATGGCGCGAATCACCTACGACGCGCCGCTCCACTCGGTCGCGGACATCGTCGAGCTTCGGCCCGAGCGCGCGATCAACTCGAAGCCGTCGCGCTGGGGGTCGCTCGAGGAGCTCTTCGCTGTGTACGAGCACTGCGAACGCGAGGGCCTGGCCGTCTACTCGGGCGGCCAGGGCGAGGTCGGCGTCGGGCGGGGCCAGGTGCAGTACCTCGCTTCGCTCTACCACGCCGACACGCCGAACGACATCGCTCCGTCGGGCTACAACGACCCCAGCGTGCCGGCGGGGATGCCGACGAGCCCGATGGACCCGGTGCCGTCGGAGACCGGCTACGGGTGGGGCTAGGCCCCGGCTTCGGCCAGGGCCTTCTTCCACTCGCGAGCCTTGCTGCGGCCCGTGAGCAGCGACATCCGCTGCGAGATCGACCCGCCGGACGGGTAGTCGTAGCTGACGACCCACTTGCGGCCGCCCGGGGTGCGGACGATCATCATCGCGCCGCCGCCGGTGATCGGCCATGAGACGGCGCAATCGTCGAGCGAGTAGTCGAAGGCGACCACCGTCTCTCCCGAACGGATCAAGGACGCGATGTCCTCGAGCCCGAGCTCCTTCTCGAGCCAGTCGACCGTTGCGTCGCCAGCGTCCTCGTCAAGCGTGAAGGAGATCCGCCCATCCCCGAGCGCGAGCGCGCCGGACACCGGAAACGGATTGAACCGGCTCTGCAGGAGCCAAGCCTTGTCTTCGCGAATGTCCACGATTCCTTCCTTCCACTCGCGCGCCCGCCCCCGCGTGCACAGGAATCGTGGCACATCGGAGCTTCGGGCGGCCGAATTCTTCGATTTCGCTAGGGTCGCGCAACAGCCCGAAATTCGAGGAGAGAGATGTCCGAGAAGACGTTCGCGCAGGCCCTCAACGACCACATCCCGAAGGAGTTCGCCGCCCATCAGGCGTACCTCGCGGCAGCGATCTACTACGACGACCTGACGCTGCCACAGCTCGCCTCCTTCTTCTACCGGCAGGCGCTCGAGGAGCGAAATCACGCGATGATGATCGTGAAGTACCTGCTCGACATCGACGCGGAGGTCACGATCCCCGGCGTCGCGGCGCCGAAGAACGGCTTCGCCGACATCGTCGAGCCGGTGCGCATGGCGCTCGACCAGGAGCGGAAGGTGACCGAGCAGTTCAACGAGCTGACCGCGATCGCCCGCGCCGCCAACGACTTCCAGGGCGAGCAGTTCCTGCAGTGGTTCCTCAAGGAGCAGGTCGAGGAGGTCGCGCTGATGGATGACCTGCTCGACGTGATCGAGCGCGGCAAGGACCAGCCCCTCGAGATCGAGGAGTTCCTCGCCCGCGAGGGCTACGGCGACGAGGACAACGACCCGACCGCGCCGCCGGTCGCCGGCGGCAGCCTCTAGGTCTCGCCCCGCCGGTCGGCGCGGAACCGGGCGAGCTCGGCGGCGGCGTTCGAGCGGACCTTCGAGCGCAGGAGCGGCGTCCAGCCGAGCGCGAGCCCGGGCAGGCCGAGCGCCTGCCGCGACCAGGTCCAGAACGGGAAGTCGTCCTGCTGTTCCGCGATCAGGCCGTCGGCGCCAAACCTGAAGTCCGAGCGGACGCGGTTCGTGACCTTCCGGCCGGTCTCGCCGAACGTGTACGTGGCGATCCAGCGCGCGGAGCCGGCCTGGGCATCCGCCGTCGCCTCGGGCAGCTCGACCGAAAGGTCCGTCGCCCGCGCGGTGAGCATCCGCCACATGTCGCCCGGTTGCTCGCCGTGGAGGTCGGGAAACACGGGGTCGGCGAATGATGCATCGGGCGCATAGCACGCGGCCATCGCCTCGCCGTCGTGGCGGTCGAGGCCGTCGTAGAGGCGGCGGATCGTCGCCTCGTTTCGCTCGCCGTTCGCGGCGGTGTCGTCCATCGGGGCGCGAGCCTAATGCGAGGCCGCCCCGCAGTCCAGAGAATGGGGCTCGGAGGACACCCTCATTCGCCTCGCCAAACGGGCTCGCGGTCCTCGGTGAACGCCCTTGCCCCCTCCTCGGCGTCCACCGACGCCATCGCCCGGTCATACATCGGGATGCTGCCGGACCGCAGCGCCTCGAAGGCCTGCTCGACCGTCATCGTCTCGGTCGCCGAAGCGATCGCCTTCACGGCCCGCGTCGCAAGAGGTGCCGCGGCCTCGATCTCCGCTGCCAGCGCGCGCGTCTCGTCCATCAGTGCCTCGCGCGGTGCCAACCGGTTGACGATCCCCCGGCGCTCTGCCTCGGTGCCCGAGATCGCGCGGCCCGTGAGCAGGAGCTCCATCGCAAGCGCCCGGGGCATCCGCCGCAGCAGCCGGAAGATGCCGCCGGAGTCGGGCACCACGCCGAGCTTCACCTCGGGCAGCGAGAACCGGGCGTCCGGCGTCGCCACGATCAGATCGCACGCGAGCGCCAGCTCGAATCCGCCTCCGGCCGCGTAGCCGTTCACCGCCGCGATCACCGGCTTGTCGAGGTCGAAGAGCTCGGTCAGGCCGGCAAGTCCGCCCACGCCGAAGGCTTCCGAATCCCCCGGATCGCCCGCCGCGTATGCCTTCAGGTCCCAGCCGGCCGAAAAGAAGCGATCGCCGGCGCCGGTGACGATCGCGACGCGCAGCTTCGGGTCGTCCCGGAACGCAACGAACGCCTCGCCCATCGCCTGGCTCGTGGCCGAGTCGATCGCGTTGGCCTTCGGCCGGTCGATCGTCAGCTCGAGCGTCGATCCGCGCCGCTCGATCCTGATCCCCTCCATGTTTGGACCCTACGCGACGCGGGTTAGGATGGGACGGCGCGACGGTCCAAGGAGGGCGGATGCGAAAGCGACTCGGGGTGGCGTTGGCCGCGGCTGTGCTGGCCGCGGGGCCGGCGGCGTGCTCCTCGGACGACGGGGCCGCCGAGGAGACGTCGCTCACCGTGATGAGCTTCAACATCTGGGGCGGGGGCGCGAACGAGGACAAGCCGGTCGACGAGACCGTCGCGGCGATCCGGGCCGCGGACCCGGACATCGTCGGCATCCAGGAGACGCGGCTCGAGGGACCGGAGTGCACCGCCAGGCACTGCCCGCCCCTGGGCCCGAGCGTCGCGGAGGAGATCGCGGGCGCCCTCGGCTACGACCTCTACGAGCAGACCCAGGTGAACGACGCGCTCTGGGCGAACGCGGTCCTGAGCCGCCACGAGATCGGCGAGGCGACCGCGAATGACCTCGGGGTCGAGATCGACGTCGACGGCCGGTCGGTATACGCCTTCAACATCCACCTCGACGACTCTCCCTACCAGCCGTACCAGCTCCTCGACATCCCGTACGGCGGGGCGCCGTTCATCGACACGGAGCCGGAGGCGATTCTGTTCGCCGAGCAGACAAGGGGCCCGGCGATTGAGCTGCTGCGCGAGGACCTGGCCGCGGCCGAAGGAGCTGACGCCGCCTTCGTTTTCGGCGACTTCAACGAGCCGTCGGGCCGCGATTGGAACGAGGCGGCGGTGGCCGCGGGCAACCAGCCAATCGCGGTCGATTGGCCCACCACCCGTGCCCTCGAGGACGAGGGCTTCGTGGACGCCTTCCGCGCGGCCAACCCGGACCCGGTGGCCAAGCCCGCCTTCACCTGGACGCCTTCCAGCGAGCCCACGGTCAAGTGGGACCACCACGATCGGATCGACTTCGTCCTGGCCCGCGCCGATGACCTCGTCGTCGAGGAGGCCGCGATCGTCGGCGAGAAGCGGCCCGAGGCCGACATCGTTGTCCGCCCCTGGCCGTCGGACCACCGCGCGGTGGTGGCAACGGTCCGGTATTGAGCTGTGCTCGGGGACGTGATCAAGCGGACGAGGGACACGGGCGCCTTCGCCCTGCGGCTGGCGCTGGCGCCGGTGCGCCTGGTCACCGACCGCGTGGCGATGCGCTTCGCCGGGCCGCTCGACGAGCTCGGCGCGGACGAGGGCCGGATCGTCGACGTGGACGGCGAGAAGGTCGCCGCCTACCGGGACCCCGACGGCGAGCTCCACGCGGTCTCGCCGATCTGCACCCACCTGCGCTGCGTCGTCTCGTTCGACGCAGACGACCGCGAGTGGCGCTGCCCCTGCCACGGCTCACGCTTCGGAGTGGACGGCGAGGTGCTGAAGGGCCCGGCGCGGCGGCCGCTTGCCGCTAGGGACGTCTGAACGGGAGCGACGGGACTCGAACCCGCGGCCTCCGGCGTGACAGGCCGGCGCTCTAACCAACTGAGCTACGCCCCCGGCGGGGATCGATTCTACGGACAGGCTTCCGATTAGGCTGGCGCGCATGCGGCTGGTGACCTATCGAACCGATCGTGGCCCCCGGGCCGGGGTCCTCATCGGCGACGAGCGCGTAGTCGACGCCTGGGATGCGCTCGGGGGCGGCTGCGGGACGATGCGGGGGCTGCTGAACGCGGATCGCCTCGCCGAGCTCGCCGAGGCGACAGCCGGCGCCGAGGGCGAGCCGCTCGCCGAGGACGGGCTCCTACCCCCGGTCCCGGACCCGGAGAAGATCATCTGCATCGGCCTCAACTACCGGGAGCACGCGGAGGAGACCAAGCAGGAGATCCCGAGCGTGCCGACGGTCTTCGGCAAGTTCCGGAACGCACTCGCCGCGCCGGGCGCGACCGTCGTGCTCCCGGCGGCCAGCGAGAAGGTCGACTACGAGGCCGAGATTTGCGTGGTGATCGGGCGCCGGATGAAGGATGTCGGCCCGGACGACGGGCTGGCCGGCGTCGCCGGATTCACGCTCATGAACGACCTCTCGGCCCGCGACCTCCAGCTCGCGACCACGCAGTGGATCGCGGGCAAGACGTTCGACGGCGCCGCGCCGTGCGGTCCCGCGCTGGTCGCCGCCGACGAGGTGGCCCACGACGCGATCGAGTTCGAGCTGACCCTGAACGGCGAGCGGATGCAGGCGTCGGCGACCTCGGACCTGATTTTCGCGGTGCCCGAGCTGGTCGCGCACCTCTCCACGCTGATGACGCTCGAGCCGGGTGACCTGATCTCGACGGGCACGCCCTCGGGGGTGGGGATCGCACGGCAGCCGAGCGTGTGGCTCAAACCGGGCGACGTGATCGAGATCAGCTCGCCGCAGCTGGGCCTTTTGCGGACTCGCGTGGGCTGAGCCTGGGCTCGGGGACGTCGGCCGGAGCCGGTTTGCCCTCGTGCACCGGCCCGCCCAGGAGGCCGACGTTTAGGATCAGCTCGTCGGCCTCGGCCGCCGGCACGGGCCTGCTGAGGAGAAAGCCCTGGCCGAGCTCGCAACCGAGCTCGAGCAGGCGCGCTGCCTGCTCGGGGCGCTCGATCCCCTCCGCCACCGCGCGCAGGTTGAACACGTCGGTCAGGTCGAGTACCGCGCGCAACACCGGCGGCTTCGGGTCCGGGTTCTCGATCTCGTCCACGAACGGCTTCGCGATCTTCAGGTTGTCGAGCGGCAATCGCTGCAGGTAGCGGAGCGAGGAATGGCCGGTGCCGAAGTCGTCGACCGCGATCTCGATACCGAGCTCCTTGAGCTCGTCGAGCCGCCGGACGGCGTTGTCCAGGTCGTCCATCAGCGCGGTCTCGGTGACCTCCAGGGTCAGCCCGTCGGCAGGGAGCTGGGAGGTCTCGAGCGCCTCCGCCACCTGCGAGACCAGCCCGGGGCCACGGAGCTGGGTCGCTGACACGTTCACCCCGATCTGGATGCCCGGGAAAGCGGGATAGCGGGCGCGCCAGAGCGCGCCCTGATGGGCGGCCGCGTGGAGCACCCAGCGGCCGAGGTCGTCGATCGTGCCGCTCCGCTCGGCGAGCGGAATGAAGCGTCCGGGCGGAAGCAGCCCACGGGTCGGGTGCCGCCAACGGACCAGGGCCTCGAGCCCGGCGATCGCGCCCGTCCTGAGGCTGAAGATCGGCTGGTAGGCGAGGACGAGCTCGCCGCGCTCGATCGCGCCCTTCAGCTCGACCTCGAGCTCGAGCCGCTCCATGATCTCGGTATGCATCCCGGGCTCGAACGCCTGGTAGCGGCCCTTGCCGTCGGCCTTCGCCCGGTACATCGCCAGGTCCGCGTCGCGGAGCAGGGTCTCGGCCTCGGAGCTGCCGAGCGCGATACCGACGCTGCCGTTCAGCCAGACCTCACGCCCGGCGACGGTGAACGGCTGGGCGAGGGCCTCGAGGACGGAGTCGGCCGCCCGTGCGGTGTCGCCGGTGTCGCCCACCTCCTCCAGCAGGACCGCGAACTCGTCGCCGCCGAGCCGGGCAAGAGTGTCCGAGGGGCGCAGGCGGCCGGCGAGGCGCCCGGCAACCTGGACCAGCAGCGCATCCCCGACGCCGTGTCCGAGGCTGTCGTTGACGGTCTTGAAGTCGTCGAGGTCGACCACCAGGACGCCGACCGCGCTCGACGTCCGTTCGGCTCGGGTCAGCGCGTGCGACACGCGGTCGAGGAACAGGGCGCGATTCGGCATCCCCGTCAGGGAGTCGTGGAACGCCTCGTGCACGACGTCGTCGAGCGCCCGTGCGTGGTTGAGCGCGAGGCTCGTGTGCTCGGCGAGCGCCAGCAGGATCTGCTGATCGCGGGCCGGATACGCGCGGTTCGGATCGCGGGATGCGATCCCGAGGCTCCCGACGACCTCGGCGTGCTCGAAGACCGGCGCGGCCATCCCCGCGCGCAGTCCCTCGGTTGCCCACTCGCTGGGCAACCGGCGGACGATCGACTCAGTGTGCTTGTCGACCACCACGAGCCGGCCCTCGCCGATCGCCTGCGCGCCGAGGCCCGGGGAGCCAGTCCGGCGCGCTGCGAGGAACTCCTGGCTGACTCCCAGTGACGCCGCCACGCTGGTGCCGGCGCTCCCGGGGTCGCGCATGCGCAGCAAGCCGACCTCGTCGCCCAGCAGCTCGCAGGCCGCCTCCAGGACCTGGTCGAAGATCTCGGGCAGCGCGCGCTGCGCGACGATCGAGCGCTGGATTCCGGTGATGCGCTCCAGCAGGACCTGCCGCTCGCGCAGGGCAACGAGCAGCTTCTCGTTCTCCCCGGCCTGGATCTCGGAGTCGGCGCGAAGCGCGCGCTCCGCCTCGAGCAGGCGCACGGTCCGCAACCCCAGGCACATGACCCGGCCGATTCCGCGCATGAGGTCGAGCTCCTCCGGGGCGAACGGCTCGCGTAGGCGAGTGAAGATCAGGGCGCTCCCGTCCAGTTCGTCAACCGGCGCTGCGACGGCCTCCGCGTCGCCGCGCTCTGCGATCTCGATCGAGGACCGTTGGCCGGCGGCGACTTCGAGTAGCTGTGAGCTGCCGGCCACCTCGGCCGGCGGCCCGGTCGCCGCAAGCACGCGCTCCTCGTCGATCAGCGCCACGCCGTCGGCGTCGAGCATCTCCGCCGCCCGCTCGACCATTCGCGGAGCTGCGGAGCGCTCGTCGTCGAACGACGTCAGGAGCACAAGGAACTCGGCAAGCTGCTGCGCGGCCCCGTCGCCCCGTCCCATTCCCTCCACACCCGGAGCGTAGTCCTGTGCGTGGATACCTGCAAGTTGCAGGTTGATTTTGATGTCACGGACCCGGCAGCTCCCCTTACCATTCCCCAGAGCACGGATGACGAAGCGGCTTAGCGATCGGATCGCCCGCAGGGCGGGGGTTGCCCTCCTCGGAAGGATCGGGGACGGGCGGCTCGAGTTGGTGGAGGACTCGGAGACACTCGCGTTCGGGCCGACCGGCTCGCCGCTTCGGGCCCGGGCGGAGGTCCGCGATTCTCGCGTCTGGACGCGCCTGTTGGCCGGCAGCAAGGGGTTCGGCGAGAGCTACGTCGAGGGCGAGTGGGACAGCGACGACCCAGTGGCCGTCATCCGGGTCGTCGCCCGCAACGTCGGGCCCTTCGACCGGCTTCGCCGCCGGTTGCATCCGGTTCTCGGGCGCGCGGAGCGCCTCGCGCGGCTGGTGCCGCGGAACACGCGCGAAGGCGCGCGCGCCAACATCGCCGCCCACTACGACCTGGGCAACGAGCTGTTCGCATCGTTCCTCGACGAGCGCCTCGTCTACTCGTCCGCCTGGTTCAAGCGGCCGGGCATGAGCCTCGACGACGCGCAGCTCGCGAAGCTGGAGCGGATCTGCGAGCGGCTCGAGCTTGGGCCCCGGGACCACATGCTGGAGATCGGCACCGGCTGGGGCGGGCTGGCGATCCACGCGGCAACCGAGTACGGGTGCCGGGTGACGACCACGACGATCTCGCGCGAGCAGCGCGAGTTCGTGGCGCAACGGGTGCAGGAGCGTGGGCTCACGGACCGCGTGACCGTGCTCGAAAGCGACTATCGCGACCTCACCGGCACGTTCGACAAGCTCGCCTCCATCGAGATGATCGAGGCCGTTGGCTGGCAGTACTTCGAGACGTTCTTCCGCTCCTGTTCCGAGCGGCTGCGGCCCGGCGGGCTGATGCTGCTGCAGGCGATCGTGATCGACGACGCACTCTATGAGTGCGAGAAGGCATCGCGGAGCTTCGCCAACACGCACGTGTTCCCCGGTGGCTGCCTGCCGTCCGAGCGGCTGATCCTCGATCTGATCGCAAGCGAGACGGACATGCGCGCGGCGTGGTCCGACGACATCACCGACGACTACGCGGAGACGCTCCGCCTCTGGCGCGAGCGCTTCAACCGCGCCGCGCCGGCGCTGGAGCCCAAGGGCTACGACCGGCGCTTCCAGCGCCTGTGGAACATCTACCTCGCGTTCTCGGAGGCCGGGTTCCGCGAGCGCCGAATCCGAGATCTGCAGCTCTTGTTCGCGAAGCAACCCGCGAGCACCACCCGATCCCCGCGGATTGCGGCCGAGCCGGCAGTCGCCTGACGTGGACCTGAGTCACGTCAGGGCGGGGAGTGGGCCGCCGCTTGTGCTCATTCACGGACTCGGCGGCAGCCTCGTCAACTGGGAGCCGGTGATCGACCTCGTGGCGGCCGAGCGCGATGTGATCGCCGTGGACATGCCGGGCTTCGGCGGCTCGGACGTCCTCCCTGAGAGCACAGAGCACACACCCGCGGCGATGGGGCGGGCAATCACGGACCACGTCGCCTCGTTGGGCGTCGAGCGCCCGCACCTGGCGGGCAATTCACTTGGCGCCTGGGTGGCGCTCGAGATGGCGGCCGACGGAAATGCAGAGTCGGTCTGCGCGATCTCGCCCGCGGGGCTATGGCGCAACCCGCTCGGGCAACGGTCGTTCGACGCGCGAGCGCGCGGCAAGCGGCTGCGGCCGCTGGTGCTCGCCGCACTCCGCACGCGGCGCGGGCGGCGCGCGCTGATGCGCACCACCGTGGCGCGCCCGGAGTTGCTGACGGGCGACGAGGCCGTGCGCTGGGTCTCGGCCTGGCTCGATGCTCCCGGCTACGAAGACGCCAACCGGATGATGCGGACGCTCACCTTCGACCGGGCCGACCAGGTCGAGTGCCCGGTGACGATCGCGTGGGGCAGCGAGGACCGGCTGGTCCGTCCGCCGCGGCAGGAGCGGATGCCGCCACAGACCCGCTACCTCGTCGCGGAGGGGTGGGGGCACACGCCGACCCGCGACGACCCCGAGGGGGTCGCCCGGCTCCTGCTCGAGGCGAGCGCCGAGCCGGAGGTGGTTAGGGCGCCCTAACGAGTCTGCTACCTTGCGCCGCCGTGCCGAAGGGTCGCTCCGTCAAGGTCAAGAAGAAGTGCTGCAAGTCGGGTCCCCGCTGCAGGCGGTGCCCGGCCGCACTGAGGAAGCTCGAGCGCCGCGGCCTCGCGACGCGGACCGCCAAGCGCCACTACGTCGTCTCGCTGGAGGCGACTAAGAAGGACTGGAAGGCCGCCCGAGCGCGCTGATCGCGCATAGGATCATCCTGTCTACGGAGGAGGGATCCGATGAAGATGCGAGCCGCGGTCTTGGAGGAGTTCGGCCAGCCATTGGTCGTCCAGGAGCTTGACCTCGACGACCCGGGGCCGGGCGAGGCGCTCGTCCGCCTGGTCGCCTGCGGCGTCTGCCACACCGACCTCTACACCGCGTCAGGCGTCGACCCCTCCGGCTACTCGCCGACCGTCCTCGGCCACGAGGGCGCCGGTGTCGTCGAGGCGATCGGCGACGGCGTCAAGGACCTTGAAGTCGGCGACCACGTCGTGACCCTGTTCTCACCGCAGTGCGGGAAGTGCGTGCACTGCCTCGACGAGCGCACCAACCTCTGCATGGCGATCCGCGAGCAGCAGGGCAAGGGTTATCTCCCCGACGGGACGACGCGGCTGCATCGCGACGAAGAGCGGATCCGCCACTTCATGGGCACCTCGACCTTCGCCGAGTACACCGTGATGCCCGAGATCGCCCTCGCCAAGGTCAGCCCCGACGCCCCGCTCGACCGCGCCTGCCTGTTCGCCTGCGGCCTCTCGACCGGGCTCGGCGCGGCGATGAACACCGCCAAGGTCCGCGAGGGCTCGACCTGCGTCGTCTTCGGCGCCGGCATGGTCGGCTTGGGCGCCGTCGCGGGCTGCCGCCTTCAGGGTGCCGAGCGGATCATCTGCGTCGACCTCTCCGAGGACCGGCTCGAGCTGGCGAAGGGCCAGGGTGCGACCGAGACGATGATCGCGGCGGACGACACGGTCGAGCGGATCGTCGAGGGCACCGACGGCTTCGGCGCCGACTACACGTTCGAGGCGACCGGCAACGTCAAGGTGATGCGCCAGGCGGTCGAGGCGGCGCGGATGGCCTGGGGGCTGTGCACGGTGGCGGGCGTCGCCGGCAAGGGCGAGACGCTCGACGTCATCCCCCGTTTCCTGATTACCGGGCGGCGCGTCGCCGGCTCCTCGTTCGGCGGGGTGAAGGGCCGCGAGGGCGTGCCGGCGCTGGTCGACCGGTACCTCGCCGGCGAGATCGACGTCGACCCGTTCATCTCGCACCGGATCAAGCTCGATGATGTCAACCGAGGCTTCGAGCTGATGGAGGCCCAGGACGGGATCCGCAGCGTGATCGAGTTCTCGTGATCCTGCAGCGGGTCGAGAGCCCCGACTACCTCTCGAACGCGTACCTGATCGTCGACGAGCCGGGCGGCCACGGCGTCCTGGTCGACTCGAACGGCGCGCAGGTGACCGAGCCCCTGGTCGAGCGCGTGGAGCGCGAGGGGACCGAGATCACGCACGTGCTGCTCACCCACCACCACTGGGACCACGTGCTCGACGTGGAGGGGCTGGCCGAGCGCTTTGGCGCGCCGGTCCTGGCCCACCCGAAGGCCGCCGAGCTGCTCGAGGGCAAGGTGAGCGAGACGATGGACGAGGGCGACGTGATCGAGTCGGGGCCGCTCCGGATCGAGGTGCTCCACACCCCCGGCCACTGCGCCGACCATCTCGCGCTGCTGGTCGACGGCACGGACTGCCTCACCGCCGACGTGATCTTCAAGGGCACCGTCGGCGGCACCCGGGCGCCCGGCGCAACCGGGTTCAAGGACCTCAAGAGCTCGATCATGGACAAGCTGATGAAGCTCGCGCCCGAGACGCGGATCCACCCGGGACACCGGCAACCGTCCACGATCGGCGCCGAATGGGAGGAGAACCCGTTCATCCGGGTCTGGCGCGGGCTCGACGAGGAGACCGCCGAGCCGGTCTCGCTCGGCCCACCCGATGCCGAGGAGCGTGAGCCGGCGACTCTGGTGCTGTGGGCGCCCGACTACGACGGCGGCAACAAGGCCTGGGTCCGCCTCGACGACGGCTCCGATGCGATCGTCGGCGGCTCACAGGTCAAGCGGGAGGGTTAGCGGCCGCGGACGCCCCTGCAGGCGTTGAGGACGGGAAACGGCCGCTCTTCGGCCTAAGCGCTATTCCGAGAGCCCGGCGGCTCCTGCCTCTACCGCGCCGGTCCGTCGGCGATCTAGTCTGCAAGCGTGATGAACAGCGACGCTCTGAGCGACACGGCAGCTCGCGCCCGCGCCTGGCACCACGCCCGCCATGCGGTCTGCGATGTGATCGAGCCGTGGGCGCACGGGTCGGTGGTGCGAGCAACCCAGTACCCGGACGTCTACGACCTCAATGTCGTGCGCGTCGAGGAGGACGCGGCGATGAGCATGGAGGAGCTGGTGGCGTTCGCAGATGAGGCGCTCTCAGAGCTCGCGCACCGGCGCGTGGACTTCGATCTCGTCGAAGCGGCGGAGAGGCTGCGGGGTGGGTTAGAGGCCAATGGCTGGGAGGCCACGCGCCTCCTGTGGATGCGCCACGAAGCCCCGCTGCCGCCGGGACCGGAGATCGCGGTCGAGGCGGTTTCCTATGACGCCGTACAAGACCTGCGTCTCGCCTGGTACCGCGAGGATTTCCCGGACCTTGACCCCGGTGCCTTCTTCGCCCAAGCGCGCGAGGTGGATCTCTCCCAAGAGGTTCAGGTTCTCGCGGTCCTCGAGGGAAGCGTGCCGGTGGCGTTCGCCCAGCTTCACCAGCGCGGAGCGGCGGCCGAGATCACCCACGTCTACGTCCATTCCGAGCGGCGCGGCAACCTGCTAGGCACGGCTCTGACGCGCGCGGCGACCGCCGCGGCCGGGGCCGTCAGGGATCTTTGGATCGTTGCCGACGACGAGGCCCGACCGAAGGAGCTGTACACACGACTCGGCTTTCGCCCCGCATGGGCTTCGATGGAATTCGAGCGACATCCGTTGTAGCGCTTTCCATGCAGAGCGGAAGGCTGGAGATCCCGCTCCTCGTCCAAAGCGATCAACGGCGTCAGCACCGCGGCCGTTCGGCAGATTGCTCGGGCTTGACGACTTCTGGAGGATCAACGCTGCCGTCACATAGATGGCGGTCGCCGAGCGGCTCTTCGAGTTTGACCGGGTAGTCCTCGCGCTTCTCGTCCTAAGCGGCTACTCCGAAAGCCCGGCGGCTTCGAGGGCCTCGGCAGGGTCGAGGTACTCGCGAATCCGAACCACTTTGCCGTCCTCGAAATCCACTAACCACACGATGGGCGAGTCGGTCGCAACGCCGCTCTCCTTGCCCCGTCCATGTAGCTGGCCGATCGCGACTACCCGCTCGCCAAGGTCCCGGAACTCCAGGGGCTCGGCCCGGAGCTCAGTGAAAGCCTCCTCCAGCTCTCGGATCCCTTGGCGGGCGCCCTCGTGACCCCTGTAGATGGCGGCTTCCCCGCCGAGCAGCACCGGCAGCAACGGGCGCCACACGACCTGGGCGTGGAGTTCTTCCAGCAGCGCTTCGACGTCTCGGCGGTTGTAAGCGTCAACCCCGCGCTTGAAGGCCTCGACGTTCTCCTGCGACATCGCCTACTCCGACAGCCCCGCGGCTTCGAGCGCGTCATCCCAGTTGTCGAAGCTATCGACGCGCGAGAAGCGGCCGGCGCGGATGGTGAAAACGGTCGCGAAAGGCCGGTCTACTTCAACACCGCTGGCCCGGCCGATGCCGGACATCCGGCCCAGCGCCACGACCGACTCGCCGGACTTACGGTACTCGGCGACTTGGACCCTGAGCGCAGTCCAGGCCTCATCGAGCTCGCTGAAGTACTCGTTCGTCTTTGCCCCCCAGTTCGGCTGAGGGAGTCCCCCTCTATCGCTCAGGCGAGTGACCTTCGCATCGGGGTGGAGCAGGCGGTCGACTGCCTCTGCGTTACGAGCGTTCCAGGCAACGAAGAACGCTCTGGCAAGCTCAACGTTCTCCGGCGACATCAGCTACTCCGACAGTCCGGCGGCTTCGAGGGCCTCGGCGTGATCCCAGAAGTACTGCACCTTGAGGAATCGGCCGTCACGGATAGTGAAGACGTTGGTCCACTCCATGTCGCTCTGGGGGCCGCGTCCGAAGCCATGCCAACCCACTCGCGCGATCACCCTGTCGCCCACGGCGACGAGATCACCCAGGAACTCCACGGAATCATTGTCGAACGCATCCCGCACCTGGCTGAGCTCCTGCATCACCGCGTCGCGGCCGACGAAGGGCCCGGGCTCGGGCCAGTCAGGCAAACCCTCCATAACCGCGTCGGCGTCGTGCAGCTCTCGCACGCCCTCCAGGTCCCCGGCGTTCCAGACCTTGAGGTAGTTGCGCACGACCTCGATGTTCTCCTGCGACATCGCCTACTCCGATAGGCCCGCGGCTTGGAGGGCGTCATCCCGCTCCCAGTGGCTCTGCATGCGGATCGCCTTGCCCTCGCGGAGCGTCCAGAGGTGCGCGGTCGGCTGGGTTGTCACCTCCACGCCACTTCCCCTTCCGCGGCCTCCCTCACGCGAAAACACGAGTACCTGATCGTCTCCGGCATCGACGAACTCCTCAGGGGACCATCCGGTAGTCCTCGATTGCCTCGAACAGGACGCGGGCGTATTCGCGGACACCCTCGGGTCCAACGCGTGGCTCGGCGAGGTCAGGGAACCCGTTTCAAAGCCTGCCACCAATGCGGCGTAGTTGCGGCGCACGACCTCCACGTTCTCCTGCGACATCGCCTACTCCCGCAGCCCGGCGGCTTCGAGGGCCTCTTTGGGGTCGAGGTAGGTTCGGATTCGCGTCACTTTGCCGTTGCTGAAGTCGGCCACATAGCCAACATCCGACTCCGTTACGGCACCGCTCGCCTTGCCACGTGTCCGGAGGCGGCCGATTGCGACGATTTGTTCCCCAGGGTCCCGGATCTCAGAGAACTCGACGTGGATCTCTGCGAGGGCTTCGTCCGTGTCACGGAGCAGCTCGCGCACACCCTCGTGTCCTCGATAGATGGTCGCCTCACCACCGAGCATCACCAGAATCGCCGGATGCCACTCGATGGCCGGATCGAGACCCTGCACGAGAGCCTCAGCGTCGCGGCGGTTGTACGCCTCTACCCCGCGCTTGAAGGCCTCGACGTTCTCTTCCGACATCGCCCGCGCAGTATCTCGCGATTCATTTCGCTTTCCATGCAGAGCGACTATGTAGGCCGGGGCTGCAGGGCGGGAGGCTCTGCCGCCGGACGAGTACGCATCACGCCAACGACGCCGACGACGAAGAGCAGCAGCCCGATCGGGCCGAAGGGCGGAGGGTGAGCATTGATGAGAAATGCCGCGATCCCAAAGACCGCGGGAAGCCAAGTCGGTCCTCCGGCGTCGCGGAGGGCGAATCCAGCGGCGATCATCGCAGTGATCAGGGCGACTCCTCCGATGATTGCGAAGACGCCGAGGTCCCTCACCAGCGGGCTTTCGGCGAAGTCCTGGATCAACTCGGCGGCGACGGCTCGGTCGGCCTCCGGGAGGCCGTTGGCCTGCTCGACCAGCACACCGTTCGCGATGCCCTGAAGCGACTCCCAGGCGCCGTAGAAGACCACGAACGGGATCAAGGCCCACCTCGCGACGCTTGCCGCTGTGGACTCGATGCCTCGCAGCAACAGATAGGTCCCGATCGCGAACAGGGGAAGGAAGATCAGCATCCCGATGTGGACGGCCAGCATCGCCGTCGTCTCGTCCTCGAGGGAGGCGTAGACCGCGTCAGCTTCGCCGCCCGGATGGAACAGCAGGAGGATCGCCCAAGCAACTGGCACGCCGATGACGAAGGCGGCCTCGTTGCGGGTAAGTCGCGGAAGGCCCATCGGCACTCCCCCTTCACTCCCCCCGCTCGTCGCTTCGCCTGCCTCGGGCCGACCGTACACCCGTAAGTCGTTTTCCCCTAATCGGTTGGAAAAGCGTCGTTAGCCGCATCATCCGTGCGGTTCCCCTGTCCATGCGAAGCGGACTACCGCTTTTCGTCCTAAGCGGTCAAAACACTCGCGTAGAGCGAGGCGTCAATCGGGCCACCAGTTAAGTCGTGTGCGGGCGGGTAGGCAAGTCACGGACAGACGAATAGGAGGGTCAGATGCCTCACACCGTGCGCAAGGGCAGAGGAAAGAAGCCCTGGAAGATCGTCAACAAAGACACCGGGGAGACGAAGGGCTCGTCGGAAACGAAGAAGAAGGCCCAGGCATCGGCGCGCATCCGCGACCAGCGCGCGAACGACTGAGTTCTCGTGATGGCCGCCGGGCCTCCGGACTACTTCGCCCCCCAAGACGGGGGTCGTTCTGACCCACCCATTGATCGTCCGTGACGTCGATCGGTCGCGCGAGTTCTGCGGGCAGGTGCTCGGAGCCGAGGTGATCCGCGAGCGCGAACCGTGCGTCATGAGTTTCGGAAGCAGGTACATCGTGCTCAATGACGAGGGCGGCCCGGCGGTGGGACGGAATCGGCGCAATGGCGTCGGTGCGAGCTGCGTCAAAGCCGGGAGAGGCGGGCGAGCGAGCCGACAGTCTGGGGCTCGGCGCGGTCGAGACGGCTCGCGAGGGCGAGGAAGAGCTGGGCGGTGGTGAGCGCGTCGCCCTCGGCGACGTGCGGACGGTGGACCGGGAGGCCGAGCGTTCGGGCGGCATCCGAGAGCGTCATCTCGCGGTTGCGGTCACGCCCGGCCCCGATCACGTGGCGGGCGAGGAGCGCGGTGTCCAGCACCGGTTCGGCGAGGCGAACCCCCGCGGAACGCAGCGCCTCCCCGAGAAATCCCCGCTCGACCCAGGCGACGTGGGCGACTATCGTCCGGCCGGCAAGCGCTTCGAGGATCACGCCCATCACCTCCGGCAGGGTCGGGGCCTCAGCCAGGTCCATCGGGCGGAGCCCATGGATGCGGATCGTCTCGCCGCTGGGCATCGTCGCCGGCCGCACCGTCGCCGCGCGGATGCCGCTCACTGTCACGCGTCCGTCCTCGATCGGCACGGAGGCGAAGGAGACGATCTCGTCGTGTCGCGGGTCGAGCCCGGTCAGCTCGAGGTCGACGACGGCGTACCGCGCCCGACGCCACGGCGTCTCGGCCGCGGGCGGCTTGGCTGTCCGGTAGGCGTTCGCCGCGGCGGACCGCCGCCTTGGCCTGAGGGGCGGCAGCCTCACGGCGGCGGCAGGGCGAGCTCGCCTTCCAGGGAGCGCTGGACCAGGTTCGCCGCATGGAAGGCCTCGCGCACGTAGCTGCGGGTGACCGGGTTGAGGTCCTCGGCGTCGATGTAGTCGTCGGGCTCGAGACCCGCCCGCAGCTGCTCGACCTGGTGGTCGGGGCGCATACGGCAGAAGAGCTCGAACGCCTCCTCGAGCACGCGGGCGTCGCCCCCGTCGAGGACAGCGGCGGTGGAGGCGAAGTCGAGCCGCTCCCGGGTCGAGGTCAGCCGCACGCCTGCCGCCAGGCTGGCGTAGCGCGCGATGCCGACGATCGGCAACAGCCCGTTACGGTGGCAGCAGCGGTGCTGATTGCTCCTAGACAAGCTCGCTCGACAGCGACTTCTGCACAGCGGCGACCTCGCGGAATGCATCGCGCAGATACCGCCGTGTGAGCTCTGTGAGCTCCTTCGGGTCGACATTGTCATTTGGCTCGTCTCCTCGCTCAAGCTGCTGAATCTGGTGCTCGAGCCGGAGCGAAGTGAAGAGCTCGTAGGCCTCCTCGAGCGTCCGGGCATGTGCGGGCTCGATCGCGCCGAGCTCGGACGCCGCCCGCAGCCGCTCGATCGTCGTCGTGACCTTGGCGCCGGCCTTCAGTGCCCCGAAGCGGGCGATATCGACGACGGGAAGCAGTCCGCCGTGCTTGATGTCGAAGGTCCCGCGGCGCTCGCCGGAGCTCTCGACCACGATGTTGCCCCTGAATCCGGTCGGTAGCTTCAACGCCTGTGCAAGGCGGAGCATCGATGGCAGCAGCGTGGCGCGATTTGCGGGCTCAAGCAGGATCGCCCGCGGGTCCAGCTCCGCCGGCCCGTAAACCGTGCGGCTGTCCAGCAGGACCGAGCTCGCGATCAGGACCTTTTCGTCGCCCGGGTTCTCAAGCCAATGCCCGATCGACCGGCGCCAACTGCCCATCGAGCTGGCAGAGAACTCACCGGACGCCGTCACGCCGTGTGGATCGAGACGCCAGCCAATGACCCGGATGCAGTCCTCCACGTCGGCGGCGATCCTCCGCATGTAGCCCACAACGCCCTCGGAAGCGGTCACGCCTCGTGGGTCTGATCCGCTGGAATCCTGCTCGGGCTCGTCCTCCCAGGCCATCCCCGAGTCGACGTCGGAAGAGGGCACCGTCTCTCGTCTGCCGTGGCTTCCCAGCGCAAGCCAGGCGAACTCCGCCGGCGTCGTGCCCTTGGACTCGATCGCCAGCTCGATCATGCGCCGGATCAGCGCGTCGGCGACGACCGAGATCACGCGGCCGATCTGCTGGGGAGGGAGCTTCGTGGCATGCAGGGCGACCACCGTGGAGCGCAGCCGCTGCGCCGCCTCACTCAGCTCCTCCTTGTCCCGCGCCCGCGCGATCTCGCGCCGAAGCGCAAAGGGCGTGCGTGCCTCGGCGGCCACCAGGTCGATGCCGCCGAGCACTCCGAGCAACTCGCCCCTGGGAGAGAGGACGCCAACGTGGCGGACGTCGTTGTCGAGCATCGCCAGCATCACGTCGGCGCCGGCAGCGTCCGCACCGACGGTCGTCAGGGGTCCCGACACGACCTCGCCCACCGGGGTGTCTACCGACATCCCCTCGGCTATAACCCGGGAGCGCAGGTCGCCGTCCGTGACGATTCCCAGCTGTCCGTTCTCCGCCCGGACGATCATCGAGTTGACGTTCTCGTCCGACATCAGATGGGCCACCTCGCGAAGGGGGCGATCCGCCGCGCAGGTCACCGGCTCGCGACGTATCAGGGCCGTGGCCGGTTGCTGTGCCATTTCGGCGCTGGCGACGTCGGCCTCGGCGGCCGCACCCCCCGGCTCGCGACGCCGCAGCAGCGACCGCGTCAGGTACGAAAGGCTCGATCGGGGCGGCAGCAGCGGGATCACATCGGAAGCCGCCATCGAATAGCAGAGGCTGTCCTCTTGGGCGCGCGCCTCGACCCCGGACGGCAGACCCGACAGCACCGAGGGGTGGCCAAACAGCTCCCCCTCCCCGAGCACATCGAGGACACGGCTGCCATCGACCAGCTCGATGGCCCCTCGTCGCACCGTCAGCACCCTGCCCTGAGACCGCTCGCCCCGCTTGAAGATGGTGGCGCCCAGTTCGAAGAACTCCACCTCCACCCGCGCGGCAACCCGCTCCAAGGCCTCCTCGTCCAGTCCGCTGAACGGGTCGTGGGTTCTCAGGAACTCCGCGATGTCGTGCATGCGCGCTTATCTCACAATATCGCCGATCGTTTACGCATGGGCGGCTTCGCCTTCTACGCCGAGCGCGAGGGCGACCGCGTTGGCCGCCGCGCGTCCTCCCCCACGGCTTCGAGGTCGTCGGTGAGGTGCTGGATCGTGAGGCCGGACGCTGGGAGCTCCGCGCCGAGGTCATGGACGGCCGAGACTCCGTATTCGTGCGAAAGCGAGAGGGCGCGCGAACGGCCGGACGAAGGGTGGCCCACCACGTGCTCGGTTAGCCTGAGCGTGAGCGGGCCGCCAGCGGCCCGGGATCGCGGACGAGGAGCGTCTCAGATGACTACGAAGTCAGATTTCACCGACGACGAGTGGACCAGCCTGGTGCGGTCGCCAATGGTGGCCGGCATGGCGATAACCCTCGCCGATCCGGGCGGTCCGATCGAGGTCATGAAGGAGACCTCCGCCACCCTCAAGTTTGCTCTCGGGTCCTCGAGCGAGCAGCGCGACGATCTTGTGGGAGAGCTGGCACGCGAAACGCGCGCGCTCGTCGAACAGCGCAAGAACCCCGTCGGCGACTTCAAACCCAGGGGCGCAATGGCCGGCAAGGAGATAGTCGATGAGATATCACGCGCCAACGAGATCGTCAGCGCCAAGGCGACCCCTGAGGAGGCGGAGGCCTTCCGTGCATGGATCCTGGAGTGCGCGCAGCGGGCTGCCGATGCCGCAAAGGAGGGTGGCTTCATGGGGTTCCGCGCCGAGCGCGTAAGCCAAGGGGAGAAGGACATGCTCGCGCAGCTCGGCTCGGCACTGGGCGTGAACGGCACCTGAGCGAGGTGAGTTCCGCTTTCGTGCGAAGCGCTACCCCGACAGCCCGGCGGCTGCGAGAGCTTCGTCCCATGCGGCGAAGTACTCCATTCGGACGATCCTTCCGTCGCGGAAGGTCGCGACCTGGTGGTAGAGCTCCTCGTTGATCTCCACTCCGCTTCCCCTGCCGCGCCCGTGGTGGCGAAGGCGGGTCGCCACACGGTCGCCCGCGTCGATGAACTCCTGCGGCTCCAGCCTCAGCTCCTCCATCGCCTCGTCGATCTCCGCGAAGAAGCGTATGGCCGCGCCCGGGCCTCGGCCGGAGTCCGACCGCTGGCGCGCGGGCATCACCCATTCGATCTCGGGATCGAAGTCCTCAACGGCGGCGTCGAAGTCACGACGGTTGTAGGCGGCGATAAACGCCCGGGCCTTGTCGACGTTCTCCTGCGACATCGCACGCGCAGTATCCCGCGAACTAGTTTGGACTACTGCTTTCCACCAAAGCGGCATAGCGCCGGAACGACGACGGGGCCCCGGAGGGCCCCGTCGCGGTACGGCTGCGGAGGTCGGTTGGAACGGCCTCCCTGGTTGATTGCCGTCCCTTACTCGTAGACCGCCTCCAGCAGCAGCCAGCAGCCGTCCGTGGCATCAGCCGTCTGGAACGGGCCGCCGACGCTCAGCGGGGGCGAGAACAAGAGGATGTTCGGGCCGCCCGAGCTGCAGCGCAGCATCGAGGTCTTGCGCGAGAGGATCCCGAGGTGGTCGCCCTTCTTGACCGGGACGTCAACGTTGAACGTCTCGATCTCGTAGGGCTCGAGCCCGTCGGGCTGACCGTCGGCCTGGAGCTTCGGCCCCGTGTACTTGACCTTGGCCTGCTCGGTGTTGGCCTTGGCGCGGGCGATCTGGAGGCGGAACTTGTGCGCCTCGCCGGCGATGATCCGGATCTTGTCGATCGTCCCGTTCTTCGGCGCCTTGTGACCGCCGTTCGGGCGGCCGTAGGCCTCCATCGAGACACGGGTGCAGGGCGCCTGGATGCCCTCGCAGTCGTGGTTCTGGCCCGCGTTCGACGGCTGCACCTGCGCGGTGAGCTTGGCGCCGAACTTGGTCGCGGCGTCGGCCTCGGCGGCTGGCGCAACGGCCAGCACGGCAATCGCCGCGGCCATCAGAGTGGGAACTGCCTTGATCATCGGGGTCTCCTTTCGGTTTGGTGTCGAATGCCCGATGGATCAACCTTCGGCGAGGACGAGCGCGACGGCCAGAGGCCCCAGGGCGTGACTTGGGCCGCCCCGGGTATGGGCCGTCTCACCCCTTGGTGGGGGAGGGCGCCTAGAGGTCGCGCTCGGTGATCAGGCCGGTCTGGAGCGCGCGCTCGACCAGCGCGACGCGCTTCTGGTTCTGCGGGAGGGACTCGACTCCGAACTTCTCGAACAGCGCCCGCAGGTGGGTCTTCACGGCGTCGACCGAGAGTGTCAGCTCGTCGGCGATCTGCTGGTTCGTCGCCGGGGTCGCGAATGCTGCGCCCTCCTTGAATGGCCGGCAGAGCGCGACCAGGACCCGTTTCTGTCCCGGGGAGACGCCCGCGGCGGTCAGGGCGTCGCCCGAGAGGGCGGTGGACTCGGCGCCGGCGCTGGCCGGGTTGCGGAACAGGATCAGGGTCTGGCCCACCCGGATCGTGTCGCCGTCGCGCAGATGCCGGCGGCCGCCGATCCGCTCGCCGTTCACGAACGACCCGTTCGTCGAGAGGCCCTCGTCCACGAGGGTGCACTCGTCGCGCACCACCTCGACCTGCGCGTGCAGCGACGACACCTCGGAATCCCACTCGAGATGCACGTCGGCCGAGGGGCTGCGCCCGATCCACAGCTGTGTCGCGTCGGCCGCGATCGCCACGATCGCCTGCTCGCCGGCGTCGTCGCGGTGGACGACGAACGGGCGCCCTAGGCGCTCGGTCTCGATCTGCGCCTTCAGCTCGGCCGCGGTGACGGCCTTCGGCCCCTGCGGTGCATCCGCCATGGGGCGGATCGTAGTCCCGGCCTCGGGCTGCCAGAATTCCGTCGGGCGGTTAGCTCAGTTGGGAGAGCACTTCGTTTACACCGAAGGGGTCGTCGGTTCGAGCCCGGCACCGCCCACTGATGGACCTGGGCATTGAGGGTCGCGTCGCGCTCGTGCTGGGCGCGAGCCGCGGGATCGGCCGCGGGATCGCCGGCGTGCTCGCCCGCGAGGGCGCGCGCGTCGCGATGGCGAGCCGCTCGCTCGAGCGCCTCGACGAGGCGGCGGCCGCGATCGAGGGCGAGACCGCGACGTTCGCTGCCGACACCGGCGATCTGGACCGGCTCGCGGCGCTGCCCGGCGAGGTCGCCGAGCGGTTCGGCGCGCCGGTCGAGATCCTCGTGGCCAACACGGGCGGGCCGCCGCCCGGTGGCGCTCTGGAGCGATCGACCGAGGAGTGGGAGGTGGCATACCGCTCGCTGGTGCTCGCGCCGCGGGCGCTGATCGAGGCCGCGCTGCCGGAGATGCGATCGCGTGGCTGGGGCCGGATCGTGAACGTCGGGTCGAGCTCGACGATCGAGGCCATTCCCCATCTCGGGCTGTCGAACGCACACCGGCTCGCGGCGATCGGCTACTTCAAGACGCTCGCGCGCGAGGTCGCCGGCGAGGGGATCACGGTCAACACCGTGGCTACCGGCAAGATCGCGACCGACCGCCTGGCGCACCTGAGCGGGTCGCTCGAGGCGGCGGAGGAGATGGCGCGCGAGCAGGTGCCGGCGGGTCGGCTCGGGACGCCCGAGGAGTACGGGGAGCTGGTCGCGTTCCTGTGCTCGGATCGCGCCGGCTACATCACCGGAACGACGATCCCGATCGACGGCGGGCTGCTGAAGGCGATCTAGATCATCCCCTTACCGGGGGGCCAGCCTGCTTTCGCGACTTGCGTCGCTCATTCGGTACCGGCGAGGCGGCCGTCGGGGAGGAGCGTCACGTTCGCGGTCGCCGTGGCGTCGGCCTGGAGCGTCTCGATCTGCTCCAGCGGCACCCGGTCGACCAGCGCGAGGCCGACCCAGCGGCCGTCGTCGAAGACGCGGACGCCGAAGTCGGGCTCCGAGTCGACCTGCGGCGACGCGAAGACGACGGCGCAGCGCGCCTCGGCGGTCGGCTGGCCGTCGGTCTGGGCGTCCGCGACCACCTCGCCCTGCTGATCGACGCGCGTCAAGAGGGTCGCGCTGTAGCCGTGCGCCTCGTAAGCGTGGACGCCGTCGGAGCGGGCGAGCGAGTCGTCGTTCCAGATCGCGAGGCAGGGGTCGTCAGCGCCTTCCTCGCCGGAGGATCCCGAGATCACGACCACGACGATCGCCGCTGTGAGGATGGCCGTCGCACCGGCCGCGAAGGCCAGCCGCCCCCTGCCTTCGGTCATGCGGGCTGTGCCGCCAGCAGGTCGCCACGCCGGGCGCGAATCGTGATCCAGGCGCCGCCGAAGGCGACCATCGCGAGGCTGATCAGCTGCGCCTGTGTGAGGCCGAGGGCGACGTCGTCGTTGCGGCGGATGAACTCGATCAGGAACCGCTCGGTGCCCGCCAGGACCAGGTAGAGCGCGAACAGCATCCCGGGGGTGAAGCGGTTGCGAAGCCGCCAGAGGACCCACGCGACGGTTCCCATGATGATCGTCTCGTAGACCGGCGTGGGGTGCACCTCCTCGGTCGTCGGCACCGTCCCATCCGGGTAGGCCATCGCCCACGGGCCGTCCCAGGGGATCCCGTAGTCGCCGTCGCCCGATAGCTGGCAGCCGATCCGCCCGACCGCGTACCCGGCGGCGAGTCCGGGCGAGGCGAGGTCGGCGAGGCCCCAGTTCAGCATGCCCCGCCAGCGCGCCCAGAGGCAGACGGCGGCCGCGCCGCCAATCGCGCCGCCGAACCAGACGAGCCCGGAGCCCGAGAAGATGTTCCCGAGCAGGTCGTCGGAGACCTCGGACCAGTTCTGGATCAGGAAGTCGAGCCGGGCGCCGACGATCCCGCCGATCAGCGCCACGAAGACCATCTCGTAGGCCCAGTCGGGCGGCTTGCCGAGCTCGCCGAGCCGCTTCGCCACGATCGCGCCGGCGACGATGAACGCGAGCGCGAACATCAGCCCGAAGGTCTGCAGGGTGACGGGGCCGATGTCGATTTCGGGTTGCATTCAGTCGGTCGATCAGACGGTTCAAGCCGTGCATGATAGCCCCGACGGAGAATCGAACTCCGATCTGCGGCATGAAAATCTGCGTCCTAACCAGTAGACCACGGGGCCGCGGCGTGACCAGTTTATGGAGGGAGAGAATCGATCCGAGATGCCCTCTTACCTTCGAACGTATGTTCGATGGGGACGGGGAACACCGCGTAAGCCGCAGCAGCGGGCGAAGGCCCGCGAGCTACGAACGGACGGGATGGTCCTACAAGAAGCATCGCCTCCGAGTTGGGTGTCTCTCCGTCGAGTGCCTTCAACTGGACCTCGCGACATCGAGCTGTCACCGGAGCAGGTACACCGAAACCTCTACGGCCCGCGCGGACCCCAAAGTCCCGAGCACATCGCGGCGAGGGCGGCAGCCGTTCGCGCCGCCGCGCTCGACCGTCGCGCCGGCTGGCAGCAGGAGGGCCGAGCGAGCCGCTCAGTTGAGGGAGCCCCTCCATCTGGCCGGCTGCATGCTGTATTGGGCAGAAGGGGGAAAGAACAGGAACTGCGCGAAGCTGTCGCAACTCCGAGGCGCCGACATGCTCGCGTTCTTTCGTGCGGTTCCTCACCGATGTGCTTCGAGACCGAGGAAGCGAAGCTTCGCGATTCAGCCTCCATGTCTACACTCGGAAATGGGATGAGCGATCGAGGAGATCGAGGATCACTGGCTCGACGCGCTGGACCTGCCCCGCTCGTGCCTCCGGAAGCATCTCAATCGATCCGCTTCCTACTTCGAGCAGCGGCGAGAAGACGAACCGGCTCCCGTACGGCGTCGGAAACGGTTCGAGCTACTGGCAGCACGGAGATCGTCCAACACATCTTCGGGGCGATTCAGGAGTACGCGGGCTTTGACGAGCCGCGCTGGCTGGGCTGAGCGACGACCTTCGCGTGGCTCGCCCGGCGCCGGCGCTCGGAGCCGGATCCGCGTATGTACCGCGGGCCAGTGATTCGGCGGCCCGATGCGCCACCGGCGTTCAGGCGAGCAGCAACTCGAGCAGCGCCTTCTGGGCGTGGAGGCGGTTCTCGGCCTGGTCCCAGACGGCCGATCGCTCGCCGTAGAGCACGCCCTCGGTGATCTCCTCGCCGGGGTGGGCGGGGAGGCAGTGCAGCGCGATTGCCCGCTCGGACGCGGCCGCCATCAGCTCCTCGTTCAGCTGGAACGGGGCAAGCGCCTCGCGGCGTGATGCCGCCTCGGCCTCGTCGCCCATGCTCACCCACACATCCGTGTAGAGCGCGTCCGCGCCGGCCGCGGCCTCGAGCGGGTCGCCCGTCTGCGCCGCAACCACCCCGTCCTCCAACCGGTAGCCCTCGGGCGCGGCGACCACGACCTCGACGCCGGCCGCGCCGCCCAGGATCCCCAGCGAACGGGCGACGTTGTTGCCGTCCCCGACGTAGGCGAGGCGGAGCCCCTCGAGCTCGCCGAAGCGCTCGCGGAGCGTCATCAGATCGGCCAGCGCCTGGCACGGGTGATGGAGCGGCGTGAGCCCGTTGACCACCGGGATCGCAGCTTGCTCGGCCAGCTCGGCCACGGTCTCGTGCGAGCCCGAGCGGATCACGAGCGCGTGCAGGAAGCCGGACAGGATCCGCGCGGTGTCGGCGATCGACTCGCCCCGCCCGAGCTGGAGCTCGTCCGCCCGGAGCGGCAACGGATCGGCGCCGAGCTCCGCCACCCCGACCTGGAACGAAACCCGGGTGCGGGTTGAGGGCCGCTCGAAGAAGAGAGCGACGGTTCGCCCCACGAGCGAATCGCGCCCCACCCCCTCGGCGCGACCTGCCTTCAGCTCGAGCGCCCGCTCGAGCAGCTCCCGCAGCTCGTCGGGGGTCAGCTCTTCGCCGGTGAGGAAGTGTCGGGCTTCGGCCATGGAGGGCGGCGATACTACGCAGATCCGCGCGCTCACCTGGAACGTCTTCCACGGCCGTGACTTCCCGCCCGACCCGGCGCTCCTCACGCGCCGCTCGCGGCTCTGGCGCCTGACCGAGCGAGACGCGACGCACGCGCAGGTCAACCGCTCGCTCCGCCGCGAGTTCACCGATGTCATCGCCGGCGCCGAATGGGACGTTGCGCTGCTCCAGGAGTTCCCGCCCCGCTGGGCGCGGCGCCTGGCCGCGGCATGCGAGGCCGATGCCCATCGCGAGCTGACCTCGCGCAACTCGCTGGCCCCGCTGCGGGCCCTGGGCACTCTGCTGAACCCCGACCTGATCGGCTCGAACGAGGGCGGCTCCAACCTCACGCTGGTCCGCCCCGCGAACCTCGGGCCGATCGCCGAGCGCCGCCTGCTCGTCCTCGCGCCCGGGCCGAGCCCGGAGCGGCGGGCGCTCGCCTTCACGCGCGCCGAATCCGGCCTCTGCGTCGCGAACCTCCACGCCAGCACGGGACCCGCCAACCGGGCGCGCGCGGAGGCCGAGCTGCGCCTCGCCGCCGAACGCTCACTCGAGTGGGCCGCGGGATCGCCGCTGATCCTGGGCGGGGATCTCAACGTCCGTCCTCGCGACAGCGCGATCTACGACGAGCTCGCCGAGCGCTTCGGTCTGGCCTCCCCCACCGCCCCCGACTCGCTTGACCACCTGCTCGCCCACGGCCTGGAAGCCGTCGAGGGGCCCGCTGCCTGGCCGCCGGAGCGGCGCGAAGTGGCCATCCGGAGCGGGCTTCGGGTGCGCCTGTCCGACCACGCGCCGGTCGAGGCAACCTTCGCGCCGTCGGGGACGTACTAGGCTGCCGCGCGAGAGGCAACCGAGGATTGGAGACGAGATGGCCGCAGCGAAGAAAGGCGCTAAGAAGAAGGGCAAGAAGAGCTCGGCCAAGAACGGCTCAGCCCGCGCCGGCGGATCGGCCGGTCGCGGGGACAAGAGCGTCGAGGCGTTCCGCAACGCGCTCGAGCGCAGCCTCGTTCTCTCGCGCGAGCGGCTCCAGGAAGCCGTGGACGACGCCGTCAAGCGCGGCCGCATGACCCAGAGCGACGCCAACGAGCTGGTCAGCCGCCTCGTCACCCGCGGGCGCCACCAGACCGACGACCTGATGAAGGAGCTCGAGCGGCTGCTCGACCAGGCTCGAACCGAGGTCGAATCCCGCGTCGCACCGGTGCGCAAGCGCGCTGAGCGCGCCGCGAAGCGCGGGCGCGACGCGGTCGAGCCCGCCCTCGCCGAGGCCGACAAGCTCCGCCGTCGTGCGGGCGTCGGCAGCGCGCCGATCTCGGGCTACGACCGCCTGAGCGCCACCCAGGTCAGGTCTCGCCTGAAGGACCTGAAGCCGGCCGAGCTACGCAGGGTCCGCACGCAGGAGAAGGCCGGCAAGGCACGCAAGAGCGTGCTCGGCGAGATCGACAAGCGCCTCGCGAAGAAGTAGCGATCAGGAGCCGGCCGAGCCCGGCCCGCCGCTCGACGTGGTCGAGTCACCGCCGGCGTCGTCCCCGCCGAAGAGCTGCTCGCGGCGCTTGTCGATCTCCTTCTGGACCTCGTCCAGGAGGTCGCCGCTCGCGCCCTGCACCCACTCGCGGACCTGATCGAGCTGTCCGCGGAGGTCGCCGGCCGCTGTCTGCGCCCGCTCGGTGGCGGCCGTCAGGCCTTCCTGCGCCCGCGAGGTCGCCTGGTCAGACGCCTTGCGCACCTGCTCGATCGCCGACTCGATCCGCGCTCGCGCGTCGCCGGTCGCCTCCTCGGCCGCCTTGCGAAGATCGTCGACCGCCGCGCTCAGGCGGTCACCGGCACCCGGCTGTTCCCCGCCGCTCGTCCCTTCGGCCATCGCTGCTCCTCTCGCTCGTGGACACAAGCCGGCTCAACAACGCCGGTCCTCGGCTTCGTCCTTCGGACTCCGCCTCACATGTGTGGCTCTGCGCCCACCCTACGATAGATCCGGATGGCCACCACCACGCCGAGAGCCGCCCGGCCCACGCCCGGCGAGGAGCTCGAGCTCACGGTCGACTCGCTCGCCCAGGGCGGTCGCGGTGTCGCTCGCCGCGACGACGGCTTCGTCGTCTTCGTCAACGGGGGCCTTCCCGGCGACCGCGTCCGCGCGCGGGTCTCGCGCTCGAAGCGCGGCTACGCCGAGGCCGCGGCCGTCGAGCTGATCGAGCCGAGCGCCGAGCGCATCCCCGATGTCTGCCGCCACGACGGCGAGAGCTGCCCCGGCGCTCCCTGGCAGGGGCTCGAGTACGACCGCCAGCTCGAGCACAAGGCCGCGCAGGCCGAGGAAGCCCTGCGCCGCCTCGGCGGCCTCGACGGATTCGAGCTCGAGCCGATCGTCCCGGCCACGGCGCAATGGCGGTACCGCAACAAGCTCGAGTATTCGTTCGGCGACCGTGACGGCGACGCCGTCCTCGGCTTCCACCGCCGTGGGAACTGGCGCGAGGTCGTCGACGTCGACGACTGCCACCTGGCCTCGGAGGCCAACAACGCGGCCCGGAACGCCGTCCGCGACTGGGCGCGGGGCGAGGGGTTGCCCCCGTACGACCAGCAGGACGAGCGCGGCGTACTCCGCAACCTGGTCGTCCGCGAGGGGACCAGGACCGGCCAGGTGCAGACCCGCCTGGTGACCACGCCGGCCGAGTTCCCGCGCCCGCCGGTCGATCTCCACACGGTGATCGACGGGCCGGCGGGCGGCACCGACGGCCCAACCGGGGTCCTCGGCGAGGAGCACCTCGAGGAGGAGCTCTGCGGGCTGCGCTTCCAGATCTCGCACGCAGCGTTCTTCCAGACGAACACGCGAGATGGCAGAGCGCCTCTACGGGATCGCGCAAGCGACTACGCGGGCCTCACCGGTTCCGAGCGCGTCTACGACCTGTTCTGCGGTATTGGCACGATCGGGCTGTCGCTCGCCGCCTCGGCCGGCGAGGTCTGGGGCCTCGAGTCGGTGCCCGAGGCCGTGACCGACGCGGAGCGGAACGCGAAGCGAAACGGCGTCGCCAACGCCCGCTTCGTCGCGGCGGACGCCCGGCTCGGCATCCGGCCACTCGTCGAGCGAACCGGAAAGCCCGACGTTGTCGTGGTCGACCCGCCGCGCGCCGGCCTCTCGAAGAAGGTCGTGCGCCGCCTGATCGAGTGCGAGGCGCCACGGATCGTCTACGTCTCGTGCAACCCGACGACGCTCGCGCCGAACGCGGCGCAGCTCGCCGAGGCCGGGTACGCGCTGCGTCGCGTCGCGCCGGTCGACATGTTCCCGCAGACCCCGCACGTCGAGTGCGTGGCGCTGCTCGAGCGCTAGGCGAACTAGTCTCGGCGGCGTGAGCCGTGGATTCGGAGTCGCCGCCGGGCTCGACCCGGCCATAGCCACCCCCCTCGCCGGGCGTTGCGCGGCCCTCGGCTACGGCTCGATCTGGTCGAACGACCACCCGGCGGCGAGCGGCCTCGCGACGCTGGCGGACTTCGCAACAGGGTCCGACGCGATCGACCTCGGCGTCGCAGTCCTGGCGCTCGACCGGCACGAGCCGGAGGCGATCGCGGCGCACATCGAAGAGCTGGGGCTTCCGCGCGGGCAGCCTCTGGGTCGGAGTCGGCGCCGGCTTTTCGCCGAAGCCGCTGACCGCGATGCGCGAAGCACTGCCGCGCCTTCGCGACGCGCTCGGCGAAATTCGCCTGGTGCTGGCGGCGATGGGGCCGAAGATGTGCGCGTTCGCCGGCGCCGAGTTCGACGGCGTCTTCTTCAACTGGATGACCCCGGCCTTCGCCGCATCGGCCCGCGAGCACGTCGAGCGGCGGAGCGGCCGAGGCCGGTCGCGAGGCGCCGCCGGTTCTCGGCTACGTCCGCACCGCGGTCGGCCCCGACGCCGCCGAGCGCCTGGCCAAGGAGGAAGCGTTCTACCGCGACCTCCACGACGGCTACCGCAACCATTTCGCCCGTCTCGGTGCACCCGAGGGGACGGTCGGCGTCGCCGCGGCCGATGCCGCCGCGGCGCAGGAGGCCCTACGGCGCGTACGACGGCGCTCGACGTCACCGTCGTCCGCGGACTGGCGAGCGCCGACCTCGAAGCGATGTCGACCCTGGCCGAGGCCGCGGCGCCTTGAGATCGCGCTCGCTGTCGCGGCGCTCCTCTGCCTGTTGGCCCCGGGCGCGGCGCAGGCATCCGCGGCCGCCCCGCTCGCACACGAGGGCCGCTGGGTCACCGACCCGCAGGGCCGCGTCTTGATCCTCCACGGTTGGAACGTCGTCTACAAGGTCGGGTCCTATCGCCCCGAGGACACCGGGTTCGGCCGCAACGACGCCCGGTTCCTCCGCCGCCACGGGTTCAACACGGTCAGGCTGGGCGTCATCTACAAGGGCCTCGAGCCGAGGCCGCCCGGCGCGGACGGCAAGCCGCGCTATCGCGATGGGTACCTGCGGTCGATCGAGCGCACGCAACGGCTGCTCGCACGGCACGGCATTCACACCCTGCTCGACTTCCACCAGGACCTCTACAACGAGCGGTTCCAGGGTGAGGGCTGGCCCGACTGGCAAGTCCTCGACGACGGTTTGCCGTCGGAGCCGCAGGTCGGGTTCCCGGGGAACTATCTGGTCAACGTCGGGCTTCAGCGCGCCTTCGACAACTTCTGGGCCAACGAGCCGGTCGCCGGCGTCGGCCTTCAGGATCGCTACGCCCGGGCCTGGCGCCACGTCGCCCGGCGGTTTCGCGACGCGTCCCGGCTGCTCGGGTACAACATCCTGAACGAGCCGTGGCCCGGGACGGGCTGGGAGCTGTGCGCCACGCCTGCCGGTTGCCCGCTCTTCGACACGCAGACGCTCGAGCCGTTCTCGGAGCGCGTGATCGCGGCGATCAGGCGCGCCGACCGGCGATCACTGGTCTGGTACGCGCCGAACGTTCTCTTCGATTTCGGCTCCGACAGCTCCCACGGCGACACGGGCGACCGGCGAGCCGGATTCGCTTTCAACATGTACTGCCTGGCCGGCGGCCCGACCTGCGGCGCCGGCTACGGCCTCACGCTCGACAACGCCGACGAGCAGTCCGCGGAGACCGGCGACGCGCTGCTGATGACCGAGTACGGCGCGACGAACGACCTCGACGTGTTGCGCGAGATCGTTGAGCTCGCCGACCAGCGGATGATCGGCTGGCAGCAGTGGCACTACTGCGAGTGCGACGACCCGACGACCACCGGGACCGCCATGCAGTCGATCGTGGCGGACCCGCACGAGCCGCCCCGCGGCGACAACGTCAACCGCGGAAAGCTCCGCGTCTCATCCCGGCCCTACCCCCGCGCGGTGGCGGGGACACCTGCGAGCTTCGGCTTCGACGCCGAAACCGGGATCTTCGAGCTGACCTACGCGACCGAAGGTCCGAACGCCGAGCGCCTGCCGCGCCGTCTGCTCACCGAGGTCTTCCTGCCCCGGATCCACTACCGCGACGGGTATGACGTCGAGCTGACGGGCGCCCGGGCCGTCTCGAAGCCGGGCGCGAGGATCCTGAAGCTGAAGCGCGCGCGACGGCGCCGAGCGGGTTCAGCTCACGGTCGAACCGAGTAACTAGCAACGAGCAACTAGTACGGCGGCAACTCCGCATACCACTCGCCAAGCTCCCGGAACGCCGCCCAGAACTCACGCTTGGAGTCCTCGGAGTCGAGCGACTCATCGATGTCCGGGACGAACAGCGCGTCGATCGTCGGGGTCAGGGACTGCACCTCGCCCGGCGTCGCGTCGACCCGCCTTGCCAGCGGGATGCCCACCTCGTTCAGCGTGTCGAGCGCCCGGTCGCCCATCACGACGACCATCCGCGGCTGGACGATCGCCATCTCCTCCACGATCCGCTCGACGCACTCGCCGGCCGCCAGCGCAGGGTCTGACACCGGGCACTTGACGCAGAGCGTCCCGTACACGGCGAGCGGGTCGATGCCGAGTCGCTTGAAGCTCTTCATCAGGGCGTTCCCGGCCCGGCCGTAGAACGCGACGCCCTCCTCGATCTCCGCCGCGGTCGGCGCGAACTTGAGGAGCATCACGTCGGCCTGCGGATGGCCGGAGCCCAGCACCGGCATCAGGTTGCCGCGCGGACAGTGGGAGCACTCCTGGAGGCGGCGCGTCAGCTGGTTCAGCTCGCGGATCGCGCGCTCGAGGTACTTCTCCTGGATCTCGTCATCGGTTGTCGGCACGGGAGCCCTCCGCTCGGGCTCCCCTTCCCGGGCGCCCGAGGCTCTCTTTGACGGCTCTGCCCGCCCTCCTGCCGGACCGGATCGGTGCATCACCGCTTGCTAACCCTCCGGCCACCCCGGCCGCCGCTCGTCTGGATCCACTTCAGCGCCTGGACATAGACCAGGTTGCGGTGCTTGCGCACGATGTCGGCGGCGCGCATCGCCTCGAGGAACTCCTCCGGCCCGTCGAAGTCGTGGACGCGGATCATCACGCTGCCGAGCCCCTGTGCGACATGGCTGTCCGACCCGGCTCCGGGGACGATCCGGTACTTGGCGGCGAAGCGCTCCGCCTCCTCGTTGAAGGCGGTCAGCGCAACCCGCGGGTTGAACACCTCGAGGATGTCGATCTCCTCCACGATGTCGAGCAGGTGCTCGTAGTCCGGCACCGAGTGGAGCCGGTCGAACGGATGCGGCACATAGACCAGCCCCCCCTGCCGGCGGATCTCCGCAATCGTCTCCGCCATCGTCATCCCTCGCTCGATCCGCTCCTCGATGAAGAGACCGATCACCTCGCCCTGCTCGGCCGTCTTCACCTCCTCCGCGACGATCACCTTCACTCCCACCTCGTTCGCGATCTCGCGAGCCTCGAGCGCGCCGGAGATCTCGTTGTGGTCCGTGATCGCGATCGCTCCAAGTCCCCGCTCCTTCGCGGTCTCGAGCAGGGTGCGTACCGGGGTCGCGCAGTCCGGCGAGTGATCGGTGTGCATGTGGAGGTCCACGTGGATGTGCCGGCGCCGTGAGATCCGCTGCCGCGCCGCCGGATCCCCGGTGGGGTCGTGGCGGCGCGCGACCAACCGGGCGTAGATGTCCTCCAGCTGATCGGTGGTCGCTGCCCAGTCGCGGGTTGCGCCGCGGGCGGCCTTGCGCAGGCGCTCCGCCACGGCGGCGTCCGTCATCAGGCGCTCGAGCTGGCCCGCGAGCGTGATCGCGTCGCCGGGCTGGAACAGCAGTCCGGCCTCGCCGTCACGGGTCAGCTCCTCGTAAAGCGGCAGGTGCGAAGCCACCGGGATCGTCCCGGAGCCGAGCCCGGCGCGAATCAGGCCCGGCGCGGTCCGCGACCCGCCCGAGGCGACGCAGACCGCGTCGGCGGCGGCGATCAGCTCGTCCGGCGCGAACGAGCGCGGGCCGACCACGTGTACCCGTTCACGCATGCGTCGCGACATCCGCAGGTCACCACCTTCCGGCAGCCAGACGGCGGCCTCCCAGTCGAGCGACTCCGGCAGGCGCCGCAGCCCGCGCAGGAAGAGCCGGAGAGCGCCGCGTTCCTCCTCGGCGCAGAACGCGATCCGGAACGGGCGCCCCGTCTCGCCGCCGCGGCGCTCCGGCCAGGCGCCGTCGAGGGCGCGCACCCCGGGCTCGACGAGCTCGTAGGTCCCCGGGAAGTAGCGCTGCATCAGCTCGGTGGTCTGTCCGCAGCTCGACGTCCGCGCGTCGAGCCGCCCGAAGAACACCTCCACCAGTGGCCGGGCTACCTGCGTCGACAGGACCCGCTCCGACGGCTCATGGAAGCTGCCGGCGTTGAGCGACCGGGAGTGCCGTAGCGCGACCGACGAGGCGCTCGGGGCGAACGGGTCGTGCACGTGGACGATGTCGAAATCGACCCCCCCGAGAAGGTCATCGAGCGTCCGCGACAGGTCCAGCGGTACCGGCGCCGCCCGGGGCCGAGGTCCGCGCGGCATCGCGAGGCCGGGGCCGACGGGCAGCACGGGCGGCCCGCCGTCTCCGCCTGCACGATCCCCCCGCCAGCGCCCGTCGAACAGAGCGTCAGGGCGCTCGCGCGCCGCGTCGATCAGGCGCCGGGCCTCGCGGACTCCTCCCCTGGGCCCGGACGGCGCCGTGATCACGACCCGATGGCCGCGCTCGGCGAGCTCGATCGCGCTCTGCTCGACGAACTCGTTGATCTCGTGGCGCTGACCCCAGTGGTGCGGGGTCACCTGGGCGATGGTGAGCCGGTCGGCGGGGGCCACGCGCGGAGCATAGGGCCGCGCGTACGCGCAACGAGGTTGCGCTAGCGCGAATCCAATCTCGCGACGACCTCCCCGGTCGCCGCCGGGTTGCCGTCGCCCGGCTCGGCGGTGATCTCGATCACCGGGTAGAGGGCGGGGTCGACCGCGGCCGTGAACAGGACGTCGGACCGGCCGTTCTCGTCGGGGTGGAAGGTTCCGGCCGAGATCCGGTTGGCGTCCTCGCGGGTGTCGCTCGGGCCGACGAACCAGAGCTCGTAGTAGTCGCCCTTGGGCAGGATCGGCAGGGCGTCCGAGGAGAACGCGATCTCCCGGCCGATCCCGAGGGCGCGCACCTCGAGCGTCCCGGCATCGCCACCGCCGGGGGCGCTGAGCGAGCCGCTCACCTCGAGGGTCCCAAGCGGCGGGACCGGCTCGTCGTCCGCCACCCTCGTTCCGGCGAACGCCGCCAGGCCGAGCGCGAGCGCGACGCCGCCGGCGAGCGCGAGCCGGCGGGGCCAGGACTGTCCGCGCACCGGCGGCACGACGGCGCTATCAGGCGCGGCGGAGGGGGCGTTGCCGTTCTGCTCCGGATGAGGGACACCGGCCACCGCCCGGACCGCGTCCTCCACGCCTTCGGCCAGGTCTGCCGGAGCCTCGAACTCCTCCTCGCGCGCGTCCAGGAGCCGGACAGTCGACTCCAGCTCGCGGAGCTCCGCCATCAGCTCGGGGCTTGCCTCCAGCTCGGCCGCGAACCGCCGGCTCTCCTCTGGGTCCAGCCAGCCGGCCAGGTAGGCGGCCAGGTCGCCGCGTGGATCGGGCCGCTCAGACATCGAAGCCTCTCTGGTCGAGCTCCGCGCGCATCGCGCGGAGCGCATGGTAGGTACGGGTCTTCACGGTGCCGAGGGGCACGCCGAGGCGGTCGGCGATCTGCCGCTGGCTGAGGCCACGGTCATAGGCCAGCTCCAGGACCTCACGGTGGGCGGATGAGAGCGAGGTCATGGCGTCGCGGACCTCGATCCCGACCAGCAGCCGCTCGAACGCGTCGGGAGCTGCGGGGTCGGTGCCCAGGGCTCGCTCGACGGGGTCCGGGTCGAGCGGCACCGGTACGCGCTTCGCCCGCCGCTGGAGGTCAATCGCCGCCCGGCGCGCGATCGTGTAGACGAAGGTCCGTACCGAGCCCCGCTCGGGGTCGAAGCTGTGGGCGTTCCGCCAGAGCCGGACGAACGAGTCCTGAACCAGCTCCTCGGCCATCCCGCGGTCCCCGAGGAGTCGCATCCCGAGCCCGAACAGCGGCCGCGAGTAGCGGCCGATGAGCTGCCCGAGCGGCTCGCCAAGCTCGCCGTCGGCGATCCGCGACATCAGCTCCACCTCGGGGTCGGCCGAAACCAGCTGCACACCCCCTACTTCGCGGCGAGAGGCCGTTCGGTTCAAAGGTAAGGCCCCGCCGCATCCCTGCGGCGGGGCCTCCTGTCCTGCCGTCCTGCCTATCTTGCGAGCAGGAGCTTGCTGGTCAGCGTGATCTCGTTCGCGTCCGGGTCGGTGAACGTCGAGACGAGCTTCACCTTCACCCCGTTGCGGCCGGGGGCGTCCCGCAGCGCCCTGCGCGCCGCCGCGTTCAGCGAGATGTCCTCATCCGACGCCCCTGCTCCGGCCAGCGAGCTCGAGCTGTCGCCCAGCTCCTGACCCGACTTGAGGAGGAGTGTCGTGTCCTCGTCGCAGGCGCGGTTGCAGGAGTAGCCGTAGCGGACCTCCTGGCGCTTCAGCACCTGCTTGAGCGACTGCTGCGGGACGTTGACCAGCGGGGTCAGCGCTCCCTGCGCCGCGTCGTCGTCGACGATCTGCACCTGGGCCGTCGGCGGGGACTGCAGGTTCGACGCCACGTTCGGCCCGCTGAGCCGCACCGTGAACGTCTCGCTCGGCTCGTCCGCCGCGTCGTCGGTGATCGGGACCGTGAGCGTCTGCCTGGCGTTCCCGGTCGGGAAGGTCAGCGTCACGGGACCGGTCGCGGTGAAATCGCCCGCGCTCGCCGTGTCGCCCGCAGCGATCTCGGTCGCCACGTTGACCGTGGTCGTCCGGTTGAGCGGGCCCTCGCGGACCACGACGATGTCGACCGAATCACCGTTCTCGGCGACCGAGGTGACGGCGTCACCGAACCGCAGCACCGACGCCGGCACCAGCGAAACGCTCTCGATCAGAGGCGTGGCCGCCGGGCCGATCATCGCCGCCGGGGCCGACGGGCTGCTCGAGAGCAGCTCGCCCGAGGCCAGGTTGACCCGGTAGAACGTCGACTGTGCGTCGCCCATCGGCTGGAGCGCCGCGTATGCCGTCCCGGTGCCGCCCTCGATGTCGAAGCCGGCGACCTCGGTGATGTTGAGCGGCGAGCCGCCCGTCGGGGTCAGCTGGCCGATCGTCGACAGCTCGCCGAGGTTCGGCGAGGGCATGCCGTTGAGTCCGCCCTGACGGACCAGGCTGTTGGTGCCCGCGTCGATGTCGTAGAGCGTGGTCTGAGCCGCGGTGTCGATGTTGTCCGTGTACGCGGCCGCCACGGCCTGCGGGGGAGTGCCGAAGTTGGGATCGGTCATCCCGTAGGCCAGGTCGGTGTCGGACGGGGTCACCGCCGGCTGCCCGTTGTCGGGCCGGTAGCGGAAATTGTTGTTGGTCGTCATCCCGCCAGGGTCGTTGTTGACGACCCGGATCCGATCAGCCGCAGGGTTGAAGTCCAACCCGAACGCGGTCTGAGCTCCGCCCTGGAACTGGTTGGTGACGGGGTCGCCGGTGACCTTGGTCGCTGTCCAGCTGCCCGGGAACGTGGCCGGGGGCACCAGCGTGTAGACGGTGCCCATGCTGCCCATCGCGAACAGCTCGCTGGAGCGCGGGCGGTAGTCGATCCCGATCAGGTCGGTATCGGTCGCACCCATCGGGAACGCGATCGGCGACGGGCCGTTCGCGAGCGTGCCGGGCGTGCCGACGGCGAACTGGACGATCTGCGGGGGCGTCTCGTTGGTCAGCCCGGTCACGGTCTGGTGGACGGCAAAGCTTGGCGTCGCCGCCACCGCACCGCCGACGACCGCAACGCCGGTAGCAAGTAAGAGTTTGAACCGCCTTGAAATCCTCATGAGCTCCGTGCCTCCTGCACTTGGGGGATTGATGCCAGTGCTTACGCGCCGCGGGCGCAGACGGTTCAATCACGCGCTCTGGCACGATCACCGCCGTGACGATCGAGCCGATCCGCCGCTTCTACGCCGTCGCCGCCGGGCTCGCGGCGGTCGCGGGGTTCCTCCTGTTCCCGCTCGCGGGCGAGACCGACCGCTTCTTCTCCTGGACGATCGAGCCCCCGCTCAGCGCCGCGTTCATGGGCGCCGCCTACTGGGCGGCGCTCGTCCTGCTCGCCTGGGCCGCGCGGCAGCGGGAGTGGGCGCTCGCCCGCACCGCGATGCCCGCCGTCGCGACGATCGCAGCGCTCCTGCTGGTGACGACGCTGATCCACCTCGACAAGTTCGACCTCGACAGCCTCTTCGGCTGGTTCTGGCTCGTCGTCTATTGCGTGGTGACGCCGCTGCTCGCATGGCTCATCCCTCACCAAGCCCGCGCCGCCGGCCCGGTCGCGCGCGGCCTCCATCCGCTGCCGTCGCCGGTGCGTGCCGTGCTCGTGCTCGTCGGGATCTGCCTGCTGGGCTTCGGCGTCGCGCTCTACGCCGCGCCCGCCGACGTCGCTTCGGCCTGGCCGTGGGACCTGACTCCGCTCACCGGTAGGGCGATCGCCTCGTTCCTGATCGGCTTCGCCGTCGCGGCCGGGTTCGCGCTTTGGGAGAACGACTCGGTGCGGCTCCGAGGCTCCGCGTACGCGTTCGCCGCCCTGGCCGGCCTCGAGCTCCTCGCGCTCGCGGTCTATTCGGACGACGTGACTGCGTCCGGCGCCGGCGTCGCCGCCTACGTGGCGTTCTGGGTTGTCTCGCTCGCGCTCGGCGTCGCCGGGTCGCTGCTCGCGCCGGACAGCACCGAGCGGACGGCTTCCGGATCCCGGTAGGCATCCACCCGGACTCCCAGGCCGTCGCGCATCGTCCACACGTGCCCGTAGCGCGTATCGAGCTCGACCCCGCTCGCGCGCCCGACCGCGGTCAGGTGGATGGCAAGGCCGATTCGGCTGCCCTGGACGACCACGTCCTCGATCGTCTGCTCGAACCGCTCCCAGGGCTCGAGGAACTCGCGGAGGAAACTGGCGACCTCTTCCCGGCCACGAAGGGCGTGGGCATCGGGAAGCTCCGCGCTCTCCCGCCACTCGCAATCCTCGGCGAGCATCCCAAGGGCCGCTGATTCATCGCCGCGCCCGAGGGCCGAGTAGGCGTGTCTCAACCGCGCGACATCCGTGTCCATCCCGGCCATTGTTGCCAATCGGAACGCAAAGGGGCCCGCCGCAAGGGCGGGCCCCATGGCTCAGCTACCCGCTGAGATCGGTGAGCTCAGTCGGCCGTGGTATCGGCCGCGAGCTCCTTGGCCCGGTCTGAGCCGGGCTTGCGGGCATGAGCTGCGATGAACTCCTCCGTCAACCGGCGGGCGTCGGCGTCGGGCCGCTGGTTGTGCGGGGACTTCATGAGGTAGCTGGACGGGCCGTCGAGCTGGCCGGCGACGCCGTTGTTGAGCGCCAGCTTGATCAGCCGGACCGCGTCGATCACGACCCCGGCCGAGTTCGGCGAGTCCCAGACCTCGAGCTTCAGCTCGACCGTCAGCGGCACGTCGCCGAACGACTTGCCCTCGAGCCGGATGTGGGCCCACTTGCGGTCGGTGAGCCACGGCACGTAGTCCGAGGGGCCGACGTGGACATCGCGCTCGGGGAGCTCGGTGCCCATCACCGAGGTGACGGCGTTGGTCTTCGAGATCTTCTTCGAGTCGAGCCGCTCGCGCTCGAGCATGTTGAAGAAGTCCATGTTGCCGCCGACGTTCAGCTGCGAGGTGTGCTCGAGCTGGACGCCGCGCTCGTGGAACAGGCGGGCGAGCTGGCGGTGGACGATCGTGGCGCCGACCTGCGACTTGATGTCGTCGCCGATGATCGGCAGGCCCGCGTCCTCGAAGCGCTTGTCCCAGTCGTCCTGCCGGGCGATGAAGACGGGCAGGCAGTTGACGAAGCCAACGCCCGCCTGCAGCGCCTGCTCGACGTACCACTTGGTCGCCGCCTCGGAGCCGACGGGGAGGTAGCAGACGAGGACGTCCGCCTTGGTCTCCTTGAGGATGCCGATGATGTCTGCCGTCGGCCCGGGGGCCTTGGTGATCTTCTGCTTCAGGTACTTGCCGAGGCCGTCATGGGTCATGCCGCGATGGACCTCGACGCCCATGTGCGGGACGTCGGCGAACTTGATCGTGTCGTTCTGGCCCGACCAGATCGCCTCGGACAGGTCCTTGCCGACCTTCTCGGCGTCGATGTCGAACGCGGCGACGAACTCGATGTCGCGGACGTGATAGCCGCCGAGGTCCACGTGCATCAGGCCGGGGACCTGCTCGGTGGGGTCGGCGTCCTTGTAGTAGGTGACACCCTGGATGAAGCTGTTGGCGCAGTTGCCGACGCCGACGATGGCGACGCGGACCTTGCCGTCGTCCGTATGGATGCCGTTGGTGCTGGCGCCGTCAGCGTGCGGCGCGCCGTTACCGGTGCTCATGTTGTTGAAAGTTCCTTTCGGGGGTGCGGGTAGCGGTTTGAAACTACCCCGTCGTGGCGCGTGGTTACACGCCGTTCACAAGTTGCGTTCGCTACGAGATCTCGAGCGTGCGGAGCTGCGAGCGCACGTGCCAGACGCGCTGCACGACCGTGAAGCTGGTGAGCGCCGCCATCGCGTAGATCGACGCGGGCAGCAGGTCGACGTCGTTGATCAGGTCGCCCGCCCCGAACACGAGCCCGATCGAGAGGATCACGACGCGCACCGGCCGCGTCGCCAGTCCGACCTTGCACTCGACCCCGAGCGCCTCCGCGCGGGCGCGCGTGTAGGAGACCATCAGCGAGCCGAGCACGACGAAGACGCAGGCCGCCGCGGCCAAGGCGTCGTCCGTGTGCTCGGCGAAGTACCAGGCGATCGCGGTCAGGACGATGCCCTCCTCGATCCGGTCGAGGGTCGAGTCGAGGAACGCCCCGAACAGGGTCCCCTTGCCGGACATCCGCGAGTAGCGGCCGTCGAGCGTGTCCATCACGGACCCTGCGATGAACGCGACTCCGCCGAGGAAGAAGAGCTCCTGGGTGATGAGCACCGCGGCGGCCAGGTTTCCGGCCAGCCCCGCCATCGAGATCGCGTTTGGCGTCAGCCGCGACTCGATCAGGCGGTTGCGCGCGTAGGAGCGCCATGCCTGGGCGCTGCGCGATTCGCCGGTGCCGCCGATGTCAGCCATCCGCGGGCAAACCTACTGCGCCTGCCGGGGTGGTGGCCGGCCGTCTATGCGGTGGTCGTCGCCGGGCTCTCGCGCCAGGCCCAGTGGTTCGGGCGGACGCGGGCAAGCTGGCGCGCCGCAACCGCGGCGACGCAGGCGACCGCGGCGCCGGCGGCGGCGTCGAACCAGAAGTGGTTGCCGGTGACGACGATCACGAAGAACACCAGCAGCGGGTAGGCCGACCACCAGACCCGCCCAAGCGGGTTCGACGTCAGCGCCATCGCCGGCACCGCGATCATCAGGGCAAAGGCGATGTGCATGCTCGGGACGGCCGCGTACTTGTTGACCAAGAGGCCCACCGTCTCCGAGTCCTGCGGCAGCCCGGTGAAGACGGCGATCGTGTCGGTGAACCCGGCCTCCGGGATCAGTCGTGGCGGCGCCGTCGGGAACGCCGCGTAGGAGGCGAGGGCGACCACCATCGCGACCATGAACATGTTCCGCACGAAGTAGAAATGCTCGTTGCGGAAGAAGTAGAGCCAGACCAGGAACGTCGTCGTGATCACGAAGTGCGAGTTCATGTAGGCGAAGTTCGCGAAGTCGATCAGCCAGGTATGGCTGATCAACGCGTCCTGGAACCCCGGCTCGAAGAACGTGCCGATCGCCTTCTCGAGGTCGATCACCCGCTCCGCGTTCGCGAACGCGACCGCGTCGTTGCCGTCGGTGATCCCGCGGACCACCTGGTAGCCGTTGTAGACGGCGAAGAAGAGGAAGAACTGGAGCCCGGCGTCCAGCCACCCGCGGGGAGCGAACCCCCTAATCGTGTCCAGACTCCGACGCAAGGTGCGCCGGATTGTAAACGTCCGGTAAACGCAGGCCTGTACGGATATCCCCCATATCCTCATGACTGGTGCCGCGGGCTAAGAGCAGAGAGGGATGGCGGCGACCGCAGCGGCGCCGGGTGCTCGCGATCCGCGACCGGCTGCGGGAGATGTACGGGCGGCCGACCCACACGCCGCACGGCGACCCGGTGCACGAGCTGGTCCTGACGATGCTCTCGCAGAACACGTCGGACACCAACCGCGACGTTGCCTATGCGGGCCTGCGCTCCCGCTTCTCCTCGTGGGAGGACGCCCGGGATGCACCGACCGAGGAGCTCGAGGAGGCGATCCGCAAGGGCGGCCTCGCGCCAACCAAGGCGCCGCGGATCCAGGCCGTCCTGCGCGAAATAAGCCGGCTCAACAACGCCGGAACTTCGCCTTCGGCTCAGAGCGGCGATCCGATCGACCTCGATTGGCTGCGCGACGCCCCGCGCGACGAGGCGCTCGACTACCTGACGGCGCTCCCGGGCGTCGGGCGCAAGACCGCCGCCTGCGTGCTGCTCTTCGCCTTCGGCCGGCCCGAGATCCCGGTCGACACCCACGTGATGAGGGTCGGCGGCCGGCTCGGGCTGTTCCGGCCGGGCGCCTCGTTCGACGAGGCACACGACGAGATGCTCGCGATCACCCCGCCCGAGGACGCCTACGAGTTCCACATGAACCTGATCGCGCACGGCCGCACTCTCTGCCGGCCTGCCCGCCCCCGATGCGAGCGAGTGCGCGCTCAACCGGATGTGCCCGTACTGGACGTGAGCGGCGTATATAGACTGCGCGCGCTTCCTCAGGGGGGCACAAGCGAATGAGCAAGGGTCCCTTCGTCATCTTCGGCGTGTTCGCGGCGATCTGCGTGATCGTCATCCCCTATTTCGCCCTCGCGAAGGACGGCGGCGAGGAGGCGAGTCCGATCACCGTCGAGAGCTGGGACCAGGACGGCAAGGAGCTGTTCGCCACCAACTGCGGCGCCTGTCACACGCTCGCCGCGGCCGGCACCGACGGGATCGTCGGGCCGAGCCTCGACGACCTGCTGGCCGCCGGGGGCACGGCGACCTTCGAGGGCAGCTACAACCGGGCGCTCAACGCCGTGATCTGCGGCTTCGGTGGAGGCCGGATGCCCGCCGGGATCCTCCAGGGCGAGAACGCGCAGGAGGTCGCCGCGTTCGTCGGCGCCTACGCGGGCCAGGTCGGCGAAGACGACGAACCGTTGGCGGACACCAGAACCGAAGAGCTGACGGACCCGTCGCCCTGCGGCGGCGAGACTCAGTAGTCGCCGGGACCACCCGGCCACACGGCTCGGGGGCTCGGGTCGCGACATGCCTTGAATTCACGGCTAGATCTGCTATGTTCCCGCTCAGATTTATTAGGTAATCAACTCGTAGCAGGAGACTGAGAATGGGCAAGACGATCGGTATCGACCTGGGCACCACCAACTCGTGCGTCGCCGTCCTCGAGGGCAGCGAGCCGACGGTGCTCGAGAACTCCGAGGGCGGGCGCACCACCCCGTCCGTCGTCGCGTTCACCGAGGGCGGCGAGCGGCTCGTCGGGACGGTGGCTAAGCGCCAGGCGGTCATGAACCCCGAGAACACGATCTTCTCGATCAAGCGCTTCATGGGCCGCAAGGAGGCCGAGGTCAAGGAGGAGGAGACAATCGTCCCGTACAAGGTCGTCGCCGGCCCGAACGGCGACGTCCGCGTTGACGTTCGGGGCAAGCAGTACTCGCCGCCGGAGATCTCGGCGATGATCCTCCAGAAGCTCAAGGCCGACGCCGAAGCGCGGCTCGGCGAGCCCGTGGACGGCGCCGTGGTCACGGTCCCCGCGTACTTCAACGACGACCAGCGCCAGGCCACGAAGGACGCCGGCAAGGTCGCCGGCATCGACGTCAAGCGCATCATCAACGAGCCGACCGCGGCGGCGCTGGCGTACGGCCTCGACAAGGAGGCCACGGACCAGACGATCCTGGTCTTCGACCTCGGCGGCGGCACGTTCGACGTCTCGATCCTCGAGATCGGCGACGGGGTCTTCGAGGTCAAGTCGACCGCCGGCGACAACCACCTCGGCGGCGACAACTGGGACAAGGCGATCGTCGAGTGGATGGTGGCCGAGTTCAAGCGCGACCAGGGCGTCGACCTGTCGCAGGACAAGAACTCCCTACAGCGCCTCTACGAGCAGGCCGAGAAGGCGAAGATCGAGCTGTCCTCGGCGCAGGAGACGCAGATCTCGATCCCGTTCATCACGGCGATCGACAACCAGCCGAAGCACCTCGAGATGCGCCTGTCGCGCGCGAAGCTGAACGAGCTGACCGCCGACCTCCTGAACCGCGTCGTGTCGCCGGTCAAGCAGGCGATCTCCGACGCCGGCGCGCCCGACATCGACCACGTCGTCCTCGTCGGGGGCATGACCCGCATGCCCGCCGTCCAGGAGAAGGTCAAGGAGCTGACCGGCAAGGACCCGCACCAGGGCGTCAACCCGGACGAGGTCGTCGCCGTCGGTGCCGCGATCCAGGCCGGCGTGCTCGCGGGCGACGTCAAGGACGTCCTCCTGCTGGACGTCACTCCGCTGACCCTCGGCATCGAGACCAAGGGCGGCGTGATGACGAAGCTGATCGAGCGGAACACCACGATCCCGACCCGCAAGTCGGAGATCTTCTCGACGGCAGAGGACAACCAGCCGTCGGTCGAGATCCACGTTCTGCAGGGCGAGCGCGAGATGGCGTCGGGCAACAAGTCGCTCGGCAAGTTCCAGCTCACCGGGATCCCTCCCGCCCCGCGCGGGATGCCGCAGATCGAGGTCGCGTTCGACATCGACGCCAACGGCATCCTGAACGTATCGGCGAAGGACCTCGGCACCGGCAAGGAACAGAAGATCGAGATCAAGGGTGGCTCCGGCCTGGACGAGACCGAGGTCGAGCAGATGATCAAGGACGCCGAGGCCCACGCCGACGAGGACCGCAAGCAGCGCGAGCTGGCCGAGGCCCGGAACGTCGGCGAGAACGCCGCCTACTCGGCCGAGAAGCAGCTCACCGACCTGGGCGACCAGGTGCCGGAGGAGGCGAAGACCGAGATCGAGGGCGCGATCAAGGAGCTCCGCGACTCGCTCGCCTCCGAGGACGCGGCCGAGATCAAGGCCAAGACCGACGCGCTCCAGGCCGCGTTCCACAAGGTGTCCGAGCAGATCTACCAGGCCGCCTCCGAGCAGGCCGCGGCCGAGGGCACCGACTCGACCAACGGCGCCGGCGCGGCCGATGAAGAGGAGGTCGTGGACGCCGAGGTCGTCGACGACGAGAGGTCGTAATGGAAGAGCAGGCAGCACGCAGCACGCAGCAGGCAGAGGCCACTGCTGAGCCGGCGGAGGAACCGAGCTCCGAGGAGACGGCGGTCGCCGATGACCTCGACGCGCTCGTCGAGGACCTGAAGCGCGAGCGTGACGAGTACCTCGAGCTCGCGCAGCGCGCCCGCGCCGACTTCGAGAACTACCGCAAGCGGGCGGCCCGCGAGAGCGAGGACGCCCTGCTTCGCGGCAAGACCGAGGTCGGCAAGGCGGTGCTGCCCGCGTTGGACAGCCTCGAGCGCGCGTTGGCCGCGAACCCCGTCGGCCCCGGACGCGAAGCGGAGGAGCCGACGGGAGGTGACTCCCTGGCCGAGGGCGTCGCGCTGGTCCACAAGGAACTGGCCACCGCGCTCGCGGCTGCCGGGATCGAGCCGATCGACCCGGCGGGCCAGCAGTTCGACCCCACCCTCCACGAGGCGCTGTCCTCACGCCCTCCGGAGGACGGCGAGGAGTCCGGCGTGGTCGTCGAGACGGTCCAGCGTGGCTACCGGCTGGGTGAGACGCTGATCCGGCCGGCGCGCGTGGTGGTGACCAGCTAGGAGGGGGAGATGGCGCCTGACCCATACGAGATCCTCGGGGTCGACCGCAAGGCTTCCGACGACGAGATCAAGAAGGCTTACCGCCGGCTCGCGCGCGAGAACCACCCTGACCGCAACGCCGGGGACGAGGCGGCCGAGGAGCGGTTCAAGGAGATCCAGGGCGCCTACGACACGCTCTCGGATCCCGAGAAGCGCAAGGCGTACGACTCGGGCGGCGGGTTCGACCCGCGCAGCTTCGGCGGCGGGTTCGCCTCCGACATCGGCGACATCTTCTCGACGTTCTTCACCCGCGGGCGCTCAGGACAGCCGGAGGAGGCCCGCGGCCGCGACCTCCGGGCCGAGGTTTCGCTGACCTTCGAGCAGGCGATGAAGGGCGCCGAGGTCGCGGTGACCGTGCCGAAGCAGGCGGCCTGCGCCACCTGCGGCGGCAGCGGGGCAAAGCTGGGGACCCGGCCGATCGTCTGCCCGCGATGCGAGGGGCGAGGAGTCGACCAGCAGAGCCAGGGCTTCTTCTCGATCAGCCAGCCCTGTCCGCGCTGCGGCGGCCGCGGCGAGGTGATCGAGGACCCCTGCCCGACCTGCCAGGGCTCTGGTCTCACGGTCCAGCGCAAGCGCTACCGGGTGAAGGTGCCGCCCGGCGTCCACGACGGCAGCCGGATCCGGGTCGCCGGCAAGGGCGAGGACGGCCCGCGAGGCGGTCCGCCCGGGGACCTCTACGTGGTCGTCGCGGTTGCGCCGTCGCCGGTGTTCGCGCAGCGCCCCGACGGCGACCTCGAGGTGCGCGTCCCGATCACGATCCCGGAGGCCGTGAGCGGCGCCACCGTGGAGGTCCCCACCCTGAACGGCACGAAGCGGATCCGCATCCCCCCGGGGACCAAGCACGGCACCGTCCAGCGCCTGCGCGGCGAGGGCCCGCCCGAGCCTGGAGGGCGCGGGCGGCGCGACATCCTCTACCGACTCGAGATCGAGATCCCGCAGGATCTCTCGCGCGAGGGCAAGCGCGCGATCGACGAGCTCGCCGAGGCGCTCAACGGCCACGACCCGCGCGAGCGCATCCTGCGCGCGGCGATGACGACCGCAGACCCGGGGAACATGGACTCATGAGCCCGGAGTCGACACCCCGCCGCACGACGACTTCGGTCCGGGTCGATTCGAAGCGAGGCGTCTTCATGATCTCGGTCGCCGCCGAGCTCGCCGAGATGCACCCGCAGACGCTGCGGATGTACGAGGCGCGCGGCCTGATCACGCCGAAGCGCTCTCCCAAAAACACCAGGCTCTACTCCCAGGACGACGTCGAACGCCTGCGCCGGATCCAGCAGATGACGGCCGAGGAGGGCCTGAACCTGGCCGGCGTCGAGACCGTGCTGAAGATGGAGGAGGAGCTGGCCCGCGCGCGGGCCGAGCTCGCGAAGATGCGCGAGCGCGCAAGCCAGCTCGAGGCCGAGATGGTGGCCGAGATCGAGCGGATCAAGCGCTCGATGCGGGCCGAGATCGTCCCCTACGGCGCCTACGACGCCGACGAGAAGATCAGGATCCCGATCCGGCGCCAGCGCGGCGGCGGATCCGGCGGCGGGCGCGCCTAGCTCTCCTCTTGAGCCGCTTGCGAAAGCGCCGGCGCCACCGCGGATTCCGTAGTCCCCTGGCGTTCCGGGCGGCCAGCAGCGCTCGGCGCCCGTAGCGCCGGAAGGGCGATTCGGGAAGGAGCGACGCGAGCGTGCCCAGGTCGCCCGGCACCCGTGCCAGCGCCTCCGCCTTGCCCGGGTTGAGGACTTCGTACGGGAGCGGCACGAACCGCTCGCAGATCTCCTCGTAGCTCTCGGACAGGACCCGCGAGCTCGGATCGAGCCCGGTGATCACGCCGAGTCCGGTCGGCGCGACGTCGAGCGTGGCGAGGCTGAGTTCCGGCCGGTACTCGCGGAGGCAGAGGATCAGCTTCCAGATGTCGCCGCTCCAGCGCCGGGTGGTGCGCTCCCGAGCGGCTGTGACCTCGTCCTGTGGGTAACAGTCGTGGACCAGTACGACCGAGCCGGGAGCGCAGTGCCGCTCGATGTTGATCAGGTCGCGCAGCGCGTACTCGAACAGGTGCATCCCGTCGATGAACGCGACGTCGACCGGCCCCCCGAGCAGTCCGCTGAGGTCATGACGCTCGAAGAACTCGTCGCTCGCCATCGCATAGATCGAGGCCGAGCGCGGGATCGGGCGGTCGATCTTCGGCTCCGGGTCGATGCCGACGGCGCGCGTGCCGGGCAGGACCAGCTCCATCGAGCCGCCCTGCGAGACGCCGGTCTCGACGTACCTCCGAGGCGCGAGCGTGGTGTGGACGAAGTCGAGCGCCCCCCGGTACGTGGCGAAGGTTCCGTTGCCGGCCATGGGTGATGTGTTTTAGCGGAGGAGGCGTTCTGCGACGCCCTCGACCGTCTCGACGCCGTAGCCGTGCGAGGGCTGGTCGTCGGTGAGGATCGCCATTGCGATCTCGCGCGGGCCGCCCACCTCACGCAGCTCCGCGGCCTGATGGACGAGCGCGTGGTCCGGGAGCCACCCGCCTTTGAACCGCGCCGCCCAGCGATCGCCGGCGGCGACCGGAATCCCCCAGCTCTGGCTCTCGATCACCGAGCCGAGCAGGCTCTGCCCGAACTCCCGATGGCGCTCGGGGAGCATCCGGTCGAGGTCGCCGAAGAACCGCGCCATGTCGGCCGCCGTGATCTGAGCGTTGCCCCAATGGCCGTTGATCACGAAGCCGGTCATCCCGGCGCGCTCGGCGACCGCGTGCATGCCCTCGTCGCCGACCCGCCCGTAGACCGCGTCGGCCGCCTCGTTGTCCGAGGCGGTGATCATCGCCTTCAGCAGCGAAGCAGTCGTCGCGTCCACCTCCGCGTCCGCCGCCGCAAGCCTTCGGAGCTCGGCCGAGAGCACCATCGCCTTGACGACGCTCGCGGCGGAGTAGAGCCTGTCCTCGTCGCGGCCGCGGAGCTTTCCCCGGCTGTCGACGACCGCAAACGAGACGATGCCCTCGCGTGTGTCGGCGTACGCTGACGCGGCGCGGACCCGGTCCGCATCCGGGAACCGCTTCGGCGGGAGCTCGCGCTCTCGTCGCTCCGGCGCGCGGGCCGGCGGCTCGAGCGCGAACCCGGTGAGCGCGGTGAGCTCGGCGGCCGGCGGCGCGGCACCAACGGCGGCGCCGGGCTCGGCGCCACCCGGCTCGGCGAGATAGACGGCGACGCCCAGGGCGGCCGCGGCCGTGACCGCAAACCCCGCGCGGGCGACCCGGCCTCGACGGGGCGTCGCCGTCCGGCGCGCCGCGGTTCGTCGCTCGCGCGAGCGACGGTCACTGTCGTGCCAGCGCCGCGCGAGGTCGTCCATCTCGCTGGATTCTCCCGGCCGCAAGCCGCGACGGTAGTCCGCCCGCGCACCACACGGGTTTCAATCGCGTGAAGCAGGCGAGTTGCAGGCATAAATCTTAGTTGTTTCCACTTAGATTTTATGTTACGATCCTCCCGTGCAACCGGACCGATTCACGATCAAGAGCCAGGAGGCCGTCGCCGCGGCACAGCAGTCCGCGGCTGCTGCCGGCAACCCGGAGGCGAGCGCGGCCCACCTGCTGCTCGCGCTGCTCTCCCAGCCCGACAGCTTCCCGGTGCCGATCCTGCAGCGGATCGGCGTCGACCTCGACGACCTGCGCCGGCTGGTCCAGGAGACCGTCGCCGACCTCCCGGTCGTGAGCGGTGCGGATGCCGCCGAGCCCCGCCCGAGCCGCGCCCTGATCCAGACCCTTCAGGCCGCCGAGCGCGAGGCGGCCGCCCAGGGTCGGCAGACGATCTCGACCGAGCACCTGCTGCTCGCGCTGACCGGGTCGGAGTCCGGGGTCGCCGACCTGCTTCCCGACCGCGACGCCGTGCTGAAGGCGATCGACGAGGTGGTCGGCCCGAACGTGGTCGACTCGCCCAATCCCGAGGACACCGCGCAGGCGCTCGAGAAGTTTGGCCGCGACCTGACTCAGGAGGCCGAGCAGGGCAAGCTCGACCCGGTCATCGGCCGCGACGAGGAGATCCGCCGAGTGATCCAGGTGCTCTCCCGGCGGACCAAGAACAACCCCGTCCTGATCGGCGACCCCGGCGTCGGCAAGACGGCGATCGTCGAGGGCCTCGCCCAGCGCATCGTCGCCGGCGACGTGCCCGAGTCGCTTCGTGACCGGCGCGTGATCGCGCTCGACATCGGCGCGCTCCTCGCCGGCTCGAAGTACCGCGGCGAGTTCGAGGAGCGCCTGAAGGCCGTCCTCAAGGAGGTGCAGAGCGGGGAGGGGCGCATCGTCCTGTTCATCGACGAGCTCCACACGATCGTCGGCGCCGGCGCCGCCGAGGGTGCCGTCGACGCCGCGAACCTCCTGAAGCCGATGCTCGCCCGCGGCGACCTCCGGGCGGTCGGCGCGACCACGCTCGACGAGTACCGCAAGCACATCGAGCCCGACGCGGCGCTCGAGCGGCGGTTCCAGCCCGTCTTGGTCGACGAGCCCGACATCGGCGACACGATCGCGATCCTGCGTGGGCTCAAGGAGCGCTACGAGGTACATCACGGCGTCGAGATCTCGGATCCCGCGATCGTCGCGGCGGCAACGCTGTCCGAGCGCTACATCGCCGATCGCTTCCTGCCCGACAAGGCGATCGACCTCATCGACGAGGCGGCATCGCGGCTGAAGATGGAGATCGAGTCCGTGCCCACCGAGATCGACGAGGTGGATCGCCGGATTCAGCAACTCGAGATCGAGCAGCAGGCGCTTCAGAAGGAGAAGGACAAGGCATCGAAGGACCGGCTGCGTGCGATCGAGGCCGACCTCGCCGAGCTCAAGGAGAGCGGCGACGAGATGAAGGCGCGGTGGCGGAACGAGAAGAACGCCATCGACGCGATCAAGGAGGCGCGGGCTCGGCTCGAAGAGGCGGAGCGTGCCTACGACCGCGCCCAGCGCGAGGCTGACCTCGCCGAGGCCGGCAGGATCAAGTACGGCGAGATCCCGGAGCTCGAGAAGATCGTCGCCGAGCAGCAGGCGCGCCTCGCCGAGCTTCAGGAGGGCGACAGCTCGATGCTGACCGAGAAGGTCACCGAGCAGGACATCGCCGAGGTCGTTGCCAAGTGGACCGGAATCCCGGTCTCGCGCCTGATGGAGGGCGAGGTCGAGAAGCTGATCCACATGGAGGAGCGCCTGCACGAGCGGGTGATCGGGCAGGACGAGGCCGTCGCGGCCGTCTCCAACGCCCTGCGCCGCTCGCGCGCCGGGCTGGGCGACCCGCACCGGCCGATCGGGACCTTCCTGTTCCTGGGGCCGACCGGCGTGGGGAAGACCGAGCTCGCCAAGGCGCTCGCCGAGTTCATGTTCGACTCCGAGCAGGCGATCGTTCGGATCGACATGTCGGAGTACATGGAGAAGCACGCCGTCGCTCGCCTGATCGGCGCGCCGCCCGGCTACGTCGGCTACGACGAGGGCGGCCAGCTCACCGAGGCGGTGCGCCGGCGCCCGTACGCGGTGATCCTCCTCGACGAGATCGAGAAGGCGCACCCGGACGCGTTCAACGTGCTGCTCCAGATCATGGACGACGGGCGCCTGACCGACGGCAAGGGCCGCACGGTCGACTTCACCAACGCGATCCTGATCATGACCTCCAATGTTGGCTCGGCCGAGATCGCGGCGGAGACGATCGACGAGCGGATGCGCGACCGGATCGAGTCGATCCTGACGGCGACGTTCAAGCCGGAGTTCCTGAACCGGCTGGATGAGACCGTGATCTTCCACCGGCTCTCGCGCGAGGACCTGAGCAAGATCGTCGACCTCCAGGTCGAGCAGCTCGCCGGCCGCGTCGCCGAGCGCGGGATCCAGATCGAGCTGACCGAGGACGCTCGGACGCTGCTCGGCAACCTGGGCTACGACCCCACCTACGGCGCCCGGCCGCTGAAGCGCGTGATCCAGAAGCAGCTGATCGACAGGCTCGCGCTGAGGCTCCTCGAGGGCGAGTTCTCGGAGGGCCAGCGCGTCCGGGTCGACGCCGAGGACGGCGAGCTGGTCTTCAGGCCGCTCCCCAGCGCGGTCCAGAGCGCCGCGTAGCCCGGGCTGCCGGCCTCACTCCAGGCGCCGAACTGGAAGCGGGAGGCGGCGCGCCAGCTCGGTCAGGGCCGCCTCGGGAGGGTCGGGTCCGGTGACCAGCACGACCTCGCTGGCCGCGAACGTGCGCAGCTCGTCCTCGACCGCCTGAACCGGGTCCGGGTCCCCGACCCGGCCGATGGCCTCGAGCCCGGCGGCCGCGAGCGTTCCCAGGGAGAGCGCCAGGCGCCGCTGCGCGTCGAACCGGGCGTCCTCGAGGTCGGACAGCCACTCGGCCAGCGCCTGGTTGGTTGCCGGCGCCAGGACCAGCAGCGCCGGATCTGAGTCGCCTTTGGCCCGCGCACCCGCGCGGGCGATCTCGAGGATCGTGGCTGCCTGGCGGGGCTCTTCGACCGCCCCGAGGGCGAGCACGAGGAGCGCGTATCCGCGGCCCGTCGCATCGACCTCAATCGGTTCGTCGAACCGCGCTCGCGCAGCGAAGATCACGATTGCCGCGACCTCGATGGCGCCGATCGCGAGGCCGAGGGGTGGCCCGCCGAGCGCGAACCCGGCAACCGCGGGGACGATCAGGGCGAACACGAGCGGCGGCAAGAGCCAGGGACGGATCACGAGCGGGTCGCGGCGCACGCCTTCCTCCGTTACCCGGCGACCGCCAACGCCGCGCTGTAGCCGGCGGGAGCTTCGAGGTCGGCGACCACCCAGTCGGCGACCGGCTCGCCGGTCGCCCGAACCAGCCAGCGGCCGGGGTCGCCCGCGGGCTCGAGCGTCAGGTCGCGCATCACCACGCCGAGCCCCTCCCCGAGCCCCTTGGCGTAGGCCTCCTTGCGGGTCCATAGCGCGAAGAACCGCTCCACGCGGGCATCGTCGGTCGCCGCTTCTGCCCAATCGGCCAGCTCGGCATCCGACATGACCCGCCTCGCGAGCCCGTCCAGATCGCGCCGCTGCGAATGGCGCTCGATGTCGACCCCGACCTCGCGGCCGTCGGCGAGCGCGATCAGGACCCAAGCGCCCGAGTGCGAGAGGTTGAAGCGAACGTCGTCGAGGCCCGCCGCCTGATCGAGCTGCGGCTTCCCGTTCGGCCCCGGGACGATCGGCACATCGGCGGGCGCGAGCGCGAGCCGCTCGGCCAGGGCCTCGCGCAGGAGCCCGCGGGCAGCCGCGAAGCGCTCCCGCCCGCCCGGGCGAAGCAGGCGGGCCTCGCGGGCCCGCTCCGCCTCGGTCAGATGGCCACGCAGCTCGGCGAGCCGCCGCGGCTCGACGCCGAGCGGGAGCAGCCGGACGACGACGTCAAGTTCCATCCGCCTCGTCGAGCCGGACGGCCAGCTCCCGCGAGAACTCGCGCACATTTGGTTCGCGCAACATCGACTCGTGATTCCCGGGGACGACACGGTGGTCGACGCGGCCGGTCAAGGCCGCCGCCCAGGCGCTCTGCGCATCCGAGTCGCCGGCGGCGCGAAGGTCGCACTCGAACAGGGCAACCGGACCGGAGTACGGCCGCATCACGTACCGGCGGATCGCCTTTCGGTTGCTCTGTCGCACGAGCTGGTCGGCGCTGCGCTCCTGCGGCCGAAGCGAACGGCGGACCGCCCGGCGGCGCTCGTCCGTGGTTCGCCAGCGGAGCCGCTTGATTGCGTTCACCAGCTCTTTGCGCCGCCGGCGAAGCACCCGCCGCGCGCGCGCGGCGTGGCTGCGCTCCCGGGCCGCACGCCGGCGCCGCCGCGCCCTGCCCTCGTGCCCCAGGCCGGGGGCGTTCGCGTCCAGGACGGCCACAAGCCTTACCTCCTCGCCCGCGGCCTGGAGCTGCTGCGCCATCTCCAGGGCGATCTTGGAACCCATGCACATGCCGCCGATCAGGTACGGGCCGCGAGGCTGCACAGTGCGGATCTCGCCGATGTAGTCGGCCGCCATCCGCTCGACCCGCCTGTGCGGGGTGCCGTGGCCGCCGAGGCCGTGCGACTGGAGACCGTAGAAGGGGCGATCGGGATCGAACGCCCGGCTCAACCGGGCGAAGACGGCGACGTGCCCGCCGAGGCCGTGGACGCAGAAGAACGGCCGCTTGTCACCGTCGGGAGCCATCGCGACGAGCGAGCGCGCGCGGGGCGGCTCGGTCGAGTCGATCGCGTCCGCGAGCCGCGCGAGCGTCGAGGCCTCGAACACCGACGCCACCGGCAGCTCGCGGCCGAACTCGGACTCGATGTCGGCGGCCAGCCGCAAGCTCATCAGCGAATGGCCGCCGAGCGCGAAGAAGTCCGAGTCGCGGGTCACCGCCGGGACGTCCAGGAGCCGTGCCCAGATCGCGGCGAGCCGGGCCTCGGTCCCCGCCCGCGGTGACTCGCCGGGGACGTCGACCGTGCGTCCCTCGTCCGGCGAGGAGACGTCGCCGGCGGCAAGGGCGGCACGATCGACCTTGCCGTTCTCCGTGAGCGGCAGCGCCGCAACCCACGTCACCGCCGCCGGCACCATGTGCGCGGGCACACGCTCGGCGAGCCACTCGAGCGGATCCTCGGCCACCGTGCGATCGCCGGCCACGAAGGCCTCGAGGCGCTTGTCCTGAGCCCCCGCGCCCTGGGCGAGCACCGCCGCCGCCGTCACGCCCGGATGCTCGACCAGCGCGGCCTCGACCTCGCCGGGCTCCACCCGGAAGCCGCGGATCTTCACCTGGTCGTCGCTTCGGCCCAGGAAGTCGAGCGCGCCGTCGGGGCGAACCCGGACCAGGTCGCCGGTCCGGTAGAGCCTGCGCTCGGGGTCCTCGGGGTCCGCGACGAACCGCTCGGCGGTCAGCTCGGGACGCCCGTGGTAGCCACGCGCCAGGCCGTCGCCGCCGATGTAGAGCTCGCCCGCCTCGCCGTCGGGGACCGGGCGGCCGTGCTCGTCGAGGACGCTGATCGTGGTGTTTGCGATTGGGCGCCCGATCGGGATCGGGCCGGTGACGTCCGCGGGGTCGGTGACCTCGTGGCAGCAGGCGAACGTGGTGGTCTCGGTCGGGCCGTAGCCGTTGATCACCCGCATGCCCGGGTTCGCCTCGAGGGCGCGCCGCACGTGCGCGGGGCTCAGGACGTCGCCGCCGGCAAGCAACTGCCGCACGGCCCCGAGCGCCTCCGGGCGGGCGTCGACGAGAGCGTGGAACAGACCGGCGCCCAGCCAGAGCGTCGTCACGCCATGACGCCGGATGATCGCCTCCAGCTCCGTGAACGTCGGTGCCCCGGGCGGTGCTACCACGAGCCGGCCGCCGTTCAGCAGGGGCGCCCAGATCTCGAACGTGGACGCATCGAACGCCGTCGGTGCCAGCGCCAGGTGAGCTTCGGCGCGACCGAAAGCCGCGTAGTCCGCTCCCCGAACCAGCCGCACCACGCCGCGGTGGAGCGCCTCGACGCCCTTCGGCCGGCCGGTCGACCCCGAGGTGTACATCAGGTAGGCGAGGCTCGTGGGGCCGGCCTCGCGGGCGGGCGCCCGGTCCGGCCGGCCGGCGAGGGCGGTCAGGCCGGAGTCGAGCTCGAGCACCGACGCGTCGGTCTCGGGCAGGCGCGAGGCGATGTGCGGCTGGCTGAGCACCAGCGGGACCTGCGCGTCCTCGAGCATCAGGAGCAGGCGGGCCGGCGGATACTCGGGATCGAGCGGGAGGTAGGCGCCGCCGGCCTTCAGGATCCCGAGCAGAGCCACGATCAGCTCGCTCGATCGCTCCATGAACACCCCGACGAGGGTCTCGTGCCCCACTCCCTCGGCGCGCAGCCGGTGGGCAAGCTGGTTCGCCGCCGCGTCGAGCTGCGCGTACGACATGACGCGATCGCCGAACTCGAGAGCGGGCGCGCCCGGGGTCTCCCGCACCCGCTCCTCGAACACCTCGGCAACCGTGGCGTCCCGCTCGTACCCAGGGGCGCCTTCGTCCGCCGCGGGCGGCGCCAGCCCGGCGGCCTGGACGAGAGCGGAGAGCGATTTGCCCGGATCGGACACGAGCTCGGCGAGCACGCGCCGGTACGCCTCGAGGAGGCGCGCTGCCGTCCCGGGGTCGAACAGGTCGGTGCTGTACTCCCAGAGAACGCGGAGGTCCCCGGCCGCGCCGTTCGGGCCGCTCCGACGGTTGACGACGATGACGTTCAGGTCGGCCTTCGCCGACCGGTTCGAGAGACCCTCCTCGGCGACGATCCGCAACCCGGCAGCGCGGGTCGGGGGACGGGGCGAATCGTCGAACGAGAAGAGCGTGTCGTAGAGCGGCATCCGGCCGGCGATGCGTGGGGGCGCCAGCGCTTCGACGACACGGTCGAACGGGACGTCCTGGTTCGAGAGCGCTTCGACCACCGTGGTGCGCACCCGTGCAAGGAACTCCCGCCCGGTGGGATCGCCGATCGCGGTCACCCGGAGCGCGACGGTGTTGAGCACCATCCCGAGCACGCCCTCGGCCTCCTCGCGACGACGGTTGGCGATGCCGCTCCCGACGCACAGGTCGTCCTCGTCGGTGAGCCCGCGGATGAGCGCGTAGAACGCAGCGAGCATGACCATGAAGGGGGTCGCGCCGACCTCGGCACCGAGCGCGCGGATGCCGTGGGCGAGGCCGTCGTCCAGGTCGCTGTTGATGCGGCCGCCGGCAAAGGTCCGGCGCCGGGGGCGGCGGCGGTCGGCGGGCAGCTCGAGCGCCGGGGGCGGCGGAGTGAGCTGTTGCCGCCAGTAGGCGAGCTGCCGGTCCGCAAGCTCGCCGGCCACGACCCGCCGCTGCCAGCGGGCGAAGTCGGCGAACTGGACCTCGGGCGGAGGGAGCGTGGGCCGGCGGCCGCTCGCGTACGCGCCGTAGAGCTCAGCGAGCTCGCGCCGGAAGATCGCCCACGACCAGCCGTCGTGGACCAGGTGGTGCTCGACGTGGAGGAGCGCGTGGCGGTCCGGGGCCAGGCGGAACAGCGTCCAGCGGATCAGCGGCAGGCGGGAGAGGTCGAATGCCCGGTCGAGCTCGCGGTCCACCCGCCCACGCAGCTCGGCCTCGCGTTCGCCCTCCGGCAGACCGGTCAGGTCGACGAGCGGCAGCCGGGCCTTCCGCGGTGGGTGGATCACCTGGATCGGCCCGCCGTCGCCCCAGGGGAAGGTCGTCCGCAGGATCCGGTGACGCCGGACGATCTTGCCGAGCGCGCGCCGCAGCGCATGCCGGTCGAGCTCGCCGTCGAGCCGGATCAGGTCCTGGAACTGATAGGCGCGCGAAGAGGGCTCGAGCCGCTGGAGGAACCAGGCGCGCTCCTGCGCGAACGAGAGCGGCGCGAACGAGCCGCGCTCGCGGGTGATCGGCGGCAGCGAGGCGTCGCGGGAAGGCGCCGCTCCGCGCTCGGCGATCACGGCCGCCTGCGCGGCGATCGTCGGCGCCTCGAAGACGTCCTGTGGCGTGAGCTCCACCTGCTCGCTCGCCGCGATCCGGGCGATCAGCCGCATCACGAGGAGCGAGTCGCCGCCATGCTGAAAGAAGTCATCATTCCGCGAGATCGCGTCGCTCGCGAGCAGCTGGGCCCAGATCTGGTGGATGCGGTGCTCGGCCTCGTCGCGCGGCCCGGGTCCCGTCGTTCCCGCGGCCGGGACCGGCAGCGCCGAGCGGTCGACCTTGCCGTTCGGCCCCAGCGGCAGTGAGTCGAGCGGCACCACGGCGGCCGGGACCATGTGCCCGGGAAGCTCGTCCGCGAGCTGCGCTCGGACCTCGTCCGGGTCGGGCGGCGAGCCGCTGCCGGTCACGTAGCCCACCAGCCTGCGGCGGCCGGGCTCGTCCTCGCGCGCGACGACCACGGCGCCGGCGACCGAAGCCTGCCGCAGGAGCGCCGCCTCGACCTCCCCGGGCTCCACCCGGAAGCCACGGACCTTCACCTGGTCGTCGAGCCGCCCCAGGAACTCCAGCTCGCCGGCCTCGTTGAGCCGTGCGCGGTCGCCGGTGCGGAACAGCCGCTCGCCGGAGCTGAAGGGGTCGGGGATGAAGCGCTCCGCGGTCAGCTCCGCCCGCCGGCGATAGCCGCGGGCGAGGCCGTCGCCGCCGACGTAGAGCTCCCCTTCGACCCCTGCCGGGGCGGGACGAAGTTCGGCGTCGAGCACGTAGGCGCGGGCGTTCGGGAGCGGCCGGCCGATCGGCACGGGAGCCGGGGACGCGCTCGTGACCTCGTGCGCGCAGGCATCGCAGGTTGCCTCGCTGGGGCCGTACACGTTGAACAGGCGAGCGCTCGGAAGCTCGTCGAGCGCGCGCTCGGCGAGATCGGGCGACAGCACGTCCCCGCCGACGTAGATGTGGCGGACGCTCCCGAACCCGCCGAAGCCGGCGGCTGCCAGCTCGTGGAACACCGGGGTCGGCGCAAGGAGCACCGTCGGGGCATGCTCCCGAGCCAGGCGCCGCACCGCCTCCGGCGAAGGGATCCCGCCGGGGGGCAGGACAAGCCTTGCGCCCTGGAGGAGGGCTCCGTAGACGTCATGGACCGAGCCGTCGAAGACGAGCGGGTTGAGGCTCAGGACGACGTCGCCGGAGGTGAGCGCGGGATAGCCGCTGCCGAGGGCCTCGCGCAGGACCGCGCGGTGCGGGACCTCGACGCCCTTGGGCTCGCCCGTCGAGCCCGAGGTGTACATCACGTAGGCGAGGCTCTCCCCGGAGCTCTCCTTCGCGCGCTTGACGGCATCGCCCTTGCCCGCCTGGTCCACGTCGAGCACCGCGGAACCGGGTGCGAGGCCGGACAGCCGGCGGCGGTCCTCGCCGCTCGCGATCACGGCCCCGGCCCCTGAGTCATCGATCATCAGCCGCAGCCGCGCGTCGGGATACGCCGGGTCGAGGGGGAGATAGCCGGCGCCGGCCTTGAGCGCGGCCAGGAAGCCGACGATCGTCTCGGGCGAGCGGTCGACGGCGACCGCCACGAGGCCGTCTGGGCCGACGCCCTTGGCCACGAGCCGCCCGGCGATTCGGTTTGCCACGGCGTCGAGCTCCGCATAGGTCAGCTCGCGGTGCTCCTGGACGAGCGCGACGGCCGACGGATACCGCCGCGCGACCGCCTCGAAGACAGCGGCGATCGACGTCTCGCGCGGGTAGGCGAGCGCCGGTCCGGGCCCGGGCAGGGCACCGCCGGCCGGCGGATCAGAGAGCGCGATTAGATCGACCATTGCGGGAACGATTGGCCCGTGACCTCACGGAACCGAAGGGCATCGTCGCGCAGGAGCTCGGCGAGTGCGGCGTGGAGCTCGGCGTCGATCTCGGGGGGCTCGAACGGCCGGGCGAAGAGCCGGTACTGCTGGAGCTGCCGCCAGCGGACGTGGGAGACGCGTTCGGCGACGAGCGCACCGAGCGGGGTGCGCCGCCTGATGTCCTCGGTCTTCAGGCGCCGCTTGCGAAAGCCCTCGCGCCAGACGTTCTCGCGCGCGCCCAGGAACCGCCAGACGAGCTTCAGCGTGGGACGCCGCTTCTGCCGCAGGTCCTCCTGGGCGATCACGAGGATCTGCTCGAGGGGGTAGTGCTCGAGCCAGCGGTCGAGCTGGTGGTGGTAGCGGGAGCGCCAGACATAGGGCGAGTCCGGGGCCAGCACGGCCTCGGCGAAGCCGCGCCTCTCGACGCGATTCGCGTAGTGGTGGATGTATCCGGCTCGGGCCCGCTCGATCGGGTCACGCACCAGGAGGATCAGCTTCGCGTCCGGGAGCACGCTCGCCATGCGCTCCGGCACACCCGGCATCAGCGGGTCGGCCGTGTAGTTCGGCGACGACTCGCCCCGGATCTCGGCTGCGGGGTCGAAGTGCGCGCGGTACCAATCGAGGCCCCGGTGCCAGTTCCCCTCCCGGCGGTCGTCGATGAAGAAGTTGAGCTCCTTCGGCGACGACATCGAGATCGAGGGGTGGCGCGCCATATAGGAGTGCAGCGCCGTGGTGCCGCACTTCTGCGCGCCGACGATGACCACGTTCGGGAGCGCGCCGCCCACAGGTCGCTGGTCCGCGCCGCCGGAGTGCACGGGCTCCATGCTACGGAGCGGCCTAGAGGCCTCTAGCGACGCTTGCGCCGAAGCGCGGCCGGGATCCTGGGGCGCATGCGCCACCAGAGGCTCTGCTTGATCGTCCGCAGCTCGCGCACCTTGCGGCGCGAAACGTCGATGCCGCGACGCATCGCGTGGCGCCGCGCGTAGCGAGTGATCCCGTACATGCCCTCGAACGCGAGCCGCTCGACCTCCCGCCGGCGCTGCTCCTCCGTCCACGCCTCGGTCGCGGGGCGGGGCTCACCCTGCCCCGGCTCCGGGCAGGTCGCCATGTAGTCGACGAGGTCGCGGTCCTCGACCAGCGTGCCGTCGGCCAGCCCCGCGGCGAGCTGCTCCTCGGAGAACGCGAGCTCGTCGTAGAGCGCCTCCACGCGGCCCGCCCCGTGCGCGTCGCGGACCGTCCCGCGATCCTTCACATCCAGCATTCCCTCGGCCGCCGCGACGTCAACCCGCCGCCGGTACTGCTCGAGACTCCGGATCGGGAAGTGCAGGATGCGGATCGGGAAGACGGGGGCCCAGACGAGTGCGAGCTCCGCCGGCGACACCTCCCGGCTGACGTCGTCGATGCCCGGGCGCCCGGCGAACGCGTCGATGTCGAAGCCCTGCTCGAGCGAGATTCGGGTGGGGTGCGGCTGGTCGAGGACCGCCGCCGGGTTCGCCCGGTGCGCGGCCTTCGGCGGCCGCAGGAAGCGCGACTCGCGGTAGGTCATCCGCTCGATGTAGGGGCCGTCGCCGTGGCGGGCGACGAAGTCGGCGCGCGGGGCGACCAGCACCCCGAACTCCTCTCCAACCGTGGCGAACGCGTCCTTGAGGTCCCCCTGCATCGGCCACCAGAACTCATCCTGGTCGTTGTTGATCACCCAATCGGCGCCGAGCTCGTGGGCACGGCGGGCGAGCCGGGTGCGCGCGTGATCCCAGATGTCCTGCACCGGGCCCTCGAGCTGATGCAGGTCCACGAGCCCGACGCGCTCGTACCGCCGCGCCACCTCGAGCGAGTCGTCGGTCGAGAGGTGGTCGGCGATCACGAACAGGTCCACCCCCTGCGCGGCGTGGAACCGGATGTTGTCCGCGAGGACATCGCCGCCGTCGCGCACCACCATCGTCATCGCGAGCTTCACGTGCTCACCTCATATCCGAGCTCCTCGAGGGTCTCGCCCGCGATGCTCTCGAAGCGCCGGCGCTCGTCGTCGGCGAGGTCGCGCCGCCAGCGCCCGATCCGCTCCGGCGTGGGGGGCCGGGTCACCGAGGCGTGCTGACGCCGGCGTTTGGCGGCCATCGAACCGAGCACCTTCGCACCCCCCTCCCAGTAGCTCAGCATTTCCGCCGAGAAGGGAAGATCGAGGAATCCGCAGAGCCGCTCGAGGACCTCGCGTGGATCGCTGACGAGGTCCTCGTAACGCACCTCGGTATAGGTACCCGGCGCGAGGCGCGCCGATTGCCGGCGAGCGATCCGGATCCGCCGGCTCCAGAGCTTCGCCGCTGCGGCGGTGTCGTCGGGACCCCAGTCGACTCCCGCCAGCGAGACCGCCACATCCCGGCCGTCACGAATCACGTGGACGAAACGAGCTTCTGGAAGAACCCCCTGGATCTGCTCCATCGCCGTCACGTATCCCGGCGTCTTGTCGCCCCAGCGGGGCTTCCCCGCCGCTTCAGCGTAGGCCTCCCCGACGGCCCGCAGCGCCTGTGGCAGGCTCAGCTCGCCGCCCTGGTCGAGCCGCGCGGCCAGCGCGGCTTCGGGGATCCCGAGCTCCGGCCAGCGAGCGTGGCCCGTAATCAACCGGATCACTTCGACCGGCGCGCCGTCGTCGTCGGCGAGCTCCGCCCAGCGCTCGATCAGCTCGGGGAAGAAATGAGTCTCCGCGGGGATCGCAAGTTGCGGGTGCGCATCCAGCATCAGGCGCAGCAGGGTCGTCCCGGAGCGGGGCACGCCCACGACGAACGGCGCCGGGGGGCGTTGAGTCGGCATCGCCTGAGACTATTTGCGCCGAATGAAGCTCGTCATGGCCATGAAGGTTCGCGACGAGGGCGACGTTCTCGAGGACAACCTCCGGTTCCATCACGCGCTCGGGGTCGAGCACTTCATCGTGACCGACAACCGCTCGAGCGACGAGACGGTGGAGATCCTCGAGCGCTACGCCCGGGCCGGGATCGCCACCGTCACTCGCGAGGAGAGCACCAACTACAAGGAGGAGGCGATCGGCTGGATGCAGCGCATGGCGCGCCAGGCGAGCACCGAGCACGACGCCGACTGGGTGATCCACGGCGACGCCGACGAGTTCTGGTGGCCGGTGGAGGGCACGCTTGCGGATGCGCTCGCGTCCGTGCCGCCCGCGTTCGGCGCGGTGAGCGCGCCTCGGACCGAGTTCGTCGCCCGGCCCGACGCAGCCGGGAGCTTCGCCGAGCGCATGGTCGTGCGGGAGGCGCGCTCGAGCCTGCGCCCGAAGCTGGTGCACCGCGGCGACCCCGAGGTCGTCCTGATCGATCGCGGCGCGCACTTCGTGACCTCGGAGGCGGAGCTGGAGCAGGGCGAGGACCGCGGGCCCGACCGCGCGATCTTCCGGAGCGATGACGACCGGCAGTCGCGCTTTCGCGCGCCGGACGTCCGCTTCGCCACGGCGCCGGTCTGGCCGCTCCGGGTCCTGCACTTCCCGGTCCGCTCCCGCGAGCAGACCGGCCGGCGCGCCGAGACGTTCCTGTTCGGCGCCGGGTTCGAGCCCCGCGGCGCCGCCCGCAAGCGGCTCCGCGAGCGCCACGAGGCCGGCGAGACCGAGGCGATCTATGGTGCCCTCGCGTGGAGCGACGACGCCGTGGAGGACGCGATCGAGCGGGGCTGGCTGGTCCGCGACGAGCGGCTCCGCAACCTCCTGCCGCGGTGCCCGGATCCGCTCGCGGGCGAGGGCGCCCTGCCGGGATCGGTCGCCGTCACCGTCGAGCCCGACGAGGCGCGCCGCGAGCGCGCCGATCTCGAGCTCGACGTGATGCGACTCAACACCAGGTTCACGAACGAGCTCATGCTTGCCAGGCAGCGCCTGCAGCGACGGGTCGACGAGCTCGAGGAGACCCAGCGCAAGCTCCGTGCGCGGGTGCAGAAGCTCCGGGCGGAATCGACACCGGCCGATGGCTGACGAGCCGCGGCTGCCACTCTGGGCGCGACCGCTCGAGGAGCCCGAGTGCCCCGACGGCTGGGACATCGGCCCGCCGGACTTCGTCGGCGTGGGCGCGCAGCGCTCGGGCACGACCTGGTGGTTTCGCGGCGCGATCCGGCCGCACCCGGGATTCCGGCGCCCGTTCAAGCCGCTCAAGGAGGTGCACTTCTTCGACCGCTACTGGACCGAGGCCGCGCCGCCCGACTTCGCCGAGCGCTACGCCCGGCTCTTTCCGCGGCCGCCGGGCGCGATCACCGGCGAGTGGACGCCGCGCTACATGTGCGACCCCTGGGCGATCCGCATGCTGGCCGTGGCGGCGCCGGACGCGCGGATCCTGATCATGCTCCGCGACCCTGTCGAGCGCTACCACTCGGGGCTCGAGCGCGAGGCGCGCCTCTACGAGCAGGCAGGGACCGTCGCCAACATCGCGATCGTCGGAGACTCGATCTACCGCAGCATGTATCACCGCCAGGTGGAGCGGGTCCTGGAGCTGTTCGGGCGCGAGCGGGTGCTGGTCCTCCAATACGAGCGCTGCCTGGACGACCCCGCCGGAGAGATGCGCCGCACCCAGGAGTTCCTCGGGCTCGAGCCCCTCGACGAGCCGCCCGAAAAGCTCGGCGGCCCCCGCCCCTCGCGGGGCAGCCGCGTGGGTCTCGAGGAGCGGATGCGCGCCGACCTCATCGACCTGCTCTCAGAGGACGTCGACCGGCTCGCGGCGCTCTGCCCGGAGCTCGACCTCGGCCTCTGGCCGAACTTCGCGGGCGAAGGATAGGCTGGGACAACGCGAGGGCCGCACCCCTACGGAAGGAGCGAGATGCCGACCTACGTGATGCTGACCAACCTGACCTCGGACGGGGTCAAGACCCTGAAGTCGAACCCCGGCAGGGTCCAGGAGGTGAACAAGGAGGTCGAGGCGCTCGGCGCCAAGGTCGTCGACCAGTGGGCGACGCTGGGCCGGTTCGACTTCATCACCGTCGTCGAGGCCCCGGACCCCGAGACGATGGCCAAGGTTTCGGTCGAGCTCGGCTCGCGGGGCACGATGACGAGCGAGACCCTGGTCGCCGTTCCCACCGACGAGCTGGTCAAGGCGATCTGACGGCGCGGGAGGCGCGGCGGACCCAGTCGAGCCCGTGAGGATCCTGATCGTCGGCAGCGGCGGGCGTGAGCACGCGATCGCCCGCGCGCTCGGCCGCTCCGAGCGGCATCCGGAGCTGCTGTGCGCCCCTGGGAACGCCGGCATCGCGGACGACGCCCGGTGCCTGGACGTGGGCGCCGAGGATGTGCCGGGACTGGTGGGCGCCGCCCGCGACGAGACCGTCGACCTGGTGGTCGTCGGGCCCGAGGCGCCGCTCGTCAAGGGCCTGGTCGACGCCCTCGAAGACGCCGGGATCGCGGCCTTCGGGCCGAGCGAGGGTGCCGCTCGCCTGGAGGGCTCGAAGGTCCACGCGAAGGAGTTGATGGCGGCCGCGGGCGTGCCGACCGCGGCCCACATCGTCCTGCGCAGCCGCGACGAGGCCCTCGCCGCTCTCTCGGGCGGCTCGTACCCCGCGGTCCTCAAGGCCGACGGGCTCGCCGCCGGGAAGGGAGTGATGATCTGCGCCTCCGAGGAGGATGCCCGCGACGCGGTGGAGGTGTTCTTCACGGAGCGGCGCTTCGGCACGACCGAGGTCCTGCTGGAGGAGCATCTAGAGGGGGAGGAGCTCTCGCTGCTGGCGCTCTGCGACGGCGACAACGTTCTCCCGCTGGCGCCGGCCCAGGACTACAAGCGGATCTTCGACGGCGACGAGGGGCCGAACACCGGAGGCATGGGGAGCTACTCGCCGGTGCCCGGGATCGGCGCCGACCGCGTTGAGGAGATCGCGGACCTCGTCCACCGGCCGATCGTCGCCGCGATGGCGGATCGCGGCGCCCCTTTCCACGGCGTCCTCTACGCGGGGCTCATGATGACGGTCGCGGGGCCCAGGGTGCTCGAGTACAACGTGCGCTTCGGCGACCCGGAGACGCAGGCCGTCCTCCCCCGGCTGCGCTCGGACCTGGTCGACCTGTTCCTCGCCTGCCGCGAGCCCGGCGGCCTTGCCGGCGCCGAGGCGCGGTTCGCCAACGACTGGGCAGTGACCGTGGTGCTCGCCTCCGCCGGATACCCGGCGTCCGCATCCAAGGGGGACGTGATCTCGGGTCTGGACGAGGCGGCGGCCGTGGACGGAGTCGAGATCACGCATGCGGGAACCGCTCGCGACGAGCAGGAGCGCATCGTGACCGCCGGCGGCCGGGTGCTTGGCGTAACCGGCTTCGGCCCCGACGCGGGTCGTGCGCGCGACCGCGCGTACGAGGCGGCGCGGAAGATCAGCTTCGACGGAATGCAGATGCGCGAGGACATCGCGCGACGCGCCGTTGAGCAGGTGGCGGGCTAGCGGACGAACCCGAAAGGAAGACGAGAACAGATGGAGACAGCGGAGCCCGAGCGCGGTCGCGAGCCGGACACTGAAACCCGGACGGAGACGGCGATCGTCGATCCGATGCCGGAGGTCGAGGCGGCGTTCGAGGAGATCGAGGTCGATGCCCCTCGGGTGGGAATCATCATGGGCTCGAAGAGCGACAAGCCCAAGATGCAGCCGGCCGGCGAGGCGCTCCAGGACGCCGGGATCCGTTACGAGGTCCGGGTGATGAGCGCGCACCGCGACCCCGAGAAGGTCAGGGAGTACTGCCACGCGGCACGGATGCGCGGAATCAAGGTGATCATCGCCGGTGCCGGGATGTCGGCGGCGCTGCCCGGCGTCGCCGCGGCGCACACCGACCTGCCGGTGATCGGCGTGCCGATCCTCGGCAAGACCCTCGGCGGTCTCGACGCCCTGCTCTCCGCGGTGCAGATGCCCCCGGGCGTGCCCGTCGCCTGCGTGGCGATCGACGGCGCCAAGAACGCCGGCCTGCTCGCTGCCAGAATCATCACTGCTTGAACGGAGAGCCGCAAACCCCGACGGTCCGCAGGCGAAGCCGAGGAACCGGCGGGCAGTTGTTGTGATCCCGCGTTACACGCGGGATCACATAGGGGCGGTCTGGACCGACCGCCGCCGCATGGAGGGCTGGCTCGCCGTCGAGCTCGCCGCGACCGACGCGTGGGCCGAGGAGGGGGTGGTTCCGGCCGAGGCCGCGAAGGCATGCCGGGAGCGGGCCTCGTTCGAGGTCGAGGCCGTGGCCGAGCGCGAGCGCACGACGAACCACGACGTCGCGGCGTTCGTGGACGTCGTCGCCGCCTCGATCGGCGAGGAGGGTCGCTGGATCCACTACGGGCTGACCTCGTCGGACGTGCTGGACACCGCGCTCGCGCTCCAGGTGCGGGACGCGGGCGAGATCATCGTCGCGGGCGCCCGTGCATATCGCGACGCCTTGCGCGACCGGGCGCTCGAGCACGCCGAGACGGTCTGCGTCGGGCGCACCCACGGCGTGCACGCGGAGCCGACCAGCTTCGGCCTGCGGCTGGCCGGCTTCGCCTTCGAGGCCGATCGCAACCTCCGCCGGCTCGAGCGCGCCTTCAACGAGGCAACGGTCGGGGCGGTGTCGGGCGCGGTTGGGACGTACGCCTCGGTGCCGCCCGCGATCGAGCGGCGCATCTGCGAGGCGCTCGGGATCCGGGCCGAGGACGTGTCGACGCAGGTCGTTCCGCGCGACCGGCACGCGGACCTCCTTGGGGCGATCGCGATCGCCGGCGCGGGACTCGAGCGGTTCGCGACCGAGGTCCGCAACCTCCAGCGGACCGAGATCCGCGAGGTCGAGGAGCCGTTCGGGAAGGGCCAGAAGGGCTCGTCGGCGATGCCGCACAAGCGCAACCCGATCACCTGCGAGCGGATCACCGGCCTGGCGCGCGTCCTGCGCGGCTACGCCCAGGTCGGGCTCGAGAACGTCGCGCTCTGGCACGAGCGCGACATCTCGCACTCCGGAGCCGAGCGGGTGGTGCTGCCGGACTCGACGATCGCACTCGACTACATGCAGCACCTCGCCACCCGTGTCGCCTCCGGGATGACTGTCCACGCCGAGCGGATGCGCCACAACCTCAACCTCACGCACGGCGCGATCTTCAGCCAGCGCGCGCTTACCGCGCTCGTCGAGGCGGGGGCGAGCCGGGATGACGCCTACCGGCTGGTCCAGGAGGCGGCGCAGGAGGCGTGGGACACCGGGACGCCCTTCGCCGAGCTGCTCGCGGCCCGGGCTCCCAATCTGGACGTGGCCGCGGTGATGGACGCGAGCGCCTATCTCGCACACGTTCCCGAGGTGATGGCGCGCCTGCAAGCGTTCGAGTGAGCCACGAGGCGACGACCCTCGAGCTCCAGCGGGAGCTCGACGACGCGCTGGCCGCCCTGATCCCGCGGGGGACCGAGCTCGCGTTCCTGAACTTCCCCAACATCGCCAATCCCGGGGACTCCGCGATCTATCTCGGCGCCCGCGCCGCGCTCGAGCGGATCGGCGCCCGCGTCGTCCTCACCGCCGCGCACAACGACTACCGGCGCCGGCTGGTGGCGGATGCGGTGGGGCCGCGCGGGACGATCGTCATCGGCGGCGGCGGGAACTTCGGCGACCTCTACCGCAAGCAGCCCCAGCAGCGCGTCCGCCGCAATGTGCTGAAGGACTTCCCGGAGGCCAGGATCATCCAGCTGCCGCAGGCCATCCACTTCGAGGACCCGCGGCGGGGGCGCCGCTTCGCGGACCTCTGCCGGGCCCACTCGGGCCTGACGATCATGGTCCGGGACAGCCGGAGTGCCGAGCGCGCGGCGGAACTCGGACTCGACACGATCGTGTGCCCCGACCTCGTGGTCGCGCTCGGGCCGCTCGAGCGGCCCGCGGGCCCGACGCGCCGGGTCGCATGGGTCCTCCGCGAGGACGTGGAGCGTCGCGAGGGGCTCGCCGCCGTGGGTGCGGATGCCCGCGACTGGCCGGCGGCGGCCGAGCAGGGTGATGGCGTCCGTGGCCTCGCGCTTCGGCGCGACCTCGCGCTGACCCGCGGCCTCGCCCGGGTTCGCGACCGCGCGCCGTCGCGCCTCCGGCCGGCGCTCGCTCGCGGCGCATCGAGCCGCTACGGGCCGATCGCGCGGCGGCGTCTGCGATCCGCGCTCGAGCTGGCCGCCACCGGCGAGGTCCTGGTGACCGACCGGCTCCACGGCCACCTGCTCGCCTGTCTCATGGGCATCCCGAACGTGGTGCTGGACAACTCGTACGGGAAGAACCGCGGCGTTTTCGAGACCTGGTCCCACCGCTACGCGATCGCGCGGTTCGCCGACGACGGAACCGCCGCGAGCGAGCTGGCCGAGTCCCTGGCAGCGACGGTGGCCTGAAAGCATCCGGCGCCGTGCGGATCGTGATGACACTGGTCGTACGCGACGAGGCGGACGTGATCGAGGCAAACCTGCGAGCGCATCGGGCGCTCGGTGTCGGCGCTTTCTGTGTCCTCGACAACGGCTCTACGGACGGCACCGCAGCGATCCTCGAACACTGGCGGCAGGCTGGGCTCGCCCACGTGATCACCGACCCCGACGCCGACACGGACGAGGTCTTTCTCGAATGGCCGACGCGACTGGCGCGGCTGGCGGCAACGGAGCTGGGGGCCGACTGGGTGATCAACAACGACGGCGACGAGTTCTGGTACCCGCTGGAGGGCGACCTGAGGGACGTCTTCGCCACCGTCCCGGACGACGTGCACGGGCTGCTCGCCCCGCGCCTCGAGTTTGTTCCCCAGGCCGACGGGCCGGAGCCGTTCTGGGAACGGATGACGCTCCGGGAGCGTGATACCCGGGTCCTCCCGAAGGTCGCTCATCGCGCTACCGACGACGTTCGCGTGGGGCCCGGCTCCCACTATGTGGCCTCGCCCCGCCTCGGGGTGGGAGAGACGGCTGGGAAGCCCTCGCTGCGGGGCCTCCGCAGGAAGCCGAGCCAGCCGCGCCTGATCGTGCCGGCGGCTCGATTCCCGTGCGTCATCCTCCACCTGCCGCTGCGCTCGTTCGAGCAGTACCGGAGCCGGCTTGAGATCGGCCTGCGCATCGCCGGCACCCGCGAGTCGAAGCAACTCGAGTCACGGATCAACGAGGTGCTCAGCGAGGACGGAGCCGAGAAGCGCTGGCTGGAGCTGATCGGTGACGAGAATCGCGAGCGCAGCGCGATCGACGGCGGCGAGCTTGTCCGCGACACCCGCCTCCGCGACCTGATGCGCGCGATCGGCCCGCCGGATCCAACGGCGCTGGAACCGGCCGCCCATTCGATCGAGGCCACACCGGGTGCCGCGGACGAGGCGGCCGGACAGGCGCTCCGCGGCCTGATCCACAACCACGCCCAGGCGCTCGGCGAGCGCGATGCGAAGCTGGCTGGGCTCGCCGCCAAGGATCAGCGGCTCCGCGAGACGCGCGCCCGATCCCGGGCCGAGGCCCGCAACCTCCGCTCGCAGGTGCGGAAGGTGCGAAAGCGGGCGCGAAGGCGCGAGGACCGCCTCGCGAAGATCGAGGGCAGCCGCTGGTGGCGGCTCCGCCCCCGATTCGGGCGGCGAAAGCTCTAGGCGGCGCCCTGGAGCCGGCGCTCGAGGACCGCCATCGTCCCGTTCTGAGGTGACATCGTCACGTTCCGGCGAATCGGGCGTTCGGGCTGCGCGGCCCCGGGGCGAAGCACGCACGAGCGCAGGATCGTCTCGAGCGCTACCCGCATCTCGAATTGCGCGAAGGCGGCGCCAATGCAGCGGCGGGTCCCGCCTCCGAACGGGATCCACGAGTAAGTCTCGGTGTCGGCCTCGAGGAACCGCTCGGGCCGGAAGGCGTGCGGCTCCGGATACAACTCGGCTCGGGTGTGCGTGAGCGAGATCGCTGCCATCACGACGGTCCCGACGTCCAGCTCGTAGCCCCCGAGCTCCGCCGGCTCGCGCAGCTCACGGCCGGTGAACGGGACCACGGGCCTCACCCGAAGGGACTCCTCGATCACGGCGTCCAGGTACTCCCGCTCGCCGGACCGGACCTCCTCCGTGAGGCGGGCGAGCGCGTCCGGGCGGTGGAAGAGGAGGTCAAAGGTCCACGCCAGGGCAGTCGCCGTGGTCTCGTGCCCGGCGAGGAGCAGCGTCATCAGCTGGTCGCGCAGCTCCGCGTCCTCCATCCGGGACCCGTCGTCGAACCGCGCCGCCACGAGCATCGAGAGGATGTCGTTGCGTTCCTCGAGGCTCGGGTCGGCCCGCCGCTCGGCGATCTCGGCCGCGAGCAGCTCGTCGATGCGCTCGTTCAGCTCGCCGAGCCGCCGGAACGCGGGGGTACTGCGGACGCCGGGGATGATGAAGCCGACGGCCGCGGCGTGGCGGTCGCGCCGAGGATCGCGACGAGCGCGGCGCTCAGCTCGTCGCGGCGCCGCTCGTCGGTGATGCCGAAGACCGCGCGCAGGATCACCTCGAGGGTGATCGCCTGCATGCTCGGGTGGAGGGCGAACGGTTGCCCCGTCGGCCACTCCGCGGCGGCTCGCTCGGTCGCGTCCGCGATCACCTGCTCGTAGGCCCGCATCCGCTCGCCGTGGAACGGCGGGAGCATGAGCTTGCGGCGCCGCAGGTGCTCCGAGCCCTCCTGGAGGAGGAGCGAGCCGGATCCGAGCAGCGGCTTCAGGATGATGTTTCGGCCCGGAGCGATCGTGTTGACGCGGTCCGCGGCGAACAGCTTCTTCAGCGACTCGGGGTCGGAAATGAAGACCAGCTCGCCCGGTCCGTAGACGCTGGCATGAAAGGTCTCTCCGAGCTCGCCCCGCCAATGCTCCATGAACGGCCCGGGGCGGACCAGGAAGCGCAGCGTCTGAACCGCCTTGGGCAACGGCACCCTGGGCGGGTCGGCGGCCTTGACCGCGCCGTTACCGCGTTCGAGCAAAGCGATCCACTGCCGCCATCAGCTCCTCGACCTTCTCGTCCGCGTCGGAGGCTCCGCTCTCGATCGCACCGCGGACGCAATGGTCGGTGTGGTCGGCGAGCAGCTTCAGGCCGACGCCGTCGAGCGCCTTGGTGATCGCCCCGAGCTGCGTGAGGACGTCGATGCAGTACGCCTCGTCCTCGACCATGCCCTTGACCCCCCGCACCTGGCCCTCGATCCGGGAGAGCCGGCGGAGGATGGCGTCGCGGTCGTTGACGTATCCGGGCTCGGTCCTGCTCATCGTGCGGATCATACCCTATGGGGGTATTCGAGCGCCAGTCGACGCGGCCGGGGTCGTTGTTAGCATCAGGCGCACCTTGAGCAGCGCCCTCGCCGACCTCCAACTCGTCGCCTCGGGCAAGGTCCGCGAGATGTACGCGATCGAGGAAGACCTGCTGATGGTCGCCTCGGATCGCATCTCCGCGTACGACGTCGTCCTGCCCACGGCGATCCCCGACAAGGGCGCGGTCCTCACGCGCATGTCCGTGTTCTGGTTCGAGACCACGGGCGAGATCTGCCCGAATCACATGGTGAGCGACGAGGTCCCGGGGGAGGTCGCGGGTCGCGGCCTGCGGGTCAAGCGGCTCGAGATGTACCCGGTCGAGTGCGTCGTGCGCGGCTACCTCTCGGGCTCCGGATGGCGGGAGTACCGGGACACCGGCTCGGTCTGCGGGATCGAGCTGCCGGATGGCCTGACCGAGTCGGCGCAGCTGCCGGAGCCGATCTTCACGCCCGCGACCAAGGCCGACGTGGGCGACCACGACGAGAACATCTCGTTCGACCGCGCGGTCGAGGTGATCGGCGACCGCGCGCTGATGGAGGCGCTACGCGACACGTCGATCGCCCTGTACGAGCACGCGGCGTCCCACGCGGCCGAGCGCGGGATCATCATCGCCGACACGAAGTTCGAGTTCGGCTCCTCGGCGGGCGCCGAGATCGTGCTCGCCGACGAGGTGCTGACGCCGGACTCCTCGCGCTTCTGGCCGGCCGACGACTACGAGCCCGGGCGGCCGCAGGCCTCGTTCGACAAGCAGTACGTGCGCGACTGGCTCGACGAGTCGGGCTGGGACCACACGCCGCCGGGACCGGAGCTCCCCGACGACGTGGTCGCCGCGACCCGAGCCAAGTACATCGAGGCATACGAGCGCGTTACGGGACGGATGTTTTGAATGAGCGACGTTAGGCGCGAAACCATGTTTGGCCCCCCGCCAGGGGATTATTTCTGAAGGTTCGGGTCCTGATCCGCCCGAAGGAGGGCATCCTGGACCCGCAGGGCAAGGCGGTCGAGCGGGCGCTGCCGGCGCTCGGCTTCGAGGGTATCGAGCACGTCCGCGTCGGCCGGATGGTCGAGCTCGAGGCCGAGGACGCCGCTCAGCTCCCCGACCTGTGCGAGAAGCTGCTCGCGAACCCGCTGATCGAGGACTACGAGATCGTGGAACTGAAGCCATGAGCCGCCGCGAACCCCGTCGGCCCCGGACGCGAAGCGGAGGAGCCGACGGGCTGTGATTTTCGGCGTCGTCCAGTTTCCGGGTTCCTGCGATGAGCGCGACGCCCTCGCTGCCTGCGAGCGGGTGGCCGACGCCAGGCTCGTCTGGCACGAGGAGACCGACCTCGCCGACATCGACGCCGTCGTCATTCCCGGCGGCTTCTCCTACGGCGACTACCTGCGGGCCGGGGCGATCGCGCGCTTCGCACCGGCAATGGAGTCGGTCGCCCGGTTCGCCGCCGAGGGTCGGCCGGTGCTGGGCATCTGCAACGGCTTCCAGGTGCTCTGCGAAGCGGGCCTCCTGCCCGGCGCCCTGCTGCCGAACGAGGGCCTTCGCTTCCACTTCCGCCAGGTCGAGCTGGAGGTGACCGGAAGCTGCGCCTGGACCTCGGGGGTCGAGCCGGGCGAGCGGCTCTCGATCCCGACCAAGCACATGAGCGGGCGCTACTTCGCGCCGGACTCAGACCTCGACCGGCTCGAGGCGGAAGGGCGGGTGATCCTGCGCTACGCGGCCGGACACAACCCGAACGGGTCGCTGCGAGACATCGCCGGGGTCGCGAACGAGGCCGGAAACGTCATGGGACTGATGCCGCATCCCGAGCATGCGGTCGATCCGCTCACCGGCTCGGCGGATGGGCTGCGGCTGTTCGCGGCAGTCGCGGATCGCGTCGCGGCGAGCGCGTAAGCCCCCGGCTACTCTGGTCGTATGTGCCGCAACATCAGAACCCTCCACAATTTCGAGCCCGCCGCGACCAGCGAGGAGGTCCAGGACGCCGCCCTCCAGTACGTGAGGAAGATCAGCGGGTCGACGAAGCCCTCGAAGGCCAACGCCGAAGCGTTCGACCTTGCGGTCGCAGAGGTCGCCACGGCGACGCAGCGACTGCTCGACTCGCTCGTGACCAACGCGCCGCCGAAGGACCGCGAGGTCGAGGCGGCCAAGCGCAAGGCTCGGTCCGCCGAGCGCTTCGCCACCGCCGCCTGACGCGCCGCGACAGCGCATAACCTGCGGAGTCCGTTGACCCCATCGGACACCGCTCCCGCCAAGCACCGCGAGCTCGGGCTCACGGACCATGAGTACGAGCTGATCACCGAGCAGCTCGGCCGCGACCCGAACGACGTCGAGCTCGCGATGTTCTCGCTGCTCTGGTCGGAGCACTGCGCCTACAAGCACTCCCGAAAGCTGCTGCGGCGGCTGCCGACCGAGGGCCCGCGCGTCGTGATGGGCCCGGGCGAGAACGCGGGGGCGGTCGATGTCGGCTCCGGGTACTCGGTGGCCTTCAAGGTCGAGTCGCACAACCACCCGAGCGCGGTCGAGCCGTTCCAGGGCGCCGCGACCGGGGTCGGCGGCATCCTCCGCGACGTGTTCGCGCTCGGCGCCCGGCCGATCGCGGTGCTCGACTCCCTGCGCTTCGGCGAGCTCGAATCCGAACGTTCGCGCTACCTGTTCGACCACGTCGTAGCCGGCATCGGCCACTACGGGAACTCGATCGGGGTCCCGACCGTCGGCGGCGAGGTCTACTTCGAAGAACCGTACGAGCAGAACTGCCTCGTCAACGCGATGTGCGTGGGACTCGCGCGAACGGAGGACATGGTGCGCTCGGCCGCGGCCGGCGTCGGCAACGTCGTGGTGTTGATGGGCGCCTCCACCGGGCGCGACGGGATCGGCGGTGCCTCGGTGCTGGCCTCGGCCGAGCTCGGCGAGGGCGACGACGCGAAGCGCCCGAGCGTCCAGATCGGCGACCCGTTCGAGGAGTCGAAGCTGGTCGAGTGCTGCCTCGAGCTGCTCGGCAAGGGCCTACTGGTGGCGCTCCAGGACCTGGGTGCCGCCGGCCTCACCTCGTCGGCGGCCGAGATGGCCTCGGGCGGCGGCACCGGGATCGAGGTCGACGTCTCGCGCGTACCGCTGCGCGAGGCCGACATGGAGCCGTTCGAGATCATGGTCTCGGAGTCGCAGGAGCGGATGCTCGCTGTGGTCGAGCCGCAGAAGGTCGACGCCGTGATCGCGATCTGTGAGAAGTGGCAGGTGGGTCCGGCCGCGATCGGGGAGGTCACGGGCAACGGCCTCTTCCGGGTGCTCCGTGGCGACGAGGTCGTGGGGGAGATGCCGATCGCCGCCCTCGTCGACGGCTGCCCCCTGTACGACCTCGACCCCGCCGAGCCGGAGGGCTGGATCTACGGCAACCGATCAACACTCTCGGCGAGCGACCCCGCCGGGATCCTCTTGCAGCTCCTCGCCGCCCCCAACGTCGCCAGCAAGAAGTGGGCCTGGGAGCAGTACGACCCGGTGGTCGGCTCGCGCACGGTGCGCCGCCCGGAGTCGGCCGACGCCGCGGTGCTGGACCTGCCCGAGTCCGGGAACGCGATCGCCGTCTCGATCGACGGCAACGGGCGGCGCGTCGCATGCGACCCGTACCGCGGCGCGGTCGAGGCGGTGCTCGAGTGCGCCCAGAACCTCGCGTGCGTCGGCGCCGAGCCGCTCGGCCTCACCAACTGCCTCAACTTCGGAAACCCCGAGAAGCCGGCCGTCGCCTGGCAGCTCGACCGCGCCGTTCAGGGGCTGGCGGACGCCTGCGGCGAGCTCGGCATCCCGGTCGTCGGCGGGAACGTCTCGCTCTACAACGAGACCGATGCCGGCCCGATCTACCCGACCCCGGTCGTGGGCCTGGTCGGCGAGCTGCCCGACGCGGCGCGAGCCGGCGGGCTCGCCCTTCGCGAGGGCGACGCGATCGCGCTCGCCGGCCCGTTCGCCCCGTCGCTCGCGGGCTCGGAGCTGGCGAAGCACCGTGGCGACCTCGGGCCGGGACTCCCCGGCGTCGAGGTCGCCCAGCAGGCGGCCGCCCTCGGCTTCGTGCGGGACGCGGTCCGCTCCGGGCGTGTCAACGCCGCCCACGACATCTCCGACGGCGGCCTCGCCTGCGCCCTGGCCGAGATGGCGATCGCCGGCGGGGTCGGCGCGGAGTGCGACTTGGACCCGCTGATCGAGGCGCGGGGCGCGTCGGGCGAGACGGCGGCGTTCGGGGAAGGGCCGGGCGGCTACCTGCTCGCCGGCCCGGTCGCGGAGCTGGATGTCCTGGCGAGCGAGGCGGAATCCGCTGAGATGGATCTGTGGCTGGTAGGGAGCGCCGGTGGCGGATCGGTCGAGCTCACCGCCGCCGAGCTGGAGTTGACGGTCTCCGTCCGCGACACCGAGCGCGCATGGCGATCGCTGGCGGACCGTTTCGAGTTCTGACAGTGCGTTGGCGCAAACCCGCTCACACTTGCGGGATTCGCGGTCTAATCTTCGTGGACGATGGAACGCGCGACTTGGACGGACGAGCGGCTGGACGACCTGTCGAGCCGAGTGGATCGCGGCTTCGAGCAGGTCGACCGTCGCTTCGGGCAGGTCGACCGTCGCTTCGACGAAACCAACCGCCGCATCGACACGCTCGGGGTGGAGCTTCGGGCGGAGATGGACGCCCTGCGGATGACCCTCCTCCGTGTCGGCGGCGGGATGATGATCGGCCTCGTCGGGGTGATCGCGGCGGTGCTCGCGCGCGGCGTCTAAGCAGGCGTGCTCAGCGGCAGGACTCGCCGCTCGCGCTCGATGCCCCGCTGGATACGGTGCTCCGCGTACATCCACTCCGGCGTGCGGATTCCGGCGCCGCGCCGGAGCTCGAGCAGGATGTCGCGGTCGGCCCGTCGTGCGTCTCGACCCGGACGGCGCGGAGACCGTGGGCGATCCGATCAGCATCGGCTCCGTCGCCGCCGACGTCGCCGTCGGTCCGGCGGCTGTTTGGGTCGCCGACTTCGAGGGCCCGAGCGTGACCGAGCTGGTCCCTAGTGAGTAGCCGAGTCGGCGCGAAGACCGCGGATTTCGCGCATTTTGCGGCACAGACGGCTCCGAGCCCGCTGCTAGCCTTGTCTCTCAGGCAATCCGCCTGCCTCGCAACTCTCTGAAACGAGACCGCGAAGCCCTTATGAGCTCTTCCCAGCGGCCCGAAACGGACCGCTCAACCGATCCGATTTCCGACCGGGACGGCCCGCGCGACGAGTGCGGGGTGTTCGGCGTGTACGCGCCCGACCAAGAGGTCGCGAAGCTCGCTTACTTCGCGCTTTACGCGCTCCAGCACCGCGGCCAGGAATCCGCCGGGATCGCGACCTGCGAGGGCGGCCACATCACGACGCTGCGCGACACCGGCCTGGTCTCCCAGGTGTTCGACGAGGAGAAGCTGCGCGCGCTCGACGGCGACATGGCGATCGGCCACGTCCGCTACTCGACCACCGGCGGGGCCTCGTGGGAGAACACCCAGCCGGTCTGGCGCGACGACGGCCGCGAGGTCGCCCTGGCCCACAACGGCAACCTGACGAACGCGGTCGAGCTCTACAACGAGCTGAGCGAGCTGGGGGTGCGCTTCCGCGGCACCTCCGACTCCGAGATCATGGCCGCGCTGCTCTCGACCTGTGAGGAGCGGCCGATCGAGAACGCGGTCGAGACCGTGATGCCGCGCCTCGAGGGCGCGTACTCCACGGTCGTGATGACGAAGCGCGCGGTCGTCGCTTTCCGCGACCCGCACGGGGTCCGGCCGCTGTCGCTGGGCCAGATCGGGGACCAGTACTGCGTCGCATCCGAGAGCTGCGCGTTCGACATCATCGGCGGCAAGCTCCTGCGCGAGGTGCAGCCAGGCGAGCTGATCTCGATCGGCGAGCGCGGGATCGAGACGCGCCAGGTCGTCGAGCCGGAGCGCCCGGCGCAGTGCGTGTTCGAGCACATCTACTTCTCAAGGCCCGACAGCCGGCTCGAGGGCCGCGTCCTCCAGGAGGTCCGCGGAAAGATGGGCGAGATCCTCTGGCGCGAGGCGCCGGTCGACGCCGACCTGGTGATCTCGGTGCCGGACTCCGGCAACCCGGCGGCCAACGGATTCGCCCGAGCCGCGGGCCTGCCCAAGGACGACGGCCTGATCAAGAACCGGTACGTCGCTCGGACGTTCATCCAGCCGGGCCAGGAGCTGCGCAAGCACGGCCTGCGGATGAAGTTCAACCCGCTGCCGGAGATCCTGGCGGGCAAACGCGTCGTGGTCGTCGACGACTCGATCGTCCGCGGCAACACGACTCGCCAGATCGTGGGCATGCTCCGCGACGCCGGCGCCACCGAGGTGCACCTCCGCATCTCCGCGCCGCCGATCCGCAACCCCTGCCACTACGGAATCGACATGTCGACGCGCGAAGAGATGATCGCCCACAACCGGACGGTCGAGGAGATCGCTGAGGAGCTCGAAGCGGACTCGCTGGCCTACCTGTCGATCGACGGCGTCTACGAGGCCGTGGGCACCCCGCGGGAGGCGCATTGCGACGCCTGCTTCACGGGCGATTACCCGCTCGGCGAGGCGGATCGCGCGAACGGCAAGTTCGCGCTCGAAGAGATCGCAACAATCCCGGTCAGGTAGCTGGTGAGCGACGTAAGGCGCGAAAGCGCGTTTGCCTCCCTGGTAAGGGCTTATCTCTAGTGCCGGACGAGGCGCTCACGCGCCACTTCGGCTTCCCGGGCTTCCGTCCCGGTCAGCGCGAGGCGGTCGAGGCGGCGATGGCGGGTCGCGACGTGCTGCTCGTGATGCCGACGGGCGCCGGCAAGTCGCTGTGCTATCAGCTGCCCGGCCTCGAGGACACCGAGCGGCTGACGGTGGTGGTCTCGCCGCTGGTCTCACTGATGCAGGACCAGGTCGAGGGGCTGCCGGGAAGCGCCGAGCTGATCAATGCCCAGCGCACCGCTTCCGAGAACGCCGAGTCGCTCCGCCGCGCGCTGGGGGGCGAGGCGCGGCTGCTCTACGTCGCGCCGGAGCGGTTCTGGACGCCTGGGTTCGGCGAGCAGCTGAAGGGCAGGGTTGGGATGTTCGTCGTCGACGAGGCGCACTGCGTGAGCCAGTGGGGGCACGACTTCCGGCCCGAGTACTTCCGGCTGGGCGAGGTCGCCCGCCGGCTCGGCGCGAGCTCGGTGTTCGCCGCCACTGCCACCGCCACGCCGCGGGTCGCCGCGGACATCATCCGCCGGCTGGGGCTGCGCGACCCGGTCCGGATCGCGACCGGCTTCGAGCGCCCGAACCTCTCCTACGACGTCGTGCCTGTACGCGGCGATCGGGCGCGCGAGGCGGCGGTCTCGGCGCTGCTTGGCGAGCCGGGCGCGCTGCCGGCGATCGTCTACTCCGGCACCCGCAAGCGCACCGAGGCGACTGCGGCGCGCCTGAGCCGCGAGCTGGGGCGGCCGGTCCCCGCCTACCACGCCGGGATGGAGCGGGAGCCGCGAGCCGAGTCACAACGCGCCTTCATGGCCGGTGAGGCGCAGGTCGTGGTCGCGACCAACGCGTTCGGGATGGGGGTCGACAAGGCGGACGTGCGGACCGTCATCCACGAGGCGGTGCCCTCGTCGCTCGAGGCCTACTACCAGGAGGCCGGCCGGGCCGGGCGTGACGGCCTGCCGTCGCGCTGCGTCCTGCTCGCGAACCCGCAGGACAAGGGTCTCCACGTCTTCTTCATCAATCAGACCGAGGATTCCGAGGCGAAGCGCCACCGCTGGGCGCAGTACCGGGCGATCTGGGGCTTCGTGGACGGCGATACGTGCCGCCGCGAGGCGATCCTGAGGCACTTCGGCGACCGCGCCGAGCCGAATGCCGCCGGGCGGTGCTGCGATGTCTGCGATGGAACCCCGGCTGGTAGCGGTCGCTTGTAGCTGGTAGGACGAGTGACCGGGCTGGCGGGGCTACCAGCGACCAGCTACCAGCGACCAGCTTGAAGGACGCGATCCTCGCGGTCGTCGAGGCCGCTTCGCCGGCCGTCGGACGGACCCGCGCGGTCGAGATCCTGCGCGGCGGGCGCAGCAAGGTCGTGCTGAAGTACGCGTACGACGAGCTGCCCGGCTACGGAGACTTCGGCGACTTGCGGGCGGACGACCTGCTCGCCGAGGTCGACGCCATGATCGACGCGGGCGCGCTGCGCTCGACCGGAGGGCGGTTCCCGAAGCTGGCCGTCGCCGAGGCCGAGGCCGCGTGAGCTTGCGGGTAGCGGTGCTCGCCTCGGGCACGGGGACGAACCTGCAGGCGATCCTGGACACCGTCCACGGCCGGGACGGGATCGAGGTCGTCGCGGTCGCATCGGACAAGCCCGGCGCCATGGCACTCGATCGAGCCACGGACGCCGGCATCGCCACCGAGGTCTTTCCGGCCGAGGGCTTCGACGACCGCGCGGCTCGCGATGCCGCCATCGGCGACTGGCTCGAGGAGCGTGAGGTGGGCCTCATCGTGCTCGCCGGCTACATGCAGCTGCTCTCGCCGAGCTTCATCGCCCGGTTCGAGAACCGGATCGTGAACGTTCACCCGGCGCTCCTGCCGTCGTTCCCGGGCCTGGACGCCGTCGGACAGGCGCTCGACCACGGGGTTCGGGTCACCGGGGTGACGGTCCACTTCGTCGACGACGGCGTCGACACCGGGCCGATCATCCTGCAGCAGCCGATCCCTGTCCCTCGCGACCGCGACCGCGCGGCGCTCGAGGACGAGCTCCACGCAACCGAGCACGTGCTGCTGCCCGAGGCGATCCGGCTGATCGCGGTCGGCCGCATCTCGTTCGACCCCGCCAATCCTCGGCTCGTGCTGATCGCGCCGGATAAATAGAGTGGATCGAGAAATGGCGGATCCGCTGGTGGAGGAGGTCGAGGCGACGGAGGGGGGCGCTCCTCCGGCGGGCAATCCGATCCGGGTTCGCAGGGCGCTGATCTCCGTCTCGGACAAGACCGGCGTCGTCGATTTCGCGCGCGGGCTGAGCGAGATGGGCATCGAGCTCCTATCCACGGGCGGTACCGCCTCGGCGATCCGCGACGCCGGGCTCGAGGTGACCGACGTGTCCGAGTTCACCGGCCAGGAGGAGATCCTCGGCGGGCGGGTGAAGACGCTCCACCCGCGGCTCCACGCGGCCTTGCTCGCGAAGCGGGAGGACCCGGAGCACATGGCGACGCTCGCGGCCGAGGGGATCGAACCGATCGACCTCGTGTGCGTGAACCTCTATCCGTTTCAGCGGACGGTCGCCCGCGCCGACGTGACCGAGGCCGAGGCGGTCGAGAACATCGACATCGGCGGCCCGACGATGATCCGGGCGGCGGCGAAGAACCATCAGTCGATCGCGGTGGTGGTGCGGCCGGAGAGCTATGACGCGGTGCTGGCCGAGCTCGAGGGGAGCGGCGGCTCCGTCTCCGAGGAGACGCGGCACTGGCTCGCCAACGAGGCGTTCGCTGACATCGCCGGGTACGACGCGGCGATCTCCCGGTGGTTCGGCCTGCGCTACGAGGCGTTCCCGCAGTGGTGGGTGTTCGCCTACGAGAAGTTCCTCGACCTCTCGTATGGCGAGAACCCCCATCAGAAGGGCGCCCTGTACGTGGAGACGGGGGCGCGGTCGCACGTGCTGGCGCGGGTGTCGAAGCTGCACGGCCGGGCGCTCTCGTTCAACAACGTGCTCGACCTCGACTCCGCGAGCAAGCTGCTGGCCGAGTTCGAGGAGCCGGCGGCGGTGATCGTCAAGCACAACAACCCCTGTGGGGCGGCGATCGCGGGCGACGTCGGCGCGGCATACGAGAAGGCGCTCGCGTGCGACCCGCTGTCAGCGTTCGGCGGGGTGATCGCGCTCAATCGCCCGGTAAACCGCGAGCTCGCCGAGCGGCTGCACGACAACTTCATCGAGGTGCTGGTGGCACCCAACTTCGACGAGGACGCGCTCGAGGTGCTGATGCGCAAGGAGGCGATCCGCATCCTCCACAACACCGAGTCGCGTGGCCCTGAGCCGCGGGAGCGGGACCTGAAGAGGGTGCGCGGGGGCCTGTTGGTGCAGACACCGGACCTGCTCGAGGAGAGGCGCGAGCAGATGGACGTGCCGACTTCGGCACAGCCCAGCGAGGAGCAGTGGCGCGACCTGCTGTTCGCGTGGAAGGTCTGCAAGCACGTGCGATCGAACGCGATCGTCTTCGCGCGCGACGGCGCGACGCGGGGGATCGGAGCCGGCCAGATGAGCAGGGTGGACTCGGTCCGGATCGCGGTCGAGAAAGCGCAGGATGCCTTCGAGGGCGAGGCCGAGCCGCTGGCCGGGACGGCGGTCGCCTCCGACGCGTTCTTCCCGTTCGCGGACGGCCCGCTCGGGGCGCTCGACGCCGGGGCGACCTCGATCATCCAGCCGGGGGGGTCGAAGCGCGACGACGAGGTGATCGCCGCGCTCGACGAGCGCGGCGCGGCGATGGTTTTCACCCGCCGGCGCCACTTCCGCCACTAAGAACACTCTCAGCTTCACCTCATCCGAGTCTCAGGGCATCGGGGAAGCCTGCTTGCAACGAAGCAGGCGGCCGGCGACGCCGGCCATGACCCGAAAGGAAAATCACGATGCCAGGAGCAACAGCGTTCGACCGGATCCTCGTGATCGCGGTGGCGACGTTGATCGCGCTGTTCACGTTCGGCACGGTCTCGGCGCTCGTCTCGAGTGCCACGGCCGGCGACGTGAGCGTCAACCGCGACGACCAGGCGGTCGAGGTCGAGAGCGTCGACGAGGACAACGACGACGATCCTCGCGACCGGTTCCGCGATGGTTCGCGCGACGGCAGCCGCGACAACAGCGGCAAGGGCTCGCGTGACTCGAACTCGAACAGCCGCACCGGCACGACCCGCGGCACCGGCAAGAGCCATTCCGCCTCGAACAGCAAGGGCGGCGACAGCGAGACCCGGGGCTCGGAGTCGAACAGCCGCACCGGCACGACCCGCGGCACCGGCCAAAGCCGCTCGCGATCCAACAGCCGATGACGCTCGCCGAACAGGCCCGGAGCTCCCAGCTCTCAACGAGCTGGGAGCTCGCCGAGGGCGATGAGATCGCGCCCGGCCGGACCGCGCTGAAGCGGCTCGGCGGCGGGCGGCGCTACGACGCGTACCTGGCGTTCGACGGCCACATGCACGCGGTCGTCGTCTGCAAGGTGGTGCGCCCGCACCTGGTCGAGGATGACCGGACGCTGCGCGGCCTGGCCGAGGAGTGGAAGATGCTCTCTCGCCTCGACCATCCCGTGATCGTGCGCGGCTTCGACGCCGTGCTCCACGGCAAGAGGCCTCACATCGTCCTCGAGCACCTCGAGGGCCCGCGGCTCTCGACGCTCGTCCGCCGCTACGGGCCGCTGCCGGCCGAGCAGCTGGTGCCGCTCGCCGTGCAGCTCTGCTCGGCGGTGCACTACCTGACGAACGAGGGCGTCGTCCACCTCGACATCAAGCCGTCGAACACGATCATGGGCGCGCCGCCGCGGATGATCGACCTGAGCGTGGCGGTGGGCGTGGATGAGGCGGCCGGGCTGCGGACGCAGGTCGGGACCGACGCCTACATGGCGCCCGAGCAGTGCGACCCGGAGCGGCTCGGCCCGGTCGGGCCGGCGGCCGACGTCTGGGGTCTCGGTGTGACGCTCTATCGCGCCGCGACCGGCGAGCTGCCGTACTCGGAGCCGAGCGACGACGAAAGCGGCCCGCTCGAGGTCCAGTACCCCCAGCTCGCCGAACGGGCGCTGCCGGTGGAGGCCCGGATCCCGCACGAGGTCGCCGAGGCGATCGCGGACTGCCTCGCCTTCGAGCCCGGGCTGCGGCCGGCTCCCGCGGAGTTGGCCGAGCGGCTCGAGCCGGTGCTGGGAGCGCTCCCGAGGCCACGCCTCTCGCGGCTGAAGCCGCGGCTGAGATAAGAGAGTTCTCAGGAACGGCTCAGCCCGGTCTCACGCACGGACTCCAGGCTTCAGTGGGATGAACCGGTTTCAGATCGCGGTGGCGCTTGCCGGCGCGGGCCTGCTCGCGCTGCTCCTGCTCCTGCCTGCCCTGGCGCGAAACGACGAGTCGCCGGACAATCTGCGAGCAGTCGAGCTCACCGGACCGAGCCCCGCCGAGCTTCGGGAGCGTCGACAGGACCGCGCTCAAGAGCGACGGCAGCGCCAACGCGAGCGAAGGCGCGCGGAGCGGCGCAGGGAGCGCCGGCAGGAACACAAGGCTCAGGCGATCGCTCCCGCTCCAGCGCCCGCCGCCCCGACCCCGGTGCCGGAGCCGGTGCCCCAACCGGTGCCACCGCCGGCGCCCACTCCAGCGCCGCCAGGCGACGATGATGGTGACGATGGCGGAGGCGACGACAGCGCTGGCGATGACTGATGGCTGAGGATCGCCCCACGAGCATGTCGGAGCGCCTCTCGCGCGCGTTCAGCGGAGTGCGAGTGCGGATCCTCGCCTCCTATGTGATCCTGCTCGCTCTGGCGATGATCGCGTCGGTTCTGGTCGTCCGGCAGGTGCTGCTGGTGCGGCTCGACGACCGGATCCAGGAGGACCTGACGCAGGAGGTGGACGAGTTCCAGAAGCTCGCCGGCGGCGTGGACCCGGAGACGAGCCGCAAGTTCGGCGGCGACGTCAAGCGGATCTTCGCGGTCTACCTCGATCGCAATACCCCGGGGGAGGGAGAGGAGCTCATCACCGTGCCCCGCGAGGGAGTGCCGCGATACCGGTCGTCGGAACGTACGGAGCCGGCGGCGGCGTCGCTGCTCGATCCCGTCACCGTAAAGCGCTGGCGGACGCTCGAGTCCGTGGAGCGGGCCGAGGTCGAAACGCCGATCGGCGAGGCCCGCTACGTCGCCGTGCCGGTCAAACACGAGGGCAGGACGCTCGGCAGCTTCGTCGTCGCGATCTTCCCCGGGGGCGAGCGGGACGAGGTGAACGAGGCGGTGCGGATCGTTGCCGCGGTCGCCGGCGCAGTCATGGTCATCGGGACGCTGCTCGCCTTCGCCATCAGCGGGCGAGTGCTGGCGCCACTCCGGGACCTGCGGACGACCGCGGAGGGCATCACCGGCAGCGACCTCTCGCGGCGGATCGATGCCGAGGGCGACGACGAGCTCGCCGACCTGGCGCACACCTTCAATGACATGCTCGACCGGGTCGAGCATGCGTTCAACAGTCAACGCGAGTTCATCCGCGACGCTGGCCACGAGCTGCGCACGCCGATCGCGATCGTGCGCGGCCACCTCGAGCTGCTCGCTTCGTACGAGCAGACGCCGGAGGAGCGGACCGAGACGCTGACACTCGTCACCGACGAGCTCGACCGGATGCGGCGCTTCGTCGACGACCTGCTCGACCTGGCGAAGGCGGAGCGCACCGACTTCCTGCAGCTGCGGACCGTCGACATCGCGACGCTGGTCGACGACGTCCTCGCGAAGGCGGAGGGCCTCGCGGACCGCGAGTGGCTTTCGGACGTGCGCTCGCGCGGGCTGATCGTGGCCGACCCGCAGCGCCTGACCCAGGCGCTGCTCGCGCTGGTCGACAACGCGGTGCAGCACACTGGTCCCGATGATTCCGTCACCGTGGGTGGCAGCGTGAACAGCGGCAGCGCGCGGATCTGGGTCGAGGACTCGGGGCCCGGAGTGCCGGAGGAGGATCGAGAGCGGATCTTCAACCGCCTGGTGCGCGGGCGGCGCGGGGCGTCGCGCTACGAGGGAACGGGACTCGGCCTGGCAATCGTCCGCGCGATCGCCGAGGCGCACGGCGGCACCGTGCACGTCACCGGGAAGAGCGGCTCCCGATTCGAGCTGATCCTGCCGACCGATCCCGAGATCGGAGGCCACCGATGAGCCGAATCCTGATCGTCGAAGACGAGCCGCGGTTCGCCAGCTTCCTCGAGAAGGGGCTGGCGGCGAACGGGTACACGACGAAGGTCGTGGGTGATGGACAGTCGGCGACGCTCGTCGCGAGCGACGACGAGTTCGATCTGATGATCCTCGACCTCGGCCTGCCCGACGTGGACGGGCTCGAGGTGTTGCGCGTGGTGCGGCAACGGGGGGTCGAGCTGCCGGTGGTGATCCTCACCGCGCGCGACGACACGGAGGACAAGGTCTCGGGCCTCGACGCCGGCGCGTCCGACTACATCACCAAGCCGTTCAGCCTCGAGGAGCTGCTGGCTCGCATCCGCGCGCGGCTGCGCGACGAGTCGCGGGTCGAGCCGACCGTGCTCGAGGCGGGAGACGTCGTGCTCGACCTCCGCACGCGGCGTGCGACGGCCGCGGGCGAAACGGTCCCGCTCACCGCTCGCGAGTTCACGATGCTCGAGACGTTCCTCCGCCACTCCGACCAGGTGCTCTCGAAGGAGCAGCTCCTCTCCCACGTCTGGGGCTACGACTACGACCCGGGGTCGAACGTGGTCGAGGTCTACGTCGGCTACCTGCGCAAGAAGCTCGGCAGCGACCTGATCGAGACGGTGCGTGGGATGGGGTACCGGCTGCGGAGCTAGGTTCGGGCGGCGAGAGCTGCCGCGGCGCGCCGGCCGCTGCGAATCGCGCCCTCCATCAGGCCGCTGAACGGCCCGCCCGTGTGCTCGCCGGCGAACTCGAGCGGGCCTACGGGCTCGGCCAGGACCGCGGCCTGATCTGGCGTGGAGGAGATCGAATAGGCGGCTCCGACCCAGGGGTCGTCGTCCCAGGTTGAGAGCACGGCACCGCCCTGGTCGAGCGCCAGATCCGGTCGCAGCTCGGTGAGCCGCTCCAGCCAACGGCCCGGCCCGCGATCGACCTCGAGTCGCTCGAGCGCCGCCGGCGAGCCTGCGAAGCAGCTGACGAGAGGCACGGCCGTGCCAGTGGCGTCGGTCTGGGTCCAGCACCACCAGCGCTCCGGCACATTCATCACTGCGCCGGGCGGCGCGGGCTCGGTCAAGGGAACGAACAGCTTCGCCGCGTGGCCGTAGCGGATTCGCCCGAACGCCTCCCGCTTGTCCGGTGGAAGCTCGGGCTCGAGCACGATCCGGTCGAACGCGTGGGCGGGGACCGCGATCACGCAGCGGTCGGCTTCGGTCTCGCGTCCGGACCTCATCCGCACCGTGACGCGAGACGCATCCCAGCGAATGAGTTCCACGGGATCGCCGAGGCGTACCCGATCGCCCAGCCGGTCGGCGAGCGCGAGCGCCAGGCCCTGGTTGCCGCCAGCCACCCCCGGCGACGGCTCGTCGCCGATGTGCGCGATTCCCTCCAGGTCCCTCGCCGGGACCTCGTCTGCGCTGCTCGCCGATGAGATTTCGGCCCTGGCCACGAGCACCTCACGGGTTCCCTCCGGGATTGCGAGCGATTCGAGGAATTCACGCGTGCTCGGATCGCCGTCGATTCGGGCGAGAGCGGCGTCGACCTCCGCAACGGCCGCGTCAAGCTCGGCATCCGTGACCTCGACGCCGCGCGGCTCACGGCGGCCGTAGCGCATCCCCTTGTCGACGAGACCCAGACCGAGCTCCTCAGCCAGGGCTGCGACCTCGATGTTGCCGGGGAGAATGAACTCCGCGCCCATCTCGGCGACCGCGCCGTTGGGGAGCCGGCGCGACCACGTCCGCCCGCCGACCCGATCGCGCGCCTCAAGGACCTCGACCGACCAACCGCTGCGTAGGACCTCGTCGGCAGCGACCAGGCCGGCGAGGCCGGCACCGATCACCGCTACACGGTCCGCGTCCATCATGCCCCCGGAAGGAGTCGAACCTTCGTCGCGCGGAGTAAAAGTCCGCCGCTCTACCGCTGAGCTACGGGGGCGCGAGAATCGTAGACGGGCTCTCGCTGCGTCTCGGGTCCGAGGGGTGGATGCCAAACGCAACGACACGGGGTGGCGTGCCCGTCGTGTTGAATGGCCGCATGCGCGTCTCCGCCAAGGCCGACTACGCCGTTCGCGCGGCGATCGAGCTGGCGAGCGCCCCGCCCGATGAGCCCGTCAAGGGCGACGCGATCGCCGCCGCGCAGGACATCCCGCTGCGGTTCCTCGAGAACATCCTGGCCGAGATGCGCCAGCAGGGCCTGGTGCACAGCCGCCGCGGGCAGGAGGGCGGCTACTGGCTCGCGCGCCCGGCCGACGACATCACGATCGCCGAGGTAATCCGCTCGGTCGAAGGGCCGCTCGCCTCGGTACGGGGCTCACGGCCCGACGAGCTGGCGTACCGCGGCGCGGCCGAGCCGTTGAAGGGGGTCTGGGTCGCCCTGCGCGCAAACATCCGCAGCGTGCTCGAGACCGTCACCCTTGCCGACGTCGTCGGCGGCGCACTTCCTGAGCCCGTGCGCGAACTCTCCGAACACCCCGAATCCGCCATCGACCGCTAGCCCCGTCCCGGCGCCGGATCGCGCCGGCCGCCTTCGCCTCGTTCTCCATCTGCTTCCAGGTGGCGCCGAGCACCATGCCCAGGAAGGCGAAGATCAGGGCGAACATCGCCCAGGCTGCGATCTCGTAGAGCTCCATGGCTGACTGGCCTATGCCAGGACGAGCTCCTCCGTCCGCGGGCCCGTCTCGTCGAACACCTTCTTGCGCTGTGGCCGCACGTAGACGATCTGCTTCTCGGCCAGCTCCAGCTCCTCGGCCTGCGCCCGCGTGAGCTGCGCCCACAACGGGTCGCCCTCCGCGAGCACAAGCTCGACCCGCACCTCGAAGCCGAGGTGCACGATCCGCTCGATCATCGCTTCGACCGCGCCCTCCTCGGGGATGTGCTGGATCACGAGATCGTGGGGGCGGATGAACTCCTTGCCGACCCTGTTCACCGGGCCGATGAAGCCCATCACGAACTCCGTGCTCGGATGCTCGTAGAGCTCACGCGGACCGCCGGCCTGCTCGACCGCGCCGTCGTTCATCACCACGATCTGCTCGGCGACGTCCATCGCCTCCTCCTGGTCGTGGGTGACGAAGATCGTCGTCACGTGGACCTCGTCGTGGAGGCGGCGCAGCCAGGCGCGCAGCTCCTCGCGGACCTTCGCGTCGAGCGCGCCGAACGGCTCGTCCAAGAGCAGGACCTTCGGCTCGACCGCGAGCGCCCGGGCAAGCGCCATCCGCTGGCGCTGGCCGCCCGAGAGCTGCGACGGGTACCGGTCGATGAAGCCCTCGAGGTGGACCAGGCGCAGCAGCTCGCGCACGCGCTCCTCGGTCTCCTCCTTGCCCTTCTTGCGGATCTTGAGGCCGAAGGCGACGTTGTCGCGCACCGTCATGTGCTTGAACGCGGCGTAATGCTGGAAGCAGAAGCCGACGTGGCGATCCTGCACCGGCACGTTCGTCATCTCCTGGCCCGAGATCCGGATGCTGCCTGAGTCCGGGCGCTCCAGACCGGCGATCACCCGCAGGAGCGTCGACTTCCCCGAGCCGGAGGGGCCGAGCAGCGCGGTCAGCGAACCGTCCGGCACCTCGATCGACACCTCGTCCAGCGCAACGAAATCACCGAACTTCTTGGTTGCGTTCTCAACGACGATGCTCATGCTGGTTCCTCCTGGGTATCTCCGACGATCACGGGCGACCCGCTCTTAGAGTCGCGCCTGCGGACAAGGTTCATCGCGAACAGCGTGGCGAGGGCGATCAGCGCCAGCACCAGCGCGGCGGCGTAGGCGCCCGACACGTTGAACTTCTCGAACTCCTTCTGGACGAACAGCGGCAGCGTCTCGGTCTCGCCGGAGATCCGGCCGGAGACGATCGACACCGCGCCGAACTCGCCCAGCGCGCGGGCGGTTGCCAGGACGACGCCGTAGGTGACGCCCCAGCGGATCGCCGGCAGCGTGATCCGCCAGAAGGTCTGCCAGGCGTTGGCGCCGAGCGTGCTTGCGGCCTGCTCCTGGTCCTCGCCGATCTCGCGCAGCACCGGCTCGACCTCGCGGACCACGAACGGCAGCGAGACGAATATCGTCGCCAGCACCATCCCGACCGGGGTGAAGATCACCCTGACGCCCTGTTCGAGCAACCACGGACCGAACCAGCCGTCGAGCGAGCCGTAGACGAGCACCAGGGATAACCCGATCACGACCGGGGAGATCGCGAAGGGCAGGTCGATCAGCCCGTTCAGGATTGCCTTGCCGCGGAAGTTCTGCCGGACGAGCACCAGGGCACAGGCGACGCCGAAGATCGTGTTGAGTGGGATCGCGACAGCGATCATCACGAGCGTGAGCCAGAAGGCGTGCTGGGCCTCGGGCGTCGTCAGTGTGTCGAACACGTTCCCGGCCCCGTCCTCGAACGCCTTGGCGATGATCACGACCACCGGGATGATCAGAAGGATCAAGAGGTAGCCGAGGGCGATCGAGCGCAGGCCGATGCGCGCGCCGCGGCCGCCGCGGACGATGTTCCGACTGGAGGCGCTGTCGATCGAGCTGACGCTCATCCCCTGATCGACCTCCTGCCGAACCAGCTGATGAGGAAGAGCACCGCGACCGACACGGTCAGCAGCACCACGGAGACCGCCGCGGCGGCCGTCTCGTTACCAGCCTCGACCTGCTTGAAGATGAACACCGAGGCGACCTCGGTCTTGAAGGGGATGTTGTTCGTGATCAGGATCAGCGAACCGAACTCTCCGATTGCCCGCGCAAACGCGAGCGCGGCGCCGGCGGTGATCGCCGGTGTCAGGTTCGGCAGCACGATCCTGCGGAAGATCGTCAGAGGTTTGGCGCCAAGCGACGCGGCGGCTTCCTCCATGTCCTGGTCCAGCTCGATCAGCGTGGGCTGAACCGCCCGTACGACGAACGGGAGCGTCACGAAGAGCAGCGCCATGATCACCCCGACGCGGGTGGCCTGCACGCCGGAGATCCCAAGTACGCCGGTATCGCCGTAGAGGGCCAACAGCGTCAGGCCGGCGACGATCGTCGGCAGCGCGAACGGCAGGTCGATGACCATGTTGAGGTAGCGCTTGCCGGGGAACTCATCCCGGACGAGGACCCAGGCGATGATCGTCCCGAACACGGCATTGATCGCGACGACCGCCAGCGAGGCGAAGAACGTCAGCTCCATCGCTGCGACCGCTTGCTCCGAAGAGACGGCGTCCCAGAAGCTGCTCAAGCCGTCCTCGAACGATCTCGAGACCACCGCCGCGATCGGCAGCAGCACCATGATCGAGAGGTACCCGGCGACCAGCCCTCGGGTGAGGCCGGGGCCCCCGAAGCGGACCCTGGGAAGAGCCCGCTTCGGGGGGATCTGCGTCTGTACGGTTCCGGCTTCCACGGGTTACTCCGTTGCGACTCCGAGGTCGGCTTCGATGGCCGCGACCTTGCCGTTCTCCGGATCGAAGAACTCGGTCGCGACCGTCTCCCAGCCGCCGAGCGACTCGATGTCGAACAGGCCCGGGGGCTCGGGGAACTCGTCGGCGAACTGCTCCAGCACGGCCTCGTCGACCGGGCGGTAGCCATTTTCGGCGAATGCCGTCTGGCCCTCCTCGCTGAAGAGGAAGTCGAGGAACGCCTGCGCGGTCTCGTCGCTTTCCTCCGTGGTGACCGCGATCGTCTCGATCTTGATCGTGTCGTCGGGGACGATCAGGTCCAGCTCCTCGCCGGCCTGCTGGGCGCCGAGGATCTCGTTCTCGTACGAGATGATCACGTCGCCCTGGCCGCCCAGGAACGTGTTGAGCGAATCACGCGCGCTGGCGTCCTGTACGACCGTGTTGCCGAGCACGTCGCCCACGAACGCGAGCGCTTCGTCCTCTGAGGCGCCGTTCTCGAGCGCCTGGCCGTACGCGGCCATGATGTTCCAGCGGGCACCGCCCGAGGTGAACGGGTTCGGGGTGATGACCTCGACGTCGTCCCGAACGAGGTCCTCCCAGCCCTGGATGTCCTTCGGGTTGCCCGGGCGGACGCCGAACGAGACGACCGACGTCTGGACGACGCCGGCGTTCTCCTCCGTCTCCGCGTAGTCGGGAGCCACGAGACCCGCGTCGACGATCCGGGTGATGTCCGGCTCGAGCGGCAGGTGCACGAAGTCGGCCGGCTGACCCGCCTCGACCGCGCGCGACTGGTCCCCGGACGACCCGAACGACGCCGAGAACTCGACGCCCTCGCCCTCGGGTGTGGCCTGGAAAGCGGGGATGATCGACTCCTCGTACGCCGTCTGCGGCGTCGAGTAGGCGATCAAGTCAACGCTCCCACCGGAGCCGTCGCCGCTGCCCTCCGCATCGGACGAACCGCCACAGGCAGCCACCCCGACCGGTAGGACGAGCAGCGCCAGCGATGCAGCCAGCTTGCTCTTCATAGACCTCATGATTACAGATTCTTGCCTTTCTCGATTGGTTTAGTTGAAAAGGATCCGGCAGGGTAGCAAAGTCCCTCAACCCGATAGGAAATTAGGTGTTGGGCCCGATGCGGTCTACGATCCGTCCATGCGGGTTTCCGCGAAGGCCGAATACGCCGTTCGCGCGGCCATGGAGCTCGCCGCGGCAGGCGGCGACGCCCCCGTCAAGAAAAGCGCGATCGTCTCCGCCCAGCGGATCCCGCCCAAGTTCCTGGAGAACATCCTCGGCGAGCTCCGGAACGCCGGCCTGGTCGAGAGCCAGCGTGGCTCCGACGGCGGCTACTGGCTGGCCAAGCCGGCATCCGAGATCAGCGTCGCCGACGTGATGCGTGCCGTCGAGGGTCCGCTCGCGAGCGTCCGCAACCACCGGCCCGAGACGATGGAGTACGAGGGCCTCGCATCACCGCTGCAGCAGGTGTGGGTCGCGCTGCGGGCCTCGATTCGCGAAGTGCTCGAGGCGGTAACGCTGGCAGACCTCGTCAGCGGCCAGCTCCCGAAAGAGGTCCTGAGGGTCACCCAGCCGCCGGAGGCCTGGGTCAGCCAGTGAGGCGGAGGGCGAAGCCCGAGCCGAGCCCCGGCGTTGTTGAGCCGGCTTAACCCGGGCCGTCTCGCAGGTGCTCTAGCGCGGGGCGGGCGCGGGTGAACCACGCGCCGCAGACGGCGCCCGGGTTCGAAAGACGGGACTCGAGGGCGAACAGCGACGCCGTCGGACACGACGCTCCGAGCTCGATCAGCACCGGCCGCAGGTGCACGTCGGCCGCGAGCGCGTGCCGGGGTGTGCGGCCGACCATCACCGGGATCGCCACCGAGCCCGCCAGCCCGCGCTCGGGGAGCGCGTCGAGGAACAGCTTCGTCAGCCCCGTGTAGCTGCCACGTCGCACCGGCGAGGCTACGACGACGATCTCGGCGCCGGCGAAGGCCGCCAACACGTCGTCGCCCGGGCGTCCCTGCCGGCCGTCGCCGTTTCCTGTCGCGACGTCGATCAGCCGCCAGCTGGCGTCCGGCCGGGATCCGCCAACGATCTCGCGGGCGAGCCGCACGGCCACGGCAGAGGCGAGCGAAGCCGTGCGGGAATGCGCCCGCGGGTCGCCGACGAGCGCCACGACACGGTGACGCTCGATGTCCTTCCGCGGGGTCAGCCCAAGGCCCGCCCGCTCCAACATGCTGTCCGTCATCGGGTTGGTCATACCCATTGTCTATCAAATTGATAGACAACATGGAAAGCGGCGCGGATACGATCGTGCGGAATGCTGTTCCGCCAGATCATCCACGAGGACCTGGGATGTGCCTCGTATCTGGTCGGAGACGCCAAGGCCGGCGTCGCCGCGATCGTCGACCCGCAGTGGGACATCGAGCCCTACCTGCGGCTCGCGCGCCTTCACGGCGTCCGGATCGGTCACGTAATCGAGACCCACAACCACGCCGACCACGTGTCCGGCCACGGCCGGCTCGCCCGGGCGACTGGCGCGACGATCCACATCAGCGACCTGGCCGCGGCCGAATACCCACACGAGTCCCTCGGCGATGGCGCTGTGATCGAGCTCGGCGAGGTCGAGGTCGAGGCGATCCACACGCCGGGCCACCGCCCCGAGCACACCTCCCTCCTTCTCCGGGACCGCGGGCGCGGCGGCGAGCCGTGGGCCGTCCTCACCGGCGACTCCCTCTTCGTCGGCGACGTCGCCAGGCCCGACCTGGCGATCGAGCCGCGCGAGGGAGCGCGCGCGATCTACGCGTCGCTCACCGAGCGGCTCCTCTCCCTTCCCGACAGCGTCGAGGTCTGGCCGGGGCACATCGGCGGCTCCTCCTGCGGCAGCGCCGGCATCGACCACAAGACCTCCTCGACAATCGGATTCGAGCGCTCCCACAACCGGGGCGCGCAGTTCGACCGGGTCGAGGACTTCGTGGCCGACGCGGTCGACGGCCTCGGCGAGCCGCCGCCCAACGTCGAGCATGTGGTCGCCATCAACCGCGGCCCGCTGGTCGAGGAGATGGGCGCTCCGGCGCCGCTGTCGCCGCGGGGCGTCGAGGTCGCGATCGCCGAGGGCGCGCTGCTGGTCGACGCCCGGACGAACGAGCAGTTCGACGAGGCCCATATCCCGGGAGCGATCTCCGCCTCTGCGTACGACACCGGCTTCGCGACGAAGGTGGCGAAGGTGGTGCCCCCTGACTCAGACCTGATCGTCGTCGCCGCTTCCGACGGCTACGAGCTCGAGGCCGCGGAGCTCCTGGCCTCGGTCGGGCTGCGGGTGAGCGGGTTCCTGAAGGGCGGCGTCACCGCCTGGCGCTCGGAGGACCGGCCGGTCGCACGGCTCGAGCTGATCGACCTCGAGACGCTCGCCGAGCGCATCGAGGGAGCGGACCCGCCCCTGCTCCTCGACGTACGCGACCCCGACGAGTTCGAAAGCGGCCGCATCCCGGGCTCCCTGAACATCCCGTACGGCCGGCTGCCCGAAGCCCTCGCCGAGCTCCCGGCGGACCGCCCGATCGCGACGATCTGCAGCGGCGGCAAGCGCTCGGGCCTGGCTGCCTCGATCCTCCAGCGTGCGGAGTTCGACCGGATCGTGCACGTTGGCCATGGCGGGGTCGGCACCTGGGAGCGTGCGGGCCGGCCGGTCGAGCGCGGGTAGGCTCCGCGCGATGCCCCTCCACCCCGCCGAGCATCGCGGCTACCGCGAGCTGTTCCTGAGCGCGCAGGAGGCGCAGACCCGCCTCTCGCGCCTCGCGGACCATCTCGACGACGGCGCCCGCGCCGCGGTCGAGAAGGCCGACGCGGCGCTCAGCGGCCTGCTCGACGAACTGAAGCCCGCACTGGCCCGCTACGACCTCCACGCCGAGGTCGCCGCGCGCGGCGGCGGCTCGCGCATCGGACTGGTCCGGGCGGCGATTCTCGACCGGTTCCTCGAGCGCAACCAGGCCCTGCGGTTCGCGGTCGACGACCTCGAACACGTCACGACGCTGCTCGCCTACCTGGGCAGCGTGTCCGCGACCCGCCAGGCGGAGACCCTGACCGAGCTCTGCGCGACATGGGAACGGAAGATGCGGCGCCACGTCACCGCCGTCCGCAAGGCAGCCGTCGACCTGGCATCCGATCCCGACTCGGCGATCGAGCCGCTCGACCCCTCGCCGATCGGGAAGGTCGCGCACGCGACCGCCGTCGCCGCGGGGACGGCGGGCGAGGCGTTCGATCGCAAGGCCGCCGCGATCGAGCGGAGCGCCAGGCGCGCGCCCTTCCGACGGGACTAGAGGTCGGGCAGGCCCTCGTCCGGCGTCGAGGCCTCTGCGTGCAGGCGGCGCGGGATTCGCCCCGCCGCCCGCGCGGCGTAGCCGGCCTCGACCGCCTGGCGCATTGCCCGCGCCATCCGCTCGGGATCGGCCGCGCGCGAGACCGAGCTCGCCAGAAGAACCCCGTCGCAGCCGAGCTCCATCGCGAGCGCCGCGTCGGAGGCGGTCCCGATGCCGGCGTCGAGGATCACCGGCACCGCGGACTGCTCGATGATGATCCGGACGTTGTACGGGTTGCGAATCCCCGCGCCCGAGCCGATCGGGGAGCCGAGCGGCATCACCGCGGCGCAGCCCGCCTGCTCGAGGCGGCGCGCCAGGATCGGGTCGTCGTTGGTGTAGGGCAGGACGGTGAACCCGTCCGCGACCAGCGTCTCCGCCGCGGCGACCAGCTCCACCGCGTCCGGGAACAGCGTGCGGTCGTCGCCGATCACCTCGAGCTTTACCCAGTCGGTCTCGAAAGCCTCGCGCGCAAGCTGGGCGGTCCTGACGGCGTCGCGCGCCGTGTAGCAGCCGGCCGTGTTCGGAAGCGCGAACAGCCCGAGGCGGTCGATCAGCTCCACGACCGAGCCCTGCGCGGACGGGTCGACGCGCCGCAACGCGACCGTGACGATCTCGGTCCCCGACGCCGCGATCGCGCTCTCCATCTGAGCGAGCGAGCGGAACCCGCCCGTGCCGACGATCAGCCGCGAGCGCCAGGTCCGCCCACCAAGCTCGAAGCCGTCTTGAGCATCTGCGTGCTGCGTGCTGCGTGCTGCGTGCTGACCGCTATCCGCCCTGGACGGCATGCACCACCTCCACCACCTCGCCCTCGCGCAGGCCGCGCCGCTCCCACTCCGTGCGCGGCACCACCTCGCCCTCGACCGCGACCGCAACGCCGCGGCCCTCCGGGGTCACTCCCGCAGCCAGGACGGCGTCCGCCGCCGTGGCGCCCGCGTCGAGCTCGACCCGCTCGCCGTTCAGGGTCACGTTCACCGGCCCACCTCGACTCGATCCCCGCGAAGCGTGCGGGGTCGGCGACCTCGAGCTCCGCCGGGAGAGCCTCGCCCGCAAGGTTCGCGGCGACCCCGGCCGCAGTGAGCGGCGCGAGCAGGATCCCATTGCGGAAGTGGCCCGTCGCGAGGACCAGGCCGTCGAGCGCACCGGGTCCGACCAGCGGGGCGTTGTCCGGCGTCCCGGGCCGCAGACCCGCGACCGCGCGCTCGAGCTCGAGCTCAGCCACGTCGGGCAGCGCCCGGTATGCCTCGCGAAGAAGCTCGTACACCCCGCCCGCCGTGACTCGCGAGTCGAAGCCGAGCTCCTCGACCGTCGCCCCGGCGACCAAGCGCCCGTCGGCCCTCGGCACCAGATACACGCGCTCGGTGACGACGAGCCGCCGGGCAACGGGTCGGCCGACGCGGGCCGCGCAGGGTCAGGATCTGCCCCTTGACCGGGCGCACGGGCGGGCGGGCGGGCTCCGGCAGCCACTCCACCGCCGACCAGGCGCCGGCCGCGAGCACGGTCACCGGAGCGAGCCGGCGGTGCCCGTCGGCCGTCACGACACCGGCCAGGCGGTCGCTGTCGAGGATCGCGCTCGATCGCCTCGGCGCCCACGGTGATCCGCACCCCGGCGCGCTCGCATGCGACGCGGAGGGCGAAAACAAGTGCGGACGGGTCGACGCCCGACTCGTGCGGAGCGTGAACGCCCCCGACGACCGCCGGGTGTAAGCCGGGCTCGAGCGCCCGGCATTCCGCCGCGTCGAGCCACTCGGCCTCGAGCCCGAGCGAAGCCATCAGTTCATGCCGCCGCCGCAGCTCCGCCGCCTCGTCGCGGTCGAGCGCGACGTGCAGCGCGCCGGTCTCGAGGTACCCCGGATCCATCCCGCTGGCCTCACTCAGCTCCGCCGCGAACTCGGGCCAGGAAGCGTGCGAGGCCAGCGCCGCGGCGAGCAGCCGCTCCTCGCCCCAGGTCGCCTCGCCGACGGGGGCGAGCATGCCCGCTGCGACGCCCGAGGCGCCCGCGCCCGGCTCGTCGCGCTCGAGGACCTCGATCCGCAGGCCGCGCTGCGCGGCGCGCCAGGCGCAGGCAAGGCCGATCGCGCCGGCTCCGACGATCAACGCGTCTGGACTTGAGTCACGCACCAGATACCTCCGCCGGCATTACCCGGTTCAGGTTCAGACGGTCGGCGGCCAGTTGCCGCCCTCTCAGCCCTTGGGTTGGGCTCCCGTTGGCTACCGATGTTACTCCGCGATACTGCCCGCGCTATGGATCCGAGCCAGCGTCTCGAGCGCCTGCGCCATGCCCGCCTCTACTTCGTCTGCGAAGGCCGCCCCCGCGCCGGGGACCCGGAACCGCTGTTGCGAGCGGCGCTCCGCGGCGGCGTGGACATGATCCAGCTGCGCGAGAAGGCGCCGCGGTGCGCCGACGAGATCGTTGCCCTGGCCGAGCCGTTCCGGCGCGCCGCGGACGAGCACGGGGCCCTGTTCCTCATCAACGACCACCCGGAGCTGGTCGAGGCCTGCGGCGCCGACGGCGTCCACGTCGGCCAGGATGACGCGCCGGTTGCCGAGGCGCGCGCCGAGGCCGGCGCCGGCGCGCTGGTCGGCCTCTCGACGCACTCGGCGGAACAGTTCGACGCCGCGGTCGGGGCCTCGGGTAACGCCCGGCCCGACCAGATCAGCGCCGGGCCCGTCTGGGAGACGCCCACCAAGGAGGGACGGCCGGCGGCGGGCCTCGGCCTGATCGAGCACGCGGCCGCGCACGGTGGCGACGCGAACTGGTTCGCGATCGGCGGCATCGACGCCGGCAACATCGACGAGGTCGTGGCCGCGGGCGCCAGGCGCGCGGTGGTCGTCCGCGCGATCCGCGACGCGGCGGACCCCGAGGGCAGCGCGCGGGAGCTCCGGGAGGCGCTCGATGGGTAGCCGCGAGCGCCGGCGGGCGCAGCGCCGCAAACGCAAGGAGCGCTCGACCGAGCGGCGCGCCGACCTCCAGGTGCGGCGCGAGGCGCGAGCCGAGCGAACCGAGGCGAAGAACCGGGCGGTTCGCGAGCAGCTCGAGCCACTCGAGCCGGACGAGCGCCCCAGCGTCGTCACCGTCGCGGCGGTCATCTCGGGCGCCCTTGCGCTCGGCACCGTGCTCGCCTACGCGCTGGGCCTCGAGGTCGGCGAGTTCGACGACTTCGGCAACGAGACCGGGGAGTCACGGCCCGCCGTGTTCCCGACCGTCGTCTCGACACTGATCCTCTCGGGGATGGCCTACGGGCTCTGGCGCACGCGCTACTGGGCCGTCCTCGGCTTCCAGACCCTGCTGGTGCTGGTCCTGGTCGTCGCCGCGCTCGGACTGGCCCAGGTAACCGAGGTCTGGCGGGCGCTGGCCTTCGCCGCGATCCTGGGCGGCGCCGGCTTCCTTTTCTACAGGATGGTCAAGGCGATGGCGCGAATCCAGATGCCGGAGCGCAACCCGCCGGTCTGAGCCGATCGCCGAACGCGCGGATATATAGAGTCGCCGTATGGCTGATTCCTACGACGTGATCGTGATCGGGGGCGGTCCCGGCGGCTATGTCGCCGCGATCCGCGCCGCTCAGCTCGGTCTCAACACGGCGGTCGTCGAGAAGGACAAGCCCGGTGGCCGCTGCCTCAACTACGCCTGCATCCCGGCGAAGACGATGCTCCACACGGCGGAGGTGTTCGACCACGCCCAGAACGGCGCGGAGCTCGGGATCAAGGTCACCAGGGCTTCGATCGACTGGAAGGCGCTGGCCGACCGGCGCGCCGCCGTCTCCGACGGGCTGTCGAGCGGCGTCAAGATGCTCTGGGACAAGAACAAGGTCACGCAGATCGAGGGCGAGGGCTCGCTGACCGACGACGGCAACGTCGCGGTGGGCTCCGACACCCACGAAACCAAGGCCGTCGTTCTCGCAACCGGCTCCGTCGCGCTGCCGATCCCGGGCGTCGAGTTCTCGGATCGCATCGTCGACACCTGGGGCGCCTGGTCGCTCGCCGCGCAGCCGAAGAAGCTCGCCGTGGTCGGCGCGGGTGCCTCCGGCTCGGAGATCGCCTCCGCTTACGCGCGCTACGGCACCGAGGTGACGCTGATCGAGATGCTTCCCCAGATCCTGCCGCTCGAGGACAAGGACATGGCCCGGGTGGTCGAGCGGACCTTCAAGCGTCAGGGCATCACGATCCTCACCGGAACGCCGATCTCGGACGTCGAGGACACCGGCAAGTCGGTGAAGTACAAGGTCGGCGACACGGAGGGCGAGGCGGACTACCTCGCGATCGCCGGTGGGCGCGCGCCCGATGTCGAGGCGCTGAACCTCGCCGGACCCAAGGTCGAGACCGAGGAGTCAGGCCGGATCAAGGTCGACGAGTTCCAGCGGACCTCCAACTCCAAGGTCTACGCGATCGGAGACCTCGTGCGAGGCCCCGCGCTCGCTCACAAGGCGTCCGAGGAAGGCGTCGTCGCGGTCGAGACGATCGCCGGCGCGCCGACCCACGCGGTCGACATCGACCTGGTCCCGGGCGCGACCTTCTGCCATCCGCAGGTCGCGAGCGTCGGGCTCACCGAAGCCGCGGCCAAGGAGGCCGGGCACGACATCAAGGTCGGCAAGTTCAAGCTCGGCGGCGTCGGCGCCTCGGCGGTCTACGACGACCGCGAGGGCATGGTGAAGCTGGTCGTCGACACGAAGTACGGCGAGATCATCGGCGCCCACATCGTCGGCAACCGGGCCTGCGACATGATCTCGGAGCTCGTCACCGTGATGGCGCTCGAGGGCGGCTATCAGGAGCTCGCCCGGATCGTGCATCCGCATCCGACGATCTCCGAGGCGATCCTGGACGCGGCGCGCGCCGTCGACGGCTGGGCGACGCACGCCTAGCGCGTGCCCGTCCGCGCGACGTTCTTCTACGACCTCGGATCGCCCTACGCGTACCTGGCCGCCGAGCGAATCCACAGCGTGTTCGAAGACGCCGGCGCCGAGGCGCCCGCCTGGCAGCCGATCCTGCTCGGCGGCCTGTTCCGGCGGTTCGGCCGCGACTCGTGGGCGAACGGGCCCGAACGCGCGAAGGGCATCGCCGAGGTCGAGCGGCGAGCGCAGGCGTACGGGCTCCCGCCGATCCGCTGGCCCGAGCCCTTCCCGGGCAACACGCTGTTTGCGATGCGGGTGGCGACGTTCGCGACCGAGATCGGCCGCGGCGTCTCGCTGCCCCTCGCGGCCTTTCGCCAGGCCTTCGCCGCGGGACGCGACCTCTCCGATCCCGACAACGTCTTCATCGCCGCCGCCTCGGCCGAGCTGCACCCGCGCGCGCTGCGCGCAGCCGCCGAGCGCGACTCGATCAAGGCGGCCCTGAAGGCGGCGACGGAGGCCGCTGGCGACGCCGGCGTGATCGGCGTGCCAACCGTGCGCGTCGGCGACGACGTCTTCTGGGGCGACGACCGCCTGGCCGACGCCGCGGCCGCGGCGGCCGGCTGAGCCCTTGGGTATCGTCGCCCGTGTGTCCGGAGACGGTCCCAGGAGCGCGGTCGAGACGGCCCGTGGCACGGTCGAGCGGGTCGAGCCGACCAAGGCCCAGCGCGGGGCGGCGCGCCGGATCGCCGAGTCGAAGGCGACGGCGCCCCACATCTACCTCGAGGCCGAGGTGCGGATCGACGCGGACGCGATCGAGCGGATCGTGCACGCCGCCGCTCGGGCGCTGCGGGACTTCCCGCGTCTCAACGGCGCCTACCGCGACGGTGCGTTCGAGACGTACTCGCGTGTCAACGTCGGCGTCGTCCTCGACTCCGGCGAAGCTCCCCTCGTGCCGACGATCTTCGACGCGGACACCAAGGACCCGGCGGAGATCGCGGCCGAGCTCGAGCGGCTGGCGGCCCGTGCCACAGCCGGCGAGCTGACGTCGCCGGAGCTCGCGGGCGGGACGTTCACCGTGTCGTCGGCCGCGATCGGAGCGGTCCGCTCGCTCGCGGCCGTCCTCAACCAGGGTCAGGCGGCGGCGCTCGGGGTCGGCGCGATCACGGACCGGCCGCTTGTCGCAGACGGCGAGGCGGTTCCCGGCCGCGCCCTCACGGCGACCCTGTCGTGCGACGGACGCATGATCGGCGCCGGCGAGGCCGCGCGGTTCCTCGACCGCGTGCGCGAGCTGCTGGAGGACCCCGGGTAGTCCGGCCGGGGAGGCTCCGACCCACAGGCCATGCCGCCGCATCCGATCATCGACGTCCCCATCGAGTCCCTCCCGTACGTCGACGAGCACTTCATCGAGATCGCGGCCACGCCAGAGCAGGTCTGGGATGCGTTGATCAAGGTGGTCGAGGGCTTCGGCGACGGCCGCTCGGCGCCGTCCCTTTCCCGCGCGCTCGGCTGTGCCCAGACCGAGTCCGAGGGCAACCCCCAGGAGATCGGCTCTACGGTGCCGGGGTTCGTCGTCACGCGATCGGTGCGGCCCGCGGTCCTCGCCCTGATGGGCCAGCACCGGTTCTCGCGTTACGCCCTGATCTTCTCGATCATCGAGAAGCCGAGCGGCGTCGTATTGCTCGGCGCCCAGACGCGGGCCGAGTTCCCGGGCAGGCGAGGAAGCGTCTATCGCGGGCTCGTGATCGGAACGCGTGGCCACGTCCTCGCCACGACCGGCATCCTGCGCTCCGTCCGCAGGCGTGCGGAGCGGGCACGTGGCCGGCCGCAGGCAACGTCTGCGCAGAATCGGTGAACACAACCTGTCGGGGGTTGAATTGTCCTCAGCCGGGCATACAATTGCGGAAGCGATCGAAACGGGCGATCAACCCGGGACGATCCAGACATAGGGCGCCGGGGCGGAACCCCCGGAGCTCATCGTCCAGTAGGCGCCGTGGAGGGGATCCCAAAGCGGCATGACCGGCGGACCCGGAGGAGATCCCAATGGGCAGCCAGACACGAAGGGCGGACAGATATGCGAAGCGACGTCGCTGTCGCAAACGGTGGTGCGCGCGCGAGCGCGGACTCCGACGTACGTGAATCCCTGAGCGAGCTGCTCACCCGATCCGATCGCGCCGCGCTGCTGCGGTTCATGGCGATGATGCGATCCGCGGAGGAGCGCGGCCTCACCCTCTACCGGCAGGGCAAGGTGCCCGGCTCGTTCTACGACGGCTGCGGGCAGGAAGCGATCCCGGTCGGCTCCGCCTTCGCGCTCAAGCCCGAGGACCGGATGTGCATCCTCCACCGCGACCTCGGCGCCCATTTCGTCCGTGGCGTTACGCCCGACCGCTACCTCGCGAATTACATGGGGCGTACCGGCGGCGTCACCGGCGGCAAGGACGGGAACATGCACTTCGGCGACCGCAGGCTCGGCGCCGTCGGGATGGTTTCGATGCTGCCCGACATGGCGCTGGTCGCCAACGGGATGGCCCTCGCCTTCAAGATCCGCGGCGAAGCGCGGGTCGCTCTGACCTACTTCGGCGAGGGCTCGACCGCCAACGGGCAGTGGCACGAGGCGATGAACCTCGCCGGCATCCAGCGGCTCCCGGTGGTCTTCATCCTCGAGAACAACCAGTTCGCGTACTCGACCCCGAACGAGCTCGAGTTCGCCGTCGACCCCGTGGAACGTGCCCACACCTACGGCTTCCCGGGCGTCAACGTGGACGGTAACGACGTCGAGGCCGTGTTCGCGGCAGCGCACGAGGCGGTCGAGCGGGCCCGCCGTGGCGAGGGTCCCACGCTGATCGAGTGCCGGACGATGCGCATGCACGGCCACGGCGCGCACGACGACATGAGCTACGTGCCGCCCGAGCTGTTCGAGGAGTGGTCGCAGCGCGACCCGATCGACCTCTACTCCAAGCGGTTGGTCTCCGACTATGGCTTCAAGCAGGACGAGGTCGACGCGATCCGCGCCGAGGTGACCGACTACGTCGCGAAGTGCGCCGAGGAGGCGCTGGCCTCGCCGATGCCCGATCCGGCGACCGCCACGGACGGGGTGTTCGCGGACGAGTGGCAGCCGCTCGGTGACGGCCAGGCCCCCTGGTCGCGCTGGCAGCAGACCGAGAACCACTCCGAGAACGGCCACGCTAAGACGAACGGGGCCTCGGCATGACACCGACCGCCACCACACCCGAGCAGCGAGCAACGAGCAACGAGCAACGAGACCTCACCTACCTCGAGGCGATCTCCGAGGCCCTCCGCGACGAGATGCGGGCCGACGAGACCGTGATCTGCCTCGGCGAGGACATCGGCGCGTTCGGCGGCGCGTTCAAGGTCACCGACGGGTTCTACGAGGAGTTCGGCGCGAGCCGGGTCATCGACACCCCCCTCGCCGAGAACGCGATCATCGGGGCCGCGGTCGGCGCCGCCGCGGAGGGCTTGAAGCCCGTCTGCGAGATGCAGTTCTCCGACTTCATCGCCTGCGGCTTTGACCAGCTCGTCAATGTTGCCGCGAAGCTCCACTACCGGCAGGGCGTCGCCGTGCCGATGGTCGTCCGCCTGCCCTCCGGCGGCGGCTTCTCGGGCGGCCCGTTCCACTCGCAGAACCCGGAGGCGTGGCTCCTACAGGCCCCGGGCCTCAAGGTCGTCGCGCCGGCGACGGCGGCGGACGCGAAGGGGCTTCTGGTGAGCGCGATCCGCGACCCCAACCCGGTCTGCTTCCTCGAGCACAAGGGCCTCTACCGCAACGTCCGCGACGAGGTTCCCGCGGGCGAGCACGCCGTTCCGATCGGCAAGGCGCGCGTCGCCCGCGAGGGCACCGACGCCAGCGTGATCGCGTACGGGTCGAGCGTCCACCTCGCGCTCCAGGCGGTCGAGGAGCTCTCAGAAGACGTCGAGGTCATCGACCTGCGAAGCCTCTGCCCGCTCGACACCGAGGCGATCCTCGCGAGCGTCCGCAAGACCTCGAAGGTCCTTGTCGCCCACGAGGCGACGCGCTCGTGCGGTGTCGGCGCCGAGGTCTCGGCCCTGATCTCCGAGGAGGCGTTCGAGGACCTCGACGCGCCGATCAGGCGCCTGACCGCGCCCGACGTGCCGATCCCGTTCAGCCCTCCGCTCGAGCAGGCCGTCCTGCCGCAGTTGGACGACATGAAGGAGGCTCTCAGTGAGCTCCTCGCATACTGAAACCACCGTCGCCGTTCAGATGCCGCAGATGGGCATCTCGGTTTCCGAGGGGACGATCCTCGAGTGGCGCAAGGCCGTGGGCGACCCGGTCGCGGCCGACGAGCCGATCGCCGACGTCACGACGGACAAGGTCGACGTCGAGATCCCGTGCCCGGCTTCGGGCGTCCTGGCAAAGATCCTGGCCGAGCCCGGCGACACCGTGCCGGTCGGCGAGGTGATCGCCGAGATCGACACGGGCGATGGCACGGCGCCTGACACCGAGCCCGCGAGCGAGCCGACAACCAGCGACCAGCTACCAGCTACCAGCAACGGGGAGGCCGACCGCTCGACCTTCGTCTCCCCCGTCGTCCGCCGGATGGCCGAGGAACACGGCGTCGACCTCGCCCAGGTCGAAGGACACGGCATTGGCGGCCGGATCCGCAAGAAGGACCTGCTCGCGCACATCGAGCAGAAGCCCGCGGACAAGCCCTCGCGGCCGCTCCACATCGAGTCGCCGTACGTGCCCGAGCCGACGCCGGCGGCAGGCAACGGCCACGAGGCGGCGACCCTCGAGGGACGCCGCGAGGAGATGTCGCCGATGCGCAAGGCGATCGCCGAGCACATGGTGCGCAGCCGGCACGAGGCCGCGCACTGCACGACGATCGTCGAGGTTGACTTCTCGGCGGTCGCAGCGCGTCGCGCCGAGCTGAAGGAGTCGTACAGCCGCCGCGGTGTGCCGCTCACCTACCTGGCGTTCGTCGCCCGGGCGGTGGTCGAGGCGCTCGAGGAGTATCCGATCCTGAACTCCTCGGTTGAAGGCGACGAGATCGTCTTCCACGACGACGTCAACCTCGGCATCGCGGTCGCGCTCGATTCGGGCTTGATCGTGCCGGTGATCCCGCGCGCCCAGCGGCTCTCGCTCGAGGGCATGGCGGTCGCGATCGCCGACGTCGCGGCGCGAGCCCGTGACCGCAAGCTGACCCCGGACGAGGTGCAGGGCGGCACGTTCACGATCACCAACCCCGGCCAGTTCGGAGCGGTGCTCGCGACCCCGATCATCAACCAGCCCCAGGTGGCGATCCTCGACCTCGAGGCCATCGTCAAGCGACCCATGGTGGTGGAAAGCGAAGGGGGGCAGGACGCGATCGCGATCAGGCCGATGGCGTTCCTGCCCCTCTCCTGGGACCACCGAGCCTTGGACGGCGCCGACGCCGCCCGCTTCCTCGGCTCCGTGAAGGAGAAGCTCGAGACGGGAGCGGTGCGATGAAGGCGATCGCGGTACCGGCGCACGGACCAAGGTCCCGACGGGGCTCGACCACGAGGACCTCGCCGTCTCACACGGTGAGCGAAGCGGCGCGACCATGGCGGTGGCCATCCACTCCACGCGCCTGGGCCCCGCCCTGGGAGGCGCCCGCCTCTGGCACTACGAGCGCGACGACGACGGGATCGCCGATGCGCTCCGGCTCGCGGAGGCGATGACCTACAAGGCGGCGGCGGCCGGGCTCAACCTGGGCGGCGGCAAGGGCGTGATCTGCGCGCCCTCGGCCGAGCCGCCCGGTGGCGAGCTGCGGCGCGCGATCCTGCACGACTTCGGCGACCTCGTCGAGTCGCTGGGCGGGCGCTACATCACCGCCGAGGACGTCGGCACCGCCGCCGAGGACATGGTCGAGATCGCTGCCTGCACCACGCACGTGACCGGAATGCCGGTCGAGCGCGGCGGCGCGGGCGACCCGAGCCCGTTCACCGCGCTGGGCGTGCAGGCGGCGATGCGGGCGGCGTGCAGACGGGCGTTCGGCAGCAGCCTCCTCGCCGGCCGCAGCGTCGCCGTGGTCGGGCTCGGCCACGTGGGAGCGAGGCTCGCGCGCGGCCTTGCCGCAGCGGGCGCGAAACTCACGCTTTCCGACATCGACCCGGAAAAGCGGGCGATCGCCGACGAGCTTGGCGCGGACTGGCTGGCGCCCGACGCCGCGCTCGTCGCCGCACGCGACGTGGTCGCGCCGTGCGCGGTCGGCGGTGCAATCCACACCGGGAACGTGGGCGCGCTGCGCTGCCGCGTCGTCTGTGGCGCCGCCAACAACCAGCTGGCCGATGAGAGCCTTGCGAAGCGCCTGGATCGGCGCGGGATCCTCTACGCGCCGGACTTCATCGCGAACGCCGGCGGCCTCATCAACGTCTACCGGGAGTTGCACCGCTACGACGCGAACCACGCGCTGGAGCTGGTCCTGAGGATCGAGCGGGTGATGACCGACGTCTTCGAGCACGCCGACGACGCCGCGACTACGCCGCTCGAGGCGGCGCGGGCGCTCGCGCGACGCCGGCTCGACGCCGCAACCCGGTAGTGCGAGACTCCGCTTTGTTGTGAGCGGAGCACTGCCGGAACTGTGGGTTGCCAGACTCGGCCTGGTGCCCTACGAGGGCGGCGTCGAGCTGCAGAAGCGACTCGAGGGCGCTCGCCAGGCGGACGAGATCCCCGACGTGCTGCTCCTGCTCGAGCACCATCCGGTGTTCACGAAGGGGCGGCGCACCGAGCCGGGGCATCTACCGATGGGCGAGGACTGGTACCGGATGCAGGGCATCGAGGTCTGCGCCACCGACCGCGGCGGCCAGGTCACCTACCACGGGCCCGGGCAGCTGGTGGCCTATCCGATCTCAAAGCTCCCAGACGACGACGTGCACGAGTACGTCAGGCGCCTGGAGCGCGTGATGATCGGGGCGCTCGGCGACTTCGGCGTGCCGGCTCAGGTCTTCGACGGGCTCACCGGGGTTTGGACGGCAGGCGACCCGCCGATCGCGGCCGGCGAGGTCGGCCCGCAGCGCACCCCGGTCGGGGTGCCAGCGATGCCGGGCGGCGAGGCGCGCAAGATCGGCTCGATCGGGATCCACGTGAACAGGGGCGTCACGACCCACGGGCTCGCGGTCAACGTCAACAACGACCTGCAGCCGTTCGACTGGGTCGTCCCGTGCGCGATCGAGGGCGTGCGGATGACCTCGGTCTGCCGGGAGCACGGCGCCGAGCAGGACCTCGATGCCTTCGCGACCACCGTCCGCGACCGGTTCGCCGAGGTCTTCGGCCGGACACCGGTCGAGGTGGAGGCGGCGGCGCTCGAGCCGGTCAGAGCGTGACCAACGAAGAAGCCCACGGCATCGCCCGCGAGAAGGGGGTGTCCCGCTGGCGCTACGCGATCGTCCGCGGGATCTTCGTGCCGTTCATGCGGCTCTGGTGGGGGCTTCGGATCGCCGACGCCGACCGGATCCCGGCCGAGGGGCCGGCGATCGTGACGCCGAACCACAAGAGCTTCTTCGACAGCTTCTTCCTCGCTGCCGCGACGAAGCGGCACCTTCGGTTCATGGGCAAGTCCGAACTGTTCGAGGGTCGCCTGGGCAAGACGCTCGTCCGGCTCGGGGCCTTCCCCGTACGGCGCGGGGAGTCCGACGCCGAGGCACTCGAGACCGCCCGTGTGATCCTCGAGCAGGGCGGGCTGCTCTCGCTGTTCCCCGAGGGCACACGGGTGCGCGACCCGGATGGCCTCGGCGTCCCGAAACGCGGCGCGGTGCGGCTCGCCCTCGAGACGGGCGCAGCGCTCGTCCCGGCCGCGATCACGGGCACGGAGAAGCTCTTCTTCCACGGCGTCCCGCGGCCGACCACCGTCCGGCTCTCGTTCGGCGAGCCGATTCCGGTCGACGAGCTCGAGCCGACGCCCGAGACCGCCGCTGGGGTCCTGTCCGACGAGCTCTGGCCCGAGGTCGAGGGCCAGTTCGGCCGGCTGCGGGCTCATCCCGGCCTGATCGCCGCGGGCCTCGCCGCGGTCGGCCTCGGCGCCGTGGTGGCGACACGCCGGCACCGCGGCGGCAAGGGGCGGAGGCGCCGATGAGGGAGGGCGCTACCGTTCGAGATGTGAAGCCGACCGAGACGCCTGCCGCCGAGCGCGTCCACGTCACGCGCTCGCGCGCGAACCCCGGCGGCAAGGAGGTCGCCGGCGGGCGCCCCTTCCGCGAGCGCAAGCCGCCGTGGCTCAAGGTCCCGGCGCCGGGGGGGCCGACCTACCGCAAGCTGAAGCAGACGATCGCGGCCGACAACCTCCACACTGTCTGCGAGGAGGCGGCTTGCCCCAACGTCGGCGAGTGCTGGGAGCGGGGCACCGCCACGTTCATGATCCTGGGCGACGTCTGCACCCGTCGCTGCGGCTTCTGCAACGTCCAGACCGGCGTGCCGACCTGGAACGACCCGCTGGAGCCGCTGCGGGTCGCCAACCAGGTGAAGGCGATGGGCCTGCGCCACGCCGTGATCACCTCGGTCGACCGTGACGATCTGCCCGACTACGGCGCGAGCGCGTTCGTGGGCGTGATCCGCTCGATCCGCAGGCTCGCCCCGGGCTGCAAGGTCGAGGTCCTCACCCCCGACTTCCGCGGCCAGGAGATGCCGTTGGCGAAGGTGATCCACGAGCGCCCCGACGTCTTCAACCACAACGTCGAGACCGTCCCGCGCCTCTATCCCAGGGCCCGCCGGGGCTCCGACTTCATGCGCTCCGCACGCGTGCTGCGGATGGCGAAGGAGATGGGCGGTGAGCAGGTGGTCACCAAGTCGGGTCTGATGGTCGGCCTCGGCGAGAGCTTCGACGAGATGCTCGAGACCTTCGGCCTCCTGCGCGAGCACGAGGTCCAGATCCTGACCGTCGGGCAGTACCTGCGCCCGACCGAGAACCACCTGCCGGTCGAGCGCTACTGGCACCCGGACGAGTTCAAGGCGCTCGAGCGCGAGGCCTACGCGATGGGCTTCGACGCGGTCGCCTCCGGCCCGCTCGTGCGCAGCTCGTACCACGCGGACGAGGCGGCCGCAGAGGCGGCTGCGGCGCGGGCCGCTTAAGACCGCTAGAGAAACACGATCTCGTCGCTGCCCTCGGCACAGGTGTCGGGGCCTGGAATGTCCTTCGCGGGTGCAACGGCGCGAACGCCGGTTGGGTCGGTGGTCTGGCCGCCCCCTCCGAAGTACCCGTTCCTTGACGCGCGGTCGAAGTCGACGAGCGCCGGTCCGCCGCTCGTAAGGGCGAAGATGTCGACCCGGCGCTTCGCGCGGCAGGCTTTCCGCGCCGTGATCGTTCCGCCAGTAGATATGAACGTCGGGCTGCTCGACGCGCCACCGAGAAGAAGGGTCGTAGGCAGCTCTTGCCGAGCGGTCCCGAGTCCGGGACCGGTGGGGACCTGAACGCGAATCCTGTCGCCGGTGCACGTCTTGCGACGGTTGATGTCGCGCGGCCTCATGACCGCGCGTAAGGCCTTTGGGACCGTGCTCTCGCCCTCTCCTCCCCAGAACCCGTTCAGGCTCGAGCGGTCGATGCTGATGCGCTTGGCCTTGCCGTTCTGCGGGATGGCGAAGATCATCACCCGGCGGTTCAGGAGGCAGGCCGCCCGCTGGGACTGGATGCTCCCCTCGAGATTGGCCTCTCCAGGCCCGTAGCCGAGGCCACTGACGGCGAGGCTCGACGGCACCTTCGCGCGCGGTGCCGCATCGCCCTCGGGCGCGAGGGCCAGACCGGCGATCAGGGCGCCAAGAACAAGCGGCGTGCTGCGCATGCCTCCCCTCACGGCGCCGCTACCTCATCGCTCCCGCGCGCGCAGGACGATGGTCCGGGCAGCTCCCACGATCCCCAGCTTCCTCATCTTTCCCTCCCGAGACGGCGTGCGCGTTCATGTTCGCACGCGACCAGGCCCCTGTCTAGGCTCCCTCGGCCCTGCTCCCCCTCAAGGACAACATCCCGACCGAGCGCTTTCCGGTTGTCACCGTCGTCCTGATCCTGATCAACGTCGCGGTGTTCATCTGGCAGCTCACGCTGTCCGACGACCCGAACTCGAGCACCTCGCCGCACGTTCGTGGGCTGTCCGAGTCGGACGAGCGGATCATCGAGCTCGGAGCGATCCCTTACCGGCTGACGCACCCCGGGAAGGGCTGCGGGGTGGTCACCGCCACCGCCGGAGCGGACCCGGGCTCGGACCCGATCGTCTGCGAGGGCACCGAGAGGCGCCGGCGGGCCGAGGAGAGGCCCGGAGTCGAGGTCGTCGACCTGGAGGAGCCGCCGTTCTGGGTCACGATCTTCACCTCGATGTTCATGCACGGCGGCTGGCTCCACATCATCGGCAACATGCTGTTCCTCTGGGTGTTCGGCAACAACGTCGAGGACCGGATGGGCAGGGTGCGCTTCGTGCTCTTCTACCTGCTGGCGGGGATCACGGCGGTGTACGCCCAGTCGCTGGTCGATACCGCGGGGACGGTGCCTACGATCGGCGCGTCGGGGGCCGTCGCCGGGGTGTTAGGCGGCTACATACTCCTGCACCCGAGGGCGCGAGTCGTGACCCTCGTCTTCATCATCTTCTTCGTCACGCTGATCGAGATCCCGGCGCTGATCCTGCTCGGGGTATGGGCGGTGCTTCAGTTCCTGCCGGCGCTGGGGCAGCTGGGGGCCGACGTGTCCGGCGAGGAGGTCGCATACATCGCGCACGTGGGCGGATTCCTGTTCGGGCTGGCGACGATCAAGCTGTTCGGCACGCGGCGGCACGAGCACGGCCCCTCGCTGAGCGAGGCCTGACGATGGACCCGAACGTGCGCAGCGCGCTCCTCGTCGCCGGACTCGTGTTCGTGTTCCTGTTTGCCGGGATGTCGCTGGTCGTCCTCGCCCAGGACGGGCTCACGATCCTCGTGGTCTTCTCGCTCCTGATCGTCGCCCTGCTCGGGATCGCGCTCTGGGGGGCGATCAACGGCCCCGACAACCGACGCTGAGACGGACCCGCTCACTACCGGGGCAGGTGATGCAGGAGGCGGCTGAAGACGCCCTCGAGCGTCTCGTTGCCGTAGGCCTGCGAGGGGTTCCCCTCGGTCAGCACCGCGAGCCCGATCCGGCGCCCGCCGTTTCGCAGCTGCGCGACCTGGTGGTCGACCGCCCCGCTCCCCGAGCCCCAGCCGCCCTTGAAGTAGAGGCTCCACCCGGGTGGCAGGTCCACCTGCCCGATCCCCCAGCGCTGCCACGAGACGATGTGGGCGAGCTGGCGCCTCGCGAAATCCCAATGGCGCTTCGGGACGTAACGGCGCAGGTTGCGCAGGAAGAACGCCTGGTCGCGCGCGCTCGTCTTGCAGTAGCCCCAGATCGAGTTCCACTGGAAGTGCTTCATGCGAGCGCGGTCTGCCAGCCGCTCGATCGGCCTCTGGCCGAGCATGTCGCGGATCGTCGTCGCGGGTTCGTTGGCCGAGCGGCGGATCATCGGCTTCAGGAGCGACTTGTCGTATGTGTTGAGCGGCCGGTCCTCGACGCTGTCTCGGCGCAGGTAGGCGACCATCAGCATCACCTTGAACGTGCTGGCCATCGCCGCACGGCCGCCGCCACCGTGGTGGTCGATCCGCCCCTTCATGTCGAAGACGGCGAAGCCGACATGGCCGGCGCGGGACTCGGCGAAGTCGCGGGCGGAGGCGATGTCGGGCTTCCAGCGCTTAGCCTCCTTCTTCGAGATGTCGGCGGCGGCCGGAGCGGCGCAGATCGCCGACGCGATCGCGGCGACGAATACGATGCGGCGCAGCTTCACGCGGGCAAGGTAACGGCTGGCACCTCCATCGACACGTCCGCGCCGCTGCTCGACCGGTTGCGCGCGGCCGCGCTGCCCCCGTGCGCCTTGGCGATGGTGTCGACGATCGCGAGGCCCAGGCCCGCCCCGCCCCGCCCGCGGGCTTGGTCCGCGCGGCTGAAGCGCTCGAACGCGTGGGCGATGAAGTCCTCGGGGAAGCCGGCGCCCTCGTCGGTCACGTGCATGACCACCGACCCATCACGCTCCTCGGCCCACAGGCGCACCTCGCCGGCGCCGTGACGTAGCGCGTTGTCAACCAGCCCGGTGAGCGCCTGCTCGAGGCGCAGCCGGTCGCCGCTCAGGGTCAGCTCCTCGCCCTCGCCCGTGACCAGGTCCCGGTTCGCGCTCGCGGCGCGACCGCGGAAGCGCTGCATGACGGTCTCGAAGAGGTCGCCGACCGTGACCGTCTCGCGGGCAAGCGCGAGGCCGTCCTCCCCGGAGCGAGCGACGACCAGAAGGGCCTCGGCGAGCGCGACGAGGCGGTCGACCTCCTCGATCGCGGAGTTGATCGAGGAGCGGAGGCCGTCGGCGTCCTCGCCGTAGCGGAGGGCGAGCTCGAGCTCGGCGCGGTGCAGGGCGAGCGGGGTGCGAAGCTCGTGGCTCGCGTCGTCGACGAACCGGCGCTCGCGCTCGATCGCCGCCTCGAGGCGCTCGAGCATCTCGTTCAGCGTCGTCCCGAGGCGTCCGAGCTCGTCATCGGTTGGCGGCACCGGGAGCCGCTCGCCCGGATCACCGGCGGAGATCTCGGCGGCCCGGCGGCGCATCCGTTCGACCGGGTGCAGGGCGGATCCGGCAGCCCAGTACCCCGCGAGCGACGCCAGGAGGAGCGCGATCGGGCCCCCGATCAGAAGCAGCGTCGCGAGTCGCACGAGCGTTTCGTCGCGATCGTCGAGCGTGGCCCCGACCACCACCGCAAGGTCGTTGGACTCGTCGGGCGGCGCGACGAGCAGGCGGGCGCCGGCGTCGAGGTTGGGCAGCGTGGACCGCTCGATCTCGGCCGGCGACTGGCCGGCGGGAGGGATCTCGGCGGGCGTGACGAGCGGGCTGTCGCCGGCGGCCTGGGTGAAGTAGACGACGGTGCCGTTGGGCCGCAGGACCTGCACGAAGGTCTCGTCCTCGTCGCCAAACGCGAAGTTGTACCCGGCGGGCGCGTCGATGGTGGCAACGAGGCCCTGGACCTCACCCAAGCGTGATGCCAGGTTGTCGTTGATGGTCTCGTTGAGGTCGGCACGGAGCTGCAGGTAGAGGAACGCGCCGAGCGCCGCGAGCAGGAGCGCCATTGCGATCGTGAACGTCAGCGTCACCCGGACGCGGACCGGGAGCGAGCTCACCTGCCGTTCTCCTCGCGAAGGCGGTAGCCGGCCCCGCGCACCGTCTCGATCGAGTTGGTCCCGAAGGGCTTGTCGATCTTCTTGCGGAGCAGACGGACATAGGCGTCCACCACGTTCGAGCGGTTGTCGTACTCGTAATCCCAGGCGTGTTCCAGCAGCTCGAACCGCGAGAGCACCCGGCCCGGACGGCGCATGAACGTCTCGAGGACGGCGAACTCCTTCGTCGACAAGGCGATCTCGGCGTCGCCGCGCCACACCTGCCGCGTCGCCGGGTCCAGGCGCAGCTCGCCCACCTCGAGCACGACCGGCCGCTCGGTGTCGCCGCGGCGCACCAGGGCTCGCAGCCGGGCGAGGAACTCGGCATACGAGAACGGCTTGGTCAGGTAGTCGTCGGCGCCGGAGTCGAGCCCGGCCACACGGTCGCGGACCGCGTCGCGCGCGGTGAGCATCAGGACGGGCGCCCAGACCCCGGCTGAGCGCAGGCGCTTGCAGACCTCGAACCCGTCGATTCCGGGCAGCATGACGTCGAGCACAATCGCGTCGTAGCTGGTTGCCTCGGCGCGCGGGATCGCGTCCTCGCCGCGCGCCGCGACGTCGACCGCGGCACCCTCCGCGACGAGGCCACGCCGCAGCAGGGCAGCCATCTTCGGCTCGTCTTCGACGATCAGGATGCGCATCACAGTTGAGGTTGCGGTGATTCCATGAAAGCTGAATGAAAGCCGTTGGCCGTGAGAGCGGACTTTCACGCAGCGTTCATCGACCGCGCTTAGACCTGCCCCAGAAGTTCAATCAGAACGACGATGGGAGTCCGCGATGAGAGCGCTGAGGATCGGTTCGGCAGCACTGGGCGCGATGGCCGTGGCCGCCGGGCTGGCGGCGTGCGGCGGGGGTGACGAGACGACGACCGTCACCGAGACGAGCGCGACGGGGAGCGAGCCCACGGTCGCGCCGGCGACCGACCTGCCGCAGGGGAGCGAGCCGGTCGAGCTCGATCCGGCGGAGTTCACGACCGAGATCGACAACCCGTACTGGCCGATGGCGGTCGGCTCGAAGTGGGTCTACAGCGAGACCGACAGCGAGGGAGCACAGCAGAAGGTGGTCGTCACGGTCACCGACAAGACGAAGCAGATCGCGAACGGCGTCGAGGCCCGGGTCGTGCACGACGTCGTGACCGAGGACGGCGTGCCGACCGAGGTCACGGACGACTGGTACGCCCAGGACGCGGCGGGCAACATCTGGTACCTCGGCGAGGACACGACCGAGTACGAGAACGGCAAGCCGTCGTCGAAGTCGGGCTCGTTCGAGGCCGGCGTGGACGGCGCCCAGCCGGGCATCATCCTGCCCGCCGATCCCCAGCCCGGGATCACCTACCGCCAGGAGTACTACAAGGGCGAGGCCGAGGACCTCGGCGCGATCGTGGCACTCGACGAGCAGGCGGAGGTTCCAGCGGGCCACTACAAGGACGTGGTCATGACCAAGGACACGAACCCGCTCGAGCCGAAGGTTCTCGAGTTCAAGTTCTACGCGCCGGGCGTCGGGCCGGTGCTGGCGACCTCGGTCTCCGGCGGCTCGGACCGCGAGGAGCTCCTGAGCTTCACCCAGAAGTAGACACCTCCGTTACCACTCGGGCAATGTTCGATTCGCGCCTTACGGCGCTCACTTAGCACCCAGTCCCGTGACGGCCCTGGTCGCGACGTCGACCAGGGCCGATCGCTGGACGTCGGGGTGCTCGCTCCACCACAGGACCATCGCCGCGAGTCCGTGGCTCAAGAGCTCGGCGGTGGCCTCGACCTGGTCGGGCGGGATCGCGAACGCGGGATACCCGGCCAGGAACGACGCGAGCACCTCGCGGGCGCGCTCGTGGACCTCGGCTCGGGCGCGCTGGACCTCCTCGTCCCCACCCTGGTCGCGGAACAGCATCCGCCAGCGCTGCTGGTTCTCATACGCGTAGGCGAGCCACCCGTCGAGGACCGTGCGCACCAGCTCCTCGAAAGGCACGTCGGCCGGAAGGTCGGCGAGGAACGTCGGGAGATCCTCGCGGTGGCGGTCGAGGAGGGCGAGGTAGAGGCCCTTCTTCGAGCCGAAGTGGCGGTAGAGGATCGGCTTGGTCACACCGGCGTCGGCGGCGATGTCGTCGAGCCGGGTCTGGTCATAGCCGGTTGCGCCGAACCGGTTCATCGCCGCGCGGAGGATCAGCTCGCGGCGCTCGGCGGCTGGGAGCCTGGGCTTCGGTCTCGCCGGCATCGCCATGCTGCTATGTTACCCACTAGTAACTTCGAACGCAGGAGGTTCAACGATGAGCGAGCAGACGGTCGATCCGGTCCACCGGGTCCGGTACGAGTTCGAGCAGGCAGGGGACGAGCTGCTGACGGTCGACAGCTGGATGGAGGACGGCGGCGGGCTGCCGAAGCACTACCACCCGATCCAGGAGGAGACCTGGTGGGTCGTCGACGGCGAGGTCCGCTTCCACCTCGACGGCTCCTGGCGGACGCTTCGACCCGACGACGGCAAGGTCGTGGTCCGCCCCGGGATGGTCCACGGGCTCGAGAACCGCAGCGGCGCCGAGACTCATCTGCGATGCGACGTTCGCCCGCCGATGGACCTCGAGGAGTTCCTGACCGAGAGCGCCTGGGCCGCCCGCGAGGGCCTGTTCATGAAGGGCGGGATCCCGAAGAGCTGGCGCGGCGCGAAGTGGGCGGCGGCGTTCCTCGCCAAGCACGAGGAGCAGACGGTGATGACCTTCCCGCCGCGCTTCGCGCAACGGATGATGAAGCCGCTCGCGCGGCTCGGCTAGCTGATCTAGTCTCGCCCGCGCGATGGCGGGCAAGACGCTCACGCAACGGGAGCTGAACCGGACGCTGCTGGGGCGGCAGCTCCTGCTCGAGCGCCGGCGAATGGCGCCCGCCGATGCACTCGAGCACCTGGTCGGGATGCAGGCCCAGAACCCGCTCGACCCGTACTTCGGCCTGTGGAGCCGGCTCGAAGCGTTCGACCCGATTGAGCTCTCCGCGCTGGTGGAACGGGGCGAGGCCGTGCGGGCCTGGCTGATGCGGGGCACGATCCACCTCGTCACCGCGCGCGACTGCCTGGCGCTTCGGCCGGTGATGGATTCGGTGATGCGAAAGACGCTGTCGGCGCAGAGGTTCGGGCAGGAGACCGCCGCGATCGACCACGACGAGCTTGCCGCCGCGGCGCGGGAGGCGTTCGCATCGGGGCCGCTGACTCGCGCCGAGCTGGGGCGAGCACTTGCGACGCGGTGGCCCGAAGTGTCTGCGGAGTCGCTCGGGCTGGCAGCTTCGTACCTGGTGCCGCTCCTGCAGGTGCCGCCGCGCGGAACCTGGGCGGCGACGCACCGCGCGACGATGGCGCCCGTCGATGATTTCCTCGGCCGGCCGCTCGGCGAGGACGACGATCCGGCCGACGCGATCCGCCGATACCTACGCGCGTTCGGGCCCGCGGCGCCGAAGGACGTGCGGGCCTGGTGCTACAAGACCGGCCTACGCGAGGTGATCGACCAGCTGCGCCCGGATCTTCGCGTGTTCCGCGACGAGAACGGGACCGAGCTGCTCGACGTTCCCGACGGCGAGCTCTTCGACCCCGAAATACCGGCGCCCCCGCGCTTCCTGCCGGAGTACGACAACGCGGTGCTGTCGCACGAGGATCGCAGCCGGATCATCCTGCCCGGCGAGGCCTTCGGGCTCTGGTGGAAGGGCACGGTGCTGGTCGACGGCTTCGTCGCCGGAACATGGAGGCTCGAGCGCCAGAAGGCGGGCGTGACGCTCGCGATCGGGCCGCGGTCGCAGTGGCGGAAGGCGGATCGCGACGAGGTCGCCGAGGAAGGCGAGCGGCTGCTCGCGTTCGCGGCGGCTGATGCGGCGGCGACGGCCGTCCGGTTCGAGCCGCTCAACTAAAAGGGCCCTGATCAGCTGAGCGCGAAGACCCGCTTGGCGTTCCCGCGCAGAAACAGCTCGCGCTGCTCGGAGTCCAGCTCGAGCGCCTCGAGATCCGCGAGCGCCTGGGCCGGCGGCACCATCGGGTAGTTGGTCCCGAACAGGACCTTGCGACTGCCACTCGAGGTCTTCATGTAGCTGATCAGCTCGGGCGGGTAGCGCTTGGCGGTGTACGCCGAGGTGTCGATGTAGACGTTCGGGTGCTTGCGGCAGACGGCGACCATCTCCTCGGTCCACGGGTAGCCGATGTGACCACCGACGATGACGAGCTCGGGAAAGTCGAGCGCGACCTGGTCGATGTAGGGGATCGGCCGGCCGGTCTCCGACGGGCGAAGCGGGCCGGTGTGCCCGACCTGAGTGCAGAACGGCACGCCGAGCTCGACACAGGCTGCGAACAGCGGGTAGTAGCGGCGGTCGGTGGGCGGGGCGTTCCAGAGCCAGGGGACGACACGAAGGCCCTTGAAGCCGAGCTCGGTGACGCAGCGGCGGAGCTCGCGGACGGCCTCCATGGGCTTCGCGAGGTCGACGGCGGCGAGGCAGGCGAACCGGTCCGGGTGAGCGGCGGCCCAGCCCGCGACCTCGTCGTTCGAGATCAGCGCGCCCTCGGGGGCGTGCCAGGCGCTGAGCAGCCCGAACTCGACGTCAGCGGCGTCCATGGCGCTCACCGTCACGTCGATCGGGATCTCCTCGTCCGGCACCTCCATCCCGGTCCAGCGCCGCAGCGACTCGAGCATGTCATGGCGCAGGAAGCGGAGGGTCGGGTGCTGCATCCAGACGTCGATGGTCACATGGAGCCAGCCGGATTCGAACCGGCGGCCTCCGACTTGCAAAGCCGGCGCTCTACCAACTGAGCTATGGCCCCTCGCGCCTGATTGTAGGTCGGTTCACGGGCCGTTCACCTGACTGAGCGAGCCGATCGCAACGTTGTGAGAGGATCAGGGCGCAGCCACTTCCCGGAGGAGACGTGATGGCCGAGACGGAGACCGCGACGAAGACCGCAGGCGACGGCGAGGAGACTTCGCCGCTGGCGGTCGAGGAGGCCAAGGAGCGGGCCGTGGCCGCCGGCGCACCCAAGCCGGGACAGCGCGCGGAGGTCTCGAACCTCGACATCGTCCGCCACTACTTCGACAAGGCGGCCGACCACATGAAGCTCGCTGACGACGTCCGCGTCGTCTTCTGGACCCCGTACCGCGAGGTCACGGTCCAGGTCCCGGTCAAGTGCTCGGACGGCAAGATCCACGTCTTCTCCGGCTACCGGATCCAGCACAACGGCGCCCGCGGTCCGTACAAGGGCGGCGTCCGATTCCACCCGGAGGTCGATGTCGACGAGGTCCGCGCGCTCGCCTCGCTGATGACCTGGAAGACGGCCGTGGCCAACGTCCCGTTCGGCGGCGCCAAGGGCGGCGTCAACTGCGACCCGGAGAAGCTCACCGAGGCCGAGCTCCAGAAGGTCACCCGCTCGTTCATGGACAAGATCGAGAAGGTCCTCGGCCCAACCCGTGACATCCCCGCGCCGGACGTCAACACCAACGCGCAGACGATGGCCTGGATGATGGACGAGTACGGCAAGCTGCACGGCCACACGCCGGCGATCTGCACCGGCAAGCCGCTCTCGCTCGAGGGATCGCACGGCCGCGAGGCGGCGACCGGGCGCGGTTGTGTCTACACGTTCCGTGAGGCCGCCCCGAGCCTCGGCCTCAGTCCGGCCGACACCAAGTTCGTCGTCCAGGGCTACGGTAACGTCGGCTCCTGGGCCGCCCGGATCATGCAGCAGCTCGGCTCCAGCATGGTCGCGGTCTCCGACGTGCACGGCGCGATCCGCAACCAGAACGGGATCGATGCCGACGCGCTCCACAAGTTCATCGGCGAGGGCGGAAAGATCACCGAGTTCCCCGATTCCGAGGAGATCGACCCGGACGACCTGATCGCCGAGCCCTGTGATGTGTTCATCCCGGCGGCGCTCGGCGGCATGATCCACGAGCACAACGCCGACCGGATGCAGTGCAAGGTCCTCGTCGAGGGGGCCAACAGCCCCACCACGCCCGCCGCCGACGAGATCCTCAAGGAGCACGACACCCACGTGATCCCCGACGTCATGGCCAACGCCGGCGGCGTCATCGTCTCCTACTTCGAGTGGGTCCAGAACCTCCAGCACTTCCGCTGGGACGAGCGCGAGGTGAACGACAAGCTCGGCAACATGATGCGGAAGTCGTACCGCGAGGTCTCGAGCCGGGCCAAGGAGGGAGGCATCGACCTCCGCGAGGCCGCCTACCTGGTCGGGATCGAGCGCGTCGTCGAAGCGGCCCGCACCCGCGGTTACATCGAGGCGCCGACGCCGGCAGCCGACTGAACCCCGCCCGCAGGCGCGGCTAGAAGTCGAAGTCCTTCGGTTTCCCCTGCTCGAACCAAAGCTCGTCGTCGTCCGGGTTGTCCCGGAGGAACTCCGGCGTCTCCTCGAGCACGTCCTCGGCCTCCTCGCCCTGGTCATCGTCATTCTCGGGCTCGGGCGGCTCCTCGTGATCTAGGACGCTGTCGGCTTCATCGGGCTCGGCCTCCCCGGGCTCGGCCTCCTCAACGACCTCGAGCTCGCGCTCCGGCGTCGCCTCCTCGACGGGGCCCTCGTCCTCGACGGGCTCCTCGTCCTCGAGGTCGCCCACCTCGTCGAGCTCGTCCTTCAGGTCCAAGTCCAGCTCGTCCAGGTCGAGCGGCTCAGGCGCCTGCTCGAAGAACTCGGTCGGCTGTGCGGCGATCGCCTCGCGCTCGGTGGTGCTGAAGTCGCTCGCCGCGCTGTCCTCGACCGGCCCCTTCTCGTCGGCGGGTGGCGGCTCGGGCTCTGCCTGCGGGTCAGCCAGCAGCGCGTCCCCGTGCGGCGGCGCCTCGTCGCTCGGTTCGACAACGGGCTCGTCCGCGGCCTCCGGTGCCTCGGGCGCGGCAGGCACGTCATCCACCGCAACGTCCGACTCGCCCGTCTCCGGGAAGTCAGGGTCGCCCGGCCGCGCCGGGGGGCCGAAGGCCTCGTCTTCCAGCTGCTGCAGCTCCGACTCGTCGGCGCCGAGACGGCGCTTCAGATCGAGGTGCTCGCGGATGGCGTCGTCGAAGATTCCCATCGCGTCACGTACCCGGGGGAAGACTACTGACGCGCACGCTCAACCGAGGGAGCGGTCACGACCCGGTTCTTGCCTTGCCGTTTCGCTTCGTAGAGCGCTTCATCCGCGGCCTCGAACAGCTCGCGGACGGTCCCGGCCGCATCGGGAAGCGTCGCGGTCCCGATGCTCGCCGTGACCCGCAGCGGCTCGCCGCTGTTGATAGACGGAACGATGGCCTCCTCAAGTCGGCTTCGGATGCGCTCGGCGAGCTCGACCGCACCCTCCAAGCCAGTCTCCGGGAGCGCAACCACGAACTCCTCCCCGCCGTACCGCGCGGGCTCGTCGATCGCGCGCGGCTCCGACTCCAGGATCCGGCCGATCGCCCGCAGCACCTCGTCCCCCTGGAGATGCCCGTGCGTGTCGTTGACCTGCTTGAAGTCGTCGACGTCGAGGATGATCAGCGACAGCTCGTGGCCGAACCGCTCGGCGCGTGCGGCCTCGCGGTCGATCGTCTCCCGGAACGAGCGGTTGTTGGGTAGCCCCGTCAGGTCGTCGGTCACCGCCTGCTCGGAGACCCGCTCATGCGCCGTGATGTTCTCGATCGAGGTGGAGGCGCGGTCGAGGAGGAGGACGAAGACCTCTCGCTGATGCTCGTCGAACTCCAGCTCGGCGCGGCCGACCGCGAGAGTTCCCACTGCCTGCCCGTGGCGATAAAGCGGGGCGGCGAGCGCGTGGCCGTTCTCGCGGCGGGAGATCACCGGTGCCTCGTCCCGATAGGCACGCGCCTGACCTGCCCGCGCCGCGATGCGCGCCGGGCCCGTCACTCCCTCGGGCCGCTCGATCAGCGTCCCACCCTCCAGCTCGACCGCCGCGTAGTCGGCAGAGCAGCCGCCAAGCGCAGCCTCGGCCACGATTCCGAGCAGAGCGTCCTGGTCGAGGCCGGACGCGACCGCCTCCCCCAGCCTCGCGACCGAACGATCGAGCTCGGTCCGCTGAAGGCGCAGCTGCTCGATCTGCGTCTCAAGCCTGTCGCTCATCAGGTTGAACTCGTTGGCGAGGCCCGCCATCTCATCATGGCCGACCACCGGCACCCGGCCGGAGAAGTCGCCCGACCCGATCCGGCGGGCGGCGTCGAGCATCGTTCCCACCTGCCCCTGCAGGGCCCGGAAGACCAGCAGGATGAGCCCTAGCGCCACGGCCAGGAACAGGCCGAGCGCCGCGACGATCCGGGAGCGCGAGTCGAAGAAGCCACCCGCCTCGGTCTCGGTGAACACGACAACCCGCGCCGACTCGGACTCGGGCAGCGCCCCGGCCGCCGCGCGGACCGTCTCGCTCCCGACCTCCACATCGCCCGACTCGCCGGCCACCGGCAGCGCGGACGCGTCCGCGACCCGGGCCCCGGCGCTCACCCCGCCGCCTTCCACCACGGCCACGTCGAGGCCCGTCAGGCGGCGGACCTCCTGGACGTACTCGTTCGCGCCCGTCACCGATGCGGTGATCGCGTAGCTCCCGCCGTCACCACCGCTCCGCACGGTGGCCGCCGCGAACGGCTCGCCCTCGCCGATCCGTGCGACCTCCTCCCCGCCGGCGGCTGCGATCTCGACCTGCTCAATCTCGGCGCTATCGGCCGCGCCGGCGGCGGCGTCCTCGATCGCGGCGGGGTCGCCGGAGCCGAGCGCCGCCTGGATGTCCGGGCTCGCAAGCATCTCCGTCAGCGCGTCCCCCGCGGCCTCGACCTCGACCTCATAGATCTCGAGCGCGGTGGTAAGCCCCGTGGACAGCCGGGCGTCGGCCTTCCCTTCCTGGGACTCGTTCGTCACGTCGACCACGAGCAGCGTGATCGCGGCGATCGGGATCACCACGATCAGCAGGAAGAACAGGGCCAAACGACCGCGAAAGCTCACTCCACGAGCTTAGATCGGCACCGGGACCTCGTGCGCTTGAGCCCGGGGTTTGCAAGCCCTGCGGCAGCTATTCTTGGGCAGCGCCCAAACGGCGCCGCGGGGCTATAGCTCAGATGGAAGAGCGCCTGGATCGCACCCAGGAGGTCGTCGGTTCGAGTCCGACTAGCTCCATCTTCGAGGGATCGCTATTTGATCCCGACGACCATCGAGTCGGGGCCGACCAAGTGCTGCACGTAGCTCTCGCGAAAGCCTGTCTCCCGCATCCAGGCTTGGCAATCCGCCCCGGTGTAGTCGAAGCCCCCCGGCGTCTCGATCAGCATGTTGAGGCTCATCAGCAGGCCGAATGCGTTGCTACGACGCTCGTTGTCGATGAGAGCCTCGTAGACGATCAGGGCTCCCCCCTTCGGAAGTGCGTTATAGACCTTTTTCAGAAGCGTTCGCTTCTCGTCGAGGTCCCAGTCGTGCAGGATATGCCCCATCACGAGAACGTCCGCCTCGGGCAGTGAGTCGGCAAAGAAGTCACCGGCGGTAAAGCTCAAGCGGTCGCCGAGCCCGAACTGCGCGGCATAGACGTCGAAAATCGGCTCGAGCGGGGGCAGGTCGAAGCCTCCACCGGTGATGTGCTCATGAGCGAGGGCGATCTGAACCGGCACGGCGCCCTCGGCGCAGCCGACGTCAATCACGCTGCCGTGATCCGCCCACGGGAACTTGGTCGCGATCGCCTGCCCCGCGGCAATGCTGATCGCGCTCATCGCACGGGCGAACTGTGCCAGCCGCGCCTGATCGGCGTAGAGCGTGCCGAAGAAGTCGCCACCCTCCTTCGCCTCGTTTTGCGGGACTCCGGTGCGCAGCCCCTCGGTCAGTGACCCCCAGAACTCGTACAGCCGTGCGTTCGCCATCTCCAGCATGCCACCCATGTAGGAGGGCTTGGCCGGATCGAGAAACAGCTCGGTCGCCGGGGTGTTGGCGTACCGGCCGTCGTCCCGATCGAGCATCCCGAGTGCAACGAGCGCGTCGAAGAAGTCCGTCGCGCTCCGCGGGTGCAGGCCCAGGCGGTCCCGGAGCGCCTCGCCGTCGAGCTCGCCGGCGTCCGCCAGCTCTGAGAACACCCCGAGTTCGATCGCGCTCAGCAGCGTCTTCGAGCCCCAAAACCCGAGCCCGAGCTGCACGATGGCATCGGGTGTCACATGCGCAGCGCCCTCTGGTGACGCCGTTTGCAGATCCGTCATCGACGCAACCTCTTCTTGAGAATCGTCATCCGCCGTCCAACCTACAGTCATGACCCGGTCCGTGAGCTCGTGGCAGCGCCCCGCCAGGAGCGCCGGGGAAAGCGCGAAAGTCCGTCCGGCCCTCGCGGTTGAGCGACAACGAGGCGGCTCGCACCATCGAGCGCCTGCGCGAGACGTTCACGGCGCATTACAGCGACGAGCGGGGCGCGGCCCTCGATTCGCGTTCCTGGTTGATCACGGGCCGACGACGCCGCTAAGGCGTTTGCCAAGCCGCCGCCAGCGGGCATGAATAGATTGGGCACTAGCCCCGTTCTGGTGCCCAAATCCAACGACATCCGCATGCATCCACGGGCATCTGCCATCGGCCCACCAGGAAACCCGGTCCGGTCGATTCCGCTTGCTAGAGCGGCAAACGCGGGCGCTCGCTATCGAAACACACCCCGCATCGCACCCAGGAGGTCGCCCGGTTCGAGTCCGGCTAGCTCCATTCGTGCATTAGCCCGGCGCACCGACCCGCTGGTGCGCCACGCGCGGGCCGTCGTCCTCGAGCTCAAACACCACAACGTCGTCCGGCTCGGAGGAGTAGCCCACCGCGGCGCGACCGGGCGCGACGGCGATCGCCGTCCCGACGGGCGTAGGGCTGCGCAGGATCTGGGCGATCACCAGGCTGTTCGCCACCACGACGCTCGAGCCGATGGCGTCGCTGTAGACCTCGGCCCGCGCGCGCTCCCAGCGCCGGTCCTTGGTCGGCCTGGCGAACACCGGCACCAGAAGCAGCGAAACCCCGTGAGCGTGAAGGGCCGCGGCGAACGCGTGCGGCCGGGCGAGGTCCTCGCACACCAAGATCGCCAGCCGGGCGCCGCCGGCCTCGACGACGCAGACTCGCTCGCCGCGCCTGAGGTCCTCGTCGATCGGAGCGGTCAGGCGATCGGTCAACCCCCACAGTTCCAGGTCCTGCTCCAGGAAGTTGAACGGATGAACCTTCCGCTGACGGACGAGCACCTCGCCGGTGCGCGCGTCGAGCATCACGGCTTCGTTCACCGGCGGCGAGGAGCCATCCACGTTGCCACTGCCTGCCACTACCAGACGCAGCCGGCTGGCTCCCGCGGCCTCGCGCTCCCTGAGCACGACCTGCCAGCGCTCGAGCAGCGCGCGGGACAGGCAGAGCTCGGGTGCGATCCCTATCGCCACGTCCTGCTCATCCCACGCGGCGATCACCTTTTCCACCCGCGCCGCGATCGGCTCGCCATCTGCGGGGTGGATGCGGTAGAAGCGCATCCCGGAGCGCTCCTCCACCTCCCATTCGAACTCGTCGGGCTCGCGGACCATCGCGGTGGTGGCTACGCGGAGTCCGGCTTCACGCTCGGGCCGGGTAAGGCGCGAACGGGACGGCAGCGCGACGTGATCGCACGCATCTCGGTCGGCTGGGCTGACGCGGATCACCGAGCCGAAGGCGGCGGCCAGGTGATCGGGCAGCTGGCCGCGGCGGCCCGGGCGTGCAAAGCGGGGCAGCAGCGCGCCGGGAAGGGCGCCTGAATCGAGACGGCCCGACTCCGCGTAGCGGAGCGCGTATTCCGTGACAGCCGGCGGGGCGGCCGCCCCTAGCAGCGGGTTGGCGTGCGCGAGGGCGGCGTCGAGGCCGAGCAGAATGGCAAACTTTTGACGCCCGGACTCGGGTGCCGGCACGGGCTCCCCGTTGAGGGCCGATCGCTCGACCCCTGCGGCGATTGCGGCGACCTCCGCATCCCCCATCCAGCCTCCGCCCTCGGCGTGGAACTCCTGGGCGTCGAGACGATCGAACAGCTCGCAAAAGAGATCTGCGTAGTCCTGGCTCATACTTGACAAATAGTTGACACGAACCTGCTATCGTGCAGGCATGGCCATGAGCACCCTAGACAACCACCGGGCACACGCCGTATTGGCGCGGATCGCGAAGCTCGACGCGGAGCCGGGCCGCCAGGAGGCCGTCGCGCTCGGCCTGGTCGACGCGCTGCTCGATGGCGACGAGGAGACCCTTGTTGGCGCACTTCACGCTCTCCGCGACGCCCGCGCTCGCGCCGACGACAACGACCGGGAGCTGATCGGATGGCTGGACGCGGCGATCGCCTTTGCGCATTGGGGACTCGAGCGGGCACCGTCACGGGCCCCCGTGGCCCAGGGAACGCAGGCCCATGACTTCCTGAGCGTGCTCGAAGGCTCGAAGCAGCTGGGAAGTGCGGAGCTTCGCCGCCTGCTCGAGACGGATGAGACCCAGGTGAGCCGTACCGGCCGACGGCTGCTGGAAAGCGGTCTCGTTACCCGGCGCAAGGTCGGCCGCCAGGCGTTCTGGCAGCTGACACCGCGCGGACGGACTGCGCTCGAAGACGCGCCCGCTCCCCGGCGGTCACCCCACTCGGGCTTCTGGCAGGAGGCACTGCGCCGCGGCTTCAAGGGGGCGTACGGCGACGAACCCGGCGAGCCCCGCGAGGTCGATCCCACCCGCGAGCGAATCATCGAGAGCACTCTCGAGCTGCACACCAGCCAAGGGATCCAAAAGACCACGTGGCCCGAGATCGCCGACAGGGCGGGTGTGCCGGTGGAGACGGTGGAGGCGCTGTTCCCCACGCTGGACGACCTGGTCAGAGGCTGTGGCCAGCACTTCATGGAGGGCCTGCAGCTTCCGCCCGCCGACCTGGCGCCGGAGGTTTTCGCCGGTGCCTCGTCGGAGAACGAGCGAGTCCGGCGCATGGTCGAGACGTCTTTCCTCGCCTACGAGCGTGGGGCGGACGGCATCACGGCTGCGCGCCGCGAGCGAAACGACGTACCGGCGTTGGATGAGTCGATGACAGAGCTCGACAACTCCTTCGACGCGCTCGTTGCCGAGGTGCTGCGCCCGCAGCACCCGGACAGCTCGTCGGTGGCGGCCCTCCGAGCGCTCACCGACGTCGAGGTCTGGCGAACACTGCGGGGGGGGACCACCCCCGATGCGGCGGTGGACCAGGCGAGCGCAGCGGTCGGGCGCTGGCTCGAGGCACATCCGGCACACTGACAACGTCGCGCCACCGTCCGTTCTCCCGCTCAGTGCTCCATGCGCGGTTCCACGCCCCTGGCCGCAAGCTCGATCACCCCGAACTCCATGGCGGTTCGATGCTCTCAGGAGGTCGCCGGGTTCGAGTCCCGCTAGGTCCACTTTTTGGGTCTGCGCCGACGCCGAATCCCTCTCGGGGGTCCTTCTTCTCGTGCATTTCAACAGCGAGCCCGATTCGGGCTACGGTTCGCGCGTGAGCCGGATCGAGCGGTTCGAATCCGCCGACGGGACAATTCTCGCCTGCGATGTCGCGGGGGACGGACCACCACTTGTGCTCGTACACGGGACCAGCACCGACCACACGCGCTGGGCGCCCGTGATCACCGCCCTCAGCGCCGACTTCACGACCTACGCGATGGATCGACGCGGGCGAGGGGCGAGCGCCGACGCCGAGGCGTACTCGATCGAGCTGGAGTTCGACGATGTCGCGGCCGTGATCGACGGGATCGGAGGCGCCGTCGATGTGCTCGGTCACTCCTATGGCGCCGTGTGCTCGCTGGAGGCGACGCTGCGCACCTCGCGAGTTCGGCGGCTCGTCCTCTACGAGCCGCCGCTACCGGTCGGCATCGAGATCTACCCGCCCGGTTTGATCGAGCGGCTGGACCAGCTCCTGGCCGCAGGAGACCAAGACGGTGTCGTGGCGACGTTCTTTCGGGAGGTCGTCAGGATGCCTGAGGCCGAGCTGGACATCATGCGTTCCGATCCGAGCTGGGAGGCACGGATGGCAGCTGCTCACACGATTCCTCGTGAACTGGGGATCGCCGATGCCTACGACCCCGACTTCGAGCGCTTCGCGACAGTTCGCGTTCCCACGCTCCTGCTCTTGGGCGGTGACAGCCCGTCGTTCCTCGTCGACCCAACGCGTCGACTGCACGAATCCATCTCCGAGTCGAAGCTGACGGTGATGCCGGGCCAGCAGCACGTCGCGATGAACACGGCACCCGATCTGTTCCTGGAGCACGTCGTCGACTTTCTCGTCTGACCTTCGGGCGGGAGCTCGAGATCGCCAAGGGCACAAGCGAGCATCAATTGATTGGGCACTAACCGCGTTCTGGTGCCCAAATCCAACGACATCCGCATGCATCCAAGGGCATCCTCGTCCAGACGCTCCGCGACCCGATCACCCGGATTCCGCTTGATAGAGCCAAATGTACGCGCTCTAGCGTCCGAACGCCGCCCTGGATCGCACCCAGGAGGTCGCCGGTTCGAGCCCGGCTAGCTCCATCGCAGTGGTAAGTACTTTGACGCGCCTCGGGCGTTGAAGGGGTTCGTGCACTGAATTGGTTCGGTTCATGCCTGCATGAGCCGCCTGCCCAGGCTCGGGCCTACACGTTTACTCGTCAGGTCCCGGCCCGCAGTCAGCCCGGCGGTGCTGTCCGCACAGGCGAAGACTCCGGTCGGTCGGCGGCGCTCGACAGATCCACGCCCGCACGGCGGCGCGCCTGGGTCAACTCAAGATGGGTTCGGCAAGTGCTTCGTCGAGGCCAGCTGCCGCTTGGGCCTTTAGCGCGCGGTCGACTTCTTGCGAGTCTTCAAAGACGTCGAGTTCATGGATCTTGCCCCACCTGAGGGTGATGACGTGAATGGCATGTTGGGAATACGGACCACCGTCCAGCAGCGTTGCGCTTCCGTCCCACTGGACGAACACCATGGTGTGCCACGGCCAGCCCGTTACCCAGACGTTCTTGATCTCGAGATGGAGATTGGGCAGGACCCGCGCGAGGCGTTCAAACCAGAGGCGCAGCGTGTCTCTGTCGTGGCGCTGACCACCAATCGCGTGGTTGCCACCAAAGCGGTGATGGACATTCGGTGCGATTGATTGCATCAGCTCATCCCAACGATGGTCGTTGACCTGGTCGAAGCTCTGTCGGATTCTGCTCTTGACGATCCTCCTGTAGAGCATCAGATGTCCTCCAATTGTTTGTGGGTCATGTCAGCGGCAAAACCGTGCACTTCCTCGTCGACATGGTTGGCGAGGAAGTGGCCGAGGAAGCTGAGTCGGGCCAGGGCTCCGAGGACGGGACGGAGCTGGACCTGGACGGTGCAGGCGAAGTCCGACGCTGTGGCGCCCTTCGGTGTCACCTCAAGCGTCCATCACACACTGGCGGCGCCTTGATGGCCCTCGGCGCAAGCCTGGTAGTCGGCATCAGAGAGCCGGAACAGCCAGGCTTCGAGGTCGATCGCGTCGCTTGGCGCGTTCAGAGTCACGCGGGCGGTGTGGCTGATTGGCATCAGGCCGTCCCTTCGGTCCGTGTACTCGCACGGGTCACGCGTCCTCGCCGTTGAGGTCGATCCGGATCGTCGTCGGATTCGTCTGCAGGAGGCGTACGGTCGCCGTACTCAGTCTCGTGATCGCGCGCTTCGAGTTGATGTACCGCAGTCGCTCTCGTGGATCGTCGCCGGGGACGACCCGCGCGGTGCCCTGGTGCCATCGGTGCCCGACGCGAACCCGAACGCGCGGGTTCGCCTCGATGTTCCTGACATAGCTCGCCCGGCGCCCGTGCTCGGCGACGATCCAGAAGACCCCGTCGTCGAGACCGTTGGTGACCGGGTTGCGTCTTGGCTCCCCGGTCTTGCGGCCGATGGTCTCCAGGATCGCGGTCCCGGGGGCCGGAAGCCCAAGGCGAAATAGCCCGCGGACGATGGGATTGACCACGTACTTCGCTGTCCCACTGGCCACCCTTCGCTTTAGCTCATGGCCGCCCGGCGTCTCACTGCGATCCGCCACGCATGCCAACCTACCGCGCCATTGGGCACCAGCCGCGTTCTGGTGCCCAAATCGAGCGACATCCGCATGCATCCACGGACATCCGCTTCTGGGCGAGTCGCCACCCGTCGGAGCTCATTCCGCTTGCTAGAGCCAAAAGTGCGGCCTCCCGGCGCCGATGGCCGCCCTGGATCGCACCCAGGAGGTCGCCGGTTCGAGCCCGGCTAGCTCCACTAACGACCTTCCCCTGGCCGGGGCCGTAGATTGAGCGCTGATGGTGGAGGCCCACCAACGACTGATTCGACGGGCTGCGCGCGCTTTTGACGAGCGCGACGTCGATGCGGTCGTCTCGGCGATGCATCCCGATGCTGAGGTCGAGTTGATCGGTGGCTTCGAGGGCGTGATGGGGCAGACCTTTCACGGGGAGGAGGGAGTGCGGCGCTTCTGCGAGGAGTGGTTCACGGCCTTCAGGGCGATGACGGTCGAGGTCGAGAGGTTCCTCGATGCGGGGGAGCAGATCCTCATACTCACCAGGCTGAAGGCCACCGGGACGGGGAGCGAAGTCCCCGTTGAGCTGCTCGGAGCCGCCGTCTACAGCTTCAGCGACGGCAAGATCGCCAGAATCGACTTCTACTACGACCGCGATCAGGCCCTCAAAGCTGCCGGGCTTTCTGATCGGGCTGCCTCGTAGCCCTCGTCTCGTCGCGGCCCAGGCCATTGGGGCTGGCTCGCTTTCGGAAAAGTCCTGCACCGAGCGGCAACGCGGCCGTGGCACTCGGGCACGCCTTGTTCGTGATCGACGAGGTCTAGGGTTCGAGCAATGGATCTGGGCCTGACCGGCAAGCGTGCCCTCGTAACCGGTGCGAGCAAGGGAATCGGTTTGGCCATCACGAGTGCGCTTGTGGCCGAGGGCGCGCAGGTCGTGGCCGGCTCGCGGAGCGTCAGCGAAGAGCTGCGCCGGCTGATCGACGGCGGACAGGCACGGCAGGTGGGCGTCGATCTCTCGACCGCCGATGGTCCGGCCGAGCTCGTCGCCTCGGCGCTTGAGGATGGTCCCCTCGACGTGCTCGTCAACAACGTCGGCGCCGTGACTCCACGACTCGATGGGTTCCTCTCGGTGACCGACGATCAGTGGCTCCAGTCGCTCAATTTGGGGTTCATGGCTGCGGTTCGCGCAACCCGCGCAGCCCTGCCGGGCATGCTCGAGGCGGGCCGAGGCACGATCGTCAACATCTGCTCGGTGAACGCCTTTCTGCCGGACCCGGGCGTGATCGACTACAGCGCCGCGAAGGCCGCGCTGGCCAACTTCTCCAAGTCGCTGTCGAAGGAGGTCGGTCCTCGAGGCATCCGCGTCAACGCGGTGAGCCCGGGGCCGGTCTCCACCGAGCTTTGGCTGGGCGACCACGGTGTCGCGGCGACGGTCGCCGCGGCGCAGGGAGGCGATGCGCACAACGTCGCCGATCAGCAGGCCGGACGAGCCGCGACCGGCCGCTTCACCGAACCTCACCAGGTCGCCGACCTGGTGGTGCTGCTGGCCAGTGATCGGGCCGGCAACGTAACGGGATCTGACTTCGTGATTGACGGCGGCCTCGTCGAGACCCTCTGACGCACCTTTCCGGCCCTCGACCGTCCGCTCGATCAGCCCGACGCTCTCGAGCACCCTCACGTGCTTGGATGCGGCGGGAAACGACATCTCAAATGGCTCGGCAAGCGCGCCGATCGTCAGATCTGAACGCAGTCAGTCCGAGCCCGACGAGAAGGAGACCGATGACCATCCCGACCGCTGTCGCGTCCGAAAAGGAGTGGAACTCCAAACGCGAGACGCTCCTAGTCAAGGAAAAGCAGCTCACTCGCGCGCGCGACGCGCTGGCCGCTGAGCGCCGTCGGCTGCCGATGGTCCGAGTCGAAAACGACTATCGCTTCGAAGGCCCGGAGGGCGAGGCCAGCCTCCTCGAACTCTTCGAGGGGCGTCGACAGCTGATCGTCTACCGCTTCTTCCTGGACCCGGGAATGCAAATCGCCGAGTATCCGGAGCAGGGCTGCCCCGGCTGCACCATGTTCGCCGACAACCTGCCGAACCTGACCCACCTAAACGCGCGCGACACGACAATGGTCTTCGTGTCGGTGGGCTCCCAAGACGCGATTCGACGCTACCGCAAGCGCATGGGCTGGGACGTGCCCTGGTACACGACGCTCGACGATTTCTCGTCGGACTTCGACGTCCCCGAGTACTGGGGTGTCAACGTCTTCCTGCGCGACGGTGACCAGATCTACCGCAGCTACTTCGCCGCCGGCCGCGCCGCCGAGGACCTCAGCAGCGTCTGGGGGCTTTTGGACATCACGCCGTTCGGCCGCCAGGAGGAGTGGCAGGACGCGCCCGACGGCGTACCGCAGGATCCCACCGGCTCATGGGTGCGCAGGCACGACGAGTACACCCCCGGCGAGCTCGCCGGAGGCAGCACATGACTCTCCAACGGATGGACAACGTTCTCATCAACGTCGAGGACATGGAGGCTGCCAAGGCGTTTTTCACCGAGCTCGGTATGGAGCTGGAAGGCGAGACGACGGTCGAGGGGCCGTGGGCGGGCCAAGTCATCGGGCTCGACGACGTCCGCGCCGACATCAGCATGATGCGAACCCCGGACGGCCACGGCCGGGTTGAGCTGTCGAAGTTCCACACGCCGCCGGCGGTGAGGACCGAGCCCGAGAACACGCCGTCGAACGCGCTCGGCATGCGCCGCATCATGTTCACGGTCGACGACGTCGACGACGTCGTCGACCGCCTACGCAGCCACGGCGGCGAGCTCGTGGGCGAGATCGCGCAGTACGAGGACATGTATCGGCTCTGCTTCCTGCGTGGCCCTGAGGGCATCATCATCGGGTTGGCCGAGGAGCTCCGCTGAACGACACTCCGGCACAGGCACGCGTGGTCAGCTGAGTACCCTTGGTGTGCGGCTGTCCTCGGGTCCATTCTCCTTCCCCTCCGCCCAGCGACAGCTCTTGTCCTCGAGGGGGATCGAGATCGGCACCTTGATCGGTGACCAGCAAAGGAGAAGTGGGATGGCCTCGGGCAGCAAGCGGAAGACCACGATGGCGAAGCTCAACCGTGAACGCCGGCTCGTGGAGCGGCGGCAGGAGAAGCAGGCCAAGAAGGCCGCGCGGAAGCAGGCGGCCGCAGACGCCCGGGCGCACGACTAGCTGAATCGGCACCCTCCCGTTAGCTAATCCGCTTCGGGCAGCAGGCCGTCGCGATAACGGGTCGGCCTGGGCGCTCCGAATCGCGCATACGCGAGCTCGCCGTCCTGGGTGTCCTCGGGCGAGCTCGCGTTGTAACGAGCAGCCGTGTCGTCCGCGCAGTAATAGCCCCATGGCCCGTCCTTCTGGAACTGCCGCGAGCTCGCGCAGAGCAGGACGCAGGGCCCGTCGCCGGCGCCGGCGAAGGCGTGTCGGGTCTCCGGTGGGCAGTGGACGAAGTCCCATTGCTTCAGCGGGCGCTCTCTGCCCTCGACGATCAGCAGCGCCTCGCCCGATAGGACGAGGAAGTCCTCCTGCTCCGTCTCCCAGTGGTACGTGTCCGTCGGCTCCCCGGGGCCCACGACCCGGATCGCCATCCCTAGCATCGGGAAGAAGGACTCGGCCTCGTACTCGTCCCAGCCAGTGAGCGGCACGCTGTGTCCGCGGCCGGGATTCTCGAACCAGCGCGCGTCGCGCGCGTTCATCACGAACCAGCCATCGCTCGCCGGCACGAGCCCCGCCTCGGTCTGCTCGAGCTCCGCCTCCGGGACCATCGGCCGGATCGTATAGGCGAGGCCGCCGGTTCGAATCCGGCTAGCTCCATCTCCGAGATACCTAACCCAGGGAATACCGTCATCGACCAGCGCCTGCTTGAACGGCTTGGCAGCAGGGTGGCTGTCCGGCTCCAGCAGCAGCTCGGTCCCGTCCGGGTCATCCGGTGAGACGACGGTCAGCCAGCGTGCTTCGCCGACGGGGACGTCGGTCTTCTCCACGAGCCCGAGAGTTCTCCGTGTAGAACCTCAGTGCCTTGGTCTGGTCATCCACCTAGCTACCGAAAGGAGAGGCTGTGCCGGAGGATCTGTTCAAACCGCCGCTCGGCGAGCCGCACCACTGCGCCTACGTCGTCGAGGACATCGAGGCGACCGTGAACCGCCTGGTCGATCAACTGGGCGCCGGACCGTTCTTCCTCGTCGAGAACGTGCCGCTGGAGAAGGTTCTCTCGCGCGGTGAGCCGGCGGAGCTCGTCCACCATTCAGCCTTTGGCTGCTGCGGCAGAGGCGCGATCGAGCTGATGGAGATCATCAGCGCGGCGCCCGAGCGGGTCAAGGAGCGCTTTTCAGTTCCTCGGCCGGGAATCCACCACGTCGCCTACGTCGTGTCGCCGGCGGAGGTGCCTGAGGTGCGGAAATCGCTCGACCAGCGCGGTCTGCCGCAATATCTGAGCGCTGAGCTCGGCGAAACCCACAACACCTTCCATGACGCCTCCGCATCGCTGGGACACGACATCGAGATCCATGACGACGTCCCGGGATTGCGTGATTTCTTCGAGATGGTCAGAGGCGCGGCCGAGGGCTGGGACGGCTCGGAACCGCTGCGCCCGATCACGAGCTGATCGCTGGTTCGGGCACGTGCGCGGCCGCCGACCCGGCTCAGAGGCCCGGCTTCGTGACCATCAGGTACACGGCCGCGATCACCAGCACGTCGGCGACGGTTCCGAGGGCGGCCTCGATCCGCACGCGCCGCCGGTACTCGGCCGACAGGATTACGTCGCCGCTTCCCGATGCTTCGATGTCGCGCTCGACCATTCGCTGCAACCGGCGATCCTCGGGGATGAAGTACGCCCCGAGCATCAGCGCGAGCACGACCACGATCGTCAGCGCCCCCACCAGCCAGAACTCGCCCAGCTCGTAGCCGAGCTCGTCGACCTGGTAGAGGCCGGTGGCCAGGACGACGACCAGCGCCGGCAGCGCCAGGAGCGTGTTGATCGCGAGCTGGAAGCGATGCTTGAAGGGGAGGAACCGCGGGTTCAGCCTCATCGCCACCGGATAGGTGAACGCCTCAACGAACGGGGCCCCGAGGCCGATGATTGCGGCGGTGATGTGCAGGAAGAGCGAGACCTCGAAGCTCGTGATCCCGAGCGGCATGCGGCGCGACTATAAACGCGCGTACCCGAGTACGCTGGGCGCGTTCCGATGGAGGCGCTTCAGGGAGCCAGCCTGCTCGCGGCCACGATCAGCGTTGGGTTGATGGCGGGCGTCTTCGGTCTCTACTCCCACACGGTCATGCCCGGGCTGGGGAACACGGACGACCGGACCTTCGTCGGTGCTTTCCAGGCGATCGACCGGGCGATCATCAACGCCTGGTTCATCCCGGTCTTCTTCGGCGCGCTGATCCTCACGGCCGCCGCCGCGGCGCTCAGCATCGGCGAGGAGAGAGATGACGTCCTGCCCTGGGCCGTCGCGGCGTTCGTCCTCTACCTGCCGGTGGTCGTCTTCACCCTCCGGGTGAACGTCCCACTCAACGACGCGATCAAGGCCGCGGGTGACCCCGATCGGATTGACCTGGCCGCCGTCCGTCGAGCCTTCGACGAGCCAAGGTGGCGGCGGTGGAACCTCGCTCGGACGCTCGCATCAACGGCTGCCTTCGGCTGCCTTGCCTGGGCGCTGGTTGAGTACGGGGGGACGCTGTAGGTCTGGAGCCGCCCAGGCCGGCTGGCTCAGCCGCCCTCGATGAGCACCTCGCGTAGCCTCGCGCCGAACGCCTCCGGGTCGCCCGCGTAGCCGAACTCGCCTCCGAGGAACCCGCCGTGGTGGCTGGGGAAGATCGAGGCTTCGGTCCCGAGTCGCTCCGCCACGGCCAGCGCCGCGCGGTACGTGAACTCGCCCTCGGATTCGACGCCGGCAGCGATCACGATGCGGGTCGAGGCCGCGCGCAGCGCGTCGAAGTCGGGCTCGTGGTGCGTGCCCGACACCATGTTGCCGAGCAGCGGATCGTCGCGATTGCCGTCGTCTTCGGTCGGCATCCCGAAGTCGGCGGGGTTCGGAGCCGGTTGGTCGGCCCAATCCGCCGGAATCGGCCCCTTCACGCTGGTGAGCGCCATGAACTTCGCCATCGCGGGCCCGAAGCCGTCGCGCTCGTACGTCTCCTGGATGTTGGCCGCGGCGGCTAGCGCCTCCGCGCGGTCCGGGAGTACCTGCGCGGCGGGCGGCTCGTGCGCGACGAGCGTGCCCACCTGCTCCGGATGCTTCGCCACGAGCGTCAGGCCGTCGACGGCGCCACCACTGCTGCCGAAGATGTCCACCGGTCCGCCACCCAGCTCTGAGATCAAGCGATGCAGGTCGTCCGCGCGGTCCTCCGGCGTGGGCTTTCCAGAGCCTTCCGTCAACTCGCTACGGCTCACGCCGCGCGGGTCGTACGTCACCACCGTTCGGTCCCGGAAATGCTTCGCGAGGGAGGTGAACCCGCTGGCATCCATCGGCTGGCCGATCATCAGGAGCGCCGGCTCGGCGGTTTCGCCCTCGGCCTCGCGGACGTCGTAGGTCAGCATCGCGCCGGGGACGTCCAGGGTCTGTGTCTTCATGTCGGCGGTCTCGTTGGTTGCCTCGGTCACGGGGCTGTCCTTTCTCTCGCTCACCATCAAGACCGGTGAGCGCGGCGAAACTCATCGTCGCTGGTCGGACGCCTCGGTAGATTCGATCGCCCCATGCGGCTCTACGACTACTCCGCCTCGCCCAACTGCTACAAGGTCCGGCTTCTCCTGGCCCAGCTTGGGATCGAGTACGAGCGGGTTCCCGTGGACATCTTCGGCGGCGACACGCTGGAGAAGGAGTACGCCGCCATCAACCCGAGCCGGCGGACGCCGGTTCTCGAGCCGGAGCCCGGTAAGTACATCCCGGAATCCGCCGCGATCCTGCTCTACCTCGCGGAGGGCAGCGAGCTCCTCTCGGAGGACCGATTCGAGCGTGCGCAGGTCTATCGCTGGCTCTTCTTCGAACAGACTCAGGTCTACCCGACGATGGGCGCGCTCCGCTTTCTCGTCGGGACCGGTCGGATGAGCGCCGAGGACACCCCGAAGCGCCCGAGCGTCGACGCGCTGAAGCTCCTCGAGGCGCACCTCGCCGAGCGCGACTTCCTGGTCGGCGACCGCTACACCCTCGCCGACCTCGCGCTGTTCGGCTACGTCCACGTCGCCGGCGAGGGTGGACTTGAGATGGATCGCTTCCCCACTGTCCAGCACTGGCTTGAGCGGATCACCCAGCAGCCACGGTTCATGAACGATCTCGAGTCGCTTCCTGAGAGCGCCCGAGCGGGTGAGAGCCACTCGATCTACGACGGCTGACCTGCTTGGGCAGGATTCCGGGGCATCGATAGCCTCGCGTTCATGCCGTCACCGCCCAAGGGACCGCCACCCGGATCCTTCGGGCTGAAGGCCATGAACCGGCTCACGGCGTTGAACGTGTTCCTCTATCGACGCACGGGCGGCCGCATGGGCGGGGCGATCGGCAACATCAGGCCGATTGCCTTGGTTGATCACGTCGGCGCTAAGAGCGGCACGAAGCGAACGACGCCATTGGTCTACACGCGCGACCGCGACGACGTGATCATCGTCGGCTCCCAGGGTGGATCGCCGAAGACTCCGTCCTGGGTCTTCAACCTCCGCGCGAACCCGCGCACAACGATTCAGATCGGCAACAAGAGGTGGGAGGTCGTCGCCCACGACGCCACCGATGAGGAGCGCGAGCGGCTCTGGCCGTTGGTCGTCGATACCTACGCCGACTACGCGGTCTACCAAGCTCGCACCGAGCGGAGGATCCCGGTGGTCATTTTGACGCCGGCAGGCTGAGCGTGCCGACTATGCGATGCCGCTCAGCTCCATCCCTCCCACTTCCCTGAACGGGGGATGAGAGCACTCTCAGGCGCCGCTAAGCCGGGTCTCATTCGGCCTCCCGACCATGGGCGTCGTGGAGATTCGAGCTCGACCAACCCAAGCTCTGCCGGCAGAGCCCGGGGCCGCGGCCACCGACGCCGAGGAGGTCCTGTCGGGCCTGCTCGCGGAGACTGCCGACCTGGACTCGGTGCCGGTCGAGAGTCACTTCTTCGACGAGCTCGGCCTGGACTCGCTGGTGGTGGCGCACTTCTGCGCCGTCCTGCGGCAGCGGACGGACCTGTCGTCGGTGTCGGTCAAGGACTGCTACCAGCACCCGACGATCCGGCGCCTGACGGCCACCCTCCCGGAGGGAGCTGCGGTACACGCGAAGCCGGCGGCGGCACCCCGCGAGCCGAAGGTGCGCCGGGTTGGACCGGTCGTCAGCGGGGTCCGCTACCACCTCTGCGGAGCGCTTCAGTTGCTCGCCCTGCTGGTTTACGTGTCCGTCGCGGCGCTGGTCGCGACCGTGGGCATCGAGTGGGTCACCGCCGGCGACGGCGCGGTCGACCTCTACCTGCGAGCCACCGCATTCGCGGGCGCGAGCTTCCTCGGCGTCTGCCTGCTTCCGATCGTCGCCAAGTGGGTCCTGATCGGCAGCTGGAGGCGCGAGGAGATCCCGCTGTGGAGCCAGCGCTACCTCCGCTTCTGGATCGTGAGCACCCTCACCCGCCTGAACCCGATGGTCCTGTTCGCCGGGTCGCCGATCTACGTGCTCTACCTGCGGGCACTAGGAGCGAGGATCGGGCCGGGAGCGATCATCCTTTCGCGCAACGCCCCCGTCTGCACCGACCTGCTCCGGGTCGGTGCCGGCGCGGTGATCCGCAAGGACTCGTTCTTCACCGGCTATCGCGCCGAGGGCGGCGCGATCCGGACCGGCCCGGTCACAGTCGGAGAAGGAGCCTTCGTCGGCGAGGCGGCGGTGCTCGACATCGACAGCTCGCTCGGCGACCGCGCACAGCTTGGGCACGCCAGCTCGCTTCACGAGGGGATGCGGGTGCCGGCCGGGGAGCGCAGGCAGGGGTCGCCGGCGACCGAGGTGACGGGAGTCGACCTGCGTGGCCTCGAATCGGGCGGCGGCGGGCGCCTGCGCCGTGCCGCTTACACAGCCGTCCAGCTCGCCGGTCTGGTCGGCCTCTCCCTGCCGCTTGCCGGCAGCGGCACGTACGCGCTGGCGAGCGCGATCTCGCCTGCCGGGCCGATCGTCATCTCGTCGGTCCTCTTCTTCGGCGCCGTACTCGCCGGCTTGGTCCTGGCCTGCACGCTGCCGCGGGCGCTCAACCTGGCGATCGAGCCGGGCCGCACCTACCCGCTCTACGGCTTCCACCACGCCGTCCACCGGGCCATCGCCCGGCTCACGAACGTGCCTTTCCTCACTCGCCTGTTCGGGGACAGCTCCTACATCACCACCTACCTGAGCTGCCTCGGCTATGACCTCTCCCCCGTCGAGCAGACCGGGTCGAACTTCGGGCTGGTCGTGAAGCACGAGAGCCCCTTCCTGACCTCGGTCGGAGGCGGGACGATGGCCGCCGACGGGCTGTCGATCGCCAACGCGGACTACTCCGACACGTCCTTCCGCGTCTCCCGCGTCACGATCGGGCGGCACAACTTCGTCGGCAACTACGTCACCTACCCGGCGGCCGGACGTACCGGCGAGAACTGCCTGCTCGCGACGAAGGTGATGGTCCCGGTGGAAGGCGAGACCCGCGAGGAGGCGGGGCTGCTGGGGTCGCCGAGCTTCGAGATCCCGCGCTCGGTCCAGCGCGACGGCCGCTTCGACGGACTGCGGAGCGGACCCGAGTTCCGTCGGCGCCTGGCGCGGAAGAGCCGGCACAACGCCGTGACGATCGCGCTGTTCCTGCTCACCCGCTGGGCGTACGTCCTTGGCCTCACGCTGCTCGGCCTCGGGGCGTCGTCGCTCTCCGACGAGGCCGGTGCCGCGGCGATCGCCGCGGCAGCAGTCGTCGCGCTGCCGTTCACAGTCGGCTACTTCGCCCTGGTGGAGCGGGCCTCAACGAAGTTCCGTCCGCTTCGCCCCCGCTTCTGCTCGATCTACGACCCGTACTTCTGGTGGCACGAGCGCCACTGGAAGCTCAGCTTTGCGCCGCCGCGTGTCCTCGACGGCACTCCCTTCAAGGGCCTCGCCTGGCGCCTGATGGGCGTGCGGATCGGTCGACGGGTCTTTGACGACGGCGTCCAGATGACGGAGAGGAGCATGGTCGCAATCGGAGACGACTGCGCGCTGAATGCCCGGAGCAACGTCCAGCCGCACTCGCAGGAGGACGGCACCTTCAAGTCCGACCGCGTCACGATCGGGTCGGCGTGCACGCTGGGGGTCGCGGCGCTGGTCCACTACGGCACGAAGTTGGAGGACGGCGCGAGCCTCGCCCCCGACTCGTTCCTGATGAAGGGCGAAGTGGTCCCGGCCGGGGCCCGGTGGGGGATGAACCCGGCACGGCAACTGCCCGAGACGCTCCAGCCCGATCCGGGGTTCTCCGAGCTCCGGATCGACCTCCCGGGCGATCTCGCGCATGCTCTGCGCCGGCTGTCCCGCGAGACCGGAAGGCCGCCGGGCGCGCTCGTGCTCACCGCACACGCACGCGTGCTCGCTGTGATGACGGGCGAGAGCGAGGTCGCCTCTCGGCCGGCCGACACCCCCTTCGAAGCCCGCCTCGACCCGGCCGGCGAACAGGGAGCCGAGCTCTCAATCAGGCTCGCCTACCGGACGGACCTGTTCGATGCGAACGCCGCCGAGCGGCTCGCGGGCTACCTCGTCACCGCGCTCCGGCAGCTCGCGGCGGATCCCGACGCGGACCCCGCGGAGCAGAGCCTGCTCTCCGAGAAGGAACTCCGCCTCCAGCTCGAGGAGCTCGCCGGGCCGCAGCGGAACCTGCCGGACCAGCCCTTCCACGAGCTCTTCGAGGCGCGCGCGGCGGCGCACCCGGACAGGGTCGCGGCCCTGTGCGGCGATCGCGAGCTCACGTACGGGGAGCTGAACGCTCGGGCGAACCAACTGGGGAGGGGCCTCCTTCAGCGCGGCCTCCGCCCGGAGGGCGTGGTCGCGGTGGCCACCGAGCGCAACCTCGAGTGGATGGCCGCTGTGCTCGCGATCTTCAAGGCTGGTGGCGCCTACCTTCCGATCGAGCCGGCGCTTCCGCCCGACCGGATCGCGGCGATGGTTTCGCGCGCCGGCTGCGAGCTCGTCCTGACCCAATCGGGCGCCACGGCGATGGTCGATCGGGCCCTTGTCTCGGTGCCGGGCGCGGCGATGCTCCCGATCGACCGGGCGCTCTCCGAAGGTCATGGGTCCACGAACCTCGGCGTCGCCCTCGAGCCGGGGCGGCTTGCCTACATCTACTTCACCTCGGGGTCCACGGGCGAGCCCAAGGGCGCCATGTGCGAGCACGGCGGCATGCTCAACCACCTCTTCGCGAAGATCGACGATCTCGCGATCGGCGAGGGCGACGTCGTTGCGCAGACCGCGCCGCAGTCCTTCGACATCTCGCTGTGGCAACTGGTCTCCGCGCTGCTCGTCGGCGGCCGGACGGCGCTCGTCGAGCAGGAGGCCATCCTGGACGTCGAGCGGTTCCTCGACACGATCGAGAACAACCGGGTCAACGTGCTCCAAGCGGTCCCCTCCTATCTCGAGCTGCTGGTCTCCCACTTGGAGAGCTCGCCTCGCGTGCTGAAGGATCTGCGCTTCGTCTCGGTCACCGGTGAGCCGGTGTCGAGGGACCTTCTGCGGCGCTGGTTCGCGGTCGCGCCCGGCGTTAGGGTTGTGAATGCCTACGGGCTGACCGAGACCTCCGACGACACCAATCACGAAGTCATGGCCGGCCCGCCGGACTCCGACAGCGTTCCCCTCGGGCCGCCGGTGAGCAACGTCCGCGTCTACGTCGTGGACGAGCGCCTCGAGCCGGTGCCCCTCGGCGCCCCGGGCGAGATCGTGTTCTCGGGCATCTGCGTCGGGCGCGGGTACGTGAACGACCCCGAGCGCACCCGCCTCGCCTTCCTCGAGGACCCGCACCGGAAGGGCGAGCGCCTGTACCGCAGCGGCGACTACGGCCGCTGGCGGCCCGACGGCAAGCTGGAGTTCCTCGGCCGCCGCGACGCACAGGTGAAGGTCAGGGGCTTCCGGATCGAGATCGGCGAGGTCGAGGGCGCGCTGTCACGGGCGCCGGGCGTCCGCGCTGCCGCGACGGTCGTCGCGCAGCGACCCGCTGGCGGCAAGCGTCTGGTCGCCTTCTACACGGGGCTCCCCCTCGAGGCCGAGGGCCTGCGCGCGGGACTGGAGGAGTCGATGCCCGCCTACATGGTGCCGTCGGCGTTCCACCACCGGGAGGAGCTGCCGCTGACAGCCAACGGCAAGGTCGACCGGAAGGCGCTGACGATGCTTGCCGCGGAGGTCGAGGGCGAATGACCGGCGCACCGGAATTCTCCGTGATCACCGGCGCGCAGGTCCAGCGGGTGTTGCGGGGCCGCGAGCGGGAGATCGCCGATCTGGTCGAGGAGGCGTACCGCCTCCACAGCGCCGGCGATTCCGTGAACCCGCCGTCCTACTTCCTGCGCTTCGAGGACCGGCCGACGGCACGGATCATCGCGCTGCCGGCGTCGCTCGGCGGCCCCGTCGGGGTCGACGGCGTCAAGTGGATCTCGAGTTTCCCCGAGAACGTCGAGGCCGGGGTCCCGCGCGCCTCGGGCGTCCTGATCCTCAACGATCCCGGCACGGGTTATCCGTTCGCCTGCCTCGAGGCATCCGTGATCAGCGCGACCCGCACGGCCGCGCTCGCGGCGATCGGAGCCGCCTGGCTGGCCCGCAACGGCGGGCGACCGGCGCGGGTGGGGTTCTTCGGGACCGGACTGATCGCGCGCTACATCCACGAGTTCCTCGCCGCGACCGGCTGGTCGTTCGAGCGGATCGGCATCCACGACACATCCCCCGCCAGCGCTGAGGGCTTCCGGGCCTACCTCGAGCGCTCGGACCCAGACGGCGAGATCACGATCGACGCGAGCGCGGAGCAGCTGATCCGCTCCAGCGACCTCGTCGTGTTTGCGACGGTGGCCCCAAGGCCTCACGTCAGCGACCCGTCGTGGTTCGAGCACAACCCGCTGGTGCTGCACGTCTCGCTGCGTGATCTCGCGCCCGAGATCATCCTCGCGTCGAGCAACGTCGTCGACGACGTCGAGCACTGCCTCAAGGCCGACACGTCGCCGCACCTCGCCGAGCAACTCAGCGGGAACCGCGACTTCCTCGACGGAACCCTCGCTGACGTGATGAGGGGACGCGCCGTGCTGCGGGCCGGGAGCCCGGTGGTCTTCTCGCCGTTCGGGCTCGGCGTGCTCGACCTCGCCGTCGGCAAGTACGTCTACGACCGGCTGGCCGCCTCCGCGGAGCTGGGCGTGGTCGACGGCTTCTTCCACGAGCTGCGGCGGCACGGGTGAGGTGCCTCGAGTGCCGGTGATCAGCGCACCCCACGAGTTCAACCAGAGCGACCTCTACGTCGACCTGGAGGCGATCCTCGGGCGCTCGCTGTTCCTCAAGTGCGAGGGCTTCAACTTCGCGGGCTCGATCAAGCTGAAGGCCGCGACGGAGATGGTCGAGGCCGCCGAGCGTGACGGGAGGCTCGGACCCGACTCGATCCTCGTCGAGTCCTCGTCGGGCAACCTCGGCGTCGCGCTGAGCATGCTGGCGGCGAGCAAGGGCTACCGGTTCCTCTGCGTGACCGATTCCCGCTGCAATCGCGCGACCCGGCGCCTGATGGAGTCGCTCGGCGCCGAGGTCCACGTGATCACGGAGGCATCCGAAGCCGAGGGCGGCCTGCTGGGCGCCCGGCTCGATCACGTGCGCGAGCTGTGCGCGGCCGACGACCGGTACGTGTGGCTCGACCAATACGGCAACCCGAGCAACTGGCGCGCCCACTACCGCACCACCGCGCCCTCAATCGTCCGCCAGTTCCCGGATCTCGACGTGCTCTTCGTCGGAACCGGAACGGCGGGGACCCTGATGGGCTGCGCGCGCTTCCTTCGCGAGTGGCCGCGCCCGGTCCAGATCGTCGCGGTGGACAGCGTCGGCTCGGTGACGTTCGGCTGCCCGGCGGACCGGCGCCTCATCCCCGGCGTCGGAGCGGGAGTCCGCCCGCGGCAGCTCGACGAGTCCTACGTGGACGACGTGGTGCACATCGAGGAGGCGCAGACGATCCGGATGTGCAGGCGGCTTGCGAGGGGCGGCTTCCTGTTCGGCGGCTCAACCGGCACCGTCGTTGGCGGCGCGATGGACTGGCTTCAGCGAAACGACGCCGGGGACCTGACCGCTGTTGCAATCTCGCCGGACCTCGGCGAGCGCTACCTCGACACGATCTACGCGGACGAGTGGGTCGAGGAGAACTACGGCGGGGAGGTGGAGGCAGGGCCAGACGACGGGTTCGACAGGTACTCCGACTCGAGCACCAGATCCTTGATCAGCGTCTGATACTCGACGTGCGTCTCGTGCTCGACGGTGCGCCAATCGCCGCCCTCGTGCTCCCGCATGAATTCGCGATAGCCGGGCACTCCCGGCACCTTCACGTTGTCGGCGACGACGACCGACCCTGGGTGGAGCCAGCCTTCCTGGACGATCCGCTCGAGGTCGGGGAGGTACGCCTCCTTGGCGTGGTCCAGGAAGACGAAGTCGACCGACCCTTCACCGAAGCCATGCTCTGACTCCAGCGTCGCGATCGTGGTTCCGCCGTCGCCGATCGTCCCGTGGACGACGGTGACCCGATCGGACACGCCGGCGTGCTCGAGGATTCGCCGGGCAATCGCCGCGTTGTCGCCGTTGAACTCCAGCGAACTCAGGTGAGCACCCTCCGGCATTACCCGGGCTGTGCGCAACGCGCTGTAGCCGCAGTAGGTGCCGAGTTCGAGCAGCCGCTGCGGCGCCGCTTGGCGGATCGCCGTGTCGAGGATCTCCCCCTTCTCGTCCCCCACGTTCATCATGAAGCTCTGCTCGTAACAGAACTCGTCGACAGCACGGATGGTGTCGTCGAGGTCGCCCGCGCCGGCGTTTGCCACGACGTGCTCCTCGAGCGCCTGCTCCCGCCCGTCGCCAACCTGCCAATCGGTCGTGAGCTGCTTCATCCCCAGCATCATGCGGAGGAACGACCACCGCAGGAACGGCAGTCGCCTCCCCCCTACCTCCAAGAGTCGAGTCATGAACGCGACTCTAGCCAACCCGCGCGGGCGGACGGGTACGATCCAATGGATGCCGGAGAGCCTGCACTTCACGGAGTCCGACGAGGCCAACGAGCTGATCGCCTCGGACCCGATGGCGCTCGTGGTCGGGTTCGCGCTCGACCAGCAGGTCACCGTGCAGAAGGCGTTCTCGGGGCCGCTCGAACTGCGGCGGCGGCTGGGCTCGATCGACGCCGAAACGCTGGCGAGCACCGACCTCGATCCGGTGTTCCGCGAGAAGCCCGCGATCCATCGCTATCCCGGCAATATGGCGAAGCGGGTGCACGAGCTCGCCGTGTACGTCCGGGACGAGTACGAGGGCGACGCGGCACGAATCTGGACCGAGGCGGCCGACGCCGACGACCTCCGTGAGCGGATCGCGGCGCTGCCCGGCTTCGGCGAGATGAAAATCAAGGCGTTGGGCGCCGTCCTAGCGAAGCGGTTCGGGATCGAGGTTGCCGGCGGGCTCGTGCCGCCGCATCTCACACTCGGCGACGTCGACTCCGCGGCCGCCCTAGAGAACTACCAGGACGCGAAGCGGCACCACAAGGCCGAGTGGTCGAAGGTCCGGGCCGACTCGTAGACGCCGCGCCGGGGGGAACCTAGCCGCAGTCAGCCGAGCTGCTTGCGCATGAACACCCGGGCCGCCCAGTCCTCGCGGCGCCGGTCGTACTCGACGTAGCCGATCCGCTCGTACAAGGCCAGGTTCTCGCTCATCAGCTCGTGGGTGTAGAGGTAGATCGAGTCGTAGCCCGCCCGCCGCGCCGCGCCCTCCGCATGCTCGAGCAGAGCCCGGCCGATCCCGGTGCCCTGGTGCGCCGGGTCGACGGCAACGTTCTCGAGGAGGAAACCCTCGCCATCGGTCCCGACGGCGACCAGGCCGGCGATCTCGCCGTCGAGCTCGGCCACGGTCACCTCGAATCGCCGAACCACTTCGGCGTAGTCCTCGGTCATCGGCCCGGGCGGCCTGCCGATGCGCTCGACGTAGTGGCCGTACGCCGAGTCGACCAGGTCGGCGAGCCTCGGGACGTCCGCGCTGGTCGCGGGCCGCAGCCGGACGGTCATCGATCGATCACCCGCATGTAGCTCATGATCGCCCAAACTAGAATCGTCCCGTGCGGGCGAGGGTCTTTCTGGGGTTGGCGCTGGCTGTCTTCGCGCTGCCCGCGTCGGCCGCGGCACAACCGAACGTCGTCGTCGTGATGACCGACGACCAGCGCGCCGACTCGCTCGCGCATATGCCCAACGTGCTGGATCTGGACGGCACCGTCTACGAGCGCGCTTACGCCGTCCAGCCGCTCTGCTGCCCGTCCCGCACGTCGTTCCTCACCGGGCAATACCCGCACGAGCACGGGATCAAGACCAACGCCCCGAACCCCGAGCAGGTCCACGCGCTCGAGGCCGCGGCGCTGCCCACCTGGCTCGACGCCGCCGGGTACCGGACCGCGTACGCGGGCAAGTACCTGAACGGGTATCCGTTCGAGGGGCCCTATGTGCCGTCCGGATGGGACGACTGGTACGCGCTCGTCGGCGCCGAAGACCCGACGACCCCCACCTTCACCGACGGCGTCGACGTGGAGCAGCGCGCCACGCACGAGACGGCGGTGGTCCGAGAGTTCGGCCTCGACTTCATCGCGGACAACGCCGGGGAGGAGCCGCTGTTCCTGGTTCTGGCGCCGTTCGCGCCGCACGCGCGGGACCCCGGAGATGACCCCGGAGAGCATCCCGTGCCGGTGCCGATGGCGCAGGACGTCGACTCGTTCGCCGGCGCGGTCGCGCCCGGGCCGGAGGCGCGCACCGAGGACATGGGCGACAAGACCCACTTCCTACGGCGCTTCCCGACCTTTGAGCACGAGCGAGCAGATCTCTACTGGCAGCGGACGCTCGAGGCGATCCAGGGCGTGGACCGGATGGTCGGCGCGGTCCGCGCGGAGCTCGAGGACCAGGGAGAGTGGGACGAGACGGTCCTGATCTTCACCTCCGACAACGGGTTCATGCTGGGCGAGCACCGGCTCTGGGCCAAGGACGTCCCCTACGAGGAGTCGGCGCGCGTGCCGCTCGTCGTGTCGGGGCCCGGGTTCAAGGACGCGACCGCCTCGCGACTGGTGGGGAACGTCGACCTCCCGCGCACGATCGCGCAGCTCGCCGAGGTCAAGCCGGGCCTCCCGCAGAACGGCCGGGCGCTCATGGCGAAGCAGCGCAAGAGGCTGCTTCTCGAGGGCGGCGGCAGGACCGGGAGCCGGCCGGTGCGCCGCGGCTGGCGCGGGCTCGTCACCCGCGGCTGGTCGTATCTCAACTGGGGTAGCGACGGCGGCCGTGAGCTGTATGACCTGCGCGACGATCCCGCCCAGCTCGAGGCGATCCAGGGCGAGCCGGACCTGAAGCGCGAGTTCCAGCGCTGGATCAGACAGCTCGCGACCGGTTGAGCCCGGGCCCTCATCCGGCCTTCATCGCGGATTCATCGACCTTGGCGAGCATCGCGGCCCATGAAGGTCAAGGCGCTACTCGCGAGCGGGCTTGTGGCCGCTGGATGCGGGGGCAGCGAGCCCGTCCAGACCGAGGCGCCGGCGACGATCCCGCAGCCCACCCAGGCGCAGCTCGAAGCCGCCGGCCTGGCCGATCTCCCGCTTGCCCCGGAGAGCAAGCGGCTCGACCTAGAGGCGCCGAGGTTCTCCAACCCCACCGAGGTCACCAACCCTTTGTTCCCGGTGAGCGACCTGCACTCGGTCGTGTTCAGCGGAGTGGTCGAGAACAAGCCGTTCCACACCGAGACGACTCTGCTCCCCGAAACGCGGATCATCGAGTGGAGCGAGGGCCAGCAGGTCGAGGCCCTGGTCTCGCAGTACGTCGCGTTCATCGACGGCCGCATCGAGGAGCTCGCGCTCGACTACTACGCCCAGGCCAACGACGGATCGGTCTGGTACCTCGGCGAGGACGTAACGGACTTCAACGCAGACGGGTTGAGCGACGGCACCGCCGGCTCCTGGCTCGCGGGCCGCGAGGGACCGCCCGAGATGATCATGCCGGCCGATCCACAGGTCGGCGATGTACACCGCGCGGAGAACATCCCCGCGATCGCGTTCGAGGAGGTCGAGATCAAGACGATCGACAAGACCGTCGGCGGCCCACTCGGGCCCGTCGAGGGCGCCATGGTCGCCCGCGAGCTCCACGACGACGGTACGTACAGCAACAAGGTCTTCGCCCCCGGGTACGGCGAGTTCTTCACGGCCCACGGCGGCGAGGTGGAGGCCATGGCTCTCGCGGTGCCGACCGATGCCAGCACCGATCCGGTCCCGCCCGAGCTCGAGACGCTGTCCCGCGACGCGATGGATGCGCTCGACGCGGTCGAAGCAGGCGACTGGCCGGCCGTGCAGGCCGAGGCGAAGCGGATCGCCGACTCCTGGCGGTCCCTGCAGAGCACCGAGCTGCCCGTTCGGATCGCCCGCGAGATGGAGCGGGCGACGAAGGTCCTCGCATCGAGCACAGCGGCCCGGGACGACGCCGATGCGGGTAACGCCGCGATCGACGTTGCGCAATCGTCCCTCGATCTGAAGCTCCGGCATCTGCCGCCGGCGGACATCGACCGGGCTCGCTTCGAGCTCTGGAACCGCCAGGTCCTGGTGCACGCCGCGGCCGACGATATGGGCGGCGTGAACGGCGACGTGACGATGCTCGAGCTGGTGCGTGACCGCTTCGCCCATACCCTCGACCCGGTCGCGCTCACCAGCATCGACCTCCACATCGATGCGCTCAGGGATGCCGTTGTCGAGGTGGACATTGAGGCCGCGGCTGACGAGGCGGCCGCGCTCGAGAAGACGCTCGCCGGGCTCTAGCTCAAGGCCTTGGCCCGCCGGGCGGAATCGCGCGCAGCGCGCGGAGCCGCGCGGCCGGGCCGCGGCGGCGAGCGAGGTCGCGCCGGAGCCGCCGTCGCTGATCGGCGCCGGGACGGCGCGGGTTGCCGCGGCCGAACCGGTTCCGGCGGAGGCCCTCGACGTATCTGGCCGCGCCGGGCCCAAGCGCCAGCGCGAACTCGCGCTCGATACCCAGCAGGGTGATCCCGGGCGCCGCATCGGCCCTGACCAGCGGCATGACACGCTCGAGCTCGCGCAGCTGCGGTCCCGCGCCCTCGGGCGACAGCAGGCGCCGGCGCCGGCGCCGGTATCCGTAGGCCAGCCCTCCGGCGCCCACCAGAACAGCGAGCCAGGCGAGCCCGGTCGCCCCACTCCCGTCGTCGCGCCCGCTGGGGTTGGCGCCTCGCAACACGCCGGACTGCGCCGCCTCCTCGATCGAGGACGCGCGGCCAAGGCCGAAGGCGGTTGCCGCGCCCGGGGCAGCGGCGAGCTGTGTCGTCTCGGTCCGCGCAGGCGCCGCGCTGGGCGTCGGATCGACCGTGACCCAGCCGACCTCGGGGAACCAGACCTCGACCCACGAGTGGGCGTCGGTGTCGCGTACGACAAAGGTTCCCGTGTCGGGGTCGCGCAGTCCTGGGGCGAATCCGGACACCACTCGGCTCGGGATCCCGATCAGGCGAAGCATCAGCGCCATCGCGCCGGAGAAGTGCTGGCAGTAGCCGCGCTTGTCCCTGAACAGGAACGCGGGCAGGGGATCGTCGTGATCGGCGACGTCCTGGTCGTAGAGGTAGTTCTCGAGCAGGTAGCGCTCGATCGCGGCGACGGCCTGGTAGTTGCCGGGGGCGTCCCGGGAGATTCGCTCGGCGAGCGCCTTCACTCGCGCGTACGGGCCCGACGCCGGCAGCTCGCCCCCGTACGTGGTCACGCCCGCCGAGTCGTCCCCGCGCTCGGTGCGAAGCGGCACCGTCGCGAGGACGGGCGGGCTTGCAGGCTCGATATTTGCGGGCAGGCCGGTGGGATCGATGCCAGGCAGCAGCAGCGACGTGTAGCGCTCGAGCCCTCGCGGATACCGGAGGTCGTCGCGACGCCGGAGCAGCCGCGCGGACGGGTCGGGCGTGTACGCGGTGATCCGGTACGACGTGCCGTGGGTGAGCGGTTCGCCCAGGACCGAGGTCGTGCCGTCCGGGGCCGTGGGCAACGTGGGCACATCCTCGGCCGCGAGCGTGGTGCCGGTCGTGACGAGCTCGGTGGAGCGAAGCCCGCGAATCGTCACCTCGAAGCCCTCGACCCACTGACCCTCGTTGGCGACCATAAAGGGCGTCGCACCGGCGAGGCCGGCCGCCAGCGCCTCGGACTCGGCCACGCTTCCCACGAGGCCGTCGGCTCCGCGCGACCAGGCGAAGCCGTCGAAGCTTTCGAGCACGTCAGTCTTCCAGTAGAACGGCCGCTCGGCGCCCTCCACCTCGAACAGCTCGGTTCCGTTCTGTGGCCAGTCGAGCGGGCCGTAGCTGTGATCCCAGTCGAAGCTGGCCACCTCCTCGTCGCCGAAGATCTTCCAGCCGCCGTACTTGATGAGCGGCTCGGTCGAGTCGACCCGCGCGGCGGCGGGCAGCGCCGCCATTCCCGCGATCGCAACGGCGGCGGCCGCTGCCACGGCACGTGAACCCGGCAGCCGGCCGAGCCAAAGGAAACCGGCGATGCAGACGAGAAGGCCCAGGCCGTGAAGGAGCTCAGAGTCGGGCGACTCCCAAGTGACGGAAACCCCGTAAAGGGCGATCAGAAGCGCAAGAGCCACGGCGCGGCGCAACCCGGGACGGCCCGGCGATGGCCAAAACGCCACCGCGGCGGCGAGCGCGAGCGTCAGCGGGGCGGCGATGAGGATCCCCAGCCTGGTCCACATCCCGCCTTCTGCGTACGGCAGCTCGACCTGGCTGACCCCGGACAGCCCGGCGTCGAGCTCCGTCAGCAGGTCGTCCCACCCGCTGGGCGGCAGGAACCGCGCGGGCACGCCCACCACCAGCGCGCCGGCGGCGATCGCGGCCGCGACGACGAACAGCGCCGCAACCGTCCGGCGCCTGCCGGGGATCCTCCCGAGCTCGCCCAGGACAACCGCCGCCGCGAGCGCGATCGCGACGCACCCGGCCCAACGCCAAAGTGGCGGGTCGGCGATCAGCGCGAACCAGTGCAGCGCGGCGAAGGCCGCGAGCAACCCGAACCCGACCAGCGCACCGACTCGCTCCCGCGAGCTCATGCCGCGACCCTCCGGGGGCGCTGCCGGCGGCGGCGCCCCAGCGGAACCGCCGAGCAGCCGGCGACCTGGAACGCCGCCCGGCCGTCCGTGGGAGCCCTCGCCGTGATGACGTAGTGCGGCCCCGGGCCAAAGCTCCTCGCAAGCGCGAACGCGCGGGCCGGTCCGCCGCCGGTCACCCAGAACACGCTCCCGCGACGCGCCACGCGGCCGGGGCTCACGGTCGGGGCGCCGGCTGCGACGACGGCGAGGTGCGCGTGGAGCGCGGGCCAGGCGCGAAGCCGCTTGTCGAGCGCTGACGGGTTCCGGTGCCCGGGAAGCAGGAGGGCACAGCCCGTCACCGGAGCGAGGTGCACGCACAGCGAGGCGGCCGCGCGGACCGCCCGGTCGAGGGAGTCCTCGTCGTCCGGATGCTCTGCGTCCAAGACGACGAGGGGCACCGCCTCCGCCCCGGCAACCATCCGCCGCTCGTACATCTCGCCGCTACGGGCGACGGCGGGCCAATGGATTCGCGACGCGGGGCTCCCCTCGCGGTAGGGGCGCAGCCCATCGACGTCGAACTCGACCGCCTGCGCCTCGCGGATGCTCGATGCGCCCTCCTCGCCGGAGCTCATCGCGCCCGATCCCATGCCCGCGACCCCGACGCCCGACGCCTGGACCGGCTCGATCCGGGGCAGGACGAGGAGCTCCCCGGCGGGCGGCCCCGCGACCTGTCTCGAGTAAAGGCCAAGCGGGTCACGGATCGTCCAGATCCCGCCGCCGACCGTATGGTGCCCGCGGCGCGCCATCCGCAGGTCGACGTTCAGCCGTCGCGGGCGGAACGGGCCGACGGCGACCGGGGAGTCGAGCAGCGCGTCGTTGAACTCACCGCCGGGCGGCGGCACGGAACCGCGCCGGAGCTCCACCCGCAGCGGGTACGTATCGCCCTCGACGATCCGCCCCGGCCCGCGCTGCGCGACCACCGCTGCACCCCGTGCCGCCAGCTCCGTCCAGCCCACCGCGACCAGCGCGAGCCCGGCGAGGGCCAGGCCCGGCACCACTAGCGACGGCGAGGCGAACGCGGCGCCGGCCAGCGCCAGGACCACTCCCAACCCGGCGGTGGCGGCGGCTGGCGACATGACGACTGCCTAGAGCGCCGGCACGCGCTCGAGTGCCTCCTCGACGACGGCCTCCGCGCCGTCCGGCGCGATCGCCTCGGGCGTCAGGACCAACCGGTGCACGAGCACCGACGAGGCCAGCGCCTGGACGTCGTCGGGCAGGACGTGGTCGCGCTCCGAGAGCGCGGCCAGCGCCTTGGCGGCGCGAAACAGCATCAGGCCGGCCCGGGGGCTGGCGCCGAGCTCGACGCGCGAGTCGGCGCGCGTCGCCTCGCAGACAGCGACCACGTAGCGGCGGACCGGGTCGGCGGCGTGGATCGCGGCCGCGCCGCGCTGGGCGGCCCGGATCGTCGCGACCTCGGTCACCGGCTCGAGGTCCAAGACCCGGTCGTACGCGGCGTGCTCGGCGAGCATCTCGGCCTCCTGGTCGGAGCCCGGGTAACCCATCGAGACCCGCACCATGAAGCGGTCGAGCTGCGCCTCGGGCAGCGGGTAGGTGCCTTCGTACTCGCTCGGGTTCTGGGTCGCCAGCACGAGGAAGGGCCGCGCGAGCTCGTGCGGCTGGCCGTCGACCGTCACGCGGCGCTCCTGCATGCACTCGAGCAGCCCGGATTGGGTCTTGGGGGACGTGCGGTTGATCTCGTCGACCAGGACCACGTTCGCGAACACCGGCCCGGGATGGAAGTCGAACCTGGCCTCGCGCTGGTTGAAGACGTTGGCGCCGACCACGTCGGCGGGGAGCAGGTCGGCCGTGCATTGGATCCGGGCGTACTCGGCCTCGAGCGAACGGGACAGCGCGCGCGCGAGCGCCGTCTTCCCCACCCCCGGGTGGTCCTCGATCAGGACGTGGCCCTCGGCGACGAGCGCGACGATCACGTTGCGCACGACATCGTCGGAGACCTTGACCGCCCGCCGGACGTTGTCGCGGATGACCGCGCCCAGCTCGGCAACCCCGGCCGGATCGAGATCGGGTGGCGCCGCCATGTCATTTTGGATGGTACGCGCCGTGTCCAGTCCGCTGAAGAGACGTCAAGCGGAAATAGAGGAGAGCGGGCGGGCTAGCCGCAAGCTGCTCCGGGAAACCCGCGGCGCCCGCTCTCCAAACGCGCCCGGTCGCTCAGCCGTGCGGGTGGCAGACTGCCCGCGAAGCCGACGGCGTCTGGGCCGCACGCGAAAAGTAGGGGGCGTGGCGGACGGCTCGCGTGAACATCCTGCGACGATCCGAAGCGCGCACGTAAAAGCGACCCGGTGATGACTCAGCGCTGCCTGCCTCGGACGTAGCCTTCACCCGACGAAGCTTTGCGAGTCACCTTCGAGAGTGTCACCGCTTTAGGCTTCTGCGGCTACTTCTCTCTCCCGGATCGCTGTTTGGGCAAACTAGATGGCGCCGCGGGGCGCGTCAAGGGGTGCGCCGGGGCGGTTGCCGCAATTTGGGCACATTTGGCATGGATCAGGTGAGCGACTTAGTCGCGAAAGGAACTGGGCCTCCCCGGTAGGGGCTTATCTCGGATATCAGCCGCGCCTGGATGCAGAGGGCTCGGCCTTCGCGAGCTCGCGAAGGTTGCGCGCGGCGCTCCCGGCGAGCATCGCGATCATGCCTCCGGCGATCCCGAGGCCGATCACGTCGAACACCGTCAGGTCGAGGTCGGCGACCCCGAAGTCCAGGCCGGCGCCGACGGCGAGCAGCGTGTTGAGGGCGATCAGGACGATCCGGATCTCGGTCGGCCCGATCCGGCCGTAGCCGATCGAGAAGCGCCCGAACGCCTGGCTCTCGAGGTAGACGTTGATCGAGAGCACCAGGTACGCGACGACGACGAGCGTGCCGACCGAGAGCAGCATGAAGGGCGAGAGGCCGAGCCCGATCCCGATCGCGGCGGTCGCGATCGCGTCGACGAGGTGGTCGAGGTAGTAGCCGTAACGGGGCCGCTCGATGCCGCGGACGCGCGCGAGCGTGCCGTCGAGCGAGTCGCCGAGCCACTGCACGACCAGCAGGCCGCTCGCGACCCAGAGCCACGCGTCCGACTCGTTCGTGAGCTGGTACGCGGCACAGACGCCGAACGCCGCGAGCACTCCGAGCGCGGTCATGTCGTCGGGCAGGACCCAGCGCGGAAGCCGTGCGGCGATCCAGCGCAGGAGCCGCTTCTCGGGCTCGGCCAGGAGGAAGCTCGCCTCGCGCGTCGCCTCGACCGCCTTGGTGCCTTCGTCCTGCCCCATGTGCTGGAACTACCCCGACCGGGGCACGTAGGTACTGGCGCCGGCGGCTGATTCGTCCTCAATACCATTCGCGTCCCATGCGCATCACGCACGCCCTGAACACGACGCCGGATCCCGTGTTCTCGTTCGAGTTCTTCCCGCCGAAGACCGAGGAGGGCGTCGCGCAGCTGTTCGAGACGGTCGAAGCGCTCCGCCCCCTCGGGCCCGACTACGTCTCGGTCACCTACGGCGCGGGGGGCGGCACGCGCGACGGGACGGTCGAGATCGCGACGAGAATCAAGCGCGAGTACGGGATCGAGACGATGGCGCACCTGAGCTGCGTGGGCGAGACCCGCGAGGGGCTCGAGGAGATCCTCGACCGGTTCGCGGACGCGGGGATCGAGAACGTGCTCGCCCTTCGCGGCGATCCGCCGCGCGGCTCGGACAGCTTCGCGCAGCCTCAGGGCGGGCTCGGCAGCGCCACCGAGCTGACCGAGTACATCACCGCCGGCGAGAAGTGGGACTTCACCCTCGGCGGCGCCTGCTTCCCCGAGAAGCACCCCGAGGCTGCGAGCTTCGACGACGACCTGAGGTACCTCCGCACAAAGGTCGATGCCGGCGCCAGCTTCCTGATCACGCAGCTCTTCTTCGACAACGCCGTCTACTGGGACTTCGTGGCTCTCGCGCGCGAGAACGGCATTGACGTGCCGATCATCCCCGGCGTGATCCCGATCGCAAGCTACCCGCAGGTTGCGCGGATCTGCGCCCTGTGCGACGCGTCGATCCCGCCCGAGCTCGACCGGGCGATGGCGGCGCTCGGCGGCGACGAGGAGGCCGAGGCGCTGCTCGGCGTCGCGTACGCATCGCGCCAGTGTGAGGAGCTCCTGGCCGGCGGCGCGCCCGGCATCCACTTCTATGCGCTCAACCGGGCGCCGGGGACGCGGGCGGTCCTGAGCGCCCTGCGCGCCTCGCGGCCCTGGGAGCGCTCGCGGCCACGGGTCGAAGAGCGCGCGTGATCGCCGACTTCATCGACGGCGAGTTCGAGTGGCAGGGGCACCGGCTTGCCTACTCGGACTACGGCGAGGGCGAGCGGGCTCTGGTCCTGATGCACGGGCTGCTCATGAACCGCCGCATGTTCGACCGCCTCGCGCCCGAGATGGCCTCGCGCGGCAACCGGGTGATCACGATCGACGTGCTCGGCCACGGCCGGTCCGACCGCCCGGAGGACATGCGGCTCTACAACATGCCCGCGTTCGGCGAGCAGCTGGCGGCGCTGATCGACCACCTGGAGCTCGACCGTCCGGTCGTCGGCGGCACCTCGCTCGGCGCCAACGCGACGCTCGAGTTCGCCGCAGCACACCCGGGCAAGGCGAGGGCGCTCCTGATCGAGATGCCCGTGCTCGACAACGCGCTCCTCGGCGCCACGCTGGCGTTCACCCCCGTCCTCCTCGCGCTGCGCTTCGCGCAGCCGGTGCTGAGCGCGGTGGCCGCAGTGACGCAGCGGATTCCGCGCACGCACCACCTCGTCGACACCGGCCTGGACTGGCTCCGCCAGGACCCGGCGCCATCGTCGTCGGTGCTCGAGGGCATCCTCTTCCACCGCACTGCGCCTCCGCGCTCCGAGCGGCTCGAGATCTCCGAGCCGGCGCTGGTCATCGGACATCCCTCGGACCCGCTCCATCCGTTCTCCGACGCGGGGATGCTCGTCGAGGAGATGCCGAACGCCCGGCTGATCGACGCGAACTCGATCCTCGAATGGCGGCTGTCCCCGAGCCGCCTCGACGACCTCCTGGCCGAGTTCCTCGAGGAGGCCTACGCCGAGGGCCCCGAGCGGGCCGCCCGTAAAGCCGCTCGGCGAGCGGCATAGCGGCCCTTTCCTTAGGTTCCGATGAGCAGGGTCCGCTAGCCTCACGCGCCGATGACGACCCGCAGGGAAGAGCGCGAGAAGATGCGCCAGGAGCGCCTCGCGGCGCAGCAGGCGGCGGCCAGCGCCGACAAGCGCCGGCTGTATCTGGGCTACGCGGTGGCCGGCGTGATCGTCGTCGCGATCGTCGCCGGGATCGTCGTGGCGATTTCCGGCGGCGGCAGCGAGGGCGACGGCGCGAGCGCGAGCGACTTCCCCGAGCTGGCTTACGTCCAGCCGAACATCGGCGCGGTTCCCGACTACATGGAGCCGGATGGGCGGGACGGCATCGATCCGCCGGCCCTCCAGCTCGGCGACCTCGAGGCTGCCGCCGAAGCAGCGAACTGCGACCTGCAGCTCGACCTCCCTGACGAGGGCAACGACCACTTCGACGACGAGGACAGGGTTCCCAATTACAAGACCGACCCCCCAACCTCGGGCGACCACTACGGCAACATCGCGGAGACCGCCTCGGGAGCTCTCGCTGACGGCGCTTGGCTCAACACGCCCCCCGTTGCACGCGCCGTCCACTCGATGGAGCACGGACGGATCCTTATCCAGTACTCACCCGAGCTCTCCGAGGAGGAGCAGCTCGAGATCAAGGGCGTGTTCGAGGAGTCGCCGCAGGGCGTCCTGATGTTCCCCAACCCCGACATGCCCTATGAGGTCGCGGTCACGGCTTGGACCCAGCTCGCGGGATGCCGCGATTACCAGGGTCCCGAGACTCTCGACGTGATTCGGGATTTCCGCGACGTCTACCGCGGGGCGTGCTGCGAGAACTTCCCCCTCGCCGCGTAGCGCTGCAAGTCATCGTGCGGTGGCGTGAATCCGCGCAGCCTGAGCGAAGCTATGGGGGGTGGCCCGTGTTGGGGCCTATGAGCAGGCATTTTGCCCATCCCCCGAAGACAAGCGACTGTGGTCCGTGGCGTCGCGCGATTCTTCGTGCTGGGCGCGCTCCTGGCCCTGGGCTGGGCGCTCGCCCCATCCGTCTCGGCCGAGCAGCAAGCGCCGGCGGCACGTGACTTCGAGCAGCGGCTCCCCTCGGTGCAGCGGGTCGCCGACGCCGAGCGGTCGACGGCCGAGGATGCCCATCGTCACGACCACGGTCCCGTGACCCATCGGACCGGTGTGATCGAGGCGCCGGCCCCGTTTGATGCCGTCGGCCTGGCGCACGAGCTCCGCCCGCTCGAGCTCCGGGCCCGTGAGGTGGGCGGCGAATGGTCGGAGTGGACCGAGATCGCCAACGGCGACCCGGCCTGGTTCGGTGGCGCCGACGAGCTTCAGCTGCGGGCCCGCGGGTACCGCCCGCACGGCACGCTCCACTACGTGGACGTGCCCGATCCGGCGTCGACCGCGCGGGCGGCTCCGGCCAAGCCCGGGATCGTCTCGCGGCGCGAGTGGGGGGCGGAGCGCAACAACGGCGGCTGCGAGCCCCGCCAAAGGCCCGACTACGGGCGGGTGAAGGCGGCGGTCGTCCACCACACCGTCGGCACCAACAAGTACACGCGTGCGGAGGCGCCCGGCGTCGTGCTCGCGGTCTGCCGCTATCACCGCAACGCCCTCAACTGGAACGACATCGGCTACAACGCGCTAGTCGACCGCTTCGGGAACGTTTACGAGGGCCGCGACGGCGGGCTCGGCAGGCCGGTCGTTGGAGCACAGGCGCAGGGTGTGAACACGCAGACGACCGGCGTCGCGCTGATGGGAACCCACACCGACAAGGGGATCACGGCGTCGGCGCTCCGCGCAGTGTCGAAATGGCTCGCCTGGAAGCTCGCGCACCACGGGCTCAACGCCGAAGGTCACACGAGGCTGGAGTCGGCGGGTGGCCCGACCAGCCGCTACGAAAAGGGCGACAAGTTCCGGACGAAGACGATCCTCGGCCACCGGAAGGCCAACCTCACGGAGTGCCCCGGTGACGGCCTCAACGCACAGCTCGGCAAGATCCGCCGACGCGCGCAGGCCCTGATCGACAAATCAGGCGGCGTCAAGGACCCGGGCGGCGGCGGGATCGGCTAGGGCTTTCGGGCGACCGCGTACAGGGTGCCGCCGGCGCCCACCGCGAGCGCGTCGGAGGCGCTGCGCCTGAGCTGGCCGGCGAGGGCCTGGTCGCCGAAGCCGATCGCCTCGACCGCGAACCCGGCCCCGCCCAGCGCCGCCTCGGCCTCCTCGGCCCGGTACCACCAGTTGTAGGGGCCCGAGTCGCGCAGCGCTCCCGGGTCGAGCCGGCCGCTCAGCCGCAGGCGCGGCATCGACTGGATCGGGCGGGGGTCCCGCCGCAGCCGGCGCCTGGCCCGCAGGTATCTCACGTACGCGCGCTGGGCGGGTGACGCAAGCCGCGACTCCAGGCAGACGAAGGAGAACAGCGCGAGGCCTCCGGGACGCAACACGCGCGCGGCTTCTGAGAGCGCCGCCCGGCGGCCCGCCTCGTCGTCGATCGTGCAGACGATCTGCTGCAGGTAGAGCGCTTGGCCGAAGCTCCCGTCCTCGTAGGGCAGATCGGTGGCGTCGGCGACGTCGAAGCGGATCGCGTCGCTCGGGTCGGACGCCGACGCGGCGGCGACCAGCTCCGGCGTGAAGTCGAACCCGGTCAGCGCGCCGAACCCGCGGGCGTGCAGCGCGCGCGGGATCCGGCCGCCCCCGGTGCCGGCGTCGAGCGTCGGCACGGAGGGATCCAGGTAGCGCTCGACCAGCGCGACCTCCTCGTCCTTGAGGCCCTCCGCCTCGGCCCAGTAGGAGAGCTCGACCTCGCGGAAGAAGTCCCGCTGGTCGCTCACAGACAAGCCCTTACCAGGGGGGCAAACATGGTTTCGCGACAAAGTCGCTCATCAGACAACTGTCGCTCTATAGGCAGGAAAGAAGCTCCCGCCGTCACCCGGCCCCCCGTGATGGGCCCGCCACGCGGCGACGAGCGCGTCGTAATCGTCGGGCAGGTGCACGCGGCGCGCGAGCTCGAGCGTCGCGCGAAGCGGCGAGAAGCTCGCCTTGAAGCGGAAGATCCCGTCGTCCGGGCGGTAGCCGCCGCCGAGGACCAGGCGGCGCTTGCCCGCGGCCCGCGCCCAGGCGATCGTGTCGTGGACAACGGCGTTCGTGGGGCGCAGGTGCTGGTAGTCGTGGTCGGCGCCGCCGAGGTAGGAGTAGACGTCGTCGGAGTCGTGGAGGTAAAGCGTCGCGGCCACCACGCGCCCGTCGTGCTCGGCGAGGGCGAAGCGGGCGCCCCCGGGAAGCTCCTCGAAGATCGCCACGAAGTGGGCGAGGTCGAAGAAGTACGAGTCGAGCGCCTCGTTTCGCTCCATCGTCTGGATGTAGATGCGGTGGAACTCGGCGATGTCGTCCGCGTTGCTCGCCGCTCGGACCGTCACGCCCTCGCGCTCGGCACGGTTCACGTTCTTGCGGCAGGCCTTCGAGTACGACTCGCGCCACAGCCGCTCCGGATCCAGGGTCACGTCCACCCAGACGATCTCGCGGTCCGCCTCGCCGCCGACCAGCTCGGGCGCGGCGTTCCATGGGTGCAGGTGGGCGAACTCGGCGACGACCCCCTCGTCACCGAGGCAGGCGGCGATCGCCCGGGCAGCGTCGGGCTCGGGGCGACCGGTCACCAAGGGTCCCGTGAACGGAGGCGAGGCCGCGTCCCAAACCGCCTCGCTGACTACCACCGAGAACGGAAGGTCACCGGCGAGCCGCCGGAACAGCATCGGATACGCCACTCCGTCCAGGAGCAGCAGCCGGCCCTGCCCCGCGACCCGCGCGCTCCTGCGCGCGAGCGAAGCCAAGGCTGCCGAAGACGCTGCGCTCGGCCGGCAGCGCGGCGTTCCAGGCATCCGCATCAGCGGTGGTCAGCAGCCGGACGCTCATGCCTCGTACAGCCCCCGCCCGGTGAGCAGCAGGCCGATCGTGCGGGCGATGATCCGGGCGTCGAGGCGGGCGCTGCGGTTGTCGACGTACCAGACGTCCAGCTCGATCCGCTCCTCCCACGGAAGCGATGCGCGCCCGTTCACCTGCGCCCAGCCGGTGAGGCCCGGCTTCACCTCGAGCCGCCGGCGCTGCTCGGGCGTGTACTCCGCCACCTGCTCGGCGATCGTCGGGCGCGGGCCGACGATCGCCATCTCGCCGCGCAGGATGTTGATCAGGTTGGGCAGCTCGTCGAACGAGGTCTTGCGCAGGAACGCGCCGACCCTGGTGATGCGCGGATCGTCGGCGGTGAGCGGATCCCAGATCCCGCCGAGCGGCGCCCCGTGGGTCATCGTCCGGAGCTTCAGCATCTGGAACATCGCGCCGTCGAGCCCGACCCGCTGCTGGCGGTAGAACACCGGCCCGCGGGTGTCGAGCTTGATCGCGATCGCGGCGATCAGCAACACCGGCGAGGTCAGAACTAGCGCGACCCCCGCGATCAGTGCATCTGCCCACCGAGGCAGGCCGGCCTGCCGATCTGCGTGCTGCCTGCTGCGTGCTGCGTGCTTCACCTGGTCCCCTCCACCGGCTCCCAGGTCGTCGCCGGGCCCGAGCGGATCCGGTCGATCAGGCCGGCCGCGATCGAGGCGGTGACCGAGACGTAGTACGCGGCGATCCGCAGCGGCCAGACCGGGATCACGCGGCCGAGCGCCGCGGCGACGAGCAACGCTGCCTGGAGGCCCAGCGTGATCGCGTACACGGTCCCCTCACCCAGCAGCGCGACGTTCGCCGCGAGCGCGATCAGGTGCAGGAACGGCGAGGCATAGCGCAGGGCGCGGTGCGAGAGCATCTCGTACGCGTAGAGCGGGCCGTACCCGCGCGGAGAGAGCATCCGGTCGTGGAGGAGGACGCCCCAGGTGCGGTTCATCATGCGGCGCTTGCGCTCCCACTCGCCGCTCATCGTCGGCGCCATCGGCTCCTCGGCGCGCGCGGCGGGCTCGTAGACGGCGCGCAGGCCCTTGCGCACCATCAGGTACGGCAGGCACAGATCGTGGCCGCGGTCGGACGGCATCTCGACGTAGGCCCCGGTGCGGACCGCGTAGATCGCGCCGTTGCCGGCGGTGACGCTCGCGAGGTCCGACTCGAGCCCGCGGACCGCCATCTCGTAGCGCCAGTAGGCGCCCTCCTGGTTCTCTCCGCGCTCGTCGGTGAAGCTGACCTGCCCGCAGACGTAGCCCACGTCCGGATCGGCGAGCCGTTCGACCAGGCGCCGCAGCGCGTCGGGCCGCCAGAACGAGTTCGCGTCCGAGAACGCGAGCACCTCGCCGCGGGCGCGCTCGACCGCCGCGTTCTGGGCCTCGACCTTGCCGCGGCGCGAGAGGTCGAGCACGAGGTCGGCGCCCGCGGCCTCGGCGAGCGCGACGGTGCGGTCCTCGGAGCCGTCGGAGGTGACGATCACCTCGAGCAGCTCGCGCGGGTAGTCGGAGGAGAGCGCGTTTTCCACCCGGCGCTCGATCACGGCCTCCTCGTCGTGAGCGGCGACGATCAGGGACACCATCGGAAGCTCGGCGCCGGCGCGCGCGGGCTCCGCACCGCGCCTGCCCCGCAGCCGCACGAGCAGCGCCAGCGAGAGCGGATAGGTGACGTGCGTGTGCACCAGCAGGGCCACGCACGCCCAGAACACGATCTCGAGCGCCAGCATCGACCGCGTATCTAAGCGACCAGCTGGCGGTAGAGAGCGAGCGTGCGGCGGGCGACCGCGTCCCACGAGTAGGGGCCGTTGGCGGCGGCGAGCGCCGCGGCGGCCAGACGCTCGCGCTGCTCGGGCTGCCTGAGGAGCTCGCGAAGCACGGCCGCGAGGGCGTCGGGATCGCCAGGCGCGACCAGCCTCCCCGCGCCGTGGGCCTGGAGCGTCTCGGGAAAGCCGCCGACGGCGCTCGCGACGATCGGCTTGCCGAACGCGAGCGCCGTGTAGAGCACGCCGGACTGGTCGACGTCGCGGTAGGGCAGGACGACGATGTCGGCGGCCCGCATGATCGCGGGCACCTCGGCGTCGGCGACGTAGCGGGTCACGAAGCGGACGCGTCCGGGCGCTGCCTTCGCAAGCCGCTGGAGCTCCGCGACGTCCATGTCGAGCGGGCGGCCGACGATCCAGAGCTCGGCGTCGTCGATCTCGGCGAACGCCTCGAGCAGGACGTCGATGCCCTTGTAGGGACGGATCACCCCGAAGCTCAGGATCACCGGGCGCTCGGGGCCCTCCAGCTCGGGCGGCAGCGGGCGCTCGTCCGGGAGCCGGGTCAGGTAGTCGAACGCCCCGTGCGGGATCACGTGGATCCGGGCGGGGTCGACGTTCGTCTCCGCCCGCAGCCGCTCGGCGCCGTACTCGGTGAGCGAGATCACCGCGTCGGCACCCTCGAGCGCACGCTCAGCCGACGGCCCACTCTCGGCGGCGCGGAGGAAGCCGTGCGTCGTGAACACGCGCGCCGGGCCCTCCGGCAGGAGCCAGGCGTCGAGCGCCGGCGCGGTCAGCCACTGGTAGTGGACGACGTCGGCGGCAGCGGCCGCGCGCCGGTGGCGCAGCATCCCGGGCAGGTGCTCGAGGGCGCCGACCACACGGCGCTGAGCCGAGTTGCTGGGCAGCCGCGAGGATCGGCGGTAGAAGGTCTCGCTGACCTCGAACCCGTCGGCAGGCGGGAGCTCACCGTGGACGAAGTGCGACGTGACCAGCTCGACCTCGGCGCCGGCGCGCGCCAGCGCCGCCGCGAGCGAGCGATCGTAGGGTGGAGTCTGCGCCGACGGATCGACGATCTGAACGCGCATCGAGAAGGATTCTCCCGGTGGACCTGTCCCTCTGCATCGTCAACACCAACGGGCGCGAGCACCTGTTGCGCTGCCTCGGCGCGATCAGGGCGACGCTCGCCGAGTCCTATGAGGCCGAGGTGCTGGTGCTCGACAACGCCTCCGAGGACGGCTCCGTGGCCGCCGTCGTGGAGTGGAACCGCAGCGACGGGCTCGCGGAACGCCTGCGCCTGATCCCCCAGGAGCGCCGTGCGGGGAAGGCCGAGAACGACAGCGTCCTGCTCCGCGAGGCCCGCGGCGAGCTCTGCCTGCTGCTGAACGAGGACTCCGAGCTGCGGCCGGGGGCGATCGATGCGCTCGTCGCCGCGCTCGGCGCCAACCCTCGCGCCGCCGTCGCCGGCGCGCAGCTTCTCGCGCCCGACGGCTCGCGCTCGGCCTGCGCCTGGCGGCTGCCCGGGAGTCGGTACCGCCGTCGCGCAGGCGCTCTTCCTGCACCGGCTGCTGGTCACCCAGAGCGGTCGCGGCCACGGCGTCAGGCGCGTCGGTTGGGTGCAGTCGTCGGCGATGCTCGTGCGCCGCGAGGCTGCCGAGCAGGTGGGGTACCTCGACCCGGCGTTCTTCGTCTACTCGGACGAGACCGACTTCCAGAAGCGCCTCGGCGACGCCGGCTGGGAGATCCTGTTCGTGCCCGACGCGCTCGCCGTGCACCACGAGCAGCTCACCTTCGACCGATCGGCAGGCGAGCGCCGCGTCGTCGAGTTCCACCGCAACCGCGACCTCTACATGCGAAAGCACCACGGCGCCGCCGCAGCGCTGGCGGTGCGCCTGCTGACCGCCTGGAACTACGCGGTGCGGACGGTTGTCGCGGCGGTGGTGCCGGGCCAGGAGCCCGCGCTGGTACTGGCTGCATGCGCGCAAGGCGCTGCGCCCCTCCGGGCCGGGGATCCGCGAGGCGGCCGAGGAGTACAACCGGCGACTCGACCGGGCCGCGGCGGGCGAGGGGGTATCCCAGTGAGCGACTCTGGTGGCGAATGCAGGTTGGCCTCCCTGGTAAGGGAGCTTCTTCTTTGAGCCCGTCGGACGAGGTCCTCGCCGCGTTCGAGCTCGAGCGGCTCATGCACCGAGCTGCCGCGACGCGGTTCGAGCGGGTGCCCTCCGGGTTCGTCTGCGCGAACGCCGAGCTGCCGACGGTGTGGGACGCGTCGCGGGTGCAGGTCGAGCCCGACTGCGAGCCGCCGACGCTGGACGAGCTTCGCGAGCTGGCCGAGATCCCCGCCTCCTGGCACCCGGAGCTCCGCCATCGCAAGGTGTTCCTTGCACACAACGGCAAGAACCGCGAGCTTGCCTACTCGCTCGCGCGCGACGGGTGGCAGGTGAACGAGCTCTGGCTGATGATCTGCCGCCTGCCCCCGGTCCGCGTACCGGCCACTGCCCGGCCGCTCGGCGGCGCTGCCATGCGCCGGCTCAAGGGCCGCCTCGGGGTCGAGCAGGGACTCCCGCCGGCGAGCGTCGAGCAGTTCGACCACTACGACGAGCTCCGCTCGCAGGCCGCGGCGCGGCTCGCGTTCGCCGGCTTCGAGGACGGCGCGCCGATGGCGATGGCCGACATGTACCTGCGCGGCGACATCGCGGTGATCGAGGACGTCGCCACGCTGAAGCGGGCGCGGCGGCGCGGCCTGGCGCGCGCCGCGGTCCTGGGCGCCACCGCGCAGGCGCTGCGCGTCAGCGCCCGCGCCGTCTACCTGTTCGCGGCGCCCGAGGTCGCCCGCGGCTTCTACGAGCCGCTCGGGTTCGACCAGATCGGCCGCGCCTGGGAATGCCAGCGCCACCCGCCCGGCGAGCGGTTCGAGGCCGGCATCCGGTAGCGGGGTCGGAGTTCACGGGAAGGAGCACCGGCACGTGAACGTCCCTCCCGGCGCCCTATACACCCCCGCGCGGGACGTTCACCGTGGTTGGGGCTATGCCGCGCCGCCCCGGTCCGAGTCGCGCTGGGCCTGTTCGATCGCGTCGAGGTCGCGGTCGGCGGCTCGGCGGCCGGGCAATGCGCGGTCGAACAGGTGCCCGAGGCGTACGCGTTCCTCCGCGCTCAGGAATCGGAGGACGTAGAGGCCGACCGGGTATGCCGCGCAGAGCGCGAGCGTCAGCGCGAAGCCGTCGAGCCCGTCGCGGGGCACCGCGAGCTCGCCGATCGCGATGAGGCCCGCGGCGAGGCCGACGGCCAGGCCGAGTCGGCCCCACTCGTAGGGCACGTAGAAGAGCCGGCGCGTGATCGCGTGCATCAGCGCGACGACCACGGCGTAGGAGACGAGCAGCGCGACGCCCGCGCCGATGATTCCGTGGTCGGGCACCAGCAGAAGGTTGAGGGCGACGTTGACGGCGACTGCCACGGCCGTGGCCGGGAACGAGTACTCGGTCCGCCCGGTGCGGCCGAGGATGATCACCAGCACGAGGTAGAGCGCGTAGAGGGCGGTGCCGGCCGCAAGCGGCCCGACCGCCTCGTTGCCTCGAGGAAGCGCTCGTCGGTCAAGACATCGACCAGCCATGGCGCCAACAGCCAGAGGCCGACCACCGCGAACGAGCAGACCGCGACGAACCAGCTGACGATCAGCGCGTAGGCGCCGCGCGCCTCGTCGTCGTCCTGGATCGAGTACGCGAGCGGCGGCCAGGCGAGGTGGAAGCCGCGGACCAGGACCTGCATCCCGTTCGCGAACTTGACGGCGATCGCGTAGAGGCCGACCGCCGCCGCGCCGGCGAGCCGCAGGATGATGATCCGGTCGATCCAGTTGAGCGAGTACAGCGTCAGCTCGGCCGGCATCGTCGGCAGCCCGAAGCGGATCATCCGGCGCAGCAGCGCCGCGGTCGATCCCGAAGCCGAGGCGCCGGCGCTCGACCCAGAGGCGCCAGAGCAGGAAGAGAACACCGGTGCCGAAGTTGCCGAGCAGGATCGCGGCGGCGCCGAGGTCGGTCCCGACGACCAGCGCGACCGTGATCGGGATCGTGACGATCACCGCCGCGACCGTGAGCGTGAAGTAGTCGCGGGCGCGCTCGTCGAGCCGCAGCAGGGTCAGCGCGTACTCCCAGAGCGTGAGCTGCCAGAGGCCGAGGATCGTGAGGCGGACCAGGCCTGGCTCGGAGCGGCCGTCGAGCAGGAGCTCCGAGATCGGCTCGGCCAGCGGCATCGCGATGCATCGCGAGCGCCGTCGAGGTCCAGAAGAGCGAGGCGAAGCCGGTGCGGACGACGGCGGCCGGGTCCTCGTCGGCGAGGTAGTAGAAGCGCAGGATCGCCTCGATGACGCCGAGGCGGACGACGATCGAGGCGGCGACCAGCGTCGCGATCATGATCTCGACGTCGCCGTACTCCGCCGGGCTCAGGTACGCCGTATAGACCGGCAGCAGGAAGACCGCGATCAGCTTCGAGAGGACGCTCGCCGCGGTGTACGCGGCCCCGGTCGTCGCCAGCCGTCGCAGGTGCTCGAACACGCTCAGCTCATTCTCGGAGTGAGAGGCCCAACGCGAGCAGCGCCCAGGTGGCCGGGTCGATCGCGAAGCCCGCATAGCCCAGCGAGTGCACGAGGAGCGCGAGGTAACAGGCGGCGATGCCGGCGCGGGCCGGGTCCTCCCGCGGCCACGGCCGGACCATCAGCAGCACCGAGAGCAGGACGACCGCGGCGTATGGAATCAGCCCGATCACCCCCTGCTCGGCGGCGACGGTGACCGGCTCGGTGTGCGAGACCGGCTTCTCGAGCGGTTTGATCTCCCTGCGGAACGACACCCCGAACGATCCGGCTCCCCAGCCGGCCACCGGCTTCTCGCCGAAGAGGTCGATGCCGCCTGAGATCAGCTCCCCTCGCCCGCTCGAGGCCTCGCCCAGGTCGTCGCGTTCGCGTTGGATCGAGTCGTCGCTGGGTACCCCGACGGCGGCCATGACCGCGACCGCCGCGACGATCAGCCCGCCCGCAAGGGCCGCCCCGCGTAGCCCGAACCGGATCCAGACGAGCACGGCAAGCCCGCCGATCAACGCCGCGAAGCTCGTCTGCGAGAACGTGAACGACAGGGCGACGAGCAGAAACGCCGCCACGAGCGCGCCCGCGATCGCTTGGCGCTCAGGCCGGCGCCAGGCGATCCATGCGCCGAGGGCGACGATCGCGAGCGCGAGGTAGCGGCCGAGCACGTTGGGGTCGCGGAAGACCGAGTTGACGCGGAAGTAGAGGTGGAGCTCGTTCGCGTCCTGCAGCGACTTGTTGAGGAAGAGGTCGCGGGTCACGTACTGCCAGATCGCCAGCGCCGCGAACACCGCGCCCACTGCGACGAACACCACGAGCACCTGCCCGACCAGCTTCCGGTACCACCGCAGGTCCCGGAGCAGCGCCATCAACGCCGCGAACGGGGTGAGGAAGAATGCGACGGTCACGATTGCGTTCCTCGGGTCCTCGGACCACGCGAGCGCGATCGAATAGACGAGCAGCGAGGCCGCGAGCGCGATGCAGAGCCAGCGCGCCACCGCCGGCTCCCCGGCCCGCGGCGAGCTCTCGGTCTGGAGCTCCGCTTCGCGGCCCTTGGCGACGAGCCACGCGCCACGAAGCCAGCCGCCGGCGATAACGCCGTAGAGCGGGACGAGCAGGAAGTTGGTCTCGTCGCCGACCTGGACCGGGAGCCGCAGCCCGATCACCGCGACCGCGGCGAGCGCGAATGCGGCCGGGTTCCGGACGAACACGGCCGCGGTCGCGCCCAGCGCCATCGCTGCCAGGAGCAGGCCGAGCACCACGGCGCCGGGCTCCGAGCGCAGGTCCTCGAAGCGCTCCTGGTCCCAGACCTCGCCGACGATCAGGCCGACCGCAGCGAGCAATCCGAAGCCCATCGCCGCGTAGCGGGCTCGTGGATCCCGCAGGAGCAGGGCGGCGCCGGCTCCCCCGCAGGCGAGGAGCGCGCCCAGTACCTGCGCGGCCGACGCGCTCATTCGAGCGCCTCCCCTGTCGCCACCCGCTCGCAGCCCGATTCGGGCGCGTCGAAGTCGCCGCCGGACACGGAGCCGGAATCGCCACCGGGCTGCCGCACCAGGATCCGCAGCGGGAAGACCATGTCGCGGTCCTGGCCCGGGAGCACGACGCGCAGGCGGTAGTTACCAGGCGGGACCGGGTCGCCCTGGTCGTCGCGGCCGTCCCACATGCAGCTGATCCGCTCGTCCTCGGCGAGTGGGACGGCGGCGGCGAAGGTACGCACCGTCGTGTCCTCGCTGCCCACGATCTCGACGCGCGCTCGCGGCTCGTCGAAGCGCACGAAGAATTGGATCTCCACCGGGAGCTCGGCGTCGCCGCGGGTCCCGAGCTGGCGATCGAAGTTCTCCTCGGGGATCTCGAGGGCGAGGTCGGGGGTGCGGGCGTGGAAGACGAGGACGCCCGCGACCAGGGCGGCGACCAGCAGGGCGACCAGCAGCGCCGGCCCGAGCCGCCCCTCACGCGCTGAGGGGCTCACCCGGCGACGCGGTCCTGGCCGAGAACCACCACCACGTCCGCGGTCGGCCCCGCAGCCTCCTGGACCTGGCGGTCGATCTTCTGGACGGCGCTGGCGTCGATCTGCCGCGCCACGCGGTTCGCCGCCCGCTTCTGCCCCTTCTGGTACATCACCACGGTCTGGTCCGTCTCGCGTACCAGGCTGGCCACCTCTCCAGGCAGGAACCCGGCGTCCTCGATCTCCTTCGAGACCCGGCCGGCGAGCCCGCCGGCGGAAGTCGTGTTGAGGACCGCGACCTCGATCCCGCCCGGGTCGACCGCGGCGACCTCCGGGCTGTCGTCCTCGAGCAGGCCCTGCTGGACGACGATGATCGCCCCCGCGGCGATTGCGAAAGCCGCCACCGCGATCGCCGCGAGCCAGCGGGGCTGGGTGAACCAGCCGCCGAAGCGCCGGAGCTGCTGGTGCGGCTCGAGCGCGGCTCGCTCCATCGTGATCCGCTCCAGCGCCGGGCGCTCGCTGGTGACGCGCGTCGCCGCCGGCAGGGTCCCGGGCGGGGTGATGCCGGGTTTGACCTCGGTCGCCTCCTGCTCGGCCGTCCCCGGCACCAGCTCACCGTGCTCGGCGTAGAGCTTCTCGAGCTCCACCTCGGTCTTGTCGAGTCGCGACTCGGAGAGCGCGAGGTCGCTGACCGGGTGCTCCGGGTTCTCCTGCATCCAGACGCGCAGGCGCCGGACGTCGCGGCGCTGCGAGAGAAATAGGGGCGTCAGCAGCAGGATGCCCAGCACCGAGACGGTCGCCACCAGTGCCGTGACCTCGTCGAACGGAAGCAGGTCGGTGCCCATTGCGACCGCCTACTGCACCGGCGCCGTCGCCTGGCCGAACTCGTCGTCGTCCTGGCCGATCAACAGGACGAGGTCCGCACCCCGGGCGACGGCACTGATCTCCTCGGTGATCGGGACGACCTCGGTGGGGCCGAGGTCGGGCTCGACCGCGTTCGCGAGCTCCCGGGCCGTCTCCTCGGCGTCCGGCTCGAACATGATCACCGATTCAGGCTGGCCGGCCGGCGCGTTGGTGCGCTCCTCGACCGTGAAACCGGCCGGCTCCACGAGCTGGTCGGCGACCTGGTTCGCGAGGTCGGGCACGGCCGGCACCGGCGCCACCGGGTCGTCGATCTGCGTCGCGTTCAGCACCGTCACCGTTGGCTGCTGGTCGCGCTCCCGCCCGCCGCCTCCGCCGCCGCCCTTGCCGCCGCGCCCGCCGTCCTGGCTCGCGGCAGGCTCGTCGTCTCCGATCAGACCGAACCCGCTCGTGACGACGCCCGCCGCGATCACACCGGCGAGGAGCGCCACCAGGAACCAGCGGGGGTCGACGGGGGAGCGCCGGTCAAGCGCGTCCCAGCGCGAGCCGAATGCGCCCGCGATCCGCTGGCGGAACGCGGCGATGCGCCCCGGCTCCCGCTCCTCCCCATGCTCTTCCTCGACCACCTCGCCTCGGGCCTCGGCGGCCGCGCGGTCTGCCTCGTCGGCCTCGCGCGCCCGCTCCGGCGCGCGCCCGGCCCACTCGCGCAGGCGGCGCACCTCGCGGGCCTGAAGGACGATCAACAGGGCCAGGATCGCGAACCCGAGGAAGGCGACGATCCCGAGGATCGGGCCGATGTCCTCGATCACGCTCACAAGAATCCGGGGCAGTTTACGAGCGAGGCAGGCCGTAAGCCGCTCTGTGACGCGGAATGCGCCCCTAGAGCTCGATCGAGCTGCGCTTCGGGCGGTCGGCGACCAGCTCGACGACCCGCGCCGCGAGCCCCGCCTCGTCCCCCGCCGCGACCAGGGCCGTGAGCCGCTCGACCGTGGTTTCGACCCAGTCCGGATCGAGGGGCTGGGCGCGCACGGCGCGAAGGATGCGCTCGGCGCTGGTCGGCTGTGAGCGCTCGTCGGCGTTGAAGAGCTCCTCGTGGATCTTCTCCCCGCGGCGCGGGCCCGTGAATTCGATCGCGATGTCGACGTCCGGCTCGTAGCCAGCCAGGTGGATCATGTTCCGCGCCAGGTCGACGATGCGCACCGGCTCGCCCATCTCGAGCACGAAGACCTCAGCGGACTCGGCGCCGAGGTCACCGGCCTTGATCACGAGCTGCACGGCCTCCGGGATCGTCATGAAGTAGCGGGTCATATCCGGATGCGTGACTGTGACCGGCCCGCCCTTCTCGATCTGCGAGCGGAAGATCGGCACCACGCTGCCGGACGATGCCAGCACGTTGCCGAAGCGCACGATCACGAACCGGGTCGTCGCGTGGCGTTGGCCGGCCGCGGCAACGATCCACTCCGCCATCGCCTTCGAGGCGCCCATCACCGTGTGGGGGTTAACGGCCTTGTCGGTCGAGACCAGCACGAAACGGCTTACCCCCGCGGCGGCCGCGGTCTCGGCTGTCACCCTCGTCGCCATCGCGTTGTTGCGGATCGCCTCGAGCGGGTTCATCTCCATCAGCCCGACGTGCTTGTACGCAGCCGCGTGGAAGACGACGTCCGGGTGGAACCGCTGCATCACCTCGAGCATGCGGTCGCCCTCCTTGCAGTCGGCGAGCACCGCCTCGCAGCGGCTGAAGTGCCACTGCTCCGTCATCTCGCGCTCGATCTGGAAGAGGTTGTCCTCCGCGTGGTCGAGCAGGATCAGGAGCCGCGGGTTGACCCGCGAGATCTGGCGCGAGAGCTCGGCGCCGATCGAGCCGCCGGCCCCGGTGACCAGGACCACCCGGTCCTCCAGGTAGGCGCCGACGCGGTCGAGCTCCATCTTCACCGGGTCGCGCCCGAGGACGTCCTCGACCTGCACCTCGCGGAGCTGGCGCGTGAGCTGGACGCCGCCGCGCAGCAACTCGAACACCGTCGGCAGGGTGCGCACCGGGATCTGGCGCCCGCGGCACGCGGCCACGACCTTCGCGCGCAGCTCGCCCGGGGCCGAGGGGATCGCGATCACGACCTCGTCCGGGTTGTGCTTCTCGAGCAGCTCGGCGATCTGGTCCGTGGTGCCGAGGACCCGCAGGCCGAGCAGGCCCATGCCGCGCTTGCGCGGGTCGTCGTCGACGAAGCCGATGGCCAGGACGCCGAGTGCGGGGTTCAGCTGGAGCTCACGCACCACCATCTGGCCGCCCGAGCCGGCGCCGACGATCAGCGACTTGCGGGTCTTGCGCTCGCGCGAGGCCTTGTCGGGCCGCTCGATCCAGAGCCTCGTCACGATCCGCGCTCCGGCAAGCAGGCCGGTGGTGAGGATGAAGTCGAAGATCACGACCGAGCGCGGCAGGTTGTCGTCGAACGGCTGGAGCACCGTGAAGACGACGACGAGCGCGGCGCTCGCCAACGCCGTCGCCCGCAGGAGCGCGGGGAAGTCCCGGGTGAGGAAGTAGCGCCACCATTTCGAGTGGAGGCCGAGCAGGTCGAAGATCAGCGCCTTGCCGATCGCGACGAACGCGATCGACTGCCAGAGCATTTCCTGGTAGGGCTCGGGCATCCCGCGGGGGACGTCGATGAAGCGCAGCGCGAACGCGAGCGCGAACGCGGCGGCGGCGAGCAGTGCGTCGGCGGCGAACTGCAGGGCGCGGTGCCGCACTGCCGGGTGGGTGAACCGGCGCATAGCCGCACAAGTGTAGGACCATGAGTGGCCCACCCAAGGCTGAGTATGCAAGACGGCAAAGCAATCGTCATCCGGTTGATCGAGGACGTGATGAACGGTGGCGACCTCGATGCGATCGACGAGATCTACGACCCCGCTTTGTCGGCGGGCGCGCGGCGCTGGATCGAGCCCTTCCGTACGGCATTCCCGGACGTGCACATGGAGACGATCGAGATGGTCGCCGAGGGCGAGCGAGTCGTGGCGCGCTTTCGCTGCTCCGGTACCCAGCTGGGCCCCTGGCGCGGGCACGAGCCGAGTGGGAAGCGAATGCACGACATCGACGAGGTCTCCTTCTTCACCGTCCGCGAGGGCCGCATCGTCGAGGCATGGGGCCTGGAGGACACCGCGAAGCGGATGCGCCAGCTGGGGATCTGAGCTACGAGCGCTCGCCGGCGAGCGCTCGGTCCACTTCCGCCAGCAACCCGTCGCGGCGCTTTTCGTACGGGAACTCGGTGCGGATCCGCTCGCGGGCCGCGAGGCCGGCCTCAGGGCCGACCTCGAGCGCCTCGCGCACGCCGGCGGCGACCGCTGCAGGCGTCGGTTCCCGGATCGTCACCCCGGTCTCCCCAACCACCTCCGGCAGCGCTCCCGCGCTCGTCACTACCGGCACCGCGCCGGCCAGCATCGCCTCGGCCAGCGAGAGGCCGAAGCCCTCGTGGAGCGACGCCTGCACGTAGGCGGCGGACGACGCGAACAGCGCGTCCAGGTCCTCGTCCGAGAGGCGGCCGGTCACGCGCACGTTCGGCGCGGCGTCCGCGGCGAGCCGCTCGCCCGTGCCGTCCCACCACTCCCCGGCGAGCACGAACTCGACGTCCGGCAGCTCGCGCGCGGCCTCGACGAACGGGCCGTGGCCCTTACGGGTCAGGTTGACGGAGTAGACGGCCCCCACGGTCAGCGCCCTCCGCTCGCGCGATGCCCCCGCCGCGTTCGGAAAGCGGTCGGGGACGCCATGGTGGACGACGGCGACTCGTCCCGGGTCGACGCTGGCGACGTTCGCCGCGATCTCCTCGAGCGAGTAGTTCGAGTTCGTGATCAGGCGTGTCGCCAGGTTCGCGGTCGAGCTGACGAGCCGGCGGCGCACGCCACCCCGCTGTGAGCCATAGCCGATCTCCGGCATCGCGGCGGTGTCGAAGCCGCCGAAGATCAGCACGCTCGGCTTCCCGCGCGCGCGGGCGAAGCGGAGCGCCAGCGCGGTGTGCCACGACGCGAACCAACCGACGACGACGTCGCAGGCGCCGACTGCTCGCCAGAGCTCGGCGGGGCGCGGGCGAAAGCCCGCCTGGAGGTGCTCGACGACCTCATGGCGCTCCGCGAGCGCTTCGCGGTCGATGCGAGTAAACGTGTTGCGGCGCGAGATGACGTAGAGGACCCGGCTCACAAATCACGCCCCTACCGGGGAGGCCCACATGCTTTCGCGCCTAGCGTCGCTCATCAGATCCCTAGCTATCCTCGCGCACCCCAAAGATGTTCCTCCCGTACGCCGGACTCACGGACTTCATCGTCGACCCCATCGTGGACGTCGCGACCGACTTCATCGACTCGGTCGGGCTGATCGGGGTGTTCGTCCTGATGCTGCTCGAAAGCGCCTGCATCCCGGTACCGAGCGAGGCGATCATGCTGTTCGCCGGGTTCAACGTGTCCGAGGGCGACATGACCCTGTTCGGGATCGTCGCGGCGGGCGTGCTCGGGAACGTGGTCGGCTCCTGGATCGCCTGGGCGGCGGGGTATTACGGGCGCCTCGAGCTGCTGGAGAAGAACCGCCTGATCCACATCAACCAGAAGCACCTCGCCTGGGCGGACAGCTGGTTCGAGCGCCACGGCGACGCCACGGTCTTCTTCACCCGATGCCTGCCGATCATCCGCACCTTCATCTCGCTCCCGGCCGGCGTGGCGAAGATGCCGTTCTGGCGCTTCACCTGGCTCACGCTCGCGGGGTGCATCCCGTGGGTGCTGATGCTCGGCCTGATCGGCCGGGAGGTCGGCGACAACTGGGAGGAGTGGCGCGATTACCTCCACTACGGCGACTACGTGGTCCTCGCGGCCGTGGTCGGCGGCGCCATCTACCTGCTCATCCGGCGGCGGCGCTCCGGCGGCCCGCCCGCTGCCCCGGCGACCGAAGTCGAGGGGTAGGGATCTGATGAGCGACGCAAGGCGCGAAAGCAGGTTCAGCCCCCCCGGTAGGGGCTAGTTTCATGCCGGCCGGGCCCGCGTCGCTCGAGCTGAGCACGGGCCGGGCCGCCGCGCTCGGCGCGATCCAGGGGCCGACCGAGCTGCTCCCGGTCTCGAGCTCCGCGCACATCTCGCTGGTCCCCTGGCTCGCCGGCTGGCGCTGGCAGGAGCTCGACGCGGAGGCGCGCAAGAGCTTCGAGGTCGCGCTCCACGCCGGGACGGCTGCCGCGTTGCTCGTCGGGCTGCGCCGCGAGATCGCCGCCGAGCTGGCGCGAGTTCGACGCCGGCGTGGCGCGGTGGTCGCGCTCTCGTTCGTGCCGCCGGCGATCGCCGGGTTGGCCCTCGAGCGGCAGATCGAGGCGACTCGGCACTCCGACGGCGCACCGCGGCCGGGCTCGTCGCTGGGTCGGGCTTGCGATGGCGCTCGCCGACCGGGCGCCGCAGCAGCGCGGGCGCGGCGACGCACGGCGCGCGCGACGGGCTGGCGCTGGGCTGGCACAGGCGGCCGCGCTGGTGCCTGGCGTCTCGCGCAACGGCGCGACCCTCACCGCGGCACGCGCGCGCCGCTTCACCCGCGACCAGGCGAACCTGCTCTCGCGCACGGTCGCGCTGCCCGTGATCGTCGGCGCCACCGTCCTCAAGGGCGTGCGACTGCGCAAACGCGGTGTCGCTCCCGGCACCGGGCGGACGCTGGCGCTCGGCGCGGCGGCGGCGTTCGCATCGACGCTCGCCTCCCAGCGGCTGATCAGCCTGGTCGAGCGCGACCGCGCGCTCTGGCCGTACGCGGCCTACCGCATGGGCCTCGCGGCGGCCGTCATGCGCAAGCGGGCGCGACGGCCCGTTCCTGTTGAATGAGCCGATGAGCCAGGATGCCTACGCCGCCGCCGGCGTGAGCCAGCGTGAAGCGGATTCCGCCGTCGCCGCGCTCGTCGCTCACCTGGCGAGGATCGACACCGGCAAGCCCTCGCGTGTCGTGCCGCTGCCGGGCCACTACGCGAGCGTCCTGCGGCTGGACGAGACGACGGGCATCGCCTTCGGGACCGACGGCGTCGGCACCAAGATGGTCGTCGCCGAGCAGCTCGGTCGCTTCGACACGATCGGGATCGACTGCGTCGCGATGAACGTGAACGACCTGGTCTGCGTCGGCGCGGAGCCGATCGCGATGCTCGACTTCATCCTCTGCCGCGAGGCCGACGCCGTGGTCTGCGGCCAGATCGGCCAGGGCCTTCGAGCCGGCGCCGAGCTCGCCGGAATCGAGATCCCCGGCGGCGAGATCGCCCAGGTGGGCGACGTGGTCTCGGGCTGGGAGCTCGGCGGGTCGGCGATCGGGCTCGTCGCGCTCGACGCGATCGTCACCGGCGAGCGGATCGAGCCCGGCGACGCCCTCATTGGGCTCCCCTCCTCCGGGCTGCACTCGAACGGCTACACGCTCGCGCGCAAGGTCTTGGCCGACGTCCCGCTTGACGACGACCGGCTCGGCCAGCCCCTGGGCGAAGTGCTGCTTGAGCCGACGACGATCTACGTGCGCGCGGTCCTCGAGCTCCTGGCCTCGGACGCCGACGTCCGCGGCCTCGCCCATATCACCGGCGATGGTGTGAACAACTTGAAGCGCCTGCGCGACGACGTCGCCTACGAGATCGCCGCGCCGCTCGCCGCTCCGCCGGTCTTCGGGCTGATCGCGGAGCTGGGAGAGGTCTCCGACGAGGAGATGCACGAGGTCTTCAACATGGGCATGGGCTTCGTCTGCGTGGTGCCCGAGTCCGATTCGGACGCAGCGGTCGACCTGCTCGCCCACCACCATCCCGGAGCCCGCGTCGTCGGGTCGGTCAGGATGTAGTCCATGCAGATCGCCATCCTCGTCTTCGAGAAGCTCACCGCCCTCGACGCGATCGGTCCGTACGAGGTGCTCTCGCGCGTGCCGGGCGTCGAGCTGACATTCGTCTCCACCGAGGCGGGACCGCTTCGCACCGACACCGGCCGGCTCGGCCTTCAGGCCGACGCGACGCTGGAGGACATCCCGGAGCCCGACATCTTCCTGATCCCCGGCGGCGAGGGAAATCGGCCGCTGATGAAGGACGAGCGCGTCCTCGACTGGGTCCGCCACGCCCACGAGCACTCGACCTGGACCACCTCGGTCTGCACCGGCTCGCTGGTCCTGGGCGCCGCGGGCTCCTCGAGGGCAAGCGGGCCACCACGCACTGGGCCTACCGCGACACGCTGGCCGAGTACGGCGCGACGCCCGTCGCGGAGCGCTTCGTCGAGGACGGCAAGGTGTTCACCGCGGCCGGCGTGTCGGCCGGGATCGACATGGCGCTCGACGCTCGTCGCGCGCCAGTTCGACGAGAACGTCGCCAAGGCGATCCAGCTCGGGATCGAGTACGACCCCGACCCCCCGTTCGACTCGGGATCGCCCGAGAAGGCGGCTCCGGAGCTGGTCGAGTTGATTCGCGGGCTCGAGGGCGTTCAGGCCTAAGGCTGTTTCGGAAGTCGAGGCTTTGCGGCGGGTATTCGTCGCGCGGGCCGGGGTCATAGGATCGAGCGGAATGGGCCCGGATCCGACACCGCCGCCGGCTGGCTGGACCGGCCTGATCGGGACCGTCCTCAGCGAGCGCTACCGCCTCGAGTCGAAGCTCGGCTCGGGCGGCATGTCGACCGTCTACCTGGCCCTCGACGAGACGCTCGAGCGCCGCGTCGCGATCAAGGTCATGCACCGCGAGATGACCGACCAGCCGGACCAGATCGAGCGGTTCCGGCGCGAGTCGCGCGCCGTCGCGCAGCTCTCGCATCCGAACGTCGTCGCGGTGATCGACGCCGGCGACGATGCCGGCCACCACCCGTACATCGTCTTCGAGTACGTCGAGGGCGAGACGCTGAAGGAGCGAATCGACCGCTTCGGGCGCCTGCCGCTGGACGAGGCGGCGGCGTACACGATCGAGATCGGGCGCGGCCTCCAGGCGGCGCACCTCGCCGAGATGGTCCACCGCGACGTGAAGCCGCAGAACGTGCTGATCGACGCCGAGGGCCGGGCGAAGGTGACCGACTTCGGGATCGCGCTCTCGCAGGAGTCGGACGGCCTCACCAAGACCGGCCGCGTGCTCGGCACGACGGACTACGTCTCGCCCGAGCAGGCGATGGGCCGCGAGGTCGACGCCCGCTCGGACATCTACTCGCTGGGGATCCTGCTCTACGAGATGCTGATCGGCGACGTCCCGTTCAAGGCGGAGACGCTCGTCGGCGTCGCGATGAAGCACGTGAACGAGCCGATGCCGGACGTCCAGCAGCGGCGTCCGGGCGCCTCGGCCGCCCTCGCCGCGGTGGTCGAGCGCGCGACGCAGAAGGAGCCGAAGAAGCGCTACCCGGACATGGGCTCGATGCTGGCCGACCTCGAGGGCGCGCTCGAGGTCGAGATCGCGCGCTCGGGCGGCGGCACCGGCGACACCACGACCGTGCTCGACTCGGTCCCGTCCCGCGAGCGCCTGCTGAGCTCGCGGACGGTCTCGATCGCGGGCATCCTGCTGGTGCTGGCCGGCGTCCTGGTGGCGCTGGCGCTCGTGGAGCTCGGGGGCGAGGGCGGAAGCGCGGCGAGGACCTGCGCGAGAACCCGGCAGCCCCGGCCAGCGGCGGGATCGAGTTCGACGCAGGCGACGGACTTCGACCCTGAGGGCGACGACGGCGAGCACCCCGACGAGGCCGGCGCTCGCAATCGACGCGAACCCGACCGGAACCTCGTGGCTGACCGAGACATACACCTCCTCGCCCGAGATGGCGGCCAACGGCAAGGCCGGGGTGGGACTGATCGTGGACGCCGGCGAGCCGGTCGCGGGCAGGGACCTGACGATCAGCGACCGAGGACCCCGGGTGGAGCGGCGAGATCTACGGGGCCGCCGAAGGGCCGCCCGACGACCTCGCCGGCTGGGGCGAGCCGATCCAGACGTTCGAGACATCGGAAAGCGAAACCACGGTCGCACTGAACACCAACGAGTATCGCTACTACCTGATCTGGATCACGACCCTCACCGAGAACCCCGACGGCGGGTTCTTCGCCACGATCTCGAACGTGGCGCTCAGCACCTGAGAACCATCTAATCCGGGCCTCAGGCCGCCCTCAGCGCCGGCGGGCACCTTGAGCTCGACGCCATCCAGGCAACGAGCGAAAGGAGCAATCCATGACCCCGACCAGACTCACGATCCTCGCCGTGATCGGCGCGTTCGCGCTCGGCACCCTCGGCGCCAACGCGCTGGGCGACGACGGCGTCGTCGTTCGGCGACCTCGACGCCGTGCAGCTCGCCGAGCGCGACGACGGCAAGCGGGATGACGACGACGTCGACGTCGACCCGAGGGACGAAGAGGACGACGACGATCGCGATCCCGACCAGGACACCGGCAACCGCGATGCGGACTCCGGCGGCCCTCGTGACGGGAACGACAGCGGCACCAAGGGCGGCAAGGACCGCACCGGCGGCCGCCACGGCGGCACCGGCGGCGACTCGCAGGAGAGCCCGACCCCGGTCGCGGCCCCCGCGCCCGCCCCGACCCCGGCACCCGTGTACGACGACTACTCGGATGACGGTGGCGCCTACTACGGCGGAGGCGGCTCGGACTACGGCGATTCCTGATCGCCGGCCGATCGCAAGAGCGGGCCTGCGCTAGAAGGCGTGGGCCCGCTCTTCGCGGTGGCGCTCGAGCGCCAGGTTGACGAGCCGGTCGCAGATCTCGGGGTAGGGAACGCCGGAGGCCTCCCACAGCTTCCCGAACACGCTGGTCGCGGTGAAGCCGGGGATCGTGTTGATCTCGTTCACCAGCACCTCGCCCGAGTCGAGCACGAAGAAGTCGCAGCGGGCGAGGCCGCGGCAGTCGATCGCCCGGTAGACGTTCGCCGCCAGCTCGCGGACGGTCGCGATCGCGTCATCCCCGATCGGCGCCGGCACCGCGAGCTCCATCCCCCCCGCCGAGTACTTCGCCTCGTAGTCGTACCACTCGGCGCCCTGCGTGACGATCTCGCCTGGAAGCGAGGTCTCGGGCTCCGCGTTGCCGATCACCGAGCATTCGACCTCGCGACCGTCGGCGTTGGCCTCGACGATCACCCGCGGGTCGTGCGCCCGCGCGGCCTCGACCGCCTCGTCGAGCTCGCGCTCAGCCGACGCGACCTTGCTGATGCCGACGCTCGACCCGAGCCGCGAGGGCTTGACCCAGAGGGGCATGCCCATCGCGGCCACCTGCTCGCGCCAGCCGGGCTCGCCGACCTGGCAGAACGCGACCTGCGGGAAGCCGTGGAACGCGAGGAGGCGCTTGCAGATCAGCTTGTCCATCGCCACCGCGGCCGAGAGCACGCTCGGACCGGCGTAGGGCACGTCGAGGCACTCGAGCAGGCCCTGGACGGTCCCGTCCTCGCCGAACGGCCCGTGGAGCACCGGGAAGGCGACGTCGACGCCCTCGAGCCCGCCGGCCGCCCGCAAATCGACCTCGGACCCCTCGCGAAGCCAGCGGCCGTCGCGCTCGATCAGGATGCGGATCACCTCGTGACCCGCCGCCTCGAGGCCCTCGGCGACGGATGCGCCCGAGTTGAGCGACACCTCGTGCTCCGAGGAGCGGCCGCCCGAGAGCACAGCGACCCTCATGGCCGAAGCCCCGGAAGGCGCGGTGGGGTGAAGTCGGGCGGCGGCTCCTCCGGCGGCGGCTCGACGAACACGGCGACGAAGATCGTCACCCGGTCGCCCTGGCGGATCCGGGTCCCGGCCGACGGCGCCTGGTCGGTGACGCGGTCGTCGAGGGTCTCATCGTCGGTCTCCTGCTCGACCACCTTGATGTTGGTCACGCCGCGGCCCTGGAGGGTCGAAGTCGCGGTGTCGCGCGGCTGGCCCTCCACGTTGGGGACCACGATCGACCCGGCGCCGTTCGAGACCGTGATCGAGACGATCGTCCCCGTCGGCACGGCGCCGCCGGGGCCCGGGTCCTGTGCGATCACCGTGTCCTCCGGCTCGTCGGAGTTCTTGATCTCCACGTCCGGGAAGAACCCAGCGTTCCGCAACTCGGACTCTGCCGACGCGCGCGACTGCCCGAGCACGTCGGGAACCGGGTTCAAGTTCTCCCCCTTGGAAACGAGCATCGTCACCAGAGATTCGCACTCGACCTGTTCGCCGGCCGGCGGCTCGGTGCGGACCACCCGCCCCTCGGCGACCCTGTCGTCGAAGACCTCACGATCGTCGGGCTGGAGCTGCGCACTCCGGAGCCGCTCGGACGCGTCGGCGACCGGCCTGCCCGACACGTTGGGCACCGGGACGCTGAGCCCGAGGCTGATCGAGATCTCGACCGTCGAGCCCTCGTCCGCCTCCTCGCCCGCCGGCGGGTCCTGCTCGGCCACGGTCAGCGGCTCGTCGCAGCTCTCGAAGTTCGAGGGCAGCACGTCGAAGCCCTCGTCCTCCAGGATCCGCGTTGCGTCCTCCTGCGACTCGCCGATCACGGTCGGCACCGTGACCTGCTTCGAGCGGGTCAGCGCGAAGACCACCACGGCGGCGATCAGCGCCCCCACCACCGCCAGCGCGATCAGCTTCTTGCGCCGGCTCGAATCCTCGTCCTCCTGCTCGGGCGGTGGCGGTGCAACCGGCGCCGCGGCGGCGTATGCCGCCGTGTCCCCGAGCGCCGCGCCCGAGGGATCCGCTTCGGCGGCGTCAAGCGCCCGCAGGAACTCGGTCGCCGACTGGAAGCGGTTCTCGGGCTCCTTCGCGAGCGCCTTCAGGACCACCGCATCGAGCGCGGGCGACACCTTCGGGTTCAGCTCGCTCGGCCGGCGCGGGCGCTCGGAGACCTGCTTGAGCGCAATCGCGACGACCGTCTCGGCCTGGAACGGAACCTGGCCGGTGAGCGCCTCGTAGAGGATCACGCCGATCGAGTAGAGGTCCGAAGTCGCCGTCACATCGAAGCCCTGCGCCTGCTCGGGCGAGAGGTACTGGGCCGTCCCCAGGACCGAGCCGGTCTGGGTGATCTCGGACGCGCCGGCGCGGGCGATGCCGAAGTCGGTCACGCGGGCGCGGCCTTCGCCGTCGACCAGCACGTTGTGCGGCTTAAGGTCCCGGTGGACGATCCCGCGCTCGTGGGCGAAGCGGGAGCCGGCCAGGATCTGGCGGACGATCTCGATCCCCTCGGAAACCGAGAGCCCGCGCCCGATCAGGTCCTTGAGCGAGGCGCCCTGCACGTACTCCATCGCGATCCAGTGGCGTCCCTCGTGCTCGCCGCGGTCGTACACGCCGACGACGTTCGGGTGCTGGAGGCCCGCCGCCGACTGCGCCTCGCGACGGAAGCGCTCGACGAACTGCTCGTCCTGCGCGAAGCGCTCGTGCAGGAACTTCAGGGCGACCTGCCTGCCGAGCATCGAGTCGTCGGCCGACCAGACGTCGGCCATCCCGCCCGCGCCGATCCGCTCGATCAGCGTGTAGCGGTCCCCGACCTTCTGTCCGGGCTCAAGTCTCATCCGCCGGCCAGCGCGTCCATCACCTGCATCGCGATCGGCCCGGCGACCTCGCCGCCGAAGCAGGCGGTGCACGTCTCGAGCATCGCGGCGATTGCGATCTGCGGGTCCTCGGCCGGCGCGAAGCCGATGAACCACGGGCGGTTCAGGCGCTCCTCGACGTTGATCTCCGCGGTGCCGGTCTTGCCCGCGAGCTGGCCGAGCGAGGTCGAGAGTCCCGACGCGGTGCCGTCGTTCGCGACGCCGACCATCAGCTCGGTCACCTGGGCTGACGTCTCCTCGCTCATCACCTCGGACTGCTCGTCGGGGTCGAGCTCCTCGATCTCGCGTCCGTCGGGATCGGTGGCGGACTGGAGGAACGTCGGCTTCATCAGCTTGCCGTCGTTGGCGACTGCGGCGGCAACCTCGGCCATCTGCGATCGGGGCGGCGAGCAGCTGACCCTCGGCGCCGCCCTGGCCGATAGCGACACGGCCGACGTCGAAGCCGGACTCGACGAGATCGCCCGCCGAGTTGTACGGCCCGCTCGCGCGCATCTGGAAGTCCGGGTAGTCGAGTTCCGGGTCGGCGTAGAACCCGAAGCGCTTCATGTATTCGACCATGGTGTCGGCGCCGAGCTGCTCGCCGACCTGCGCCCAGTAGGTGTTGACCGAGTTTGTCGAGCGCCTGGGTCATGTCGATCGTGCCGAAGTTCGTGCCGCCCGAGTTCTCGAGCGGCACGCCGGAGATCTCGATGCCGGAGTCCGCGTTAAGCGTCGTTGACGTCTCGAACTCGCCGGAGTCGAGGGCCGCCACAGCGGTGACCACCTTCATCGTCGATCCTGGCTGGTAGGTGCTCTGGGTCGCCCGGTTGAGGAGGGGCGCATCCTCGTTGGTCCGCAACTGCTCGCGGGCCGCCTCGTCGTTGATGTCGTTCGGGTTGAAGCCAGGCACCGAAGCCATCACCTTGACCGCGCCCGTGTCCGGCTCGAGGGCCACGACCGAGCCACCGACGCTGCCGGTGGCCGCGATCGCGCTGTTGAGCGCGTCGAGCGCCACCTGCTGGGCGCCGGCGTCGAGCGTGAGCGTGATGTCAGCGCCCTCGCGCGTGGTCCCGGAGAGCTGGTCGATGATCGTCGCGAACTCGTTCTGGTCGCCCGACAGCAGGTCGTTCTCCGAGAGCTCGATCCCGGTCCGTTCGACTTCGACGAACGAATAGCCAACGGGGTTTCCGAACAGTGCTCCAGTCGGGTAGTTCCGGACGAAGACTCCGCCCCCGGCGCGCTCCGACTCCGCGATCAGGACACCGTCCGAGGTCGTGATCGTTCCGCGCGCGATCTGCTGCTCCTCGATCAGCGGCCGGTTGTTGTCGACGTTCGCCTCGAGCTCGTCGGCCTCGAACACCGCCCAGCGGGAAGTGAACGCAACCAGCCCCACGAACAGCAGCAGGATCAGCGCGTACAGGCGGACGATCTGGGAGTTCATCCGGACTCCCCCGCGGGCCGGCGCGCGCGCTCGGAGACGAGCAGCAGGAGCGCCAGCAGGATCATGTTGGCGACGATCGAGCTGCCGCCGTAGGAGATGAACGGCAGCGTCACCCCGGTAAGCGGAATCAGCTTGACGACGCCGCCGATGATCACGAACGCCTGCAGGCAGAACACCGCCGTCAGCCCGGTCGCGAGCAGCTTCGAGAACCCGTCAGGGGCCATCACCGCCGCCTTGAACCCCCGAGCGCCGATCAGCGCGTAGAGCGCGATCAGGCCGCAGGCGCCGAACAGGCCCAGCTCGGCCACGATCACGGCGTAGATGAAGTCGGTGTGGGGCTCGGGCAGGATCGAGCCGCAGAACGGGAATCCCTGCTCGCAGGATTCGGGGAAGAACGGGCCCGGCAGCTTCAGGAGCGATTGCCCCAGGCCCTCGCCGAACAGGCCGCCCTCCGCCTGGGTGAAGAGCGCAGCTGTGATCTGCCCCGCCCCCTCCGGCGCGTTTTGTGCGAACGGGTCGACCCAGATGTCGATCCGTTCCTGGACGTGGCCGACCGTGCCGGCGAAGAACCAGGCGCCGGCGAGGAACAGGACGAGCCCGGCCAGGACGTACGAGAACCGGTTCGTAGCCACGTAGACGAGCGCCAGGAACGCGCCGAAGAACATCAGCGAGCTGCCGAGGTCGCGGATGAAGACCAGCATCACCATCGCGGCGCCCCAGACGACGAGCAGGGGCCCGAAGTGCTTCAGCGGCGGGATCGTGAGCCCCGCGACCCGCCTCGCCGCCACCGAGAGCAGCTCGCGCTTCTCGTTCAGGTAGCTGGCAAGGAAGATGACCACGCCGATCTTCGCGATCTCGGCGGGCTGGAAGGAGAGCGGGCCGAAGTCGACGGCGAGGTAGGCGCCGTTCACCTGGTCGCCGATTCCGGGCAGGCGCGGCGCGAGCAGCAGGCCGATCGAGCCGAGCGCGATCAGGTAGCGGTAGCGCTCGAGCACGTGATAGTCGCGCAGGAACACGATCGTCGCCGCGAACGCTCCGATGCCGAGCAGGAACACGGTCGCCTGCTCGACCGCGAGCGTCTCGTCGATCCGGTAGAGCACGACCAGCCCGACCGCGGCGAGCGCCGCGCACATCGGGAACAGGTACGGGTCGGCGTGCGGCAGCGCGACCCGGAGGAAGAAGTGGGTGCCGAGGCAGATCGCGAGGAAGTAGCCGCCGTAGATCAGGCTGGCGTCGGTGATCTCGTCCGAGCGCTCGGCGAAGACCGCCGCGAAGCCCGCCGTGACCAGCAGCGCGACCGGGATCAGCGCGAAGAGCTCGCGGTTGCGCGCGCTCATTGCCGGTTTGAGCCCTGCTGGCGCCCGCCTCGCTGGGGCTCGGGTTCCGGCTCCGGTTCGGGGGCGGCAAGGGCGCGCGCGTCCTGCTCGAGGTCGTCGAGGAGGTCGATGGCGTCCGCGCGCGAGCGCAGCTCGTGGTTGGTCGCCTCGTCGCGGCGGTCCTCGGGCAGCGACTCGATCTGGGTCGGCGAGGAGAGCACCTCGTTGTAGAGGGAGATGTCGAAGGGCAGCTCGTAGGGGAGCCCGCGGTAGAGCGCCAGGCGGCCACCCTCATCGGTCCCGAGGAAGTAGACCTGCCGTGCGCCCAGCACGGCGGCGACCCCGATCCCGGCAAGGATCACGACCGCCGCGAGCACCTTCAGCACCGTGCGCGTGCGCCGCGGCGGGTGCGCGTCCCGGCGGGAAGGGGGCACGGAGGCCGCGCCGCCGAGGTGCTCGCGGCTGCGCGCAGCCTCGCGGACCCGCTCGCCGCTCAGCCCCGCGTCCGCGGCGGTCGGTCCGACCAGCGTCGCGTCGGGCTCCGGCGTCTCCGCCTCCTCGCCCGCCTCGAGGCGGAACGCGATCACGGTGATGTTGTCGCGGCCGCCCGCCTCGTTGGCCTCGGTCACCAGGCGCTCGGTCGCCCCGTCGAGCGTCTCCGACTCGGTCAGGATCCCGCGGATCCGGTCCTCCTTGACCATCGTCGTGAGCCCGTCCGAGCAGATCAGGTAGATGTCGCCGGGGCGGGCGGAGTAGGTCATCGTGTCGACCTCGACCTCGGACTCGGGGCCGAGCGCGCGGGTGATGATCGAGCGCTGCGGGTGGTCCTTGGCCTGCGCGTCCGTCAGCCGTCCCTGGCGGCGAAGCTCCTCGACCAGGGAGTGGTCGGCGGTTAGCAGGCTGAGCTCGCCGTCACGCAGGCGGTAGGCGCGGCTGTCGCCCACATGGCCGATCACGACGTCGTCGCCGTCGACGAGCGCCGAGGTCAGCGTGGTGCCCATGCCCGACCGGGTGGCGTCGTGCTGCGCCAGGGAGTGGATCTGCTTGTTCGCGTTCTGGGCGATCGTGCGCAGGAAGGCCTCGGCCGCGGCGTCGCCACGCTCCGCGGGCTCAAAGGCCTCGGCCGCCATCCGCGACGCGACCTCGCCCGCCTGGGCGCCGCCCATGCCATCGGCTACCGCGAACAGCGGCGAGTGTGCGAAGTACGAGTCCTCGTTGGCGATGCGCGAGCGCCCGGTGTCGGTGCGCTGTGAGTGCTCGGCGACGCGGAGGCTCACAGTCAGGAGTACTCCCCTACCGGGGGGGCAAATCTGGTTTCGCGACAGAAGTCGCTCATCAAGCACCTTCCGGGACGTCGAGCTCGAAACGAAACTCCGTGTCTCCGATCCGTACCTCGTCGAGGTCGCTCAGTACCGCCTCACCACGGAGCTGGCCTCCGTTGAGGAACGTCCCGTTGGTCGAGTCCAGGTCCTCGACGTAGTACGACGGCCCGCGCGAGTAGACGCGGCAGTGGATCCCCGAGGCGAAGCGATCCTCGATCCGGACGTCGGCCTCGGCCCCCCTGCCGATCGAGAGGCCGCCGAAAAGGTCGAGCCGCTCGCCTGGGTCGAGCCCGCCGCCCTTGACGACGACGAGCCAGGCGTCCGTAGACGGCGCCCTGCCGCCCGGGCCGGCGGCCTGGTGGAAGCCGGTCGCCTCCGGAGCGGGGGTGGCGGTGCGCTTCAGCTCCTTCATCGCGCTCCGCGCGACCCAGAGCAGGAACAGGTACAGCACGGCGAGGAAGCCGAACTTGAGCCCGACCGCGATCGGCTCGGTATCCATCCCGCCGTGTAGCAGTCGCTAGGCCTCGATATCGAAGGTGAAGTAGGTGGTGCCGATCTGGACCTGGTCGCCCGGCGTGAGCCGGGCCGAGTCCACCTGGCGCCCGTTGACCTTTACCCCGTTGGTCGAGCCGAGATCCGAAATCGTCCAATCCCCGTTGGAGCCCCGCTTGAGCTCGGCGTGCTTGCGTGAGACGTTGGGATCGGCGAGCACGCAGTCGCACTCGCGCGACCGGCCGAGCACGGCGACCGGCCCGTCGAGGACGTAGCGGCGGTCGTCGAGCGAGACGATCGCCTTGGTCTCGGTCAGGTGGGCGGTCCGCTTCTGCGCCCCGCGCGCCGGTTTCTGCTGCTTGGGCGGGACGGAGTAGACCATCGTGTGCCCCTGCTCCCCCTGCTCCGGCGCCTCGCCCTGGCGCTGCGCGGGCTTCACCAGGCGGGTCTGGATCCCGAACTCGCCGAGGCGCAGGCGGTCGTCGGTCTCGAGCTTCACCTCGGGCCTGGTGAGAAGCGCGTAGTCGTGCCGGCGGGCGTGCTCCAGCAGGTAGGCCGAGAGCTCCTGCTCGAGCGAGCGCTCGTAGCCCTCGAGGCGCTCGCGGTCCTCCGTGCCGAGCCACACCGTGTACTGGTTGGGCACGTAGACGCGCGCGACCGAGGTCGTGCGGTGCGCGTCCATCTCCTTCGCGAGCTTGCGGGCGATCTCGACCGGCTGGACCTGCGAGGAGAAGGCGCGCGAGAACACGCCCTCGACAAGGTTCTCTATTCGGGCTTCCAGGTTCCGAAGGACGCTGATCGTGACTCTCCTTGGCTCACGCGGATCGGGCGCCTGAAAGCGCCCCGGGGGTGGCCGCGTTGGGGGAGAATCCTAGTGGGGCCTCAGTGGAGGTCGTGCCTGCGGCGGCGAGGTCTGGGCGCGGGCAGGCGAGGACGCAGGATGCAGGCTTTGCTGGTTGCAAAGCCAAATCCGAGGATGAAGCATGCCCGCGCCCAGGCCCGCCGCTGCTGGTGCGACGTCCACTGAGTCCCCACCTGGGCAGAGGGGTCCGTCAACCGCCACCGTGAAGCGCGGGCTGGGCGCTGGCGAGCGGCTGCGGGCGCGGCTTGTGGTCGCGCTGCCTGCGGGCTGCCTCGACCGCCACGGCGATGCCTGCGGCAGCCACCGCCAGCGTCGCGTTGCGTCCCTGGGCGCCGTTGCCCACGGCCTCGAGGCCCGCCGCCAGGGCCGCGGACCAGATCATCGCGCCGATCAGGGCCAGGGCCGGATGCGCCCGGAGCATGAAGCCGAGGACGACCGACGCCGCCGCGAGGACGGCGACTCCGAGCAGCGCCGCCGGCTCGAGCAGCGGCACGACGACGTCGTTCAGTGCGACGCTCGCCGAGGACTCCCACCCGTCGGGCGCCCGGTCGGCGATCCCGAGCCGCGAGCCCGCGCCGATCGTGATCGCGCCCGCGAGGTAGGCGCTGAACGCGATGCCGCCGAGGATCGCGCGGTCCCACGTGCGCCCCGCGAGGACCGCGATCAGCGCCGGCGCGCCCGCGAGCGCGCCGATCGCGCCGAGCGGGACGGCCGCGAACGGCAGCGCCGCGAGCAGCGGGTTCGAGACCAGGAACAGGGCTGGCAGCAGGAGCAGGGCGAGGACGAGCGCGGCGCCGGGCATCCCGACCGGGCCGGCGAGCGCCGCGAGAGCGACCGCCGATCCGGCGAGCGCCGCGATGCGTGGCATCGAGCGTGCCGGGATCGGCAGCTCGACCCCGTCGGGAGCGGGCACGGCGCATTCGTCGTCGAGCTCGAGCGCGGTGCGATCGAGCACTCGGTGGAGGCGGTCGAGCGACGGGCGGTTGCGCGGATCGGCCTCGAGGCAGGCGTCGATCTGGGTCACGAGCGGCTCGGGCAGGTCGGGCCGGAGCTCGGCGAGCGACGGCACCACCATGCCGATCTGGCGGGCGGTCTGGGCGGGTGTCCTGCGGGCGACGGGGTTCTCGCCCGCCCAGGATTCGTAGAGCGTCAGGCCGAGCGAGTAGACGTCCGCCTCGGGGCCGGCGTAGTCGCCCTCCGCCTGCTCGGGCGCCATGTAGGCCAGGGTGCCGACGACCTCGCCGGCGGCGGTCAGGGTGGGTGCACCGGCGACTGCGGCGATCCCGAAGTCCATGAGCTTTGCGCGGCGGCCGCCCGCGTCCCAGGGTCGGATCATCGCGTTCTGCGGCTTCACGTCGCGATGGACGACGCCGCGGCCGTGGGCGTGCATCAGCGCGTCGCAGAGGTCGGCGCCGATCCGGGCGACGTCGCGGTCCGAGATCGAACCGTCGCGCGCGACGCGGTCGAGCGTGCTGCCCTCGACCAGCTCGCTGACCAGGAGCGCGTGGCCGTCGCGCTCCCCGAGCTCGTACAGCGTGACGATCGCCGGGTGGTTCAGCCTGGCGGCCGCCTGCGCCTCGCGCAACACCCGCTCGGCCCCGGCGTGCTCGATCTCCTTGACCGCGACGGCGCGCTGAAGCCGCTCGTCGAAGGCGCGGTAGACGGTGCCCATCCCCCCGGAGCCGATCCGCTCCTCGATCCGAAACCGCCCCATCACCTTCTCGTCAGGCACTTCAAACCCGCGTTCGGCGTGGATAGCGGGTTTCCTGCCCCCGACCGCGGCTGCGGTAATACTTGCGCCGCTCGCGTGGAATCCTCCGAAGCCGACGATCCCTTCGCACCGACCCGTCGCCGCCGCCCGGCGTCGAGTCGAACCCGCCGGGGAGCGCCAACGCCGCCGAGCGGCGACCTCATCAGGCGGCGCCTGCTCGCGCTCGTGATCGGTGCCGTCGTGCTGGTCCTGCTCCTGCTCGCGATCCGTGGCTGCCTCGACGCGCGCAAGGAACGCTCGTTCGAGAACTACCTGCGCGACCTGTCCGGACTGGTCACGACATCGAACCAGCTCTCGAGCGAGTTCTTCGACCGACTCCAGGACCCGGGCGAGCTGACGCCGATCGAGTTCCAGGACCAGCTCGGCTCGAGCCGCGGGACCGGTGAGGACCTGCTGAGCCGAGCACAGGGCCTTGACGCCCCGGGTGACCTGTCGGAGGCCCAGGAGGACCTGCTGCTCGCGTTCGAGCTCCGCCGCGACGGGTTGAACAGCATCGCCGACCAGATGGCGACCGCGCTGGGCGAGGAGGGACGCGACGAAGCCCAGCTGCAGATCGCCGCCGACATGCGCCAGTTCCTGGCGAGCGACGTCCTCTACGCCAGGGCGAAGGCCGAGATCGAGCAAGTGCTCGCCGAGGAGCAGCTCCCCGGCGAGGTGGCGCAGAGCGTCTTCATGACCCGGCCCGACATCTGGCTCGACGAACTCCAGGTCGCCGCCGAGCTCGCGCAGGTCGCCGGGACGACCGGCACGGCGGGCGGGACCGACCGCGGGACGGAGCTCTCCTCCGTCGTCGTGAAGCCCGGCAACGTGCCGCTCACGCCCGACACGCTCAACACGCTCAGCCAGACGCCCGCGCAGGTCGAGATCTCGGTCCTGAACGGCGGCACCGCGAACGAGGTCGAAGTCCCGGTCCGGTTCGAGCTGATCGGCAGCACCGAGACGATCGAGGGCAGGAGCACGATCCCGCTGATCCGCGCGGGCCAGAGCGAGTCGATCTCACTTTCGGTCGAGGGCGAGATCCCGACGGGCGACGAGCTCACGCTGACGGTCACGGTGTTCCCGGTCCCGGGCGAGTCGATCATCGACAACAACGAGGCCACCTACCAGCTGGTGGTCGGGTAGCGCCTCCGGCCGCCTCCGCTACCGTCGAGCGCCGATGCCGCCGCTCCGAGTCGCCTTCCTCGGGCCCGCCGGGACGTTCTCGGAGGACGCGCTGCGCGCTGCGACGGCCGGCATCGAGATCGAGGCACAACCGGTCGCGAGCGTCCACGAGGCGATCCTCACCGTCGCCGACGGCCCTGCCGACCGCGCTCTCGTCCCGTTCGAGAACGCAATCGACGGGTCGGTTCGGCCCACGCTCGACACGCTCGCGTTCGAGGCTCGCGGAGTCACGATCGCCGGCGAGCACGACCATCCGATCCGCCACGCGCTGATCGCCCGGACCGAGCTCGAGCTGGATGCGATCGAGACGGTGGTGAGCCATCCGCAGCCGAGCGCGCAGTGCGCGCGGTTCCTGCGCGAGGAGCTGCCCGGCGCGGAGCTGCGGGCCGCCGACTCGACCGCCGACGCAGTCCGCGAGGTGAGCGAGAGCGAGCGGCCCTGGGCAGCGCTCGGTGCCGCGTCGGCGGCGGAGATCTACGGCTGCATCGTCCTGCGCGACGGGGTCGAGGACGAGCACGACAACGAGACCCGCTTCGTCTGGATCGCCCCGGAGGGCGTCCGGGCAGCCGGCAACGGCGATTGGCGGACGACCCTGATCTTCTCCGAGCTGGGCGCCGATCACCCCGGTGCGCTCGTCGATGCGCTGACCGAGTTCTCGGACCGCGAGATCAACCTGGTCCGCATCGAGTCCCGCCCGCTCCGCCGCGGCCTTGGCCGCTACATGTTCTTCATCGACCTCGACGGCGCGGACACCGACCCGGTCGTGGCCGACGCGATCACCGCGCTGCGCGGGAAGGCCGAGAGCGTCCGCGTCCTGGGGAGTTACCCAATTTCACCTGACCGCCTCCCGTAGGCGGGGCGATGAGCCTCGAGCCGGGTGGTGGTCATTAGCCGTGACCACCGTCAACCCAGCGAGGAGCGCAGAATGAACTGGACCCTTGAACTGGTCATCGTGCCGGTCGCGGACGTGGACCGCGCCAAGGCCTTCTACGCGGAACAGCTCGGCTTCAACGTGGACCACGACAGCAGGTTCCGGGACGACTTCCGAGTCGTCCAGCTCACCCCTCCAGGCTCGGGTTGCTCGATCGGGATCGGCGTGGGTATCGGGAGCATGGAGCCGGGCTCGCTCGAGGGCCTGCAGTTGGTGGTGAACGACATCAACGCAGCCGTTTCCCAGCTCGCGGAGCGCGGGGTCGACGTCGGCGACGTCCAGATCGCCGGTCCGGACGGCTTCCGCCCCGCAGCGCCGGGCGAGGAGCTCAACAACGTCGGGTTCGCGTTCTTCAGCGATCCCGACGGCAACCGTTGGGCCGTGCAGCAGATCACCGCACGCCCCTGATCGCTAGAGAAATTCCCGTTACCACTTGGGCAAATCTGCTTTCGCGACTAGGTTGCTCATTAGAATCCCTCGCGCCATGGACAGCGTGGCCGACCCTGAGGTAGCCGGTGTAAGGCACAAAGTCGTCTCGCTCACCGATCGGATGCACGGTGGGCGGACGCACGCGCGACCCGGCGGGCGCGTCCTGGTCCTCAACGCGAGCTACGAGCCGATCAACGTCTGCACGATGCGCCGCGCCACGGTCCTCGTCCTCAAGGAGCGCGCCGAGATCCTCGAGCACGGCGAGGGCAAGCTCCACTCCGAGCGGCTCGTGCTGGAGCAGCCCTGCGTGATCCGCCTCATCCGCTACGTCCGGGTGCCACGCGACGTCCACCGCCGCAAGATCACACGCAAGGCCGTCCTCGCCCGCGACGCCTACACCTGCCAGTACTGCGGGCGCGAGTCGCACGGCCTGACCGTCGACCACGTCGTGCCGCGCAGCCGCGGGGGCAGCTCCGCCTGGGACAACATCGTCGCCGCCTGCGCCCCGTGCAACCGCCGCAAGGGCAACCGGTTGCCGCACGAGGCCAGCATGCCGCTGCGCGGCAAGCCGAAGCCTCCCGGCCCGACGGTCTTCATCCGCATCGCGAGCCCGCGCGTCCCGAGCGCGTGGGAGCAGTACCTGCTGGCGGCGGCTTAGAACAAGCGCAGGGCCGCCCGAAGGCGGCCCTTACGCGTCTGCTCGTGCGATTGCGACGGGCGGAGATTGGCAACGGGTGGGACGACCTCCCGTCTCTCGGCGCGCCGGTGCCCGGTTTGGATTTCACCAGGCGGCTCGCACTGCCGTCCTAGTGCTCCGGCACCTCCAGAGTCCCGCAAAGCATGTGAATTAGGACCACCTCCTTTCTCTGGTGATCTTGATTCAAGCAAACCGGGGCGGCGGATCGGCGGCGGCTACGCTGACTTCGATGGCCCGGGTCAACCCAGTCCTGTCCGACGCGCAGTTCGAGGCGCTCGCCGAGCGCGGTGAGGAACGCACGGCGGAGCCCGGAGAGGTTCTGTTCGACGTCGGCGACAGGCGCTACCCGTTCATCGCGATCCTCGAGGGCGAGGCCGCGATCAGGGACGCCAACGGCGACGAGGTCGTCCGCAACCACGCCCCGGGCTTCCTCGGCGAGCTGAACCTGTTGACCGGCCAGACGGTGTTCCTGACCGGGGTCGCGGTCACCGCGATGCGGTACATCGCGGTCGAGCGCGAGGACCTGCGGGAGCTCATGCACGAGGACGGCTCGCTCGCCGACCTCCTGCTCACGACGTTCACCCGCCGGCGCGAGTTCCTCCAGAAACGTCAGAGCACCGGGATCGAGATCTATGGCCCGCGGGACTCGGCGCGAACGCGCGAGCTCGTCGAGTGGGCTCGGCGGGCTCGCCTTCCCCACGCCTGGGTGGACTGGGTGGATACGGCCGAGTCGAAGGCGGCCGGCGCCCGGATCGCCTGGCTCGACCCGGAGAGGATCCCGCGCGTCCGCTTTCCCGACGGGGCGGAGCTCCATGCCCCAACTCCCGGCGAGCTCTCGCGCGCGCTCGGCATCGGCCTCGAGCTCGAGCCGCACGAGGAGGTGGACCTGCTGGTGGTGGGGGGCGGGCCCGCCGGGCTGGGAGCCGCCGTTTACGGCGCCTCGGAGGGCCTCGACACGCTCGTCGTCGAGCGCACCGTGCTCGGCGGCCAGGCGGGCGCGTCGCGCCGGATCGAGAACTACCTCGGCTTCCCTGGGGGGATCAGCGGCACCGAGCTGACCAGCCGCGCGGTTACCCAGGCCCGCAAGTTCAGCGCCCGTACGGCCACCCCCTACCGGGCGCTGTCACTCGAGCCGGGCGACGGTCGTCACGTGGTCCATCTCGACGAGGACCGTGAGATCTCCGCGAGGGCCGTCGTCGTCGCGACCGGGGCCGACTACCGCCGACTTCCGGTCGAGGGCCTCGAGGACTACGACGGCCTGACCGTGTTCTACGCGGCCGGCCCGCCCGAGGCACAGCTCTGCGGCGCGCAGCGGGTGGGGGTCGTCGGCGGCGGCAACTCGGCGGCGCAGGCCGCCATCTGGCTGGCGAAGGGCGGCGCCCTGGTGACGCTGCTCCACCGGCGCGCCGACGTTCGCGAGACCATGTCGCACTATCTGATCGGCGACATGGAGCGGGCGGGCGTCGCGATCCGCGACCGCAGCGAGATCGCGCGGCTCCATGGCCAGGACGGCAGGCTCGAGGCGGTCACGCTCACAGACGGTGAGCGGCTATCCCTCGGCTACCTCTTCTGCTTCCTTGGCGCAATGCCATGCACCGAATGGCTGGGCGACACGGTCGCTCGCGACAAGCACGGCTTCGTGCTGACCGGCGCCGATGCCGGCGCCAACGACGAGCTCGAGACCAGCGTGCCCGGCGTCTACGCCGCCGGCGACGTCCGCGCGGGGTCGGTCAAGCGCTGCGCGACCGCGGTCGGTGAGGGCGCGAACGTCGTCCGCCTGGTCCATGAGCGCCTGGTCGCGGAGCCCTCGGCGGCCAGCTAGCGCTCAGGCGGGCGTTCCCGCGTCCATCCATGCTCGGAAGGTCGCGACTCTCTCGGCCGGCCATGGTTCGTCGCACGGCATCGAGCCGCTGGCGAGCCGCTCGTAGATCGCCTCGGCGTTGTCACGCACCTCGTCGAACGACGCCAGGTCGAACGACCAGGACATTTCCTCGATGTCGCTCTCGCGAAACAGCGGCCGGATGTCCGCCGCGAACGTCGGCACGCTCAAGCCTCGTCGCCGGCGTCGGGCTCGGCCGGCTGGGCGCCCTCGGCGGCGGCCTCCGCGACCGCCTCCGCCTCGGTCGCGACGTCGGCGCCAGCATCGGCCGAGGACTCGACGACGAGCGCGACGGCGCTCACCTTGTCGTCGTCCTTGATGTTCATGACCTTGACGCCCTGAGTCGCGCGGCCCATCTGCGAGATGCCGCCGGCGTTGGTGCGCTGGACCATCCCGTTCTGCGAGATGAACAGCAGGTCCTGGTGCTCGCGCACGATCATCGCTCCGGCGAGGCCGCCCTTCTTCTCGGTCAGCTTGATCGTCAGGACGCCCTTGGTGCCGCGCCCCTTCACCGGGTACTCGGTGACCGCGGTGCGCTTGCCGTAGCCGTTCTCGGTGACGACGAAGAGCTCGGCGTCGTCGCGGGCGATGTCCATCGCCAAGACCCGGTTCTGGACGCCGTTCACCTTGCCGGCGACGTTCATGCCGCGCACCCCGCCGGTGCCGCGGCCCATCGGCCGCACCTTCGACTCGTTGAAGCGCGAGGCGTGGCCGGACTTGGACACCATCAGGATGTCGTCGTCGCCCGAGGTCAGGCGGACCTGGACGAGCTCGTCGTCGTCGCGGACGTTGATCGCGATGATCCCGTCGGCCTTGATCTTGGTGTTGTAGGCGAGGAACTCGGTCTTCTTGATCTGGCCCTTCGCGGTGGCGAAGACGAGGAACTTGTCCTCCTTGAAGTCGCGCGTCGGGATCACGGCCATCACGCGCTCGCCGTCGCGGAGCGGCAGCACGTTCACGAGCGCCTGCCCCTTGGCGGTCCGCGCGCCCTCGGGCAGCTCGTAGACCTTCAGCCGGTAGACCTTGCCGCGGTTGGTGAAGAACAGCAGGAAGTCGTGCGTCGAGCAGATGTGGAGGTGCTCGATGTAGTCGTCCTCCTTGAGGTTCATCCCCATCACCCCCACGCCGCCGCGGCGCTGCTGGCGGTAGGTCGCGAGCGGCAGCCGTTTCGCATAGCCGGAGTGGGTCAGCGAGACGACCATCTGCTGGTCGGCGATCACGTCCTCGACGTTGAGGTCGCCCTCGAAGTGGGTGATCTCGGTCCGCCGCTCGTCGCCGTAGCGCTGCTCGACCTCGGCGAGCTCGTCGACGATCACGCCGTCGATCCGCGCCGGGTCGCCGAGGATCGCACGGAGCTCGGCGATCTTGTCCATCAGCTCCGTGTGCTCGGCGCGGACCTTGTCGGACTCGAGCGCGGTCAGGCGCTGGAGGCGCATGTCCAGGATCGCCTGCGCCTGGATTTCGGAGAGGCCGAACTGCTCCTGGAGGCCGTTCCGCGCGGTCTCGGGATCGGCCGAGCCGCGGATCAGGGCGATCACCGCGTCGAGGTTGTCGAGCGCGACGAGGATCCCCTCGAGCACGTGCGCCCGGGCCTCGGCCTGGCGCAGCTCGTACTGGGTGCGGCGGGTGACGACCTCGCGCTGGTGGTCGACGTAGTAGCCGATCAGCTCCTTGAGCCCGAGCGTGCGCGGCACGCCGTCGACCAGCGCGACCATGTTGATCCCGAACGAGTTCTGCATCGGCGTGTGCTTGTAGAGCTGGTTCAGCACCACCGCGGCCGGGTCGCCGCCGCGCTTCAGCTCGATCACGAGGCGCATGCCCGAGCGGTCGGTCTCGTCGCGCAGGTCCGAGATGCCGGTGATCTTCTTCTCGCGGACGAGGTCGGCAATCTTCGTGATCAGGCCGCCCTCGCCGCCCTTCTTGACCATGTAGGGCAGCTCGGAGACGATGATCGCGTCCTTGCCGCCGCGCAGCGGCTCGACGTGAGCGCGGGCACGGACCTTGACGCTGCCGCGGCCCGAGGCGAACGCGTCGCGGATGCCCGAGGCACTCATCAGCCCGCCGCCGGGGAAGTCCGGGCCCTTGACGTGCTCCATCAGGCCGGGAAGGTCGATATCCGGGTTCTCGATGTATGCCCGGGTCGCGCCCATGACCTCGGTCAGGTTGTGCGGCGGGATGTTGGTCGCCATCCCAACGGCGATCCCGGTCGAGCCGTTGACCAGCAGGTTCGGGAACCGCGAAGGCATCACGACCGGCTCCCGGCTGGTCTCGTCGTAGTTCGGCCCGAAGTCGACGGTGTCGGCGTCGATGTCGCGGAGCATCTCGGTCGCGAGGCGAGCCAGCCGCGCTTCCGTATACCTCATCGCCGCCGCGGGGTCGTCGTCGATCGAGCCGAAGTTGCCCTGGCCGTCGACGAGCGGGTAGCGGAGGGCGAAGTCCTGGGCGAGGCGGACGAGGGTGTCGTAGATCGCCGAGTCGCCGTGCGGGTGGTACTTGCCCATCACCTCGCCGACGATGAAGGCGGACTTGCGGTAGCCGCGGTTCGGCTGGAGGCCGAGGTCGTGCATCGCGTAGAGCACGCGGCGGTGCACCGGCTTCAGGCCGTCGCGCACGTCGGGCAGCGCCCGGCCCACGATCACGCTCATCGCGTAATCGAGGTACGAGCTGCGCATCTCCTGCGTCAGCTCGCGCTCTTCGATGCGGCCCGTCAGGGCCTCGAGGCCGTCAGACATCGAGGAACCTCACGTCCTGGGCGTGCTTCTCGATGAACTTCTTGCGCGGCTCGACCTTGTCCCCCATCAGCTCCGTGAAGATCCGCTCGGCGAGGGCCGCGTCCTCGATCGTCACCCGCTGCAGCGTGCGGGTCGCCGGGTCCATCGTCGTCTCGCGCAGCTGGTCCGCGTTCATCTCGCCGAGGCCCTTGAACCGCTGCAGCGTGACTCCGCCCTTGGCGAGGTCGATCACCGCGTGGCGAAGCGCCGAGAACGACTCGGCGACCGCGCTCTTGCCCTTGAGCTCGACCGTGAACGGGGGGCGGCCGACCTGCTTCAGGAGGTCGGCGTGGACGTCGACGAGGCGCCGGTAGTCGGACGAATCGAACAGTGCCGCCTCGAAGTTGAGGAACCGCGCCAGCCCGCTGCGGCGGTGGGTCGCCTTGATCAGGAGCTCGTCGGAGGAGCCCGAGACCATCTCGGTCTCGAACGGCTCGCCCTCGGGGTCGTCGGCCTCGATCAGCTCACGTACCCCCGCCAGCGAGGCGGCGCCCGCGTCGAGGATCTGCGACTCGGCCAGGAACGTCACGAGCTCGTGCCCGTGGTCGGCGCGGAGCGACTCCGACCAGCCCTCGTACTCCTTGAGCTTGCGGTTGAAGCGCTGCCAGCGCGCGGCGGTCAGCTTCGTCTTCTTCCCCTCGGAGTCGCTGAACTCGAACTGCTCGAAGCGATCGCGCAGGAGGTACTCCTCGAGCTCCGACTCCTTCTCGACGTAGGTCTCCTGGTTCCCGTTCTTCACCCGGTAGAGCGGCGGCTTCGCGATGTAGACGTAGCCGGCGTCGATCAGCTCGGGCATCTGCCGGTAGAGGAAGGTCAGCGCCAGGGTGCGGATGTGGGCGCCGTCGACGTCGGCGTCGGTCGCGAGGATCACCTTGTGGTAGCGGGCGTCCTCGAGGTTGAACTCCTCGTGGACCCCGGTGCCGATCGCGGTGATCAGCGCCTGGATCTCGATATTGGCGAGGACCTTGTCGATCCGGCTCTTCTCGACGTTGATGATCTTTCCGCGCAGCGGCAGGACCGCCTGGGTCGAGCGGTCGCGCGCCTGCTTGGCCGAGCCGCCGGCCGAGTCGCCCTCGACGACGAAGACCTCGGCGTCGCGCGGGTCCTTGACCGTGCAGTCGGCGAGCTTGCCGGGGAGCGTCGAGTTCTCGAGCGCCGACTTGCGCCGCGTCAGGTCGCGCGCCTTGCGTGCGGCGTCACGGGCGCGGGCGGCGTCGACCGACTTCGAGACGATTCGCCGCGCGTCGGTGGGGCTCTCCTCGAGGAACTCGCCGAGCTTGCGGTTGACGGTTTCCTTGACGAGGCCCTCGACCGGAGGGTTGCCCAGCTTCGCCTTGGTCTGGCCCTCGAACTGTGGATCGGCGAGCTTGACCGAGATCACCGCGGTGAGGCCCTCGCGGACGTCCTCGCCGGTCAGGTTCGGGTCCTTCTCCTTGAGCAGGCCCTTCTCGCGCGCGTAGGCGTTGATCGTGCGCGTCAGCGCCGCGCGGAAGCCGGAAAGGTGCGAGCCGCCCTCGTGGGTGTTGATGTTGTTCGCGAACGTGAAGATGGACTCCTGGTAGGAGGAGTTCCACTGCATCGCGACCTCGACCGCCCCGTCGTCGGTCTCGTTGTCGAAGAACACGGTCTTGCGGTGGAGCGAGTCCTTGTTCTCGTTCAGGTGGTGGACGAAGTCGACGATCCCGCCCTTGTAGTGGAAGGAGTCCCTCTGTCCGGCCGAGCGCTCGTCGACCAGGTCGATCCGCAGGCCGCGGGTGAGGAACGCCGTCTCGCGCATCCGCTCGGCGAGCGTGTCGTAGTCGTATGAGATCTCGTCGAAGACCTCGGGGTCGGGCGCGAACGAGATCAGGGTTCCGGTTTCCTTCGTCGCCTTGCCCTTCTTCAGGTCGCCCTTGGGATCGCCGCGCTCGTAGTCCTGAGTCCAGACGGCGCCGTCGCGGCGCACCTCGAGGTGGAGCGACGACGAGAGCGCGTTCACGACCGAGACGCCGACGCCGTGCAGGCCGCCGGAGACCTTGTAGCCGCTCCCCTCGCCGCCGAACTTGCCGCCGGCGTGGAGCATCGTGAGCACGACCTCGGCGGCGGGACGCTTCTCCTCCGGGTGCTCGTCGACCGGGATGCCGCGGCCGTTGTCGACGACCGTGATCGACTCGTCGGGATGGATCGTGACGGTGATCTGGTCGCAGTGGCCGGCGAGCGCCTCGTCGACCGAGTTGTCGACGACCTCGTAGACCAGGTGATGGAGGCCGCGGGGTCCGGTCGAGCCGATGTACATGCCCGGCCGCTTGCGGACCGGGTCGAGCCCCCGCAGGACAGTGATCTCACCGGACGTGTAGTCGGTGCCCCCGTTGTCCTTGGCCGCCTTCTTGCCCGCCGCGCTTGTTGCTTTCGCCACTAAATCCTCTCGTCAGTTCTCATGGAGAGACCCCGACCGCCCAGCCCGAAAACCGGGCCTGGTGCCGACGGATCGGGGTCACATCCAAGTTCACATAAGGATACCAGGACGGGTGGCCGGAAAGCCGTCGCAGTATTCACGAAATCCCTGCAAATGAGCATAAAACGTGACGCAGCTCAAACATCATCGCGCCGGGCGGCGTCAGCGGTGAATCGGAGGCCCTCGAGCCCGTCCGCGAAGGGCCCTCCCGCGAGGCGCTCGCGGAGCCGGTCGAGCAGCTCGTCCTGCATCAGATCGAGCTCCTGCGCCCAGGTCGCCGAGCGGCAGGCGATGGTCACGACACCGTCGCGCTCCGCGACCGGGTCGGCCTGCGCCGCGACCGTCGCGCCGGCCACGTCAAGCCACGCCTCCTGGACCCCCGCGAGCAGCGTCAGCGGCGCGACCTCGGCCCGCACGGACTCGAGCGCGGCAGCCAAGGGGTGCGGCTCGTCCCTGCCGCGGCCGCCGCCGCCGAGGCGCCTCACGCGGCCTCCGAGTTTCCCTGTGAGGCGGAGTCCGAAGGACGAAGCCGAGCCCCGGCGTTGTTGAGCCGGCTAATTTGGCCCCGGATCACCGCGCCGTCGCGCACCGCGAGCTCGACCCGCGGGCACGCCGCCGGCAGGTGCCCGGCCTCGGTCACGGTGATCAGCGCCTGGCCACCGCCCGCGACCAGCCGGGCGCAGAGGAGCTCCCGGCGCTCGGGGTCGAGCTCCGACGTGACGTCGTCGAGCAGCAGCAGGGGGAGCGACCGCTCGCCGGCAACGAGGGCGTCGCGCTCGGCGAAGAGCAGCGCCAGCAGGGCCGTCCGCTGCTGGCCCTGCGACGCATAGCGGCGCGCGGCCCGGCCCGAGACCGAGATCGCGAGCTCGTCGAGATGCGGGCCGTGGCCGCTGAAGCCGCGCGCGATGTCCGACTCCCGGCGCTCGCGGAGCTCCGCCTGGAGCCCTGGAGCATCGGTTGCCCGGCTTCGGGGCCGGTAGGCGAGCTCGGCGTCCTCACCCAGGCCGAGCTCGGCACCGGCGCGCGCGAACGCCGGCGCGAGCACGTCCACGGCGGCGGCGCGCGTCGCGATCAGCTCGACCCCCGCCGCCGCGAGCTCGGCGTCCCAGGCGTCAAGCGAGCTCGGCGTTGCGGCACCGCCTCGGATCCGGCCCACGAGCGCGTTCCGCTGGGCGAGCGCCCGCGAATAGCGCCGGCGCGCCTCGGCGCGGGCGGGGTGGAGCGCGGCGACGAAGCCATCGAGGTGCGCGCGGCGAGCCGCGGGCGGGCCCTTGATCAGCGTCAGGCGGTCGGGCATGAACACGGCCATCGCCGGGCGGAGCGCCGCCGAGTCCGCCGTCGGCGCCGAGCCGTTCACCAGATGCCGGCGCCCGTCCGAGCGGTCGACGGCGCACAGGAACCGCCGTCGCTCGCGCTCGGCCTCGACCACAGCCTCAGCCCGGGCGAGCGGCTCGCCGAAGGCGATCATCTCGCGCTCCGCGCGGGTCCGGCACGAGCGGCCCGCAAGCGCCAGGTACAGCGCTTCCAGCAGATTCGTCTTGCCGGCGCCGTTCGGGCCGTGCAGCAGGGTGACCCCGGCGCCGAGCTCGACCTCGCCCGCGGCGAGGTTGCGGAAGCCGAGCGTCGTGAGCGCCTCGACCCTCACCTCGACCTCTACCTAAACGTTCAGCCGAATGGGCATCACGAGGTAGGAGAAGTCCTCGGAGCCCACCGGGCGCAGGAGTCCGGGGCGGAGCGGGGAGGAGATCTGGATGGCGATCTCGTCGCCCTCCACGCTCTCGATCCCCTCGATCAGATACTGCGGGTTGAACGCGATCTCGAGCGCCTCGCCGCTGAACGGGGCCGGCAGCGACTCGGCGGCGTCGCCGATATCGGGCGTCTCGGCGGCGACCCTCAGCTCGCCTTCCGAGAACGCGAAACGGAGCGGCGCGTTTCGCTGCGCGAGCTGGCTCACGCGGCGCGCGACCTCGAGCAGCTCCTCGCGGGGCAGCCGGACCTCGTGGTCGAACGACTCCGGGATCAGCTGCCGCCAGCTCGGGAACTGGCCCTCGATCAGGCGTGAGGAGAGCGCCACGCCGTCGATCCGGAAGATCGCCTGGTTGCGGGAGACGTCGATGTCCACGGTCTCGGGGTTGTCGGCCGCAACGAGCCTGGCCAGCTCGCGGAGCGCGCGTGCGGGCACGTTTGCGTCGAGCGACTGTTCGAGCGGCGTCTCGAGCACGGTGTGCTTGACCGAAAGCCGGTAGGAATCGGTGGCGACCATCGTGAGGTTCCCGCCCTCGGCCTGTACGAGCACGCCGGTCAGGATGGGCCGCACCTCGTCGCGCGAGGCCGCGCGCGCGACCCGTTCGATCGTCTCGGCCAGCGGCGCGGCGGGCAGGGTCGCCGCCTCGCCCTCCACCTCGGGCAGGCGTGGGAAGTCCTCGGCGGGAAGCGTCTTCAGGTGGAAGCGGGCGTCGCCGGCGGTGAGCTCCACGTCACGCTGCTCCGAGCGGAGCTCGAGCGAGACGTCGCCGGCCGGCAGGCTTCGCGCGACGTCCACGAGGAGCCGGCCCGGGAGCAGGACGGTGCCGTCGCGCTCGATCTTGACGTCGGCGAGGGTCAGCGCGATCCCCATCTCCATATCGGTCGCGCGGAGCGTCAGGGCGTCGTTCTCGGCAGCGAACAGGATGCCGCCGAGTGAGGGGAGGGTCGAGCGTGCGGAGACGGCGCGGCCGGCGTGCTGGAGGGCGGGGACGAAGGTGTCGCGTGGAGCTGTGAGTTTCATCGAAGGTCGTTCATCTTCCTACCTGGATCAGATGTATCTGGGGCGTTGAAGGTTGTGGACATCTATCGCTTCGCGAGGCGCGATGCGGGAACGGGCGTGGATCAAGTCTGTGGACTGGGAGGATCGGGTGGGGATGAACTCTCCCCCGGGTCCCCGGAGGCCTCGAGCTTTCCCAGGACTGCACGGACGCTGTGGATATCGCTCGCGACGTCGGAGCCCGGCTCGTTTCGCTGGGCGACGACCTTGAGGGAGTGCAGCACCGTCGAGTGGTCACGGTCGAACTCGCGGGCGATCTGTGCGAGGGAGAGCGGCGTGAGCTCGCGAGTGAGGAACATCGCGAGCTGCCGGGCGCGGGTGACGCGTGGCGTGCGCTGCTTGGAGACGAGGACCTCACGCGGCACGCTGAGCACCGAAGAGACCGCCTCCTGGATCGAGGCGACACTGGGCGTCGCGATGACGCCCTCGCTCCCCGCCTGGGATTCGGGCGTGACGGGCAGCGCGCGGGCCAGGGCCGAGCCCGCGAGCGGCTCGTCGAACACGGAGGAGACCGCGAGGACGCGAGTGAGTGCGCCCTCGAGGCGACGGACGTTGCCGGGCACGCGAGTCGCGATCGTGCGCAGGACATCGGGGTCGGGGAGCTGGTCGACCGCGTCGCCCGCGAAGCGCCAGAGCAGCGCGATGCGCGTGCGGAGGTCCGGGGGCTCGACCTCAACGGTCAGTCCCCATTCGAAGCGGTCGCGTAGGCGCTGTTCGAGCCGCTCGAGCGAGCCCGGCGGGCGGTCGCTCGAGAGCACGATCTGCTTGCCGGCCGCGAACAGGGCGTTGAAGGTGTGGACGAACTCCTCCTCGGTCCGCGGCTTGCCTTCGAGGATCTGGACATCGTCGATCAGAAGCGCGTCGAGGCCGCGGTAGCGCTCCTTGAAGCGCTCCGGCCCGTCGGCGCGCAGCGCCGCGACGAACTCGCTCGTGAAGCGCTCGGCGGTCGTGTAGTGGAAGGTCAGGTCGGGGTGGTGGTCGCGGTAGTAGCCCGCGATCGCGCCCAGGAGATGGGTCTTGCCAAGCCCTGGCGGCCCGTGCAGGAACAGCGGGTTGTAGGCCTCGCCGGGAAGCTCGGCGACGGCGAGGGCGGCGCTGTGGGCAAAGCGGCTGCCGGGGCCGATCACGAACCGGTCGAAGGTGTGCGTGGCGTCGATCGGCAGCGGCTCGGCGACCGTGCGCCTCGTGCCGCCGCGCGCCGCGCTCATCCCGTTCGGCGTCCACCAGGACGATCCGCTCGAGCTCGGTCGTGAGCCGGCGTAGGGACCCCTCGAGCTGGTCGAGGTAGCGCCGCTCGACCCACGTCCGCACCCGCGTCGGGCCGGTGATATAGAGGGTCTCGGCGCTCGACCCGACCGCGCGAAGCGGCTCGAGCCAGAGGTCGAAGGTGGCCGCCGGCAGGGAGGCCTGGAGCTCCGACCTGACTCGCTGCCAGATCGCGGCAGGGTCGTCTTCGGTCGGTGGCGCCACGACCGCCGACCTTAACGACGGCCTTCGGGCCCGCCTCCTGCCCACCCCGCAAATCGCGGCGAAAACCGGGGGCTATACTGGCCGTCGCCCACGGCGGCTATCTGGGCCCGCCGGGCCCGACCTCTCGATCATGAAGCGCACCTGGCAGCCAAAGAAGCGGAAGCGCGCGAAGACCCACGGGTTTCGCGGGCGGATGCGCACCCGCGCCGGGCGCGACGTGATCAGGCGACGCCGGCGCAAGGGCCGCAAGCGCCTCACCCCCTGATGCCGCCCGGCGATGACGGGCGCAAGCGTGGCCGGCTGTCGCGGAGCGGTGACTTCGACCGCGTCTACCGCGACGGCCGCTCGCACTCGAACCGCTTCCTCGTGCTCTACGCCTTCCCGCGCGAGGCCGGCGACTCGCCCACCGAGGGCGAGGACGACGTGCGCCTCGGCGTCTCGGTCAGCCGCAAGGTCGGCGGGGCGACCGAGCGCAACGCGGTCAAGCGCGCGCTCCGCGAGGCATTCTGGGCGCTCGGCGACCGCCTTCCCGCGGGCTACGACTTCGTGCTCGTCGCCCGCCCCGACATGGCCGGGCTGGTCGAGCGCGACGGCACGGGCGGCGTCGAGGCCGCGCTCGGCGAGCTGTTCGCGGAATCGGGTGTCTCATGAGCGACGTAAGTCCGGGGCGTAACACGTGAAACGCGCCCAAAACCTCCTCGTCACCGTCTTCCTCGCCCCGCTGCGCCTCTACGGCCGCTTCATCTCGCCCGCGCTGCCGCGCCGCTGCAAGTACGAGCCGACCTGCTCCGCCTACGCCGAGCAGGCCGTGCGCGAGCTCGGGATCGTGCGCGGCACGATCGTCGCCGGCTGGCGTCTGCTCCGCTGCAACCCGTGGAGCCACGGCGGCTGGGACCCGGTCGCGGACCGCACCCTGTTCCGCGAGCACGGCCACACCCACTCCGGGCACGGCCATGAGCCGGGAGCGCCGGCGTGATCGTCGCCAACATCCTCCAGCCCCTGATCGACGCCGCCGATTGGGTGATCACGTTCTTCCACGACGACGTCGGGCTCAGCTGGGGTTTCTCGATCGTCGCGCTGACCTTCGCGACCCGCCTCGTGATCCTGCCGCTGTCGGTCTCGCAGATCCGCTCGATGCGTGCCCTCCAGGCGTACGCGCCGCAGATCAAGCAGCTCCAGGAGCGCTACAAGGACGACAAGCAGCGCCAGCAGCGCGAGCTGATCGCGTTCTACCAGGAGAACAAGATCAACCCGTTCGCCTCCTGCATCCCGCTGATCCTCCAGCTGCCGGTATTCCTCGCCCTCTACCAGCTGCTGAACGGGCAGACCTTCAAGGACGAGATGCTCGCGCAGCCCCCGGTCAGCTTCTTCTTCATCGACAACCTGACCGAGAAGGCCACGGGCGGCGCGCTGGTTGCGCTGATCATCCTGTTCATCGTCACCCAGCTCGGCGCGAGCGCGGTGATGGCCGGCCGGGCCGAGGGCACCCAGCGGACGATCATGTTCGTGCTGCCGTTCGCGTTCGCGCCGTTCGTGATCACGTTCCCGGCCGGGCTGGCGGTCTACTGGATCTCGACCAACGTCTGGACGCTCGGCCAGCAGCTCGTCGTCAGGTTCTTCTTCCCGCCGCCGCCGATCCCGACGGTCGAGGAGCTCGAGGCGACGAAGCCGCCCCCGCCACCTCCGCGCAAGAAGAAGAAGCGGCGATAGCGCGCACTCGTCCTGCTTCCGATTCGCGTTCGCCGTGGGAAATCCTTCTATAGAGTCACGCGCCGTGGGTGCTGAGGCGATTCCGGCGGAGCCGGCGGAGCGGGTCCGCGCGATCCTCGAGCGCGTCGTCGAGGCGCTCGAGCTCGAGGCGTCGATCGACGTCACCGAGGACGAGCGGCAGATCACCGGCACGATCGACGGGGAGGACGTTGGGCGCCTGATCGGCCGCCGCGGGCAGACGATCGACGCCGTGCAGTTCATCTGCTACCGCGCGGCCCAGCGCGGCGCGGTCGACCGCAAGCGCGTGATCGTCGACGCCGCGGGTTACCGCGAGCGCCGCCGCGAGCAGGTCGAGGGCCAGGCCGACCGCGCCGCCGAGCGTGCGCTCGAGACCGGCAAGGAGATCGAGCTCGAGCCGATGACGCCGACCGAGCGCAAGGTCGTCCACGACCACCTCGCCGAGCGCTCCGGAGTCGAGACCTTCAGCGAGGGCGACGAGCCCGACCGCAGCGTGATCGTCGCCCCGCTCGTGAACGGCGAGGGCTCAGACGACAAGTGAGGCGGAGCCCGAAGGGCGAGCCGAGCCCCGCCGTTGTTGAGGCGGCTTGACTGAGCTCGGACCCGAGGCCCGCGCGCAGCTCGAGACGGTCCTCGAGCTGCTGGCCGCGGATCCACGCTCGCTCAGCTCGGTCCGCGACCCGCAGGAAGCCTGGCGAGCCCACGTCGCCGACTCCCTCACCGGTCTCGAGGTCTCGGCGCTCCAGTCGGCACGGGCGATCGCCGACGTCGGCTCGGGCGCCGGCTTCCCGGGCTTCGTCCTCGCGGTCGCGCTGCCCGCCGCGAGGGTCGACCTGATCGAGTCCGTGGCCCGCAAGTGCGAGTTCATGCGCGACGCCGCCGAGCGGGCGGGGATCGAGAACGTGCGCGTGGTCAACGCACGCTCCGAGGAGCACGCCGCGGGAGCCGGCCGCGAGGCCTACGACGTCGTTACCGCCCGCGCGGTCGCCCGCCTGGCCACGCTCGCCGAGCTGGCGTCGCCGCTGCTCCGCGAGGGCGGGACGCTCGTCGCCTGGAAGGGCCGCCGCGACCCGGACGAGGAGTCCGAGCTGGGCCGGGCGAGCGAGGTGCTGGCGATGGCGCCGCGGAAGATCATCGAGGTGGGGGAGAGCGCCGGCTACGAGCACCGGCACCTCCACGTCGTGCGCAAGACGGGCCGGACACCCGAAAACCTCCCGCGTCGCCCGGGCGTCGCCAAGAAGCGCCCATTCTCCGGCTAGCCGGGCCGGCCGTCCGTCCGAGCGGCCTGGCGGACGGGAGGGACAAGGAGCCGCCCGACCACGGGCAGCTCGATGAACCCCTCGATGCTCGCGTAGAGCAGCGCGACCTTGGGCAGGTCGGCGACCTCGTCGATCACCAGGGAACGCGGCAGCCACTCGGGGCCGAACTTCTGGTTGAAGTCGCGCAGCGACTGGATCTGGAAGAACGGATTCAGGCCGCGCGCGAGCCGGCGCTCGAGCCGGCCCCAGAGGCCCGCGTCCTCGGCGCTGTCGAGCAGCCGGCCCCAGGCGGCGAAGTTGAGCGAGAGACGCCTCACCCCGGCGGGCGCGAGGCCGAGCGCGGCGTTGGCGATCAGGAACTCGGTCAGGCCGTTCGCCGAATCCGGCCGCCGCCGCATCAGGTCGAGGGAGTACCCGGGCTCGTCGCCGTAGCAGGGGACGAACCGCAGGAAGCCCGCCACTCCGCCCGAAGCGTCGCGGGCCAGTGCGATCACGAAGTCCGGCTCGCGGCCCTCGACGTCCTCGCCCAGCTCCATCGTGAACCCGCGCTCGGCTTCGCCCGCACGCCACTCGGCGCTGATCTCATTCAGCTCCGCAACGAGGTCCGCGGGCGCCTCCGACTCGCGCACCAGCTCGAACCGGTGGTCCCGGCCGACCCGGTTGACGGCCGCGCGGACCGCCTTCATCTCAGGTCCCTCGAGGGTGAAGCGGTCGCACCGGAGGATCGCCTCGTCGCCCAGGTAGAGCGAGTGCATCCCGCGCTCGCGGTAGAGCGGCGCGTCGGACTCCCTTACTGCGAGGAACGCGACCCGCCAGCCGCGCTGGGCGCAGAAGTCGAGGAACTCGTCGATCGTCCGGCCGGTGTCCTCAGGCGGGCCGATCGGGTCGCTCGCCACCATCGCGTGGCCGCGCACATAGACGTAGGCGATCAGCGAGCGCCCGTCGGCGGAGAAGAAGTAGCTCTTGTCGCGCCGAAGTGCGAAGTAGGCGAGTGTGTCGGTGCCGTAAGAGCGGACGATCTGCTCCGCCCGGGCGCGCGCCGCCGCAGCGGGCGGGCGGCCTTCGACCAGCGGGCGGAGGACGAGGTAGACCAGCATCGCCGCCCCGGCGATCCCCAGGACCAGGAGCGCGTCGCCGAAGAAGTCGCTGAACAGGGCCCGCTGGTACTCGTAGGGGCCCGAGAGCCCGACGAGCCCGGCGAAGGCGGTCTCGGCGATCCCGCCCAGCGTGAGGTCGGGGCTGATGTGGTCGCGCTCGAAGAACAGGGAGAGCGCGGTGAACGCGTAGACCCCGGCGAGGTAGATCGGCACGAACGCCACGACGTCTGCGAGCGAGCCCGGGTCGCTCGCGGGCGCGGAAGTCGTGCCGGAACCAGATCAGCGCGGCCACCATCCCGACGGCGAGCAGCGCCGCCATCGGATCGGGCCCCTTCAGGACATGGAGGATCGCCGCCGCGGAGAACAGGATGGTCGCGATCGCCCAGGCCCGTCGCTTTCCGCGGGCGATGCCGCGCGAGATCGCCAGAAGGCCCAGACCGACGGCGACCGAGAGCACGAACGTCACGCTGCGGCTGCCGCGCTCGAGCAGCTCGCCGTCGCCGAACGACCAGTGCACGATCGGCGCCGTCGGCAGCAGCGACAGCAGGCCGACGAGCACCGTCAACCAGGCGAGCGGGCGCAGCGAGCGCGGTCGACGGGTCGGAGCGGCGGTGCCGGCCGAGGGCTCCTCGAATGCCGCCGGGGCCGGGGCGGGGGAGACCGGCTCGGGCTCAGCCGGCGCGAGGTCGTCCAGGGTCGCCGCGGGGTGCGCATCGCCGGCGCCGTCGCGGGGGCGCAGGGTGGGAAAGAGGATCACATCGCGGATCGACTCGACTCCGGAGAGCAGCATCACCAGCCGATCGAGGCCGATGCCGAGCCCACCGGTGGGTGGCAGGCCGTACTCGAGCGCGCGCACGTAGTCGTCGTCGACCGGCTCGGCCTCCTCGTCTCCGCCCGCCTGGAGCTCAGCCTCGGCGGCGAACCGCTCCGCCTGGTCGACCGGGTCGTTGAGCTCGCTGTAGGCGTTCGCGAGCTCGCGCCCGGCGACGACCAGCTCGAACCGCTCGACCAGCGCCGGGTCGTCGCGATGGGCGCGGGCGAGGGGCGAGACCTCGCGGGGGTGGTCCATCACGAATGTCGGCTCGCGGAGCTTCGCCTCGCAGGTCGCGTCGTAGACCTCGCTCATGATCTTGCCCGAGCCCCAGACATCGAGCCACTCGACGCCGTGTTCGTCGGCGATCTCGCGCGCCCGCTCGACCGGCATCGTCGGGTGCATCGAAACACCGGCGTGCTCCTCGATCAGAGCAGCCATCGTCACCCGGCGCCACGGCGGCTGCAGGTCGACGTCGCGGTCGTCGATCCGGACCACCGTGGTGCCGAGCGCGTCCTGCGCGGCGGTCGACACGATCGCCTCGGTCAGCTCCATCATGTCGTGGTAGTCGCCGAACGCCTGGTAGGCCTCGAGGAGGGTGAACTCCGGGTTGTGGCGGGTGTCGAGGCCCTCATTGCGGAACACCCTGCCGATCTCGAACACCCGGTTCATCCCGCCGACGATGAGGCGCTTCAGCGGCAGCTCGAGCGCGATTCGCAGGTACATCTCGATGTCGAGCGCGTTGTGATGCGTTACGAAAGGCCGCGCCGCCGCGCCGCCGGCCTGGCTCAAGAGAACCGGGGTCTCGACCTCCCGGAACCCGCGCTCGCGCAACACGCGGCGGGTGGTCGAGATGACGGTCGAGCGGATCGCGAACGTCTCGCGCGCCGGCGGGTCGACGATCAGGTCGAGATACCGCTCGCGGTAGCGGGCCTCGGGATCGGTCAGCCCATGGCGACGGTCCGGCAATGGACGGAGCGCCTTGGAGAGGAGCTCGAACCGGTCGATCCGGACCGAGAGCTCGCCGTGGTCGGTGGTCACGACCGTGCCCTCGACGCCGATCCAGTCGCCGAGGTCGAGGTGGCTGAAGTCGGTCAGCGCCTCCTCGCCCACGGCGTCCCGTGTGATCAGCAGCTGGACCGTTCCGCTCTCGTCCTGGAGGTCGGCGAAGTCGAGGCCGCCGTGTCGCCGCTCGCCCATGACCCGGCCGGCGACTCGTACCGTCTCGCCGGTGTCGCTTCCGGCGGTGAGGTCGCCGAACCGTTCCCGGAGCTCGGCGGCCGTCGCGTCGCGGTCGAAGCGCACGGGGTAGGGCTCGACGCCACGCCGGCGGAGCCCCTCGAGCTTCTCGAGCCGCCGCTCGCGCGTCGCCTCCTCGAAACCGAGCGCTCCATCCCCTGAGTCGGCCGTCGCCGCCCCCGCGTCGCTCGTCGTCGGCTCGCTCGCGCTCACCGCGACCATCGTCGCAGAACGTGCCGGAATTCGCGCGCAAACGTGCGAGGATTCGCGCCGGTGTCGGCGAGGAACCTCGACGCGATCATCGCGCAGGCGAAGCGCGATCGAGAACGGCTCGACTCGGGGGCGGTTGGCCCGGTCAGCCTGACGGCGATCGGGATCGCGAGCGTCGTCGGGGCCGGGATCTTCGTCACCACCGGGGCCGCGGCGGCCGAGTTCGCGGGCCCGGCCGTGGTCATCTCGTTCCTGATCGCCGGGTTTGCCGCCGCGGTGACGGCGCTCTGCTACGCGGAGCTGGCGGCGATGATCCCGGTCGCCGGGTCCACCTACTCGTACGCCTACGCCACGTTCGGCTCTTTTCTCGCCTGGATTATCGGCTGGGACCTGCTGCTGGAGTACCTGTTCGCGGCCTCGACCGTCGCCGTCGGCTGGGCCGGGTACGCGGATAGCGCCCTTCACTCCGCAGGGATCGACCTGCCGCACGCCCTGACGACGCCGCCGTTCGGCGACGGCGACTCGGGCGCGTTCAACCTCCCCGCGGTGTTCATCGTGTTCGTCACCTGCGGCCTGCTGTTCGTGGGGATGCGCGAGTCGGCGCGGGCCAACAACGCGATGGTCGCCCTCAAGCTCACCGTCCTGCTGGCGTTCGCGGTCGCCGGCGTGTTCTTCATCAGCGGCGCCAACCTCGACCCGTTCGTGCCTCCGTCCGAGGGCGGGTTCGGCGAGTTCGGGGTGACCGGGGTCCTTCGCGCCGCCGGGGTGGTTTTCTTCGCCTACGTCGGCTTCGACGCGGTCTCGACGGCCGCCGCCGAAGCGCGGCAGCCACAGCGCACGATTCCGATCGGGCTGCTCGCAACGGTCGTGATCTCGACCGTGCTCTACGTGGTGATCGGGATCGTGATGGTCGGGATCGTGGACTACCGCGAGCTCAACGTCGCCGATCCGATCGCCGTCGCGGTGAAGGCCGCCGGGTCCTCGCTGGACTGGCTCGAAGCGGCGGTGTCGGTGGCCGCGGTGATCGGTCTCGCGGCCACGGTGATGGTCACCTTCTACGGCCAGACGCGGATCTTCATGCGGATGGCCTCCGACGGCATGCTGCCCGATCGACTCGGCCGAGTCAGCGGGCGGTTCAAGACCCCGGGGGCGGCCACCGTCGTCTGCGCCATCGCCGGCGCGCTCGTCGCCGGGGCGCTTCCGATCGACGTGTTGGGAGACCTCGTCTCGATCGGGACGCTGCTCTCGTTCACGATCGTCTGCGCCGCGGTCCTGGTGCTTCGCCGGCAGGAGCCGGACCTCGAGCGCCCGTTCAGGGTCCCGGCCGTCAAGTTCGTCGCGGGCGCGGCGATCGTCTCCTCGGTGGCGCTGATCGCAACCCTCCCGACCTCCACCTGGATCCGGCTGGCCGCCTGGCTCGTCATCGGCCTCGCGATCTATTTCACCTACGCGCGCACGCGCACGCAGGAGCGGATGTCCGCTCTAGCCGAGGGCGGCGCCTGATCCCGGCTTGCCGGCCGGCGGCCCCGCCTGCGAGCGGGCGAGGACCGTCATGCCCGCGAGCGCCGCACCGAGCGAGAGCACGATCGCCACGGCCCCGGCGGTGGTCTCGTGCAGGGACTCCTCCAGGAGCGTCGTGCCGAGGAGCACGCTGGTGATCGGGTCGAACGCCATGCTGGTCGCGACCGCGGGCGCCAGCACCCCGGTCGCGAGCGCCAGCTGGTTGAACGTCATCGAGACGTAGCCGACGGCTATCAGCGCGTAGACCCGCCAGTCCACGAGGAGCTCACCCACGCCCTCGCCCAGCTGGTCGGTGACCGCCTTGGTCAGCGCCGCGCTGAGCGCGAACAGGATGCCGGTGGCGGTGCCGAGTAGCGCTGCCTTCTGGGCGGGCCGCCGCCCGCGAGCTATCAAGACAAGTGGCACCGTCGCCGCGCCGACGGCGGCCATTGCAACGAGCCAGTCCGCGAACGGCGCGTCGTCGCGCCCGCCGGAAGGGTCGGCCACCGCCAGGAAGGCCACCAGCGCGCCGATGACGAGCGCCGCGGCGCCCACGTCGGCGGGCCGGACGCGTTGCCCGGTGAAGCGGGCGCCGAGCGGAAGCGCGAAGACGAGGCTCGAGACCAGCAACGGCTGGACGACGGCGAGGCGCCCGATGCTGAGGGCGGCCGCCTGCCCGACGAAGCCGAGCGCGTCGGCGACGATCCCGGCGAGCCACGCCGGCCGTCGTGCCATGCGAAGCAGCAGGCCCGAGCCCGAGCCGCCCTGCGGCTCGTCCATACCCGCCTTCTGCTGGAGCACCGTGCCGATCGCGAAGAGCAGCGCGGCGAGCAGCGCGAGAACGATCTCCACGCGCGCAACCCTAGTCATGACGGCCCGCCCTTCAGCCGGGCGCTCGCGGCGATGCCTTCCACCCCGACCGCTACGCTCGCGCCGAATCCGAATGGGCGCCGTTTATGCGATCGCGAATCAGAAGGGCGGGGTTGGCAAGACGACGACCGCCGTGAACGTGGCGTCGTGCGTCGCCGTCCTCGGCAACCAGGTGCTCCTGGTGGACCTCGACCAACAGGCGAACGCGACCGTGTCGCTGGGGCTCGACCGCAACGGATCGCCCTCGTCCTATGACTGCCTCGTCGGCACCAGCTCGGTCGCCGAGGCGGCGCGGCCGGCCGGCCCGGACAATCTCTGGGTCGTGCCGGCGAGCCGGGAGCTCGCGGGCGCCTCGGTCGAGCTGCCGCGGCTCGACCAAATGGAGACCCGCCTTCGCGACGGGCTCGGCCCGGTGCGCGAGCGCTTCGCCCTGACGCTGCTCGACTGTCCGCCTTCGCTCGGCCCGGTGACGGTGAACGCCCTCGTGGCTGCGGACCGGGTCGTCGTGCCAGTTCAGGCTGAATACCTGGCGCTCGAGGGGCTCGTCCAGTTCCTCGAAACCCTCGAGCTGGTGCGCCGTGAACTGAACCCGGCACTGGTTCTGACCGGGGTGGTGATCACCATGCACGACGAGAGGACTCGCCTCGCCAACGATGTGGAGGCTGAATTGAGAGCGCACTTCCCCGAACTGGTGTTCGATACCGTGATTCCGCGGAGTGTGCGAATCGCCGAGGCCCCGAGCTTCGGGTTGCCGGTCACCGACCACGCGCCCGAGTCCCGTGGGTCCCGCGCTTATCAGGACCTGGCGCGCGAGCTCGCAGCGCGCGAGGAGGCCGAGCGAGTCCGTGTCGAGCGAGTGGGACCGGTAATGGAGGTAGAGAGATGACAGCTCAGCCGAAGCGTGGGATGGGCCGCGGCCTCGCGGCGATCCTGCCCCAGCCCGGCGAACTCGGAGAGCCCCTGCTCCGGCATGTCCCGATCGAGCTGATCCTCCCGAACCCGAAGCAGCCGCGCCGCCGCTTCGACGAGGAATCGATCTCGGCCCTTGCCGAATCGCTTCGCATGGCCGGTGTGATCCAGCCGCTGATCGTTCGTCCGCTCACCGACGGCCGCTACGAGATCATCGCCGGCGAGCGCCGCTGGCGGGCCGCGACGGAGGCCGGTCTCGAGACCGTCCCGGTCCTGCTCCGGGACGAGGAGGAGGGCGAGCGGCTGCAGACCGCGCTGATCGAGAACGTCGCCCGCGAGCAGCTCAACCCGGTGGACGAGGCCCGTGCCTGCGCCACGCTGGTCGAGGACCTCGGCGTCACCAAGGAGGAGCTCGGCAAGCGCCTCGGCCGAAGCCGGGCCTCGCTCTCGAACCTGATCCGGATCCTCGACCTGCCGGACGAGGCGCTCGAGGCGCTCGAGAGCGGCGAGCTGAGCGAGGGGCACGGCCGCGCGATCCTGATCGCGAAGTCGGCCGACGCCCGCCGCCTGCTGGCTCGCGATGCGGCCCGCAACGGCTGGTCGGTCCGCGAGACCGAGCGCCGCGCAAACGCCGGCGGCAAGGGCCGCCCGAGCCTGAAGTCGGTGCCCGACCCCGACCTCGTCGAGGCAATGCTGAGGGCCGAGGAGGAGCTCGAGGCCGCGCTCGGCCACGGCGTCCACGTGCGCGCCGCGGGCAGGAAGGGCACGCTGCGCGCCGAGCTCGAGTTCGACGATCATCGACGCCCTCCTCGAGTTCGCCCGCGCGCAGCGCTAGTGGCTAGGAGGGCCAGAGGTCCGAGTCGGCGACCTCGAGCAGATTGCCCGCCGGGTCCTTGAAGTAGAACGAGCGCTTGCCCGCCGACCACTCGTGGTCGTGCGTGATCTCGACCCCGGCCGCCGCGAGGCGCTCGCGCAGCTCGTCATACCGTCCCTCCTCGGCGACGAGGCAGACGTGCCCGGGGCCGTCCGCGCCGTGGTCGGCGACCGGGCCGTCACGCTCGGCCACGAGGTCGCGGTCGAACAGGAGGAGCACGCCCGCCCCGAGGCGGTAAGCGGTGCCGTCGTCCCAGCCCGCGACGCGGCGCATGCCGAGGGTCTCGTCGTAGAAACGGAGCACCTCGTCGCGGAGGGAGTGGGGGTAGTAGAGCGCGCTCTCGAGGATCCCGGCGACGCCGTCCATCACGGGCCCAGCCGCTCGATCCGCCAGCCGTCGCCCTCATGCGTGTAAAGGAACCGGTCGTGGAGCCGGCCGACCTGCCCCTGCCAGAACTCGACCTCGTCGTGGCGCACGACGTAGCCGCCCCAGTGTGGCGGGCGCGCCACGTCGCCCTCGTCGAAGCGCTCTTCCACCTCCCGCAGCAGCGCGTCGAGCTCCGCGCGGTCGGCGAGCGGCCGGCTCTGCGGCGAGGCCCAGGCGCCGAGCTGCGAGGCGCGTGGCCGGGTCGCGAAGTAGGCGTCCGACTCGGTCTCCGGCAACCGCGCGACCGGACCACGGATCCGCACCTGGCGGTCGACCTCGCGCCAGTAGAGGATCAGCGCCGCCCGCGGCGCTGCCGCGAGCTGCCCGCCCTTGCGCGACTCGTAGTTCGTGAAGAACCGAAAGCCGTCGGCGCCGAAGCCCTTGAGCAGGACCATCCGCGCGTCCGGCGCCCCATCGGCGTCGACGGTAGGCGAGCGTCATCGCGTCGGGCAGCGGGACCTCGCGCTCGGCGAGCTCCCACCAGGCGGCGAACTGCGCGACCGGGTCGTCGGCCAGCATCGCGCGGTCGAGCGGCGGCATGTCCGGGCGGCGCGGCACTCTCCTACAATCCCACGGCGCGGGGCGATTAGCTCAGTCGGTTAGAGCGCATCTCTGATAAGGATGAGGTCCCTGGTTCGAATCCAGGATCGCCCACTTTCCTGCCTCCCTCGCACGCCGCTCGCTCGAGGCTGGCGACTGTCTCTGCGATCCACTTGGTGAAGTAGCGACGGCCGGCGACGGCGTCGAACATACGGTTGCCGAGGCCGATCGGATCCATGCCCATCTCTCCGTCGAGGAACGTCCCGTTCTGCGCCTCCGTGAGGCCGAAGCGGACGAACGTTCCCGTGTTGAGGCAGCGGATCGACAGGCCTCGGAGCTCTTCGATGCTCTCGATGGTGAGCCGCGTCGTGTCGCGGCCGGTCGGCGTCTTCGTGACCTGGCGCCAGGTGGTCCCCTTGGTCAGCTTCTCGACCGCCTCTTCCATCTCGGTCTCGGCGACCCTGGGCCACCACTCGGGATGGTGCTCGACGTCGGCGACCAGCTCCCAGACGCGCTCGACCGGCGCGTCGATGTACGCCTGCTTCCGTGCGTGAGACATCAGCGGTCATTGTCCCTCATCGAGGGGCCCGATCGGGCCCGAAGCCACCCGGGACCCGCACCTATACTGCGAAGAGTGACCCCCGCGGGAGCCATCTAGTGCAGCGGATGCAGATCTACGGAGTGAGCTTCGACATGGTCGGAAAGCAGCCGATCGTGCTCCTGAAGACCTCCGACGGCAACCGCTTCCTGCCGATCTGGATCGGTCACCCCGAGGCGGCCGCGATCCTGATGCGCCTCCAGGGTGCCTCGACCCCGCGGCCGATGACCCACGATCTTCTCACCGACCTGCTCGAGCAGCTCGACGCGAAGTGCGAGCGCGTGTCGGTCACCGAGCTTCGGGACAACACCTTCTACGCCTCGATCACGATCTCGGTCAACGGCTCGGAGATCGAGATCGACTCGCGCCCGTCCGACGCGATCGCGCTCGCGGTCCGGTGCCAGGCGCCGATCTTCGCCGCCGACGACGTGATCGAGGAGTCCTCGATCGAGTTCGAGCACGAGGTCGAGGACCAGGACGAGGTCGTCGAGAAGTTCAAGGACTTCCTCGACCAGGTCACGCCCGAGGACTTCGCCGCCGGCGAGGAGGAGTAGGCCCGGCGCGCGCCTGTGTGCGCGACGTCACACTTCACCGGGCGCCGGCGCACGACGCTGGTCTCAGTCGCAGCGATTGGAGTCGCGCTTGAAGCAGAGCCTTCCCCCAGGCCCTCCCTGGCCCGCGCTCGTCCAGGGCGTCGCGATGTGGACGCGCCCGCTCGCCTCGCTGGAGCGCGCCCGCACCAAGTACGGCAGCCGGTTCACTGTGCGGTTCCCGTTCACCCCGCCGTTCGTCCTCCACACGGACCCGGAGCACGTGAAGGAGATCTTCACCGCGCCGCCCGACGTGCTGCACCCGGGGGAGGGGGCGCGGGTGCTCGAGCCGCTCGTCGGCTCGAACTCGGTGATCCTGCTCGACGGCGACGTACATATGGAGCAGCGCAAGCTGATCCTGCCCGCGTTTCACGGCGAGCGGATGGAGCGTCTGACCGACCTCGTCACCCGGGTGACCGAGGAGGAGATCGCCGCCTGGGAGCGGGACACGATCAACCTCCATCCCCGTCTCCAGGCGCTCACGCTGGAGATCATCCTCCGCGCCGTCTTCGGGCTTGACCCGGGCCCGCGCCTCGACGCCCTCCGCGACAGCCTGACGGAGCTCCTCTCCTATGGCGACTCGCCGCTCACGCTGATCCCGCCGTCGAGGGATCCGAAGACCTTCGAGATTTCCATGAGCGTCCTCAACGTGGCCGGGCCGCTGAGGGGCTTCCTCGATGTTCGCGATCGGATCGACGAGCTGATCGCCGAGCAGATCGACGAGCGCCGGGCCGAGGGGACCGAGGACCGCGACGACGTCCTCGCGATGCTGCTCGAGGCGCGGCACGAGGACGACGGATCCGAGATGTCCTTCCAGGAGCTCCGCGACGAGCTGATGACCCTGCTGGTCGCGGGACACGAGACGACCTCCTCAACGCTCGCCTGGGCGTTCGAGCGGATCAGCCGTGAGCCCGAGGTTCTCGCCCGTCTTGCCGAGGAGGTTTCCGACGACGACAGCCCCTACGTCCTCGCCACGATCCAGGAGACCCTGCGGCGCCGGCCGGTGCTGCCGAACACGGCGCCGCGGCTCGTCATGAAGCCGGTCACCGTCGGCGGCTGGGACTACCAGCCGGGCGTCTCGCTGGTCGCGAACGCCTACCTGTTGCACCACGATCCCGAGATCTACCCCGACCCGTACGCGTTCCGCCCCGAGCGGTTCCTCGACGAGAAGCCCGGCACCTACACGTGGATCCCGTTCGGCGGCGGGCGCCGGCGGTGCATCGGGATGAGCTTCGCGATGCTCGAGATGCGGATCGTGATCCGCGAGGTCATGCGCGCCTACGAGCTGCGCGCGACCGAGCCCGGCCATGAGCGGCCCCGCAGGAAGAACATCAGCATCACGCCCGGCCGGGGCTCGCGCGTCGGCCTGGCGCGCCGCGCCCGCGGTCGCCGTCGCGGCATGACCGCGGCGGAGGGCACCCGCCTGGCCGACGCATCCTGGCGCCGGGCCACCGTGCTCGGCTGGCTCGCGAACGCGATCGGCGTCGGCGGTCGTATTCGTCGCCGTCGGGTTCCTGCTGGCCGTGTTCTATCGACCCGGGACCAGCGACCAGCTCGGCCGGGACGCGATCCCCGTGATCGCGATCGGCGCGCCGATCCTGTTCGTCCTGGTCACCTGGGTCCTGACCCGCGGAGCGCGGCATCGCGCTCGCCTGGCTGTATCGAGGGCCGCGAGCCGACCGAGGACGAGCATCGCCGCACCCTTCGCATTCCCACCTACGTCTCCCTCGTGACGGTCACCGGCTGGACGATCGGCGGGCTCGTCGCCGGAATCTCCAACCTCGACGAATCGGTCGGTGCGGCCGCGCTCGCCGCGTCGGCGTTCTGGCTCGGCGGCGAGACCACCTCCGCGCTCGCGTTCCTGATCTCCGAGCGAACGATGCGCCCGATCACGGCGATCGCCCTCGCCGCGCGGCCGCCCGAGCGCTCGGCCGCACCCGGGCGTCAGCGACCGCCTGCTGTTCACGTGGAGCCTCGGGACGGCGGTCCCCGTGCTGAGCATCCTCGTCGTCGGCATCGCCGGGCTGACGCAGTCCGAGGTCGGACGTCGAGGCGGTGGCAGGCGCCTGCGTCTTCCTCGCGTCGGTCGCGCTCGCGGTCGGGTTGCTGATCACGAAGATCACCGCCCGGGCGATCGGCGATCCCCTGACAGTCGATGCGCGCGGCGGTCGAGCGCGTCGCCGCCGGCGACCTCGACGTCGAGGTCCCGATCGACGACGCCAGCGAGGTCGGCCAGCTGCAGGCGGGGTTCAACCGGATGGCCGAGGGGCTGCGCGAGCGCGAGCGGATCCGCGACCTGTTCGGCCGCCAGGTGGGCGAGGAGGTGGCGCGGGCGGCGCTCGACGAGGGCGTGCGACTCGGCGGCGAGGAGCGCGAGATCGGCGCGCTGTTCGTGGACCTCACGGGGTCGACCTCAATGGCGCTGGCGATGCCGCCGACCCATGTCGTGCGCCTGCTGAACAAGTTCTTCCGCGTCGTGATCGACGTCGTCGAGGCCGAGGGCGGGTTCGTCAACAAGTTCGAGGGCGACGCCGCGCTTTGCGTGTTCGGCGCGCCGGCGCCCAGCGAGGACCCCGCGGGCCAGGCGCTGTCCGCGCGCGCGCAAGCTGGCCGAGCGCCTCGAGCGCGAGGTGCCCGAGATCGGCTTCGGGATCGGCGTCTCGGCCGGCCGCGCGGTCGCCGGCAACGTCGGCGCCGAGCACCGCTTCGAGTACACGGTGATCGGCGACCCGGTGAACGAGGCGGCGCGCCTCTCGGACCTCGCCAAGGAGCGCGAGGAGCTGCGTGATCGCGTCCGACGCCGCGCTCGAGCGGGCCTCCGAGGACGAGCGCGAGGAGTGGGAGCTCGGCGAGCGGACCGTCCTCCGCGGCCGCCTCGAGGCCACCGGGCTGGCGCTGCCCAGGGCTTGACCCCGCAAGGGACCGTCGCGGGGTCCCTAAGGGTCATCCCCAATAGACGAATGCGCTCGCCCGCGCGACCCTGGACTCATCGTCCATCGATGAAGGAGAAGCACGCGATGAGTGACCAGGAAGAGACCGACCGGATGCCCGAGGCCGAGCCGCCCACGGAGCCGCAGCCCGAGCCCCGCTCGCAGCGGCGCCTGCTGCGCTCGCGCTCGGACCGGATGCTCGCCGGCGTCGCCGGCGGCCTCGGCAAGTACTTCAACGTCGACCCGCTGATCTTCAGGATCGGTTTCGGCGTGTCCGTCTTCTTCGGTGGCCTCGGCGCGGTCGCCTATCTGGCGCTGCTCCTGTTCGTCCCTGTCGAGGAGGACGACGGCACCGTCGGCGAGGCGCCGATCCAGCGCTCCCGGTGGCTGGCGATCGCCGCGGCCGTGGGGATCTTCGTGGTCCTCGCGTCGTGGGGGATCTTCGACGGCGACCCGTTCTGGTTCGACGGCGGCTGGTTCATCGGCGGCCCGCTGTTCCTGATCGCGGCTGTGGCGGCACTCTTCTACGTGCTGCGCCGTGACCGCGATGCGGCGACCCGTCCCGCCGGGATTCTGGCGACGGTCGCGATCGCGATCGGCTCCGCGATCGCACTCGGCTGCCTCGCTCTCGCCGCCGCCTGGGCCGGCGCCACCGGCAGCGGCGAAGCCATCGCCGGCGTCGTGATCGCGATCGGCGTCCTGCTCGTGATCGCCGCGTTCCGCGGCGGCGCCCGCTGGCTGGTCGTGCCCGGCGCTCGCGCTCGCGCTGCCGCTCAGCGCGGTCGCAGCGGCCGACGTCTCGTTCGACGGCGGCGTCGGCGAGCGCAGCTACGAGCCCGTCAGCGTCGATGCGATTCCCGACGACGGCTACGACCTCGGCGTCGGGCGCCTGGCCGTTGATCTGCGCCAGATCGACTGGAACCAGAACACGGTCGTCGAGCTCAACACCGACCTCGGCATCGGCCAGACCGCGATCGCGGTCCCCGAGAACGTGTGCGTCACCGGTGACCTCCATGTCGGCGGCGGCCTGGTCGAGGTCGCGGGCGACGAGGAGGACGGCCTCGACATCGACACGCAGCCGGCCGACGGCACCAATGCCACGCCCAGGCTCGTGCTCGACTCGGAGGTCGACCTGGGTCACCTGTGGATCGTCAACGACGACGACATCGACATCGAGGACGACCACGACCGTGGCCCGTTCAGGGACCACGACGACGGCGACCGCGAGGCGATGCAGGATGCGATGGCGGCGGCCTGCGCTCCGGAGGAGCCTGATCGCCCCGCCAAGGAGGGGAAGTGAAGGAACGCGCCGACGTCGTCTCGCTTGGCTCCGGATTGGGATTGATCGCCGTGGGCGGCCTCCTCCTCCTCGACCAGTCGGGCTCGATCGAGCTCACGATCGGCCTCGCCGCCGCGCTGATGGCGGGCCTGATCGGGATGATCCTGCTGCTGTCGGGATTGAGTGACGACGATGAGCGCTGAGCACGCGAGCGCCCCGGCGCGCGACGGCCCGCGGGGGTCGTCCGCGCCGCTTCGGCGCGACATGGAGCACCGCGTCCTCGCCGGCGTCCTCGCCGGCGTTGCCAATCGCCTCGACGTCGATCCGCTGCTCGTGCGGATCGGCTTCGTCATCGTCGCCCTCCTCACGGCCGGCGCGGCGATCGCCGCCTACGTGCTGGCATGGATCGCGATCCCGAAGGAGGGGTCCGACGAGGCGACGGGCCGCCGCCCGCGCCTGACCGCGAACACGCGCGTCGCCGCCGGCGTCGGCTTCCTCACGCTGGCTCTCCTCCTCGTGCTGCGCGAGATCGGCTTGTGGTGGTCGGACGTCGTGGTCTGGCCGCTGATCCTGGCCGCGTCCGGCGCCGCGCTCCTGTGGCGCCAGTCGCGGACGATGGCCGGCGACGAGGCCGGGGCCGCGCCCACGGCTTCCGAGACGCTCCGGGCCGAGCCGGCCACCGCGCCGCTCCCCACGTCCGAGCGCCGCGCGGGCCTCGCCGACCTCTATCGCGGCGGGTTCGGCGTGGCGCTGATCTGCGGCGCGGCGCTGATCGTGCTCTCGGCCACGGGGGCGCTGTCGGGGGTGAAGGACGCGGCGATCGTGATCGTCGTCGTGATCCTCGCGCTCGCGCTGTGCCTGGCCCCGTTCTGGTGGCGGCTCGGCCGCAACCTCGCGTCCGAGCGCAGCGAGCGGATCCGCTCGCAGGAGCGCGCCGAGCTGGGCGCCCACCTCCATGACTCGGTCGTCCAGACGCTGACCCTGATCCAGAAGCGCGCCGACGATCCGCGCGAGGTCGCCCAGCTCGCCCGGCGCCAGGAGCGCGAGCTTCGCGAGTGGCTGTTCGAGCCCGAGCGCAAGCCCGCCGCCGCGAGCCTCGCGACCGCGCTGTCGGAGGCCGCGGTCGAGGTCGAGGAGGCGCATCGCGTGCCGATCGACGTGATTGCGGTCGGCGACGCCGGGGTCGGCGAGCGCGGCCAGGCCCTGGTCGCCGCCGCCCGCGAGGCGATGGTGAACGCGGCGAAGTTCGCGCCCGATGCGGGCGAGATCGCCGTCTACGCCGAGCTCGGCAACGGCCGCGCCCAGGTGTTCGTGCGCGACCGCGGTGCCGGCTTCGACCCGGAAGCGGTGCCGGCCGACCGCCGCGGCGTACGCGAGTCGATCATCGGGCGGATGGAGCGCTCCGGCGGCAACGCCAGGATCCGGTCCACCCCGGGCTCGGGAACCGAGGTCGAGCTCGAGATGGGCCTGGAGGGTGAGTCATGAGCCCCGCGACTCCTACCGTCGTGATCGTCGACGACCACGGCCTGTTCCGCGCCGGCGTCCGCGCCGAGCTCGAGGGCCTTGTCGAAGTCGCGGGGGACGTCGGCAGCGTCGAGGAAGCGGTGCGCCTGATCGCAGAGGCGAAGCCCGACGTGGTCCTGCTCGACGTCCACATGCCGGGAGGGGGCGGGGTGGAGGTGATCCGTCGCGTCGCCGAGACGGCTCCCGCGCAGCGCTTCCTCGCGCTCTCGGTCTCGGACGCGGCCGAGGACGTGATCTCGGTCGTCCGCGCCGGCGCCCGGGGCTACGTGACCAAGACGATCTCGGGCCCCGACCTCGCCGACGCGATCCGCCGGGTGAACGACGGCGACGCGGTCTTCTCGCCGCGGCTCGCCGGCTTCGTCCTCGACGCCTTCGCCGGCCAGATCCCCGAGGCCGAGGCCGACCCCGAGCTCGACCAGCTCACCCTCCGCGAGCGCGAGGTGCTGCGCCTGATCGCCCGCGGATACCTCTACAAGGAGATCGCGCAGGAGCTCTCGATCTCGGCCAAGACCGTCGAGGCCCACGTCTCGGCGGTGCTGCGCAAGCTCCAGCTCTCGAACCGCCACGAGCTCAGCCGCTGGGCGGTCGAGCGCCGGCTCGTCGACTGAGCCCGCCTACTGGCGGGGTAGGTCAGCCCGTGCTCCTCGCAGAGCTGCGGGATGCTCTCCGGCCGAAACTCGAGCCCGTACTTGGCGCCGAGCGGGCCGATCTGCTCGGGGCTGAAGTCCGGTCCGCGCCAGCAGCTCGCCGAGCTCGTCGAAGTAGTGCTCGAAGCCCCGGGGCTGATGATCTCGAGGATGCGGCAGGGCTATCGCCCGCGTTCCAGAAGGTGTGCCATTGGTCGCGCGGCTTGAACGCGAGGTCGCCGGCCTCGGCGTAGACGACGTCGTCGCCGAGCTGGGCGCCCATCGTGCCCTCGATCACGAAGCTGTACTCGTCCTCGCGCGAGTGCTTGTGGAGCGGCGCGACCAGGCTCCGTGGCGGAATCGGGTGCTCCACCAGCGAGAAGCCGCCGCCCGTCTCCTCGGCCCAGGTCATGAAGCGGACCCCGGCCGACATCATGTCGAAGGACTTGCCGTCCGCCGGCCCGAGGATGCGCGGGCCCTGGGTGTGGTCGAAACGCTTGGGCTGGGCGGTACTGGATTCCATCGGGTTCCCTTCTCTCTTTGTTCGTCGAGGCCGCCGGGGCTCAGTCGTCGAGCGGGTCGGCAGGCTCCGAGGGTGGCGCAACGCCCCAGTCGCCGTCGCGGATCGGCACCTCTTCCTCGGACCCCGAGAGCCGGGGCATCACCAGCGCCAGGAAGCCCGCCTCGAGCAGGCCGAGGCCGAGGACGACGCCGGCGACCCAGCGGGTGTCGTCGAGCATGAAGTAGAGGATCGCCGCGACCACCACGGTCGAGATCAGCGAGTAGATCGCGATCCGCCCCCAGTTCGCCTGCCCGTCGGTCATCGCGCGACCGCCCGCGCCGCCGCCAGGCTCACGATCCGCTCGCAGAGCTCCTCGAACGCCATGCCTGCCGCCTCGGCTGCCATCGGGAACAGCGAGGTGTCGGTCAGGCCGGGCACCGCGTTCACCTCCAGCACCTGCGGCCCGCGCTCGCCCAGGATCAGGTCGACGCGGGCGAACCCCTCGCAGCTCAGCGCCTCCCAGGTCCGGATCGCCGCGTCGCGCACCGCGGTCAGGTCCACGTCATCGAGCTCCGCCGGGCAGATGAACTCGGTGCGGCCGATCTCGTAGCGCGCCTCGTAGGAGTAGCGGTCCTCGTCGCGCGGGCGGATCTCGACGACCGGCAGCGGCTCGGCGTCGAGCATCGCGACCGACAGCTCGCGCCCGTCGACGTGCTGCTCGAGCAGGACCCGGTCGTCGTAGGAGAGCGCTGAGACAATCGCCTGCGGCACCGCGTCGCGGCTCGCGGCGAAGCGGACGCCAAGCGACGAGCCGCCGCGGGCGGGCTTCACCACCAGCGGGAACCCGAGGCGCTCCTCGATCTCGTCGAGCGCGTCGGCGGCGCCCAGCTCGGCGAACGCGGTCTGCGAGAACGAGACCCAGTCGGGCGTGTCGATCCCGGCCTCGCGAAGCTCCTGCTTCGCCGCTGCCTTGTCCATCGAGCGCCGGCAGGCGCCGACGCCGGGGCCGGTGTAGGGGATCGCGAGGATCTCGAGCAGCTCCTGGACGGTCCCGTCCTCGCCGTCGGCCCCGTGGAGGGCGATGAACGCGACGTCCGGGCGCGCGTCCTTCAGCTGCCGCACGAGGTCGTCGCCGGCGTCGATCGCGATCACCTCATGGTCGCCCGAGGCGAGCGCGTCCTCGACCCGGGCCCCGCTTCGAAGCGACACCTGCCGCTCGAGCGACCGTCCGCCCTTCAGCACGGCGACCTTCACGCCTCCGGCTCCCGCTTCGGCATCGGAACAACCTCCCCGCCGGAGTCAGGATCTGCATGCTGCGTGCTGCGTGCTGCGTGCTCCCGCGTGATCGTCCCGTACAGGTTCACCTGCTCGCTCACGACCCGCCCGATGCGCTTCACGCCCTCGCGGATCTCCTCCTCGTGCGAGGCCGAGAAGTTGAGCCGCATCGAGCTACCGCCCCGGCCGTCGACGAACGCGGCCGCGCCGGGCACGAAGGCCACGTTCTCGCGCAGGGCCCGCGCCAGGAGGTCGGTCGTGTCGATGTAGGACGGCAGCGTCGCCCACAGGAACAGGCCGCCGTCGGGGCGCGACCAGGTCGCCTCCGCCGGGAAGTACTCGTCGAGGGCCTCGAGCATCGCGTCGCGCCGCGAGCGGTAGACGCCGCAGAGCGAGTCGATGTACTCGCGCCAGCGGCCCTCGCCGAAGTACTCGTCCACGAAGTACTGGCTGAGGGTCGAGGTGCAGAGGTCCGACGCCTGCTTGCCGAGCACGACCTTCTCCATCACCGGCGGCGGCGCGCAGAGCCAGCCGAGCCGGATCCCGGGGGAGAGGATCTTCGAGAACGTGCCGAGGTAGAGAACGTAGTCGCCGCCGTCGAGCTTGTAGAGCGAGTCCTGCGGCTCGCCCTGGTAGCGCAGCAATGCGTACGGGTTGTCCTCGACGAGCAGCAGCTCCCGCTCGCGGACGACCTCGACCAGTCGCCGCCGCCGCTCGGCCGACAGCGTCTGCCCGGCCGGGTTCTGGAAGGTGGGCACGCTGTAGATGAACTTCGGGCGCCGGCCCTCGGCCGCGAGCGCATCGAGCGTCGCCTCGAGCTCCTCGACGATCAGCCCGTCGCCGTCGATGGGCACCTGGATCGTCTCGGCCTCATAGGCGCAGAACACCGGGACCGCGCCCGGGTAGGTGGGCGCCTCGCAGATCACGACGTCGCCCGGGTCGACCAGGGTCTTCGCTACAAGGTCGATCGCCTGCTGGGCCGCCGGTGGTGACGATGATGTCGTCGAGGTCGGGCTCCATCCCCTCCGCGCGCATCACCTCGCGGATGCATTCCTTGGTGCGTTTGAAGCCCTCGGTCGGCCCGTACTGGAGCGCCTCGGCCGAGGACTCCTGGGCGATCCGGGTCATCTGCGCGGCGAACGACTCGCGCGGGAAGGTCGCGGTGTCGGGCAGCCCGCCCGCGAGGGAGATCACCTCGGGCCGCGCGGTGATCTCCATCAGGTCGCGCATCGCGGACGACCGCATCACCCGCGTGCGCGCCGCGAACAGGCCCGCGTAGCGCTCGAGGTCGCGCGCGGTGGTGTGCGCGCGCCGGTGGCGCGGCGTTACCGCTGGCTCAACAGGACGCGAATGAGGCTCGGGCGGTTCCGCCACAGGGGCAGTGTGGCGGAAGCGCGCCGAGCGTTGCGGCGAGCGGGCGCCACGGGATCACCCATGGGGAGGTCGTGATCGGTGTTCAGATGGGCGAATGTGGAGGGGTACATCGTGGCTCCTTTCCGGGCACCTTTGCTCTGTGAGCCACTTTGCCGCACTTGCATTTAGCTGTGAATTGATTTAGGCTGTTCTAAATGATCGAGTACAAGTTCCGCTCCGAGGACCTCGCGAGGACACGATTCGCGATCTCGCCGCTGTGGGAGACGGCCGCGGCGATCCGCGCCCTTCGCAACCCGAGCGTCGCCTCGCTCCATCTGCCGTGGGTGAAGAAGATCCGCCCCCACCTCAAGGATCTGGACCTGAGCCTGCCGCTCGCGCTGCTCCCGCGCACCGGCTACATCGCCGACTTCCTCACCCCACCGCCCATCAGCCCGCTGATGAGCTTCGAGGAGGAGGTCGAGACGATCCGCGCGACCCCGGTCGACCTGGTCCGCACGGACGTGGAGTACCTGATCGAGGACGGGATCCCGCGCGAGCAGCTACAGCCGTTCCTCGACGACCCGGAGGGGACGGTCGCTCGGCTCGGCGACGCTCTCGAAGCGTTCTGGACCGTCGCGCTCGAGGAGGACTGGCCGCGGATCCAATCGCTGCTCGAGGCCGACATCCTCTACCGGTCCCGGCGCCTCACCGAGGGCGGGCTCGACCTCCTCTTCTCGGATCTCCACGGCGAGGTCACGTGGGGCGGGAACGTCCTCACGATCCGGTGCCAATGCGCGGTGCCCGACCTCGACCTCGCCGGCCGCGGCCTCGTGCTGGTGCCCTCGGTCTTCTCGCCCCACAAGACCTCGGCGATGACCGAGGAGCCCTGGCAGCCGACGGTGATCTACCCGGCGCGCGGCGTCGCCCTGCTGTGGGAGGAGGCGGCGCCGGCCCCGGAGGCGCTCGCCAGGGTCCTCGGCAGGAGCCGAGCCGCGCTGCTCGTCGACCTCGACGCGCCGCGGACGACCACCGACCTCGCCCTGCGCCTCGACATGACGCCCGGCGGGGTCTCACAGCACCTCTCAGCACTGAAGGAGTCGGGCTTCGTAACCGCCCGGCGCAACGGCCGCGCGGTTCTCTACTGTCGCTCCGAGCTGGCCGACCAGCTCGTCACGGCCGGCTGACGCGCGCCGGCTCGGGCGCTCGCAGACTAGGCTCCGTCGGTGGCCCGCGGCGGTCGAATCATCGTGCTATCCGCGCTGGCGCTCCTCGTGCCGGCGACCGCCGCGGCGGACCGCGGCTCGCTCTACCGCGGCCCAGGGCCGGCGCCTGGTCCGGAACTGCTCTATGCGAAGCCCCGGCCGCCGGCGCCGCAGCTGCGAAACGCCGGGCCCTGGCGAGCGCGCCGCCGATCCTGATCTCGGGGCGTCGGCTTACCGCCGCGGCGAGTTCCTCTACCAGGACTACCTCTACGACGACTCGGGCGCCCGGGGACTCCACGATCCGAGCTCGCCGCGTCAGCCCGGCGACGACGCGTTCTCGCGCCTGAACGGCACCTACACCTACCCGAGCGACCCGCGCGTACGCGCAGAACGCCGCCGACCTGGTCGAGCTCCGGGTGAAGCCGCTGCGTCGCTCGACAGCGTTCCGCGTGACCCTGAACACGCTCAAGGACGCCGACCTGGTCGCGACGACGATCGCGATCGGCGACGGCCAGACGGCCGAGTGGCCAGGCGGCGCGGGCGTCACCTCCCCGGCCGACTGGTTCCTGCTCGTCCACGGCGATGAGGCAGAGGCTCTGAACGCCGATGGCGAGCCGCTCGCGGGCCCGAAGCCGAAGGTTCGGGTGAGCATGCGCCGCAACCAGTTCGACGTCCGCGTCCCGAAGGCGACCTGGAACCCCCGGCGCCGGGAGGTGCCCCTCCGGGCCGGGGTGGGCCTCTGGGACTCCGAAGCAGGCGCCTACAAGACCCCCGGCGCGAGCCTCACGGCATCGGAGCCGGGCGGCGCCGGCCCGCTCGTCGACCCGCCGGCGATCTTCAACCTCGCGTTTCGCTTCTCCGAGCCGTGGCCGGACCTCCAGGACATCGCCGCGACGATCAACGACCCCTCGTGGTGGCGTGAGCGCGACCAGGCCCACGCCCTCGCCGACGGAGACGTCAGCGAGTTCGTGGCCGACGTCGATTTCGGCAAGCTGCGGCGCGGGGTCAGCGACCCGATGCACGGCGAGCCCGGCGGAGTGCCGGTCACCGGGCCGATGAACAGGATCCTCTCGAGCCGCTTCTCGGACGGCGAGGGTGTCGACTACGACGTCTCCTGCGGCGACACCACCGGCTGCACCGGCCAGTACCTCGGGCGCCTCCAGCCCTACGCGATCTACGTCCCCGAGAAGGAGCCGAGGCGCTACGGGCTGACCCTGCTCCTGCACTCGCTCCAGGCGATGTACAACCAGTTCGGGGACTCGGATAACCAGTCGCAGTTCGGCGAGCGCGGCAAGGGCCACATCGTCGTCACCTCGTCCTCGCGCGGGCCCGACGGCTGGTACTTCGACCGGGCCGGCGCCGACGTGTTCGAGGTCTGGGCCGACGTCGCCCGCCGGTATCCGCTCGACCCGCGCCGCTCCGCGATCGCCGGCTACTCGATGGGCGGCTACGCGCACCTACAAGCTCGGCACCCAGTTCCCGGACCTGTTCGCGGCTGGCCAGCCGACCGTCGGCCCGCCCACTTTCGGGCCCGGCTCGGCCACCGGGCCGATGGTGCCGTCCCTCCGCCACGTCCCGATGCGGATTTGGGTGGGGGCGCTCGACGAGCTGGTCCCGATCGCGGCAACGACCAGCCACGCGAACGCGTTCGACGCCGCCGGTCTGCGCTACGTGTTCGACGTGTTCACCACCGCCGACCACTTCGCCCTCGCGATCAACGACGAGTACGGCCCGGCCGCCGAGTTCCTCGACGAGCGCCGCGTGGTCCGCAACCCATCCCACGTGAGCTACGTGCGAAACCCCTCGATGGACTTCCCGGAGCTCGACTTCAAGGCCGACCATGCCTACTGGCTGTCGGGGATCAGGGTCCGGGACGAGGCGGCGAACGGCGGGCTCGGCCGGGTCGAGGCGATCTCGAAGGCCTTCGGCCGCGGGGATCCACCGGTCGAGGCGACCCAGAACGGCGCGGGCGTGCTCGAGGGCGGGCTCTTCCCGGCGCTCGCCTACATCGAGCAGTCGCAGGCGTGGGGCGAGGCGCCGGAAGTGCCGAAGCGCGACCGGCTCGACCTCGAGCTGACCAACGTCGAGCGGGTGCGCGTCCACACGGCGCGTGCCCGGCTGAGCTGCCACCTGAAGCTCGACATCGAGTCCGACGGGCCGGCCGAGGTGGTGCTCGTCGGCTGCGGGGAGCTTGTCGGCGGTAAGCGGCTAGGCGGGCGCCCGGCCGGTGACGATCCAGGTCGACGACGGGGCGACCACCGAGCCGTCGTCGGTCACCAGCGCCGACAGCGCCTCACGGATCCCCGCCTCGATCGTTGGGCGGATGTCGTCGACGCGGTCGCCCCAGAGGCGCAGGACCTCGGCCGCCGGGCCGATCGCCAGGTTGAACGCGACCGCCTGCTCGAGGTCGTTGCCGATCTTGTAGGGCAGGTCGCAGCGGGCGAGGCGGATGTCCTCGTAGCCGCCGTACATGACCATGTCGCTGACCGTGTCGGCGTTGGCCATCGCGAACGGGCCGGGCCCGCAGGTCGGCTCGTCCGTCTCGTCGGGCTTCTCGAGGTACTTCTTGACGACCTCCTCGGCCACGTGCAGCCACGCGTTGTCGAGCTTGCGGCGCCAGACGATGATGTTGAGAAGGCCCCCCGGCGCGAGGTGGCCGCGCACGTTGCGGAACGCCGGGACCGGGTTGGCGAAGAACTGCGTGCCGCAGCGGCCGAAGGCGTAGTCGTAGGTCTCCCCGAGGTCGTCGGTCTCCACGTCGGCCACGGCGAAGCTGACGTTCGGCGTACCCTCGCGCTCGAGGTCCTGAAGCGCCACCTCGATCATCCGCGGCGCGACGTCGACCCCGTGCGCGTGACCCTCGGGGCCGACCAGCTCGGCCATCCGGAAAGTGGTGTCGCCGAGACCGCAGCCGATGTCGAGGCAGCGCCCGCCGGCCGGCGGGGGATGGAGCGCGAGGGCGGCCTCGCCGTGCGGCCCAAGCGAGTCCTCGATGAGATCCCGGTATGAGTGCCAGACGTCGAACAGCGGCCCGTCCCAGGCGGCGGTCGCCTCGACGTTGTCCTCGAACTCCTGGATCGTGTCGCTCACGCTGCGAGTGTACGGCTCGTTACCTCCGTTGCAAGGGGTGACGGCACTCCGCTGGGCCTGACCAGGAGCGAGCCGCCGTGCGCGATCCCGAGCGCCTGCGCGGCGAGCGCCGGCAGCTCCCGGACCGTGACCGGAGCGTCGCCGTCGGCCGAGGCCGCGATCGCGGCTGACGAACCGGGACCAACGAACAACGTAAGCCCGTCGGCGACGAGGTCGAGCGTCGACGTGTCGCGGTCCGCATCGAGCCAGCGGTGCGGGATCCGCCCGCCGAGGTCGATGTGGATCTCGTCGATGACGTCCCGGTACGAGCCCCGGTCGTCGGCCGATCGCTCGATGTTGTGGGCGACGACCGGGCGTCGCTCGGCCTCGTAGGTGTCGAGCAGGTCGTCGCTCGCCCACCCGCGCATGACCCAGCCGAGCTTCCATCCCAGGTCGTGCCCGTCGGCGATCGCGCTGTTCATCCCGGTGCCGCCACGCGGGCTGACGCGGTGCGCCGCGTCCCCGATCAGGAACGCCGCTCCCTCAGAGAACCGCTCGGCAATCTCGGCGGCGAACGCGAACGTTCTGATCCCGTGGATGCGAGGCTCGAGGTCGGGGACGCCCGCCGCGATCCTGATCAGACGGATCATCTCCGCTTCGTTCAGCTCGTCGAGGAGCGCCGCGTCGACGCCGAAGAGCCACTCGTCGCCGCGCCCCGAGGGCACGAACACGCTCGAGACCTCGGGATGGACGATCGGGTAGAGCCCATAGCGGCGGTCGCCGACCAGGTCCCACAGTGGCGCCGTGAACACCGCTGAGGCGGACGTGCCCGGATCCTCGCCGGGCCCGTCCATCTCGATCCCGAGCGCGGTCCGCACCAGGCTGTGGGCGCCGTCGGCTCCGATCAGGTAGCGCGCCCGGACGACCCGGGTGCGCTTGCCCTCGCGGATCAGCGCCTCGGCGCCGTCGTCGCCCATGTCCACCCGGAGCACCTCGAGCCCGAACTCGACCTCCGCGCCGAGCGAGCGGGCGTAGTCGAGGAGCACCGCCTCGGTGTGGTCCTGCGGGGCACAGAGCGGCGCGGTCGGGCTGATCAGCGCCGCCTGCTCCTTCGTCGGCAGGCCGAGGGCGGCAACCTCGCCACGGTCGGCGTCGACGAGCCTCTCGGTCACGAGCGCCTGCCACTCGACGTCCGTTCCGCTCGCGCGGATCTCGTCGTCAAGCCCCCACGAGCGCAGCAGCTCCATCGACCGGGTGCTGACCACGGTGGCGCGGGGGTGGGACGAAAGCCGCTGCTTGCGCTCGACGACGAGGACCTCGGCGCCGTAGCGCCGAAGTGTCGCCGCCGCGGTCAGACCCGCCGGGCCAGCACCCACCACCAGTACATCGATCTCCTGAGCATCCAGTGCCATTCCATTTTCACCTTTCATCGGACAGAGTGTCGTGCGATTCGCGGCAGTATACATTCGTTGGACAGGCTGTCAAGTGAAAGTGATAGGGTTCACACAACGTGGTCCGCACCTACGAGCAGAAGGCGCGTGCCGAGGCTGCCGCCGAGACCCGTGAGCGGATCATCGACGCGGTGATCGACCGGCTCCGGAGGGCGCCGGCGCAGCGGGTCAGCGTCGACGCGGTGGCGAAGAAGGCCGGCGTGTCGCGCTCGACCGTCTACCTGATCTTCGGCTCGCGAGCGGGGCTGTTCGACGCCGTTGCCGAGGAGGTCTACGAGCGGGCCGGATACCCCCGGCTCCTCGAGGCGGTCAGGGTGCCGGACGCGAGGGACACGCTGCGCGGAGGGATCACCGAGGGGGTCCACATGTTCGCGTCGTACCGCGACGTGTTCCGTGCCCTCTACTCGATGGAGGAGCTCGAGCCGGCAGCGACCGGCGGCGCGATCCGGCGGGTCGAGGACCAGCGCGCCGAGGGAATGATGTGGCTCGCCCGACGCCTCTCGCGCCAGAAGCAGCTCCAGCCGGGGATCAAGATCGCCGAGGCCGCCCACGCGTTGTGGATCGCGGCGAGCTTCGAGGCGTTCGACCTCCTCTACACGGGCGCGGCCTCTCGGCCGACGAGACCGCGCGGGTCCTGGTCGAGAACACCGAGCGGGCGATCTGCGTCTGATACTGCATCCGGTATCATGCTCGCATGGGCCAGCTTGGTGATCTGGTTAGGGCCGCCCGCGATCAGCAGGGCATCTCGCAGCGCTCCTTAGCGATCCGGGCCCGGACCAGTCAGGCCGCGGTCAGTCGAATTGAGACCGGTGCGGAGGAGCCGAGCTTCGAGCGGTTTGAGCGACTCATGCGCGTCATGGGCTGGAAGCCGGAGCTTGAGCTGGTTCCGCTCGCCGAGCACGGTATGAGCGAGGCCGAGATGCGGCGCCAGGCGAAGATGACGCATCAAGAGCGCTTCGACGAGGCCCTCCTCATGTTCCGCCGTGCGCGAGCGGAGCGCCGCGGGCGCAGCGACTAGCCTCTCCGGTCGCATGGACCTCCTCGAAGCAGGCTGCCAGGGGCTCGGCCTGGCGCTCGCCGCCGGAACGATCCTCGGCGCGTTCGGCCGGCGGGACCACCCGTTCTGGATCGGCGCCGCCGTCGCGGCGATCACGGGCGCCGCGCTCTTCGGCCTCTCGCTCACGCCGGAGGACCATCCCGCTTGGCCGGGCTGGCTGATCGGCGCCCCCGCGGCCGTGCTCGCGACGGCCACGGCCGCCGACATCGCCGAGTCAGCCCGGTCGCGTGCGGGGGAGGGCGGAGACGGCGGGGTCGCGCTGTGGATCGGGTTCTACGCGCTGGCCCTCGCCGGACTCTCGCTGCTCGGACCGGTGGCTTTGATCTCGATCCCCGCCCTGATCGCAACGCTTTGGCTCTTCCTCACCCGCCGCCAGACGGCGGATGAGAAGCACGAAGGGCTGCGCTCGCTCAGGTGAGCGGCGCGGACCGCAAGCTCTGCCTCGTCTTCGTCGACTCGCTGCGCACCGACAAGCTCGAGGAGGCCGTCGCCGCAGGCAACGCGCCGAACTTCAGCGCGCTGCTTGACCGCGGCGAGCTGGTCCCGGACCTCGTCTCGGCGTTCCCGTCGGTGACGCCGGTCTGCACCTCGGAGATCGCCACCGGCGTCACCGCCGATCGGCACTGGATCACCGGCATGAACTGGTTCCACCGGGTCGAGCGGCGCTACGTCGAGTACGGCTCGTCGTTCGAAGCGACCCGCGCGTTCGGCCTGTTCCGGGCCACCTACGACATCGTCTACAACATGAACATGGCCCACCTCTCGCCGGAGGTGGAGACCTTCTTCGAGTCCCTCGGCGACGCGGGCGTCCGCACCGCGTGCACGCCGTTCCTGATCTACCGCGGCCGCACCCGCCACGAGCTGGGGCTCGACGGGCTGCTGCGCCGCGGCGCGGTCGCCGCCGGCTTCCGCCACGCGGTCTACGGGCCGAATGAGTTCTTCTTCGGCGAGCTGTTCGGCAGCCGGCCCGTCCCCTGCAAGCCGACCCTCGCGCGCCCCGGCACGCGCGACGAGTACTCGGCCTGCGTCTCGAAGGAGCTCGTCGCCGACGACGCCTACGACTTCCTGCTCTTCTCGCTCCCGGACAACGACTACCACACGCACCGCTTCGGCCCCGAGGCGATGCCGGCCTCGATCGCCCACGCCGACGGCTGCTTCGGCGAGCTGGTCGAGGCCTGCGGCGGGATGGACGCCTTCCTCGACTCCCACGCCGTGATCCTGATGGCCGACCACGGGCAGACCGACGTCGAGCACTCCTACGAGATCGCCGCGGAGCTGGGGAAGGAATGGCGCGTCCTCCAGCCCTCCTCCGACACGCCCGAGACCGCGGAGCTGGCGGTCTCGCCGACCGCGCGCGCGGCGCAGGTCTACGTCCTCGTCGACGAGAGCCGCCGCGCCGCCTGCCACGCCGACGTCCGCGCCCGGGTCCGCGACATGGAGGGGACCGACATCGTCGCCTGGCTCGCGCGGGCGGACGGCAGCGCGATCGTCCGCGAGTCGGTCGGCTCACCGGCGGCGGCCGACGACCGGGTCGAGGCCGTGATCGAGTCGGGCGGTCGCGAGCTCCGTTTCCGTCCCGGCGGGCGCTCACACGACCGCCGCGGCGCGCGCTGGCACGTGAGCGGCGACCTCGGCGCGCTCGGCTACGAGCGCCGCGCCGGGACGCTGCTGAGCGACGACTACCCCGACGGCCTCGGCCGCCTCTGGGCGGCGCTCACCTCCCCGCACGCCGGCGACGTCCTCGTCTCGCTCGCCGAGGGCTGGGAGTGCGTCGACTGGGGCGGGACCTCGCACGCGGGCGGCGGCAGCCACGGCTCGTTGCTCGCCGGCGACTCGCTCTGCCCGCTGCTCCTCGTCGGCTTCGAGCCGGGGACCACGGAGCGCCACGAGCAGTGGCGGCTCTGCGACGTCGCGAGCCTGGTCCGCGGGCATTTCGGCCTCGAGGACCCCGTGCGGAACGACGCCGCCGAGGTCGAGGCCGCGGCGTGAGCGAGGCACCGACCGAGCGGTCGACCCCGGTCCGTGACGCATGGACCCGACGCTCCGACCGGGCCTGGGCGGTTGCCAAGCGCATCCGCCTTGGCACCCAGAAGCCCGAGAACTGGGCCCAGCTCTTCAAGTTCGGCGCCGTCGGCGGCACCGGCTACGTCGTCAACATCATCGCCTTCGCGCTGCTCACCCAGGCAGGCGACCTCCACCACATCCCCGCCGCGATCGGCGCCTTCCTCGTCGCCGTCACCAACAACTTCCTCTGGAACCGCCAGTGGACCTTCCGCGCCGAGGCCCCGGGCCGCCACCCCGCCCACCAGGGCGCCCGGTTCCTCGCCGTCAGCGTCGTCGGCCTCGGCGTCAACCTGGCTGTCCTCGAGGCCCTCGTAACCGGCGTCGAGATGGGTGAGCTCCCGGCTCAGGCGATCGCGGTCGCCGTCGCGATGCCGGTGAACTTCATCGGCAACAAGCTCTGGACCTTCGGCTAGCGAGCTATTCCGGCGAACTCGGCCAGCGGCGGGCGCCGAGCTCGCGCGAGACGCCGCGGGCGGCGTCGCTCACGGCGGCCCGAAGCCCCTTCGACGGGCCTCGGGGGAGGATCGCCTCGGTCTCGCCAACGACGCCGATCGCTCCGACCGCGACGCCAGAGCGGTCGAAGATGACGCCGGCGAGGCTCGACTCGCCGAGCACGGCCTCGTCCCGCTCGCGGGCGATCCCGGTGTCGCGCACGGCCTTGAGCTCGTCGCGCAGCGCGTTCGGCGTGAGCGTCCGGCCCGTGAGCTTCGGGAGACCCTCGGCGACGAGGTCGTTGAGGAGCTCGCGCGGGGCGTAGGCCAGGATCGCCTTGCCGAGCGCGCTCGCGTGAGCGGGCAGCTGCGCCCCGACCTCGAGCACCTGGAAGGTCGCGTCTGGGCGAAAGACATGGTGGACGATGACCACGGTCGGCCCGTGCATCACCCCGACTCGCACCGAGGCCGAGGCGCGCTCGGCGAGGCGCTCGGCGTGAACGATGGAGCGGGCGCGGAGCTCGTTCAGGTCGAGGTACGAATTCCCGAGGTGGAGCAGGCCGGGACCGAGTTGGTACTTCTCCGAGTCGCGATCCTGCTCGACGAAGCCGTGCGCCTGGAGCGTCTGAAGGAGGCCGTGAACGGTCGGGCGGGTGATGTCGAGACGCTCGGCGAGCTCGCTCACGCCGAGGCGCCGCGGCCCGCTCGCGAGCGCGCGCAGGATGCGCGCGGCCCGATCCACCGACTGGATCGTCCCCTTCTGCCTGGTCGGGCCGAGGCCATGAACGCTTTGGGCGGGTGAGGTATTCGGCATTGTCGAATCGCCTTCAGTGATGTAGACTACCGCCCGTGGCCGAGCAGCAAGCCCAAACCGTCGGAATCGTGCTCGTCTCGCACAGCGCCGCCCTCGCCGAGGGCCTTGCGGAGCTCGCCGGCCAGATGGCCGGACCTGACGTGGACATCATTCCAGTCGGGGGCGACCCGCGCGGCGATCTCGGCACCGATGAGGATCGGGTGCGTAGCGCCGTGCGCCGCGCCGACCGCGGTGGCGGGGTGGTGGTGCTCGCCGATCTCGGTAGCTCGGTCCTGACGACCCGCCACGTCCTCGAGAGCCGGGCGAACGGTCACGTCAAGCTGATCGACGCTCCGTTCGTCGAGGGGGCGGTTGCGGCGGCGGTTGCGTCTTCCGCCGGCAGCCCGGTTGCCGAGGTCGTCGCGGCCGCCGAGGGGGCCCGAGGTGTCAGCAAGCTCTGAAACGACCGTCACGCTCCCCGCGGGAGTCGACCTGCACGCCCGGCCGGCAGCGGAATTCGTCCGCGCCGCGATGCGGTTCGACGCGGAGATCGTGGTCGCCTCGAACGGGCGCGAGGCCGACGCGAAGAGCCTGCTCGAGGTGCTCGCCCTAGGCGCGCGGCGTGGATCGAGCCTGCGGCTGAGCGCCGTTGGCGCCGATGCCGACCGGGCGCTCGAGGATCTCGCCGGCCGGGTTGCCACCCTCGGGTAGCGAGAGCCGGTCGGCGGTCGCCGCGGCCAGCCGGTGGACCTGCGCGGCGTCCTCCGCCAGCCTTGCCTGGGCCGCGAGCACGCGGGCCTCGCCGTAGTTCATCACCCGGATCCAGTGGCGGACGATGCCCACGCGCGCGGCGCCGACGCTCAGCTCGTCGACACCGGTGCCGACCAGAAGCGGCGCCGTGACCGGGTCCGAAGCGGCCTCACCGCAGACCTCGACCGGCACGGCGGCCACCTCCGCCGCGAGGACGGCGGCATGGATCGCCCGGAGCACGGCCGGATGATGCGCCGGGGCCACCCCGGCCGAGAAACGGTCCGCGTCGAGGATCGAGTGCGTCAGGTCGTTGGTCCCGATCCCGAGGAAGTCGGACTCGGCCGCGATCTCATCGACGACACGCACGGCATCGGCGGTCTCGATCATCGCGCCGAGGGGCGGTGGGGATCCGTTCGTCACCGATTCCAGCGCCGCGCGGGCCGCCTTCAGCTGCTCGACCGAGTCGACCATCGGCAACATGATCCGCAGCGAGGTCCCCGGCCGCCGCGATGACGATGGCGCGCAGCTGGGCCGCGAGCTCCTCGGGGTGCTGGAGCATCAGCCCGATCCCGCGAGACCGCGTCCCGCGCAGGAACGGCGGCGTCTTGTCGCCGCCGAAGTCGAGCACCCGTACCGTCGCGGGCATGCCCCTCAGGCCCGCCAGGATCGGAGCGAGCGCGCGCATGTGGTCCGCCTCGGTCGGCCAATCGCTTGCATCGAGGAAGGCAAGCTCGGTGCGAAGCAGCCCCACGCCCTCGGCACCGCCCTCGAGCGCGGTGGCGAGCTCCGCCGGGCCGGCGACGTTGGCCCGCACAACCACGTGGTGGCCGTCGGTGGTCACCGCGGGAAGATCGCGGTCGGCGAACGCCCGTGCACGAGCGGAGGCGAGGCGCTGCTGCTCGCGCTCGACGCTCTCGACCAGCGTCGTGTCAGGGGCGGCGACCACTACTCCGGCGCCGCCGTCGACGACCACCTCGGTGCCCGGCTCGAGCTCGAGCAGGGCCTCGCCGGCGCGGACCACCATCGGGATCCCGAGCGATCGGGCCACGATCGCGGCGTGCGCCGAGACGCCTCCGGCCGCGAGCGCGATGGCCCCCACGCCCGCCTCCAGCTCCGCCACCTCCGCCGGGCCGAGATCGGACGCCACCAGCACCTGCCCCGCGGCGGCCTCCTGGGTTGCATCCGCGCTGCGGGCGTCCGCCCCGACGAGCGCCGCGGCCCGCCTGCCGACGCTGCGGACGTCGTCGGCACGCTCGGCCAGCATCGGGTCGTCGAGTGCGGCGATCACGTCTGCCTGAGCGCCGGCGGCGTCCAGGATCGCGGCGGCGGCGGGGACACCGGCGTCGAAGATCGCGGCGACCACGTCGCGCTCGAGCCCGGGGTCGCGGGCCATCATCGCCCCGGCATCGACGATCTCGGCCTCGTTCCGTCGCCCCGCGGCGCGCAGGCGCGCCGCGATCCCCTCGACCTCGGCGGCAGCACGCTCGAGCGCGTGGCGTGCCTCCTCCGCCTCGGCCTTGCGGTCGCTGCGGGGAACGGTGGCGCGGATCACTGCCGTGGCGGCCGCGAGGACGCGGGCCGTCCCCAGCGCCCTGCCCGGCGACGCGGCACGGCCGGCGAACACGCGCTCCACGCCTCAGCCCTCGGCGGTCACCGCGGTCTCGAGGGCGCGGATGATCAGCGCGGTCGACGTGGCCCCGGGATCCTGGTGCCCGATCGACCGCTCGCCCAGGTACGAGGCGCGACCCTTGCGGGCCTGGAGCGGGATCGTCCCGCGCATCCCCTCCTCGGCGGCTTCCGCTGCGGAGGCGATCGCGACCGGCAGCGGCCGCTCCGCCTCGATCGCATGGCGCAGCGCCTCAACGGCGGGGGAGAGGGCGTCGACCATGGTCTTGTCGCCGAGCTGGGCGGCACCGAGCTCGACCACGCCGTCGAGCGCGCCGTCCAGCGCCAGGATGAGCTGCGAGCTGTCGAACTCGTCCTCGTCGCCGAGGGCGCGGCCGGCCCGTCTCAAGGCCATGCCCCAGAGCGGGCCGCTCGCTCCTCCGACGGTCGAGACCAGCGTCTTGCCGGCCAGGATCAAGAGGCGCCCGGGTGGCAGCGAGTCGTCCTGGCCGGCGAGTGCTTTGGTCACCGAGTCGAACCCACGGGTCATGTTCAGCCCGTGGTCGCCATCACCGATGGCGGAGTCGAGCTGGGTCAGGTAGTCCCGCTGGTCGCGGACCGCCGACGCCGACTCCTCCATCCATTTGATGATCGTTGTGCGCTGCACGACCGACTCGGTGACCATTGCCCTCAGGCTCCCCAGCGGAGCGCGGGCGTCCTCACGGGAGCATCCCACAGCTCCGTCAGCTCATCATCGAGCTCGAGCAGCGTGAGCGACGCCCCCGCCATCTCGAGCGACGTGATGTAGCTGCCGACGAGCCGGCGCACGGGTTCGACCCCTGCCTTGCGCAGCGCGGCGTCCACCTCTCCGTAGAGCAGGTAGAGCTCGAGCTGCGGTGTGCCGCCCATGCCGTTCACGAACGGCAGTACCTTTGCGCCGTCCGCGAGCTCGCGATCGCTCAGGACCGCTTCGACCATGAGGTCGGCGATCTCGCTCGCTCCGGCCAGCGGCTCGCGCCGCCGCCCCGGCTCGCCGTGGATCCCGATGCCAACCTCCATCTCCCCCTCGGGGAGGTCGAAGATCGGCGTACCGGCCGCAGGCGGGATGCACGACGAGAGCGCGATCCCAAAGGACCGCGCCCGCTCGTTCACGCGGCGGGCGAGCCCGGCGACATCGTCCAGACCGTCGCCTCGCTCCGCCGCCGCACCCGCGATCTTCTCGGCCAGCACAGTCGCGCCGACACCTCGTCGGCCCGCCGTGTACAGCGAGTCCTGGACCGCCACGTCGTCGTCGATCAAAACGGACTCGACGTTGATGCCTTCGTCCGCCGCGTCTTCCGCGGCGAGCTTGAAGTTCATCACATCACCCGTGTAGTTCTTGACGAGGTGGACCACGCCGGCCCCGCCGTCCACCGCCTTGGTGGCGGCGAGCATCTGCTCGGGGACCGGAGAGGTGAACACCGCGCCCGGACAGGCCGCGTCCAGCATCCCGACCCCGACGAAGCCGCCATGGAGCGGCTCGTGTCCGGAGCCGCCGCCCGAGACGAGGGCGACCTTGCCGGCAACCGGCGCGTCGGCGCGAACGATGATCTGCGCGTCCGCGTCGTAGCGGAGCAGGTCGCCGTGCGCGGCCGCGAGTCCGGTGACCGACTCGGTGACGATCGCCTCGGGATCATTGACGAACTTCTTCATCGTGACTGTCGCTGTGCTCATGATCGCCTCCTTACTTGACGGCCGCGGCAACGTCACGGCCATCGGGTGCGGCACCATCGGCGCCGTTGTCGGGGTGGGTCACCGCATCCCGGATCGGCCGCGCGGTAACGCGCGGGGTCGCCAGGAGGTCATAGACGAATGCGGCCAGGCCGGCGCCAACCAGGCCCGGCAGGATGTAGACCGGGATTAGCTGGTTCCACGCGGTCGGACCGTCGCCGAGCGCCGAGACGAACTCGGGGCCGAACGCCCTCGCCGGGTTCAGCGACGCGCCGGTGAGCGGGCCAACGATCATGATGATCGCGACCACGACGCCGCCGATGATCAGGCCTGCGAAGTCACCGGGCGACCGCTTGTCGACGATGCCCAGGATCGTGAACATCAGGATGAACGTCCCGATCCCCTCCGCGAAGATCGCCGACCCCCAGGTCGTCGTGGCCTCGTCGAAGCTGGTCTGGCCCATGCCGAGGTCGATCCCCTGCTGGGCGAACAGGGCCCAGATCGCGAGCCCTCCGAACACCGCTCCGACCACCTGGGCGCCCCAGTAGGCGGGAACCTCACGCCACGGGAACCGCTTCGTCGACGCCAAGGCGAAGGTCACGGCCGGGTTGATGTGACAGCCGGAGACCTTGCCGATGGCGTACACCATCGCCGCGATCACGAGTCCGAACGCGAACGAGATGCCGAGCAGGTCGCCGCCCGTAAGCGGCGCGTCTCCGTTCAGCTTCAGCGTCGCGACAACGGAGCCGGGACCGACGAGTACCAGCAGCGCCGTGCCGAGGACCTCGGCGAGGGCTCGCTGCCTCAGGGAATGCTCCATCACTCTCCTCCTTCTCGAAGTGCGTTCGATAATGTCGAACGCAATTCGGCGACAATACACCCTCTCGGCGTGTTGTCAAGAGGTGAACTTCATCGGCGGCGTCTCACGCCGAACGTGACCGAGCACGTCCTATAGAGGAGCCCGAGGGACGTTCATTGGCCGACTCACCTCATCAGAACCGCGTCGATCCGTTCGGCAGCCTGATCGCTCATCCCGCCCGTGGGACCCTGTTCGGCAACCGCGGCGTGCTCCATGACGAGCGCGGCCAGATCGTGCGACGCCACCAGCTCAAGCGCTGGATCTACTGCCGGCTCGAGTTCAAGGGGCGCAGCCGCGAGCTGCTTCAACCGGGCCGCTACACGGAGCTCTTCTTCCTCGACGAGGCGACTGCGCTCGCCGCCGGTCATCGGCCCTGCGCCGAGTGCATGCGTGACCGGTTCAACGAGTTTCGTGCTACGTGGGGAGGGGGCAGGCAGATCTCGGCGCCCGAACTCGACGCGGCCCTTCACCCCGAGCGCCTGACGAGCGACGGCGAGCAGGCCACGTTCACGGCGCTGCCGGGTGAACTCCCCGACGGCGTGATCGTGGTCGCCGAGCACGACGTGCCCGAACTGCTCTGGGCAGGGCGCCTGCGGCGCTGGACGCCTGACGGCTACGCCGGCGCTCGGCCCGCTCCCGCCCAACCGGTCCGGGTCCTCACCCCACGATCAACGGTCGCAGCGATCGCCGCCGGCTTCCGCCCAGCGCCTCGTTGCGTTTTACATCCACCCCTCGGTCCTTAGACGTAGCGAGGGCGCTCGGGCCGGCTTTCGCGCTCGGGCCCTACTTCGGCGCGTAGCGGTGGTGGATCGCGAGTGAGTTGCCGTCGGGGTCCTTGAAGAACGCCTGGTAGCAGACGCCCGAGTCGAGGGTCTCGCCCTCGAACTGGACTCCGCGTGACTCGAGCTCCGTCTTCGCGCCCTCGAAGTCGTCGACGTGGAACTCGAGCGGGAGCGCGTGCGGCTTGAACTCCTGGCCGAACGCGTCGGATTGCATGACGGCGACCGTGAGGTTGCCGGTCTCGAACTCGTAGGCCGGCATGTTGCCCCACTGCTTCCCGAATTCGAGCCCGAGGGTGCCCTCGTAGAACTCCTTCGCCTTCTCGGCGTCCTTGGTCGGGAGCGCGATGAAGTCGGTTCCGCTGATCAACGCCATGGGTTTCTCCTTCTCGAGGGCTAGGCGTTGACGAGAGTAGACGCCGCGGCGCTCTCGCGCTCGCCCGCGAAGAAGTCGGCGATCACCGGGACCAGCACGGTCCATCTTCACGTTGTGGCTCACGCCCTGCGAGCTCGCGGATGCTCGGCGTCCGGGAGCACCGCCGCCAGCGCCTGCGAGCCCTTCTTGAGGACGTCCGGGACTCTTCGATCCGCTGCACGACCTGGACCGGGAATCGTGACCGCCGCGAAGTCCCGCGGGATCGAGCGGCGCGCCATGCATCCGCCGGTCGCCCATCGCCTCCCAGTCATAGGGGAGGGTGTGGGCCGTGGTCCGGAGCTGCTTCCACATCGGCATCAGTCGCATGCCGGCGACGAACGGCGCCGGGATCCCGATCGCGTTCCGCATGAAGTGCTTGACCAGCGCCGTTGCGGTCGTCGGCCGCGACGAGCTCGTCGAGCCGCTCCGCGTAATCGGGCGTCGGCCGGTCGTGCGAGGGGTCGACCTGGTACGGGCACCTCGTAGACCGAGACCCGCTCGACGCCGATGCCGGCCTTCGCCGCCTCGAGCGCCAGCGCGCCGCCCGAGGACCAGCCCCAGAGCGATGCCTTGCCGCCCTCGGCCTCGATCAGCGCGGCGATGTCCTCGACCTCGCGCTGGACCGCGGTGGCGTGCGAGAACGGGGTCGTCTCGGTCGAGTCGCCGCGGCCGCGCCGGTCGTAGTTGATGACCGTGGTGCGCGCGGAGAGGAGCTCGGCCAGCTCCGTCATCTTCGAGAACTCGCGGAAGCTGAGCGCGCCGCCGACGAGGATCACGGTCGGGCCGTCGCCGCTGCGGTCGTAGGCGATCTTCGAGCCGTCTCTTGAGGTCACTGTGTGCATCGGGTTCTCCCTTGGGTTCCGTTTCGGGGGTTCGGGAGTAAGACCGGCGGCGGGGCGCGAACTAATCGCCCCGTCCGTGCACCGGCGACGAGCAGGCTCAGTACGGGCTGACGCTTGGCGCCGGCTCGGGCTCGGCGGAATCGCCCGTCGTCGCCGCCTGCCACTCGAACCGCGTGCCCTGGAAGTCGTCGACGAAGCCGTCGCCCTCGAGCTGTCCGGGACCCTCCTCGGTGAAGCTGTACAGGGGCAGGCCGTTCAGGGTGAGTTGCCGGTCACCGTCCGGGCGCTGGATCACGCTCAGCTCGAGGCCCAGGTCCGCCGCCGCGGACTCGGCCTCGTCGCTTGCGGCGATCGTTGGCGCCCAGAACGCGGTGCAGCCGTCCGTACACAGGATCCCGTCCTGCTCGACCGCGGCCGTGTAGAGCGTCCGCCCCTCGGCGTCCGCCAGCACCTCGGTCCCGTCGACGTCCTGGACCGAGACCAGGCCCGAATCAGAACCGGCAACGGCGGCATCAGCCTCCGAATCGTCGGAATCGTCGCCGCACGCGGCGAGCGCCAGCGCGGCAAGGGCAAGGGCCACTGCGATCAGGGAGTGCTTGCGAAGCGTCATACCCGGTACTACGGCGCCACGCCTGCGAAAGGATTGTTCACGCCAGGCTGTGGACGCCCGCCGAACGGAATTTCAGGACCGATGCCTGAGAATGACCAGGATTCGCACATAACTGTTGCGGTTTGACTAACTCTTTGATCTAAGCCTTGACAAACCCCGTCGGGTGTGGAATGGATTGCGCCAGCTGATGAGTCCGAGGAGGAGCGGCTCACTGGCCTCCCTGAGGGAGGGCAACCGACGGCGAGTGATCGACGCCCTGCGCGAGCGCGGCGTCGCCAGCCGGGCGGAGCTCGCGCGCGCGACCGAGCTGTCGCGCTCGACGATCTCGACGATCGTCGGCGACCTGATCGACACCGGCCTCGCGGTCGAGCGCGACAGCCAGCCCGGCGCCGAGGCACACGCCGGGCGTCCCGGGGTGATGGTCGCGCTCGACAGCTCGGCCGGCCTCGCGCTCGCGATCGACTTCGGCCACCGCCACCTGCGGGTCGCCGTCTCCGACCTCTCCCACACCGTTCTCGCCGAGGCCTGGCGCGAGCTCGACGTCGACCACTCGGCCACCGAGGGCCTCGACGCCGCGGCGGAGTTCGTCGACAAGGTGCTCGACGAGGCGAAGGCGAACCGCGGCCGGGTGATCGGTGCGGTGATGGGCCTCCCGGCCCCGATCAACCGCGCGACCGGAACGGTCTGGGACTCGTCGATCCTCCCGGGCTGGGTCGGGATCGACGCCGCCGCCGAGGCATCGGCCCGGCTGCGGATGCCGGTCGCGGTCGAGAACGACGCCAACCTCGGCGCGCTGGCCGAGCTGACGTGGGGCGCCGCGAAGGGCCGCAGCGAGGTCGTCTACCTCAAGGTCGCGTCGGGGATCGGCGGCGGGTTGATCTCGGGCGGGCGCCTGACCCACGGGGTCGGCGGCACCGCCGGCGAGATCGGCCACACGATGGTCGACGCCGACGGGCCGATCTGCCGCTGCGGCAACCGCGGCTGCCTCGAGGCGATCGCCTCGGGCCGCGCGGTCGCCCAGCAGCTCTCCCTGAGCCGCCACGAGGAGATCTCGATCCGCCGCCTGCTCGAGCTGTCCGAGGAGGGCGACGCCGCGGCCCGGCGCCTGATCGGTGACGCGGGGCGGGCGATCGGGATCGCCGTCGCGAACCTCTGCAACATCGTCAACCCGGAGTGCGTCGTGATCGGCGGCGACCTCCCGCTGGCCGGCGACGTGCTGCTCGACCCGGTCCGTCAGGTGGTCCGCCGCAACGCGATCCCCTCCGCGGCCGAGGACACCGAGATCGTCGCCGGCGTGCTCGGCGAGCGGGCCGAGATGCTGGGCGCGCTGGCTCTCGTCATGCACGAGTCCGAGCGGTTCGCCGCCTCCGGCCTGAGCGAGGCAGCATGAGCTTCACCAAGAGAACAAACCACCACCGAAGGGAGTACCCATGACACAGGCGCAGATGCGCTCGCTGCTCGTGGCTCTCGCCGCGCTGCTCGCAGCGCTGGTCATCGGCGCCTGCGGCGACGATGACGACGACGGCGGGGACGACGGGCGGCGAGACGGCGTCCGGAGGCAAGATCGGTTTCTTGCTGCCGGAAACCCAGACCGCGCGCTACGAAGCGCTCGACCGGCCCCTGTTCGAGGCGAAGGTAGAGGAGCTCTGCCCCGATTGCGAGATCTTCTACCAGAACGCGGACCAGGATCCGGCCGAGCAGCAGCAGCAGGTCGAGGCCGCGATCACCGAGGAAGTCGACGTGCTCGTCTTCGACCCGGTGGACTCGTCCACGGCCGGCTCGCTCGTCGACCGGGCGGCGGATGCCGGCATCCCGGTCATCTCGTATGACCGCCTGATCCTCGACACGCCGAACCTCGACTATTACGTCGCGTTCGACAGCCTCGAGGTCGGTCGCCAGCAGGGCGAGGCCCTGGTGGGGGCGCTGGCCGACGCGAACGCTGCTCAGGGCCCGATCGTGAAGATCAACGGCGACCCGAAGGACAACAACGCCAAGCTGTTCGATCAGGGATCGGACGAGGTGCTGGAGGCCGAGGGCGTCGAGGTGGCTCAGGAGTACGACACGCCGGACTGGCTGCCGGAGAACGCCCAGCGCGAGATGGAGCAGGCGATCACCGCAACCGGCGCCGATCAGATCAAGGGCGTCTACGCGGCCAACGACGGCACCGCGGGCGGAGCCATCGCCGCCATGAAGGCGAATGGCATCGACCCGACCGAGGTGCCGGTCACCGGTCAGGACGCCGAGATCACGGCCGTCCAGCGGATCATCGCCGGCGAGCAGTTCGTGACGGTCTACAAGCCGATCCAGCCGCTCGCCGAGAACGCCGCCGAGGTGGCGGTGCTGGTCGCACAGGGCGAGGAGGTCCCGGCTGACCTCGTCACGGGCGAGTTCGACAACGGCACCGAGCAGGTGCCGACCGTTCTCACCGAGACGATCCCGGTCACCATCGACAACCTGGCCGACACGATCATCGCCGACGAGGTCTACCCCGTCGACGAGATCTGCTCCGGACAGTACGCCCAGGCGTGCAAGCAGGCGGGCATCAAGTAGTCCGCAACTAGGGATACCCTGACGCGCGAGGAGAGGCGAGCATGGAAGAAACCACGACAAAAAGTGGCGGAACTCCTCTCTCTCAGCCTCTCCTCGCGCTGAAGGGGATCTCGAAGAGCTTCGGTCCCGTCGACGCCTTGAAGGAAGTCGACATGGAGGTCCGCCCCGGCGAGGTGATGGGCCTCGTCGGCGACAACGGGGCCGGCAAGTCGACCCTGATCAAGGCGATCGCGGGGGTGCAGCCGGCCGACGTCGGCCAGACCAGCTTCGCGGGCCAGCCGGTGACCCTAACTTCGCCTCAGGCTGCGACGAGCCTCGGGATCGCGACCGTCTACCAGGACCTCGCGCTCTGCGAGAACCTCGACATCGTCGCCAACCTGTACCTCGGCCAGGAGCTCGTCGACGGCGGGCCGTTCGTGCTCGACGAGACCGCGATGGAGCAGAAGACAAGCGAGCTGCTCGCCTCGCTCGGGGTGACGACGATCCGCAGCGTGCGGACCGAGGTCGAGCGCCTCTCGGGCGGCCAGCGCCAGGCGATCGCGATCGCCCGCTCGCTGCTCGGCGAGCCCAAGCTCGTCCTCCTCGACGAGCCGACCGCCGCGCTCGGCGTCGTCCAGACGAAGGCGATCCTCGAGCTGATCCAGCGCCTCCGCGACCGCGGCCTCGGCGTGATCATCATCTCCCACAACCTCGCCGACGTCTTCGCGGTGGCCGACCGGGTGACGGTGCTGCGGCTCGGCCGAGTTGCCGGCAGCTTCCACATTGGGGACTCCTCGCAGGAGGAGATCGTCGCCGCGATCACCGGCGCCGAGTTCGGCGGCGAGGAGCGGCCGACCGAGGAGGCGCCGCTGTGAGGCGGAGTGCGACAGCACGGAGCCGAGCCCGGCCGTTGTTGAGGCCGCTGGTATGACGACGGCAACGCCGCCGATCGAGGCCGAGGTCCGCGAGCGCATCTCGCCCGGGGCGATGCTTCGCAGGCTCGCTCGCGGCGAGCTCGGCTCGGTGCGGGTCCTGCTCGGGATCGCGATCATCTGGACGATCTTCCAGGTCGCGAACGACCGTTTCCTCTCCGCGGTCAACCTCTCGAACCTGACGCTTCAGATCGCCGCCGTCGCGACGATCTCGATCGGCGTCGTCCTCGTACTGCTGCTCGGCGAGATCGACCTCTCGGTGGGCGCGGTTTCGGGCCTCGCGGCGTCGGTCATGGCCGTGATCTCGGTCAAGGAGGGCGTTGACCCGGCGCTCGCGATAGTCGTCGGCTTGCTCGTCGGCACCACGATCGGCCTGTTCAACGGCTTCATGGTCACGACGTTCGGGATCCCGTCGTTCGTGGTCACATTGGCCGGCCTGCTCGCTTTCCAGGGGATGCAGCTGCTCGTGCTGGGCGATACGGGCTCAGTCAACCTGCCCGACTCGATCATCACCGACCTGACCTCGACCTTCTTCGACCCGGCCGTCGGCTGGATCCTCGCGGCCGCGGCGATCGCGGCCTACGCGGGAGCGCTCTTCATGCGCCGTCGCGGGCGGGTGACCGCTGGGCTCGAGGCCGAGCCGGTGGCGGTGCTCGTCGGGCGGGTCGTGATCGTCGCCGCGGCGATCATCGCGGTGGTCGCGATCCTGAACGCCGACCGCGGCGTGCCGCTGGCGGCGGTGATCGTCGTCGTCCTGACGGTCTTCTTCTCGTTCCTCACCGAGCGCACCCGCTGGGGCCGGCACGTGTTCGCCGTCGGCGGCAACGAGGAGGCCGCCAGGCGTGCCGGCATCCGCGTCACCCGGATCAAGGTCTCGGTCTTCGCGCTCGCATCCACGCTGGCCGCGGCCGGCGGCGTCCTCGCCGCCTCGCGGCTCCTGTCGGTGAACCAGCAGTCGGGCTCGGGCGACACGCTGCTGCTCGCGATCGCCGGCCCGGTGATCGCCGGCACCTCGCTCTTCGGCGGCCGCGGCTTCATCTGGTCGGCGCTGCTCGGCGCGCTCGTGATCGGCTCGATCTCGAACGGCATGGACCTGGTCGCCCTCGACTCCGACCTCAAGTTCATGATCACCGGCGGCGTGCTGCTCCTCGCCGTCACGATCGACGCGGTCACCCGGCGCCAGCGGCAGAGCGCGCGCTGAGGCCCGGCGCGCTCGCCAGCGTTCGGCCTCGCCGGTCGATGTGACTACGCTGATGGAGCGGAGGAAGTGATGAAGGCCGATTACGACAGCCGGGCCAACGCGATCGCGATCACGCTCGTCGAGGTCGAAACTTCGACGTCGCCCGCCCAGGAGGACCGCGTCCACGACAGGGCCGGGGTCGCGCTCGTCGACGGTCATCCGGTCCACATCGAGATCCTGTACCCAGACCACGGGATCGACGAGCCGCTTGCCGCAGTCGCTGCTCGCTACCCACTTGATGTCGAATTGCTTAGGGCGGCGGCCCGATCGGCGTTGGAGGCCCCGGACCGCGTGGTCACGCTCGACGTCGCAGCACGGGGCTAGCCGAGCTCGGCTGCGATCTCGGCCAGCTTCGCCTCGTGCGCGCCGTAGAGCTGGTTCATGAGGACCCCGGCGAAGCTCACCCTCCTGACCCCCAGTTCCGCCAGCCGCGCGAGCGGGGGAGCGCCCGCAGCCACGACGTTCACCGGACCCTCGACGCGCTGGACGAACTCGCCGATCAGCTCGTCGTCCGCGAGCCGGATCGGGAACACGCAATCGGCCCCGGCCTCCAGGTAGAGCTGCCCGCGTCGCACGGCCTCCTCGAACAGTTCACTGGGATCGCCCTCGAGGCGCAGGGCGTCGATGCGAGCGTTGAGGACGATCTCGACGCCGGCCTCGGTCGCCGCCCCACGGATCGCGCGTAGCCGTTCGGCATGCTCGCCCGCGTCGACCAGGTCGGCACCGCCGTGATGGTCGGTGTCCTCGATGTTGCAGCCGACGGCTCCGGCGTCCAGCAGTCGTCCGACCAGGTCCTTGGGCAAGAGCCCGTAGCCGGCCTCGACGTCGGCCGTCACCGGGACTGAGACGCTCCGCGCGATCCGCGCGATGACGCCGAACGCCTCGTCCACCGGCATCGAATCGTCGTCCTCGTATCCGAGGCTCGCTGCGACCGCGCCGCTCGACGTCGCAACGACAGGGAATCCGGCCTTCACCACCAGCCGGGCGCTCGCGACGTCCCACGCGTTGGGAAGGACCAACGGTCGTGGACCCGCGTGGAGGCGGCGAAGCGCGTCGGCTCGCTCGGTGAGGATGGGGAGCTGCTGGTCATTCATCACGGGTAAGGATCCCACCGCGCGGCGGAATCAATCGCTAGGCGCCGTGACGCTCCCACCAGCCGGGGGCCGGCTCGATCTGCTCGACGACGTCCACCCACATCCCGGCGGGGTCGATCACGCCGAAGCGCCGCTGGCCCCACGGTTCGTCGGTCAGATCCAGGTCGCACCGAAGGCCGGCGCCGGTCACGCGCTCGTACTCGGCGCGCGCGTCGGCGACCTGAAGGGTGAGGAATGCGCCGTCGCCCGTGTACGCGCCCGGTTCCGGGGGCGTCGACGGGTGCGAGGTATGCATGAACGCGGCGGCGGGCGTCTCGCCGGCGCCCAACACCGCGATCCACTCGGCCTCGAACACCAAATCCAGGGCGAACCACTCGACGTAGAAGTCGCGGCACTCCCGGACACGGTCGGTGACGACGATCGGGTACGAAGCGAGAAGCTTCACGCGGTGTGTCGCAGCACTGCGGCGACCACGGTGTCCCAGGTGTGCCGCGGCGGGTACTCGTGGCCGGTTCCTTCGAGCACCAGGAGCTCGGCGCCCGGGATCTCGCGTGCGAGCGCCTGGCCGTGGTCGAGCGGGAACAGCGGGTCGTCCTCGCCGTGGATCACCAGCGTCGGCACGGTGATCTCGCCGAGGCGCTTCCGCCAGGGCTCGCCCGAGTGGACCAGGAACGGGTTGGTCAGCTGCGCGGCGAGGTGAGTGCTGCGGTCGAAGACGCGGCCGCAGAGCTCGCGCTGGTCGTCCTCCTTGTAGCCGTGCGATCCCGCGAACGGGCGCTCCATCTCGATCAGGTACTCGACGACCGCGTCGCGGTCCGACCAGTCGGGCTCACCGCCTTCGCCGCTGAACACCGCGTCGAGCTTCGCGTCGGGCTTCGCGAGGTCCGGGCTCTCGCTGCTCGGGTCGCCGGGCGTCGTCGAGAGCAGGGTGAGGGTCGCGAGCTTCTCGGGATGGTCGAGCGCGAGCAGCTGCGCGACCGCCCCGCCGGCCGAGAGCCCCGCGAAGTGGACCCGGCCGAGCTCGAGCGCGTCGATCAGCGCGGCGGCGTCGGCGACGAGGTCGCTCTCGGAGTAGGGCGGCGCGCCGGGCTCGTATGCGGTCGAGCGGCCGGCGTCGCGGTTGTCGTAGCGGACGACGAACCGCCCGCCCGCGGCGAGCCGTTCGCAGAGGTCCTCGCGCCAGGAGAGCATCGAATCGCCGGCGCCGTGGAGCAGCACGATCGCGGGATCGGCCGGGTCGCCGAAGGTCCCGTAGCCGAGCTCGACACCGTTGGCCTTGACGATCTCCTCGTGGATGGTGGTCATGTTGCTCCTTTTGTTCGACTTCGACGGGTTGACGCTCAGCTGCACGGTTCCGCCGCGACCGCGACGGTGACGGGCCCGGCCTCGGTTTCGGCGGTGGGCTCCGGCCGGCCGTCGCGGCGCAGGAGCCGCGTGACCAGGATCGCGGCGGCGACCAGCAGGACACCACCCAGCGTTACCGCGATCTCGTAGCCCTGGGTGAATGCCTCGCGCGCGGGCTCGAGCACGTCGCTGGCGAGCGCGGCGGGCAGCCCGTTCGCGACCTCGACCGCGCCGCCGAGGGTGTCGCCGGCGGTCGCCGCGGCCTCGGCCGGAACGTCGGCCGGAATCGAGTCGGACGCCTGTTCGCGGTAGACCGCGGTCCCGACCGTGCCGAGGATCGCGAGGCCGAGGGCGCCGCCCAGCTCCGAGCTCGTCTCCGAGATCCCCGAGGCCGCCCCGGCGCGCTCGGGCGGCGCCGAGCCGACCGCGATGTCGGCGGCCAGGGTGAAGACGGGGGTGAGGCCGAGCGCGATGATCGAGACGCCGGCAACGAGGACGCCGATGCCGCCCGAGCCGACCTGCGTCAAGAGGCCGACGCCGACCAGCGCCATCACGATTCCACTCAGCATCAAGGGGCCGGGGCGCATCCGGGCGGCGAGCGGCGCCGTCAGCTGCGAGCCCGCGATGAACGCGAGCGCCGGCGGCACGCTCCAGAGTCCGGCTTCGAGCGGCGAGTAGCCGAGGACGAGCTGGATGTACTGGGCGGTGAACACCTCGAGTCCGAAGATCACCGCGAACGAGACGGTGTTCGCGCCCAACGCGCCGCTGAACGCAGGCTTGCGGAACAGGCCCAGGTCGATCATCGGGTCGGCCAGGTGGCGCTGGCGCCGAACGAAGACGGCGCCGACGACGAGCCCGGCGATGGCAGAGGCGATCGCGGGGGCTGTGATCCCGTCCGTGGCAGCGGCCTTCACGCCGTAGATCAGCGCCAGGAGGGCGACGACGGACAGCGCGGCGCTCGGCAGGTCGAGGCGGCCCGGATTCGGGTCCTTGTACTCGGGCAGGTACCTCGGGCCGAGCACGAGCAGCATCGCCATCACCGGGACCGCCATCAGGAAGATCGAGCCCCAGTGGAAGCTCTCGAGCAGGACGCCGCCGGCCAGCGGACCGATGGCGGCGCCGGCCGAGAAGCTCGCGACCCAGATCCCGATCGCCCTCGTGCGCTGCCTGTCGTCCTCGAACATGTTGCGGATCAACGACAGCGTCGACGGCGCCACCGTCGCGCCGGCGATGCCGAGGAGGGCGCGCGAGACGATCAGCATCTCGGGGCTCTGCGCGAACGCTGCGAAGACCGAGGCGGCGCCGAACGCCGCGCCGCCGATCAGGAGCAGCCGCCGCCGCCCGATCCGGTCGCCCAGGGTGCCCATCGTGATCAGCGAGCCGGCGACGAGGAAGCCGTAGATGTCGACGATCCAGAGCAGCTCGGTGCTCGACGGCTGGATGTCGGCGGTCAGCGAGGGCACCGCCAGGGTCAGGACGGTCAGGTCCATCGCGTAGACCAGGCAGGGGAGCGCGATGACGGCGAGGCCGATCCACTCGCGGCGGGTCGCCAGGGCGGGGATTGTTGCGGCCGTTCTGCGTCATCTCCACGCAGTTACGGCGGGGGCGCCGCGCGTTACGGACTAATTCAGGAGCGGCGGAAACCGCGGAAGTTCTCGATCAGCGCGATCCGGACCTCGGGCGAGAGCTGCTCCTCGCGCAGCCCGCCGAGCGAGCCGGCGAGCGTCCGCATCTGCTCGACGTACTCGGTGCAGCCCGGGCAGGTCGCCATGTGGCGCTCGAGCCGCTCGGCCTCGGCCTTCGGCAGCGCGCCCTCGAGGTAGTCGGTGATCAGCTCGACCTCCTCGGTGCAGGCGAGGTCGTCGGGGGGCGGATGTGTCGTGTGCTCGTTCATCGCTTGGACTTCTGCTCTAGCGCAGTGTCCCCGAAAAGCTCCCGCGTTACGGCGTCGTAGTCGATCTCCTCGACCGCGCCGAAGTAGGCCTCGATCGCGTTCCGCACCTTGCTGCGGGCGCGGTGCAGCAGGACCCGCTGGTTCCCGGCGCGTGATCTCGAGCGCCTCGGAGACCTCCTCCGACGACCAGCCCTCGACGTCGCGCAGACCGATCACCGTGCGCTGCGCCTCGGGGAGCTCGCCGATCGCGCGGGCGATCACCTCACGGGTCTCGCCGGCGAGGAGCCCCTCCTCGGGCGTCGGCCAGCGGGTCGGGGAGATCGCCCAGTGGCCGGGGAAGAGCTCGTGGTCGGCGGGCAGGAAACGGTCGGGGTCGACCGTCGGCTCGCCGGTGTCCTCCGCCGCGGCGAGGGCGGAGAACGGCGTCGAGCGCCGTTCCTTCGCGCCGCTTCGCATCGACACGTTGACGAGGATCCGGAAGATCCAGGTCTTGAGCGACGAGCGGCCCTCGAACCCGTCGATCCCGCGCATCACCCCGATCCAGGCCTCCTGCACAGCCTCCTCGGCCGCCGCCCGCGAGGGCACGTACGCCATCGCCACCCGGATCATCGCCGGGCTGTGGCGGTCGACCAGCTCGGCGAAGGCGGCCTCGTCGCCGCGACTGAGCGCCGCGACGATCGCGGAGTCGTCCTGGCGTTCCGGGGGCGCCATCGGGCAGAGGCTGCCAGATCGCGCGACCGACTGCGGGTGCACCGAGCGTCGACTTTGTTTCGCCTGAGGCCACTAAGTCGACGCTCGATGATCGGCGTGCGTGCGCCGCCTCTCTAGCCTTGATCTCATGAAGGAGATCCTCGGCCCGCCGCTGCGAGGCGCAGCCCTCATCGCCTTCCTCACGGGCCTTTTCCTCCTGCTCCTGAACCCCCCGTCGTTCCAGGGCATCGGCGGCCTGCTGACGATCGCCGTCGGCTCGATCGCGATCATCCTCGTCCTCGCCTGGGTGATCGTCGCGCTCTCAGGCGACGAGATGACCGACGCCGAGTTCCAGCGGCTCGAGGAGCGAAGCGAGGCGCTCGCCGCGATGCCGCCGCCCGACGAGCCCCCGAGCTACTTCGACGAGCTCGTGATCCGGGCCCTCGACAACCTGCCCGACGAGTTCCGCGAAGCGCTCGCGGAGACGCCGGTCGTCGTCTCGAACCGCGGCCGCGAGCACCGCGCCTACGGCATGTACTGGGGCGACACGATCGCCCGCGACAACTACGCGCACCGGATCGTGATCTACCAGGACACGCTCGAGCGCGACTTCGGCTACGACCCGGAGCTGCTCCGCGCACAGGTCGAGCGCACCGTCCGCCACGAGGTCGCCCACCACCTCGGCTGGGGCGAGCGCGGCGTGCGCGACCTCGGGCTCTAGCGCCCAGCGTCCGCAGGAACTCGCGGGCGTTGCCGGGCACGGGGGCGAGCAACTCGCGCGTCTCGCTGAGGCCGGCGCGCAGGTCCGGATCGCCCGACTCGACCGGGAGCATCGAGTCCTGGAGCTCGGCGAGGGTGCGGTCGGCCGCGCCCGCGGCTTCGACCGCCCGCCCGACCAGCGAGCTCACGCCCTGCGAGGCGAGGCCCGGGGAGGGGAGGTCGAACGCGCGGGTCGAGAGCGAGGTGCGCTCGGCGAACCCGGCGTGGGTCCGCTTGCCGCGCGCGTAGGCCCGCTGCGCCGGGCGGAAGAGCGCGGCCTCGAGCCGGTCGGCCGCGGCGTCGGGCAGCTGCTCGAACGCCTCGCCGAGCGCGGCGACCGCGAGCGCGGTCTGGTCGATCGCGACCGCGAGGTCGTCGAGGATCTGGGTTCTCGCCTCGAGCGCTGTGATCGCCACTACAGGTCCGTCTGCTCGACCACCGGGTTCGGGTGGACGCTGACCACCCGAAGGATCTCGTCGTTCGGGTTCTTGAACCCGTGCGGCGTCTCGGGCGGGACGACGACGATGTTGCCTGCTTCGACCGTGAGCTCCTCGTCGCCCGCGGTGAACACCGCGGTGCCCTCCTGGACGACGAACGCCTCCGCGTAGGGGTGGAGGTGGAGGTCGGGACCCTGCCCGCGCTGGTACTGGACGACGAACATCGAGACCGGGATCTCGTCGCGGCCCTGGAACAGGGCGGCGCGCTCGCTCAGGCGCAGGTCGTCGATCGGGGTGACGGTCGCCATCTCGCGCGACGATAGCGCTGGACGCCTCGGCCCGCTCGCTCTAGCCGCCGGCCAGGAACGTGATCCCGTCGAGCGAGATGTAGTTGTCGACGCCGGTCGAGTCGGGTCCGTCGTAGACGACCGCAGCCGCTCCCGTCGTCGAGGATCGCGAGCTGCACCGGCGTTACTCCGCCGCCGAGAGCCATGAAGCGGATGACGAATCCCTGGAACGTCGGGCCGATATCCGGCCGGGAGGAAGAAGATGCGCCGCCCTCGGTCGCGTTGCCGCCGGTGCAGCCGACGGAACCCTGGAGATGCACGACTCCAAAGCTGTCCTTCCAGAAGCGTGGGAACTGGCCGAGGCCGGCCGCGGTGGCCCATGGGGTCGACCGCCTCACAGTTCGGACGTCGGTGTCTGCAGGGCCGGTTGGGCGAGGTCGCTGGTGGCGACGGTCCCATCGGCATCTCGGGGCTCGTCACGGCGTTCGGCCCGAGGTCGGCGGTGGCGATGGTTCCGTTGAGGATCTGGGAGCTCGTCACGGCGTCGGTGGCCAGGTCGCCAGTGGCGACGGTGCCGTCGAAGATTCTGGAGCTCGTCACGGCATCGGGGGCGATCACAGGATTCGGGTAGTTACCGCCGAGGTCCCCGCTTGCGGGGCCCTTCGGCGTCGCGCCGGTGTTCTCGATCGAGGCCACGCGCTGCTTGAGCTGCTTGACCTGCTTCTTGAGCTTCTTGATCTGCTGGCTGGCGCCGCGCGCGGCCGAGTCGTTGCCCGAGCGCCGGCGATCGCCTGCGCCGCGACGATCACGGCGAACACGGCCCCTGCCGCGAGTACGAGCTGAAGGCGAGGATTCCGTTCCCCATCTCGGCGCGGGACTCTATGCCCCTGGTCAAGCCCTCCCGCGCCCCGGGGAAGCGCGGGAGGGCCGCCTCGGAGGAGGTCTAGCTCGGCGGGGTGAACTGGCTCGCGGTGAAGACGCAGCCCTCGGGGTCGGCGAGGACCGTGGTCCGCGTCCACTCGGTGTTGAACGGCGGGACCGTCACCTTGCCGCCCAGCTCCGAGGCTCGCGCGGCGGCCCGGTCGGCGTCCGCCACCGCGAACGTGATCCCCCAGTGCGCGGGGGTCTCGGGCGGGAACTGGCCGTCCGCCATCCGGTTCAGCGAGGCGACGACGTCGGCGAACGACCGCTCGGCGCCGAACCCCTCGAGGCGCTCGTAGAGCCCGGGGTCGCTCTTCGCGAGGTGATCGCCGTAGCCGGGCCGGTAGATCATCGCGTAGCCCTCGTCCCCGACCTCGTCGGCGGTCCAGCCGAACATCCGGCCGTAGAACTCCATCGCCTTCTCCGGGTCGCGGGTGTAGAGGTCGCTGAAGTTCCAGGTGCCCGGCACGTTCACGAGCTGCCCGCCGCGGAACTCGTTCGCCTGCCAGACGCAGAACGACGCGCCCTCGGCGTCGGCGAGGCCCGCGAACCGCCCGGCCGGGCCGGCGTCCATCGGCGGGAGCTGCACGCTGCCGCCGGCCTTGACCGCCTTGGCCGCGGCCTCGTCGGCGTCCTCGACCAAGACGTAGGTGTTCCAGACCGGCGGGTCGAGCTGCTGCTCCTGCTCGCCGATCGCCGCGACGTCCTTGCCGTCGATCCGCCCGACGAAGTACGCCGCCGCGTCCGGCGGCGAGATGTTCTCGAACTCCCAGCCGAAGAGCCCGCCGTAGAAGTCCCGCGCCGCGGTCGAGTCCACCCGTCCCGAGTCGACCCAGCAGGGCACGCCCTCGGGGTAGCTCTCCCGCAAGATCACCTGGTCCGGATATCCCTCTTGCTCAGCCATGCGCTCGCTCCTTCCTGAGATTCATTGACGCGGCGCACCCTAAGACCCATTTAGGTCAGGATCTGTCCGCAATCTTCGAGACCCTGGAGATCGCATGAACGAGACCTCGAGCCGGCTCCTCACCCTGCTCTCGCTGCTCCAGGCGCGGCGCGACTGGCCGGGCGCGGAGCTCGCCCGGCGCCTCGAGGTCTCCGGCCGGACGATCCGCCGCGACGTCGAGCGCCTGCGCGACCTGGGCTACCCGGTCGAGTCGCTCACCGGCCCCGCCGGCGGCTACACGCTCCGCGCCGGCACCGCGATGCCGCCGCTCCTCCTCGACGACGACGAGGCGATCGCGATCGCCGTCGGCCTGCGCACCGCGGCGCGCGCGTCGGTGACCGGGATCGAGGACGCGGCGGTGCGGGCGCTGGTGAAGCTCGAGCAGGTGCTGCCGGCGAAGCTCCGGCGCCGGGTCGCCGCGATCGGCTCGGCGACGGTCGCTCCGCCCGTCGGCGGCCCGACCGTCGACCCGCAGGCGCTGACGGTGCTCGCCGGCTGCTGCCGCGACACCGAGCGCCTGCGCTTCGCCTACACGCGCCCGCGACGGATCGGAGACGCGGCGCGAGGTCGAGCCGCACGCGCTCGTCAACCTCGGCCGCCGCTGGTACCTCGCCGCCTGGGACCGGGCGCGCGAGGACTGGCGCACCTTCCGCGTCGACCGGCTCGAGCGCCCGGCCACGACCGGCGTCCGCTTCGAGCCCCGCGAGCTCCCCGCCAAGGACGCCGCGACCTACGTCACCGACTCGATCCGCGCGACCCCGCACCGCTACCGGGCACGGGTCACGGTCCACGCGCCGGTCGAGGAGGCGCGCCGGCGGATGCCGTGGGGCGCGGACGAGCTCGAGCCGATCGACGATCGGACCTGCGAGTACCGCACCGGCGACGACGACCTCCACTGGCTCGCGATGCGGGTCGCGATGCTGGGGTTCGAGTTCGAGGTGCACGAGCCGCCGGAGCTGCGCGAGGAGCTGCGGCGGGTGGGGGAGCGGTTGGCGCGGGCGTAAAGCGATCGCGCTCGCCGCCCCGGCGAGCGCGATGATTGCGCCGTGAGGCGAGTGGGTGGAGGCAGGCTGGGCGCGGCGCTCGGCGGCAGTCGTGGTCGTCGCGCTCGCGTGGGCCGCGCCGGCAGTCGGCGCAGGAGCCGATCCCGCCCAGCGGCTACCCGGCGACGCCCGAGGGCTTCCGGATCGACGGCCCCGAGGCGGTCCGGATCGCGAACCAGGACCCGAACGTCGCCGAGGTCTCGGCCGACCGCGGCAAGCGGCTCGAGATCCGGATCGAGGCGAAGCCGCCCGAGAAGTGGCAGGTCGGCTACTTCGACGGCGACGAGCGAGGTCGTCCAGGTCCACGTCGACTCGCAGACCGGCGAGATCCGCGAGTCATGGACCGGCGACCAGGTCGCCTGGCCGATGGCGCGCGGCTACGAGGGCCAGTTCGGCCACGCGCTGAACGCCTGGTACGTCTGGATCCCGCTCGCGCTGCTGTTCTTCCTCGGCCTCTTCGACTTCCGCCGGCCCTGGAAGCTCGTCCACCTCGACCTCCTGGTCCTGCTGAGCTTCGGGATCAGCCACTACTTCTTCAACCGCGGCGAGATCGGCGTCTCCGTCCCGCTCGTCTACCCGCCGCTCGTCTACCTGCTGATCCGCATGCTCTGGATCGGCTTCCGCGGCCTCGGCAAGGGCGACGGCCTGCGGCCGAGCGCCCCGATCCCGTTCCTCGCGGTCGCCTGCCTGTTCCTGATCGCGTTCCGGGTCGCGCTCAACATCGCCGACTCCGGCGTGATCGACGTCGGCTACGCCGGCGTGATCGGCGCCGAGCGAATCACCCACGGCGAGCCGATCTACGGCGAGGACGCCTTCCCCGACGACAACCCGACCGGCGACACCTACGGCCCCGCCAACTACTACGCCTACGTCCCGTTCGAGGCCGTGCTGCCGTGGAGCGGCGAGTGGGACAACCTCCCGGCCGCCCACGCCGCGGCGATCTTCTTCGACCTGGCGACGGTGTTCGGGCTGTTCGTGCTCGGCGGGCGGCTGTGGCCGGGGGACCGGCGCGCGGGCCGAGCGGCGGGGACGGTCCTCGCGTTCGCCTGGCTCGCCTACCCGTACACGGCGTTCGCGCTGCAGTCGAACTCGAACGACTCGCTGGTCGCGGCGCTCCTGATCTGGGGGCTCGTGTTCTTCAGCTCGCCGGTGGCGCGCGGCGGGTTCATCGCGGCGGCGGCGATGACGAAGTTCGCGCCGCTGGCGCTGGTGCCGCTGTATGTGGTGGGGGAGCGGGGGTTGGTGGATCGGATGGAGGGGTGGCGGCCGCGGTGGCCGGCGCTGCGGCCGGTGGCGGTCGCGAGCGTGGCGTTCGTCGTGGCGGCGCGTGGTGCTGCTCGCGCACCCGGCGATCGACCCGGGCTTGGCGACGTTCTGGGAGCGGACGGCCGAGAGCCAGCTCGATCGGGAGAGCCCGTTCAGCCTCTGGGGACAGGTCGAGTGGGCTGGCGTGGCTACAAGGCACCGATGCTGGCTGGTGCGCGCGGTGCTGGCGGTCGCAGTGGCGTTCGTGCCACGGCGGCGGGAGCTGCGGCAGGTCGCGGCGCTAGCCGCGGCGGTGCTGATCGCGGGCCAACTGGCGGTGGATCACTGGTTCTACCTATACCTGCCCTGGTTTGCAGGCTTGATGACCATCGGCCTGGTCGTGGGCCGGACGCATCGACGACCTCCGGGCTCATAACCCGGAGGTCGTGGGTTCAAATCCCACCCCCGCTATACACAGAAAGCCCCTGGTAATCCGGGGGTTTTCGCGTCTGGGTGGGGGAGCGGGTTCTTACCGTCCAGCCAGGGGCCCAATAATAGGGGCCTATTTCCCGGCCGGGTTTTCCGCACCCACACGAGACCGGGATGACGGCGCCGAAAACGGGCGACGGGGCGCGGGGATGTCGAGAAACTTAGGCCATCGCCGGCCCCGCTGCTCCCTTCACGAGGTTGCGAGAGAGACCGGCCGTCACGCTGAGCTCGTCCACTGCGGGAGCCTCGGAGAAGGCGGTTCGGACGCCGCTAGCTGGCCGGCTGCTCTTTCGAGTACTGCCACAGCGCTTTGTCGAGGGTCCGTATCGGCACTTCAAAGCGCGTGGCCATCGAACGGCAGGCCTCGAGGTAACGAAGCCAAAAGGCGATTGAAGAGGTGGCCCCCTTGCCGTTGACTCCTAGGGGACTGAAGGGCGCGGACATCAAGGATCGGGTAGTCCTCGGGGAAGGCGAAGTGCAGTAGCGCAGACGCCGTTGGAACGGCGACTCCGCCTAGACCGGTCAGCGCCTTCATCCTTTCGCGCTCGCTTGAAAGTGGGTCAAGGGCGACGCGGGTTGCTTTCTCGACCGCGGGGCTTGAATTCGCGGCTACGTGCTTTTTCGACCGGGCCGTCTTCCAACCGCAGACGGTGATCAATTCGTCGAGCTCGTAATAGCCGCGCTCTCGCGCCGCCGCGCCGGCGACAGCGGCGCCCGTGTCACTCGGGTACGAGAAACGCTCAGCCAGAGACTCGATCTTGCGCGGCGGGAACTGGAGGACGAACTCGCCTTCGCGCTCAGCGGCCTCGATCTCGTCTTCGACGATGTCGGCGATCGGGATCTCTTCTTCATCGACGACCTCGGCATCGACCACGTCTTCATCGGTCTTGGTCTCGCTATCGGGGGTGTCCTCGTAACCGAGGTCGTACTTATCGCGCAGGAATTGCTCGCGGTATAGGAAGTCAGCGGCATCGCCCACCCGCGACATGGTCAGCGCGTTCAATCCGCCGCCGATAGCAATCCCAAGCAGAGGGATGACTGCTGCAAGCTTTTTCTTAGTCAGACGTTCGGTTAGACGGGCAAAGACGTACTGGACTACCTGGGTAATCCGGTTTTTGCCCAGCTCAGTCCAAGTTGCGTTGCGAACCAGCAGCTTGACCAGCTCGTTCAGCTGGAGGTATGCCTTGGTCTTGCCGGACTGGGTGAACGCCGTCGCCACATTCAGAACCCCCATGGCGCGAAGCCGCTCCTCCGGGCGCTGTGGGTCGTAGCCGTAGTAGCTGGCGGTCTCGAAAATCAGACGGATCGCCGAGAACATCGTCGCTGCAGCATCAGCGGCCATCGCCCCGGCCACTGTCGCTAGCCCAGGCCCTGCCCCCGCACCCGCGCCTGGGGCCGCTCCTACACCTCCAGCCGGTGCTCCGGCCGCCCCGCCGCCGGCGGCGCCAACGACGGCCATGATCTCGCCGCCGGAGATGATGAACCCCGCCCCGGCTCCGGAAGCGCCGCTAGCAGCCATGTACTTGCCGACCATGCGCGGCCGCACCTTGTCGAGTTGGATCAGCTCGAGACTGCGGATGTCGCTGACTCGGGCAACGTCGAGGCCTTGCTGTGTGTAGGCATCGGTCACCCGCTTGCCGGACAGGGACCACAGCGTGCTGCGCGAGACAACTTCCAGCCCGCCTTCGAGAGCCTCGATGACGTAGTGCTCGACCTGGTCGGCACCCGGCACCTCTCGCGCCCTGTTGGCCACCTTCTTGCCGGCTCGACCAACACCTTCTCGCACGCGCTCGGGGATCAGGCGCCGAGAAGAGCGGTTCAAGAACCTGTCCCGGCGCCTAATCAGGTCATCCCAAGCCTGTCGATCAAAGTCACTCATGTCCTCGAGCGCCATGGCTTCAACCCTGCCCCGGGCGATCAACGTTCAATCTTCGCCTGCCCATCTCGTGGCTAGGTAGCGCGCTGGCGAAGGTCAGCGAGAGTCGCCGACGCGCGCTCGGCGCTTTGTAGGGCCCGGGCATGACGAAGGCATCGATGCCGGTGATTTCTATGCCCGGCGTGAACCCGTTGCCTTCGAATTTGCCGCACAGCACTTCAGCGGTCTTCTTGAAAGGCGAAGATCACTAGTCCGGGCTGGTGCTTCGACAGCTTGGCTTCGAGCAGGTCGCGGCCGTAGTCGAATTCGTCGTGGCTGATCGAGTCCGCGCGCGCCGAGGCCCGCTTGACGATGTCGGTAAAGCCAATTCCCGCGGCGAAGGCAGCGTCATCTTCCGAGCCTGAGGGAGCTTCGTCGAGCAGCCCGGCCTGCTGCAGGCGCTGCCACAGCTTCTTGCCGAGGGTTCCTTGGTAGTAGTGGCCGGCGGCCACAGAAACGGTTGACGGGTTGATGCCGATGACCACCGCTCGCAGCCCTTGCTGCAGCAGATCCTCGAGCGTTTCCACCTGTTCGCCCATCCATTCCTCGGTGACCCGATGGGCGGGGTCAGACGAGGGCGCTGGCGCTGGTTTGCTGGAGCTGCCAGACGAGGATCGCCGGCGGGGCGGCTTCGGCGTGGCCTGGGGCGTCCCCACTCGGTGCCGCCCTTGGAAGCGCGGTACTCGGCCATCAGCTGGTCGGCGTCGGCTCTAGTGAATTCCCAGCGCTGCTGGTGGAGGTGGCCAGCGAGCAGGGGATGGCCGGCGGCCTTCTGTGCCCGCAGCCAGTTCCGCAGCTGCAACCCGGTGACTCCGAGAGCCCGAGCCATCTCGTTGGGAACGACGATCTCCCTCATCAGTAGTGAGTCGACCATATGCGCAAGTCCCTGACAACCTTCGACCCCTAAGTCCGGTCGCCGACCTACGTTCGTGCCATGGCCGTCCCCGAACATGACACCGTCCGTCTCCTGCGCGAAGTCGAGGGCCACCCCGCTGGCACGATCCGCCAACGTTGGCGGCGATGCCACGCAGTAGGGGACGCCTTGCTTGCCGATGGCGTTGTCGCCGAGGTCGAAGTGGCCGCCTACACGCTGTAACCACCCGTCGATGCTCCACCGATGCGGACGAAGTCCGATGAGCGCCGAAGACTCTGGGCCAGTCTCCGCCGTCGGCGCCATCGTCATCCAGCCGGCCCTTCGGGGACGCGGCCCCTAGCTCACTGGCGCGGGCAGCCAGCCTCTGCGGGTCTCGAAGAGGCAGTCGAGCGAGATCGGCGGGCTGTCGCAATGCGCGAGACGCGACAGAGCGCACCGGCCCCTAAGAACGCTACCCAGCTGGATCCACGTAGTTGCTCAGGTGCATGAACGCAACCTGCTGCAAGCGATCCGTCCAGTCTTCACCGCTATCCAGCAGGGCATCTGACGCCAGGACTCGCTTTCCGCCAACGTATTCGTCCGGGCTCGCCTGCTCCTCTACCACGGCCCGCGGGATGCATGACGCCCTACTGACGGGATCCACGTCATCGAGTAAGACCACGACCAATTCGTCGAAATCGAACGACCTGAACGTCGACAGCTGGCGCTGGCCTGCTTTGATCGGATTCGAGACGAAACGCGCCTTCACCTGAAGACGCCGCCCGTCATGCGCCTTCACGTCCCAACCCTTCTGTGATTGAGTCGCTAGCTCACCATCGGTGGCCTTGGCAACGAGCCACTCGGCCAGGTCTCCTGCCGGAGCATTCGCGCTTCGGACGATCCCAAGTTCGCGGAGCCTCGTCAGCGGCTGCCGCGACCGGAGTAGCAGGCCGCCGGCGGTATATGGAGTGAGATCGAGGTCCGCGTTCCTCAACTTGTCATCGGTCGCGTGCCAGAGGCGCTCGAATTCGTCGTCCGGGATCAGGTCGATGTCCGAACCCTTCCCTGACGCGACGCCGTGCGACTTCGGACGCCGGTCGGCCAACAGGGACATCAGAAACCCCCGCTCCTCCGGGCTGAGTTCCAGGTCCAGGCTCGCTGATCCCATCTTTGATCCTTCCTCTCCCCCGTAGTTCGCTACGAGCGTACGTCAACTTTTCCACAGCAATCTGACAAGGCGCCGTCGGCGAAGTCCGCTGCCAAACACCGACGAGCGTCACTCTTCCCGCTCGCGCCGGACCTTCCCGTCCGGATCGATCACGTCGCCCTCGTCGGCGAGCTCTGACCGGTAGGCCTCCGCGTCCTCGCGGAAGCGCTGGACCCTCTCGGCGGAGTGCGCCATCGCCGCGCGCGGTCCCGGCGGGGCTCGCATGGAAGTCGAAGCGCTTGCCGCGGTCGGCGATGCCGATCGTCTCCGACTCGGCCCAGGCGTCCTGGTTCGCGCCGAGGTAGATGAACTCCCAGCCCGGCCTCCTTGCGGTGGATCAGCTTGCGGACGTCGCGGTCGGCGTCTCGCTCGCGTTCTCGAGCCCGTCGGTGAGGACGACGAGCATCGCCCGGTCGCCCTTCTTGACCTGCGCGGCCATCTTGCGGATCGTCTTGACGACCGCGTCGTTGAGCGGCGTCGCGCCGCGCGGCGCGTAGTCGCCGGGCCCCAGCGGTGCCGACCTCGTCGAGCGGGATGCCGGTGAACTTCGTACCGCACGACCGGGTCGTTGCCATGCAGGTCGAACATGGCGAGCGTCGCGAGCACCTTGGTCATCGGCCTCCGGTGGCCGCAGGTTCTCGACGAACTCGTTGACCCCGCCGATCACGGCCGGCTCATCCCGCATCATCGATCCCGTCTCGTCGACCAGCAGGCCGACGTGGACGGTCTCTGGCTTCTTCTTGGACATGGGTTCTCCCTTCGCTGTGTGAGGGAGAGGTCGTGGCGGCGGTGCCGGATCTGACACGCCCGGCGCGAGCAGCGACTTCACGGTGTGCGCCGCGAGCCCGATGCCCTCGGCGGTGCAGCGATCCACGAGCTCGTCGAGGTGCTCGCCCTCCCAGATCTCGGCTCCGTGCGAATCCGCGAGCTGCCCAAATCAGCTCGCCGTACTCGCTCGAGCGAGGCGCACCGACCGAGGAAGAGCGCCTCCGGCTCCGCCCATTGGGCTGCGAAGTCCCCTCGCGGTGAAGGTGCACGCACCCCCAGGCACGCGCGATGCCCGGTATCCCGAGTCCCTCGAACTTCCAAACGCGCGAATCGCCCTCGAACGGATGCACCGCATAGAGGCCGCAGTGACAACCGTCGGCGGGCGCGTGTTCGTAGTGCCCGCTGCCATGCCGACATCGTGCGCGCGTCGGCCGGCCACGCTCCCAAAGCACGCCGTTGACGCCAGCCAGCCGTAATTCGCCCCCCGGGCCCGGGCCGAGAATCCATGAGCGCAGTCCGCGGACCTTCCCGGTCAGGAGAACTTCGTTGCCGACTGGATCGGGCTTCCGTGGCCTCCTCAACGGACCGGCTCCTTCTTCGGCTTGCTCGGCGCGGGCCTTCGCGCAGGGCGTGGCTGGCGCTGCGGCTGTTGCGGGACCGGCGCCTCGACCGGCTCCACCACCAACGGCCTGTACGGGCTGGTGAACTGCATCTGAATACCTCCATCGTTCCCGGCAGTGGCACCGTCTCTTGGGGCGGACCCCTCAGTCGGTTGCCGCGGCTTCGCAGGGCCGGATCCCTCAGCCGCTCTTGATGGACAACGGGCGGGGGGTCGCACCGGCGGGGTCCGTTCTGACGGCAAGATCAGTCAGGGCGAGATCCGCCCGGTCAGCCCGAGATAGAAACCGTAGCCACCGGCGACCCCGGCCAGCCCGACGTTGCCCCAGTCGTTGAAATCCTCGGGAAAGACGTGATCCCAGAGCAGGCCGTTCTGAGCGCCTCCAAGCAGGACGATCGTCGCGAACAGCAGCACTGCGGCGAGTCGTCCGGCGATGAACCGCCCGGGTACGGAATCCCAGAACTGCGTTGTCATGGAGATGTGGGCAACCGTGGGCTGCAAGCGCGAACGCGGGGTCGTCGCTCAATGCAACGCCTCCTCCTGCCGCTCACCCGCCGCCAGGGCGCCGATCAGGACGCCCAGCATCACGTCGCCCGCTCGCGGGTCGAGCGAGTCGAGCCGAGCGAGCCCCTGGGCGATCTGCGCCTGCTCGGGAGGGCCGATGCCCGCGGCGGCCTGGAGACGATCCACCGCCTCGATCAGTCGCCGCCCCCGGGCACCGCACTGGACCGCAAGAAAAGCCTCGATGCGGTCGAAGGCCGTACTAAGTTCGGTGTCGGTGATCGCCCTCACGCTTCGCTCGGTGGTCGCGTCGGCAGTTCTGACGGCCCCCACTTGGACAGCGCCCCTACACTGCCCCCGTCCATCCAGAGCGGCTGAGGGACCGGGCCCACAGAAGCCGCCGCAACCGACCGCGAGGCACGGGCGCGAACGCCCGGAGCGATGGAGGTAGATCTCGATGTCAGATTCAGGGCGCCCGCGCCGACCCAACGGGCGGATGCGAGGTACGGAGCAATACCGACCGCGGAGCTTGCGGTGAGCCCCGCCGACGCGGGCCCGGGCGGCGGGTATGTTTCGCCGCGGCCGGGCCGTGGGGAGGAGTTCCGCCACCAGCAGACGCCTGCGGCGCCCGCCTGGGGTAGCGGACCGATGACTTTCAAGGAGAGGCCAGACCACGAGCTCGACCGGCTCCCCGACGAGGAGCTGATCGCCTATGTGGTCGCCGCGCGCGAGGCCGAGCCGGCCGACGCGGCGCGGCGCGGACTCAGCGATCTTCGCCTGGCGCCGGCACCCCGACCTGGTGCGCCGCGCGCAGCTCAAGGTGAAGAGCCCCGAGGACGCGGAGGACCTCGCGATGCAGGCGATCGAGGGCGTGCTGAAGAGCGCGTTCGAGGGCACCTCGCCGGGCGAGGCCGTGAAGCTCATGCACCGGATCCTCGACCGCCGGATCGCCGACTTCTACCGCGAGCGCGAGCGCAAGCCGCCGCCCGGCGACCTGCCCGAGGAGCGCCCCGAAGAGGAGCGCAAGGAGCCCGACGCGGCCGTCTCCAAGGACGACAAGGACGGGGTCTGGGTCTCGGACCTGATCGAGCGCGAGTACGAGAAGCTCAGCCCGCACCACCGGATGGTGGTCGACCTCGCGGTGTTCGGGGGGCACTCCTCCGAGGAGACAGCGGAGCGGGTAAACCAGGAGTTCCCGAACCTCGATACTCCGATGACCGCGCAGAACGTCGACCAG
>CAVWCC010000006.1:0-9715 GCA_963753385.1 uncultured bacterium
GCCGGCCGCGCTCCGATCGGTGGCCTGCAGGAGCGCGTTCTCACGCGGCTCTGCGGAGCGCCGGCGGCTGCGCGCCCTCGGTGTGGAGCCCGGGTCCCCCCTCCACCGTCAGCCCCTCGGCGGGCCCGAGCGCCCGGGCGTAACCAGCGGCCAGCTCCGCCAGCGCGCTCTCCCACGAGCGCGCCCGAGCCGCGTTCAGCGCGTGTCGCGCGAGCCGGTCGCGCAGGCTCGGGGAGCCCGCGAGCTCGAGCACCGCGTCGGCAAGCGCCGCCGGGTCGGGCGGGCACAGGCGGCCGGTGTGGCGGTCGCGGATCAGCGAGCTCGGACCGCCGGCGTCGACGGCGACCACTGGGAGCCCGCTCGCCTGGGCCTCGAGGATGACCTGGCCGAACGTGTCGGTGCGGCTACAGAACAAGAACAGGTCGGCGCTGGCGTACGCGCGGGTGAGCTCCTCGCCGTCGAGCCAGCCGAGGAACGTCGCGTGCTTGCCGAGCTTGCTCTGCAGCGCCTCCTCCTCCGGGCCGCCGCCCGCGAGCAGGAGGTGGAGCCGCCGGTCGCCGCGGCGAGCCTGCAGGAACGCGTCCGATAGCAGGTCGACGCCCTTCTCGGTGGTGAGCCGGCCCGCGTACAGGACGCGGATCTCGCCGGGATATCCCGACGGGTCCCGCTTCGCCGGATCGAACCGATCCGTGTCGACCCCGCGGGTCCAGCGCATCACCCGATCGCCGGGGACGCCCACCTCGGCGAGAGAGTGATCCGATGCGGGACTCGGCGAGAGCACCACCTCGCAGCCGCCGTAGAACATCCCGAGCGCGAGCCGCATCCCCTGGGCAACCGATGCGTCGCCGGAGCGAAGCTGCGCGTAGGCGGCGAGCTCGGTGTGGTAGCTGCCGACGACCGGCAGCCCGCCGACCCGCCCGCACGCGGCGGCGACGACGCCGGCCGGGCCGGGGGAGGCGAGGTGGAGCAGGTCGTACCGTCCCTCGGCGATCGTCTCCGTCAGCGCCGCCACGCTCGGGACTCCGAGCCCGAGGCCGGGGTAGAAGGGGACCTCGACCTCGGCCGCGGCCGGGAGGCGACGATCGACGTTCGGGTCGGTCCCGATCACGTCGACCTCGAATCCGGGCACGCCCCGGCGTCGGATCTGCTCGAGGGTGTGGGTGACGCCGTGCATCGACCCCGCCGCGTCGACGACCAGGGCGACCCGCCGATCTCCCTCGCGGGTTCGGAGCTTCGCTTTCTCGCGGCCGAGGAACGTCGCCGCGGGGACGTACGGGACGACGGGCACGCACGAGGTGAACAGGGCCCGGATCGCCTCCCCGTACCCACCTGCGTTTTGAGCCGCGGTTACCGCTCCCGAGACCGCGCCTCGAAGCTTCTGCTCGTGCGCGTGTCGCGCGCGCCGGTACAGCTCGGCGTGGCTGAAGTCGTCGGACTGCATGAACTGGATCAGCTCGCGGCCGCTGAGGTCGAGCCCGACGGTGTCGAGCCACGCGTCGAGCAGCGCTCGGGCGTCCTCGGGACCGAGGTCCCGACCGACGGCGCCGCGACGCTCGCCGCCCTCGTGAACGATCCGCTCGGCCATCTTCAGGACCGTGGCGGCATCGAGATCATGGCCGGGCGCTGCGGGATGCGCGCCGTCCCCGTTCTGCCGGGCCTCGGGCGTCATGACCCGGCTCGCGATCGCGATCGCGGAATGCGCCCACTTGGCGGCGCTCCCCTGCTCGCCGCGAGGCAGCGCCTGCCCCGCCCTCACGTGGCGTAGAAACTCTTCCGGCGTGGACGCGGGCGGCGTCTCGGTGAACGTCCTTCCGATGTCCACACCGGCGTGGTCGTCGGAGCCTGCGATCCCGGTCCCGCCATGGGTCTCGATGTAGATCGCGGCCGGCATGTTGAGCTCGGCGGCACGCGAGCCGTTGCGAACCTCCCACACGTCGAACAGCTCGGCGAGGCGGCGACGGTGCCGTGGTTGGAGCGGTGCCTCGACCGCGTAGAAGGGGTGCGCCAGCGCGCGGGTGATCTCGTGCTCCTGTAGATACGCGGCGCACGCCTCGAGGTCGCGGGCGTTCTGCTGGAGCCACGCGTGGTCGTCGCGGGATGATCCCGTAACACAGCACGTGGACCGCCTGGGGCTCGCCGCGGAACCAGGTCGTGAGCTCCTCGGAGATGAAGACGTCGGGGCGGTCGGCGATCTCGAGGCAGCCGTCGATCGTGTCGTGGTCGGTGATCGTCACGAAGTCCATTCCGCGACGCTTGGCGAGCGCGTAGACCTCCTCCGGCGGCGTGGCGCACTCCGGCAGGCCGAGCGCCCGCTGGATGCCGAGCTTCGAGAGCTCGGAGGCGGTCGAGTGACAGTGCATGTCGACCGCAGATGTCTTGGCGTCGAGCATCGGGCGCGAGAGCGCCCGACTGCGAGAGCGACAGGCTGGTCGCCGTCCTTGCTTCTGGGAATCATCGGTGCTCCCTGTTTTGATCGCATCTTCCGACGCGAGCATCGCTCCGTCCGCGCTTGCAGGGGTTAACGGACGGAAAAGCAGGGGTGAACACACCGTGAACCCACGCGTACGGGTCCAGGTACAGACCACCGCGCGATGTGCTTGCACATCGCGCGTTTGATTCGTCCAGTCAGGCGAGTGCTTCACGGGTTCACGAGATCGCAACCGGGGCTTCGGCCGGCGATGGGAGGCTGCGCGCAGTGTTCGCCGCGGTCCCGGGAAGCGCCGTGCCGTTGACGCTTGCCCGTGGCACCCTGGGGGTGGAGCTGCTCTCGGAGCCGCTCAGGCTCAACATATGGCGGGGCGATCGGTGCGTGGTTCGCGACCTCGGGATGTGGGCCGAGGCCGGCACCGGGCACGATCGGCTGATCACGCTCACGGAGGGCGTGCTCCCGGAAGAGGAGCGCGAGGATCCCGAGCCGCTCGACGAGCTGACGGGCCAACACGCCGGGTCGCAGGAGCTGCGGATCGAGGCGCGCACATCGAGCGGAAGGGCGGGCTCGGTCGAGGTCTCGCTTCCGGAGCGCGATCGGGTCGTGATCGAGTTCTCGGCAGGGGACGACCCGTTCCGGCTCGGCGCGCGCTGGACGGCCGATCCCGACGAGCGGCTGACCGGCCTCGGTCCCCGCCACCGCGAGGGGTTCGATCAGCGCGGGCGGGTCCTCCAGCTCGGGGCGGATCGCCGCTACACGGGCCCCGACTGCCCGGCCGAGCTGCTCGATATCGGGGGAATACCGCAGGGCGACTACGCCCCGGTGCCGTGGCTGCTGTCGAGCCATGGCTGGTCGCTGTGGCTCGAGACCGACGGTGCCGGGGTCGAGCTGGGGCTCGCCGATCCGATCGCGGCCTCGGTTCGCGCCGCGGCCGGACCGCTCCGACTGCACTTCATCCTCGACCCGACGCCCGCCGCACGCCTGCGCCACTACCTCCGGCTCACGGGGGTGCCGGCGGTGCTTCCCGAGTGGGGGTACGGGTTCTGGAAGAGCCGCGACGTGTACGAGCACGAGCGCGACGTCCTCGACGACTTTCACGGACACCTGCGCCACGCGATCCCGCTCGACGCGATCGTGCTCGACTCGCCGTGGGAGACGCAATACAACACGTGGCGCTTCAACCCGCACCAGTTCCCAGACGCCGAGGGCCTCATCGGGCGCATGCGGCGCGCCGGCGTGCGCACGGTCGTGTGGACGACGCCGTGGGTCAACGTCGACTCCGCCGAGGGACAGCGCCCGCCCGACGCGGCGTCCGAGCGCCTGCACCGCGCGCCGGCGGAGAACTACGAGGAGGGCGCCGCCGCAGGCCACTACGTGCGTTCCCCCAAGGCGAGCCGTACGTGGGGCAGTGGTGGATGGGAAAGGGGTCGCCGGTCGACTTCACATCCTCGGCTGCCCGGGAGTGGTGGATGGCGCAGGCGCGCCGCGTGCTCGAGCTCGGGGTCGAGGGCATCAAGGCGGACGACGGCGAGGGCTATTACCTTCCCGCGGACGCGCGGTTCGCCGATGGCCGCACCGGGATCGAGGCGGCGTGGGCATACCCGGGCCTGTACCTGCGAACGATGCAGGAGGCGCTCGACGAGGTGCACCCGAACCGTGGCGTGCTGTTCGCGCGATCGGGGTGGGCCGGCACCCAGTCCGTCGGCGTGACCTGGGGCGGCGACCAGGCGTCGGACTTCTGGTCGCTGCGCGCGCTTGTCGCGGCCACGCTGACAGCCGCCGCCAGCGGGCTCTCGAACTGGTCGCACGACGTGGGCGGCTATCTCGGCAAGCTGCTGTCCGATCGCTGCCCGCCGGAGCTGCTCCTGCGCTGGGTCCAGTTCGGATGCTTCACGCCGCTGATGCAGGCACACGGGCGCTTCGCCCAGGAGCCGTGGCGCTACCGGCAGGACGTGCTCGACGTCTATCGAGCCTACGTAGTGCTGCACGAGCGCCTCGTGCCCTACGTGCGGGCCGCGGCCACGACCGCCGCGCGGACTGGGCTGCCGATCGTCCGGCCGCTGTGCCTGATCGACCCGGCCGACCCGCGCGGGTGGACGATCGACGACGCGTACGGCTACGGCCCCGCGTTGTGGGTGGCGCCGGTGCTCGAGCAAAAAGAGGACTCGCGCCCCACCTACCTGCCACGCGGGCGCTGGATCGACACGTGGACGGGCGAGGTGGTCGAGGGAGGGCGGGAGGTGATCGCGACCGCGCCGATCGAGCGAATCCCCGTGTGGGTGCGAAGCGGATCGATCGTCGTCACGCTGCCGGCCGACCACGTCGCCGACGGGCTCAACGACGTCCCGGAGCGCGAGCGACCGCTCGAGGTGACGCTGTGGGGACGCCCCCGCCTCGGGCGCGCTGCCGCGCGGCTGGCGGACGGGACCGCGATCCGATGGACGGACGGCCGGTGGTCGGTCAGTCCGCCGCGGCCAGCGGTGCTGAGGGAGCGGGGACTGTGAACCGGTCTCGGGCCGGCCGGTCGGCCTCGCCGGGCCTTCCATCCGCGACCAGGGTCGCGTACTCGCGCGCGTACGCGGACGTCACTCGCGCCGGCGTGAACGCGTCCGCGTAGCGACGCGCCCGACCGAGGTCGGGGCGCCTGCGCCCGCTGAGCACGTCCTCGATCGCCGCGGCGAGGGCGTCCGGGTCCTCGGGCGGGACGAGCACGCCGCGGCGGGAGCCGAGCGTGGCGCGAAGACCCTCGACGGCGGTCCCCACCACGGGGACGCCGAGCCGCATCGCGAGCACGGCGGTCTGCGACCAGGCGTCATAGCGCGACGGGACGGCGCACACCGATGCGCCGGCGAGCCACGGTCCAACCGCGGAGCGCCAGCCGCAGAAGCGCACCACGCGCTCGAGGCCGAGCACTTTGGCTTTGCGCCTGAGCGGGGCCAGTCCGGGACCGTCGCCGAGCATCAGCGTCGCTCGCGGCTCCCGCATTCGGGCCACGGCATCGAGCAGCAGGTCCGGGCCCTTCTCCTCGTGCAGCCTCCCGGCGAAGACGAGCCGGGGCGAGGGGAGCCCGGCGCGCGGGCGGGGAACGCCGGGCTCTACCGGGGAGGCGCCGCGGCGTAGGCGATCGCGCGGATACCCGAGCTCCAGGACCATCTTCCGCGTCGCCGGTCCGTGAGCGAAGAACCTGTCGACCCGTCCCAGCGCGGCCCGCATCTCGCCGAACCGGGGCGCATCGGGCCAGCGCACGGCGTTGTGCTCGCTCGCCGCCAGCGGCACTCCGTCGGGGACCGTCGCCGCGGCGGCCCACCAGCCGCCGAACATGTGCGCGTGTATGACGCCCGCATCCGCCAGGCGGGGTCGGAGCCACGCGGCGAATCCCTCGCTACACGCGTACTGAAGCTCCGCGCTCGCGTCCACGCTCGCAAGCGGCCCCTGCTCGGACCACGATTCGACCTCGACTCCCCGCGACGTGAACAACTCGATCCCCCGCCGGGTCGCGGATCCGGCGAGCACCCGGGTCTGGATGCCGCGATGGCGCAGCTCGGCGGAGATTCGAGCTATCGCAAGTTGCGCGCCACCGGGCTCGAGAACCGCCACGACGCGAGCCAATCGCATTGTGCCTCACGACGCTAGAAGGCGTCCCCCGGCGCGGGTGAAGAGGCGGTGACGGGGATGTGAAAGCGCGGTTACGCGCTGGTCGAGCGGTGCCCGGTGCGCGGGCCTCCGCCACGGGACGTTTGGGCCGTTCTGCGAGCGTCGGCCAACTCGGCGGCGGCGCGGCGGGCGCGCTCGAGCGCCTCGCGCTCCTCGCGCTCGGCCTCGGCCAGCTCCGCCCGCGCACGCTCGGCCTGGCGGGCGGCGCGTCTGCGCGCGCGGGCATCCTCGAGGAGGCGCGCGGCGGCACGCTCGAGACGGTCCCACGTTCCCTTCCCCTCCTCACGCGCCCACATCTCCCCGAAGCGATCGAACAGGAGCCCGCGCCGAGCCTCGATGTACACGGCCAGCGACTCGAGCCCGCGAAAAGCCGTGCGGTGGGCCGCCCGGCCGACCAGCCGCGGGTCGAGGTCGGGCGCGTCGCCGGCCCGCTCCCGGATCGCCGACGAGTCCTGCGAGCGAAGCTCGGCCGCGTGATCGTGGACGCGCGGGAGCAGCACGTCGCAGTCGTGCATCTCGCCGAGCACGCCCTGGAGGTCGCGCGCGCGACGGCGCGCGGTCTCGCCGGCGCGGCCGAAGCAGAACTCGGTCGCCTCGAGCACGTACCGCAGGCGCTTGGCCGCGATCCGCATGTCGTGCTGGGCCTCGATCTCGTCGGGGTCGAGCGCACGGGGCGTGAACGAGCGCAGCTCATCGAGGCGCACGCGCACAATGCGGGCCGCGTTCTCGGCGAGCGGCCTGGCGGGATCGAGTTTCTTGACGCGACGTGCCTTCGTCACGCCGCGCCGTCCATCTTGTTCCCGTCCTGCGAGGGCGCCCGCGACTCCTCGGGCGACATGGCACGCGCCTCCGAGACGAGCTCGCGCAGGCGCTCGTGGAGACCCGCGAGACGATCGGCGACCACGATTCGCCCGAGCTGCTCGTTCGCCTGCCGTTGCTCGTCGCGAAGCTTCGTCACCAGGCTCGCGATTCCGGCCTGGTCGGGAGCCGGCATCTTCGCCGAGAGCCCCTCCAGGGAGGAGATCGCGACGTCGCGGTCGCGCCGCTCGCCGAGAGCGTCGGCGAGCTGCTTCACGTCCTTGAGGTCGGCCTTGAGCTGGTCGGGCGGGAAGCACGGCTCGAAGATCTCGAGTGCCGCCCGCAGGCGCCGCGTCGCGACGCGCATATCGTGGACGCGTTCGATGTCGCCGATGTCGAGCACCCCCGCCGCGTGGTCGGCGAGCTCCTGGGCTCGAACCTCGACGATCCTCGCCGCCGCGGCGGCGTAGGAGTCCTCCGCAGACAACCCAGGGATCTCGCGCGCCTTCGCCACGACGGCGGGAGTGTAGCGACGCCCTTGGTACGGGCCGCTACGCGAGCTCCGCGCCGCTTGCGCCGCCCGTCCCGCCGGCCAGCGAACCGTTCAAGAGGTCGAGGATCACGCCCTCGCGGAGCCCGCCCTTGCCGATCTGAAGCGGGCTGCCGAGCAGCTCTGAGACCTTCTCGAGGAGCAGCACCCCGGTCGGGAGGATGCGAACGCGCGTCGGGTCGAGCTCGAAGCGCCGCGCTACATCCGCCACCGAGTCGGTGGAGAAGATCCGCATCGCGCGCTCCAGCGTCTCGTACTCGAGCACGGCCCCGACGACCTTGCGCAGGGAGGTCGCGCTCCCGCCGACCGCCACCGCCTGCTCGGGTTGGGGCAGGTCGGAGCTCTCGAAGAACTCGGCGATGTGCTCGCGAACCGCACGCAGCTCGGATGCGGACGGTGGATCGCTGGCGAGGAACGAATCGGCGAGCAACCCGGAGCCGATCTTGAACGAGTGGACCTCGTCGACGCCTCGCTCGATCGTCCCGGTGATCACCTCGGTGGAGCCGCCGCCAACGTCCGCCACGGCGATCACGCCACTCGTTGGATGGCCGAGCGTCTTCGTCGCCCCGATGAACGCGAGCCGACCTTCCTCGTGCTCGCTCAGGACCTCGATCTCGACCCCGGCGACGCGTTCGATCTCCTCGACGACCTCATCGCGGTTGTCGGCCTCGCGAATCGCGGCCGTTGCGACAGTCCTGATTGCCTTCGCGCCGACCTCCTCCGCGAGACGGACCTGGGTCGCGACCGTCTCAGCGATCTCCGTCACCTTCTCATCGAGGATCGTCCCGTTCTTGCGGGCGGACTTCCCGATCCGCGTGTAGGTGCGCTGCTCCATGACTGTTCGGAGCTGGCCCTCCTTCGGCTCCGCGACCAACACCCGGGTCGTGTTCGAGCCGATGTCGATCGCGGCGCAGACCATCGAGCCCGATCTTTTCAGAGCCCGCGGAGCAATCAATTCCGGCCGCGTGCTCGGCTCCCGCTCGCGGCGTCCCGGTACCGCCGGCACAGTTCGCTCGCGAATTGCCGCGTGTTTCTTGCTCGCTCGCTCCCGCGTCCGCCGCGGCCGGGTTTCAGAAATCTCTGTCAGAACTAGAGACCCACGACGTCGGCGAGCGGCTCGGGGGCGGCCGGCTCGGGCGCCGGAGCCATCTTCGGCCGGACGCGCGGGGCGCGCGATGCCAGCGCGCCCGCCGCGCGTCCGAGCCCCCCGGGAAGGCTTTGCAGTCCGATCCCCGCCGTCGCCTGGGCGAGCTTCAGGCGGCTCCCCTGCTCTCCCCCGGGCTCGGCGAGGCCGGCACTGACGTGCCTCAGGAACTCCTGAGGGGAGCCGGCCGAGGGCGTCTCCGTATAGGTGAGGCCCGCGTGGATCCCGCCGTGGTCGTCTGACCCGCCGATGCCCACCCCACCGCAGGCCTCGCGGAACGCGAGCGCGGGGGCGTTGAACGCCGTGCCGAAGTAGCCGCTGCGCACCTCCCAGATCGGGAACAGCTGAGCGAGCCGGCGCCGGTGGCCGAGCGTCAGCTGCTCCTCGACCTCCCAGAAAGGATGCGCCAGCGCGGCGACGATTCCACGCTCCCGCAGGTACTCCGCGCACGACTCCACGTCGGTCGCTCGTTCCTGGAGCCTCGCGTGATCGTCGGGGTCGACCCCGTAGCAGAGGACGTGGACCTCGCGCGGCTCGTCCTTGAACCGGGCCGTGAGCTCCTCGGAGACGAAGACGTCGGCGCGATCGGCGATCCGCATCGCGCCCTCGATCGTGTCGTGATCGGTGATCGTCACGAAGTCCATCCCGCGGCGCTTGGCCAGCTCGTACAGCGCCTCGGGATCCGTCGCGCACTCGCCGAACAACAGCGCCTTGCGAACCTCGGGCTTCGTCAACCGCGATGCCACGGAGTGGCAGTGCATGTCGACCCGAGAGGGTGCTGCGGCGATCGGAGGCTGATTCGCGGCCGGCCGGGCGATCCTCGTGGCCTGCTCCATCGACGCCCAAGTGTCGCCGCGGGTCGCCTCAGAACGGTTAACGGGCGGCGAAGCCGGCGTGAAATGGTTGTGAACAATCCCTGCAATCCGCCCATTACGGGGTGGTTACAGGCACTTCACGGCCGTTTCGACCAGCATCGGCGCGACACTGCCGTCCGTGAATCGCGCGGTTGCTCGCCGCGACGAGCGAGGCGCTCACTGTCGCGCCCGCGTCCCCACCGGCCCGCGCCGCGAACGTCTGACCCCTGTATAAGCGGCTGCGCGGGACGCTCAGGCCAGGCGGCTACTGAGACTGAGGCGCGAAC
>CAVWCC010000007.1:0-475373 GCA_963753385.1 uncultured bacterium
TTCTCGCAGGAGGGCGGCGAGCTAGTTTCGTCGATGAAGGTCAAGCGCAACGTCGTCGCCCAGAAGTACGCGGACGAGGTAGAGGGTCTCTACGCGGGCTGAGCGGTCTCGTCGTGCTCGCGGGCGGTTTCCTTCACTAGGACCTACGCGAGCAGGATGACCAGGATGATGATCAGGATCAGGGTGCCAATACCAATGTGCATTGACTCTCCTTCCGTGGTTAGGCCCCTATACCCCGATCGCTGCGCACTAACGACGCGCTATCCGGGTAGCCGTTCAGTAGCGGAAAGGAGATCGATCATGCCCGCACGCGGCGTTCGGAAGGGCGCGAAGCGTGGCCACCTGTACAAGAAGGTCAAGAAGACCCAGCGGCAGCGCGGCGCCTCGGAGAGCCGCGCCGAGGAGATCGCGGCCCGCACCGTCAACAAGGAGCGCGCGCGATCGGGCGAGTCTCTGGTCAGGGCTTTCGAGGAGTCACGTGAAGGACAAGTCGTCGGGGCAGCGCGGCGGTCGGCGGTCCAGGACCAACCGGTCCAAGGGCCGGACCCCGCGAGCAGCTCTACAACGAGGCCAGGCAGCTCGGGATCGAGGGTCGGTCTCAGATGAACAAGGCCCAGCTTCAGCGGGCGATCGCGGGCAAGAAGAGCTAGCGAGAAGCCGGCCCGAGGCGCTCAGCGCTCGGACGCCTCGTCCGCGTCGTCGAGGTCGGTCGTCGGCTCCGTTTCGACCGGCTTCGGCCCGCCTGGCATCAGAGCGGACGTGGTCTGCTCGAGCGCGAGCCGCCATGCCGCCGGCGTGCGGCGGGCGCGCTCGACCTGGTCCATCACATGGCGGACCCGGCGCGCGGAGATGTCGATCCCGTGGCGCCCGGCGATCGCCTTGTAGCGGTCGTAGTCGCGGGCGAGCTTGAGGGTCACGGACTCGAAGCCGTGCTTGGCGATCTCGAGCCGGGCCTTGTAGTCGAGGATCGAGGTGCCGAACATCAGCGCGTCGTCGAGCTCGGGCTCGATCAGGATGATGTCGAGCCCGGGTAGCGCTCCTCCCAGATCTCGACCGCGCGGTGGAGCCGGTCGTGGGAGATCATCCGGAAGGCCTGGTTGCCGATCCCGGCAGCGCCCATGTCGGAGACGCGCTGCACGCGCGAGCCGGTGATCGTCGGGATCCGGCTGCGGAAGTCGTTGACGTACGGGACCAGCGGGTTGATCGACCACGACGAAGCGGCGCACCGCGCTCGATCGCGACGTCGATGTGGTGGTCGAGAGGATCCCGCCGTCGATGAACTCGCGGCCGCGGATCTCGACCGGCTCGTAGATCAGCGGCAGCGCGCCGGAGGCGGCGACCCCTTCGAGATCGGCACGTCGGCCCACTCGCCCTCGCCGAGGATCACGCGCTCGGTCGTGTCGAGGTCGGTGGCGGTCAGGTAGAGCTCGGCAGAGAGGTGGCGGAAATCGTTGGTGCGATCCGGGTCGGACAGGACCTCCTCGACGTACCGCTCGATGCCCGTGCCGCGGTAGAGCCCGGGCGGCAGCGCGGCCGCGAGCCCGGTAACAAGGTCGACGGCCGATGATTCGCCAGGTTCTCGAGCAGCTCGCTGACGACGCCGGCGACCTTGAACGGGAGGGAGACCGAGCCGCGGAGGAAGCCCGGTAGTTCGGCCGCAGGAGCATCCGAGGTCGATGTCCGGGATCGGCGAGCGAAGGTCCTTGTTGAGGACCCGCATCATCTCCTCGGGCGTGACCCCGTTCGCGGTCAGGCTGGCGATGAAGGCGCCGGCGCTGGTGCCCACGTAGACGTCGAACTCGTTGACGGTCTGGTTGACCGCGAGGAGGTCGAGCGCGCGGAGCGCGCCGATCTCGTAGACGCCGCCGGTGAACCCGCCCCGCCCAGCACCAGGGCGGTCTTCGAGCTGCTGCGCCGCCCCCGCCGGGCGCGGCGCGCGCGGCTCGGAGGCGGCCGTCGTCGAGCTCGACGACCTTGCCCATCCGCAGCTCAAGTATCGCAGGGCGCCCGGAACAACCGTTCCGCGCCAGGCGTGCAGGTCCCTCGCCGGGCTTCGGGTATCGTCCGCGCGTGACGATGCGCGCGACCCTGGCAGGGGGCATCGCGACGCTCGTTGTCCTCGCCCGCTCCGTCGGCTGCTGCCGCAGGCAGCGTGGCGATGGCCGCGCCCCGCTGGAGGTGCTCGAGGACGGTGGCGCCACGCCGCGTCGCCTGCCCGGAACGCGCGCTCGCGGCGCGGGGGTCGCTCTCGGAGTCGCAGCTCCGGGGGAGGCTCGAGCGCGAGATGGACGGGTCGGGCGGCGGGAGCGGCGCCTGGGTGTATGCGCTGCGCGGCGGGGACGGTTGCTCTACTCCGACTCCGGCGGCCGGGCGCGAATCCTCGCCTCGAACTCGAAGCTGTTCACGACGGCGGCGTTCCTCGACCGGTTCGGGCCCGACGGCAGACTCGCGACCGGGTCTGGGAGCGGGGGCCATCGAGGCGGCGCGGCGCGACGCAGATCCTGCACGGCGGCTCGTGTCTGGTCGGCGACGGCGACCCGGCCTTGCCAGCCTCGGCTTCGCCAACCAGCACAGCCTGCCGGTGGCGCGCTGAAACCGCTGGCGCGGAGCACGTCCGAGGAGGCCGGGATCAGGCGCGGGGTCAAGGGCAGGCTGCTGGCCGACCCGACCATGTTCGACAGCCAGCGCTCAGTCCCGCAGCCCGGCATAGCAGGCGGGCCGTGGCTGAGCTCGCTGTCCGGGCTGTCCTACAACTCGGGGTTCGACGGCGGCCGCTATGCCTCAGAGCCCCCGCGCGGATGGCGGGCCAGCGCGTTCGTCCAGGCGCTGCGGCGGGCGCGGCGTGAAGGTCGACGGGGCGGTACGGTGGGCGGGGCTCCCACGCGCGTCTTCGAGGAGCCGCCGCTCGACAGGGTCCGCTCGCCGAGGGGCGCCAGGGCTGATCAAGCAGACCAACACACCATCGGACAGCTTCTTCGCCGAGATGCTGCTCAAGCGCCTCGCGGCGCGCGACAGCCACCAGGGCACGACCGCGCGCGGCGCCGCGAAGGCCGAGAGACTTCGCGCGAAGCGTCGGCAGCGGCGCCCACCTCGTGAACGGCTCGGGGTTGAGCCGCACGAACACGCGCCCCGCCGACGCCAGGTCGGGAAGCTCCTCACCCACATGGCAAACGACAACGACCTCGACCGGGCGTTCCGGAAGTCATTGGCCGTCGCGGGACGGACCGGCACTCTCTCCCAGCGCATGCGCGGCACCGCCGCCGAGGGCCGCTGCAGCGCCAAGACCGGCACGATCGACGGCGTCAGCGCCCTCTCGGGGTACTGCAAGTCGAGGAGCGGCCTGGTCGCCTTCTCGGTCCTGATGAACAACATCGACACGACGACCGCCCGCAGCGCCCAGGACGCGATGGCGGCAGCGATCGCGCGGTACAAGCGCTAGACGCGCCCCCTTGATCGGGCCCGCCGAGGGCGTGCGGCGCACCGCAACGAGGCTGGGTAAGGGGGTGGGCTCGGCACCGGCTTTACGCAGGAAGTGCCCTCAGAGGGCACGTACGGTGAAAAGCCGCGGCCTTCCTTTCGCAATTACCCAGCCGCGAGGGGTGAATCCAGGAAGCCGAGCTCGCCCGCACCCGCAACCAGAAACACCCGCTTTGCATGGAAAGCGGCACAAATCATCAGCCGCTCCCGGTTCTCGCGCGGAGCGGAAGCCCGCATTGCTCGGTCATGAAGGGAATCCCCCTTTGTCGGATAGCTTCACCCAGAGACGCGGCGCAGCCTGCCCTGCGACCACAAGGCGCGCGCGGACCCGGAGCCCTCTAGTCGGTCAGGACTGCAAGAAGGTCAGGAGGTCAGCGTTGATCGTCTCGGCCTCTGTAGTCGGCATGCCGTGCGGGAATCCTTTGTACGTCTTCAGCGTCCCGTTCCGCACGAGCTCCGCGGACAGCGGTCCGGAGTCGGCGTAGGGAACGATCTGGTCGTCGTCGCCATGCATCACTAAGACCGGCACCGTGATCCCCTTCAGGTCCTCGGTGAAGTCGGTCTGGGAGAAGGCCACGATGCCGTCGTAGTGTGCCTTCGCCCCGCCCATCATTCCCTGGCGCCACCAGTTGGTGATGATCGCTTCCGAGGATTCCACGCCGGGCCGGTTGAAGCCATAGAAGGGGCCCGACGCCACGTCCCAGTAGAACGCGGACCGGTTTGCGGCAACCTGGGCCTGGAAGTCGTCGAAGACGCTCTTTGGCAGGCCGCCGGGGTTGGCCTCGGTCTGCACCATGAGCGGCGGCACCGCAGCGATCAATACCGCTTTCGCCACGCGGCTCTCACCGTGTCGGGCGATGTAGTGGACGACTTCGCCGCCACCGGTGGAGTGTCCAACGTGGGCGGCGTCCTGGAGGTCGAGATGGGCGGTCAGGGCAGCTAGGTCGTCGGCGTAGTGGTCCATGTCGTGACCGTCGCTGGTCTGCGCGGAGCGTCCGTGTCCGCGCCGGTCATGGGCGATGACGCGGTAGCCCTCCTGTAGGAAGAACAGCATTTGGGTGTCCCAGTCGTCGGCCGAAAGCGGCCAGCCATGGCTGAACACGATCGGCTGGCCCGAGCCCCAGTCCTTGTAGAAGATTTCCGTCCCATCGGTCGTGGTGATCGTGCCCATCAGCCTTCTCCTTTTGCCTGAAGTTCGGTACGCCCCGACAACCCTTGCATGATCAGGGCGACCGTGAGCGCCGGTCCGTCACCGGCTATCGCTATCGCGTGAATGCGGGAGCCTCGGCCGTTAGGGACGAGGACTCCCGAAATAGCCGCTTTGGACGAGAAGCGCAACATCCCCCGTGACGATTGACCCGAGCGAAGGCCGCACGTAGGCTCATTGTGAGACAGCCGTGAGGAGGTTCAACATGGCGATGGCGTCCGCGGACAAGATCACCTTGCGGGAGCCCGAAGCCACCGATGCGGCACGGTGCGCCGAGATCGTCTTCGAAGCTTTCGGTGCCATCCAGGACCATCACCGTTTTCAGCGCGATTTCCCTGCGCTCGAGGCGGCGGCTGGGTTGCTGGATATGTTCATCGCCCATCCGCAAATCTGGGGCGTTCTCGCGGAGGTCGATGGGCAGATCGTGGGCTCGAATTTCCTCGATGAGCGCAGCCCCATCCGGGGCGTCGGGCCAATCACGGTGGCTCCTGAGGGGCAAGACTCCGGCGTGGGGCGGCGGCTTATGGAGGCAGTGCTCGAGCGTGGCAAGGAAGCCCCGGGCATCCGCCTCCTTCAAGACGCTTTTCACATGCGCTCACTCGCGCTCTACGAAATGCTTGGGTTCGACGTCAAGGAGGGGGTCGCAGTCGTTACCGGGAACCCCCGCGAGCGCGCCCTCTCAGACCACGAGGTCCGTCCGCTCGAAGACCAGGACCTCGACGCATGCGAAGAGCTGTGCCTGGCGGTTCATGGGTATGAGCGCACGAACGAGCTTCGCGACGCAAAGCAGGCATTTACGCCGTTCGTAGCGCTTCGCGACGGTCGGATCGTCGCCTATGCCTCCGCAGTCAGCTTCTGGCCGATGAATCACGGCGTTGCCGAGACTGCAGCTGACATGCAGGCGCTGTTGGTTGGTACAGCAGCGTCGATTGACGAGCCGCTCGCGTTCCTAGTCCCATTGCGCTCCGAGCTGTTTAGGTGGTCTCTCCAACAGGGGCTGCGGCTGGTGAAGCCAATGAACGTGATGGCGCTCGGTGACTACCGAGATCCGCAGGGCTCCTGGTTTCCGTCAGTCCTTTATTGATCCGAGACCGAGGACTTCGGCCTATGTCCTGGGCGTCAGCGATGTAGCGCTTTGGACGAGAAGCGCTAGTCCGGCTGTTCTGCCCTATACGCACCATCTACTGAGCTAGGTCGCCGCCAGAACGAGATACTGCGGGGGCGATGTCGCAGGAGAACGTGGAGACGCTGCGCGGTGGCTTTGACGCGTTCGCCCGCGGCGACGTAGACGACGTGCTGGAGCGCCTGGAGCCGGACGTGGATTGGAGCCCGGCGATCGGCCCGATACTTGGTGTGGAGACGGTGCGCGGCAGGGAAGCTCTCAGGAGGTTCCTCACCCGTGATTTGTTCGAGGGCTTCGACCAATTCGGGGCCGAGCCGCTCTCCATCGAAGACCTCGGCGGGGAATACGTCCTGGTGATGGTCCGCTACACGGGCAGGGGCCAGAGCAGTGGGATCGAGATGGATATGACCTCTGCGTCCCTCTATCGGATGCGTGATGGCAAGGTCGTGACTATGCGGGACTACTCCACGAGAGCGGAAGCCCTCGAAGCCGCCGGGCTTGAGGAGTAACTCAGAAGTAGCCGCTTTGGACGAGAAACGGCTAAGTCACTTCGCATGGAAAGCGGCACTTCTGCTGTCACGCGAAAGCGGTAGCCGGCCGGCGCCACGCGGCAGACGCGCTCGGGCAACGGTCCCCGCACGGTTAGACACCCGACAGTGCGCTTGCGAGGGCGAAGCCGACCACGGCAGCGAGGCCGGCGCGTCGCCCCGCCTTCTCCCGTGCCTCGGGGATCATCGAGTCGATCAACATCACCAAGAGGCCCCCGGCTGCGAATCCGTTGACCACCGCTTGAAACTCGCCGGAGACCGAGTCTCCGATCGCAAAGCCGATACCGCTGGCCAGAGTGCAGACGAGGGCCACAGCGAGGAACAGCCTGATGATCTTCGTACGCGGCGTTTCGGAGGCGATCATGGCGGCACTTGCGCCAATCCCTTCCGGCAAGTTGGAGACGAAGATCGCAACCACCAGCGCGATGCTGATCCCTTCACCGCTCGCCAGCCCTATGCCGAGTACGAGTTGCTCCGGAACCCCGTCCAGCAACGCGCCGAGGGCGAGGCTGTCTCCTGAGTGCACGCCGCTTGTTGGGCCCCTCGTTCGGGACCGAGTCCGCATGATCACCTCGTATGCGGAGTAGAAGGTGAGCGCGCCTATCGCCAGACCGAGGCCGACCGATTGGGGGCTTCCGACGCGACTCCCTTCCTCGGCGAGCTCGAAGCTCACTGCGCTAATCAGGGCTCCCGCGCCGAAAGCGAGGACCAGGCCGATCAGCGATGGGCGCCAAGGCCGGGCGAAGGCGATGAGGACACCCAGAACGAGCGATGAGGCGCTGAGCGCACCCCAGCCTAGGGCTTCTGCCATGGAATCCTCCCCGACCAGTCGCGCCCCGCCGGTCAGTTGGCCAAATAGCCGCCGTAAAGCCGTCTACAGGTGGCGGATACGGACCCTACTCGCTCCGCACCGACGGGGCTACCGAAGCCACGGCAGAAGTTGCGCTTTGGACGAAAAGCGGCTAATGCGCTTCGCATGGAAAGCGACATGAACTGGGTGACGTCTCCCGAATCCGTCGTCTGCGCTTCGTTCGAGAAGCGGGAGTATTCGGTCGGTCGCACAAGCCTGCGGCGAATTGAGAGCGGGGGTGCCTACGCGCTCACGGCAGCGCGCCGGTTGGCCGACGGCGGCGTCGGCGCAACCGCCCGTATGGGAAGCGCGGGTCAGGACCGTCCTGGTTGAAGGTGCGGCGGCCGTCAGGATGCTCGTCCCCCTGAACCGCTTCGAGCAGACGCGCGAGCGACCGGCGCAAGAGACGCGAGACCTGCATTTGGGAGACGCCCATTCGGACGGCGATCTCGTGCTGGCTCAGGTCCTCGTGAAAGCGAAGCTCCATCGCCGTCAGCTCCTGCTCGGTGAGCTGGGCACAGCGTTCGACGGCGAGCTGCGAATCGACCGACTCGAAGCCCTGGTCTTCGTCCCCGATCGTCTCAATCCGCGCGACCGCCTCGGGCTCGTCGCGTCGGACCGGGGCGTCGAGTGAGAGCTGGTGCTGGGACTCGCGTGCTTGGAGCGCGTCGAGGACGTCTTCGTCCGGGAGCTCGAGGCGCTCGGCGATTTCGGACACCGACGGCTCCCGTCCGAGCTCCTTGACGAGCTTGTTGGAGGCTTTTTCGATCGCGAGCGTTCGCTCCTGCATCGACCGGGACAAGTGCAGGCGCCAGGAGTGGTCGCGGAAGTGGCGGCGGAGCTCACCGAGGATCGTCGGCGCCGCATAAGCCTTGAACGCGCCGCGCGCCGGGTCGTAGCCGCGCAGGGCCTTGACCAAAGCGAAGCTCGCGACCTGGGTCAAGTCCTCGAATGGTTCTGACCCGCCTCGATAGCGGCGAGCCAGCGAGCTCGCGAACGGCATGAAGCAGTCGACCAGCTGCTCTTCGAGGCGGGGATTGCGAGACTCGGCGTAGCGTTTCAGCAGCAGCGCCTCGTCCGTGGCCGCGCCTTCAATGTCGACGTGGGTTTCGGCGACACCACGCTGGAGATCCATTCCATCGCCCCTTTCTCGCTCCCATACTTCGTCTCGAAACCGGCTCGATTGCTGAAAGTGCCGCCTTATATCACAAAGACAGACAGGTCTGTCTCGTGCACAGACAGGTCTGTCTCGTGCTAGCCTCGTTGGGTGACCGTGGGCGCGACACCACGGGCGGAAACCGCAGTCGGTGGCCGAGAGCGGCTACTGGAGGCGGCCTACGAGCTGTTCTCCCGGTACGGGGTGCGCGGCGTCGGGATCGACGAGGTGATCGCGCGCGCGGGGGTCGCGAAAGCGACGCTCTACCGCCATTTTCGATCGAAGGACGACCTCGTAGTCGCCTTCCTCGAGCTGCGCGAGCAGCGATGGAGCTATGGATGGGTCGAGGCCGAGGCGCGTCGACGCGGGGACACGCCCGAGGAGCAGCTGCTCGCGATCTTCGAGGTCTTCGACGAGTGGTTCCACGGCAAGGACTACGAGGGATGCTCGTTCGTAAACGTTCTCTTCGAGATGGGCGCCGGACACCCCGGAGGCGAGGCAAGCATCCGCCACCTCGACCACATCCGCGAGATCGTCCGTGGCCTGGCCGAGGAGGCCGGCTTGCGTGAGCCGGAGGAGTTCGCGCGGTCCTGGCACATTCTGATGAAGGGCGCGATCGTGATGGCCGCAGCAGGCGACCGTGAGGCAGCGCGGCGCGCTCAGGAGATGGCGCGCTTTCTCATCGCCGAGTACCGCGGCGCTCCGCCGGCTAACACTCCGATTCCGGCCTAATCAAGCCTTGCTCGCTGCGTGTGAGGGATGAGTTGAGGCGGCGAGTTCTCGGGCTTGAGCTGGCCGGCGACTGGTGAGCGGAGCGGACCTGGGGAGCGGCGTTGAGATTTCCGCTTTGCATTGTTGAGCAGAGGGTGAGTCCAGTCGTCAGACCCGACGGCGTCGGTCTTCGCCGACACCCAAGCCCTCTGCGAGAGCGACCAAAAGGACCGCTGCGACGACGCCGACGACGGTGCCGATGAAGTTGAGCTCGAAGATCTCGCCTTCGCCAATCTCACTCGCGATGATCCCGCCGACGACAGCACCACAAATTCCAAGTAACCCGCTTGGGTACCCCCGAACGGCCGGGGTGCACTCGCATGGGAAAGCGACTGTTCAAGCGGTCGCCGATCCCGGCCGGGCTCGCTCGACCAAGACTAGGCGCCCGAACCGGCATACAACGGTGAGTTAGAGCCTCGCAATCGGGAACTAGGACTGTGTGCGAATTGCCGCCAGGCTTCCTTCGGCCGAGAACTCCGCTCGTAGTGCTCGCGACCTGCTCCGTGAGTGCTTGGGTGACACGCTCCCGGCGGTCACTCTCTACGACCTTCTGACGGTCGTGAGCGAGCTAATGACGAACGCGGTCCGCCATGGCGAAGGCGACGAAGTCGTACTAGCCGTCGCAGTCGCCGACGGCAAAGTCAGCGGTGAGGTGCAAAACCAGGGGCGAGGACCAGTACGTCCCCGCCCGATCGAGCTGAGTCAAACTGATGGTCTCGGCCTTCATATCGTCGATGCAATCACCGAGAGCTGGCAGGTCAGCGACAACGGCGTGATCTGTGTCGCCTTCGAGCTGCGCCCTCCTTAGGGACTGCGCTCATCGGTCGCTTCGGCAAGTTCGCTGACTTCGGGATTCTTCCGTACCACTAGCCACGTCTCGTGCTCTTCGATGACGCTCTCGACGTCTGGGATTTCGTGGCCCGGAAAGACGAAGAAGTGCGTCGAATCTTGTCGGACTCGTTCGTAGTCGGCCGCCTTCAACGGAACCTTGTCTCGACAATCGAGATTCGAGCATTCGCAGTAGTAGAGCTCGATGCCGTCGCCTTCCTCGTGGCGCTCCTCCCACGCCGCCGCGCGTTCGTTGGCAGTTCGAAACATCGCCTCATTGAGCACGAAACGTCTCTCCCGCTCGGTCGGCATATCCAAATCCTAGGCGCTTTTGCCTGAGCGCATGGGGCGACTTGAGGTCTGGGATGCGTCCGTCGAGCCTGAACGGGTCACCGCTTCACACCCGAGACGTCGCTGGTTCGAAACCAGCCGTGCCCATGGACGGACGCCCCGGGCGAATTGCTTGCTCTCCTTGCGCGTCTTCTCGATCGCGCTGGCGATGTCGGATGCCTGTTGCCCGTAGGCACTGACGCGGTCGGCCGCCGACTTCACTGTGTCGAGGTCGAGCTTCGCCACCGACTTGGGCATCGACATGCCACCCAGCCGATTCAGAGGGTTCTTGGACTTGCTGGCGCCGAGGCGGTCTTTGAGCACAACTCCGGTGGCCGCGCCCACGATCGCTGTGCCTCCGGCGATCAAGGGGAGCTTGGCCTTCGACGCCGCATCGGCGACCGCCCGTCCTCCGCCCTTCGTCCCGTTGACCGCGGTGTCCTTGAACGAGCATCGTTGCGACTCTGCCCGGTCGACCGCGACTTGGGCGTGGAGCGCGACTGCGACTTGGACCGCCGCTGCGTGGTGCTCGTGGCTTGACTGCCGTTCGCGCTGCCTCCCTTTGCGGTGGACCGTTTTTGCAACCCCGCTTTTCTTCGAGGCCTTGGGGCCGCTCCTACTCGTCGATCCCTTGTTCGTGGATCTTGATCTCGTGGTCTGCGCCATGTCTCCCTCTCCGTCGTAGTGTTCTCGTGTCAACTGCGCTTTGCGCGGCTCTTCGAAGCCTTGGACTTGCCCGTCGACGATCTACGCGATGCCGCCTGCTTGGGTGATGCCTTCCGCGTTCGACCCGAGCCCGTCGTTGTGCGCCGCGCGGCCTCGCCCTCGATCTCCGACACCGGGATCTCGTCGTGGGCGACGTCAGTGGCGAGCTGCGGAAGCAGATCGCCGATGAACTTCGCCATTCGCTCCTCCTCGCGCCGTATGTCGCGAGCTAGCTTCGCGGTCTGCTTGTCACCGACCGACGTGGCCAGCGCATCGATCACCGTGTAGGTGGCGATCTCGTCAGCCTCCTCGCGATACTCCACGCGGGCGTTGTGGAGCATCTTGCCCTGCTCACCCGAGCCCCTCACGAGGTGCAGAGGGCCCTGCGCCGCGGCCTTGGCCTTGCCGACGACACCCTGGATGCTCTGCGCTGCCTTGGTCGCGCTCTCTGGGCCCGGCAGTGTGACCGTTTCCGCGTCCCCCCCGAGCTGCTTGATCCGCTTTGCGACCGCGGACGCGTGCGACTTCGTCTCCTTCAGGTGCTGTCGAAGGGCCTTCTCGTAGTCATCGCGCGTGGTGACCTCGAGGTGTGAGGCCAGCGCGACCTCGAGCTCGCGCTCCTTGCCATACGCCTCGTTCAGCATCTCAACAAGCTTCGAGTCTCTCTTCGTCTGTTCCGACATGCGGTCCTCTCTTCCTAATTGGTGTGTCGCGAAGTCAAGTCCTGGAGGACGACCTCGATCGGTGACCGCTCATGCGGGCCACCCGAGGGGGGGCCCGCATGAGTGGCTTAACGCGTGCTGACCTGCGAGCGCTCGTCACGATCCTCGGTGTAGGGATCGCTCGAACCGGCCTTGGCCAGGCCGCGGCTGACCATGTAGGCGGCGGCGACGATCGCGACGTAGAGCCAAGCCTGCTTGGCGACGAACTCGTCGGTCCCGCCTGAGCTGTCTCCGCCCTTGATTACGGCGGCGCTGACGAGGATCGCGACGATGACGCCGGCCATGGCCCAAAACTCGGTGGTCTTGAAGGCCTGCTTGGTCTCGGTCGTCAGTCGACGAACTCGGTCAACGGTGCCCGTTGCGCTGCGCTGGGTCGTTCCCAGTCGCTCGGTATGAACTTCCATGCTTCCTGCTTTCTTCGATACGAGCCTCAGCTGGGTCGTGCTCGCGGCCCTCTCGGTGTCATGCGAGCCCATTTGTCCCCAGCGGAGAGCGCGCTTTACCAAGCGCGCTTCTTCCTTATTTCCCGCTTTCAACCCGGCCAAGCATTTGTTCGATTCTGCTTGGGGCCGGACGTCCGCTTGGACGAGCGGCGGTCATTTCGCTCTGCATGGAAAGGACATTCTTTGAAACGAGCGCCCACCCCCGTAGACCAAGGGTGGGCGCCGCGTCCGCTCGAGCCGTCAGGCGGGGCGCGATCGGTGCTCGCGCTTGATCTCGCGCTCCTCGCGCAGCGTCTCGTCGCGTTCACGAACCCGTTGCTGGTGCCAGCCCGCGCGGTCGACTCGGCGGTGGTACGACTCACCGGCCTTGCCGCCGGCTACCGCCGCCAGCAGGGTGCCGATCGCGATCAGAATCAGGGCGATTAGGCCACCCGTCGTCACGTCGCCCTCATCGATGGGGATTCGGGGCAGCTCGAGCGCGGCGAACAGGTTGTACTCCTCGCCGGCAACGGCACCGAGGATCGCCAGCGCAACGATTGCAAGGATGCTCCAGATCCAGACTGCGAGCCCCTGGCGGCCACCGTCGAACCGCGACATACGGCCTGCGACGTAGCCGCCCGCGAAGTAGGCGATAGCGGCCACCGCGAGCAACGCGATCCCGCCCGCAAGCCCGATCGTTTCGGTCTCTGAGCTCGCGTCGCCGACGCTCTCGAACTCAGAGATCGCGATCGCGGCGCCCGCCGCGGCGACGAGCGCGGTGAGGAGCGCGCCCAGCCCGACGGCAACGAGCCACCCGAAGAACGCCGCTCCCCAGTTGGTTCCGCCGTACTGGTCGCGCTGACGTTCGCGCACTACGGCGGGATCGGATACAGGCTCACGTGCATACTCGTGGTTCACGGGTGATCGCCCGCGAACGCGGTCGGTCACTGACATGGACTCCTCCTTGAGTTGATTCCTGGGGTAGCCGGATACCCCCCGGAGGCGGAGAAACGCAGCCTCTCGGAGGAAGGAGACCCTGTGAGCGCACGCAGGAGGGCGCTCTTCTTGCGCTCCTGGCGACCCGGGGGAAACCTATCTATGTCCCCGATAGGGCGGTCCAAGCAGCGACCCTGGCCTGGTGAACACCAGGGTCGCTGCGATGTTCCAAACCGAGATGCGCTCGGCTCGGCCGCGCAGATCGTCCCCGGCGCGGCGTCAGCGCGGAGTGCTACGCGAAGGGACAGTGGCCGGTGGAGGGATCGGCAGCCGGTGGTCGCGGCACCAATTCACAAGCTCTTGCCTCGCCTGCTCGGCCGGGGCCCAGCTCCGTGGCACGGCGTCCGCGAGGTCCGCGGTCGACCCTCCTGCCGCCTTGTCGTCGTCGTCCGTCGCCTGCATTCCGGGTCGCCTCCTTGCGTATCCGTCGCTCGACCGTTACCCACAAGGGGCCTGGCAAACCGAGGAGTCCGAATAGGGAGCAGCACTCACTGAGTCAGCCGACGCAACTGGTCCTGAGACGGCGACTTACAGGGGGTGAAAACCGGCCCGCTAGGTTGACCGCCGCCCGCCGGGGGCCTTGGAAGTGAGGGACCCCGGCGGGTGCATCTTCGTTCCAGGTTGGTCGGGCGTGATCCATTCCTAGCTCTCCTCGCTAGGTTGCCCAGCGACTGACCGTGACCCGCGAGCGCCCGCCCGGCCTCGGCCGCCTAGCAGGCGGTGCTCCGCCCGCGCGAGTAGCCGTCACCGGCGTGGTCCCCCCGAACCACGCCGGTGAGCGGGCAGTGTTCCGGACGCAGGGCAGGAACCCGAGCGAGGGGGGCTCGAGCCGCTGCCCTGCGCGGTCCGGAAACAGGAGTCGACGAGCGCCCCCGCTCGCGACTCAGAAACCACGAGTACCCGCGCTCGATGCCGTCAAGCGGCGATCCGACTCCGACCCCTGTCGCGCCCTCGCAGCGGCTCCCGGGCGTTTCGCGGTGCCGCAAAACGCCGGTCCGGTGTGCCCTTCGCGTTCCCGGGGGCACTGAAGCCGTCGCTGGGGTTGACGTGATCGGCTGCATCGAGCCGAAGGGAGTGCGGGCCGTCCGGAGGCCGGCTCCCAGCGCCGCCTCGGAGGCTCAGAAGTACCGCTTTGCATGGAAAGCAGCAGTTCTCGCTCACCTCCGCGTTCCCTCAGGCTCAGATCGCGAATGCTCAGGCGTTGGAGAAGCAGCTCTAATGGGAGCGAGGGGGACGCTAACCCCGTCTTGGTCATGCCCAAAGGGCGTCAGAGCCGCTCAGCCCCCTGGCTATGGCGATTCCCGTTAGCTCGGCCCGTGTCGGGTAGCCGCAATCACATGTGGCTCTCATTTCTCCTTGCATTCGGCGTCCTAGTGGTGGCGGGGGCGCTTCTACTCGGCTGGGGTATCCCGTTCCTATTGCCGTTCTTCCTCGTTTTCGTCGGGCTCGCGGTGTTGTTCGTCATTCACAGGGCGAGAAGCGAGCCGACGACCGATGGGGGTCAGGCGAACGAGCCCTCGCCGGGACGAGCGGCCGAGCCGATGCCTCCCGAGCTCGCTCCACGGCCCGGCGCGATGAAGCCCCCTGATCCGGATCACGCGACCTAACCTCGAATGACCCGGCTTCTCGGGCTCTATCTGCAAGACCACCACGCGGGGGCTACGACCGGGGTCGAGCTCGCACGGAGGGCGGCGCGCTCGAACCGTGGTGGCGCCTATGGGGCCGAGCTCGACTTGATCGTCGCCGAGATCGAAGAGGACGTGCTGATGAGCCTGGAGCAGATCATGACCACGCTCGGCGTCAAGCCCGATCGACGCAAAGATGCCGCCGGCTGGCTCGGCGAGAAGCTGGGCCGATTGAAACGAAACGGCACCTGGACGTCTTACTCACCGCTGAGCCGACTGGTCGAACTCGAGGGATTGATGCTCGGCGTACGCGGCAAGCAGGGCTTGTGGGAGGCGCTCACCGAAGCGCCGGCCGCGGCGATGCTTTCAGAGAGGTGGAAAGGCTCGCTGAGCGCGCGCGGAATCAATTCAGCCGCCTCGAGGCGCTTCGGCGTCGCGCCGCCCGCGAAGCGCTGTCCTAAGTTCTACTCGTAGGGGTTTTCCTCACCCGCGAGCTTCAGCGAGCACTGCTTGACGTCGTCGAAGTGCCGCTCCTGGATCGGCAGCGCCCAGGAAACCAGGTCCCGGATCACCTGCTCCCCCGCCTCCTCGTTCAACTTGCCGAGAACCGCCCAGTGCCCCACCTCGCCGGCTTCTGCCATCGTCAGAAACTCGAAGCCGTCGAGCGCGTCGGCGTCCCCGCCCAGATAGGTGTTCATCATCTCCTCGGCCTCGGCCTTGGTCTCCCGTGCCTTCTCGAGCACTGCGGTCTTCTTGCCGTCGCGCTGGTCGGCCAGATCCGTACAGCGGCGCTCGGTTTCCTCGGCTTCATCGCGCATCGTCCTCAGCTTGGTGGCGATCTCCTCGTCCTCGACGAGTCCCTCGACCTTGGTCGTCGCGCCCTGGGCCGCCTGCGCTAGCCCCAGAACCTCCGCCAGCTTCTCTTCGAGTGTGTTCAGCTTGGCCATCTCGGCCTCCTTTCGAATGTCATGGGAGCCGGTACCCGCGCGGCGTGGCCGGAAGCAAGCGATATTGGGAGACCGCCCAGGAGCTCAGCCTTCCTGTCCGGTCGCTTCGCTCGTAGCCGCCACCACTGGCTTTGACTCGGGCGAACCGCGCTGGCGTGGGTCGATCGTAAGAACTGCGAACGACCCAATCGCGAAGGACTCCGATTGCCAGTTCTGGAAGGTCGCCTCCCCGAAGTCCGAGGCGCCCATTACCGCTTAGGACGAAAAGCGGCTATTTCGCATTGCATGGAAAGCAGAACTCCTCCCAGCGCTGTAGCGGATGCTGCTCCGGGCGATGTCGCAGAAGCACGCGAAGATGTCCGAGCCAGGTCCGCGGGGTTGTCTCCCAAGGAATCGGGTGTATCGTCGGTGTACGGAGAGGCTCTCGGCTAGGGCCCGGCAGGGTCCGGGCAATGTTCCCTTCAAGGAGGAAGGTCGAGATGGCTGTATCAGATCAACTGGCCACGCTCTCCCAGCGCGCCAAGGAAGCCGAGGAGCATGCGGCCGCTGCGCGTGACAAGGCTGCGGCCGACATCGAAATGGACCGGGAGCAGGCGCGCGCGACGGCCGATGCCCAGGCTGAGCACCTTCGCGAGGCGGCGGACGAGGGCAAGGCGAAGATCTCCGATTGGTGGCACGACGTGCAAACCACCTGGGATCAGCATGTCGCAACGGTCCGCGAAAACATCGAGAGCAAGAAGGCCGAGCTTGACGCCGATCGAGCCGGGAGGAAGGCCGAGAACGCCGAAGACGATGCGGCGTTTGCGATCGACTTCGCGGCTGCGGCGATCGTCGAAGCCGAGTACGCGGTGCTCGATGCGGAGCTGGCGAGGAAGCAGGCTGACGAGGTCGCACTGAGCGCCTGAAGCGGGCCACAGCCAAAGTCCTCGGAGTTAACGCCAGTTGCCCGCGCCCGGCAAAGCTAGGCCGTCGCTAGGGATCCCCGACCCGGGTGCGTTGATTCCTGCGAGGGCTAGTCCGAGGCAGGCGACAAGCTGCCACCCGGACCCGCGAGAGCGCGAACCTCCTTGGTCAGCGAGAGGATCTGCCTGGACAGGTCGAGCAGCTCCTCGTTCTGCTTGTCCTCCTCCTGGACCGTTCTCCACTGCTGGTCGGCGATCACCTGGCGCCTGGCGTCGGCGCGGTTCTGGGAGATCATCACGAAGGTCGAGAGGAAGATGGCCTCGAGCGAGACGATCATCGTCAGCAGTCCGAAGGGATAGTCCTCTAACCCGAAGCCGATCCAGCAGCCGAACCAGAGGATGTGCAGATAGACGAACAGCATCGAGCCCGAGAAGGCGGTGATCTTGTCTGCAGCCCGGTTCTGCCTCGCCTCCGCGCGCGCCTTCTCGCGCTTCAGCAGGGCGGGATTGATCGGGGGCTCCAGCTTGGGCACGGGAATGAGGAAGTGGTGCAGCCGCCTGCCGAGCGTCTTGCCGTTGTGAGCCGGATCGGCAACCGCGTGTGATCGGTGATCGCTTGGCATCGGGACTCCTTCTCAGGTGGGGCTCAGAGCCTATTCCCGGCCTCTTCGGCCAGCAAAGCTGCCGCTTTGGACGAGATGCGTGAATACCCCAACCTAGGCTCGGACCATGCGTCTCGACGCGCGCCCATCGCTCCATGACCACCGGCGAGTGCGCGGTTAGCGACGCGGCTTTCGGGCAATCGGGGCAGACGGGCTAAGAAGGGAGATCCAAATGTCAATCGTGACCATCTTGATCATCGTCGTGCTTGTGTTGCTAGCGCTCTACCTCTTCCAGCGAGTGCGTTAGACACCTCCGAGCTCACACCTGCCGGGCTGCGGGCGGTAGCTCAGAAATACCGCTTTGGACGAAAAGCGCTAGTTCTCCGGACCGAAACTCAGCCGACGAGCCGGCGTTCGAATACCCGCTGGAACGCGAACTCGTCGCTCGCCGACACGGTTTTGTCGAGGCGCAGCGCGGCCTCTTGCTGGCGCAGCTTCAGGGTCGCGATCTGGTTGTTGAACAGCGGGCCCTCGACGAAGCGCCAGCGTAGCCGCGGTTCGGGGACTCCGGCGAGCCGGGCGAGGCCGCGGCCGACCGCATGACCGAGCCTCGAGGCGGCGATCCGAATCGCACGCTTCTCGCTGTTGCCGAGGGGATTGCGCATCGGGGAGCAGACGGCCTGGTAGACGGCGCTTGAGACCTCAGCCGAGCGTGGGAACGCGACCTCAGCCAGGTAGGCGTGATGGACGTCGCCCCCGAGGATCACGATCGACGCAGGCGCGTTTCCGCGCTTGCCCGAGCCGACCTCCTGCAGCAGGTTGGTGAGGCGATCGAATGAGATCCGGAAGGCTGCCCAGTGCTCCAGGTCGAGGGCCCGCCGCACGCGTTCCCCCATCCACTCGCCAAGGGGGCCCCAGGCGCCATCGCAGATCGCTTCGTTCCACGCCTCCAGGTAATGCATCCCAGGGCCGAGCAGGAACGGCAGCGAGCAGCCGATCACTAGGTGATCGAAGTCCCCGCTCGCGTGCTCGACGATCCAGTCCCATTCGTCGTCGTCGAAGATCGAGCGTCGCTCGGGCTCTAGGACGCGGCCTCCCCGCGAGTCCATCATTATCACCCGGGTCTTGCCGATGTCGCGGTAGCTGCTCCACCGCGCGCCTTCGGCCTCCCGGTCGGCTCGTGCCGCGTACGCCCGCAGGATGGGGGTCGCGTCTCTATCGGCGGCGGTGACCGCCTCGTAGGTCTCGTCCTCGGCCAGCTCGCGCGGCGGGAGGTTGCCTATGTGCTGGTAGATCCAGTAGCTCATGAACCCGCCAACGATTCGCTCCTGCCACCACAGCTTTCGGCGCATGTCGGCGACCCAGGAGCGCGAGATATTCCAGTCGTCGTGCATGTCGTGGTCGTCGAAGATCATCGAGCTGGACACCGTCGAGAGCAGCCAGCGGATCGTCGGCTCGCCCCAGGCCTCGTGGTAGAGGCGGGTGTACTCCTCGAAATCGGCCACCTCGTCCACCGGGGCGTCGCCTTCCCCGCGGCGATCACCTCGACGCTCTTCGATGAACTCCTTCACCCTCGGCGACAGCTCGTCCGCGTAGACCTGATCGCCGAGCATCAGGATCGCCTCGGGGAAATCGCTGCGATCGCCGCGCAGCATCTGGCGAGCCAGGACGTAGAGCGCGTCCACCTCGCGTCCGCGCTCGTCCTCGTCCTTGGTCAGCGTGTAGGGGGGCTCGTGGGGCAAGGAAACGCGGCAGGAGGCGAAGACCAGGTCGATCTTGCCGCCCGGCTTCAGAGTCCCGATCGCACTCGGCGGGAAGTCCGAGTCCTCCGGCGGCCACATCGTCTCTCCGTCCAGCGCGACCTCGTACTCGCAGACGCCGCCTGGCTCGAGCCCGTCCACGCAGACCAGCGCGTAGTGATGGTCAGCGACCTCAAACGTCCGGGTCCGTGTGCCCAGGACCTGGATCTCGCAGGCGGCATCGGTCTCGACCCAGACACTGGCCTCCGTATCGCTGACGTATCGGACCACGGGTCCAAGGACCAGTCGCGCCATCGCCGATCAGGCTACCCGGGTTCAGCGGGCACTCTTAGCCGCGGAACGCATGGAAAGGGCATGCTGTCCGCTCACGAGACAGACCCGGCCTGGCGGGAGCCTCAATCCGAGCGTGCCAGCTTCTCGGCGACTTCCCCTGCCTCGCCAAGCTTCTCGACTAACCAGAAGCGGGAATGCTTCTTGACCACCGCCTCGACATCGTCGGCGACATGGTGGGGCGCGACCGCGAATCGGTTCGGCTCGGCACGGACCATCCTCCAGTCCTGGGGAGAGAGGGGGATGCGCTTCGCGCAGTCGTCGTCTCGCCAGCACTCACATCGAAAGCCGGTCGCCTCAGCACGGCCGCTGACCCACTCGGCCCGCCGCTCATTAAGGCTTCGCGACCAGGACTCGTTGTGCGCCATGCGTTCCTCCCGCGACGCGAAGGGGGGCTGGAAGGGGTCAGCCAAGGACTTCAGGCTAGCGCTACTACTCCGACAGTCCGGCCGCTTCGAGGGCCTCGTCTCGAGTCGTGAATCCCTGGCCGGCCGAAATCGGCGACGAGCGGCCCTACTCCCGCAACCCGAGATAGAACGTCCAGAGCGCAGTGCCGACTGCCTACCGAGAGGCGTCAGCCCTTGTGCGCCCTGGATATGGGCCACCCCAAATGACCCGGGGCACTCGTCAGGTACCCACACAAGGCGCCCACTATCAGACAGGTGGACGAGGAGTGACGGGCTCGATGCTGCGCTCCCTACTTCCTGAGCTTGGGCGAGACGAGGACGTCGCCACCCGGAACGAGGCTCTCGGCATCCTCAACCGTCTTATCCGAGACGGCAGGGTCGCTGCTGCGATGGCGCTTGAGAGGGCGCTGCGAAACGACGGCGCCGGGGAAGGCGACACCCTTGAGGAAAGCTAGGGCGCGACGTGAAGACACCTGCCCGGATCACAACCCCTAGGAACTCCGAAAAGAGCGCTTCTCTCCACGTTCTCCCGCGACATCATCTGCGCAATCTCTCGCGATTCACGATTCGTGCTTCGGGATCGGCGCAGGCTCGGAGCCGGTGCCGTTGCATCGAGGGCACGGCTTGGGCCGCCGCTCTCCCAGGGGACCCCGCAAGTCCCCAGACCGCCCCTCACGACGAACGTCAAACAGTTCCGCTTCTCGTCCAAACCGGTAGCCACCCCATCGAGGAATCGGCCGGGGACACCACGCTAGGGCTTAGAACAGCGCTTCGCGGGCGGCGCGACGCCGAAGCGCCTCGAGGCGGCTGAATTGATTCCGCGCGCGCTCAGCGAGCCTTTCCACCTCTCTTGAAAGCCTCGCCGCGGCCGGCGCCTCGGCGAGCGCCTCCCACAGGCCCTGCTTGCCGCGTACGCCGAGCATCAGTCCCTCGAGTTCGACCAGTCGGCTCAGTGGTGAGTAGGAAGTCCAGGTGCCGTTTCGCTTCAATCGGCCCAGCTTCTCGCCCAGCCAGCCGGCGGCATCCTTGCGTCGATCGGGCTTGACGCCGAGCGTGCTCATGATCTGCTCCAGGCTCAGCACGTCCTCCTCGATCTCGGCGACGATCAATTCGAGCTCGGCCCCGTAGGCGCCACCACGGTTCGCGCGCGCCGCCCTCCGTGCGAGCTCGACGCCGGTCGTAGCCCCCGCGTGGTGGTCTTGCAGATAGACCCCGAGAAGCCGGATCATTCGGGGTTAGGTCGCGTGATCCGGATCAGGGGGCTTCATGGCGCCGGGTCGTGGAGCGAGCTCGGGAGGCGACGGCTCGGCCGCACGTCCCGGCGAGCGCTCGCTCGCCTGATCGCCATCGGTCGTCGGCTCGCTTCTCGCCCGGTGAATGACGAACAACACCGCGAACCCGACGAAAACGAGGAAGAACGGCAAGAGGAACGGGATACTCCAGCCGAGCAGACGGGCCCCCGCCACGACTAGAGAAAGCAAGGAGAACTGGAGCCACATGCGATCGCGGCTACCCGATAGGGGCCGAGCTAACGGGAATCGCCATAGCGCACAAGGGGGCTGAGCGGCTCTGACGCCGTTGCGCATTACGGCGGCGATCGGCGAGCAGCCTGGCTCGATCACTACCTCCGGAGCGCTGGGAAGTCTTCGGTCCTGACTGCAGGGTCCGCATCGATCGCTTCAGGCTGAGCTGTCGACGTTCGCGAGTGTTACGTCCTGCCGCTCGGCGCAGAGTTCCGGGGGCGGCATCGGACTTGCGCTGCTTAGCCCGAGCTGCAAGGGGAAACCGCTGATCGAAGGCTCGCGGTCACGGAGGATCGGATGGCACAGCAGAAAGCACGGACGAACGCGTCAAAGGACTCGAAGGGCACGAACTCGTCGGAATTGGATTCCATCGCTCGGAAGGCGAAGACGCCGGCGATCGCCGGTGGTGCTGCGGTGGCGGGGCTGATCGGCGGAATCGCGCTCGCTCGTCGGGCGCCAGGCAAGAAGATCCTTGGCGTTCGCCTTGGCGCCGGAACCGTAAGGGCGTCGGAGAGCCTGGCGGATGCTGCCAAGGACATCGGCGCGTTCGGCGAGCGCGTCGGAGAACTCGCGAACGAGATCCGGGTGGTCCGCGAGGGCGTTGCCGACCGGCACTCCCGCTCGCCGATTGAGGTCGTGCTCGAGGGACTGACGACTCGCCGCGGCAAGAACTGATGACTGATACGCACAAGTAAGGAGAGGTATGGCAACCACGAAGACAACGAGCAAACGCTCGACGAGCCGCAACGGGTCACGGGCGACATCTTCGTCCGCGGGCAAGGGCTCGGCGTCAAAGCGATCCACGCGCAATTCGAGCACGAACAGCCGGAGCAAGAAGCGCTCCACATCGAGTTCGCAGAACAAGAGAAACGTCGAGGCGATCAAGGACACGGCGGTAGAGCAGACGAAGAGCGCGGGGGCGACGATCGCCGATGCCGCGGGAAAGGCCAAGACTCCGCTGATCGCGGGAGGCACGGCCTTGCTGGGTGTGGCGGCTGGAGCCGTTATCAACGGCCGGCTCTCCGGCAAGTCGAGGAACCCCATCAAGCGTATGCGCGGGGCGTCGATGCCGAAGCTCGACCTGGACACGGTCAAGATGGCTGCGGATCGGGTCAGCGCCTACGGCCAGCAGGCTTCCGACATCGCGGCCGCCGTCGAGAAGACGCGAAAGAAGAACGGATAACGGGAGGGGCGCTGGGGCGGCGGACAGCGGAGGAACGTTGAGGCTCGCAGACAACGCGAGCCTCAATGGCGCTCTCTCAGCCGAGCAGGGGGTGTAAGCGATGTTCGTGATCTGGAAGCGATCTGGCGAGGGCACGCAGGTGGGCTTCATGCCCGGCTGCCTTGTCTGGTCGATTGTGCTCTCGATCGCGCTCACCATCTTGGTGAACATGCTGATCAGATTGTTCTGAGTAGGCAGGGAACGTTCTGGCGGGCATCCCCTGATCAGAGGGTGCCGAGCTCGAACGTTTCCACGACTTGGCGGGCCACCGTTCGGGTGGCCCGCTGTCGTTCGGCCCGCTCTTGCCTCCCGACTGCTTGCGATTTAGACTCGCTTCATGGCGACTGACCGTGAGGAGCGCTTGGCGCAGAACGAGGCGCTGTTCCGAGTCGCGAACGAGAGAATGGCCGACTGGGAGGAAAGCCACGCCGAGGACTCGGCGGAGTCTTACTTTTGCGAATGCGCCGACCCGGAGTGCCGGGAAAAGGTGTCGCTTCGGAGGTCGGAGTACGAAAGCGTGCGCTCCAATCCACGCCACTTCTTCATCGTCGTCGGCCATGAGATTCGCGACGTGGAGACGGTGATTGAGACCCATCGCGACTGGTGCGTGGTCGAGAAGGACCCCAGCGTGAGCGATCTTCTCAAGGCGTCCGATCCTCGCCGGCAATAGAGCCCCTTCTCCCAACGCCCTGAGCGTTCGCGGTCGGAGCCTCAGGGAAGCGTGGGCGAGCGTAGGGAACTTCTGCTTTCCATGCGAAAGCGCTTTAGCCGCTTTTCGTCCAAAGCGGCTAGTCCTGGGAACCCGTCAAACCGGCCGCTTCAAGGGCTTCCTCGCGATCGGCGAAGACATGCGCACGACGGACCTTGCCGTCTTCCGCTGAATAGACGCCAGTGAGGTCAACGCTCGTCTTGGCTGCCGCTTACTCGACCGATGCTGCTCAACCCGACATTTTCCCCGTAGCGACGAAATAGGAGTACCGTCGAGCTACGGCGCAGAACCGGCCCTCGAGACTCGATCTTCCTCTCGCTTGGTGACCGGCCTTCGGCGAGAGGGGGTGAACGGAGCCCGGTATGGGAACCGACGGTCGCGGGCGTTCCGGCGATGGACTCGGGCCTGGGATGCTGGACATTCGTGCAAGCCACGACGACGGAGGCTGGCGAATGACGCTTCGCGGGGAGCTTGTAATGCAAACCGTGGATGCGGCAGAACGGGAGCTCGATCGGCTCGCACCTCATCCCGTGTTCCTTGACCTCAGGGGCGTCACATTCATCGACAGCATGGGCCTGACGCTCCTAGTGCGCCGTGTAAGCAGCACCGTCGTGCTCGAAATAGTCTCGGGGGAGGTTGACCGCATCATTCGCCTGGGCGGCCTCCAACCCCAGCTTCGACCCGGCTAAGCGTTCACGTTCGACCCCTGACACGAACATACGTTCATGCAGCCTCGCGGCATGGTTCGCCGCCGCCTTCCACCTGGTCCCCTCTGTGCCGCTTGCGGAGGTAGCGGAAAGCGGAAGCTGGCGGACACAGGCGGGCGGCCTGAGCGTTGTCCCCGCTGCAACGGAACCGGAAGCGAACCCGAAGGGGATAAAACGCTGAGCTGCGGGTAGACGTCGGATAGGACCGAGTGGCGGTTTCAAGGGGTTGACAAGCCACAGGAAGGACCCGCGGAAGTGATGAATGGACCCGCGGAAGTGATCGCAATGGAGATGCGATACGAGGTCGAGCTTCCGGCCGCGCCTGCATTCGTGGCAACGGCAAGACACGCGGCATCGCAGTTCGGCGACTTTCACGGAGCCGACAGTGAGAGAATCGGCCTGGCGGTTTCCGAGGCGGTGGCGAACGTCGTCCTCCACGCATACCCTGGGGAAGCGATCGGGCCGGTCCAGGTCACGGGTTGGGCTGATGACGACGCCGTCCACATCGCGGTGCGTGACTTTGGTGTTGGCCTGAATCCGGACCCAGGCCGCCGAGAAGGTGGCTGGGGCCTTCCCGTTATCGAGTCGGTCGCCGACCAGGTTTTCATCGGCTCGACAGAGTTCGGCGTCGAGATCGTGATGAGGTTTGATCGCCGTAGGACGGTCACGGTCTCGGCCGACCGAGACGAGCGTATCCGAGAAGATTTCCCCGCCCGGTGAGGCGGCACCTAGCGGGCGACCTTGCCCCGCGCGCCTGCCGCGCAAGGTCACCGGTGCCGGACTAGGGACGCTGTCAGCGCCGGGGTAGCTGCCCGGCGGCCTCGGGCGGCGCGAGAGGACGCCCCGTTGGCCGTCGCGGTCGGGCCGGCTCGCAACTGACCGGCGTTGTGACGCCGCGTCTACTATTGCGCTTTCCATGCGAAGCGGAATAGCCGCTTTTCGTCCTACGCGTTTGACGGAGCGCCCGCCGCTCGTTTGACGGCATCGCCCGGCGGGTATTCATGATCGCGAGTCGGCGAGGGGGGACTCGCTCAACTCCAGCTCCGGACGCACAAGGGCGGCAGATCGAATCCCCCTTCTCGATGTGCCCGCACTGCGTCCGGAGCTACCCCTTCGATCTCAGCCCCGCGTTGCCGAGCGTTTCGGCTAGGGTCGGGCTATCGCATTTCCCCCGTCGAGAGACGAGGGAAAGCCGAGCCCCGTTCATTGCCGAGCGGGGTTCGGTCGTTAGGGGCCGCTTCTCGTGCTGAGCAGAACTATTGCGCTTTGCATGGAAAGCGCATGCTTTTCCGCCCGCGAGATACTGCGCGGGTGACGTTGCAGGAGAACGTCGAGATCATGCGGGCGTGGTTCGACGCATTCAACCGGGGCGGGATCGAGGAGACCATGCGCTACCTCGACCCGGAGGTCGAGTGGACAACGACGAGCGCCGCCTTGGTGGCGGGCACCTATCACGGGCATGAAGGCGTTCGGCAATGGGAGCGGAGAGCGTTTGCCCGGTGGGAGAACCTCCGGGTCGAGCCGGAGGGGTTCATCGACGCCGCCGAGCAGGTCGTCATTCCGATGCGGCTCACGGCCCGCGACAAGCGGACAGGCACTCCCGCCGCTTTCGTGTTCACCACGCTGGCCGAGCTCCAGGGAGGCATGATCGTCCGAATTCGCAACTACACGAATCAGGCCGAGGCCCTCGAAGCTGCCAAGCTTGAGGAGTAGGCGATGTCGGGCGAGAACGTCGAGATGCTTGATCGCATCTACGGGGAGTTGTTCGGGAACCGCACACTCGGTGCGGACCTGCTGGCAGAGGACGTGGAGTGGGTGAACCCGCCAGACGCGGTCGAGCGCGGGGTGCGACGGGGGATCGAAAGCTTCAACGACGCTATCAGGAGCGTTTTCCAGGCCTGGGGAGAGGTTCGATTCGAAACCGGGCGGGTCTTCGACCACGGCGACGACGTGGTCGCACTCGGTCAGGTCCGGGGCCTCGGTCGAGGGGCTGGCATCGAGGTCGTCCGCCCGCACGGCGAAATCTGGACCTTCCGCGACGGCAGGGTGGTTCGTATGCGCTGGTTTAACAGTCACGCCGAGACCCTCGAAGCCGCCGGGATCGAGGAGTAGGCGATGTCGCAGGAGAACGTCGAGGTCGTCCGCAGTGCCATTGAGGCGTTCGGGCGCGAAGGTGTGGACGGGAGCCTGCGCTACTACGACCCCGAGGTCGAGTGGACCACGTCGCAGGCGTTGGTCGGGGGAGGCACCTTTCGCGGCCACGAGGGCCTGCGCCGGTACTTCGCCAACTTCGACGACGAGTTCGACGATCTCCGGATCGAGCCGGACAAGTTCATCGATGCTGGCGAGCAAGTGATCGGCTCGGTGCGGATCAGCGGGCGGGGCAAGGCGAGCGGCACCCCCGTCGAGTTGACGCTGGTCTCGGTCGGCTCGCTGCGGTCCGGCCTGATCTACCGCGTCCGTAACTACCCGGACATGGCCGCTGCTCTTGAAGCCGCCGGGCTGTCGGAGTAGTCGCTTAGGACGAAAAGCGGTATCCGGCTGCCCAGGCGCGACCTCGGCGGGAAGAGGAGCTACTGCACCGGGGGAGTCTGCTCGACGGCGAAGATCGCCACCTCGTAGTTCTCGACCGAGGCCGTTTCGCCCGCGCTCATCACATCCGCGCGAATGCGGGCGGCATCCGCTTCGCTCGCGCTCATCGCCTCCGCGCTCTCCCAGAGGGACATGACGACGATCGCCCCGCTCTCGCGGTCGACTAGGAAGACCGTGCCTCTCATGCCCTCGGTCTGCCCGTACTCCGTTGGCAGCACCCTCTTCTTCGTCTCGAGTGCCTCCTCGATCGAGTCGGGCGAGGCTCCTTCGTACCGGGTCAATCGGGCAAACAAACTGCAGCTACCTCCATGTCGCGAACTCGATTGCTCGCGCCTACCGTATAGCCGCTCCCTGCGCGCGCGACCCAAATTCAGGACGGCTCAAAGCCGCCGACCGCGGAAGCGCCGGCGACGACCGCGTCGGACGATAAGCGGCTGCAGCGTCGCGGGAACCCTGCTGACTCCACCACCAAGGAGGAGTCATGCATTCCACCTCGTCGCCACAACCACGCGGAGCGCCCGCGAACAAGGGCCGGCGCTACCCGGCCGATCCGCCACGTGTTGAGGAGATCGTCGCAGTCATGCGACAGGCTGGCCAGCGCCCATACGGCCTGCGGCTCCGCGGCCTGATCGTGGTCCTGTGGCGGGCGGGACTCCGTATCGCCGAGGCGTTGGCACTCGCTGAGACGGACCTTGCTCGCGATCAAGGCTCACTGTTGGTCCGCTCGGGCAAGGGCGGGCGTCGGCGGGTCGCAGGCATGGACAACTGGGGCTGGGAGCAGCTCCGCCCGTGGCTCGAGTATCGCCAGGGCCTTCCCGTCGGACCGCTCTTCTGCGTGATCAGCGGCCAGCGTCCGGGCTCGATCTGGGCGAGGGCGGCTGTGCGGCAGCGTCTGCGTGTCCTCGCAGCCCAAGCGGGAGTTCGTCGCCGGTTTGCACCGCATCAGCTCCGACACGCGCATGCAGTCGAGATGGCGAGAGAGGGTGTGCCGCTGAACGTGATCCAACGCCAGCTTGGCCACGCGAACCTAGGCGTCACCTCGGTGTACCTGCAGGGCATCGATACCGCAGAGATCGTTGAGACCGTGCGCTCGCGTAGCGGACCGGTGATCCCGGCGGCTGCAGCTCTGGTGGGGTCCGGGTAGCGCTTCTCGTCCGAAGCGACACAGTCGCTCTCTACGTCATCGGACTCGTCAAGGGCGCGGAATGGGCATCGGCTCGGAGCCGGTGCCTTTGCAGCGAGGGCACGGCGCGGGCTGTTCCCCTGGCTCCGCCGGCTTCCGCTTCCCACTGCCTCCGCACGCGGCGCAGAGAGGGCGTGGAGGAGTGCGCCGCATCACGCGCGGCTCATCCTGGCTCGCCACAAGCAGCCTCAGGGAGGCCGGTTGATTCTCGGCCCGGTCGTGGGTCTCGTCGCTTCCTGCGGGTGCGGCCATGAGCCCTCCTAGCTCGCGCATGGAGGCTGCATACCCGCACGACGGCGTGATTACCGACCCTCCGGACGGCGCGGCAGAGCCAGCGGACTCGAGCTGGAAGCCACGGCGGACGGTCAGTCCGGGATCGACGAGACCTACCCGGTCCGGCCTAACAGGCAGGTCTGTCGTCGAGGAACTCAAACCAGACATCTTCTCTCGCTCCCGGGTCGAAGCCGTACGAATCGATCAGGTCCAGGACGATCGGCGACAACAGCTGCGCCGAGGCCGCAGGCGGAAGCGTTCCTTGCGGACTTCGCAGGCTCATGCGCACGGCATCCGGGAGGAGCTCGATGACCACCGAGATTGGCCCTTCGAGGCGTTCCTGCGATAGCCCGACGAGCTCTCCGAACACCTGCAGCATCCGCCGCCGCGCGCGAGGACCGGAGCCGCGAAGCAGCACCGCGAGTTCTTCGAGATTCTCGCGCAGCCGGATCGGATCGGCGGCGAGCTCGCAACGGCTCAGAATCGGCCCTCGACGACCGACCGAACGCTGCCGCCCCGAATCCGAGCGCAGCGGATCGCCGACCGACGCGGGCGCCCGGGAATGTTCCTCCCTGGACAGCAACTCGTAAGAAGGAACGCGTAGACCCATGGATTGTCAGGGTCCATCCGGTCTCGAGATGTAAGAGCGGCTCGCTATGCCACAGGCGACTTAGCCACTTCTCGTCCAAAGCGGTACTCCGGGTCTCACGCGAAAGCGGCAGGTCGTCGCGGCGTCGGGGAAGCGCTCGGTGCCCCGGTCGGCGCGGCCGCGTGGTTCTCGCCCGCCCGCTGTCGAAACGAGCGGCATCCGTTCGTCCTATGGATGAAGCGGCAACCAGCGCCGCCGGTACCCCATCAACCTTGGAAAGGCGAACGAACATGACCAGCACCCTCAGCCGGATCGGCGTCCCACCGGTACTTGGAAGGTCGACGCGTAAGGTGGCGGCGCGATGATCAACGGCGTCCACGCGATCATCTTCTCCGACGATGCGGAGGGTGTCCGTGCTTTCCTCCGCGACGTCATCGGACTTCCCTCGGTCGATGCCGGAGGCGGCTGGCTGATCTTCGCCCTGCCGCCGGCTGAGCTCGCCGCCCATCCGGCCGATGGGGAGGGTCGTCACGAGCTCTACCTGAAGTGCGACGACATCAAGGCTACAACCGAGGAGCTGCAGGCCAGGGGGGTCGAGATCACCGGGGAGATCAGCGACGAGGGGTTCGGCCTGATGACCGCGCTGCGACTTCCCGACGGCAGCGAGCTCGCGCTGTACGAGCCGAGGCACCCGAGTCCACTCTCGCCGAGCGACTGATCGAACATCAGTGGCGCTGCTCCATTCGCCTGCTTGCACAGGTCGACGTCGCACCGAGCCGAGTGCTGGTTTCCATGCAAAGCGAAATGGCCGCTTTTCGTCCAAAGTGGCTATTCCGATGCTCCTCGCGCGAGGCGCCAGCGTGTGAGGAGTTTGATTACATCCCGCGCTTGGCGAACCGCGGACGCTAACCGCGACCACAGGAGCGATCCGATGGAGCAGGCAACCGACTCCGACCACGAACGACTTGAGGTGCTGATCGGCACCTGGAAGACGGATGGACGGACGAAGGAGACCCCGGACGCGCCGGCGGTCAAGGTCGACGCGGTGGACAGCTACGAGTGGCTTCCCGGCGGATACGGGCTCTTGCACACCGTCGACGCCAACGTGGGCGATGACAAGGTCGAAGGGGCCGAGATCATCGGCTACGACCCCGATCGCGGCGCGTATGTCACGCAGTACTTCGGCAGCGACGGACCGGCGGCGTACGAGGCGAACCTTAGCCAGGAGGGCGAGGGCCTCACTTGGAGGATGCACAGCAAGACGGACAGGTTCGCAGGCGTTTTCAGCGAGGATGGCAGCGTCATCAGCGGGCACTGGGAGCGGCTGGGTGACAGCGGGGACTGGGAACCCTGGATGGACATCACGCTGACCAAGCAACGCACCTGATCCTCCTGCCGCCGGTTCTCCTCTCCATGCGAAGCGACTTTCGGCGCTTCTCGTCCAAAGCGCCCTACTCCCGCAGCCCGGCGGCTTCGAGGGCTTCTTCCCGGGTCGAGTAGGAGTGTCGCTCGGCGAGCAGGTCGTCACGGATAGTCCATACCTCCGTCATTCGCACGGTGATCTCCTGATGCCCGCCCTTCGGCACCGCATGCTGCGTGCTCACGACGACGACCCGCTCCCCTGCGTCCACGACCTCCTCGACCTCGACCGTGACGCTCTCGAACTGCTCGAACAAGTCGTCGTTGTACTTTCGGACCGCATCTCTTCCGCGATACACGCCCGCCGCGGGCGACTTCGCGTAGGTGTGGAACTCGACCTCGGGGTGGAGGGACGCGTAGGCGGCGTCAGGGTCGTTCCGGGTGGCCGCCTCATATACCCGACGAACGAGTTCGACGTTCTCCTGCGACATCGCCCCCGCAGTATCCCGCGAGCCGGAGGTATGCGCTTTCCGTGCGTTCCATGCGAAGTGGCTTTACCCGCTTCTCGTCCAAAGCGACTACTCCGAGAGCCCGGCGGCTTTGAACGCTTCCGTCGGATCGAGATAGGAGCGTAGGCGGATCACCCTGCCGTCGCTGAAGTCGACGACCCACGCTAGCGCGGACTCGGTGGCGGCTCCGCTCGCCCGGCCGACAAAGCGGGTCCGGCCGTGGGCGATGAGGCGGCTACCCAAGTCCAGAACCTCCGAGACGACGACACTTCTCTCACGAAAGCGTCGTCCGTGTCGCGGAGCCACTCGCGGACACCCTCGTGGCCCCGATACACCGTGGCTTCCCCTCCGAGCGTCACGACAAGTGCCGGCTGCACCTCGACCTCGGCGTCGAACAGCTCGACGAGCGCGTCGTCATCGTGGCGCGCGTACGCCTCGACTGCGCGCCTGAACGTCTCCACGTTCTCCTCCGACATCGCCCGCGCAGTATCCCGCCATGCGGGAGATATGCGCTTTCCATGCAAAGCGACTTAGGCGCTTCTCGTCCAAAGCGGTACTCCCGCGCTACTCCTCAAGCCCAGCGGCTTTGAGGGCTTCCGGCTGACTGGTGAAGCTCTGAAATCGAACAATCCTGCCGTCACGCATCTCAGCGATCCATGCCGAGGCCTGATCGAGGGCTATGCCACTTCCCGGAGCAAGGGCAATTGCTCGTCCCAGCACCAGGACCCGTTCGCCCAGATCGCGGAACTCCTGCGGCTCGATGCGGAACGTCGCCCATGCCGCATCGATGTCGGCCCAGAACTGCCGGTTGCCGTTCAGGCCCCGGTAGACGATTCCCTCCGGTCCGCCGACGATCGCGGGTCGAATCTCGACCTCGGGATGGAGGAGTCCGGCTGCAGCCTCGAGATCCCTCCGAGCGAACGCGGCAAAGAAGGACTTGGCCACCGCAACGTTCTCCTGCGACATCGCCTACTCCTCAAGCCCGGCGGCTTCGAGGGCTTCCTGCCAGCTGAGGAAGCCACGGAATCGGACGACCTTGCCCCCTCGAAGCAGGAACTGGATGGCGAACGGCTGGTCGAACTCGAGGTGGTTGGCATCGCCTCCCCTCATGTGGGCGCTCCCTAGCCACACGACCGAATCCCCAAGGTCGCGGACCTCGCTCTCCTCCACCTGGAAGACCTCCCAGGTCTCCCAAGTCGAGGCGAACCCGCTGGAGACCTCGTCGAGGCCTCGGTAGAGGGCGCGTTCGACGGCGGCAGGACCGCCGGGCTCCCATTCGACCTCGGGGGCAAACCAGTGGGTCATCGCTGCCAGATCCCGCTGGTTGAACGCTTGAACCAGCTGTCTCACCACCTCCACGTTCGCCTGCGACATCGACTACTCCCGCAGCCCGGCGGCTTCGAGGGCTTCGGCCTCTGTGTCGAAAGGTCGCAGTCGCTTCAGCTTCCCAGCCACGATCTCGAAGACATAGAAGACCGTGCGATCCACCTCTATCCCGCTGGCGCTCCCCTGACCCACGAACCGGGTGCGGACAACGACGACGTCCTCGCGGGCGTCGACCACCTCCTCAAGCGTTACGGTGAGTGTCGCCCAGCCGCTCCGAAAAGCCGCCCACAGCCGCCGGACCTCGTCATGGCCGTGGTAGACCGGCTTGTCCAAGGGCAGATCAGGAAGCCGGAACGAGACGTGCCACTCAACGTCCGGCTGCATATCCTCAACGCCCGCGTCGAAGTCGCCGCGGCTGAAGGCATCGAGGCCGCGATGGATCAGCGCGATGTTCTCCTCGGCTGGCATCGCCTACTCCCGCAGCCCGGCGGATTCGAGGGCGTGCTCAGGGGACTGAAAGGGCTCAGTGCGGACCACCTTCCCCTCCCGCACCGTGACGACGGCGGCGATTCGCTGCTCGGTCTCCGCGCCGCTCTGCCTGCCTCGGAACTTGGTCGGCATCACCGCCAGCACCCGCTCGTGATCGATCTCGGTGACCCGCGCGAGCGTCACCTCCCACTCCATGGTCTCCGAGATGTTGGTCAGCCATTTGCGGTAGCCCTGTGCTCCCCGGACACCTCCACCTACCACCCCCACATCGCGGGGGAGGAACTCGTGGTCTGGATGGAAGAGGGCGTTCATCGTCTCCCAGTCAGGATTCGGCCTGCGCATCGTGGCCTCGATGGCCGCCCGGACGAGCTCGACACTCTCCTCCGACATCGCCTACTCCTCGATCCCGGCGGCTTCGAGGGCTTCGGCCTTGGTCCCGAAGATGTCTACGCGCTCGATCTTTGGGCCACGGAAGCGGTAAACGTGAACGGCGTCGCGCTCGACCGGCACGCCGCTCGCTCGGCCACGGGCGCGAACGCGGTAAACGGCCACCACACACGGGTCGGCGTCGAGAACCTCAAGCAGGTCCATGGCCTCGTACTCCAAGGCCTCCTGAGCGGCGGCGAGGTGTCGCTCAACTTCCTCGACCCCCTGGTGGACCGTTGCCCCGGGCAACTCGCGTTGGTCGTGCCATACGACGTCTGGATGGAGCAGCTCGGTCCCGATCCGTTGGGCGTCCTCGGAATCCCACCCGCTCTGGCTGAAGACTTCGTGGCCGCGTCGAATGCGCTCCACGTTCTCCTGCGACATCGCCTACTCCTTGATCCCGGCGGCCTCGAGGGCGTCCGAGCGGTCGTCATATGCGTCGACCCGCGTGATCATCCCGTCGCGGACAGTGACTACCTGGGCCCACTCCATTTCCATCGGCAGCCCGCTCTGCCGCCCCTTGCCGCGCTGCCAGGTAAGGACTACGACGCGCCCATCGGGGGCGCTGACGATCTCGTCCACGCCCGCCTCCCACGCCTCCCAGACTCCGAGCCACTCGGTCAGGCCGCGCCGGACGCCCTCGATGCCACGGTAGATGGGGTCCGGCCACTCCCGGAAGTGCGTCAGGTCGTAGATGGCTTCGGAATCGAAGTAGGAGGCGAAGAGCGCATCCAGGTCGCCGCGAAGCCAGACGTCCCAGGCCTCCCGCACCGTGTCCGTGTTCTCCCGCGACATCGCCTACTCCCGCAGCCCGGCGGCTTCGAAGGCCTCACCTCGCTCCTGAAACCAGGCGTACCGCGCAACCTTGCCGTCGCGGAAGGTCCAGAGGGCGGACTCACGTCCGTTTATCTCGACCCCGCTACCGCGACCCCGCGCCCGATAGCGCAGCACCACAGCTACCTGATCTCCCGCTGCCCGGAACTCCTCTGGCTCCGCCTGCCAGCTCTCCCAACCATCGAACAACTTCGCCACCGCCGTGCTGAACGCAGCCTGGCCACGCCGGGTTCCGGGCTCGACGGCCCCAGGCGGATTGACGTACTCGATAGCCGCGTCCATGAGTTCGGTCGGCCCAGGGAACTCGCCACGAGCCCAGGCCTCGTAGAAGCGCCGGACGATCTCGACGTTCTCCTGCGACATCGCCTACTCCGACAGCCCGGCGGCTTCGAGGGCTTCGGCTGGACTGAGGTAGCTGTCCGCGCGGGCGATCCGCTCGTCCTGAAAGGTGAAGACGATGGCGAAGCGCTGGTCGTCGAGGGGAACGCCGCTTGCCTTACCACGCACACTTGCCCTGAGCAGGGCGACGACCCGATCCTCGCCTGCGTCGATGATCTCCTCGACTTCGCTTCGAAACTGCTCGAACGCCTCGTCGAGCCACGCGAAGTAGTCGCGGATGCCCTGTCGTCCGCGGAAGACGTGACCCCCGCTGGCGGCGAGGCGCGAGTTGAACTCTCCCTCCTCAGACCAGAGCGAGTCGAGCGTCTCGACATCGCGCCGGTTCACGGCGTCTACCACCCGTCGCACGATCTCCACGTTCTCCTCCGACATCGCCTACTCCGACAGCCCGGCGGCTTCGAGGGCTTCGGTCGGGTCAAGGTAAATGCGCATGCGAACGATCTGCCCACCTTCCAGTTCATAGATGGTGGCGAGGCGTACTTCGACCGGCACGCCGCTCTCCTTACCGGTTCCGGATTGAGTGAAGACCCCGACCACCCGGTCGTTGCCAGCGTCGATCAGTCGCTCAATCCGATTCGACCACCCCTCGAAGTCCTCGGTCCAGTTGCGCATGAACTCGATGAATCCTTCGCGCCCCCGATAGCTTCGAGACCCAGGGAAGCCACGCCCAGGTATCCACTCAGCGTCGGCAGCAACCAGCGCGGTATCGAACGCTGCGCCGGGATCGTCGCGCTCCAACCCTTCCTGGAAGGCGTCCAATACCTGTCGCACGATCTCAACGTTCTCCTGCGACATCGCCTCGCAGTATCTCGCGATTCATTGCGCTTTCCATGCAAAGCGGCTATTCCGGGGAGGCCTAGTCCCCAACCGGCAGGCCGATGGACTGCTGTCCGTGTCGGCAGGGAACTCGAGTCTTGATGCGGTGAGAGGCGGCTTCAGTCTGTCCGAGGCGGGAGCGCCACGGGTGTAGCTTTAGGTTCATGTCCGAAGCGTGGCCGCCTCTCAGCTACGCCGCGTGGAGCGAGAGCAGCGACACGCTCCACGCACACACGCAGGTGCTCGGCAAGCTCGCGGTCGAGCTTGCGCCGGCCGAGCCGCAGCTGCAGCACGCCGCCCTGCGACTGAGCGCGCGCGGCTGGGAGACCCTCCCGTTGCCGGCGCCCGACGGCTCCGGCTCGATCGTCGCAGCGCTCGATCTACACTCGCATGAGGCGGTAATCGAGCACAGCGCCGGCCACGAGACACGGGTCGCGCTGACGCCCAACCGGCCCGTAGCGGAGGTGACGCGCGAGGTGCTCGAAGCCGTTGGCCGCTTGGGAGGCACCGTCGAGATCAATCCCACCCCCCAGGAGGTGCCTTGGCAGGTGGCGCTGGACGAGGACCACGAGCACGCGACGTATGACCCCGACCGGGTGGCAACCTACTTCGACGCCGCCACCCGCGCGGCGCTGGTCCTGGCGGAGTTCCGGGCTCCGTTTCGTGGCCGCTCGACGCCGGTCAACGCCTGGTGGGGGACCTTCGACCTCGCGGTCAACTTCTTCTCGGGGCGACCGGCCGATCCACCGTCCGATGACTTCATTATGCGCAACGGAGGCGACGCCCAGCAGGTCGCAATCGGGTGGTGGCCGGGTGATCCGAGCCACGAGCGGGCGGCCTTCTTCGCCTACGCATACCCGACGCCCGATGGCTTTGCGGACGGGAATGTCAGCCCCGCCGCCGCGCGGTGGGACGGGGACCTCGGCGAGTACGTTCTCGAGTGGGAGGACATCCGCGAGAGTCCCGATCCGCATGCCATCGCGTTGGAATTCGCCCGGTCGGCGTTCCGTCACGCCTGCGCGGTGTGCGATTGGGACCCGGCGCTAGCGGCCACTGCTGAGGGTGTTCCACCCCCGATCAGGTGACGCGTTAGGGGAGCGTCAGCCGGGCGCAGGAAAGGCCGGGTTGGTGTAGGGCACGTAGCTGCGACAGGGCTGCCCGCGCAGGCCGGGACATGGCGGCAGCGTGTCCGGCGCGTCGATTCCGGGTACGACGGGGAGCACCAGTCGCGACCGAAGTTGCTCCGAATGAGCGACCGCGACCCACGGGGTCCCGCCCGGCTGCGCCTCGCCGAACGCCCAGATGGGCTGGTCACCACCCGGCGCGGACACGGTCACCCGGATGCGGGACCCGGCGCGGAAGACGTGGCCGTGGTAGTACAGCGGCACCGCCACCTTCACATATCTGCCCTGGGGCAGCGTCAGCTCGTCCTCGAGGCGGAAGCTCGGCACCGGCTCGAGCAGCGTGCTTGCGGGGTCGAGCATCCGTGCGCCGGTTCGCAGCCAGCCGCCCTGCACGAAGGTCTCGTTGCCGTCGGCGCGCACCTCGGAGAGCGTCGCCTGCAGATCGACGTTCGGTGCCGACGACCGCACGAAGAGGTTCACCGCCCCGCCCCCGAGCACCGCAGTGTCCGAGGCCAGCGGGGCGCTCACGTACGAGAGGGCGCTCCCCGCCGGAGCCTGTTTCCAGTCGTAGCTGGGAGCGGCGGTCCACAGTCCCCCGGCGCCCGAGCCGGTGTTGCCGTTGAAGTTCGTCGGCGGCCGCGCCTGCGGATCCCAGGTGAACCGGTTGGCGCCGGGTGCCGCGGGCTGATTGGTCAGCGCCCCGTTGGGGGCCAGGTACCAGGAGCGCGACCCAACCGTTGCCGGCGGGATGGCGCCGAACGACCGCTCGAACCCGGGGAAGGGCTTGCCCGGAGGTCCGCCGCTGCCGTTCTCGAACAGGATCCGGACGCGTCTCAGGCTCTCGAACGCCGTCCGCGCCGACCGGAAGTCCGGCTGCGCCTGGATCGGGTCGTCCGGAAGCGTCACACCGGGCACCCCCATGAAGGCCGAATAGAGCACCGGGGCCAGGTCCTTGACCTGCTGCGACAGCACCGGTTTGCGCCTGGCCACGTAGAGCTCGAGGAAGTCGAACCAGCGGTTGAACGTCTCCGGGTCGAGTGAGTCGATGTGCGCGCCGTTCGTGAACGTGAACCACTTGCGTTCAGTCCCGGTGAACCTGCGAACCAGCGCCGGGCAGTGGCCGCCGGTCTGCTCGTCCTGCCATTGGCATGCGAGGAAGACGGGGACGTCGATCTCGTCGACGAACTTGACGGGCGACAACGGATCCGCCACCTCGGGCCGGTAGTAGCGATTGGCGCGGACCTTGGCGATCAGGTCCACGGCCTCCGTATGCAGATCCTGGTTCGCCTCGCACGTCTGGTCACCGCCCTGGATCCGCTGCCAGGCCCACGCTTGACCCGTGGTCGCGGTCGCGGGCTGCGCGTCGTCGACGCGGTCCTGGGCCCATTCGAGGGCGAAGCCGGAGTTGAGGATGCCGCCCGGATAGAGGGTCGTGGCGGAGTCGTCGATGACCGACAGCGGGGTGATCGCCGCCAGGCTCGGCGGCTGTGTCGCGGCGACGAAGAGCTGGCTGATCCCGCCGTAGGAGATGCCGAGCATGCCCACCCTGTCGTGCATGACCCAGGGCTGGCGCGCAACGGTCTCGATCACGTCGTAGCCGTCGAGCGCCTGCAGCCGCTCGAAGTAGTCGAACGCGCCGCCTGAGCAGCCGGTGCCGCGCATGTTCACGTCGACCACGGCGTACCCGAGCAGCCTCGCGATCGGCGCGATTCCGCTCTCGGGTCCGGCCGGGTTCGCGTAGCCGTATCCGGAGTACTCGACCAGGGTCGGATAGGGGCCGTTCGCCGCCGGACCCGGCAGCTGTACGTTCACGGCCAGCTTGGTCCCGTCGCGCGTGGTCAGGTAGCCGTAGCCCCCGGCTGGCAGCGTCTGGTCATAGAGCCTGGCGCTCGGTGGCGGCGAGCTATCCGTCAGCACCCTGACGCCGGGCGAGACGTCGCCGCCCGATCCACCGGCCCTCACCCGGTACCCACGTCCGGGCTTCACGTCTCTGAAGATGGCCCCGCCCAGTTCCCCCGCCGTCCGCGCGCCAACCAGCTTGTTGCCGAGGAGCAGCTCCAGCTGCTCACCCGGGTTCGCACCGGTGACCTGGACCTGCTCGACGCTGCCCCGTACCTCGAGTCCTACCGCGCCGGAGGCAGAGGGCACCAGGAGCAGCGCCATGACGACGGCCGCAGCCAAGATGCCGGCCCGCCACGGGACGATGCCCCTCCGCGCCTCCTTGCGCAACACGCCGCGAACTCTCTCACGTTTGTTCGGTCGGTGCCAGACTGCCGCGGTCTTGTCTGACTCGGTCACAGCCGAGGGACCGCGTGACTCCCCGGTCTCGATCTTCCGCCGCTTCCTCAAGTTCGGGGCGCTCGCCTGGGGCGGGCCGGCGGCGCAGATCGCGATGATCAAGCACGAGTGCGTGGACGAAGAGCATTGGGTCTCGGAGGACACGTTCAAGAAGACCCTGGCGGTCTATCAGGTGCTACCTGGCCCTGAGGCCCACGAGCTCTGCGTCTATTTCGGGCGAATCCGCGGGGGCAAGCTCGGCGCTTTCCTGGCGGGGCTCGGTTTCATGCTGCCTGGGTTCGTCCTGATGCTCGCGCTCTCGATCGTGTATGTGGAGGCCGACCTGGCGGACAACTTGGAGGAGCTCTTCTACGGCTTGACCGCCGCAGTCGGAGCGATTGTGGCTCGGGCGCTCGTTCGGCTCAGCAGAACGTTCATAACCGACGTGCCCTTGGCGCTGCTCGCCGTCGGTGCGTTCGCGCTCACAGTGTTCGTCTCGGCGAACTTCGCCCTCGTTCTGGTCGGTGCGGGACTGGCCTATGAGCTCTGGAACAACACCGAGCGCTGGATCAGCCGGGCGCACTCATTTTCGCTCGGGCCCGCGGTGCTGGTGGTCGTTGCCGGAAGCATCAGCCTCTCGCTGACGGCCGAGATCTTCTGGGAGGGACTGAAAGCCGGCCTGGTGACCTTCGGTGGCGCGTTCACGGTGATCCCCTACCTCCACGACGTCGCTGTCGAGGCGCAGGAGTGGCTCACGGAGAGCCAGTTCGTTGACGGGCTGGCGATGAGCGGGGTGCTGCCCGCCCCGCTGATCATCTTCTCCACGTTCGTGGGGTACATCGCCGGCGGGCTCACCGGCGCTCTCGTCATCACCCTGGGCATCTTCCTGCCCGCGTTCGTCTTCCCGATCTTCTTCCACCGCACCCTCGTCGGCATCGCTGATAACCCGCGCATTCGCCCGTTCCTCCTCGGTGTGGCGGCGGGGGTGATCGGCCTGATCGCCGCGGTCACCGTGGACATCCTCGACACCAGCGTGGTCGACCTCCCGACCGCAATCCTCGCTCTGCTTGCGTTCCTGGTTCTCAACAGGTGGCACGGAAAGCTGACCGTGCTCTACGTGGTTGTCGGCTGTGGTCTCGCCGGAGCTGGTCTTCAGCTCAGCGGAGTGGTCTAGACCAGCCCCCGCAGCTTCTCCTCGTCGATCACCTCGACGCCGAGCTCCTCGGCCTTGGCGAGCTTCGAGCCCGGGGTCTCCCCCGCCACCACGTAGTCGGTCTTCTTCGAGACCGAGTTGGTGACCTTGCCGCCCGCCCGCTTGATGAGGGTGCTGGCTTGGTCGCGCGACATGCTCGGGAGCGTGCCCGTGAGAACGAACGTCTTGCCCTCGAGCGGCCCGCCGGTCACGCGACGCTCGGACTCGTCGAGCTCGAAGCGGAGGCCGCGTTCGCGGAGGCGCTCGATCAGCTTCCGGGTCGCATCCTCGGCGAGCTCCTCGGCGATCTGCGCGGCGGTGATCGGCCCCACTCCCTCGACCTCTTCGATCTGCTCGGCGTCGGCCGCGAGCAGGGCGTCCATCGTGCCGAAGTGCTCGGCGAGGGCCTGCGCGGTGACGTAGCCGATCCCGGGGAGCCCGAGCGCGAAGAGGACGATCGAGAACGGCTCCTTCTTGGACTCCGCGATCGCGTCGACCAGGTTCTTGGCCGAGATCTCGGCGAAGCCCTCGAGTTCGGCCAGCTGTTCCGCCGTCAGGTCGTAGACGTCGGCCTGGTCCGAGATCAGGCCCTCATCGAGGAACCGGTAGCTGAGCTTCTCGCCGAAGCCCTCGATGTCCATCACCCCGGTGAAGTGCTTCATGTGCTGGAAGTTCTGGCCCGGGCAGCCGCGCCGGTTCGGGCAGATCGTGAAGACCGAGTCCTCGGGCTTCACCGTGGGCGTGTCGCAGGCGGGGCATTTCTTCGGCGGCCGGGCCTTGCGCAGGCGCTTGCCCTTGCGGTGCTGGATCAGCGGCGAGATCACCTGCGGAATCACGTCGCCGGCCCTGGTGACGACCACCTGGTCGCCCTCGCGAACGTCCTTGCGCGCCAGGTCCTCCTCGTTGTGGAGGGTCGCCTGGCTCACCGTCACGCCGCTGACCTGTACGGGCTCGAGCTGGGCGAACGGGATCATGTTGCCGATCCGGCCGACGTTCCAGACGACCTTCCGCAGCTTGGTGGTGGCCGTCATCGGTGGGAACTTCCAGGCGATCGCCCAGCGCGGCTCGCGGCCAACGACGCCCAGCTCGCGCCAGAGCGGCCGCTCGTCCACCTTGACCACGACGCCGTCGATCTCGTAGTCGAGGCGCTCGCGGCGCTCCTCCCACCAGCGGCATCGCTTGACAACTCCCTCGACTCCCGCGTGCGTCTTGATCTCGCCCTCGACCGGGAAACCGGCGTCGCGCAGCCAGGCGAGCTCGTCGGAGTGGGTTGCGTGGTCGATCCCGCGCCGGGCGCCGATGCCGTAGGCCCAGAGCGAGAGCGGCCGCCCGGCGGCGATGCTCGGGTCGAGCTGGCGGATCGTGCCCGCCGCGGCGTTGCGGGGATTCGCAAACGCCGGTTCACCGGCCTCGGTCCGCTGCTCGTTGAGCTCGGCGAAGCCGGAGCGCGGGAAGTAGACCTCTCCACGCACCTCGATCAACTCGGGGGCATCCGCGATCCGCTTCGGGATCTGGTCGATCGTGCGGATGTTGTGGGTGACGTCCTCGCCGACTCGGCCGTCCCCGCGGGTGACGCCCCGAACGAGCCGGCCCTTCTCGTAGACGAGCGAGATAGCGAGCCCGTCGATCTTCGGCTCGGTCACGTACGAGATCTCGGATGCAGTGATGTCCATGCGCCGCAGCAGGTTCGAGATGCGGTTCTCCCAGGCGCGGAGCTCCTCCTCGTTGCGGGCGTTGCCGAGCGAGAGCATCTGCTCGGGGTGCTCGACCTGCTCGAACTTCGCCAGCGGCGCGGCGCCCACCTTCTGCGTCGGCGAGTCCGGGGTGATCAGGTCCGGGTTCTCGGCTTCGATCGCGCGCAGCTCGTTCAGCAGCGCGTCGTACTCATCGTCGCCGATCTCCGGCTCGTCCTGCTCGTAGTACAGGCGGTTGTGGTGCTCGAGCTCCTCGCGGAGCTCGGAGGCGCGCTGGGCCGGGCTCGGACTCATCGGCGTGCGCTCGCCTCCCCGCCGTTCGAATCCACGTGCTCCGCTGCGCGGTCGAGCATGCCGGCGACGTCCCACTCGCCGAGGCCGCCGAGGCCGTCATGGTGAGTCAGGTCGAAGTGGATTGGCGTCAACGCCACCTTCCCGCGCGCGACCGCGGCGAGGTCGGTTCCCGGCTCGTCCTCGAACGACGGCTCGAAGCCGTAGATCTCATAGCGCCGCCGGCCCTCGGAGTCCTCCTCGACCAGCTTCAGCTCATCGTTGTAGAGGCGCTTGCCGAGCCGGGCGACCTCGATGCCCTGCGGCTCCCCGGCCGGGACGTTCACGTTCAGGAGGATGCCCTCCGGGAGCGGCGTCTCCGTGAGGCGCCGGACCAGCTCGACCGCGAGCCCCGCGGCCACGCTGAAGTCGAACGTGCGCCCGAAGCGAAATCCCATCTCCCGTGCGGTGGACTGCTGGGAGATCGCGATTGCGGGGATCCCCAGCACGATTCCCTCGAGCGCGGCGGCCACCGTGCCCGAGTAGGTGATGTCGTCGCCCAGGTTGGCGCCGTGGTTGATCCCCGACACGATCAGGTCCGGGCGCTCGCCGAGCAGGCCGAGGTCGGCGAATCGGACGCAGTCCACAGGCGTGCCCTCGGTGGCGAACCCGCGATCGCCGTCCTCGAACTCGATCTCCTCGACCCACAGGGGGGAGCGAGTGGTGATGCTGCGGGCGGTGGCGCTTCGGTTCGAATCCGGCGCGACGACATCCACCTGCACCCCGTCGAGCTTGCGCAGCGCTCGACGCAGCGTCTGCAGGCCCTCCGCCCCGATCCCGTCGTCGTTCGTGACCAGCACCCGCACTCGGGCGATTGTATGGCCCGACATCGGGGCGTTCGAGCGCGGGGCCTAGGGCGACTCGGGGTACTCGAACGCCGGGCCGTCGCCGAACGTGGCAGCCGTGAAGTAGAGGCCGTGGGCCGGAGCCGTTTCCCCCGCCGAGTCCCGCGGTGCGCCCTCGAGCAGGGCGCGGAAGTCTTCGACCGGACGTTTCCCGTCGGCAACTTCGAGCATCGTCCCCACGAGCACGCGGATCATGTTCCGCATGAACGCGTCCGCGGTGATCTCGTAGGCGAGGACCTGTTCCGACTCCTGCCGCCACGCTGATTCCAGCACCACCCGCTCGAAGCGCACGTGCTCGGTCTGGGTTGGCGTGAACGCGGTGAAATCGTGCTCGCCCTTGATCGAGGCCGCGCAGGAGTCGAGCGCGGTACGGCCGACCCGGCGCGGCCACCAGAGGGCGCGGTCCTCCTCGAACGGGCTGCGGGTGGCCGTGGTCAGCACGCGGTATCGGTAGCTGCGCGAGGTGCGCCCAGTGGCGGGCATCGAATCCCGCCGGGGCGGGTTGGGCCGCGATCACGGCAACGTCGCGCGGCAGGACGGCGTTGATCCGGTGCGCCAGGCGATCCGGGGGCTCACGGTCGAGCTCGAAGCTCGCCACCTGGCCGGTTGCGTGCACACCGGCGTCGGTGCGGCCGGCGACGGTCAGCTCGACCTCGACGCCGCCGAGGATCTTGCCGACGGCCGACTCGAGCTCCTCCTGCACCGTGCGAAGCCCCGGCTGGCGTGCCCAGCCGGCGAACCCGGTGCCCTCATAGGCGAGGTCGAGGCGAATCGTTGTCATGTGCTGCAACTCACAGTCCGATGGCCGATGACCGGTATGGTCGCCTAACCGAAACTCGGGAGGAGCCGCCGATGTCCAATATGACGGAGAACCAGCGCAGTCAGTTCGAACGCTACGACCTGCGCGAGAAGCGGCCGCGCCTGAACGAGGTGAGCGACCGTGGGCAGCGCTACCTCGCCGCCCTGACGCTCGTCTTCATCGCGGTCCTCGTCGTCCTCACGATCGCCGCCGTGCAGGTGTTCGACGGCTGGCACCACCTGATCGTGATCGCCGACATCGTGCTGGTTATCGGCGCGATCGCCGTCTGGATTTACTCGACGCGGCAGAGCGACGAAGCCGCCGGCTCCTAGACGAGCTCCAGAAAGACCATCTCGGTGGAGTCGGACCGCCGGGGTCCGAGCTTGACGATGCGCGCGTAGCCGCCGGGCCGCTCCGCGTAGCGCGGGGCGATCTCCTCGAAGAGCTTGTGGACGAGGAACTTGTCCTGGCCGAGCTCCGACAGCGCCTGCCGGCGCGCGTGCAGGTCGCCCCGCTTGCCAAGCGTGATCAGCTTCTCGAGCTGCGGCTTCACAGCCTTGGCCTTGGCCTGCGACGTCTTGATCCGCTCGTGCTGGATCACCTCACGGCAGAGGTTCCGCATCAGCGCCTGGCGGTGCGCCTTATCGCGGCTGAGCTTGCCCTTCTGCTTGGCGTGGCGCATGGCAATTACTCGGTCCTCAGGTTCAAACCAAGCTGGTTCAGTGCCTCGATGACTTCCTCCGTACTGCGCCGGCCGAAGTTCGGGATCGCGTTCAACTCGGATTCCGACCGGGTCACAAGGTCGCCCACCGTCTGGATTCCGGCGCGCTTCAGGCAGTTGTACGCACGCACGCCGATCTCGAGCTCCTCGATCAGGCGGTCGTCGCCCTCCGCGACCGGCGCTCCGGCCACGGCCTCGGCGCCGAGCTGGTCGTAGTTCGAGCGGTCGGTCAGCGCCTCGACGCTCTCCGGGTCGGAGAAGATCGCGAGCGACTTGATCAGGATCTCCGCCGCCTCGCGCATCGCTGCGCTCGGTTCGATCGAGCCGTCGGTCTCGATCTCGAGCTGGAGCTTGTCGAAGTCGGTGCGCTGCCCGACTCGGGCGGTGTCGACCTGGTATGCCGCGCGGCGGATCGGCGAGAAGATCGAGTCGATCGGGACCACGCCGATCGGCTGGTCCTCCGACTTGTTCTCCTCGGCGGCCGAGTAGCCGCGGCCCTTGCCGATCGTGAGGTACATCTCGAGCTTGGTCTTCTTCTCGAGCGTGGCGATCGGCGTGTCGGGGTTGAGGATCTCGACGCCCGCGGGCAGGTCGATGTCCTTCGCCTTGACCTCGCCGGGCCCGCTTGCGACCAGCGGCGCCTCGACCTCGTCGGCGTCGGTGTGCATCTTCACGACGACGTCCTTCAGGTTCAGGATGATGTCGGTGACGTCCTCCTTGACGCCGGGGATCGTCGAGAACTCGTGCGCGACGCCCTCGATCCTGACGCTCTTGATCGCGGCGCCGCCAAGCGAGGACAGCAGCACGCGGCGAAGGCTGTTGCCGAAGGTGTAGCCGAACCCCTTGTCGAGGGGCTCGATCGTGAACGTGCCCTTGTTGTCGGCCACGTCCTCCTTGCTGATCTTCGGGATCTGGAATTCGGGCAGGGTGGTCATTCCAGTCTCCGGTCTTTGGTGTTCTGGTGAGCCGTAGGGGAAATGTGGCTGTACTACTTCGAGTAGAGCTCGACGATCAGCTGCTCCTGAACCGGGGTCTCGATCTCCGCGCGGTCGGGGAGACGGAGGACCTTCGCGGTCAGGGCGTCGTGATCGGCCTGCAGCCACGGCGGCACCGCGGCGGTCAACTCTGTGGCGGAGCGGACGACGTCCGCCGCCTTCGCATCCGGCTTGATCGTGATCACGTCGTCGGGCCGGACCTGATAGCTCGGGATGTTCACGCGGCGGCCGTTCACGAGCCAGTGCCCGTGGCTGATCAGCTGCCGCGCCTGGCGGCGGGAAGCCGCGAAGCCGAGACGCACCAGAACGTTGTCGAAGCGCCGCTCGAGCAGGCGCAGCAGGTTCTCGCCGGTCACTCCCGGCTGCCGCGCGGCCTTCGCGTAGTAGTGCCGGAACTGCTTCTCGAGCAGCTGGTAGTAGCGGCGCGTCTTCTGCTTCTCACGGAGCTGGTTGCGGTACTCCGAGGCGCGTACGCGCGCGCGGCCGTGCTCGCCCGGCGGATACGAGCGGCGCTCGACGCCGCACTTGTCGGTCAGGCAGCGCTCGCCCTTCAGGAACAGCTTCTGGCCCTCGCGGCGGCACTGCTTGCACTGCGGTCCCGTGTCTCTGGCCATCGCTTAGACCCTCCGCCGCTTCTTCGGGCGGCATCCGTTGTGGGCCTGCGGCGAGACGTCCTTCACGGTCGTCACCTGGAGGCCGGCGGCCTGGAGGGAGCGGATCGCGGTGTCACGGCCGGAGCCCGCGCCCTTGGCGTGGACCTCGACGCGCTCGAGGCCGTGCTCCATCCCCTTGCGAGCGGCGGCGTCGGCGGTCACTTGGGCAGCGAACGGCGTGGACTTGCGCGAGCCCTTGAAGCCCGCGGAGCCGGCCGACTCCCAGACGATCACGTTGCCCTCGGGGTCGGTGATCGTGACGATGGTGTTGTTGAACGAAGTCTTGATGTGGGCGATCCCGTAGGGGACGTTCTTGCGGACGCGACGGCGCGCACGGCCCTTTCTCGGCTGCGGCATCAATCAGCTCCTACCGGAGGGGCAAAGTTGGATTCGCGCCTCACTTCGGCGTCGGCGCCTTCTTGCGCCCGGTCACGCTCATCCGCCGCGGGCCCTTGCGGCTTCGAGCGTTGGTCTTGGTGCGCTGGCCACGGACCGGGAGGCCGCGCCGATGACGGAGGCCGCGGTAGGCGCCGATCTCCGACAGGCGCTTGATGTTCTGCGAGCGCTCGCGGCGCAGGTCACCCTCGACCTCGCGCGACTCGACCTCCTCGCGAAGCTTGACCGTCTCCTCCTCGGTCAGGTCCTTCACATACGTGTTGGGGTCGACGGAAACCTTCTTCAGGATCTCGTTCGCGGTCGAGCGGCCAATGCCGTGGACGTAGGTGAGGCCGATCTCGGTCCGCTTGTTGAGTGGGAGGTTGACGCCGGCAATTCGTGCCATCAGATAACTAACCCTGCCTCTGCTTGTGACGGGGGTTCGAGCAGATCACCAGCACGACGCCGCGCCGCCGGATCACCCGGCACCGCTCACACATCGGCTTCACTGACGCTCGTACTTTCACGCGACTTTCGCGCCCCAATCTCGGTCGTATCGTGCAGAAGGCCCGTAAGCCCCATGAATCGGGCAAACAGGCACAAAACGCGCCTCAACAACGGCTGAAACGCGACCGCGAATGGTAGCAGGGGACGCCTGGCTCAAATCAGCGCTCGCACTACTCCTCGAGGTGCCACGGAGTCAGGATCCTCGGGCCATCCTCGGTCACCGCGACGGTGAACTCGAAGTGCGCGGTGAGCGAGTGGTCGGCCGAGTAGACCGCCCAGCCGTCGTCGCCCTGGACGATCTCGTGCGTGCCGACCGCGACCATCGGCTCGATCGCCAGGGCCATGCCGGGCTCGAGCTCGGGCCCGCGTCCCGGCGGGCCGAAGTTCGGGATCTGCGGGTCCTCGTGCATGTCGCGGCCGATGCCGTGCCCGACGAGGCTGCGGATCACCTCGAGGCCGGCGTCCTCGACGGTGGTCTGGACGGCGTGGGAGACGTCCGAGAGCCGATTGCCGGGCTGCACCTGCTCGACAGCAGCGAAAAGAGCGGCCTCGGTGGTGTCGAGCAGGCGCAGGGCGACCTCGGAAACATCGCCCACCGCGACGGTGATCGCGCCGTCGGCGACCCAGCCGTCCTTGGTCACGCCGACGTCGAGCGAGAGGATGTCGCCGCGCTGGAGCGCGTAGGCGTCGGGGATCCCGTGAACCACCATCGCGTTCGGCGAGGCACAGATCGAGCCCGGGAAGCCGCGGTAGCCCTTGAAGGTGGGCGAAGCGCCCTGCGAGCGAATGAACCTCTCCGCGGTCTCGTCGAGCTCGGAGGTGGTCACCCCGGGCCGGCACTTGGACGCGAGCATCTTGAGGCAGCGGGCGTGGATGCGGCCCGCCGCGGCCATGGCGTCGAGCTGCTCCTCGGTCTTCAGGACGATCCCACCGCGGTACATCAGGCCTCCTCCTCCATACGCAAGGTAGCGAGCAGGGCGCGGATGTCCTCGTCGACCTCGTCCGGGTCCTTCTCGCCGTCGACGCGCTCGAGGAAGCCGCGCTCCTCGTACCAGGCGACCAGCGGCTCGGTCTTCTCGCGGTACTGCTCGAGGCGATTCTTGACGACCTCGGGCTTGTCGTCGTTACGGATCGTGAGCTCGGCTCCACAGACGTCGCAGCGGCCCTCCTGCTCGGGCGGGTCGAACTCGGCGTGAAAGACGTGGCCGTTGGGGCAGGTGCGGCGCCCGCCGAGGCGCCGGACGACCTCCTCGTCGGAGACCTCGATCAGGAGCGCCGCGGTGAGCCTCTTTGACAGCTCGTCCATGCGGGTTTCGAGCGCCTCCGCCTGGCCGACGGTTCGCGGGAACCCGTCGAGGATGAACCCGTCCTCGGCCTCGTGGTCGGCGATCCGCTCGGCGATCACGCCGATGATCACGTCGTCGGGAACGAGGTCGCCGCGGTCCATGTACCCCTTGGCTTTGCGCCCGAGCTCGGTCTCGTCGCGGACCGCGGCGCGCAGGATGTTCCCCGTCGCGTAGTAGGGCAGCCGCAGGTCCTCCTGCAGGCGTTCGGCCTGCGTGCCCTTGCCGGAGCCGGGCGGGCCAAGGAGGACGAGGTTCAGCTCAGACACGGCGAAAGAGCCTACTCGGCGGGGCGCGTTCTCCGGTGGCGCGCGGCGGTGCAAAGGCCGGGACGTTGCGGTCGCCGATAACCGCGGAATCCGCGGGTTTCAGCAACCGGGATCGCTGGGTCAGGCTGGGACGCCGGCGTGAGGCGATGCCGCTCGGGGGCGATGACGAGGTGTGGGCCTGGCGGTCGCCGGCTGCGGGCCGGTGGGCTGGTTGCGCTCGGCCTCCGATTCAGCGAAATCCGAAAAACGAGCCATATAGGAGCGTTTCTCGGGTTTCGCGGGGCATGGGGGTTTGCGCACGACGGGGACCGGCGACTCAGCGCCTACCGCCCCGTCCTCGGGAACCGAGACGCTCACGCTCCCTTCATCGCCCTCAGCCACGCCCCGAAACTCGCGCGGCCCGAGGCGGCATCGAGCGGCAGTACAGCGCGCTCGCACGCGCGCTACTTCAAGAACCCCTCGTAATTGCGCATCATCAGTTGCGCCTCCAACTGCTTGACCGTGTCGAGCGCGACGCCGACCACGATCAGGATCGAGGTGCCGCCGAAGAAGAAGTTGGCAGACGTCTGGGCGAAGAGGATCGTCGGCAGGGCCGCGACCGCGCCCAGGTAGAGGGCGCCGGGGAAGGTGAGCCTGGACAGGATCCGGTCCAGGTATTCGGCGGTAGGTCGTCCGGGCCTCACCCCCGGGATGAAGCCGCCGTACTTCTTCAGGTTGTCGGCCTGGTCCACCGGGTTGAACGTGACCGCGGTGTAGAAGTAGGTGAAGATGATGATGAAGAAGACCTCGCCGACCACGTAGGCCCAGCCGTTCGGGTTGAAGAAGGTCGCGAAGTCGGTCCAGAAGTTGTCCTGGTTGCCGCCGAGGAGCTGGCCGATCGTCGGGGGGAAGGCCATGATCGACGCGGCGAAGATCACCGGGATCACGCCGGCCATGTTGACCCGCAGCGGCAGGTAGGTCGAGCCGCCGGTGGTCATTCGCCGCCCCACGACCCGCTTCGCGTACTGGACCGGGATCCGGCGCTGGCCCTCCTGCACGAAGACGATTCCCACGATCACGGCGAGGGCGACGAACGGCATCATGACGACGAACACCTGGTCCGGGTTCGTCCACCAGGCCTGGACCCCGCCCGGGAGCCCGGCGACGATCGAGGCGAAGATCATCAGGCTGATCCCGTTCCCGATCCCGCGCTGAGTGATCAGCTCGCCCATCCACATCAGGAGCGTGGCCCCCGCCGTCAGGCACAGGGCGATCAGCATCGCGCTCCCGAAGGTCAGTTCGCCCTCGATGATCTCGCTGCTGCCGAAGCTGGCCGAGTTGAAGAGCAGCACGTAGCCGATCGACTGCGCGAAGGCCAGCGCGACCGTGAGGTACCGGGTGTACTGGGTGATCTTCTGCTGGCCGACCTCGCCCTCCTTCGAGAGGCGCTCGAGCGCGGGCACGACCACCGTCAGGAGCTGGAGGATGATCGAGGCCGTGATGTACGGCATGATCCCGAGCGCGAACAGCGACAGCCGCGACAGGGAACCGCCCGAGAACAGGTTCAGGAAGCCGAGGATGTTGTTCCCGAACTGGTCGCCCGCCGAGTCGATCGCGTCGATGTTGACCCCGGGCGACGGGATGTAAGCACCCAGCCGGTACAGCAACAGGATCGCCGCGGTGAAGGCGAGCTTGCGCCGGATTTCCGGGACGCTGAAGGCGTTGAGGATCGTCTGAAGCATCGGGGCCTAGCCCTCGATCACTTCACAGGTGCCGCCGGCGGCCTCGATCTTCTCCCTGGCCGAGCCGCTGAATGCGTGCGCGCGGACGGTCAGCTTGGTCGAGAGCTCGCCGCGCCCGAGCACCTTCACTGGGTGCCTGCGGGTGGCGAGGCCGGCCTCCTTCAGCGTCTTCGGGGTGACCTCGGCGCCGGCGTCGAAGCGGGCCTCGAGGTCGGCGACGTTGACCGGCTGGGTGTGCGTGCGGAACGGCCCGATCGGCATCGACTGCTTCTTGGTCGCACCGCGCATCTTGCGCATGCGCATGAACAGCGGGTTCTGCCCGCCCTCGTAGGCGACCTTGCTCTTCGAGCCGGAGCGCGAGCCGTAGCCCTTGTGGCCGCGGCCCGCGGTCTTGCCCGTGCCCGAGCCCTTGCCCCGTCCGAGCCGCTTCGGCGCCTTGCGCGAGCCGTCCTTCGGACGGAGCGAATGGAGGCCGATCTCTTCGGGTTCGAGCCGCGCCATCAGAAACACGCCCTTACCAGGGAGGCAAACATGCTTTCGCGACTTACGTCGCTCACCATCACTCCCCCACCTCCACGAGGTGGTCGACGACCTTGATCATCCCGCGGAGCTGCGGGGTGTCAGCCAGCGCGTTCTCGCGCCCGATCTTGCCGAGCTTGAGCGCGCGGAGCGTCTCGCGCTGCTTGGGGTTGGCGCCGTTCGCGGAGCGCACCTGCTTCAGGCGGACGTCGGCCATCAGGAGGTCTCCTCCGGCGGCTCCTCCGCGGCCGGCGCGGGCTCCTCGGTGGACTCCGCGACGACGGCCACCGGCTCCGGGACCTCCGTGTCGGTGGTGCCGTTGGCCTCGGCCGCGAGCTTCTTGGCCTCGGCCTGCTTGTCGAGCCCCAGCACCTGGTTCACGGTCAGGCCGCGGAGCTTCGCGACCTCCTCCGGGCGGCGAAGCTGGATCAGGCCGTCCATCGTGGCCTTGACGAGGTTGATCGGGTTCTGGGTGCCGATCGACTTCGAGAGCACGTCGCGGATGCCCGCGAGCTCGAGCACCGCGCGGACGCCGCCGCCGGCGATCACGCCGGTACCGGGGCTGGCCGGGCGCAGGACGACGTGGCCGGACCCGTAGCGGCCGATGATCTTGTGCGGAATCGTCTGCCCGTACATCGGGACCTTGATCAGGTCCTTGCGGGCGTTCTCGACCGCCTTCTGGATCGCCAGCGGGACCTCGCGGGCCTTGCCGTAGCCGATCCCGACCACGGAGTTCTCGTCGCCGACGGCGACCAGCGCCGTGAACGAGAACCGGCGGCCGCCCTTGACGACCTTGGCGACCCGGTTGATCTCGATCACGCGCTCCTGCAGGTCGAGTCCCTGCGGGCTCACGGTGTCGTATTCGCGGTCACGTCCCATTCAAATCAGCCATTCAGCGTAGCCGGGCACTAAAACTTCAACCCGCCCTCGCGGGCGCCCTCGGCCAGGGCCGCGACGCGGCCGTGGAACCGGTAGCCGCCGCGGTCGAACACCACCGTCTCGACGCCGGCGGCCTTGGCACGCTCGGCAAGCAGCTCGCCCGCGCGCTTCGGCTGGTCCGCGCGCGAGACCTTGCGCAGCTCGTCCTCGGTCCAGCTGACGGCCGCCAGCGTGCGCCCGGCGTCGTCGTCGATCAGCTGGGCGCTGATCCCGCGGTTCGAGCGGAAGATGGACACCCGCGGGCGCTCGGCGGTGCCGCGGATCTTGGCGCGCACGCGGCGGCGGCGGCGCAGCCTCTGCTGGTTCTTGGTGGCAACCGCCATGGCTACGCCCGCTTTCCGACCTTGCGGCGGACGTGCTCGCCCGCGTAGCGGATGCCCTTGCCCTTGTAGGGCTCCGGCGGCCGCACGCGGCGGATCCGCGCCGCGGTCTCGCCGACCAGCTGCTTGTCGATCCCGCGCACCACGACCTCGGTCTGCTGCGGGACCTCGAACTCGATTCCGTCGGGAGCCGGGATCGCCACCGGGTGCGAGAACCCGACGGACAGCTCCAGCGCCTTGCCCTGGAGCCGCGCGCGATAGCCCACGCCCTGGATCTCGAGCCGCTTCTCGTAGCCGGCCGTGACGCCTTCGACCATGTTCGCGAGCAGGCTGCGGGTCAGCCCGTGGAGAGCCCGGTGCGGCCCGCGGTCCGTCGGGCGCTCGACGGTGAGCGTGCCGTCGTCAAGCGCGATCGCCATGTCGCGGTCGACCGTCTGGGTCAGCTCGCCCTTCGGGCCCTTGACCGAAACGGCGCCAGGGTCGATCGAGACGGTGACGCCGTCTCGGCACTGGGATTGGTCTTTCTACCGATGCGGCTCATCGACGCAGCTACCAAACGTACGCGACGACCTCGCCGCCTACGCCCTTCGCCTTGGCCTCGTGGCCGGTCATCACCCCGGCGGAGGTGGAGACGATCGCGGTCCCCATCCCGCCCATCACCCGCGGGATCTCCCGCTTGTCGGTGTAGCGGCGGCGGCCGGGCCGCGAGATGCGCTCGATGCCGGTGATCACCGGCTTGCGGTCGTCCGTGTAGCGGAGCTGGATCTTGATCACCTCGCCCACGGCGGTCGGCTCGACCGCGTAGTCGGAGATGTAGCCCTGCTCCTTGAGGATGCGGGTGACCTCCTTCTTCAGGCGCGACGCGGGCACCTCCACGTCGGGGTGCTCGGCCAGGAGCGCGTTGCGGACGCGCGTCAGGTAGTCGGAGATCGGATCGGTCAGCATTACCAGCTCGACTTGGTCATCCCGGGCACGTAGCCCTTGTGGGCGGCCTCGCGCAGGCAGATCCGGCAGAGGCCGAACTTGCGGTAGTACGCGCGCGACCGGCCGCACCGGCGGCAGCGGTTGTGCGCGCGCGACTTGTACTTGGGCGTGCGGCCCTGCTTGACAATCTTGCTCGTCTTAGCCATAGCTCTACGGGCTGGTAGCTGGTCGCTGGTAGCTGGTAGACGTCACCAGCTACGAGCTACTAGCTACAAGCTCATTCCTCCTCGTCGCTTCCTTCCTGCTCCGCGGCCTCGCCGCCCTCTTCGCCTTCGGCCCCCTCTTCCTCCTCTTCCTTCACCGGCTTGGCGTAGGCCTCCGGGTTCTCCTCCTTGAGCTGCTCGAGGGCCGCCGCCTCGGCCTCGGCGCGCAGCCGGGCCTCCTCGTGGCGACGCTCCTCCTCTTCCTGGGCGGCCGTGTCGGCCTGGCCCGGACGGCCGTCCTGCGAGAACGGGAAGCCGAGGCCCAGCAGGAGCTCGAAGCCCTCCTCGTCGGTCGCCGCGGTGGTCGTGACCGTCACGTCCAGCCCGCGCACCTCGTCGATCGAGTCGTAGTCGATCTCCGGGAAGATCAGCTGCTCGCGGATGCCCAGCGAGTAGTTGCCGCGGCCGTCGAACGAGCGGGGGTTGAGGCCGCGGAAGTCGCGGATGCGTGGGATCGCAATCGAGACCAGCCGGTCGACGAACTCCCACATGCGGGCGCCGCGGAGCGTCACCGCGACGCCGACGGGCATGCCGTCGCGCAGCTTGAAGTTCGCCACCGACTTGCGGGCGCGGCGGACGCTCGGGCGCTGCCCGGCGATCGTCGCCAGCTGCTCGGTGGCCGCCTCGAGGATCGGGGTCGACTGCTTCGCGTCGCCGACGCCCATGTTCAGCGTGGCCTTCTCGAGCGTGGGCACCTGCATCCGGCTCGAGTAGCCGAACTTCGAGGTCAGCGCCGAGACGAGCTCGGACTCGTAGCGCTCGCGGAGCCGCGGCGGCGGGGCCGCCGGCTGGGCTTCGGTTGTCGTTGTCGCTGCTTCCATCTCAGTCCAGAGCGTTTCCGGTGCGCTTCAGGTAGCGCTGGCGCGTGCCGTCGTCGGCGACGCGGATCCCGACCCGCGACGGCTTGTTGTCCTGCGGATCGAGCAACATCACGTTAGAGATGTGGATCGGGCCCTCCTGCTCGATGATCCCGCCGGCCTCGCCCTTCTGCGTGTCCTTGATCGAGCGCGGCCGCGTGTGGCGCTTCACGATGTTGAGGCCCTCGACGTAGACGCGCTGCTTCCCGGGCTCGGTCCGCAGGACCTTGCCGGTCTTGCCGCGGTCCTTGCCGGACGTGACGACGACGGTGTCGTCTTTGCGGACCCGCATCGCCTTGGCCTTCGTCTTAACCACCTGGCGCTTCGGCATGCTCAGAGCACCTCCGGCGCCAGGGAGACGATCTTCATGAAGTTCTTCTCCCGCAGCTCGCGGGCCACCGGGCCGAAGATGCGCGTGCCGCGCGGGTTGTTCTGCGGGTCGATCAGCACCGCCGCGTTCTCGTCGAAGGCGATGTAGGTGCCGTCCGAGCGGCCGAGCTGCTTGCGGGTGCGGACGACCACGGCCTCGACCACCTCGCCCTTGCGGACGCCGCCGTGCGGGGTCGCCGTCTTCACGGTCGCCGTGATCACGTCGCCGACGCCGGCGTAGCGGCGGTGCGAGCCGCCCTTGACGCGGATGCAGAGGATCTCGCGGGCGCCCGAGTTGTCGGCGACCTTGAGGCGTGACTCCTGCTGGATCATGGTCTTAGCGGGCCTTCTCCACGACCTCGACCAGGCGCCAGCGCTTCGTGCGAGACATGGGACGGGACTCGATCACGCGCACGATGTCGCCCTCGCCGGCCTCGTTGCGCTCGTCGTGGGCATGCACGGTCGCCGACTGCCGCACGATCTTCTCGTAGCGGCGGTGGCGCTTGACGATGTCGACCCGGACGGTGATCGTCTTGTCGGCCTTGTTCGAGACCACGGTGCCGGTCTGGACCTTCTTGATGCCGGCCACGCGCTCGGCGGGCGGCGTGCCCGTGCCCGCGCTCGCCGCGCTTCGTGCGCTCAGATGCGCGCCGGCGGCTTCGGGCCGCGGCGTTGGCCTTCCGCAGCGCGTCGCGCTCGCCGGCGCGCTCCTCCGGGCTGCGCTGGGGCCCCGCCTCGCCGGTGTGGATCGAGCGCTCGCGCTTGCGGAGCTGCTTCGGGCTCAGGGCCTCCTCCGGCTCCTCGTCGCCGGCGGGCGCGTCCGCGGCCGGGGCCTCTTCTGCCTCTTCGGCGACGGGCTCCTCGGCCTCGGGCTCCTCGGCGGCAGGCTCCGCGGCCTCCTCGGGAGCAGCCTCCTCCGCCGGGGCTTCCGCCTCGGGCGCCTCCTCCGGGGCCTCGGCCTCGGGGGTCTCTTCGACGTTGTTGTTCTCTTCCTCGGCCATCAGCTCCGAGTCCTCAGTTCCTTGTCGACATCGATTCCGCGCTCGCGGGCCACGGTCAGAAGGCGCGCGAGGTCGCGGCGGGAGTCGCCCAGCCCGGAAGTGTTCTCCAGCTCGCCGGTGGCGTGGCGGAAGCGCAGGTTGAACGCCTCCTCACGGGCGTTGCGGAGCGCCTCGACCAGGTCCTGGTCGGACAGGGCATGTGCTTCTGACCCATTCATTCGACACCTTCGCGCTTCACGAACTTCGTCTTGATCGGCAGCTTGTGCCCGGCGAGGCGCATCGCCTCCTTGGCGAGGTCCTCGGGGACGCCGGCCAGCTCGAACATCACGCGTCCGGGCTTGACCACGGCCACCCAGCCCTCCGGGTTGCCCTTGCCGGAGCCCATCCGGGTCTCGGCCGGCTTCTTCGTGAAGGGCTTGTCGGGGAAGACGTTGATCCAGACCTTCCCGCCGCGCTTGATCTTGCGGGTCATCGCGACTCGGGCGGCCTCGATCTGGCGGTTGGTGATCCAGCCGCGCTCGATCGCCTTCAGGCCGTACTCGCCGAAGTTCACGTCGGACCCGCCCTTGGCGTTGCCGCGGCGCTTGCCGCGCATCACCTTGCGGTGCTTGACCCTCTTTGGCGAGAGCATCAGGCGTCGCCTCCCGCGGGCTTCTCGGCCTCCGCCGGAGCGCTCTCGGCCGTCGGGCGCGGCCTCGGGGGCCGGGGCCGGAGCCTCGGGCGCGGCGGGTGCCGGGGCATCCGCGGCCGGTGTGGCAGGGGCCTCGGCCGGGGTGGCCGGGGTCGAAGGGGCTGGGGCCTGGGCGGGCGCCTGCGCGGGGGTCCCCGAGCGCTGCTCGCGCTTGCGGCGGCGGTTGCGCGGCCGGAGCTCCTCCTCGGCCTCCTCGGCACCGGCGCGGTAGCCCTCGGGCATGACCTCGCCCTTGTTGATCCAGCACTTGACGCCGATCCGGCCGGTGGTGGTCCGGGCCTCGACGAAGCCGTAGTCGATGTCCGCGCGCAGCGTGTGCAGCGGCACGCGCCCGTCCGAGTAGCCCTCGGTCCGCGCCATCTCGGCGCCGCCCAGGCGGCCCGAGACCTGGACCTTCACGCCCTTCGCGCCGGAGCGCATGGCGGAGGTCAGCGCGCGCTTCATCGCGCGGCGGAACGCGACCCGGTTCTGGAGCTGCTCGGCGATCGACTGGGCGACGAGCTTGGCATCGAGCTCCGGGCGCTTGATCTCGCGGATGTTCACCTTGACCGGCTTGGCGGTCAGCTTGTGGAGGTCCTTGCGGAGCGCGTCGACCTCGGAGCCCGACTTGCCGATCACGATGCCCGGGCGCGCGGTGTGGATGTCCACTGTGATCTCGCCGCGCTGCTTCACGATCGTGATGTCGGACAGGCCGGCGTGCGCAAGCCGGTTCTCGATGTGGTCGCGAATCGCAAGGTCCTCGAGCAGGTAGTCGGCGAACTCGCGCTGGTTGAACCAGTTCGACTTCCAGTCGTGGATGTAGCCGACGCGGAAGCCCTCGGGATGAACCTTCTGACCCATATCTAGCTCTCCTCGCTCGGCTTCAGTGCCACGCTCACGTGGCTCGTCTTGCGCTCGATCCGGGTCGCGCGGCCGCGCGCGCGGGCGCGCCAGCGCTTCAGGATCGGGCCCGCGTCGACGCGGATCTCGGCGATCTCCATCTCGTCGGCCATCAGGTCGTGGTTGTTCTCGGCGTTGGCGGCAGCCGAGTCGATCAGCTTGCGGATGTCGACCGCAGCGCCCCGCGGCGAGAACGCCAGGAGCTCCTGCGCCTCGAGCACGGGCATGCCGCGCACCTGGTCGGCGACCAGCCGCGCCTTGCGCGGGGCGACGCGCAGGTACCGCGCGCTCGCGCGCACGGTCGGCGTCTCCGGATTGTCGTTGGCGCTCGCCATCAAAGTCTTCCTAGCGTTCCTTCTTCTCGCCCGAGTGGCCGCGGTACGTCCGGGTGGGAGCGAACTCGCCGAGCTTGTGCCCGACCATCGACTCGGACACGAAGACGGGCACGTGCTTGCGGCCGTCGTGGACGGCGATCGTGTGCCCCACCATCTCGGGGAACACGGTCGATGTCCGCGACCAGGTCTTCAGCATCTGCTTCTGGTTCGCCTCGTTCATCGCGTTGATCCGCGCCAGCAAGCGCTCCTCGACGAACGGGCCCTTCTTCGTAGATCTACCCATCAGACAACCTCCCCTACCGGGGGGGCAAACATGCTTTCGCGCCTTACGTCGCTCACCGGCTCACCTCTTCTTCTTTCCTCGCCGCCGGCCGCGCACGATCAGCGCGTTGGATGCCTTGCCCTTCTTGCGGGTCCGGTAGCCGAGCGTCGGCTTGCCCCAGGGGGTCCGCGGGTGGCCGCCGGGCGTCTTGTGCGCCTCGCCGCCGCCGTGCGGATGGTCGACCGGATTCATCGCGACCCCACGGGTCTGCGGGCGCTTGCCCTTGTGGCGGTTGCGCCCGGCCTTGCCGATCGTCACGTTCTGGTGCTCGGAGTTCGAGAGCGTGCCCACGGTCGCGCGGCAGTCGGCCCGCACCATCCGCATCTCCGACGAGGGCAGCCGCAGGGTGACCATCGGGCCCTCCTTCGCGACCACCTGGATCGCCGTGCCGGCGGCGCGGCCGAGCCGGCCGCCCTGGCCGGGGATCATCTCCACGTTGTGGACGATGGTTCCCGTCGGGATCGCCCGCAGCGGCAGGGCGTTGCCGGGCTGGATGTCGGCGCGATCGCCGGACTCCACCGTCGCCCCGACGCGCAGGCCCTGCGGAGCGAGGATGTAGCTCTTGCGCCCGTCGGCGTAGTGGAGGAGCGCGATGTAGGTGGTGCGGTTCGGGTCGTACTCGATCGTCGCCACCTTCGCCGGCACGCCGTCCGCGGTGCGCTTGAAGTCGATCTGGCGGTAGAGGCGCTTGGCGCCGCCGCCGCGGTGACGCGCGGTGACGCGCCCGTGGGAGTTGCGCCCGCCGGTTGAGCCCTTGCCCTTGGTCAGGGGCTTGTGCGGGCGTGACTTCGTCACGTCCTCGCGCTGCTGGTACGTCGCGAAGCGACGGCCAGGACTAGTGGGTTTTGTTTTGCGCATTGCCATCGGAAGTTCCTCTACCAGCTACCAGCCACCAGCTATTCAGCCACCGCCGCGCCCTCGAACAGCTCGATCCGGTCGCCGGGCGCCAGCTCGACGATCGCCTTCTTCCAGGACCGCGTCTTGCCGCTGTGCAGGCCGCGGCGCTTCGGCTTCGCGCGGACCTTGGAGGTCCGGACCTCGACCACGCCGACGTCGAAGATCTCCTGGACCGCGGCCTTGATCTGCGTCTTGTGCGCGCGGTCGTCGACCCGGAACGTGTACTTCCCGTCCGCCATCAGGGCGTAGCTCTTCTCGCTCACGACCGGCTCCAGGATGATGCTGCGGGCATCCATCACTCACCCGCCTCCTCGGCGCCGCCGCGCTTCACGTCGGCGGCGCGCGCCTCGAGCACGGGCAGTGCGGCCTGCGAGACGATCAGCGAGCGGTGGCCGATCACGTCGACGACCCCGGCCACGGAAGCGGGCAGGACGGTGACCTTGGGGATGTTGCGAAAGCTCTTGGCGGCGGCGCCCTCCTCGGCGTCGAGCACCACCAGGACCGGCCGCTGGCCGCCCCACTTCTCGAGCGCCTCGGCCGCCTGCTTGGTCGAGGGCTCGGCGTAGGCCGAGCCGTCGAGGACCGCGACCGACCCGCGGTCCGCATGGACCGAGAGCGCCGCGCGCAGCGCGCGCCGGCGCGCCTTGCGGTTGACCTTGATCGTGTAGCCCCGGGGCTTCGGGCCGAACGCGGGCCCGCCACCGCGGCGGTGCGGCACGCTGAGCGCGCCAACGCGGGCCCGACCGGTGCCCTTCTGGCGCCAGGCCTTGGCGGTGGTCATCGAGACCTCGCCCCGGCCGAGGGTCGAGGCGGTGCCGCGCCGGCGCGCGTTCGCCTCGGCGCGGGCCGCGTCGTGGACGAGCGACTCGTGGAAGCTCTCGGAGAACAGGGCGGCGGGCAGGTCGGACTTGGCCTGCTTGCCGATCGTCGGGGCCTTGACCGCAGCGTCAGCCATCGGTCCGTACCTCGATCGTGCCGTTCTTGGGGCCGGGGACGGCGCCGCGGAGCATCAGGAGGTGGCGCTCGGCGTCGACCTCGACGACCTCGAGCTGCCGCTGCGTGACTCGCTTACCGCCCATCCGGCCGGGCATGCGGACGCCCTTGAAGACCCGCGCGGGATCGGCGCTGGCGCCGATCGAGCCCGGCGCGCGGACATTGTGCGAGCCGTGCGAGACGGGCCCGCGGCTGAAACCGTGGCGCTTGATCGTGCCCTGGAAGCCCTTGCCGACGGCGACCCCGGTCACCTTGACCCGCTGCCCGGGCTCGAACTGCTCGACGGTCACCGAGTCGCCCACCTTCGGGCCCTCTTCGGCGCCGAGGTCCTCGTCGCGGAACTCGACCAGGGTGCGCATCGGGGCGGCGTCGGCCTTCTTCAGGTGGCCGAGCTCGGCCTTCGTGAGCTTGTGCTCGGCCACCTCGTCGAACGCGAGCTGGACGGCCGAATAGCCGTCGCGGTCGGCCTCGCGCACCGCGGTGACCGGGCAGGGGCCGGCCTGGATGACGGTCACCGGAACGCGGCTGCCGTCGTCCGTGAAGAGCTGGGTCATGCCCACCTTTTTGCCGATGATCGCCGCCATCAGCCGAGCTTGATCTCGATGTCGACGCCGGCGGGCAGCGCGTCGAGGCGCTGCAGCGAGTCGATCGTCTTCGGGGTCGGCTGGTGGATGTCGATCAGCCGCTTGTGGGTGCGAATCTCGAAGTGCTCGCGCGAGTCCTTGTCCTTGAAGGGCGAGCGGATCACGCAGTAGACGTTCTTGTCCGTCGGCAGCGGGACCGGGCCGGCGACGGTCGCGCCGGTCCGGGTGGCCGTGTCCACGATCTCGCGCGACGCGCGGTCGATCGCGTCGTGGTCGTAGGCCTTGAGCCTGATTCGGATCTTGTTGGTGGCGAGGGTCGCCATTGCTGCTTTCGGTTTCTCGTCTTTCCGCGTAATCGGGGCGCCGCTCACGGGGAGCGCCGCCCCTAGTCGAATGCTTTATGTCCTTACAGCGCGACCGGTGGCCGCGAAAGAGAGACCGGCCTCGTGCCGGTCCCTGTACGGGTTACTCGGTGATCTCGGAGACCACCCCGGACCCGACGGTGCGACCGCCCTCGCGGATCGCGAACCGAAGGCCCTTGTCCATGGCGATCGGCTGGATCAGCTCGATCGTCATCTCGACGTTGTCGCCCGGCATCACCATCTCGGTCCCATCGGGGAGGTTGGCGATCCCGGTGACGTCGGTCGTCCGGAAGTAGAACTGCGGGCGGTAGCCCGAGAAGAACGGCGTGTGGCGGCCGCCCTCCTCCTTCTTCAGGCAGTACACCTCGGCCTTGAACTTCGTGTGCGGCGTGATCGAGCCGGGCTTGGCGAGCACCTGGCCGCGCTCGATCTCCTCGCGCTTCGTGCCGCGGAGCAGGCAGCCGACGTTATCGCCGGCCTGGCCCTGATCGAGGATCTTGCGGAACATCTCGACGCCCGTCACGACGGTCTTCGAGGAGTCCTTGATGCCGACGATCTCGACCTCGTCGCCGGAGTTCACGATGCCCTGCTCGATGCGGCCGGTGGCGACGGTGCCGCGGCCGGTGATCGAGAAGATGTCCTCGATCGGCATCAGGAACGGCTGGTCGAGCTCGCGAACGGGCTCGGGGATGTAGCTGTCGAGCGTGGAGGCGAGCTCGAGGATCGCCTTCTTCGCTTCCTCGTCGCCCTCGAGCGCCTTCAGCGCGGAGCCCTTGATGATCGGCGTCTCGTCGCCCGGGAAGTCGTACTCGTTGAGCAGGTCCTTGACCTCCTCCTCGACGAGCTCGATCAGCTCCTCGTCGTCGACCATGTCGGTCTTGTTGAGGAAGACGACGACGTAGGGCACGTTCACCTGGCGAGCGAGCAGGATGTGCTCACGCGTCTGCGGCATCGGGCCGTCGGCGGCCGACACGACCAGGATCGCGCCGTCCATCTGGGCGGCGCCCGTGATCATGTTCTTGACGTAGTCGGCGTGGCCCGGGCAATCCACGTGGGCGTAGTGCCGGTTCTCGGTCTGGTACTCGACGTGCGAGGTGGCGATCGTGATCCCGCGCTCCTTCTCCTCGGGCGCGTTGTCGATCTCCTCGAAGCTCTTCACCTCGCCGCCGCCCATGGCCTCGGCGAGCACCTTCGTGATAGCCGCTGTCAGTGTGGTCTTGCCGTGGTCGATGTGACCGATCGTGCCCACGTTGACGTGCGGCTTATCGCGCTCGAACTTCTCCTTCGACATCTGCTCTCTTTCTCCAGTCTGATTTCTCTAAGTAGCGAACCGTAGGAATATAGCTATGCGCCTTGGCTACGCGCCCGCCCCAACCGGCTCTCCCGAGCGCGATTCGATGATCTCCTCGGCGATGTTGGCGGGGACCTCCTCGTAGCGCTCGAACTGCATCGTGTAGTTCGCGCGCCCCTGGGTGGACGAGCGCAGGTCGGTCGCGTAGCCGAACATCTCGCCCAGCGGCACGAACGCCTGCACCGCCAGCGCGTTGCCGCGCTGGTCCTGGCCCTGCACCTTGCCGCGCCGGCGCGAGAGGTCGCCGATCACGTCGCCGAGGAACTCCTCGGGCGTCACGACCTCGACCGCCATCACCGGCTCGAGCAGGACGGGCTTGGCGCGGCGGGCCGCCTCCTGAACCGCCATCGAGCCCGCGATCTTGAACGCCATCTCCGAGGAGTCCACGTCGTGGTACGAGCCGTCGGTCAGCTCGACCCGCACGTCGACGACCGGGTAGCCGGCCTTGACGCCGGACCCGAGGGCCTCCTCGATGCCCTGCTCGACCGCGGGGATGAACTCGGTGGGGATCACCCCGCCCTTGATCTTGTTCACGAAGTCGAAGCCCTCCTCGGGCGCCGGCTCGATGTTGATCACGACGTGGCCGAACTGGCCGCGACCGCCCGTCTGGCGCACGAAACGCCCCTCGACCTTCTCGGCGCGCTCGCGGATCGTCTCGCGGTAGGCGACCTGCGGGCGTCCGACGTTGGCCTCGACCGAGAACTCGCGGAGCAGCCGGTCGACGATGACCTCGAGGTGCAGCTCGCCCATTCCGTGGATCAGGGTCTGTCCCGTCTCCTCGTCGGTCTGGACCTGGAAGGTCGGGTCCTCCTCGGAGAGGCGGCCGAGGCCGGCGCCCAGCTTCTCCTGGTCGGACTTCGTCTTCGGCTCGATCGCGACGGCGATCACCGGGTCCGGGAACTCGATGGTCTCGAGGACCACGGGCGCGTCCGGCGCGGCGAGGGTGTCGCCCGTCGACGTCTGCTTGAGGCCGACGCCGGCGAGGATGTCGCCGGCGTAGGACTCCTCGATCTCCTCGCGGTGGTTCGCGTGCATCATCAGAAGGCGCCCGATCCGCTCGGTCTTGCCGCTGGTGGCGTTCAGGACGCGGCTGCCCGACTTGAGCTTGCCCGAGTAGACGCGGAAGTAGGTGAGCTTGCCGACGAACGGGTCGGCCATGACCTTGAAGGCGAGCGCCGAGAACGGCGCGTCGTCGTCGGCGGCACGCTCGGCGGGCTCGCCCTCGGAGCCGTCCTTGTTGGGCACGAAGCCGTGGACCGGCGGCACCTCGAGCGGCGACGGGAGGAGCTCGACGATCGCGTCGAGCAGGGGCTGGACGCCCTTGTTCTTGAACGCCGAGCCGCAGAGGACCGGCGTGATCTTCAGGTCGAGGGTCGCCCGATGGAGCGACTTGGCGATCCGCTCGTGCGGGATCTCCTGCTCGTCGAGGTACATCTCCATCAGGTCGTCGTCGTAGTCGGCGCAGGCCTCGATCAGGTGCGTGCGCGCCTCGTGCGCCTCGTCGGCGAGCTCGGCCGGGATCTCGACGTATTCGAACTCGGTACCGAGCTCGTCGTTCCAGATCAGCGCCTTGTTCTCGATCAGGTCGACGACGCCCCTGAAGCCGTCCTCGGCTCCGATCGGGAGCTGGATCGGCAGCGGGTGCGCACCGAGCCGCTCGGTCATGGTCTCGACGGCCTTGCCGAAGTCGGCGCCGACGCGGTCCATCTTGTTGATGAACGCGATCCGCGGGACCTTGTACTTGTCGGCCTGACGCCAGACGGTCTCGGACTGGGGCTCGACGCCGGCGACCGAGTCGAAGAGCGCGATTGCGCCGTCGAGGACGCGGAGCGAGCGCTCGACCTCGACGGTGAAGTCGACGTGCCCGGGCGTGTCGAGGATGTTGATGCGATGCCCGTCCCACTCGCAGGCGGTGGCGGCAGAGGTGATCGTGATGCCCCGCTCCTGCTCCTGCTCCATCCAGTCCATCACGGCAGCGCCCTCGTGGACCTCGCCCATCTTGTGGGTTCGGCCCGTGTAGTAGAGGATGCGCTCGGTCGTCGTCGTCTTACCGGCGTCGATGTGCGCCATGATCCCGATGTTGCGGGTCTTTTCGAGCGGGAAGTTCCGTGCCATGGTTGGGTTTAGAGTGTTGGTCCGAGGAGAGAGGTCAGGTTTGCCGCGGGGCCGGTCGAGAGCACAAAAAAGGCCCTTTCGGGCCGGGCCGCGAGCGACGGCTGACTATAGCAGAGGCATGAAGCCCGCCAAGAGCCCCAGATGCGGCTGAGAAAGCCGGGTTCGCGGCTTCCCGAACCGGCCGAATCAGGCCTTCGCGAAGGTCGTGATAGCACCCTCAGGGGGATCGTTTTGGAGGTCGTCGCGATCGCCCGCGAGATGCTCCGGATCCCGGCCGGCCTCTACATGCGGGCCGCCGAGTGGGCCGGCGCCATGGTGCTCGCCGGATGGCGGTTCCTGTGGCCGCTCCTCCAGGCGCTCTGGCGCCAGATAGCTCGCCTCTTCCGGGTCGCCGAGCGCGAGGTGACGCCGCTTCGCGCCGCGCTCGCCGTCGCCGCCGCCGCGGCGATCGCGCTCGCGGGATCCCAGTTTGCGGACTACCGGGCGATCTCGATCGGCACCGGCGACTACGTCGGCGTCGACACGGTCGCGCCCCCGCCTGAGGTCGCCGATGCGAGGGACACCGCCGGTTCGGCCCACGCGTGGCTCGGGATCCCGCTCGCCGTCGCGGCGCTCGTCGTGGTCTTCCTGTGCGCGCGCGGCAACCGGCGCGCCGCCTGGTGGCTGGCGCCGATCGGCCTCGCGACGATCGCGATCAGCCTGATCGTCGATGCGCCGAAGGGCCTCGACGAGGGGTCCGCCGCCGTTGCGTACGAGGGCGCCGAGGCCGGCCTGCTCGGCGGCTTCTGGGTCCAGCTCGCCTGCGGCGTGCTGCTGGTCGTGCTGGCGCCGCTGATCAGCGGCCTGCTCGCGCCGGGCGAAAGCGGACGGGTCGCCGCGTGGCGCCGCAAGCTGCCGCGAGCGCGGGTGCCAGCCGGCGAGGCGAGGTGAGCCGGTGATGGAGACCGCCAGCCGAGCCGAGCGCCTGTTGCCGTGGGTCTGCGTGCTGGCAGCGGTGATCCTCTTCGTCTCGCAACTCCTGACGATGTTCGAGTTCACGCCGCCGGGCGCCGAGCCGCTCGAGGAGCGCAGCGTGATCGACCATCACGGTCCGGCGCTGATGATCATCGCCGTGGCCGCCGTCGTCGCCGTCGCGATCGCGGTCTGGGCGGGTTCGAAGCCGGCGGCGATCGCGGTCGCCGCACTGGGCGGGCTCGCTCTCCTGATCTTCCTCCTGATCGACCTCCCGGACGCGGGCCAGGTCGGGACGCTGAACGACGCCCGCCAGTCCTTCATCGACGCCGAGGCGATCCCGCAGGAGGGCTTCTGGCTCGAGATGGTCGGCGCCCTCGCCCTGGCGTTCACCGGCGCCGCCCTGGCGACGATGACAGCCGAACAGCTCGCCTCGCTGCGCCCGGGGACGAAGCGCGACTCGGAACCACCCATCGTGCTCACCAGCGCCCCCGACGAACCGGCAGCCACCGAAGCAAAGAGCGGCTCAGCCTAGAAACGGCGCGGCTTCGTGCGATTTGCCGTCTATACGACGGTCAAGTGCACGAAGCCAACCCGAGGTCCTCGCGTCGTCGCTCGCGGGCGGTTCGCAGATCGGCCATCGACGCCGCGCGGTCGTTCGACCAAATCCGCCCAGGTGATCGGAAAGATCTCGTAGCCGCGCGCCATCAGGGCTGCGCGACGGCGGCGGTCGCGGACGAAGCGCTGCTTGGTTCGGTGAAACCGGTAGCCGTCGACTTCCACGATCAGCCGCTCGGACTCGTAGAGGAAGTCGACGCGGTATGGACCGATCTTGGCCCCGGCGACGTCGGGCTTCAGGCCATGCTCGATCATGAGCCCGAGGCACAGAGCGCTCGGCCTCTGACTCAACGACGAACTCGGCCTCCTCACTTCGCAACAGCTCCCGCAACGCGCGGGCACCGCGGCGGTTCGGATGCGCGCCGAGCGTCGCCGCCAATTCCCCGTCACTGACTTGGTCCTGCACACGCGCCTCATTCAATGCCCGAGCGAGCTCATCTCTCGTCACCCGCCCGGCGAGATCAAGCAAAGTCAATGAGGGGGAGGTGATCGGCAGCCCGCGGTGCCGGCGAAGCTCGTGCGGCTCGATCGCATCGATGGAGTACACGATCAGGCCGTCCCGCGGTCGATGGCGTCGGCCGACAACCGTCACCTCGATCGCATCGAATGGAGGGGTCGGCAGGTCCGTGACGCGGGAGGCCGTCCGGTGACTGAGCATCGTTCGTGGCCCGCAGTACAGAAGGGCAGCGCATTCCCGCGACAGGGGTGGCTCGGCCTCGTGGCCGACGAGGTACACGCCTGGAAACCGCGCGTGAAGCGAGCCGCGCTGCGCCCGGCGGTCGATCACCGTGGCGCTGAATCCAGCGGCAAGTAACTGCGCTCGCGTGACGTTCCCCTTCTGGCGGCGCCCAAACGCAGCCATCACCGCTTCGATTTCGTGCGATTTGCCGTCTATACGACGGTCAAGTGCACGAAGCCGCGGCGTTCGCCCCGGTTTACGGGGCCGTCGCTACCAGCGGTAGTGAGCGAATGCTTTGTTCGCCTGGGCCATGCGGAAGATGTCGTCCTTCCGCTTCCAGGCGCCGCCCTGCTGCTGGGTGGCCTCGAGGATCTCGTTGGCGAGGCGCTCGGACATCGACTTCTCGCGGCGGTCGCGGGCGAAGCTCGACGAGCCAGCGCACGGCGAGCGTGCGGGCGCGGCGGGCCGGGACCTCGACGGGCACCTGATAGGTGGCGCCGCCGACGCGCCGGGACTTGACCTCGAGGTTCGGGGTCAGCTCCTTGATTGCCTCGTCGAGCACCTCGACCGGGGACCGGCCGGAGCGCTCGCCGACGATCGCGAGGGCGTCGTAAGTGATCTGCTCGGCCAGCGACTTCTTGCCGTCGAGCATGACCTTGTTGATGAGCTGCTGGACGAGGCGGCTGCGGTGCTGGGCATCGGCCTCGACCGGGCGGAGGGCCGCGCGTGCGCGTCGGGGCACTAGCGCTTCACCCCGTACATCGAGCGCGACTGCTTGCGGTCCGAGACGCCCGAGGCGTCGAGGGTGCCGCGAATCACCTTGTAGCGGACGCCCGGTAGGTCCTTGACCCGGCCGCCGCGGACGAGCACGACCGAGTGCTCCTGAAGGTTGTGGCCCTCCCCGGGGATGTAGCAGGTGACCTCCATCCCGTTCGTCAGCCGCACGCGCGCGACCTTGCGAAGGGCCGAGTTCGGCTTCTTCGGCGTGGCCGTGTAGACGCGGGTGCAGACGCCGCGGCGCTGCGGCGCGGAGATCCGGCGCTTCCGGCCCTGGCCCGACTTGAGGCCGGGCGTCGAGACCTTCTTCTGCGGGCTCTTGCGGCCCTTGCGGATCAGCTGATTGGTGGACGGCACGGCGCGTGATGGTAGCGGACGGTCTATAGCCTCTTGGTGTGAGCCGGCACCCGGTACTGGCCGTCGACGTCGACGGTGTGATCAGCCTGTTCGGCTTCGACGGGCCGCTCGATCAGGTGCCCGGCCGCTTTCATCTGATCGACGGCATCGCCCACTGCATCGCCGACGGTTCCGGGCCCCGCCTGCTGCGCCTCGCCGAGCACTACGAGCTCGTCTGGGCCACCGGGTGGGAGGAGCGCGCCAACGACCACCTGCCGCTGCTCCTCGGGCTGCCCGCCGACCTCCCGGTCCTGACCTTCGGCGGCCGGGCGCGGTTCGGAACCGCACACTGGAAACTCGACGCGCTCGACGACTATGCGGGCGACCGGCCGCTCGCGTGGATCGACGACTCGCTCGACAAGAGCTGCTTTGAGTGGGCCGAGCGCCGCGCCGCCCCCACGCTGCTCGTGCCCACCGAGTCCGCCATCGGCCTGACCGACGCGCACGTCGAAGCGCTCATCGATTGGAGCCCCGGGCTGGGGGTAGACTGACCGCAGTGGATGGCTGGGTGCCCATCTTCTTCCTGATGGTGGTCTTGAAGATCCCCGTCGGGTTCTTGCTCTACATCGCCTGGTGGGCATTCCACGCCCAGCCCGAGCCCGAGGAGGCCGCGGCCGGACCCGAGGACGGCGACCACGACTTCCGCCGTTTCCGGCGCGAGCCGAAGCCCCCGCGCGGCCCGCGGCGCGGCCCGCACGCGCCCGACGCGTTGCCGCTGCCCGCGTGTCCTCCAGCGGCGCGGACCCGCGTGTTCACGCCGCCCGCGCCGGCGCGCGCCGCGGCGGCGCACGCCGCGCAGCGCGGCTCCGCCGAGCCAGCTGAGCGCTAGCTCGAGCCTGTCCCGAGCTGTGTGTCATCAATGACGTCAATGGTCCGCATCACCCAAGGGGGCAGAGAGACGCTGAGACCGCCGCGATGATCCGGGTACTCGGCGTACCCGAAGCCGTCGCGGGCAACGCCCTCGGCGATCGGGACGAAGCTTTCGTCGTCGAGGTATCGATGGGGGGTGTCGCTCTGGCGGCGTAGGGACCACCGGCCATGCAGGGTGAAAACGGCGACACCGCCGGGAGCCAACCAACCGACCATATGGTGCAGTGCCGCCGTGAAGCGATCGGCCGGGAAATGAGTGAGCAACGAGCCGCACCACAGGAGGTCGATCGGGCGTTCAGGCTCGACCTGCCTCAAGTCATGCCGCGAGAGCAGCGGAACGGCCCCGAACTGCCGAGCGCAGAACTCGACGTGAGCGGGATCGATGTCGGAGGCGACCATCGAGGCCTCGGGAAGAAAACGCGCCAGATGCCGCATCACCCGGCCCGAGCCGCAGGGCAGATCGAGGACGTTGTCGAACCGGTCGGTGCCGACCTTGAGCATGGCCAACGCGATGACCGCCACGGCGTCTCGGCCCGCGGCGAAGTAATGCTCGCGACGTTCGGCCTCGAACATGTTGTCGTGAGGCGAGATGGTCTCATCCACATCGCTCTCTCGATAACGGCGTAGCCGCTCGGTAACGGAGGGCAGGACGGTGCCCAGCGCTTCCGCGTCGGGGGTCCAGGGCTGGAGCGCGGCCCATCGAGCGAGCACTCTAGAGGAGCGGAGGGGATGGGCCGGGGAGGGGATCGAACCTCCGCCCCAGAGCTCAGACGAGGCGTGGTGAGAACAGCCCTGGGGCCGGCGGGCGCCGCAGGGCCTACCGCTGCCAGAAGTTGACCTGGAAGCCCTTGCCCGTGCGACGGCGCTCGAACGTGCCCGTTCGGCCTCGCAGCTTCCAGGGGTGCGGCAGGTTGCCCGCGGGCAGCTGGAGGAAGTCGGCGAAGCGGTTCGACGCCCTCGGGCAGCTGAAGCCGCCCAGGGCGGTCATCTGATACGTGCCCTTGGGGAAGCGGACGTCACCGATCCGGTCGTTGTGGAGCACCCGGAACGTCGGGCAGGTCTCGTGGCGGCCGCTCGGGTGCTTGCCACCGCCGCTCCCCGAGCTCTGGCCCACCCGCTTCACGCGGAAGGCGACGTCGGTGCCGCGCTTCACGAAGGTTGCATCGGCGACCTTCAGCCGCCAGGCGCCCGGCAGCTCCCCGTCGAAGTCCTGGAGGAACCGCGCGAACAGCTTCGCGGCGCGCTCGCACGTAAGCGACTGGTCGTCGAGCACGCGGATCCGGTAGTGCCCCTCCCGCAGCTTGAGGCGGCCGATCCGGTCGTTGTGCAGGACGTGGAATGTCGCGGGACAGCGCAGTGGCGCCGCGGCGGCGCGGTCCGAATCCGCGCTTGCCTGCGCCGGGCCGGTGACCGCGAGCGCAGCCAGCGCCAGACCGAGCATCCATGCCGGTTTCCGCATGAGCCGGAGGCTAGCCGCCGTTCGACGACCCGGCGCCGTCGCCGCCGCCCTCGATCTCCTGGGCGAGCTCCTCGAGCTCCTCGGCGAACGACGGGCCGAAGCCCTCGAGGTCCGACTCTTCGCCGTTCTCGCTCAGACCGAGCTCTGCCGCCAGCTCGTCGGCGTCGAGCAGGTCCTCGTCCGGGCGCTGCGCCGGCTCGACCGGCTCGATCTCGAGCGAGCGGTAGTGCTTGAGGCCGGTCGCGGCCGGGATCAACTTGCCGATGATCACGTTTTCCTTGAGCCCGACCAGGCGGTCGCGCTTGCCCTCGAGGGCGGCGTCCGTGAGCACCTTGGTCGTCTCCTGGAACGAGGCCGCGGAGAGGAACGACTCGGTCGCGAGCGAGGCCTTGGTGATCCCGAGGATCCGCTCCTTACCCTTCGCCGGCGTGCCGCCGTCCTCCTTGACGCTCTTGTTGAGCTTCTGGAGCTTGTGCCGGTCCTCGAGCGCGCCGGGCAGCAGCGAGGTCGAGCCCTTCGACTCGATCTCCACCTTCTTCATCATCTGCCGCACGATCAGCTCGACGTGCTTGTCGTTGATGTCGACGCCCTGAGACTTGTAGACCTGCTGGACCTCGCGCACGATGTACTGCTCGGTTTCGGTGCGGCCCCTGACCTCGAGGATCTCGGCCGGGTACAGCGAGCCCTCGTTGAGCTGGGTGCCTGCCTCGATCCGCTGGCCGTGCTTGACGTAGAGCCGCGAGCGGGGCGGCAGCTTGTAGTCGTGCTCCTCGCCCTTCGGGTCCGTGAGCGTGATCGTCACGGCCTTGTCCGTCTCCTCGACGGAGACCCGGCCCTCGACGGTCGCGATCTGCGCCAGCCCCTTCGGCTTGCGCGCCTCGAACAGCTCGACGACGCGCGGCAGTCCCTGGGTGATGTCCAGGCCCGCGACGCCGCCGGTGTGGAAGGTGCGCATCGTGAGCTGCGTGCCCGGCTCGCCGATCGACTGCGCGGCGATGATGCCGACCGCGTCGCCCAGCTCGACCGTCGAGCCCGTGGCGAGCGCCCGGCCGTAGCACTGGCGGCAAACGCCGGACTCGAACTCGCACTTGAGCGGGGAGCGAACCGGCACCGTGGCGCCCTCCTCGTCCCCGTAGGCCTCGACGATCTCGGCCAGCTCTGCCTTGTCGATCTCCTGGTTTCGCTTCAAGAGCTCGCGGCTGCGCTTTGTGACGAACTTCTTCGCCGCCGTGCGACCGATCAGGTTCTGGTTGATCGAACCGTCCTCGAGCCGGACGGGCATCTCGATGTGCTCCTTCGTCTTGCAGTCCTCGGCGCGGACGATCACGTCCTGCGCGACGTCCACGAGACGGCGGGTGAGGTAGCCCGAGTCGGCGGTGCGCAGCGCCGTGTCCGCGAGACCCTTCCGGGCGCCGTGGGTGGAGATGAAGTACTCGAGCACCGTCAGGCCCTCCATGAAGTTGGCCTTGATCGGGCGCTCGATGATCTCGCCCTTCGGATTCGCCATCAGCCCGCGCATCCCGGCGAGCTGGCGGATCTGCTTGAACGATCCGCGCGCACCCGAGTTGGCCATCATGAAGATGGGGTTGAGCTCGTGGAGGTTGTCCTCCATCGCCTTCGCGACCTCGTCGGTCGCGTCGTTCCAGAGGTTCGTGACGTTCTCCTTGCGCTCCTCGGCCGTGATGTAGCCGTCCTCGTACTGCTGGAGGATCTCGCCGGCCTGGGCCTCGTACTTCTCGAGGATCTCGTCCTTCGTGGGCGGCGAGATCACGTCGTTCTTCGAGATCGTGATCCCGGCCTGGGTCGAGTAGTGGAACCCGAGCTCCTTGAACGCGTCCAGCGCCTGCGCGATCGCTCCAGCCCCGTGCAGCTCGACGAGGTCGGAGACGATCTTGTTGATGTCCTTCTTGACCAGCGAGTTGTTGACGAAGACGTACTTCTCCGCGTCCCACTCGTCCTCGAGCGCCTCGGCGAGAGCGCGCTCGACCCGGTCGTTGAAGATGATCCGGCCGACCGTGGTCAGGAAGTGCTCGTGGCCCGGGCGCCGGAACTCGGCGAGGTCGTGGAGCCCGACCTGGGCGTTCTCGTAGGCGAGCTCCGCCTCCTGTGCCGTGCGGAACGTGCGCGGGCGCGGGCCCGAGCCGTTCGACCTCTTGGCGCTGCGGAGCTTCTCGTCCAGCTTCTGCAGCTCCTCGTGGTCCTTCCCGTAGGTCAGGTAGTAGATCCCGAGCACCATGTCCTGCGACGGCGTCGCCAGCGGCGCCCCGTGTGCGGGCGAGAGGATGTTGTTCGAGGACAGCATCAGCACCCGCGCCTCGGCCTGTGCCTCGGCGGACAGCGGCACGTGCACCGCCATCTGGTCGCCGTCGAAGTCCGCGTTGAACGCGTGGCAGACCAGCGGGTGTACCTGGATCGCCTTGCCCTCGACCAGCACCGGCTCGAACGCCTGGATGCCGAGCCTGTGCAGGGTCGGCGCGCGGTTCAGGAGCACCGGGTGCTCGTGGATGACCTCCTCGAGCACGTCCCACACCTCCGGGACCATCGAGTCGACCATCTTCTTCGCGGCCTTGATGTTCTGGACGGCCTTGCGCTCGACCAGCCGGGCCATGATGAACGGCTTGAACAGCTCCAGCGCCATCAGCTTCGGCAGCCCGCACTGGTGCAGGCGCAGGCTCGGGCCCGACACGATCACCGAGCGGCCCGAGTAGTCGACGCGCTTGCCGAGCAGGTTCTGGCGGAACCGGCCCTGCTTGCCCTTGAGCATGTCCGAGAGCGACTTCAGCGCCCGGTTGCCGGGGCCCGTCACCGGACGCCCGCGGCGGCCGTTGTCGAACAGGGCGTCGACGGCCTCCTGGAGCATCCGCTTCTCGTTGTTGACGATGATCTCGGGAGCGCCGAGGTCGAGCAGCCGCTTCAGCCGGTTGTTCCGGTTGATGACGCGGCGGTAGAGGTCGTTCAGGTCCGACGTCGCGAACCGGCCGCCGTCGAGCTGGACCATCGGCCGCAGCTCCGGCGGGATCACCGGCACGACGTCGAGCACCATCCACTCGGGCTTGTTGTCGGAGTTCAGGAACGACGACGCGACCTTCAGCCGCTTGACGGCACGGGCCTGCTTCTGGCCCTTCGACGTGTTGATCGTCTGCTCCAGCTCCTCGCACTCGGCCTCGAGGTCCACCTGCTCGAGCAGGTCGCGGATCGACTCCGCGCCCATGCCGCCGCGGAAGTACTCGCCCCAGCCGAACGGGCTGCCGAACCGCTCCTTGAGCTCACGGAAGACGGCCTCGTCGTTGATGACGTCCTTGACCTTCATCTCCTGGAAGATCCGCCAGACCTCCTCCATGCGGGCGGTGGCGTCCTCGATGTAGGCCTCGGTGTCGGAGATCTCGGACTCGACCGCCTTGCGGACGTCCTTGACGGCCTTCGTGCGCTCGGCCTCGTCGAGCTTCTTCGGGTTGGTGAAGCCCAGGCCCTCGGCCCACAGCTCGTCCTCGCCGTCGAAGGCATCCTTGGTCCCCTCGCCCTCGAGCCAGGCCACGCGGCGCTCGAGCCCCTCGCGGAGCTCCTGGGTGCGCTGCTCGCGCTCGGCCTTGTACGAGTCGAGGACCTTGTTGACCTCCTTCTCGAGCTTCGTCAGGTCCTTCTGGCGCGCCTCGTCGTCAACGTGGGTGACGATCGACGCGGCGAAGTAGAGGACCTTCTCGAGCTCCTTTGGAGCCATGTCGATCAGGTAGCCGATCCGCGACGGGACGCCCTTGAAGAACCAGATGTGCGAGACCGGGGCCGCGAGGTCGATATGGCCCATCCGCTCGCGGCGGACCTTCGAGCGCGTGACCTCGACGCCGCAGCGCTCGCAGACGATGCCCTTGTAGCGGACTCGCTTGTACTTGCCGCAGTAGCACTCCCAGTCCTTGGTCGGGCCGAAGATGCGCTCGCAGAAGAGGCCGTCCTTCTCGGGCTTCAGCGTGCGGTAGTTGATCGTCTCGGGCTTCGTGACCTCGCCGTGGCTCCAGCCACGGATCTTCTTGTTCGAGGCAAGCCCGATCTCGATCGCGTCGAAATTATTGATGTCCATGCTCACTCTTCCACCGCTGCTTCCTTGGCCTTCTCGGCCGCGTCGCCGTTCGTACCGCCATCGCCCTCGGCGACCACCTGCTCTTCCTGCTCGTCGGCCGCACCGTCACCCGCGCCGTCGGCCCGGACCCCGGAGAGGTCGATGCCGAGCTCCTCGGCCGCGCGGAGGAGCTCGTCGTCCTCCTCGCCCAGGTCGACCTCGCCGGACTCGGCCACGAGCGTGGCGTCGAGCGAGAGGCTCTGGATCTCCTTGAGGAGCACCTTGAACGACTCCGGCACGGACGGCTCGGCGATGTTCTCCGACTTGACGATCGACTCGTAGGCCTTGACTCGGCCGACGGTGTCGTCGGACTTGACGGTGAGCATCTCCTGGAGCGTGTAAGCGGCCCCGTAGGCCTCCAGCGCCCAGACCTCCATCTCGCCGAAGCGCTGGCCGCCGAACTGCGCCTTGCCGCCCAGCGGCTGCTGGGTGACGAGCGAGTAGGGGCCGGTCGACCGCGCGTGGATCTTGTCGTCCACGAGGTGGAGCAGCTTCAGGATGTACATCTCCCCGACAGTGACCTCGCCCTCGTACGGCTCGCCGGTGCGGCCGTTGTAGAGCTGCGCGCGGCCGGCTGATTGCGCGCCTTCGCGCGCCTTCGGGTCGAACCCGAGGTCGATGCCCCGCTCGGGGTGCTCCTCCTGCCACTTAACCAGCGCTTCGTCGACGTCCTCGACCTTGGCGCCGTCGAAGACGGGCGTCGCCACGTACACGCGGCCGTCGCCGTCCTTCGCCTGCTTGTAGGCGTCGGAGCCGTCGTCGTACCAGCCGTTCGCGGCGACCCAGCCGAGATGCGTCTCGAGGATCTGGCCGATGTTCATGCGGCTCGGGACACCAAGCGGGTTGAGGATCACGTCGACGGGGGTGCCGTCGGCCAGGAACGGCATGTCCTCCTCGGGGACGATCCGCGAGATCACGCCCTTGTTCCCGTGCCGGCCGGCGAGCTTGTCGCCCTCGGCGATCTTGCGCTTGGTCGCGACAAAGACGCGCACCAGGCTGTTGACACCGGGCGCCAGGTCGTCGCCGTCCTCGCGGTCGAACGTGATCACGTCGATCACCACGCCGCCCTCGCCGTGCGGCACCTTCAGCGAGGTGTCGCGGACCTCGCGCGCCTTCTCCTTGAAGATCGCGCGGATCAGCTTCTCCTCGGCGGTGAGCTCGGTCTCGCCCTTCGGCGTGACCTTGCCGACGAGCAGGTCGCCCGACTGGACCTCGGCGCCGATGCGGACGATGCCGCGCTCGTCGAGATTCCGCAGGGACTCCTCCGAGCGGTTCGGGATGTCGCGGGTGATCTCCTCGTCGCCGAGCTTGGTCGTGCGGGCGTCGATCTCGTACTCCTCGATGTGGATCGAGGTGAGCTCGTCGTCCTTCACCAGGCGCGCGGAGAGGATGATCGCGTCCTCGAAGTTGTAGCCCTCCCAGGACATGAAGGCGACCAGGCAGTTCTTGCCCAGCGCGATCTCGCCGCCGGCGGTCGATGAGCCGTCGGCCAGGACCTGGCCGTCCTTCACCTTGTCGCCGACCGCGACGACGGGGGTCTGGTGGATCAACGTGCCCTGGTTCGAGCGGCGGAACTTGTCGAGCTCGTACTCGTCCTTGGTCGACCCGCGCGTGACGACGATCTTCTCGGCATCGACGAAGGTGACCTCGCCGGAGTGCTCCGCGACGACCACGTCACCGGTGTCGACGGCCGCGCGGCGCTCCATGCCGGTGCCGATCAGCGGCGCCTCCGGCTTGAGCAGGGGCACAGCCTGAGCCTGCATGTTCGAGCCCATCAACGCGCGGTTGGCGTCGTCGTGCTCGAGGAACGGGATCAGCGAAGTCGTCACCGACCAGATCTGGGTCGGCGAGACGTCCATGAGCTCCACCTGCTTCGGGGAGACCAGGCTGACGTCGCCCTCGCCGATCCGGCAGAGGATCTGCGGGCCCTTCAGCTTGCCCGTCTTCTCATCCACCTCGGCGTTCGCCTGGGCGATGATCTTCTCCTCCTCCTGGGTGGCGTCGAGATGGACGATCTCGTCGGTCACCTGGCCGTCGGAGACCACCTTGTAGGGGGTGGTGACGAACCCGTGCTCGGAGATCTGGGCGTAGGACGAAAGCGATCCGATCAGGCCGATGTTCGGACCCTCAGGGGTCTCGATCGGGCACATCCGGCCGTAGTGGGTCGGGTGCACGTCGCGGACCTCGATCGGAGCGCGCTCGCGGGTGAGGCCGCCGGCGCCGAGCGCCGACAGGCGGCGCCGGTGCCTGAGCCCGGCGAGCGAGTTCGTCTGGTCCATGAACTGCGAGAGCTGCGAGGAGCCGAAGAACTCCTTGAGCGCTGCGACGACGGGCCGGATGTTGATGATCGTCTGCGGGGTGATCGCGTCGGCGTCCTCGGTGGTGAGGCGCTCGCGCACGACCCGCTCCATCCGGTAGAGCCCGACCCGGAACGCGTCCTGGATCAGCTCGCCGACGGTGCGCAGGCGGCGGTTGCCGAAATGCTCGTACTCGTCGAGGTGATCCTTGATCGGCTCGCGCGAGTAGGTCGCCAGTTCGGCGGCGTAGTCCTTGATCGGGTTCTCCTCGTCGACCTCCTCGAGCGCGGGATCGAGCATCTTCGGAAGGCTCACGAGCTCCTTGATCAGGGCGACGATGTCCTCGTTGGTGAGCGTGCGGTGCTCGAGGTCGATGTCGAGGTCGAGGCGCGCGTTCAGCTTGTAGCGGCCGACTCGCGTGAGGTCGTAGCGCTTGGGGTCGAAGAAGAGCTGCTCGAGGAGAGCCTTGGCGGCGTCGACCGAGGGCGGCTCGCCCGGGCGCTGCTTCTTGAACAGCTCGATCAGGGCGCCCTCGGTGGTCCGGGTCGGCTCGGTATCGGCCTCGATCGTGTGGCGGATGTAGACCGAGTTGTCGAAGAGCTTCAGGATCTCCTCGTCGGTCTCGTACCCCATCGCGCGCAGCAGGACGGTGACCGGGAGCTTGCGCTTGCGGTCGATGCGGGCGTAGACCCGGCCCTTCTTGTCGATCTCGAGCTCGAGCCAGGAGCCGCGCGAGGGCATCAGGTTCGCGATGAAGACCTGCTTCTCGCGGTCCTTCGGCTCCATCACGTAGGCGCCCGGCGAGCGGACGAGCTGGGTGACGACGACGCGCTCGGTGCCGTTGATGATGAACGTGCCGCGGTCGGTCATCCACGGGAAGTCGCCCATGAACACCGTCTGCTCGCGGATCTCGCCGGTGTCGCGATTCTGGAAGGCGACCTTGACGTTCAGCGGTCGCGAGTAGGTGACGTCCTTCTCCCGGCACTCGGCCACGGTGTGGCCGGGTTCGCCGAACTCGAAGGAGCCGAACTCGATCGCGAGGTTCCCCGTGTAGTCCTCGATCGGCGAGATGTCATTGATCGTCTCGCGCAGCATGCCGCTCTTCGGGTCCGTGAGGGACTCGAAGGAACGACGCTGGATATCGATGAGATGGGGGACTTCGAAGGGTTCCGGAAGTCGAGAAAAGGACCTCCGCGTGACAGGGGCAGCATGAACTCTGGCCAACTGGGCGACTCCTCAGATGGTCGAAAAGGGCGAACCCGCGCGAGATTCGGGCGGAAAACAGGTCAACGGCGCGCGACCGATAAATATACAACACCGGCTACGCACAAATCAAGCGTGCCACGCGGGTGGCCCGCTTTCTGGGCTGAAACTACTTCAATTCGACCGTTGCGCCGGCCTCTTCGAGCTCGGCCTTGAGCTTGTCGCCCTCTTCGCGCTCGATGCCCTCCTTGACCGGGCTCGGCGCGTCGTCCACGAGCGCCTTGGCCTCCTTGAGGCCCAGGCCGGTGGCCGCGCGCACGGCCTTGATCACGGGAACCTTCTTGTCGCCGGCGCCCGTCAGGACGACATCGACGGTCGCGGACTCCTCCGCGGCGCCGTCCTCGCCGCCGGCGGCACCGCCCGCTGCGGGTGCGGCCGCGGCGACGGCGGTCGCCGAGACACCGAACTCCTCCTCGAGCGCCTTGATGCGCTCGGACAGTTCGAGCACTGAGATGCCCTTGAGCTCTTCGATCCAATCTTGGGTGCTGGTGGCCACTATTCCTCCTCTTGGCCCTCGGAAGTCTCGCCTTCGGCTTCGACTTCGTCGGGGGAATCCGTCTCATTTTCAGTTTCAGGTTCAGCGGTCGCTTCTGCCTCAGCCTCCGGCTCGGGCGCCGGCTCCTCGGCGGGCGGCTCCTCCACGGGGGCCTCGTCGGGGGCCGGCTCCTCGGCTGGCGTGGGCTCCTCCACCGGCGCCTCGGGTTCGGGCGCCTCGCCGGTAACCAGGCCCTGCTCGGCGATCTGCGCGAGCTGGCGGCCGAGGCCGGAGATCAGGTTGCTCATGCCGGCGACGAGCCCGGTCAGCGGGCTGGCGGTCAGGCCGACGAGCTGCCCGTGGAGCACGTCGAGGCCGGGCAGCCTGGCGATCGCCTGGAAGCCATCCACGTCCAGCGCGGCGCCGTCCATCAGCCCGCCCCTGTACTCGAGCACGTCGTGCTCGCGGGCGAAGGTGGTGATCGTCTTCGCGACGACGACCGGGTCGCCGTTGATCAGGGTCAGCGCGATCGGCCCGGTCAGGAGCTCGTCGATCTCGGTCCCGGCCTTCTCGGCCGCGAGCTTCGCGAGCCGGTTCTTGACGACCTTGAACGAGGCATCGGACTCGCGCAGCTTGGTGCGCAGCTCGGCGGCCTGCGGGACGCTGATCCCCTTGTAGTCGACGGCGAAGATCGCCTGCGCCGCCGAGAGGTCCTCGGCGAGCTTGTCGACTACGGCTGTCTTCTCTTCTCTCTTCATTTCTACGCCCTTACCAGGGAGGCAAATCTGCTTTCGCGACTTACGTCGCTCATCCAATCCATTGAAAAGCCCGCACGCAGGCGGGCTCGAAAGAGTTCTCTTCCGGCGCCACCTGCACTGGACTTACGGGAGGCCCCGGCCAGTGGTCTTCGGCAGGCGAAGTTGTCGACGCGGGAGTGTAGCGGGCACCGCCTCCTCGAATCGAGTGAAGGATTCAGCCGCGTATACCGGCTCATCCCTTCAGTCGTTTGAGTTCGAGGGCTTGCGACAGGCGTCGCAGGACGCCGTCAAGGTCATCACGAACCTGCTTCCCCGTGACCGGCATCACGGTGAGGCCCTTCGTGTCGAGGATCGCGATCTTGAGCCTGTCCCGCTCGAAGGCGACCCGCCCGCTATGCCCGTCCCAACCGTCGAGCTCGACGGCGAAATCGAGATCCCGCCAGAGGAAGTCGACCTCGTACCCATGAAGCTCGGCGTTGACCTCGTAGCCGTCGATGCCGGCTTTCCGCAGCGCCCGCAGCAGCTCCCGCTCCCCGTCGGAGCGGGTCCTGCGCGGCCCTCCGGGTAGAGCAAGTACCTGGCGCAGACGACGGATGCCCCGCTTGCCCGGATTGCGCTCGAGTTGGTCGCCCAACTCGGCATCGCTCGCCAGCCCCCGGTAGTTCGCTTCGGCGATGACGAACTCGAGCATCGGGGGCTCCAGGTAGGCCGCGAGCTCCAGAAGCATGCGCGGTGGGCTGGAGACCCGCATGCCATCGCGGAGGCGCACGTCCCGCCGGGCGAGCGTTGCGCGGTGCACTCGGATCCCAGCGTGACTCACACGTCGGGCCGGCGAAACGGTGACGTGGACCGGGGCAGTGACGGGGTAGCGACGGAGGTTCCAGAGCGCGGCGGCGCTGAGATGGCTGAGGACCGCATCGGGACCGCACGCGAGCAGGGCAGCCATCTCGTGGGCATGAGCGGATGGCACCGCACCGACGCGATATACGCCCTGATGGACCTTTACGAGATAGCCGCTCTGCACCCGAAGCGCGATCTGGTGTCTCGTCACGCCGGCGGCCAGCAGCTGGCGGTGCGCGACCATGCCGTGTTGCTTCGCGGCAAGCCGAGAGATCACCGAGTCCGCAAATCGAGTGAAGGATTCAGCCGCGATACGCGGATAAACCCTTCAGTCGATTGTGGTGCCCCCTGCGGGCCTAGGGAGCGGGTTCCTCCGCTTCGGCGGCGGGCTCCTCATCGCCAGGCGCCTCCTCGGCGGGTGCATCCTCTTCGGCGGCGGGCTCCTCTGCGGGAGGCTCCTCCGCGACGGGTTTTCGGCTCCTCCTCAGCGGGAGGCTCTCGGCGGGCCTCCGCAGCGGGACCGGCGCCGTTGCCGCTCGTTTCCTCGGCGACGCCGAGGATCTCGGCCTCGCGGGTGACCGTGGTGTCGACCTTGATGCCGGGGCGCATGGTGCTGGTGAGTGCGATCGAGAGGATGTAGCGGCCCTTTGCCGCGGCTGGCTTCGCGCGGACGATCTCGTCGATCACCGCGGCGTAGTTCTCCAGCAGCGCGCGCTCGTCGAAGCTCGTCTTGCCGATTGCGAGATGGACGACCGCCTGGCGGTCGGTGCGGTACTCGACCTTGCCGGTCTTCGCCTCGCCGACGGCCTTGGCGACATCGTCCGTGACGGTCCCGACCTTCGGGTTCGGCATCTTGCCCTGGGGACCGAGCACGCGGCCCAGCTTCGAGACGACCGGGCCCATCAGCGCCGGCGTCGCGATCGCGACGTCGAAGTCGGTCCAGCCCTCCTCGACCTTCTCGGCCAGGTCGGCGGCGCCGACGTGGTCCGCCCCGGCCTCCTCGGCGGCCCGGGCGGCGTCACCCTCCGCGAAGACGGCGATCGTCACGTCCTTGCCGAGCCCGTTCGGGAGGGCCAGCGTGCCGCGGAGCTGCTCCTCCGCGTGGCGGACGTTCACCCCGAGGCGGATGTGGAGCTCAACGGTCTCGTCGAACTTGGCGCCGGGGGCCTGCTTGAGGAGCGAGATCGCCTCCGCCGGCGGATACTGCCGCTCACGGTCGATCAGCTCGAGCCCCTCGCGATAGCGCTTCGATCGCGTCTTCATTCCTATTCCAGCCCCTCCACATCGACGCCCATCGAGCGTGCGGTGCCGGCGATGATCCGTGAGGCGGCGTCGAGGTCGTTGGCGTTCAGGTCGGGCATCTTCTTCTCGGCGATCGCGCGGACCTGGGCGGCCGAGATCGTCCCGACCTTCTCGCGGTTCGGCTCGCCGGAGCCCTTCTGGATCCCCAGTGCCTCGCGGATCAGGACCGCGGCGGGCGGCGTCTTGGTGATGAAGGCGAACGAGCGGTCCTCGTAGACCGTGATCTCGACCGGGATGATCGTGCCGCGGTCCTGCTCGGTCTGCGCGTTGAACGCCTTGCAGAAGTCCATGATGTTCACCCCGTGCTGGCCCAGCGCGGGGCCGACAGGCGGCGCCGGGTTCGCGGCTCCCGCCGGGATCTGCAGCTTGATCAGGGTGAGGACCTTCTTGGCCATGGCGACGGTCGAGGATACATAGACCTACTCGTCGTGGCGCTTCGCGACTCGAAGCCTTCGGCCCAGGCGCCACCAGCGACTGCTCTCGATCCGCTCGAGCCGCCGCCGCGACTCCTCGAGCCGCGCCCGCGTCCGGACCAGCCTGGTCCGCAGGCGATCCTGCCGCTGGCGGGCACGGCGCTCGCGCTTTGCCAGCCGCCGGCTCCGCAATATCTCCGTGCGCGTTCGGCGCATCAGGGCCTCGCGGCTCTGCCAGGTCGCGTGCCAGTGGTGGATCGCATACGCCGCCCCCACGTCGAGGGCGTTCGTATCCGTGAACGGGATCTCCCAGAAGTCGAACGGGTAGAAGGTCTCACGGCCGAACAGCTCAACATCCTCGGCGCCCTCGAGGACGCGAGTCAGCGCCACCGGCCCGGTCGCTTCGACCTGACGCCCCGAGCCGGCCCCCGCGCAGACCGCGGCGAGCGTCTTCGCGATCGCAGGATGGCCCGCGACCGATCCGACCACGGCGCTGCCGATCAGGCCGGGGCGAGCGTACGCCGCGAACGCGGTGGCGTCACCGATCAGGGGCTCGAGGGAGCGAAGGCACTCGACGTCGGTATCGACGTACACCCCGCCGTGGCGGCTGAGGATCTCGTATCGCAGGACGTCGGACGACTCGCCGAAGTTGCGGCAGCGCTCGAACCCGCCGGGACAGGTCAGGGCCGGGAGGCGGTCGTCGGTCCATAGCCGCATCTCCCAATCCGGGTGGTGGCTCCGCCAGGTCTCGCCGAAGCGGACGTACGTCTCCGGCATCTCCGCGTCGCCGAGCCAGATCCGATGAATGACCTTTGGGATCCGCACTGACTCAGCCGGGATCCTCACGAGGCTTCTTCGGGGGCTACTTCGAGATCTTCTTGAACGCGCGCCAGGAGGGCTTCGCGTCTTCGCCGGCGGTGAACAGCCCGGCGGTCGGGCAGAACGAGCAGGCGCCGCCCGGATTGTCCTCCCACGCGAACCAGTTCGCGCCCTTGACGTTCCAGGAGCGCCGTTTGCGCTCGAACAGGCGGAACGCCTGAGTCAGCATCCGGGCCTGGCCCTTGCGGCCCTTGTTGAGGTTGCCGTTGTTGGCGGAGCCCCAGCCGAACTCGGTGATCCGCAGCTTCGCCCCGGCATCCCCGCTGTCCTTAGCGCGTCTCGGATCAGGCCGATGTGGGCCTTGATGCCGCCGAGCTTCTCGGAATACGGGTGCACCGCCACCGTGTCGAAGGCCCCCTTCACCCCGCCCGCCTGATAGAGCTTGCGCAGGTAGACCCAGCTGTTGATCGCGCCGGGGCCGCTGGGCGTCGAGAACATCCCGCCGAGCACGATCTCGGCCCGCCGGTCGGCCCGGTTGATCGACTTCGAGGCGGCCTTGAGGAGCTTCGCGTACTTCCTGGGGTTCGGCCGCGCGCCCCAGTAGGCGGGGCCATTCTGCTCGTTCATGATCTGCCACGAGTGGATCGCGAAGCGGTCCGAGCCCGACCAGAAGTCACCGTTGCGTCCGTAGCGGTCGGCCATCGCGCCCACGAACCGGGCGTACGCCTTCCGGGCCTTCTTGCTGGTCGGGGGCTTGGCAGTGCCCCTCTGCTTCGCGGACGCGACCGACGGGATGACGCGGACGCGGTTCGCCGCCTGCCCCGCGGACACGACCGCCGGGATGACGCGGATGCCGTTCGCCGCCGCCCCATCGATCAAACCGTCGAGCGAGCCCCAGCTGTATGGCGCCGAGCGCTGGAACCCGACGATCACCCTCACCGTTCCGACGTCGCCCTCCGCCATGCGCTGGAAGTCGCCTCCACTGAGCGCCCCCTGCGGAACGACGCCGTGGAAGGAGCCGGCGGCGGCGGGTTGCGCGAGGACGGCTGGGACGACCAGCGCGACGAGCACGGCCAAGAACGGAGCTGAGGTCTTTCGCATAGGTAGTGATACGGGCGGCGGCATGGAATGCTGACCCGCGTCAGGACCCGGCGTGGCGCCGGCGCCGGCGAACGATCACGAAGGCGAGCGCAGCGAGCACCGTCCCGCCGATGACGAGCGGCAGCAGGACGCCCATGCCCGAATCATCGGCTTCGCCCGCGACGTTGCCGACCACGTCCGGGAGACCGGAGCCTCCGCCCGATCCCGACTCGGACCCCCCGCCCTCGGCAGAGTCGCCGCCCCCGTCGGGTGCGGTTGCCTGCGCCAGCTCGGCCGCAGCGTTGCCGTCGGCGCCCTGCTCGTCGAGCGCCTCCTCCGCGGACGGGCGTCAGCGGCTCGTCGGTCTCGGGGTCCCCCCGTCCTCCTCGCTGTTCTGGTGTTGATCACCGCCGGCTCCGGGGAGCTGCTCGACGTACTCGTCGGTGCCCCCGGGGCCCTGTGCCGAGGCGACGGTCGGAGCCAGGAGCATGATCGCGACGACGAAAAAGGCGATCATGGTGCCTTCGCCGCCTGCTTGAACGCTTCCCACGAGGGCTTGGGGTCACGACCGGCCGTGAACAGGCCGGAGCTACTGCAGAAATCGCAGGCCCCGGTCGGGCTGTCCTGCCAGGAGAACCAGTTGACGGCCTCGATCTTCCAGGGCTTGCGCTTGCGCTCGAGCAGGCGGAAGGCGTCCGTCAGCATCTCTGCCTGGCCCTCGCGCCCGGCGCAGTAGCGGCTGCACCGCCCCGAGCCCCAGCCGAACTCGCTGATGCGCAGCGTCACGTCACGGTCCTTGCGCTTGCGGATCACGTCCCTAATCCTCTTGATGCCGCGCACCATCCCCTCCAGGGTGTTCGAGTAGGGATGGATCGCAACCGTGTCGAAAAAGCCCTTCGTCCCCTCCCGGTAGAGCTGCCGGAGGTAGTTCCAGCTCTCGATCGCCCCCGGGCCGCCCGGCGTGAAGAACATCCCCGCGAGCATGACCTTGGCCTTGGGGTCCTTCTTGCGGATCTCCTTCGACGCCGCCTTGAGGATCTTCGCGTAGGCGCCGGCGTTCGGCGTGCCACCCCAGTAGGCGGTGCCGTTGACCTCGTTCATCACCTGCCACGAGCGGATCGCGTAGCGGTCGGAGCCACCCGCCCAGAACTTGCCCTTGCGCCCGTAGCGCGCGGCCGCCTTGCCGAGGAACCGGGCGAACAGCTTGCGCGACACTCGGTCGGTGGGCGGATCCGAGGTCTCGGGCGGCCCCACGGGTTCGATCGACGGCAGGAGGCGCACCCCGGCCTGCTGCGGCTCGGCTGGCGAGCTTGTCGAGATAGGTCCAATCGAACTTCCCTCGGGTGTGCTCGACGTAACGCCACTCGACCACGACCCGGAGCGAGCCGACGCCGCCGCCGGCCATCCGCAGGTAGTCAACCGGATGCAACTGACCCTGCGCCACGACCCCGTGAAACGGGCCCGCCGCGGCCGGCTTCGCTGCGAGCAGCGCCAGCCCGCCGGCGACCAGGGCGATGAAGGCGAGGACCTTCGCCTGGATCAACCTTGCTCGCACAGTTCTAGTTACGAGCCTCGAGGGGACGAACTGACAGCGTGGCGGCGGCGCCGGCGGACGATCAGGAAGGCGAGCGCCGCGACCACCGTCGCGGCGATGACGGTCGGCAGCAGGACGCCCATGCCGGAATCGTCGGCTCCGCTCGCGACGTCGCCGACCACGTTGGGCAGGCCCGAGCCGGCATCCGATCCCGACTTGCTGCCGCTGTTCCCGGACCCGTCCCGTCCCGAGTCTCCTCCGCCCCCGTCGGGGCCGGTCACCTGGGCCAGCTCGGCGGCGGCGCTGCCGTCGCCGCCCTGCTCTTCGAGACCCTCCTCCTGGGACGGAGTCAGCGTCTCGTCGGTCTCGGTGCTGTCGCTGCTGTCGCTCGAGTCGTCCCCGCTGGTCTCGCTCGGGGTGTTCCCGCCGGCGCCGGGAATCTCCTCCACGTACTCGTCGGTGCCACCGCCCTGGGCCGAGGCAACGGCGGGAGCCGCGAGCGCGAGCAGGACGATTGCGAGCAGGGCGATCATCGTCGCACCGAGGCGGCGGCCTCACGGAACGCGTCCCAGGCGGGCTTCGGCTCACGCTCGACGGTGAACAGGCCGCTGGTTGGGCAGTGCTTGCAGCCGAGGAACGGGGCGTCCTGCCAGGCGAACCAGTTGACGGCCTCGATGTTCCACGGCTTCCGCTTGCGCTCGAACAGGCGGAAGGCGTCGGTCAGCATCTGCGCCTGGCCCTGAGAGCCCGACGCAGACGCCGTCGCACTGCCCCGAGCCCCATCCGAACTCGCTGATGCGCAGCTTCACCTCGCGGTCCTTGCGCTTGCGGATCACGTCCCTCATCCTCTGGATTCCGCCCACCATCCCCTCCAGGGTCTCGAGTAGGGGTGGATCGCGACGGTGTCGAAAAAGCGCTTGGTCCCCTCCCGGTAGAGCTGCCGAAGGTAGTTCCAGCTCTCGATCGCCTCCGGAGCGCGCGGCGTTGAAGTACATCCCGGCGAGCATCACCTTGGCCCGGGGGTCCTTCTTGCGGATCTTCCTCGACGCCGCCTTGAGGATCTTCGCGTACTCGCCGGCGTCCGGGTCGCCATCCCAGTAGGGGGTGCCGTTGACCTCGTTCATGATCTGCCACGAACGGATCGCGTAGGGCTCCGCCCGGCCCGACCAGAAGTCGCCCTTGTGGCCGTAGCGAGCAGCTGCCTTGCCGAGGAACCGGGCGAAGAGCTTGCGCGACACGCGGTCGGTGGGCGGAGAGGATGTCCCGGGCGGTCCCGGCATCACGACCGCCGGCAGAAGCCGCACCCCGAACTGCTTCGCTCGGCTGGCGAGCAGGTCGAGATAGGTCCAATCGAACTCCCCTCGGTTGTGCTCGACGTAACGCCACTCGATCACGATCCGGACCGAGCCGACGCCGCCGCCGGCCATCCGCAGGTAGTCGAGCGGATGCAACTGACTCGCCGCCGTGACCCCGTGAAACGGGCCGGCCGCCGCCGGCTTCGCTGGGAGCAGCGCCAGCCCGCCGGCGACCAGGACGACGAAGGCGAGGACCTTCGCCTGGATCAAACTCGCTCGCACGGTTCTAGTTACGAAGCCCGACGCGACGAACTGACATCCGCTAGAACGCCCCGTGCCCGCGGGCCGACCGCGGGCACCGTCTGCGCGAGGAGCATCAGGTCACGCGACACGGAGACGTTCTCGACGTAGTCGATCTCGACCGCGAGCCGCTCCTCGAACGACAGCTCGCCCCGACCGAAGACCTGCATCGGACCGGTGACCCCCGGCTTGACCGCAAGCCGGAACCTGTGCTCCGGGGAGTACCGGTCGACCAGCGCCACCTGCTCGGGCCGGGGGCCGACGAGGCTCATCTCCCCTCTCAGGACGTTAATCAGCTGCGGCAGCTCGTCCAGGCTGTGGCGCCGCAGGAATCGGCCGACCCTGGTGATCCGAGGATCGCGCCGCAGCTTGAACATCGGGCTCTCGAGCGCATCGAGGTCGACCAGCTCTGGCAGTTGCTTTTCGGCGTCAACGCACATCGAGCGGAACTTGATGATTTCGAACGGCCGGTGGTTGCGCCCGGCCCGGCGCTGACGGAAGAACACCGGGCCGCCGTCGTCGATCTTCGTCGCGATCGCGATCGCGACGAAGATCGGCGCGAGCACCAGCAGGGCCAGCAGTGAGCCCGCGATGTCGAAGCCGCGCTTGATCGCCGCGGTCGAGCGCGGGACGTCCCAGGTGTTGTACTCGAGCAGCGGAGGTCGGCCACCTGCGAGACCGTAGGGGTCGGCCGGGCGCCGCCACGAAACGGGGAGACGACGCTGAGCTTCACCTCGAGGCGCCGGCAATGGGCGACAAGCCGTTGGATCAGCCGGGGGTTGGAGTCCGACCAGGCGAGGACCACCCGGTCGACACCGGCGAGGGCACGGTCCATCGCCGCGTCCTCGCCGTCGACCTCGTGTCGCACCTCCCGAGCGGGTTCCTCCACGCGAACCAGGTGCAGGTGCATGTCGGCGAACAGCTCGATCTTGCGCGCGATGGCCCGTGCCGGAGCGCCGCTGCCCAGGACCAGGGTGGACTCCGGCGGCGTCCACTCGCGCCAGAGCCAGCGCGCGAACGCACGCAGCGCACCCACGACGAGCGTCGCGGGGATCATCACCCCGACGATCTCGGTGGCGCTGATCGTTCCGGGAGTCAGCAGCGCGCAGGTGATCCCGACGATCGCGGCCCAAACGCCCAGCGATGGGAGCTCATCGATCGTGAGATGGCGAATCGCGCGGTGGTCGCTGTCATAGAGGCCGATGACCTTCGCGGTGAACAAGCCCACCGGGACGCCGGCCAACGCCCATGCGCCCGGCGCGGCATCGAGCAGGACGATCGCCGCGCCGATCCCACCCGCGACGAGGGCGTCGGCGCCGGCCAGCATCCGCCGGCGGCGGCGGTCGCGCCACCAGCGCGGTCGCGAAGCACGTCCCGCGACCGACGCGGCTTGGCCGTTGGTCGATGCGGGGTCAGGCGGAAGGCGAAGTCGCCCGGCTCCGTTCGAAGAAGCCTTCCGCTGGAGGTCTCGTTGGAGCTCCTCATGCGGTTGGCGCTCGTCCTTTTGCTCGTCTTGTTTCAGTCCGTCTTGCGGCATCCTGAGGGGCAGCGAGTTAATCGTCCCCCCACATCACTAACCGTGGCCGGGAGGCAAAACTGACCACTGCCTGAGGTGATTACACCTTCTTCACCTGGTCGTAGCCGACCTCGACCGGGGTCTCGCGGCCGAAGATCGAGACCAGGATCTTGAGACGCTGCGCGTCCTCGTTGATCTCGGCGATCTCGCCGGAGAAGTCGGACATCGGGCCCGAGATCACCTTGACGGTCTCGCCGACGTCGAACTGGGCGCGGGCGCGTGGGCGCTCGGCGGTCTCGCGGTGCATCAGGCGGTCGACCTCGGGCTGCGAGAGTGGGATCGGCTTGTTGCGCGAGCCCACGAACCCGGTGACCCCCGGCGTGTTCTTGACGAGGTTCCAGGCGTCATCGGTCATCTCCATGTTGACCAGCACGTAACCGGGCATCGTTCGTTTCTCGACCGAGATCCGCTGGCCGTCCTTCAGCTCCGAGACCTGCTCGGTGGGGACGACGACCTGGCGCACGCGCTGGCGCGCGCCCATCGTCTCGACTCGGTGCTCGAGGTTGTTCTTGACCTTCTTCTCGTGGCCCGAGTAGGTGTTGATCACGTACCAGCGAAACATGCTTTGACTCAGTCCTCAGTTCTTGGTGGTGGTGTTGGCCGCGCTCTAGAGGATGCGCTGGACGAGCCAGTTGAAGGCACCGTCGAGCACTCCCAGGTAGGCGGCGGCGACGGCGATGAAGACGAGGGTCACGGCGGAGGCCTGGATCAGCGTGTCGCGGGTCGGCCACTGGACGCGCCGCAGCTCCGCGACGCACGACGCGAGGAAGCCCATGACCCGGCCGCGCTCGCGCTCGACCGGCTCGTCCCGCGGCTTGCGCCGCTCGACCGAGGCCTGAGCCGCCTGCTTACGCTCCCGCTCCAGGCGCTTCTGCTCGCGACGGGTGATCTTGTCGGCGGGCGGCTCGACCTCCTCTGCCGGTACCTCGGCCGGCAGGGCAGCGGCGGCCTGCGCAGGCGCGGTTTCGCCGCGCGAGGGCGCGGGCGCCTCCGGCTCGGTCGGCGCGCCCCTCAGCTCGTCGAGGTTCGCGCCCTGCTCCGCAAGCTCGGCCTCGGCGACATCCGCCGACTCGGGCACCTGGGTGCGGTGCTGCGCTTCGGACTGGCCGTCGCTCCCCTGCTGCTCGCGGGCCTGGCGCTTGCGCTGCTCCGCCTTCCGCTGTGCCCTCGACTTAGCCACTTCTCCGGCCCTTCGGGCTCAGCGCGTTTCCTTGTGCGCCGTGTGCTTGCCGCACCAGCGGCAGTACTTGCGCATCCCGATCCGGTCGGGCGTGTTCCGCCGCGACTTGTTCGTCTGGTAGTTCCGCCGCTTGCACTCCTCGCAGGCGAGGGTGACGGCGATTCGGACGTCTCCGCGAGCCATTCGCTCCTCTTTTGTGACCGCCGCGCGGCGGCTCCATACGAAAAAAAGACCTCTGCGCCGAGGCGCGAGGTGGAGCAAGGATAGCGCGGGCGCCGGGGCAGGATGGCCCCGGCGCCGACGCGTCTAAGACCTGCTGCTCAGAAGGCCTCGACCGCCTCCGAGGTCGCCGCCTTGCAGACGATCTTCCCCTTCTTCTGCTTCTTGACCTTGGCTTTGTAGTTGCCGGGCGCGTTGTAGGCGTCGCTCGCCGACAGCTCGTACTTGCCCTGCTTGTTGGTCTTGTCCTGGCCGAACTTGCCGCCGCCGACCTGGGAGATCACGACGGTGCGGCCCTTCTTGCACTTCTTCTTGGCCTTGTTCGAGGCGTTGCCCTTCGCGGACACCTTGCCGCTGAAGGCCGCTTCCTCGTAGTAGTACGGGTCGTACGGGTCGCCCGAGCCCCCCGGCGTGAACTTCAGGGTGACCTTGGAATTGACCTTCTCCTTCTTGCGCGGCACTCGCCACGATGCCGCCCACGGCGAGAATCGCGATGAGGGCCAGGACGAGAGCACTGAGCTTCTTCATGACCTTCCTTCCTGGATCGCATTGACAGGTCCTATCACCGGCCGAACCGCTTGAACGACCTGAACGCCGGCTTGCGGTCGCCGTTCGCGAAGAACGCGCCGGTCTGGAACGTCGTCCGGCCGCAGTCGGACTGCTGGTAGCTCTGGTCGCGGATCAGGAAGTTGATCGCGACGCTTGCCCCCTGCCGCTGGAATGAACGCAGGGCCTCTGAGATCCACCGCGCGTGCGTTCTCTTCGGGATCCCGGTGCACTTGTCGGGAGGCTTCGTTTCCCACCAGAACTCGGTCAGCCAAACCGGGTGGCGGCCACCGGTCACCCGGTTCCTCTTCTCCGCCTTGCGGAGCGTGCGAACCACGGCGTGAACGTCGGGTGTCGCGACGTCGTCGGGGTGAAGCGCGCTCCGGTTCGGCCCGCCCGAGGTGTTGATCGGATGGTGCGCGAGCGCGTCGAACCTGGCGCTTCGTGCTGCACTTGACCGGCTTCAGCTTCCTCCGTCCCTTCAGGCAGAGCAGGTCGCGCAGGAAGGCGAGCGGCCGGGTGCGATCGGTGCCAGGGGCCCCGCCGTAGGGCGCGGTCCCCCCGCTGACGACGACGGCATCCGGCTGCACGGCGTGCACGCCGGCGTAGAACGCGTTCAGCATCCGGCGGTAGTGCTCGGGCGCGAAGGGCTTCTTGCCGACGTACTGCGGGTTGAGGAAGGTGTAGAGGTTGGGCTCGTTCCAGGCCTGGTAGTAGCGAACGGCCGGGCTGAACTGTGCCGCCAGAGCCTGGCCGAACTGCGCCGAACTTGTCCGGATCCGGCTTCCACGTTCCCGCGAGGACGCCGCCCGGCCGGTTGGCCGCCTCCGCCCACGCCGGCGCCTTCGAGACCGTCAGCAGGACTCCGAGCCCGTGCGCATCGGCGTCGGCCACCGCCGCGGGGAGCTCACCCCAGTCGTAGGAGGCCGGGTCGGTGGGGTCAGCGGGTTCTGCCCCGGGGGCGACGGCTCGCCAGGAAACGTCGATGCGGACGATCTCGGACCGGGCGCTCTCGGCCTTTCCGAGCCAGGTTGCGCGAACGCCCGGGATCCGGAGAGCTGAAGAGGGGATCGGCGAAGCCGGTCCTCAGGCCGGCCGCCGCAGTGCCCGCGCAGCGCCAGCACGACACCCGCGGTCAGCGCAGCGGCGAGGCCACCGCGGCCGGATCGTCTCACGCGGGACCGGGACGCCTCCGGCTGCGCCGGAAGAGGAGGAACGCCACGGCCGCGACGAGCGCCGCGACGAGGACGATCGGGAGCGCGACGCCACTGCCCGACTCGGAATCGCCGGTCGAGGGCGCCCACGACGTCGGCGACGCCCGAGCGCTCGTCACGCTGGGAGGACGCCGGGTCACAGTCGCCGGCGTCACCCGACCCGTCATTCGGGGCCCGCTGCCCTGGGCGAGCGCGGCCGCGGCGGCGCCGTCGGAGCCAAGCTCCTCCAGCGAGGTCACCTGCGCTGGGGTGAGCGGGCCGCCGCCCCCGTCGTCGCCGCCGCCCTTGTCCGGCTTGCCGCCGCCGGCTCCGGGCAGCTCCTCGACGTACTCGTCGACGCCGGCGTTGCCCTGGCCGAGCGCCGCCGTCGGCACCGCCACCGGCGCGAGCACGAGCGCCGCGAGAATCGTCATCGCCTTGCGCATGCCTGTTCATACGGAATCGTCGCACCAAAGCTGACTGCGCGTCAGCCGCACGCGGCCGCGGTCCGTATCTAGTGGCGATGGATCCGAACGGGGGCAGCAACGCCGCAGCTCTCGGCCCGACGGCCGGCGGATCTCGGCGCCTCGGCGCTGGTGGCTCTGCGCGGCGCCGGGCCCTGGCTGGCCCAGGCCGGTCTGCCGCTGCTGCTCGTCGCTTACCTCGGGCTGCGAGGCGGCGGCTACGACGCGATCGTCCGCGGCGAGATCGGCGTCGCCGTGTGGTGGATCGTGCTGCTCGGCGCCGCGGTCGGCGCGCTGCCCGTCGCGCGGCTGAGCCGCGGCGCCTGGGTCGCGATCGGGCTGCTGGCCGGCGTTCGCGGCGTGGACCGCGCTCGGGATCACGCTGGTCGGAGAGCGCCGAGCGCAGCATGGCCGAGGTCGGACGGGTCGCGGCCCTCATGGGTGTCTTCGTCCTGGCGCTCGCGGTCCAGGATCGAGACGGCCTGCGACGGATGGTGGGCGGCGTGGCCGCCGGCATCGTGCTCGTCGGGGCGGTCGCTCTGCTCTCGCGCTTCCATCCGGCCTGGTTCCCCGACCTCGAGGCGCCCAGCTTCCTGCCCGAGTCACAGGCCCGCCTGCACTACCCGCTCGACTACTGGAACGGCCTCGCGGCCTTCACCGCGATCGGCATCCCGCTGCTGCTGGCGCTCGCGACCGCTGCGCGCCACCCCGTCGCCCGGTCGCTCGCCGCGGCGGCGCATTCCGGCGCTCGGCCTGGCCCTGTTCTTCACGCTTTCCCGCGGCGGCGCCGGCGCGCTCGCGGTCGCGCTCGTCGTGCTGTTCGCCCTCCACCCCCGGCGCCTGGCGCTCCTCGCCTACGGGGCGCCGGCCGCGGTCGGGGCCGCCGTCCTCGTCGCCGCGGCGGACCAGCGCGAGGAGCTCGCCGACGGACTCACGACCGCCGCGCCGCCCAGGGCAACGAGATGCTGGCGATGACGATCGTGGTCTGCGCCGGGGTCGGCGCTGATGCACGGCTGGCGCTCGCGCTCGCCGACCGCCACGGCGTCGGGCCCCGCGTCGCGCCTGCCGCGGCGCCTCCCCGCGGCGGTCCTCGGCGCCGTCGCGGTGGCCGCAATCGTGCTCGCCCTCGTCGCGGGCCTGCCGGGCCAGATCTCCGACGCCTGGGAGGACTTCAAGGACCCCGCCGTGCCCGCCGCCGGCGCCGAGCGGTTCGACAGCGCGGGAGGGAGCGGGCGCTACCAGTTCTGGGAGACCGCCCTCGACGCCAACGCGAGCGAGCCCGCTGATCGGCATCGGCCCCGGCACCTACGAGTTCTTCTGGGCGCGCGAGGGCAGCCTGCCCGGCTTCGTCCGCGACGCTCACTCGCTGTACCTGGAGACGCTCGCCGAGCTCGGGATCGTCGGCCTCGCTGCTGATCCTCGCGGTCGTGGCGACCCCGTTCGTGGCCGGCGCGCGCCGCGCTGCGCGCGCTCGCCTCGGCGCGACCGCGTGTACCTCGCGGCGGCGCTCGCGGGCTGCGCCGCGTTCGTGGTCGCGGCTGCGATCGACTGGGCGTGGGAGCTGACCGTGCTCCCGATCGCGTTCCTGCTGCTCGCGGCGGCCGTGGTCGGCCTGCCCGGGAACGATGATGCCCCCGTGCCCGATACCGGCGGCGCCGGCTGGCGCGGTTTGCCCTCCCGGCCCTGGCGGCCGTCGGGCTCGTCGCGGTCGCGATCCCGATGGCCGGCGCCGACGCGGTGCGCGACAGCCAGGCCGACGTTCGCGCACAGGATCTCTCGGCGGCCTTGGGCGAGGCGCAGCTCGGCCGGCGACATCGAGCCCTACGCAGCATCGCCGGACCTGCAGCAAGCGCTCGTGCTCGAGCTTCAGGGCGACCTCGAGGGCGCGCGTGGCCGCTGCCCGCGCGGCGACCGAGGCGGAGGGCACCAACTGGCAAACGTGGCTCGTCCTCTCGCGCCTCGAGGCCCGGGCGGGCAACGATGCGGCAGTCCATCGCCGCCTATCGTTGGGCGCGCGACCTGAACCCCCGATCGGCGCTGTTCCAATGACGCACGACTACGAACGATCGATCCCGAGCTCGACGAGATCGCCGCGCGCCTCGAGGCCGAGCGGGCGGTCCCCCGCGCCGGCCTTCCGGGGCGAGCTGGCGCGCCGGCTGCTGGCCGACCGCCAGCCCCGCGCCGCGCCGCGCGGCCTCCGTCGGCTCATCCCTGCGTATGCGCGGCTCCGGGGCCGTGCCTGATCGTGATCGCCGCAGTGGGCCTGGTCGGCGTCGGACCGTTCGCGACCTGATCAGATCCGCGCCCGCCACGCCTCCCTCGCGCCCTCGAGCTCTGCCCGCAGACGCCGGAGCGAGCGCGACAGGATCTGCTGGACGTTGGCGAGGGTCAGCCCGGTCATCTCGGCGATCTCCGCACCGGTCATGTCGCCGCCGAAGCGCAGCGCGATCAGCTCCCGCTCGCGCTCGCCCAGGCGCTCGAGCGCGCGCGCCAGATCCGGCTCGGGCCCGAGCACGCGCTCGTCCGGCTCGACGCGTCGGCCGACATCTGCTCGCGATGCGTCCTCCCCATCGGGAGTCGGCTGCTGCGTGTGCGCTGCGGTCGCTTCGGTAGTGGTCGATCAGCAGCGTTGCGGGCGATGGCCAGCAGCCACGTCCTCGCGCTGGCGCGCCCGGGTCGAACGCGGCCCACGCCCGCAGCGCCCGCTCGAACGTGACCTGCGTGAGGTCCTCGGCCTCCTCGCGCGAGTCCGACGCGGTAGCCGAAGATAGCCGTAGACGTCCCAGACGTGGTCGTCGTAGGCCTCGGCGAACTCCTGCCTCGCCTCGATCCACCGCGCCGCAGGCTAGTGAAGCAGCGCCGTGAGCTAACGTCCGCCCGTGTCGGCGCCGCGGAACCTGACGGCAACCGTGATCGTGCCCAGCGCGAGCGCCGAGCGGGTCGCGGACCTCTTGCGGTCGCTGAGCGAGCAGACCGCACCGGCACGAGACGATCGTCGTCGACAACGGCTCCGCGGGCGGCAGCGTCGGCCGAGCCTGTGCGGCGAGTTCGACTTCGCCGAGGGCGCTCGCGCCGGAACGGAACCTCGGGTTCTCGCGCCGCGGTGAACCTCGCCGCGCGCGACGCCTGCGGCCGATGCGATCGTCGTGGTCAACGACGACGCCGACCTGCGACCCGGGCTTCGTCGGCAGCATCGTCGCGGCACTGGGTCGGGACGGCGACGTCGTGATGGCCGCCGGCGTCATGCGCGACGGCGAGGCGACCGGCCTGATCGACACGGCGGGAATCGAGATCGACCGCACCCTCCTCGCGTTCGACTACCTGAACGGCGAGCCGCTCGACCGTGCTCGACCGCGGCGTCCCCGAGCCGGTCGGCCCGTCGGGCGCCGCAGCGGCCTACCGACCTCGACGCGTTCCTCGAGGCGGGCGGATTCGACGAGCGGATCTTCGCGTACTGGGAGGACGTCGATCTGGCATTGCGCGATGCGCGCGCTCGGCGGGATCGCTGCGCGCTCGCGCCGACGGCGCCCTCGGCACCCACAGCACTCGGCAACGCTGGGCTCCGGCTCGCCGCGCAAGAACTACCTGATGGGCTTCGGGCGCGGCTATCTGCTGCGGAAGTGGGGGGTATGGAGCCTCGCGCGCGGGCGCCCGCGATCCTCGGCCGCGAGGCCACGATCTGCCTCGGGCAGATCGTCCTCGACCGCAACCTCCGCGGCGATCGCCGGGCGGGTCGCGGGGACGCGGGCGGGCGCCGCCGTCCGTGACTACCCGGCTGGCGTGATCGCCGGCGTCTCCCGGCGGCGGGAGCGCCGGATCCCTCCGCCGCCGCGCCCGGCGGCGGCTGCGCCTGCGCGGCGCCGGAGCGCGCGGCGCGTCCACATGACGCCGGCACGGGCGCTCGTGGTCCTTCACGTCGAGACCGCCTCGGGGCCGCAGCGCTCGCTCGCTCCGCGGCTGGAGCGCCTGCGTGAACAGCGGGACCGAGCTGACCTTCCTGCTGCCCGCGCCCGGCGCCGCCGGCCGACTGGGCCGCCGGGCTGGGAGAGGTCAGGACCGGGATCCCCGGCGCTCTCATGCTCCCATCCGGCCCGGCCCAGGGCCGGCGCGCGTGGCGGGCCCTGGAGCCCAGCGGCGCCTGACCGCCGCCGCCGTCCGGGACACGCGGCAGCGAGCTCGCGATCGTGTCCTCGCCGACGATGCTCGGGGCGCTTCGCGGCGCCCGCCGGGCCGGCGCCGCGACGCTCCTCTACTGCGGCGAGGTGCTGGCCCGCGGCGGGATCCGGGGGCTCGGGGGAGCGGTCGTCGGACGGCTCGCCGCCCGCAACGCCGACGCCGTGGTCGCCGCCTCGCAGGTGGTCGGCCGCCCGTACCAGCGGCCTCGGCGCGCCGGTCACGGTGATCAACCCCCCGATCGTCCGAGCCGCCCGACCCCGGACGAGCTGCGCCGGCGGGGCGCCGCTTGGCGCGCCGAGTCGGGGCCTCGCCCGGACGCGCCCGTGGTCGCGTCGCTGGGCGCGATCACCGAGGGCCGAGGTCAGGACCTGCTGGTGCGCGCGCTGGCCGAGGCGCGCGACGCTGGGAAGCCCTGGCTCCTGGCGATCGGCGGCGAGACCTACGACCGCCCGCGCGACCGTCGCCTACGCGGCCGAGCTCGGGCGAGCTGATCGCCGCGCTCGGCCTCGTCGGATCGCGTCCACCTGCTCGGCGCGGTGGACGACCCGTGGGCGCTCTACGCGGGCGCCGACGTGTTCGTCAACCCCGCCCAGGTGCCCGAGGGCTTCGGCCGCGCCCCGTGCGAAGCGCTGGCCGCGCGGGTGCCCCGTGGTCGCGACCCGCGTCGGCGGCGTCGAAGAGGCGCTGCGCGACGGAGAGACCGCGCTGCTGGTCGATCCCGGCTCGCCCGCGGCGCTCGCCGGCGCCGTCGCCCGGCTGCTCGGCGATCGCCGAGCTGGCCCGGCGGCTCGCCGCCGCGGGCGCCGCCGATGTCGCGCGACGGCTCGCCCCGGAGGCGGGGCAACCCGCGTTCGAGGCGGCGATCGAGGCTGCGCTCGCGTCGCGCCGCGCGGGTCAGAGCAGCTCGGCGACCCGGGGCGCCTGACGCACGAACAGCCAGAACCCCGCAACGCAGACGCCGATGCCGATCGCCGCCGAGCCCAGCAGCGCCGGCCAGCCCACGGTCTCGACGACCGACGGCGCATCGGGGTGCAGGATCCAGATCCGAGCCTGGGTGATGATGGGCGCGAGCGGGTTCAGCGCGACGATCTCCTGGAACTGGCGCGGGCACGCGCTCCAACGGGTAGAGGATCGGGCTCGCATAGAACAGGGCCCGGGCGATCACCGCCCAGATCTGGCCGACGTCTCTGATCCGGACGAACAGCGTCGAGAGCAGGAGCGCCACCCCGGTCGTGAGGATCCCCAGGGCCAGGAAGGCGACGGGGACCAGGAGCCAGGTCCACAGCGCACCCTGCCCGAAGGCGAGCACGAAGCCGAGCGTGACGAGCAGGTTGATCACGCCGGTCATCCCGGTCGAGAGCACCACGGAGAGCGGGATCACGATCCTCGGGAAGTGCATCTTGCGCACCACCGGCTCGTTCCGAACGAGGGCGCCGAGGGCGGTGCCGGTCGCGTCCTGCGAAGAACATGAACAGCATGATCCCCAGCAGGACCATCAGCGCGTACTCCTCGATCCCACCGCCGAAGCCGAGGACCTGGGTGAACACGAAGTAGAGGACCCCGAACAGCGTCAGCGGCCGCAGGATCGCCCAGACGTGGCCCAGCACCGATGTCCGGTACTGGAGCCGGTACTGCTGCGCCGAGGTCAGCCAGAGCAGGTTGAGGAAGCGCCGCCGGCCCCCGCCGAACGCCGACGGCCCCTCGATCGGGCGCAGCGGCTGCGGCGCCGCCGGCGCCATCCGCTCGCGTGGAGAGCCCTCGGCGCGCTCCACGCGCAACGGCCTGGTCGACACCTCGCTCATGCCGGCGCCCCGTTCCCGCTGGCGGGGGGAGCGGCCAGCGGCCGCGCCGCGCAGCGACTCGTACTCCTGCGCGACCTCCTCCGGGCTCCCGGCGGCGAGCACGCGGCCACCTTCGAGCAGCAGCGCCTCGTCGCAGTGCGCTGCAGGGCTTCCATCGAGTGCGTCACCAGGACCCCGGTCCGGCCGGACTCCCGGAGCTGCGAGAAGGTCGCGGCGCACTTCTCCTGAAAGCCCGGCGTCGCCCACCGCCAGGACCTCGTCGAACAGCAGCAGGTCGGCGTCGACGTGCACCATCGTCGCGAAGCCGAGCCGGGCGCGCATCCCGGACGAGTAGTTCTTGAGCTTCAGGTGCTCGAAGTCCCGGAGCTCCGCGAAGTCGATGATCTCCGGATAGCGCGCCCGCGCCTCGCTCGGCTCGAGCCCCATCATCACCGCGTTCATGACGACGTTGTCGTAGGCCTCGAGCTCGTTGTTGAAGCCGACGCCCAGCTCGATGATCGGGGCCAGGCGACCGGCCGCCCGGATCTCGCCGGCGTCCGGCCGGTAGATGCCGGCCACCAGCTTCAGCAGCGTGCTCTTGCCGGAGCCGTTGCGCCCGGCGATCCCGAGGAACTCGCCGCGGCCGACCCGGAAGCTGACGTCGCGGAGAACCTCGAGCTCGGTGGTCGCCGGGCGTGAGGCCCGCGAGGAGCCGCTCGCGCAACGTGTCAACCCGCCGGGTGGGCAGCCGAAAGCTCTTGGAGAGGTTGTCGACTGCGAGGGCGGTGGCGGCCGGGCTTCATCGGGCTGGGAGCATACGTGCGTGCCCGAGTCGAGGCGATTAGGGCGAAGCCGCCCTAACTGAGCGACGCCCGCAGGCGAGCCGCATGAGTTCTTCGACGATGGCCTCGTCGTAGCTCTCGAGAATCTCCGCGACGTCTTTGACATCAGCGGGTGCGCGGGCGGCCTCGATCCGCCGGTCGAAGCCATCCGGGCGGAGGTCGACCCCATAGGTCTCGGCGAGGACGACGAGGTCGTCGGCGTGAGCCCGCAGGATGGTGGAGGCGATCTCGGGATGGAGCTCGGGGGCGTGTCTGGGGAGGATCCGCAGACGACTGCTCCAGGTGACGGAACAGCCAGGTCGAGTCGGGCTTGAACACGTTGGGCTCGTCCGGGTAATACCGGCGTCGGTAGCGCTGGAGCACGACCATGGCCTCGGCGGAGAGGCTCGGGTTGCTGACCCTGAGCTCAACGTCGTCCGGGGCGACAGTGTCGCCGAAGAAGCTCGAGGCCTCGGCCAGGAAGTCGCGGACCACGTCACCGTCGACGAGGCGGCCGCGGACGAACGGTCGGACGCGGACATCGGGGTAGATCGCCCTCCAGACCGCGAGTGCCTCGAGGAAGCGGTACCGAAAGGCGGCAGGCCGGACAAACAGGTGGCCGGCTTTCAACGTTTGCTGGACCGCCGAGAGGTAGAGGGAAGCAGGGTCGCGAACGTACGCGAGCACTCGAACCTCCCCCACCCCGGCCAGGGCAAGGTCGCGAGCGAGGGCAGCCGCATCATCCCGCGAGAAGAGGCTCAGGTATTCGGCCGAGAGGATCAGGTTTTCGTTGTCACGGATCGCCTCGAACAAATCGTGCTTGAACGTCTGGGCGATCCGCTCGAAGCTCTCGGGGTCCGCACGCCGCCGGTGCCGCGGAATGCGGGGCAGACGGTCGGGACTCGCGTAGACATGGGCGAGGTGGTTATGGGTCATCTCGAGGGGCACCGGATAAGCAACCCCGTTTAGGCTGCCCGACTCCGCTGCGGCATTCAGCGTTTCCTGGATCGATGACGTTCCCGTCTTGATCGTGCCGATGTGCAGCAGCAGTCTCTTCGACGGTTCCCTCCGTCCGCGGCGGGAGTCGGCCCCCCGCCCCCGGGGAGACTTTCCTACGCCTAGACGACCGGACAGACGACCAACGCGGGCACCGGCGGAGAGCATACGTGCGTGCCTGCGCCGAGCGCGATCAGGGCGAAACTGGCCACGCCGCCTCAAGATCGCCGTGGTCGAGCGTGAACGTGGAGTCAACTGCACGAATCCGAAAACGTCCACGGTCAGCCCCGTCCGCCGCATCTCGGAGCTCCTCCGCATCAATCTCCAGCTCGAACCCGTGCTTCCCGTCGCCGATGTCCGGCGCGCTCACGGAAGACCGGCGTCGCCACCACTGGCGCCGACTCGGTCGAGCTGGCATCCTCGGGCGGTTTGCTGGCACCCGAGCAATCACGGCACCACCCTCCCCAACGAGTTCCACAGCGACGCGCGCGCCGGGGAAAGCAGGGCATAGAACCCAGCCGAAGAACGTCACGGGCCCGGCTGCAACAAGTTCGACCTCCGACCGTAACCCGGGATCCCTTCGCCGATGAGCCACGACTCCGTCACCCTCGATCCGATCCAACGAACCCGTGAAGCGCAGCGGCGCCATGCCCTCGACCTGCTTGTCAGCGGGCTTACGCGTGGTAAGGCGCTTCGCTCGCTCAGATTGGACGAATACCGAAGGGAGCAAGCCCAGGACCGAGATCAATTCCATGAGACCGAGTTCCCGCACCTGAAGGGATCGCGACAACCGCTCTCGATCGACCGTCTGCCAAATCGGCAAGTCTGCCTTCCTCGTCGATCAAGTCACAGATCAACGAGCGGAGAGCAGGGTTGTAGTTGACAGAGAACTGCCAGCCTCCAAACATCGGCGTGTGAGACTTGCGCGGGAGGAGGACCGGAGGCGGCACCACACCGCCCGGTAGGTACTCCGCAAGCGCTGGATCCCATGACTGCCCAGCGAACGGAACGGCCAACAGATCAGGCTGCAACCGGCGAAGGATCTGGAGGTGCTGGAGTTCGCTCTTGCGCTCCGTCGCGGTCAAGCGAAATGCCGCCAGAGCCAGACTACGGACGCCCAGTGGCATGACGTGCTCAACCGCGCATGCCCATGACTGCACGAGCCCGCCGAGCCAGTTGGGAACCCGGTTCCTGTAATAGAACGCATCCGGGAGGTCGGCCTGCTCGAGCCCGGTGGCATCAGCAAGATCCTCAAGCTGCTGAGTTAGCTCCGAGCGTAGACCGGCGACGACCTCCGGGGCCAGCAGACCCATCGGGTCAAACGGGGCCTGGAGCTTCACCAAGTCGATGACGTCGAGATCGTTCGGGTCGAACGGGCGCTTCGCATAGCCCTTGAGGACCTCGCCTAAATGACCTGTCATCGTGACGCGGCGACCGCCCGGACGCGGCTCGACCAGATCCCAGGCTCCGAGCATGCCCTCCGACAGCCTGGAGAAACGCTCCACCCTCTCGAGAAATGGCACCGCGGACCAGACCGGGACGACGCGAAGGGCCACGGGTGGGCTGGCAACGAACTCCGCGCCGTAGCGGTCCGCAATCTGCCGGGCGACTACGACGTCTGGGTGGTCGGGCCGGCCGCGCGTCTGGAGCCGCAGCCGATCCCCGAACCCGGCTGCCAGCATCAACGCCAGTACGACGCGACTGTCCTTTCCGCCTGAGACGGGAAGGGTGATCGAATCGACGCCTTGGTACGCGACGCGAACGGCCGATATGGCTTCCTCGACGCCAGTGTCGATGAGCGAGTCGATTTCCTCGCGTGCATCCGCATATCCCCGCGACTTACCTCGGACATCGAGCACTTGGTCATCCCTGGCGACCTGACGGTTGGATCCGTCACGGGACTCGAAGATGAATCCCTGTTGGAGTGCACGAACGCCCGAAAACGCGGTTCGGTCACCAATCCTGTACCCGATTGCCGCGAGCCAATGAGATGTCCACTCGTCCGGTTCGAGGCGCCCCGCGAGCTCGGCTACGAATCCGGCCCGGTTGCCGAGGACGAGCCGGTCCTCATCCTCGATGAGGTAGATGTGATGCAGGCCGTGTTGATCCGTGACGGCTCGCAGTGATCCTTGGGCGTCGACCGTGATCGCGCTGTAGGTGCCGTGCCGCCGCGACTCTTCAGGCGAGTCGATGAAGTCTTGAGCGGTGTCAGGCCTTGGCTCGCCGCCCTCGGTGCGCCAAGCCAATCCATGCATCACACAGAACCCGGTTGGACCGACTGCCAGCTGGTCCTGCACCGACAGATACCGTGTTGCGACGGAGAAGGCCACGCACTTCCATTCGCCGGCAGGCGTCGGGAACCCGAAACTCTTGACATCCTCGGGCTCGAACGGCACGCGCTGGCGGAGGACCCCGATGACGTCGTCCGGTGAACGGGACGGTTGTCGGTCCCTCCAGACCGCGAACAGAGCCATGAAGCCAGCGGGTGATATCACGACGCGCTCACCCCGTGGACGACGATGAAAGCCACCCTGGCAACCGGCCTCCCAGACGAGCTCACGGCTTGGGCAACGTGCTCTTCCTCGAGGGCGAGTTACGAACCGCAGCACCGGTGAGGGCCATCGAGGCCGCGGTCGGACCGAACCGCGCGCCGGCCCTCACTCTCGGCGCTCCGCCTCCGGGCGAGCGCGTCGGATCGAGCTGGTGGCAGGCGATCGTCCCGATCGCTCCGGCCCGCGATGCATTCGAGGCCGCGGTCTCACTGAGCGTCCGGACCGAGAGCGAGACCATGCGCGTCGAACTCGGCCGCGTGCGACTCGAGCCGGGCTCGCCACCCGCTAGCCCGGCCCGGCCCAGGCGAGCTCGTGGCGATCTGCATGGCGACGCACGAGCCGCCGCCGGCGCTCCTGCGGGCGCAGATCGATTCGATCCGCTCGCAGACCCACCGGGACTGGGTCTGCGTGATCAGCGATGACGCGTCGAGCGACGCCGCATTGGCCGAGATCGAGCGCGCGATCGCAGGTGACGCCCGGTTCAGCGTCGAGTCCCACGAGGAGCGGGTCGGCTTCTATCGCAACTTCGAGCGCGCTCTGCGAGCGGTTCCGCCCGAGGCGAGTTACGTCGCGCTCTGCGATCAGGACGATCGCTGGCACCCCGACAAGCTGGCTGCCCTGCTGTCCGCGCTCGGGCCGGACGACGTGCTCGTCCACAGCGACGCCCGGGTGGTGGACTCCGACGGCCGCGTGGTCTCCGAGACCTTCTGGCCGCGCGGAGCGCCCCGCGACGACCGCCTCGGCGACCTGCTGTTCGCCAACGCGGTCTCCGGTGCCTCCGCGCTGTTTCGGCAGCGACGCGCTGCGCTTCATCCTGCCGCTCCCGGGTCTGGCCGGCCGGGCCTTCCACGACCGCTGGATCGCGTTGGTCAGCCGCGGCCTGGGCGGCATCGCCCACGTCGAGCGCCCGCTGTACGACTACGTCCAGCACCCGGCCGCCGCGCACGGCCACGCGCACGCGACCGAGCAGTCCGCCGCCCGCGCGGACACGTTGCGCGAGCGAGCCGCGGATCTCCGCCGCCGCGGCTTCCACCCCGACTGGCGGGCGGCGCACGACGACTACCTCGCGCGCTCCGTCTCGGAGGCGACGGTCGCTGCGCCTGCGCCTCTCCGACCGGCTCGGCGCCGCCGACCGGCGGCGCCTGCGGATCATCGAGGCGCTCCCCCACTCCCCCGCCGCCCAGGCGCGGTTGGCGGCGCGGTGGCTCGCCCGCGCACCTCGCGGCCGGCCTGGCATCGAGGGAGCGCTCGTCCGGGGGGTCCTGTGGCGGCGGCTGGTTTCCCCGAGGAACGCGTTGGCGCGGCGCCGCCAGACGCGATCGCGCGCGCACGGCGGCGCTGCGGGCCGCACGCCGCGACGGTCCGACGGCCGGCCCAGGTACGGGATCACGGTGACGCAGGGTGGCGAGGAGGCGGGCTTCGGCGACTACTTCACCGCCCGCGAGCTCGGCGACGCGCTCGAGGCGACCGGGGCCGACGTCGTCTACCTGAGGCTCGACAGCAGGGGGTGGCGACGCGACGCCCGCGCGCTCGACGTGATCGTCTCGCTGCTCGATCGGTTCCCGCTTCGAGAGGCGCCGCCCGACGCGCTAGCGGTCGCCTGGGTTCGCAACTGGAGCGAGCGCTGGCTGATGCGGGAATGGTTCGACGAGTACGACCACGTCTTCGCCACGTCCGAGGCGTCGTGCCGCCTGATCCGCGAGCGGTCGTCGACCCGGCCGCAACTGATGCCGCTCGCGACCAACCCCGCTCGGTTCCATCCGGTCGAGCCCGACCCCGAGCTCGCGGCGGATCTGGCCTTCGTCGGGCAGCTACTGGGGCGTCGAGCGCGAGATCCAGAGCGTGCTCCCGCGCCTGGCGTCCGCCGGCCTCGAGGTCAAGGTCTTCGGCCACGGCTGGGATGCCGTCCCCGGGATGCGCGAGCTGTGCCGCGGCCCGGTGCCCTACGACGCTCTCCCCCGCGTGTACTCGTCGGCGGCGGTCGTGGTCGACGACTCGGCTGCGCACGCCCGCCCGTACGGCGCGGTCAACTCCCGCGTCTTCGACGCCCTCGCGTGCGGCGCGTTCGTCGTCACGAACGACGCGGAGGGTGTCGCCGGCCTGTTCGGGGACGGGTTTCCGACCTGGAGCGACGCGGCCAGCCTTCAGGCGCACGCGGAGCTCGCGACCGGCGACCCGGCGAAGGTCCGCGAGCTCGTCGAGCCGCTCCGGCGGGTGGTCCTCGCCGAGCACACATATGCCCGCAGGGCTCGCCAGCTCCAGGCGACGGCCACTACCGGTGCCGAAGTGCGTCCTCGAGCCGGTTGAAGACGAACAGGTCCTGGTAGCCGGGCTGGCGCTGCCGGTCGGTCGGTCGCCGCGACCACGTGCCGTAAGAGGGGCGGACCGGCCGGCAGCGAGGCCGTCCTCGGTCGCCCGTCAGCACGAGCCAGCCGGAGTTCGTAACCGACCCGATGGAGGGGATCGTCCTCCGACTCGTAGCGGCATCCCGGCTCGCGCTCGAACGGCATCTGCGGCCCGACCTGATCGGCCTCGGCGGGATCCTGCCGCCCTGCGTCGAGGAGGAAGAACGTCGCCGCGGCCCGACCGTCGAGCGCGAGCGAGCGCGACATGATCCCGAAGATAGGCCAGGACGTCGTCGGGCCACATGTGCGTGAACAGGTTGAACGCCGCGATCACGTCGAATCGGGCGTCGCCCAGCTCGAGGTCGGGCACCGCCAACTTGCCGTCGGGGTTGTACCGCTCGTTGGCGATGTCCACGTGACGGAACCGGAATCCGTCGCCTCCGAGCCTCCGCGCGCACCAGCGCACCTGCGGCTTGAGCACGTCGATCCCCAGATAGGTGCCCGCGAACCCGCGGCGGCGGAGCGCATGCGGCAGCCGGCCGTAGCCACATCCGATCTCGAGCACACGGGAGTCCGCGCAGAGCCCGGCGTGCTCGGTGAGCAGGTCCACGAGACTGATCGCCGAGCTCGACGAAGCTCTCGTCGGACTCGCCCATGAAGCGCAGGCGTCGCGGGGGCAGCGGCGCGCCCTCATCGGCCCCGCGGCGGCGAGGCGACGGGAGCCGCAGGTACCGGCTCGGGCTCAGTCGCGGGCCCCCTGGCATACGTAGACGTCCTGCCGCCCGTGCCAGGCCGCTTCCCGCGACGAGAGGTGAACCACTCCGGGCAACTCGGCCAACCTCGCCTCAACCCAGTCTCGCGACGAGAGCGCGAACCCGTAGCTCCCATCGTGCGAATCCGGATAGGCCGCGAAGCCGAACCCCTCCTCGTCGTAGGCCCGGAGGAGCTCGGACCTGGCCGGTTCCTCGAGGCGCTCGAAGGCCCGCAGGAGCTCGGGCCTCGCCGGGTCGTCGACGCTCCCCGAGACGACGTGGTCGGCGAGCAACCTGCGGATCGGGCCACCGTGGGTCGTGAAGACCAGTAGGCCCTCCGGCGCGAGGTGGCGGGCCAGGGCGCGCAACGCGGCTCGGGCGTTCTCCTCGGGCAGGTGCGTGAGAAGGGACCCGCACCAGACCAGCTCGTAGGTGCGCCCGAGCGAGAGCTCGTCGAGCTGCCGTTCGCTGAACGCTCCATCGACACCGAACGTCCGCTCGCAGAACTCGACCCCGCCGCGGTCGAGGTCGCAGGCCGTGATCGCCGCCTCCGGAAAGGCGGCCCTCAGCATCCGCAGCACCCGGCCGTATCCGCAGGGCAGGTCGAGGATGGTCGCGGGGTTGGGCCTGCCGGCGGTCGCCAGCGCGTCCTCGACCAGTCGCAGCCCCTCGATGCCGATCAGGAAGTAGTGATCGAGGCGATCCGGTCGCGCCATCGAGTCCTGGGGCGAGATCCGGGTGTCGAACCAGATCTCGACCTTTTCCCCGGCATCGCGCGAGTGCGAGCGATCCTGGTCCGGTGCCTCAGCGGCCGCGACCTGGTCGCCTGCGGCTTGCTCGGCGGCCGGCGAGGTCGCCGGCGCACCCACGAACAGGACCTCGTCCGGGAAGAGCGCGTAGCGCTCGGCCGCCGATCCCCACCGCTCGAGCGGCCGAAACTCCTCGACCTCGAGCCCCGCCTCGCGCGCCCGGTCGGGAAAGTCGCCGCCGTACCTCCGCACGTGGTCGGTTTGCCCGAATGCGCGCTCCCGCCCCTCCGGCGTGGTGATGGTGGCGTCCTCGAACGTGCGGCCGCCGGGGGACAGGATCGGCACCATGATCAGCGCCGTGCCGTCGGGGCGTAACACGCGCCGGATCTCGCGCATCGCGGCGCGGTCGTCGTCGACGTGCTCGAGCACGTGGCTGCAGATCACGAAGTCGAAGGTGCCGTCGCGAAAGACAAGGTCGTGGATGTCCATGTGCATCGAGACGTCGGGCATCTCGAGGTCCGTGGTCACGTACTCCAGGTTCTCGCGGTCCTCGAACACCCGGCGCAGGCTCGGCTCCGGCGCGAAATGAAGCACCCGGGCGGGCCCTGCGAACAGCGGCGACTCGTCGCGCAGGTAGAGGAACAGGGCGCGGTGGCGCTCGAGGCTCTTGCAGCTGGGGCACTGCGCGTTCGGTCGCTGCTTCCTGCCCATCGGCTCGAACGAGTCGCCCGACCACCCGCAGATCGGGCAGGTGACCCCCTGGGCCTGCAGGACCTCAGCCACGCCCAGGTTCCGTGCTCTCTGCATGCCCCGGACGGGGGCGCGCGACGAGGAGCCCACGCGGGTCGAACCGGACGGCGTCGCTGGTGAACGACTGCCACTCGGTCGCGAGACCGTTGCCGGCCAGGGTTCGCTCGGCCTCCTCCTGGACGCTCTCGCGACCTCCCTCGGAGGAGGGAGCGCCGAGGCCGCCGATGATCGCCGTTCCCCGTCCCGCCAGCGCCTCGGCGATGGCGCCGACGCGAACCGCGGCCTCCTGGTCCGGGAGCGAAGCGAGGTCGGCGACGACGACGTCGCGACGGCTGCCGAGGGCGCCGTTGAGGCCGTCGGGATCCAACTCCGTGAGCGAGAACATCCGCCCGAGCTGCTCGCGCAGCGCGTCGTCGTCCACCACCGCGGCGCAGTCGAGCTTGCGGTAGGGCAGCGCGCTCGTCGCCAGGTACCGGAACGTGAGACGGCCGAACGGCGTCGACCCGCAGCGCGGACAGCGCTGCCCGCCGTGAAACTCCTCGAAGGAATCCCCGGTCCAGGAGCAGAGGTTGCAGTAGGCGGCCTTCCCCTCGGCGACCGTGTTCGCGAGGTCGAGCGACTCGAGTGTGAGCGGATGCGCCGCGAGCGTGTGCTCGTCCAGATGCGCATTCACCTCCGGTCTGGTCTTCTTCGTCACCGACGGGATCTGCGACACCCGGCCGAGCTTCCAGCCGAGGCTCTCGACGTAGTAGCTGTACTCGACGTCCACCGCCTCCTGCGGGACGAGGGTGCTGAACTCGCCGCAGCCCTCGAACGCGCTCCGGCGGATCGCGAACAGGCCGCCCTGGACGTGGAAGAACTCGCGGTCAGGGTTCTCCTCGGCGAATTGCTTGTTGCGGAACCCCTGGAACCACGGTTGCTCTACGTACTGAGCCCCTGTCGCAAACGCCGGCGAGCTGATCGGATGCCCGGCGAGCGCGACGTCACGATGCGAGCGCAGCTCCGTGAGGTAGGCACGCTCCCAGCCCGGGCGCAGCGCAAAGCCCTCCTTGCTGCACACGTAGACCACCTCCTCGCTGCGGGCGCCGGCCAGGGCGATGTTCATCGCTGGGCCCCAGTGGATGTTCCGGTCGAGCGTCACCAGCGCAGCGTTCGCCCGTCCCGCGATCGCTTCCTCGAGCGCCGCCCGGTACGGCTCGTCGCTCGCGTTGTCGACGATCGTCACGTCGAGAGGAGTCGTCGCGAGCGTGAAGATCCGGCGCAGGATCTCGGTCGTCGTGGTCGCGGCCTCGGCACCCTCATCGCGACTGTGGGTGACCAGGACCACGTCGAGCGGCGGACGCTCCCAGACTTCGAGCAGCGCCTCGACGGTCTTGTCGATGCCCCACGCCTCGCTGGCCCGGCGCTGCGCGTCGGCGATCAATCGGCGCCGGGGCGCAGGGGCGAGCTCGAGCGCCTGTCCGATCCGCTCGGCGAGGCTCGAGTGGTCGCCCGGGACGGCGACGAACCCGGTTCGCCCATCCTCGACGACCTCCGGAATCGCGGAAACGTCCGTGGTCACGACCGGGACGCCGGCTGCCATCGCCTCGCCGAGGACGGTGGGCAGCCCGTCCATGTCCCCGTCCTCGTCGACGATGCACGGAAGGGCGAAGACGTCGGCCTCGGCGAGCGCGGCGGCCACCGCGTCATGGCCCTCGAGGACGCCCATGAAGCGGACGTTCCCGGCGCCGACCTCGTCGGCCAGGGCCCGCAGCGAATCCTCGAGCGGCCCGTACCCATAGAGGCGAACCTCGGTCTCCCCGGGCAGGAGCGGAGCGGCCCGGATCAGGTCCGCCAGCCCCTTCTTCTCGACGAATCGGGCGAGCGTGGCCACGACCCTGGCGGGTCGCTCGACGCGCGCGTCGATCTCGGTGGGCCCGGCGAGCGGAAGCTGCGCCGCCTGCCGCGTGATCGAGATCTTCTCCTCCGGGGTTCCGTGGGCGATCAGGTAGGACCGGTGGAAGTCGCCGTAGCAGAACACCCGAGCGCAGAGCTCGTCGCCGGTGATCTCGGCGAGCCGGTTCCGCTCCACGTTGGCGCGGTGGAAGATGTCGACGGCGTGGACCATGAACGTGAACGGCACGCCGGCCTCGCGGGCGGCGGGCCAGGTGAGCCGGGTCACTGCGGGGTAGGCGAAGTGGCTGTGCAGGATGGTCCGGCCGTGGCGAGCGATCAGGGACGCGAGCTCGTCCGAGTCCTCGACCCTGAAGGTCGGGACGTCGTAGTCGAGGCGCGCGGCGCGGTCGGGGTCGACGTGGTGGTAGACGTGGACGTCATAGCCGCGCCCGGCCAGCTCCCGGATCTCGTTCAGGACGAACGTCTGCGAGAGCGCCGGGTAGTCCCAGAGCACGTACCCGATCCGCAGCGGCACGTGCCCCGAGGACGCCCGCTCGTGGGCGAAGCGCCCGCGGACGACCGCCGCGTTCGACTCGAAGTCGGCGGCGTTGGTCACGCGGTCGCTCCGCTCCCCGGCGTCGTAGTCGACGAGGAAGTGGGGGACCTCGACGGGCGGGTAGAGGCGGGTGTAGCGGAGGATCAGGTCCCAATCGACGAGCCGCGTGAGCCGTTCGTCGAAGCCGCCGAGCTGGTCGTAGAGGCGCCGCCGGTGGACGAACGCGTTGAGGTCGATCTGGTTGCGGATCAGGAGCTGGTCGCGGTCGTAGCGGAAATGCCGCTGCTCGGGGGCGCGGGCGTCGTCCCGGCGCAGCTCGATCCCGCAGTAGGCGGTGGCGGCGTCGTCGCGCTCGACCAGCGCCCCGACCATGTGGAGCAGGAAGTCGGGGTCCCAGGCATTGTCCGAATCGAGGTAGGCGACGAGCTCGCCGCTTGCCTCGGCGAGGGCCCGGTTGCGAGCGCCCGAGGGCCCTCCCCGCTCCTCGCTGCGGAGGTAGCGGACGCGGCCGCGCTCGATCTCGTCGCCGAACTCCGCGCGCAGCACCGCCTCCGTGTCGTCGCTCGAGGCGTCGTCCGAGACGATCACCTCGAGCGGCTCGTAGGACTGGGCGAGCGCCGAGGCGAGGGCCCGGCGGACCTCCTGCGCGCGGTTGCGCGTCGGCATCACCACCGAAACCGACGGCTTGCTCGAGTCCGATGACGCCCGCGGCCGGGCGCGCCGGGATGACCACCCACCGGCGGCCGGCGCCGCCGGGCGAGCGGGCGGGGCGCCGGCGCCCGGGACGTCCGGCTCGTCCGGCTTCGTCCCGGCGGGCCGCGGCCGCGTACGGCCCTCGGTCCGCTGGAAGTGCCACAGGGGGTTGATCCGCCGCTTGGCGAGCTCGGGATGCCGCGCCATGTAGTCGCGGGTGCTGAAGCCGGGGCTGGGATCGAGCCCGGCCGCCGCCCCGTGCTCGATGTAGTGCGCGACCGGGTTCATCCCCGCGTTGGCGACGTCGAAGTTCCGCCGCAGGTAGAAGGCGCGGTCGAAGTGCGGTGAGCTCCGCAGCGCAATGAACTCGCGCAGCATCCGCACCCCGCGCAGGGACGGCGGGCGGAGGACCCACGAGCCGATCTGGCTCGCGGTGCGCCGCGCCTGCTCGGCTCGCCGCCGGGCACTCTGCGGCGCGGTCCGGACGCGTTGCACGAGGCTCGGGCCCCGCGCCTCGAGCTCCTGGCGGACCTGGTCGAGCTCGCGTCGCAACTCGGCCTCGCGCCGGCGCGCACCGGCGATCGCGTCGTCGCGCTCCGCCCGGACCCGGGCGACGCCGGCGGTGTGCTCCTCCGCCGCCGCCTGCAGGGCTTCCCGGTGCGCCTCGTGCTCACGCTCGGCCGCGCTCACCCACCCTGCCTCGCGCGCGGTCAGCCGATCCTCGAGCTTGCGCAGCTCGACGGCGAGGTGCTCGCGCGCATCGATGCGCTCGGCGGCAACCAGCGGCGCGTAGGCGAGATCGGCCTGGCCGAGCGCATCCGCGACGGCGTCGAGCTCGTGCGGGTCCGGGTCCGAGTCGTTCTCGGCCGCCTCGAGCAGCGCGCCGTAGGCGCGCTTGACCCACTCGACCACGTCGGCCCGCGCGGCCAGCTCGGCGTCCGGGACGTCGTGGTGGCGCGCGCTCGTGGAGAGCGCCCGCTCGATCTCGACGTCGCTCGTGGGCCCGGAGCGCGGCCATGCAAAGTCGATCCGTGCCGAGATCAGATCGAGGGACGAGCGCCAGTCCCGCAGTAGCTGTGCGTAGGACACGAAGGCGCGCGGCTGGTCGCGGGTGTCGCGCTCGGCCTCGAGGCTGTGGCGGAGCCAGAGCAGCAGTCCACGCGCCTGGTCGAACCCGTCGCGCTTCTTGAGCGAGGCCATCACCTCGAGCGGGTTGCGAACCGGGATCACGAAGGCGGGCGCGACGTCGAGCTCGGCGAGGACCGCGAGCCAGAACGGGATCAGGCGGCAGACACGCGGGTCCTTGAGCAGGAACGGGCGGTCGCCCGGGAACTCCTCCGCGACCGCTTCGGCCATCCGCTGTTTCCACTCCGCGCCGGCCGGCGAGGCAGACCAGTCGGGCGGGAACGGCAGCGGGTCCTCCCAGGACGTTCCGGCGTCCTCCAGCAGGTCCTCATGCAGCCAGCGGATCGGTTCCGACTCCCCCCAGTGGCCGAGGGGGTTGCCGGGCGAAGGCGCCATCGGCGTCCTCGGAAGCTCGAGCCCGCGCAGGGCGAGGGCGTGCGAGACGGCCGAGGTGCCGCTGCGATGCATGCCGGCGACGATGATCGCGCGGCGGCCAGGGTCCGACCCCGGCCCCGGCTGCCGGGTCCCCTGCTCTTGGGTTGTTGACGCTGTGCTCTTCTCCATCGAGCGGTCACCCTCCTGGCAACGGGCGAGACTACAGAGCCGGGACTGCCGGTGAGGGGGACCGGCTAGTAACGCTCGGGCGAGCCCTCGACTGGCAGCTCGAGCTGCTCGACCGGCTCCGGAACCCGGGTCCCGGGCGCCGTCAACGCCGGCAGCGACGGAGCGGGCCGGGCGCTGAGGAGACCGGCGAGGACGGTCTGCTCCCACGCCCGCTCGCGACCTGCCAGGCCCTTCACGGCGACCCGGAGCCTGAGGCTCGCCACCTCGGCGGCCCAGGCCAGCTGCTCGCGCCGGGCTCCGTAGCGACGCCGCAGGACCGCGCGCCCGTTGCGCGCGGCCTGCGCGCGCCCGAGGTCGTCGAAGGCCTGAGCGGTCGACGCCTTGCCGACATGAACGATCGTGGCCTCGGCGGGCGCGAAGTACGAATCGACCCCGGCAGCCGACGCCCGCAGTCCGAGGTCCAGGTCCTCGGCGTACAGGTGGATCGCCGGGTCGAACGGTCCAAGCTCGCTCAGCACGGCGCGCGGGGCCGCCAGGCACGAGCCCGTCAGCCAGCTGACCCGGGTCAGCGTGTCGAGCCGCCAAGGCGCCGTCCGGCGAACGACCCATCGCGGCCCGAGCCCACTCGGCAGGAAGGCGCGAACCCACGGCCACACCCCGACAGGCGGGCCGCTTGCGGATGGCTGGCGAGAGCCGTCGGGCGAACGGACCGCGGGGCCGACGATCGCGCCGGTTCGCAGCGCCAGCTCGCCGAGGCGCGACAGCCCGCCGTCGACGAGCCAGGTGTCCGGGTTGAGCACGACGACGACGTCCCCGCCGGCCCGGGCGACGCCGGCGTTGACCCCGGCGCCGAAGCCGAGGTTCGCCTCCATTCGAAGGAACCAGCCCGGCCCGCGCCAGCCCGCCGCCGCCGTCCGGGGGTCGTCACCGGAGGCGTTGTCGACGACGATCAGCTCCTCGCCGCCCTCGAGATGGCGGTTCATCGACGCCACCAGCTGCTCCAGCGCGTCCGCGGACTGCCAGGTGACAACTACGATCGAGAGCTTCATGCCCGGGAGCCTGGACGTCGTGATCGTGAGCTATCGCAGTGCCGACCTGCTTCGCGAGTGCCTCACCTCGCTTCGCCGGCACGGCGAGGGACTCAGCGTACACGTGATCGACAACGCCTCGGTCGACGGCACCGCGGAGCTCGTCACCGCGGAGTTCCCCGAGGTGCGCCTGACGGTGAACGCCGCGAACCGTGGCTTCGCGGTCGCGTCCAACCAGGGGATCGCTGCCGGTGCCGCGCCGTGGGTCCTGATCCTGAACCCCGACGCAGCGATCCAAGAGGGGACGCTTCGCACCCTCCTCGCCGCGCTCGAGGCCGAGCCGCGCGCGGCCGCGGCCGGCCCCAAGCTCGTGCGACCGAACGGCGAGCTCGACCACGCCGCCAAGCGCTCGTTCCCGACGGTGGCGGGGGCGCTCTCCTACTTCACCCGGCTCGACCGGGCGCTGCCGGCGGCCCGGCAGTACACCGCGCCCGAGGTCGAGGCGGGGCCGGTCGACGCGATCAACGGCGCGTTCATGCTGATCCGCCGCGCCGCGCTCGACGACGTCGGGCTCTTCGACGAGGGCTACTGGATGTACATGGAGGACCTCGACCTCTGCTACCGCTTCCAGGCCGCCGGCTGGCGGGTCCTCTACGAGCCGCGCGCGGTCGCGTCCCACCTCAAGGGGGGCAGCGCGGGGCGCCACCGCGGCCCGAGGCTGAACGCCGCCTTCCACTACGGGATGTTCCGGTTCTACCGCAAGTTCTACGCGCCCTCGCGGCCGGCGCCCGCCAACCTGGCGGTCTACGCGGGCATCGCAGCGAAGCTCGCGTTCTCGGTGGTCGGCCAACGGCGTGTCCTCGCGCTGGTCGATCAGCTCCGCGAAGGCCGTAGATCAGTCCCGACCGAAGCGAGTCCAGGTCGCCGGGGCGAAACACGAACAGGTCCTGATACCCCGGGTGGCTCTCGGGCTCGATCGGCCGCCAGGACCAGGTGCCGAACACGGGATGCTCGGCGGGCACCAGTCCGGCATCCGCGGCATTGAGCACCACCCATCGAGCCTCGTACGCGACTCGATGCAGGGGGTCCTCGTCGGACTCATATCGGCACCCGGGCTCCCGCTCGAACGGCATCTTCAGCGCAACCCGGTCCTCGTCCGCGAGCCCGTGCCAGACGTGGTCGAGGACGAAGAAGGTCGCGGCCAGGCGCCCGTCGGGGGCGAGCACGCGGGACGCGAGCCGGAGGTAAGCCTGGACGTCCTCGGGCCACATATGCGTGAAGACGCTGAACGCCGCGATCACGTCGAAGCGGTCGTCGCCGAGATCGAGGTCGTCTACGGCCAGGCTCCCGCCGGGGTTGTAACGGTCGTTCTTGATGTCGGCGTGCTGGAAGCGGAAGCGCGGCTCGCCGAGCCGCTTGCGTGCACCAGCGCACGTGCTTCTCGAGGACGTCGATGCCGAGGTAGCTGCCGGCGAACGCGCTGCGCTTGAGGGCGTGCGGAAGCCGGCCGTAACCGCAACCGATGTCGAGCACCCGGGAGTCGTCGCGGAGGCCGGCGTGCTCGGTGAGCGCCTCGACGAACTCGTCGCCGAGGGCGATGAAGTCCTCGTCGGACTCGCCCATGAAGCGGAGCCGCTTCGGGGGGAGCGGAACCTTTTCCCAGCACCCGGATCAACCTAGCGAGGCCCGACCGGGGAGCGCCAATAGATCGCGCTCCAGTCGAAGCTCGGATCGTGGTCGAGCTCGCTCACGCCGTCGTCGTAGTGGAGAGCCGTCGGCCGGGATCTCGAGCGAATCGAGCCGCTCAGCCATCCGCTCGTAGTGGAAGTTCATGTGGCCGCGGCGCAATCCGGCGCGGTCGCGCAGGACCCGGGCGTGCATCTGGGCGCGGGAGCGCATCGGGTAATGGCGGAGGTTGAACGCCAGCGGCGCGGGGCGACCCTCGAGCGGGTTGTGGTTGAACTCGCGGATGTTGGTTCGCGGCGCGCGCCAGGCCCGGACGCGCGGCGGGCAGTCGGGCCAGAGCGAATAGCGGCGCACCCTCAGGGTCGGTGAGCCGATGTCGGGGTCGTCCGCGTCGGTCCACCAGTAGTTGAAGTTGTTGAACCGGATCCAGTCGACCCCCGACTCGTCGCGCCTCGAGCAGGTAGTCGCGGTAGGGCCGGTCCCGGGCGGGGCCCTCGAGGAACTCGTCCTGGTCGGGCCAGGAGATCCAGTCATAGTCGCGCGCGCGGTTGGCGATCAGGTGCCGGGACATCTCCGGGTAGAGCTCATAGAAGTCGAACTCGCGCGGCAGCCACCGCGTCTCGAGGAGCTCGGACCGGAACCGGTTGATTACGCTCGGCGTCTCGTCGGTCGAGCCGTGGTCCCAGACGATCAGATCGTGGTCCTGCTCGAGCAGGTACCGGATCGACTCCTCGAGCAGGTCGCCGTCGTTGTAGCAGAGGAGCACGCCGAGGCAGCGAAGCTGTGGCATCGCGCGTCAGCCGTATGACGAACCGGCCGCGGCGCCGCTCAAGTCGAACGCCGGAAGCTGCGCTTCAAGGCACGCAGGGGCTCCGTGAGCCGCCAACTGCTCGAGTTCACCACGTCGTCGAAGCGCGCCTTCCACTCGTCCCGCTCGCCCTCGGTGGCGGCGAGCCTGCGCTCGAGCTCCGCCCGGTCCGGCTGTTCCCTGGTTTGGGTCTCCATTTCGCGGATGCTACAGCCGGCGATGCGAGGCCGTCGGCGCGCCGCGGCTCAGGCGAATTCCGGACGACTGAACACGAACGCCTTGTTCCTGAACGCCTCGGCCCCCGGGAAGCCCCCGAGGTCGCGCTCGTGGGCGAGCGCGAAGCCGAGCTCCGCAAGCTTCGCGTTCAGGTCGGAGTCCGTGATGCCCCATTGCCAGACGGTCGTGGCGTCGCGGTAGGTTCGCTGCTGGGGCGGGTACCACTCGTCGAGCCGATCGAAGAGCGCGCTGTGCCCGGCGCTCGCCGGCACGGCCTCGAGGAAGGCCTCGCGGCCGAGGTCGACCAGCCGGACCGCCCGCTCACCGTCCTGCCACTGCGGATTGGCGATCACGAAGCACGACGTGGAGGGCGCGTAGAGCTCGAGCACCCGATCCCAATCGGGGGCGACGGTGTGGAGGAGCAGGTTCACGAGCAGCACAACGTCGACCTTCCCGATCTCGGCGATCGTCCCGGCATCCAAGGCATGTCCGTCGACGACCCTCAGTCCCGGGCGTTCGGACGCGAGCTCGATCGCGCTCAACAGCTGATCTCGTGGGCGGCTCGGCTGGACGTCCGCGAGCACTCCCTCCTGCACGGTCGGCTTGTCGATCGTGTAGAACGCGTGCCGGCCGAAGGCCGGGGAGTTGTCGAGGCTTGCGAACGACCTGATGCCGAGCTCCGCGACGGCGAAATCGATCGCCTCGAGCACACCCTGTCCGGGCGATGTCGCGACCGGCGCGGACCCTGGCATGCTGCGCAGGCTAGATGAGTGATTGAGTGAGGGCAGGATGATCGTCTTCGGCACGGCAGTCACTAAGCCGGAAATCTACGACCGCTTCGCGAAGCCCGGGATCGGGAGGGTGGCCGAGCCCGACTCGCTCGTCCTCGCCCACGGGACCGCCGGCTCGCTGTTTCGCAATTACAACGTTCTGCTCGACCAGGCGAGCGCCCACGATGACCTCGAGGCGCTGGTACTGCTTCACCAGGACTGCGAGCTCGTCGACTCCGACTTCCTCGCGAGGGTGCGAGAGGTGCTCACGCGACCCGGAAGTCGCGATCGTGGGCTGTGTCGGGGCGGTCGGGGTGCGGTCGATCGCCTGGTGGCAGGGGTCGGTCACCTGGGCGGCCGTGACCCATCGCTACGAGGAGTTCGGTGGCGGTGAGTTCCCGGGGCCCACCTGGCACCCCGAGAAGATCTCCACACACACTGCCCCCGGCGAGGTTGACTCGATCGACGGCTTCGTCATGGTCCTCTCCCCCTGGGCGGTGCGGAACCTCCGCTTCGACGAGTCGCTGGGCAAGCTCCACGGCTACGACTTCGACATCTGCATGCAGGCGAAGGCCGCCGGCAAGAAGGTGGTCGCCGCTGACTTCCGGGCGATCCACCACCACTCGGTGGAGCTGATCAGGGACCCGCAGGCTTGGATCGCGACGTACATCACGCTGGTGGAGAAGTGGGATGGCCTCCTTCCCGACACCGGCGCCGCACCAGAGCGGCGGGCACTGCGCGCCGAGGCCGAGGCAGCCTGCGCGCAGGCGATCATGGTCTCCCACCAGTACCGCGCCACGGCGATCAAGCGTGCGCTCGACCGCGCGAACCATGCGCTGGAGGCTGACCGAGAGCGGCTCGGGGCGACCACCCGCGAGCTCGAAGCTGCGAACGAAAAGCTCAGCGCGTCGGCTGAGGAGCTCGAGAGGGCGAAGGCGAAGCTCGACGACGTACTCACCAGTCAAAGCTGGCGGCTGACCGAGCCGCTGCGTGGGCTACGGCGCTTCGGCCGGCGTTCACGCTCTGGGCAGCAGTCGAGCTAAACGGGTCGTCGGGGTTAGGGTTCGCGGGTGGGGTACCCCCGAAATGACTCGGACGTGCGTCGCTTCGGCCTGTCCGCAGGCACGCTCGCCGGCGGCATCGGGCTCGCCGGCGTTCTGACGTATCTGTACTTCGCCCTCGCCTCGCACCAGCTCGATCCGACCGAGTACGGGGAGATCGTCGTCCTCTGGTCGGCGGCGTTCGTGGCGATCTCCGTTCTTTACCGTCCGGTGGAGCAGCTCCTGGCTCGCGCGATCGCCGAGAGCGAGGCCCGGCAGGAAAGCATCCGGAGGGAGCTGCGTGTCGCAGCTCTGATCCAGGGCGCGTTGGCGGCGGCGTGCGTGCTCGCGGCGCTGGCTCTGCGGGGGCCGCTCGTGGACGACCTGCTGTCCGGGAACGAGACGCTCTACTGGATCCTGGTCGCGACCCTCGCCGGCTACGCAGCGACGTACTTCGCGCGCGGCTTCCTGGCCGGCCGGCGCCGCTTTCGGGTTCTCGCGGCGCTGATCATCACGGACGCGGTATCGCGACTGCTGTTTGCGCTCGCGGTCGCGGTGGGAATCGCGAGCGGACAGACGGCGGTCGCATTGGGAGTCGCTGCCGGTCCGTTCCTCTGCCTGCTCGTCGTGCCCCTCGCGGCGCTTCGGAGCCCGGGGGCGAAGCCTCTGCCGACGACGCCGGCGAGCGGGCCGGAGGGGTCCCTCACGCTCGGCAGGAGCGGCGACTTCGCCGTCGCGGTCTTGGTGATCATGCTCGGCGAGCAGATCTTCATCAACGGCGGTCCGCTGCTGGTGCAGGGCGCTGCCGGCGCCGCGGCGGCGGGCTTCATCTTCAACGTGCTGATGGTCGCGAGGGCGCCGATCTTCCTGTTCCAGGGGGTTGCCCTGACCCTGCTCCCGCACCTCACTCGCCTGCGAGCCGGCGGCAGGCGCCAGGAGGACGCGTTCGGTCACTCGATCCGCGTAACGCTCTGGGCGATCGCGGGGTTCACGGTCTTGACCTGCCTCGTAGTGCTGGCCGCCGGCCCTTCGCTGATGCAGTTCGCGTTCGGGGATACGTACACGTACGACCGCGTGGGGCTCCTGCTTGTCGCGTTCGGCATGGGCCCGTATCTGGCCGCGACCACCCTCAACCAGGCTGCGCTGGCGAAGGGGCAGGTACGCCGTGCGGCGCTCTGCTGGGCGGTTTGCGCTGCCGGGTTCCTGGCCTTCAACCTCACCGACGTCCTCGACGAGTTCCGGCGCGTCGAGGTTGGGTTCGCTGCCTTTGCCGTCGCACTCGCCCTGATGCTCTACTGGCTCTATCGCAGCCCGTATACGCGCGCCGAGGACGTCGTCGCTCCCGGCTCTCCGGCCGAGGTCGAGGCTCGCCTGGCCGTGACGGAGGAGGTGATCTAGCGAAGCGGCGCACGATCGCCTGTCGTCGAATAGGTTAGGCAGGAGATGAGGGGGAGCCGTCACTCGGGCCTCTGCGCTCGAGCCGCTCGGCTACGCGGCGCTCGCCGGCGTCGTCGCCTGGTGGACGTGGCGCGCGCTTGACGAGCCGAGTGCCTTTGATGCAGGGCTTGTCTATCAGGCCGGAGAGGTCGCCTGGGAGACCGGCCATCCAGAGGACGTCCCAACCTTCGTGAACACGCCGTTTCACGTCGCGTTGATGGCGATCGTGACGCGGCTGGTGAGCATCGACACTGCTGCTGATCTGCTCACGCGTTCTCAATCTCTTGCTGGTCGTCGGGCTGATCGGCTTCACGCTCTATCGCCTGCGCCCCGTGCTGTCGCCCCTGTGGTGGTGGGTGACGGCGGTTGCACTCGTGAGCTTTGCGCCGATGATGTCGACGGTCTGGTGGAAGCAGTTCAACGTGATCGCGCTCGCGCTGGCGGTGGCCGGCTTCGACCAGCTGCGGCGGGGGGTCGCCGGGTCCGAAGTACTGCGACCGGGACGGCTACGGATGAGCGGGGCGCTGATCGGCCTTTCCGTTGCATTCAAACCGCTGGTCATCCTGCTGCCGCTGGTGTTGCTCGCTCGGCGTAGTACGCGCACGGCGGGCGCGTGGGCAATCGGCTGGGTCGTCGGGTTGACCATTGCCGCTCAGGCCTTCATCGCCACCCGCGCCCACGATCTCGGACCGCTCAACCCGCTCGAACCGCTGCGCAATTTCGCCGATCAGACCGGGCCGGAGAGGTTGGGACCCTGCCTGCCGGAGAACTTCGCTCCGGGGGCGCTCATGTGCCGGCTCATTGGCGACGACTATTGGACGCTCCAGCACGTTGCCGTCTGGATCTTCGTCGCGCTGCTGGGCGCATGGGTGATCGACGCGCTGCGCGGCCGTAGCGCCACGCAGTTGGGAGGTCTTTGCCTTCACCTGTGCGCTCCCCCGATGCTCAGCCCGCTCGCCTGGAGCCACTACCAGATCATGCTCGCACCGCTGTTCGTGTTGCTCGTCGTCAGGTTCACGACCGAGGGGGCGACGATCGCCACCTGGTTCGGGCTCGCAGTCGCATTCTTCCTGGCCTCGCTGATGCTGCAGCCATACGGGACGGTCTTCGGGGGCAACTCGCTGGGGGCCGGATTGGCGGGCAGACGGTTTGTCTTGGTCGCCTCGGTGGCGGGGTTCGCCCAGTACGTGCTCGTGCTGACCGGCGTGCTTTGGTTCGCCCGGCGACAGGCTCCCATCGAAACATCGCGGCCGGTCAGTCGGGGCCGCGGCGTTGCTGAGGGCGCGGCGACGCGATCGCTGAGGGTCCTGGCCGCAGCCGTGCCGCCAGCGGGCGCCGGCGCAGCTCGCCTCGATGGGGCTCTTCGTCGAAGCCGGGGCGGCGATAGTCGCCGCGGCTGAGGTGATGCTCCAGGAAGACGTGCAGGACGATGAAGAGGTAACGGCTCCCCATCTCCTGGAGGGCGAGCTTCGAGGTGCCTGCGGTCCGCCCCCTCCAAGCAACCGGGATGATCCCGTAGCTGTGCCCCCTGACCACCGCTTTCAGCGGTAGCTCGACCGTGAGGTTGAAATGGTTCGAGAGCAGGGGCTGGGTCGTCTCGATCACGTTCCGCCGGTATGCCTTGAACGCGTTCGTGGTGTCGTTGTACTCGTGACGGAACAGGACGCGAATGCCCCAGTTGACGATGCGGTTGAGGACCAGCTTGAATCGCGGATAGCCGGTCACCTCGGCGCCATGCATGAAGCGCGATCCGAACGCGCAGTCGTACCCGTCCTCCAGCACGCGGTGGTACCGGACCAGGTCGTCGGGGTCGTCGGATCCGTCGGCCATCAGGATGGCGACCGCGTCACCCTCGAAGCGCTCGAGACCTGCCCGCACCGCAAGGCCAAAGCCCTGGCTGTAGTGCGAGCGATAGCAGCGCACCCGCTCGTTCGTCTCGGCCAGCTCCTGCACTGCCGCGGCCGTCCCATCCGTGCTCGAGTCGTCGATCACGAGGATCTCGTAGTCGATGTCAGCGCTCGTGAGGGCTTCGACGGCCCCGCTGATGGTGTCTGCGATCGCGCCGACCTCGTTGCGCGCCGGGACGATCACCGAGAGCTTCATGCCGAGACCACGCTCCAGCGATCCACGTTCGCGTCGTGGATCTCGCGCAGGATCGCCTCAACGTCGTAGCCGAGGCTCCATGCTCCGTAGTCGGTGGTGAATTCGCTCAGATCGCTGATCCACCAGCGGTGATCCCCGATCCGGGCCCGATCTACGAGTTGCCATCGGAGCTCGCGGCCTGCGATCCGCTCGCAGGCCTGGATCGCCTCGAGCATCGAGCAGTTGGAATGGCGGCCTCCGCCCATGTTGTAGACCGCCGCCGGACGGGGTGCACGATGGTAGGCCATGCAAGCGGCGACCAGATCGGCGCTGTGGATGTTGTCGCGCACTTGCTTGGCGCCATAGCCGAACACGGTGTACTCCTCACCGGTCACCGTGCACTTCATCAGATAGGCGAGGAAGCCGTGCAGCATCGCGCCGGCGTGTGACGGGCCCGTGATGCACCCGCACCGGAAGGCGACCGTGGGCATGTCGAAGTACCTCCCGTACTCCTGCGCCAGGAGGTCCGCCGCGGCCTTCGAGACACCGAACAACGAATGGGTGGAGCGGTCAACCGACATCGAGGTGTCGATGCCGTCGAAGTAGCGGTGGCCGGCGGGAAGCTCGAGCCTCGTCTCCAGCTCCTCGAGCGGCAACTCGTTCGGGAGGTCGCCGTAGACCTTGTTCGTCGAGATCAGCACGAAGGTCGCGTCGGGGGCATGATGCCGCGCCGCCTCGAGCAGATTCAGGGTCCCGTTGGCGTTGATGCCAAAGTCCGTCTGGGGATCGTTTGCGGCCCAGTCATGGGACGGCTGGGCAGCAGTGTGGATGATCAACTCCAGGCGCTTGGAGCTGCCGGCGAAAACCCGCTCGACACCCTCGGCGTCTCGCACATCGACCTCCAGCGAGCGAAACTCGGGATAGGTCGCCACCAGCTCCTCGGTGGTTCTGGCGGTGGAGGCGTCGGGACCGAAGAACCGGGCGCGCATGTCGTTCTCGAGCCCAATCACGTCCCACCCCGCCTCGACCAGGTGGCGAACGGACTCAGAGCCGACCAGCCCACCGGAGCCGGTGACGATGGCGGTCGCCATCTCAGCTCACGCTCCACGACTGCGCGCTGTCTCTGGCTTCCATGCCGCACTAACGGCCGAAAGCCCGCCCACCTGGCGCCTCGCTCTGATTAGCGAAGCTTCTCGCAGGGCACGGTGATCGGGAACGTTGTACACGCAGGCCGGTGAAAATGTTGACCGACTCGGGCGCCGTCGGAGGAGCGCATTCGGCCTTTGCCGCATCCACCCGCTCGGACCAGGAGACGGCGCCTCGGGAGGCCGAGTTCGCCGACCCCGAAGCCGATCGGCCGAAACGAGGACGATGAATGCCGTCGCGGCCACAGCTACCGCAGAGCGGGCGCGGTCGAGCTGCAGGAGAATCGCCGTCAGCAGCAGGAGGGTCGGGGTGATCAGGTAGTGCGAGCCCTCGCGGAACTCACCCTCGGGCCAGAGGAAAAACAGTCCGCCGGCGCCCCAGCGCTGATAGCCGGAGACCAGAAACAGTGCCGCCGAGGTGAGCACGAGCAGGGGCACGAGCCATCGTGTGTGGAGGTCGCGCACGGCGGCCCACAGCAGCGCGAGCAGACCGGCCGCAAGGACGACGATCCAGAGGTTCCCGGCAAGCTTCCACAGCTCGCCGTTGACCTGCTGGCCCGCGATCGCCCCACCGACGACGCGCTGACCGTACGCCGGCACCAGTTCCCAATCCCAGCAGGCCGCGGTCGAGAAGGGCTCGCAGGCCGGCAGGTCGTTCGCGCGGACCGGGTCACCCTCCTCGCCCCGAAGCCCGATCTCGTCGGCTGAGAACGCGAGCTGGATGACGAGCGCGGCCGCGAAGGCGGCGACGATCGCCAAGTCGCTGCGGTCGCGGATCACCAGCGCCCGGGCGAGCCAGATCGGAAGCAGGAAGAGCACGCCGAGGTTGCTGAGTGCGGCGAGGGCTACTACGCCGGCCGCGACGGCGGTCTCGCCGCGGCTCTTGGGCCGCCAGAGGAGCGCCCACATGCAGGCGTAGAGGAGGAACCAGATCGAGTTGGTGACCGTCGCCAGCGACTCGGCCCCGACGACCGGCAACAGGATCATCAGGGCGACCAGCGCGCCGCGCAGATAACGGCTCTCGAAGTAACCGGCGCTGGCCCGCCACACCACGCAGGCACTGGCGGCGACGATCGCGGCGCCGGCGATCGCCATCGCCGGCGCATAGGCCTCCACGGGAAGCGCGGCGACGGGCTCGGCGACCAGCCGGGAGACCGTCTGCAGATAACCATTGAACGGCGTGGACAGCGCCTCGAGGGTGTCGCGGGAGAGCGCTCCGGGCAGCCACACCGAGGCATCCTCGATGAATAGCGAGTCGAGTGGCCGCGACGACCACATCCTCAACAGCTGCACGATGACCGCGAGACAGAAGAAGCCGATCAGCGCCAGGCGAACGCGCGGATCCCGGGCCTGCGGCGGCGGATCGCGAAACAGGTCGAGCTCGAGCAGTTCCCGCGCTCGCACGACCAGCTCGGCGCTCCGCGCGCGCACCGACTAGATGCCCCCAGCGCCAAGCGCGGACGCGATCACCCGCATGTATGCGGCCACGTCCTCGGACCACATGCCCCACTAACGGCCGAAACCCTACCCACCTGCCGCCTCGCTCTGATATCAGTCTCGCTGTGATCCTCGTCACGGGCGGCGCCGGGTTCGTCGGCTCCAACCTCGCCGTCTCGCTTGCGCGTCGCCACCCCGATTGGGAGGTGGTTGCCTTCGACAGCCTCCACCGGAAGGGATCCGAACTCAACCTTCCGCGCCTGAAAGAGGCAGGCGTGAGATTCGTGCGCGGTGACGTGCGCGAGCCCGATCAGCTCGAAGCGATCGGCCCCATCACCACGCTGGTGGAGTGCTCGGCGGAACCCTCCGTCATGAGCGCGATCGAGGGCGGTACGGCGTTCGTGTACGACACGAACCTGACTGGCGCATACAACTGCCTCGAGCTGGCGCGGCGAGCGGGACGCCTATGTCGTCTTTCTGTCCACCAGCCGCGTGTACCCCGTCGCGCCGCTCAACGAGCTCGCCTACGTCGAGCGGGAAACCCGCTTCGAGCTCTCCGATCAGCAGCGGGTGCCAGGGGCCTCGGGGGCTGGGATCTCGGAGGAGTTTTCGATGCTGGGTGCTCGCACCTTCTACGGGGCCACGAAGCTCGCCGCGGAGCTTCTGATCGAGGAATATCGGGCGATGTTCGGCCTGCGAGCCGTCATCGACCGCTGCGGGGTGATCGCCGGTCCGTGGCAGATGGGAAGGGTGGACCAGGGCGTCTTCACCCATTGGATGCTCAGCCACCACTTCGGACTTCCCCTCGCCTACATCGGTTACGGCGGCAAGGGCAAGCAGGTTCGCGATCTCCTCCACGTCGACGATCTCGTCGATCTCATCGAGCTGCAGCTGCTCGAGCCGGACCGCTGGGATGGAATGACGTTCAACGTCGGCGGCGGCCGGGACTGCAGCCTCTCGCTGCGCGAGACGACCCTCGCCTGTCAAGAGATCACCGGCAATGAGGTGTCGATCGAGCCGGTGCTCGACGCAAGGCCCGGCGATGTACGGGTGTATCTATCGGACTGCGCTTCGCTGTTCGATCACACGCGGTGGCGGCCACGGCGGAGCGCCGACCGAATCCTGCGAGGACGTCCATGAGTGGATCGTCTCCGATGGCGAGCGGATCGCACGAGCGCTCGGGATCGAGTCCATAGGTCCCCGCCGGCGGAGATCGGAACCGGCTCGCTCCTCGCCCACCACGCCCCGCCAACGAGCAAGCCCACCGCGCCGAGCGCGATCACGATGGGCACGAGCGGCGACGTCCCTCCATCCTCATCGCTGTCCGACGCAGCCGAAACGGTGCTCGTCGGGCGGCCGCTTCCTCGCAAACGGTCACGCCGCCAGCCCCTCTGAGCCCAAGCCGCCACGGTCGAGGCGAGCGGTCGACCGGAAGCTTCACCGAGGCTGCGCTCCCGGGCACAAGGGGCCCGAGGCTGACCGGGAATCCGTCCCCGAAGCGAGCGACGAGCACCTCCGCCGAAGCTCCCGGCCGCGCTCTCAGCGTGACCTCGCCGGGGCCGAGCGTAAGCCCGGTCGCTCCGGTGGGCGTCGCTGCCACCGTTTGGCAACGTCCCGCCCTGGCCGTCTGCGCGCGACCCGGCTCGCCGCTTCCAAGCTTTATGCCGAGAGCCCTGGACGAGGACGTTGTCCGCCTCGGCGCGCGCCGCTGCGGTGCCCGACGCAAGCTCGGACTCGCTGTAGGCAGGTGAGCCGTAGGCGTCGGCCACCGAGAGATAAGACGCGGGCGTCGGTCGGCGCTGAAGACGACGTCGGCACGAAGAACCCGGGCTCCACGCGGTCGCGCGCGATCTCGACCGCCGCCAGCCGGGCGCGCAACCCCTCGCTGGAGGGCTTCAGGATGTTCGATTGACCGAGGTGGAGGAACCACAGGCCGCTGAGCACGGCGAGGGCCGTGAGCGCCGATCCGAGGGCGAGGGCCCGCGTGTTGATTCGCACCCCGCGCAGGACCTCGGCTGCGATCAGCAGCAGGAACACGCCGCCCGGATATTGGTAGCGGCCGCTCGTCGGCTCGCGCAAGCCCGGAAACGCGTTGAACGCCGTCAGGAACCAGAACGACGCCGCCGATGGCGAGTACGACCCAGACCGGGCGCGGAACTCGACCCAGGCGCCAGAACCGCCACACCGCCAGGCCGATCCCGATCACGAGCAGGATGCGCCCCCAATTGAGGCCAACCGGGTTGCCCCCGCTGCCGGTGAGTGGCGTCGCGAGCCCGAGCAGCGAGGCCATGGCCTGCGAGGCGGCGTCGAAGACGAACTTGGGGGAATCGAGGACGTTGTCCAGCGAGAGCGTGCTCTCGGCGGTGTGGCCCCAGCCAAGCCACCAGATCGCGTACAGGGCGAGTGGGACGAACGCGACGTAAAGACGCCCGATCCGCGGCCGCCCGCCCACCAAGACGCTGACCAGCGCCCCGGCGACGAACGGCACGCCGAGCTCCGAGAAGGAGGTTGAGACCACGAGCAGCGCGCAGGCGATCCTGTCGCCCACCCGATCGTCGCGGTCGAGGGCCAGCAGGGCGCCCAGCCCGGCCGCGATCGAGCCCGAGAAGCCGATCTGGAAGGCCCACAGCAGATCTATCCAGGAGGCGCCGAGGAAGAGGATCAGGGCGCTCCCGAGCAGCGCCGGCCAATCGCCCACGCGTCGGCGCAGGTAGGCGAAGAGCAGCGTGGCGCTGAGCAGGAAGACGAGCGTTGAGACGACCTGGAACGGGAACGCAGAATCGATGCCCAAGGTGGCGAGCCAGGGACTTGTAGATCGAGACCGGCGCCAGCACGATGTGATCGTTGTGCGGATCGAGGAAGACCCCGACGCTCCGGCCGGTTCGATCGAGGAGAAACGCCCACTCGTCCGCGAAAAACGTGATCTCGGACTCGAGGGCGAGCAGCACCGCCCAAGAGGCCGCGACGAGGCCAGCGAGGCAGAGGATGAACGGATTCCAGAGTCGGATCTCCTCGCGCACGGTGGGAGACTAGCTTGGCCACACCGGTCGCGGCGCAGGTCTCTCGCCTGCGGTCGCCCTTGACAGGCGAGGCGAGGCTAGAACGCGCCGGTTCCCCGCACCACCGCGGGTACGGTCTGCGCGAGGAGCCAGAGGTCGCGCGTGAGCGAGAGGTTCTCGACGTAGTCGATCTCGACCGCGAGGCGCTCCTCGAAGGTGAGCTCGCCGCGGCCGAAGACCTGCATCGGGCCGGTGATCCCGGGCTTGACCGTCAGCCGGAACCGATGCTCGGGCTGGTAGCGGTCGGCAACGGATACCTGCTCGGGCCGCGGGCCGACCAGGCTCATCTCGCCCCGGATCACGTTGACGAGCTGCGGCAGCTCGTCGAGGCTGAAGCGGCGCAGGAGGCGGCCGACGCGCGTCACCCTGGGATCCGGCCGGAGCTTGAACATCGGTGCGGGGAGGGCGTCCAGGTCGACGAGCCCCCGCAGGCGCTGTTCGGCGTCGACGTCCATCGAGCGGAACTTGATGATCGTGAACGGCTTGCCGTTCCTGCCGGCCCGCGGCTGGCGGAAGAGCACCGGGCCGCGATCGTCGAGCTTGATCGCGAGCGCGACCGCCGCGAGCACCGGCGCCAGGACCAACAGCAGGGCGCCGGCGACGATCGCGTCGAAGCCGCGCTTCAGAGCCGCGGTCGAGCGCGGCACGTCCGCCGTGTTGTACTCGAGCACCGGGAGATCGGCCACCTGCGACAGGCGCAGCGCCGGGCGGGCTTGGCCGCGGAACGGAGAGACGACGCTGAGCTTGATCTCGTGTCGCCGGCAGTTGACGAGCAACCGGCGAACGAACGCGGGGTCCGCCCCCGACCAGGCAAGCACGATGCGGTCGATCCCGACCAGGGCCGGGTCGAACGAGCCATGGCCGTTGCCGTTGCCGTTGATCCGCTCCAGATGGTCGCCGGGCTCCTGCACGCCCGCGAGCTCGAGATGCATGTCCTCGAAGAGCCCGATCTTGCGGGCGATCGCTTCGGCCGGCTCACCTGCCCCGACGACGAGGGTGGCCTCCGGAGGCGTGGTGCGTCGCCACACAACGCGAGCGAGAGAGCGGAGCGCGGCGGCCAGGGCGACCGCCGGCAGCGACACGAGGATGAACGTCGTCACCGAGATCGCGCCCGGCACCAGGAGCGCACAGGTGATCGCCAACGACGCGCACCAGACGACGATGGCGGGCAGCTCGTCGACGGTCAGATGCCGGATCGCTCGGTGGTCGGCGTCGTAGAGACCGAGGACCTTCGCCACCACGACGCCCACAGGCACCGCGGCGAGCACCGTCCAGGTGGCAGCATCGGAAGCCTGCGCGAAGGCGAACCCGATCGCTGCCGCGACCATCGCATCGGCGGCCGCAAGCAGCCGCCGGCGACGGCGGTCGCGCCACCAGCGAGGTTGCCCGGAAGCGGCAAGACTCCAGCGGCGCTGCGCTGCGGCATCGTGCCGGCTTGCAGCGCTCGCAGTCCGCAAATCCATTTGCGTTGCCCCCGCTGGGGGCTCGAGCACTTTCATCCCTCACCCGGGTTCTATCTGATTGGACCCGGCCCAGGCAGCGCGCTACCTGGAATCAGGTATCAGACTAGCGACCCGCGACCCTCATCGGTCCTCGGCCTTGAGGATCTTCGTGGGGGTCGCCATCGGGTCCGCGAGCTGCTCCTCGGTCCCGCCCTCCTCGATTCGCAGCTCGAGCTCGACGGCGCCGACCTTGAGCTTGTCGCCGTGCTCGGCGCGGGTCGCACTGCGCACGACGTTCCCGTTCAGCCAGGTGCCGTTGGACGAATTGAGGTCCTCGAGGACGACGGTCTTGCCCTCGAGGCGAGCGAGCGCGTGGCGGCGGGAGATCGACGGGTCGGGGATCGACACGTCGGCGCCCGAGCCGCGGCCGATCACCGCCTCGCCGGTGAAGCTGTAGACCTGCTCGCTCTCGCCCGCGCTCAATGCGAGATGTGCGGTCGCCATCAGGCGCCAGTCTACGGTCGCCGAGAGCCCGGGGTGGGACTTGAACCCACGACCCCCTCCTTACCATGGAGGTGCTCTACCACTGAGCTACCCGGGCGCGGCGTTCAGGTTAGCGGCGACGCCCGCACGGCGGCGGCGAATTCGTCCACGTCCGCCTCGGTAGTGTCCCACGCGCACATCCAGCGCACGACGTTCGAGTGCTCGTCCCAGATGTGAAAGGGCGGCTCGCCGGGCAGCTCCGAGAGCAGCTGGTCGATCGCCTCGCGGGGGATCTTCACGAAGACGGCGTTCGCCTCGACCGGGTGGACGATCTCGAGGCCGGGAAGGTCGCGGACCGCGCCGGCGAGACGAGCGGCCATCGCGTTCGCGTGGCCTGCGTTCTCGCGCCAGAGATCGCCCTGGAGCAGCGCCTCGAACTGGGCCGAGAGGAAGCGCATCTTCGAAGCGAGCTGGCCGAGCTGCTTGCGGACGAACTCGAAGCCGTCGGCGAGCTCCGGCCGAAGGAAGACGACCGAGTCGCCGAACGCGAGGCCGTTCTTGGTCGCGCCGAATGAGACGACGTCGACGCCGCAGTCAGTGGTGAGCTCCTTGAGCGTCACGCCGAGCGAGGCGGCGGCGTTCGCAAGGCGGGCGCCGTCGACGTGGAGGAGCATGCCGAGCTCGTGCGTTCGCTCGGCGATCGCGCGGGTCTCCTCGAGCGTGTAGACGGTGCCGAGCTCGGACGACTGCGTGATCGAGACGACGCGCTGCTGGGCGTGGTGGTCGTCGCCGCGTCGCGCCTCCCAGCGGCCGAGGTCGTCGGGCACGAGCTTGCCGTGCTCGGTCGCGACGGTGTAGAGCTTGGCGCCCGCGATCCGCTCGGGCGCGCCGCACTCGTCGATGTGCATGTGCGCGGTGTCGGTGCAGATCACCGCCTCGAAGCTCCGGGTGAGCGAATCGAGGGCGGCGACGTTCGCGCCGGACCCGTTGAACACGGGGAAGCCGCGGGCATCGGGGCCGAAGTGCGTGCGGAAGAGCTCCTCGACGCGCTCGGTCCAGGGGTCGCCGCCGTAGGCGCCGGTGTGGCCGTCGTTCGCGGCCGCGATCGCGGCGAGGACGTCGGGGTGGGCGCCGGCGTGGTTGTCGGAGGCGAAGTCCCTCATCGGCGGCGGAGCGTAGCGATGAATCCCTGCGGGTAACCCGGTCTGTAACTTCGAGTGGAAGCTAATCAGGAGACCAGGTGACGGACACCCAGACACTTGCGATCGAGGCCGAGGGCCTCGTGAAGACCTTCGGCGAGACGCGCGCGGTTGACGGACTCGACCTGTCGGTCGACAAGGGCGCGGTCTACGGAGTGCTGGGGCCGAACGGCGCCGGCAAGACGACGACGATCCGGATCCTGGCGACGCTGCTCCAGCCCGATGCAGGCAGCGCGCGCGTCCTCGGCCGCGACGTGGTCACGGAGGCGGACGAGGTCCGTGGCCTGGTCAGCCTGACGGGCCAGCTCGCATCGGTCGACGAGGACCTGACCGGGCGTGAGAACCTGATCCTGATCGGCCGGCTGCTGGGGTTCCCGCGCGCGCGGGCGAAGAGCCGGGCGTCGGAGCTTTTGGAGGCGTTCGGCCTGGCCGACGCCGCCGGCAAGCAGGTGAAGAACTACTCCGGCGGCATGCGGCGGCGCATCGACATCGCCGCGAGCTTCCTGGTCACGCCACAGCTGATGTTCCTCGACGAGCCGACGACGGGGCTCGACCCGCGCTCGCGCAACCAGGTTTGGGAGATCATCCGCTCGCTGGCGGGCCAGGGCACGACGGTGCTGCTGACGACGCAGTACCTGGACGAGGCGGACCAGCTCGCCGGCAGGATCGCCGTCGTCGACCACGGCAAGGTGATCGCCGAGGGCACGCCGGGCGAGCTCAAGGCATCGGTGGGGAGCGGCGCGGTCCACGTCCGGCTGATGCGGCCCGACTGCCGGGAGCGCGCGCGCGAGCTGCTCTCGACGGCGCTGGCGGCGCCCGTTCACCTCGAGGCCGACCCCACGGCGCTCTCGGCGCGGGTGTCGGAGCCCCAGCGGGTGCCCGGGGCGATGGCCGAGCTCGAGCGGGCGGACATCCCGGTGGCGGAGTTCGCGCTCGGGCAGCCGAGCCTGGACGAGGTCTTCCTGGCGCTGACGGGACGGCCGGCGGAGGAGCCGCCGGACGAGGAGAAGGACGAGCTCGAGGAGGCGGCAGCGTGACCACGGCGGAGACTCAGCAAGCCACCAGTCCGACCGAGCTCGACACGTCGCTGCTTGCGGTCCTCTCGGCCGGCGAGCGACCGAACCGGCCAAGCGCGGTGTCGGCGGCGCTCACCTTCGGCTGGCGCGGCCTGCTGAAGATCAAGCACGTCCCCGAGCAGCTGTTCGACGTGACGCTCACGCCGATCCTGTTCACCCTGTTGTTCACCTACGTCTGGGGCGGAGCGATCGAGGGGTCGACCGGCGAATATCTGCAGTACATCCTGCCCGGGATCCTCGTGGTGACGGTCGTGTTCACGACGGTCTACTCCGGCGTCACGATGAACACGGACCTGACGAAGGGCGTCGTCGACCGGTTCCGGTCGCTGCCGATCTCGCGCTCGGCGCCGCTGGTCGGGCCACTGCTCGCCGACTCGGCGCGCTACGTGCTGGCCGCTTTGGTCGGGCTGGTGGTCGGGCTGATCCTGGGCTTTGACGCCGACGGCGGCATCCTCGGCGTCATCGGCGCCCTCGCGATCCTGGTCGTGTTCGCGCTTGGGCTCGCTTGGGGGTTCAGCGCGCTCGGCCTGGTGATGAAGACGCCGCAGGGCGTCATGAACTTCGGCTTCACGCTGATCTTCCCGCTGACCTTCATGTCGAGCGCATTCGTCGACCCGGAGACGATGCCAGACGGCCTGCAGGCGGTGGTCGAGCAGAACCCGTTCACACGGGTGACGACCGCGGTTCGCGGGCTGCTTGAGGGCACGGCGTCGTGGGGCGACGTGGGCATCGTGCTGGGCTTCGCGGCGCTCCTGACCGCGATCTTCATGCCGCTGACGATCCGCCTCTACCGCGGCCACGAGTAGCGCCGATGGCCCATCGGGTGTTGCGCGCCGCGGACGCGCACTGGCGGCCCTCCAACCAGATGGGCGTGCTCAATACGGACCTGGCGAAGCAGCTCGACGCGACGAAGCTGGGGGCGCGGCTGTGGAGGCTCGCGCCCGGGCAGGCGTCGACCTGGCATCGCCACCGCGAGGAGGAGGAGCTGTACCTCGTGCTCGAGGGCGAGGGCCGGGTGCGGGTGGAGGACGAGCGGCTCACGCTCAAGGCCGGCGACGCGCTGCTTGTCAAACCGGAGAGCCTGCGGCAGGTGTTCAACGACACGGGCGAGGACGCGCTCTGGCTCGTCGTCGGGGCGCCGCAGGAGCTTGCCAACACGCTCGAGATGGACGAGGAGCGGCTCGCCTTCATGTATCCGGACGGGCCGAAGGCGCTGCCGCCCGAGCTCGGCGGCTAGTGGTGTAGCTCGAGCCGCTGGCGGTTCATCTTCGCCGCGGCGTCCGAGATGAGGTAGGCGATCGCCTCGGCGATGTCCTCGGCCGAGGTGAAGGTCCGGAACGGCTTGTCCGGGTTCTCCTCGCGCATCTGCGGGGTGAGAATCGCGTTCACGACGATGATGTTGGCGGTCGCGCCCGACTCGTCGAGCGAGTCGGCGAGGGCGAGGGTCCACGACTCGGCCGCGGCCTTCGCTGCGCCGTAGGCGGCGTTGGTTCCGGACGGGGCCTGCGCCTGGGTGGAGGAGACGAGGACGAAGCGGCCGCCCTCGTGCGCCAGCGCGTCGTGGAAGGCGCGCGTGGCGTGCTGGAGGGTGCGGACGAGAAGGTCGTGGAGCCACTCGTAGTCGGAGAGGGGCGCGGTGGGGAGCGGCTCGCCGCCCCGCCAGCCGCCGACGAGGTGGAGCAGCGCGTCGACCCGGCCGAACCGGTCGGTGAGGGCGGCCGCCCATTCGCGCGCCGCGTCCTCGGAGAGGAGGTCGACGACACGGGAGTCGAGCCGCTCGTCGGGCAGGCCGAGCCGGGCGGTGAGCTCGTCGAGGCGCTCCTGGTGTACGTCGGTCAGCGCAAGGGAGGCGCCGGCCTCGGCGAGGCGGGTGGCGAGGACGGGCCCCAGGCCGCCCGCGGCGCCCGCGACCGCGACGATCTTGCCGTCGAGCTCGGTCACGGACTCAAGCTATACGGCGCGGCGTTCGCGGCGCCAGGAGCCAGGCGAGGGCAACGGTGGTGGCACCGCCGACGCTGCCGAAGAAGATGTCGAGAGAGGAGTCGGTCTTGTTTGGCTGGAGGGCCGTGCCGACCGCGCGGTCGCCGAGGTACTCGCCCAGCTCCCAGAGGATGGTCACCGAGAACACGGCGGCGAGCGCGATGAGGCCCCAGTACGGCCAGGCGATGCGACTGCGCAGGTACTCGGAGACGGCCCAGCCGACGAGCGCACCGCCACCGGCGTGGGCGACTGCACTGATCTTGCGGGTGGAGGCCGGCAGGTCGAGGCCCCAGATGCCGAAGAGCATCACGACCAGCCCGACCGCGACGGGCACCAGGGCGCGGTTCGAGAAGCCGGCGAGACGCGCGGTGAGGAGGCCGGCGAAGCAGAGGGCGCACATGACGAGCGCGGCGCCGTTGCGGGCGTCGTAGAACGCGAGGCTGAGCAGGGCGAGAGCGCCGAGCGCGAATGCGAAGAGGTCGAGGCGGAGGCGGCTCTCCATCGAGGAAAAGGGTACGCGGGGAGGTTGAAGATCCCCTGAAAGCGCTGATCAGGCGGCGGCCGCGGCCGGCTCGGCGTCGCGTCGGGGGCGGGCATCGAGCGCCGGCTGGAGCTTCGGCTGGAGCTGGGAGTAGAAGAGCGAGAGGGGGAACTCGTCGTCGCGGACGAGGTCGACGAGCTCCTTCGGCTCCTCGACCTCGGGCAGGGCGCGCCGGTCGCTCGCCCAGACGGATGACTCGGCCGGCGGCACGTACTCGGAGACGAGGTCGTGCGCGGCGGTCCACTGGGCGAGCTTCGAGCGGTCGATGCCGGAGTGGTAGAGGTCCTGGACGCGCTCGCGGAGCTCGCCGACGCCCGCGGCGACGTCGTCCCACTCGATCACTAGCCGGTTGTCGGTCCAGTGCAGGTAGCCCTCGCGATGCAGGAAGGCGAACAGGAGCTGCCCGCCGAGGCCGTCGTAGTTGCGCACGCGATTCCCGGTCAGGGGGAAGCGGAAGAGGCGGTCGAAGAGGATCGCGTACTGGACGTGCCGGGCGAAGGCGAACCCCTCGTGCTCCAGCTTTGAGGCTTCGCCGAAGGCGGTGAGGTCGCAGCGGAGCTCCTCGAGCGCGTACATCCAGTACGGGCTGCGCTGGCGGATCATGAACGGGTCGAACGGGAGGTCGCCGCGCATGTGGGTTCGATCGTGGACGAGGTCCCAGAGGATGTAGGCGTCGCGCGAGAGCTGCGGTGAGGCGAGGAGGGCGTCGGCGTCGGGCGGCAGGTTCAGGTGGAGGATGTCGGCCGCTGCTCCGGCGACGCGGCGCAGGCGCTCCGCCTCGCGGTCGCAGAAGATCGCGCCGAAGTGGTACTCGCTCGGCCGCTCGGCGACCGAGAACGTCTCGGGGAACAGGACGGCGCATTCGGAGTCGTAGCCGGCGGTGTAATCGATCAGCTCGACGGGAACGAACTTGGCGTTGTCGTAAGTGCGCTCGATCTCGGCGATCCACTCGGGCCAGGGGTTGCGGACGAGGAGCGCCTCGAAGCAGGTGTCGCGCGAGGCGTTCTGCTTGTACATCGGGAAGACGGCGAGGTGCAGGATGCCGTCGCTTCGCTGGCGCTCGGGCCGGAAGGCCTCGGCGGAGCGGGCGAAGTCGGGCTTTGCGAAGCCGGAGTCGGCCCAGGCGACGAGGTCGGTCGTGAGGGTGTCGATGTAGTCGTCCTGGTGTGGAAACGAGGGCTTGAGCGCCTGGGCGGCGGCGGCGATCGCCTCGACCAGCTCGCGCAGGCGCGCGGTGTCCTCGACGGAGGTGTCCACGGATCCGTCGGCTTCCTGGCGCAGGCGCAGCTCCTCCGTGGCCGCCTTGAGTCGCAGCCAGTCGGGGCTGGTGGCAACGGCGGGTAGGTCGGCCGCGGGCACGGATCGGAAGGCGCCGTGGGCGGCCCAGTAGACGAGGTTCAGCCAGAGGGATTCGTGGTCGAGCTCGGCGATGCAGTCGTCGCCGAAGAGGTCTGAGTCGGCGAGGACGGCGACGCGGCCGGCGCCGTGCTCGGTGACGGCGGCGAGCGGCGCGTTGGGGATGCTCGCCGAGGCGTCAGTGCGGGCGAGGGTGATGGCGCCGTCCGTGAGCTCGAGGGTTCCGGTCCGGTAGAAGCAGGCGGCGTCGACGCGGGCGAGGACGTCGGCGCCGGCGGGCGGGCGCTCCGGGCGCTCGAGCTCGGCGAGGATCCAGGATGGGGCTTGGTGGTGGTGGTCGTAGTCCTGCACGGTCGTGTTGGCGACCTGGATGCCGAACCGGGCGAGGAGCTCGTTCACGTTGTTCTCGTACTTCTCCTGCTCGGTCTCGCCGAGGACGATGAGGCCGCCGCCGTCGGCGACGAACTTCTCGATCGCGTCGATCTCCTGGGCCGTCAGTCGGGGGAGCCGGCGCCGGTGGTCGCCTCCCACTTGGGGTCGGACGGATGGGCGAGGACGATGACGTCGGTGAAGGCGAGCGTGTCGCCGCCGAGGGGGGCGGACCCGTTGGCGGCGATGGTGAAGTCGCGCTCGGCGAGGGCGGCGGCGGCGTGGGCGAGCGAGGAGTCGGCTGGGTGCGCGGGCTGCATGGTCCGCGCGAGGTCTTCGTCGATCGTCCAGGCCTCGGAGTGGGCCTCGTCGAACAGGACGTGGGCGCTCTTCGGATGGGTAGGCATCAACAAGCTCCTGCCGGAGGGGCAATGTTCGTTTCCCGCCTTACGTCGCTCATCTGATATCTGAGGTTACGGGAGGGTCGTATGAGGCGTCAATGCCGTTTCGGGCGCGGATACTGCAACAATTCGCGATATGGATGCCACTGACCGCAAGATTCTTGCGCTACTGCAGGAGGATGGGCGGCGCACCTTCGGCGACATCGCGTCGCGCGTGCGGCTCTCGGCGCCGTCGGTCAAACGGCGGGTCGACCGGCTGCGGGCGCAGGGAGCGCTCGAGGGGTTCACGGCGATCGTCGACCACGGCGCGCTCGGATGGCACACGGAGGCGCTTGTCGAGCTGTTCTGCCGGCCCGGGACCCCGCTCGACGAGGTGGCCGCGACGCTGCGGGAGCACGCCGAGGTGGTCGAGGCGTGGAGCGTCACCGGGGAGGCCGACGCGATCGCGCGGGTGCGGACGGAAGACAACCGCGATCTCGAACGGCTGATCATCGACCTGCAGCGCGACGGCCGCGTCGAGCGGACGCGATCGCAGATCGTGATGTCGCGGCTGGTCAGCCGGCCGGTGGCGGAGTAACGGGTTTCGAGGGCTTCTAGACTCTCGGATCGCAGGGGGAGCGCCGGAGTAGGAGAGCCGGGCCGGTCTGTAAAATCGGTGCCCTAGTGCTGAGTGAGTTCGATTCTCACCTCCCCCATTTCGGCCCCGCGGCGCGGGGCCTTTTCTTTGCCCGAGAACGACGACGGGCCGCCGTGAGGCGGCCCGTCGGGCTTGTCTCGAACCGGGCGCGCGCGGCTCCTAGCGGTTGAGCCTGTCGCGCACGCCCTCGATCGCCTCGTCGACCTTGTCCTTGGCCGAGTTGGCGACGTCCTTCGCCTTGCCGGCAGCCTGGTCGAGCTTGCCCTCGTCCTTGAGTTCATCGTCGCCGGTCAAATCGCCGGCAGCTTCCTTGACGCGTCCCTTGGCGTCGTCCACGTTCCGTGGAGTGTCTCGATCGGTGTCGTTCATGACGCTCCTTCCTTCATAGGGGTACGCAAAGTGCCCACCACACGGCTAACCGGAGGGAGCCGCGATAAACGAACGCCCGAGTAACCCGCATGGACAAAAGAAACGGGCCGCCCCGGGGGGTGGGGCGGCCCGTTTCGGGCACTCTGCGAAAAGCAGACGGGCCGCCCGGGGGGACTGGCGGCCCGTCTTGGCTTGGACGGGTTGCTCAGGGAGTTCCCGTCGAGGGTGTCGACAACCGTCGAACCCCTCTAGAGCGTATTTGCCCAGGCACGCCCACGCCTAAACACAGAAAATTCGCAACTCCGCAAACTCCGCATTCCCAAGCCAGATCCCGCCGGCCAATAAGCCGAACCTCGCCTGGAATCAGGCCAGTTCGCGCAGCCGCTGCGCCTCAGGCAGCTGCTTCAGCTTGCGGAGCGTGTTGTTCTCGATCTGCCGGATCCGCTCGCGCGTGACCCCAAACGCGCGGCCGACCTCCTCGAGCGTCAGGGGCTCATGCCCCCGCAGCCCGTACCGCAGTTCGATCACCTGCCGCTCGCGCTCGGGCAGCGCGTCAAGCGCCCGCTGGATGTCCTCGCGCTGCAGGTTCTCGGTCGCCGCGTCGAACGGCTCCTCGACCGAGTCGTCCGCCACGAAATCCCCAAGCTCCGACTCGTCCTCGTCCCCCACCGGCTTCTCGAGCGACACCGGCATCTGCGCCACCCGCAGGATGTCGCGCACCTCGCGGACCGAGATCTTGAGCTCGGCGGCGATCTCCGCCGGCTCCGGCTCGCGCCCCAGCCGCTGCACCAGCTGCCGCTCGACGTGCGTCACCCGGTTCAGCTTCTCGACCATGTGGACCGGGATCCGGATCGTCCGCGCCTTGTCGGCGATCGCCCGCGTCACCGCCTGGCGAATCCACCAGGTCGCGTAGGTGGAGAACTTGTAGCCGCGCCGGTAGTCGAACTTCTCGACCGCCCTGATCAGCCCAAGCGAGCCCTCCTGGATCAAGTCGAGGAACCCGAGCCCGCGGCCGAGATACCCCTTCGCGATCGAGACGACCAGCCGCAGATTCGCCTCGACCATGTGCCGCTTGGCCTGCATGTCCCCCTTCTCGATCCGCTGCGCGAGCTCGATCTCCTGGTCCGCCGTCAGGAGCTCCACCCGGCCGATCGAGCGCAGATACAGCCGGAGCGAGTCCAGGCTGGGCTCGACCGTCAGGTCCAGCTCAGGCTTCTTCGCCTGCTCGCCCCGCGCGCCGCCTTTCGCCTCCTTGTAGGCGCTGACGCCGTCGGCGGCGATCACGTCCACCCCATGCTCGATGAGATACGCGTGGAGGTCGCGCACCTGCTCCTTGGTGACCTCCACCTCTTCGAGCGTCGCCGAGATCTCCTCGAAGGTCAGGTACCCGCGCTCGCTCCCGTGGGCGATCAGCCCGCTGAGCTCATCGGTGTCGGCGAGCGGCGCCACCCCCTCCTCGAGCGGGTCGCCCCCGTTGCGGGAGGCCTCGGTCCCCTCATCTTCGGTCAGGACGACTTCCTTCTCGGCCAACTGCCCCGGGTCCTCTCCTCCAGATCGGGCCGCCGAACGGCGCGAAGTATAGGGATGGGTCTGGGCGGCGGGCGTCGCGTTACCGCAATCAGGTAACGCCCCATCGGTACCCTCCGGACAAGTGGAGCCAGTAACCGAAAGCGCCCAGCTCACCCCGGCGGGCACCCGCGACGTCCAGGCCTCCCGCCCCTCGACCGAAGTCAGCCTGACACGCGTCGGCGTCCGCGGCGTCGAGAAGGTCATCCACGTCAACAGCGGCCTCTACTTCGCCGAGCTCGAGTGCTTCGTGGACCTCAACCCGCAGCAAGCCGGCGTCCACATGTCCCGCTTCGAGGAGATCATCAACGAGACGATCGACGAGGCCGTCCTGTCCGAGACCCTTCGCGCCGAAGCGCTCGCCGCCCACATCGCCGAGCGCGTCCGCGAGCGCCAGGGCGGCCTGCGCGCCGAGGCGCGGATCGAGGCTCGTTACCCCGAGACCGTCCGCGCGCCCGTGTCCGGCCTCCCGAGCCAGGAGATCTACAAGCTCCACGGCGTCGCGGTCGCCTCCGAGCGCGGCACTCGCACGATCACCGGTGTCGAAGCCCAGGGAATGACCGCCTGTCCATGCGCACAGGAGGAGCTCACCGGACGATCCCGCGAGAGATTGGAGGCCGACGGCTTCTCCGCCGACGAGATCGAGCGCATCTTCGAATCCGTCCCCGTCGCCACCCACAACCAGCGCGGCATCGGCGAGCTTCACGTGGGCTGCGCCGAGGGACGGTACGTCGACATCGACGCCCCCGACCTCCTCCACATCGTCGAGCAGTCGATGTCCTCCGAGATCTACGAGTTGATGAAGCGCACCGACGAGGCGACGGTCGTCGAGAAGGCGCACCGCAACCCACGGTTCGTCGAAGACGTCGTACGCGAGATGGTCCGCCGCGTCGCCGAGGCCTACCCCGGCATGCGCGACGGCGGCTTCATCCTCGCCCGCCAGGAGAACCTGGAGACGATCCACCGCCACACGGTCGTCGCCGAGCGCAGCGGCCTCCTCTCGGAGGTCCTCGACGAGATCGAGACAGGCCAGCACTCGCGCCACCACCTCACGGAGCGTGAGTGGCTGGAGGAGCCCGGCGCTAGCTAGCGCCGGCCTCGGTCTTCGCGGCCGCTCTCACCTCGGACGCCGACGCCAGGTGGCGGCGCAGGCCGAAGAAGTAGTCGAGCCCCGAGATCACGGTCATCGCGACCGCCGCGTAGACCGTCAGGTCGACCCAGAGCGGCGTCGGCTCGAACGCGATCAGCGCGAAGATCGCGATCACCTGGAGGGCCGTCTTCACCTTGCCGAGCCAGCTCGCCGAGATCACCACGCCACGCTCCGCCGCCACCGCCCGCAGCCCCGTGACCGCGAACTCGCGGGCGATGATCACCATCGCAACCCACGCCGCGAGCCGGTCGAGCGAGACGAGTGACACCAGCGCCGCGGTGATCAGCAGCTTGTCGGCGAGCGGGTCCATCAGCTTGCCGAACGTCGTCACCTGCTCGCGCCGGCGGGCGATGTATCCGTCGAGCCCGTCCGTCAGCGCCGCCAGCGCGAAAACGATCGCCGCGATCACGTCGCCCTCGGGCGTCTCGTCGAGCAGCGCGACCACGACTACGGGCACCGCCACGATGCGGACGACCGTCAAGACGTTCGGGACGTTCAGCGGGAACACGTCGGATGAGAGTATGCGCGGGATGCCCGTCGACTACGTCTACCGGCTCGAGCAGCCCCACGTCTCGGGGCAGCTCGCCAAGGTCTGCCAGACGATCGCCGACTCGAACGGGCTGATCGGCGACGTCGTCACGATCCAGGTCGGCCGCCACCGGTCGATCCGCGAGATCTCCGTCGAGGTGCGCGACCACGGCCAGGCGAAGACCGTGGCCGGCACGCTCGAGCAGCTCGAGGGAGTCCGCGTGATCTCGTACCACGACCGCGCCCTGCTCGCCCACGAGGGCGGCAAGCTCGAGGTCGACGTGCGTCACCCGGTCCACACCCTCCAGCAGGTGCGCGACATCTACACCCCCGGGGTCGCCCGGGTCTGCACCGCCATTGCCGAGTCGCCTGCGCTCGCCAATCGGTTCACGATGATCGGCCGCACCATCGCGATCTGCACGAACGGGACCCGGGTCCTCGGACTCGGGAACATCGGGCCCGTCGCCTCGATGCCGGTGATGGAGGGCAAGGCGCTCTTCTACCGCCAGATGGCGGGCATCTCGGCGATGCCGATCCTGATCGACACGGAGGACCCGGACGAATTCGTCGAGACCGTTCTCCGCATCGCCCCCGGCTTCGGTGCGATCCACCTCGAGGACATCCGCGTGCCCGACTGCTTCGGGATCGAGTCCCGCCTGATCGACGCGCTGGACATCCCGGTGATGCACGACGACGTCCACGGGACCGCCGTCGTGGCCTTGGCCGCCGCCCTCGCCGCCTGCGACCAGGTGGGGATCCGGCTCGAGGATTCGACCGTTGGCCAGATCGGCCTCGGAGCAGCCGGGCTCGGCATCGCCTCGCTGATGGTCGAGGCGGACGCCGCACGCGTGCTCGCCTCGGACCCCGACGAGCGCTCGCACGCGCGAGCCCGAGAGCACGGGATCGAGATCGCCTCGTTCGAGGACGTGATGGCGGAGTCCCGGCTCGTCATGGCGACCACCGGCCAACCCGGCCTGATCAGCCCCGACCTCGTCCACGAGGGGCAGGTGATCTTCGCCCTCACGAACCCGGACGCCGAGATCGTCCCTTCGGTGGCGCTCGAGGCCGGCGCCGCGTTCGCGGCCGACGGCACCAGCGTCAACAACGTCCTCGGGTACCCGGGCATCTTCCGCGGCGCGCTGATGGTCGGAGCCAACGAGATCTCGACCGGGATGAAGCTCGCCGCCGCGCGAGCGATCGCCGGCCTCACCAAGGAGGCGGAGCTCGTCCCCGACGCGCTCGACCCCGAAGTCCACGCCGAGGTCGCCGCCGCGGTGTCGGAAGCCGCCCGCGCCGAGGGCCTCGCCCACCCCGAGCGCGTGCCCTCAGGCCTCTGATTCGGGACGAACGTCCCTCGCGGGGGTGTATAGCGCGCACTCAGGGACGTTCGTCGGCCAAAGCGCGGGCCCGGGTGAAGACCGCGTCGAGCATCGGCTCGGTCAGCTTGCCGGTGAACGTGTTCTGCTGGCTCGGGTGGAACGAGCCGACGAGCGTGTAGGGGCCGACGGCCGCCTCCGCGGCGTGCCCGAACCGCGGCTTCGGCTTCGGGGTGGGATGGCCGCTCCGAGACAGCACGCGCAGCGCTCCGTCCCAAGCGAAGGCGCCGAGGCAGACGATCACGCGGACACGCGTGAGCAGCTCGAGCTCTTCCACGAGATATGGAATGCACTCGTCCCGCTCGACCGGGGTCGGCTTGTTGGCCGGCGGCGCGCAGCGCACCACGGCGCTGATGTACGCGTCGTGGAGCTCGAGCCCGTCGCCGGCGTGAAGACTCTCCGGCTGATTCGCGAGGCCCGCCCGGTGAAGCGCCGCGTAGAGCCACTCGCCCGACCGGTCGCCGGTGAACATCCGGCCCGTCCGGTTCGCGCCGTGCGCCGCGGGCGCCAGCCCGACAACCAGGATGCGCGCCTCCAGGTCGCCGAGGCCCGGCACCGGCCGCGCCCAGTACGACTCGCCCCGATGCCTCCGCGGCGGGTCGGCGGCGACCTCCTCACGCCACGCGACCAGGCGCGGACAGGCGCGGCACGATGTGACGCGCGCGTTGAGCTCGGCGATCCGATCAGCCTCCGCTGAAGCCATCGCAGGTAAGTTCCCAGACCGCGTGGCGCCCCGATCCCCCATCGTTCTGTCCCGACGCCGCCTGCTCGCTGCTTCCGGCGCGACGCTGGCGGCCGGCGCCCCGGCCGTCCTCGCCGCGTGCGGCAGCTCAGACGAGGACGAGGACGTCACGCCTGCGGAGGAGGCGGAGCTGCTCAACGCCGTGCTGGCGCAGCAGCTAGCCGTCGCCTCGGCAGCCGGCGAAGCCTCGAAGGCCTCTCCCGGCGAGGTCCGCCAGTCGATCAAGCTCTTTGCCAGGGACCGCGACAGTTCCGCGCAAGCGCTCGCGGTCGAGGTCGGGGACCTCGGCGGCACGCCCACCGAAGAGGCGGTCGACCTGATCGGAGCCGAGAGCGCCGTCGAGGGCCTCGCCCGCCAGCTCGAAACCTCGATTGCCGCCTCGCTCGCAGCGATCGGCGAGCTCGCACCCGAGCGCCGCGCCCCGGTCCACCAGGCCATCGTCGAGGATGCGGCTCTCCTTGCCGCGATCCGCTCGGTGCTCGGCGAGGAGATCGCGCCCGACTCGTTCGTGATGGGCCCGCCGTCCTCCAGCGAGGAGGCGGCGTGAGCACCACCCGCCGCCAGCTCCTCGGCCGCGGCATCGGCATCGCCGGCGCGACGGCGATCCCTGCCTCACTCATCCCCGCGACCACAGCCCTAGCCCAGGCGAGTGACGAGACCGACGCTCTCGAGCCGGTCGTCGAGCTCGAGCAGGCGGCCGAGCTCGCCTACTCGCTCGCGGCCGAGGACGGCGACCTCAAGGGCGAGGCACTGACGACGTTCGAGCTGTTCAGCGCGCACTGCGGCGATCATGCGACCGCGCTGTCCGAGGCCCTCGACCAGCTCGGCGTCGACCCGCCGGAGGTGCAGAGCGACCCGGCCGAGTACGAATCGCTCGCCGACTTCGATGTCGATGCGCCGGAGAAGCGGCTCCTCGAATTCATGATCGGGCTCGAGGAGGAGCTGATCACCGCCTACCGGGAGCTGACGCCGGACCTGGAAGCCCCGGATCTCGTGCGAACGGCCGCACAGGTCGGCGCCGCGCACGCGCAGATGCTGGTTGCGCTTCGGGTGCTGGCCGGCGCGCCCGACGCCACGCTCACCGGCCTGCCCTGATGGAGGCAAAGCCGCCGTCCGATTCCCGCGCGACGCTCGTCCGCTGGATGGGGATCGAGGACGCGAATCACTCCGGCCTGGTCCACGGCGGCGTCGTGATGAAGCTCTGCGACGAGGTCGCGGCGATCGCAGCAATCCGCCACTCCGGACACCGTGCCGTGACCGCCGCCGTGGACCGGATGACCTTCCTCGCGCCGGTCAAGGTTGCGGAGCTGATGACCTTCAAGGCCACCGTCAACGCCGCGTGGAACACCTCGATGGAGGTCGGCGTGCGGGTCGAGGCCGAGAACCCCCGCACCGGCGAGAGCCGCCACACCTCGACCGCCTACCTGACGATGGTCGCGCTTGACGACGCCGACGAGCCGACGAAGGTGCCACCGCTCGCCGCCGAGAGCGACGACCGAGCTCCGGCGCCAGCGCGAGGCCGAGCTGCGGCGGAAGAACCGCCTCGCCGAGCGCGCACGAGATCCTCGAGGGGCGGCGCGACTAGCTACTTCGGCGCGCGGACGCCTGTGATGCGGTCGATCATGCGATCGCCCATCAAGAACAGCGAGGCCCACGAGATCGTGGCGAGCGTCGGGCTCAGGAAGGCGAGCGGGATCGAGAGCGGCGAACACCACCGCGACCACGAGGGCCCCCGCGCTGGCGAATCGCGACCGGTACTCCTCTGCCTCCTCGCGCATCAGGCCGCGGGTATACGAGTAGCGGATCATCGCCCACGAGACCAGGCTCACCGCCGTGAGATTCGCGGCGTAGAGCGCAACCCCCATCGAATCGTCGCTGTAGTTGCCGAGCACCTCGGACGTGAACGGGATCAGGGCGATGAACGCGAGGTAGGCGAGGTTGATGACGACCAGGCTCGTGTCGAAGCGCGCAATCGAGCCGAAGATCCTGTGGTGCGCCATCCAGAACCGTCCGACCACCGCGAAGCTCAGGAAGTAGGCGAAGAACTCCGCTCCGCGGTCGCGAAGGGCCTCGCCGACGTCGCCGTCCGGGGGGATCTCGAGCGCGAGCACGAGGAGCGTGATTGCGATCGCGAACACACCGTCCGAGAAGGCGACGATGCGCGAGAACTCGACCTCGGCCTGGTCCCGGTGAAGCACGACGCGCTGCGTATCCCGGGCGACCATGCGGGTTTCGTACGGTCGGCGGCGGCGAAACCCTGCCACCGCAACGGTGCGACCGCAAGGCGGGCCGGGTTCGCGCCGCTCTACGCTAATTCGCCGCATGGCCGAAGGAACCGACCAGCTGCGCAAGCTCGCGATCGTGCCCGCCTACAACGAGCGCGCGATGGTCGCGCGCGTGATCCGCGAAATCCGGCGGCACGCTTCCGACTTCGACATCGTCGTGATCGACGACGGCTCGACCGACACGACCGCGGCACACGCCCAGGCCCAGGGCGCCGTGGTGATCCGGCACCCGTTCAACCTCGGGATCGGCGGCGCGATGCAGTCCGGCTACAAGTACGCGCTCCGCAAGGGGTACGACGTCGCGGTCCAGATCGACGGCGACGGCCAGCACAAGCCCGCGTACCTGCCGGAGCTGCTCGCGAACCTCGAGACCGAGGGCGACCAGGCGGACATGGTCACCGGCAGCCGGTTCCTGGGCGACCCCGGCTACAAGGTCCCGTTCGGCCGCCGGATCGGCAACTTCATCTTCGCGATCGTGATGAGCGCGATCACGCGCCAGAAGGTCACCGACCCGACCTCGGGATTCCGCATGACGAACCGCCGCGGCATCGAGCTGTTCGCGCGCGACTACCCGCACGACTACCCCGAGGTCGAGGCGATCCTGATGCTCCACGCCCACAAGCTGCGGCTGCAGGAGGTGCACGTGGAGATGAACCAGCGCGACTTCGGCCGCAGCTCGATCGACTACCCGCGCAGCGCCTACTACATGGTCAAGGTGCTGCTGGCGATCTTCATCGGTCTCTTCCGCCGACGGCCGACGCCCGTGGGGTTCGAATCGCGGCGCGACGAGATCCTGTCGGGCCCACCGCTCGACACCGAGGAGCTGAAGGTGCTGACGAAGTGAGGCGGAGCGCAGCGAAGCCGAGCCCCGCCGTTGTTGAGGCGGCGTATTTGAGGCGGGTCGCAGCCCTGGCCGTCGTGCGCGGCTATCGGCCTCGCGCGCTACGGCGCTCGGCGACGAGATCGAGGTCGAGGCGGCTGAGCCCCGACCTTCAACGAGCGATCCTGTTGGCGCAGCCCGGCGACACCCTCGTGCTCGGCAAGGGGACGTTCTTCCTCACCGAGGGCGAGGCGCTCGAGGAGAAGGACCTGACGCTGCGGGGTGCCGGAGAGGGCGCCACCACCGTGATCCCGAGCGGGGGCGGCGAGGCGTTCGAGGATCCCGGCGTGACGGTCGAGGGACTAACCGTCGGCGAGCCGCTGCAGCCCCAGGAGGGGACCGCCGACGAATCCCCCAACTCCACTTCGGGCGAGATCTCTACCCGCGCCCAGATCATCGCCGTGATCGCCACGCTCGCGATCTTCCTCTTCGTACTCGAGCTGGTCCGCCGGCGCCGCCTGGTCGAGCGCTACGCCCTGCTCTGGATGACCGCCGCGCTCGCGCTGCTCGTCCTCGCGATCTGGACGGACGGGCTCGACGTGATCAAGGACCTGATGGGGATCGAGGACGCGGCCAACGCGATCTTCATCCTCGCGTTCGGGGTCGCCTTCCTGCTGCTCCTCAACTTCTCGGTCGTCTCGTCACGGCTCAGCGAGGAGACGAAGATCCTCGCCCAGGAGGTCGCGAGCCTCGAGGAGCGCCTACGCGCCGAGCAGCCGCAGGACGACGCGCCAGTAGGCGCCGAGCAGGGCCCCGAGGAGGCGCGAGCGGGAGGCGGCGCCGAGATACGGGGAGTCCAGGGCGGGCGTTAGCGCGCGGGCGAACTCGGCGCTCGTGACGGTCCGCTGCGCCTGCACCGCACGGCGCTCGCGAAGAAGGCGGGGCAGGGACCCGATCGTGTCCCCCCAAGCCCGCACCTTCTGCCCGAACCAGCCGCCCGCGATCGAGGCCGGGATCAGCGCGACCTCGGTCGCGAGCAGCGCCGGGGCGAGCAGCCAGAGCAGAGCCGCGGGATAGGCGCGCAGCAGCGTCGCCCAGCGGTTTCGCTCGAGGTAGCGCCACTTCGCCGGCCCCTTGTCGAACTCGTAGTCGTGGTCGACCCGGGCGTCGGCGGCGACGCCGAGCGTGCCGCCCCCCAGCCGGACCCGCAGCGACAGGTCGACGTCCTCGTGGTAGAGGAAGAAGTCGCCGGCGAAGCCTCCGAGCCGCTCGAACTCCTGGCGGGGAATTGCCAGGCAGGCGCCCGACACGAACCCCGGCTCGGCCGAGGCATCGACCGCCGCGACCGGCTCCCCGGCCCCGCCCGCCCAGGCGATGCCGGTGAAATGCAGGACGCCCCCGCGGGTGTTGATCACCTCGCCCTCCTCGGCGGTAACGAGCGCCTGCCACGCCCCCCAGCCCGACCCGTCGCGCGCCGGCCGCTCGATCGCGTCGCGCCAACCCGTTGCGACGACCGCGTCCGGGTTCAGGAAGACGAGCAGGTCGCCCGTCGCCCCGGCCGCGCCCTGGTTGCAGGCTGCCGGGAAGCCGGCGTTCTCGGCGTTCCGGATCACGCGGGCCGCAGGCGCCATCTCCTGCGCCACTTCCGGCGTCTCATCTCCCGACGCGTTGTCGACGACGATCAGCTCGTCGCCGCCCCGGAGCTCCCCCACGAGCGCCTCGAGCGGCCCCCGCAGGGCGTCGCCATGACGAAAGGTGACCACGACCACCGACAGCGTCGGCGCGGATTTTGACTCGGCGCTCACGGTCGTTCAGGCTGACAAGCCGCCGAGCGGATTCGAACCGCTGACCCCTTCATTACGAGTGAAGTGCTCTACCAGCTGAGCTACGGCGGCGCGCGCACCAGTGTAGGACGCTCGAACGCCGCTCAGCCTTCGGAGCTGCCCTCGGCGAGGCGATACCCCACGCCCCGAACCGTGAGCACTAGCTCCGGCTCCTGCGGGTCGCGCTCGATCTTCTGGCGCAGGTTCGAGATGTGGACGTCGCAGGCGCGGACGTCGCCGGAGAACTCCGACTGCCACAGCTCTTCCATGATCTCGAGCCGGCTGAAGACCTGGCCAGGGTTCTCCGCGAGGAGGCGGAGCACCTGGAACTCCGAGCGGGTCAGGTTGACCGGCTCGCCCCGGACGAGCACAAGATGACGCGCGAGGTCGATCCGCACGTCGCCGGCGTCGATCGTCTTGCCGCCGCTCTCCGAGCTCGACCGGTCGAGCTCCCGGCGCCGGAGTTGCGCGCGGACGCGGCCGATCAGCTCGCGGACCGAGAACGGCTTCGTCACGTAGTCGTCGGCGCCGACCTCGAGCCCGACGACCTTGTCGACCTCTGCGTCCTTCGCGGTCAGCAGGATGATCGGCACCGGGCTGCGCGCGCGCACGTCGCGGCAGACGTCGAGGCCGCTCTTGCCCGGCATCATGATGTCGAGGATCAGCAGGTCGAAGTCGATGTCGCCCTGGAGCTTCTCGTCGGCATCGTCGCCGTCCTCGGCGATCACCACCTCGAAGCCCTCCTGCCTGAGTGCGTAGCCGACCGCCTCGCGGACCGATGGCTCGTCGTCGGCTACCAGGATGCGCTTGGTCACGTCATCGCCTCCCTCATGCCACCGGAGTCGCGGCGGGCTTCGCCGCGGGTAGCCGGACCCAGAAGTCGCTGCCATCGCCGGGGGCGGAATCGACGCCGATCTCGCCGCCCATCACGTCCACCATCCGCTTCGCGATCGAGAGGCCGAGCCCGAAGCCCTCCTGCTCGAGCGAGCCGGCGCCACGATAGAAGCGCTCGAAGATGCGGTCGATCTCATCGGCGGGAATCCCAGTACCTGTGTCGCTTACCTCGATCAGGATGTCGGCCGCGCTCCGGCGGCGCGCGCGAAGCGTAACGGCGCCCGGCGGCGTCGTGTTCTTGAAGGCGTTCGTCAGCAAGCCGATTAGCACTTGCCGAAGCAGCACGCGATCGCCCTGAGCGGCCAGGTCCGGGTCGAGCTCGACGGTGAACTCAATGCCCTCGGGTGGGGTGACGACCTGCGCGGCCTCCTCCGCCGCGATCCCCACGTCGAGCACCTCGGTCGCACCCTCGCCGACCGACTCGATCCGCGCGAGTGTGAGGAGCGACTCGGTCAGGCGGCTGATCCGCTCCGTGTCCTCGGTCAGGCGGCGGAGGAAGTGCTCGCGCGCCTCGGGGTCGTCCTTGGCGCCTGAGCTCAGTACCTCGACGGCGCCCGAGATGCCCGCGATCGGGTTGCGCAGCTCGTGCGCCGCGTTCGAGACGAACTCCTTCTCCGCGATCTCGCGGCGCAGCTCATCCGTGCGGTCGCGGACCACCGCCAGCACCGCGCCCTCCGCCGGGATCTCGCGGGCCTGCATCGCGTAGACGCGCTCGCCGATCCGCAGGCCGTCGTGCTCCGCCGAGCCGGCGCGGGCCGCCCGCCGAAGCCAGGGGATCAGCGTGGCGGCGACCTTGCCGTCCGCGTAGATCAGCGGCCGCGCCGCCGGGTTCGCGAACCGCACGCCCCCGTCTGGGCCGACGACCATCACCGCGTCGGAGAGGGCGTCGAAGATCGCCGAGAGGCGGTCGCGCTCGGAGCGCAGCGCCTCGAACGTCTGCCGGAGCGCCGCGCGCATCGTCTCGAGCGACTGCCCGAGCTCGGTGATCTCATCGCGGCCGCCGGTGCCCTCGAGCGGCTCGTCGAGCTGGCCCTGGCTGATCTTCGCCGCGCTCTGAGCCAGGCGCTTGATCCGCGTGGTGATCGCGCTCGCGATCAGGAACGAGATCGCGACCGCGACCAGCACGGCGACTCCGAGCGCCGTGATCCGGTCGCCGCGAACGGCGTCGATCGTGGCCTGCAGCTCGGGCGGACGCGCGGCGCGCGTCAGGATCACGCCGTCGATCGCGCCGTCCCGGAAGATTGCGTCGGCCACCACGGTGTTCCCGCCGGGGAGCTCCTCCACAAAGCGGTCAAGCTGCAGGGCCTGGCGCACCGCCCGTCGCCGCTGCTCGACCTCGGCCAGCGCCACCCCCTGCGAGCCAGCCTCCGTGACGAGCTCGCCGGAGCTGTTGAAAACCCACGCCGAGAACCCCTCCTGCGTCGCCGCGTCGAGGGTGTCCTGCGCCCTGCGTTCGCTCTTGTTGGCGAGCTGGGCCGCGAGCCCGGAGGTGCGGCCCGACGCGATATCGCCCAGGCGCTCGTCGGCCGCCTCCTGGCCCGTCTCCGACACCAGGAGGTAGGCGAGGCCGGCGGTGATCAGGGCGACGCCGGCGAACGCAAATGCCAAATAGAGCCGGACGCCGAAGGGCCGGCGCCGAGGCAGCAATGGTTGGCCGACCATCGGGCTCACGCGGATGAATGTACGCGGCGAAGGTTGCGTTTTCCAGGCAGTTCAGCTCCGCAACAAGAATTCGAGCCGAAACGACAGTGCCTCGAGTGCGAGCTCCTCGCTGACGTTCACGGTCATCCGCCGGCGAGTGTCCATCACAAGCTCCGCCCCACGGCGCGCTCGCCGGGGGTCGAGCCCGGCGGCGTCCTCGCGAAGCTCGGGCTCGCGGTCGGCGGCGAGGACCAGCTCGGGCGCCCCGTCGCCGATCGCTGCCAGGTCGCGAAGCCAGGCGCCGACGAGCGCGAGCCCCGTGTCGAGCGCCTCGGTCCGGCCCCGGCGGAACGCCCGCTTCCCCGCCTCGCTCGCCTCCTTGCGAAGCCGCTGCTCCGCCCGCTTGTCGGCCGCGTCCTTCGCTTGGTCGGCGAGCGCGTCGAGCCGGTCCTTCGCCGCGTCGCCGACCTCGCTGCCCCGCTCCTCCGCGGCTTCCAACAGCCCCTGCCACGGCGCCTCCTCCAGAGCCCCCGAGCGCGCCGCCCGGGCGAGCGCCTCAGAGCGGGCGCGCAGCTCGCGCCCGCGCTCGGCGAGCAGAAGCTCCGCCCGCTCGAGGTCGCCGCCGGCAAGCCGCGCGGCGGCGCGGAGCTCCCGCGGGTCCGCCGCTCCATGTGCAGCTGCGAGTCGCGCCTCGACCGCCTCGGGACCGAGCGCCGCGAACGCGATCTCGCGGCACCGGGAGCGGACCGTGCCGAGCAGCGCCGTCGGCTGCGACGAGATCAGGATCAGGTGCGCGAACGGGGCGGGCTCCTCGAGCGTCTTCAGCAGCGCGTTCTGGCTCTCCTCGGCCATCGCGTCGGCCTCGTCGATCACGAACACGCGCCGCTCACCCTCGAACGGCCGGTAGGGAGCCGCCTCGATCACGCGTTCGCGAACCTCGTCGACCAGGTGTTGCGCGCCAGGGGGGCGAAGCCACGCGAGGTCCGGGTGGGGCGAGGGGTCCGCCATAGCCCGGCGCCGGGCCGAGCCCGGGTCGGGCGCCCCGGCCGCAAGCAGCTCGGCGACGAACGCCCGCGCCGCCGCCCGCTTCCCGGACCCGGCGGGCCCGGTGAAGAGATAGGCGTGCGAAGGGCTCTCGAGCCCGGCCGCGAGGGCCAATCGCGCGCCCGGCTGGTCCTCGGTGGCGGCCGCGAGGGTCTCGGGCAGGCCGGTCATCGCCCGCGCACCACCTCGAGCACCCGCTCGTGCACCTCCTCGGGCGATCCGGTCCCCTCGACCACGACGATCCGGTCGGCGTGGCGCTCGGCGAGCTCGTCGTAAGCCGCGGCGACCGCGCGCTGAAGCTCGATGCCCTCGGACTCGAACCGGTCCGAGCCGTCCTCGGCGCCCTCGGCAAGGCGCTGCTGGCCGCGGGCCTCGGCCGTGTCGGGGGCGACCCGCAGGAGCAAGGTCACGTCCGGCATGCACGGTCCGACGACGAACTCGTTCAGCTGCTCGACGATGCCGACGCCGAGGCCTCGGGCGACGCCCTGGTAGGCGGCCGTCGAGTCGATGAAGCGGTCGCAGACGACGTCGTGTCCGGCCTCCTTGGCGGGCTGGATCACCCGCTCCGCCAACTCGGCGCGGGCGGCGCAGAACAGAAGCAGCTCGGCGCGCGGGTCGAGCGCGAGATCGGGGTCCTTGAGCAGATCGCGGATCCGCTCGCCGACCCCCGTGCCGCCCGGCTCGCGCAGCAGCACGGTGTCCGGCCCCAGGGCGCGGGCGAGCAGTGCCGCCTGGGTCGTCTTGCCGGAGCGGTCTATTCCCTCCAGGGTCACGAACACGACGAGCGGACGCTACTCGGCCGCGGCGTCGACTCGCGCGAGCTTCCGCAGGAGGACCCGGAGCGTCTCCCGCTCCTCCTCGTCGAGCGGCGCCAGGAGCTCCTCGGCGTACTCGAGCGCGAGCTCTCGGGCCTTGCCGAGCGTTCGCTTGCCCTTCGTCGTCAGATGCACCGCGTGCTTGCGGCGATCGGATGGGTGGATTCGCCGCTCGGCCAGGCCGTCGGCCTCGAGCTGGTCGAGCACGGCGACCATCGAGCTCGGGTCGATCAGCGATCCGGCCACGAGCTCGCGCTGAGTCTGGCCGGGCCGGGAGTCGATCAGGGTGAGGACGCCGAAGACCGGCGGCGTCAGGTCCACTTCCCGGAGCACCTCCGCGAACCCTGCCGAGGTTCGCCTCCCGTTCCACGAGAGCAGAAAGCCGACGGCGCTGGCAAGGGGCTCGGGCGGCGGCTCGTCAAAGCGCATTTCACAGGAATTCTACGCCCAACCAATCGTTTGTGATACAAACGATTCTCTGAAAGTACGTCAGAAGTCAGCCGACGCACCCCCAAGAGCCCTCAGGGACCGATCAGGGGAAATCCCAATGGACGGGAGCGCGGCCATCGCTCAGTCTCATTTCCACCGTCTCTTTCGTCTTAGGAGAAGAGGCGTTCCCCCCGGCCACGTAATTGGAGGTAGTCCTTGTCGTCCCTGACCAGTTGGGTTCTTGCCCACAAGCGCACCGTCATCGCATTCTGGGTGGTGCTGACCATCGCTGGGATCGCCGCCGCCGGCCCCGCGACCGACGCGCTCGAGCCCGAGTTCTCGGTCCCGGACAAGGAGGGCTGGGAGACCAACGAGGAGATCGCGGCGCTCTACGACGGCACCGGTGGCGACACCGCGCCGCTGATCCCGGTCGTCACCCTGCCCGAGGGCGAGTCCGTCGACTCCCCCGCGGTGCGAGCCGATCTCGAGCAGATCGACGCAACACTCAACGAGGCCCTTCCCAACGCCCGGATCGCGTCCTACACGTCCACGGGCGACGAGACCTTCATCTCCGAAGACGGCCGGACCACGTTCGCGGTCGTCTACCCGCAGCCCGACCCGGACTCGGCGTTCGGTGAGAACCCGGCCGCGGAGAAGGCGGCGTCGAGCGCCCTCGAGGGCGCAACGGTCGCGGGCCAGCCGGTCCACCTGACCGGCTTCGACGCCCTGTTCGAGGACTCGGGCGCCGACGACGAAGGCCCCGGCCTCCTGCTCGAGGCCGTGGTCGGCGGCCTCGGCGCGCTGGCGGTCCTGGTCTTCGTCTTCGCGTCGTTCCTCGCCGTCGTCCCGCTGCTGATGGCGATCGCATCGATCATGACCACCTTCCTGCTCCTGCTCGGTCTGACCGAGCTGACAACGGTCTCGCCGATCGTCCAGTTCCTGATCGCATTGCTCGGCCTGGGCGTCGCGATCGACTACTCGCTGATCGTGGTCTCGCGGTGGCGCGAGGAGCGGACCCATGGCCGCGAGGGCGACCAGGCGGTCCAGCGGGCGATGGAGACCGCGGGCCGCGCGGTCGTCTTCAGCGGCATCACGGTCGCGATCGGCCTGCTCGCGCTGATCGCGCTGCCGCTGCCGTTCCTGCGCTCGATGGGCTACGGCGGAATGCTGATCCCGCTGGTGTCGACGCTGGCGGCGATCACGCTGCTGCCCGTGGTCCTGGCCAAGGTCGGCCACAAGCTCGACTGGCCGCATCGGCGCACCGACGACAAGGCCAGCCGGGCCTGGACCCGGTGGGCCGAGGGCGTCGCCCGGCATCGCTGGGTCGCCGCGGGCGCCGGGATGGCCGTCATCCTGGCGCTGGTCGTCGCGGCCACCGACCTGCAGCTCGGCGCCTCCGACGCCGACACCGTCGCCAAGTCCGGCGACTCCTACGAGGGCCTGGTCGCGCTCGAGGACGCGGGCATCGGCGAGGGCTCGCTACTGCCGCACGAGATCCTGATCGAGGGCTCGACCGATCCGGACGAGGTCGCCGCCCAGCTCGCCGAGGTCGAGGGCGTCCACGGCGCCGTCGCGCCCGAGGACGAGAGCTGGAACCGCAACGGCACCTCGCTCGTCGAGGTGATCCCGATCCCCGATTCGGGCTCCCCCGAGGGCGAGGACACCCTCCAAGGGGTCCGCGACACCGCGCATGCCACCGGGCCGGACGTCCGCGTCGGCGGGCAGCCCGCCGCCAACGACGACTTCATCGAAGCCGTCTACGGCAGCTTCCCGCTGATGATCGCAATCATCACCGTGACCACGTTCATCCTGCTCGCCCGGGCCTTCCGCTCGCTGCTCCTGCCGGCGAAGGCGATCATCCTCAACGTCCTCAGCGTCTTGGCTGCGTGGGGCGTACTGGTGCTCGTCTGGCAGCACGGCTACGGGTCGGAGCTGATCTGGGACATCGAGGCGACCGGGTCGATCCCGTCCTGGATGCCGCTGATGATCTTCGCCTTCCTGTTCGGGCTCTCGATGGACTACGAGGTGTTCATCCTCGCCAGGATGCGCGAGGAGTACGACCGGACCGGGTCGACCGAGACCGCGGTGATCCAGGGCATCGGCCGGACCGGCCGCCTGGTCACGAGCGCGGCGCTGATCCTGTTCCTCTCGTTCGTGGCGATGGCGTCGAGCCCCGGAACGGACCTGAAGATGTTCGCGACCGGCCTCGGCGCCGGGATCCTGCTCGACGCGACGATCATCCGGGCACTGATCGTGCCCGCCGTGATCACGCTGATGGGCCGCTGGAACTGGTGGCTCCCGAGCTGGCCGGCGCGCGTCCTGCGCGTCGAGCCATCACCGCTACGCCCGGCCGAATCCAAGGCGTAGCACCGAGCACGAGGGCGCGCGCGACTCCCCCGGCGCGCGCGCCCTCCCTCTTTTCCGGGGGCGAACCCCGCGGCTCTATCCCCTGGACTACCTGGTGGGTGGGCTCAGGCATAAAGCCGACGCCGTCATCGGCCGGATCGCAGCGACGCAGCACGGCGCGGTCGCCCGTCATCAGCTCATCGCGGCCGGGCTGACCGCGCGGATGATCGATGCGCGAGTTCGCACCGGCGTGCTGATCCCGGTTCATCGAGGCGTGTACCTACTCGGCTACGGCCCGCGAAGTCCGCTCGCGCTCGAAACCGCGGCGGTGCTTGCCTGTGGTCCGCAAGCGCTACTCAGCCATCGGACTGCCGGGCGCCTCTGGCGGCTGCCAATCGCTGAGCCCCATCTCATCGAGCTCACGGTGGTCGGCCGCCAGCGCAAATCCCCCCACGGACTCGCGGTGCACTCGATCTCGTCGCTTCCGCGGACGGAACTCAGCCGCCGCGAGCGGATCCCAATCACCTCCCCCTCACTGACTCTGTTGGACCTTGCGGGCGTACTTGGCATGGGCGAGCTCGAAGGCGCTCTACACGAGGCGAGGGTTCAGCACCGGGTCAAGGACGACGAGCTACGAGCGAGCCTCGCCGCGCATCCAAACCGCAACGGCGCCCGCGCCCTCGCCCAGGTGCTCGGTCGGGAGGGCGGGATCCGGATCACGCGATCACGCGGCGAGCGGCGGCTCCTCAAGCTGCTGCGTGCTCACGACCTCGAGCCCGACGCCAGCGACTACCCGGTCGGCCCTTACCGCCTCGACTTCTTCTACCGCGAGGAGCGCGTCGCGCTTGAGTACGACGGCCGGCAGTTCCACGACAACGCGAGGCGATTCGTACGCGATCGTAGGAAGATCGCGTTCCTCGCGGCGCGCGGCATCGTGACCGTTCCGTTCACCGCCAACGACCTCGGCGCCGGTGCCGCGCAGGCGATGGCCGACCTCAAGGCCACGCTGGATGGCCGGCGTTGACCGCCGCGCTACTTGGTGCGGCGGCTGCCCGCCTTCTTCGTGCGGGCCGTGCCGGGTGAGGGTGGCTTGCGGCGACGGCGGGCGCCGTTGCCGCTGGTCGTGGCCTTGGTGTCGGTGGCCTTCGCCTCGGCGTCGCCGTTGGCGTCGGCCGCGGCCTTCGCGGCCTCGCGGGCCTCCTTCTGGGCCTGGCGCTCGGCGCGCTTCTCGCGCATCTCGACCATGCTCGGGCAGTCGTCGTTCAGGCAGAGCTTCCACGGGCGTCCGCGGAAGCCCTTGACGGTCAGCCGGGGCGCCTCACCGCAGACCGAGCAGACCTCCTCGAGCCGCCAGAGCTCGTAGCCGCGCCCGGGCAGCGGGCCCGAGTTCCGGCACGAGTCCGGGTGCTCGGGGTCGTCGCGGTTGTAGCCCTCGCAGCCCCAGAAGCGCTTGCCGCCCTTCATGTCGATCACGCGCAGGCGGTTCGGCGAGCCGTCCTCGTGCTTGCGCCCGGCCTCTTCGCAGACCTTGCACGGGCCGAGGAACTTGTCCTCGTCCATCCCCGCCCAGATCACCTTCGCGAGGTCCTCGGAGCGCTCCTGCATGTCGTGCGTGGTGCCGTGGAGCATCTCGCGGCTGATCCGAAGGACCTCGTCCTTCGTGATATCACCGTTCGCGATCTGGTCCATGTCGAACTCGAGCTCGGCCGTCATCTCCGGCGTCGCCATCCGCGGCACGTGCTCCTTGAACGCCTTGTACATCGCGATCCCGGTCTCCGAGGGGATCGGCGGGTTCGAGTACACGTAGCCGCGGTCATAAAGCTTCTGGATGATGTCGGCGCGCGTCGCCTTGGTGCCGAGGCCGCGCTCCTCCATCAGCTCGATCAGCTTGCCCTGGCTGATCCGCGAGGGCGGCTGGGTCTCCTTGCCGACCGACCACGGCTCGCCGTCAAGCGCCAATTCCTGGCCCTCCTCGAGCTTCGGAATCTCGTCGTCGGACGAGCGGGCGTAGGTGTAGATCCGCGCGTAGCCCGGGGTCCAGCACGACCGAGCCGCGGACGAAGTAGTCCTCGGAGCCGGACTTGATGTCGGCGCGGGTCGACTCGGTCACCATCGGCGGCCCGAAGGTGGCGATGAAGCGGCGGACGATCAGCTCGTAAACGCGGCGCTTCGGCCCGTCGCCGAGCGCGTTCGGGTGGACCGCCTGCGTCGGGTGGATCGGCGGATGGTCGGTGGTCTCCTTCTTGCCCCGGGTCGGCTGCATCGGCCCGTCGAGCACGAACGCGCCGGCCTCGAACTCGGGGATCCGCACCATCTGCTGGACGAGCTCACGAACCGGAAGCGACGCCGGATAGACCGTGTTGTCGGTGCGCGGGTACGAGACGAACCCGTCCATGTAGAGGTCCTCGGCCAGGCGCATCGCCGCGGCCGGGGTGATCCCCAGGCGGCTCGACGCGTCGGTCGTGAAGGCGGTGGTGTTGAGCGGCGTCGGCGGCTTGCGGCTCGACTTCTTCGCCGTCACCGCGGAGACAACGCCCGGGCTCGTCGTCCCGGCCAGCGCGGCCTTCGCCTCGGCTTCCTCCCAGAACTTGTCGGTCGCGTGATGTGCCTCGAACGAGCCGTCGGGATGCTCGAACTTCGCGAACACCTCCCAGTAGGGCTTTGGGACGTGGGCACGCCGCTCGAGCTCGCGCTCGACGATCAGGCCCAGGGTCGGGCTCTGGACGCGCCCGACCGAGAGGAAGTTGGAGCCGAAGCGGCGGGTCGCGAGCGAGACGGCGCGGGTCAGCGTCGCGCCCCAGATCAGGTCGATGTCCTGCCGCGCGGCGCCTGCGTAGGCGAGATCGTAGGAGAGCTCGTCGAGCTCCGAGAAGGCGCGCTCGATCTCGTCCTTCGTGAGAGCCGAGTAGCGGGCGCGCTTGACCGGTGGGCGGCTCGCGAGGATCTCGGCGGGGTCGCCCTTGTCACCGTTCGCGATTGCCGGGTTCGCCTCGAGCGCCTGCTGGAGCGCCTCGTGCCCGATCAGCTCGCCCTCGCGGTCGAAGTCGGTTGCGATCACTACCGCGTCGGCCCCCTCGGCGAGCTTGCGCACCGCCTTGACCACGTTCTTGTCCGTGGGCTCGGGGACCAACTCGGCGTCGATCAGGTCGTGCAGGTCGGTCTGCTGCCAATTCGAGTACTGCTCGGGGAACGCGACGCCCATCACGTGGCCCTTGAGGCCGACAGCCGTGTGCTCGCCCTCGGCGTCGGACCAGGTGTAGAACGGCACCTTGAAGCTGGCGCCGGCCTGGGCCGAGCCGCCGCTCAGGATGTCGGCGATCTTCTGCGCCGAGTTGTTCTTCTCCGTGATGATCAGTCGCACTAGATATAGGCCGCGTCGAAATTGGCGGGGTCGGAAGGATCCAGCCCCGCTCGGACGGCGAGGGTAGCAAGGGGTGTCAAGCCCTCAGATCGGCCTTCCGGCCAGCCCGAAGGGCTGGTATCAGGTGAGCGACGCAAGTCGCGAAAGCAGATTGGCCCCCCTGGTAAGGGCTTATCTTCGGGACCCTCGTACTCTTCGAATCACCTTGAGATCTCCCTCCTTTCACGTCGCCCAGGTGAACATCGCCCGCCCGAAGGCGCCGGTGGACTCGCCCCTGTTGGCCGATTTCAAGGCCAATCTCGACCCGGTGAACGCGATCGCGGACGCCGCGCCCGGCTTCGTCTGGCGCCTCCAGGACGAGAGCGGCAACGCCACCGCGATCCGCATCTTCGAGGACGGACTGATGGTGAACATGTCCGTCTGGGAGTCCGTCGACGCGCTCTGGGACTTCGTCTACGCGAGCGACCATCTGGCCGTGATGCGGCGCCGGCGCGAGTGGTTCGAGCGGATGGAGCACTTCATGTGCCTGTGGTGGGTGCCGGCGGGCCACATCCCCGACGTGTCCGAGGCCGAGGAGCGGCTGACGCACCTGCGCGAGCGCGGGCCGACACCGCAGGCGTTCACTTTCAAGCAGCGTTTCGCCCCGCCGGCGGGCACGACTGCCTCACTAACCTAGGCCGGGATGCCCGCACAGGCCTTTGCAGGCAAGGAATGCGTCTGCCAGTTCCGCAAGGGGATCTGCGACCAGTCGTGCGTGCGCGACATGCTCGAGACGCCGCTCTACATCGCCTGCCTGAAGCTCAAGGGCCGCAACTGCCTGGTCGTCGGCGGCGGCGACATCGGGCTCGAGAAGGTGGAGGGCCTCCTCACCTGCGGCGCCACCGTGACGCTCGTCGCCCCCGACGCCGTCCCGGCGCTCGCCGAGTACGCGGACGAGGGCTCAATCACGTGGGTGCGGCGGAGCTACGAGAGCGGCGACCTCGAGGGCAAGTTCCTCGCGATCGCCGCCACCGACGACTCCGAGGTAAACATCGGCGTCTATGAGCACGCCGAGCGCCGCTCGATGCTGGTCAACGTCGTCGACGTCCCGCCCCTCTGCAACTTCATCCTGCCGGCGATCGTCCGTACCGGGCCGCTCGCGATCGCGATCTCAACCGCCGGCGCGTCTCCGGCGCTGGCGAAGCGCATGAAGCGCGAGATCTCCGAGACCTTCGGCGAGCCCTACGCGCGCCTCGCGATCATGCTGAACGACGCCCGCGGCTGGGCCAAGGCGACGCTGCCCACCTACCAGGACCGCAAGGAATTCTTCGAGGGGATCGTGAACGGCGACCCCGACCCCGTCGAGCTCGTGCGCCAGGGCCGCGAGGCCGAGGTGCTGGAGCTGATCGAAGCGGCGAAGGCCGCCAGCGGCCGCGCCACGGTTCCCTAATGAGCGACGTAAGTCGCGAAAGCAGGTTGGCCCCCCTGGTAAGGGCTTATTCGTGAAGCGCCGCGCGCTCGGCGACAGCGGCATCGAGGTCTCCGAGATCTCGCTCGGCTCGTGGCTCACCTACTCCGGCGGTGTCGAGCGCGAGCAGGCGGAAGCCTGCACCCGGCGGGCGTTCGAGCTGGGGATCAACTTCTTCGACACGGCGAACGTCTACGGCCGCGGGGCGGCGGAGGAGGCCTGGGGCGAGATCCTCAGCGACTTCCCGCGCGAGGAGTTCGTGCTCGCCACCAAGGTCTACTTCCAGATGTCGAGGACGGACCGCGGGCTGTCCGCCGAGCAGATCTCGAAGCAGCTCGACGCCTCACTGCGCCGGCTGCGGACCGACTACGTGGACCTCTACCAGTGCCATCGCTTCGACGTCGAGACGCCGATCGAGGAGACGATGGAGGCGCTGACGGCGGCGGTCGAGTCGGGCAAGGCCCGCCACATCGGTTTCAGCGAGTGGACGCCCGAGCAGATCCGCGCCGGACTCGAGGTCCCGCGAGCGGCCAAGTTCGTCTCGTCGCAGCCTCAGTACAACGCGATCTGGCGGGCGCCAGAGGCCGAGGTCTTTCCGCTCTCCGCCGAGAACGGGATCTCGCAGATCGTCTGGTCCCCCCTCGCGCAGGGCGTGCTGACCGGCAAGTACCGGCCCGGCGAGCCGGCGCCGGCCGACTCCCGCGCAGCGAGCGAGGGGATGGGCGCGTTCATCGAGCGCTACATGGACGACGAGCTTCTGGCCGCCGTTGGGCGGCTCGACCAGGTCGCCGTCGAGGCGGGCCTCACCATGGCGCAGCTCGCCCTCGCCTGGGTCCTGCGTCGATCCGAGGTCGCCTCCGCGATCGTCGGCGCCTCGCGCCCGGAGCAGGTCGAGCAGAACGTCGCCGCGTCGGGCGTCGAGCTCGCGCCCGACACGGTCGCGGCGATCGACGAGGCGACTCGCCGGGCACGTGATCGAGGGACAGCAGCTCGGTCCGAACGCCGCCGGCGGCGTCAAGCACCGCTGACCTACTCGGCCTCGCCGGACTCCGCCCAGAGGTTGACGCCGGCCTCACCGGCGTGCCGGTCGATCTCGGCGAGCTCGTCGCTGGAGAGCTCGAGCGAATCGAGCGCCGCCACGTTCTGCTCGAGCTGACGGACGCTTGAAGCGCCGACCAGGGTCGAGGTCACGCGTTCGTCCCGGAGCGTCCAGGCGAGGGCAAGCTGGGCGAGGCTCTGGCCCCGCTCTGCAGCGAGCGCGTTCAGCGCGCGGATCCGCTCCAGGTTCTCCTCATTCAGCCAGGCCGGGTCGAGCGAGTCGTCGCGCGCCGCCCGCGAGTCGGCGGGGATGCCTTCGAGGTAGCGGTCGGTGAGCATGCCCTGCGCGAGCGGGGTGAAGACGATGCAGCCGATGCCCTGCTCGCCGAGGACGTTCAGAAGCCGGTCCTCGATCCAGCGGTTCACCATCGAGTACGACGGCTGGTGGATCGTCAAGGGCGTGCCCAGCCCGCGGAGGATCTGAGCGGCCCGCTCGGTCCGCTCGGGCGAGTAGGACGAGACTCCGGCGTAGAGCGCCTTGCCCTGGCGGACAGCGGTGTCCAGCGCCCCCATCGTCTCCTCGAGTGGCGTGTCGGGATCGGCCCGGTGGGAGTAGAAGATGTCGACGTAGTCCAGGCCCACGCGCTGGAGGCTCTGATCGAGACTCGCGAGCAGGTACTTGCGCGAGCCCCGGTCGCCATAGGGCCCGGGCCACATGTCCCAGCCCGCCTTGGTCGAGATGATCAGCTCATCGCGATACGGGCGCAGGTCCTCCGCCAGGACCCGGCCGAAGTTGATCTCGGCCGAGCCGTAGGGCGGGCCGTAGTTGTTCGCCAGGTCGAAGTGGGTGATGCCGAGGTCGAACGCCCGCCGCAGGATCGCCCGCGAGGTGTCGACCGGGCGGTCGTCGCCGAAGTTTTGCCAGAGCCCGAGCGAAAGGGCCGGCAGCTCGAGCCCGCTGCGCCCGCAGCGGCGGTAGCGCATGGCGTCGTAGCGATCGCCGGCGGCGGTATAGGTCATGCGCCGGTGGATATCACGCGGGCGGGGTGGGCCGGTAGACGGGCCCGCGCTCGACGACCGACGCCAGCAAACCGTCGCGCACGTAGTCGGGCGGGTCGAGGTGCTCGATCGGCACCGCCTCCTGCCCGCGATAGCCGATGGCCTCGCGCACGCCGTCGTCCAGGAAGTACCCACCGGCCACGACCGTCGTCAGCAGCCCGAACCCCTCCTCGTCCTCGGCGCGCAGGCGCTCGACCTCGGTCGCGGGGTCGTCCCCTCGGGCAGCCTCGAGCAGGCGGACCAAACCGTCCACGACGTCCGGGCGGACCGCCAGCACCGCGTCGAGACCGCCGCGCTCGAGCGCGACCTCGCCCGCCGAGGGCATCCCATCTTCCGCCGGAATCAACTCGTCGGCGAGGGCCGCGAACACGTGGCGGAGCCCGGCGTCGATCGCCCCAGGGTCGCTCACAGCGAGCGCCCCTGCTCCCGCCGCTCGGCGATCAGGCGATCGGTGAACCGCAGTGCCATCGCCGCGATCGTCGCGGTCGGGTTCATCCCGGACGACGTCGGCCAGACGCTGCCGTCGAAGATGAACAGGTTCGGCACGTCGTGGGTTCGGCCCCACGGATCGACCACCGACGTCGCCGGGTCCGCGCCCATCATGCAGGTGCCGAGCAGGTGCCAGCCGGTCGCCCTGATCTGCGGCGCCACGATCACGTCGTAGGAGCCCGCTGCCTCCATCGACTCCGTCGCCCGCTGCTCGTGAAACTCGATCATCCGCCGCGAGTTCTCCGACATCGCGTACTGAAGCTTCGCCGCCGGGATCCCGTCGTCGTCGGTTCGCTCCGAGTCCAGCACAACGCGGTTGGCCTCCTCCGGAAGGTCCTCGAAGATGAACCCCCACATCGCGGAGTGACCGAGGCGGCGCCGGATCTGCTCGTGGAACCCCTCGCCCCAGATCGCATTCTCGTCCCCCCACGGATAGGCCTGGGTCATGGCGAGCGGGCCGCCGGTTGGCTGCAGGCCCCACTTGGCGCCGCGCACGAAGTCGCGGGCAGGATCAGTCTCGTAGAACTCGAGCGAGTGGATGTGCTGGCCCCAGGCGCCCTGGTTCGAACGCAGGTCGTCCTCGAAGAGCCCCAGGACGGTGCCGAACGGGTGCATCATCAGGCGCTTCCCGACCAGCCCCGACGAGTTGGCGAGGCCGTCGGGATGCTCGTCCGTCGCCGACAGGAACAGCAGGCGGGGCGTGCCGACGCCGTTACAGCAGAGGATCGTGACGGCGGCCCGCTGGACCTGCTCGTGGCCCTCCGAGTCGATGTACTCCGCCCCCTCGACCAGGCCCTTGGAGCTCACGATCAGCCGCTTTACCCGCGCGCCAGTGCGCAGCCTCGCGCCGCGCTCGATGGCGTCCGGCCAGTAGGTGATGTCGACGCTCGCCTTGGCGCCCTCGGCGCAGCCTCGCAGGCACGTGGCGCGCTGCACGCAGGCGCGCAAGCGCCCGTACGGCCGGGTGGCGATCGCGTTCGGGGCGGGCCACCAGTGCCAGCCGAGCTGGTTGTGGGCCCGGGCTACACGCCGCCCCATCTCGCCGAGCGGGACCGGGGGCATCGGCGGTCCCTGGCCGCCGGGAAACCCGGTGTCTCCCGCCAGGCCCGAGACGCCCCAGTCCCGCTCGACCCGGACGTAGTAGGGCTCGAGGTCCTCGTAGGTGAGCGGCCAGTCGTCCGCGACGCCGTCGAGCGTGCGCACCCTGAAGTCGGACGGCATGTTTCGCTGCCAGTGCGCGGCGTAGACCACGGTGCCGCCGCCGACGCCGTTCCACATGAGCGCGGTGATGTCGGAGTCGGAGTCGTCGACCGGGTAGTCGGCCGGAGCCGCCCGGAGGTTCGGGTCCCAGTTCCAGTCGCGAGCTCCGGTCAGCTCGTAGTCGGGCTCCGCGGCGCGGGCCAGCGTGTAGTCGGGCCAGTCGCCCTGCTCGAGGCAAACGACGTCGAATCCCTCCTCCACCAGCCGCTTGGCGGCGACCGCGCCGGAGGCGCCGGCGCCGATGATCAGGACGTCGGGGTCGGCGTCAGCCACGCGCGATCACCTCGGTGCCCGCCTCGCGAGTGCCCAGCGCGGTGTCAGCGGCGCGCGGGCCGAAGACGAGGCCGAGCACGAGCCCGCCGACGTAGCCGGTCTCCTGGAGCCCGCCGAGGTCGGCCCCCGCCACGAACAAGCCCGCCACGGGCTCGCCGTTGCGGTCGAGCGCCCGGCCCTCGGTGTCGCCGCGCAACCCGCCGAACGTGAACGTGATCGCCGGCTGCACCTCGACCGCGTGGAAGGGCGCCTCGGTGAGCGGTGGCGGCCAGCCTCCAATCGTGACGTCGTCGGGCGGGGGCGGCGAGCCGGCGGCGGCCGCCTCCACGTCGGCCAGCGTCTGCCGAAGGCGCACCGAGTTCACCCCCCAGCCGTCAATCGGCGCGACGAGCGCATCCAGCGAGCCCGCGGTCGCCACCCGGGCGCCCGACGCCCGCGCGGCCTCGAAGCGATCGACGACCTGACCGTGGGGGTACGGGGGGCCAACCGCGTGCTCCACCCGCACCCGCTCGTCACAGAGCAGGACGCCGCGGGACCCCGCCTGGCGCAGGAGCGCCTGGTTGGTGACCTCGTCTCCGCGGGACTCGTCCGCGAACCGGCGGCCGAACCTGTTCACCACCACGCACGCGTGCGAGTGATACTGGGTCAGAGGCAGATAGTCCTCGGGCTCGAGCCGTTCCAGCGGGCTGGGCAACATGTGCCCGTAGAACGAATCGAACGCGCCGCTCGTCGCCGCGCCGGCCGCCTGCCCCATCCGCAGGCCGTCACCGACGCTGTTCGGGTTCGCGCGGAGGGGCATGCGCTCGGCCCCCTCGCCGATCAGCCGCCGCACGAGGCCGGCGTCGCCCTGGAAGCCGCCGGTCGCCAGCAGAACGGCGCCGGCCCTGATCTCCGCGTCCCCGGCAGGACCGCTCACCCGGGCGCCGCGCACCTCATCGCCATCGACGATCAGGTCAGTCGCGGCATGCTTGAACGCGATCCGCCCACCCTGCTCGATCCGCTCCCGCGCCGCCTCGAGCCACGCCGCGATGTCGATGCGGTGGGCGACGCCGAAGCCCATCTGCCCCTCCCAGCGCTCGCTGACGTCGACGCCGGCGTCGCGCACCCGCTCGACAGCCGCGTCGTAGGCGTCGACGAGCACGCCGCCCAGCTCGAGGTCGCCGCGCGGGCACACCCGTCGCAGCGTCTCGCGATCCGGCGCTGTCCAGAGGATGCCGGCGGAGAGCGCTCCGGAGCCGCCGAGCCTGCCGTCCTTCTCGACCACCACGACATTCGCCCCCGCCTCGGCCGCCCGGGCGGCGGCGCTCGCGCCGGCGACGCCGCCTCCGACCACCAGCAGGTCGCAGCTCACGGACGGGCTCGAATAGAAGCGGGAAAGCTGCGCATCGCGATCAGTACGGGTACTCGACCGCCGTTCGCTGGATGCCGATCCAGCGGCGCTCGGTGAACTCCTCCAGGTTCGCCTCGCCGCCCGAGCGGCCGCCGAGCCCCGACGCTCCCATGCCGCCGAAGGGCACGTGCGCCTCGTCCAGGCAGGTCGAGTCGTTGACGTGGACCATCCCGGACTCGACACGCTCGGCGAATGCGAGGCCGCGATCCATCGAGCCGGTCAGCACCGCGTTCACCAGCCCGTAGTCGGTGTCGTTGGTGAGCTCGAGCGCCTCCTCGTCGCTCGACGCGGCCATGACCGGGGCGACCGGCGCGAAGATCTCCTCGCGCCAGATCGGCATCTCCGGCGTAACGCCCACGACGACTGTCGGCCTGTAGAACAGCCCCTCGAACGTGCCGCCCTCGACAACGCGCGCGCCCGCGGCGACCGACCGCTCGAGGATGTCGTGGCCGCGATCGCGCTGCTCCTCGCTGATCATCGGCCCGAGGCCCACCTCGTCTGTGGCCGGGTCGCCGACCGTGATCGCCTTCGCGCGCTCCGCAAGGCGCTCGACGTAGCGGTCGAACAGGCTCTCGGCGACGATGTGGCGACTCGCCGTGATGCAGGTCTGCCCCTGGTAGTGGAACGCCGACCAGGCGCCGATCATGGTCGCCTCTTCGAGGTCGGAGTCGTCGAGCACGACCAGGGCGTTGTTGCCCCCCAGCTCCAGCGAAACGCGCTTCAGCTGGCCGCCGGCGATCTTCGCGATCTCCCGGCCGACCTCCGAGGAGCCGGTGAAGTGGACCATCCGCACGGATGGGTGGGCGACCAGGTGCTCGCCGATCTCGTCGCCGCCGGCGACCACCTGGAGGACCCCGGGCGGGGCCCCGGCCTCGGCAAACATCTCCGCGATCAGGAGCGCTCCCGTGATCGGCGTCTGTGGTGCCGGCTTCATCACCACGGTGTTCCCGAGCGCGATCGCCGGGGCGATCACCCTCATCCCGAGGACGAACGGGAAGTTCCACGGCGTGATCGCGCCGACCACGCCGACGGGAACGCGCTGGACGAGACTGAGCTTGCCGGGGTTGTGCGAGGGGACCACCTCGGCGGTCGCCCTCGACGTCAGGGCGGCGGCCTCCCAGAGCTCGTTCGCGCCGGCGCCCACCTCGTAGTCCGCCTTGCCGCGGATGCAGCCGGTCTCGCGGACGATCAGCTCGGCGATCTCATCCCCCCGGTTCGTGACCTGCTGGGCGACCCGCCGCAGGAGGCCCGCCCGGACGTCGTACGGCTCGGCCGCCCACTCGCGCTGGGCGGCGCGGGCGGAGCTGACCGCGCCCTCCAGGTCGGAAGGCGAGGCGACGCCCGCACTCGTCAGCTCCTCGCCCCGGCCCTTGTCCATCACCGGGGACGCCGCTGCCCCCTCCGCGTCGCGGAACTCTCCGTCCACGAAGATCTTGCCGGCCCATGGCTTGGACTCGAGCTCGGTCGTCATCCGATCCACCTCTCCTCGCGTGTTCGGCGCGCCCCCGGCTCGGCGCGCCTGCCGCGCCTGTGGCCGGTGACGGTTAACGTTTTCCGTCACACTAACGAAGGGCCGAGAAGCGTGTCAAGCACGCGTCTGAAAGCGAGGTGGAAAACGATTCCCGGGCCCTGCTCACAGCCATGACGAACGCGAGGAAACCGCCGAAGGGATCCCTGACCGAGGTCTCGCGGCGCGCCGGCGTTTCGATCGCCACCGCCTCGAGGGTCCTGAACCGGTCGAGTCATCCCGTCGCCGACGGGACGCGTGAGCGAGTCCTGGCGGCGGCCGAGGAGCTCGGCTACTCGCCCAGTGCCCTGGCCCGCGCCCTCGTTACCCAGCGCAGCCGGATCATCGGCGTGATCGTCGGGGACATCGTTGACCCGTACTTCGCCGAGATCACGCGCGGGATCGAGGACGTGGGGGCCAAGGCCGGCTATCTCACCATCGTCTGCAACGCGGACCGCCGCACCGAGCTCGAGCAGGACCAGCTGCGGCTCCTGACCGACTACCACGCGGAGGGAGTGATCTTCGCCGGGAGCGGCTACGCGGACGACGAGCGGGGCACGGAGCTCGCGGCGCTCGTTGACCGGGCGCGTTCGCGGGGCATGAACGTGCTGTCGCTCGCCACGCGCGACTTCGATTGCCCGCGCGTTCTGGTCGACAATCGGGCCGCCGCCTACGACCTGACCGACTACCTGATCTCGCTCGGCCACCGCTGGATCGCGTTCATCGCCGGCCCGCCCGGCCTCCACACCTCCGCTCAGCGACTGGCCGGGTTCCAGGCGGCGATGGAACGCGCCGGACTCGACGGCGACACCCTCTACGAAGGCGACTTCACCTACGACCTGGGCCACGCCGCGGCCGTTCGCATGCTCGCCGGGACGGAGCTTCCGGACGCGGTGATCGGGGGCAACGACGAGACCGCGATCGGGGCGATCACGGCCCTCAGGCAAGCGGAGGTCGCGATCCCCGGCCAAATCTCGGTCGCGGGGATGACCGACACCCGGCTGGCCCGCTTCAGCGACCTGACCACCGTGAACATCCCGCTCTACCAGTTCGGCGCGATCGCTGCGCGCCGCGTGATCGCGGGCGAGGTCGACGCCGAGCCGCGCGAGACGGTCCTCCCGCACCGGCTCGTCCCGCGCTCGACAACGGCGCGGCGCGAAACCGCTCAGGCGCAGGCGAGGTAGCTCTCGCGGACGCGTTTGATCAGCTCGGCTCCCGGCTCCCGCGCCAGCTCCGAGTTGATCACCTCCACCTCGATCGGGCCGCGGTAGCCGGCGCGGTCGACCAGGCCGCGCAGCCCCGGGAGGTCGATGGCGCCGTCGCCCATCATGCCGCGGCCCGCCAGAAGATCAGTCGTCGGCACCAGCCAGTCGGAGACGTGGTAGCCAAGGATGCGCGACCCGGCCCGCTCGATCTCGCGCTCGAGATCCGGGTCCCACCACACGTGATAGGCGTCGACCACCACGCCGACCTGGGCCGGGTCGAAGCGCTCAGCGATCCCGTTCGCCTGCCCCAGCGTGACCACGACCGAGCGCTCGACAACCATCATCGGGTGCAGCGGTTCGATCGCGAGGGCCACACCGTGATCCGCCGCGAACGGGACCAGCCGCTCGATGCCCGCGAGCACCTCGTCGCGGGCGCGCTCGAGCTGCGCTCCCCGCGCGCCGCCGCAAACCAGCACCAGCACGTCGGTTCCGAGCTCCGCCGCCTCCTCGACCGCGCGCCGGTTGTCGGCGTCGCGCTCGCGGCGCTCGGCCTCGGTGGCAGCCGGGAAGAAACCGCCCCGGCAGAGGCTGGAGACCTTCAGTCCGGCCGCGCGGATGAGCGCGGCTGAGCCGGGCTCCAGCTTGTGCCGCCATGGCGCGACCCACCGGATCCCGGCGCTCGTGCATTCGTCGACCACCTCGGCGAGGCTCAGCTGGTCGGCCGTGATCTGGTTGAAGCTGAGGCGCTCGGGGTCGGGGCCGTGGTTCACGCCTGATCCACCCCGGCCAGCTCCAGAACCGGGCGGAATCGGTGGGCGGCGCGCTCGGGGTCGGAGAGCACGCCGGCCGCATCCGCGAGCCGGAAGACCTCGGCCAGGTGGACGATCGACCGCGAGCCCTCGAGGCCGCCGAGCATCCGGAAATGACCCTGGTGCCCGTTCAGGTAGGCCATGAAGACGACGCCCACCTTGTAGTGCCCGGTGGGCGCGGCGAACATCCGGCGCGCGAGCGGGACGGTCGGCCCGAGGAGCCGCTCGTACCGGTCGAGATCGCCGTCGTCGAGGGCTCGCAGCGCCGCTGCCGCCACCGGGGCGATCGGGTCGAACACCCCGAGCAGGGCGTCGCTGGCGCCGTGCTCATCGCCCCGGATCAGCTCCGGGAAGTTGAAGTCGTCGCCCGTGTACAGGCGGACGCCGGCCGGGAGCCGCCGCCGCAGCGCGACCTCCAGGCGGTCGTCGAGGAGCGAGACCTTGATCCCGTCGATCAGCTCGGCGTGATCGGCAATCAGGCCTGCGACGGATTCCAACGCCTCGGCCGGATCCTCCACTCCCCAGTACCCGGCCAGGGCCGGATCGAAGACCTCGCCCAGCCAGTGCAGGATGACTGGGCTCCGCGCCCGCTCGAGCACCGCGTCGTATACGGCCCGGTAGTCGTCCGGTCCCCGCGCCGCCGCCGCGAGGTGGCGGCTTGCCATCAGCACCACGGTCGCCCCCTCGGACTCGATCAGCTCGCACTGCTCGACGTAGGCGTCGCGTACCCGCTCGAGCGAGGCTTGAGCACCTGGATCGAGCTGGTCCGTGCCGGCTCCACAGGCCAGCCGCCCCCCTTCCGCGCGGGCCTCGGCGGCACTCCGGCGGATCAGCTCTCGCGCGAGTGGCCAGGTCAGCGCGCCGCCGCGCTGGGCGGTGTCCATCGCGTCAGCAACCCCCAGGCCGTAGGACCAAAGGTGCCGGCGGTAAGCCATCGTCGCGTCCCAGTCGAGGGCCGGCTCGGCCACCGGATCGCCGGGCGCGGCCGGGTCGGCCACGACGTGGGCGGCGGCGAGGCACACCCTGGTGCGTACCGGCCGCCCGTCGGGGCCCGGCAACGACGGACCGGGTCCCGGCGAGAAGCGTACGAGCGACCCGTCGGCTGCGGGCAGGATCAGCTCGGGCCGCGTCGCCAGGCTCACGTTTCGATCGCCGGCACGTCCAGCGTCCGGCGCTCCTTCCAGGACTGGATCCCGAGCTCGGCGAGCTGGATCCCCTTGGCACCCTCGGCGAATCCCCACGGGAATGGCTCGTCCGCGACGACGTGGCGCAGGAACAGCTCCCACTGCACCTTGAAGGCATTGTCGTAATGGCCGCGATCCGGCACCTCGCTCCAGGCGTCCCGGAACGGGATCGGGTTCGGGAGGTCGGGGTTCCAGATCGCCTTCGGGGTCGCGGTCGCGCTCTGGATCCGGCAGCCGTGCAGGCCCACCACCGCGCTGCCGTCGGTGCCGTCGACGTGCAGCTGGAGAAGCTCGTCGCGGTCAACCCGCGTGCACCACGACGAGTTGAGCTGGACCACGACGCCGCCGTCGAGCTCGAACTGGGCGTAGGCCGCGTCCTCGGCGGTGGCCGCGTACTCGTCACCCTGCTCGTCGTAGCGGACCGGAAGGTGGGTCGCGCCCAGCGCCGTCACCGTTCGCACGGGCGCGAACACGTCGTCCAGCACGTAGCGCCAATGACAGAACATGTCGACGATCACTCCGCCGCCATCCTCGCGCCGGTAGTTCCAGCTCGGCCGCTGAGCGGGAGGCTCGGGCCCCGGGAACACCCAGTAACCGAACTCGCCGCGGACCGACAGGATCCGGCCGAAAAAGCCGTCGCGGACCAGCGCCGCGAGCTTCAGGAGCCCGGGAAGGAACAGCTTGTCCTGGACGACGCCGTGTTTGACGCCGGCTTTACGCGCGAGCCGCAGCAGGCCGAGCGCCGTTTCGACGTCCGGCGCGATCGGCTTCTCGCAGTACACGTGCTTGCCGGCGGCGATCGCCGCCTCCACCGCCGCCGGCCGTGCGCTGGTCACCTGGGCGTCGAAGTAGATCTCGGATCGCGGGTCGGCCAGGGCCTCGTCGAGGTCGGTCGTCCAGCGCTCGACGCCACTCTCCTCCGCCAGCTCGCGAAGACGCTCCGCCCGCCGCCCGACGAGGACAGGCTCGGGCCAGATCCGCTCGCCGGACGCGATCTCGACCCCACCCTGCTCGCGGATCGCGGCGATCGAGCGCAGCAGGTGCTGGTTGGTCCCCATCCGTCCGGTGACGCCGTTCAAGATGACGCCGACCTCGCGAGTGGCACTGGCCTCAGGCGTGCGGAAAACGTTTACCACGCGTGCCGAAGATAACGGCGGCGCGCCGCGATTGTCAAGGGCTCACGTGCTGGCGCGCAGGAACGCGAGCCCGGCCGCGGCCAGCGCATCGGGCGATGGGGCCAGCGGGCGCCAGATTGACGCTGCGGTCGCGATCACCTCGTTCGCGGCGGTGAACGACTCGATGCACATCGGCCCGTCGTATCCAGCCTCGTCGAGGGCGCCCAGGAACGCGGGCCAGGCGAAGCTGTCGGCGCCCGGCGAGCCGCGGTCAGTGCCGCAGGCGTGAACGTGCGCGATCCGGCCCGCCGCCGCACGGGCCGCGACCGCGGGGTCCTTCTCCTCGATGTTCATGTGGAAGCTGTCGAGCAGCAGGCCGCAGGCCTGGTGCTCGACAGCATCGAGCAGCTCGAGACCCTGATGGACCGTGTTGATCAGGCTGGTCTCGTAGCGATTGAGGGGTTCGATCGCGAGCTTCACTCCGTGCTCGGCCGCGAGCTCCGCAACGGGCTGGAGCGCGTCGGCCACCCGGCCCAGCACCACCGGCCGCTCGCCCTCCGAGAGTCGCCAAAGGCGGCCAACCGCCGCGTACATCGGCCCCGCGACCACGCTCGAGCCGACCTCAGCGGCGACATCGACGCAGTGCCGCAGATACTCGATCGTCGCGGCGACAACTTCGGCATCGTCGACGGCGAGGTCGCGGCCCGGAGGCATCACGCAACAGACTCCCGCCCCGAGGCCCAGCTCCGCCAGCAGTTCCGCTGCGCGAGCCGGGTCCCAGGCACCGGGCTCCTCGACCGGCAGCTCGATCAGGTCGAACCCCAGCTCCTTGACCCGGGGCGCGACCTCACCGATCGCGCGATCGGTGATCGGCGACTCCCAGATCCAGATGTTCGCCCCGATCGCGGTCAAGTCTCAACGGCTGGCCCAGACCGGGAGGTGCGGCCGAGCGTGGCGCCTTGTCACGCTCGGCCGCTCCCGGTGAGAGACGTACTGACTCTCTGCCTGGTTACTCCCAGTCCTCGGGATAACCGGGCAGGTCCTCGCACCCGCACGTCGCGTAGTGCAGATCCGGCAGACCTTCGTTGTCCGCCACGACTTGCTCCAGCTCGTCCTGGGTGATCGGTACCTGCGGCAGGATCCACTCCTTCGGAACCTCTTCGCCGGACAGAATCCGGGTCGCCGCGATGATCGGCGTCCGCCACTGGAAATTCGAGTAGACGGGCGCGACTGCTGTTAGTCCGTCCTCCTGCCACTTGCGCAGGAAGTCGAGCTGATCCTCACCGGTGATCGGGGGGATCTCCTGGCCCGCGTCCTCGAATGCCTCGGCGGCGGCGACGCTGGTCGCGCCGGCGTCCATCCAGATGCCGTCGAGCTCACCCTCGCGGGCGATGTAGTCGGAGACGATCTGCTTCGTGTTGGCAGCGTCGCCCTCCGTCTGCTCGTCGCCGACGATCTCGAGGTCGGAGTCCGCGAAGACCTCCTGGGCCGCTGACCACCGCGTCTCCAGGACGTCCACACCCGGCAGGATCCGCAATGCGAGGATCTTGCCTCCCGAGTCGACGTTGTCGACCAGGAACTCCGCTGCGTCCGCTCCGAACGCGTAACCGCCGATCGGCTTGATGAACGTCACCGGACAGTCGGTGTCGACACCGCGGTCGAACACGATCACCGGGATCCCGGTATCGCACGCCTGCTCGACGGCTGGCGTCAACGTGGCCGTCGTGTTCGGCGAGACGATCAACGCATCGCAGTTGTCGCCGCGCGTCAGGGACTGAATGTCCGAGATCTGCTTGTCGTCGCTCGCCTCGGCGTCAACGGCATTGAAATCGGCGATCTCGTCGCCGAGCGCCTCGACCTGGGCCTGCATCGTCTGCCAACCGACCACCCGCCAGGGGTTGTCGACCGCGGCGTTCGAGAAGCAGATGTTCCACGGTCCGGGCTTCTCGTACTCTGCGGTGTCGACCAGCTCCGGCTCGATCGCCTGGACCCAGGGGTCGTCGCCGGCCCCGAAGTCCTCAGGCTCGACATCGCGTTGCGCGAGCTCCGTGTCCAGCTGCTGCTGGTCGAAGAAATCCGGGTTGTGGTCCGGCGTGAACGACGCCGTCTCACCGCCGTCGCCTCCGTCGTCGTCATCGTCCCCGCACGCTGCGAGGCCGAAAGCGAGCAGCCCTGCTGCGAGCAGCATCAGAGCTGCGCGCAACCAGTTGTTTGGCCTACTCATCTGAATCCTCCTCCTCCTAGTGACTTGCCTGATTTGTTCGGTCAAGTTGATTCACATCCCCTCAGCCCTCTCGAGCCCTGAACGCCGCCACGGCAACGGCGGCCACGATCACGATGCCGGTAAAAGCCTGCTCGAACGCGCGATCGACGCCGTAGAGGTTGAGCAGCTTGAACAGCGCCTCAAGGACGAGGGCGCCGGCGATCGCTCCCGTGACCGAACCGCGGCCGCCCCCGAGCACGGTCCCGCCGAGCACCGCCGCGGTGATCGCCTGGAACTCGAGGCCGATCCCCACCTGCGAAGTGACTCCGGCGAAACCGGCGAGCAGGATGCCCGCGATCACCGCGGACGTCGCCGAGATCACGAACGCCGCGGTGCGCACTCGCGGCACGTTCACGCCCGAGAGCGCAGCCGCACGGTCGTTGTCGCCGACCGCGAGCACCCGCCGTCCGAAGCCTCCGCGGGCGACGACGGCCGCCACGACAGCACACGCGATCAGCACGATCGCCGAGTACGGCAGCTCCTCGAGGATCGGAACGCCCTCGATTCCCTCGCGGCCGATGGTGCGGAAGTTGTCGGCGAGGTCGCCCACCGGCGCGCCCCCGGTCCACAGGAAGACCGCCCCGTTCAGGATCAGGAGCATCGCCAGCGTGACGATGAACGAGGGCACGCGCAGGATCGTCGTGCAGAAGCCGTTGAAGAGACCGACCGCGAGCCCGATCCCGAACAGCACCAGGATCACCGGCACCGTGTTCGCCGGATCCCCGTCGATCAGCTTCGCCGCGACCACCGCCACGACCGTCACCAGCGACCCGACGGAGAGGTCGAACTCGCCGGACGCGAGCACGAAGTAGGCGCCGATCGCGAGGATCGCGAGCGGCGCGGAGGTCTTCAGGTAGGCGAGGAAGCCCTCGGGGGTCAGGAAGTTCTGGTCCGCGAACGAGATCCAGACGAAGACCACGATCAGGAGCCCCCAGACGACCGGGATCGCGCGCAGGGCGTTGAGGCCGGTCTCGAGCCACTGTGGCCGCTCATCCACGCCGACGGGCGGCTCCGGAACCGGGGTCCCTGGGGCCGGCGCGCTCATGTCGTCGCCCCCGCGGGCTCGGGCCCGGGCGTCTGCCCGGTCGCGGCCGCGGCCTCTTCGCGGCGGTGACGGGTCCACCGGATCGAGTACGCCGCCACCGCGGCGATGATGATCAGGCCGCGTGCCACGTCCTTGGCGAATGCGTTGACCTCCAGCTGGTTGAACGTGCTGTCGAGCATCGCGAGGATGAAGACGCCCGCCAGCGTGCCGAGCACCCCGCCGCGACCGCCGAGCAGATAGGTACCGCCCAACACGACCGCGGCGATCGACTCGAGGTCGTAGCCCCCCTCGATCGCGATCGTCGGGCTGCCGGCGCCGAGCCGGCTGGCGATGAACAGACCCGTGATGGCGGCGGCGACCGCGCAGAGCACGTGCGCGGCGATGATCACCCGGTGGGTGCGGACACCTGAGAGCTTTGCCACGTCCTCGTCGCCGCCGACCGCGTAGAGGCGGTTGCCGAAGCGGCTGTAGCGCAGCAGGAACCAGGCGCAAGCGAACACCGCCAGCAGCAGGACCACCGAGATCGGGACCGGGCCCCAGCTCTCGAAGCCCAGGTTCTGGAAGCTGTCGGGCACGCCGGTGACCGGGCCCGCGTACTTGCTCTCGACGTAGCCGCGCAGGACCAGCGCCATGCCGAGGGTCGCGATGAACGCGTTGACCCGGAGCTTGGTGATGACCAGGCCGTTGACGAGGCCGACGCCGGCCCCGAACAGGAGGACGACGATGATCCCGAGCACGATCCTCGAGTCCTGGCCGTTCATCGTCTCGGCAGCGAGGATCGAGCCGAGGCCCACGACCCAGCCGACCGAGAGGTCGAGCGACGCCCCGAGGATCACCAGCGTCTGGCCCGCGGCGACGATGCCCAGGGCGACGGAGCGCACGAACATCTCCCGGATGTTGTCGACGCTCAGGAACTCGCCGGTGCTGCTGTCTTGGTCGATCGAGACCGCGATCACGCAGGCGACGAAGACGACGATGAGGACGATGAAGACCGGCCCGGAGGTGCTGCCTGCGAAACGTCGGAACGCCGCGCCGACCCCGCTCAGGGCGCCGTCGGCAGGCCCCGGCGACGGGCGCTCGGAAACAGCGCTCATTCCGGGGCCCCCTCGCCTGGGACGGGCGGTGACTCACTCGCGACGTCGCGCTCGCCGGTCGCGAGGAACATGATGTCGGCCTCCTCCGGCCCGGCGGTGAGCTCGCCCGCGATCGAGCCCTGACGCATGACGATGATCCGGTCGCTCATCCCGATCACCTCGGGCAGCTCGGACGAGATCATCACCACGGCGACGCCCTCGTTGGCGAGGCCGCGGATCAGGTCGTGGATGCCGGCCTTGGCGCCGACGTCGATGCCGCGCGTCGGCTCGTCGAAGATCACCAGCCGCGGCTCGGTCGCGAGCCACTTGCAGAGCACCACCTTCTGCTGGTTGCCGCCGGACAGGAAGCGCACCTCCTGGCCGAGGGCACGGAACCGCAGCTCCACGGCCTTGACCAGCGTCCCGACCTCGAGCTCGTGCTCGCGGCGCAGGGACCTCCTCAGGCTGCGCCAGGCCAGGCTGACGTTGTCGCGGATTGACTGCGAGAGCGCCAATCCCTCCGCCTTGCGGTCCTCGGTGACGAACCCGATCCCGGCGGACACCGCGGCGCGGGGGGAGCCGATCCGGCGCTCCTTGCCGTCGAGCTCGAGCGTGCCGTGCCGGAACGCGTCGGCACCGAAGATCGCGCGGGCGAGCTCGGTCCGGCCCGATCCCTGAAGGCCGGCCACCCCGACGATCTCCCCGGCGTGGACGTCGAGGTCGATGTCCGAAAGCACGTCGTTGCCGGCGGCGCGAAGCTTGAGCCGGACCGGCCCGCGCGTGCCGGCGGCGCCCCGCGGCGGGAAGTACTGGTCGAGCTCGCGGCCGACCATCAGCCGGACCAGCTCCGGGGAGGTCACCTCGTTGCTCGCGACGGTCTTCACCAGCTTGCCGTCCTTGAGCACGGTGATCCGCTCGGCGATCTCGAACACCTCCTTGAGGCGGTGCGAGATGTAGAAGACCGCCAGGCCGCGCTCTCTGAGCCGTTGGACCTGCGCGAACAACTGCTCCACCTCGTGGGCGGCGAGCGCCGCCGTGGGCTCATCCATGACCATGATCCGCGAGTCGAGCGACAGCGCCTTTGCGATCTCGACCGTCTGCTGCCGGGCGACCGGAAGGTTCCCGACCAGGTCGTGTGGCGACATCGGATCGTCCGGCGCGAGCTCGGCGAGCAGCTCGGCGGAACGCTCCTCCATCCCGTGCCGGTCGATCAGGATGCCCCGGCGCGGTTCCCTGCCGAGGAAGATGTTCTCGGCGACGGTGCGGTCGGGCAGGAGGTTGAACTCCTGGTAGATGATCGCCACTCCGGCCTGCTGGCCTTCGAGGGGGTGGTGGAACTCGACCGGCTCGCCGTCGATGCGAATCTCGCCCTCGCTCGGGCGGTAAGCGCCGCAGAGGATCTTCATCAGGGTCGACTTGCCCGCCCCGTTCTCACCGACGATCGCGTGCACCTCGCCGGCCGTGCAGGCGAGGTCGACATCGTCGAGCACCCGCACCCCGAGGAACTCCTTGCCGATCCCGCTCATCTCGATCAGCGGTGGGGTACCGGCGCCGGCCTCGTGGTCGACTCTTTCGTCGGCGACGCTCACCGTTCGAACCTCACAGGACGAGTGGCCTCAGGTTCCGATGGGCGATCTCGAGCCCGGCCTCGACCTTCTGGGGCGTGCCGCCCCAGACCGGGTCCTCGTGCTCGACCGAGAGGACGCCCTCGAACCCGCCCTCGTACAGGGCGTCCACGTAGCGCGGGAAGTCGACCTCGCCGAGCCCCGGGATCCGGTAGCGCCACCAGCCCATGTCCCAGGGATCGCGCTCGCGGTCTGAGAGACGGCCGAAGAACCCGAAACGGTTGCGCTTCTCCGGAAAGGTCTCTGCGTCCTTGGCGTGGGCGTGGGCGACCTTGTCCACGTAGGGCCGCAGCGCGGCGACGGGGTCGATCCCGAGCCACAGCAGGTGCGAGGGGTCGAAGTTCAGGTGGAGCCCAAGCCCGAACATCCACTCCCAGAGCTCGGGCGAGTAGGCGAGATTGCCGGGGCCGCCGTCCGGCGTCCAGCCCTCCATCACGCAGTTCTCGATCATCAGCTTGACGCCGCGCTCGCCCGCGTAGTCGACGAGCGGCGGGAAGACGCGTTCGGCCTCCCGCAGGTTGTCGGCGGCGCTGCGTCCCGGGTCGCGCCCGATGAACGTCCCGACCGGCACGCCACCGAGCGCGGCGGCCGCGTCGATGCAGGCGCGAATGTGCCCGTGGTACGCCTCCCGCTCGGCCGGGTCCGGGTGGAGATTGTTGTCGTAGTACGCGAGCGCGGAAAGCTCGAGGCCATGCTCGTCAAGCGCCCGGCGCACCCGATCCGCCTCGGCCTCGTCGAAGGCGTCGGCGGCGACATGCGCAGCCGTGAACGGTCGATCGCCGAGCTTCGGCCACGCCGCAAGTTCGAGCGCCTCGTAGCCGTGGCCGCCGGCCCACGCCGCAATCTCCTCGAGCGGCCGCTCGGGCATGCAGGCGGTCAGGAAGCCGAGCTTCACGCCGGCACCTCCACCCAGCTCCGCGTGCGCGCCGATTCAAGCACCGCGTCGGTCACGCGCGCCGCACGGATCCCGTCGGCCAGACTCGGCAGGCCGTCGGCCGGGGCGTCGCCGCGGATCGCGTCGTAGGTCTCGGCGACGAAGGCCTCGAAGAGGTCGTTGTACCCCTGCGGATGACCGGGCGGCAGCGTCGCGTAGTGGGCTGCCGACGGATCGAGGCCATCGGGGTCGCGCGGGATCACGCTCGCGCCGTTCCGGGTCCCCACCCAGAGGGTCTCCGGCTGCTCGCCGTCAAACCCGAGGGTCTCGTGTTCACCCGACAGCTCGAACCAGAGCCGGTTCTTGCGCCCGGCGGATACCTGGGAAATCACGACCGAACCGGCAGCTCTGGCGTCGGTCTCGAACATCACGGTCGCGATGTCCTCCGTCTCAACGTCGCGCAGTGCGGCGCCGTCGCCACCGCCGCGCTCGAACGAGTGGCCCGTTCCCGCGCGGCGCTTCGGGTGGGCGATCGCCGTCCGCGCCGTGAGCGCGGTGATCCGCTGGCCCGAGACGAACTCGACCAGGTCGCACCAGTGCGAGCCGATGTCGGCGAACGCGCGCGAGGCGCCGCCGAGCTCAGAATCGACGCGCCAGTTGTCGTCATCGGCAAGGAGCAGCCAATCCTGGAGATACCCGCCCTCGAGCAGGTGCAGGGGACCGGTCGAGCGGTTGCGGACGCGAGCGCGGGCCTCGCGCACCGTGGGGTAGTAGCGGTAGACGAAGGGCACCGTGACGACCGTACCGGCACTCGTCGCGGCCGCGACGAGCCGCTCGGCGGACGGGGCGTCGAGGGCCACGGGCTTCTCGCAGACGACGTGCTTGCCCGCGGCGAGAGCCTCCAGCGTGAGCGGAACGTGGAGATGGTTCGGAGTGCAGATGTGGACCACGTCGACATCATCGGAGGCAATGAGCTCCTCGGCGCTCGCGAACGCGCGGGCAGCGCCGAGCTCCGCCGCCGCCGCCGCGCCCCGCTCGCGCGACGAGGCAACGACCCCCGCGATCCCGGCCCCGGCGAGGCGGGCCGAGCGGGCGTGGATCCGGCCGATGAACCCGGTGCCCACGATGCCGGCGTTGAGCGCCGCGGCTGCACCCTTGGCCTCGGCCGGCGCCACCGCGCCGCGGACTCCCTCTTCCATCGGGCGAACCTACTCGACTTATGTGTGGGTGTCAAGCAAAAGTGTTGTCTTGACAAGCGAAAGCCGGTCGTTCAGGCTTGCGGGGCGATGACGGAGGAGCAAGGGCGCATTCCGGTGCAGCCGTTCGGCCCAGGCTGGATGCTGCAGCTGATCCGCCAGGGCGACGGCGCGACCCGCGCCGACCTCGCCGAATGGACCGGCCTCGCGCGCTCGACGATCGCCCAGCGGATCGAGCAGCTCCTTGCCCAGGACCTCCTCCGCAAGGCGGGCGAGAGCGAGTCCACCGGCGGCCGGCCGCCGATGCTGTTCGCGTTCAACGAGGCCGCCGGGGTGGTCCTCGCGGCCGATCTCGGAGCTACGCACGCGCGGCTCGGCGTCACCGACCTCGGCGGCCGGGTCCTCGCCGAGGACAGCGAGAACATCGAGATCGCGTCCGGGCCCGAGGCGGTGCTCGACTGGGTGGACGAGCGCTTCCACGCCCTGCTTCACGAGATCGGCCGCGCCGACGAGGACGTGCGGGGCATCGGGATCGGCGTTCCCGGTCCGGTGGAGCACATCACCGGGCGCCCGCGGAACCCGCCGATCATGCCCGGCTGGGACGGCTACGCCATCCCGGAGCGCTTCACCGACCGCTACAGCGTCCCGGTGCTGGTCGACAACGACGTCAACATCATGGCTCTCGGCGAGCACTGGACCAACTGGCCGCAGGTCGAGAACCTGCTGTTCATCAAGGTGGGCACGGGGATCGGCTGCGGGATCGTGGTCGGCGGGCGCATTCACCGCGGGGCGGAGGGCGCCGCCGGCGACATCGGCCACATCCGCGTCGCGGTCGAGGGCGCCGAGCAGATCACCTGCAGCTGCGGGAACGTGGGCTGCCTCGAGGCGCTCGCCGGCGGCGGCGCGATGGCGGCGCGGCTTCGAGACGAGGGCCTCGAGGCCGCCGACTCGCGCGCCGTGGTCGAGCTCGCCCGGGCCGGCGAGGCGCAGGCCGTGCGGCTGGTGCGCGAGTCCGGCCGCCTGATCGGCGAGGTCCTCGCCGCATCGGTGAACCTCGTCAACCCCTCGGTGATCGTGATCGGCGGCGACGTCTCGCAGGCCCACGAGCAGCTCCTTGCCGGGATTCGCGAGGTCGTCTACCAGCGCTCGCTGCCGCTGGCGACCCGACACCTGCGCGTCGTGCGCAGCCAGCTCGCGGACCGTGCCGGCGTGATCGGGGCGGCGGTGATGGTGATCGAGCACGTGCTCTCACCCGCCGCGATCGACGCCGCGATCGCGGCGCTGCCGGCGACGGGGTCGATGGCCGCGGTGGAGTAGGCGCTACTCGTCCCAGCTCCAGCTCGCGAGGATCTCGTCGAGATCCGCGGTCGCGCCGTCGAACGCGCCGGGCGGGCTGGTCAGGGTGATCGTGTAGGCCTCGCCGTCGCGAAATGTGAATGCGACGCGCTTCGCCAGGGTCACGTTGATCGAGGCGGTGTAGTCGAATGCCGGCAGCTCCTCGCCCTCGAGCTCGACCCCGCTCACCGGCTCGATCGGCTCGGTGAGCGCGTCCCCGAAGATGCGCTCCGCGTTGCGGATCGAGGACTGGACGAACTGCTCGTCGGTCGCGCCTTCAGTGACGGGCTCGCGGATCACGATGATCGACGGTCGCTCTGGGCTCGGCTCGCCCTCGGACCAGAAGCTCGCGAGGGTTACGCCCGGGACGTCGAGCTCCTGGTCGGCCGCAGACTCGACCGCGACGCCGATGCTCTGCGCGATGAGCTCCTTCTGATCGTCCCCCGGCTCGGTCCAGCCCTCTGGCAGAGTCACCTCATACGGAGCGTCCGAGGACGCGATGAACGAGCCGTCGTCGTCATCGTCACCGCAGCCGGCCGCCCCCGCGAGCAGGACGGCAAGCGCGGCGCCGAGCGCCGCGAGTCGGGGGCGCGTCACGCGGCGGGGAGCGCGAAGAAGGCGACGGCGGCGAAGTGCGCGGCGGCGGCCGCGATCACCAGCACGTGGAAGATCTCGTGGTAGCCGAAGACCGTGGGGCTCGGGTCCGGGCGCTGGAGCGCGTAGATCACCGCGCCGGTCGCGTACAGGAGCGCCGCCACCGGCGATCAGGAGGCCGGCGACGATCCCGGCCTCGACGAGGATCGCCGGGAAGCCGACGGCGCCGATCAGCCCGACGGCGATGTAGACGATCGCCGACGACCCACTTGGGCGAGTCGGTCCAGGCGAGCTCGACGATCGTGCCGGCGAGCGCCCCCGCCCAGACCGCGATCAGGAGCGCGGTCGCGAACGGTCCGTCCATCACGAGCAGCGCGAACGGGGTCACGGTGCCGGCGATCAGGAAGAAGATCATCGTGTGGTCGAGGCGCCGCATCCACATGCGCGCCGACGGCCGCTGCCACTGGTGCACGTGGTAGAGCGCCGAGACCCCGAACAGAGCGGAGAGGCTGACCGCGTAGATCGCGACGGCGACCGTCGCCTCGGTCCCCTCGGCGAGCAGGATCAGGGCCGCGCCGAGGACGAGCGAGACGAAGAACGCGTATTCGTGGGTGACGCCGCGCAGGCGCGGCTTCACCTTGGCGATCGCCTCGGCGGCCTTCTCGCGCGCGTCGGCGGCGGCCTCGCCCATCGCCTCGCGGGCATCCGCGGCCCGGCCGGCCATCGCCTCGCGGGCGTCGGCGAGCCGCTCGGCAGCCTCGTCGAACCGGGCCTTGCCCCGGTCGCCCAACTCCATGAAGCGAATGTACCGAAGCCGGCCGGAACCTGACGCCGTTCCCGCCTGGAACGCTACATATAGCGTTTTGGTGCAGAAGGAAACCACCACGACTAGTAGAATGAAGGTTGATGTATTGCCCGTCCTGCAACGGATCCACCCGCGTCTTGGAGTCGCGAAGCGCTGTCGGCGGGCAACGCCGTGCGGCGGCGGCGCGAGTGCCTTGCCTGCGGCACGCGCTTCACGACGAGCGAGCGGCCCGTCCGGCGCCCTGCCCTGGTGCTGAAGCGAGATGGCGAGCTCGAGCCCTTCGATCCGGAAAAGCTGAGTAGGGCGTTGGTCGCGGCAGCGCACAAGCGCCCGGTCTCGCGATCGCAGATCGATCGGATCGTCGAGCAGGTGGAGGCCCGCGCCGGCGCGGACGGCGAGAAGCTCACGTCCGCTCAGATCACCGAGCTGGTCCTGGCCGAGCTGCTCGATCTCGACTATGGCGCGTACCTCCAGTTCGTCGGAACGACGCCCGGAGTCAACCCCGAAATTGCGGCAATCCCACAGGCGCGTTCCGTCCGAACCTGGGAGGAAGGTTCGTAGTTCCCGCTGAAACGCTTCAAGAGGAGAGACTTTCAATGGCAGACACCGCGCTGAACGCATCCACCCGGAGCGCCGGACTCACCGTCGAGCGTCGTCACACGACGCCCGGAGTCCACCCGTTCGACGAGATCGAGTGGGAGCTCCGCGACGCGGTCATCGGTGATCCCGAGAACCCGGCGTTCGAGCAGCGCGGCGCCGAGTTCCCGAAGAGCTGGTCGCAGAACGCGACCAACATCGTCGCCCAGAAGTACTTCCGCGGCCGGCTCGGCTCGGAGGAGCGCGAGTCCTCGGTGAAGCAGATGATCGGCCGGGTCGCCGGCACGATCACGGGCTGGGGCCGCGACGGCGGCTACTTCGCCTCGGACGAGGACGCCGACGCGTTCGAGGCGGAGCTGACCCACATCCTGCTCCACCAGAAGGCCGCCTTCAACAGCCCGGTCTGGTTCAACGTCGGCTTCGAGGAGCACCCGCAGTGCTCGGCCTGCTTCATCCTCAGCGTCGAGGACACGATGGAGTCGATCCTCGACTGGAACACCAAGGAAGGGATGATCTTCCGCGGCGGCTCCGGCTCGGGCATCAACCTCTCCAACATCCGCTCCTCCAAGGAGCACCTCTCGAAGGGCGGGCTCGCCTCCGGCCCGGTCTCGTTCATGCGCGGCGCCGACGCCTGGGCGGGGACGATCAAGTCGGGCGGCAAGACGCGGCGCGCGGCGAAGATGGTCGTGCTCGACGTCGACCACCCCGACATCCGGGACTTCATCTGGTGCAAGGCGCACGAGGAGGAGAAGGCGGCCGCCCTCCGCGACGCCGGCTTCGACATGCGCCTCGACTCCGACGCGTTCGCCTCGATCCAGTACCAGAACGCGAACAACTCGGTCCGCGTCACCGACGAGTTCATGGCGGCGGTCGAGGGCGGCGAGCAGTGGGACCTGATCGCCCGCAAGGACCGGAGCGTCGTCGAGTCCGTCGACGCCGGTGATCTGATGCACCAGATCGCGGACGCCGCTTGGCGCTGCGCCGATCCGGGCGTCCAGTACGACTCGATCATCAACCGCTGGCACACCTGCCCGGAGTCGGGGCGGATCAACGCGTCGAACCCGTGCAGCGAGTACATGCACGTCGACGACTCGGCCTGCAACCTGGCGTCGCTCAACCTGATGCGGTTCCGCCGCGAAGACGGCTCGTTCGACGTTGCCGACTTCGAGCACGCGGTCGACACGGTGCTGCTCGCGCAGGAGATCGTGGTCACCCCGTCTTCGTATCCGACCGAGGGGATCGCCAAGAACGCCCGCGCGTTCCGCCAGCTCGGCCTGGGCTACGCGAACCTCGGCGCGCTGCTGATGTCCGACGGCCTCCCGTACGACTCGGACGAGGGCCGCAACGTCGCCGGCGCGATCACCGCGCTGATGACGGGGCGCGCTTACCGCAAGTCGGCCGAGGTCGCCGGGGCGATCGGCCCGTACGACGAGTACGAGCGCAACCGGGAGCCGCACAACGCCGTGATGCGGATGCACCGCGACGCGGCCCACGAGATCGACCCGACCGGGATCAGGGGCGAGCTGCTCGCGGCGGCGCAGCGCTCATGGGACGAGGCAGTCGAGCTCGGCGACGAGCACGGCTACCGCAACGCCCAGGCGACCGTGCTGGCGCCGACCGGAACGATCTCGTTCCTGATGGACTGCGACACGACCGGCATCGAGCCCGACTTCTCGCTGGTCAAGTTCAAGGAGCTGGTCGGCGGCGGGCAGATGACGATCGTCAACCGCTCGGTGCCGCTGGCGCTGCGCACGCTCGGCTACTCGGACTCCGAGGTCGAGCAGATCGAGGCGCACATCAACGAGCACTCCACGATCCTCGGCGCGCCGGCGCTCAAGGACGAGCACCTCGCGGTCTTCGACGTGGCCGTCGGCGAGCGCGCGATCAGCCACATGGGTCACATCAAGATGATGGCCGCGGCACAGCCCTTCATCTCGGGCGCGATCTCGAAGACCGTGAACCTGCCCGAGACGGCGACCATCGACGACATCGCCGAGGCCTACACCGAGGGTTGGAAGCTCGGGCTGAAGGCGCTCGCGATCTACCGCGACGGCTCGAAGACCGCGCAGGCGCTCAAGACCGACGCGGGAGACAAGGCCGCTGCCGAGGTCGAGGCAGCCGCCGCCGCCGCGCCCGTCCCAGCGCGACACAAGATGCCGGTCGAGCGCCAGTCGATCACCCACAAGTTCTCGCTCGGCGGCCACGAGGGCTACATCACGGCCGGCATGTACGAGGACGGCTCGGTCGGCGAGATCTTCCTCACCGACATCGGCAAGGAGGGCTCGACGATCAAGGGCCTGATGAACGCGTTCGCGACCGCGATCTCGATCGGCCTCCAGTACGGCGTGCCGCTCGAGACGTTCGTCGACAAGTTCGCGTACGTCCGGTTCGAGCCGGAGGGCATCACCACGAACCCGGAGATCCCGTTCGCGAAGTCGCTGCCCGACTACATCATGCGCTGGCTCGCGTCGCGGTATCTCGACGCGGACTACCAGGAGGAGCTCGGGATCCTGACGCCCGAGGTCAGGGCCCGCAAGGAGGCGCAGCAGAGCCTGTTCGTGAACGAGGGCCCGGCGCCGTCCGCGGACGAGGGCGAGGAGCGGACGGTCCGAGGAGCCGAAGGCCAGAACGGCAAGGGCACAACGGCGCGGCCGCGAAGGCCCCGACCTCGGCGCTGACCGACACCCCGCCGGTCCGCCCGGCCCGGATGGCCGGCCTCGAGCTCGGCCCGGCGTGCGAGCAATGCGGCGGCATGATGCAGCGCACCGGCTCGTGCTACACGTGCTCGAGCTGCGGGAACAACACCGGCTGCGGCTGATCTGAGTGTCCCGGCCCGGCCGGGCACTGCGCAACCTCTGGACGCGGCCTGGTTTCCTAGGCGCGGATGCTTCAAGCCCGACGCCTGTACGCGATCCCGGCCGCCGCGCTTGCGGGGCTTGCGCTGGCGCTCGGTCCCACGGCCGAAGCGGGTGCCGCGAAGACTCCACAGCCGTCCGTGCTCTCGAGCCGCGCCGACATGGTCAGCGGCGGCGAGGCGCTGATCGGCGTGCGGGTGCCGGCGCCGATCGAGGTCGGCGACGTCCGGATCCGCCTGAACGGCCGCGACGTCAGCCCCCTCTTCGCACCGAGCGCCGACGACCCGCGGACGCTCGTCGGTCTCGTCGGGGGGCTCCGCGACGGGATCAATCGCATCGCGGCGCGCGAGCGCGGTGGCGGCCACGCCGGTGAGGTGAGTCTGTTCAACACACCCGCGAGCGAGCCGCTCTTCTCGGGGCCCCACCAGGAGCCGTTCTTCTGCCGCACGGATGACGCAGGGCTCGGTCCCGCGACCGACGCGGACTGCTCGGCCCCGACCAGCGTGGTCTACCGCTACCGCTCGACCGACGGCTCGTTCAAGACGCTGGCCGATCCAACCGTGGCACCGCCCGACCTCGCCCAGACGACGACTCGCGACGGGGTCACCGTCGACTACGTGGTGCGCGTGGAGTCGGGCGTGATCAACCGCTCCATCTATCGCTGGGCCATCCTGGCGCCGGGCGGCATCACGGGTCAGGGATGGAACGGCCGCTTCATCCACAGCTTCGGGGGCGGCTGCGGGGCCGGCTATCAGCAGGGAGCGTCGGGGCTCGGGACCGTCCTCGACCACCGCCAGCTCTCGCGCGGCTTCTCGGTCACCAGCGCAAGCCTCACCGTGCTGGGGACCGCCTGCAACGACGTGCTCTCGGCCGAGACGCTGTCCCGGGTCAAGGAGCACCTGATCGAGAGTCTCCACACGCCGCCGGTCTGGACGCTCGGCGATGGCGGGTCGGGCGGCTCGATCCAGCAGCACATGATCGCCCAGAACTACCCGGGCCTCCTCGACGGGCTTATGCCCTCGGCCAGCTTCCCCGACAACGCTGAATCGAAGAATCCCGATTGCCGCCTGCTCCAGGCCTACTTCGGGACGGCCACCGGTGCCCTGCTCTCGGATGCCCAGAAGGCCTCTGTCACCGGCCTGCCGAACGGTCCGCAGGGGTGCCTTTCCCACGGAGTCGGGGCGGATGTGATCAGAGCGTCGGAGGGCTGCGACGAGTCCGTGGTCCCCCCGGCGGAGATCTTCGATCCGCAGACGAACCCGGACGGGATCCGCTGCACGCTGTGGGACAGCATGGTGAATGTCTACGGGCGTGACCCGGGGACCGGCTCCGCCCGGCGGGCGCTGGACAACGTGGGCGTCCAGTACGGCCTGCTCGCCCTCCAGGAGGGGGCAATCACCCTGGACCAGTTCCTCGACCTCAACGAGGGCATCGGCGGCTTCGACGCCAACGGGGTTGCGCGGCCCGAGCGCTCGGTCGCCGATCCGGACGCCCTCGCCACCGCCCATCGCACCGGGCGCATCACCACCGGAGCCGGTGGGCTCGACCGGGTGCCGATCGTCGACATGCGCAACTACGTCGATGACGAGCCCACGAACGTGCACCAGTACATCTCCACGTTCCGCTTCCGGCAGCGCCTGCTCGAGGAGAACGGCAGCTTCGGCAACCAGGTGATGCTGCGCGCCGAGGGCGGCGGGAACGTCGCGCAGATGAACGACTACGGCGTCGACCTGATCTCGGAATGGCTCGACCGGATCGAGGCCGACGGCTCGGATCGCCCACTCGCCGAGAAGGTCCTCGCGCAGAAGCCCGCCGAGGCCGTGGACGCGTGCTGGATCGGCGGCCAGCGGATCGTCGAGCCGGCCGCGATCGGCGCCGTGGGCCCGTGCGCGACCGCCTACCCGCCCCACGCCGTGCCTGACATGCGCGCCGGGAAGCCGCTCGGATCGCTGATCGCCAAGTGCCAACTACGCCCTCCGGAGCCGGGCGACTACCCGCCGATGACCCCGGCCCAGAGCGCTCGCCTGGCATCGATCTTCCCCGGCGGCGTCTGCGACTACAGCACGCCCGGCGTCGGGCAACAGGACCTCGGCGGCACCTGGCTCTCGTTCGGCCCCGAGCGCCGGATCGAGAACCGCAGGCGAACGCTGAGGCTCCAGGCGGGCCGTCGCGAGCGTGCCCGCGTGATGCTCGCGGCGCGGCTCGGACCGTGCCCCGCGGTGACCTGGCAGCGACTCCGGTTCGAGCGCCGTCGCCGGGGCGGGTGGCGCCCGATCGGCTCCAAGACCGTCGCCGGCGAGCGGTGCGAGGCCAAGCTACGCGTCCCGCTCGGCCGGGGAATTGTCGTCAGGGCAACGTCGAAACGGACCGAGGGCTTCGCGGGAGCCCGGTCGAAGAACCTGAGGCTCGCCCCGATCCAGTAGTTGACCGGCGAGTCGTCACCGGAATGTCCACGCCTGACCACCGGTGATTCATCAGGCGTGACCCGGACTGGTGGCGCCCCCCACTAAGTCAGGCATCGGCGGCGCCGGTTCAAGCATGCGCCTGGAGGGGGCGATCCCTCGAGAACGTGGCGCGCGGCGGGGGCTAATGCTTCCCCACGCGGAGCCCGATATCTGGTGTGCACGGAAACGATCGCGATTTGACGGCGACCGGGCGCCGCAGGAGGCGGAGACGCGAACTTTGACCAAGAAGGCCACTCAGCTCGCCGGTGCCGAGCCGGAGCCAACGCCAATGCGGGGGGTGACACCGCCGTCGCGAAAGAGCGGCCGTGGAGGCTTCTTGAGCGACGTCATTGTTGACCTGGGCTTGGCCGAAGAGAAGGCTGTGAAGCGAGCCATTCGTGACGCGCAAGAGAACGGCCGCACCGTCGGTGCAGCCCTCCTCAGAGCGGACGTCCTCGATGAGAACCAGCTAGCCCGTGCGGTCGCTGAGCACCATGGCTTCGCATACGCAGACCTCGACGAAGTCGACGTCGATCCCACCGCGATCCGCCTGATCAGCCGGACGACCGCGGCGCGTTACCGCGCGACGCCGATCGCAGTGTCGGAGGAGGGAGCTCTGCTCGTCGCCTTCGTGGATCCGGTCGACGCTTTCGCTGTCGCCGAAATCGAGGAGATGACGAAGACAGACGTCCGTCCCGTCATAGCGGCGGCATCGGCCATCGAGGCGCTGATCGCAACAATCCCCGAGGAAGCGCCGGACAGCCTCAACGGTCATCCGGACGAGGTCTCGGCCCGCGAGTTCCGAGCACAGTCGATGGCCGTGGCTGTCGACGAGGCCGCGCCCCTGCCCACCGAGGGGCCGCTCACCGTCGAAGAGCCCGCGGTCGTACCGGATCCGTCACCGGGGACTTCGTCTGCCGCTGAACCGTCTTCGTCGACTGAACCACCGCTCACGGAGCCGCGACCGCAACGAGGGTCGCTCGCCCCATCCCCATCCAGGGCGCTCGGGTCACGAGGCGAGGATCCCTCGCCCCGGCTGCAGGAGAAGATCGCATCGCTGATCGAGGGTGCACTCGATGGCGTGGTCGAGTCCGAGGTGGCCGACCTGGAGGCCAAACTGCAGAGCGCGCGTGCCGAGATCGAGGAGCTTGCCGCTCAGCTTGACGCGGCTCGGCGCAAGGAAGCCAAGCATGCCGAGCGGGAGGAGGCGCTGCGAGCTCAGTTCTCTGCCGCTCAGCGCGAGGGCGAAAAGCTGAAGGAGGCACTCTCGAACCTGTCAACGATCGCCTCGGAGGCGCAGTTGGCGGCCGACTCGGTGGCGGGCGAGCTGCGCGATCCCCAGGCGGCGGAGGAACTCGGATAGCCTCGCAACTGTGATGGCGAGCGACGAGGTCGAGCGGCTTAAGGAGCTCTACGCCGTCATCCAGCGCCAGGAGCGCGAGGAGCTCGTGCGGCTGGTCGCCCACGATATGGAGTTCGAGATGCCCGAGGGGCTGCCGTGGGGCGGCGTCCACCACGGACAGGACGGGATGGCGGCGGTCGCCGCGATCCACGATGAGCACGTCGAGGGCGAGTGGGCCGAGCCCGAGGAGTTCTTCGAGGGCGACGGCGGGCGGATCGTCGTGATAGGGCGCACCCGCGGGCGCGTCAGGGAGAGCGGCGCCACCTTCGACGTCAACTTCGCTCACGTATGGGGCATGGCCGAGGGCGTCCCGTACAGGTTCCGCGGCTACTTCGACACCGCGCCGATCACGGCGGCCCTGAACGCGCCGGCCGGTTGACGACCGTTAGGCGTCCCGCTTCCGCACCTTCCAGACGTCCTCGCTGGGCCACTTGCGCGCCCAGTCGAGCGTGACGTACTCGTAGGTCGTGGTCGCGCCCTCGGGAGGCTGGAGCTCGCGAAGCTCCTCGATCTCGAAGCCCGAGTCGCGGAGCAGGGCGATCAGCTCCCCGTGCGGGACGTTGAACTCGACCGAGTCGTCGTCGCCCCACTCGAACCGGTGCATGCCGAAGTAGGGGCGGAGAAGCCGGTCCTCTACGGGCTCGTCGCCGAGGTCGGGCGCACAGATCATCATCAGCGGAGCGTTGACGAGGAAGACGAGCCGGCCGCCCGGCCGCAGAACGCGCGCAGCCTCCGGGATCCATCTGTACGGGTCGCACCAGATGCTGGCCCCGTACTCCGAGATCGCGAAGTCGAAGCTCGCGTCCGGGAACGACAGCTCCTCGGCGTTCCCGAGGAGGAGCGGGAACTCGAGCCCGAACTCCTTCTGGAACGCACGCGCGGTGTCGAGCTGCGCGGGCGAGTTGTCGATTCCGATGGGCCGGGCGCCGCGCCGGGCGAGCCAGGCGCTGACGTAGGCGGTGCCGCAGCCGAGCTCAATCGCGTCGCGGCCGTCGAGGTCGGCCGTGAGCATCCCCACCTCGGATTCCGGGATCCCCCAGATCCCCCACGTCGGTTCCTCGGCGGACCAATTCCTGTGACCCGGCCTCACGTACTCCTCGGCCCAGGCGTTCCACTCGGTGCGGTTGCGCGACACGTGATCGGGCAATTCGGACATCGGCAGGCATCATCCAGCACAACGCACACACAAAGGAGGAACGGGATGCCGACTCAGCACGAGAAGGCCGAGGCGTTCCGGGCGCTTCACGAGGGCGAGCCGTTCGTGTTTCCCAATCCGTGGGATGTGGGCACTGCCAAGGTGCTCGAGGCGCTCGGCTTCAAGGCGCTCGCGACGACGAGCGCAGGGTTCGCGTTCACGCTCGGCAAGCTCGACGGCGAGGTCACGCTGGACGAGATCACAGCGCACACCCGGGCGCTCGCGGAGGCGAGCGACCTGCCGGTTGCGGTTGATCTCGAGAACGGCTACGGCCCCGCCCCCGAGGACGCCGCCCGCGCGATCACCCGCGCCGCCGACGCCGGCGCCGTCGGCGGCTCGATCGAGGACTGGGACCGGGACGACGATTTCCTCTATGAGCCGAGCCAGGCGATAGAGCGCGTCGCCGCGGCCGCCGAGGCCGCCCGGGCGCTCGACTTCCGGTTCACGCTCACGGCCCGGGCCGAGAACCACTTTCGCCGCAACCCGGACCTCGACGACACGATCGCCCGCCTCCAGGCCTTCGAGGAAGCCGGCGCCGACGTGATCTACGCGCCGGGCATCGCGAGCGGCGACGAGATCCGAGCCATCTCCGAGGCGACCTCGAAGCCGCAGAACGTGCTGGGCTTCCCACCGCTCACGATGAACGAGATCACGGCGGCCGGCGGGCAGCGGGTGAGCGTCGGCAGCCAGCTCACGTGGGTCGCGGCAGGCGCCTTCGCGAAGGCCGCGGAGGAGATCCGCGACACCGGCGAATTCACGGCGTTCGCCGAGCGGGTGCCGATCAAGGACTGGCTCACCGGCTGAGCCCCCCGCCATGGCGTATGGATCGCGCCGCCCCACTCTGGCCCGTCGTCGATATGCGGATCCGCACGACCACGCAATTGTTCCGCGGACTTCACGAAATCCTCACCCAGCGTTTAGGTGGGCGCGCTTCCATCCACGAGTGAGCAGGAACGGAACACAGACCGAGCATCTCCCGGGAATCGTCCTGAGCGGCGCCACCGGCTTCCTGGGCGGTGAGGTGCTCGCGCGCCTCCTGATGCGTGAGCGCCGGCCGATCTACGTGCTGATCCGCGCCGGCAACAAGGCGGAAGCCCAGGCGCGCCTCGAGGCGACGCTGATCGAGCTGATGGGAAGCGCCGCCCCGTGGAGCGACCGGACGGTCGCGATCCCGGCCGACCTCACCCAGCCACGCCTCGGCCTCGACCGCGACCGCCACAGCTGGCTTGCCCGGCGCGCGGAGTGGGTGATCCACTGCGCCGCGTCCGTCTCGTTCACCCTCGGCCTGCCCGAGTCGCGCGCGATCAACGTCGAGGGCACCAACCGGATGCTCGACCTCGCGGCCGGTGCGCACCGGCGCGGCGCCCTTCAATGCTTCACGCACGTCTCGACCGCCTACGTCGCCGGCACCCACGACGGCACCTTCGGCGAGCGCGACCTCGACCTCGGCCAGGAACACCGCAACCCCTACGAGCGCTCGAAGCTCGAGGCCGAGAAGGAGGTGCGCGCGCGCTCCGGCGAGCTGCCGGTCCAGGTCTTCCGCCCGAGCATCGTCGTCGGCGACTCGCGCACCGGTTGGACGCCTGCCTTCAACGTCCTCTACTGGCCGCTTCGCGCGTTCGCGCGGGGCAGCTATCCGTTCCTGCCGGCGAGCCGCACCTCGCCGGTCGACGTCGTCCCGGTCGACTACGTCGCGGACGCCCTCCTCGAGTTGGGCGAGCGACCCGGGACCACCTTCCACCTGACCGCCGCCGACCGGGCAAGCGACCTGGACGAGCTGGTCACGCTCGCGTGCGAGCACCTCGACCGGCGCCCGCCCCGGCTGCTCTCGCCGTCGCTCTACCGGCGCACGCTCCACCCGGTGCTCGTGCGGACGGGTCCCGAGGCGCGCCGCCGGGCGTTGCGCCGAAGCGAGCCGTTCTTCCCCTACTTCGCGATGAACACGCGCTACGACGATGGCGAGGCGCGCGCGGCGCTGGCATCGAGCGGGATCGAGCCACCGCCGCTTCCCACATACTTCGACCACCTGATCGCGTACGCCCTTCGCGCCGAGTGGGGCCGGAAGCACATCCCCCGCCATCGCGTCCTGGCCCCGGGGATCCGCCCGCGCTCCGCGCAGCACACCGAGGGCCGCATCCACAAGCCGCCCACGCGTGAACAGCCCGTTCTCCGCCGCTGAATCTTCGAGTCCAGCGATGAGTTCCGGGTCCGGCCGCGGTCTACCCTTGTATGAGCACGCCCTCAACGGCGACCGTCCCGCGTGAGCATGAGCTGCTCGGCGCAGCCCGAGACGGCGACGAGGACGCCTTCCGCCGGATAGTCGAGCGCCATCGGGGCGAGCTCCACGCCCACTGCTACCGGATGCTGGGCTCGGTCGACGACGCCGAGGACGCGCTTCAGGAATGCCTGCTGCGCGCGTGGCGCGGGCTTCCGGGCTTCGAGGGCCGGAGCTCTTCGCGCTCGTGGCTCTACAAGATCGCGACGAACACCTGTCTCGACGCGATCGCCCGGCGCCGAAAGCGCGTGCTGCCGATCGACACGGGGCCGCAGGCGGCTGCCGGGCAGGATCCCGGCGAGCCCCTGGTCGAGTCGGTGTTCATCGAGCCCTATCCGGACGAGCGGATCGGGATCGAGGACGGCTACGCCGTGCCCGAGGCCCGCTACGAGCAGCGCGAGGCGATCGAGCTCGCGTTCGTCGCCGCGCTCCAGCATCTGCCGGCTCGCCAGCGCGCCGTCCTGATCATGCGCGAGGTGCTCGGCTTCTCGGCGCGCGAGGTCGCCGAGTCGCTCGAGACCACCACCGCCTCGGTCAACAGCGCTCTCCAGCGCGCGCGGAAGACGGTCGACGAGAAGCTACCCGAGCAAAGCCAGCAGGCGACCCTTCGCGAGCTCGGCGACAAGCGGATCCAGGAGCTCGTGGCGGCCTACGTCGACGCGTTCGCGCGGGGCGACGCGGAGGCGGTGCGCGCACTGCTTGCCGCGGACGCCGTGTTCTCGATGCCCCCGTGGGCCGCGTGGTGGCGAGGGCGCGACACGATCGCGAGCTTCGCCGAGGAGGCCGTGGAGGTCTGCGCCGTGTCGCGCGCCATTCCCATCCGCGCCAACGGCCAGCCGGCGCTGGCCTACTACAAGCTGGCGGAGGACGGGCGCTCCCTGCCCGCGGCGCTCGACGTCCTCACCTTCGAAGGCGGCCTGATCAAGGACATCACCGCGTTCGTGGTCGTGTGCGAGGGCAACTCGGTCAGCTCCGTGGAGGAGCCGTTCGCGCGGTTCGGCCTGCCGGCCGAGCTTCCGCAATAGCCTCGGCGAGCGTGGCCTCGAGCTCGCGCGCCACGTCGAGCAGGGGCTTGGGGCTACGCCTTGCCCGGCTGAGGATGATCGCGCCTTCGACCGCCGAGACGACCAGCGACGCGAGCCTCTGCGCCCGCGCGCGGGCGACGCCCGCGCGGTGGAGGGACCCGGCGAACGCCGTCTCCCACTGCTCGAACGCGTGCGCTGCCGCGTCGAGCAGCTCCGGCGCCTCCTCCTGCGTCTCGACCGCGACCGCGACGATCGGGCACCCCGCGCGATAGCCGGAGCGCTCGAAGTCGGCGCGCCAGAGCTCGACGAACGCGCGCAGTGCGGCGATCGGATCGCCATCCGCCAGGGATCCCTCGATCGCCTCGCGCGCGAGGCTGCCGACGTAATCCACGGCCTCGCCCGCCAGCTCGGCCTTGCCGCCTGGGAAGTGGTGGTAGATCGAGCCGCGCGGGGCGCCGGTCAGCTCGATCACCTCGCGGAAGCCTGTGCCCGTGTATCCCCGCTGCCGTAGGAGCTGCGCGGCTCCGCGCACCATGCGCTGCCGGGTTCGGGTTCCTCGAGAGCTCATTATGACGTCCATCATAGTATGCTGCCGTGACGACACCGCCCATCTCCCGACTGGAGGCCACCCGCATGCCGATGATCGAACTCACCTATCCCAAGGGCGCGATCCCGCGCGACGCCCGCGAGGAGCTGCTCGAGGAGCTCGCCACCAAGCTGCTCGAGGCCGAGAAGGCGCCCGACACCGAGTTCTTCCGCTCGATCACCTGGGTCTACGCCAACGAAATCGACGGCGCCGACCTCGCCGTCGGCGGACGGCCGGGTGGCGAGGCGCGGTTCCGCGTCCAGGTCACGGTCCCGGAGGGGGCGCTCTCGGACCGCCGCAAGGGCATCCTCGTCGACTCCGCCAACCAGGCCGTCCTGCGCGCGGCCGGGCTCCCTGAGAGCGAGGGCCTGCGCGTTTGGACCCTGATCCGCGACGTCCCGGACGGGAACTGGGGCGCCGCCGGCCAGCAGGTCCGCTATAAGCAGCTGGTCGAGATCGCTGCCGGCGAGCGCGAGAAGTCGGGCGCGCCGGCCTGAGCATGCGCGGGAGCTAGCCTCCCGCCGATGAGCCCCCGCCAGCGCCTCTCCGCCGCCGAAGCCCGGCGGCTGGCGCTGGCGGCGCAGGGCTTCGCCAACTCCCGCCTCGACGGTGAGCCTGACGGCTGGGCGCTGCGCCGAGTGTTCGGTCACGTCGCTCAGCTCCAGATCGACTCGGTCAACGTCCTCGAGCGGGCCCATTACCTGCCGCTCTTCAGCCGGCTCGGCCCCTACCGGCGGAGCCTGCTCGACGATGCCGCGTACCGGGCGCCTCGCAGGCTCTTCGAGTACTGGGGGCACGAGGCCTCCCTGCTTCCGGTCGAAACCCAGCCGCTTCTTCGCTGGCGCATGGAGCGCGCTGCCGACGACGCCTGGGGCGGCATGATCCGGATCCAGCGCGAGCGACCGGACCTGGTCGAAGCCGTGTTCGAGCGGGTGCGCGACCACGGCCCGCTGACGGCCGCCGACCTTGCCGACGAGACGCCACGCCGCACCGGGCCGTGGTGGGACTGGAGCGATTCGAAGAGGGCGGTCGAGTGGTTGTTCTGGTCGGGCCGGATCACGTCCGCCGGGCGGCGCAACTTCCAGCGCCTCTACGCCGTGCCGGAGCGCGTGCTCCCCAAGCGCGTGCTCGCGACCCCCACGCCCGATCCCGCCGACGCGCAGCGGGAGCTGGTGCGGATCGCAGCCCGCGCGATGGGCGTCGCGGCCGAACCGGACCTGCGCGACTACTTCCGCCTGCCGACGGCCGAGGCCAAGGCACGGGTCGCGGAGCTCGTCGAGTCGGGCGAGCTGTTGGCCGTGGAAGTCGAGGGCTGGGGACGGACGCCGGGCTACCTCTGGCTCGAGGCGCGGGTTCCGCGGCACGTGAACGCTCGGGCGCTGATCGGCCCGTTCGACTCGCTGATCTGGATGCGGCCGCGAGTGGCGAGGGTGTTCGGCTTCAACTACCGGATCGAGATCTACGTGCCGAAGCCGAAGCGTGTCCACGGCTACTACGTGCTGCCGTTCCTGCTCGGCGACCGGCTCGTCGCGCGGGTCGACCTGAAGGCCGACCGAAAGGCCGGGCGGTTGCTGGTCAAGGCGACGCATCTGGAAGCGGAAGCGCCTCCCGAGACCCGGGAGGCGCTTGCCGCGGAGCTCGCGCTTCTCGCGAGCTGGCTGGGGCTCGACTCGCCCTAGGCGACCGTGGGACGCGGCCGACGCCGTCGGCCAACCTCGAGCGCGACTCCGGTGGCGATCGCCATGATCGCGAGCACGGCAGCTGCGCCGATGCTGGCGTCGCCCCAGTCGAAGCCTCCACCCGACGGCGCGCTGGCGGGCGGGAGGCCAGCGGGCGGCGCGGTCGGCGCGGTGCTCGAGTCCAGCACGCTCGCCGGCGGGACGATCGAGTTACCGGACGAGTAATCCGACCCGTCGGCCTGGCTGGGGAAACGCTCCTCGAACGTCGACGCAGCGGCGACGGGCGCGGACAGCGCTCCCACGACGAGGGCGACGGTGAGGATGCGACGCGTGATTCTGCGGGTGTTCATCTCTGCTCCTTCGGTCCTGGATCGCCCGGCGCGATCCGATTGCAAGAAGCCTGGAACGGCCCGGTAAACGGTCGGATTCAGGCGGTAGCAGAACGGCAAACATGCAAAAACCGAGGTGCTAAGGTCAGGCATCACTACCGGTAGGCCGCTTGAGTTCCGGATGCTCGGCCCGCTGGAGGTTCTCGAGGGGAATGAGCCAGTCGGGCTGGGAGGTGCGCGCCAGCGCGCCGTGCTTGCGTACCTCCTTATCCACCGCGGCGAGGCCGTCTCCGTGGACCGGATCGCCGATGCCCTATGGGGGGAGAGCCCGCCCGCGACCGCGACCAAGACCGTGCAGGTCTATGTATCGCGGCTCCGCAAGATTCTGGGCGCGGACGCACTGGCGACGCGCGGACACGGATACGCGTTGATCGCCGAGCCCGACAGCGTCGATGCCGACCGATTCGAGCGCCTGGCCATAGACGGGCGGGAGCGGCTCGCCGCCGGCGACGCCCGCGGCGCCGCGGAGCGGCTGCAGGAGGCTCTCGCTCTCTGGCGCGGTGAGCCCCTGGCCGACGTCGCGTACGAATCGTTCGCCCGCACCGAGGCAGGCCGGCTCGAGGATCTCCGGCTGGCCGCGCTCGAGGACCGCATCGATGCCGAGTTGGCCCTCGGCCGTCACGCGGCGCTCGTGCCCGAGCTCGAGGCGCTGGTCAAGGATCACCCGACGCGCGAGCGGCTACGGGGGCACCTGATGCTCGCCCTCTACCGCTCCGGACGGCAAGCGGATGCGCTCGAGGCCTATCGCGAGGGCCGTCGGCGGCTGGCGGACGAGCTCGGCCTGGAGCCGGGGCCCGAGCTGCAGCGACTCGAGCGCGCGATCCTGAGCCAGGACCCGGACCTCGATCGCCCCTCCCCGCCGGCTCGGATGGCCGCGATCCGACGGGGTCGCGGCGCGCCGCTCGTGATTGCCGGCGGGGTACTGCTGCTCGTGGCGGCCGTGGCGGCCTGGGTCGGCCTGACCGGCGAGGCCGACCCGGACCTCGCCGAGCCGAACTCCCTGGCCGTAATCGACCCCGGCTCGAACGAGCTCGAGACGTCGATCCCCATGGGCTTCGATCCCACCGAAGCGGTGACCGACGAGAAGTACGTGTGGGTCGCCAACAGCTCTGACGACACGGTGTCGAAGGTCGATGCCGAGACCCGGACGGTGGTCGCGACGACGTCTCCGGGCACCAGCGTCGCGGGCCTCGCCGTCGGTGCCGGGGGGGTTTGGATCGGCGACGCTGCGCGCGCGCACCTCGTGCGCCTTGACCCCGACCTCCTGGCGGACGAGCGCACGGTGCGCGTGAGCCCTCCGGCGGACCTCACGCTCGATTCGTCAATCGCGAACCCGGTGGCCGCCGGCGAGGGAGCGGTCTGGGTGGGCAGCGGCTACGGGTCCCTGGCCCGGGTGCACCCGAGGACGCTCGAGATCGTCGACGAAGTTCCGGTCGGCAACGACCCAATCGCCCTGGCAACCGGGGCCGGCGCGACGTGGGTGGTCGACCAGGACGACGGGACGCTCTCCCGCATCGATCCGCGATCGGCGAACGCGGTCACCTGGACGACGCAGGTCGGCCAGGCGCCGGTTGCGTTGGCGGTCGGCGAGGACGCCGTCTGGGTCGCCTCGAGCCAGGGCGACACGGTCTCCCGAGTCAATCCCGAGAACGGCGCGGTGACGGCGGTGATCGACGTTGGACGGCATCCGACCGGTGTGGCCACGGGGGCGGGCTCGGTGTGGGTGGCGAACAGCCTGGATGGGAGCGTGAGCCGAATCGACCCCGAGACGAATCAGGTCGCGACGACGATCGCGATCGGGCAGGTACCGCGCAGCGTCACGTTCGCCGGTGACAGGGTCTGGGTCACCGTCCAGAGCGGCGAGCCGGCGCCATCCCCCGACGCCTCGTCGGAGGAGGTGGCACGGGTCCTCGTCGAGTCCGATCCCGGGCCGACGGATCCCGCCATCGACACCGACTTCACGCGCCAGGGGGCCATCTGCGCGCGGCTCTACAACTATCCGGACCGGCCGGCCCCCGAGGGGGCCCAACTGATTCCCGAGATCGCGGCCGGCCCACCGGAGGTCTCAGCCGACGGACGGCGGCACGAGTTCCGGATCCGCCCCGGCTACCGGTTCTCCCCGCCGTCGGGCGAGCCCGTCACGGCAGCCTCGTTCGTCCGGGCGATCGAGCGTACGATCGATCCCCGGATGCGTTCGTACGGCGGCACGCTGGTGACCGACATCGTCGGAGCTCGTGCCTTCGCGGCCGGCCGCGCGGGCGACGTCGCCGGACTCGAAGCCCGCGGAGATCGGCTCATCGTGGAGCTCACCCGGCCGGCGGGCGACCTCACCGCCCGGCTTTCGGCGACGCTCTTCTGCCCGGTTCCCCGGGGAACGCCCGTGGAGCCCGGCGGTGTCGAGCTCCTTCCGTCAGCCGGCCCGTACTACGTGGCATCGCAGATGCCCGGGCGCAGCCTCGTGCTTCGCCGAAACCCGAACTACGAGGGACCGCGCCCGCACGAGCTCGCCGAGATCCGCTACGACATCGGCTGGTCACCGGAGCGCGCACTCGCCGAGGTCGAGGCGGGACGAGCCGACTACGTCGAGCTGGATGCGTTCACGGCGGACGAGCCGTTGCCGTTCTCAACCGAAGAGATCGCGGAGCTGGATGCGCGCCTCGGACCGGGGAACGAGTCGGCCGACGGCGGCGTGGTCTTCCTCACGCAGCCGAGCCTCAGCCTCTACATGTTCGCGTTCAACGCCACCAGGCCGCCGTTCGACGACCCGCGGCTTCGCCAGGCCGTCAGCTATGCAATCGACCGGCGCGCGCTCAGCGAACACACAGGCTTCGGAGATCCGGCGCGGCCGACCGACCAGTTCCTGCCGCCGGGGATGCCCGGATACCAGGACGCGGCCGCCTATCCGCTGGGTGGTCCCGAGCTCGAGCGTGCGCGCACGCTCGCCGACGGGTTCAGGGGACGCGCCGTGCTCTACACGTGCAACTTCCCCGACTGCACACGGCATGCGGCGATCCTCCGCTCGAACCTCGCCGCGATCGGTATCGACCTCACCGTCCACCGGTTCCCGGTGGGAGAGCTGTTCGAGCGCCTGGAGACCCCGGGAGAGCCGTTCGACCTCGTGTACTCGAACTGGTTCGCCGACTTCGTCGACCCGAACAACTTCCTTCAGATTTTCGACGAAGGCGGCTTTCTGGGGCACCTGCTCGACGACCCCCGCGTCGACCGAGCCTTCGCGCACGCTGCGCCGCTGAGAGGTGATCGGCGGCTCGCTGCCTACGCCCGGATCGACCGGATGCTGGTCGAGGATGCGGTGCCCGCGGTCGCGTTCGCCAACGGCACCGTCTCGCACGTTCTCTCGTCGCGGATGGGTTGCCAGATCCTGCACCCGGTCTACGAGCTGGACCTCGCCGCGCTCTGCGTCGAGGGCGAGTGAGTCAGACCGCGTAGCGGAGGAAGACCGTGCCGTTCGCGAAGCGCCGCTCGTCGCGGAGCTCGAGGTCGAGGCGGAGGTCGTCGGGGAGGAATCGCTTGCCGCCGCCGACGACCACCGGCGCGAGGAACACGAGGCATTCGTCGACGAGCCCGGCCCTGAGCGCGTGGGCGGCGAGCGTCGGGCCTCCGATCGTGAGGTCGCGCTGGGTGCGCTCCTTGAGCTCGCGCACGACGTTTGGATCGAACTCGCGCTCGATCCGGGTGCGATCGGTCACGGCGTCGTCGAGCGTCGTCGAGTAGACGATCTTGTCCGCCGCCTGCCAGATCTCGGCGTAGTCCCGCGCGTGCTCCGGCTGGCCCGAGAAGTCATTCGTGCCCCAGTACGACATGACCTCGTACATGCGGCGGCCGTAGAGGTGGGTGCCGGGCGCGCGCTCGAGGTCGTTGATGAAGGCGTGGACCTCCTGGTCGGGCGTGCTCCAATCGAAGTTGCCGTCCTCGTCGGCGATGTAGCCGTCGAGCGACGCGATCGCCGTATAGACCAGGTTGCCCACGCTGGGGCGGACGCTAGCTGACGGGTGCGGCCTCGCGCTCGAGCCGGGCAGGCGTGTCGTCGTCGAAGGTCCCGAAGAAGAGGCCGACCGAGTCGATCATGTGGCCGAACGAGTCGGCGCCGAACAGCACCGGCTGGTAGTGCGTGATGTCGTACTCGATCGTCCCCATCTGGTGGAAGTCGAGGGGGCGGATCTCCATCCCGCGGAACTCCTCGATCTCGCCGTACGAGGAGAGGATGCCCGGCGCCGTAGGCGCGCAGCTCGCCGCCCTCGCGGAGCACGCCGAACTCGATCGTGAACCAGAAGACGTCGGCGACGTATCTGCAGGCCGGCCTCGGTCTCCGCTCGGCGCGCGGCCTCGCCCGCGAGCCGGTTGACCTCGGCGAACTGCGGGTCGGCCAGCAGGTGCGCCGTGGCCGATCACCTCGTGGATCAGGTCGGGCTCCGGCGTGTAGAGCGGCGCCGTCGTGGTGGCGGACGTACTGGGTCGAGTGGAAGCAGGCGGTCGGCGAGCGAGCCGTAGAACTCGTCGAGCGGCACGATGCCCGCCGCCGGGCACGTACTCGAACCGGTCAGCGGGCGCAGTCCGGCGGTGACCTCGTCGAGCTGCGGGATCCGGTCGCGCGGGCAGGTCGAGCGCGGCGACCGCCTCGCGGAACGCGCGGCAGGCGTACTTCTCGTGCTTCGGGTGCGAGCTCGCGGCAGACCGTGCGCCAGACCTCCTGCTCGGCCTCGGTGTAGTCGATCCGCGGGATCGGCTCGCCCGGCTCCCACTCGAGCGCCGCGGCGGCGATCTCGTTGCGGCGCTCGCGGTAGGCGGGGTCGTTGACGCCCGGGTGGTCGTCGCGCGAGATGGACGGTGACCGTCGCCCTCGTCGCTGTTCGTGACCGGCGAGTAGAGCTGTGCCTCCTCGAACATCTCGGCTCCTATCCGGTCGTCGTCGACGCCGACCTCGGCGCCGTCGGGCTCGTACCAGGAGAGCGCGTACTCGGGCTGGTCGAGGTCGCGGGCGAGCGGCGGTGAGCCGCAGCGGCTGGAACGTGTCCCACATCACCGCCAGCTCCTCGGTGCGCCGCGCGCCGAGCGAGGCCTCGACGAGGCCCGGCTGCGGGCCGTGCGGGAGGCCCGCCGGGTGCAGGGTGATCATCCCGACGTCGACGCCCTTGCGGGAGCCGAACTGGCCGTCGACGTAGTAGATCGCCTCCTCGGACTGGACGTTCGAGTGGTGGTACGGGAGCGCGATCGCCTGCGGGTCGTAGTCGAGCTCGCGCGGGCAGAACGAGCAGATCACGAAGTTCTGGCCCTGGAACGTCTGGTGCACCGGCGGCGGCATGTGGATGCGGCCGGTGATCGGCTCGAAGTCGTCGGTGTTGAACGTGTACGGGTAGACGTAGCCGTCCCAGCCGACGACGTCGAACGGGTGGTAGTCGAGCACGTAGTCCTGGTAGCCGTCGCGGACGCGGACGGTGAGCTCGAAGCTCGCCGCGTTCGGGGTGGGTGCGCAGCTCGGCCGGCGGGTGGAAGTCGCGCTGCGAGTACGGCGCGTGCTCGAGCAGCTGCCCGTAGCGGTTGCGGTAGCGGTTCGGCGTCTCGATCTCGCCCGGCGTGTGGAAGCAGAGCCAGACCTGCTGCCGGGTCGTCGGGCGCGACGCGGTAGGTCGTGCCGCGCGGGATCACGACGTAGTCGTGCGGCCGGTAGGGGACGTCGCCGAAGATCGTCTCGACGGTGCCGGTGCCGTGGTGGACGAAGAGGACCTCGTCGCCCTCGCCGTTGCGGTAGAAGCCATCGCGGTCCTCCGTCGGCTTGCAGATCGAGACCTCGATGTCGCCGTTGAACTGCAGCAGCCGGCGGCCGGTCGAGCCAGTCGCCGCCGGGCTCGACCGGGTTCGTGTCGGTCAGGCGGTGGACGTGGGTGTCGGGGACCCACTCCTCGCGCACGATCGGGCTCGAAGCCGCCGACCTCCTTCACCCGGCACGGGCGACTAGAGGTGGTAGAGGATCGACTCGTTGCCGGAGAAGCCCTCGAAGCCGAGGACCTCCTCGGTCGAGCAGGGTTCCGTTCTCGGCGGAACTGGACGTGGCGCTTGGCCGGAACGTCGCCGAGCTTGGCGTAGCGCATCAGAGATTCCCCCTCCTCTCCTGCTCGCGCTCGATCGCCTCGAACAGGGCCTTGAAGTTGCCCGCGCCGAAGCCGGTCGCGCCGTGGCGCTCGATCACCTCGAAGAAGACCGTCGGGCGGTCGCCGACCGGCTTGGTGAAGATCTGGAGCAGGTAGCCCTCGTCGTCGTGGTCGACCAGGATGCCCTGCTCGTGCAGGTCGTCGAGCTGGCCCGAGACCTCGGGAACGCGGTCAGGGACCTCGTCGTAGTAGGCGTCGGGGATCGGCAGGAAGCCGACCCCGCGGCGGCGCAGCTCAGCGACGGTCGCCGACGATGTCGCGGGTCGCGACCGCGATGTGCTGGGCGCCCGCGCCCCTCGTAGAACTCGAGGTACTCGTCGATCTGCGACTTGCGCTTGCCCTCGGCGGGCTCGTTGATCGGGAACTTGATCCGCCCGTTGCCGGAGGCGACGACCTTCGACATCAGCGCCGAGTACTCGGTCGAGATCGCCTCGTCGGAGAAGTGGACCATCTCGATCATCCCGAAGACGTCCTCGTAGAACGTGACCCACTCCTCCATGTGGCCGAGCTCGACGTTGCCGACGATGTGGTCGATGCGCGAGCAGCATCTCGTCGCCGGCCGGAGCGGCTGCCGCGCGCCTCGAACCCGGGGAGGAACGGCCCCTCGTACTGCGACCGGTCGATGAACGTGTGGAGGGTGTCGCCGTAGGTGGCGATGCTCGCCCGCCGCACCTGGCCGTGCTCGTCGCTGACGACGTTCGGGACCTCGACGCTCTTGGCGCCGCGGCGCACGGCCTCGTTGTAGGCGTGGTCGACGTCGGGGACCGAGAGCGCGATCGTGCGGACGCCGTCGCCGTGGCGGGCATGGTGGCGGGCGACCTCGGAGTCGGAGGCGAGCGTTCCGGTCAGGACGAGGCGGATCCGGCCCTGCTCGAGCACGTGCGAGGTGCGCTCGCGCTGGCCGGTCTCGAGGCCGGCGTAGGCCGTCCGGCGGAAGCCGAAGCCGTGCTCGTAGAAGTGGGCCGACTGGGCGGCGTTGCCCACGTAGAGCTCGACGTGGTCGATGCCGTTGAGCGGCATCTCATCGGTCTGTTTCGGCGGGCGCGGGCGCGGGCTTGACGGCCTGGGGCATCGTTCCTCCTTGAAGTCCGGGGGCTGGGTTTATGATTCCCTGGTTCGATGCTTCCTACAACCGCGATTCGTTGCGTCTGCGGGCATTAGGAGCCTGAGACGGACGAGATCGACCAACAGATCGTTGCGCTCCTGCGCGAGAACGCCCGGCGCTCGTTCCAGGACATCGGCGAGCGCGTCGCGCTGAGCGCGCCGGCGGTGAAGCGCCGGGTCGACCGCCTCCACGAGGCGGGCGTGATTCGCGGGTACTCGGCGGTGCTCGACCACGTCGCGCTCGGCTGGTCGACGCACGCGGTCGTCTCGCTCTTCTGCGAGGGGCGGATGCCGGCGTCCGAGATCCTGGCCGCGGCCGGCCGCCATCCGGAGGTCGCCTCGGCGCACACCGTCGCCGGCGAGGCGAGCGCGATCCTCCACCTCTACGCGCGCGACACCGAGCACCTCGAGGAGGCGCTCGAGCGGATCCGCGATGCCCCGGGGATCCTGCGGACCCAGACCCAGGTGGTCCTCTCGACGCTGTTCGAGCGGCCGGTCGAGTAGGGGCTCCTAGGCGATCTCGGCCTCGAGAGTGCCGAGGCCCTCGGCGCCGATCGCGACGACGTCGCCGGGCTCGAGCCAGCGCCCGCCCTCGAGCGGGCCGAGCTCGAGCAGGCAGCCCCGGTTCAGGGTGCCCGAGCCGATCACGTCGCCCGGTCGCAGGCGGGTGTCGCGGGCGGCGTGGGCGACGAGCTCCGGCCACGACCAGTGCTGCTCCGCGGCGCTCGTGCGGCTGAGCTCAGCGCCGTTCACCGTGACCGTGGCCTCGACCTGCAGGCGGCCGTCCTCGTAGGGCAGCTCGTCCGGGGTCACGAGCCAAGGGCCCAACGAGAGCGCGAAGTCCTTGCCCTTCGCGGGGCCGAGGCCGACGGTCATCTCGCTGCGCTGGACGTCGCGGGCGCTCCAGTCGTTCAGGAGCGTGAAGCCCGCGATCTCCCCGTCGGCACCGATCACTGCCGCGATCTCGAGCTCGAAGTCGAGCATTCGCGTCGCTTCCGGCCGCCGGACCGGCTGGCCCGGCCCGTGCACCGACGCCGGGTTCGAGAAGTAGAAGACCGGAGCCTCGTACCACGCGTCAGGGATCTCGCCGCCGCGCCGGCGCCAGCCCGCGGCGACGTGGCCCTCGAACGCGTAGAAGTCTCGGACGCTGGGGGGCTCCGGGACCGGGGCGAGCAGCGTGACCGAACCGGACGCGTGCCCCTCCCCGCTCTCCGCCCGTCCCTCGCCGGCGAGCCAGGCGGGCATGCTCGGCGCCTCGAGCGCGTGGATCGAGTCGTTGTCGATCCGGCCGACTCGCTGCGCGCCGTCGGGTGAGAGGTAGGTGACGAGCCGCATGGCGAGGATAATCCCGGACATGGAGGAGTCGCGGGCGCTTGCCGACGCCGACCGGCGTCCCCGAAAGCGAATGGACCGGCTGGTCGACGCGACCGCGGCCCTCGTTCACACGCTCGGCGCCGAGACCCTCGACCCGATCGCGAAGGCGACGGCCGCCCAGGCCCGGGCCCTGGTCGAGGCGCGGGCCGTGGTGCTCCTGCTCGAGGAACGCGGGAACCTGGTGGCGGCTGCCCGGACGGGCGAGATCCCCGACGGGCTCATGACATGATCGAGCCCGCCGACGGCGCCGCGTGGCGCCGGGTGATGGACGAGCACCGCGCGGAGCGAGTGAACAAGGTGACCGGGCGTCTTGCCGCGGCGCTCTCGAAGGCCGGCATCTCCGCCCGGTCGGCGCTGCTCGTGCCGCTGATCGTCCGCGACCGCGCGATCGGCGTGATCGCGGCGTTCGACCGGACGGACGGTGGCCCCGAGTTCACCGAGGAGGACGAGGACATGCTCAACGGATTCGCGTCGAGCGCAGCGATGGCGGTGGCGCCGATGCAGGCGATCGCCGAGACGCGCCTGCGCGAGAACATCGAGGTGGCCGAGCGCGAGCGGGCGCGGTGGGCGCGCGAGCTCCACGACGAAACGCTTCAGGGGCTGGGTGCGCTCCGCGTACGCCTTGCCGCCTCGCTTCGGCAGGGACGCCCCGAGCGCGTCGAGTGGGCCGTGCGTGAGGCGATCGCCCAGATCGAGGACGAGATCGCGAACCTGAGGTCACTGATCACCGAGCTCCGCCCCGCGGCGCTCGACGAGCTCGGTCTCGGTGCGGCGATCGAGAGCCTCGTCGAGAGCCACGCGGCGGCGACCGGGCTCGACCTCCACCTCGATCTCGCGCTCGCCCACGAGGACGGCGTCTCCCCGGAGCGACTCGACCGTGAGCTCGAGTCGGCGATCTATCGGGTCGTCCAGGAGGCGCTCACCAACGTCGCGAAGCACGCGAACGCGGAATCGGTCTGGATCGAGGTGGCCCAGAACGCCGATTCGCTCTTGATCGTCGTCCGCGACGACGGTGGGGGCTTCGACATGAACGCCCGCATTCAGGGCTTTGGCCTGGTCGGGATCCGCGAGCGGATCGCGCTCGAGGGCGGCAGCCTCGCGATCGTCTCGAGCCCCGGCGCCGGCACCGAGGTGCGCGGGCGGATCCCGCTCTACTCGACCTCGAGCATGCCGCGCTCGAGCGCGTAGCGAACCAGCTCCGAGCGCTTCGAAACGCGGAGCTTCTGCTGGATGTGCGCGCGGTGCGACTCGACCGTGCGGACGCTGATCACCAGCTTCTCCGCGATCTCGGCGTTCGTGTGGCCGAGCGCGATCAACCGCAGGATCTCCGCCTCGCGCTCGCTGAGCTCGTCGGGCGGCTCGGCCGCGATCCGGGCGCCGAGGTCGGGCTGAAGATAGGTCTGACCCTCGGCGGCCAGCCGAACCGCCTTCACCAGCTCGGAGTCGGCCGCCTCCTTGAGGATGTAGCCGAGCACGCCGGCCTGCATCGCCTCGCGAGCGAACGCCGGCTCCGACTGCATCGTGAGCACGACGATCTTGGTGCCCGGCGAGGCGCCGGTGATGTCGGGGAGCGCCTCCAGGCTCGCGCGCCCGGGCATGTTCAGGTCGAGGATCAGCACCTCCGGCCGATGGCCACGTACGTAGCGGATCGCGCCGTCGACGTCGCCCGCCTCGGCGACGACCTCCATCCCGGGCTCGGCGTCGAGCAGCATGCGCAGCGCGCTTCGCACGACGGCGTGGTCGTCGGCGAGCACGATGCGGATGACCTCTGACGAGGATCCTTTGCTGCCGCTGGAGGCAGGCGTAGTCGCTGGGACGTTCATCCGTGCCGGAGCTTATGCCCCGTTCCAGGTACCGGCATCGGCGCTGCGCACGGATCGGACCTTCGGTGAACTACGGACTCAGCGCTCGGCCACCAGCAGGGTCTGGACCGCCCGGCCGATGGGACCGCCCTCGTCGAAGAGCGCCGTGTCGGCGATGCCGATCCCGTCGGCCTCGGGTGTCGTGACCGCGTCGAGGCAGACCCACTCCCCCGCCGGGTGGCGGTGCAGGTGCACCGAGAGGTCGACATTGATGAACAGGAAGCGGCGCCAGTCGAGGGTCGCGCTGACGCCGTTGCCGGAATCGGCGACCACCAACACGCGCTGGAGCGGCGTGAGCGGCTCGCCCGCGACCACCGGCACCCGGGAGCGCATCCAGACGACCGCCGGCCCGGGCTCGAGGAAGCCGCCCTCGACGAACCGGTAGTCGACCGCGGTGTGGTAGCCGTCGCGCTCGGTCGGAAAGAACGGCGCGTCCTCGCCGTCGGCGGGCCGGTGCGTGGGCGCGTCGCCCGCGAGGCCGGCCGGAAGCTCCACCGCCTCCTCCCGAAGCCGCCACGCGCGGGCGCGCATCACCTCCTCGGCGTCGGCGAACAGGCTCGCGCCGAGCATCTGGACCCTGCGGCCCTCGCGCTCGACCCCGGCTTCGACTCGCAGCGGCGCGATCGGGACCGGGCGCAGCACCTCGTACGTGACGCGGCCGATCCGCATCGGCGCCCCTCCTTCGACCGGCACGCGCTCGAGCGCGCGGCCCAGCAGTGCGGCCGGCGGACCGGCGTGCTGCGACCGCTCGTCCCACGGCCCGCGCGTCAGCTCGCTGGGGATCGCGAGATCGCCTTCGAGCTCGAAGAAGTGGCCAGGCGGTGGCACGTCGGCTTCAGGCATGGCCGCGGAGCCTACGCACGGGCCGGTTCGGGCTCCGGCTCGAGCGGCCAGCCCTCGGGATCGCGCACCCCCGGAACCGCGAGGAAGGCGAGGAACGCGACCGCGGCCAGGCAGCTCGCGCCGATCATCGTCGCCTCGACCCCGATCCACTCGGCAACCGGCCCGGCCAGCGCGAACGAGACCGGGACCAGCCCGATCGAGACCATCCAGTCGAGGCTCGAGACGCGGCCCAGCAGGCGGTCGGGAACGTAGTTGTGCATCAGCGTCACCCAGGTGATGTTCCCGATCCCCTCGCCGATGCCGACCGCAAACGCGATCACCATCGCCTGCCAGACCTCGTTGACGATCCCGTAGCCGGCGAGGCCGAGGGTCGACCCGGCCCAACCGATGTACATCCAGAGCACGCGGCGCCGGCCCAGCCCTCGCTGCCCGATCACCAGGGCGGTGCCGATCGCGCCCGCGCCGGCCGCCGCGAAGATCAGGCCGAGCGACGCGGCGCCGACCCCGTACTCGTTCTTGACGACGTAGGGGAGCAGCACCTCGAGCGGGCCGATCCAGAGCAGCAGCGTCACCGCCGCCGCGGTGAGCGTGGCCCACAGCCAGGTCTGCGAGCGGACGAAGGCGAAGCCCTCGCGGACCTGCGAGCGCATCGATGGGTGCTTCTCGGGGACCGAGCGCGGCAGCGGCCGCATCGCCGCCACGCAGGCGATCGAGACCCCGTAGGTGAGCGTGTCGATCAGGAACGCCTGCCCGGTGCCGAGCGCGCCGATGATGATGCCGCCAAGCGCCGGGCCGGCAAGCCGGAACGCGAGCGGCTCGAAGAGCTGCTGGAGCGAGTTCGCCTGGACGAGCTGCCGCTGCGGCACCACCTCGGGCACGATCGCCTGGAACGAGGGGGCGAACAGCGCCTGCCCGGTGCCGTAGAGGACGACGAGCGCGACTACGTGCCAGAGCTCGATCGCCCCGCTCAGGGCGAGGATCGCCATGCCGCCGACGGCTGTCGCGCGGATCAGGTCGGAGGCGATCAGGAGGCGCCGGCGGTCGATACGGTCTCCCAGGACCCCGCCGACCAGGAGGAACAGGACCATCGGCAGGGTCCAGGCGACCCCCACCACCGACAGCGCCGTCGGTGCGTTCGAGAGGTCGTAGACCTGCCAGGCGATCGCGACCGTGTAGACGCCGTCGCCGAGGAGCGATGTGCCGATGCCGCCGAAGAGCAGGGCGAAGTCGCGGTTCCTCAAGGGGTGCAGGATCCGCAGGCCCCAGGGCGGCGGCTCCCTGTCGAGCCGCTCGGGTGAAACCGGGCGAGGCACCGTTCGATCGTAGGACGCGGCGTAATGCCTGGGCGTGAAGCGCGACTAACCTGATGGATGAAAGGAGAAGCCGAATTGGAGAAGCTGAGGAAGTCCGATGCGGATTGGCGTGAGGAGCTCTCGCCCGAGGAGTACCACGTGCTTCGCGAGAAGGGGACCGAGCGCGCGTTCACCGGCGCCTACTGGGACGAGAAGGCGGACGGGGTCTACCGCTGCCGCGCCTGCGGCAACGAGCTGTTCGCGTCCGACACGAAGTTCGATTCGGGCACCGGGTGGCCGAGTTTCTTCGACCCGGTGACCTCGGACGCGGTCGAGACCAGGCCGGACAACAGCCTGTTCATGCGCAGGACCGAGGTCATCTGCGCCCGTTGCGGAAGCCACCTGGGCCACGTCTTCGACGACGGCCCAAACCCGACCGGGCTTCGCTACTGCCTCAACTCCTGCTCACTGGACCTGGATAAGGCCGAGTAGTTGCCTGACCCGAGCCGCGCGGCACCCCGCGCGGCTCGGCTTTGTGCAGTTGCCGCCCCGGAGGGAGGTGATCGCACAAAGCCGAGCGTTAGCCGCGGTGGGTCCAGCGCCAACGGCGCCGGTTGCGGCTTCGCCTGACGTTTCGAGCCCAACGCCGAACGTCCCGCGGTAGTCGCTATACCGTGGGTCCCGGGACGTTCGGCGCGGGATTGAGCTTGGCTCAGGCCGCCGGGACGCCGTCCGCCGCCGCCTTCAGGGCCGCGAGGTCGAGCTTCTTCATTTGGAGCATCGCCGCCATCGCCCGCTTCGCGCGCTCCGGGTCGGGGTCGGCGAACAGCTCCTCCATGCCCTCGGGCACGACCTGCCAGGAGAGGCCGAAGCGGTCCTTGAGCCAGCCGCACATCGACTCGGCGCCTCCGTCGGTGAGCTTCTCCCAGTAGTAGTCGACCTCGTCCTGGTCCTTGCAGTTGATGAGGAACGAGACGGCCTCGTCGAACTTGAACTCCGGTCCGCCGTTGATGCCGGTGAACCGCTGGCCCTCCAGCTCGAAGTCCACGGTCATCACCATGCCGGCCTCGCGCGGCCCGGCCTCGGTGTAGTGGGTCACGTTGACGATGCGCGAGTTGTCGAAGACCTCGCAGTAGAACTTCGCGGCGTCCTCGGCCTCGGTGTCGAACCAAAGGTTCGGGGTGATTCGCTCGGGCATGCTGCGTCCTTTCGCTCGGGCGGGAACGTCCCGCATGGGATCTCTACCCGGGTGGACCAGCGGCACCCGAAGAACTCATCGCTCGAGCTCGGTGAGCGCGAGCAGGAAGATCTCCGAGAACGTGGGGAACGGCTGGATGACGTCGTTCATCACCGCCAGCGGCACCTCCGCTCGGATGGCGACCGTGGCCTGCTGAAGCCATTCGCCTGCCTCAGGCCCGAGCGCGTAGGCGCCGATCAGCCGCTCGCCATCCGACACGAGCGTGAGGAAGCCGTTCTTCTCGGCGTATGCGCGCGTGTACGTGGAGGTGCGCGGCACCGACGAGATCGGTGCGGTCCCGGTGATCACGCCGTCGGCCGAGCCGACGGACGCAGCCTGGGGATCGGTGAACACCACGCGCGGAACCGCCTCGTAGTTCGCCTCCCGTCGGCGGCCACGGATGTTCGCGGCGGCGACGCGGCCCTGGTACTTGCCGACATATGTGAGCGGCCAGACGCCGGTCACGTCGCCGATGGCCCAGACGCCGTCGGTCACGTTCATGCGCTCGTCGACGGGGATCCCGCTCTTCTCGATCGAGACATCGACGTTCTCGAGCCCGAGGCCGTCCGTCCGCGGGCGGCGACCCGTGGCAACCAGCAGACGGTCGCCTCGCAGCTCCGTGCCGTCGGGGAACTCGAGCGCGTAGCCGTCGTCGTCCCGTCGCGCGGATGAGGCGTGCTGGCCGAAGTGCAGCTCGATGCCCTCGGCCGCGAGCGCCTCACCGAGGGCGTCGCCGAGCGGCTTCGGCTCGCGGGGCAGCAGGTGCTCCATCCCCTCCACCAGCGCCACCGAGGCGCCGAGGCGGAACACCGCCTGCGCCATCTCCACCCCAACCGGCCCGCCTCCGAGCACCAGCATCCGCTCGGGCACTTCCCGCAGCTCGGTCACCTCGCGGTTGGTCCAGATGCCATCCAGCTCGGCAAGCCCCGGTACCGGGGGCAAGATTGCTTCCGACCCGGTGGCGATGATGACGTGCTCGCAGGAGTGCTCGCGGTCGTCAACGATTACGCGGCCCGCACCCGCGATCGAGCCCGAGCCCCGCAGGACGTCGATGCCCTTCGAGCGCAGCCAATCCTCCTTCGCGGCGTCCTCCCAATTCGAGGTCATGAAGTCTCGCCACTCGAATGCGGCGGCAGCGTCGAGCTCGCCGCCCACCGCCTGCGCGGCTCCGGGCGCCTCGCGCGCGGCCTGGAGCGCCTCGCCGGGGCGAAGCAGCGTCTTGGAGGGAATGCACGCCCAGTAGTCGCACTCGCCGCCGATCAGGCCGCTCTCAACGATCGCCACCTTCAGCCCTCCGCCCGCGAGGTGGTCGGCGCAGTGCTCGCCGGCGGGGCCCGCTCCAATGATGATGACGTCGTAGTCGCTCAGCGTCGTGCTCCTTTCGATCAACGGCCAACGGTGAGCGTCTCGGAAGCCATCACTCGTCGGTGTTCTGTCCGCCCGCGTCCTCGTTGCATTCGATCTGCGGGGGCTCCTCGCCGGGGAACCCGAGGAGATCGAACTGCGGTGGGTCGAAGCCGCGCATGTCCATCGCAAGTGCCGAGCGGCGCTGCCCGCCGAAGACGTAGCCGAGGTCGCCGCCGTCCGTCCCGTACTCGCTCACCCCGATCGTGAACATGCACTGGTCGAAGAGCTCGAACTCCTCGGCGGGCTCGAAGAGGTCCTCGACCTCTTCGGCGAGCGAAGCCAGGTCCTGGACGACGTCTTCGAACCGGTCGTGAGGGGCGGCTCGTGCCCGCACCGGCGCCGAGTGTGGCAGGCGATCGACCCCCTCGCCCGGCTCATGTCCGCACTCCCTGCGCACGAACGGCCGGTCGCGGCCGATGAAGGCGAGGAACTCGTAGTCGGGGTCGTCCCATTCGCTGATGTCCACCGCCAGAGCGGGGCGATAGCCGAGATCGCCCTTCTCTTCGCCGAAGGCGAACCCGTACATCTCCTCGGGGTCGCCGTACTCGGTCACCGGGACCCAGGAGAGACAGGACTCCCATTCATCGAAGCGTTCGGACCACTGCTCGACCTTGTCGGCACGGGCCTCGAGCCGCTCCAGCCGTCGCTCCAGATCGTCGAGCGTCGGCGAGCCGGCTCCGGGAACCCTGGCCCGGACCACCGCTCGGGCCGGATCCGCGGTGCCGCCCGGAACGGTGGTCGCACTTTCGCACCCGGGCCTCCGCGCGAACCGCAGGAACAGGAAATCGGGTCGGCGGTGCGGATCGCGGACGAGGGCCGGGCGGCGGTCCAGTCCGGTTCCGTCGAGCTCGTCGTATCGGAACCCGAACCGGTGGTCGGGGTCACCGGCCTCGCTGACCCGGAGCCCGGAGATGCAATCGAGCCACCTGCGGAAGCGTGTCCCAGAGCGCTCCATGGGCTTCAGGGCGCGGCTGATGGCATCCGCTCGCGCGCCGAGGTCCCCGAGTGTCGGCGGCGGCCTTCGGCCGGCGGCCGGCGCGCTGGGGGCGGGATCGGCGGGATCGGCCTGCCGCCGGGCGCTCGCGTCGGGCGCGGGCGCCATCTCCGGAACGTCGAGCGCCGCAGGGCCAAGCGGACTCTCTGGAGCGGGGCCCTGCTCGACGGCTCCGATGTCGCAGCTCGGCCCGCCCGGGCGGGGGGCGCCGCGCTGATCCACCACGATGGCCGCAAGCGGATCGATGTCGAACGCGGCGAGATGCTGCTCCCCCTCGAGCGAGTAGCCGAAAGGCACGAACCCGCAGCGGTCGGCGGGGATCCGGTCCACGACGGGACTGCCCGGCTGTGGCATGCGGGTCTCCCCGTGGCCGCCGTTGTCGGCCAGATGCGGGGCGAGCATCGGATCCCCGCCGATCAAGTCGCTCGGGCCATCGAGGCCACAGGAGGCGTCGCTAACGAAGTTGTAGCCGAACGACTCCGGGCGTGAGACCCGGCAGTTGGGCCCGATCGGCTGGATCTGGCCGCCGACCGGCTCCGGGTCGGGTGGGCCGACGATCGAGCCGAAGGCCCGCAGGTGGGATCCCGCACCCACGTTGGCCGCGACTGGTGCGACGTTGTCGGCCACGGTCGAGTTGACCAGGCCCACGAGTCCGGCCGCGAGGACCCCGCCCCCCTCACCCTCGGCGTAATTGTGGCTGATCGTCGAGTTGGTCACGAACAGGTCGCTCCGAGCCCAGATGCCGCCGCCCACGTGCGCGAACGCGGCGTTGCGGGCGATCGTCGACCCGATCACCGTCACGTCGGCCTCGCCGGAGATCGCCCCTCCGCGATCGTCGGCGCGGTTGCCGTTCACGGTCGAGTTGATGACGGTGACGTCGCCCTCCAAGGTGAAGATCGCCCCACCGGGGCCGTCCGCGGTGTTGCCGTCGACGGTCGAGTTGATCACGGTGACGTCCCCGTCCTCGTCCGTGTACAGCGCGCCCCCGTCACCGTCGGTCGTGTTGCCGTCGACGTGGGAATTGACGACGAGGATGTCGCCGGTGGAGCCGATCGCGCCGCCGGAGCCGTCGACGAGGTTGGCGCTTACGACCGAGTTGTAGACCTCGACCCCGCCCCGGCGGGCGTACACGCCACCGCCGTCGTCGTTGGCCAGGTTGCCGGTGATGATCGAGTCCTCGACCGTGGCCCGCCGCATCGAGAAGATCGCCCCACCGGGCTCTTCAGCCAGGTTCTGGGTGATCAGCGCGTCGCGAATCACGATCTCGCCTCGTGTCGTAACCGCAGCGCCGGGGCCGTCGTTGCCCCCACGGGTCAGTGCAATGTCCTCGAGGACCAGGAACCCGGTCCCGTCCTGACGCAGAAGCCGTTTCTCGAAGCAGGTCTGCCGCAATGTGTGGCCGTTCCCGTCGACCCTCATCGGCCAGGCCGACTCACGGATTGGCTCCCCCGAATCGCAGGACCGCAGGAAGATGTCGGCAGTGAGCTCGATCTCGGTTTGCCTGGGGTCAATCCACGCAGCCCGGAGCTCGGCCTCGGTGTCCACCGCGACGGGGTCGCCGCGTGCCGGCGCCGGCCACAACGCAAGCAGAACCACGATGAACGGGAGCGCTCCGAGCCCGCGCTTCATCTCAATCGGTGATGTCGGCCCGGCTGACCTCGAACGTGGGCACCGGGTCGCCCTTCTCGTTCTGCCGCCACTGAGCAGGTCGCTTGAGCTGAGCTCTCAGCGTCAGCGCGTCCGCCCCGGCCAACGCCGTCGTCGCCGCTGCGCCTTGGAGTTCCACCCCGTTCTCGAACACCCGCGTGGCCCCGGTGATGATCCCGATGCCATCGCCGCCCACGAGCTGGGCGGCCTCGGCCGCCAACTGTTCGGGGACGTCGCACACCTCCTCGATCGCAATCGGGAGCTCGTCGCCGGTCAACCCGTCCGCCGAAACGTTGAGGGTGATCGTGATCGCGTAGAAGGCCTCGCTGAACTGGGGTGGCGGCAGATCGCCGTGCGCGGCGCGCGCCGGGAGCCGGGGCTCTTTCGGCGGGGTGACGCAGTTCTGGCCGGGACCCCCGCCGCCGGCGACCTTCGCGGTCTCGCAGCCCTTCAGCTTCGCCAGGTCGGCCGCGTCGACCTTGCAGATGTCGTTGCCCGGGCCGCCCTTGACCACACGGTCGGGACCGCCGTCTCGGGCGTTCAGGCGGTCGGCTCCAGGCCCGCCCCGGAGTCGGTCCTTGCCGCCGAGGCCCTTGAGCCGGTCGTCGCCGCGACCGGCCTTGACATTGTCGGCTTTCGCGGTGCCCACGAGCCGGTCGGGCCCCTTCGTACCGACGATGCGCTTGGCCTGCGCCGACTCCGCGACCATGAACAGCGCGAGGAAGCTCACCGCGGCGAACGCGATTGCGAGCCGCGTCGGGGTGGCACTGGAGACGATTTTGCTTCTCATGGTGAACCCGTCGTCGTGGAACCTGACCGACGTGGACTATGGCGCGATAGCTGTACCTTCGCGCCCCGGTATTCCCTGGTCAACCCCTGGTCCAAAATCAGCACTGGGCGCCGCACCCTGGCCCGCTTGGTTGTCGCGGTTAGCGCAGCGACCTGAAGGTCGCCCGGATCTCTTCCGAGAAGATCTGCGGCTGCTCCCAGGCGGCGAAGTGGCCGCCCTCGTCGACCTCGTTGAAGTGGATGAGCTTGGGATAAGCCTTCTCCGCCCAGCTCCGAGGAGCCGGATAGAGCTCGTCCGGGAAGACGGTCACGCCGACCGGGATCTCGACCCCCTTGACATCGAAGAAGGCCAGCTTGCTCTCCCAGTAGAGGCGGGCCGAGGAGATCGCCGTGTTCGTCAGCCAGTAGTGCGTGACGTTGTCGAGGACGTCGTCTCGCGACAGGCCGCCGGGTTCTCCGGCAAACGCGCGCGCGATGAGCTGGTAGCTGAGCTCGTCGTGGTCGAGCATCCAGGCCGCCAGGCCGACCGGCGAGTCCGCGATGCCGTAGAGCGTCTGCGGGCGGTTGCCCATCTCTGTGGCGTAGCCCACTCCGGTCGCGAAGAAGTGCTCGAGGATCTCGTATGCCCGGTCCTCATCGGCTGCGAGACCGTCTGGTTTCGGACCGCCGGCGGCGAGCGCCTTCGACACGTCGGGCGGAACGGTCGCCGGCATGTTGGTGTGAATCCCCAACAATCCGTCGGGCGTCAGCAGAGCCATCTGCTCCGTGACGGCATTCCCCCAGTCGCCGCCCTGCGCGACGAACGCCGTGTAGCCAAGGCGCTTCATCAGAACGACCCACGCCCGTGCGATGCGAATGGGGTCCCAGCCGGTCTCGGTCGGCTTCCCCGAGAACCCGTGGCCCGGCAAGGACGGGATCACGAGGTGGAAGGCGTCCGCGGCGCTCGCGCCGTGCTCCGTGGGATTGGTGAGCGGATCGATGATTTTCAGCTGCTCGACCGTCGAGCCCGGGTACCCGTGGGTGACGATGAGCGGCAGCGCGTCCTCATGCGCTGAGCGAACGTGAATGAAGTGGATGTCGACCCCGTCGATCTCGGTGATGAAGTGCGGTAGGGCCGCGAAGCGCTCCTCGAACCCGCGCCAGTCGTAGTCCGTCGCCCAATAGCTCGCAAGGGCCTGGATCGTCTCCAGCTGCACGCCCTGGGACGCATCCACCTCCCGGTCAGGCCATCTCGTCGCCTTGACCCGGCTGCGCAGGTCCTCGAGCTGTTCTTCGGGGACATCGATGGTGAACTCGCGGATGTCGTCCGCCGGGGCTGACTTCGAGGCTGTGGCTTCCACTTGGACTCCTTACGAGCTCACGACGACGTTCTTGACCTCCGCCATGTAGCGGCCCGCGGCGGCCGATGCCTCGTCCGGAGAGCTCCCGCCCTCCCGGGCGTCCATGTACGCGGCGTACCAGTCCCACCAGTCATGCGGTGGGGCGACGGCCTCGAATGCGCCGTGACGGAATGCCGTTTCCTGTAGGCGCTCCGCGAGAGCTGCGACGTCCATCGTCAGTCCTCCCACGTCCTGCCCGGAAGCCGCTCCGTGATCTCCTGCAGCAAAAAGCTGTTGCCATCCGGGTCGCTGAACGTGGCAAAGCTGTTGTACGAGCGACGGTCGGGGTCCAGGCCGGGCTCGATTCCAGACTCGCTGCGATGGAAGAAGTCGCTGACCTCGACGCCGCGGCCGATCAGGTCCTCCCGCGCCGCCTCGATGTCGGAGACGACCGTCTCCAAGCGCTCGACGGAGCCAGGTTTCGCTGTGGTGAACGCGCCGAACGCGATCGAGCACTCCGAGTGCGGCGGCGTGAACTGGACCGCCCGCCCGCCGGCCAAGACGAAGTCGGCGTCAAGGCGCCATCCGAGGCTCTGGTAGAAGGCCTTTGCCCGGTCGATGTCGGAAACGGGCAACGCGACGACCTCGATCTTCATCGCGATCGTCCCAAGCTCCGGAGTCTCTGTCGAATCTGCCTGGCTTACGCCGGTGCTGCTCATGTTGACCTCCGTCGGTCGATTGGCTTGGGTGTGAGCGTCTCGCTCCGGACGACCCATCGCGCCCGTGAGGTCCCTGGCCGTTGCCCTGGTACACCACTCACGTGTCCGCACCAGTGACCTCACGGGCGCGACCGGCGCGCCGAGCCGAGAATCTGCCTCCGATGAGCACGATCGACGTGAGTCCTTCCAACAACGGCCGGGGCTCGGAAGCGTGGTCCCAGTCGTGGACGCATTTCCGGGTCGGCCGCCGAAGTCCCAGCTACTGCAGGGTGACGTTCCACCACCCTCCGATCAACACGATCACCGCGACGACGGTTGCGGAGCTGTCCGAGCTGGTCGGCCTGATCGAGCAGGACCCTGACCTCAACGTCGTCGTCTTCGACAGCGCCAACCCCGATTTCTACCTGGCCCATTACGACGTGGAGAACGACCCGAGCAAGACCGCGGCACTGGGAGTCGGTCCGACGGGGATGCCGTCGTGGCTCGATGTTCTCGTCCGGCTGGCGCGTGCGCCGGTGGTGAGCATCGCCTCGATCAGGGGACGCGCCCGCGGCGCCGGAAGCGAGTTCGTGCTGGCGTGCGACCTGCGGTTTGCTTCGCGCGAGAACACCGTGCTCGGCCAGTTCGAGGTCGGTATCGGCGTCCCCCCCGGCGGCGGTCCGATGGCGAGGCTCTCCCGCCTGGTCGGTCGTGGCCGGGCGCTCGAGATCCTCCTCGTCGCCGACGATTTCGACGGGCCCCGCGCGGAGCAGTACGGGTACGTCAACCGTGTGATCGCGGACGCCCAGCTCGACGCCGAGGTCGAGGCGATCGCCTCACGGCTCGCGCTCTTCGACCACGACGCGCTCGCGCGCACGAAGTCCTACGTCGACCTCGACAGCGACCTCGAGCGGTCCCGGGGGCGGCGCGTCGTCCCAACGCTCCCCGGCGCCTGAGCTCAGGCCAGGGCACGCTCGGAGTCCGAGCTGGGCAGTGTGTCGGCGAGCTCCCGACGGGAGTGGATCCCGAGCTTGGAGAACACCTTGCGCAGGTGCCACTCCACCGTGCGCGGGCTGAGGAAGAGCCTCGCGCCGATCTCGGGGTTCGAGAGCCCGTCGCGGGCGAGCCCCGCGATCTGCCGCTCCTGCGCGGTGAGGTCGTCGCGCGTCTCGACCGTCCGCTTGCGCACTTTCTCGCCCGTCGCCTGCAGCTCACGGCGGGCCCGCTCGGCGAACCCTTCCATGCCGACCGCCGTGAGCCGATCGTGGGCGGCACGGAGCTCCGCGCGGGCGTCGACACGGCGGTTCTCGCGGCGCAGCCATTCGCCGTAAAGCAGGTGCGCGCGAGCGAGGTCGGGCCGCAGCCGGGTGCGACCCAGCCGCTCGATCGCCTCACGATACCCACGCTCGGCGACCTCGCCGTCGCTCAGCAGCGCCTGCGAGCGAGCCCGGATTCCGAGGGCCCAGTCGTTGTCGGCGACGGCAGCGGCCGACTCGACGCGCTCGAGGGCCGCGCGCGCAAGATCCGGCTCGTCGCTCCTCGTTGCGGATTCGACCAGCTCGCTGGCCGCCCAGACGGAGACGAACAGTTCCGGCGTATCGTCGCTTGCCTCCTGGGCTGCTGCCAGAGCCTCCGCATACCGGCCGAGCCCGTTGAGCAGGATCGAGTTCGCCCAGTGCGCGTACTGGACCGCGGTCCCCTGCCCGCCGGCCGTTGCCTCGTTGATCGTGGCATCGATCAGCCTGGATGCCTCGGGGTCGCGGCCCCGAAGGCCCGCGAGCACGAGAGCGGCATACGGCGCGACATGGGTGCCGGTGGCCTCGGTGACGCCGTCGGCCTCGGCGGACAGCATCGCCACCCTCTCGAGATCCCCGCCCAAGGCGACGGCTTGCCCCAGGACGTTGGCACTGACCGCGAGCACCGTCAGCGCGCCCGAGTCGCGGGCGAGCTGGACCCCGCGATTGGCAACCGCGAGGCAGGTGTCGTAGTCCCAAACCATCACCGCAGCCGCCGTGGCGAGCCATCCCCAGCGCAGGACTTCCTCGGTCGACACTTCGCTACCTGCGAAGCCGGCAGCAGCCCGCTCGAGGACCGGAGCCGCCGCGGCGCGTCCATCGGTGAACGCCAAGGCAAAGCCGTCCAAGAGCAGATCGGACGGGCGAGGACTCGCGGCGGGACGGGGTGCGGCCCGGGCCTCACGCGAAACCTCATGCAGGCTCGCGGTTCGCGTGAGCTGTCCGGCGAACAGAGCCGAGCTCCACGCATCGAGATACGTCTCGCGCGCGAGCTGCCGATCGAGCGGATCGAGGCGCTTCGCAGCGCGGAGCAGCAGGCCGGGAGCTTCGCTTCCACGGCTTTCGGAGTAGGCGGCCTGGGCGCGCAGCAGGTCCAAGCGAGCGTGCTGGAGTTCGTCCAGGGGTCCGACCTCGGCAGCCGCCAGCAGCCCGCGGGCCGCCTCGAACGCCCCCGCCTCCAAGCTGGCGTGGGCGGCTGCAAGCGCTCGGTCCGCTCGTCGCGCCGGATCGCCGGTCAGCGCGACCGCCCGCTGTAGGAATGCGGCCGCGGCGGCGAGGCCACCGCGCGCCTGTGCCCGGCCCGCCGACCGCTCCAGCTCCTGCGCGACCTCCTCATCCGGGCCGGATGCAGCGCCGGCCAAATGCCACGCGCGACGGTCCGGATCGACGTCTCGGTCGGTTTCCTCGGCCAACGCCAGATGCACTGCACGGCGCTGCGGCGCATCCGCGGAGCGATACACCGCTGAGCGCACCAGCGGATGCCGAAAGGTGACGCGCTCCCTGACGTCCAGAAGTTCATCGGTCGCGTCAACCGCCGAGCCGGCAATCTCGAGGCGCTCGGATGCACGCTGCAAGAGCAGCGGATCGCCGACTGGCTCGGCCGCTGCGACGAGCAACATGAGGCGTGAGCCTTCGGGGAGCGCCTCGAGTCGCCGGATGTAGCTCTTCTCGATGCGCCCGGGGAGCGCGTGCGGCTCCGGCATCCCGAACCCACCGGCCAGCTCCGTCGCTGTCAGGCCCCGGGGCAGGTCGAGCAACGCGAGCGGATTGCCCCGGGTTTCCGCGATGATGCGCTCACGCACGCGCTCGTCCAGGATGAAAGGCATCTCGGAGGCCAGCAGCCCGCGTGCGTCGCCGTCTCGCAGGCCGCGCACCTCCAGCTGGGGAAGGTGTCGAAGCTCGTCACCCGGCTCGCGAGCGGCGAACACGATCCCGACCGGGTCTGCCTGCAGCCGGCGAGCAACGAACGCGAGCGTCAATGCCGACGCCTGATCCACCCACTGCGCGTCGTCGACAACGCACATCAGCGGACGCTCGCCCGCCACCTCGGAGAACAGGCTCAAGACCGCCAACCCAACGAGGAAGCGATCGGGCGGGTTTGCGGCCCGCTCGCCGAACACGATCTCGAGCGCTTCACGTTGCGGAGCGGAGAGCGCCTGGAGTCGATCGAGCAGTGGGCCGCACAGCTGATGCAGAGTGGCGAACGCCAACTCCATCTCCGACTCCACCCCGGCTGCCCGCACGACGGTCGTATCCGACGCGGACTCGAGCAGATATTCCAGGAGCGCCGTCTTCCCGATCCCGGCCTCGCCCCGCAGAACCAGGGACTGACTCTCGCCGCGGTGGATCGCCGAGATCAATCCGTCCAGCAGCGCGCGCTCGCTGGCTCGCCCCCGCAAGCTCACGCCCCGCCCCGCTCCTTCAAGACGGTCGTTCATGGGCTCGACGGATCCTACTCGCGGTCCCTCGTTCGGCTCAGGGCCGGTCAGGCGAGCGCGTCGCGCACGAACGCCATGTCCGCCGCGAGGCCCGCCATCCCGCCCGGCGTCTCGACCAGGACCGGCGCCTTGCCGGCCCTGATCATCGCGCGCAGGTACTCGGGGTCCATCTGGCCCTGGCCGAGGTTGGCGTGGCGGTCGGCGCCGGTGCCCGCCGGGTCGCGCGAGTCGTTGGCATGAAGGAGATCGAGCCTGCCCGTGATCGCCCGCATCCGCTCGACCACGTCGGAGAGGTCCTCGCCGGCCGCGTGCGCGTGGCAGGTGTCGAAGCAGAAGCCGACCTCGATCTCCGTGTCGGCCGCCTGGACGGCCTCCCACAACTGCGCCAGCGCGTCGACCTTGCGCGCGACCGCGTTGTCGCCCCCGGCGGTGTTCTCGAGGTAGATCGGGACCTCGGACTTCGTCATCTCGAGCGTGCGGCGCCAGCGGTCGACGCCGGCGGGGATGCCGTCCTCGGCGTGACCGGGGTGGACGATCAGCGCCTTGGCGCCGATCGCCGTAGCCGCGTCGCACTGCTGCTGGAGCATCTTCCGCGCGCCGTAGCGGATGTTGTTCTGCGGCGAGCAGACGTTGATCCGGTACTGGGCGTGGACGTAGATATCGACCGGCGAGCTCCGGAGCTCGTCGGCGTCGGCGCGCTCCGGCGGCTTCTCCCACCCCGACGGCTTGCCGAGGAAGATCTGCACGCAATCCGCTTCCAGCTCGGCCGCGGCGCCGAGCGGGTCCTCCTGCTCGACGTGGGCGCCGATCTTCGGAAGCTTCGCCACGGCCTCACCCCGCCCCGATCACGGCGGGCGCCCCCGCGTCGACCAAAGCCGGCGGCAGCCGGACGCTCCCGTCGGACTGCTGGCCGTTCTCGAGCAGCGCGATCAGCGTCCGGCCGACCGCGACGGCGGTGCCGTTCAGGCTGTGGAGCACCTCCGGGGCGGCATCGGCCTCGGGCCGGAAGCGGGCGCCGAGGCGCCGCGCCTGGTAGTCGGTCGTATTCGAGCACGACGTCAGCTCGCGGTAGCGCTCCTGGCTCGGGATCCAGGCCTCGCAGTCGAACTTCCGGGCCGCGGGCGCACCGAGGTCACCCACGGCGATGTCCACCACGCGGTAAGGGATCTCGAGCGCCTCGAGGATTCCCTCCTCGATCGCGAGGAGCCGCTCGTGCTCGGCGCGGCCCTCGTCCGGGTGGACATACGAGAACATCTCGACCTTGTCGAACTGGTGCACGCGGAAGATCCCGCGGGTGTCCTTGCCGGCGGCCCCGGCCTCGCGGCGGAAGCAGGTCGAGATCCCGGCGTAGCGGAGCGGCAGGCGCTCGGCATCGACGATCTCGTCGGCGTGCAGGGCCGCGAGCGAGACCTCCGACGTCCCGACGAGGAACAGCTCGTCGCGCTCGATCTCGTAGATCATCTCCCGCTCGCCCGGGAAGAACCCGGTGCCGTACAGCGGGCCCTCCCGGACCAGCACCGGTGGCACCACTGGCTCAAACCCTTCAGCGCGCACCCGGTCGACCGCGAACCGGATCAGGGCCAACTCGACCAGGACGAGGTCGCCGAGCAGGTACGCGAAGCGCGTGCCCGAGGCCGCGGCCGCCTTCTCCATTTCGATCCACCCATGCTCGATGCCGAGGTCGAGGTGGTCGCGGACCTCGAAATCGAAGCTGGGCAGCTCCCCGACCTCCCGCAGTACCACTGCGTCGTCCTCCGTGGACCCTGACGGCGCCTCCGGCGCCGGCAGGTTTGGGAGTTGTGCGGCAAGCTCGTCGCGCCGGGCCTCGATCTCGGCGAGCTCCCCCTCGAGTCGCTTGATCTCCGCGCCCAGCTCACGCATCTCGGCGATCCGCGCCTCGGCGTCCTCGCCCGACCGCTTCGCGGCCGCGATCTCGTCGGACACCGCGTTCCGCCGCGCGCGCCCCTCCTCGACCCTCGGCAGGAGCTCGCGCCGCCGGGCGTCGAACTCGAGCAGCTCGTCCAGCGCATCGGCCGCCCCGCGACGGGCGAGCGCTGCGCGAGCCGCCTCGGGCTCGGAGCGGATTCGCTTCAGGTCGAGCATCGGGCGCCGGGCGCGGTGCCTGGCGGGCCTACTCGGTGGGCCGGATCGGCCGGTCAATCTCGCCGCCCGCGTACTCGGCGACGAACTCGGCGACGGCCTCGGCCTCGTCGCCGACGACGATGTTCTGGGGCATGATCGCGCCCGAGAATCCGCCGTTCCGGATCGCGAACAGCACGTCCTCCACCTCCGCCTCACGCTCGTCCAGATTCGGCCCCTGGTTGCGCAGCGCCCGGTTCGCCGAGCCGACGGCGCCAGCCGCCTCGAGCGTGTGACAGCCCGAGCAGCGCTCGGCGAAAAGCACGGCGCCCTCGTAGTAGTCGTCGCCCTCCGAGAGCTGGATCCCCTCGCTCCCGCAGGCGGCGAGGACGGCGGCAGCAGCGAGCGCGGATGTGATGGCCAGGACGGGACGCACCGCGGCGGCATCATACTTTTTGCCCTCCCGGATGAGCGACGCCCAGTGACCGCCCCCACCCCCGACGAGTTTCGCCGTGCGATGGCGATGGTCCCGACGGCGGTCACCGTGGTCACCGCCGAGGGCGACGCCCACCCGTCCGGCGCGACTGCGAACGCGGTGGTCGCCCTGTCGCTGGAGCCGCTCCTGATGCTCGCCTCGCTCCATCGCGAGTCCCGGACCCTCGCCGCGGTCGCGCGCGCCGGGCGCTTCGCGATCAACGTGCTCGGCTCCGAGCAGGAGGGGCTCGCCAGGCAGTTCTCGAGCCGCGGCCCGACCGAGGAGAAGTGGGCCGGCGTCGACTGGGAATCGGTCGACGAAACGCCATGGCTGGCCGGAGCTCTTGTCACGCTCAGCTGCGCGCTTCGCGACCGCATCCCGGGCGGCGACCACGAGATCCTCATCGGCGAGGTACTGAGCCTCGACTCCCGCAACGGGTCCCCCCTGCTTTTCCACCGCGGCGCCTACCCCAGCCTGGAGTAGACGCCCCGCCTCTAAAACAGGGCCCCGGTCGTCCCGGCAGCGCGCAGCGCGAGGAAGAACACGACCAGCGCCGACACGGCCATGATCCCGGTCTCGCGCCGGAAGATCGCGAGGGCGACCAGGCGCTGGCGCTCCCTGGGGAGCGCGTCGAAGTCGATCCCCTCGAGCTCGCGCGCGCCGGCGCCGGCGCGCGCGGCCTCGGCCAGCATCGAGACGAAGACCGGCAGCACCCCGTACAGGTAGTGGAGCCCGTCCGGGCTCGAGCGGCCGAGGAGCAGCAGGATCGCGCCGAGGATGACCTGGACGACGACCGCGACCTGCGCGGTCCGCAGCAGATACCAGAAGCCGGGCGAGGGGACCTGCCGGAACCACGCGATCCCGCCCCAGACGCCGGCCCCGAGATTGGTCGCGAGAACGACGACGCCGACGATCAGATGGACCGTGTCCATACCCTCGCGGAACGCTCGGATTTCGGCTTGCTGATGCGAAAAAACACTATGTGGCAACCCCGCACAAGGGGTATATCGTTACGAACGAAGTGCTCCGTAGCTACCTCCCCGTCGTCGTCTTCTGCGGACTCGGGCTGATCGTCGGAGCGGCACTGGTCTCCGTCAATGCGATGCTCGGCCCGCGCCGCCCGAGCAAGGTGAAGTCCGACCCGTACGAGTGCGGCCTGCCGAGCGAGGTCTCACAAACGTTCCGGTTCGGCGTGAGCTTCTACATGATCGCGATGCTGTTCATCCTGTTCGACATCGAGGTCGTCTTCCTGTATCCGGTGGGCGTGATCCTCAACGGCGCGGATTCCGTGTTCGTGCTCGCCGAGATCCTGATCTTCGTGGGGCTCCTTCTCGTCGCGCTGATCTACGTCTGGCGGCGGGGTGCGCTCGATTGGAACTGAAGCGCGAGAAGATCCGCTCGGCGCTCCCGCTTGACGAGCCCGGCGCCAACGAGCGCCTGAAGGTCCGCCAGCACCGCGCCCGCGACATGCTGCGGGGCGACATCGAGGCGCTCGAGGCGCACGTCGAGGAAGCCGTCCTAACCACCCGGCTCGAGAAGGTCCTGAACTGGGGGCGGGCTAACGCGATGTTCCCCGCCTCGTTCGGCCTGGCCTGCTGCGCGATCGAATTCATGGGGTTCATCGGCCCGCGGGCCGACATCGCGCGCTTCGGAGCCGAGGCGAGTCGGGCGTCGCCGCGCCAGGCCGACTTCCTGATCCTCTCGGGCCGGGTCTCGATCAAGATGGCCCCGGTCGTCCGCCGCTTATACGACCAGATGCTCGAGCCGAAGTGGGTGATCGCGATGGGCGCCTGCTCGTCTTCGGGCGGCATGTTCGCGAACTACGCCGTCGTCCAGGGGGCGGACAAGTTCATGCCGGTGGACATCCACGTGCCCGGCTGTCCGCCGCGCCCGGAGGCCCTTGTCTACGGGTTCAACAAGCTCCAGCGGATGATCCTCGGCAACCCCGACCCGGGTTGGCGCACCCGCTACAACGCCCACGGCACCGAGGAGTGGGCCGGCGAGCTCAGCGAGGTGACCGAGGAAGCCGAGGAGGCCTACCGCGTCGCTCGCGAGACCGCGTCCGCCGCTCCCGAGCCCCCGGCCGAGCGGCGGGAGGACGTGGTCGAAAGGGACCGCGGGAGGTTCATCTAGGTGGGGCGCCAGTAATGCCAGACGCTCCGGGCCTCGAGCTGATCGCGGCCGAGCTGAACGACGCGCATCCCGGCTCGATCCTCGACACCTACCACGACCGCAACCAGGCCTGCCTGACCTGCGACCCCGAGCAGGTCCGCGAGGTCCTCGCCTGGCTGCGCGACACACCTGAGCAGCGGTATGGGTTCCTCGCGAGCGTCCACGGCGTCGACTACCTGCCCGCAGAGCCACGCTTCGGCGTCCACTACGAGCTGCTGAACATGGCGCGCGTCGAGCGGGTACGTGTGCGCGCCGCCGTCGCCGACCCCGGCGGCGGCGAGCTGCCCGAGGTGCCGAGCATCTGCGACGAGTGGCCGACCGCCGACCATCAGGAGCGCGAGGTCTACGACTTCTTCGGGATCGTCTTCCGCGGCCACCCGGACCTGCGGCGGATCCTCCTACCCGAGGACTACGTGGGCTGGCCGCAGCGCCGCGACTTCCCGGTCGGAGGCGAGCCCGTGATCTTCACCAATACCGAGCGCGAAGTGCCGGGGTGGTATGAGTGAGCGACGGGAATGGCATGCGTGGCTCCTCTCCCGCGCACGGGCAGGACGTCGTCGCGCGCACGTCGGCGGAGGTGGTCGGCACCTCAATCATCGAGCGGACCGATGCCGGGGAGGCTCTCGAGGCCGAGCAGGAACTGTTGACGATCAACCTCGGCCCGCACCACCCGGCGACGCACGGGGTATTGAGGCTGCTCGTCTCACTCCAGGGCGAGAAGGTCGTTGATCTGAAGCCGATCGTGGGCTACGTGCACACCGGGATCGAGAAGAGCTGCGAGGACAAGTCCTACTGGAAGGCGATCCCGTTCGTGGAGCGCATGGACTACCTCGCCTACTTCTTCAACATGCAGGCCTTCGTCGGCTGCGTCGAGACGCTGCTCGAGCTCGAAATCCCGCCGCGCGCGAGTTACCTGCGGGTGATCCACTTGGAGCTGAACCGGATCCACTCGCACCTGGTCTGGCTCGGCACATCAGCGCTCGATCTCGGCGCGATGTCGATGTTCTTCTACTGCTTCCGCGAGCGCGACAAGATCGTTGACCTGTTCGAGATGTCGACCGGCCAGCGGATGCACACCCGCTACTTCCAGGTCGGCGGGGTCTTCGAGGACATCCCGGTCGGCTTCGAGGCCAAGGTGCGCGCCTTTTGCGACGAGCTGCCGTCGCGGATCGACCAGTACGAGGCGCTGCTGACGAACAACGAGATCTTCCTGCACCGCACCAAGGGGATCGGCATCGTCCCGCGCGAGCGGCTGCTCGCCCTGGGCGTCACCGGCCCGCTCCTGCGCGCGGCCGGCGAGCCCTGGGACCTCCGCAAGGTCGACCCGGACCTGGCCTACGGTGAGTTCGACTTCAACGTCCCGATCGGCACCGTCGGCGACGGCTGGGACCGGTTCAAGGTCCGAGTGCAGGAGATGCGCGAGTCGGCGCGGATCATCCGGCAGGCAATCGACGGGCTGCCCGAGGGCCCCGTGCTGGCCGACGACCGCAAGGTCGTGCTGCCGCCCAGGCACGAGCTGGGCACCTCGATGGAGGCGCTGATCCATCACTTCAAACTCGTCACCGAGGGCTTCCGGGTACCGCCGGGCGAGGCCTATTACGCGATCGAGTCGCCACGCGGCGAGCTCGGGTGCTTCGTCCTCGCCGACGGCTCGGCGAAGCCGGCCCGCGTCCACTTCCGCGACCCCTCGTTCGTGAACCTCCAGGCGCTCCGCGACATGTGCATCGGCGAGTACATCGCCGACCTGATCCAGACGCTGGCGATGCTCGACCCGATCCTCGGAGGCATCGACAGATGAATGAGTTGCTCGTTGCTCGTTGCTCGTTGCTCGGATGGGACACGTGAGCGAGCTGCGTCCCACTGATGCGATGCCGGCCTCGGAGCGTGAATTGCTCATCCACTCGATGAAGCCCGCGGACGCGGAGGGGATCCCCGAGCTCCACGAGGTCGACGTCCCGCCCGAGCTCCGCGAGCGGATCGAGGAGGCGATGGGCCGCTACCCGCAGGTCCGCTCGGCCTCGATCCCCGCGCTGTGGGCGGTGCAGCGGCACTACGGCTGGTGCACCCCGGAGGGGATCCGCCAGGCCGCGGCGGTGATGGGCCTCACCCCGGCCTATCTGGAGTCAGTGGCGAGCTTCTACGACCTGTTCCGGCTCGAGCCGACCGGGCGCCACCGGATCCTCGTCTGCCACAACATCTCGTGCTGGATGCGCGGCGCGGACGACCTGCTGGTCGCGATCTGCGAGGCGAGCGGCTGCGACCACCACGAGGCCGAGCACGACGGCGCGAACTCGGCCGATGGCGAGTTCTACGTCAAGGGTTTCGAGTGCCTGGGGGCGTGCGACATCGCCCCGATGGTCTCGGTCGACGAGACGTACTACGGGCCGCTCGAGCCCGGCGAGGGGCGAACACTGATCGAACAGCTCCGCTCCGGCGCCGACCCGCTTCCTGAGAAGGACCTGAAGAAGCGGCCGCTGGCAGGTGACATCGATGCCTGAGATGCGACTGCTCTTCGAGGGCTTGGATGAGCCCGGGCTTGCCGGGATCGACGTCTACAAGCGACGCGGCGGATACCGGGCACTCGAGCGCGCGTTCCGGGAGATGGACCCCGACGACCTGATCTCGCAGATCGAGGCGTCGGGACTGCGCGGGCGCGGCGGCGCGGGCTTCTCGATGGGCAAGAAGGGGTCGTTCCTGCCACGTGGAGAGATGACGAAGTACCTGTGCTGCAACGCCGACGAGTCCGAGCCCGGCGCGTTCAAGGACCGCGAGCTGATGTTCAAGAACCCACACGGGCTCGTCGAGGGGATCGCGATCGCGGCCCACGCCGTCGACGCGACCTACGCGTTCATCTTCATTCGGGGCGAGTACTGGGAGGTCGCCGACGTGCTCGACGCCGCGGTGCGCGAGGCCTACGAGGCCGGCTATCTCGGCGTGAACATCCTCGGGACCCACGCCCGGGTCGAGCTGGTCGTTCACCGCGGTGCCGGCGCATACATCTGCGGTGAGGAAACGGCGCTACTCGACGCCCTCGAGGGCAAGCGCGGGAACCCGAGGCTGAAGCCACCGTTCCCCGCGGTGCAGGGCCTCTACGGGGGGCCGACCCTGATCAACAACGTCGAAACGCTCTCGAACGTCCCACACATCGTCAACAACGGTCCCGAGTGGTTCGCCTCGCGGGGAACGGAGCAATCGACCGGTACGAAGGTCGTGTCGGTGTCGGGACACGTCCAGCGTCCCGGGAACTACGAGGTCGAGCTGGGGATCCCGTCGCGGGAGATCATCTACGGGCTCGCGGGCGGCCCCCCCGAGGGTCGCGAGGTCAAGGTCTGGTTCCCGGGCGGGTCGTCGTCCCCGGTCCTGACCGGCGACGACCTCGACCTGCCCTACAGCTTCGAAGCGATGGCCGAGGCGGGGTCGATGCTGGGCTCCGGGTCAATCATCATCGGCGACGACACGGTCTCGGTACCCGAGCTGGCGCTGCGGACCGCCCGCTTCTATCACCACGAATCGTGCGGCAAGTGCACTCCCTGCCGCGAGGGCACGAACTGGACAGTGAAGATGCTCGACCGGGTCGTGCGCGGCGAGGCGACGCCGATGGACCTCGACATCATCGCCTCGGTCCAGGACAACATCATCGGCAACTGCCTATGCGTCCTCGGCGACTCGATGGCGATGCCCGTCGGCTCGATGGTCAAGAAGTTCCGCGGGGAATTCGAAGAGGTCATCGAGCGCGCGCGGATGCAGCAGCAACCGGTGGCCGCATGAGTCCCGACCGGCCCGAGATCACGCTGGTCGTCGACGGCGTCGAGGTCAAGGCGCGCGAGGGCGAGATGCTGGTCGACGCCGCCAAGGGCGGGGACGTCGAGATCCCGGTCTTCTGCTACGAGCCGAAGCTCGGCGCGCCGGTGGGCGCCTGCCGGATGTGCCTGGTGGAGGTCGAGGGCATCCCGAAGCTCCAGACGGCGTGCTCGACCCCGGTGCGCGACGGAATGGTGGTCTACACGCAGACCGACCGCGTCCATGAGGCGCAGAACGCGGTTGTCGAGTTCCTCCTCGTCAACCACCCCCTCGACTGCCCGGTCTGCGACAAGGGCGGCGAGTGCCCCCTACAGGACATCGCGATGGGCTGGGGCCCGGGGCGCAGCCGCGTGACCGATCCGAAGCGGCACTTCCAGAAGCCCGTACCGCTCTCGCCGCTCGTCCGGATCGACCGCGAGCGCTGCATCCTCTGCTACCGCTGCGTCCGGTTCAGCCAGGAGGTGGCCGAGGACGAGCAGCTGCAGCTGCTCGGGCGCGGCGCGCGGTCGTACGTCGGCACCTTCGACTCCCGCCCCTACATCGCGCCGTTCCACGGCAACATCATCGAGCTCTGCCCGGTGGGCGCCCTGACGTCCGAGGCCTACCGGTTCCGCGCCCGCCCCTGGGACATCGAGGACGCGGGCTCGGTCTGCACGCTCTGCCCGTCGCAGTGCAACGTGAAGTTCACCGTCCGCGACGAGCGGGTGGCGCGCGTCCTGGCACGGGACAACGCCGCGGTCGACGACGGCTGGCTCTGCGACAAGGGGCGCTTCGGCTTCCAGATGTTCCACTCCGAGGATCGGATCACCGCGCCGATGGTCCGCCGTGGCGGCGTCCTCGGCCAGGTGAGCTGGGACGAGGCGCTCGACACCGTCGCCGCCGGGTTGCGCGCGACGGGCGCGAGGACCGCAGTCCTGGTCGGAAGCCAAGCGTCGAACGAGGAGGGTTACCTCCTCCAACGGGTCGCCCGCCAGGCACTCGGCGCTCCGCACATCGACTCGCGCCCCGGGGTCCCGCTCGACAGCGAGACCGGACGCGCTCTCTCAGCGCCGGAGCTCGGCGCGGCCATGCAGGACATCGATCGCGCGGAGTCGATCCTTCTCGTCGGGGTCGATCCGCTCCACACGATGCCGATCCTCGACCTGCGGCTGCGGAAGGCGATGCGGCGTGCGAGCGCCCGAGTGGTGATCGCGTCCGAGCGCCCGACCGCGCTCGACGGCGGCGCCGAGGAGACGGTGCGCTACGCGCCGGGCGCAGCCGCGGAGTTCCTCGCGGGGCTCGCGGCCGAGCTGGGAAGCGGGGCCGGCGAGGCGCCGCTCGGGCCCGAGGCCCCGGAGGACATCCAGCGCGTCGCGGGCGAGTTGCGGCCCGGCTCGACCGTCGTCATCTACGGCGAGCGGGTCGGCCGCGGACCCGGCGGCGGCGCCGCCATTCGGCACCTGTTGGCATGCGCCGACGCGCTCCGGCTGTCGGAGGACGGCGCCGGGCTGCTCGAGGTCCCGGAGACGGCGAACGCTCGCGGCCTGCGCGAGGTCGGCTGTTTGCCGACCGCCGGCCCCGGCTTCTCCGATGTCCCCGCCGGCGGGAACGCCGAGGAGATCAAGCGCGGGCTGATCGCCGGCGAGATCGACGGGCTGATCCTCTGGGACGTCGACCCGCTGCGCGAGCTGCCCGACCCGGACGGCTGGAAGGAGGCGCTCGCGGCGGCCGACTTCATCTGCGAGGTCGGGCTGTTCGGCAACGCCTCCGGCGGCCACGCGGACGTGTTCCTGCCGGGCGAGACCCACGCCGAGAAGGAGGGCACCGTCACGCACCCCGACGGCCGGCTCCAGCGCCTGCGCCCGAGCGTGCCCCACCCGGGCGCGACGCGGCACGGCTGGCAGTGGCTCGCCGAGCTCGCCGCCCGCCTCGGCCACGAGACCGGGATCGACTCGGCGCCCGAGGCGCTCGCCGCGATCGCCGCCGACGTCCCGTTCTACGCCGGCCTGACCCACGAGGAGATCGGCGGCACCGGCGTGCGCTGGCAGGAGCGCGAGGCGGCGTCGGCTCTCCGCGAATCGAGCGTCGACTTTGTTTCGCCTCAGGCCACCAAGTCGACTCTCGATGGAGGGGCGGGGGCGAACGGTGGGCTGAGACTTGGGACCTACCGGGACCTGTGGGCTGCCGAGGTCACCGAGCGCTCCCCGGCCCTGCGGTTCCTCCTGCCAAGCCAGACCCTGGAGCTCTCCCTCACCGACTCCGAGCGGCTGGGGATACGCCAAGGCGAGGAAGTACACGTCCGCTCCAACGGCCACAGCGTGACGGCCCGCGTTGCCGTGCGGGAACGCATGCGCCCCGGCGCCGCCTTTCTCATCGAGGGGCTCGCAGAGCAGGGTGCGAACCAGCTGATCGGGTCCGAAACGGTCGAAGTCACGAAGGTGGCCGAGTGATCTTCGCGGAAGCCACCTTCGCCGAGGCGACCTGGGTGCTGCTGGTCAAGTCGGTGATCATCTTCGCCGTCGTCTTCGCGATCGTGCCCGTCCTGACGGTGGTGGAGCGCAAGGTCCTCGGCCGGTTCCAGGCGCGCTACGGCCCGAACCGGATCGGCCCGTACGGCCTGGGGCAGCCACTTGCCGACGCGCTGAAGCTGGTCGGCAAGGAGGCCTACAAGCCGGCGAACGCGCACGGCTTCCTGTGGGCGGCGGCGCCCGCGATCGTGGTCTTCGCCGGCGTCGCGACCCTGGCGATCTTGCCCTGGGGCGACACGCAGGAGGTCGGCTCGGGCGAGGTCGGGCTCTATGGGATCGACGTCTCGATCGGCGTCCTCTACTTCTTCGCGTTCGGCTCGATCTCGTTCTACGGACTGCTGCTCGGCGGCTGGGCCTCGGGCTCGAAGTACTCGTTCCTCGGAGCGATGCGATCCGCGGCGCAGCTGATCTCGTACGAGATCTCCATGGGCCTCGCCCTGCTCGGCGCGGTGATGATGGCGGGCTCGCTCTCGCTCACCGACATCGTCCAGGCGCAGGACGGCGTCTGGTACGTGATCCCCCAGATCGTCGGCTTCCTCTGCTTCATGGTCGCCGGGTTCGCCGAGTCGAGCCGCGCCCCGTTCGACCTGCCCGAGGCCGACGCCGAGCTGGTCGCCGGCTACCAGACCGAGTACGGGGGCATGCGCTTCGGCTCGTACATGTTGGCCGAGTACATCGAGATGTTCGTGATCTCCGGGATCGCGGTGACCTTCTTCCTCGGCGGCTGGATGGGCCCCGGCCCGGGCTGGCTGGACCCGATCTGGATGCTCGTGAAGATCCTCGCGCTGATGTTCGTCTTCATGTGGGTGCGAGCGACACTCCCGCGCGTCCGCTACGACCAGCTGATGAGCCTCGGCTGGAAGGTCCTGCTGCCCCTGACCACCCTGAACGTCCTCGTTACTGCTGTACTGGTGACAGTGACCTGATGAGCGACGAGTTCCCATATCTGAAGGACGACTCGATCGTCGAGGTCCAGCGCGGCCCCGACCCGGGTGGTGCCAAGGGCGCCTACCGCGTTTTCGGCGAGACGCTGCGCGGGCTGAAGACGACGATGGCCAGGTGGGTCGAGGGCCCGGTCACGGTCCAGTACCCGGAGGAGAAGACCCCGGTCTACCCGCGCTTCCGCGGCCGCCACAAGCTCCATCGCTTCGAGGACACCGGCCTCGAGAAGTGCGTCGGCTGCTCGCTCTGCGCGGCGGCCTGTCCCGCCGACTGCATCCGCGTGGTCGCCGCCGAAAACGACCCGGCGGACCGGGTCTCGGCCGGCGAGCGCTACGCGGCCGTCTACGAGATCAACCTCGCGCGCTGCATCTTCTGCGGGTACTGCGAGGTGGCCTGTCCGTTCGACGCGATCACGATGGGCCACGAGTACGAGATGGCCGACTACAACCGTGGCGACCTGATCTTCACCAAGGAGATGCTCCTCGCCGACTCGGTCGAGCGAACGCCGCTGCGCACTGAGGGCGAGAGCCTCTAGCGGGTAATCCTGGTCACCCGTCACACTGCACGGCGTGAGCCGGAACGGCGTCCAGGTGGTGCGCGAGGCGCTCGCAGCAGTTCAGAGCCGCGACGCCGAGCGGTTCGCCGCGCTGGTCGCGCCCGATGGTGAGCTGCGGCCTTTGCGAGCGCAGCTCGAGGCGACTGACTACCGCGGGCCCGACGGGGCTCGGCGCATGCTCGCCGACTGGTGGACGCAGTGGGAGCGGTTCGAGTTCCACCCGGAAGAGCTCCACGAGGTGGGCGACACGGTGGTTCTCCTGGGCCGGATCCAGACGCGAGGAGCGAAGAGTGGAGCGGACATCGATACGAGCGTCGGTTGGCATTTCGATCTGCGCGACGGGCTGATCCAGCTCGGCGTCTCGTACTCGGACCCCGCCGACGCATTCCGCGAGTCAGGGATCGGGCCTACCACCCGGGACGCGGTGGAGGTCGTCCGCCGCCACTACGAAGCGTTCAACACGAACGACCTCGACGGGATCGTGGCCACGCTCGATCCCGGGATCGAGATCGCCGGCGGCGACGAGCGGGCCGCGGGCGCCGCGGAGCGGCGCCTGGGGCTCGACGAGGCCCGCGACTTCTTCGCCGGGATCAAGGAGCTGGTCGCCGACAACGTGGTCGAGGTGCTCACGCTCGAGGCCTCGCAATCCCTGGTGGTCGCATCGGTACGGCTCCACGGGACGCTTCGCGAGACCGGACGCTCCGGCTCGGTGCCCGCCGTCCATTTCCTCACGGTTCGCGACGGCCTGATCGCCCGGATCGAGACGTACCGGCCGAACTGGCGGCGCGAGGCCGGAGCGGACGCACCCTCCCGGGGTGCCCACTCCGGCGCCGCGAACTAGGAACTACGCCGCCGCCGCGGGCTCCGGGTCCGGCCGGACGATCACGGTGTCCGCCACCGGGATCACCTCGTCGACCGGAAGGTCGGCCAGGTCCCCGTGCTTGCGGATCGCGTCCTCATCGGTCGCCTGGTAGATGCAGACGGTGCCGACCGAGCCGCCGTCCTCTGAGAGCACGTAGCTGCGGATCCAGCGGACCTCGTCGGGCATGTCCTCGTTCCCGACCTTCGTCGACCGCCCCGCGGCCTCCTCGAGATCGCCGGGCGACTTCCAGCCGCTTCGGCGCAGGATCACGTAGGTGTTCATTCCTCCCCCTTCCAAAGGGTTCGCCAAGGTATGGCGATTCCGACTCTACCCGCGCTGAGTCGCCCCGGGTAGTGGATCGTTACGCGGCGAGCATCCGCTCGAGAGCCTCGCGGTGGTACGGCCACGGGTTGCCGCGGCTGGCGCGGCCCGAGGGGTCGAACTCGCGCACCAGCGCCAGGCCGGCGACGGTGTTCATCGCCACGGCGAGCTTGCGGTCGAACCCCGGCTCGCCGCCGAGATCGCCCGCGATCTCACGCGCGATCGATGCGGTTGATGCGTAGATCCGCCGCTCGACCGGGATCAGGCGCTCGCGCAGCTCGTCGTCGTCCGCGGCGGCGACCCAGAGCTTCGCCGCGACCGTGAACAGGGGGCTCGAGAAGTCCTCCCAGAGCATGTCGAGGAGGGCGCGCAGGCGCGTCGCGCGATCGCCCTCGAGCTTCCGCGAGCGCTCGGAGAAGCGCGCGCCCCGTTGCTCCGCGAGATGCTCGAATGCGCTGGCGACGAGGTCGACCCGGTGCGGGAAGTGGTGCGATTGCGCTCCCTGCGAGACGCCGGCGCGCTCCGTCACCGCCCGGATCGTGGTGCCGGCGTAGCCGACGTCGATCAGGCTCTCGACAGTGGCGTCGAGCAGGCGCCGGCGCGTCTCGGCGCGACGCTCGGACTGCGTCCGGCGCCCGGCGGTTTCGTTTGCAGTTCGCCCGGTCACACGAGATACGCCCTTACCAGGGGGGCAAGCATGCTTTCGCGCCTTACGTCGCTCATGAGATCTCTACCCAGCCATCCTTGATGACCACGGCGCCGGGGTCGTTGCTGGTCTCATAGGCGTAGGCGGCACGGCTATCGCGCTCGCCCGCGGACCAGAGGCGGGTGGTGATCCTCTGCTCGGGGAGCGCGATGCTCGCAAAGCGCACCGCGAGCCGGCGCAGGCGGGTGGGATCGTCGGGGGCGAAGCTCCTGATCGCCGCCACCGAGGTGAAGGCCATCGTGCAGAGCCCGTGGATGATGATCCCCGGCAGCCCGACCGACTTCGCGAACTCGTCGTCGAGGTGGATCTGCATCGGGTCGCCCGACGCCTCCGCGTAGCGGAAGGTCTGGTCAGCGTCGAAGGCCTGCTCGACCTGCGCGTCCGGGTCGCGCTCGCGCAGCGCCTCGTCGAAGCCGTGCACGGGGGCATCCTCGCCGACGTCTTCGGCGCCCTGCGCGCCCCGCACGAACGTCGTCGAGTAGCCCTGGGTCACGAGCTCGCCGCCGGCGTCGCGAGTATCAGAGCGGACGACCACTGTCACGCCCGAGGAGCGCTGGCGCATGCCGATCGGAGTCGAGGTGGTCTCGAGCTCCATGCCCGGCTCGATCGGCCTGTGGAAATGGAAGTCCTGCTCGCCGTGCAGGATCGCGCCGAGCAGCTCGGCCGGGATCACCGAGAGCGCGGCCATGCCCATCGCCTGGAAGGCGGGGACGATCGAGAACACCGGCGGCGCCAGGTCGCCCGACGCGTGCTGAGCGATGTCGTCGTTGGTCGCGGCGGCGTAGGCGGCGATGCGCTCGCTCTCGACCGCGAACGTGACGGGCTTACCCGGCTTGCCGATCGCGTCGGGCCTGAAACCTGGGGCTGCTTGAGTGGTCATCGCGGTCCTTTCTCTTCGCGCCGTCGGGCCGCGAGCGTAACAAACAGAACACTCGTTCTGTATCTTTCCCAGGCAACTTCGAACGGAAGGACCGCAGAGGCGATGAGCGCAAAGAACGGCAACCGCACCTTCGTGATCGGCGTCGGCATGACGAAGTTCGACAAGCCGGGCACAAAGGAGGGCGACTACCCGGAGTGGGCGACCGAGGCCGGCGAGAAGGCTCTCACCGACGCGGGCATCTCCTACGACGACGTCGAGCAGGCCTACGCCGGCTACTGCTACGGCGACTCGACCTACGGGCAGCGCGCCGTCTACCAGCTCGGCCTGACCGGGATCCCGGTCGTGAACGTCAACAACAACTGCTCAACCGGCTCCTCGGCGCTTTACCTCGCCCGGCAGGCGGTCAAGGGCGGCCTCGCCGACTGCGCGCTCGCGGTCGGCTTCGAGAAGATGGAGAAGGGCTCATTGGGGATGAAGTACACGGACCGCACCCCGGCCCTAGACAAGCACATGATGCGAATGTTCGAGCTGCGCTCGCCGGAGGAATCGCCGTTCGCTCCGCAGATGTTCGGCAACGCAGGCCGTGACCACATGCAGAAGTACGGCTCCGAGCCGGACCACTACGCCTGGATCGGCTGGAAGAACCACAAGCACTCGGTCAACAACCCCTACGCCCAGTTCCAGGACGAGTACACGATCGAGGAGATCAAGGACGCGCGGATGATCCACGAGCCGCTGACCAAGCTCCAGTGCTCGCCGACCTCCGACGGCGCCGCCTGCGCGATCGTAGCCTCGGAGCGTTACGTCGACGAGCACGGCCTGTGGGACCAGGCGGTGGAGATCGCGGGCCAGGCGATGGTCACGGACCTCTCCTCGACCTTCGCGGACGACACCGACTGCATCAAGATCGTCGGCTACGACATGTCGAAGGAGGCCGCGCGCCAAGCCTACGAGGAGGCCGAGGTCTCCGCCGGCGATGTCGACGTCGTCGAGCTCCACGACTGCTTCAGCGCGAACGAGCTGATCACCTACGAGGCGCTCGGGCTCGCCGAGGAGGGCGAGGGCCACAAGCTGGTCGACGCCGAGGCCACGACGTACGGCGGCTCGGGCCCGGTCGTCAACCCCTCGGGCGGCCTGATCTCGAAGGGCCATCCGCTCGGCGCCACCGGCCTCGCCCAGTGCTCCGAGCTCACCTGGCAGCTCCGCGTCAAGGCGGACGCGCGGCAGGTGGACGGCGCGAAGGTGGCGCTGCAGCACAACATAGGCCTGGGTGGCGCCGCCGTCGTGTCGATTTACAAGCCCGCCAGCGCCTAACGGCGCTGTCGGGGTTCGCGAAGGACGAGGTGATCTGATGATGATGAGCACGGCAGCGCTTCAAACGAGCGGCTTCACCGACGAGCAGCGCGACTTCCAGGCCGCGATCCGCGACTTCTGCCAGCGCGAGGCCGGGACGTCCGAGCAGCGCGAGCGGCTGACGGAGGGCTACACGGAGCTCCACTCGCAGGAGATCTACGAGAAGCTCGCCGAGCTGGGCTGGCTCGGGGTCTCGATCGACGAGGCCTACGGTGGCTCGGGCGGCGGCATGGTCGACGCGTGCATCTTCCTCGAAGAGACCATGCACGGCCTGCTGCCCATCGCGGGCTACGGCGTCAGCCTGATCGTCGCCGGCGCCTACGAGCGCTTCGGCACCGAGGAGCAGAAGCAGGAGATCCTGGGCGGGATCACGAGCGGCCGGGTCGAGGCGATCGCGATGTCCGAGCCGGAGGCCGGCTCCGACGTCGGCAACCTCTCCTGCCGGGCAGAGCGGCAGAACGGTAGCTTCGTCCTGAACGGCCAGAAGACGTGGATTTCGGCGGCGCACATCGCCGACCACGTCCTCGTGATCGCACGGTCCGACACGTCGGGGTCGAAGCACGAGGGGCTGACGATGCTCTCGGTGCCGACCGACGCCGAGGGGATCGAGATCCGGGGCATCCAGACGATGGGCGGCAAGGAAGTAAACGACGTCTTCCTCACCGACTGCCACGTCCCCGAGGAGCGCGTGCTGGGCCAGGTCGACGGCGGCTGGATGCAGCTGATGGCCGGGCTCAACGTCGAACGCCTGATCCTCGGTGCGAGCGCCCTGGGGATCGCGCAGCGCGCCTTCGACGACGTGCTCGCGTACATCAAGGAGCGCAAGCAGTTCGGGCGCCCGATCGGCTCGTTCCAGACGATCCGGCACCGGATCGCCGACCTCGCCACCGAGCTCGAGGCGACGCGGCTCCTGGTCTACGACGTCGCCCGCAAGGTCGACGCCGATCCGAACCAGCTGTTCCCGCGTGAGGCCTCGATGGTGAAGCTGAAGACGACCGAGCTCGCCAAGCGCGCGGCCCTCGAGGGCATGCAGATGATGGGCGGCTACGGCTACGCCTCCGAATACGATATGGAGCGCCACGTGCGCGCCACCCTGGTCATGTCGATCTACGGCGGCACCAACGAGATCCAGCGCGAGATCGTCTCGAAGACCTACGGCCTGTAGAAGCGCTCCCCAATGATCCGGGCACAGCTGCGGCTCCTCGTCCGCCTCTGGCGGCTCGACCCGCCATGGGGGCTCCTGTGGAAGGTGAACCGCTGGAGCTGGGCGCTGGTCGCCCGCGAGTTCGCCTGGCAGCTCGCGATCCTCGTCGGCATCGCGATCGGGTTGCTGGTCGCGCTCGGCGCGACCGGGACCATGTTCGGGATCGTCGTCCTGGCGCTGCTCGTGGCGGACCTGCTGTTCCTGCTGCGTCTGGCCTGGGCGAGCTGGCGCAGCGCGGCCGCGGTCGAGCGAGCCTTCGCGCAGGTCCCGGGCGACCCGTCTGAGACCCGTTTCCCCCGCAGCCACCTGGTCTTCCCTCCGCTGATGCTCGCGCCGCGCGACGTGCGAAAGCGTCGCGGTGTGGTCTTCCACGAAGAGCGCGACTTGCGGCTTCGCCTCGACATCTATATGCCCAGGGACGCGGCGCTCGCGGGCGGGTCACGTCCGGCGGTGATCCAGGTCCACGGTGGCGGCTGGATCGCCGGCAGCCGCCTCGAGCAGGGGATCCCGCTCCTCAACCACATGGCGTCGAATGGCTGGATCGGCTTCAACATCGACTATCGCCTGAGCCCGCGAGCGACGCTGCCCGACCATGTGATCGACGTGAAGCGGGCAATCGCATGGGTCCGTGAGCATGCGGGCGAGCTGGGGGTCGACCCCCAGCGGATCTGCCTGACCGGCGGCTCGGCGGGCGGCCATCTGACCGCGCTTGCAGCGCTCACGGCAGACGACAGCTCGCTGCAGCCCGGCTTCGAGGACGTCGATACCTCGGTCGCGGCGGCGGTGCCGTTCTACGGGGTCTACGACATGCTCGACGAGGACGCCGTCTACTACGAGGGCCTGCGGAGCTGGCTGCTCGAGGAGATCGTGATCAAGCGGCGCCGCGCCGATGACCCCGAGGCGTTCCGGGCCGTCTCCCCCACCCACCGTGTCCACGCGAAGGCGCCTCCCTTCCTGGTCTTCCACGGCGAGCGCGACACGCTCGTCCCGCCCGCGGACGCCCGCGTCTTCGCCGAGCGCCTGCGCGCCGTCTCGCGAAGCCAGGCGCTCTACGTGGAGCTCCCCGGCGCCGAGCACGCCTTCGACCTGCTGCCCTCGCTGCGGACGGCGCGCGTGGTCGAGGGGATCGAGCGGTTCCTGCGCGGCGTGGTCGCTCCGCCCCCGACAACCGGTGATGCGCCCGGGCGCGAGCCCATAATGTCGGGGGCATGAGCCCGGCGATCCGCCTCGGCGACCCGGACGAACGGCGCGCCGAAGCACCGCCGGCGGAACCCATCAACCGGCTCGGCCGCGGCCGGGTGACCGTCGGCGGGGTCGAGACCCGCGCGACCTGGGCGAACGGGAAGGGCGTTCCCACCGTCCTCCTCCACGGCTGGATGGACAACGCCGACACCTGGCTCGAGGTGCTCGACCTCCTGGCCGCGCGGGCGCTGCCCGCGATCGCCTACGACCAGCCCGGCTTCGGCGTCGCGCCACCGCTCGACGGGGGCAGCGTGCTCGACCAGCTGGTGGACTTCGCCGCGCGCGCCGTGTTGCACGCCGCCGAGCAGTCGGGCGGGCCCGTGATCGTGGCCGGCAACTCGCTCGGCGGCTGGACGGCCCTCCGTACGGCGCAGCACGACGACCTGCCGATCGCGGGCGTGGTCGCGATGGCGCCGGCGGGGATCCGGATGGCACCGCTGTTCTTCACGATGGACGGGATCCCCGCGGTCTCGCGGCTGATCTCGCTTCCGGCGCCCGTTCCCGAGGGCGTGGTGCGATCGGTCGCGGGCGGCCTCTACCGCCGGCTCGCGTTCGGCGATCCGGCGTCGATCGACCAGTCGATCATCGACCGGTTCACGCGGTTCACCGTCGACCGTGCCGTGATCCGCACCAGGATCGACTACGCGAAGCGGGTTCGAGGCGACCTCGACGACCCGTTCGACCCCGAGCGGATCAGGGCCCCGGTGACCGTGCTCTGGGGCGACCGTGACCGGCTCTGCATGCCGGGCGGCGCCGACGACATCCAGGCGCTGCTCCCCCACGCCCGGGTCGAGGTCCTCGAGGGCATCGGGCACACGCCACAGATCGAGTGTCCCGAGGTAGTGGCGAACGCGATCGAGGCCCTGACCCACGGGACACGCTGATCCCCCGGCGCGCAATGGGGCAACTTCCCGCACGAACGTCCCTCGCTGCGCGCTATAGCCACCCGAGCGGGACGTTCATCGCTCGCACGAATTCGAGATACTCGGCAGGCGATGTCGGAGGAGAACGTGGCGAGGGTCAGGAAGGGGTTCGGGGCTCACAACCGCGGTGACCTCGATGCCCTCGTCGAGTTCTACGACCCGGACGTGGTGTTCGAGACGCTGCTCCTGGGGACGCACCACGGCAACGAGGCGATAAGGCTGATCTACGAGGAGAACCAGAAGACGCTGTCCGGATACGACGTCGTCCCGGTCGAGCTGATCGACGCCGGGGACAAGGTGGTGGCGGTCGCGCAGACGGTCGGGTCCGGTCCCGTCAGCCAGCTCGCTGTCGAGGACCAGTTCGCATTCGTGTTCACGTTCGCGGGGGAGCGGTGCGTGCGGGAGCAGGCCTTCCGTAACAAAGAGGAAGCCCTCGAGGCCGCCGGCCTGCAGAGGTAGCGCTTCGGACTGAGAAGCGGCTAGGCCGCTCAGGATGTCCGTCGTTCGGCTGAGCGGCCCCGCGAATAGGATGCGGCGCGATGGAAGAGGTCGCCTTCTTCGCTGGTGCGATCGGTGCTCTGGGCGGGGCGATTGCCGTGATCGCGCTCCGCAATCCCTTCTACAGCGTGCTCGCCCTGGTGGTCCATCTGGTCGCCCTCGCGGGCCTCTTCCTGCTGCTTCACGCCGAGTTCATCGCCGCCGCGCAGGTGGTCGTCTACGCCGGCGCCGTGATGGTGTTGTACGTGTTCGTCGCCGCCTACGTGGGCGGCGTCGAGGAGCCGATCTGGGAGCCGATCGCGGGCCAGCGCTTCCTGGCGCCGCTGCTCGCGTTTGCGCTCTTCATCGAGCTCTCGATCGCGATCCTCGGCACCGGGCTCAAGGCGATCGGGGGTGACGGGCCGACGATCCCGGTGGGGTTCGGCTCGCCCGCTCAGATCGGCGAGCTCCTGCTCGAGCGGTTCCTGATCGCGTTCGAGGCGGCGTCGCTCCTGCTCCTGATCGCGGCGGTCGGGGCGGTCGTGCTCGCGGGGAGAAAGAAGCAGGAGCCGCCGATCGTCATGGAGGAGTCCCCGAGTGGCCCTTGAGTGGTATCTCGTCCTCTCGGCGCTTCTGTTCGCGGTCGGCGCCGGCGGCGTGCTGCTGAGACGCAGCCCGCTGGTGATCCTGCTCTGCCTCGAGCTCATGCTGAACGCGGGCAACCTGGCGCTCCTCGCGTTCTCGCGCTCGCTCGGCAACCAGGACGGCCAGGTGTTCGCGCTGGTCGTGATGGTCGTCGCGGCCTGTGAGGTGGTCGTCGGCCTTGGGCTGATCGTCGCCATGTTCCGCCGTCGCCTGCCGCTGAACGTGGACGAGATGCGGGGCCTGCGCGGATGAGGGACCGCCCGTGAGCGCCACCGACTTCGGCTGGCTGATCCTGCTCTTCCCGCTCGTCGGGTCGGTGGTGATCGCGCTCGGCTGGCGGGTCCTCCCCGCCCGGACCTCCGGATGGATCGGGACCGCGGCGATCGGGCTCTCGTTCGCCTGCTCGATCGGGGTGCTCGCAGACCTGCTCGACCGTCCCGAGGAGGCGCGGACCCTCACGTCGGCGCTCTACCAGTACGCGACCTCGGTCGGGCTCGACATCGAGATGGGCATCTACGTCGACCCCCTGGCGTGCGTCATGTGCCTGGTGGTGACCGGCGTCTCGATGCTGATCCACCTCTACTCGGTCGCGTACCTGGACTCCGACCGCGGCTACGCCCGCTTCTTCAGCTACCTCAACTTCTTCGTCTTCTCGATGCTGCTCCTGGTCCTCGCCGGCAATTTCGTCCTGCTGATCGTCGGCTGGGCGTTCGTGGGGTTCGCCTCCTACGCGCTGATCTCGTTCTGGTACCGGCGCGGGACGGCGACCGCCGCCGGCATGAAGGCGTTCGTGATCAACGTGATCGGCGACGTCGGGCTGGTCCTGGCGGCCTTCCTGATCTTCCGCGAGCTCGGGGTCTTCAACTACGTCGAGGTCTTCGAGTCCGCGCCGGACCATTTCGCCCCGAACGACGGCACGATCGTCGCGATCTGCCTGCTGCTGCTCGTGGGCGCGTTCGCGAAGTCCGCCCAGCTCCCGCTCCACACCTGGCTCCCAGACGCGATGGAGGGCCCCACCCCCGTCTCCGCTCTGATCCACGCGGCGACGATGGTCACGGCGGGCGTCTACCTGATCGCACGGTGCTTCCCGCTGTTCGAGCTCGCCCCGACGGCTGCCGACATCTCCGCGTTCATCGGCCTCGCGACGCTGCTCGTGGCCGCGACGATCGCGCTGGTCGTCACCGACCTGAAGCGGATCATCGCCTACTCGACCATGAGCCAGATCGGCTACATGGTCGTCGGCGTCTCGATCGGCGCGTACACGGCGGGGATCTTCCATCTGATGACGCACGCCTTCTTCAAGGCGCTGCTCTTCATGGCGGCGGGCTCGGTCATCGCGGCGATGGCCTCCCGCCAGGACATCGATCGGATGTCGGGGTTCCGCAGGGCGCTGCCTTTCACGTCGCTGCTGCTGATCATCGGCGCGCTGGCGCTGGCCGGCTTCCCGGGGACTTCGGGCTTCTTCTCGAAGGACGAGATCCTCGTCTTCGCCGCCGACCGCGGCGGGATGTACTGGATCTTCGCGATCGGCGGCTACATCGGCGCGTTCATGACCGCCTTCTATGCGTTCCGGATCGGCTTCCGCGTTGTCCTCGGGGAGCCGTGCCCGGAGGCGAAGGAGCTCGAGCAGGGGCACCTCGCCCATGCCGAGCCCGAGAACCCGGCCACGGGCGAGAAGGAGGACACCGACGTCGGCTTCCCGGGGCCCGAGCACCACATCGCGGAGCGCGAGTTGCCGATGCGGATCTCGATGGGCGTCCTCGGGGTTCTGTCGCTGATCGGCGGCCTTGATCCAGATGCCGGGGGTAACCGACGCGATGGGCCACTTCCTCGAGGGCACGTTCGAGGAGTCGACGCTGGCGGGCATCCACCCCTCGGAGAGCGCCGAGTACCTCGGGCTGCTCGTCGGCGGGCTGGTCTCGCTCGCCGGGATCGGGCTCGCCTACTTCTGCTACGTCGTTCGCCCCGGGGTCACCGCCCGCCTGCGCTCCAGCATGGAGCCGGTCCACGACTTCCTCAAGAACAAGTGGTACTTCGACGAGCTGATCGACGCGCTCGTCTACCGCCCGGTGCTCCGGGCCGGGCGGTTCGCGAACGACGTTGTCGAGCGAGTGGTCGTCCAGGGAATCGTCGCCGGCACGACCGGCGCCGTGCGCGAGCTTGGGCTCCTGGTTCGCGGAGCCCAGTCCGGCTTCATCCGCGCGTACGCGCTGCTCGTCCTGGGCGGCTTCGCCGCGCTCGCCCTCTATTTCCTGGTGGTGAGCTCATGACTGCGAGGGCGGCCCGGTGCTGAACTTCCTGCTCTGGACGCCGCTCGCCGTCGCGCTGATCGTGGCGCTCGCGCCCCGTCGCCTCGCCGGCCCGCTCTCGGCCGCGGGGTCGCTGGTCACGCTCGGGATCGCGATCGCCCTGGTGACCGACTTCGACACGGCGACGCCGGGCCTCCAGCACGTCGTCGACGAGAGCTGGATCCCCGAGCTCGGTGTCCGCTACCAGCTGGGCGTCGACGGCATCAGCCTGTTCCTCGTCCTGATGACGGCCTTCCTCTGGGCAGCGAGCTTCGCCTGGTCCGCCTTCCGGGTTCCCGACCGCCCGAAGAACTACTTCCTGATGCTGGGCGTCGCCGAGTTCGCAACGCTCGGCGCGTTCCTCGCGCAGGACCTGCTGCTGTTCGTCCTGTTCTTCGACCTGATGCTGGTGCCGTTCTTCTTCCTGATCGGCTCCTACGGCACCGGCGACCGCGTGCGGGCGACGATCAAGATGATGGTCTACACGCTGGTCGGGTCGCTGCTGATGCTGGTCGCGGCGATCGCGACCGCGGTCCTCGCCCAGGATCAGAGCGGCGAACTCTCGTTCGCGATGGCCGACCTGCGCGCCAACGTCCTGCCCGAGGGCAGCCAGGATTGGATCTTCTGCTTCTTCGCGGCGGCGTTCCTGGTGAAGATGCCCGCGTTCCCGCTGCACGGCTGGATGCCCGATGCCTATCTCGCGGCACCGCCCGCGGTGCTCGCGCTGCTGTCGGGGGTCCTTTCCAAGGTCGCCGCCTACGGCTTCCTCCGGGTGGTCCTGCCGATCTTCCCCGACGCGACGGTGCAGTTCCAGGAGCTGATCCTGGTGATCGCCGTCGTCTCGATCCTCTACGGGTCGGCGATGGCGTTCACCCAGACCAATGTGCGGCTGATCGCCGGCTACTCGTCGATCGCCCAGCTCGGGTTCATCACCCTTGGCGTCTTCTCGCTCACGGCCGACGGCGCGAACGGCGCGATCCTCCAGATGGTGAACCACGCGATCGTCGTGGTGCCGTTGTTCCTGATCATCGTCCTGCTCGCCGAGCGGTTCGGCAGTGAGGACCTGAGGCAGATGGGCGGCGGCGCGATGCGCGCCCCGGTGCTGGCGGCGCTGTTCCTGATCGTGACGATGGCGACCCTGGCGATGCCGGGATCGGCCAACTTCATCGGCGAGTTCTACATCCTGAACGGGCTGTTCGACGCGAAGATCGCGTTCGCGGTCGTCGCGACGGCCGGGATCGCGATGGCCGCCTTCTACGCGCTACGGATGTACCAGCGCTCCATGCACAACCGGCTGCCGTCCGGGGCGACGTCGCGTGAGCTCGGCCTGCGCGACGGCCTCGTGCTGGTGCCCCTGGTGGGCGTGATCCTCGTGCTCGCATTCACACCGGGGACCGTGCTCGAGCGCGGCGAGGCGGCAGTTCAGGACAAGGTGGGAGCGATCGCCTCAGCCGAATGACCTTCACCGCTCCGGACATCGACTACGCCGGCATCTCGCCGATCATCGCGCTGACCGCAGGGCTCTGCGTGGTCCTGCTGGCGGGACTCGTCGGTCGCGCGCAGCGGCGCATCGTCTCGCTGCTCAGCTTCCTCACGCTCGGAGCCGCCGCGGGCCTTTCGATCTGGCAGTTCGGGGAGAGCAAGGACCTGGTCTCGGGCGCCCTGCGGCTCGACGAGCTGGGCCTGGTCGCCACCCTGATAGCGATCGCGAGCGCCGCGTTCGTGATCCCGCTGAGCTGGCGCGAGGAGGCGGCGGACGACGCGCCCGGGCCCGCGGGCCACGGCGAGTTCCAAGGCCTCCTGATCGCCTCGGTCCTGGGGATGGCGCTGTTGGCGATGGCGCAGAACCTCGTGATCTTCTTCGTCGGGCTCGAGCTGCTCTCCGTCCCGCTCTACGTGCTCTGCGGCTCGGCGCTGCGGAACCGGCAGTCGCTTGAGTCCGGCCTCAAGTACCTGATCATCGGGTCGCTGGGGTCGGCCACGCTGCTGTACGGGCTCGCGTTCATCTACGGCGGGTCGGGATCGACCGATTTCTCCGGCATCGCCGACGGCATCGGGGCCGGCCTCGCCGACGACCCGCTGATCCTGATCGGGATCGCGCTGACCGCCACCGGGCTCGCGTTCAAGCTCTCGATCGCCCCGTTCCACCAGTGGACGCCCGACGTCTACCAGGGGGCGCCCACCCCGGTCACGGCGTTCATGGCGGTCGCGACCAAGGCCGCCGCGTTCGCAGTCTTCGCGCGGTTCTTCGAGGTCGCGCTCGCGCCGGCTGTCGGCGACTGGCAGCCGGCGCTGGCCGCGCTTGCCGCCGTCTCGATCATCGTCGGCAACGTCGGGGCTCTCGCGCAGAGCTCGCTGAAGCGGCTGCTGGGCTACTCGGGGATCGCGCAGGCCGGCTACATGCTGGTCGGGATCGTGGCCGCGAACGAGGCCGGGGTCCAGGCGCTCTTCTTCTACCTGGCTGCGTACGCGCTGATGAATTTCGCGGCGTTCGCGGTGATCACGATCCGCGAACGCGAGACCGGTTTCGGCGACGACATCCGCTCGGTGCAGGGCCTCGGCCGCGAGCGCCCGGAGCTGGCCTGGCCGCTGACGATCGCGATGCTGGGGCTCGCGGGCCTGCCCGGCACCGCAGGGTTCATTGGCAAGCTCTATCTGATCGAGGCCGCTGTGGAGGGCGACTACACCTGGCTCGCGGTGATGATCGCCGTTGGCACGATGATCTCGCTCGCCTACTACCTGCGGGTGATCGCGGCGGTCTGGATGCGGCCGGCATACCACTCCGACCCCACCCCCGAGACCGGGCACCCTGCCCTCCCCGCCATGGCCGGCGGCTCACCCGAGGCCACCGCTGAGACCTTCGAGCCCCCTGCACGTCGCCCCGGCGTGTACGGCCGAATCGGTGGGATCCACTGTCCCGTGATCATCGGGCTGACGATTGCCGCGGCGGCCGGGACGGTGTTCTTCGGGATCATCCCGTCGCCGCTGGTCGACTTCGTCGTCCGGCGCCGGCGAGTCGATCTACGCCGGGCTCGGCTAGCGGCTACCCGCCGGAGCCGCCGGTCCCGTTGTCCTCGAGGAGGTCCTCGAGCCCCATCGTCACGTCCTCGAGCAGGTCCTCGAGCGGCTCCGGAGCCGCGGGGGCGGCGACGGGGTCTTCGGGGCCGGGAGCCGGCGCCTCGCCCCCGCCGCCGGGATCGCCAGTGTCCGGCGGCACGGGCTCGGATGACGGCGCCGGGGCGGGCGCCACAGTGGAGCGCTCAGCGGATTGCCCGCCCGGCTCGACTGCTGCGCGCTCATTCGATTCGAATCCCTTGCGGCTCTGCTGCCGGTCATCCGCCGCCGGCTCGCCCGGCGCCGGCTCCGCGGACGGCGACGCCTCGTTCGTTCCGCCCGGGGTGATGACGTTCTCCGGCTCCTCGTCCTGGTTCGGAAGCTCGATCCCGACCTCCTTGAAGGACTCGTTCGCGAGCTCCGGGAGCTTCACCCCGGCCGCCGCGAGGCCGCCCGCGAACAGCGGGATCCCAACCGCCGCAGCGGCGGCGACGAGTAGCGGTCGTGGCACGTGCAGGCCGGCCAGCGAGATCACCGGCTCGGCCTCCGAGGGCGCCCGCACCGGCCCGAGCTGCCGCCCGGCTATCTGCGACGAGAGGACGAGCGTCTGCTCGGCGAAGCGGTGGTAGGCAAGGCGGTCATGCACCATCTTCTGGCGCAGGTAGGCGAAGAGGAACGTCATGATCAGCAGGGCCGGGATCACCACCAGCGCGACGTGCAGCGAGCTGCGGGCGCTCTCCGGGCCGTACGCGACGGGGCCGAGCAGCGCCAGGCAGACCATGCCGACCTGGATGCCGACCGACCGCGCATCGGGCGAGACGTACCCGATCAGGACCGCGATCAGGAAGTAGAAGGCGACGTACGGAAACCCGAACACCGCCACGGTCGCGGCGGCCTCGACCGTGGCGGCGGCGCCCACGGCGTGAAGCCAGCGAGGGTCGATGCGCTCCCACGGGATCGCGAGACAGACGAGGCCAGTGAGCATCGCCGCGAGCGTCAGGAAGTAGGCCTGCGGCTCCGGCGGCGGTTCGAGCAGGCGGGTGCTGGGCAGGGCCAAAACGGCCACCCCGATGAAGCCGAAGCCCGCGAGCGTCCCGTAGGCGCGGGCCAGTCTTGGATCCACCACCCTTTAGTTCTCTCCTGGCGTCATTCTACGTCGCGCCGCCGTAACGCCCGACGGTTCCCCTACCGCAAATCGTGCTCCACCGCGTCTCACTCGAAATCCCTCCGCCCCCGAAGGGCAGCGGCCCCGGGCGCGGAGGACGCGGGCCGGCCGCGGATCCGCTCGGCGAGCGAGACGGCCTCGAACGCGAAGCCAAGGTAATCGCGCTCGCGCCGCTCGAGGGTGTCGCGCAGGTAGCGAACGATCGCCGCCGCGATCACGAAGACAGGGAAGGTGATCAGGATGTGGTGCGCCTGCTCCTTCACGGACTCGTCCGCGTACAGCAGCGGCGCGACCAGCGCCAGGGTGAAGACGAGCATGTAGGCGACCAGAAAGGCGCGGTCGCGGATCACGAACGCCGCGAACATCGCGACCAGGACGTAGAAGAACGCGTAGTCGTCGCTGAGCACCGCGACCCCGGCGGCGATCTCAAGCGTGCTGACGATCAAGACCAGGTGGAGCCAGTTGGCCGAGATCCGCTCCCACGGCGCGAGCAGCGCGGCCACCCCGATCAGCGCCGACCCGAGCCCGATCAGGTGCTCGTACGCTTTGGGCGCGGGCTCCACCACGAGCCCGGCCGGCACCGCGGTGAGCGACCCGACGATCATCAGCACGCCGGCGAGCCGTCCGAGCCTGCACAGCTCGGAAGGCGAGGGCGTTCCAAACGCGCTCATACCTGGATCTTGGTACATCGCGAGGACGGCGTGCGCCGATCATCTGCGGTCCGTCCCGCTCTCTAGGATGGCCGTCCCGTGCGCTACCCGGTCGAGTCATTCTCGGATGCAGAGCGAGCCCTCCTCGCGCCTCATTTCACGAACCTCGACCGGCCCGTCTTCGCGCTCACCAACCTGCCCGAAACGGTGAAGGGCGCCCTGTTCGCGCGCTACTCGCGCTGGGGCGGGACGCTCCGCAGGCTCTACCTCGATGAGTTCGCCGCCGAGGTGCCGGACACGGGACGGCCGTTCGACGGTGCCGAGGGCGAGCGTGCCGCGGGACTGTACGAGCGGGTCTTCATCGGGTTCGGCGACGACTCGATCGCCCAGGTCGGAGGCGCGCACCTGGGGTGCGAGTGGGTCTCGAACATCCTCACCAAGGTTCTCCAGCGTGGGCGGCTGGCCGCCTATCTCGAGCAGTCGACCCGCTACATCCCCTACGACCGGCCGATGGAGTCCGGCGGCGCGTACCGCTACTACTCTGACTCCGAGCTCGGGCCCGAGTACTCCGCAACGATGGACGCGATCTTCCGCGACTACTCCGCAGGGCTCGAGACGGTGCTGGCCTGGGCCGAGGAGCGCTGGCCGCGCGGCGACGAGCCCGAGCGCGCCTGGCGCGGCTCGATCCGGGCCAAGGCGCTCGACCTGATGCGGGGACTCCTGCCCGCCTCGACCCTCAGCCACGTCGGCATCTTCGCGTCGGGCCAGGCGTACGAACAGCTTCTGTTGCGCCTCTTCGCCTCGCCACTGCCTGAGGCAAGGAGCTTCGGCGAGATGATCCTCGCCGAGCTCACGCAGGTGATCCCGAGCTTCGTCGCCCGGGTGGAGCGTCCTGATCGCGGGGGCGAATGGATCGAGTATCTGCGGCAGCGGCGCGAGACGACCGAGCGCGCCGTCGCCCGCCTGGGCCTCGATGCCCGCGAGCCGGCCGACGCGCCGTCGGTCGAGCTGGTTCATGTCGACGGCACCGAGGCCGACCTGCTTGCCGCGTCGCTGTACGAGTCGGCAGGCGCCGGTGAGGCCGCGGTTCGCCGCCGGGTCGACGCCCTCGACCCGATCGAGCGTGCTGAGCTGATCGCCGAACTGGCCGGCGAACGCGCGAACCGGCGCCACCGCCCCGGGCGCGGTTGGGAAGCGGTCCGCTACCGCTTCGAGATCGTCTCCGACTACGGCGGCTTCCGCGACCTCCAGCGGCACCGAATGCTGACCTGCCAGTGGCAGCGCCTCGGGCCCGACCTCGGCGCCGGGGTCCCGGAGGAGGTCGACGACGCGGGCGCGGGCGACGCGTATCGGCGCGGGCTCGAGGCATCGCGGGTCGAGTTCGACCGGCTCGAGGCGGCGGGCGGCCTCACCGAGGCGGCGCCGTACGCGCTCTGCCTGGGCTACCGGATCCGTTACGTCCTCGACCTGAACGCGCGCGAGGCCATGCACCTCTGCGAGCTCCGCTCGGGACGCGAGGGCCACCCGACCTACCGGGCCGTCGCCCAGGCGATGCACGAGCGGATCGCCGGGGTCCATCCCGCGATCGCCGCGGCGATGCGGCACGTGGACTCGACGACCGAGCCGCGCCTCGAGCGCATCATGAGCGAGATCCGAGCCCACCGAAAGCGCGTCGCGGCCGCCTAGAGACCGCTAGCGGTACGATCGCGCCGTGCGGGGAAGTCCGCTACCTCTTGCGGTCGCCGTCCTGGGCTTGGCGCTCAGCCCGGCGACGCTGTGGGCGCAGGCGGAAGAGGAGCCTGCGCCACCGGTCCCTCCGGTCGAAGAGGCCCCGCCCGTGCCCGAGCCGCCCGCACCCCAGCCCGCCGCCCCCGGAGGCCCGACCTCGCCGGAGCCCGCCGAACCCGGCGGCACGGGCGAGCCGCCCCCGCCTGAAACGGAGCCGGCCGGCGAGCCACCCGTCGCCACCCCCGCCCCGGTTCCGCCCGTGACACGCCAGTCGGGCGCCTCGGTCTCGATGATCGATTTCGCGTTCCAGCCGAGCTCGACCCAGGTGACGGAGGGCGGCTCGATCACCTGGACCAACGACGGCGAGGAGCCCCACGACGCCACCGCCAACAACGGCAGCTTCTCCACGGGCACGGTCGAGGCCGGGTCGAGCGGGAGCGTCACCTTCGACCAGGCGGGCACGATCCCGTACTTCTGCACGATCCACCCCGGCATGACCGGGTCGGTCACCGTGCTGGCCGCGGATGACGGCGGTGGATCGAACGGAGGGAGCGACGACGGCGGCTCCGACGTTCCCGGGCCAACCGAGGAAGCGGCAGTGGCATCACCGGACGCGGCCGGCACCGACGGCGACCTGCCGGCGACGGGCGAGGAGACCGGGCTCCTGACCGCCCTCGGGCTGGTCCTGCTGGCGGTTGGGCTTCAGCTCTTCGTCGTGGGCCGGTTCAGCCCGCGCTGAGCCTTCGCCGCTGGCTGCGGTAGAGGTCGCGGATGACCTTGCCGAAATAGGGGCCGTAGAGCTTCTCGCCGTCGGGATCCGGGCAGACGATCGGACAGAGCGGGTCGTACCCGTAGGACGTGACCGAGTTGACGCGGTGACCGCCGATGATCCAGCCGCCTCCGCTCGACCCGCCGGTCATGTCGCAGCGGATCCCCGTGGGCGCGGGTGAGGGCCCGGAATCCGCGCCGGTTGAACCCGAGCTGCAGCGCCACAGCTGCCCGCCGTCGAACGGGGGCCTCGCCGGATACCCGAACGCGTCGAAGTGGAGGTTCCTGCGCTTGTCGAAGGCGATGCCGCGCGCGCCGACCACGTTCTGAAGGCGCTTGCCGTTTCGGTTTCGCATCGTCGCCATGCCGACGTCGTAGCGAAGGTCCTCCGACGACTGCCAGGCCGCCGGTGCGGCAAGCCGTCTCGCAGTCCAACTGCCGAACGGCTCGGAAGAGCCTTCCTTGCCGGGGACGAACATCCAGTTGTCGGCGAAGGTGCCGTCGCCGAACACGCAGTGCCCGGCGGTGACGACCAGGCGCTTGTTGCGCGCCCGGACGACGGTCCCCGAGCAGAAGTAATTGCCGCTCGGAAGGTGAAGGAAGACCTTGCCATGGGTCCGGAACGGGGCCTTGCCCGCATCGGGCACCTTCTTTGCCGCCCGCGGGTTTTCCGCGGAGGTGCCGCCCCCGAGCAGGCCGTCCAGCAGCCCGTTGGGTGCCGGGATCCTCGCGAGGAGCTCCGAGGCCGGCCGCGCCGTCGCCATCCGCTCGGCGGTCCAGTAGTCGCGCACGTCCGTCGAGGCCTGCCGGAGGGAGTCGGCGGCGACGTCGCCGGCGCTTGCAATCGAGGGGAACGCGAGCCCGGCGCACGAGAGCGCCGCGGCCACGATCCAACGTACGCTCCTGCTCGCGTGGGCCACGTCCGACAGGGTAGAGGCCACCCATAGGATCTGAGCCGATCGACCAGGAGGTGCGCGTGGCGGCCGAGCCCGAGCTTGACGTACTGCTGAAGACCGAGCAGACCTTCCCACCGCCGCCCGAGTTCGCTGCGCAGGCAAACATCTCGGACCCCGGGGTCTACGAGCGGGCCGTGGACGATCCCGAGACCTGGTGGGCGAGCTGGGCCGAGAAGCTCGAGTGGATCCAGCCCTGGGACGAGATCCTCGACTGGAGCGACCCGCCCCACGCGAAGTGGTTCGTCGGCGGCAAGCTGAACGTCTCCGCGAACTGCCTCGACCGTCACGTGGCGGCCGGGAACGGCGAGCGCGTCGCGATCCACTGGGAGGCCGAGAACGCGGACGAGCTGGGCGACGACGGGCGCCGCGCGCTCACCTACGGATGGCTCTTGGAGCAGACGCAGCGGGCGGCGAACGCGCTCCGCGACCTCGGCGTCGGCAAGGGCGACGTCGTCGGGATCTTCCTGCCGATGATCCCCGAGGCCGTGGTCGCGATGCTCGCCTGCGCGAGGATCGGCGCGATCCATAACGTCGTCTTCGGCGGCTTCGCGGCCGAGTCGGTGCGCGAGCGGATGGAGTTCTCCGAGGCGAAGGCACTGATCACGGCCGACGCCACCCTGCGGCGCGGGCAGCCAGCGCCGATGAAGGCGGTGATCGACGAGGTCGCGGACGGAATGCCGACGGTCGAGCGCATCGTGGTCGTGGACCGCAACGGCACCAACCCGCCGATGACCGACGGCCGCGACGTCTTCTGGCACGAGGTGCTCGAAGCCGCCGAGCCCGAGTGTGCTCCCGAACCGATGGACGCCGAGGATCCGCTGTTCATCCTCTACACCTCGGGCTCGACAGCGAAGCCCAAGGGCATCCTCCACACCACGGCCGGCTATCTGACCCAGGTGACCGCGACGCACAAGCTGGTGTTCGACCTCAAGGACGACTCGGACGTCTACTGGTGCGGCGCCGACATCGGCTGGGTCACGGGCCACTCCTACATCGTCTACGGGCCGCTCGCGAACGGCGCGACGTCGGTGCTCTACGAGGGCGCCCCGAACTACCCGAAGGAGGACCGCTGGTGGGAGATCGTCGAGCGCTACGGCGTGACGATCTTCTACACCGCGCCGACCGCGATCCGGGCCTGCATGAAGTGGGGGGTCGAGCATCCGCAGGCGCACGACCTCTCGTCACTGAGGCTGCTTGGCACGGTCGGCGAGCCGATCAACCCCCGCGCCTGGCTCTGGTACCACGAGCACATCGGCGGCGGGCGCTGCCCGATCGTCGATACCTGGTGGCAGACCGAGACCGGAGCGATCATGATCTCCCCGCTGCCTGGCCTGACCACGACCAAGCCGGGCTCGGCGACGGTCCCGCTGCCGGGAATCGAGGCGGCAATCTACGACTCCGAGGGCAACGAGATCGAGGAAGGGGCGGGCACCCTGGTCCTGACGCGGCCCTGGCCTTCGATGGCCCGAACGCTCTACAAGGAGCCCGAGCGGTTCATCGAGACCTACTGGGAGCGCTATGGCCGTGACACCTATCTGGTCGGCGACGCCGCCCGGCGGGACGAGGACGGCTACTTGTGGATCGTCGGCCGGATCGACGACGTGATCAACGTGTCCGGCCACCGGCTCTCGACGATGGAGGTCGAGTCGGCGATCGTCTCGCACCCGAAGGTGGCCGAGGCCGCGGTGATCGGCGCCCCGGACGAGTTGACCGGCAGTGCGATCATCGCGTTCGTCACCCCCGAGGGGGGTACCACGGGCGACGACGACCTCGCGCTCGAACTGCGCGAGCACGTCGCCACGAAGATCGGCAAGCTCGCGCGCCCGAAGGCGATCCACTTCGCCGACGACCTGCCGAAGACGCGCTCCGGGAAGATCATGCGACGGCTGCTGCGCGACATCGCCCAGGGCAACGAGCTCGGCGACGTGACGACGCTGCGCGACCCGACCGTGGTCGAGCAGCTCAAGGAGCAGGTGGAGCCGACCCGGTAACGGACCGCCGGCGGAGCAACAGGACCAGCAGATACACCGGCAACAGCACGGTCGCCGCCAGGGCGACCGCATTGCCGACCGCGTCGCCGGTGTCGTAGGGCTCCAGGTTGAGCAGGTGATAGACGGTGTGCGGCACCGCGAACAGGAGCCAGACCACCAGCGAGATCAGCGTGAGCCTGCGCTCGAGGAAGAAACCGGCGACGATCAGCAGGACGCCCGTCGCGATGAACAGGGCGCCGACGTCGCGCATGAGGTGCTCGTTGTAGGCGGGCAGCGCCTCGACCCAGCCGCGGCCGAGCGGGAAGTCCTCGTAGAACGATGTTGGCGAGATCGTGATCCAGATCCCGTTGAGGAGCTGGATGCCGCCGAGGCCGTAGAGCACCGCGCGAAACTCGAAGCCGGCGTTCGGAGATCACCCGGCCACCTTCGTCGGCGATCCGGCCACGGCCCGCTCGATCCACTCCACCGTGGGCGGCAATGCGTCCGCGAGGTGGTCGAGGTAGAGCTGGTGGCCCATGCCCGGGAACGGCGTGAACGTGGTGCGCTCGGGACGCGCGCGCTCGAGGCAGCGCTCGGTGTGCTCACGGGTGACCATGCGGTCCTCGTCCCCGATCGTGACGAGAACCGGCGTCGTCACGCGCTCCCAGGGGATACGCGGCTCGAACGCGGCGTAGCTCGCCACCGAGCGCATCGTCACCCGGAAGTTGAAAAGGCGGTCCGGGCGCTCGGTGAAGTAGCGCCCGGTCAGCGGCTCGAGCGCGACCTCGGAGTAGTCCGCGATCTGCTCGACCGGGATCGGCAACGTGGGCGCGACCCGGGCGAGAGCTCGGGTGAGGGGCGCCTTCCAGCGGAGCGCGGGGTCGTTGTGGACCTCGGGGTGGTTGATGCAGTGACAGACCACCGCCTCGGCGTCGGGCTCGCGCGTCAGCAGATACCAGCTCATGATCCCGCCGAGGGAGTCGCCCATCAGCACCACCGGCGATGAGAACCGCTGGCGTGCGTAGCCGAGCGTCCGCTCGATCACGGCAAGGTCGGTCTCGAGCGGGGCGTCCCCGCGCCTGCCTTCGGAGATCCCATGGCCTCGCCGGTCGATCAGGACGGCGTTCAGCCCGGCCTCGGCGAGCGCGCCGCCGAGCGGCGTCGAGCGGCGTGCGTGGTCGCCAAGGCCGTGCGCGAACACGACCGTGGCCTTCGGGTCGGCCGCCTCGTGGACCTCGAGATGGATCCGCTCCCCACGATGCTCGATCCAGGCGTGCTCGACGCGCTCGAGCGTGGCGTCGAGGTCGAAGCCCGCGAGTCCCGGCAACGCCGCTGCCGCCTCCCGAAGCCACGCGGTCGGGATCTCGAGCATCCGCTCGGCGACCTCGTGGCGCGGCGGGCCGTCCGCGTAGCGCAGGGCCCGCCCGCGCTGCGCAAGCAGCACCAGCGCCGACTCCCGGGAGGACATCGAGGGCTCCCAGCCCAGCTCGCCCCGCGCCCGGCCGAGCCTCGCTTCGCGGTCACCGGAAACCGCCCAGTCCGATGAGACCGGCGAGAGGCGCAGCGCGTGCGCTGCGTCGAGCGCGACCTCGACCGGGCGAACCGGCACGCGGACGACCCACCCGCCCGAGAGCTCCGCCAGGTCCTCCTGCGCGAGCGACTCGTCGGTGACGATCAGATACGCACCGGGGTGGTCCGCGAAGCAGGCCTCGCGGAACGCCCGCGCGAGGTCGTCCTGGTGGATCAGGTGCGTACGGCCGTCGTCGTCGGGCAGGACCGCGACCGCGGTGCCCATCAGCTCGAGCGCGGGGTTCGAGAAGTCCGGGCCGTAGACGAACCCGGGCTGGAGCCGGGTGATGACCAGCCCCGAGTCCGGGTGCTCGGCCTCCCAGCGGTCGAGCATCCGCTCGACCTCCGCCTTCTCGCGAAAGTAGAAGCGGCGGTCCGCTAGGGCGGGGAGCTCACCCTCGGTGGCCGCCGGCAGCCCCTTGGCGGGCGAGCCGTAGGCCGACAGGCTCGAGGCGACCACGAGCCTCTTCGCGCCGCCCGCCGCGGACGCCTCGAGAACGTTGCGCGATCCGTCCTGGTTCACCCGGCTCGCCTCGGTCCGGTCGCGACCCGGGATCAGTACGAACGCGAGGTGGACGACGGCCTCACAGCCCGCGACCAGCTCACCGATGCGCTCGGAGCGGACATCGGCGATCTCCGCCGTGAGCTTGTCGTGCTCGAGGCGGGGGGCGACGAGGTCGAATCCGACGACCTCGTCGACACGCTCGTCCGCCAGGAGCGTTCGCAGGATCGCGGTCCCGAAGTCGCCCGCGGCGCCGGTGACGGCGATCTTCATGAACAGGGCCTACCGGCGGCGCTTGCGCTTGCGGCGCTTGGCGCGCTCGCGGCGAGCCGCGTTGGGATTCTCGTCAACCCCCGGGATCTCGGTTGCGGCGCTCTCGACGACCTCGCCGTTCGCCCCGGCGGCCGCCACCACGGGCTCCTCGCCGGGCCTGGGCCATGGAATCGCCTCGCCGGCGTCCCACGCGGGCGGGCGGCCGGCGGGCACGCGCCCGAACAGCAGCAGGCCGAAGTAGACCAGCCAGCAGAGGACCGCGAGGAGCGCGATCTGCAGGATGAACAGGAGGGAGGCGCCCAGCGCCATCCCGAGCGTCCCAAAGAACCGGGTGAGCAGCCCGGTGCGGACCGCCCAGAGCGGCGTGTAGATCAGCGAGAAGATCAGCGCCAGCATCCCCGGCAGGAGCAGGCCCGCGGCCGTCTGCAGGCCACCCGAGTCCTCGCGGAGGTTCTCGGCGAGGGAGTAGATGTCGCCGACCCCGGGCGACTGCTCGACGAACTGCGCGGCGACGTCGGTCTGGCCCGACCATGTGATGATCCCCTGGACGGCCAGGATCACCGGGCCGAGCACAACGAGGCCCGCGAGTACCCCGCGCACGCGGTCGGTGCGCGCCTGGGCGGCCTTGAAGAGGAAGAAGAGCGGGACGGCCATCAGGGCGAAACCGATGCTGCGCGCGATCGTCGCGAAGAGCAGCGCGCTCTCGTTCTCGTTGATCGAGCGGAGCTCCTCGGTCTCCAGGCCGCCGACCTCGATCCCCGAGCCCGACTCGATCAGCAGCGCGAGCACGTAGAAGACGAGCGGGAGCACGCACGCGACGGCCACCCACGGCCGCTGCCGCTGCTCGCGCTCGATGATCTCCTGGCGGCTCACGAGGGAGGGGATCCTAGATGCACGTGGACCGGTTGCGGGCCACGGCTCCGGGGTAGCCTCCGTCCGTGGCGCAGTTCGCGATCACAGCAATCGGGCTCGACCGGCCGGGAATCGTCGCCGGGGTGAGCGGGGCCCTGCTCGACCTCGACGGCAACGTCGAGGACTCGCAGATGTCGATCCTGCGGGGCCACTTCGCGGTCATGCTGCTGGTCGACGTCCCGGACTCGGTCGAGCAGGGCGAGTTGGTCGACCGCCTCGGCGCTGTGCGCGACGAGCTCGAACTGGAGGCGATCACCGTGTCGCCGGTCGGCGCCGCGCTCGAGCCGGTTCAGGCGTCTCATGTGGTCAGCGTGTACGGCGCCGACAGCAAGGGGATCGTCCACGGCGTCAGCGCCGCGCTTGCCGGCCTCGGCGTGGACATCACCGACCTCGAGACCAAGCTCGCCGGCACACCCGATGCGCCGGTCTACGTGATGGTCCTGGAGATCGCGCTGGGGGCCGCGGGCGAGGACGACGTCTCCTCGGCGCTGCGCGACGCGGGCGCCAAGCTTGGGGTCGAGGTCTCCCTGCGCGAGCTCGACGCGGACGCGCTGTAGCGCCAGCCGCCTGAGACGATGGTCCCGCGCCCGGTCTTGCTGTATCCCGACCCGGCGCTGAAAGAGGTCGCGGTACCGGTCCAGGCCGAGGAGGCGGATCATGTCGCCGACGAGTTGCTCGCGACGATGCGATCGTACGAGCGCTGCGTGGGAATCGCGGCGCCGCAGATCGGGCTCGCGGTCCGGGTCTGCGTCGTCGACGTCTCCGAGCACCCGAGGGCGGAGACCTCGAACGGGCTGCTCGTCCTCGCCAACCCGCGGATCGTGGTCGCCGAGGGCTCGGATGTCGCCCGCGAGGGGTGCCTCAGCCTGCCCGACGTCACAGCCAACGTGCGCCGCGCGACCCGGGTCGTGGTCGACCACCTCGCGGGCACGGTGGAGTGCCTGGGATTCGAGGCGCGAGCCGTCCAGCACGAACTGGATCACCTGGATGGCGTGCTGTTCCTTGACCGGGTCGAGTCGCTCGTTGACGACGTCTTCCGGCGCCGCAGCTACGCGGATTCGGGTCGCGAATCGCCCGGCTCTTCCGGCGGGGGCGCCGGCGCGAGCTCGAAGGACTCGCCCGGCGGGCGGATCGGGTAGTAGTCGTCCTCGGGCCCGGCGACGCGCGAGATCCGCTCGCCGGCGGCGAGGACCAGGTCGAGCGCCGGGGCGAAAAGCCCGATCAGGGCCTCGAAGCGCTCGCGCAGCCGAACCTGCTCTGGCGTCGAACGTGGCATCGCGAGAGTGATAGCGGAGCTCGGCTGGTACTGATGTACCATTGCCATCCGACTTGACTAGAGTCCGAGTCGTGGAAACCGCCACGCTCCGTGAAAGCAGCAGCGCCCCCGGCGAGCGCCTGACCGCCCGGGTCTGCGTGATCGGTGCCGGCTCGTCCGGGATCGCGTCGTGCCAGGTACTGCAGGCCCGCGGGATCCCGTTCGACTGCTTCGAGGTCGGCTCGGGCGTCGGCGGCAACTGGCGGTACGAGAACGACAACGGGATGTCGTCGGCGTACCGCTCGCTGCACATCAACACCTCGCGCGACGCGATGGCGTACGCGACGTTCCCGATGCCGCGCGACTATCCCGACTACCCGGACCACTACCGGATCGCGAAGTACTTCGACGATTACGTCGACCAGTTCGGCTTCCGCGAGAGGATCCGGTTCCGGACCGAGGTCACCAACGTCCGGCGCGAGGGCGAGCGCTGGCGGGTGAGCTGGCGCGAGCTCGATAGCGGCGAGGAGGGCTCAGGCCTCTACGAGACCGTGATGGTCGCGAACGGACACCACTGGGATGCCCGCTGGCCAGAGCCGCCGTACCCGGGCCAGGATTCGTTCGCGGGCGAGCAGATCCACGTCCACAACTACCGCGAGCCCGACGTCCTTCGAGGCAAGCGCGTGCTGGTGCTCGGGATCGGGAACTCTGCCACCGACCTCGCGGTCGAGAGCTCGCGCTTCGCCGACGCCACGTTCCTGGCCATGCGCCGGGGCGCCTGGATCATCCCCAAGTACATCCGCGGGCGGCCGACCGACGAGCTCGCGAGCGACTTCGTCACGCGCCTGCCGCTCGGGGTGCAGCGCGCCCTCTACAAGTCCGCCCTGAAGACCGCCGTCGGCCATCCCACCGACTTCGGGTTACCCGAGCCCGACCACAGGCTGGCGGAGGCTCATCCCACGATCTCGTCGGACCTCCTGCCGCGCCTCGGGCACGGGGACATCACGGTGAAGCCGAACATCGCCGAGTTCGCCGGCGGCAGAACCGTGCGCTTCGCGGACGGCTCGACCGAGGAGCTCGACCTCATCATCTACTGCACGGGCTACAGGATCACCCTCCCGTTCTTCGACCACGACCTGCTCGACGCGCCGGACAACCGGATCCCCCTCTATCGCCGCGTCGTCCACCCCGACCTCCCCGGCCTCTACTTCATCGGCCTGGTGCAACCGCTCGGGGCGATTATGCCGATCGCCGAGGCCCAGTCGGAGTGGGTCGCCGATCTTCTCGAGGGCAAGGCGGAGTTGCCCGAGAAGGAACGGATGCACCGCGTGATCGAGCGGGAGGACCGGCGGATGGCAAGGCGCTACGTCGCCTCGAAGCGCCACACGATCCAGGTGGACTTCCTGCCCTACATGCGCACCCTCCGGCGCGAGCGCCGCCGCGGGCCGTTCGCCCGGCTGCGCGCGACGCGCTCGCACGAGCTGCGCGCCTCGTCCGGCAGCTGAAAGGCTGCCGCCATGAGCCGCAAGGACCAGTCCACGGTGCGCTGCCCGCTCTGCGGGGCACGCGCGTACCCCTGGATCGCGGTGCCCTTGCCGGGCTCGGAGGCCACGGTCGGCCTCGCCTCACCCGTGGATCCCGACGACCCGGACGCCGCCCGCAGCGCCCGGCTGGTGGACCGGTGTGAGGACTGCGCGACCGGGATCGAGCAGGGCCCTGAGATCGATCTCGACGCCGAGCTCGAGCGCCTGACAGTCTCCGCTGAGGACGGCGAGCGGATGCTCATCGGGCCAAACCGCGCGAGCTGGCAGGCAGCGCTGGGGGGCGACGGGTGGGCCGCGCTCGCCGAATGGCCCGGTCGCCTGCTGCTTACGCCGCGCGGCCTCGAGCTGCTGCTCGAGCGAACGGGAATGGAGGCGGCGCGGCCGGCCTTCCCGCCCTGGGGCGCGAACCAGCGGTGGTTCTGGCAGACCGTGCTGAACGGGATCACGCTGCACCCGAACTTCGCCACCGAGGTCCTCGCCGGCCGCCTGCGGCGGGGCAACTCCCGCGGCGGATTCGCGTTCGCAGCCGACGCGGTGGCGAGCCTGCTCGCGACCCCGCTCGTCGCCCTCCTCACGGTCCCGATCGAGGCGGTCGCGGCGCTAGTCGGACGCGGCGGTCGAATGGTCGTGCGCACGCGCGCCCGGCAGTCCTAGCCTCGCGCGGCCAGCGTCATCACGACGTCCGCGGCCTGGGGCGCCTGGTCGTGGTGAGGGAGGCCGGGGCCGAGCTCGATCAGCTCCGAGCGTGCGAGTGCGCCGCTGAGTCCCAGCGCCGCTTCGCGGACAAGCGGCGGCGTCTCGGCCCCGACGATGATCGCGGTTGGCACCCGAGCGTCGCCGAGCTCCTGCGCTGGCAGCTCCCAGCTCGGCACCGCGCCCAGCTCGGCGAACAGGCTCGCGGGCGCTCGCTCACCGCGGTCGCGCGCGGTGTCCGGGATGCGCCCGGCGCCAGGGCTCAGGATTCCGAGACCGCCCTCGTGATAACGGTCGAGGGCCGACCTGCGACCGCCGTCGGCCACCGCATCGCGAACCAATGCAGCGGCCCCGGACATCGCCTCGGTCGCGGCGGGCACGAAGGCGAGCAGCGGCGGCTCGATCAGGACGGCGCCGAGCGCCAGGCCCGGCCGGCGCACGGTCACGTCCAGGGCGGCGACCGCGCCGATCCCGGCGCCACAGAGCACTGCCGGCGCCGCGTTGCGGTCAACCAGGACCGAGGCCGCGGTCGCGGCCTGCTCGCCAACCGTGGTCCGGACGTAGGTGTCGGGCGTGGGACTCGCTCCCCACCCGGGCCGGTCGTACGCAATCACCCGTGCGCGCGATTCGAGCGCGTCCGCGAGCGCCCGCCACACCTCGCTCGTCGCGCCGGTCTCATGCAGGCAGAGCACAGTCGCCGGGCCCTGTCCGAGCTCCCAGGCGTGGACCCCGGCCGGGTCTATTCCGCCTGCCGCCACGCCCGCTTGGCCAGCGGCAGCACCAGCGCGCGGGGTGAGTGCTGGCCGAGGAGCGCCCCGGCGCGCTGCACCAAGCCGGGAACGACCACGCGGTTCCCCTTGTCGGCGCCCTCGACAGCGTCCTTGGCCACGTGCTCGACGTCGGTCCAGACGAACCCGGGAAGCCGCTCGTTGGCGTCGCCAAGGCCCGCGGCCTCGGCGAACTCGGTCTTGACAGGCCCCGGGCACACCGCGGTGACGGACACCCCCCGGCCTGAGAGCTCATTGTGCGTGGCCTCCGACAGGGCCAGAACGAACGCCTTGGTCGCGGCGTAGGTGGCGGTGCCCGGAATGGGCTGGAACGCCGCCATCGATGCGATGTTGATCACCGCTCCGCGCCCGCGCTCGGCCATCGCCGGCGTGTAGCGGGCCTGAAGCTCCACGAGCGCCTCGCAATTCAGCTTGACCATCTGCGTGAGCCGTCCCGGATCGCTGCGATGCACCTTGCCGGACCCTCCGAACCCCGCGTTGTTCACGAGGATCTCCACGTCGAGGCCCAGCGCCGCGACCTGCTCTGAGGCCTGCGCCCGCCCGGGCTCGGTCCCGAGATCGGCGGCGATCACCTCGGCGCGGATCCCGTGCTCGTCGTGGAGCTCGGTCCCCAGCGCCCGGAGGCGGTCCTCGCGCCGGGCCACCAAGGTGACTCCGTGGCCGCGCTCGGCGAGCCGGTGCGCGATTGCCTCGCCGATGCCGGACGAGGCGCCGGTGATCAGAGCGGTCGAGCTCGGGCTGGGCTCCGGAAGCGCCACGACCGGAGGCTACCCCAGCCGGATATTGGTGCTCTCTATGATCGGTTGAGATGGAAGAGCCGTTCAACCCATTTGGCGATCCCGAGGAGCTCCAGCGCCGCCTGGGCGAGTTCGCCGAGCAGATGCAGGGCGCTCAGCGCGTGTCGTTCGCGGACAATGCGATCCGCCTGGCGGTCGAGCTCACGGTGGCATCGATCAACCGGCTGAACCTCCAGGGGACGAGCGACGAGCAGGCGATGCAGGTCCGCGACGCGATCCGCATCGTCTTCCCCGAGGCCGTCACCCTCGTGCGCGAGGCGCGCGAGGGCCTTTCCTGACCAGGCACACGCCGCGTCCCATTCGTGCTCCGGCAGCGCCTAGCGTCGCGCCATGTCCGCTCGCTCACGCCGCCAGCGCGGGAGCGCGACGGTCGAACATGCCGGCCTCGCCCTCCTGATCGCGCTGCTCGTGAGCGCGGGCGTCGCCGCGCTCACGGCGAGCCCGCCGGGCCAGGAGGCGCGCGAGCTCGGCACGGCGATCGCCCGGAAGCTCCGTTGCGCCCCGCGGCTTCCGGGACCGTGCTGGCGCGACCCGCTGACCGAGGCCTACGGCCGCCCGCTCGGCGGCCTCGCGCGAGCGCTGGTACCGGCCCCGCAGACCGCTTCCGGGCTCCTCCCGGTCGACTTCCGCTACTGCCGCAGCGCGAGCTGCGCGCTGCCTGGGGAGCGGCCTGAGCTGACGGCTTCGAACCGCCGGGTCACCGCGTTCCTCGCGATCGACGACCGCCGCCGAACCGACGGCACGGTCCGGCTCGACTACTGGCTCTACCGCCCGACGCTCGGTTGGGAGCGCGTCGTACGCACCGCGAGTAGCGCCGAGGTCGCCGACCACGCGATGACGCCGCTGCTCGAGACCGATGTCCCGCGCTTGGTGCCGCTCGAGACGCTCGCCGGGCGCAACCACATGGCGTTCCCGCCAGGCGAGGAGCCGCCGTGGCGCTGGCGGGTCGAGAGCGTGTATCCCGGCTAGGGGCCGCCGTTTGCTACAGATAGGCGCGCATGAGCGACGCGCTCCTGATCTTCGGTACGACGGACAAGTCGGCGACGCTCCGCCACGAGATCCCCCTGACGATCATCGACCCGTTCCTCTGGGCCGAGCTGGACGGACGCACCGCCGCGGTCCTCAACGTGCTCGAGCGCGACCGCGTGGTCACGGCAATGCCGGAAATCGAGCCGCTTAGCCCGGAGGATCTCGGTTTCGACGCGCTGGTCGCCCAGGGCCTCCCGTACCACGAGCTCGATGTCGCGATCGCCGCTCGCGCCGTGGCCCAGCTCGGGGTTCGTAGCGCCGCCGTCCCCGGCGACTTCCCGGTTGCCCTCGCTGACCGGCTGCGCACCGACGGCGTCGAGCTGCGCGCCGACCAGGCGCGCTTCAACGAGCGCCGGCGTGTGAAGACCGGTGCCGAGCTGGCTGGGATCCGCCGCGCGCAACGCGCGGCCGACGCCGGCATGGGAGCCGCGGCAGCGCTGCTGCGCGACGCGGGCGACGGGACGCTGACGGCCGAGGAGGTGCGCTCGGCGATCCGCGCCGCCTGCGCCGCCAGGGGCGCGCCGGCGCCGCCGGACATCATCGTCGCCCCGGGCGCGCAGGGTGCGGCAGGGCATGAGTCGGGGTCGGGGCCGCTCCCAGCCGGGGCCCCGATCACGATCGACCTCTGGCCACGGGACGAGGCGACGGGCTGCTGGGCAGATATGACCCGCACGTTCGTCATCGGCGAGCCGCCCGAGGAGGTAGTCGAGCAGCATCGGTTGACGCTTGAGGCGCTCGAGCGCACCACCGCCGCGACCCGTCCTGGTGTGCCGGGACGCGAGATCTACGACCTCGCGTGCGACGTCTATGAGGCAGCCGGCCACCCAACGCAGCGCTCGAAGGCCGACGGCGAGGTTCTCGAGGACGGCTTCTACCACGGCCTGGGTCACGGAGTCGGCCTCGAGGTGCACGAGGACCCGACGCTCGGGCGCACCGGGCACGAGCCGCTCGTCGCGGGCGACGTGGTCACGCTCGAGCCCGGCACCTACCGGAAGGGTTTCGGCGGCGTTCGCCTGGAGGATCTAGTTCTCGTAACCGAGGACGGCTGCGAGGTCCTCACCGACTTCCCGTACGACGTGACGCCGTAGCGCCTACCAAAGCGCGTCGTGGTGCTCCATGACACCGAGGCCATGCTCGAGCTCGAGGCCGCCGGCGAGCGTTCCTCGGAACGTCCCGAAGGGCTGGCGGTAGGAGTAGCGGACGGGTCCGAGGTTCTGGTGTGCCCGACGCTCCGATTCGGCCGCGAAGTCGAGCCGGGCGCCGTCTTCGAACGCGATCGCGTCGAGGTTCTCGAAGCTCACCGGAGCGGGCTCGAACGGCTCGCCGTCGATCCAGACTGCGCGCTCGGATCGTTCCGGCGGGTCGTTGACGCCCTCGACGAGGTTCCAGCCGACCGAGCGCCCGTCACGCAGGGAACCGACGCCCGCCGACCAGCTCCAGACCGTGTGCCGGCGGTGGTAGCCGGCGGATTCGTCCTCCACCCCGAGCGCCTCACCCTCGAGCAGGCGATCGCCTAGCCGGACCTCGTATGCGACCGGAACGGGCGCGCGCTTGCGGGTCCAGACGAAACCGCCCTCGCCGTTCGGGCAGACGGACTCGGCCCAGGTCCCGGTACCGACCGCGAGCCTGGCCTCGACGCCCCGGGCTGACACCCGGACGGTCGAGCCCTCGCTCCATACCTCCCCGCGGGTGCCCGGCAGCCGGGTGACCGTCCGCTCGTGGAGCTTCCGCTTGCCGCGGTCCCAGAAGGCCCAGAAGGTCTGCCCCACCGGCCCGACCTGGACGCGGGCCGCACAGAGCATCAGCTCGTCGCCGTAGGCGCCGAGGTATCGCCAGCGCTTGCGGTTGTTGCCGGCGAACCGGAGCGGCAGGCGCCGGGGCGGGAGCGGCAGATCGTCGGGCCGTCCCGGCCCGGGACCGCGCCACGGGAGCGCCTCGAGGCCGCCGGGACTCATCGTGCGAGCCGGGCTATGGAGATACCTCCGCTACCGCGGGGGCAAACATGCTTTCGCGACGCAGCCGCTCATTCAATGACCGCGAGGACGTCGCCGGCGTTCACCGACGCCCCCTCCGCAACCCTGATCTCGGCGATCTTGCCCGCGCGGTGGGCGGTGATCTCGTTCTCCATCTTCATCGCCTCGATCACGCAGATCAGGTCGCCCTCGGCGACCTCCTGGCCCTTCTCGGCGTTGACTTTGAACACGGTCCCCTGCAGGGGCGAGGTCAGCTCGGGCCCGCCCGCCGACGCGCCTCCCCCCGCCGCGCGCTCGCGCTTCGGCGGGCGCTTGGCGGCCGTGCCCGGGTTGGCCGCAGTGGGCGCGGCAGAGCCGATCACCTTGACCGAGTGGAGCTTGCCGTCAACCTCGACCCGGTACGTGCGCTCGGCCTTCTCCTCGCCCCCTTCGCCCTCGACGGCCTTGGGAGCCGACTCCGGCGCGAGCGTTTTCAGCCACTTCTTGTCGCCGATCTTGTCTCGGAAGGTGGACGCATCCGCCCAGGCGTCTGTCGCGAGCACCGCCTGATGAAACGGGATCAGCGTGGTGAGCGGCTCGATCCGGTACTCACCGAGCGCCCGGAGCATCCGCCGTGTCGCGGACGGCCGGTCGACGTCCCAGACGATCAGCTTGGCGACCATCGGGTCGTAGAGCGGCGTGACCTCGCCGCCCGCCTCGAGCCCCGAGTCGACCCGGACGCCGGGTCCGGCGGGCTCGATGTAGGTCTCGATCGGACCCGGCGCCGGCGCGAAGTTCTTATGAGCGGCCTCGGCGTTGATCCGGCACTCGATCGCGTGGCCGCGCAGCTCTACCTCTTCCTGAGCGATGGACAGGGCCTCGCCGGCGGCGATGTGGACCTGCTCGCGCACGATGTCGATCCCGGTGACCATCTCGGTCACGCAGTGCTCCACCTGGACGCGCGTGTTCATCTCGAGGAAGAAGTACTCATCGCCGACCTGCATGCCCTCGATCGTCCCGGCGCCGCGGTAGTCCACGGCCGCGGCGGCGTCGGTTGCGATCTTGCCGATCCGCTCGCGCATCTCCTCGTCGACGAGCGGCCCCGGCGCCTCCTCGATCAGCTTCTGGTGGCGCCGTTGGATCGAGCAGTCGCGCTCGCCGAGGTGGATCACGTTGCCGTGCGAGTCGGCGAGCACCTGGACCTCGACGTGGCGCGGATCCTCGAGGTACCGCTCCAGATAGACCCGGTCGTCGGAGAAGAACTTCTCCCCCTCGCGGGCAGCGCCCTCGAACGCGTCGGGCAACTCGTCCTCGGATAGCGCGACCCGGAACCCCTTGCCGCCGCCACCGCCCGCCGCCTTGCAGGCGACCGGATAGCCGATCTCCTTGGCGACCTTCAGCGCGGCCTTGACATCGGGCGAGGGCTCGGTCGAGCCGGGCACGATCGGCACTCCGGCCTCCTGCATGATCTCGCGGGCGCGCGTCTTCGACCCCATCGCGTCGATCGCCGCGGCGGGCGGCCCGATGAACACCAGCCCGGCCTCGTCGAGCGCCCGGGCGAAGTCGGCGTTCTCGGCCAGGAACCCGTAGCCGGGATGGACGGCCTCGGCGCCGGCCTCCTTCGCCACCGCGATGATCTTCTCGATATTCAGGTAGCTCTCCGCCGGCGTCGGCGGGCCGAGCAGGTACGCCTCATCCGCGAAGCGGACGGCAGGCGTCTCACGATCGGCCTCGGAGTAGACGGCCACCGAGCCGATCCCCATCTCGCGCAGCGTCCGCATGACGCGGATCGCGATCTCGCCGCGATTCGCGACCAGGACCTTCCCGAACATGGCGGCGCAGTCTATTTACCGCTTGACGATCTGCTCGCGCCCGGGACCGACGCCGATCAGCTTCACGGGCACGCCGGCGTGGTCCTCGATGAAAGCGAGGTATTCCTGCGCCGCCTTGGGCAGATCGTCGAGCGTGCGGCAGTCGCCGATGTCGTCGTCGAACCCCGGTAGCTCCTCGTACTCGGCGCTGGCGCCGTGGAGCACGGTCTGGTGGTACGGGAACTCATTCAGCACCGCGCCCTCGGAGCTGCGGTAGCGGACCGCCACGCGGATCGGGTCGAGCCCGGCAAGGACGTCGAGCTTTGTGATCGCGAGCGCGGAGAGCCGGTTCAGGCGGGTCGCGTAGCGCAGGGCGACCATGTCGAGCCAGCCGGTGCGCCGCTCACGCCCGGTCGTCGTCCCGAACTCATGGCCGCGGTCCCGCAGGTGAACGCCGACCTCGTCGTCAAGCTCGGTCGGGAAGGGGCCCGCCCCGACCCGCGTCGTGTACGCCTTGCAGACCCCCCAGACCTCGTCGATGTCAGTCGGCCCGACGCCCGCGCCGACGCAGGCCGAGCCGGCGACCGGGTTCGACGAAGTGACGAACGGGTAGGTGCCGTGGTCGAGGTCGAGCAGGGTGGCCTGGGCGCCCTCGAACAAGACGGTCTTGTCCGCGTCGAGCGCGTCCCAGCAGATCCTCGCGGTGTCGGCGATGTGGGGCTCGAGCCGGTGGCCGTGGCGCTGGTACTCCTCGGCGATCGTGTGGAGGTCGAGCTTCGGATCGCGCTCGAACGGGCGCAGGAGCTGCTTCTTCGGCTCGAGCGCCGCGAAGATCTTCTTGCGCAGGATCTTCGGGTCGAGCATGTCCTGCACGCGGATCCCGAGGCGGGCCGCCTTGTCCGTGTAGCAGGGCCCGATGCCGCGCTTCGTGGTGCCGATCTCGTACTTGCCGAGCTTCGCCTCGCCAGCAGTGTCGAGCATCACGTGGTAGGGCATGATCAGGTGCGCGTTCGCCGAGATGCGCAGGCCCGAGACGTCGATCCGCTTGCGCCGCAGCGCGTCGAGCTCGCCGATCAGGACGTTGGGGTCGATCACGACGCCGTTCCCAATCGCGCAGGTCTTGCCCGGGTAGAGGATTCCCGAGGGGATCAGGTGGAACTTGAACTCCTCGCCGTCGCGGACGATCGTGTGGCCGGCGTTGTTCCCGCCCTGAAAGCGGATCACGACCTCGGCCCGCTCAGCGAGCAGGTCGACGACCTTCCCCTTGCCCTCGTCGCCCCACTGGGCACCGACTATCACCACACCTGGCACGGCGGCGAAGTATGGCGGGGTGGGGTTTGGATGAGCGACGTCAGGCGCGAAACTGAGTTGGCCCCCCGGTAGAGGAGGTTTCAGTAACGGTTGTCGCGGCCCTGGATTGCGAGCGGGCCGAGCTCGCCGCACATCTCGACCAGGCGCGAGACCGTGCGCTGCCCGATCTGCTCCTCGAGCTCGGTCTCGGGCAGGTTCGTGGTCACGACCATCGAGCGCTCGGACCCGTAGCGCTCGTCGACGATCGCGTAGAGCTGCTCCAGTACCCAGTCCGAGCGCTTCTCGGCGCCGAGGTCGTCGATGTGGAGGAGGTCGACCGACGTGAGCCGCTCGAAGAACGCGAGATAGGAGTCCTCGCCCGAGTCGGCGTCGTAGGTGCGCCGGATGCGCGCGAGGAGGCGCGGGAGCGAGTAGATCGCGACCGAGCGCCCGACGTGGGCCGCGGCGGCCGACACCGCCATCGCGAGCGTCGTCTTGCCGGTCCCGACGTCACCGGTGAGCCAGAGGCTCGCGCCCTCGTTGAGCCGGGCGTCGACGTTGTCGGCGTAGTCGCGGACCGCGGCCACGACGTTGCGGCTCTCGGGCTGTCGCGCCATGTCGGAGAGCGGCGGGCGGTCGAACGACACGCCGCGGTACCGGGCCGGGATCGCCGAGGCCAGCCCGCGGGCGCGCGATCGGGTCCGGACGATCGAGCGGCACTCGCACGGCTCAACCGCCCCGTCCTCGGCCTCGATCCAGCCGGTGCCGTCGCATTTCGCGAGCGGACAGGCGGCGGCGGTTTCGTCGCCGCGGCGCAGCGGCACCACTTTGCCGCCCTGCGCACCGGTGGCCCTCCGCGCCGGGGGCTTTCGCGCCGGCTCAGAAGTCATCGGCCAGGTCGACGGGGTCGTCGCTCTCGCTCAGGTCGTCCTCGGGCTGGTAGCCGCCGCGCGCAACGGGCGCGGCGTCACGGTAGCTCTGCGCCATGTTCCGGAAGCGTGGGTAGGGCGCCTGGAATGCGAGATCCACATGACCGATCGGGCCGTTGCGGTGCTTCCCGATGATCAGCTCCGCCTTGCCCCTGATGTCCTCGTCGAATTCGCCGTCCTCACGCTTGTAGTACTCCTCGCGAAACAGGAAACAGACGACATCCGAGTCCTGCTCGATCGACCCGGATTCGCGAAGGTCCGAGAGGATCGGTCGCTTGTCCGGCCGGAGCTCCGGCGCGCGTGAAAGCTGCGAGAGCGCGAGCACCGGAACGTTGAGCTCGCCGGCCAGCAGCTTCAGTCCACGCGAAATCGCACCGACCTGCTCGACCCGGCTCTGGCGTGGGTCGTCGGGGCGCATGAGCTGGATGTAGTCGACAATGATCAGCCCGAGGCCGCCTGCCGGCTGCTCCTTCGAGTGGAGCCTGCGGGCCTTCGCCCGCAGCTCCAGAGTCGAGAGATCGGACGAGGTGTCGATCCAGATCGGCGCACCAGCGAGCTGGTTGGACGCCTTGAGGACCTTCGGCCAAAGACTCTTGACCTGACCTTTGCGGAGCTTGTCTCCCTGGATTCCGGCCCGGCAGGCGATGAAGCGATGCGCCAGCTCGGTCTCCGACATCTCGAGAGAGAAAAAGGCCACCGGCAGCCCCTTCTCGACCGCCACGAAGTCCGCGATGTTCCCGACGATCGCGGACTTCCCCATTGCCGGTCTTGCCGCGAGAACGATCAGGTTGCCGGGCTGAAAGCCACCGGTGATCTTGTCGAGGTCCGTGAATCCCGAGGCGGTCCCCGTGAGCTCCCGCTTGCCTTCCGAAAGCTCCTCGAGCCGGGTCGTTTCACGCTCGAGGATCTCAGTCAGCGACGCGAAGTCCTTGGAAGCCGTGTCGTGCGCTACCTCGAACATCAACTTCTCGGCCTGCTCGACCAGGTGGCGGGGCTCGCCCTCACGCTCGTGGACCGACTTCTGGATCCGGTGCGAGGCCTCGAGGAGGCGGCGGAGCATCGCGTTCGCCTTGACGATCCGGGCGTAATGGTCGGCGTTGCCGGCGACCGGGACGGTCGAGGCGAGGCTCGAGACCAGCTCCTTGCCGCCGGCCTCGGTGATGTCGCCCAGCTGCGTGAGCTGCTCGGTCACGGTCAGCGCGTCGACCGGCTCGCCCCTCGCGTGGAGCGAATGGATTGCGCGGAAGATCAGCCGGTGGCGCTCGCGGTAGAAGTCGATGTCGGTCAGGTGGACGTCGACGATGACCGAGGCGACAGCCGTCTCGGAGACCATCATCGCGCCGAGGACCGACTCCTCGGCCTCGAGGTTCTGGGGCGGGACGTAGGCGTCGGCGGTGGTCATCTCACTCGGCTCTCGATGAATTAGAGGGCTGGCTGCGGCGGAAATCGCCCCGCTCTCGCTGCCCCAACCGAGCAAACCAGAACGCCGCCCGGCCCGCCGGACGCGAACTCGGGTTTTGCGGCACCTAGATTCCGCTAGTGCGCTTCGGCGACGATCGTCTTGACGCGCGCCGTCTGGCCGCCGCCGAGCTCGACCTCGACCATGTAGGTCCCGACCTCGCGGATCGGGTCGTCGAGCCTGATCTTCTTGCGGTCGATCCGCAGGCCGCGCGCCTCGGAGATCGCGTCGGCGATCTCGGCGTTGGTGACCGAGCCGAAGAGCTTGCCGTCCTCACCCGCGCGATGCTGGATCGTGAGCACCGTCTTCGACAGCAGCGCCGCGGTCTCGCCAGCCCGGGCCTCGGCCTCGGCGGCCGCCTGCTCGGCCACCTCGCGGCGACGCTGGGCCTCCTCGAGCGCGCCCTTCGTCGCCGGCTGGGCGAGCTTGCGGGGGATGAGGAAGTTGCGGAGGTATCCGGCGGACACGTCGACCGCTGTTCCGGCCTCGCCGAGGTTCTCGACGTCCTTGAGGAGGATCGCCTGGGGCATCGGCTAGGTCCTCAACGCTCGCCGACGTACGGCAGCATCGCGAGTTCGCGCGCCCGCTTCACGGCAAGCGCCAGCTCGCGCTGGTGCTGACGGGAGAGGCCCGTGACCCGCCGCGACCGAACCTTGCCGCGGTCGGAGATGAAGCGGCGCAGGAGCATCAGGTCCTTGTAGTCGATCGTCTCCGAGTTGATCCGGGTGTACTTGCGGGGGCGGATCCGCTCGCCGCGGCGCCCGCCGGGCCCACGCCGCGGCCCCGAGCCGGGGCCGGAGCTGCCGCCGGCGGTTGGGCGTGACGACTTCCGCGCCATCAGGCGCTTCGCGCGCTTGTCGAAAGGTTCTGGCTCATCTCAAACGAATGCGCCGCCGAGGACGGGGCGGCGCGAGACGCCCATTCTAGCGGGCAGGGGTCTCCGCGAGGACCCGCGGTCGTCGGCGCGGGCCCACGCGGAATGGGGGTTAGTCCGCTAGAACGGGATGTCGTCGTCGGCCGCGGACGAGCCGACGCCGGCGGGTGAAGCCGAATCGAAGTCAGAGGTGTCGGCGGGCAGGTCGGAGCCGCCGGTGAAGCCGCCGCCGTTCCCGTTGCCCCCGCTCGGAGCGCTGTCGCGGCTGCCGAGGAACTGGACGCGGTCGGCGATGATCTCCACCGCCTGGCGCTTGTTCCCGTCCTGTTCCCACTCGTGCCAGTCCAAGCGGCCGTCGATCGCGACCGGGCGGCCCTTGCCGAGGTAGGTGGCGCAGTTCTCGCCCTGGGCGCCCCAGACCGTGACGTCGAAGTAGTTGGGCTTGTCCTCCCACTCGCCCGACGCGTTCTTGCGGGACGAGTTGACTGCGATGCGCAGCTTGCAGACCGAGGTGCCGCCGGGGGTGGTGCGGAGCTCGGGGTCGCGGGTGAGGTTCCCCGTGACGATCACTCTGTTGATGTTGGCGCTTGCCATTCGGGCATCAGCCCCTTCCAGGATTCGTATTGATCGGTCTCCAGTCTAAGGAGCCGATCGGCGTGTTCTCGCCCCCCGGACGAGGGCAAACGCGTAAATAGCGGGATCGCCTTCTCGCTAGGCGGGCTGCTCGTCCGCGTCGCCCTCCGCGGGCTCTGCGGGGGGAGCCTCGGGCGCCGGGGCCTCGGGCTCGGCCGGCGGGGCCACGGGAGCCGCGGTCTCGGCCACGGGCTCAGGCGCCGGCTCAGGCGCGGTCTCGGCCGCGGGCTCGGCGGTGGCCGGAGCGGGCTCGGCGGGCGCCTCGACCTCCGGCTCGGGGCCGCGCGGCGGACGGTCGTCGTCGCGGCGACGGCCGCCGGAGCGCGGCGACGCCGTCGCGGCCAGCGAGATCGGCGGCGGCGGGTCGATCACCGGCGCGCGGGGGTCCACCTTGAAGATCCGGAAGCGCAGGACGCCGTCGGTGATCTTCAGGTTGTGGTTCAGCTCGTCGAGCACGGAACCGCCCTTCTCGAACCGGAAGAAGCGATAGTCGGCCTCGGTCCGCTGGTTGATCTCGTAGGCCATCTTGCGGAGGCCCCACGCGCGCTCCTGCTTGAGCTCCCCGACGGTCTCGATCCGCCGGCGGGCCTCGACAGCGATCTCGTCACGGCGATCGTCGGCGACCTCCGGGTCGAGCATCAGGACGAGTTCGTATTCGGGAGCGGGCTTGGCCATGCGGAATGCGGCGCCGGAGGATAGCGAAGGGGGCATCCCCCGCCGGGGTGGGGTTCACGACTCCGCATGGCTGGTTCACTGGCGATTCGGTGGTCGAGTGCGGCGCGAGCCGCCGGGCTCGGACTCGCCGCGATCGCGGCGCTCGCCGTCCTGGCCGGCGCCCTCGAGCCTCCTGCACCTCCTCCCGTGCCCCCCGACGTGGGCCTCGCGCCCACGGGCTCCCCGCCGGCCGGTCACACCCCTGCCGCCGGCGGGGAGCGAGGCGGGGGCGCGTGGGGCCTGGAATCGCCGAAGCGTGCGCGTCGCCCGCCCCGCGACGATCGTGACCACGAAGACGCCCACCCGCCACGGCCGGCGCCGCCCGCAGCCCCGCCGCCCGACGCGCCCTCGACCCCTCCGGCTGCAGCTCCGGCTCCGCCCGTCGTGGTGGCCCCACCGCCCGCGCCGGCTCCTGCACCGTCGCCCGATCCCCCAACCTCGACCGAGTTCGGCTTCGAGCGCTGACGAAAGGACAACCATGGACCAGCCCACCTCGCGAATCGCAGCGCTCCACCGCCACCGGCGCGTTGCGCTCGCAGCCGTCGTGCTGGCGCTGCTCGCGCTGGCGCTCGCCGCCGCGCCCGAAGCGGGCGCGGGCACCTACCGGGCGGTGCAGTGTTCCGAGGTGCTCGGCTCCGGGCACGCCGACGCCGTTTTCAAGCGGAGCTCGCCTCACTACTCCGGATCGTCCGACTGCCGCGCAGGCGGGCTCGAGATCACGCACGAGCCCGGCCGCGAGCCCACGAAGACCGGCCGCTCCGGCTCGTGGACGATCGCCGCGCCGCGCGGGACCGCGATCCACCGAGTTGCCGCCCGGATCACCGCCGCCGGCGCCGCCGGCCACCTGCCCGAGCTGTTCGTCGCCGTCGCGGGCGGAGCCCGGCGGCCGATCCCTTCGATCCAAGGCGACTTGCACCGCGTCGGCTGGTCGGGCGTCGAAGGCCGCGCGCTCACCGCCCGCCTCGCGTGCACGCGGGCCGGAGGCTGTGGCGCCGGCCGGGGCGCCCACCTGCACCTGCGCCGCGTGGCGCTCGCGCTCCGCGATTCGCTCACGCCCTCGGTCGAGCCGGCCGGAACGCTGCTGGCATCGGGCGCCCGCCGCGGCCCGCAATCGCTGCGGGTCGAGGCGGTCGACGCCGGCTCCGGGATTCGGACGGTGAGCGTAGAGGTGAACGACAACCCCCTCGCGTCCAGGGTCTTCGATTGCCGGCTCGCCGGCGGAGTCGCCCTGCGCCTACAGCCGTGCCCCGCTGCCGCAGCTCCCGTCTTCGACCTCGCGACCACCTCGCGCCATTTCCGCCAGGGCCCGAACCGGCTCCGGGTCTGCGCCGCCGACTACGCCCAGCGTGCGACCGCCAACCTCGGCTGCGTCACGCGCACCGTGCGCGTCGACAACGTCTGCCCGCTGTCGGCCGCGCCGGGTACCGCGCTCGTCGCGCACTTCCGCGGCGCCGGCGCGAGCATCGCGACGCGAAGCGATCGGCGCACGACCGTGATCGGACGCCTCACCACGGCAGGCGGCGCTCCGGTCGCCGGCGGGCGGGTATGCGTTGGCGCCCGCCCGCGGGGCGGCGACACCGCCGAGCGCATCCTCGCCACGCCCACCACGGACGGGCGGGGCACCTTCACCGCGCGCGTCCCGCCCGGCCCGAGCCGTGCGATCCGCATCGCCCACTGGCCGAACTCCGAGCGCGCCCTCGAGCGGCACTTGACGCTCCGTTCCCGGGCGATCCCGCGCCTGCGCGTGCGTCCGAATCGCACCCTCGCAAACGGCCAGCGAGCCCGCTTCGCCGTCCGCCTGCCCGGACCCCGGAGCGGCCGCCGCCGAGTAGCGATCAAGGCGCGCGCGGGGGCGCGCTGGATCCGCATCGCGGGCGGCCGGACCTCGCCGTCGGGGAGCTGGCGCGGCGGCTATCGCTTCCACGCCACCACGGGCACGCAGCGCTACGCATTCCGGGCGGTCGTCCCGAGGCAGACCGGCTATCCGTACGAGGGCGGCCGCTCGCGAGTCGCCCGTGCGAGGGTGACCGGACGGTAGGCAGATGGCTATTCGAGCGCTTCGCCGGGATCCGAGTGCGACGGCTTGACGACTGATCAGCGGTCGGTCCGCTTCGCGCGGATATCGGCCAGCTGCTCCTCGATCCACACGCCCGGGTCGCGCTCGCGCACGATCTCGCGCAGGCGGGAGGCGCGGAGCCGGCGCTCCTCGGGATCCATCGTCAGCGCGCGGTACATGGTGTCCGCCTGTTCCTGGATGTCGAACGGGTTGACCGAGAGCGTGCAGTCGCCGAGCTCCTCGTGGGCGCCCGTGTTCTCGGAGAGCATCACCACGCCGTCGCGGGTCGAGACCGCCGGCGCTTCCTTCGCGACCAGGTTCATGCCGTCGAACAGCGAGTTGACGATCAGGAGGTCGAACTGCTTGTAGCGGGCGACGGCCTCCGGGAAGTTCTCGTAGATCCGCAGGTCGATCGGCATCCAGTCGGTCGTGCCGTGGCGGTGGTTGACGACCGCGACCAGCGCCTCGATCCGCTCGAGGTACTCGGCGTACTCGGGGACGTCCTGGCGCGAGGGCTGGAGGTGGGCGATGAACGTGACCCGCTCGCGGAACTCCGGGTGCTGCTGGAGGAAGACGTCGAACGCGGTGAAGCCGCGCAGGACGTTCTTCGAGAGGTCGGCGCGGTCGACGCGGATGATCAGATGGTCGCGGCGGCGGCGAAGCAGCTCCTGCTCGTAGGCCAGAACCTCCTCCGAGGCGGCGGCCCGCTCGAGCCGGGCCGCGTCGATCCCCAGCGGGTAGGCCCGGACCCAGGTCTCACGCCCGTCGTGGAGGACCGCCCCGCGCTCGTAGTCCACCTCGAGCTCCATCAGGTCCCGGCAGCAATGCAGGAAGTTCCGGCAGTACGCGGTGGTGTGGAAGCCGATGATGTCGTTCGCCAACAGGCCCTGGTAGATCGCCTCGCGCATCCGTGCCGGCAGGATCCGCCAGCTGTCCGGCTGCGACCACGGGATGTGAACGAAGTGCTGAAGCATCACGTCCGGCCGCGCCGCCCTGATCTCGGCGGGGCAGGTGTAGAGGTGGTAGTCGTGAAGCATCACCAGCGGCTCGGAGTCGTCGGCGATCGTCCGCAGGATGGCCTCGGCGATGTCGTGGTTCACGACCAGGTAGCCCTCGTCCCACGCTTCGGCCTCCTCCTGGCGGATGTCGGGCGCGTTCGAGAGGTCCCAGAGGTAGTGCTGGATGAACCACAGGATCGGGTTCGCGATCACGTTGTAGAAGCGGTCGTAGGCGAAGGGATCCGACTCGACGAGCAGCACCTCGTAGGTCACCCCGTCGAGCTCCACGGATACCGGCCGGCCCTCGGACTCGCGCTCGACCTCGGCGTCCTCCTCGGTCATCGTCGAGGCGATCCACAGCGCGCCGCGGTTGGCAACCAGCCCGGTCAGCGCGGTCACGAGCCCACCCCCGCCGCGGCTCACCACGCGCTCGCCCGTCTCCGAGCGCTCGAACTGCGCCGGCCCCCGGTTCGAGACGATCACCAGGCGCTGGTTCAATTCAAGCCCTTACCAGGGAGGCAAACCTGCTTTCGCGACAGAAAGTCGCTCATCGGAATACCCCTACACCTCTATGTCCGTGAAGATCTGAAGCCAGTCCCGCAGGAGCCGCGGGCTCAGGAAGTTCTTGCGGGCGTGCTCCTTGCCCGCCTTGCCGAGGCGCTGGGCCAGCTCCGGGTCGCGGATGATCTCGAGCGTCCGCTGCGCGGCCTCTTCGACCGACGAGACGAGGAACCCCGACTCGCCGTCGATGATCTGCAGGGGGATGCCGCCGACGTCGCCGCCGATCGTCGGGCGGCCCTTCCAGAGCGCTTCGGTCACAGTCAGACCGAAGCCCTCGCGGGTGGACTTCTGCATGCAGACGTCGGCCTGCGACTGGAACGCGTTGACCTCGATCGCGCCGACGTTGTTCAGGTTGTTGAGGATCTTGATGTCGGGGTCGTCGCCCGCGTGGGCGACGGTGCGGTTGAAGAAGTCCCACCCCTCGGGGTCGTCGGTCGCCATCGAGCCGACCAGCGCGAGCTGCACCTCGGGCACCTCCTCGCACACTGCCCGGTAGCAGTCGATCACCCCCATCGGGTCCTTCCAGGGATCGAATCGCGAGACCTGGCAGATCAGCGGGCGCTCGGGGTCGATCCCGAACTGCTCGGAGACGAACGCCGCGTCGTCGGGCGAGAGCGCCATGTTCTTGGGCGAGAGCGGGTCGATCGCCGGCGGCACGATCCGCACCCCGCCGTCGAGGCCGTCGGGGACGTACTGCTGCAGGTGCCAGACGCTCGCCTCATACGGCTCGATCAGCGGTCGCAGGCGCGCGAGCGTCGAGGCGTTCGGCGTCGAGAGGTCGATGTGGCAGCGCCACACCCAGTGCCGGGACTTCTCGGGCGCGTTCTCGAGCAGTCCCGCGGGCTGCGGGTCGTGCACGATCACAACGTCCCAGCCCTCGGTGAGACTCTGGGCGTTCATCGCGTTGTAGGCCTCGAACACCTCCCACTCCTGGTCCGAGATCGACTGCTCGTCCCCCTGGAGCGAGTTGTGCATCAGCTTCGTGACGTTGAAGAACTCCTCGCGGCCGAGGATCACGTGCCAATGCGCGTCGAGGCCGATGTCGCGCATCAGCGGCACGATCGTGTAGAGGATCTCCGACACCCCGCCTCCGAAAGCCGTGGCGCTGACGTGCAGGACCCTCTTGCCGGCGAGCGGCTCGGCGAGGTCGCGAATCTGAGCGACCAGCTCCTTCCCTGCGATATGCGTGTAATCGGCTAATGAGCGCTGGCCGAGGGCGACTTCCTGAAGCACCCGCGGAAAAAGGCCTACCCAGTAAGCGCCTGGACGGGAGCGGGACGGGGCCGGCACGGTTTCCGCATAGTGGTGCCTATGTGGGAGCCGGGCCGGGCCCGTCGCGACGAGGCCTCGATGCCCGCGGTCGATCGCGGTCGATTCGCCAGGATCAGGTCGTGGAGCTCGCGGCCGGCCGACGCCACGCACGACATCTGGAACTCCGCGCCCGAGCCCAGCAGCGCCCGGTCCGAGAGCGGCTTGCCGTACGCGTCGGTCACCGCCACCCCCGCGCGCTCGCAGATCAGCGCGGCCGCCGCCAGGTCGTATGGGGAGTTGTTGAGGAGCGTGCCGCCGCCCACCCGCTCGAACTCCTCGCGCATGCCCGGTACGTCGGCGACCAGCCGCGGGCCCGGCTCGATGTACGCGTCGAGCTGGCCCGTGATGATCCGCGTCATGTCGAACGTCGCCGAGCCCAGGTCGAACGTCCCGCCCCCGACCGAGGAACCGTCGATCAGATCACCGAGCACGGTCGCGGTCGGCACCGCGGGGCGGCCTCGGAACCCGTAGGTCCAGAACAGCCGCCCGAGGTCGGTGTTCTCCGACAGGCGCGGCTCGGGCTCGACCGCCCCCTCGCGGCTCGCCGCGAACACGACGCCAGACTTGATCTCGACGACGACCCCCACCTCGACGTCGGCCATCGTCGGCTCGCCGTCGCCCAACCGCGCCGCGGCAACCGACACACACGCCGACTCGAGCCCCGCCATGGCGGGCCGGGTCCCGTCGATCGGGTCCACCACCAGGACCCACTCGGGCGACCCGCCGGGCTCGACCAGGCCACGGTCCTCGGAGTAGAACGCGACCCCGGGCGCCGCCTCGCCCAGGTACTCCTCGAGGAACGCCTCAGCGCGCTCGTCGATCGCAAAGGTGATGTCGCCACCGGCACCCGCGCCCGAGTGCTCGCGCCCCGCGTGCGATCCGAGCGCGGGCAGGACCTGCTCGCGCAGCGCGAGCGCGAGGTCCCGGGCGAGGGCGAGCGGATCCACGCTTGCGCTCAAGCGGTGGCGACCTACGACGCAGTCGCGGGACGGGTCCCGAGCTCGACGTCGAGCTCCATCCGCTCGCCGTCGCGGATGATCTCGAGCGTGATCGTCGCGCCGGGCTCCTGTCGGGCGATGATCCGCGGGAGGTCCGTCTCCTCGACCAGCCGCTCGCCCTCGACCGAGACGATCACGTCGCCGCCGGTGACCACCTCGGTGGCCTGGAATCGGATCGAGCGCTCATCCTGCTCGGCCTCGGTGAGCGAGCAGCAGAGGCCGGCGTCGTCGGCGGGACCGTCCGCCACCACCGTCGCGAGCAGGGCGCCGGTGTCGACCTCGATCTCCAGCTCCTCGGCGAGCTGCGGGTAGAGCGGCTGGCTCTCGACCCCGATGTAGGCGTACTCGACCTCGCCGTCCTCGCGAAGCTGGTCGATCGCCCGTGCGGCGAGGTCGATCGGCACGGCGAAGCCGACGCCCTGGTTGCCCCCCGAGGTCGTGTCGATCTGCTGGTTGATCCCAATCACGCGGCTCTCGGCGTCCAGCAGCGGCCCGCCCGAGTTGCCGGGATTGATCGAGGCGTCGGTCTGGATCGCGCCGTCGATCTGGAACTGCGTTAGCGAGGGGATCGAGCGGTCGGTCGCCGAGATCACCCCCACCGAAAGCGACTGCCGCTCGCCGAACGGGCTGCCGATCGCCGCGACGGGGTCGCCGACGCTGACGTCGTCGAGCGAGCCCAGTTCGATCGGGTCGAGCTCGAGGCCTTCGGGATCGACCTTCAGAAGTGCGACGTCCGCAAACGGGTCGAAGCCGACGATCTCCGCCTCGATCTGGTTGCGGTCGGGAAACTGCACGTAGACCTCGCGCGCGGCGTTGATCTCTGCGCTCCCCTCGGCCTGGCCGTCGGTCACCACATGGGCGTTGGTGACGATGTCGCCGTCGTCGGAGATCACGAAGCCGGAGCCCTGGCCCGCCTGCGGGCCGGGCCCGGCGAGCGGGTCGGTGCCGTTGGGGAAGATCGAGCTGATAGTGACGACCCCAGGCGCGGCGCTCTCGTAGACCGCCTGGGCGTTGAACGCTCCCCGCTCAGCCTCGATCACAAGCTGGCTGGTGTCGCCGTCCTCGGCCGCGGTGCCGTTCACGGTGGTCGTCACAACGCCGTCGTCCTCACCACACCCAGCGACCAGGAGCGCGGCGGCGATCGCCGCCGCTGCGAGCGCGATCGGGGCCCTCACGCGCGCGCCCTCGCGGCGACGGGCAGGATGAGGACGAACTCGGTGCGCCCGCCCCTGGCGTTGAGCACCAGCTCGCCCGACATCAGCCGCGCCAGCTCCCGGGCGATCGCCAGCCCGAGGCCGGAGCCCGACACCTCATCGGCCGTGAAAAAGCGCTCGAACACCTGCCCGCGGTTGCGGGCCTCGATGCCGGGGCCGTCGTCGCGGACGGTGAGGGTCGGCTCCCCCTGCTGGAGTTGCGCGGTCACGTGGATGCTCGTCTTCTCCGGGGTGTGCGTAAGGGCGTTGTCAAGCAGGATACGGATGATCTGCGCGACCCTGTCCGGGTCGGCCGCGGCGACCACGCCGCGCTCGCGCTCGATGTCGATGACCGAGCCGTGGCGTTTCAGCGCCACCGTGAACTCGCTCGCCACCGACTCCACGAGCTCAGCGAGATCGATGGGCTCGGCCTTCACCTCGAGGGCGTCGGCATCGAGCTTCGAGAGGTCGAGCAGGTCGGTCGTGAGCTTTTCGAGGCGCGCCACCTGCTGGCGCATGGTGGCCACGAACTCAGCCCTGGCCTCGGGGTCCGGCTCCTCCTCCTCCATGAGCTCGACGAAGCCGCCCAGCGAGAAGATCGGCGTGCGGAGCTCGTGCGAGGCGTTCGCGATGAACTCCTTGCGCGCCCGGTCCAGGCGCTCGAGCCGCACCCGCATCTCGTTCAGCGTCTTCGCCAGCTCGCCGACCTCGTCGTCGGAGTCGACCGGGATCGGCGTCGAGAAGTCGCCCTGGGCGACCCGCTCGGCGGCTGTCTCCAGCCGGCGCAGCCGCCGCGAGTGCGCCCGGGCCGCGAAGAAGCCTGCGGCCAGCGCCAGGGCCAGGGCGATCCCGCCCGCGATCAGGATCTGGCGCGTGATCAGCGCGACGTTGTCGTCAACGTCCGCGAGCGTGTCGGTGAGCACGACAACCCAGCGGGGCTCGCCGGCGGCCGAGAGCGCCAGGGCGGTCTCCCCCACGCGGGTGCCGCCAATCCGCTCGACCGCGCTCGCAGCGGCCCCCGTCGTCAGTGCGGCCGTCGCCGCCGGATAGCTTGGCGCGAGGGCCGAGCGCTCGTCGCCTGAGTCGGCGACCACGAAGTCCGGCCGGAGCCCCGCGGAGCCCTCGCCAACGCCGAGCACGGTGACCCGCGCGCCGGCGCGCTGCGAGAGTCGCAGCGCCAGCCGGCGTAGCTCGGCCTGAGACGGCCCGTCCTCGATCACGCCGGCGAACGCTTGTCCGGCTCCGCCGCCTCCTGCTGGAGCCGCCGGAGCTTCTCGGCCGTGAGGCTCGAGGAGAGCTGTGGCACGACGTAGAGGTAGATGAACCCGATCGCCGCGGCCGTGATTACGAAGAACAGCAGGACCAGCCGGTTCCGGACAGAGCTGAACACTCGCCCTCAGTTGTCGCCGTCGCGGAACCGGTAACCGACGCCCCGCACCGTGAACAGGTACTCGGGGCGGCGGGGGTCGCGCTCGAGCTTCTCGCGCAGATGGCGGATGTGGACGTCAATCGTGCGCGGATCGCGGTACTTCGAATCGCCCCAGATCCGCCCGAGCAGGGTCTCGCGCGTGAACACCCGGCCCGGCGACGACGCGAGCGCCGTCAGCACCTCGAACTCGACGTAGGTCAGCTTGACCTGGGAGCCGCGCATCTGAGCCGTGCGGCGCTCGAGGTCGACGACGAGGTCGCCGGCGACGATCGGCTCGTCGCTCGCCTGGCCGCCGCCCATCTCCGCCCGGCGCAGCGCCGCGCGAACGCGACTGCGGAACTCGCGGACCGAGAACGGCTTGGTGATGTAGTCGTCGGCCCCCATCTCGAGCCCGACCACCTTGTCGATCTCGTCGTCCTTGGCCGTGAGCATGATGATCGGCACCTGGCTCCGTGTCCGCAGGCGGCGGCAGACCTCGATCCCGTCGAGCTTCGGGAGCATGATGTCGAGGACGACCAGGTCGAACCGCTGCTCGGCGAAGCGCTCGAGTGCCTCGCGCCCGTCAACGGCCGAGACCACCTCGTAGCCGTCCTTGGCGAGCGGGTACTTCAGGAGGGTCTGAACCGAGGGTTCGTCATCCACCAGCAGGATCCGCGGCGAGCCCTCACCGGTCATTTGGGTAAGGGTACGCGCCGATGTTGGATCTCCGTGCCTACCGCCTGGGCTTCGCACCGGTCCTCGCAGCGCTCGGCGTGCTGGCGTTCTCACTCGAGGGCGTGCCCGAGCCGCTCGAGCCCGCGGCGGGGACGGTGGAGTTCGACGCGAGCGCGGCGGTCGGGGAGGCCCGGGCGCTCGTCCGGGCCGCGCCCGAGCGCGCGCCGGGCTCCGAGGGCGCCGGCGTCGCCGCCGACCTGGTCCGGCAGCGCTTCGAGGAGATCGCGTCGGGCATGGTCGTCGAGCAGCGGTTCGACGCGTCCGTCGATGGAGACGACGCCGAGCTGCGTAATGTCCTCCTGACGCTGCCCGGCACGACCGACGGGGCGATCGTGGTGGTCGCCGGGCGCAGCTCATCCTCGGGGTCCGGGGCGGCGACCAGTGCCGCGGCGACCGGGGTCCTCATGGAGCTCGCCGCCACCCTCGGCGTCAGCGGCCGCGAGCGGACCGTGATCCTGGCGTCGATCGACGGCGGCGCCGCCGAGGCGGTGGGCGCGCGCGAGATGCTCGAGGCGCTGCCCGACCGGACACTGGTGGAGGCGGGGGTGGTGATCTCCCAGCCCGGGCCCGCCAGCCCCGCGGAGCCGCATCTCTTGACGAGCTCGGGCGGCGACCAGCGTCCGTCGCAGACGCTGATTCGCACCGCCGCCGACACGCTCGCGACGCGGGGGCAGGCGGCCGCCGGGCTCGATGGTGCGCTGGGCCAGATCGCCCGGCTCGCGCTGCCGGCCGCGGCGGGTGCGCAGGCCGCGCTGCTTGACGAGGGGGTCGACGCCGTTGCGATCAGCGGCGCCGGCGAGGTTGAGCTCCCACCGGCGGAGTCGGGTCCCGAGCAGCTCTCCACCGAGTCGGTCGAGCGGTTCGGAGCCACGGCGTTGGCGCTCGTCGGCGCGCTCGACGCGGCCACGACCACCGGCGAGGCGCCCGAGACGTACGTGCGGCTCGGCGACAATGAGATCCCGGGCTGGGTGATCGCACTGCTCGCCCTGGTCCTCCTGGTCCCACCGGCGCTGCCCGTCGCGATCGAGCTAGCCGGGGCGCAGCGCCGCGACGGCACCGCGCGCCCGGCGCTCGGCTGGGCCTCGGAATGGGCTCTGGTCGGCCTCCTGCCGGTGATCGCGCTGTACGTGCTGGGAAGGATCGGCCTGATCCCCCGCCCGGAGGTCCCGTACGACCCGGGCCGGTTCGACGTCGGGGTGACCGAGGTGCTTGCCCTGCTCGTGCTGGCCACGTTCGCGCTCGGCGCCTGGTGGGCGCTGGGCCTGCGGCGGGCGCCCGCCCGCCCGGGCTCTGCGACGCTCGGCGCCGCCGCGGGGGCGCTCTGCCTCGCGGCCTGCCTCGCCTGCTGGCTGGTGAACCCGTTCCTCGCGCTCGTGATTGCCCCGCTCACCCACGTCGTGATCGTCCATGCCGCGAGTGGGAGGCGCGCGACGGCGCTGGCGGTCCCGGTCGCGCTGGCCGCCGCCGTTCCGCTGGCCGCAACCGTGTTGCACGTCGCAGGCTCGCTCGACTGGGGACCGGGGACCCCGTGGCAGCTCACCGTGCTGGTCGCCGGCGGCACCCCCGGCTTAGTCGCATCCATTTCGGTCGCCGTCGCGCTCGTTGCCGTACTGGCCGTCATTCGCGCCGCATGGAGACCGGGCGGGACGCGGATTGGGGGCGGCCATTCAGCCCCCGTCTAGGGGGTGTCCCTAGATCCGGTCGGGCTGGACGGTTGTTGGATGTTCGTCCGGCCTGGCGGCGACGATTGCGGGTACAGAGCCCCCTCAATGGCACTGGTAACACACTCCGAGATGGACGTAGACGACCGAACCGACCCGATCGAGGACCCGACAATGGCCGACATCAAGAGCAGAGTCGCCGCGGGCTACGAGATAGACGCGGAGCAGGTCGCGCGGGAGATCCTGCGCAAACTCCGCTTGGTCAAGTGGGCTCGGCAGGAACTCGTGAGCGCACCTGGTCGTACCCCCGAGCGTCCAGCTCGCGGCCTGTAGAGCTGCGAAGGACCACACCCTCCCCCGTCTCGACCTCGCCAACGACGGCGGGGTCGAGGCCTGTGTCACGCACGGCGGCGAGCGCGGTCTCGACCGACGCCCGCGGCACGGCGGCGAGTAGCTCGTAGTCCTCGCCTCCCGCGGCCACCATCAACTCCGCGTCCTCACCGGCCGCCGCGGCGACCTCGCCCACACCGGGCTGGATCACGACCGCCCCGACGTCGACCTCGATCCGCACCCCGCTCGCCGCCGCGAGGTGCCCCGCGTCGGCGCCAAGGCCGTCCGAGACGTCGATCATCGCGCTCGCGCCGGAAGCGGCCAGCGCGCGCCCGGCGTCGAGGAGCGCCCGCGGCTGGAGCTGGCGCGCCCGCAGGGCTTCGGCGATGCCGGGCTCGACGCCGCCGGCGAGGTCGGGCCGGTCCAGCAGCAACAGCCCCGCCGCGGCGCCGCCGAGCGGCCCGGTCAGGACCAACGCGTCGCCGGGCTTCGCGCCGGCGCGGGTGACCAAGTCCTCGGCCCGCTCCCCGTGCCCGACAGCCGTGACCGCGAGGAACAGGACCGGCGAGGCGACGATGTCCCCGCCCGCGATCGCGACGCGCGCCTCGGCCGCAGCGGCGGCCAGGCCGTCCGCGATCCTGGCCAAGTCGTCATCGGCCAGGTCCCCGGGCAGGCCAACCTGCACGTACGCCTCGCCCGGCCCGGCACCCATCGCCGCCAGGTCCGAGAGCGCGGCCGCAAGCGCCTTGGCCCCGATCGCCTCGGGCGGGAACGTGGTGCGACGGAAGTGGACTCCGTCGACGACGGCGTCGACCGAGGTGGCGGTCGCCCCGCCCGGCGCGGTCACGGCGGCATCGTCACCGCTGCCGACGACGACACTTTCGCCGGTCTCTGCCTCCGCCGCCGCGATCCGCTCGCGGAGCAGGTCGATCAGCTCGAACTCGCCGCGCATCGCGCCGAGCTCACACCCGACGTCTACGGCGAGACGCCACCGCCGCCACCGTTGGTCCCGGGCCGCTCCCCGCCGCCGCCACCGGGATCACCGCCGCCGGGGGTCGGGAGCGGCTCCTGGCCCGCGCCCGGGGCGTAGAGGTCGTCGGGGTAGCCGTCGGGCACCCCGTCGCCGTCGGTGTCGATCTGCTCATCGGGATCGGTCTCGTCGGTCCCGTTGGTCGTGGTTGACGTGGTGGCGTTGGGATCGACCGTGTACTCGCCAAAGCCCGCGGACAGGTTCGCCGGATTCTCCGGTTCCGGGAAGTCGTCACAGGGCTCAGCCGCGGCCGCCGCCATGTAGTCGTACCAGATGGGCCCCGCGAGATCGAAGCTGTAGCCCGGCAGCGGAACGCGCGCGTCCGGGTTCCCGACCCAGACAGCGGTCGACACCTGCGGTGTGAAGCCGACGGTCCAGGCGTCGGACTGAAGCTCGGTGGTGCCCGTCTTGCCGGCGGCCGGACAGGGGATGTCGCAGCAGGTCAGCGTGCCGTACTCAAAGGTCCCGGTCATCACGTCGACCACCTCGAGCGCGACGCCGTCCTGGAGGACCCGCTTGCCGGGCTCCTTGCTCGGCTCGTCGACCTCCCCGTCAGGGAACTCGACCCGGCTGATCGCGGTCGGCTCATGATGGACGCCGCCGTTGGCGAGCGTCGCGTAGGCGTTCGACATCTGCAGCACGGAGACGCCGCGCGTCAGGCCGCCCAGCACCTCCGCCGGGTACCCGCCGAGCTCCGCCGTGATGCCCATCTTCTTCGCGGTCTCGACCATCGCGTCGGCACCGATGTCGAGCACGAGCTGGGCGAAGACGGTGTTGATCGAATTCGCGGTTGCGCTCCGCAGGTTCATGGTCCCGCCGCCACCCGAGACCGTCCACGGTGGACAGCCGTCGCACGGCGTCAGCGTGATCGTGCTCGGGGCGGCGTAGTAGGTCGAGTCGGGGTCGATGCCCTGCTCGACGGCGGCGGTCAGCGCGAACGGCTTGAACGCCGACCCCGGCTGGCGCTCGCCCTGTGCGGCGAGGTTGAACTGATCCGTCTCGTAGTTGGTGGACGAGGCCATCGCCAGGATCTCACCGGTCTGCGTATCCGTCGAGACCAGCGCGGCTGCCGCCGAGCTGACCGGATGCGCGGCGATCGCCTCCCTGGCCAGGGTCTGGAGCTTGGGCTGGATCGTTGTGTGGATCTCGAGCCCGCCGAGCCTGACGGTGTCGGTCCCGTACTCCTCGATCAGCTCCTGCTGGACGTAGTCGAAGAGGTATGGCTCCTTGCGCTGGTCGTACCTCTCGCCGCGCTCAAGGCCCAGGTCATCGCTGACCATCTGCTGGTACTCGGCGGCGTCGATGTAGCCCTGCTCCTGCATCGCGTTCAGGACCAGGTTGCGGCGCTGGGTCGCCCGCTCGGGGTTGATGAACGGGTTGTACTGCGAGGGCGCCTGCGGCAGCCCGGCGAGCAGCGCGGACTCCTTGACCGAGAGGTCCGAGACGTGCTTGTTGAAGTAGACCTGCGAGGCGGCCTCGACGCCGACCGCGGTGTCGCCCGCGTTCGTGCCGTAGGTGGCAGTGTTCAGGTACTGCTCGAGGATCTGTCGCTTCGAGTAGCGATCCTCGTAGTCCATCGCCATCTTCGCCTCGTGGAGCTTGCGCTCGAGCGTGTCCTCCGGCTCCTTGATGTAGAGGTTGCGCACGAGCTGCTGGGTGATCGTCGAGGCTCCCTGCTCGATCTCACCCGCCTCGACGTTCTCGAATGCAGCGCGGGCGATCGCGCCATAGTCAACGCCGTCGTGCTCGTAGAAGTTCTCGTCCTCGATCGCGATCGTGGCGTTCTGGAGCGATTTCGGGATCTCCTTGAGGTCGACGCGCTCGCGGACGATCTCGGCGTCGATGAAGCCCAGAAGTTCGCCGGTCGAGTCGTAGACGACCGAGTTCTCGCCGCTGTCAAGCGGCTTCAGGGTGTCGATCGACGGGGCGTCGTCCATGATGCTGTAGACGTACCCGGCGCCGACGGCGGCGGCGATCCCGAGCACGCCCAGGACGACGCCGAGAGCCAGCAGGATCTTCTTGCCGACCGAGCCCCGCGAACCCGTGCGGCGATGTCGTGCTCGCGCTGACATCCCCGACAAGGGTAACGAGGCGAATTCTTCGTCAGATCACCCTGCGTCGGCGCGGGCGAGGACTCCCGCCTCGAGCAGCAGCTGGTGCGCGCGCTCGCGCAGCGCCGCCTCCTCGCCCCCGGCCCGCGTGCGGTCCCGGCCGCCTGGGCCGTGGATCACGAGCTTGACCCCCTCGGGGGTGATCTCCTCGAGCTCGATACCGGTCGCCTCGAGCGGCGCCAGCGCGGTGCGCGCGGCCTTGACGTCGGCTCCCGGAGGCAGCCAGACCGCGGCGGCCGGCGGTGCCTGGCGATCGCCGGTCGAGTGGTTGAACACCGTCGAGGTGACCACGTGCTCGTTCGGGATGATCATCAGCCGCCCGTCGCCGGGGTCGATGTACGTGTAGGAGAGCGTCAGGTCGGCGACCCGCCCGGTGGTGTCGTCGATCGCGATCGTGTCGCCGATCCGAATCGGCTGCGTGAAGGCGAGGAGCAGCCCGGCGAGCGGGTTCGCCAGCACCTGCCGCGCCGCGAGGCCGAGCACGATCCCGAGCACGGCGCTGGAGGCGAGGAGGCCGGTCGCCAGCCTGTCGAGTTTCGTGAACTCGTTCAGCGCCAGGAAGCAGCCGATCAGGACGATCACGACGAAGACCAGCCGGCGTACGACGCGAAGCCGCGTCTTCGCCGCCCGCGAAACGCCGGTCTCCGTCACGCGGCCGGCGACGCGGCCAGCGTGGGCGAGGACGAAGCGGTCGACGACGTACGCGATCGCGAAGGTGATCGCCAGCGTGATCGCGGCCCCGATCACGTTGTCGTACTCCTGCCAGAAGGTCTGGTCCTCCATAGGCCACGATCCTGTCAAGCTGCCGCGTCCGATGGCAACTTCGTCGACCAAGGCCGTGTTTCTCGATGCGCTCGGGACCCTCGTCGAGCTCGAGCCGCCGTGGGTCCACCTCGCGGCCGGGCTGGGAGTCGAGCCGAGCGACGACCTCGCTCGGGCGGTCCGCAAGGAGATGGCCTACTACAAGGAGCACTCGCACGAGGGCCGAGACGAGACCTCCGTCGCCGCGCTGCGGGCGCGCTGCGCCGACATCCTCTCGTGGGAGCTCGATCGTGAGGTGCCGGTCGCCACGATGATGGCCTCGATCCGCTTCGAGCCGTTCCCCGACGCGGCGCCGGCGCTGGCCGATCTGCGGGCGCGCGGCATGCGGCTCGTCTGCGTCTCGAACTGGGACATCTCGCTGACTGAGGTTCTCGAGCGCTCGGGGCTCGTCGACCTGCTCGACGGTGTCGTCACCTCGGCGGGCTCGGGCTCGCGCAAGCCCGACCCGGTGATCTTCTCCCAGGCGCTGGAGATCGCCGGCTGCACCGCCGCCGAGGCGCTCCACGTCGGCGACACGCTGGAGGAGGACGTCGCCGGCGCCGACGCCGCGGGGATCAGGGCGCTCCTGCTCGACCGCGAGGGCGGCGGCGACATCTCCTCCCTGGCGGAGATCGCCGGGGCGCTGGCCCCATCGAAGGCGTGAGCGAGCTCCCTCCCCCGAGGCCCGAGGACCGGCTCGACGCGCCCGCCGGCACCCCGGGCTGGGCCTCCGTCGGCCCACCGGGACCGGACGCCGAGCCGGAGTCCGCGAGCCTCGGGCGCCGGCTCCTGGCCGGCCTCGTGGATCTCGGGATCGGCTGGCTCCTGGTCGGGATCGCCGTCTACGCGGCCGTTCCCGAAATCGAGAACGAGACGCTCACCTCCCAGCAGGAAGAGTCGGTCGGGATCACGGGGCTGATCGCGATCAGCGTCTGGTTCAACTACCTGGTCTTTGCGGAGTGGCGGTACGGGCAGACGATCGGCAAGGCGGCGCTCGGGATCGAGGTGCTGCGCCTCGACGGGAGCAAGCTGAGCTGGAACGCGGCGCTGGTTCGAAACCTGCTCCTGCTGCCGGACCTGATCGCGATCTTCTTCACCGTCCCGACGTCCGAGCACCGGCAGCGCCTCGGCGACCGCGCCGCGAAGACCGTGGTCATGCGCTCACGCCCACCGGAGCCGCTCGGGGCGCCTCCAGCGGCCGCCCCCAACGCGAGCGCGGCCTGGGGCACGGCGCGAGTCCTTGCCGGGCTCGCCCTGCTGCTCGTCATCACCGTCCTCGCCGCAGCGATCGCCTCGGCGTTCGACCCGGACCTCGAAACCCTGGGCGCGGTGCTGGTGCTGCAGGGCTTGCTCGCCGCGGCGATGGTCTATGTCCCTTTCCAGGTCGCAAGCGAGGACGGCTTCGCTCGGCCGGCGGCACTCGGGCTCGGGCCCTCGCTCCGGGCGCCGGTGTCGACCGCGGTGCTGGGCTACCTGGCCTACCTCGCCTGCGCGATCGTGATCTCCGCCCTGTTCTCCCCGGAGCAGGAGGACATCACGCGCGAGCTGGGCGTCGACGAGGGGGTGCTCGGCGCGATCGCGGCGTTCGTCCTGATCGTCATCGCGGCCCCGGTTGCCGAGGAGATCTTCTTCCGCGGCTTCATGTTCGCCGGGATCCGCTCGCACGGCTCGTTCGCGATCGCCGCGCTCGTCTCCTCCGGCGTCTGGGGCCTGTTCCACTTCACGGGCGAGGGGAGCTGGCCGGTGGTGCTGCAGCTCTCGCTCTTCGGGGTGATCCTCTGCGTGGTCTACGAGCGCACCGGGTCGATCCGGCCGGCGATCGCCCTGCACATGCTGAACAACGCCATCGCCTTCGCCGTCCTGACGGCGGGGTGAACGGCATACGCGTCTGGCACAATTGCGCGCGATGGAGGTTCGCCGCATCCTCGGGGGGATCGTCTTGCTGGGGCTGTTCGCCGCGCCGACGGCGCTCGCCCAGGCGCCCGAGGCCGAGGGGCTGCCCGGATTGGACGCAACCGCCGAGCGCGGCCCGGCGCCCGAGAAGGCGAAGCTCAGGCTGCGGCTCAAGAGCGCCCACGGCGGCAGCGTCCGCGTTGGCGACCGCTTCACGGTCGCCGGCACGGTCGGGCCGTTCGTCAAGGACCAAGAGGTCGTCGTGCTGTTCAAGCGCTACGGCGAGACCACCCGTCGCCTGCGGCTTCCGGTGAAGCGCGGCGGCAAGGATGGCAACATCGGCACGTTCGAGCAGGTGAGCCCGCGCCTGATCAAGCCCGGCGATTACAAGGCCCAGGTCCAGAAGCTGGAGACGCCCGAGCAGGAGGGCGCGCATGGTACGACCGGGAGCGTCGGGGTCGACTACCCCGACCTCGACCCGGGCGACAACAGCAAGGCCGTGAAGCTCTTCAACAAGCTGCTCGCGAAGAAGGGCTACTACACGGACCGCGGCCGGGGCTACGGCAGCGGCACGGCCCGGGCGGTACTGGCCTTCCGCAAGGTGAACAACATGGAGCGGACGATGAACGCGACGTCCGGCATCTTCCAGAAGCTCGCCGCCGGCAAGGGCGGCTTCAAGCTCAAGTGGCCCGCGGGCGGCAAGCACGTCGAGGCCGACCTCTCGCGCCAGGTGATGGTGCTCGCCAAGGGCGGCAAGGCGCAGCACATCTTCCACATCTCGTCCGGCACGGCGGCGACCCCGACGGTCAGCGGCAAGTTCCCCGTCTACCGCTTCGACGCGGGCTACAACAGCAAGGGCATGTACTACTCCGTGTACTTCCACGGCGGCTACGCCACCCATGGTTACGCCTCCGTCCCGACCTACCCCGCGAGCCACGGGTGCCTTCGCAACCCGATTCCCGATTCGATCTTCATCTACAACTGGCTCGACTACGGGGACGTCTTCTACGTCTACGGCTGAGTCCCGGGTGAGCGCCGACCTCGACGCAGCGCGCGCGACGCTGGTCACCGAGCTCCGCGAGCACGCGCTGATCGTCGGCGACGTCACGCTCTCGAGTGGCCAGACCGCCCACTACTACGTCGACGCCCGCCGTGCCCTGATGCGCCCCGCCGGGTTCCGCGCCGCCGGCGAGCTGATCGCCGCGGCCGCCACCGACGCTGGCGCGAGCGCCGTCGGGGGCCCGGTGATGGCTGCGATCCCGCTGGCCTGCGCCGCGATCGCCGTGCCCCGTGGGGAGGGGCTCGTGGGCTTCTTCGTGCGCAAGGAGCGCAAGCAGCACGGCCTGCAACGCTGGGTCGAGGGGCCGGTCGAGCCCGGCGCCAAGGTGCTGGTTGTCGAGGACACGGTGACCACGGGCGGCTCGACCGTTGGCGCGATCGAGCGAATCCGCTCCGAGGGCCTCGAGATCGTCGCCGCCCTCTGCGTGGTCGACCGCCTCGCGGGCGGCGGCGACGCGATCGCGGCCGCCGCAGAAGCGCCATTCGAGGCGCTCACGACGATCGACGACGTCTACCCGGACCGCCCGGACCGCTAGCTCAGTCGACCGGGCGGGTGCGAAGGGTGCGCAGCGACTCGAGCGCCTGCCGCACCTCGGCCGTCGCCTTCTCCTTCGCGTTCTCGGCGACCACGGCCGTGACGACGGTCGTGCCATCGCGCTCGAGGACGATCACCCGCAGGTTCTGCCGGACCCCGCCCTTCGCCGAGACGCCCTGGCCCTCGACCTGGAATGCGGCGTAGCGGTGCTTGAAAGGCCTGGGCTCGGAGGGATCGAGCTTCCCGCTGTAGCCCTCGAGGGCCGAGAACGTCTGGGCCGCGAGCGTCTTCGGGTCCGCGGCCAGCGCCTCGTCGGAGCGATCGGCCGACACGCTCATGACCACCAGCTTGTCGGGCGCGATCAGGAACGTCGCGACGCCCTTCCTGGTCGCCTTCCAGCCGGGCGGGCGCCCGAGCGCGAGGCCGTTGACGCGGCTCACGCGTGGCTCGAACCCCCGCGGGAGCTTGGGCAGCTTGTCGATAGTCTCGACCTGGCGCTGAACCTCCCGAGGCTGCGGCTCATCGTCCGAGCCACACGCGACGAAGGCGACCGAGACGAGGACGGCCACGGCCGCCTGCGGCGCACGGAGCGTCGGCGTCATGAGCGCCCTGACCAGGATACGAACGGGGCTAGTTCCGGACAAACCCGCCCGAGTGCACCCTGATCTACCCGTTTCGTACCTCTCCGGTGGCATCGCCGGCTCCGTTTAGCCAGTTGTATCCCCTTCGCATGGAATGGCGCGCGGAAAGCGGCGCTTCGTCCGGCTTTCGTGCGGGGAGCGCCCCTAGAGGGCACGCTCGGCGAAAGCCGACGGCTTCGGGGTCATCCCCTCGACGGTCGACCGAGCAGGCGGGTAGTAACCAGGCTCCAGCGGCGTCTCCTCCGCGGTTCGCGGGGCGCCGCCGGACTCGTGCCGGAACTCGAGGATGAGCGGGGCGGATACGCGCCTGCGGCGTGGACGATCGCTGTCAATGGACCGGATTGCATCTCCACCGTTGTCGGCACCCTTCATTGCGTCCTTTAGTCGAGTGCGGGCGTCTGGCCGCTTAGGACGGGAAGCGTTAGCGGTCCTCGAAAGCCGCCGGGGGCTCAATCGAGCTCGCGGCTACCGGTCTCCCAACGGGCCGCTACCTAGAAGTGAGTATTGACATGGCCACTCAGCGACGGAGGATGGACAGCGTGGCGCTTGGTGCGAGGCCAGGCGCAGATCCAAGGGGGGACAAGGAGGATCAGACATGCGACGGATCGCGATTCTCGCGGCGGCGCTGACCTCGATCGGAGCGGTGCTCATCCTGGCCGCGCCGGCCCAGGCCCACGTGCCGTTCTGCAAGGAGACGGTGAACCCTCACGGGCAGACCGTGCCGCCCGCCGGGTCCACCACGTTGCCCGGCCCAAATGGCGGCATCAACGATGACGGCTTCTACAAGGTCGGAACCGATTCGGGCACGGCTGTGACGCTGATGGACACGGACGGCAACGTGTTCGTCGGGCCTGTTTCTGGGCTGTTTCCGAGCGGAACCAAGGTGAAGTACACCGAGGCCAACGGTGCCGAGCCGAGCGTGAAGAAGATCGGCAGCGACAACGGCCAAGCCGGTGCGATCGCCTTCCACATCACAGGAACCGGCGACCTCGTGGTCGTCTCCCGGGAGGGCAGTTCGGTGACCTGCCCGGTCCCGCCTCCACCGAAGTAGGCGAACGAGCGGATCAGGAGCGGCCGGCCCGGCATCGGCCGGCCGCCCCGCTAACAAAGCGCCTGCAAACGCCGAACGCCCCGACCAGGATTCGAACCTGGGGCCTACTCCTTAGGAGGGAGTCGCTCTATCCGACTGAGCTATCGGGGCCGGGTGCCAGTTTGACGGAGAGGTCCTCGGTTGTGGGAACTCCACCCGGCGCCGAGCGGCAAGGCGCCTGCGAGCCAGTTCCGCTGTTACGATATATCGTGATATATGGTGATCCATCGAAAGGACAACAAATGCGTTCATCCACACGGTGCTCCGCGCGCCATGTCGACTGGGAGGCGCGGATGACCGGGCGGCATCGCTCCGGGTACCGCCACGGCCCTAGACGAGCGCGCCGCGGCGACGTCCGCAGCGCCATCCTCGGCCTCTTGCGCGAGCGCCAGATGCACGGTTACGAGATGATCCAGGAGCTTGAGGCCCGGACCGGCGGCCGCTGGCGCCCGAGCGCCGGCTCGATCTACCCCACGCTCCAGTTGCTCGAGGACGAGGGACTGGTCAACGCCGAGGAGGTCGACGGCAAGCGAGTGTTCTCGCTCACCGAATCCGGGACCGAGGCCGCCGCGGCAAGCTCCGAGGGGCGACTGCCGTGGGACGAGGGCGACCAGGATTCCGCGTATCACCGGCTTCGCTCCGAGGCGTTCCGGGTGCGCGCCGCGCTGCAGCAGGTCGCGCAGGCGGGAGACGACGACCAGGTGAAGAGGGCGGTCGACCTCCTGGTCGAGACGCGCAAGCGCCTCTACTCGATCCTCGCGGAGGAGTGAGGCGGGCAGGACGGCCGGCGGCGCCCGTAGAGGGCGCCGCCGACCGAGCTCGCCAGGCTAGGCGTGCTCGGCTTCGAGCACCTCAGACGCCGCGCGGCTGACGTTCACGGTGCCTGCCGCAGCCTCGATTCGCTCGATTTCCACGTCGCCGAGCTCGCTGCCGACGAAATCGGCGGCCATCTCGATCGACCGGTCAACGGCCTCGCGGTCGCTGCAGACGGTGATCGAGAACACGATGTCCTTGCCGACTCGGTCCTCGCCCGCGTTGATCACCTGGTAGGCGACGAACCCGGGTATCTGCTCGACCTGCGGGGCGAACTTCTCGTCCACCCGGTGCATCAGGTCGTCGACGCGGTCGGCGTCGACCAGGTACTTCCGCACGCTTGCGTACATGTCCCCTCCGATCGTTCTCGGCACGACCCTACACCCGGATCGGCCGAGGTCTACTCGGGTTCCCCGGGCTCGTCCGGTTCGTCGGACTCGGCGTAGAGGCTCTCGGCCGCGACCTCGCCGAGGCGGCGGCTCCAGAGCTTCACGGTGAGGTAAACGTCTTCGCCGAAGCCGTGGACCGCATCGACTGCCACCAGGGTGAAGTCCCCGTCCTGCACCGGGCACTGGTCGACGACCTCGCCGTCGAGCTCGGCCGTTGCGGCGACCGCCCCGCGCACTAGAGGCAGGCCCCAGACCAGGGTCACGTCGCCGCCGCGCCCGGCCTCGGATTTCCAGGCCCCGATCACGTCGTCGGAGAGGTCGACCTGCCAGTCGGGGTTGTCCGCGGACGTCACGTCGGTGAAGTCCGCCTTGGCCCGGAACTCGCCGAAGTCCCCGTCCTTCGCCGGGATGAACGAGACCCAGCCGTAGTACTCGACGAGGACCGCCTCCGTGCCCTCTGGGGAGTCGCTCGGCACCGACGGCTCCTTGGCGCGCGCGGTCGCCGGCACGTAGACCCGCCCGCCCCAGGCGCGGTCAGGGAACCAGCGGATCGTCTCCGGATCGAGCGGCGATCCCGCCTCGCCCGCGAGCGGCTCGCACGCCTTCGCGAACTCCGCCGTGAGGCGCTCGGCGAAACGGCCCTGGACCTTGCCCTCCTGGGAGGCGTCGGCGAGGAAGCGGGGGAACGGGCGGGCCGTCGGTGGGCTCATTGGGTGGACAAGCCTAGTGGCGGGACGTAGGGTGGCGCGAACTCACCGAAGGGGAGGACTCAGGATGCGACGGAGCCTGTTGTTGATTGCCGGTGGAGCGCTCGTGCTGTCGCTCACCGCCCCGGCCGTGGCGCACGACAAGAGCTACAAGACGCGGCTGACGATCTCGGAGCCGCAGCCGTTCGAGTACGAGGGAGACGTGATCTCCCGCTCGAGGAAGTGCGTGCGCAACCGCGAGCTCGTGATCTGGCACGACGTGCCGGCCGGCGATGACGAGCGGATCGCCGACTTCCAGGCGAACCGAAGGGGGCATTGGTCGTTCATCTTCGTCGGCGAGGAGTACTACGTCACAGCGAAGAGGGTCGTGAGGAGTCCCGGCGACCACCAGCACGTCTGCAAGGGCGACCGCTCGCCGACGGCCTGACGCCCCGCCGGCGCTCAGCCGCGCTAGCGCTTGATGCGCCGGAAGCGGAACTTGGCAGGGGTGGGATCGGCGTTGAGAGGGGTATCAGTGGCAACCACCTGGAAGACGTGTTTGCCGCGCTTGACCCGCGGCCGATAGGGAGACACACACGCTCTGAACGGCCTCGAATCAAGCCGGCATTGGAACGTCGACGCCTCGTCAGCCTCGAACTTGAACGTGACCCTGGCCCTCCTAGTCTTCTTGGGAGGGGTCTTGGTCAGAGTCGTTTGCGGTGGATCGCAGTCGGGAGGAGGCGGTGGGACGAACTCGTCGGCGCCGATATCGCGGCGGTTCACGTTGCCGGAGCAGCCGGGGGTTGCGTCCAGAGCCCGAGGGTCGCCGTCGAAATCGGTCGTTGCCCCGGGACTGGCAGGGTTACCCAGATCGAGCAGGGACGAGCCGGGCAGGAGATGAAGGTCTCCGTTCGTCGGGTCGACCAGCATCGGGTCCGCGTTGCTGATGAAGTTGTGGCACCCGGTCGTGTCACCGGCATCGGGCGGACCGTTCGAGTGCGTGATCGTGCAGGTTGACGTCGCGCCCGCAGCGGAGGAGTCGACGATGCTCGAGTCCATCGTCAGGGCGGCGTTGTTGAGGAGGATCGCGTTTCCGCTGCCCACAACGGTGACATTGGTCGCCGTGGCGCTGGTGGTCGGGCCACCACTGCCGGTATCGGTGAGGTGCAGGCCGGCCACGCTATTCCCCCAGACGCGGTCACCCTCCAGGGTCGTACCCGTCGAATCGTTCGCGACCAATACGCCCGTGGCCTGGTCGGTGATCTCGTTTCGGACAAGGGCGACCGCGCCCGTGACCTCGATTCCGATGACGCTGGCTCCGCTGGCCGTGATCCGGTTCTCCCGGATCGTCACAGCCGATGATCCGTGGACCAGAATCGCCCGCCCGACAAAGGGAGCGAAGTGGGTTCCCGTGATCTGATTCTCGGCGACCAGCGTGGGATCCGACGCGACAGTGCTGACCTGGATCGCGAGGTTGAAGCCGCTGAAGCTGTTCTCGACGACCGAGGCCGGGGTGACGGCGAAGACCCCCAGCCGACTCCGAGTCCCGGAAGGGGCGGGATCGGCGAACGAGTTGTCGTGGATCGTCGAGCCGGGGGTAGAAGTGTTCACCAGGACACCGACTGCCGCGGAGGCATCAGGGTCGTTGAAGGAATTCGAATCCACCTCGGCCGGCCCGTTCAGGGCCACACCGTTGGCATCGCCCCAGATCCGAAGCCCGCGGATGTGGCCGGCGCCCGACGGAGCGACGGTAACGGCGGTTCCGGCACCACCATCGATCGTCGCCTGGACGGTTCCATCCGCAGGCACGAAGTCCTGAAACTCAAGCGAGCGACCATCGGTGAGCGTCACGCTCTCGGCGTAGCTCCCGCTGTCGATGAGGATGCGATCCCCGGCGCCGGAGTTCGCCACCGCGTAAGCGATCGTCGCGCATGGGGTGGGGAGTGGGCAGGTCGCACTCGAATTGGCGCCGGTCTCGGCATCGACGTAGCGGTCGTCGGCAGCTGCGGCGGCCGGCGATAGCGCAAGCCCGCCGAGCACCACGGTCAGCGCCAATCCCCACCTCGTTCGCTTCCGTGCCACGGTTGCTGAAAACCTTACGACGTTGCCTGGCCGAGCGCCTCCCGCAGATCGCCCGCCGCGCGCTCCGGCGGGTAAGTGTTGATGTCGACGCCCGTGCCGAGCTCGAAGCCGGCGCGGATCGTGAGGCGCGGGAGCAGGTCGATGTGCCAGCAGAACTCCTCGGTGCCGCGCGGTGCGGTCCGGATCCACAGGTTGAACTGCGGGAGCGCACCGAAGACCGCCTCGAGCGCGCGTAGCGCCGTGGCGAGCATCGCCGCTCCGCCCTGGCCCTCGGCTTCGAAGGACGGCTCCGGGCGCCGCGGGATGATCCGCAGCTCGAAGGGCGAGCGCGACGCCCAGGGACAGACCAGGAGCGCCTCGTCGTCGATCGCCACGAGCCGGTCGCGGCGGCGGACCTCCTCGGTCGCGACGTCGCCCAGCAGGTGCGAGCCCATCGTTCGCTGGTGGTACGCGGTCGCACGCTCGCGCTCGCGCGCGATCTCGGCCGGGACGAACCGCAGGCCGTAGAGCTGGGCATGGGTATGCTCGAGCGAGGCGCCGGCGAGCGGGCCCTCGTTCACGATCAGGTGCACGTAGGACGCGTGCTCGCCGACCGCCCGCATCCGCTCTCGCCACCCCTCGAAGGCCACGTTGAGCTCGTCGTCCGAGAGCCCGGCGAGCGAGGTCTCGTGTCGCGGCGTGGCCACGATCACCTCGTGCGAACCCTCGGCCGGCTGCGACGCGAACAGGTCCGGGTCGCCGGTTCGCCGCGAGTCGGCTAGCGGATCCGCGGCGCTTGAGAGCCCCGTCTCCGGCGCCTCTTCGGCCCCGGCGTCGGTGCCTCCGAGCACCGGATAGAGATTCGGCACCGACCGCACCCGCCAGCCTGGCGTATCCGCGTCGCCGCCTCCGGGCCGGTCGGCCCAGACCTCGGGCGGAGTGCGGTCCTCGCGCCCCTCGCAGAAGGGGCAGGTCTCGGCCGCGTCGGGCGCAGGCTCGGCCGGCGCCGGAGCGAACGCATCCGGGCGCTCGGCTCGGCCGGGTGCGAGGACGACCCGCAGCCCGGTGAGCTGATCTATGCGGACCTCGGGAGCGGTCAGCTCGGCGGGATCGGCTGGCCGGACTCGGGCGGCGCGGCCGGGGTCCGCGTGTCCTCGTGCCCTGGCGGCGTGAACCCCTTGAAGGCGGTCAACAGGTCGATCGGCAGAGGGAACACGATCGTCGTGTTCTGGTTGACGCCCATCTCGAGCAACGTCTGCAGGTAGCGGAGCTGAAGCGTCGCCGGGTTCTGGCTGATGATGTCGGCCGCCTGGCTGAGCTTCTCCGATGCCTGATACTCGCCGTCGGCCGAGATCACCTTGGCGCGTCGCTCGCGCTCGGCCTCCGCCTGTCGCGCGATCGCCCGCTGCATGTCGGCGGGCAGTTCGACGTCCTTGACCTCGACCGTCGTGACCTTCACGCCCCACGGCTCGGTCTGCTCGTCGATGATCTGCTGGAGCTCGATGTTGAGCCGCTCGCGCTCGGCCAGCAGTGAGTCGAGCTCCGCCTTGCCGAGCACCGAACGGAGGGTCGTCTGCGCGATCTGCGACGTCGCGAGCAGGTAGTTCTCGACGTCGGTGATCGCCTTGTTGGGGTCGACCACGCGAAAGTAGGCGACGGCGTTCACCCGCACCGTGACGTTGTCCTTCGTGATGACCTCCTGCGGCGGCACGTTCAGGGTCACCGTCCGCAGGTCAACTCGGACCATCTGGTCGATGATCGGGATCAGGATGATCAGGCCCGGGCCCTTCTGGGCGATCAGGCGGCCGAGGCGGAAGATGACGCCGCGCTCGTACTCGCGGAGGATCCGGATCGCCGCGGCGAGCAGGAGCAAAAGGAGGACGGCGAGTACCGCGACGACCACGAGTGCTGCTGACATCAACCGGCTCCTTCTGATGGTGTTTCGGGACGGTCGGGCACGGTCCGGACCTTGAGCGTCAGGCCGTCCACCGACTCGACCCGCACTCTAGTCCCTGGCGGAATCGGCCCGGCGCCGGACTCGTCCGCGGCCTCGGCGCGCCAGAGCGCGCCGTGGACGAACACCTGCCCGACCGGGTCGATCGCGACGCGGACGTCACCCTCCGAGCCCGGCAGCTCCTCCTCGCCCGTCCACACCGGATTGCGCCTCGCCTCCACCACCTTCTTGACCGCGATCAGCAGCAGCCCACCCAGCACTACTGCGACGCCGATCACGAGCGGAGCGGAGATCTCGAACCCCTCGGAGTCCGTGTCGAAGAGCATCAACCCGGAGACCGCCAGTGCGATCACCCCGATCACGCCGAGGATGCCGAACGTCGCGAGGTGGGCCTCGGCGATGATCAGGCCGATGCCCGCGACGAGCAGGATGATCCCCGCGGCGGTCACCGGGAGCTGCGCGGTCCCGTAGAGCCCGAGCACGAACGAGACCAGCCCGACGGCGCCCGGAAGGAGCAGGCCAGGGCTGAACAGCTCGATCGCGAGGCCGAGGATCCCGACCAGGATCAGGAGGAAGGCGACGTTCGGGTTGACGATCACCTGGAGAACGTCGTACTGGAGCGGCATGTCCCGGTTCTCGATCTCGAGCCCGTCGGTCGAGAGCGCGCCCGCCTTTGGCCCCTGGACGACGAACCCGTCGAGCTGCCGCAGCAGGTCGTCCTGGTCGGTCGCGATCAGATCGATCAGGCCGGCGTCGAGCGCCTCGACCGCGGTCACGTTGGTCGCGTCGCGGACCATCTCCTCGGCGAGCTCCGGGTTGCGACCGTGCGCCGAGGCGAGCGCCCGCACGTAGGCCGCGGCATCGTTCTCGATCTTCCGGCCAAGCACCTCGTCGATGTCAGCCCCCGAGATCGAGATCGGCGAGGCCGAGCCGATGTTCGTTTGCGGCGCCATCGCCGCCACGTCCGCCGCCTGGGTCACGAACAGCCCGGCCGACGCGGCCCTCGCACCGTCCGGCGACACGTAGACGACGACGGGCATCGGCGCCGCGATGACGTCCTTGACGATCTCCCGCATCGAGGTGTCAAGGCCACCCGGCGTGTCGAGCCGGATGATCACCAGCTCGGCGCCGTCGTCGGCGGCGTCCTCGAGCGCGCTGGAGATCCACGACTCCGTCGCGGGGTCGATCGAGCCGGGCAACTCGATCGACACGGCGAGGCCGGAGCCGTCCTGCGCCGGAGCCGAGACGGCCATCGCGAGGCCCGCGCCGAGCGCAAGGAGCGAGAGCCGCAATCGCATGCGGCAATTATCCGCCTACAAGCAGCTATGGCCTCGCCCACACCAAGAAAGGCGTGGGCGCGCCCCGGTCGAGTGTCGACTTTGTTTCGCCTGGGGCCACTAAGTCGACGCTCGCTGCAGTTCCGGGGCGGCGGCTACGGAGCGACCGGGACGCCCGGGTTCCCGAACATCAGGAACCAGCCGGTGCAGACGATGCCGACGAGGATCGTCGCCATCATCACGATGTCCTCGATCGGGTGGGTGTTCGGGCCGGTGTGGCGCTCGGCCGAAAGGCTCCGGTTCCAGGCGTAGCGGACGGGCTTGCCGTCGTCGTGGATCGCCCAGGCCTTGAGCCATGCGAGAAGCAGCGCGAGGAGCGAGTAGGAGGCGACGATCCCGAGCAGTGCGACGCCGAGACCCGAGAACGATGGGGCGGTCCCGCCCTGGAGCTGTGATCCGACCCAGACCCAGAGATAGGGGACGCCCGCGCCGAACATGATGATCGCGACGATCGCGATCGGCCAGCGCAGGACGCTCCAGATGCCCCTGCCGGTGCGGCGAACTGCTTCCATCGCGCTCATTGTGACAGCAGGGGGAAGGGTTGCTACCGGACCGTAGCTTTACCCTGCGGTCGCGTACCGGTCGACATCGGCGGCGAGCGTCGCCTCGTCCGAGTAGGGGCCGAGCTTCGTGAACGTGATCTCGCCGCTCGCGTCGATGAAGAGGGTCGACGGAAACTCGCGGCCGGCCCCGATCGAGTTCGCGATCTCCTTGTCCGGATCGAGGTAGCTCGGATAGGGCAACGGCAGCTCGGCCAGGAACTCCGCGCCCGTTACCGGGCCATCGTCTGAGAGCAGGCCGAGGAACGCGATCTCGTTCTCGCGCTCGATCGCCTGCGCCTGGAAGAACGGGAACTCCTCGCGACAGGGTCCGCACCACGACGCCCACTTGTTGACGACCACTGGGACGCCGTCGAGCTCGGCCAGCCGCGCCTCGAAGCCCTCGAGGCCCTCGTCGAGGATCTCGTTGGCCTGCTCGCGAAGCGAGACGAGCTCCGGCGGGGCATCGGCGAGCGGAGCGGTGGCCTCGTCGAGGCTCAGTTCGGTCGCCGGAGTGCCCGAATCGCCCTCGTCGTCACGCGTGACCACGACGACCACGACGAGCGCAATCAACGCGCACGTCAGGATGCCAATCACCGCTCTAGAGCTCATCCGCCGCCTCCGGGTGGTACTTTTCAGGTGGTCCTGCAATGGACCGCGGGGGCACCGGCCAGGCAGAGGGGAAAGCCGCGCCGACCGCCTCCACGAGCTTACATCGCTCGTCTCCGCGCCCTATGCGCCCAGGCGGGCACCTCACCGAAAGCCTTTCGATGGCAAACACCACTGACGTTGCCGCTCGCGCGGCACGCACTCCCACCGAAGCCGACCTCGAGCGCGCGCAGCAGTTCACGCGCGAGCCGATCCTGCTCGAAGGGGAGAAGCTCAAGGACCTTGCGCCGGGGAACGCGCGCATGCTCGCGCTCCAGGACGCGGTGGCCGAGCTCGATGCCGGCGCCGAGGTTCCGTCCACCGACTGGCGCCGCGAGTACTCGCTGGTGCTCGGGCTCGAGCGCTTCCTCTCGACTGAGCCGCCGACGCTCCTCGACGGGGCCGAGCTGGACGAGCATCAGGTGGACGCGCTCTCGGGCACGCTGGCCGCGCTGATCACCGAGGTCGAGGAGGGCAGGAGCCCGAACGTCAAGGTAAACGGGGGAAACGGCGCCGCGGTCGTGGAGGCGGCGCCCGACGAGGCCGAGAACGGCGAGGTCAACGGCGAGGCGGACCTCGACGAGGAGCTCGAGCCCGACGAGGAGCCTCAGGACTGGGAGGACGAGGCCGCCGACGAGGGCGAGGAGGTGATCGAGGAGGCGCCTGAGGATCCGGGCGAGAGCCGAAGGTTCTGGTTCGAGCACGCCACGGGCGCCGGTAAGACCGTCGCCGCCGTCGGCTTCGTCGAGGCGTCTCGCACCGGTGGCGTCCTGATCCTCACCCACCGCCGCAACCTGGTCGACCAGTTCATCGGCGAGATCTCCGACCGCGGCTACAAGGACCGCCTCTCGCCCCCGCTCCTCGACGGCGCCGACCACCCCTACGGGCCGGTCACGGTCGAGACGTATCAGTGGTTCGTCCGCAACCACCGCCGCATCTCGGACGCCTACGCGATCGTGATCTGCGACGAGGCGCACACCGCGCTCGGCGAGAAGACCAGCGCCTGCATCCGCGACATGCCGGGGCCCGTGTTCATCGGCATGACCGCGACCGGCGCCCTGATCGCCCGTCACGTCGCCGACCTCTTCCCCACCCAGACCTCGCGCTTCGACCTCGCCCAGGCCGCGCGGCGCGGCGTGATCGCCCCGCTCCGCTGCCTGCGGATCCCGCCCGGGCCGGGCGTGCGATCGCTCGCCAAGGTGCCGCTCCGCCGCGGCGAGGTGGACCAGGACTTCGACCAGGAGGAGCTGGCCAAGCTCCTCGACCAGGGGCCGTTCAACGTCGCGATCGCCGACCTCTACCAATCGCGCTTCCGCCGGGTCCCGGGCGTGCTCTACACCGCGGGCGTGAAGCACGCGAACAACGTCGCCGCGGCGCTCCGCGACCACGGGATCAACGCGCAGGCGGTCTCGGGCGAGACGCCCAAGCGCGAGCTGGCCGAGATCCTGGCCGCGTTCGAGCGCGGTGAGGTGGACGTGCTCTGCAACGCGATGCTCCTCGCCGAGGGGTGGAACTCGCCGCGCGCGACGATCTGCATGCACTTGGCCCCTACCGCCTCCCGCCGCGTCTATCAGCAGCGCGTCGGCCGCGTCACCCGCCGCGCCCCGGGGAAGGAGGCGGGGCTGGTAATCGACTTCGTGCACCCGGCGACGACGTCGGACGAGCCGATCGTCACCTTGCACTCACTCCTCGACCGCGACGTCTACCGCGGCGGCGCGATCGTCGTCGGTCCTGTGCGCCGGGGCCGCGGGCGCCGGGTGCGAGTGGAACGCCGGGTCGTGCCCGTCGCAGCGGATCCCGAGCGGCGGCTGGCCGTCCTCGAGCGTGAGCTCTGGCGCATCGCAGTCGAGAACCTGAACTACTCGGAGCAGCACGCCTGGGCCGCCCTCGCCGGCGCGCGCGTCACCCCGAACCAGTGGCGCCGCGCGAAGGCGATGATCCAGCACGACGAGGCCAAGGAGCTCCGCCGCCGCTTCCTCCTGACCTGCGTCCAGCGCAACCGCAACCACCAGCTTCGCCTGAAGGCGCTGGCCGAGGTCGCGGTACTGCGCGACGCCGAGGCGTTCGATGACTGCGTCGACATCGTCACCACCTGGGGCCGCGATGATCGGCGCGCCGGCGTCAAAGTCCTCCTTCAGGCGCTCGCCGAGCGCCGCATCGGCCGGCGTGACCAGGCGCAGGCCTGGGTCTGGCGCCTCGCCGCCTCCACCCGCGACCTTCACGAGCAGTACGCCGTCCAGCGCTGGCCGGAGACGAAGCGCCTGCTCGGCCTGTTCGTCAACTCCTCGGGCCGCGCCCACGGGCGCAACGCCCGCCGGCTCATCACCGCCGCCCGCCAGCAGGACCGCCGCCTTGCGATTTCGCTGCTCGCCGCGGCCGTCGCGCACACGCCCGAGGCCGAGGAGGTCCTTCGGGGGGCACGGATGCGAATGGCCCGGAAGCCCTCGGCGGTCGCGCGTGAGCTCTTGCGGAACTTCCCGAAGCCCGGCCAGAAGCGGCGGCGGCGGCGGAAGCCGAAGTCGCCGAACGGCGCGAAGGCCAAGGGCGGGAACGGCAAGCCCGAGCGGGAGAAGCTCGAGGCAGGCGCCGACGAGTCGCTCGCGGAGGACGTGGGCGAGGACCGGGAGCGCGCTGAGGGCGGTGAAGGGGGCAAGCCCCGCGCGGACAAGGATTCGGACCGCGCCGACGACTGATTTCGCTCGGCTTTTTGCCGTAGTACGCGCTACGCCCGTACCAGGGCCGAAAGTCGAGGCGTTCAGGCCTCGATTCGCAGGCTGACCTCGCCTGAGCCCAGGCTCACCCGATCGCCCTCGGCGGTCTGGACGATCAGGTTGCCGCGCGTGTCGATGCCCTCTGCCCTACCTGCCCCCGAGCCCTCTCGGCCACCGGCCCCTTCCCAGCTCACGTCGCGCCCCCGCAGCACGTCGCGGGCTCCGAACGCTTCCAGGACTTCGGCCGTGGACGCCTCCACCCACCGCCCCAGTGCCTCCCGCAGCGCCGCCAGCGCCTCATCCACCCCCACCCCGTGGCCCAGCGACGTCCCCGGCCAACGCAAATCAGCGGGGAACTCGTCGTCGGCGATCGTCAGGTTCAGGCCGACGCCGATCACCGCCCAGTCGGGCGGGCGCGCCTCGATCAGGACGCCGGCGAGCTTGCGCTCGCCGAGCCAGACGTCGTTCGGCCACTTGACGCGGCATTCGACCGGAGCGAGCGCTTCGGCGGCGTCGCAGACGGCGAGCGGCACTGCCAGCGGCAGGAGCGCGTGGCGCTCGCCCAGCGGCCGCAGGACGAGCGAGCAGAGCAGTGCGGCTCCCGCAGGCGCCGACCACTGCCGCCCGTGACGGCCGCGGCCCGCGGTCTGCTCGCCGGCGGTGACGGCGGTGCCCGAAGGGGCACCGGCCAGTGCCAGCTCGCGTGCATGGTCGTTAGTCGAGTCGGTGACCCGCAGGTGAACGCGCGGGCCGTCGAGGGCGCTCACGAAGCGGGCGCCAGCGTCAGCTCGTCGTCGCGGTCGGCGCCCAGGAGCTCCGAGGCGCTGTCGAGGTTGACCGCGACGGCCAGGCGGCCGCTCGACGCCTCGTAGACCACCAGCGCCTCGGCCCGCGCCTCGCCGGCGTCGGCGAAGGTCACGCCCCGGACCGCCGCGAACCGGCCGGCTGGGGCGGTGATCGAGAGGCGCTCGGCGGAGCCGAGGACGGAGTCGAGATCGGACGGGTCGGCGGCCAGGATCAGGTTCCCGAACCGGTCGCCGTAGAGGACCGGCGCGACCAGCGCATCGCCCTCGCGGCGTGAAGCCGGCAGCTCGAGGGCGACGAGCGACGCCCGATCGGCCTCCTCGCCCGCCGCATCCAACGGCCGGCCGGAGGCGAGATGCGCTGCCACCGGCGCGAACAGGTCGCGGCCGTGAAAGGTCGCCGCCACGGGCTCGAGCCGCAGGGGCGACCCGGACACGTCCACGACCCGCTCGGCCCCGCCAAGGGCATCTGCGGCCCGGACAAGGAGGCCGTTGTCGGGTCCGACGAGGAAGCTTGCACCTGCGGCGATCGCCAGCCCGCGTCTCTCGGTGCCGACCCCGGGGTCGACGACCGCGAGGTACACGGCGGGTGGCGCGCGCCGTGCGGCGGCCTCAAGCCCCAGGGCGCCCCGCCGCACGTCGCCCGGTGGGATCCCGTGGGTCACGTCGATGACGCTGGTTCCGGGCGCGAGGCGCTCGATGACCAGGCGGCACGATCCGGCGAACTCGTCGCCGTCGCCGTAGTCCGTGAGGAAGGCAACGGGGAGCGTCGTCACCTCTTGGAATCTAACGCCGGCCCGGCACCAGCCGCACGAAACGCGCGGCTGGCCGGCGCCACTACGCGTTCTGCGGGATGGTTACCGCAAACCGGGCATTAGCCCACAGACCGCGTTTGCAGCCCACCACGCCGGGAATCCGAGGGGCAACCCTGAATGGGTCGGGGTGGAAGCAAGATGGCCCGGCGCCGCTTACACGGCCCGGGCCCGGCGCTCGGAGGATTGGGCCCCCGATGCACGGCAAGGAACGCTACGCGAGCCGTCAGTCCGAACCTGCACGGACCGGACCGCGCGCGGCATCTCCCAGCGCCACACCCTCGCAGCAGGAACAACTCCGGCGTCGTGTCCTGTTCGGGATGGCGACCATCGCCTGCGGGGTACGGCGAGCGTGAGGGCGTACGCCGCACCCGTCTCGGCTCGCATTCTGAGACGATCGGTTCATGCTGGCCGCTTTCCACGGATCGTCGTCGTTGGCACCGTGGGAACCGCCAGATCGCTGAAGCGCGACCTGGCCGTCGGGGACCGCGCTCGCGCCGCGGTGGTCGGCTGCATCACGGCTGAGCGAGTGGCCGACGGGGATCCGGAAATGCCCGTCCTGGGCACCATCACCGAGCTGCGCTCACTCATCGAGGCTCACGGCATCGATCTGCTCGTCGTGGGGGGCGAGGCACCACGGGTCGCGGTCTTCGATCAGGCGATCTCGGTTTCGGCCCGATCGGTCCGCGTATGCGAGCTCGCAGACTTCTGCGAGGCGATTTTCGGCCACGTTCCCACCGCCGAGATCAACGCCTCTTGGTTCGAGTACCTGGTCAGCCCCGCCTATCGCGAATCGCATCGAGCCAAGCGTGTACTCGATCTGGTCCTTGCATCGATCTTGGCCCTCCTCTTCCTGCCGGTCGTCGCCGCTCTCGCTCTAGCGATCGCCAGCGACGGCGGGTCACCCTTCTTTCGTCAGGTCCGGATCGGCGAACGCGGGCGCCCGATCACGATCTGGAAGCTCCGCACCATGAGGTCGAGTTGCGACTCGGCCGCGAGATGGAGCTTCTCAAACGACCCGCGAGTCACGCCGATTGGCCGGTTCTTGCGCCGCACCCACCTCGACGAACTGCCTCAACTCCTCAACGTGCTGCGGGGGGAGATGAGCTTCGTCGGGCCGCGGCCCGAGCAGCCCGAGTTCGTCGCCCAGCTCGAGCACACCCTCCCCTTCTACGAGCGTCGCCACCTGATCAAGCCCGGGATCACCGGGTGGGCGCAGATCCGGTGCGGATATGCCGGATCCGATCACGGCTCCGCCTGGAAACTCTGCCACGACCTCTTCTACATGAAGTACAGCTCGTTGCGGCTCGACCTGCTGATCATCCTCCGGACAATCCGGCTGATCTTCTCGCGCCGACAGCCCGAGCTCGAGCCGAGCGGTTTCCTCGCCTTCGCCGCGGCGGCCCCGACAGCCGTTGTCCCCGTTGCCGGCTATGCAAGATCTGCGAGCAGCGCCTCGACCAGCCCGTCGGGGTCGTGGCGTTCTGCCTCGACGTCGACGGTCGCGCCGGCGTCGCGCAGCGTCGTGCTGGTCACCGGGCCGATCGAGACCACCCGGGCGCGGTTGGGGAGCCGGCCGCCCGTGACCTCGATGAAGTTCCGAACGGTGGACGACGAGGTGAAGGTCACGTAGTCGGCGTCCATCGCCGCCTCGACCGCGGCGGGGTCGGGGTCCTCGCGAACCGTCTCATACAGCGCGACCACGTCGACCCCTGCGCCGCGCTCGCGGAGCGCATCGGGCAGGACGTCGCGGGCCTCCGCCGCCCTCGCGACCAGCACGGGCCTGCCGTCGACCGGAACCTCCGCGAGCGCCTCGACCAGCGCCTCGGCGACCGAGCGCTCGGGAACCACGTCAGCGATCACGCCCCGCTCGCGGAGCGCCGCCGCCGTCCCCGGGCCGATCGCCGCAACCTGTGCTTGCGACAGCGCCCGGGCATCGCGGCCGGCCGCCTCCATCGCCTCGAACAGGAGCCGCGCGCCGTTGGGGCTGGTCAGGCAGACGAGGGCGTATGTATGGAGCGCCTCGACGGCATCGCGAACGGCGGCGGTCTCGATCCGCGGCTCGATCCGGATCGCCGGAAGCTCCACGACCTCGGCCCCCAGCGCCGCGAGCGTCGAGGCCAAGCCGCTCGCCTGCGCGCGGGCGCGGGTGACGACGACGCGCTTGCCGTGGAGGGGCCGGCGTTCCAGCCACGCGATCGAGTCGCGGCGGGCCGCGACCGGCCCGAAGATCAGGATCGATGGAGGTCGCAAGCCGGCCTCGGCGACCGCGTCGGCCAGCGTCGCGAGGGTCGCGACCACCTGGCGCTGGCGGGGGAGCGTGCCGCGCTCGATCGCGGCGGCCGGCTCGCCCCGGTCGCGGCCGCCTTCCGCGAGCCGGACGGCGATCTCGGGCAGGTTCTTGACGCCCATGTACATCACGAGGGTTCCCGGGAAGCGGGCGAGGGCGTCCCAGTCGAGCGCGGTCCCGCCCTTGTCCGGGTCCTCGTGGCCCGTTACGAACGCGACGGCGGACGCGTCGTCGCGGTGGGTCACAGGGATCCCCGCGTACGCCGGCACGGCGACGCCCGCCGTCACTCCCGGCACCACCTCGAACGGCACGCCCTCGGCGTGGAGCGCCTCGGCCTCCTCGCCGCCACGGCCGAACACGAACGGGTCGCCGCCCTTCAGCCGGACGACGGAGAGCCCGCGCCGCGCTCGCTCGACCAGCTCCTCGTGGATCCGGTCTTGAGCGACGGAGGCCTCACCCGGCTCCTTGCCGACATAGCGGACTTCGGCATCGTCCCGCGCACCGGCCAGGGCCGCGTCGGGGATCAGGCGGTCGTGCAGGATCGAGTCCGCGCTCGCGATCAGCTCGAGCGAGCGAGCGGTCATCAGGCCCGGGTCGCCGGGCCCGGCGCCCACGAGGTAGACGACCCCTGGCCTGGCGCTCACGCCGGCTCCCAAGCGGTGGCGCGCTCGAGGATCTCCGCGGCGCCCGCGGCCATCATCCGCTCGGCGAGCGCCTCGCCCAGCGCCGCCGGCTGCTCCGGGTCGCCGCGAAGCGCGTCGCGCACCCACTCCGAGCCGTCGGGGAGCCCGGCGTAGCCCGCGACCGCGAGCGTGTCGTCCATGTGGCGGGCGCAGATTCCGAGCGGGGTCTCGCATGTCGCCCCCAGCGCCGACGTCGCCGCGCGCTCGGCCGTGAACTCGACCAGCGCGGCGCGGTCCGAGATCCGGGCCGCGGCCGCGGCGGTATCCGCGTCGCCGGCGCGTGCCTGGAGCGCCAGCGAGCCCTGCCCAGGCGCGGGCACCATCTCGTCGGCTCCGAAGCGGAACGCGATCTCGCCGTCGCGACCGAGCCGCCGCAGGCCGGCAACGGCGAGCACGATCCCCTCCGCCTCGCCGTCGGCCAGCTTGCGCAGCCGCGTGTCGACGTTGCCGCGAAGCTCGACCACCTCCAGATCCGGGCGCGCGGCGAGCAGCTGCGAGCGCCGGCGCAGGCTGGCGGTTCCGACCCGGGCTCCCTCCGGCAGCGCCGCGAGGGACTCGGCCTCGCCCACGTAGGCGTCGGCTGGGTCCTCACGGCCCGGGACGCCGACCAGCGAGAGCTCGTCCGCCATCTCGCCCGGCAGGTCCTTCGCGGAGTGCACGCCGAGGTCGGCCTCGCCCTCGATGAGCGCCCGCTCGACCGAGCGGACGAAGCGAGCCTTGTCCCCGGGCGTTCCGTCGACGTTCGCGACCCTGACCAGCTCCGCGCCCCCGAGCGCCGCCGCCACCGTCTCGGCCTGGGCGACGGCCAGCGCGCTGGAGCGGGTCGCGATCCTCACCGCTGCTTGCGAGCGCGGCGTCGCGAGTCGAGCTCGGTGACGTCGGCCTCGGCGCCCTCGAGGGCGTCGGAGCCCGGGTCGAGCCCGAAGAGCTCGCGGAGCGCGTGCACGTGGGGCGAGATCCCGTCCTCGCCCGCCGCCCGCTTCAGCCGCAGCGTGGGCTCGTGCAGGAGCCGGCTCGCGATCGCCCGGGCCATCGCCTGCACGCGTTCGCGGTCGGCGTCCGAGAGCGACTCCCATCGGCCTTCGTTCTCCGCCAGGGCCCGGGCGACGATCTCATCGGCACGTGCGCGCAGCGCCGCCACGGTCGGCGTCACCTCTTGTCCCGCCAGCCACTCGTCGAAGCGGGCCCGCTCGGCGTCGAGGATCTTCTCGGCCCGGCGGGCCTCGGCCTCGCGGCCCGACATATTCCGTTCGACCAGCGACTGGAGGTCGTCCATGTCGTGCACCGTCACCCCCGGGAGCTCACGGCACGAGGGGTGGATGTCACGCGGCACCGCGAGGTCGATCAGGAGCAGCGGCCGGCCCGAGCGCTCGGCCATGACCTCGGACAGCGCATCGCGCTCGACGACGTGATGGGGCGAGCTGGTCGAGGAAACGACGATGTCGGCGTCGACCAGGAGGGAGGGCAGCTCCTCGAAGCGCACCGCACGGCCGCCGAACCGCTCGGCCAGACCGATCGCGCGGTCGTAGTGGCGGTTGGCGATGAAGATCGCATGCACTCCGCGGGCGGCGAGCGCCCGGGCGGTCAGCTCGGCGGTCTCACCGGCGCCGACGACGAGCACGCTTCGGTCCTCGAGGTCGCCGAGGGTGCGCCGGGCGAGCTCCACGGCGACCTGCGGCACCGAGAGCGCCCCCTCGGAGATCGCCGTTTCCGAACGCGCCCGCTTGCCGGCCGCAAGGGCGCTGCGGAAGAGGCGGTTGAGCACCGGCCCGGTCGCGTCCTCGACCAAAGCGAGCTCGTAGGCCCGCTTCACCTGTCCCTGGACCTCGGCCTCGCCGACGATCATCGAGTCGAGCCCCGCGGTGACCCGCAGCAGCTGGTCGGCCGCGCCCGCGCCGCGCAGCGAGTAGAGGTGGGAGACCAGCTCGGTGGGCCGGATCTCGGCGACGCGCGCGAGAACCGTCAGCGCGTGGGACTCGGCGTCGACGGGGTCGCTCGCGTAGAGGTACAGCTCGGTGCGGTTGCAGGTCGAGATCGCGGCTGCCTCGGCGATCTCCGGGGCGCCGACCAGCTCGCCCAGGACGCTCACCGCCCGCCCCTCCGTCAGCGCGAGCCGCTCGCGCAGCTCGAGCGGAGCGGTCTTGTGGGAGACGCCGAGTGCCAGGACCTCCGCCATCAGGAAACGCCTGCAGTCTCGCGTTGCTCGTTGCTCGTTGCTCGATCATCGTCGCCCGCCGCTCGTTGCTCGGCCAGGTCCGCGAGCTCGCTCAGCTCCTGGCGCATGCGGTCGATGCGGACCGCCATGATCGCGACGTAGATCAGGAGGAGGGCGACGAACACGACGTAGGCGCCCGCGACGTACTTCCCAGCCTCGTCGAGCGGCAGGGCGGGCACTAAAGAACCACCCCTACCGGGGGGGCAAACATGCTTTCGCGACAGAAGTCGCTCACCTCACACCCTCTCCGTTCCAGCCGGAGCGATGCGCGAGCCGGTCGCGACCGGTGCACCCGCGTCGAGCGCGCGGCGCAGGCGCGAGATCTGGCCGCGGGTCGACTTTGCGGCGAGCTCGAAGCGCATCAGCGTCACGAACAGGAGCCCCATCCCGGTGAGCGCGACCAGGAACGTGAACATCATCGATCCGGGAAGGCCGCCCTCCGCGGTCGCGAACACGCGCGGGTGAACCAGCGACTCGGCGAGGCGCACGGCCATGAAGTTGAGGGGCACGAAGACCCCGGCGGTGATCGCGAAAACCGACGCGTAGCGCGCCTGGCGCTCGCGGTCCTCGATCGCGTAGCGCAGCGGGTAGTACGTGGCGTAGAGCAGGTAGACGATCAGGAACGAGACGAGGGTCGGCTCCTCCCACACCCACCACTTACCCCAGGCCGCGCGCGCCCAGATCGCGCCGGTGAGCAGGGCGGCGGTGCCGAAGATGACGCCCATGTGGATCGCGACGTAGGAGCGCACGTCGTGGACGGGGTCTCCGGTCCGCAGATGGCGGATCGCGTGGATCGCGGCGAGGACCCACCCGAGCAGGGCGCAGATAGCGATCGGGACGTGCAGGTAGAAGATCTTCTGGACGAAGCCCTGATCGGCGTCGTTGGGGGCGTAGAAGAACGCGAGCGCGAAGGCGCCGCAAAGGACGACCACCGTGGCGATCGCCATCGCGCGCAGGCTGGGCATATTCACGCGGTTCGTCATCTAATCCTCCAGCAGGAAGTCGTAGACGGCGTAGCCCACCAGGAGGAAGGTCAGATCGTAGAGAGCGAGCGTGCCCACCCATTTCGCGACCCCGTCGTACTCAGGGCCTCCGGCGGCGAGGAGCGGCTCGGCGGCCCCGCCCGCCGCGATCATCAGCGGCACCAGGAGCGGCAGGAGCACCAAGGGGGTCAGGAGGTCGCGCGCGCGGGAGTGGGCGCCGATCGTCGAGACGACCGCCCCGGTCGCAGCGAGGCCCAGGTTGACCAGCGCGAGCACGCCCGCCAGCGGCAGCAGCCCGAGCGCGTCGTCGAGGAAGAACACGGCGAACACAGGCAGCGCGATCGCCTCGAGCACGAGCAGGTAGACGAGCAGCGCCACGACCTTGGCCGCGAACAGGGCTGAGAGGTCGATCGGCGCGAGCCGGATGGCGTCGAACCCACCCTCGTCGCGCTCGGCCACGAACAGCCGGTTGATCGCGAGCAGCGCGGCGAACAGGACGGTGACCAGGAGGACGCCGGCGGCAAGGCTTCCGTCAAGCGAGGTCCGGTCGAGCCCGAACCTGAAGACGACGAAGGTCGTGACCGCGAACAGTGCCATCGCGGGCAGCGACTGGAGCGTGCGGAGCTCGATCCGCAGGTCCTTGGCGAGGATCACCCGGAACGCCTTCATCGGGCCCTTCCCGCATAGATCGTGCGTGCATCGCCGGGGGAGAGCCCGGCCGCCGGGCCCTCGTAGGCGGCCGTGCCATCCGCGCGCAGCGCCAGCGCCCGGTCGGCGCCCGCGAGGCCACCCTCGACGTCGTGGGTAACGACGACGCGCGTGATTCCGGCCGCCCGGCCGATCAGCGGCTCGACGGTCTCGAGCCCGGCCGGGTCGAGGTGCGCTCCCGGCTCGTCGAGCAGGAGCAGGGAGGGGCGGTGGAGCACGCAGCGGCAGACCGCGGCCCGCTGGAGCTGGCCGGCCGAGAGGGTCCGGACGAGCTGGTCGCGCCGCCGTTCGAGCCCGACCGCCCCGAGCAGCCCAACGACTCGGTCCTCGCCATCCTCCAGGCCGTGCAGGCGGGCGTGGAACGAAAGTCCCTCGCCGAGGGTCAGGTCGCGGTAGAGCAGCGGGTCATGGCCGAGGTACCCGATCCGCCCGCGCGCCTTCCACGCCCGGCGGGGGAGCTCGGCCCCGAGCACGGTGAGCTCACCCGACGTCGGTCGCAACAGCGTCGCCAGCATTCGCAGCAGCGTCGACTTGCCGGCGCCATTCGGGCCGAGCACGACGAGCGTTTCCCCCGCGGCCAGCGTGAACGACACGTCGCGAAGGACGGGCTGCTCGGAGAAGTCGCGCCGGAGCGCGCGCGCCGAGATCGCCGCGCCGGTCTCGCCGGCCGGCTCGTCGCCCGGAACAGCTCCGGCTTCGCGCTGGACAGCGGTGGGCGCCGACATTGAGAAAACAGCTCCTACCGGACGGGCAAACATGGTTTCGCGACACGAGTCGCTCATTCAGATACCTTGATTCTCCCAGGGGGCTCTGCAAGGAAGGCGGTAGGGCAAAAGCATGAAGCGGATCGTTCTCGGCGGACTCACGGCGGCGGCGGTCGCGGTTGCAGGGGCGCTGGCCGCCTCGGCGGGCGCGGGTGCCCCGACCCTTGTCGTCACCTTCGACGATGACTCCTTCAACCCCCGCCAGGTGGGCGTCACGGTCAGTCCCGCGAGTCCCGAGATCATCTGGGAGCGCGATGCCGGGACGAACCTGGAGCACGACGTCCGCCAGGACGACGGGCTGTTCCGGAGTGGCCCCCCGTCGCAAGACTACGACGGCCACGCGGACGAGGTCGCCGCCGGGAAGTACCACTACTACTGCACGGTCCACGGCTCGCGGGCCGGGGGCATGGACGGCGTGCTCCGCGTCGAGCCGAGGGTCGCAGCCGGATCGGGGCAGAGTCTCCGCGTGGTCTGGGCGGACCGCGACGCCGAGGCGAAGCACCGGTACGCGGTCGCGTTCCGTGTCGAGGGAACGTCGCGGTGGCGGACATGGAAGCGCGGGACCGAGCGGCCGAGTGGCCAGTTTGGGGCCGGGAACGAGCCCGTCAATCTGAACCCAAACCTCGTCTATCAGGTGCGCGCCCGAACCTTCGTCAAGGGCCATCCGGACCGCCGAAGCAACTGGTCTCCGGCCGTCTCGTTCGGCGTCTTGAACTAGGACCGCGGGCGACCTCCGCCCCGTAGACCGGGGTGATGGGTCGCACGATCGCATTGCTCCTGCTCCTGGCGGGCCTCGTGAGCGGAGCCGGGGCCGAGCGCACGCGAGCGCCCGAGCGCGAGCCGATTCGCCAGCCGATTCACCACCGCGACTCCGTCGCCGTCGGCTCGCCGGCCGCGGGAAGCCTCGAGGGCGGAGTGAGGGTCCCGCCCCAGGGCCGCCATTACTTCACCTGGGACCCGGTCGAGCACGTGAGCCCGAGCCCTCCCTGGCGGCGGTGGGGAACCGATGAGCTGGTACGGACCACGCTGCGCGTCATCCGCTCGTACGGACGAGCCCATCCCCGGGCGCCGCGCGTCGGCATCGGCGACCTGAGCCTCCCCGAGGGTGGCTACTTCGGCCCGGAGATCGGCGGCGGCATCGGGCATGCAACCCACCAGAACGGGCTTGACGTCGACGTCTATTACCCGATTCGCTCAGAGGAGGAGCGGGCGCCGCTCCGTGTGGACGAGATCCGCCTGCGACTCGCCCAGGACCTTCTCGACCGGTTCGTCGCTGCCGGCGTCGATCTCGTTTACGTCGGGCCCTCAACCCCGCTGACCGGCCCGGCCGGCGTCGTGATCCCGCTCGCGAACCATGACAACCACATGCACGTGCGGATCCCGGGCTGAGCCGGGCGGCGTCAGCGGCCCTTGCGAAAGCTGCGCGCCGTGACCTTGGCCAGCGGGATCAGCCCCTCGCGGAGCGCCTTCACCCGGGCGCCGTTCCTGCCGTAGACGAGCCGCGCGGACGACCGCAGGGCGTCGCCCAGCGTGCGGTCGTACGGCTGCCACCAGAAGTCGCGGGTGAGGCCCGGCTCCCACGCGATGTGCTTCACGTTGACGCATTCGTAGAAGCCGAACTTCGAGTGCGAGCGGCCCACGCCGGACTCCTTGACCCCGCCCCACGAGGTCTGTGCAGCGCCGTGCGAGTACGAGTGGTCGTTGATCCAGACCATGCCGGACTCGACCCGGCGGGCCATCCGCTCGCCCTTCGCGCGATCGGTCGTCCAGACCGAAGCGCCGAGGCCGAAGTTCGAGTCGTTGGCGCGCTCGAGCGCCTCCTCCTCGTCGGCGACGACGATCACCGGCACGACCGGCCCGAAGATCTCCTCGCGCATGATCCGCATGTCGTCCTCGGCCCCGGCGAGCACGGTTGGGGCGATGAACCTCCCGGCGAATCCGGGAATCTCCCGTGGTCCACCGGTGATCCGCTCGGCGCCGGCCTTGAGCGCGTCGTCGACGAGCTCGGTGACCGTGTCGGCCTGGCCGGCGGAGACCATCGGGCCGATCTCGGTCTCCCAGCTCATCGGGTCGCCGACGGTGAGCCGCTCGGTTTCCCGCACCACCCCCTCGAGGAACCGTTCGGCGACGGCCTCGACAACGTACGTGCGCTCGATGCCCGAGCAGGTCTGCCCGGAGTTCGCGAACCCGCCCCAGACGCAGCCCGAGACGGCGTTCGCGAGGTCGGCGTCGGCGCACACGATCTGCGGGTCCTTGCCGCCCAGCTCCAGGACCGAGCCCTTCAGCTGCTGCGCGCAGACCTCGCCGACCTTCCGGCCGACCTCGACCGATCCGGTAAAGAAGACCTTGCCGACGCGCGGGGACTCGCAGATCGCCTGGCCCACGGTGCCGCCGCCGTGGACGGTCCGCAGCAGCCCCTCGGGCAGTCCGCCCTTCTCGAAGATCGCCTGAATCCGCTCGCCGAGGAGCGGCGTCAGGCTCGCGGGCTTGAAGATCACCCCGTTGCCCGCCATCAGCGCGATCGCGATCTCGCCGAGGGGGATCGACCAGGGGTAGTTCCAGGGCGCGATCACGCCCACCACGCCGATCGGCTCATAGGAGAAGAAGCTCCGCTTCGTCTTCAGGAAGAGCTGTGGGTACGGAACCTGCTCGTCGGCGAGGATCTCCGGCCCGGCGTCGGCGCACCAGTTGAGCGCGTCGATCGTCGGCAGGATCTCCATCGTGTAGCTCTCGGTGATCGGCTTGCCCTGCTCGGAGGTGAGAAGGCGCGCGACGTCCTCCATCTCGTCGACGAGAACGTCCGCGGCGCGCTTCAGGTACCGGCCGCGATCGACCGGCTGCAGCTGCGCCCAGAACGGCTGCAGCTCGGCGATCTCGGCGGCGATGCCGTCGACATCGGCCGGCTTGACCGTCTCGACGGTGCCAACCAGTTCACCGGTGGCGGGGTTGTGCGATTCGAGCTGCCCCATCCCTGGGGCAGTCTAAGTGCGCCCGGCCTGGCGGCTCAGCCGCTGCAGGTCCAGGCGACGAGGTCGTCTGGGCCGTTCGCGCGCCGGCGGGCGTCGCGGATCGCCTTGCGCTTGGTGCGCCCCACGCCGGGGACGAACCGGGTCTGGGTCGCGACGACCGCGGCGCACTGGTTTCGCACCCAGACCACGATTCGGCACGGCCCGGGGCACTCGCGCTGCGCGCGGCGGAGCGCCGGACCCTTCTTGTTGTAGTTGAAGCTGACGCCGCTGGCGCCGTTGTTCGGGTTCACCGCGATCGCGCCGTAGTCGGCGCTCGCGGCCGCCGGAGCGGCGACCGCGATGGAGGTGGCGACTACTGCTGCAAGGAATGACCTGCGCACGTCGTGCTGGTGTTCCCGAGACCGCGGTCGGCTAAACCTGGCGAGGCAAGGATCGGCCGGAGGCCCCGCGGAGCCTCCGGCCTCCCCTGCCTTCCGGCCGCGACGGGGCGCGTGCCGGCCGGCGCCCGGGCGACTTACTCGGGCGCGGGCTCGTCCGGCGGCACGACGGCGCGCAGCACCGCCTCGCAGGACCCGTTCGGGTTTTCCGGGGTCGCGTCGACGATCACGTCCACGAGGTCGAGCAGTGCGCGGTCGCGCTTGCCCTTCCCGCAGTCGATCTCGTCCGGCTCGCCGTCGCGGGCCCGAATCCTGTCGTTGTCGTTGCCTGCGACGATGACGTCCACGCCCTCGAGCGGCACGTCCTCGTGCGCCGCCGCGGTGAGGAGGTCATGACCGTCGCCGCCCGAGATCGCGTCGGCTCCGGGCCCGGCCGCTACGTAATCGGCGCCGTCCCCGGCCCGAACGCGGTCGTCCCCGGTCTTGCCGCGGATCTCGTCGGCGCCGTCATAGCCGCCGACCCGATCGTCGCCCTGCCCGGCGTGGACCAGGTCGTCGCCGCCAAAGGCGTGGACGAGGTCGTTGCCGGCGAGCGCTTTGATGCGGTCGTCCTGGCGGGAGCCGAAGATCTTGTCGTCACCTTCGGTCCCGATGATGGTCAGGGCCATCGCGGCAGGCGCGAGCACGAGCGTGCACGCTCCCACCACCAGACCCACTTTGGCCTTGGTGTGCATCCCCTGCCAACCTCCCTGGTTGGTTGATTGCGACCCTGAAACACCGCATCGCGAAACGAGTTGCGGCGCGGTGTCGTGGCCGGCGGATACCGGGCTTCGTCAGCGGCCGAGCCGGCGGCGGATGGCCTCGATCCGCTTGCGGAGCTCGGCCTCGAACCCGCGGTCGGTCGGCTCGTAGAAGCGCACGCCCTCGAGCTCCGGAGGAGCGAGCTGCTGGTCCGAAACCCCGCCAGGCTCGTCGTGCGGATAGACGTAGCCCTCGCCCCGGCCGAGGCGCTTGGCACCCGGATAGTGGGCGTCCCGGAGGTGGTCGGGCGGGAGCTTCGCGCCGTGCTCGCGGACGTGGCGCGTCGCGGCCGAGATTGCGGTCGTCGTCGCGTTCGACTTCGGCGCCAGGGCGAGGTAGGCGGCGGCCTGCGCGAGGTTCAGCGCGCACTCGGGCAGCCCGACGCGGTCCACCGCGGCCCCAGCGGCCGTCGCGACGACGAGCGCCTGCGGGTCCGCGTTCCCGATGTCCTCGGACGCCAGGATCACCATCCGGCGGGCGATGAAGCGCGGGTCCTCGCCGCCCTCGAGCATCACCGCGAGGTAGTAGATAGAAGCGTCCGGGTCGGAGCCGCGGGTCGCCTTGATCCAGGCCGAGATGTAGTCGTAGTGTCGGTCGCCCTCGCGGTCGTAGAACAGGGCCTTGCGCTGGAGCGCGTCCTCGGCGGTGGCGACGTCGACCGGGTGATCGCCCGCTCGCGCGGCTTCGATCGCGCGCTCGAGCGCGCTCAGCGCCGTGCGGGCGTCACCACCCGAGCGGGTGGCCAGGAGCTCGAGGACGTCGTCGGCGACCTCGGGGGGATCGGTGACGCCGCGCTCCGGATCGGCGAGGGCGCGGGCCAGGAGCGATTCCAGACCCTCCGCGGAGAGCTCCCGCAGCTCGTACACCTGGCACCGCGAGAGGAGCGCCGAGTTGACCTCGAAGTAGGGGTTCTCGGTGGTCGCGCCGATCAGCGTGACCAGGCCCTCCTCGACCGCGGGGAGGAGCGCGTCCTGCTGCGCCTTGTTGAAGCGGTGGATCTCGTCGAGGAACAGGACGGTGCGCCTGCCGTTGGCGCGGCGGCGCTCGCGGGCGCGCTCGATCACCGCACGTACCTCCGCCTTGCCGGCGTTGACCGCTGACTCCTCCTCGAACGCGGCGTCGGAGGAGCGGGCGATGATCCGGGCAAGGGTGGTCTTGCCGGAGCCCGGCGGGCCGTAGAGGATTGCTGAGTGAGGCTCGCCGGTCTCGACCGCGGTGCGGAGCGCCGACCCCGGCGCGAGCAGGTGGTCCTGGCCGACGAGCTCGTCGAGCGTCTGCGGCCGCATCCGCACCGCGAGCGGAGCGTCGGCCGCCGGGCGCTCGGGCTCGCGGCGGTCATCCGAGCCGAACAGCGTTTCCATCCCGATCGAGTATCGCGTGGATGGTTGAGCGCCGAGTGGCACGTGCGCGGAGGCGCACGGCACCGAGCCGGGCGTGCACCGGGGACGAAGCCTGTACCGGTTGGTACAGGCGAGGAGCCGGGGTGCGATCCGGCGAAGTGTGTCCGTGCGTCACCCGCGTGCGTGGCATTTGGCGCTCAATCATCTACTGTCGGCGCAGGGATAAAACGAAGGAGGCCCCGTGGTTGCCCGAGTGACCAGCGTCGCAGTGAAGCCCGAGGACATCGACGAGTCGACCCGGTTGTTCGACGAGTCGGTCCTGCCGGCCGCCAAGCAGGAAAAGGGGTTCATGGGCGCGCTGCTGCTCGTGCGCGACGACGGGCGGGCGATGGCGATCGACCTGTGCGACACGCTCGAGAACCTCCGGGCAAACGAACGCAGCGGCTTCTACCAGGAGCAGATCGCGAAGTTCGCCGACAGGATCGTCGGCCACCCGACGCGCGAGGTCTACGAGGTCGCGGTTTCGAAGGGCCTCGACGTCGAGGCTGCTCCCTGACCGTCAGCCGGCGAGCCCGGCGGCGGCCAGCCGCCTACGGTGCTGACGGAGCGCGGCGTCGCGCTGATCAGGCGGCAGCAGGCTCCCCCAGGCGCCGATCGCGCCCTCGGCGTCGATCGCTCTCGTCACGCCGCCGGGATCGCCGCTGAGGATGCGGACCCCGAGCCCGATGTGCCAGCGCTCGTCAGCGACGATTCGCTCCAGACCCTCGCAAAGTCCGGGGAGATCCCCGCTCCGCTGAAGCTCATCCAGCAGCGCATTCTGACCCGCTGAGAAGACCACGCCCTCCAGGACCAGGTGGTAGAGCGCGACCGCGTCGGCCAGACCGAGGCGGCGGGATCCGAGTTCTTGAGCGGCGGCGCCCAGGCGCTCCTCGAACAGCCTCCGGAAGCGCGGGGCAACCCGGTCGCTCAGGTCGTAGACACCCAGGACCTCGCGCGAGTAGCGGTCGAAGAATCGGGCGTGGCGCTCCTCGTCTCGGGTCTGGGCCTGGAAGCACTCTGCCATCGACGGGCTGGAAGCGGCGTCAACGAAGGGCCGCAGATCGACTGCCACACATTCCTCCGCCAGAGCGAACCCCGCCACGAAGGCGGTGATCCGGTCGCGCCGCTCGGACCCGAGGAGCGGCCACGAGGCGGCGTCTCCGGAGAGCGCGATCTCCCCCTCGTCCCACCGAATCCGGCCGGCGATGCCAACGAAATGCTCGTATTTGACGAGGACGGGGCTCACGGCACAAGCATGCACTAGCTCACGGGGCGGTTGTCCGAGTCGAGGGACTGATCTAACGCCGTAACCTTTCCTGGATGGAGAGGACGAGCGTGGCCGAGCGGAGCGGGCTCGGCTCCGAGGCGGTGGACCTGCTCTCGCAGCTGATCCGCATCGACACGGTGAACCCGCCGGGCAACGAGGGGCCGGCGCAGGAGCTGATCGCCGCGACCCTCGGCGAGGCGGGGTTCGAGTGCGAGCTGCTCGAAGCCGAGCCGGGGCGGCCCAACCTGATCGCCCGCCTTACGAGCGGCGCCGACGGCCCGGTCCTCTGCTTCCTGAGCCACGTCGACACGGTTCCGGCCAACCCGGACGAGTGGTCGTTCGACCCGTGGTCGGGCGACGTCCGCGACGGCTTCGTGCTGGGCCGGGGCGGCCAGGACATGAAGGACCAGGTCGCCACCGAGGTCGCCGCGGCAGCACACCTCGGGCGATCGGGCTGGCGCCCCGCACGCGGAGAGCTGAAGGTCATCGTCACGGCCGACGAGGAGATGGGCGCCCACCTCGGCGCACGCTGGCTCTGCGAGGCGGAGCCCGAGAAGGCGTACGCAGACCTCGTCGTGAACGAGGGCGGCGGCGCGATGTTCGAGCTCGACGGCCGCCGGTTCTACAGCGTCGCCGTCGGCGAAAAGGGGGTCTTCCGGTTCACGCTGCGGGCTCACGGCCGGGCGGGGCACGGCAGCGTCCCCAGCCTGGGCGACAACGCCCTGCTCCGGCTGGCGCCGGTGCTCAACCGCCTGAACGAACAGCCGGCGCTCGAGCCAACCCCGGCCGGGATGGCCTTCCTGAGCGGCGTGCTTGACCGTGAGGTCGGCACCGACCCCGACGACTTGGAGCGGGCGCTCGACGAGTTGCGCTCCCGCTCGCCCCTGCTGGCGGCGTACCTGGCGGAGCCGATGCTGCGCGTCACCCTGGTGCCGACCAAGACGAGCGCCTCGGCGCGCGACAACGTGATCCCGTCGGTTGCCGAGGCCGTGATCGATACCCGGGTGCCGCCCGGGCTCGACGAGACCGCGGTCCGCGAGCGGATCGCGCCGGTCCTGGGCGAGCTCCCCGACCAGGTCGAGATCGAGTTCACCGAGACCACGACCGGCAACGAGTCCCCGCTCGGGACCGGGTTCGAGGCCGCGGTGCGGGAGTGGCTTGCCGAGGCCGACCCGGACGCGACGCTGGTGCCGATCGTGATGCCCGGTTTCTCCGACAGCCACTGGTTCCGCAAGGCTTTTGGATCGTCGGTCGTCTACGGCTTCCACCCGCAGCGTGAGCTCGACCTCTTCACAGCCGCCCCGCTCGTGCACGGGGCCGACGAGCGCGCGGCCGTCTCCGACATCGAGCTCGCGGCGCAGTTCTACGAGTGGCTCGCGCGGAGGTTCCTCGATGCCTGAGGAGGCGCGCGAGGACGGCGGCCTGCGCCTCGGCGGAATGGCTCTTCGCAACGGCCTGCTAGTCCACGGCCCAACCTCGTGGGCGATCGCGGTGCGCGGTCCCGCCGGTGACATCGAGGTGGCTTCGGGCGACAAGCCAACGCTTGCCCGCGGCCGCCTTGCCACCGTCCCGTTCCTGCGCGGCCCGCTGCGGCTCGCCGAGGCGCTCCTCGTCGTGCCGCTCGCCCGCCTTCGCCTGCCCGCCGCGCGCCTCCCGCTCGAGGATCCGCGGGTGATCGGCGCCGCGGTGGCGGCGACCGTCGCGAGCGCCGCGGCCCGCAAGGTCGCTCGCGGCAGCGCGAGCCGCGAGGCACTGGTCGCGGCGATCGGGATGCTCCCGGCGCTGGCCGCGCTGCGCGACCGCGACCTCGCCGCCTACCACGGGGCTGAGCACAAGGCGATCGGCGCCTACGAGTCCGGAGGCCCTGCGGCGGACGAGCCGAAGGAGCATCAGCGTTGCGGCTCGAACCTGATCGGACCGCTGCTCGCGTTCAGCGTGGCCGGCCAGGTGATCGTCGAGGGAGCATTGGAGCGCCCGAACTCGATCGCCCGCGGGGCGGCCTCGCTGGCCGCGACCGGCGCCGCCGTGGAGGTGTTCGCCTACGCCGAGCGCAACCCGGAGGCGGCCGTCTCGCGCGCGGTCCACGGGACCGGGCACGAGATCCAGCGCCTGATCTCGACCCGCGAGCCCACCCCCGAGCAGCTCGCGGTGGGCGAGGCGGCCGTGCGCGAGCTCCTACGGGTCGAATCCGTGCCAGCCGATAGGGATTCCGAGGGCCCCGCCGACGGGGTCGCTCCGGTTTGACCATGGAATTCCTGACCGCCTTCGGCTACGACGAGATCGAGCGCTACGTGCCGCTCTGGGCACCGGTGCTGATCCTCCTCCTCATCTGTTACTTCATGTGGCGCACGCTGAGGCTGATGCCGCGGACGAAGCCGCAGGAGATCACGGCCAAGTCGCGGACTCCCGTCACCTTCGCGGACGTCGCCGGGGTCGACGAGACCAAGGACGAGCTCCAAGAGATCGTCGACTTCCTCTCCGATCCGCAGCGCTTCAAGCGGCTCGGAGCCAAGGTGCCGAAGGGCATCCTCCTGCACGGGCCGCCGGGGACCGGCAAGACGCTGCTGGCCAAGGCAGTCGCACACGAGTCCGGTGCGAGCTTCCTGAGCCAGTCGGCATCCTCGTTCGTCGAGATGTTCGCCGGGCTCGGTGCCGCGCGAATCCGGCGCCTGTTCAAGGAGGCGCGCGACAACGCCCCGGCGATCGTCTTCATCGACGAGCTCGACGCGGTGGGCACCGCGCGCGGCTCGGACATCTCGGGCGAGCGCGACCAGACCCTGAACCAGCTCCTGGTCGAGATGGACGGCTTCAACACGCGCGAGGACGTGGTCGTGATGGCTGCCTCCAACATGCTCGAGAAGCTCGACAAGGCGCTCCTGCGGCCGGGGCGCTTCGACCGCCAGGTGTTCGTGCCCCCGCCCGACCGGAAGGGGCGGGTCGCGATCCTCGAGGTCCACACGCAGTCGAAGCCGCTCGCCCAGGACGTCGACCTCGAGCGGGTCGCCCGCCATGCATCGGGGCTGACCGGCGCCGACCTCGCGAACCTCGCCAACGAGGCCGCGATCCTGGCCGGCCGCCATGGCCGCGAGTTCATCGTCCAGGCCGATTTCGACGACGCCCTCGAGCGGGTGGTGGCGGGCCTTCAGTCGCGCAAGGTGATCACCGACCAGGAGAAGAAGGTCGTGGCTTGGCACGAGGCCGGGCACGCGATCGTCTCGGAGCTCCTGCCCACCGTCGACAAGGTCCAGAAGGTGTCGATCGTGCCGCGCGGCAAGGCGCTGGGATACACGCTGAACCTGCCGCAGGAGGACCGCTACCTGAAGTCGCGCGAGGAGCTGATCGACTACATGAAGATGCTGCTCGCGGGACGGGTCGCCGAGCAGGTCACCTTCGGGCGGGTCACCACCGGCGCCGCCGACGACCTGAAGCGCGTCACCGGGATCGCGCGCTCGATGGTCTACGAGTACGCGATGGGCACCCAGATCCGCGCCCACCAGGTGCCGGGCGACGACTACGGCGTCTCCGAGGCGCTTCGCCAAACCCGCGACGAGGAGGTCGAAGCGATCGCCGAGGAGGCATACCGGGGCGCCCACCAGCTTCTGATCGACCACCGCGACCTGCTGGACGACGTGGCCGAGCGTCTCCTCGACAACGAGTCGATCGAGCGCGAGGAGATCGTCGAGATCATGCGCGCCCACCGCGAGCAGGGCGGCAAGCCGCCCGCGCCGCCCGAGCCCGAAGCGGCGGGGCGGGCAGCGGTCATGGCGAGCGAGCCCCCAGAGCCGTCCGGATAAGCCGCCTCAACAACGGCGGGGCTCGGCTTCGTGCTGCGCACTCCGCCTCACTTAAACTCCGCGCGCGATGTTCGGGCTGATCGATCACATCGGCGTCGCCACCGACGACCTCGACGCTTCCATCGCGTTGTACGAGCGCTCGTTCGAGATGCCGCTCGCGCATCGCGAGACGGTGGCTGAGCAGGGGGTCGAGGCGGTGCTGCTCGACGTCGGCGACTGCCACGTCGAGCTCCTGCGGCCGCTCGCGCCGGACACCCCGGTCGGCAAGTTCCTCGAGCGCAAGGGGCCCGGCCTGCACCATGTCGCCTACCGGGTCGAGGACATCGACGCCACCCTCGCCCGCCTGCGCGACGCCGGGATCGAGCTGATCGACGCGGAGGCGCGCACCGGGATCCGCCAGAGCCGGGTCGCCTTCCTGCACCCGCGCTCGACCGGCGGCGTCCTGACCGAGATCGTTGAACCCGCGGAAGAACACTGAGAGGACTGGAATGGCTTCAGAACGGACGAAGGTGGACGTTGGCTTCGGCCTCGGCCAGGTGATCTCGGTGAAGCTCTCGGAGAGCGAGCTCGGGGACCTGCGCAAGGCGGTCGAGAAGGGCAGCGGCTGGTACGACCTGAAGACCGCCGAGGGCTCGGTGGCCCTCAACGTCGCGACCGTCGTGTTCCTGCGGGTCGCGAACGGCGAGCACTCGATCGGGTTCAGCGGCTGAGCGAGCCCGGTGCGCCGTCTCCTCCTGCTGATCGCGTTCGCCGTCCTCGCCGCTTCGTATTGGTGGCGCAAGAACCCCTCCGCCTGCCCGTACGGACAGCGCTTCTGGGTCGAGGCCCCGCACCCCCTGATCACGCGCGACCGGCTGCGGTCGGTTCTCCAGCCCACACCTGGCGAACGGATCCTCGAGATCGGGCCCGGCACCGGCTACTACACGCTCGACATGGCCGGCTGGGTCGCTCCGGACGGCGCCGTCGAGATCTTCGATCTCCAGCAGGAGTTCCTCGACCACACGATGCGCCGGGCCGGAGACCGCGGGATCACGAACGTGGTGCCTACCCAAGGCGACGCGACGGCACTCCCCTACCCCGATGGCTCGATGGACGCGGTCGTCCTGACTGCGGTCCTCGGCGAGATCCCCGACCAGGACGCCGCAATGAGCGAAATTGCCCGGGTCCTGAAGCCGGACGGGAGGCTCGCCGTCGGCGAGCTCGCCGGGGACCCCCACTTCACGTCGCCCGGTGCGCTCGAGCGGCGCGGCACGGGCGCCGGCCTGCGGCTGGTCGAGCGCTCGGGACCGGCGTTCGGCTACTTCGCCCGGCTCGAGCCGGTCACCGGCTGAGCGAGCCCCAGAGGCGCTCCTCGGCATCCAGCACCGCGCTGGCTCGTGCCCCGATCTCCGCCCAGAGCGCCGGGCCGGGCTCGTCCTCGTCGCTCGCCGCGAGCAGCTCGCCGGCCAGGGCGGTCCAGCACTCTGAGGCACTTGCTGCGAGCGCCGCCTCCTCGAATCCGGCTTCATCGAGGAACCGCGAGTACATCAGCCGGAAGTTGCCGCCGCCGGTACCGCGGCGCTCGATCGTCTGGTAGGTGAAGCGCGCGCACCACTGCCAGTCTGAGAGCAGCTCGGGCCACGAGCCCACCTCGGCGACGAACTTGCGCAGGCCGGGCAGCCCCTCGTACTCGCCGAGCGGCGGCTCGAGCATCCGCTCCGCGCACCGCGCCACCGCCGGCAGAGCCGCCGTGCGCGGTTCGAACGACCCGATGCCGTTCCTGGCGACGAACATGTGGCCCGCGAGCGGGAACACGGGGTGCTGGGAGTGGCGCGCGTCGGCGAGGCTCGCGATCGTCGTCGTCTGGAGCTCCTCGAACGCGGTGTCGGCGAGGTACGCGACCTCGTCGTCGAAGCCTGCCAGCACGACCGCGTGCCCGGGGAAGTGCGCCGACTTCCCGTAGTGGTCGAGGTAGTAGAGGTCTGTGAGGAGCAGCGCCGGGGCGCCGGCCGAGACCGTCGCGCTCGCCACGTCCCAGCTCGCGCTCGAGTCATCGAACGTCCGCAGATCGAGGGGCGCCGCGGTCAGCTCGACGAACTGCTCCTCGAGCCGCGACGTCCGGCCATTTGTGAACCGCGATGGGGATTGGTCGTCCAGCGGCACGAAGTAGAAGCAGGCGCCGGCGCCCAAGCCGAACGCCATCTCCTCGCTGAGCTCGACCCCGTGGAAGGCGAGCAGGTTGCGAAGGGCGGTCGAGCCGCAGTGGTTCCCCGGCCGGTGCCGGAACCCCGGCACCATGAACCTTTCCCCTACCGGGGCAAACATGGTTTCGCGACAGAGTCGCTCATCAAATCCCCGTTCACGCCGAGGTCGTCTCCCGGTCCTTCAGGACCCGCCGCAGGATCTTGCCGGATGGGGACTTCGGGATCTCGTCGATCTCCTCGACCATGCGGATCCGCTTCTGCGGCGAGACCTGGCCGGCGACGAACTCCATCAGGGCGTCGGCGTCGACCGAGTCGCCCGCCGGTACCACGAACGCCTTCGGCAATTCGCCGGCCTCGTCGTCAGGCACCCCGATCACGGCGACGTCGGCGACCTCCGGATGCGTGATCAGGAGCGCCTCGAGCTCGGCCGGCGGCACCTGGAAGCCCTTGTACTTGATCAGCTCCTTCAGCCGGTCGACGATCGCGTAATAGCCGTCGGCGTCGCGGACCGCGATGTCCCCCGTGTGGAGCCACCCATCCGCGTCGATCGTGGCCGCCGTCGCCTCCTCGTTGTTCAGGTAGCCCGCCATCACCTGGGGGCCGCGGATCCAGAGCTCGCCGCGCTCGCCCTCCTCCACGTCCGCACCGCTTACCGGGTCGACCAGGCGGCATTCGGTCCCGATCAGGGACTGGCCGATGGTCCCGGGCCGGATCTCCCCGTGCGGGCGGTTCACGTGGGTGACGGGACTGGTCTCCGTGAGGCCGTAGCCCTGGATCACCTTGCAGCCGAGCCGCTCAGCGACCTGCTGCGAGAGCTCGGCCCCGAGCGGGGCGGCGCCCGACATGACCGCGTCGACCGAGGAGAGATCGCTCTCGTCGACCGCGGGGTGCTTGGCGAGCGCGAGGGCGATCGGCGGGACGACGTAGACGCGCGACACCGAGTGCTGCTCGATCAACCCGAGGAACTGCTCGAGGTCGAAGCGCGGCATCGTGACGATCGTCGCCCCGTTCCGCAGGCCCTGGTTCATGATCACGGTCTGCCCGTAGATGTGGAAGAAGGGCAGGCAGCCGATCAGCACATCGTCGCCGGAGATCGGGAACCCGTCCTGGATCTGGACGATGTTCGCCACCAGGTTCGCGTGGGTCAGCATCACGCCCTTCGGCAGCCCGGTCGTGCCGCTCGAGTAGGGCAGCACGGCAAGGTCGTTCGCGGCGTCGATCTCGACGTCAGGCGCCGCGGTCGGATCACCGAGCAGGTCTGTGAAATTCGCCGGCTCAACAACGCCGGGGCTCGGCTTCGTCCCTTCGGGACTCCGCCTCACAGACGCCGCGCCTTCGGCCTCGCCGACGACGAAGACGTCGTCCACGCCTGCGCCCTCGGCCGCCTCGCGCGCGATGTCCAGGAACGGCGGGACGGTCAAAAGGATCTTCGCCCCGGAGTCCCGGAGCTGGTGCTCGAGCTCGCGTGCCGTGTAGAGCGGGTTCGCGGTGGTCGCACGGCCGCCGGCGCTCGCTGTGCCGTGGAACGCCACCGCGTACTCGGGCAGGTTCGGCATGTAGATCGCGAGCGCGTCGCCCGGCCCGAAGCCGCGGGCCGCGAGCCCCGCCGCGAGCGCCCGGGTCGCCAGATCGAGTTCGGCATAGGTGATCGTGCGGCCGGTGGGGCCGTCGATCAGCGCCGGCTTGTCGCCCAGCTCCGCGGCCCGTTCGAGCACGAAGGACGTGACGTCCTGGTCCGGGAAGTCGATCGCGTTCATCCGTGAGCCGAAGCCTAAGCGGTCGAGCGCAAACTCAGGTACTCGGCGCGATCCCGGAAGCTCTGCCGCATCTCCGAGGTGAGCTCCTCAAGGAACTCGCGCCGGTAAACGTCGTCGGTCAGCATCGAGATCGCGAAGTAGAGCCCGGTGAAAGCCGCGATCGCGGCCGCGACGCGGAGGAGCTCGGCGGTCACGATCGCCTGGTGGTCGAAGAGCTTGAACTCGACGAGGACGTCCGGAGCGGCGCCGACCCACTCCAGGGTCTGCTGCTGGTCGATCACCAGGACCCCGACGGCGGCGAAGAACGCGCCGACCGCGACGCTGACCGAGAGCACCTGGAGCGCCTGGCTCACGAACATCACGAGGCCGACGTTGACGCGCTCGCTCGAGTCGAGGGGCGGCGCGTCCGCCCCGGCGTCGCGCTCGATCGCCCGCACCTCGCGCGGGACCCGGGCGACGAGGAACGTGGTGCCGAGCACGACGAAGAGCAGGGCGAGGCCAACGAACGACGCGGTCGGCAGGTCGCTGAAGACCTCCCACATCTCGACGGTCAGGAACAGGACCACCGAGAAGATCATCAGCAACGGGATCGCCCGGGCGAACAGCTCGAGCGAGGCGCGGAGCTGGCCGAGCAGCCGCCCAAGCGTCCAGCGCAGGATCGAGGTCAGGCCGAACCCGATCACGCCGTAGACGAGCGCGAGGAGCACGAGGTTCCCCACCGCGGTGGCGATCGCGCTTCGCCACTGGCCGTTGAAGATCAGCGGGAGCAGCGCCGGGACGATCACGAACAGCGCCAACTCGATCTTCCCGACGTCCTGGGGGATCGCCACGGCCGGCCGGCCGCGCGCCTTGTTCGTCATCGCGATGGCGGCGAGCAGGACTGCGAGGCCGCCGGCCAGCGCGGCGACGTTCGCGAGCGGCGACCACTCCAGGTTGAGCGCGCCCAGCATCTCCACCAGGAACACGAACCCGAGCAGCGGCACGGCGCGGTTGAAGACGTCGGTCGCCGCCGAGCGGTCGGCGATGAACAGCGGTAGGCCGGCATGCCGGAAACGCTGCTCGTAGTCCCCCAACTGGTCAGGCCCGGCCACACGACCATTTCACCCGGGCCGACGGACGTACTCAAGCCGCCTCAACGGCGGCGGGGCTCGGCTCCGTCCTGCGGACTCCGCCTCACAGCCCTCCCTATCCTTGCCGCCCTTGCTGGCCAAGCTCGACAAGCGCCTGCTGCGCCTGATGCGAACGCGCGGTCACTCGCCGGCGGCCGAGCGTGCGATGAAGGCGATCGGCACCGCCGGCGAATGGGGCGCGGTCTGGACCGCGATCGGCCTCGGCGGCGCGGTCGCCGACCCCGCTCGCCGCGAGCGCTGGCTGCGCGCGGCGGCCGTCGCGCCGGCCGCGGTCGGCATCAACTACGCGGTGAAGCTGGCGGTGCGGCGCCCGCGCCCGCGCCTGCGCGGCCTGCCGCCGCTGGCCGGAGCGCCGAGCGCGCTCTCGTTCCCGTCGGCCCACGCGACCTCGTCGCTTGCGGCCGCCACCGCGTTCGGCCGCGTGGAGCCGCGCGCCTGGCTCCCCGCCTACACGCTGGCGGCCCTGATCTGCGTCGGCCGCCCGTACCTCGGCATGCACTACCCGTCCGACGTGCTCGCCGGCGCCGCGCTCGGCCTCGCGATCGGTGGCTTCGTCCCCAACGTGGGCGAGCGCACGCTCGAGGAGCGGATGGCGGACTTCGTCGCGGACCGCACGCCCGAGGCCGACGGGTGAAGGTCGGGATCGTCGGGCTCCCAAACGCGGGCAAGTCCACCCTGTTCAACGCGCTAACCCGGGGCGGGGCCGAGACCGGCGACTACCCGTTCACCACGATCGATCCGAACGTGGCGGTCGTGCCCGTCCCCGACGAGCGACTCGAGCGCGTCGCCGCGACGGTGGGCTCATCCGAGGTCGTGCTGGAGTCGATCGAGTTCCACGACATCGCCGGCCTCGTCCGCGGCGCCTCCGAGGGCGAGGGGCTCGGCAACAGGTTCCTGGCCGCGATCCGCGAGACCGACGCGATCTGCCACGTCGTCCGCGCACATTCGACGGGCGGCGTGCCGCACCCCGAGGGCCGAATCGACCCCGGCGACGACATCGAGCTGATCGAGCTCGAGCTCCTGGCCGCCGATCTCGAGCAGGCGCGGCGGCGCTTCGAGCGGGTCACCAAGCAGGCCCGGGCGCTCGACAAGGCCGTCGTCGCCGAGCGGGATTGGCTCGAGGCGGTCGTTGCCGCGCTCGAGGACGGCCGGCCCGTGCGCGACGTGACCGTACCCGCGGCGGCTCCGGACGCGCCCCGCCTGCTCCACGCGCTCACCGCGAAGCCGATCCTCTACGTGGCCAACGTGGACGAGGGCTCCGATGAGGTGCCGGAGTCGGTCGCCTCCCACGCCCAGGGTGCCGGCGCGGCCGCCGTCGCGATCAGCGCCCGGATCGAGTCGGAGCTGGCCGAGCTCTCGGATCCCGAGGAGGCAGCCGAGCTGCGCGGCGAGCTCGGCGTCTCCGAGTCCGGGCTGACACGGGTGATCCACGCGGCCTTCTCGCTGCTCGACCTGATCACGTTCTTCACCGCCGACGAGGACAAGGAGGCGATGGCGCGCAACGTGAAGCGCGGCTCGAGCGCGTGGGAGGCCGCGGGCAAGATCCACGGCGACATCCAGGCCGGCTTCATCCGCGCCGAGGTCGTCTCGTGGCACGACCTGGTCGACGCGGGCGGCTACGCGGGCGCCCGCGACCGGGGCAAGCTCCGCCTCGAGGGCCGCGACTACGGGATGCAGGACGGCGACGTCATGACCGTGAAGGTCTGACGAGCTAGTCGGTCAGCACCTTCGCGGACTCGCTCACCGTCACGTGGATCGCCGCCGGCTCGTAGGCGTAGTCGAGGATCGCGTGCGCGCGGAGGCGGTCGAGCGCGAACTGGAACGCCTCGGCCTGGGCGTCGGAGGCGTAGTCGCGGCGGATGTCGAACGCCCAACCGGTCGTGTGCAGCGAGTACTCCTGGGTGGCCTCGGGGTTGATCCCGATCAGGAGGTCCTGGTACTCCTGGTCGCGGGTGGCGCTCGTGACCCTCAGGGGCCGGCGCGCGCCCGAGATCGCCTGCACCTTGGCCGCCAGGTAGATCAGCGCCGCGAGGGCCTCGGGGCGGAGTGCGCGGTAGAGCTCGGGGTCGGCGCCGAGCTGGTTCGCCAGCTCGCCCGCCTGCTCGGTGACCCGGAAGCCAAGCGAGGGATCTTGGGGGAGCGCCACGAGGTTGCCCTCGGCGCGCGCGTCGAGCACGTCCTCGGCCGTCTCGAACGAGTCGGTGTCCTCCGCCGGGTGGTAGAGCTCCTCGAGCGTCGCCTTCGCTGTGATCAGATCGTCGTGCTCGCCGAGCGCCTCGGGATCGTCGCGCCAGCGCCCCATCACGTCCTGCGAGGCGCCAACGCGCCAGTAGTAGAGGGACGAGTCGTCGCCGAACCCGGACAGCAGCTCCCAGCTCTCGGGATGGCTCTCCGGCGACGAGTCGAAGAAGAGGCGCGCGTAATCGAGGCCGACCTCGTCGACGATCGCAGCCGCGCCCTCGCTGGGGACCCGCTGGCCGGTGTACGCCGCGATCACGTTTTCGAGGTTGCCGATCCCCATGTGGTACGAGACCACCGCCAGCTCGGGCGAGCCGAACCGGTCGCCCGCGATCTCCAGGTAGCGGGCGGCGCCGTCCAGGGCGCGCTCGGGATCGAACCGCTCGTCCACCTCCGCGCGCTCGCGGGCCAGCCGCGTGGCGAGCTCGGGCTTGCCGTTGCTCGCCGCCCGGGCGATCTGCCGCGTCAGCTGGATGCTGCGGGCGAGGTCCACGTTCATCCCGAGCAGGTCGGTCGCGGTCGACGGGATGATCTGGGCGATCCCGGTGGCCGATCGCGGCGTCCCGTCGGCCATCACCGTCGGTCGGCCCGCGCTCTCGAGGAAGACCATCGCCTCGAGCACGTCGGGGTCGACGCCGTGGCCGCTCGCCGCCGACTCGACCTCGTCGCGCCATTCGGCTGTCCGTTCGGCCGCCAGCACCACCCCGCCGGGGCTCTTCTCGTAGATCACGTGCGACGTGCCGAGGGTCGCCCGCTCGGCGAGCTCGTCGCTGCGGGACGGCGCCCAGGCGAGCGGATCCTCCGATCCCTCGCCGCCGCCGGAACGCGCGGCATCAACGATGCTCGACACCTCGACCTCAGGGGGATCGGTGTCCCCGAGCCCGAGCGCGAGCACGAGCGCGGCGATCGCGGCGGCTGCCGCGACCATGGCCAGGGTGATCCCTGCCGCCTTGACCGGCTCGCGACTCACCGGGTCTGATGTTAGGTTCCGCACCCTATGAGGGTGGTTGCTCGGTGAGGACCGAGGCGCGGTTTCCCGGCGTGCCCGCAAAGGCCGGGCACTACGAGAGCTTCTACATCAAGGCCGCGCAGCCGGGAGGCGGGCGCGCGATCTGGATCCGCCACACGGTCCACCAGCGGCCGCGCGAGGAGCCGAGGGCCTCGCTCTGGTTCACGTTCTTCGACGCGGACGCGACCGGACCGCGCGCGACCAAGCAGACCACAGGAAGCGACGGGCTGTCGGTCCCGGACGGCGCCTACATCCAGGTCGCAGACGCGGTGCTCACTGACGGCACGGCCAGGGGAACGGCGGCGAGCGAGGAGCTGACCGCGTCGTGGGACCTGCAATTCGCCGACGAGGGCGGGCCGCTCCATCACCTCCCGTACGACGTCATGTACCGCACCAAGCTCCCGAAGACGAAGTTCCTGAGCCCGTACCCGGACGCGAGGTTCACCGGCACTGTGACGGTGGGCGGCGAGGAGGTCGAGATCGCCGGCTGGCCGGGGATGATCGGCCACAACTGGGGCGCCGAGCACGCCGAGCGCTGGATCTGGATCCAGGCCCAGGGCCTCGGCGGCAACGATGGCGACTACGTCGACATCGCGGCGGGCCGGATCAAGGTCGGCGGCATGACGACCCCCTGGGTCGCCAACGGCCGGATCGTGATCGAGGGCGAGGCGCACCGCGTGGGCGGCTTCCGCGGCACCTACGGGACCGAGATCGAGGAGTCCCCAAGTGCGTGCGAGTTCACGGTCCCCGGCAAGGGCATCAACGTCAAGGGCCGGGTGAGCGCCCCGGCCAAGGACTTCGTCGCCTGGATCTACGCGGACCCCAAGGGCCCGGAGCACAACACCATGAACTGCTCGATCTCCAACCTCGAGCTGAAGGTCGAGCGGCCCGGGAAGCGCCACGCACATCTCGAGGTCGCGGGCGCCGCTGCCTACGAGTTCGGGACACGAGACACCGACCACGGCGTCCCCCTGCAGCCCTATCCAGACGGCTAGGGCTGGCTACCGCTTCTTGAACCGGGCCCAGGTCGAGCGGAGGCCCAGCCGGAAGCGCAGCGTGTCGCCCGAGACGTTCGTGGAGCCGTTCGAGCCGACGACCTTGGCCCGCACGATGCGCGGCGAGCGACCGGTCTTGAGGACCTTGATCCGCTTCAGGTTGCCCGAGAACAGGCCCGAGAGCTTCGACTTCATCTCCGAGTTCGAGAAGCCGACCCGCCAGCTGTGGACCGGCGAGCGCTGGTCGTACGGGTCCTTGACCGACTTCAGGTAAGACCGGGGCTCGGCGAACACGAACTCCGAGTTCTCGGTCTGACCGCCGGAGGTCGAGAAGAAGAACGCCGTCGCGGTGCCGCCGCCGGCCTTGATCACCTCGCCTGCGGTCCCCTCGGCCGCTTGGTTGGTCGCGCCGCTTTCGGAGGACTTCCCGCCGTAAACCTGGCTGCGCGTGTCGTCGTAGAGGTCGTAGCCGTTGCCGCCCACCCGGCTCGCCAACGCGTACGACCGCGCGGCGACGGCCTGGGCCCGAAGGGCGTGCTTGGGCCAGGACGCGGGCACCTCGTTCGGGATCACGCCCTGCACGTACCCCTGCATCCCCACTTCGTTGATCGCGTAGAGACTGCCGCCGACGTTGCGGCCGATCAGCTTGCCGCGATACGCGCCCACGCCGGAGAAGCGAACCGAGCCCCCTCCTGCCGCCGCTCCCTCGTTGCCGCACTTCTTGATCCGGCTGCCGTTGCCGCGGTTGAGCTCCACGCCGCCACCGGCTAAGCCGAACGAGTAGCTGCGACCCGGATTGAGCGTCTTGCCGCATGCCTTGCGGGCTTCGGTGAAGGACAGCGAGCCGAGGCCGGTGGTGAGCAGCACCCGGACGCTGCGGGTATCGGCCTGGCGGATCTCGACGCCCTTGTAGTAATGGCGCAGGATCTTCTTGTAGGAGCGGCCCTGCTTGGCGAAGCCGTACGCCCCGTACTGGCTCATCCCCACGCCGTGGCCGTAGCCCTTGCCGGGCACGACCCAATTCCCCGCGGCGCCCACGGGCACGGTGAGCGCGGCGACGCCGGCCGCCAGCGCGAGCGTGATGAGAAGACGTCCCTTCATCCGGATCCGGCCCCCTCCCTAAAGACAACAGGAGAGAGCCCCGAAAGTCGCGTTCGCCGCACGGCCGGGGACCCCTTTCGGGTAGGACTAGTGGGACTAGTCGCCCAAGTGAGAGCAGGAGGTCACGGATGAGCATCGCCACGGCGGAACAGGCAGCGGTCGACGCGGCCCCGAAGCAGCTTCTGATCGGAGGGGAATGGCGCGACGCCTCCGGCGGCGCGAGGCTCGCGGTCGAGGACCCCGCCACGGGCGAGCCGTTCTGCGAGGTGGCCGACGCGACCCCGGACGACGCCAAGGCCGCGCTCGACGCCGCATGCGACGCTCAGGGCGGGTGGGCCGCCACCCCGCCGAACGAGCGCTCGGAGATCCTGCACCGCACGTTCGTCGAGCTCAACGAGCGCGCCGACGAACTTGCCGTGCTGATGACGCTCGAGATGGGCAAGGCCGTCGCCGAGTCGAAGGCAGAGATCGCCTACTCGTCCGAGTTCTTCCGCTGGTTCGCAGGCGAGGCGCTGCGGATCGACGGCTACTTCAAGGTCGCGGGCAACGCCCAGAGCCGGGTGCTGGTCATGCGCCAGCCGGTCGGCCCGTGCTACTTCATCACCCCCTGGAACTTCCCGACCGCGATGGGCACGCGCAAGATCGGCCCCGCGATCGCCGCCGGCTGCACGATGGTCGTGAAGCCCGCCCAGCAGACGCCGCTCTCGATGTTGGCGCTCGCGAAGCTGCTGGAGGAGTGCGGCCTGCCGCCGGGCGTGCTCAACGTGATCACGAGCTCGTCCTCGAGCGGCGTCTCCAAGCCGATCATCTCGGACCCGCGCCTGCGCAAGCTCTCGTTCACCGGCTCGACCGAGGTCGGGCGGGTCCTGATCGGGCAGGCCGCCGACAACATCCTCAAGGTCTCGATGGAGCTCGGCGGCAACGCCCCGTTCCTGATCTTCGACGACGCCGACCTCGACGCTGCGGTCGAGGGCGCGATGATCGCCAAGATGCGGAACGTCGGCGAGGCCTGCACCTCGGCGAACCGATTCCACGTCGCCGGGTCCGTGGCCGACGAGTTCGCGGAGAAGCTGGGTGAGCGGATGGGCAAGCTTCGGGTCGGCCGGGGAACCGAGGAGGGAGTCGAGGTCGGCCCGCTGATCGACGAGAACCAGCGCTCGAAGGTCGCCGAGCTCGTCGACGATGCGCTGGCGAAGGGCGCGAGCTCCGTGGTTGGCGGCACGAAGCGCGACGGCGCGGGCTACTTCTACGACCCGACGGTGCTCGCCGGAGTCCCCGGTGACGCGCGCGTGCTCAAGGAGGAGATCTTCGGGCCGGTGGCGCCAATCACCTCGTTCGACGATGAGGAGGAGGCGGTCGCCGCCGCGAACGACACCGAATTCGGCCTCGTCGCGTACGTGTTCACGAGCGACCTCCGGCGCGCGTTCCGAGTCTGCGAGGGGCTCGAGACCGGGATGATCGGCCTCAACCAGGGCATGGTCTCGAACGCCGGCGCGCCGTTCGGCGGCGTCAAGCAGTCGGGCATCGGCCGCGAGGGCGGCAACGAGGGCATCCACGAGTTCCTCGAGACGAAGTACGTGGCGGTGAACGTGTGAGGCGCCCGCGGCTAGCTGTGCGAACTGATGTCGGAGCGTGACTCTGAGCGCAACGATCGTGCATCGCTTCACGCGTTTTGACTACGGCGCGAGGGCGGCGCCCGGTTCGTAGCCGCGGGAACTCCTCCTTCAGCACCGGCACGAGCCGGTCGAACCGCTCGATCTCGCAGCCGTTCGCGCGGGTCAGGGTGGTGTCGATGGGCTCGTCGTTGATGGTGCCGCTCAGCTTGACCTCGTCCGGGCCGCCGTAGATCTCGGTGCACGCCGTGTTCGGATCGACCGGAGCGAAGTCCGTCGGGCTCAACCTGCCGCACTCCGAGCCGTCGGCCGGCTCGCAATTGACGATCGCAGGCTCTGGCTTCGCGCCTCCAGGCCCGTCGCGGTCGAGGGTGATGTTGAGCTGGGTCCCGGTGAAGTTGGCCGCAGAGTCCCCGTCGTCATCGTCGCCGCAGCCGGCGGCGACGATGGCGAACACAGCTCCGAGCGCTAGTGCCCGAGCAGCGAGGCGAGCAGGCCGGGTCGCTCCGTGCGCTTCTGCAGGTAGCACTGGTGGTACTCCTCGGCGCGCCAGAACGGGGCCGCCGGCTCGACGGTGGTCACGATCGGGTCGCGGAAGCGCTCCTGGGTCTGCTCGATGGCCCGGCGGGCCTTCTCGGCCTGCTCATCGGAGTGGGCGAAGATCACCGACCGGTACTGGTAGCCGATGTCGGGGCCCTGACGGTTCATCTGCGTCGGGTCGTGGATCGCGAAGTACTTCGCGACGATCTCCTCGTAGGACACCTTTGACGGGTCGAACTCGATCTGCGCGACCTCGGTGTGCCCGGTCGTGCCGGAGCAGACCTGCTCGTAGGTGGGGTTGTCGACGTGGCCGCCCTCGTAGCCGACGGCGGTGTCGATCACCCCGTCCACCTTGCGGAACTCGTCCTCGACCTGCCAGAAGCAGCCGGCGCCGAAGGTCGCCTTCTCGGTGGTCTCGGGGGTCTCGGGGGTCTCAGTGGTCTCGGTCATCAGGCTCTTTCACCTCGTTTAGATCTTCCGAGGTATTTGTCCTACGGATGATCGCATCGTTACGTCACATCGGGGCCCCCGACGCCCGGCTGGGTCCGAGTCGCGAAGCCCTCGGCCTCGATCGCGGCGAGCAGCTCAGCCGAGTGCTCGGGGCCGTTCGTCTGCAGCACGAGCGTTATCGCCGTCTCGCCGACGTGCAGATCGAGGCCCTCGCGCAGGTGCTCGACGTCGATCACATTGGCCCCCTGGTCGGCGACGACCCCGAGGAGCCCGGCGAGCGCTCCCGGCCGGTCCGGCATCACGACCGACGCCACGACCCGCCGGCCGGCGGCGGTCTCGCCCATCGCGATGCACTCCGCGAGCCGGGTCGGGTCGACGTTGCCGCCGGACAGGACCGCGCACACCGCACCCTCGGCGGGCGGCTTGATCCGGCCGCTCAGGAGCGCGGCCACGCCGACGGCGCCCGCGCCCTCGACGACAACCTTCGAGCGCTCCAGCAGGAGCACCATCGCCTCCGCCGCCTCGTCGTCGGTGACGGTCACCACCTCGTCGACCCACTCGTCGACCAGCGGCAGGGTCATGTCCCCGGGCAGCTTGACCGCGATCCCGTCGCAGATCGTCACGGCCGAGCGGGCGCCGATCGGCCGGTGGGCGGCCAGCGACTCGAGGTAGGGCGCGCAGTTCTCGGCCTGGACGCCCACGACGCTGGCGCCCTGGAGCTTCGACTTGATCGCGATCGCGATCCCTGCGACGAGCGCGCCGCCACCTACGGGGACAACGACGAGGCGCGTGTCAGGCGCCTGCTCGGCGATCTCGAGCCCGACCGTCCCCTGTCCCGCGATGACCGCCGGGTGGTCGAAGGCGGGCACCATCGTGGCCCCGTGCTCCTCGGCGTATCCGGCCGCCGCTTCGTCCGCATCGTCGTACGAGCCGGCGACCAGGTGAACCTCGCCGCCCTTGCGCTTGACCGCAGCGATCTTGGCCAGCGGCGCGGCCGCCGGCATGAACAGGTCCGCACGCGCGCCCGCGTGCCGCGCCGCGGCGACGACGGCCTGCGCATGGTTGCCCGCGCTGGCGGTGACCACGCCCGCGTCGAGCTGCTCGCGGCTCAGGCCGGCGATCGCGTTGAACGCGCCGCGCACCTTGAACGACCCCGTCGCCTGCAGGCACTCGGCCTTGAGCCGGACGGTGGCGCCGGTCCGCCGCGAGATCTCCCCGGCCTCGAGCACCGGGGTCCTCCTGACGAAACCGTCGATCACCTTCGCGGCGGCATCGATCGCATCGATCGTCAGCGCCGTCATCGCGCTACTCGTAGACGATGAAGTCGGGGCGCGGCCGGAGCCGCATGACCTGCTTCGGGCTCATCAGGTTCGTGTCCTCCTCGTAGAACAGCTTGAACCCCGAGTAAAGCCCCGAGCCCGCGCCCGGCGCCAGCTGCTCGTACTTGGCGATCTTCGCCTTTGGCGTGCCGAAGCCGTCGGCGTTCAGCACGAGGTCCACCTGCTTCCGGGCCCGGAGATCCCCCTTGTTGCGGATCATCGAGTCGGTGAACTGGTGGACCACCACCAGCTTCTGGGGCAGGTCGCGCTTGCGCACGATCGCCGCGAGGTATTTCGTGACCCTGTTGACCATCCTGGCCGAGACGCTTCCGATCTCCTGTCCCGGTACCCCGTTCGGGCCCACGTTCCACTCCGGGTCGAGCGCGACCGAGACGAACGGCTTTCGCAGCCACTTCCGCAGGTGCTCGACCTCCTGCATGAAGCGCGAGCGGCCCGGCTGGATGTCGAGCATCAGGAGGAAGTCGTTGCGTTGCGCGGCGTGCGCGTAGCGGCGGATGATCGAGTCCGGCTGCCGCGAGCGGTACTTCCCGTCCGGGCCGGGGCTCGCCAGGGCGATCGTCCCGAGGAGCTCGAACACCGGCAGGATCGGCTTCGGGCTCCGCGGCTTGTAGGGCTTGATCTGCCGGCGCAGCCGCTTGGCGGCGCTCTGCGGCGAACCGATCCCGAGCTCGCCGAGCTGCGGGGCCTGCGGCGCGCCGTAGAAGCCGATCACCCGGTTCTGGGGGATGACGCTGACGCCGCCGCGTGGCAGCTCGCCGCCCGCGTAGGCGACCGGGACGGCCCCCAGCAGGACGAGGCCGAGCGCGGCGGGCACCGCCCGCATCGCGCCTCTACTCGTGTGGCCGCGCAATGGCCGAGTAGTCGAGCGCCTCGTCGAGCGTCCCCGGATCGACGCCCTTTTCGATCGCCACCTCGCGCACGGTCCGCCCCGAGGCGGCGGCCTCCTTGACGATCTCGGTCGCCCGGTCGTAGCCGATCAGCGGGTTGAGCGCCGTCGCGACCTGCAGGTTCGCCTCGGCGAACGCGGTCAGCGACTCCAGGTTTGGCTCGAGCCCGGCAACGCATCTTTCGTTCAGCAGCCGGCAGGCCGCGGCGAGCAGCTTGATCTGGTCGAGCAGGTTCCGTGCGATCAGCGGCACCCGGACGTTCAGCTCGAACTGGCCCTGGGCGCCCGCGGCGGTGATTGCGGCGTCGTTGCCGATCACCTGGTCGCCCACCTGGATCACGACCTCGCAGATCACCGGGTTGACCTTCCCGGGCATGATCGACGAGCCCTTCTGCAGCTCGGGCAGGCGCAGCTCGGCAAGCCCGGCGCGGGGGCCCGAGCCCATCAACGCCACGTCGTTTGCGATCTTGATCAGCGAGACCGCGACGACCTTGAGAGCGCCCGAGAGCTCCACCAGCGCATCGCGGTTGGCCTGCGCCTCGAACCGGTCGAGCGGCGCCGAGATCTCGAGGCCGGTCTCCTCGGCGATGAGCTCCCGGACCTTCTCGGCGAACAGCTCGTGCGTGTTGAGGCCGGTGCCCGTCGCGGTGCCGCCCAGCGGAAGCTGCCCGACGCGGCCGAGCGTGCCCCTGACCCGCTCGCGACCAAGGGAAACCTGGGCCGCGTACCCGCCGAACTCCTGGCCGAGGGTGACCGGGACGGCGTCCATCAGGTGCGTGCGCCCTGTCTTGACGATGTCGGCGAACTCGCTCGCGCGCTCGGACAGGGCGGACGCGAGCGCGTCCATCGCGGGCAGGAGCGCGTGGCTGACCTCGCTGAGCGCAGCGAGGTGCACAGCCGACGGGAAGACGTCGTTCGAGGACTGGCCCATGTTGACGTGGTCGTTGGGGTGAGCCTTGTCGCCGGCGAGCGTCGCGATGACCTCGTTCGCGTTCATGTTCGACGAGGTGCCCGAGCCGGTCTGGAAGACGTCCACCGGGAACTGGTCGTCGTGCTCACCGGCGGCGATCGCGTCGCCCGCGGCGGCGATGCGCTCCGCGACGTCGGCGTCGAGCAGTCCGAGGTCGGCGTTCGCGCGGGCGGCGGCGGCCTTGATCCGGCCGAGGGCGCGGATCACCGGCACCGGGATCGGGTCCCCCGAGACCGGGAAGTTGGCGACGGCCTTGTCCGTCTCGCCGCCCCAAAGCTGCTCTGGCATCTGCCCTCCGTCGGCTGGATTGTGGACAGTACCCAGGCTACTTAGAACCCTCAGCCCGAGGCCTGGCCCGCCGCGTAACCGGCGCCGAAGGCGCGCTCGAACGAGGCGGGGAACGGGCCGTCGCTGCCGCTGAACCGGGCGGCGGCGTCGAGGCGGATCACCAGGTCCTGGTGGATGCCGCCCGTGGTCGACGCAGCCTCCTGGACGGCGCCCACGAGGTACCCCAGCTGCACCGCCGCCTGGCCGCCGGGCTCGTCCCGCGCGCGGCGGTTGAGCTCGGTCGCGGCACCCACCATCGGCTCGCCGACCTGGGCGAGCTCGCCGCCGTCCTGGCCATCGACGATGCAGTCCCCGATCGGCGTAGCGCCGTCGAGCCGCACGTCGCCCGGGGCGCTCCCGAGCGCGGCCAGGTAGGCGTCGGCGTCGGCCAAGCATGCGATCGGGGTTTCGGGGTCGTCGTCCGAGCCGCAGCCCGCAATGAAGAGTCCGGCGACCAGGGCGAGGGAGCGGCGAAGCATCGCTCCAGCGTACGAGAGCGTCGCGTCCCGGACCCCATGCCAGAATCACGCGCTCATGAGCGGCTTTCGCCCCGTCGACCCCAAGCAGAGCTTCCCCGCCCTCGAGGATGAGGTCCTCGAGCGGTGGCGCGCGGACGACCTGTTCGGCCGGCAGCTGGCCCTCCGTGCCGACGCCGAGACCTGGAGCTTCTACGAGGGGCCGCCGACCGCGAACGGGCTGCCGTCGGTCGCCCACGTGCTCTCCCGCGTCTTCAAGGACATCTACCCCCGCTACAAGGCGATGTCCGGGTACCGCGTGCCGCGGAAGGCGGGCTGGGACTGCCACGGCCTCCCGGTCGAGCTCGAGATCGAGCGCGAGCTCGGGATCTCGTCGAAGGCCGAGATCGAGGAGTACGGGATCGCCGAGTTCAACGCGAAGTGCAGGGAATCCGTGTTCCGCTACGTCGAGGATTGGAACCGCCTGACCGAGCGGATCGGCTTCTGGATCGACCTCGACGATCCCTACGTGACCCTCACCAACGACTACATCGAGTCGGTCTGGTGGTCGCTGCGCCAGATCTGGGACGCCGGGCGCCTGTATGAGCGGCACAAGGTCGTCCCCTACTGCCCGCGGTGCGGCACCGCACTCTCCTCCCACGAGGTCGCCCAGGGCTACCACGACGTCGTCGACCCGTCGGTATACGTGCGGCTACCGGTGACCGACACGGGATCCTCAACCACTCGAGCCGGGCGACAACCTGCTCGTTTGGACCACGACTCCCTGGACCCTGATCTCGCACGCGGCGGTGGCGGCGGGACCCGAGATCGAATACGTGCGGGCGCAGCCACCGGGCTCGGACGAGATCGTCGTCGTGGCTCGCTCCCTCGCTGATCAGGTGCTCGGCGAAGGCTGGACGGAGGTCGCCTCGTTCTCCGGCGCGGCGCTCGAGGGCACGCGCTACGAGGCCCCGTTCAACTACATCAGGGGCGAGGACTTCGGGCCGCTCGGCCACTCGGTCCTGACCGCGGACTTCGTCACCACCGAGGACGGCACCGGCCTCGTCCACACCGCGCTCGCCTTCGGCGAGGACGACTTCCGGCTCGGCGAGGAGCGCGGGATGACTCTCCAGAACCCGGTGCTCCCGAACGGCACCTACGACGAGCGGGTGCCCGACTTCCAGGGCAAGCTCGTCTTCCAGCACAACCCCGAGATCGTCGAGGCGCTCCGCGAGTCCGGGCGCCTCTTCCGCGCGGAGGACTACGAGCACGCCTATCCGCACTGCTGGCGCTGCGACACGCCGCTCCTCTACTACGCGAAGTCGAGCTGGTACATCCGCACGACCGAGGTGCGCGACCGGATGCTGGCCGAGAACGAGGAGATCGGCTGGCACCCCGAGCACATCAAGCACGGCCGCTTCGGCAAGTGGCTGGAGAACAACGTCGACTGGGCGCTCTCCCGGGAGCGTTACTGGGGCACCCCGCTCCCCGTCTGGCTGTGCGAGGAGACGGACTGCGACGAGGCCTTCTGCGCCGGATCGCTCCAGGACCTCCGCGACCGCGGCGGCGAGGTGCCGGACGACCTTCACCGCCCGTTTATCGACGACGTCGTCCTGCGCTGCTCCCGGGAGGGCTGCGACGGCGAGATGCGGCGCGTCCCCGAGGTGATCGACACCTGGTACGACTCGGGCTCGATGCCGTTCGCGCAGTTCCACCACCCCTTCGAGGGGTCGGAGGAGTTCAAGGAGCGGTTCCCGGCCGACTACATCTGCGAGGGAATCGACCAGACCCGGGGCTGGTTCTACTCGCTGCTCGCCGTCTCGACCCTGGTCTTCGACCGCACGAGCTACCTGAACTGCGTCTGCCTCGGCCTGATCCTCGACCCGGAGGGCCAGAAGATGTCGAAGAGCCGCGGCAACGTTGTCGACCCGTGGGAGGTCCTCTCCGCCCACGGCGCGGACGCGCTCCGCTGGTATTACTTCACCGCCCAGCAGCCCTGGGCGGGCTACCGCTTCTCGACCGAGACCGTGGGCGAGGCGGTCCGCCAGTTCCTGAACCAGCTCTGGAACACCTACTCGTTCTGGGTGCTCTACGCGAACGCGGAGAAGCTGGGCCCGGACACGGCCCCGCAGGCGCCGGCGCCCGGCGCCGGTTCGGACCTCGACAAGTGGATCCTGTCCGAGCTCCAGGCGCTGAACGAGCTGGTCGTGGCCGAGATGGACGGCTTCAACTGCACCCGCGCCGGGCAGGAGCTCGCGCGGTTCGTCGAGCGCCTCTCGAACTGGTACGTGCGCCTCTCCCGCCGGCGCTTCTGGGAGGGCGATCCCGACGCGCTCGGCACGCTCCGCCACTGCCTGCTCGAGCTCGCGAAGATGCTCGCCCCGTTCATCCCGTTCGTCGAGCGACGAGATCCACACGAACCTGAGCGCCACGGGCGAATCGGTGCACCTGGCCGACTTCCCCGCGCCCGAGGCGGACCGCCGCGACCCCGAGCTCGAGGCCGGGGTCGAGGCCGCGCTGCGCGCGATCGAGCTGGGCCGGGCGGCCCGTGCGGCCGCCAAGGTGAAGATGCGACAGCCGCTCGGGAAGGCGGTGATCGTCGCCACCGGCGGCGAGCGCGACGAGATCGAGCGGCTGGGCGACGTCGTCCGCGCCGAGCTGAACGTGAAGGAGCTCGAGTTCGTCAGCGAGGAGGCGGACCTCGTCGCCTACCGGGTGAAGCCGAACTACCGCGCGCTCGGCCCGCGCTTCGGCAGGGCCATGCCCCAGGTGGCCGCGGCGATCGAGGGGCTCGACCCGGAGGCGGCCACCGCGGCGGCCAAGGGCGAGCGCACGGTCGGGATCAACGTCGACGGGCACGAGCATCACCTCGAGCCGGACGACCTGATCCTCGCGATGGAGCCGCTCGCGGGATACGAGGTCGAGTCCGAGGCCGGGCGGGCGGTCGCGCTCTCGCTCGACCTCGACGACGACCTACGGCGCGAGGGACTGGCACGCGAGATCGTGCACGCGGTTCAGGCCGCGCGGCGCGAGGCGGGCCTCGACGTCACCGACCGGATCGCTCTCGCGGCTCGACGGCGACGAGACGCTGCTCGACGCCGCCCGCCGGCACGAGGATTACGTCGCCGGGCGAGACGCTGGCGACCTCGGTGACCTACGACGCCGCGGTCGGCGAGCCGACCGCGATCGAGGGGCGAAAGCTTCAGATCTACCTGGAGCGCGCGAGCTGACTACTTCTTGACGCCCTTGATGCGGGCGACCTGCCCGGCGGTCTCGAGCGACACCCAGAGGGTCTTGTCGGGGCCGGTGGTCAACTCGCGCGGGCCCGAGTTGTCGGGGAGCTTCCGAAAGCGCCGCGCCTTGCCCTCGGTGGTGAGGATCGTGAGGTTGTGGCTGGCGAAGTTCGCGATCCACCAGTTGCGATCCGGCGCGAACGTGATCCCGAATGGATCCGTGTTCGGCACGGCCGTCTTCTTCGGGTTCTTGCCCTTCTCGATCCGCCCGACGGTCTGCGGGTCCGTGCCCGGGTTCGTGTAGGCGGCGCCCTGCTTCGGACCCCTGGCGATGCCCTGCGGGCCACCGCCGACGTCGTAGAACTTGGTGGCGCCGGACGATGCGTTCACGCGCACGATCCGTCCGTCGCCGCCATGGAAGTCCGCGATCCAAATGTTGCCCCCGGACTTGGCGACCGCGCGGGCGCTCATCCCGTCGATCGTTGTTGCGTCGAAGTCGTTCGGGTCGGCGGCCGGGAAGGAGACGAGCTGGTCGTCGCTGGCCGTCACGAGCGTGCCGCCGGGGGCCCGGATGATCTTGCGCGGGTCGCCGATGGCGTCGATGTCGAAGGCCACGGCCGCATCCGGGTCGCCCGGCGGGATCCTCACGACGCCGCCGTTGCGAGTGGCCCAGAGGTTCCCGTCCGGCCCCGAGACGATCCCCTCGGGATTCACGAGGTCGTCGGGGCTGTACTCCGTCACGTTCCCGTTCGGCCTGATGCGGGCGAGGGTGTTGTCGAGGCCGCTGCCTGAGATCGTCACCCAGATGTTCCCGTCGGGACCGCGGGTGATCTGGCCGGGAGTGCCGCTCAGGTCGAACACCCCGGCGAGCCGCGGCTTCGCTTCGGCGGATCCGGCCCAGGCAGCTGCAACCGCCAGCACCAGGACCGGAATCAGTCGAGTGCGCCCCCGCATGGGGCGATTGTTGCAGCCCTACGCGGCGAGCGCGGGCTCGAGCTCGGCCTCGAGGCTCCGCTTCGGCCGGGCGCCGATGATTCGCTTGGCCTCGGCCCCGTCCTTGAACAGGATCAGGGTCGGGATCGAGAGGACCTCGAACCGGGCGGCCGTCTGCTGGTTGTCGTCGATGTTCAGGGAGACGATGCGAACGTCCTCACGCTCGCCCTGCATCTCCTCGAGGATCGGATGGACCACGCGGCACGGCCCGCACCAGGGCGCCCAGAAGTCAACGAGGACGGGCTCGCTCGACTCCAGGACCTCGCTCTGGAAGTTGGCGTCGGTGACGTCGGGCAGCTTGCCGGCCATTTGGTCTCCTGCTGCTTGAAGGGTCAATTGAGGGTGTCCTTTGTATCCGATGCGGTGGCGGAGCGTCTCCGCTCTTCACCGCGGCTACTTACTATACAAACTGAAGTACCGGCAGCGCGCAGATCGTTTCACCGCTTGCGCATCCGCATCCGGGGCACGCCGAGCGCCGCCTCGACGACGATCGCGCCGGTCATCTTCGACTGGCCCACACGGCGGTCGCGAAACGTGATCGGCACCTCGACGACGCGGAAGCCCGCGAGGATCGCCCGGTAGGTGAGCTCGACCTGGAACGCGTAACCAAGCGAGGAGACGGAGTCGAGGTCGATCGCCTCCAGTACCTCGCTACGGATGGCCTTGAAGCCGCCGGTCAGGTCGCGGACCTCGACCCCGAGGACCCCGCGGGCGTACGCGCTCCCGCCGCGGCTGATCGTCCTGCGCACCGGACCCCAGTCGGTGACGCCGCCGCCGTCCACGTACCGCGAGCCGATCACCAGGTCGCCGTCCTCGATCGCCGCGAGCAGCCGCGGGAGGTCCGAGGGGTCGTGCGAGAAGTCGGCGTCCATCTGGACCACGACCCGGGCGCCGCCCTCGAGCGCGCGCCGGAAGCCCGCGACGTAGGCGGGACCGAGCCCCTCCTTCTCCGCCCGGTGCATGACCTCGAGGCCGGGGTCGGCGGCGGCGAGCCGGTCGGCGATCCGCCCGGTGCCGTCGGGCGAGTTGTCGTCGACCACGAGGATGCGGCTGCTCGTCCGGGAGCTGCTCGCGCACGGCGGCGACCAGCGGCTCGAGGTTGTCGGCCTCGTTGTAGGTCGGCAGCACGAGCCAGACGTCGCCGGGAGCGGTCATTCGTTGATGCTATGGGGGTGGCCCGCAACGAGCTCTCGAACGCCGAGATCGCCGACGCCTTCCAGGAGCTCGGGACGCTGTACGAGCTCGACGGCGCAATCTCCTACCGCGTGCTCGCCTACCGCGACGCGGCGAAGGTCATCCGCCAGAGCCCGGTCTCGATCGCCGAGCTCACCCGGGCCGGACGGGTCACCGAGCTGCCCGGGATCGGCAAAACGATCGAGGAGAAGATCGTCTCGCTGCTCGAGACCGGCTCGATCCCGTCCGCCGACAAGCTCAAGGCGAAGTTCCCGCCGAGCCTCGTCGAGGTGACGCTGATCCCGGGCCTGGGCGCGAAGACGGTCCGCCGCCTTCACGACGAGCTGGGGATCGCGACCCTCGACGACCTGCGTACCGCGATCGCGGAGCAGCAGATCCGCGCCCTGAAGGGCCTCGGTCCGAAGGCCGAGGAGAACATCGCGGCGCAGCTCGAGAAGCTCGGCGACGAGGGACCCTCGGAACGGGTCCTCCTCTCCGACGCCCTGCCGATCGCCGAACGGCTGCTCGAGGTCCTCCGCGAGCACCCTGGCTCGAAGGCGGTCGACGTCGCGGGCTCCGCCCGCCGCCTCGCCGAGACCTGCAAGGACATCGACCTGATCGCGACGGCGTCTGACCCCGTGGGCCTTGCGACCGCCCTGACCGAGCATCCGCTCGCGGCGGCATCCGGCAACCCGAGCACGAACGGGGCGCGGGTCACGACCTACAACGGAGTGAAGGTCGACCTGAGGATCGTGCCGCCGGAGGAGTACGGGAACCTGCTCCAGCACTTCACCGGCTCGGCCGCCCACAACGTCGAGCTGCGCGAGCGCGCCGTGAAGATGGGCCTGTCCGTGTCCGAGCACGGGATCAAGGACACCGAAACGGAGAAGGTCCAGAAGCACAGGACCGAGGCCGCCGTCTACAAGCGCCTCGGCCTCGCCTACATCGAGCCCGAGCTCCGCGAGGGCCGCGGCGAGATCAGGGCAGCGGCGGAGGGCAAGCTGCCGAAGCTGGTCGAGCTGGGCGACATCCGCGGCGACCTCCACTCCCACACGACGCTGTCGGACGGCAAGAACACGCTCGAGGAGATGGCGGCCGCGGCGAAGGCGAAGGGCTACGCGTACTTCGCGGTCACCGACCACTCCGCAAGCCACGGGTTCGGGGACCACGTGACCCCTGAGCGCCTCGAGGAGCGGATCGACGAGATCGCCGCGCTCAACGCCGAGATCGGCTCCAGCCGCTTTCGGATCCTGGCCGGCACCGAGTCGAACATCCTGCCCGACGGCACGCTGGACTACGAGGATCCCCTGCTCGAGCGGCTGGACTGGGTGGTGGCCAGCGTCCACACGTCGTTCCGGATGACGAGGGCAAACATGACCGCCCGGATGATCGCCGCGATCGAGCACCCCCTCGTGGACTGCCTGGGACACCCCAGCGGGCGGATGCTGCTGCGCCGTGAGGGCTATGACTTCGACATCGAGGCGGTCGCCGAGGCGGCGGCCCGAGCCGGGACGTTCATCGAGATCAACGGCAACCCCAACCGCCGCGACCTGTCCGAGCAGAACGCCCGGGTCGTCGCCGACGCCGGCGTGAAGATCTGCCTGAACACCGACGCCCACCGGGTCTCCACGCTCGAGAACATGCGCTACGGGATCGCCACTGCCCGCCGGGCGTGGCTGACGAAGGCCGAGATCGCGAACACGAGGCCGTGGGCGCAGTTCCAGAAGCTGCGCAAGCCTGGCCGTGCCTGAGCCTGGTTGGGCGGCTATCTGGCGGGTAGCCGGGGGGCGCAGGGACGTGCAGGCCACCGAAAGGAATCCAGATGAGCACGCTCGCCGTAGTCCTGATCGTCGTCGCCGCGCTGATCGTGATCGCGCTGATCGCGGCCGCGGTGCGCCGACGGACACTTGACCGCCGCCGGGAGGAGCGCCGCGAGATGGCAAGCGCCCACCGCGACGAGGCCTCGGAGCGCAGCCTCACGGCGGACCGAGAGGCCGCGCTCGCTGAGGAGGAAGCCGCCCGCGCCCGCCGGCACGCCGCGGAGGCCGAGCAGCGCGCCCGTGTCGCGGAGGAGGAACAGCAGACGGCAGAGGCCCACCGCGAGCACGCGGAGACCCTCGACCCCGATGCCGAGCAATCCGAGGCAGCCCAGCGTCGCGCATAAGGGCGCGCAATGGGATTCCGAAGAGGGTAGTTCGCTATGCTAATTAGCGGTGGTAACTACCCGTGACGATCGCCTTCTGGAGACAGCCGCGAGGCTGCGCCTCGCGATCGTCCGGACCGCCCGCCGGATGCGCCAGGAGGCCGACGCCGGGCTCTCGCCCACGCTGATCGCCGCGCTTGGGACGATCGAGCGGCACGGGCCGCTGACGCCGAGCGAGCTCGCCGACGCCGAGCGCATCAAGCGCCCAACCGCGACCAGGATCGCCGCCGCCCTCGAGAACGAGGGGCTGATCGCGCGCGCGCCCGATCCGAGCGACGGCCGGGCTTCGCTGCTCTCGATCAGCCCGCGCGGCCGCGATCTCCTCCGGAGGCTCCGCAGGCGCAAGAACGCCTACCTCTCGCGCCGCCTGCGAGAGCTCGACTCCGATGACGTCGAGGCGCTGGAGCGCGCCGCGGAAGTCCTCGAGCGGATGCTCGAGGGTGAGGATCCCTGAGCGCGGCCCTGCGCCGCTCGATCGGCTCGCTCCAGGTCCCGAACTACCGGCGCTGGTTCGCCGGGCAGCTGGTCTCGATCAGCGGCAACTGGATGCAGATCGTCGCGGAGATGTGGCTGGTCCTGACCCTCACCGGCAGCGCGCTGGCCGTCGGCGTCACCTCGGCACTTCAGTTCCTGCCGATCCTCCTGGTGGGCGCCTGGGGCGGCCTGGTCGCGGATTCACTGCCGAAGCGGCGCCTGCTGCTGGTGACCCAAGCCCTGATGGCCGTCCCGGCCCTCGCGCTCTTCGCGCTGTCGGCGACCGGCGACATCGCCGCCTGGATGGTCATGGCGCTTGTCCTGGCGCGCGGCACGGTCCTCGCCGTCGACATGCCCGCCCGGCAGAGCTTCGTGATCGAGATCGTGGGCGCCGACCGGCTGGTGAACGCCGTCGGCCTCCAGAGCGTCCTGATCCACTCGTCGCGGATCGTGGGACCGGCCCTCGCCGGGCTGCTGATCGCGACCGGCGGGATCGAGCTCTGCTTCCTGCTGAACGCGCTCTCGTTCGGCGCGATGATCCTCGCGCTGCGCTCGCTGGACACCGGCGAGCTCGCGCCGCCCAAGCTCGCGGTCCGCGAGCCGGGCGCCGTCCGCTCCGCCTTCCGCTACGTCACGCGAACCCCGGAGCTCGCGATCCCGCTCGGGATGATGGCGCTGGTCGGGACGCTCGGCTTCAACTTCCAGGTCCTGCTGCCGCTGCTCGCGCGTGACAGCTTCGACGGCGGCGCCGCGGCCTACTCCGGCCTCGCGGTCGCGATGGGCGCCGGCGCGGTGGCGGGCGCGCTGATGACGAGCGCGCGCCGGCGGATCGGCGATCGGCTCCTGGTCGGAGCTGCCCTCGGCTTCGGCGTCTTCGCGTTGCTTGCAGCCGCCGCGCCGACCCTGACGCTCGAAGCGCTCGCCCTCGTGCCGCTGGGGGCGGCAAGCGTCACCTTCGCGGCCGGGATCAACTCGACGCTCCAGCTCGCCGCGGAGCCCCACATGCGCGGCCGGGTGATGGCGCTCTACTCGATCGTGTTCCTGGGCTCGACGCCGATCGGGGGACCGATCGCCGGCCTGCTCTCAGGGGCGTTCGGTCCCCGTGCGGCCCTCGTCATGGCGGGCCTGGCCGCGCTCTTGGCCGCAGCCGGAGCGCACTACGCGTTCGCGCGCGCCGCCGCGCGGGAGGTCACGCCTCGGCCGGCGGCGGAGGCGGAGGCTTCGGATGCGGTGGGCGATCCCGGTACAGCCCCGGCGTGCGAACGAGACGCAGAGGCTCGAACGCCGACGACGGCTCGACGTAGAAGCGAACACCGTCCCGATCCTCGATCGCCCGCACCGCGTCCTCGCGCCGGCGCCAGAGCAGAGCGATGAGGATCGCGTAGCCGGAGCCGATCGCCGCGACCTGCGGGAGGATCACGCCGGCGACGCCACAGACAACCGCGAAGGCGCCGATCGGCCAGAGGCGCATGAACGCGATCCGGCCCTCGCTCTCGTCCGGCAGGCTCGTCGCGGTGCGCGCGCCGCGGAGCGCCGGCGTGATCGCTTCCGAAGCGCGCGCCGTCGTTCCGAGGATCAGCCCGGTCACCGTCGCGATCAGCCACCAGGCGCCACCCACGAAAGCCGCGAAGTTCGAGTCCTCGGCCTGCGTGACCAGGACGGCGAGTGCCCCCAGCGCGGTGGCAACGCCGGCGATCAGGAGGACCGTGATCCGCAGGAGCTCGGAGAACAGCATCAGCCCTCGAGTTCCTTGAGGACCGCGAGGACGCCCTCGGTCCCCTCGACGACGACGTCCGCCTCGGCGCTGATCTCGGGCGGGCTCTCGGGCGAGGCGACGCCGACGCGGACCGCGCTCCCCAGCCGGGCCGTGCCGGCGAGAGCGCGCAGCGCGCGAAACGCGTCGAGGTCCGTACGGTCGTCGCCCGCGAACAGCGCCGCGTCGAGGGGCGCTCGCTCGACCAGGATGCGATGGACCGCCGTGCCCTTGTCGATCCCGGCGACCGGTCGCAGGTCGAGGACCTTGCGGCCCCAGAGCGGGATCAGCCCACGGTCCCGCGCGGCCTCCGCGACCTCGCGCACCGCCGCCTCGGCGGCGTCCTCGTCGGGCGCCCCGCGCCAATGGAGGACCTGGATCGGTCCCTTGTCCTCGCGGCGCACGCCGAGGTCGCCGAGGCGCTCCCAGTCCAGTGCTTCGACGAAGTCGGCCGTCCTCCGGCCACGCGGCAGCGCGGCGGGATCGAGGCGCGGCTCGTCGCTGCCTGGGACGAGCAGCTCGAAACCCTGGTTGCCGATGTAGACGAGCCCGTCGGCGCCGACCATGCGCCGCGCCTCGAGCGCGCGGCGGCCCGTCACCACGGCGACCAGCCCAAACCGGCCCGCGAGCCGCTCGAGGAGCCCGCTCGTCTCGGCCGGAACGCGCGCGTCCTCGGGCCGGCCGACAATCGGCGCAAGCGTCCCGTCGACGTCGGTCAGGACCGCGCAGCGCTCGGGGCGAGCGCGAAAGGGCTCGAGCTGAGGCGAGGGTCACGGGCGAACTAGTATCGCCCGCCGTGGACGGGCGATACCTCAAGCTCGCGGCGGTCGGGACCGCCGCCGGGGCGTTCAGCGGGCTCTTCGGGGTCGGCGGCGGGACGATCATCGTCCCGCTCCTGATCCTCTGGTTCGGATACGGGGAGCGCGAGGCCACCGGCACGAGCCTGGCCGCGATCGTGATCATCGCCGCGCTGGCGGCGGCCGGGCAGGGGGCCTACGGCAACGTCGACGTGGTCAAGGGGATCGCGATCGGGATCCCGGCGGTCGCCGGGGTGATCGCGGGCACCGCGCTGCAGCAGCGCATCCCGCAGGCCGCGGTCTCGTACCTGTTCGCCGTCGTCCTTGTCGCGGTGGCCGTGGAGCTGCTGATCACGTGAGGGGCGGTCGCTAGATGGACATCGCGCTCGCGATCTTGTTCGGATTCGCCGGCGGCATGCTCGGCGGCCTCGTGGGTGTCGGCGGCGGCATCCTCTTCGTGCCCGCGCTGGTGATCTTCCTCGACGAACCGCAGGTCCGGGCGGAGGCGACCTCACTGCTGGCGATCGTGATCGTCGCGATCGCGGGCACCTGGCGCCAGCACGGCTACGGCAACGTCCGCCTCGGCGACGCGGCGGTGATCGGCGCGCTGTCGGTCGCCGGCGTCGCACTCGGGGTCGTCGTCGCCAACGAGGTCTCGCAACGCACCCTCGAGGTGGGCTTCGCGGGGCTGGCGCTCGTGGTCGCGGCCCAGCTCGTGCAGCGCGCGTCGCGGCGGCCGGGCTAGAGACCGTGCTCGAGGGCGCCCTTCACCGAGGCGTCGAGCCCGTTGATCCGGAAGAGGGCGAGCGCCTCGGACGATGCGAAGCCCCCGCGGCCGCCGCGCCCCGGAGCGGCGTCCGGCCCGTGGTGTGACAGCACGCAGTTGAGCAGCTGAAGCCGCGCCTCGGGCGGCAACCCGTGGGCGGCGGCCGAGACCAGCTCGGCGCCGATCGCGAGGTGCCCGAGCATCCGCCCCTCGTCGGTGATCCCGAACTCGGCTCCGTAGGTGAACTCCCTTACCTTGCCGATGTCGTGGACCAGCGCGGCAGCCATCAGCAGGTCCGAATTGAGCCGCGGGTGGAGCTGGCACATCTCGAGGACGAGCGTGCCCACGGCGACGGTGTGCTCGATCAGGCCGCCGAGGTAGGCGTGATGGCCGGCGCGGGTGCACGGCGCGCGCCTGAACTCCTCCGCCTGCGGCCCGGTGAACAGGAGCGCGGCGACCGCCTCGCGCAGACCCTGGTCGTGGACCTCGCGCAGTAGGTGCTCCAGGAACCCCTCGAGCTCCTCGACCGAGCGGTACGCGGCGGGCAGGAAGTCGGCGGGGTCGTACGAGCCGGGCTCGAGGCGCCGGACGTCGTCGAGCTCGGCGACCAGCTCGCCGCGGAAGCGCTCGACCCGGCCCGCGACTGCCACCGCGTCGCCCGCATCGAAGCGCAGGCCGAGGCGGTCGACCTCGCGGAAGACCCGCGCCGGTAGCGACCCGGTCCGATCACGGAGCTCGAGCGCGAGATAGACGGAGCCGTTCCGGGCGGTCAGGCGATCCTTGCGCGCGCAGGCGAACGCGCCCTCCAGCCGCTGCCCGGCACGGAGGTCGGCGACCCGGGTGGGCTCGGCAGCGGCGGCCTGGGGAAGCGGCGCTGTTGCCTGCGCTGGGTTCACGCATTCGATTCTCCGTACCGGCCCGGACGGGTAGTCTCGACCATGTGGACCACGTGATCTGGGAGGGCGATCCGCCCGAGCTCCGCTCACCGATCCTGGTCTGCGCGTTCGCCGGCTGGAATGACGCCGCGAGCGCCGCGAGCGCCGCGCTCGAGGCCGTGGCGTCTGGCCTCGACTCCGAGGTGGCGGCCCGCCTCGACCCTGAGGAGTTCTACGACTTCCAGGTCAACCGCCCGACGATCCGCCTGGTCGACGGCCGGACGCGCGAGGTGGACTGGCCGGCCAACACGATGGTCACGGCAAAGGCGACGGGGGCGGAGCGCGACCTCGTCCTCCTGAGCGGCGTCGAGCCGAACCTGCGCTGGCGCACCTACTCGGCCGCGATCCTCGACGCCGCCGAGCGCCTCGGGGTCGAGATGCTGGTCAGCCTCGGCGCGCTGATCGCCGACGTCGCGCACACCCGCCCGGTGCCGATCACGGGCCTCGCCACCGACGACGAGCTGGTCGAGCGGCTCAACCTCAGCCGTTCGAACTACGAGGGCCCGACCGGCATCGTCGGCGTGCTCCACGACCAGTGCCGGGAGCGGGGCATCTCGTCGGCAAGCCTGTGGGCGGCGATCCCGCACTACGTCGCCGCGGTGCCGAATCCGAAAGCGGCGCTCGCCCTGGTCCGGCGGCTCGAGGCCGTGACGGGGATCGCCCTGGAAGCCTCCGAGCTCGAGGACGCGATGGAGCGCTTCGAGGGGCAGATCGACCGCGCAGTCGCCGCAAACCCGGAGATCCAGGAGCTCGTACAGCGGCTCGAGTCACAGCAGGCCGACGAGCTCGAGCTGCCCCAGGACATGCCCTCGGGCGACACCCTGGCCCGCGACTTCCAACGCTTCCTGCGCCAGCGCGGCGAGGGCGAGAGCCCGGACGAGTAAGCGCGCCTAGGCCTCGGACGCGGGGCAGATGAGGCGGTAGTCGCACCAGCTGCAGATCTCGTACGACGGCCGTGGCTCGAAGTCCTGGGCCTCGATCCCGGCGGCCACCTCCAGCACCGTGCGCTCGACGCGCTCGGCGTCGTCGGGCGCGGGCGGGATCGTCACCCGCTCGTCGGCGAGCACGTACCAGTAGCTGCCGAGCGCCGCCTCGAGCTCCCACGCCTCACGCGCGGCGAGCCGGTAGAGCGCGATCTGGAGGTCTCCGGCGAGCCTCTCCTGGGCGGTCCGCTCGCCGGTCTTGTAGTCGATCAGCTCGTAAGCGCCGTCCGAGCGCTGGTCGACTCGGTCGACGCGGCCACGCAGCTGGTGCTGGCCGATCGCGAACGAGAAGCTCCGCTCGAGCCATACGGGCCGGGAGTCGCCGCCGATGTGCCGCTCGTGGTAGCGCGCGAGGGCGGCGACCGCGCGGTCGCGGTACTGGAGCTCGTCGTCGGACGCGCCGAATCCGGTACGCCGCCAACCCGCCTCGAACAGCGACAGCAGCCGGTCGAGGCTGCCCGGGCGGGCACCCCCGACGAGCTCCCCGCCTCCCTCGGCGGACCGCATCTCCTCCGAGTGGAACCGCTCGAGGACGTTGTGGATCAGGATCCCGAAGCGCTGGTTGATCGTGGGCTCCTGGGGGATCGCGAAGACGCGGGCGAACTTGTACTTCAGCGGACAGGTCCGGTAGAGGTCGAGGTCGGACGCCGAGAGCGCGAGGCCGTCCCCGCGGCGCGGAATGAACTGCTCGAGCGAGGGCTCGCGGCGGGTCGAGATCAGCTCAGCGCGCGCGTCGCGCGCGCGCTCCTCGCCCAGGATGTAGTCGTCGAGCGCCGAGGTTTCGAGCGCGGCCCGCTGCTCGGGCGAGGCCACCCGGCCGAGCAGCTCGTTGACCGCGGCCAGCGCATCACGGGCCGCCTCGGAGCCCGGCTGCTGGAGCAGGGCCGCGAGCTTGATCAGCTCCAGGTAGCGGGCGACCGCCCGGTTTACGTCCTCGGCCGTGTCGAGGCGCATCTCCGACACGGCCGACCCCGCCCGCCACGAGGCCTCGAGCACCTCGTCGCGGATCATCCGGTAGGTCGAGTGGAGGCCCTCCGCCGGACCGAACACCTCCTCCTCGTGCACCTCCTCGGGCGCGTCGAGCGCCGCCCGCACGGTCTCGTAGAAGGGCGCCGGCCCGGCGTTCTCGCGGCCGGCCTCCTCAGGCCACGAGAGCACCGCGGCGCGCGCGGCCCTGCTGACCCCCAGGTAGGCGAGGCGCCGCTGGCGGGTCGCGTTCAGCTCCTCACCGGGCGGGGGCAGCGGGCCGATCGCGAGCTCCTCGGGAACCCAGCGGTCCTCCCAGGGCGCGACCCGCATCGAGCCCGCGTGCAGGCCGAGCAGGTACACGGAGTCGAACTCGAGGCCCTTGACCTGGCCGGGCTCGGCGACGATGACCGAGCCGGGCAGCGGCGGGTCCACCTCCTCGGCGTCGACCTCCCCGGCCTCGGCGACGGCCGCGATGTGGCGGACGAAGTCGCGGACCGAGCCGCGCGGCACCCGGCGCGAGAAGTCGGCGGCGAGCTCGGCGAGGCGCGAGAGGTTGACCAGGCGCTCGGCCGTCTCCGGCGTGGCCGCGAACAGGCGGTGGCGCCGCATGCCCACCCGTTCGATCAGGCGGCGGACGAAGACGTCCGGGCGCATCGCCTCCATCGCCGTGGCCGCCGAGCGCTGGAGCTTCAGGAAGGACTGGATCCGGTCGCGCGCCTCGGGGCGCAGCTGCGGGCTCTCGAGCGAGGCCTCGAGCGCCGCGACCATGTCGAGCTTGCGGCGGCGGGCGATCGTCGTGACCCGCGCGAGGTCCGCGGATCGCAGGTCGACCGGTGGCCGCGTCAGCGCGCGAACCACGGCGGCGGCGTCGTTCGGGTCGGCGAGCATCCGCAACCAGGCGAGGGCGTCGCGGACCTCGGGGCGCTGGAAGAACGAGGCGTCGCCGGCGACCCGGAAGGGCACGCTGCGCTCCTCGAGCGCCGCCGCCACGAGCCGCCCCTGGCGCCAGCCCGACGCGACGATCACGCAGATTCGCTCTGGAAGCGTCGCTCCCGCAGCCAGCTGCTGCTCGATGTCGCGCGCGGACGCCTGCGCCTCCGCGCGCTCTCCGCGACAGCGCCAGAAGCGCACCGACCCGGGCGCCTGCCCGGGCTCGCTCGGCTCCGGCTCGCTCGCCAGGGCACCGATCGCAACGGCGATCGACCCGCCGGCGCGGCGTTGCTCACCGAGCGCGGTCGTCTCGGCATCGGGATGTGACTCGCGGAACCACGCCTCGGCGCACTCGGCCGCCCCGCGAAAGCGCCGGATCGCCTGCTCGGAGTCAAGGGTTGCCGCGAGGTTCGCCCGATCCCCCGTGAGGGCATCGAGGATCCGGGTGTGCGCCGGGGCCGCGTCCTCGAGCTCGTCGGCCATCACGTGCCGGAAGCGTGTGCGCACCTCCTCGGCGACGTCGGCCCGTTCCCCAATCAGGCGCGAGACCTCGACGACCAGGTCGCCGGCGTCCAAGCTGCCCGCGTCGCGCAGGATGCGGTCGTGCCTGGCGTAGAGCTCGGCGAACTCGATCTCCCGACGCGCGCGCTCGCGCTGCGCCGCGCCGCTCGCCTCGCGATCGCGCGCGGCGGCCCAGTCGCGGAGCCGCTCGGGGCTCACGCACTCCAGCTTCAGGAGGTCGATGCGGCGCAGAAGGCGGGCAAGGAGCCCCGCGGGGTTGCCGCGGATCTCATGCCGGCGCAGCGGCAGGTCCTCGACGCGCGCGAGCATGATCGCGAGCCGGTCGGCCGCGGCGACCGTCGTGAAGAACGGATCGAGCCCGGCCTCGACCGGATAGTCGCGAAGGAGCCGCTCGGCGACCTCCTCGTAGGTACCGATCCAGAGCTCCTCGTGCGCAGCGTCGAGCGCGGCGTCGACGCGCCTGCGAAGCAGCGCGGCGTTCGCCCGCGATCGCGCCAGCAGGAGGATCCGCTCGGCCCCGGTCCCCTCCTCCACGAGGGCCGCGAAGCGGCGGACGAGCGCCTCGGAGCGGCCGGTGCCGGCCGTCCCGGTGATCAGTAGCGAACCCTCCATCCCAGTCACTGTAGTGCCGCGCCCCGAGCGGTCACTAGGCTGATTTCGATGCTCGACCTCGACTGGCTCGGTGCGATGCGGGCCGCGGCCGCCGCGCAGAAACGCCTGTTCGACGACGAGCCGACGATCGCCGGCCGCACCGTCTACGAGGGCATCGGCGAGGGCGGTGACCGCGCGCTGGCGCTCGATCGCCGCTGCGAGGACATCGTGTTCGCCGAGCTCGAGCGCCTGCATTCGGAGTCGGGGCGCGACTTCGTCGCCGTCTCCGAGGAGCGCGGCGAGGTTGCCTTCGGCGACGCCTCATCACCGTGGCGGGTCGTGATCGACCCGATCGACGGGTCGCTCAACACCCGTCGCACGATCCCGGCGCACTGCCTGAGCGTCGCCGTCGCCTCGGGCTCCACGATGGCGGACGTGGAGTGGGGCTTCGTTCACGCGTTCGGCACCGACGAAGAGTTCGTCGCCCGTCGTGGCGCAGGCTCCCAGCTGAACGGCCGCGAGCTGCGAGCCGAGGGGCCCGGCTACGGCCTCGAGCTCGTCGGCCTCGAGTCGGCGGATCCGGCGCGGATCGCGCCGGTCGTGGCGGCGCTGGCCGGGAACGCCTACCGGGTGCGGGTGATCGGGTCGATCGCGATCACCCTCTGCTACGTCGCAGCGGGACGGCTCGATGCAATGCTGAGCGCGCGGCCCTGCCGTTCGGTGGACGCGGCCGCCGCCCAGCTGGTCGTAACCGAGGCGGGCGGCGCAGTGGAGTTCGCCGGTTTCGGGCTCGACGAGGCCGACCTCGGGCTCGAAGCGCGCTACCCGGTCCTGGCGGGCACCAGCGATGAGCTCCTCGCGTCCGTACGAGCGGTCCAGGCGCTCTCGCCGGAGGTCTGAGATGGCTGACGGCATCGTCGACTGGGAGCTCGGCGGGCGTATCGCGCGCGCTCTCTCGGGAGGCGAGGACACCTCGTTGAGCGGCCCCGACCCGAGTGCCGTGCGGGCCACCTGCGAGCTTGCGCTGGAGCGCGTCCTCGACTACACGGAGCTCGAGCCCGCGACCGAGGTTCCCGGCGTGGAGACGATCACGCGGGCCGAGTGGATCGCCGCGAACCTGGCCCAGCTCAGCGAGCTCGCCGCTCCGCTCGAGGCTCGCGCCGCGGCCGAGATCTCGCTGCCGCGGCCGCTCGACGGGCTGGTGCGCGGCGGGCTCGGGGCGGCCGGCGGCATCGAGGCCGGGGTCGTGGTCGGCTACGCGTCGCGGCGGGTCCTCGGCCAGTACCAAGTCTCCCTGACTCCGGCGGCGAAGCCGCCCCGCATGCTGATCGTGGGCGGCAACCTGACGCAGGTCGCCCGCGAGCTCGATGTCGATCCGGATCGCTTCCTCCTTTGGGTCGCGATCCACGAGCAGACCCACTCCCTCCAGTTCGCCGCCGTCCCATGGCTGCGCGAGCACGTCGCCGGCCTCGTCGGCCGGCTGATCGATACCGCCTCGGGATCGGTCGACCTCTCCGCACTTGCCGCACTCGCTCGCCGCTTGGTGACGACCGACCCGCGCCGGTCGCTTCGCGAGGCGCTGCGGGGAGAGCTCACCCGCGCGCTTGCCGGGCCTGAGCAGGCCACCATCCTGGACGAGCTCCAGGCGACGATGGCGGTGATCGAGGGCTACGCCGAGCACGTCATGGACGCCGCCGCGGCGGACGACGACGGCCTCGGGGACCTGCGAGCGCGGATGGACGAGCGCCGGGCCCGCCGCGGCGGCCTCGGGGACGTGATCGCCCGGGCGCTCGGCCTCGGCATGAAGCTCCGCCAGTACGAGCTCGGCAAGGCGTGGAGCGACGCGGTCGTCGCCGACGCCGGGATCGAGGGGCTCAATCGGGCGTGGGAGGAGCCGGCGGCGCTGCCCTCGCTGGCCGAGCTCGAGCGGCCGGCGGACTGGCTCGCGCGGGTCGCCCCGGCGGCCGTCGGATGACCTTGGAAACGGCTTTTTCACCGTTTCCCGCGTAACTCGGGGCACACTCGTGGTTACAAACACGTGTTCGTGTCATCTTGATAGACTCGAACATCCTTAGAAGTAAGGAACTTAGTAGCCCCCCACGAGAGAGCACCAAGGAGTGATCGAACTGATGGCAGCCAACGGCACCGCCACCAAGACCAAGACCACCGAGGCGAGCACCGCTACGGCCCAGAAGGACGAGCGGAGCATCGACACCGCCGTCGCCTACGTGCGTCAGACGGCCGAGCGCGCCGTTGACGTCCCCGTTGGCGCCGCCCTGACCGTCGCGGAGAACGTCACCGAGACGGTCAAGCCCTGGACCGAGCCCACCGGCCGCGAGAAGGAGCTCAAGGAGCTCCGCACGCAGGTCACGCGCGAGCTCAACAAGCTCGAGCGTCGCGGCGGCCAGGCTCGCCGCAAGGCGACCACGCGCGTCCGCAGCACGCGGAACCGGGTCGAGCGCGAGCTGAAGGCCCGCCGGAACCGCGTCGAGAAGACGGTCAAGCAGAACCGGACCAAGGCCGAGCGCGAGCTGAAGGCCCGCCGGAACCAGGTCGAGAATGCCGTCAAGGACGCGCGCAGCGCGGTCCAGGAGCGCGTCGGCAGCACCAGCGACGCCGCCTCGTAACCGCACCGCTTAGCCCGGGCTCCGCGGAGAGGCGGCGCCTGGAGAAGTCTGCTCGCCTCATATCTCGCGAGCAGAAACAGCAACCTCTCCTCCCGAGAAGCGGGCCCGCAAGGGCCCGTTTCTCTTTGGGCGAGCCGGCGCCCTGTCAGAATGGTGCGTGAATGAGCAACTCTGTTGCGAAACTATGCTTGCCCCCCTGGTAAGGGATTGTTTTTGATGGCCCTTCCGACCCAAGAGCAGGTCACGGACAAGCTCCGGGCGGTGATCGATCCCGAGCTGCGGCGCAACATCGTCGAGCTGGGGATGGTCCGCTCGATCGACATCGCGGACGACGGACGAGTCGGCGTGATCGTCTCGCTGACGACGCCGGGCTGCCCGATCCGCTCCCACTTCCAGCAGGCGGTGGCCCAGAACGTGGCCGAGCTCGAGGGCGTCAGCGCTGTCGCTGTCGAGTTCGACGTCCTCTCCGAGGACGAGCGCGCGAACCTGCAGCAGACGCTGGGCCGCAACCGCCTGCCCGAGGGCGCCCTCGCCCAGGTCAAGAACGTGATCTGCATCGCCTCCGGCAAGGGCGGCGTCGGCAAGTCGACGCTGACTGCGAACCTGGCGGCAGCGCTCGCCGCCGACGGTCGCGCCGCCGGCGCACTCGACTGCGACGTCTACGGCTACTCGATCCCGCGCATGCTCGGCGTCGAGGGCAAGCCCGACGTCAACGAGCACCGCAAGATCATCCCGATGGACGGGCCCGCCGGGGTCAGGGTGATGTCGATCGGGTTCTTCGTCGAGCCGAACGCCGCGGTCGTCTGGCGCGGGCCGATGCTCCACAAGGCGATCCAGCAGTTCCTCGAGGACGTCGATTGGGGCGACCTCGAGTACCTGCTCCTCGACCTCCCGCCCGGCACGGGCGACGTCTCGATGACGCTCGCGCAGCTCCTGCCCCAGGCCAAGATCACGATCGTCACCACGCCCCAGCCCGCGGCCCAGTCCGTCGCCCGGCGGGCGGCGGAGATGGCCGCGAAGGTCGACCTCGAGATCCTCGGCGTGATCGAGAACATGTCCGGCTTCACGACGCCCGACGGCGAGCGCCACGCCATCTTCGGCGAGGGTGGCGGCCAGCTGCTGGCCGACGAGCTCGACGTCCCCCTGCTGGGCCAGGTTCCCCTGTCGAGTGACCTGCGAGCGCACGCCGACGATGGCCGGCCGCTCGTCCTCGAGCAGCCGAACGACCCGGCGGCGATCGCGATCGCCCAGGCCGCCCGCGGCATCGTCGCCGCGACGCCCCAGGAGCTGGCCGTGCTTCAGTCCGAGCCCCCGGCGATGGCAGCCGCCGCGCCGATCTCAGGCACTGAGCTGAACGTCGTCCAGGGCTAGTCGCGCGTCAGCCGGCGAAGTACTGGGCGTTGATCTCGGTGTACTTCGCCCACTCTGCCGGGAGCTGGTCCTCGGCGAAGCAGGCGTCGACCGGGCATGCCTCGACGCAGGCGTCGCAGTCGATGCACTCGTCGGGGTCGATGTAGAGCTGCTCGACCGCGTCGTAGTCGGGCTCGTCAGGCGTGGGATGAATGCAGTCGACGGGACAGACCTCGACGCACGAGTTGTCCTTTTGCCCGATGCACGGCTCGGCGATGACGTAGGCCACTTCTGCGGGGTTCCTTCGCTCGTTTGCTCGGATCGAAAGCCGCCGGACGATGTGCCGGCGGCGGAGCCGAGCATTCTACGGAGATAGCCTCCCGGCCGTGATCCTGCTGACCGGAGCCACCGGGACCGTCGGCAAGGCGCTGCTGCCGCAGCTGATCGCGACGGGCGAGGACCTCCGCGCGCTGGTCCGGGACCCTCGCGGCCTCGGGCGCAACCGCGTGGACGTGCGGATCACGCTCGGCGACCTGGCCGAGATGGGCGATCCGAAGATCCGCCGCCAGGCGCTCCGCGGCGTCCACACGGTGATCCACCTCGCCGCGGCGATCCGCGACCAGCCCGCCGCCAAGGTCGAGGAGCTGAACGGGCTCGCCACCGCCCGGCTCCTGCGCGGGGCGGAGCAGGCCGGCGTCGAGCGCTTCGTCTTCTTCTCGGCGCTCGGCACGACCGAGTTCCAGCGCACGCGGTTCTTCCGCGCGAAGGCGCTCGCCGAGGAGGCGGTCGAGGCCTCGGAGCTTCGTACCACCGTGTTCGCGCCCTCGATCGTCTACGACCGCGACGACCCATGGGTGCGGCTGATGAAACGCCTGGCGTTGCTGCCGGCGCTGCCGATCTCGGGCTCCGGGAGCGCCCGCTTCCAGCCGATCTGGGCCCACGACGTCGCCCGGTGCGTGGTTGCCGCGCTCGCGAGCGAGGACGGGCCGGGCCGGTACGAGCTGGCGGGCCCCGAGACGCTGACCTACGAGCAGATGGGGAAGGTGATCGCACGATCGATCGGCCGGAACCGCCCGACCGTGAACGTGCCGCTTAACGTCGTCCGCCTCGGACTGCAGGGCGTGCGGCGGGTCGCCGGCGACGCGGCGTTCGCGACCTGGGAGGAGGCCGAGCTGATGGAGGTGCCCATGGTCAGCGCCCGCGGCGACGCCGATGTGCGCGCGCTGGGGGTCGATCCACGGCGGATGCAGGACGTGCTCGCGTGAAGGTGGCGCAGGTCGAGGCGAGTGACCTGCGAACGACCGAGACGCCGGACGGATCGCGGGTAAGCGCCACCGTCGACGGCGAGGAGCTCTACCTCGAGAGCGCGGACCTGCCGCTCCGCTGCTCGCCGGAGCTGTTCGGGTCAGTCCTGCTCCCGGTCGCCGTCCACCGGGGTGCGCGCCTTCGCCTGGATCGGGCGCCCGACCCCGTGTGGCGCCGAAACGTGGCGGGGGCGCTCGACGTGTGGGCGCGCTGGTGGGGGACGGAGCCCGACCTGGATCGCGTCCTCGTGGCCCCGCCGTCGCGCCGGCCGGCACGGGCGGCGAGGCGGGCCGGGGACGTCGCGCTGTGCTTCAGCCTCGGGGTTGATTCGTTCCACACCCTGCTCCGCTCCGGGCAGCGAATCGACCGGCTCGTGCTCGCCGAGGGGTTCGACATCCCGCTCGGGGACGATGCTCGGATGGGCCTGGCTGAGCGCTCGCTGCGCGAGGTTGCCGATGCGACCGGCACGCGCGCGATCGTCATCCGGACCAACCTCCGGCGCCACCCGAGCTTCCGGCGGATGGCCTGGTCACGCACGCATGGCGGCTCGATGGCCGCGCTCGGCCACGCCTGCGGCGACGAGATCGGTGAGCTCCTGATCTCGTCCACCAAGCCGTACGGAGCCGGGCAGCCCTGGGGCTCGCATTGGGAGACCGATCCGCGCTATTCGTCGTCGCGGATCGCGGTTCGCCACGTCGGGGCCGAGCGCCACCGGAACGAAAAGCTCGCGGAGCTGGTCGCCGAGCCACTGGTCCGCGAGCACGTTCGCGTCTGCTGGGAGAACCGCTCGTCGGCAGGCAACTGCGGGGAATGCGAGAAGTGCGTGCGGACGATGCTGATGATCAGTGTCGGCGGCGGCGGCGAGTGGCCGGCGTTCCCCTCTGGCCACTCGCTCGTCGATCTGATCGACGGAGTCGAGCGCATCGGCCAGGCCACCCTGCCGATCTACGAGCGGCTGCTCGCCGAGGAGCTCGACGCGCGGACGAGGGCCGCCCTGGACCGCCTGCTCGAGCGGTCGGCCGACCGCGCTGCCGCGTAGAGGTCCACATCAGGCCTCTAGGCCCAAGAACGAGAGCCCCGGATCCGAAGATCCGGGACCCTCTGTGGACGCGCGGCCGGGGGGAAGACCGCTACGCCCTCGTTGCGCCGCCTTGCGGCGACACAAGAACATGATGACACCCTCGTCTACGGCTCGTATGGGATCACGAACGGCCCGCAGGGCCCGTCGGCCGACGTCTGCGGAGCGCCGTCGATCCCCTTCGGTGTGATCGTCAGCTCGTCACGCGTCACCTCGACCTCGCCGTAGCTGAACTGATCGAGGACCGAGCACTGCATGCCGACGCCGCCTGGCGGCTGCGGCTCGAGGAACGCATTGTCGACCAGGTTCCCCGCTCCGTCCACCCCGGTGGCGTCGCTGATCTCGAGGCCGAAGTTGGCGGTCGCCGCCGGGCCCACGGTGACATCGAGGATGCCGCTGTTGATCGGCCCGCCCGGTTCGAGCGTCTGGAACCGGGCGTCGTTCACGAGCGTCGCGTGGACGTCGGTCGTGATGAAGACGACGTTCGACACGTCCTGGAGCGCTTCGAGGACCTTCTGGCGCTCGTGCTCGTAGCCCTCCCAGCGGTCATACGGCAGCACGTAGTACTGCTGGATCGGCAGCTCGTTGACGATGACCTTGAACCGAGCCTTGGAGTTCTTGACGTCCTCCAGGAAGGTCCTGAGCTGCCTGCCGCCCAGGTACGTCCGGTCCGGGTCGTTGATCTCGTCCAGGCACTCCTGCGGGATCGGCTCCGCGAGCTCCGGAACGACGAACGAGAACACGTCGCGAATGCTCTGGGGCGCGGTCGGCGCGACGTCGGGGCTGCCGCTCTCCGGGTTGTCGCACACGCCGTCCTTGCTTGCCTTCGCCGAGCGGAACGAGCGCTGGTCGAGGAAGAACAGTTCCACGTTCCGCCCCCACCGATGCGTCCGGTACAGGCCGTCCTTCTTCGTGTAGTCGACCGGCGCGTAATCGGTGAACGCCTTGACGCCGCGCTGGTACAGCAGCTCGCCGTCGATCGTGGCGCTCGAGAACACGTTCTCGGACCGCGCGAAGTCGTTCACGAACTCGTGGTCGTCCCAGTGCGAGTAGACGGCGGCGCCGCCACGCAGCTCGGCGAGCGGCTCCTGGGCGAGGTTCTGCCTGTACTTGGCCCACTTCTGCACGACCCTGAGCGCCACCGGGTTGAGCCGGCCGGGCACCTCGCTGTCGGAATAGATCGTGTCGCCGAGCAGGATGTTGAAGTCGTAGGCCTCCTCCTGCATCCGGTCGAAGATCTCGAAGTCGTTCCAGAACGGCTCGGTCTCGCCCACGAGAGTCTCGGCGTCGTAGTCGCCGGTCCAGCCGAAGCGGATCACGGCGTTTTCCTTGAGCCTCGGGGCCGTCACGAAGGTGCCGACGTCACTTGTGCCCGCGGCGCTGATGAACCGGTACCAGTACCGGGTGTCCGACCGCAGGCCGTCGATCACCCGATGGACGGTGAGGTCGCTGAACGGCGAGACCGACCTCGGCCTGAGTTTGCGGTCGACGGGATCGAAGTCGCTCTCGCGGGCCAACTGGACGCGGACGTCCCCGGGCTGCGCCGCTTTCGCCCAGAGGTGCGCGGAGTCCTTCGTCACCTCGCCCGCCGCGACGCCGTGGGTGAACGCGGGCGCGGCCGAGCCCGACGCGGGCAATGCCAACACCAGGAGCGCGGCTCCAAGGAACACGAGCCGGGATCCTCTGCTTGCGAAAACGCTTAGGTCGCCCACTATGGGACTCCTCCCCCGTCGCGGCCAATCCGTGACCTCAAACCTGCTTCAGCTGAGCAGAACCTATCACTCCTACGGCTGGCCGCGAGCGGAGTTTCGTAACGTACCGGCGATCGCTGTGTGGGTCTTGGGAATCAACGGGCCCCCGATCGGGTGGCACGACGCCTCGGCGTGCCTGGTCGACGGCAGGGGCAAGGTGTGGGCAATGGCCGAGGAGGAGCGCTTCACGCGCGTCAAGCACGCCGTGCGCACCTACCCTAAGAACGCGGCTCGGTTCTGCCTCGATTGGGCCGGGATCGAGCCTCATGACCTGGACGTCGTCGCGATCGGGTGGGATCTCCCGCGGCTCTATCCACGGTTCGGTATGCGCTGGGACTTCAGCTCCCCCGCCGCGTTCCTCGAGCGAGCGCTCGGGTGGAAGTTCCCGGGCCGAGGTGGCCCGGAGCTCGTCTGCGTCCCCCATCACCGCGCCCACGCCGTGTCGGCCTTCTACGCCTCGGGCTTCGACTCAGCGGCGGTCCTCGTCAACGACGGGAACGGCGAGGACGAATCGATCTCGATCTACGAGGCCAGGTTCGGGGCGCCGGTCGTCCGGCGCGAGGTGTGGCCGCGCTCGCACTCGCTCGGGTTCATGTACGACGCCGCCTGCCGAGCGGTGGGGCTCACGTTCCTGGAGGCCGGGAAGACGATGGGACTGGCGGCGTACGGGAAGTCGAACGCTCCATGGACGCTGATGGAGGGCGAGGGCGCCGAGTTTCGCCCTCCCTTCAGCCAAGGGCCAGAGGCCGACTACGAAGACATAATCCCGCTCTGGGAGAAGGAGCTTGGGCGCAATGGGCAGATTCCGGTCGCGACGCCCAGCGCCCAGCTCGACACCGACGAGCTCGCGGTGCAGATCGCGTGGAGCGCGCAGGCGACCGTCGAAAGCATCGTGCCGGCGCTCGTCGCCCATGCCCGCAAACTGACCGGCATCGATGCCGTGTGCCTCGCGGGGGGCGTCGCGCTCAACTGCTCGGCCAACGGCCTGCTCGAAGATCCGGTCTACGTGCCGCCGGTCTCGGCCGACGCCGGCGGTGGGCTCGGCGCCGCCTGGGACGTCGCGCCGCCCTCCGAGCGGCTCGACCCGCTCAGCCCCTACCTGGGCCCCGACGTTGAGACCCCCACCTCGACGCCGGAGGGATGGGCTCCCGCCGCGCTCGCGCCCGCCGCGGTGGCGGAGCGCCTGCTGCGGGGCCAAGTCGGCGCGGTGGCATGGGGTCGAGCCGAGGTCGGCCCGCGAGCGCTCGGCCACCGATCCCTGATCGCACTGCCCGGAGACGTGGAGATGCGCGATCGCGTCAACCGGCTCAAGGGCCGGGAGCTGTGGCGACCGCTGGCTCCGATCGGCACGCGGGAGGCCGCTCACGAGCTCTGGCGCGGGCCGGAGGAGCTCCAGCGCTACATGCTCGGCGCGGCGACGGTCACGCCGCTCGGCGAGGAGAAGATCGCCGCCACCGTGCACGTCGACGGGACGGCACGCGGGCAGATCGCGGACGGCGCCGGGCTGGTCGGCGATGTGCTGACCGAGCTCGCCGGGGCCGGGGCCGATCCCGTCCTGATCAACACGTCGTTCAACACGCGCGGCGAGCCGATCGTGAACACCGCCGAAGACGCCGTTCGAAGCGCGGAGGCGCTCGGCGTCGACTTCCTCGTTGTCGGCGACGCGCTCCTCGACCGCCGATGAGAGCGCCACGTCCAGGAGAGATCATCCGGCGCGCCCGCGACCGCGTCGACGGGCTGCGGTACCCGGAGGCGACAGGTGCGGACGACCAATGGCAGCGGGTCGTCATGAACGAGGCGATCGCCGCACACATCGCCTCGCTCGGACCCGGCGAGCCTGTCGGCCGCCGAGATCAGCGGCGGCACGCACGCGGACCTGCCGTGGAAGGAGTTCACCAGGCTGAACTACCCGGAGTTCGACATCTGTGCGCCCGTCGTCGATCGCGGCCGGTTCGACGTGGTCATCTGCGAGCAGGTGATCGAGCACGTCGTCGATCCGTGGGGCGCGGCGGCGAACCTGCGCGAGCTCACGGTCCCCGGCGGCCACGTCATCGTCTCGACGCCGTTTCTGATCAAGCAGCACGAGCTTCTTCTGTTCGGCATGGCCGACTACTGGCGGTTCACGCCACGCGGGCTTCGCACGCTGCTCGAGAGCGCCGGCCTGACGGTCGACACGGTCGAGACCTGGGGCAACCGGCAGTGCGTCATCGGGAACCTCCGTCGCTGGTCCTCCTACCGGCCCTGGCATTCGCTGCGAAACGATCCGGAGCTCGCGATCCAGGTCTGGGCGTTCGCGCGGAATCCGGGCTAGCCGCGCAACGGAGCTCAGCGCACGCGCTTCAGGAAGCCGCCGGGGTTGAAGGTGAGCGCGAACCGCTCGAGCGAGAAGTCGGCTACGAACTCGCCCTCGTCCGCGATCTCGCGGGCCGCCGACGCCGGCCCGCTGCCGAAGTCGTGCCAGACCGGGTTTCCCTCGAGGATCGTGTCCTCTACGACGACGTAGGAGCCGACCGGAACCAGCGGCGCGTAGTTGCGGAAGGCGCCCAGGACCTGGATCCGGTCGCCGCCGCCGAGGATGACCATGGCCCGCGGGCGCTCCCCGATGATCTCCCGCGCCTGACGCGGCCGTCGCCTCCGCGGCGGGATCGCCGCGCAGATGGGTGATCCGCGGATGATCGGGAGGCTCGGCGAGCGGATAGCGGTCGATCGAGAGCACCTGGCCGGATCCGAGCAGGTCGCAGATCGAGGCCAGGAAGAGCGCCCGGCCCCCGGTGCCCGTACGGGTCTCGATGATCCACTCGGGCCGCACGCGGCAGATCAGCTCCTGGTAGGCGAGCAGGTCGGTCGGCGGCCTGTGGGTCGACCTGTCGAGCCACGAGGTCTCGTGCCACTCGCCGCTGCGCCAGAAGGCGTCGATGAACTCGGTCTTCAGGTCCTGCGGCACCGGCATCCGCCGGGCGGGAAGTCCGTCGGCGGCGCTTCGCGTGGGCGTTCCTGAAGTGCTTGAAGCTGGTCATCCGTCGCGGCTTCGTGCGCCGGGCCATCGGCGTCAGGCTCCCGACGAAGTGCGCCCGCTGCGGCGGGATCTGGAAGCGGCGACCGCGCAGCTCCTCGTACTGGTCGTCGTAGGACCTGACCAGCTCGCTGCGGCTCGGTGATGTTGGTCGTCGTCCCGCCGTGCACCTGGTGGAACGAGCCCTCGCCGAGCATCGTCACATGGGTGACCCCCGGCGTGAGCGACCATCCGCTCGAAGAAGTCGAGGTTCACGAACCCCCCGCCCGGCGCCGAGAAGCTCTCGTCCATCGCGCCCGACCTGCTCGATCAGGTGCCCGGGGGACGAAGATGCAGTTGCTCTCCCACTCCCCGTCGAACCAGTCGCGGTCGCCGATGAAGTGGCCGATCTCGAACATGCCGGTACCCGTCGGTCGGCCACTCGATCTCGTCGAAGAGACGATCCTCGAGCTCCTCGTCGTAGCCGCCCGCGACCGTCTGCGGCTGCTGGCCCGGACCCAGGTACCACTGCTTCGCCGTGACGATCGCCGGCGCGTAGGTCGCGAGCCCGAGCATGCCGTAGCGCAGGACGCCCGGGGTGACCACGTGTGCGCCGTCGATCATCAGCGCCACGGCGGCGGCCGCCGGTCGCGGCAATCCCTCGGTTGATCGCGCGCGCCGGCGACGGCATCGCGTCCGAGCCGAGGTCGATGTACCGGAACTGCTCGCCGAAGCTGCGGACGAACTCCTCGCCGAGCCGCTGATCGGGATCGGATCCGTTCTCGACGACGATCACCTCGTAGTCGAGGTCGTCCACCCCGCGCTGGTAGCTGCGGGACAGCGAGTGGAGCGTCCGTCCCGCCTCGCGGCGCATGTTGTGGACGACGACGACCACCGCGAGCTCGGTTGCCGCGGCGATCTGCTGCCTCGGGCGCAGCTCTCCGCGGGCCGCGTGCGGGCCTCTGGGCCGCGTCCACCTCGTCCAGCCGCCTTGCGCCACGCTGGCGCCGCTCCAGTCGATGCGCTCGAGCGGATCGGCGATACCCCGCTCGGCGCGAAACGCGTCGACCGCCGCCTGGCACCCGGCGTGCCGTAGCCATCGACGACCACGAACCCGCCCGGCGCCACGCGGTCGTAGAGCGCGTCGAGCACGGACCGGATCTCCTCGGGGTCGTCGGAGGCCACGCGCAGCAGCGCGATCTCCTCGATCGGGGCCTCGGGGAGGGTGTGCCGCCGGCGGCCCCTGAAGGAAGACGACGCGGTCGTCGAGCAGGCCGAAGCCGGCGAACCCCTCCCGAACCGTGTTCAGGTCCGGCTGCGAAGTCGGCTTCGCGTCATCGGCCGGCTCCGCGCCGGTGAAGCGATCTGCGACCCAGACCTCGGATCCGCGCAGCTCGTATGCCTCGAGGAACCCGCGCATGAGGATCGCGGCCCCGCCTCGACCGGTGCCGGCGTCGACGAGGTCGCCGGTGACTCCGTCCTCGCGGATCGTGTCGAGACAGGCCTCGAGGTGCTCGAGGCGGACACGACCGAGCCCGGCGTACGACAGCGCGCCCGATCCATTCGATTGCTCCATCCTCACCGCGCGGCAGCTCGCCCGCGTCCCGCGCCTGCTTGCGCTCGCGCAACGAGCTGGCCATGTGGCGGGCCGGGTACGCGAGCTTCTTGGGGCTCGGCGTCACGACCGGCGGCGACGCGATTCGATCAGGTACTCGATGCGCACCTCGTTTTCGAGGTAGTGCACATCGAGCAGCGCGTCACGCAGCAGGTCGAGGTACCGGCGGGTCGCCCGCGCGAGGCGCTCCTCCATGACCTCTTCGCCGTCCACTAGAACACGCCCTTCCAGGCAGCCGGAATCGGCTCGATCACGAGCTCCCTCCAGGAGGCGTTGCTGTCCTCGTAGAACCAGCGCGCGAACTCGGACTCGTCGACGATCCGGTTGTGGCTGGCCCAGCCGAGGGCGACGTCGTGCTCGTTCCAGGCCCGCGTCTTCCGGTAGCGATGCCGTTCGAGGCAGATCTCGTAGTCCATCCGGTGGAGGTGGATCATGAAGAGGTCGGGTTCGGGCCGCATGCTCAGGTCGGTGGTCCGATGGAACCCCGGCTCCCAGGTCAGGGGCTCCGTCGCGAGCGCCGGCTTGTCGTAGATGTCGTTCGCGAACCAGTAGCCGCGTTGGTCGAGCACCTTCCGTGAGGGGTCGAAGGGCCCCTCGCGATCGACCATGTGGATCAGCTCGTAGCCGAGGCAGTTGACGAACTCCTCCTCGAAGGTGTCGATGTAGTCGGCGAGCGTTCCGAACTCGGGGCGGGGGGCGACGATCTCATCCACGTCGGTGACGAGCACCACGTCGTAGCGGTCGAGCAGCTCGTGCTGGTGCTCCTCCATGGTCCGCACCATCCAGGTGTGATCGACCGTGTCGTGGGTGACCGGTATCCGCACGAACCCGTCGCCGGAAGTCGAGCCGTCGCTGGTCTCGTGGTCGAGCACGTAGATGTCCTCCGGGGCGAAGAAGCGGGAGTAGTACCGCAACCAGAGCGGGAAGAACACAGGCTCGTCGCGGACGATCGTGATCACGGCGCGGCGCTTGCGGCGGCCGCTCGACGCGGCTTCGGCGCGCGCACGATGCTTGCCGCGGTTCCGGCGGAGATTCTCGAAGAGATCGGCAAGCGGATGCTTCACGTCCTCGCGGGGCTCGGGGACGCTGACGCCGCGGCTCATTAGAGTTTGCGCACGATGGAAGCACGCGCCGACGAAGCACGCGACGCGGCCCTGCTCGCCGAGCACCTCAACGAGTCCCTCGAGCGCCTCCCCGGCCCCGCCTACTACCAGATCCTGAAGTGGATCCACCGGATCCTGGAACCCGCTAACTACCTCGAGATCGGGGTCCACAAGGGATTCTCGTTGCAGCAGGCGCGTCCGGGCACGCCCACGATCGGCATCGACCCGGAACCGGACATCGAGGAGGAGCTCATCGCGGACGTGACGATCTACGAGCTCACGAGCGATGAGTTCTTCGCCCGATACGACCCTGGAGAGCTGCTTCGGCCGGCCACTCGATATGGCGTTCATCGACGGGCTGCATCTGTTCGAGCAGGTGTTGCGTGACTTGATCAACGTGGAGCGGCATTCGACCACCGACACGGTAGTTCTCCTCCACGATTGCCTGCCGCTCGACGAGGTGACGGCGGGCCGCGAGCGCACGACCGACTTCTACTCCGGTGACGTGTGGAAGGCGGCGCTCGTGCTTCGCCGCCTGCAGCCGGAGCTCGAGATGATCACGGTCCGCACCGCCCCGACCGGGCTGTGCCTGGTGCGGGGGCTCGACGGCGTCGCCCGGCGGCTGGAGGAGGAGATGCCCGAGATCATCGCGACCTACACCGACCTGGGCTACGACGACTACCTGGCCCACCGGCACGAGATGCCGGAGGAGATCCCGAACACGCAGGACGCGGTCCGCGAGTGGCTGCAGCCCGCGCCCGCCGCTCAGTCGTAGCCGAGCTCCCGCAGCTTGACGCCGAGGATGTCCTCGACCGCGGCACGTTCCTCGGGACGGAGGTTCTCTCGCCAAGCCCCGGGCGTTGCCGAGCGGTTGAACGCGGTCGGACCCCGCCACTTCTGCCGCTCGAACGCAAACCGGTCGACGATGGCCGCGACGCTCGGTTGGCCCGAGCGGCTGCCCGAGCCACTCGAAGAGCTCGCTGAGGTGCCGCTCGGGTTCCCTGAGCAGCTCCTCGTAGCGCAGCATGTGCTTTGGCCCGCGATGCTCCGCAAACGCGGCCTCGACCACCTCGGTCCGCCAGAGCCATTGGTACGCGGAGTTCGTCACGAAGTCGAGCCGCTCCGCCTCGGCGACGCCGCGCATGTGAGCGAACAGCCGCTCCTGCCAGGCGCCGACGACGAACGAGGCGAGCTCCGAGTCGACGACGTCGCGGCCGTCCCGAAGCAGGAACAGGAGTCGCGCCTCGGGCTGGGCGCGCATGATCACGTCGGCCGACTGGGAGCCGTTTGGCTCCTTGACGAGCAGCAGGGCGTCGTCTGGCGCCGTACCGCCGACTTCGCGCTCGAGGTGCGCGAGCAGGCGGTCGTTCAGCAGCCGGCGCAGGCCGGGCAGCCAGACGTCGGCGTACTTCGCGGCGAAGAACCGCTCCGGGTTGTCCTCCACGACCCGGCGCAGGGTGAAGGTGCCGAGGTCCAGGTCCGTCGCGTGGTAGCCGGGTTCGTTCGAGAGGAACGGGCCGAGGTGGTAGCCGATGGTGGGCTCGTCCATGGCCACGATGCCGGGGTGCGCGGTCGCCATGTGCCGCAGCCACGTGCTGCCGCTTCGCGGCGACCCGAACAGCCAGATCACCCGCGCCTCGACGCTGCGCGAGTCTCGTTCCTGAGCCGGCTCGGTCACCGCCGCGCCAGCCAGCGTCGCCGCCGCGGCCCGAGATTGCCCGGCTCGAATGACGGAAAGCTCGCATCGTCCGTTGACCGACCGGGTCCCTGCCGGCGACGAGCGCGAAGCGCGATCAGGTGTCGCCAGAGGATCCCCCGCACCAGGACCTCCTCGACCCGCAGCGTCTCGTTGCGCCCGAAGAGGGCCCGGGCCGGACGGACGGCGAGCCACGCGAACGCAAGCGGCGAGCGGGCCGCCCGGACCAGCAGGCGCAGCGCCCGGCGCTTGCGGGACGTGAGCTCGCTCGCGCAGCGGGCCAGGAGCAGCCGCGCGTGGAGATCGCGCTGGAGGTACATGCCGAAGTACGCCGCGCGCCAGCGGGCGAAGAATCCCCGCCGGCGCCGGAGCCGCGCCCGCGGCCCCTCCGGCTCGCGCGGCAGCAGCGTCCTGCTGCGAGACGACGCGGCCGAGAACGGCGCCGGGGTGCTGCACGTAGTCGTAGAGCGGGCGGTCGACATAGGCGACGTCGCCGAGCGACATCGCGACCAGCGCGAGCCAGTGATCGTGGAAGTCCCAGCCGGGCCCGGACGGAAACGGCAGTGCGCGCTCGATCACGCGACGGCGGAACAGGCAGGACGCGCCAACGATCGAGTTCGAGATCAGGAGCGAGGCGAGATTGGTGTGGTTGTTCCGCCGGCCCTCCCACAGCGTCTCCCCGCGGACCTCGCCGTCGGCATCGACCCGTCGCAGGTCGCTGTAGGCGAGCTCCGCCGACTGGATCGCATCCCTCAGCGCCGCGAGCTTGTCCGGATACCAGCGATCGTCGTGGTCGCTGAGCGCGACGAGCTCCGCCTCCGCCGGAACCATCCACAGCACCCGCTCGAAGTTCCGGTAGAAGCCGAGACGCCGCTCGGCGCGCGACAGCATGAACCGATCGTCGCCGGCGACGGCGTCGGCGACCGCCTCGTAGCTATCCGGCGCGGAGCAATCGTCGCTGATCAGGCAGACCCAGTCCGTGTCGGTCTGCCCTCGAATCGACTCGAGCTGGGTATGGAAGAGCTCGAGGTTCGGGTTGTAGGTGGCCATGCAGATCGCGATCAATGGCTTCCTGCCGGCTGCTGACGGGCGCTGGTAGTCGATCGGAGTCGGCGGATCGACCACGGCGATCGTGCCGAGCGGGGCGGTCGCGGTGGTCCCGTCGTCGAGGCGCGCCTCCGCGATCAGCGTCAGCTCACCCGGCTCGTTCGGAGGCTCGATCGGGATCGTCGCCCAGAACCCGCTCCGGTAACAGGCCCGATCGGGCCGCGGCATCCGCTGCGCGGTCGGGCGATGGCGGGTCCCGTCGACGACGATCTCGAGTCCTCGACGCGGCGATCGGGGTGAAAGCAGCGTGCCGACGCAGAAAACCGCGGTCCGCCGCCCGATCGGCACGCTCTCCGGCAGCCGGCGATCGAGGGCGACATCGAGTCCCGTGGCGGTGGCTCCGCTGCGGTCCCGCTCGCCGACGATCACAGGAGGAACGCTACGGCATTCGGCCAGCCCGCTATTTTCTCGCCGGGTGAGCGCTGACGATCAGAAGTTCTTCTTCATCCACGTGATGAAGACCGCCGGCTGGACGCTGCGAAAGCACATCATGGCCAACTTCGAGCGGGACGAGGTCTACCCCTGGGAGCAGTCTCGATGCGGACATGCTGAGGGCCAACATCGAGCTCGAGTACCTCACCGGCCTCCCCGCGTCGCGGCGCGCCCGGATTCGCGTCTTCTGCGGGCACTTTCCCTTCGTCGCGGTCGAGCTGCTGGGCGAGGAGGTGACGACGATCACGATCCTGCGGGACCCGGTCGAGCGGACGCTCTCGTTCCTCAGGCAGAGGAAGAGCGATCCACGATCAGCGACGGAGCGCTTTCGCTGGAGGAGATCTACGAGGACCCGTTCCTGTTCCCCGCCTTGATCCGGGACCACCAGGCCAAGCTCTTCGCCCTCACCGTCGACGACCGACCGGAGTCGTACATGCGAGTCGCTCGACGTCGATGCGAACAGGCTCGAGATCGCGAAGCGGAACCTCGAGAGCGTCGACGTGGTCGGGACCCAGGATCGGTTCGAGGAGCTCCTATCCGAGCTTGAGCAGGCGCTTCGGCTGGCGCCGCGGCGCCGATTGAGGAATCGGAACGTCAGCCCGAAAACACCCGGGGACGCTCCGGCCTCGTTCCGGCGCCGGATCGCGGAGGAGAACCAGGCCGACATGGAGTTCTACGAGCACGCGGTCAGGCTTTGCGAGCGGCGCGCGCGACAATGGTGCGATGAGTGACGGACCCTCGCCGGGTGAGCGCTGACGATCAGAAGTTCTTCTTCATCCACGTGATGAAGACCGCCGGCTGGACGCTGCGGAAGCACATGATGGAGAACTTCGAGGAGGACGAGTTCTTCCCGAACGAGCGTCTCGATGCCGACATGCTGAAGGCCAACATCGAGCTCGATTACCTCACTGCCCTCCCTGCCTCGAGGCGCGCTCGGATCCGCGCCTACTCAGGACACTTCCCCTTCGTCGCGGTCGAGCTGCTGGGCGAGAAGGTGACGACGATCACGATCCTGCGGGACCCGGTCGAGCGTACGCTCTCGTTCCTCAGGGCAAGGAAGGCCATCCACCATCGCGACGAAGCGGTTTCATTGGAGGAGATCTACGAGGACCCGTTTCTGTTCCCCGCCTTGATCCGGGACCACCAGGCCAAGCTCTTCGCCCTGACGGTCGATGACGAGCTGGGCTCGTACATGCGAGTCGCTCGAGATCGATTCGGACAGGCTCGAGCATCGCGAAACGGAATCTTGAGAGCGTGGACGTGGTCGGGACCCAGGATCGATTCGAAGAGCTCCTATCGGAGCTCGAACGCCGCTTCGGGTGGGAGCGCAGCCCCGTTGAGAGGATCGGAACGTCAGCCAGAAGACGCCCGGGGACGCTCCGGCTTCGTTCCGGCGCCGGATCGCCGACGACAACCAGGCCGACATCGAGTTCTACGAGCACGCGGTCAGGCTTTGCGAGCGCCGGCGCGCGACAATGGTGCGATGAGCGACTGGCCCAACCCCGCCGACAGCGAAGCGGAAGGATCCGCCTCGGCGGACAGCGAGAAGCCTGGCAAGTGGTACCCGACCGAGGAGCAGATCAAGGCCATGCACCTCAGGCGGGGGTCCGACCGTCCGATTCGCGCCGCTCGGCCGCGGCCCGGGGACGAGCCGATGCGCCGCGCCTACCTCGACCTGCTGAAGCTGTGCCTCTGCGACCTCGCCGGGGCGCGCACGCTCTCGGTCAGCCGGACCGGCAACACGCGCCGGCGCGACAGCCAGGTCAAGAGCAGTGAGCTCCAGGAGGAGGAGCTTGCGCTCCGGGTGCGGGGCGCCGACTGGCCGTTCAGCGGCCTGACGATGGTCGGCCTAAAGCGGCTCGACGATCTCCAGGCGTGCGTCGAGTCGGTCGTCGCCGACGGGGTCGACGGCGACGTGATCGAGGCCGGCGCCTGGCGGGGTGGCGCCTCGATCCTCGCCCGCGCGACCCTCGACTCGCTCGGCGCCGACGACCGGCTTGTCTGGGTCGCCGACTCGTTCCAGGGCCTGCCCGCCCCCGACCCGGGCGGGTTTCCCGAGGACGACGATCTGGACCTGAGCCAGGTCGAGTTCCTTTCCGTGCCGGCCGAGGAGGTGCGGCGCCATTTCGCTCGCTTCGGCTGCGAGGAGGGCGTTGAGCTGGTCGAGGGGTTCTTCGACCAGACCCTGCCCACCCTCCGCGGACACCGCTGGTCCGTCGTCCGGCTCGACGGCGACACCTACGAGGCGACCTGGGTCGGCCTGGAGTCCCTCTACCCCGGCCTCTCCGCCGGCGGCTATCTGATCATCGACGACTACATCCTGATCCCCGAGTGTCGACGGGCCGTCAACGATTTTCGCCGTCAGCACGGGATCACCGAGCCGCTCGAGGAGATCGACTGGAACGGGGTGCGCTGGCGCCGGGAAGACGAGCCGGAGCCGAACACCGGACCCCCCGAAGACACGTCCCGCCCGCTCTCGACGCCGAGCTCGGCACGGGCCGGCGCGGCCGCGGCGCGGCCGCACATCCCCACGGAGCGGGAGCTCGAGCTGGAGCAGGAGCTGGAGGCGTTGCGCGGGCGGGTCGAGCGTCCGGACAACACCGTGACGGCGACAGGCGAAGGCTCAGCGGTCGAGCTGCCGCTTCCCTCCGAGGAGTACATGCGGCTCGTGAGCGGGGGCAGATCCGACGATCTCGAGGCGCACTTCGAATGGGTGGGCGGGGTGCTCGCGGCGATGCTCAAGAACGCCGAGATGCTCGAACCGGGGTCACGGCTGCTCGACATCGGATGCGGCTGCGGCCGGGTCGCCCGTCATCTCCTCGACGCACCGCTCGCGGAATACTGCGGCTTCGACCGCCACCCGGGGATGATCGAATGGGCACAGGCCCACATCGGAGCCCGGGACGACCGCTTCCGGTTCCAGCACGTCGACGTCGTGTCCGTTTACAAGGAGGTGGACGGCGAGGCCGGAGTCGTCTCGGCCGCCGAGTTCGTCTTTCCATATGACGACGGGACGTTCACCGGTGCGCTGGCCGCCTCGGTGTTCACCCACATGGATCTCGCGGGGACGGCTCGCTACCTCCGCGAGACGGCCAGGGTCCTGGTCCCCGGTGGGCGTGTCTGGGCCTCGTTTTTCCTGGGCGAGACGACGGGCGCGATCGAGGGAAGCGACTGGAACATCCTCACCCGAGAGGATGACGCGCGGGCTGCGATCGAACAGGCTGGGCTGGAGGTGCTCCGGTTCAAACCTCCCAAGCCACCGAGCCGCCACAGCTGGTTCCTGCTCGAAAAGCCCGCCGGCCGGTCGTGACGCCGCCTGCGCCGCTCGCCGTCCCCCCGGAGCTTCAGCGTGGCGCTCATCGCAGCCGGGAGGAGTGGTTCGAATCGGCTCTGCTCGCGGTCGATCTCATGGCCCGTACGCTCGGCCGTAGCGATCTGGCGGGGGTCGAGGTGCTCGACGTCGGCTGCGGGACGAAGATCGTCAAGGCCCTGCTGGATCACGAGTTGCCGATCGGCCGTTACGCCGGGGTCGACGTCTCCCCCGAGGTGATCGAATGGCTCCGGGCCAACGTCTCCGACCCGAGGTTCGAGTTCCACGAGTCGACGCGCACAACGCGATGTACAACCCGACCGGCAAGGACCTGGCAACCTTCGAATTGCTCCCGGTGGGGGCCAGCCGCTTCGACCTCATCTGCCTCTTCTCGGTCTTCACCCACCTGGCGCCGCACGACTTCGAGGCGATGCTGCGGCTGCTGCGTCGCCACGTCCGGCCGGACGGGGTGTTGCTCTTCTCCCTGTTCCTCGACGACCCCGACGCATGGGCCGAGGAGATTCGCAAGCGCCTGGAGAGCGACGATCCCGAAGTCAGACGGCAAACGGCCGCCGCGGTCGAACGAGCGGGTCGCGAGCCCGCGGCTTCACGGCATCCGCCCTTCGTCGACGTCAGGCCGGAGAAACCCCTCGAGATCGCTCGCTATCGCAAGGACTACGCCTTGGAGCTCGTCGCCGCCAACGGTTGGGAGGTAACCGAGCTTCATCCACCGGAACGGTTCATCCAGCACTACATGGTCTGCCGGCCGGCCTGAGCAGGCTTACGATGCCGGGCATGCTGGAGTGGACGGAGGAGCGACGCTTCGTTCTCGGAGGACGACCTTTCAGTGCATGCCGGACGGGTTCGACGAGCACGGCGAGCTGCGGGAGGGCGAGTTCTTCATCTTCAAGCCGCGGACCCTCGTGGAGCACTACGCCCGCCTGATAGACGAGCTGGAGCCGCAGCACATTCTCGAGCTCGGCATCTTCCAGGGCGGCAGCACCTTGTTCTTCGCCGAGCTCGCTCGGCCGCGACGGGTCGTCGCGATCGATCTCGAGTCGTTCGACGAAGGTCCGCGAGCGTCTGGAGAACCACGCGGCCGACCGGGGCTTGGCCGGTGTGGTCCGGACATTCGGCGAGGTGGATCAGGCCGATCGCGGCCGGCTGGCCGAGATCGTCGAGGAGGCGTTCGAGGGCGGCCGCTGGACCTCGTGGTCGACGACTGCTCGCACATGTACGAGCCGACGCGAGCGTCGTTAAACGAGCTCTTCCCCCGCCTTCGCCCTGGCGGGGCCTACGTGATCGAGGACTGGCCGTGGGCGCACACTGGGCATCCGAGCACCCGAGGGCTGTCTACCCGGCGAGGTGCCGCTGACCCGGTTGCTGTTCGAGATCGTGCTCGCCCTCCCCGGCGGTCCCAGGCTTGATCACGGAAATCTCCGTCGGGCCCGGGAGCCGCTCGTGATCAGGCGGGGCGACGCGACGGGTCGATCCCGCCACCTTCGATATCTCCGCCAGCTCGAATCCGATGGGAAAGGCGCTCTTAGCTCCGGCTTGAGATCGCGCGGACTCGGGTCGCTCGTGCGGGCGCCCGGCATCGCGCAGCAGCCCTTGCGCGAACTCGTACAGCTCGAGGTCGAACGCGTTGTCCTCGGCGATCCGGGCGCGGAAGCTCGTCCGAGACCTCGACCGGCGCGGTGGTGTTCACCCTCTCCGGCTCGCCGAGATCCCAGCCGAAACGAGCGGTCAGCTCGTCGCAGAAGTCCTCGAAGTGCTCCTGGAGGCCGAAGGCGTCGATCCCGGCGAGCCGCTCCTTGGCGCGCTCGAGGTGCGTGCGATTGAACTCGACGAGTGGAGCTGTCCCCGTGCCGCCAACTCCGCGGGCGTTAGCGAGAGGGCCCTAGCCATCGCAGCATGCTCCGCCGGCGTCAGCGCGAGCACCTTCACCATGTGGTTGTGCGCGAGCTCACCGAGCCGGCCCCCGGCGTCGTAGATCTCCTCGAGGGGCCTGCCCCGAACGGCCGGCTTGACCTCGCGATCGTGACGCAACGATGAGAGCATGCGCTCGACCGGGTCGCGGAGCAGCGTCAGGGTCGTGTACCGCCCGTCGATCAGATCGGTCGTGAATAGGGGGAAGTGACCGATCACGACCTTGATCTCATCGCCCCGCGCCGCCAGCCGTTCACGCAGGTGATCGACCGAGAGCACGAGCATCACCGGGTCATTGCCGTCCACCCCCTGGGTCGGGTAGACCGCGGCCTCGCCGAAGTGGTGGATCAGCCGCTGGCGAAGGGCGGACCCCGCCGTCTTCCGGATATGGACGAAGAAGAAGCGGTGCGGCTGGTCCGAGTCGCGCATCGGTCATCGGCCAACTCCACTGCGGCCTTGCCCTCCGGCAGGCGCCCGGCGTCGCGCAGCAGCCCCTGCGCGAACTCATACAGCTCGAGGTCGAACGCGTTGTCCTCGGCGATGCGGGCGCGGAAGCCATCCGAGACCTCGACCGGCTCGGTGGTGTTGACCCTCACCGGCTCGCCGAGGTCCCAGCCGAAACGAGCGGTCAGCTCGTCGCAGAAGTCCTCGAAGTGCTCCTGGAGGCCGAAGGCGTCGATCCCCGCGAGCCGCTCCTTGGCGCGTTCGAGGTGCGCGCGGGTGAACTCGGGACGTGGAGCGTCTGGGTCGGCCAGCTCGAAGGCCCGCGCGACCTCCCGGATCGACAGCACGCTCATCACCCAGGCGCCCGGGTGCTCTACCTCCGCGGGGGTCAGCGCAAGCGCCTTAGCCATGCGGTTGTGCGTGAGCTCGGCGAACTCGCCCGCGGCGTCGTAGATCTGCTCCAACGACATCTTCCGTCCAACGGGGTTTCTCTCCTGCTCGTTCCGCAGGGACGAGAGCACGCGCTCGACCGGGTCGCGGAGCAGCGTCAGCGTCGTGAACCGTCCGTCGATCATCTCGGTCGTGCAGAGGGGGAAGTGACCGGTGATGACCTTGATCTGATCGCCCCGCGCCGCAAGCCGTTCGCGCAGGAGATCGACCGAGAGCATCAGCTTCACCGGGTCGGTGCCGTCCACCCCCTGCGTCGGGTAGACCGCGGCCTCGCCGAAGTGGTTGATCAGGCGCCGGCGAAGGGCGGTGCCCGCCGTCTTGCGGATGTGGACGAAGAAGAACCGGTGCGGCTGGTCGGGGTCGCGCACGGTCATCGGAAGCAACCGTATATCTCCAAAAACCCGGGAGCGAACAGAAGGGCCCGGGCGCGTCCGGCGCCCGGGCCCTCGAAGTCGCCTCCTTGCGGAGGCACTCGCCTGTTGCGGCGAGCGTAGCCCTTTTCGGGAGCTACATCATCCCGCCCATGTCAGGCATGCCGCCGCCCATGGCCGCGCCTTCCTTCTCGGGCATCTCGGCGACGATCGCCTCGGTGGTGAGGATGTTCTTCGCGATCGACGCGGCGTTCTGAAGCGCCGAGCGCGTGACCATCGTCGGGTCGATGACGCCGTCCTTGACGAGGTCGCCGTACTCGCCGGTCTGGGCGTTCAGGCCCTCGCCGGGCTTGAGGCCGCGGATCTTCTCGACCACGACCGAGCCCTCGAGGCCGGAGTTCTCCGCGATCTGGCGGATCGGCTCCTCGAGCACGCGGCGGATGATCTCGGCGCCGGTGGCCTCGTCGGCCTCCAGGTCCGAGCCGTCGACGGCGCCCTGGGCGTTCAGCAGCGCAACGCCGCCGCCCGGGACGACACCCTCCTCGAGCGCCGCGCGGGTCGCCTGCAGGGCGTCCTCGACGCGGTGCTTCTTCTCCTTCATCTCGGTCTCGGTGGCAGCGCCGACCTTGACCACTGCGACACCGCCCGCGAGCTTCGCCAGGCGCTCCTGGAGCTTCTCCCGGTCGAAGTCGGAGTCGGTGTTGTCGATCTCGGAGCGGATCTGGTTGATCCGGCCCTCGATGTCCTTCTTCTCACCGGCGCCGTCGATGATCGTCGTCGTGTCCTTGGAGACGACGACCCGGCGGGCGTGGCCCAGCTGCGAGACCTGAGTGTTCTCGAGCTTGAGGCCCATCTCCTCGGTGATCACCTCGCCGCCGCTGAGGATCGCGATGTCCTCGAGCATGCGCTTGCGGCGATCGCCGAAGCCGGGTGCCTTGACCGCGACGCCGGTGAACGTGCCGCGGAGCTTGTTGACGACGAGCGTCGCGAGGCTCTCGCCCTCGACGTCCTCGGCAACGATCACGAGCGGCTTGCCCGACTGCATGACCTGCTCCAGCACGGGGAGCATGTCCCGCACGGAACCGATCTTCTGGTTGGCGATCAGGATGTAGGGGTCCTCGAGGACCGCTTCCATCCGCTCCTGGTCGGTGACCATGTAGGGCGAGATGTAGCCCTTGTCGAACTGCATGCCCTCGGTGAACTCGAGCTCCATGCCGAACGTCTGGCCCTCTTCGACGTTGACGACGCCGTCCTTGCCGACCTTCTCGATCGCGTCGGCGATCACGTTGCCGATCTCCTCGTCGGCCGCCGAGATCTCGGCGACGCGGGCGATCTGCTCCTTGCCGGCGATCTCCTTCGACTGCTTGTCGCGCAGGTGCTCGACGACCTGGTCGACGGCCTTCTCGATGCCGCGACGCAGCGCCAGCGGGTTGGCCCCGGCGGCGACGTTCTTGATGCCCGAGCGGACGATCGACTGCGCCAGCAGCGTCGCGGTCGTCGTGCCGTCGCCGGCGACGTCGTTGGTCGCCGTGGCGACCTCGCGGACGAGCTGCGCGCCCTGGTTCTCGAACACGTCCTCGATGTCGATCTCACGCGCGATCGTGACGCCGTCGTTGGTGATCGTCGGGGCGCCGAACTTCTTGTCGAGCACCACGTAGCGACCCTTCGGGCCAAGGGTGACCTTGACCGCGTTCGCGACCGCATCGACCCCGGCCTGCAGGGCCTGGCGCGCGTCCGCGTCGTACTTCAGCTCCTTGTGAGCCATAGCTTTCTTCCTTCCTTTCGAAGAGTTCCTAGACGACCTTCGCCAAGACGTCCGACTCGCGCAGGACCAGAACGTCCTCGCCGTCGACCTTGAGCTCGGTGCCGCCGTACTTGGAGTAGAGGACCTCGTCGCCCTCGGCGACGTCGAGCGGGATCCGCTTCTCGCCGTCCTCGTCCCAGCTACCGTCGCCGACCGCGAGCACCTTGCCGCGCTGCGGCTTCTCCTTCGCGGTGTCGGGCAGCACGAGGCCGCTGGCCGTCGTCTCCTCTTCCTCAATCGCCGAGACGATCAGGCGATCGCCAAGAGGCTTGAGCTTCATCGGGTATTACCTCCGTGTCGGGGTTTGCTTCAAAGCAGGTCCGGGTGTGGCCCCGGTGTGCCTGGCACTCTACAGATGAGAGTGCCAGAGCCAAGGCGTGAGTGTAGTGACCAAGCGGTGAAAGTCAAGCGATCTGAGTCGAGCGCGCTTAGATCGAGCGTTCCCGGAACGGAACGCTTCAGTGCTCGAGCGCCCGGCGCAGGTGAGCGAGCCGCCCGTCCCACTCCGAGCCGACGCGCTCAATCCAGTCGGCCGCGTCACCGAGCGGGCGCGGATCGAGCGAGTAGAGCGCTTCGCGCCCTGAGCGCTCGACCTGCACGAGCTGCGCGGCCCGCAGTCCGGCGAGATGCTTCGCGACGGCCTGGCGGCTGATCGGAAGGTCCGCCGCGAGTCTGGTGGCGCTTGCGGGGCTGCCGGCCAGCGCCTCGATCAGGTGCCGGCGGGTGGGATCGGCGAGCGCCGCGAAGACGGCGTCGGCGGCGGCCATCGAGCTCAGGCGACGACCAGCGTGAGGGCGTCGCGCAGCGCCGTGAGCCGCGCGGTCCAGGCCGCCGCGGAAGCCATCGGGCCGTCCGTCGCCGGGATGCGCTCGACGACGATCAGGCGGGAACCGATCGCGTCCGGCAGGACGGTGAGCTCGACGCGCGAGTCCCCCTCGCCGGGGCGCGCCCAGGTGAAGACGATGCGGCTGCCCTCGTCGAGCTCCTCGACCGTGCCCGTCCGCTCCTCGCCGTCGGTCACGACGCGGACGTCACCGCCCTCGACCGGATCGAGCTCGACCTCCTCGCCCAGCCAGCGCTCGAGCTCGCGCTCGTCGCTGATCGCGTGCCAGACCTCGTCGGGGTCGCTGGTGAAGGTGGTCTCGCGCCGTACCTCGCTCATCGAAACAGCACACTCCTGGTCGCGCAACTACTCGGTTGCGGATGATACCTTGTGCGTAGTGCAACCGATCGGTTGCGCCTTACCGAAGGAGGTCGCCATGCCAATGATCCCGATGGTCGTCGAGCAGACCGCTCGCGGCGAGCGCTCGTTCGACATCTACTCCCGCCTGCTCGGCGAGCGGATCATCTTCCTCGGCCAGCCCGTCGACGACGAGATCGCGAACCTGATCGTCGCCCAGCTCGTCCACCTCGAGTCCGAGGACCCGGAAAAGGACATCTCGGTCTACATCAACTCCCCGGGGGGCGTCGTCTACTCCGGCCTCGCGATCTACGACGCGATGCGCTTCGTGAAGCCGGACATCCAGACGATCTGTTTCGGCGTTGCGATGTCGATGGGCTCGCTCCTCCTCGCGGGCGGTACCCCGGGCAAGCGGATGGCGCTACGCAACTCGCGGATCCTGATCCACCAGCCGACCGGCGGCTTCCAGGGCCAGGCGGCCGACATCGAGATCCACGCCCGCGAGGCGCTCCACCTCCGCGACCGGATCGAGGCGATCTACTCGGAGCACACGGGGCAGCCCACTGAGCGGGTCCACGACGACATGGAGCGCGACCGCTTCTTCACGGCCGAGGAGGCGGTCGAGTACGGCCTCGCCGACCGCGTGATCGACTCCCGCGAGTTGGTGCGAAACCCGACCGGGTTCGGCGAGAACGGGCGCTAGCCGGCCTCTAGTCCCGCAGCGTGCGCGACAGCCCGAAGCGTGGGAAGAGGCTCTTGTCGCCGAACCAGGTGATGGCGCAGACCCCATCGCCTTCGAGAGTCAGCACGAAGATCGCGTGGGCGCGCGCGATCCCGGTCTGCGTGTCGGGCAGGTAGCAAGCGAAGGCCGGCTGGGTGTTGGCCCGGGTGAGCACGACGCGCAGCGGCCTGCCACGCACCTCCTCCCGATGGCGGAGGAAGGTGCCGATCGCGTCCCGGCCCTGGTACTCGAGCGGCAGGGGCGGCATCGTGAGCCGTGCGTCCGCGGTGAGCACGGCGACCATTTCGTCGACGTCGCCGCTCTCGACGGCGTCGGCGAAGCGTCCGACCAGCCGGCGCTCGACGGCGGAGTCGGGGCGCGGGGCGCGCTCGCGGTCGGCGTCCGGCAGCCGCTTTCTCAATGCGGCCCGGGCGCGCTGCAGGGCGCCCTTGACCGACGTCTCGCCCGTGTCGAGCATGTCGGCGGCCTCGGCCAGGCGAAAGCCGAGCACGTCGCACAGCACGAGCGCCACGCGTTGGCGCGGCGGCAGGGTCTGGAGCGCGGTGATGAACGCGAGCTCAATCGACTCCCTGGCCTCGTAGCGGGCCGCCGGCCCCGGAGAGCGGTCCGGGATTCCCTCGAGCAGGACGTCGGGGTAGGGCTCGAGCCAGACCGGCTCGATCAGCCGCGTCGGCTCCAGCGCGTCACTCATGGTCTGCACCTCCCTGGGACGGCGCGACCGGGCCCGCAGCGCGTTCAGGCAGCGGTTGGTCGCGATCCGGTAGAGCCAGGAGCGCACGGAGGCCCGGCCCTCGAACGTCTCGAGGCCGCGCCAGGCGGCCAGCAGCGTCTCCTGGACGAGGTCCTCGGCGTCCTGCATCGAGCCGAAGATGCGGTAGCAGTGGAGCTGGAGCTCCCGCCGGTACGGCTCGGTGAGCTCGCGAAACGCGCCCTCGTCCCCCGCGCGCGCCCGTGCGAGCGTGGCCTCGGTCTCGGTCATACCCCTAAGGACACCAGTTTGCGCCGGAACGGACCGACCGTTCCGCTATCGCCCCCGTCGGTGTCTCAACTGGCACACACCGAAACCGAAGGAGTCGGAGATGAGGAAGCTGATCGTTTCGAACAACGTGACACTGGACGGGAGGGTGGATCACGTCCGGGATTGGTCGATTCCGGGCGACGACGAGGACTTCGTCAAGCGCAACGTCGACCTTCTCGATCACAGCGATGGCCTGATCCTCGGCCGCAAGTCGTACGAGTTCTTCGCCGCGGTTTGGCCGTCACGATCAGGAGAGTTCCCGGACCTGATGAACGGCATCGCGAAGTACGTCGCGTCGACCACGCTCGAGAACCCCGAGTGGCAGAACAGCCAGCTGATCGAAGGGGATGTCCCGGAGGCCGTGGCCAGGCTCAAGGAGCAGCCCGGAAAGGGCCTGATCGTCTACGGCTCAGGCGACCTCACGAAGGCCCTGATGCGACACGACCTGATCGACGAGTTTCGACTCTGGGTCCATCCGGTCGTGATCGGGAAGGGGAGCAGCTTCTTCGAGGACGGCGCCGAGCGAATGGACCTCGAACTCGTCGACTCGACCGCGTTCCCGTCCGGGGTTGCCCTTCTCACGTACCGGCCGCAGCGGTAGCGTCAGGCGGCGCGGGCGACGGCGCGATCCATCGCAGCGACCGGGTCCTCGAGCACCTTGCCATGGCCGGGCGCGAGTCGGGCCGGCTCGAGGGCTCGAAGCGCCCGCGCGCTCTCGACCTCGGTCGGACGGTGCCAGGTGAAGAGAGCGAGCGGAAACAGCGGGTTCACCTTCGCCGACGTCGCCACGCCGCCGATCGTCGAGAAGACATCGCCGCAGTAGAGGGTGGAGTCGCGGGAGTCGAGGAACGCGACGTGGCCGGGCGTGTGCCCCGGGGACGCGATCACCTCGAGCGAGCCGACGCGCTCGCCCGGCTCGACCATGCGGTCGGGCTTGGTGTTCGCCCCCGGGTAGCCGCCACGGAGCTTGTCGACCGGTTCGTCGGGGTCGAGGCTCATGTCCTTGGCGAGCAGCCGGGCCTCGCGCGTCGAGATGATCACTTCCGCATCCGGCAGCCGTTCCTTGAGCGCGTCGAGCGAGCCGACGTGGTCAGCGTGCGAGTGGGTCAGCGCGATGCGGACGATTGGTGCGCCCGCGGACTCGGCGGCCGCGATGATCTTGCCGGCGGATCCACCGAGCATGCAGTCGATGAGCGTCAGGCCATCCTCCTCGGCCACCAAATAGGCGTTCACTACCCCCAGACGGGTGATGCGGTGCACGTCGGCCACGGCGTACGAGGCTAGTTCATGAGGGGAAGCCGTAGTGTTCGAAAACGAGCTGTCGACAAGGGGGAGGCCGCCATGAGTGATGGCACCGGCGCATATGTTTTCGAACCCGGAGGGGCCGAGCTGCGGTGGATGGGCGAAACCTCCACCTACTTTCTTGCCACAGGAGAGGCAACGGGCGGAGCGTTCTGCCTCGTCGACGAACAGGCCAGTCGCGGCGAGAGCGTCCCGCTGCATCGGCACCCCGACGACATGGAGTCTTTCTACGTCTTGGAGGGCGAACTGACGCTCTTCATCGATGGTCAGCCAGGCGTCCGCGCAGCGGCCGGTTCGTTCGCACACCTGCCCGGCGGAACGGTTCACGGCTTCCGAGTCGAGTCGGAAACGGCGCGTTACCTCATCCTGACGACGCCGCGCCACGGCGAGTTCTACCGTGCAATCACCTCGCGTCGCGACCGGGCGGTCTGCCGCCCCTGGAATCGATCGAAGGACAACAGATCAAGCAGGCCGCCAGCGACTATGGCATCGAGTTCGTCGGACCGCTGCCAGATCAAGCGATTAGCAGCCCCTCGCGGCCCAAGCCTTCGGGTCGATCGTCAATCGCTGGCGAGGAGCCGGCAGCCGAGCAGCTTCGCCAGGCCCTCGCCGCCGTTTCGCATGACCCAGTCGTGGTTCCACTCGAAGACCGGGCGGGCGATCGGGCCGATCGCGTTCATCCAGCGCTTCGTGGTGTGGACGTTCCACTCGTAGATGACCGCGGTGACGCCTTCCTGCTCGAAGAGACGCCAGAGCCCGACGCCCTCGAGGCCGCCGCTCGCGTGGCCCTCGAGCAGGTGGGGCTCCTCGACCCGGGTCGTGACGATCTCGAACTCGACCGGGTAGGGGATCGCGCTGCGCCAGACGTAGCGGCCGATCTGGCCGAGGCCCTGCTCGTCGCCGGGCGTCAGCCGGTCCGCGACCTTGACGCCGCGCCACCACTCGGGCCAGCGCTCTGATTCGTAGATCGCGTCCCAGACCGGCTGCCGCTCGCACTCGAGCAGCCAGGTCGTCAGGAAGCGGTACTCCCCCACGCCGTGGCTAGTTGCGGTGGGGAGTGGGCGTCCCGCCGTTGCCCAGCTGAGCCTGGGCGGGCTCGATGATCTGCGAGAAGCGGACGATCGTGCAGGTGTCCTCGAGCGTGACCTCGCGGCGGTAGATCTGCTGGAGGAAGGCGATCGTCTCCTCGACCCGGCGGAACTCCGGGTTGTCGTGCTCGATGTCGCGCGGCGAGAGCTCCTTGATCCGCTTCACCTCGACGTCGTCGATCACGGCGGCGAAGATCTTCTCCCGCGGCGAGTGCTGGTAGCCGACGGTGATCCAGACCACCTGGCCGGCGTGGTACTTGCGGGCCTTGTCGCCGAGGCGGATCGTGGCCGTCTTGCGACCACGCTTGAGCTGGTCGATGAACGCCGGCGAGAAGAAGTTGAGGACGAGGAGGCCGGTCACCGGCCGGGAGCCTACCGCCCCCGCTATTTCCTGGGGAAACCGCCCTCGCCGACGAGGGGAACGAAGCGGCAGGGCGCGATCCCGCGCCGCTTCAGATGAGGCTCGTCGCCGCGTCCGTCGTCGGTGCGACGGAAGGCGACGAGCAGGTCCGCGTGCCCCTCGGCGATCGGGATCACCAGCCGTCCCCCGGGCCGGAGCGCGCGAGCGAGCGGGCCGGGCAGGGCTGGCGCGGCGGCATGGACCGCGATCGCGTCGTACGACCTGGGATCGGCGACCTCGCCGCTGCCGTCTCCGACCAGCACCTCGACGTTCGAGAAGCCGAGCTCGGCCAGGGTCGCGTGCGCCCGCACCGCCAGCTCCTCGACGATCTCGATCGAGACGACGCGGCGGGCGAGCATCGCGAGGACCGCCGCCGAGTAGCCCGAGCCCGTCCCGATCTCGAGCACGTCTTCGTCGCCGCTCAGCTCGAGCGCCTCGCAGATCGCGGCGACGATCCACGGCTGCGAAACGGTCTGACCGTGGCCGATTGGTAGTGCGCCGTCCTCGTAGGCGCGCTTCCGCCGCCGCTCGGGCACGAACGCTTCGCGCGGCACGGTGCCCATCGCCTCCAGCACCCGCTCGTCGCGGATGCCGCCTGCTCGCAGCTGGCGATCGACCATCGCCGCGCGGGCCGCCTCGAACGGCTCGGTCACTAAAAGATGTACGAGCGCAGGCGACGCGGCTCGACGATCGTCACCCGGCCTCGCCCGACCATCACGACGCCGGCTCGCTCCAGCGTGGCGAGGAAGCGCGACACGCTCTCGCGGGAGGTTCCGGCCAGTTGCGCGAGATCGGACTGCGTCATCCGAACCGTGATCCCGTCGCGGTCCTCGGGGATCGCCTCCTCCGCGATGAGCTGCGCGAGCACGCCGGCGACGCGGCTCGGAACCGTCTGGAACGACTGACGCGCGACGCGCTCGTTCGTCTCGCGGAGCCGTCTTGTCAGCGCGACGATGAGCTTCGCCGCGATCTCGCCGTGGGACGCGATCACGCGGCGCATGTCCCGGGCGGGAAGGGCGAGGAGCTCGGCGTCGGACAGGGTCTCGACGCTGGCCGACCGTAGGCCTCCGTCGAGCATCGCCAGCTCGCCGAAGAAGTCGCCCGGGCCGAGGGTCGCCAGCGCGATCGCGCGGCCGTCCGAGTGCTCGCGCGTCACCCGGAGGTCGCCCGAGCGCACGACGTAGCAGGCATCGGAGTCGTCGCCCTCGTGAAAGACCCGCACGCCCTTGGGGAACGCCCTGGGGATCGCGACCATCACGACCTGGGCCAGCTCCTGCCCCGAGAGCTCGGCGAACAGGGGCACGCGCCCGAGCAGCTCGATGGTGTCGTTCGAGGCCACGGTCAGTCTCTCCTCAGGGGATTATCCAACGAATCGCGCTCGTCAAGGCTGACAGTGCGAACACCAGTACGCGGTCCTGTTCGCATCGCCCTGTCCGCGAACCGAGACCGGGCGCCCACATCGCGGGCACCCGCGGCGCTCGGCACGGTAGATCGACTCCGGGCGACGGCCCTTCTCGACCGCGACCTCCATGATCCGCCGGCACTCGTGGAGGACCCGCTCGAGCTCCTCCAGCTCGAGCTCCTCCACGCGTCGCCAGGGGCTCACCTTGGCCCGCCAGAGTGCCCCGTTGCGGATCGCGTTTCCGACCCCGGCGACCAGCGACTGGTCGAGGACCGCCTCGCCGATCGCGAGACCGGCGCCCCCCGAGCGCACTCGGCGTGCGGTCGCCGCCAGGTCGAAGTCCCGCGCAAGCGGGTCCGGCCCGAGCCGCGCCAGGGACGGGTCGTTCCGCAACTTCGACTCCGGCACGACGCGAAGGATCTGCCCACCGGTCTGCGTCGCCACTCCGTGCCCCGACGAGAGCAGGAGCCACGGCTTCCCGAAAGGCCGCCGACCGTCGGCGGCGATCCGCCAGCGACCGTTCATCCCGAGGTGGCTGTGGACGGCCAGCCCTTCGGAGAAGTGCGCGAGGAGGTGCTTGCCCCGGGCCTCCACGCGCTCCAGCACGCGTCCTTGCAGCTGCCCGGCGCGGCCGTAGATCGGCGAGCGCGGGTTCGGTGCGTCCGCCAGGGAGATCTCCTTGCCCCCCAGCGCCGTCTGCATGCGGCGCGCGATCCGGTGGATCGTGTCGCCCTCGGGCACAGGAGCCCTACGCCGAAGCGACGAGCCGGCGGGGCTGGCGGTTGAAGCCGGCTTCGATCAGCGCCTCCTCGAACCCCGACCCGATCGCGGGCTCGCCGTCGACCCGCTCGATCGAGAGCTTCGGGATCACGCCATTACGAGCCGCGTCGACGAGGTGGGCGACCGCGACGACCAGCTCCTCGCCCTTCAAGGCGGCGAGCCTCACGATGCCCCGTCCGCCGCGCTCGACGTAGAGGATCGGCGCTCCGTCCCGGAGCAGCACGTAGGCGCCGGCGGTGCGGGCCGGCCGCCGCCCCTCCTCGCGCTTCGGCCACGAGAGCGACGCGCCGTACGGGTTCGCCGGGTCGGTGGCGGCGAGGATCTGCAGCTCGCCCTCGGGCCGTGGGAGGCTCCGCAGGCGCTCGACCGCACCGGGCAGGGCGAACTGGGCGCCGCCCAGGCCCTCGACGAAGTACCCGCGCCGGGCCGTGCCGAGCATCTCGAGGTTCGCGAGCTCCCCGTAGAGCGCCGCGAAGCCGCCGGGCACGCCCTCCGCCAGCACCGTCTCGCGGGTGACGATCCCGTAGCGCTCGAGCATCAGCTCGGCCTGGGCTCGCATCTTCGGACCGGCCGCGGGCGCCTCGCGGAAGAGCGACGAGGTCAGCGACCAGCGGCCCTGCACGGTGCCGCCGGCCGCCGAGCGGCGCGAGGCGAAGCGGCGCTCCGAGCGTGACTTGCGCTGGACCGCCGAGAGCCTGCGGGCGCGAAGCGGCGCGAACGCGTCGTTGGTCGCCTCGCCGCCCCAGGCCAGGTCCCAGAGCGCCTCGTGGAGCTCCTCGGGCGAGGCGTCGAGCTCGGCGACCAGGTCGATCCAGAAGCACGGTGCCGCCTCGAGCCGCTCGCGCACCAGGTCGTGGATCTCGCCCTCGGGGCGGTCGAGCTTTGCGTTCTGAGGCGGCGGCCCGGCGACGCGGACGTCCTCGCGGAAGTAGAGCGCGACCCGGCCCGAGCGGGCGACCGCGCCGGCGCCGATCCACACGACCTCGCCGCCGGTCGTGAGCTGGTCGAGCCAGGCCGGGCTGTAGGCGCCGAGCCTCCTCGGCAGGACGTCGCGCTCCCACACCTCCGGGGTCAGCGCCACTCCCTGAAGCGGGACCAGCGCCTCGCGCAGCCGGTCGGGGCCGGCGCCCGCCGGGCGGTGCGCGTCCACGTTCTGCCAGCTGGGCAGGAACCGGGCGAGCTCCGTCTGGTCGACGGCCTCGGCCTCCTGGCGCAGGTGCGCGAGCGACGCGCGGCGGACCCGGCGCAGCACGTCGGCGTCGCACCACTCCCGCTCGGTGCCGCCGGGCAGGAGCTCGCCGCGGACGAGGTCGCCCCCTCGCTCGAGCTCGCGCAGGGCCGGCATCGGGTCGACCCCGTAGCGGCCGGCGAGCCGCGCGGTGGGGAACGGCCCGTGGGTGCGGGCGTAGCGCCGGACGAGCGCGAGCATCGCGTCCTCGACCTCGTCGCCGAAGGAGTCCGGCAGCCCGGGCGGTGGGGGAACCCCGAGCGCGTCGCGGTAGAGGCCGGCGTCCTCGGCTGCGATCCAGCGCTCCTCGCCCGCGATCCGGACCAGCGCCACCTTGCGCTCGCGCTCGAGCTTCTCGAGCATCGACGCGGCGGAGTACCCGGCGACGGTCCGCGCCTCGCACTCCTCGGAGGTCAGGTCCCCGAGGCGGCGCAGGATCTGCTGGAGCGCGTCCCGGTCCTTCGCCTGGCCCTCCTCCATCAGATGCTGGAGCGAGTTCTCGACATCGTCGAGCGCGTCGGGGTCGATCAGCTCCCGCAGCTCCTCCTGGCCGAGCAGCTCGCGCAGCAGGTCGCGGTCGAGCGCCAGGGCGGCCGCCCGCCGCTCGGCGTTCGGCGTGTCCCCCTCGTACATGTAGGTGGCGACGTAGTCGAAGAGGAGCGAGGAGGCGAACGGCGACGCCGACTGCGTCTCGACCTCGACCAGCGAGATCCGCCGCGACGAGAGGTCGGCCAGAAGCGACTCGAGCGCCGGGAGGTCGAGGACGTCGCGCAGGCACTCCCGGTAGGTCTCGAGGATCACCGGGAAACGGGGGAAGTCCTTGGCGACCTCGAGCAGCGACTGCGACTTCAGCCGCTGCTGCCAGAGCGGCGTGCGCTTGCCGGGGTAGGCGCGGGGCAGGAGCAGCGAGCGCGCCGCGTTCTCGCGGAAGCGCGCGCCGAACAGGGCGGAGCCCGAGAGCTCCGCCACCACCAGGTCCTCGACCTCGTCGGCCTCGAGCAGCACGAGGTCGGCCGACGGCGCCTCGTCGGCGTCGGGCAGGTGGATGACGATCCCGTCGTCGGACCAGATCGCGTCGGCCTCGAGGTCGAGCTGCGAGCGGATCTTGGCCGCCAGCGCGAGGCCCCAGGCGGCGTGGACGCGGCCGCCGAACGGCGAGAGCACGCAGAGGCGCCAGTCGCCGATCTCGTCGCGGAACTTCTCGACCACGATCGACTCGTCCGAGGGCACCACTCGGGTCGCGGCCTGCTGCTCGCGCAGGTAGGCGAGCAGGTTCTCGGCGGCGAGCCGGTCGAGGTCGTAGTCCTTCGCGAGCGTCTTCGCGTCGGAGGCGACGGCCTCGCGCGCGAACTCGCCGATCGCCCGCCCGAGCTCGGCCGGGCGGCCGATCCCGTCGCCGCGCCAGAACGGCACCGCGCCCGGAACCCCGGGGGCCGGGGTCACGATCACGCGGTCGCGGGTGATGTCCTCGATCCGCCAGGTGGTCGCGCCGAGCAGGAAGGTCTGGCCGGCGCGGGCCTCGTAGACCATCTCCTCGTCGAGCTCGCCGACCCGGCGGCCGTCGGGGAGGTGGACGCCGTATAGCCCGCGGTCGGGGATGGTGCCGGCGTTGGTCACCGCGAGCTGGCGGGCGCCCTTGCGGCCGCGCACGGTCCCCGCCGTGCGGTCCCAGGCGACGCGCGGGCGCAGCTCGGCGAACTTCTCGGACGGGTAGCGCCCGTCGAGCATGTCGAGGACGTTCTCGAGCTGCTCGCGGCCGAGCTCGGCGAACGGCTGGGCGCCGGTGACGACCCGCTCGATCTCGGCGAGCTCCCAATCCAGGTCCGCGACCATCGAGACGATGTGCTGGGCCAGCACGTCGAGCGGGTTGCGGGGGATCACCGTCTCCTCGATCAGCCCCTCCCGCATGCGTCGCGCGACCACCGCGCACTCGAGCAGGTCGGCGCGGAACTTCGGGAAGACGCGGCCCTTCGAGACTTCGCCGAGCGTGTGGCCCGCACGGCCGACGCGCTGAATGCCGCGGGTGACCGACTTCGGCGACTCGACCTGGATCACGAGGTCCACCGCGCCCATGTCGATCCCCAGCTCGAGCGAGGAGGTGGCGACCAGGCAGGGCAGCTCACCGCCCTTCAGCATCTCCTCGATCACCAGCCGCTCCTCGTGGGCCAGCGAGCCGTGGTGGGCGCGAGCGACCTCCACGTAGCCCTCCTCGCCCGGTGCCCGGACGGCGTTGCCGGCGTGCTCGGTCGCGGGCAGCTCCTGCTCGGGGATCTCGTTCGCGAGCTCGTTCAGGCGCTTGGCGAGCCGTTCGGCGGCACGCCTCGCGTTGACGAAGATGATCGTCGAGGTGTGCTGCTGGACCAGCTCGAGCAGCTTCGGGTAGATCGCGGGCCAGATCGAGTTCTGGGTCGGCGCCGGATCGAAGTCCGCCGTCCGCGGTCCTCGCTTCTCGGTGGAGCCGCGCCGGCTGGGTCATGTCTTCCACCGGGCACGACGATCTCGAGGTCGAGCTCCTTGCGGGTGCCGGCGTCGACGATCTCGCAGTCGCGCTTCGGGCCGACCAGGAACGACGCGACCCGCTCCAGCGGGCGCTGCGTGGCCGAGAGGCCGATCCGCTGCACGGTGGCGTCGGGGCCGCGGCCGTCCTCGTGGGTCTGGACCAGGTGCTCGAGCCGCTCGAGCGTCAGCGCCAGGTGCGCGCCGCGCTTCGTCTGGGCGACGGCATGGATCTCGTCGACGATCACCGCCTCGGCCCCGGCGAGGATGTTCCGCGCCTGCGAGGTCATCATCAGGTACAGCGACTCGGGCGTCGTGATCAGGATGTCGGGCGGCTTGCGCAGCATCGCCTGCCGGTCGTTCTGGGGCGTATCGCCGGTGCGAAGGCCGACCGAGATCGGAGCGCCGATCCCCTTCAGCGGCGCGCGCAGGTTGCGCTCGACGTCGTAGGAGAGGGCCTTCAGCGGCGAGACGTAGACGAGCTTCACGCCCTGCCCGAGCTGCTCTTCCTCACGCGAGAGCTTGTCGATCCCCCAGAGGAACGCCGTCAGCGTCTTGCCCGAGCCGGTGGGCGCGCAGATCAGCGTGTTCGCGCCCGAGGCGATCGCCGGCCAGCCCCCGTCCTGGGCGGGCGTCGGCGCCTCGAACGACGCCTCGAACCAGCGCCGCACGGGCGCGCTGAAGGGCTCCAGCGGACTGGATTCCACACTCTGTTTCGCGTCAGTGGCCAACCGATCGAGTCTACGCCTCCGTCAGGTCGACGATCGTCCCGCGCTGCGCGCTATACACCCCCGCGCGGGACGATCGTCGTCAGAACGGCAGCTCGTCCGCGATCTCGGCCAGCGTCGGTGCCAGCTTGTCGCGGTCGGAGAGCTGCGGGTGCTGGATCGGCCACTCGACGCCGATGTCCGGGTCATCCCAGCGGATCCCGGCCTCGGTCTCGGCGTCGTAGTAGCTCGAGAGCTTGTAGGCGACGTCGGCCTCCTCGGACATCACGCAGAAGCCGTGCGCGAAGCCGACCGGGACGAACAGCTGGCGCTGGTTCTCGTCGCTCGAGAAGGACGCCCTCCCAGCGCCTGTAGGTCGGGGATTCGCGGCGCAGGTCGACAGCGACGTCCCAGATCGCGCCGCGCGCGCAGCGCACGAGCTTCGCCTGCCCCGGTCGCAGCTGGAAGTGCAGGCCGCGCAGGATCCCGCCGGTGGAGCGGGACTGGTTCTCCTGGACGAAGGTGACGTCGACGCCGTGCTCGAGCCAGGCGTCCTCGCGGAAGGTCTCGACAAGGAAGCCGCGCTCGTCGCCGTGCGCGGTCGCCTCGAGCAGGACGAGGTCGGGGATCTCGGTCTCGATCCGCTCAGCCAAGGCTTCGCCCGTACTGCTTCTCGTAGTACTCGCGGTACTCGCCCGAGCGGACCGGCGCCCACCAATCCTCGTTTGCGCGGTACCAGTCCACCACCCGCCGGATGCCCTCGTCGATGCCCACGTCGGCCTTCCAGCCGAGCGCCTCGGTCTTGTCCGAGCCCAGCGAGTACCGCCGGTCGTGGCCGAGCCGGTCGGTGACGTGCTCGATCAGCGACTCGTCGCGCCCGGTCAGGTCCAGGATGGCGCGCACGATCTCGATATTGGGGCGCTCGTCCGGGCCGCCGACGTTGTAGGTCTCGCCCGGCTCGCCGCGCTCGAGGACGACATCGATCGCGGCGGCGAAGTCGTCGACCCACAGCCAGTTTCGGACCTGGAGCCCGTCGCCGTAGACGGGCAGCGGGTCGCCCGCCAGGGCGTTGAGGATGCACAGCGGGATCAGCTTCTCCGGGTGCTGGCGGGGGCCGTAGTTGTTCGAGCCCGCGGGCGATCAATGCCTCGGTCTCATACGTGCGCTGCGTAGGCGCCGACAAGGAGGTCGCCACCGGCCTTGGACGCCGAGTAGGGCGAGGAGGGATCGAGCGGCGAGGACTCCGTGAACGACCCGTCGGCGATCGAGCCGTAGACCTCGTCGGTCGAGATCTGGAGGTAGCGGATGCCGGCGTGGCGGGCAGCCTCGAGGAGGACGTAGGTGCCGTACACGTCCGTCTGGATGAACTCGCCCGGCGCCTCGATCGAGCGGTCGACGTGCGACTCGGCCGCGAAGTTGACGAGCGCGTCGCAGCCCTCGATCGCGGCGGCAACCGCGTCGGCGTCGGCGATGTCGCCGACGACGAGCTCGCAGCCCTCGACCCCCTCGAGGTTCTCGCGCCGGCCCGCGTAGGTGAGCTTGTCGAGCACGCGCACCTCGTCGCCGGGGTGCGATGCGAGCCGGTGGCGGACGTAGCCCGAGCCGATGAAGCCGGCGCCGCCCGTGACGAGCACCCGGCTCATGCGGCGGCACCCGCCTCGCGCTCGCGCAGGTACTCGCGCAGGCCCGCGCGCCACTCGGGCAGCGCCGGGGCATCCGGTCGTTCCGAGCCGAGCACCGAGTACGGGAGGCCTCGGCGCGGGGCGGCCGAGCATCTCCGTCGTCGTCGCCATCACGCGGCACTCGACCCCTGCCTGGTCGAAGATCTCCTGCGCGAACTCGAACCACGAGCACCTCCCCGAGGCCGCGACGTGGTGGATCCCGAACTCCTCGCCCTCGGCCAGCTCCGCAAGGGCGGGCGCGAGGTGCCGGGTGTAGGTGGGGGAGCCGATCTGGTCGGAGACCACGACGACCTCGGGCTGCTCGCCGGCGAGGCGCAGCATCGTCTCGATGAAGTTGCCGCCGCGGGTCGCCGTAGAGCCAGGCCGAGCGGACGATGAGGTGCCGCGGGTTCGAGACCGCCACGCGACGTCTCGCCCGCCTGCTTCGAGCGGCCGTAGGCGGAGATCGGGTTCGGTCAGGTCGGACTCGAGATAGGGCCGGCGCTGGGTGCCGTCGAAGACGTAGTCGGTGGAGACGTGCACGATCTTCGCGCCGTGGTTGGCGGCCGGCGCCGGCGAGGAGCGCGGCGCCGGTGTCGTTCACGCGCATCGCGCCCGCCTCGTCCGCCTCGGCGCCGTCGACGTCGGTCCAGGCGGCGCAGTTGACGACGGCGTCCGGGCGGACGTCGGCCAGCACCTCCTCGCACATCTCGGCATCGGTGACGTCGAGCTCGGCCCGGCCGAGCGCGAACACCTCGTGCTCGCGGGCGACGCAGGCATCGACGAGGTCCTGGCCGAGCATCCCGGCGGCGCCTGTGACGAGCGTCTTCACGGCAGCGTGATCTCCGAGCGGTCGCCGACGATCATGCTCAGGGTCCGGGGCACGCTGGAGTCGCGCGTCAGCTTCACGCCGCGGCCGAGCAGGCTCGCCTCCAGGCGCGCCTCGAGGTCGCAGACCGTGCAGTCCGCGAGCAGGATCGAGTGCTCGACCTCGCAGCGCTCGATCGTCACGCCCTCGCCGACCGAGGTGTAGGGCCCGATGTAGGCGTCGCGGATCGTCGCGCCTGCGCCGATGATCGCGGGCCCGCGAAGCTGGCTGCGCTCGACCTTGGCGCCCGGGACCGACCGACGACGCGGCCCTCGACACGCGATTCGACGAGCTCGCCCTCGATCCCACCCTCGAGGTCCTCCAGGACCAGCCGGTTCGCCTCGAGCATGTCGGCGAGCTGCCCGGTGTCCTTCCACCAGCCGCTGACCGTCCGCGACTCGACCCGGGAGCCGTTGTCGATCAGCTCCTGGATCGCGTCCGTGATCTCGAGCTCGCCCCGGCCGGAGGGCTCGATCGCGCGGGCCGCCTCGAAGATCTTGGGCCCGAACAGGTAGACGCCCACGAGCGCCATGTCCGAGGGCGGGTCCTTGGGCTTCTCGACCAGCCGGACGATCCGCTCGCCGTCGAGCTCGGCGACGCCGTAGTTCCAGGGATCCGGCACGCGGGTGAGCATGAGGAGCGCGTCGTGCTCGGAGTGCTGGAAGCTGTCGACCAGCGTCGTGATCCCGTCGCGCAACAGGTTGTCGCCCAGGTACATGGCGAAGGAGCCACCGCCCAGCGCCGCCTCGGCGGTGAGAACGGCGTGCGCCAGGCCCAATGGCGCCTCCTGCTCGACGTAGCTGATCCGCGCGCCGAACTCGGTGCCGTCACCGGCCGCAGCGCGGATCTCGTCGCCGGTCTCGGGCGCGATCACGATCACGATGTCCGTGATGCCGGCGGCCACCAGCGCCTCGATCCCGTAGAACAGCACCGGCTTGTTGGCGACCGGCACGAGCTGCTTCGCCGACGTGTGCGTGATCGGGCGCAGGCGCGTTCCCGCGCCACCCGAGAGGATCAGGCCCTTGAGCGGCTCCATTCGAGGCGGGAGGCTAGATGATCTAGTACGTCCCGCCGAGCTTGCGGTGGTCCCAGCTCGCGACCCGCTTCGCCTCGAACCGGATCGCCACCCGCTTCGATGACTGCGCCTGGAGCGCGGCGGCAGCATCGCCCTCGATCGAGTCGATGCCCTCGCTGTAGGCGATCGTCAGCTCCTTGCCGAACTCGAGCACCCGCTCGGGGTCGCGGACGAGCTCGGCTTCCGCCTCGATCTGCACGCCGCGCAGCTCGAGGTACTCGCCGCCGGTCTCGATCAGGAGGGTCGCCCGCGGGTCGCGTTCGAGGTTCTTGGCCTTCTGCGACTTGGCGTAGGTCCAGCACCAGAGCTCCTTCGGGGGACCGTCGGGAAGCGGCTCGCCCTCGGGGTCGCGCAGGGTGAACCACATCGGCATCGAGTGCGGCCAGCCGCGCTTCCCGTTCGTGGAGACCACGACGACGCGGGCGTCGGAGAGCAGCTCGAGCTGCTCCTCGGGGCTCAGGGCGATCTGAGCGCGGCGGCTCATTCAAGCCGCCTCAACGACGGCGGGGCTCGGCTCCGCTTCGCTCCGCCTCACGGTAGTCGCGGCTCGAGCGTCAGCACGCGCCAGGGCGCCTCGCCGGCCATCGGCTGGGTCAGGCCGTCACGCCAGCGGGGCTGGAGGTCGTCGTAGTTGGGGCTGCCGGGGTGGCCGGAGTTCCCGGTGAACTGCTGCCAGCGGGAGCGGTCGGGGTCGGCCGGGTCGGCGACCATTCGCCAGCATGGCGCCCAGATCGCCTCGAATGGATCGTTGGGATCCCAGCCGACCTGGGCGACGGTCTCCTGGCCGCCGCCGACCTCGACCGAGCGGCTGAAGATCCGCGCGAACACGGGGTTCGCGGACCCCAGCGCGTGCGGGAAGTGAAGCTCGTGCACCTCGCCCCAGCGCCAGGCCTCCGGGTCCGCGCCGAATCGGCTCGAGAGCTCATCGAGCGCCGCGCCCAGAGCATCGAGCGCAAGCTCGTCCCAGGGCCGGCCGACCAGCTCCTCGTCGCCCTCGTCCCAGAGGGCGAGCAGGTGGGACTGCCAGCGCCACGGCGAGGTCACATGTGCGAGGAAGCCGTTGTCCGCGCGGTCGAGCCAACGCTCGGCCAGATCACGGTCGCCGATCGCCGCCCGGGCGACCTCGCGTGCGAAGCGCAGCGTGAAGGCCTGGTAGATCGTGGCGGCCACCGATCCAGGCTCCATGCGCCCGTCCCAGCTCCGGAGGCGCTCGATCGCCCGGGTCTCGGGCTGGTCTCGTGGTCGCAGCCGGGCGAGGCGGTGGGCGGTCTCGAGCCCCGGCAGCGACAGCAGGTCGGTCTGCATCCGGGCGAAGCCGTCGAGGTCGTGGTCGTCGGCGGCCTCGATCAGCTCCTCGATCCGCGCGGCGCGGTATCCGTCGAGGTAATCGCTCGTTAGGTGGTGCGGGTAGTCGTCGGGCTCGATCCGGTTGTTTGCGGTGACGACGAAGCCGGTGTCCGGGTCGGTGAGCTCGGGCAGCTCCTCGTAGGGAACCCATCCGTCCCACTCGTCCTCGCCGCTCCAGCCACACCGCGGCAGGTCGGGTGAGCCGCCGCGGCGAACCGGGATCCGGCCGACCGTCTTGTAGCCGATCGACCCGGAGGAATCCGCCCAGACCAGGTTCGAGACCGGCGTGTGGTGATCCGCGAGCAGGTTGAGCAGCTCGGCGCCGCTCGTCACCCGCAGGACCCCGGTGTTGGCCCGAGTGATCGCCGGGAACGAGGCAGGCATCCAGCTCAGGGCCAGCGGCTCGCTCTCGTCGGCGCGAAGCGCCTCGTTCACCAGCGGCCCGTGGTGCGTGGAGCGGACGACGAGCCGCTCGGGCTCGGCGCCGCGGACCGGAATCTCGTGCTCGAGCACCTCGAGGTCGCGCCACTCGTCCTCGAACAGGTAGCGCTCGCCCTCGATGCGCTCGACGAAGAGGTCCATGACATCGGCCATGACGTTCGTGAACGTCCACGCGACGTCGTTGTTCTGCCCGAAGACCAGCCCCGGCATGCCGGGAAGCGATCCGCCACGGCCGAAACGCCCGCCTCCGTAGAGGCCCATCTGGTAGGTGATCCCGGGCATCGAGGGAGGCAGGTGCGGATCGCCCGCGACCAGGGCTCCGCCGGTCGCGGACCGCGACGGGGATACCGCCCAGTTGTTCGAGCCCGTGGCCTGGGGCGCGAGCCCGAGGAACCGCCTGACCTCCGCCGCGCGGGCGAGCACGGACTCGCCCGCGTGCGCCGGCACGCCCGGCGTCAGGACCACCGGGTGGCCCTCGGGATAGGTGGGGTCGAGGCGGGCGGCCAGCTCGGGGCCGAGCTCGCGGGCCATCTCGGCTCGCAGCAACTCGCGCTCCCAGTTGGTCGAGAGCCCGAACGACAGAAGCTTGTGCGCCGCGAGGCAGTCCGCCGGTGACCAAGGCTCGAACTCGGCGCGGAGGATCTGTAGCTCGGCCGGCATGGCTCCCGAAACCTCGGCGGCGGTGTTGATCCCGGCGCTGAAGGCGCGAAGCGCGTTTCGCAGGTCCGGTTCCAGGGCGGCGGCCTCGGCCTCCGCGATGCGCGCCATGCCGAGGGTCAGGAGGAACCGGTCCGACGCCAGCGCGTCCGGCCCGGCGATTTCCGCGAGCCTCCCGCGCGCCACGCGCCGGTAGAGGTCGAGCTGCCAGAGCCGGTCCTGCCCGTGGCAGAACCCCTGCCCGAACCAGAGATCCTGCTCTTCGCGGGCGTGCACGTGCGGCACCCCCCAGCGGTCTCGCCGGATCTCGATCCGCTCGCCTGGCCCCGAGACGGTGATCGTCCCCTCGGCGGCGGGCAGCGAGCGCTTGAAGAGCTGCCACCAGAGGCCGGCGGCAGCACCCGCCGCCACCGCGCCTGTAGCCGCCCCGAAGATGCCGGCCTTGCGCGCGATCCCGCTCACTGCCCCAGCTCCGCCGGGTCGAGGCGCCCCTCCGCCTCGAGCTTCTCGAGGTGGGCCTCCATCGCGACCGCCGCCGCGGGTCGCAGGATCTCAGGCACGTCGTCCCACACGCTGTCGAGAAGTCTCGCGCGCGAGCGCTCGCCGGCGTCGAGCGCCTCGACGAGCCGCGCCTCACGCTCCGCCCGGTGCCCGAGGTACTCGTCGATCTTCGCCTTCGGATCCTCGATCAGCGGGCCGTGGCCCGGCGCGAACAGCCCGGCGTCGAGCCGCCGAACCCGCCGCAGCGACGCGAGATAGTCGGCGAGCGACCCGCCGAACGCTGCCGACGGCACGATCGTCGAGCCCTGCCCGAGGATCAGGTCGCCGCAGAAACAAACGCCCTCCCAAACGAACACCACGTGGTCGCGCGCGTGCCCGGGCGTCGGAATGACCTCGAGCGGCCCCACCTGCGCCGAACCGGTCCCTCGTCCAGCCGTGACATGCAGCGGCGCGTCTCCAAGGATCACCGAGCTCTCGTCCCCCGCACCGACATCCCCCCACAGGAGAGTGAGTCCAAGGCGCTCGACAGCGGCCGAGTGATCCGCGTGCGAGTGGGTGAGCACCACGCCCTGAATGCCACCGCGCGCCTCTCCCTCCGCCCGCACCGCATCCAGGTGCCCGGCGTCATCCGGCCCCGGGTCGATCACGTAGGCAGGGTTGCGGCCCACGACATACGTGTTCGTCCCACCGAGCGTCATCGGCCCAGGGTTGGGCGCCACGAGGAGCTCCGCGTCGGCGTCAGGAAGAGACGGCAGCGAGAACCGCCTCGCGGGCGTCGTCCGGCTCGAGCGCGACGAGGTCGCCGGCGCCCTTGAGGATCTCGCGCACGAGCCATTCAGTCGAGCCGTAGGGAACCTCGACGACCACCGCGCCGTCGGCCAGCTCCTCGACGACGGTGCGTTCCTCGCGCAGCCACCGCGCCCGCTCGGGGGCGACCCAGACGCGGGCCACGCCGGCGCTGGCGACCTCGCCGTGCGCGAGCCATTCCTGCTCGGCGAGCAGCTCGCCGATCCCCTCCCGAGGCTCGAACTCGTGGTCGGTCATCCGCGCCTCCTTCATCCGATCCAGCCGGAAGTGCCGCGTGTCCGAGCGGCGGACGTCGTAGCAGCCGAGGTACCAGCCCTCGGGGCCGTTCACGAGCTGGTAGGGCTCGACCTCGCGCTTCACGAACTCGTCCTCGTTCTCCTTGTAGTAATGGAGCTCCAGCACCCGGTGGAGGTGGATCGCCTCGTTCACGGTGCGGACCACGTGCGAGTCGTCGCGGCCGGGCGCGATCTCGAGTCCCTCCTGGGACGGGTCGTGGCCGAGCGCGCCGACGATCTTGTCCCGCGCGGTCGCGAGGCCCGCCTGCGGCAGGTGATCGCCGAACAGGTCGATCGCGGCGACCAGCGCCTTGGCCTCGAGCGGCAGCAGGCGGGCCGGGCGGGCGAAGTTGTCGCCGTAGGTGTCGGGGTCGACCTCGATCTGGTCGCCCACGATCTCCGCGTAGAGGACGTAGGTGCCGCCGCCGAAGTTGACGACATTCAGGACGTCGATGTCCTCGCGCAGCTCGTCGAGCGAGATGTTGAGCTCCTTCGTCGCAAGGTCCACCGGGAGCGTGTCCTCCTCGCGCGCGGCGCCGATCATGAGCCCGGCCAACGTGACCAGCCGTGCGAAGCGCTCGGGCCGGATCACCGACTCGGAGCGGCCGCGGCTGCCGTTGCTCCGGGTCGGCCTGCCCTCGGCCTCGAGCACGGGGCGAGCGACGGTCGACGCGACGTCGAACTCCCCGCGGTGGCGCTCGCGAAGCAGCTTGAGCCGCTTGGCGCCCTCGGTCGCCGCCTTCGAGGGAGCGATCAGCTGCGCGTTCTCCCGCCAGCTCAGCACCCACGAGATCAGCTGGCGGATCGAGGCGTACTCGGTCTCGTAGACCATTCCCCGGCCCTTGACTCCGTCCGCCTTGGTGACCTTGCGGAGGCTCCCGTACTTGCCGAAGTCGCGCTCGACGAGCCAGGCGATCCGCTCGCGCACGAACACCTGGGCCGTGCCCTCGAGCTCGCCCATCTGCCATTCCGCCCGCGAGGCGTAGTCGCGTCGGTCGAAGTCCTCGGGCGGGCTGAAGTCGTGCTCGGCCTTGCTCGCGTAGGAGACCTTGCCCGTGATCCGCGAGAGCCGGAAGACGCGCACGGCGTCGCGCTCGTGCGAGTAGCCGATCAAATAGAACTGGCCGTCGCGGAAGACGAGGTGGTAGGGGTTGACCTTGCGGTCGGAGACCTCGTCGCGCTGCATCGTGTAGTAGCTGAACTCGATCGTCTTGCGGCGCGAGATCGCCGTCTCGATCTTCGCGAGCCGCTGTGAGAGCTCACGGCCGCCGCCGTCGGTCGAGAGCCGGACGTCGATCGGCACCGGCTCGCCCTCGTTCAGCGGGCTCGTCCGGCCCCACGACACCTGCTGGAGCGCGAGGCGAAGCGGCTCGGCGTACGCGAACTCGCCGTCGAGCAGGCCGAGCGCCGTGCGCAGCGCGGCCAGCTCGCCGTCCGAGAACTCGATCGCCGGCAGGTAGTAGTTCTCCGGCGGCAGCGCGTAGAGCTCGGCCTCGAAGAACCCCTCGGCGGGCTTGTCGACCTGCAGCGAGATGCCGAGGCTCTCGAGCTCGGCGCGGTCCGCGTAAAAGCGGCGCGCGAACGCGTCCTCGTTCATCGAGCTGTACCCCTCGACCTCGCGCTTGATTTCCAGCGCCGAAACTGGGCGCCGGTTGGCCATCAAGAATGAGATCAACGAGAGCTGCCGAATCAGCTTCTCGGTGTCCTTGGCCATCCTTCAGCGAGGATATTGAGGGACGGGTGCCGTCTTCGAGGAGGACTGCACCGCAAAGTCCGTGATTTGCCTACGCTTCCGTTGCTCAGGGAGGAATGAACAAGCCCTCACTTGATCGGCGCCGGGACAGTCATCAGCCCGATGGAGCGCTGCAGGGACCTGGCCGATAGGCTGCCGTTCGGATGATCGGCGCGGGGACCATCATCAATCCGATCATCAAGATCGTGACGACCGTGATCATCCTCGGCGCGATCTACCTGTTCTTCGTGAAGCCGGCCCTCGACACGACGAACAACGCGTTCGAGGAGTTCGGGCTCGACAACCTCTCCGAGACGTTCGAGGGGCTGCCGACCGACATCCAGGACCAGGTCGACTCGGCACTCGAGGGGACCGGCCGGACCGAGGCGTCGAGGCTCGGCGACTGCATCACGCGAGTGCAGCCCGACACCGACAAGATCCAGCGCTGCGTCGAGCGGTTCTCGCCCTAGCGGGGATCAGGCCGCGTCGCGGCCGCTGAAGTACGCCGCCGAGTCGAGGCCCCGGTCGAACTTCGACCAGGATTGCCCGTCGGGGAGCTCGCGCTCGATCCGGTCGAAGCTGCCGAGCTTGCCGCCGAGGTTGTCCATCGCGTGGACCAGCGTCGCCTCGCGGGTCGCCGGCACGACTGGCGAACCGTGCTCGAGCGCGCCGTGGTGCGAGAGGACGATGTGCAGCACTGCCTGGCCCAGTTCCCGATCGAAGCCCTCGATCGACTCGATCGCCCGGCGCACCAGGTAGTAGCCGAGCGGGATCTCGCCCTGGAGGCGGCCCGCGTCGGTGAGGTCGATGGCGAGCGGGTCGTCGTTGTAGGCCTGCGTCTTGCCGATGTCGTGGAGCAGCGCGCCGGTGACCGCTACGTCGCGGTCGACGCCGGGGAACGCGGACGCGGCGGAGCTGACGGCGTTCGCGACCGAAAGCGAGTGGTCGAGAAGCCCGTGGGCGAAGGCCTGGTGGTAGTACTTCGCCGCCGGAGCCACGCTGAAGCGCTTCCAGATCCGCGACTCGGGCGCGAAGAAGAGGTCGAGCAGGGCACGAAGCTGCGGGTTCTGGATCGTGGCGAGCAGGTCGCGAAGGCCGGTCTCGAGGTGCTCGACCGGCACCGGCGAGCCCTCGACCAGGTCGACGTGCTCGTACTCCTCATCCAGCGCCGGGCGAATCGAGTCGAGGGTGATCTTCGACCCGTACTGCGGGTGGACCGAGAAGCGGCCCTCGATGTAGACGACGGTGCCCGGCTCGGAGCACTCGAAGCACACGTCGACGTCCTCCCAGGCGACCGCCTCGACGGCGCCGGTGCGGTCGGCGACAATGAGCTTCACGAAGTCCTCGCCGTTCCTCCGTGTGAGGCGGCTGCGCTCACGCACGGCGAACGCCCCGCTGACGCGGTCGCCCTCGGCGAGGTCGCGCACGAACACGCGCTCCGCGGGCGCAACCGAGGGCCCGAGGGTGGGCTGTGTCGCGAGTCTGGGTGGTGAGTTCATTCTTCGGCCCAAGGTAGTAAGAGGGCCGGACGGCCATCTCTCCCCTGAAAGGTCGCTTGCGGGGCCGAAAAGCTGACGCCGTCAGCGGCGGCGACTCCCCCGCGTGAGCCGCGCCCGCCGCTCGCCGACCTGCCGGACACCGCGCCGTCGCCGCGGCCCTCGATACTTGTTCGATGACCACGGCCGCCCACAACGGCTCGAACGGCTCCGGTCCGTCCGGCACGGCGGCGCCCGACCACGAGGTCGCGATCGTCGGCGCCGGGATCAGCGGCCTGGGCATGGGCGCGGCGCTGCTGCACGCGGGGATCGACGACTTCGTGATCTTCGAGCGCGCCGCCGACGTCGGCGGCACCTGGCGCGACAACACCTATCCGGGCATCGGCGTCGACATCCCGACGTTCGCGTACCAGTTCTCGTACGAGCTGAAGCCCGACTGGTCGCGCTTCTTCGCCAAGGGCCACGAGGTGAAGGAGTACATCGACGACTACGTCGTCAAGTACGGGCTCGCCGGGCACGTCCGTCTCTCCAGCGAGATCGCGGCGCGGACTTGGGACGAGGACGCCCACCTGTGGCGGCTTCAGGCGAACGGCGAGGAGGTCACCGCGCGCTTCGTCGTCAGCGCGATCGGCGCCTTCGTCGACCCGAAGCCGTCGGGGCTCGAGGGGCTCGACGACTTCGAGGGCAAGATCATCCACTCGGCGCGCTGGGACCACGACTACGACCTGGCCGGAAAGCGGGTCGCGATCGTCGGCACCGGAGCCAGCGCCGTGCAGATCGTGCCCGAGATCGCGCGCGAGGTGGGGCGGCTCGACGTCTACCAGCGCACCCCGATCTGGATCTCGCCCAAGTTCGACCCGGAGATACCCGGGTGGCTCCAGGCGCTGTTCCGCCGGGTGCCGCTGGTCCAGCGCGCCTTCTACGAGGGCTGCTCGGCGATCGTCGAGTTCATCCTCACGTTCATGGTGGTCAACTTCGGCCGCTTCTCCTTCCCGGTCCGCCAGGCCGAGGCGCGGTGCAAGCGCTGGCTCGAGATCTGCGTGGAGGACCCGGAGATCCGCGCGAAGCTCACCCCCGACTACAACCTCGGCTGCAAGCGGCCGAGCATCTCCAACACCTACCTGCGCGCCTTCAACCGCGGCAACGTCGAACTCGTGACCGACGGGATCGAGCGGATCACTGCCGGCGGGATCCGCACCGTCGGCGGGACCGAGCGCGAGGTGGACGCGGTCGTGCTCGCGACCGGCTTCCGGCTCGCGTCGGATCCGGAGAACTTCCGCCGCACGCCCGTCCGCGGCCGCGACGGCTTCGATCTCGCGACCCACTACGAGCAGCACCGGCTGAAGTCATACGAGGGGATCAGCATGCCGGGCCTCCCGAACCACTTCATGATGTTCGGCCCGCACGGCTTCACCGGCGCGGCCTGGCACGTGCTCGTCCAGAACACGGCGCGCCACGTGGTCCGGGTGATCGAGGAGAGCCGGCGACGCGACGCGACCGCCGTCGAGGTGACGCCCGAGGCGACCGAGCGCTTCTTCGCGATGGTCGAGCGCCGCCTCGCCGGGTCGCTGTGGGCGGTCGGCAGCTGCTCGACCGCGAACAGCTACTACTACGACCACCACGGCGACACGCCGTACTTGCGCCCGACCTCGTCCTGGCAGGCACGCCGGGCAGCCGCGAGGTTCCCGCTCGACGACTACCGCTACGAGCGGCTCGAGGCTGGCTCGCCGGCCGTCGCCCCCGCCTTGGCGAGTTCCACGTTGTAGGTCGCCCCGACCAGCAGCGCCAGGTTCGAGATCCAGAGCCAGATCAGGAACACGATCACCCCGGCAAGGCTGCCGTAGGTGTTCGCGTAGGAGCCGAAGTTCGCGAGGTAGATGGCGAACCCCGCCGACGCCGCCAGCCAGAGCACCATCGCGAGCAGGCTCCCGGGCAATAGAGCCCGAAACCTCCGGTGCTGGACGTTCGGGCCCTCGAAGAGGAGAACTCCGAACAGAACCACGATCACCGCGGCGAGCGCCGGCCACTTGAGGATCGACCAGAGCGTGAGCGCGGTGTCTCCGATTCCGGCCTCCGTCCCGATCGCCTCCGCCACCGGTCCGGTGAGGAGCAGGGCCAGGAGCGCGACCGCGAGGACCAGCAGCAGGAAGAAGGTCAGCGCGACCTGGCGAGGGAGGTTCTTCCAGAAGGGCCGGGTCTCCTCGACCTCGTGGATCGCGTTGGCCGCGCGGTTGAACGCGCGGATGTACCCGGACGCGCTGTAGACCGAGACGGCCAGCCCGATCGCGAGGGCATAGCCCGCGCCCCCGCCCTCGATCGCACCCTGGGCCACGTCCTCGAAGGTCTCGTCGGCCGACCCCGGCGCGACGTCCTCGATGATGCGCAGCACTCCGTCGACAGTGGAGTCGTCGCCGAACACCCCGACGAGCGCGACCAGGACGATGATCCCGGGGAAGACCGCGAGGATCGCGTAGTAGGTGAGCCCGGCGGCTTGGTCGCCGAGATGAAGCCGGTCGAAGGCGCCGGGGACGGCGAGGGCTGCCCGAACCGGGCGCGAGTCCTTGAGCGCCGCCAACCGGGAAGCCATGGCGGCAAGCTACCCCCCGGCGGATGCCACAAGCCGCGAGACTCCCTCGATCGACCGACTGACGCGCCGCTTCATCCTGCTGCGGGCGCTCCGCTGGCTGCCGGTGGGCCTGATCCTGCCGTTCCTCGTCGTCACGCCGCTTGAGCGTGGCGTCTCGCTGGGGGCGATCGGCGCGATCTTCGCCGTCCACAGCGCGGTCGCAATCGCCCTCGAGGTACCGAGCGGCGCGCTCGCCGACGCTGTTGGCCGGCGACGGGTGATGCTGGGTGGGGCGGCGCTGACCGCGGCCAGCCTGGCGCTGTTCGCGTTCGCGCAGAGCGTGCCGGCGTTCATGGCATCGGTGGCGCTCCTCGCCGCCGGCCGAGCACTCATCTCCGGGGCGCTCGAGGCCTGGTACGTCGATGCGCTCCGGCTGCTCGACCCGATGGCGCCGCTCGCTCGCGGGCTCTCCCGAGGCACGGCCGCCGAAGGGGTCGCGATGGCGCTCGGGAGCATCGCGGGCGGCGCGCTCGTCGCCGCCGCGGGTTCGAGCTCGGCCGATGGCGTCTTCTCGGTCTACAGCGCCGCCGCCATCGCTGGCGCCGCGGCGGCGCTCGTCTACCTCGTCGCGGTGGCCGTTCTCGTCCACGAACCGCCCGAGCGCCGGCAGGCTGCGGACCTGGAGGCGGCGATCGGCGCCCGTGTCCGGGACATCCTCGCGACGGCACGGACGGAGGCGGCCACGTCCGTGACGGTTCGGGTCGTCCTCGTGACCGCGGTCGCCTTCGGGATCTCGATCACCGCCGTGGAGCTCTTGTGGCAGCCCCGTCTCGTCGAGCTGATCGGCGCGGGCGACGAGCAGGGCCTGGCGCTCGGCGCGCTCAGTGCCGGCTCGATGCTCGCCGTCGCGATCGGGGCCGCCGCGAGCCCGACGGTCAACCGGCGTCTCGGTGTCCGCACGGGCTACCTGGTGACGCTCGCCTTCGGCGGTGCGTGCCTCGCCCTCCTCGGGGTCCCCGGGTCGGCGCTCGCCTTCGCCGCCGTCTTCCTGCTCACGTACCTCGGGTTCGGCTTGACCGAGCCCATGCACGTCGAGCTCCTCAACGACGCGGTCGGCTCGCGCGCCCGGGCGACGCTGATCTCGGCCGAGTCGCTCGCGACCCAGTCAGGAGCGTTGGTTTCGAACCTCGGCGTCGGCGCCTTCGCCGCCGCCCAGGGAGCCGGCGCCACCTGGGCCATCGCCGGGACGCTCACGGTCATTACCGGGGCGCTGGTCGCGAGGCCGCTGCTACGGGCCCGACGCTGAAGCCGAGCCGGGAGCGCGCTGCCAGCGCTCGCGAACCTCTTCCCAGCCCGGAGCGGGCCCCGGGAGCTCCCCGCCCGATTGAGGGTGGAGCGCGTCGAGGAAAAGAGCCAGATAGCGGTAGCGAAGCTGGCGGGTCCGTTCCTCGTCGTAGCTGCGCACGGAGGCGAGCTGCTCGAACAGGAACGAGAGGTCGTCGACCACCAGGTCGGTGCGGACGGCGCCCGCCTTCTGGGCACGTTCGAGCAGCTGCACGTTGAGCTGCTGGGCCCATTCCGCTCGGCGGTACAGCTCCTCGGTGGGTTCGAACGTCCCCGCCAAGCGCAGGGTCAATGAATGCGTGCCCTCGTCAACGATGCGGCGCATGAACTCCGCGAAGGCGGTTGCGGGGTCGCGCTGGTCGGCGACGGCCCCCTCGGCGACGGCGATGTAGCGCTCGAGGCCGTCGGAGCACACCGTCCGAAGCAGATCCTCCTTGCTGGCGTACCGACGATAGAGGGCACTGATCCCGACGCCCGCCTGCTCGGCCACGGCCGAGATCGGCGCGTCGGGATCGGCGACGAAGACCTGCCGCGCGGCCTCCAGGATGCGCTCGTCATTGAGCGCCGCCTGAGCACGTCGGCCGCTCAGCGGCGCCGAGCTTCCCTCGTCCATGTCTCCACTATACGGAACAGATCATTCTGTTCTGCTACACTCAGAACGGAACGATCCGTTCCAATCGATGGCACCAACCGAAAGGAACCCCGTGGAAGCCATGACCGAAGCCACGCCCGACGCCACCTCCGAGATCCGGCCGTTCAGGATCGAGATTCCCGAAGCCGATCTCGACGATCTCCGCGACCGTCTGGCGCGTACCCGCTGGCCCGACGCCCTGCCGGGCCCCGACTGGAGTCGTGGAGTGCCGCTCGAATACCTGCGGGAGTTGGCGGAGCACTGGCGAACGAGGTACGACTGGCGCGTCCATGAGGCTCGGCTCAACGAGCTCCCACAGTTTCAGACCACTGTCGACGGCGCCAATCTGCACTTCTTGCATGTCCGCTCGCCCGAGCCCGACGCGCTGCCCCTGATCGTCACCCATGGCTGGCCGGGGTCGATCGTCGAGTTCCTGGACATCATCGAGCCGCTCACGGACCCGGCATCTCACGGTGGCGACCCGGGTGAGGCCTTTCACCTCGTGATCCCCTCGATCCCAGGTTTCGGGCTCTCGGGGCCGATAAGCGAGCCCGGGTGGTCCGCGGGCCGAGTTGGAGGCGCCTTCGCCGAGCTGATGAGCCGGCTCGGCTACGACACCTACGGCGCGCAGGGCGGCGATGAGGGCGCGATCATCTCTCCAGACATCGGCCGGGCCGCCCCCGACCATGTGGTCGGCGTGCACGTCAACGCCGCCTCGGTCGGGTTCATGCCGTTCCCGCCGCTCGAAGACGCGGAGCTTGCGGAACTGAATGATTCCGAGCGGGCGCGCGTCGAGCGCATAGCCGAGTATGCGGACGAGGGGTCCGGCTACGCAAGCATCCAATCGACGAAACCGCAGACGCTCGCCTACGGGCTCAACGACTCACCGGTCGGCCAGCTCGCGTGGATCATGGAGAGGTTCCAGGAATGGACGCACGCCGAATTGCCCGAGGACGCCATCGATCGCGACCGGATCCTGACGAACGTGATGCTCTACTGGCTGACCGGCACGGCCGGGTCCTCGGCGAACAGCTACTACGAGGACAAGCACTCCGGTGCGTGGCCGCAGCCGTCGGGTGTTCCCACCGGCGTCGCCGTCTTCGCCGAGGACATCTCGATCCGGCGCTACGCCGAGCAGAGCAACCGGATCGTGCACTGGTCCGAGTTCGACCGCGGCGGCCACTTCGCCGCGATGGAAGCACCGGACCTCCTGGTCGGCGACGTCAGGGAGTTCTTCCGCGGGCTCCGGTGACCCGACGCTAAGGCAGCCGCTCGATCGCCGCGCAGATGCCCTCCACGTCCTCCTTCTCGAAGAGGGGATGGACGTCGATCTGCACCGCCCTGCCGAGCAGGTCGAGCGAGGTGTCGATCTGCGGCGCCGGACGGCCAAGGCGCTCGAGCGCCGCGTGCACCGGCCGCCAAGAATCGGCCACGTGGAGATCCGGGACGCCGGGCTCGTGGAGAACGGAGGTGCTGACCCCGGACTCGCGCAGGCTGTCGCGTGTCGCAAGCGCGGCGTCTGCGCTCGGCGCGAAGAAGATGACCGCCACGCCGTTCGGCTCCGCCCCCTCGGGGAGGCTGCGCAGGGCGAGGTCCTCGCGAGCCTCCACGGCAGCGGCGATCCGCTGCCACGAGGCGCGCATGGCCTCGACTGCGCCGCCGAGGCGTCGCAGCTGCACCCGGCCGACCGCGGCCTGCAACTCGGTGCAGCGAAGGTTCAGGCCCGGGTACTCCGCAAGCTCGGCGCCTCGGCGAAGGGAGGCTCCGGGGTCGTGCGCATCGAGCGCGCGCAGGTGGCAGGAGTCGTCATCGGTCACCATGACCCCGCCCTCCCCGGTCACCAGGACCTTGGCGTACTGGGTCGAGAAGGCAGCGACGAGTCCGAACGACCCCACGCGGCGACCGCCGAGCTTGACGCCCGCCGCCTGGCAGGCGTCCTCGATGAGCGGGACGCCGGCGCTCGCCGCGACCTCGCCGAGCCCCTCCATTGCCGCCGGGGCGCCGCGCATGTGGACCGGCAGGATGGCGGCCGTTCGATCCGAGAGGGCGCTCTGCACCGCGGCCGGGTCGAGCGTCAGCGTGTCGTCCACGTCGACGATCACCGGCACGGCGCCCAGCTGCAGCACGGCGTTGGCGTCGGATGACCATGCGAACGCGGGCAGGACGACCTCGTCGCCCGCCCCCACACCCGCGGCGACGAGCGCGCAGAACAGGGCCGATGTGCCGGAGTTGACGGCGAGCGCATGGGCGACCCCCACGTGCTCGGCCCACTCGTCCTCGTAGGCGGCGACCTCGCGCGGCTCGCTCAGGCCGTAGTAGCGGAACAGGCTGCGCTCGCGCATCACCCGGGCGACGGCCTCGGCCTCCTCGTCGCCGAGCAGTGATGCGCCCGGGTAGGTCGCGTCCCTGATCTGGGTATGAAGCTCCATCACTCCTCCAGGCGCACCGCGCGGCCGAGGCGCGCGGACTCGTACATGGCCAGCGTCGCCGCAAGGGTGGCACGTGCGTCCGGACCGGCGACGGGCGGGGTCTCGCCGTTGCCGAGCGCGCGGAAGATCTCGATGAACTGGGTGCGGTGGGCGAGCGTGCGGCTCGGCGGCGCCCCGGGCGGAGCCACGGCGGCGTCGCCGTTGACGACGAGAACCTGGTCGGCGAGGACGGCGGACCCGCGAGTCCCTTCGAAGCGCACGCCGACGGGCTGGTTGCGCGCCGCGCAGGTCGTGACCTGGATCGTGCCCACGCCACCGTTGGCGAACTCGAGCGCCACGCATGCCGTGTCCTCGGCCTCGATCGAATGCTCGATGTTGAGCATGTGCGAGGTCACGCTGGCGATCGGGCCGGCCAGCCAGCGCGCCAGGTCGACGGCGTGCGCGCCCTGGTTCATCAATGCTCCGCCGCCGTCGCCGCTCCATGTGCCGCGCCAGCCACCGCGCGCAAGGTAGTAGGCGGGGTCGCGGCGCCAGTTGAAGGCGAGGTTGAGGAAGATCGGGTCTCCCAGGGCGCCGGAGGGGATGAGCTTCTGCAACGCGACCATCGGCGCGTGGAAGCGATACTGATGCAGCACCGCGACGTGCACCCCACCCTCGCGCGCCGCGTCGAGCACGGCGTCGGCGTCCTCCAGGGTGATGGCCATCGGCTTCTCGGCGATGACGTGCAGCCCGCGGCGCGCCGCGGCGATCGCCTGCTCGGCGTGGAGGTGCGACGGGGTGCAGAGCAGTACGGCGTCGAGCGCGACGGTCTCGAGCATCTCGTCGTAGGTCGAGAAGACCGTCACCTCGTCCGACGGCGCCGGCCCCTCCGCCGCGACCCGCGGGTCGGCGACCGCTGCGACCTCGACGCCGTCCAAATCGCCGACGGTGTCGAGGTGACGCGACCCGATGCTGCCGAGCCCGGCGAGACCGACCCTCACGCCGCCACCTCCGCCACCGCATGCAGATGGTCGAGCCCCACGCGGCTCGCCTCCTCGACGCTGCCGTCGACCTCACAATGGGTCTCGAGCGAGAAGGCGCCCTCATAGCCCACGCCCAGAAGCAGCGGCACGACGGTCTCGAACGGCACCCGGCCCGTTCCGAGCGGCACCCAGCGCCCCTCCTCGTCGGCGTCCTTCAAGTGCAGGTGAGCGATCCGCGCGACGTCGTCGTCGAGCGCGGACTCCTCAGGTGCGCCCCCAGCGCACACGTGGTTACCGGGATCCCAGATCACCCGCAGCCCCGGCACGAGAGCGAGCATCTCGCTCGTCTCGCGCGCGGTGCCCACGTTGCAGTCGTGCTCGTTCTCGAGCAAGACCTCGACGGAAGAGGAGGCGGCGCGCCTTTGCGCCTCGGCAACGGTCTCGGCAACCTGCTCCGTGACCTCCGACGGGTCGGAAACGCGCCAGCCGGAGAAGATCCGCACGAACGGGATCTCGTGGCGCTCGGCGAGCTCGAGCGCGCGGTCGAGACCGCGCCAGGAGTCGTCGAGCGTCGCCTCGGCGCGCCAGCCGTGCAGGGCACCCGCGGGCGCGGGGAGGCCCGGCAGGGAGCACTTGAGCACCGGCGTCGCGAGCGCGGTGATGGCGAACCCGCGTCCGTTGACGTCCTCCACAGCCCGGTCGAACTCCGCGTCGCTCGCCTCCACCACGCTGCGCCCAGCCAGCGTGCGCAGCTCGACGCCGTCGAGCCCGAGCCGCTGGCAGGCGTCGAGCGCCGCGCCGACGTCGTCGCCGAGCTCGTCCAAGATGATCGACAGCCTCATGCCAGCGCCTCCGGTTTCTCCGCCGCCGCGAGCGCGCGCTCGAGCCAAACCGTCGCCGCCATTGCCTCCGGGTCGCCGGCCCCGCTCGCAACGCGGGTCGCGAAGTCGGCCAGCACCCCGTCGTACTCGTGGTCGAGCGAGGACTTGAACGCGGGGAAGCCGGCGAGCATGTCCGCGTGAAGCTCGCGACCGTCGTCCCAGCGCACCCGCAGGTCCTTCACCTCGCCCTCATAGCCCCAATCGAGCCGGATGATCGCCTCCGCGCCGCCCGGGACGGTGCCCCGGACGTCCGCCTTCATGTCGACGCCCGCGGGCGAGCGCTCGACGTCCACACCGTCCACCGAGACCTCGCCGAACAGGTGCCGGACGACGTCGACCGCGTTCGGCCCGTTGTCGACGACGCAGCCGCCGCCCTCCGCCGCGGGTGTCGCATACCAGCCCCCCTCCCCGTCCGTGTGCTCCTCGATCTGCTCAAGGTAGCGCAGCTCGACCGAGCGCAGCCTGTGCGTGTCGAGCGACCCGGGCTGCGGGAGGTTCCGGTTGTAGCGGCGGTGGAAGGCGGTGAAGAGCACCCGCTTCTCTTCTTCGGCGAGCTCGGCCAACTCGCTGGCTTCCGCAACGCTCAGTGCAAGCGGCTTTTCGCAGCAGACGTGCGCACCGGCGCGCAGGGCGGCGCGCGCCAGCTCCACGTGGGTGGCCACCGGCGTGTCGAGCACGACGGCATCGACGCCCCCCTCGGCGAGCAGCTCGTCGGCGTTGGCGTGGGCGGCGAGCGTGGTCCGGTCGGCGAACCGCTCGAGCCGGGTGGGGTCGCGGTCGCAGACCGCGACCAGCTCGATATCCCGCGCGCGATCGGCGGCGTCGACGTAGAAGCGCGACACCCCTCCCAGCCCGATTATGCCCAAGCGCAGCATGCTCCCCCCGCCCATGCTAGCCCGGACGCGGCGGGATGGCTCCGCGTTCTCTACGATGGCGCGTCGTGGCCGCGGCGGATGGCTCAACTGTGGGGGTGCCGTCCCCGCACCTCCGGGTGCTGGTGCTCGACGGCTGGGAGCCGATGGCGCTCGGAGCGTGCCGTGGGGCCGGGCACATGGGTCACACCGTCGGGGCCGCGAGCACGGACCGCCGACGCAACATCGTCGCGCGCTCGCGCTACGTCAGCCGCCACGACACGCTGCCCGATCCCTGGGGACCGGCGGCGCCCTACGAGGCGGCGCTCCGCGAGCTCGTGGAGCGCGAGGGCTACGACGCCCTGATCTCGGTTCACGACCAGACGCTCGCCCGGCTCGCGTCGATCGACCTCCCGGTGCCGACTACGGCGAGGCTCGACGACGCCTGGGCCATCCTGCAGGACAAGCTCGCGCTCGCCGAGGTCGCCGAGCGCGCCGGGGTCGTCTACCCGCGGACCGAGCCCGCCGGCACGCCCGAGGAGCTCGACTCGGCCCTCGAACGACTCGGCCTGCCCGTCTTCGTCAAGTCGTCGGTGTCGGCCCTGGCGCTCCCGGACAGGGTGGAGTTCCAGCGCGGTGCGAAGCTTGCGCGCACCCGCGAGGAGGCCTTCGCGGCCGCCGAGCAGCTCTGGGGCAAGCTGCCGGTGATCGCCCAGGGGCTGATCGATCCCGGGAGCAAGCTGGGCGTGGTCGTGCTGCGCCGCGACGGCCGCACCGAGCTCGGGTACGCCCATCGCATGCTGCGCGAGCACCCGCGCGAGGGCGGGATCGGCATCACGCTCGAGAGCCTTGACCCGGACTCCGGCGACGGCGCCGAGGCGATCGCCGCCCTGGAGCGCCTCTGCGAGGAGGTCGGCTACCAGGGAATCACCCATGCGGAGATGTACCGCTCGGAGTCCGACGGCAGCATCGCCGTCATCGACATCAACCCGCGAGTTTGGGGAGGCATCTGGTTTGTGGAGCGCCAGGGAGTGCAGCCGATCGAGCGCAGCCTGCGCGCCGCGCTCGACCTGCCGCCGCTGCCGCCCTACACCCCGCGCCCCGGCCTGCTCTTCCACATGCTGATCCCCGAGCTGGGATGGCTGCGACGGGAGCCCGACCGCCGGGCCGCCCTCCGCGAGTGGGTGCGCACGACCCGCCCGCGCGACGTGTTCGACCTCGTCGACGTGACCGACCCGATGCCGACGTTGCACTACCTCGCCGGCCGCATCCGCGCCAAGAGAAACTGAGTGGCGAGGGCCGGAATCGAACCGGCGACACCACGATTTTCAGTCGTGTGCTCTACCAACTGAGCTACCTCGCCCGCGGCGGGTAAGGCTAGCGCCGGAACACTCTCGTCCGCGACTCGACTCAGGCAGCATCCCATCCGCGCGTTCCGCGCCCCGACGATGCCGCTATGAGCGCCTCGTTGCGTTTCGAATCCACCCCTCGGGTCTCAGACGTAGCGTCGCGGATCGTGCGACTCGCGGAACGGCAGTTCGGGGTGATCGCCGCGTGGCAGTTGCTCGCTTGTGGCTTGAGCCGGACCGGAATCGGACGATGGGTTGCGGCCGGTCGGCTTCATCGGCTTTCGCTGGGTGTGTACGCCCTGGGGCATCGTGCCCTGAGCGAGGAGGGCCGCCTCTCGGCGGCTCTGCTACACGCCGGTCCCGGCGCCGCGCTCAGCCATGTCACAGCGGCATGGTGGTGGCGACTGCTCCGCTTCGCCGATCGGCAGATCCATGTGAGTCACCCCGGACGCGCCGGCTCAACGGACTCGGTGGTCGTTCACCATCCGAGGCATCTCTCACGCGCGTGGCGCCTGGGCTTACCGGTCACTGACGTGGTTCAGACGCTCCTGGACATCGCGCCCACGGCGTCCGAGCCCGCGTTCCGCCGAGCCCTCGCCCAGGCGGATCACCTTGGCCTGATCCGCCCCGACACCTTGCGCCGCGCCACCGTCGGCCGCCGCGGTTGCACGCGCCTCCACGTCGCCCTCGACCACCACCTGCCCGAGCTTGCGGGAACCCTGAGCCCACTGGAGGACGACTTCCTCCTGTTTTGCCAGAAGCGCGGATTCCCGATCCCCGAGCCGAATGCGCTGATCGCAGGGTTTCACGTTGATGCCGTCTTCCGCGACGCCCGGCTGGCGGTCGAGCTGGACGGGCGCGACGTCCACGGAAAGCCGGCAGCGGTGGTCACCGACCGGCGGCGCGAGATGGCGATTCGCGGCGCCGGCTACCGCATCGTGCGCTACAGCGACGAGCAAGTCAACCGACGGAGCGACGCAACAGCGGCCGATCTCAGCGCGTTGCTGCGTTTGGCACCCACCCCTCGGCATCGAAACGCAGCGTGACTCTCGTTCCCGGACCAAGGCCGAGGGCCGCCGCATCGCCTTCGCGGAGCTCGAGCGCGGCGGTCTGCCGCCGCCCCGCGCCTCGGGACGCCCGGGCGGTTCGCCGCGGCGGGGTCGCCTCCGTCACTGCGAGCACGGTTCCCTCACTGACTGAGTGCAGCTCGAGCCAGACGACGTCGATCGGCGCCCGCATCCCGAACGTGTGGACCGACTTGCAGCGCGGGAAGAGGAGCGGAACGAGATCCCCTTCGTCGAGCCCGGCGAGGCCGCGCAGCCGCAGGCCGAAACGCCCAGCGACCACAGCCCCGAACGAGGCGGCGCCCGAGCGGATGACCACACGCGGCGCGCCGGCGAAGCGCGGGGCGAGGCTGACAGGAAGCGTCCGGGCGACGGTCATGCGCGCTCGCTCTAGCGCCGAGCGCCAAGCATCCCCCCCATCAGCTCGATCGCGCCGGCCTTGTGGAGCGGGTCGTTCAGGTTGCCGCACTTCGGGCTCTGCACGCACGAGGGGCAGCCCGCCTCGCATGGGCATTCAGAGACGAGCCGCAGCGCGTCGCCGACCAGGCGCGGGAACTCGTCGAAGCCGCGGCGCGAGATCCCGACCCCGCCCGGGTGCCCGTCGTAGATGAAGATCGTCGGCAGGCCGGTCTGGAAGTGGACGTTGGTCGAGAGGCCGCCGATGTCCCAGCGGTCGCACATCGCGAGGAGCGGCAGGACGGCGATCTGGGAGTGCTCGGCCGCGTGCAGCGCGCCCAGCTGGACCTCGGGCGGCAGCGCGGCGGGGCCGGCGAGCTCGTCGGGGAGTGAGTACCAGAGCGCCTGCGTCGGGAAGTTCTGCTCGGGCAGGTCGAGCGCGGTGAGGTCGATCACCTCGTGGTCGGAGAGCCGCTTGCGCTGGTAGGCGATGACCTGCTCGGTGACCGCGACGTCACCGAAGGAAAGCTCGATACCCGGGTGCATATCCGGACTGGCGGAGACCTTGTCAGCGGTCTTGGCGCTGACAAGCCCTTGGATGTACACCATCGTCTCCTTCTTCGGCTGCGTGTACCAGTCGCCGTCAAACGGCTCGACGATCGCCCGCCGGACTTCGAGATCGAGCTCGCGGACCTCGTACGAGCGGCCCATGTGGAGGTAGACCGCGCCGGGGTGGACGGTGCTGAATGCCCGCTCGGCCTCGACCGTGCCCAGCAGCTCGCCCGAGGTCAGGTCGACGACCGCGATCGAGTCGAGCGACGCCGAGCGCAGCGAGATCTCCCCCGCCGGGAACCCTGGACCGCGCGGCAGATAGCGCCGGTCCGAGCTGCGCCGCAGCTCGCCCGCGGCGACCAGCTCGTCGGCGCGCTCGCGCCAGCCGTCGCCGAGGATCTCGTCGTCGGCGCCGCCGGGCTGCGAGGCCGTCCCGCCGAGCGGCGCTTCGTAGGCAGCGGCGAGCACGTGCGCGGTATGGATCCGCTCGTTCCCGTGGTCGAGGATCGCGGCCTCGACCGGCCGCTCGATGAACTCCTCGGGATGGCGGCAGAAGAACTGGTCGAGGGCGTCGTCGCCCGCGATGTAGACGGCGAGGCCCTCCGTCCGCCGCCCCGCCCGTCCCCACATCTGCCGGAGGCTTGCGACGGTGCCCGGGAAGGTGACGCAGATCGAGGCGTCGAGCTCGCCGATGTCGATGCCGAGCTCGAGCGCATCGGTGGCGACCACCCCGAGCAGCTCGCCGGCGGCCAAGCGTGCCTCGATCTCCCGTCGCTGCTGCGGCGTGTACCCGGCCCGGTACGGCGCGATCAGGGCCGCGAGGTCCTCCTGGCCGCGTTCCTCGAGCCGCATCCGTGCGAATCGCTGGATCAGCTCGATTCCCTTGCGCGAGCGCAGGAAGCAGATCGTCCTCATCCCCTCGGAAACGAGGTCCGCGAGCAGCTCGGCGCCCTCCGAAAGCGGCGAGCGACGGCGCTGCGTGCGCTCCTCGAGAAGCGGCGGGTTCCACATCACGATCCGGCGGCCCGCGCGCGGCGCGAGGTCCGAGTCGACGACCGACACCGCCTCGCCGACGAGCCGCTCGGCCAGCTCGCCGGGGTTCGCGATCGTCGCCGATGCCAGCACGAACCGAGGGTCGGCGCTGTGAGGCGGAGGCGAAGCCGAAGCCGAGCCCCGGCGTTGTTGAGCCGGCTGTTTGTAGAGCCGGCAGACGCGCCGCAGGCGGCGCAAGACGTTCGCCACGTGCGAGCCGAAGACCCCGCGATACGTGTGCGCCTCGTCGACCACCACCCACTCGAGGTTGGTGAGGAAGTCGCCCCAGCCCTTGTGGTGCGGCAGCACCCCCATGTTGAGCATGTCCGGGTTGGTGAGGATTAGGTTCGAGCGCCGGCGGAGCCCCGGCCGGTCCTCACGAGGGGTGTCGCCGTCATAGATCGCGTGGCGCAGGTACGGCAGGCCCAGCTCGGACAGCTTCCGCGCCTGGTCCTGGGCGAGAGCCTTGGTCGGGTAGAGGTAGAGCGCACGCGCCTTCGGGTCGATCGCGAGCCGCTCGAGCACCGGCAGGTTGAACGACAGCGACTTGCCGGAGGCGGTGCCCGAGGTGACGATCACGTTTCCCTGCCCAGCCTCGCCGAGCGCTTCGTTTTGGTGGGCGAAGAGCCGGTCGATGCCGGCGTCCCGGAGCCCGTCGCGAAGCGCGCCGGGCAGATCCCCCGGCATGGGCACCTCGACCGCGTCACGGGCCGACTCGAACGACGTCGCCACGAGCCGCCCGTCGTCGGCCCCGTTCGCGATCACGTTGCGCCAGGCCGAATCGATTGAAGCCGTGGTCACGCCCGGCCCGCGATCGCAGCCGCGACGCGCATCGCGTCGAGCGCCTCGGGGTCGTGGAGCCTCAGGATCTCGGCGCCCTGCGCGGTGGCGAGCGTCGCTGCAGCGGCGGTGGCCGGGCCGCGGTCGTCGGCCTCGATCCGATGGTCCCACGACCCCGCGACGATCGCGCCGAGGAAGTCCTTGCGGGAGATCGCCGCGAACAGCGGACGGCCCAGGGCGCGGAGCTCGCCCAGGCGTCGAAGGAGCTCGATTCCGTCATCGACGCCCTTGTCGAAGTCGGGGCCCGGGTCAAGCGCGATCGCCTCCTCGTCGACCCCGGCGGCGGCCGCGGCCTCGATCCTCTCGGAGAACCATTCGAGCTGATGAGCGACAACGTCCTCGTAGCGGCGAGGTGGCCGGTCCACCCGCGGCGGGCCCTCGATGTGCATCAGCACGTAGCCGCACCCGGATTCGGCGACCACCGAGAACATCTCCCCCGAACCGCCGGAGATGTCGTTGATCGCCGCCGCTCCGGCCTCGAGTGCCGCGCGGGCCACCTCGGCCGAGAACGTGTCGGCCACGACCGGCACCCCGGCCTGGGCGACGAGGCCGGCGACCGCGGGCGCCAGCTTTGACGCCTCCACGGCAGCTGGCACCGGCGGCCCACTGCGGGCTGCCACGGCGCCGACATCGAGCAGGTCGAATCCCTCCTCCACGAGCATCAGGCCATCTTCGACCGCCTGCTCGGGGGTGACGCTGCGCGCACCGGAGTAGAACGAGTCGGCGGTCACGTTGACCACGCCCGCCGCCAGCGGCGGAGGGAAGCTCAGCTCGAGGCCGTCGCGGAGCCGCCAACTCGTCATCCGGATTACCGTAGCCCCCGATGCCTCTGCGCTGCGTGTACACGGACCTCGACGGCACCCTCCTCGGACCCCTCGGCTCGCTCTTCCGCGACCCCGACGGGGACTTCTCGCTGAAGCAGGCCCGCGCGCTCGAGGCCTGCCACCGCGCCGGCGTCGAGGTCGTGATCATGTCCGGCCGCCGGGAGGCGCAGGTGATGGCCGACGCTCGGCTCCTCGGCCAGACCTCCTACATCTACGAGGCCGGCTGCGCGATGGTGATCGACGGCGAGCGCACCCTGCTGACGGGCGACTGGGTGCCCGACGAGGACGGGACGCCGGCGCAGAAGATGATCGACGCGGGCATCCCCGACCTCCTGTTCGAGCGCTTCCCGGGGCGGCTCGTGTGGCACGCGCCATGGCACGTCGGCCGCGAGCTCTCGCTCCTGCTGCGCGGCAAGGTCGATGTCGCCGAGGCAAACGCGCTGATCGCCGAGAACGGCCACGAGGACCTCCGGTTCCTCGACAACGGCGCGATCGGCCGGCGGATGGAGGGGATCGAGGGGCGGACCCACGCCTACCACCTGGTCCCGGGGGGAGCCAGCAAGGCCAAGGGGGTCGAGGCGCACCGCCGTGCCCGGGGCTACGACTCGGAGGACTGCATCGCGATCGGCGACTCGATCGAGGACCTCGAGGCCTCGGCGTCGGTCGGCCGCTTCTTCGTCGTCGCCAACGGCCCGGAGCACGACGAGGAGCTCCGCGAGGCGCTCCCCCGGTTCCCGAACGCCACCGTGACCGAGGGCGCGATGGGCGACGGCTTCTACGAGGCGGTCGTGACGACGCTGGTCGGCGCGAACCAGCCCTAGCCGTTCTCGCCCCGAATGCGGTCGAGGTGTTTGCGCTGGATCTCGTTCGCCTCGCGCATGAACGCGATGAACGCCTCGAGCTGCTGGCGCGGCAGGCTGCTCATCTGCTCGATGTAGTCCTGGGTCTCGGGGCCCCAGATCGAGTAGACGGCCTCGAACGCGGCCGGGGTCATCTTGACGAGCACCTTGCGGCGATCGTTCGGGTCGCTCTCGCGCTCCACGTAACCGGCCCGCTCGAGCCGGTCGATGACGCTCGTCACCGCGCCCGTGGTCAGCCCGGCCTCGCGCGCGAGCTCGCCGGCCGTGACGCCGTCGAGGCGCTGGATGATGTCGAGGCTCCGTAGGTCGGTCGCGTTCACGCCCAGGCGGGTCCTGGCGGCCTCGTCGAACACCTCGTTCAGGTTCTGGTTGATCCGGAACTCGTCGCCGAGCTCCCGCGCCAACTCCTGTTTGGTCTTTCCTCTTGACAATCTGATCTCTTAGTTGCTAAGATACTCTCTAGTTAAGAGTCTAGCGCAGGAGGACAACGGATGACAAACGCAATCGAAACCCGGGAGCTCGAGAAGAGCTACCCACCTGACGTCAAGGCGCTCGACGGCGTCTCGTTCACCGTCCCCGAGGGGACCGTGTTCGGGCTGCTGGGCCCCAACGGCGCGGGCAAGTCGACCACGGTGAAGATCCTGACGACGCTCTCGGCCGCCAACTCGGGCGCCGCCGCAGTCGCGGGTTACGACGTTGTCGCGAACCAGGCCGAGGTGCGGCGCGCGATCGGGGTCGTCGCCCAGAGCTCGGGCGTCGACGGCGACCTGACGGGCCGCGAGAACCTGATCCTCCAGGGTCGGATCCACGACCTCTCGAGGGGCGAGCTGACGGCACGTTCCGATCAGCTCCTGAACCAGTTCGGCCTCGCCGATGCGGCGGATCGCGCCGCGAGCGGGTACTCGGGCGGCATGCAGCGCCGGCTCGACATCGCCGTCGCGCTGATCCACCGGCCGAAGGTCCTGTTCCTGGACGAGCCGACAACCGGCCTCGACCCCGAGGTACGCGCCCAGATGTGGACCGAGATCTCGAGGCTCTCGCGCGACGAGGGCCTGACGATCCTGCTCACGACCCACTACCTGGAGGAGGCCGACCAGCTCGCATCCCAGCTCGCGATCATCGACCGCGGCCGGGTCGTCGCCGAAGGCACGCCCGAGGGGCTCAAGGGCGAGCTCGAAGGCGACGCGATCCACGTCGAGCTCCGCGAGGGAGTCAACGGGCACGCACCGGCCGCCCTCGACGGCGTCGCGGGCGTCCGGGAGGTCAAGGTCGACGGCCAGGTCCTTCGGGCCCGGGTCGCCGACGGCGCGACGGCGGTTCCCGTGGTGCTCGCCGCGCTCGATGCCGGCGATGTGCCGGTCGCCTCGGTGACGGTCTCCCGGCCCTCGCTGGACGACGTCTACCTGCGCTACGCGGGGCGGGCGTTCTCCGCAGCCGACGAGGACGCGAACCACAGCAACCACGACGAGAACAAGGAGGAGTCCTGATGCCAGTCGCGCTCAAGCACGGCTACTACATGATGGAGCGCGAGCTGCTCGCGCTCTGGCGCCAGCCCTGGTGGGTGGCAATCACCCTGATGCAGCCGATCATCTGGCTGCTGCTGTTCGGGGCGATGTTCGAGCGGATCACCGACATCCCAGGGTTCAGCTCAGACGACTACATCCAATTCCTGACGCCCGGCGTGGTGGTGATGACCGCGTTCTTCAGCGCCACCTGGAGCGGGATGGGGATGATCAACGACCTCGATCGAGGCGTCACCGACCGGCTCCTGGTCTCCCCCGTGTCGCGGGTCGCGCTGATCAGCGGCAAGGTCATGCAGCAGGCGGTCGTGATCGTGATCCAAACGGCGATCATGATCGGCCTCGCGCTCGCGATCGGCGGGTCGTTCCCCGGTGGCGTCGGCGGAGTGCTGGTCATGCTCGGCCTGTCCGTCCTGCTCGGAGCCTCGGTGGCCGCGCTCTCGAACGGGCTCGGCTTGCTGGTTCGCAAGGAGGAGACGCTGATCGCGATGCTCAGCGCCCTCCAGCTGCCGCTGACGTTCCTGTCGACGGCGTTCATGCAGCGTGACCTGATGCCCGGGTGGATGCAGACGATCGCCGACTACAACCCGCTCGACTGGGCGATCGAGGCCAGCCGCTCGGCTGTCCTTGGCAACACCGACTGGGGCCTCGTCGCGAGTCGCGCCGGCCTGTTGGTCCTGGTGCTCGGTCTCGCGAGCTGGTTCGCGGTCCGCGCGTTCCGCGGCTACCAGCGGTCGGTCTAAAGCACACCCGTGGCGCCCGGCGCCGCCCGAGGCTGGGGCGGCGCCGGGCGGTGGGAGGCACACCATCCCAGCGGCGACTCCGGAAATCCGCGTTAGGATCGCGACATGCGAGCGAGGGGGAGACCGATGCGGGCGGCGGTCGCCACATGGGTTCTCGCCTTCTGCGTGGTGACGGTGGCATTGGGGGCCGGCTTCAAGCAGGCGAGGCAGTCCGACGTCGGCGACGTCCCACTCGAGATCGTCAGGGGCGATTTCAACGATGACGGCAAGCCCGATCTCGTCACCGCCAACCAGGGCGGCGACACCGTCTCGCTCCTCCGGGGTCGGGGCAACGGCAGGTTCCGGCAAGCACGCGATTTCCCCGCGAACCAGGAGCCCTTCGGCATCGCCGCGGGGGACTTCAACCGCGACGGCAGGCTGGATGTCGCGGTCACCAACGACAACCCCGACCAGGTGTCGGTCCTGCGCGGCCGGGCTCGAGGCGGCTTCAAGCAGCCGCTCGAGTCGGACACCGGCGGAGGAGTGCTGTTCGACCTCCTGCCGATCCACCTCGACGCCAACGACAAGCTCGACCTGGTCGTGACCAACCTCGCCGGAAACGACAGCGTCACGGTGCTTCGCGGTCGAGGGGATGGCACCTTCAGGCAGCCGACCCAGATCCCGATGGAGAACAGCCCGAACTCCTTCGTGCGCGGCGACTTCGATCGCGACGGGGAGCGCGACATCGCCGTCACCCAGTTCGACGGGGCCACCGTGTCGATCCTGCTCGGGAACGGCGACGGAACCTTCCAACCCCCGCAGCCCACCCCGGCCGGGACCGAGCCTTACTACATCGTCAGCGGCCGCTTCAATGGCGACCGCAAGCTCGACCTGGTGGTGACCAACAACGCACCCGGCAACGTCTCGATCCTCATCAACGAGGGCGGTGGCGACTTTGCAGGCCCCGTCGGCTATGCCGCGGGTAGCGACAACCCGACGTCGATCGTCGCCTTCAACTTCAACCGTGGCCGTGCACTCGATCTCGCGATCACCAACGACGCACCCGACGGCGCTGTTCACGTGCTCCGGGGGCGCGGCGACGGGACCTTTGGATCGCCACTCGAGTTCGGGGTTGGCGCAGCGCCCTTCGGGATCGCCACGGGCGACCTCAACGGCGACGGCCGCACCGATCTCGCCACCGCCAACGAGGACGATGACACCGTCTCCGCCCTCCTGGCGAAGTGAGTCCTAGATCGAGGGCGGTCGATCGGGCCTCACTAGTATCGGAATCGGATGTCGCACGAGCATGCCACCGACGCCGAGGAGGAGTACCTCCAGATCATGTTCTGGCTGGAGGAGGCCGGGCTGGCGATCACCGGCGCCAACATCGCGCGCGCCATGCAGCTCTCGCCCCCGACCGTCCACGAGATGATCGGCCGCCTCGAGCGCGACGGCTACGTGACCCGCGCCGACGACAAGTCGCTTCGCTTCACGAAGGACGGGCGCGAGCACGCGACCGCGATCGTCCGCCGGCACCGCCTGATCGAGCGCTTCCTCACCGACGTCCTCGGGATCCCCTGGGACGAGGTCCACGAGGAGGCCGAGCGGCTCGAGCACGCGATGTCGCCGGTGCTCGAGGAGCGGATGCTGGCCGCGATCGGCGACGCGAAGACCTGCCCGCACGGCCACCCCATCGTGGAGGGCGCGCGCGAGGACGGCGTCCTCCTCGCCGACGTCGAGCCGGGGGCGAGCGTCGTCATCCTGCGCTTCGAGAACGAGGCCGAGGAGCTTCTGCACTACCTGAAGTCGGTCGGGCTGAACCCCGGCCTCGAGGGCGAGGTGGCCTCGGCCGACGACGATGAGATCGTCGTCCGCTCAGCCGACGGCGACCATCCGGTGACGCTCAGCGTCGCCGAGACCGTGTCGGTCCGCGCCGACCCGGCGCCGGAGCCGCGGGCGCCGCTGCCCGAGCAGCTCGTGATCTCGAGCGACCGCTACGGCCGCTGATCAGTCGTTCTTCGACCTGATCTTCACCGAGTCGATGCCCACGTTGAGCTGCGCCTCGGTGACCGCCACCGCGAACCGCAGCCGCACCTTGTCGCCCGCGTGCTCGGTCAGGTTCTCGCTGATCGTGCGGTAGTTCCGATGGTTCGGGTCGCCCCGCTCGGTGATGTAGACCTCCTCGAGGACGTGCTCGGCCTTCAGCGACCTGATCGGCGCGTCGGGCTTCATCACGTCCATCCGGAACTGCTGATTGGGGCGGTCGTCCTTGCCGAACCTGAAGTGCTTCGGCGTGCGGAAGCCGGGGAACGATCCACGACGCACGGGCACCGGCCCGCCCGTGTTCTGATTGTCGTAGGCGAGCTTGAACTTCAGCTTGTGCCGCATGCCGCGTTCAAGCTTTACGACTTGGGAGAGGAACCCCGCGCTCGGGTCGCCCTGGTCGCTGAGAACGCCGACCTGGCCCTGGGGTGGAGGGGGAACACCATCGCCTCGCAACAGGGGATAGGGGGCCCATTCGAACGCGCCGAAGAAGTCCGTTTTCCACCCCTCGAGGTCGCCGGTCTCGAAGTTGCCGTTCTCGACGGTCGCGGCGTTCGCCGTGGCCGTGCCGAGTGCCAGCGCCACGATCGCGCCCAGCGCTGCGATTCCCACCTGTCTCACCTGATCGTCCCTCCCAGAGGCTCGTTTTCGGGCGGCACAATAGCGGCTCGGGCGCCGGGCAAACCACTGCCCGGCGCCCTCCGCCCACTGCCTCGGTGTCAGACGTCCCCGCAGATCTGGCGCAGCCTGCGGTACAGGTGCTGATCCTGCGGTCGCATCGAGAACTCGCGCCGGCGAACGTTCGCCTCGTGCTCGCGGACCGCAGCCGCGAGCGCTGAGAAGCGGCGTTCCGCCAGGTTCCGCTCGCTGACAGGATCGAGCTTCTCGCGGGTTCCCTCGATCATCCATACGGGGCTCATCACGCCACCTCCTTCATCTCTCTGAGTGGTGCATCCCTTCTTCGTTCGAGGCTACGGGCCCAAGCTGGCTGGCTTGTAACGGCCGCGTAAATATCCGCTCACGAAGACCCTGGCCCAGAGTCGTTTTGCTTCCTCGCGAAGAAGTGTAGCGCTTGTCTACTAAACCAGTAGGGAAACAGAGTTACGCTGCAACGCGGCCTGCGCGCAGGCCTTCGAGCGCCTTCGCGACGCGGGCGACGCCGTCGGGCACGCGCTCGGCGGGAACGCTGGCGAACGAGAGGCGCAGCGCGTTCGCGCCGCCCTCGAGCAGGAAGTCGGGGCCGGCCACGAACGACACGCCCTCCTCGGCGGCCGCGCTCAACAGCGCGGCCGAGTCGACGTCCTCGGCCAGCGTCAGCCAGAGGAAATAGCCGCCCTCGGGGACCACGAACTCAGCCTCGGGGAGGTGCTCGCCGAGCGCCTCGACCAGGGCGTCGCGCCGGTCACGGAGCGCCGCGTTCACGAGCTCGATGTTGCGCTCGAGCCCGCCGGACTCGCAGAGCGCGAAGACGATCGCCTCGGCCAGCATGTTCGGCGAGATGTAGGTTTCCCCCGCGCGCTTCGCGAGCCGGGCGATCTCGTCGGGCTCGCCCGCGAGGTAGCCGACGCGGACGCCCGGGCTGACCGTCTTCGAGAACGAGGACGCGTGGATCACACGGCCCGCCCGGTCCTGGGAGAGCATGGTCTCGTGCTCGGCGCCTCCGAAGCGGATCAACCGGTAGGGGTCGTCCTCGAACAGCGTGAAGTTGTGCTCGGCCGCGAGCTCGACCAGCCGCGTTCGCTTCGCGTCGGAGAGCGTGCAGCCGGCGGGGTTGTGGAAGTTGGGGATGATGTGCGCGAACTTCACCGGGCCGGCGGCCAGCGCGGCCTCGACCGCGGAGATGTCGACACCGTCCGCCTCGAGCGGAACTGGGACGAGCTCGACTCCGGCGCGCCCGAGGAGCAGCAGGGTACGGTCGTAACTGGGTTGCTCGACGATCACCCGGTCGCCGGGCTCGAGCGAGTGCTGGAACAGGAGCGCCGCCGCCTCCATCGAGCCGTTGGTGACCATCACCTGCTGCGGCTCGATCCCGTGCAGGTTCGCGATCCACTCGCCGAGGCCCGTGTGGCCGACGCCGGTCCCGTACGAGAGCGCGCGCTGCCAGTCGCTTTCGAGCGCCTGCGCCGCGGCCTCGCGGACCGCCTCGGCGGGCAGGATGTCGGCGCTCGGCGCGCCGCGGGCGAAGCTGATCGTGTCGGTGGGCGCCATGTCCCGAGCCTACCTACTAGGTAGACCTGCCTAATCTCGCGTGCTAGCGGCAGACGCGGAGCTCGCGCTCCCAGCCGATGCGACGTCCGTCGATCAGCTCTGCGCGGGCGCGAACCAGGGCCTTGCCTCTGCCGAGCTCGCCGCGGCCGAACCGGTGCTTGAACGGCGAGCGGCGGTCCGTGCCGACCAGCTTCGAGCCAACGAAGAACTCGGCCAGCTCGATCTCCGGCCGGTCCCCTCCCGCGAAGTTCGCCCGAACCGGAGGCTCGCTGCAGCGCTTGCGGCCCTTGTCGCTCTTCAGCTCGAGCCGCAGTGCCGGCGTGGTGCGGCAGCTGCGGCCGGCGCACGTCCGGAGCGCGGCGAGCCGGGTCACGAGCCGCTGCCGCACGCGCGCATAGCCGGGGTCGTTATGCGCGCTCTCGATCTGGAACGGGTCCTCGCGCAGGTCGTAGAGCTCGAGGTCGCCGCCGTCGTACTCGACCCAGACGTAGCGCTGCGTATGGACAGCCTCGTACTGCTGCGTGTCGATCAGGAGCTCGCGCCCACGCTCGAGCCACGGATGCTCGATCGCCGGCATCAGCGACCGGCCGTCGATCTGGTGTGTCGGCTGGGCGCCGCTCCAGTCGACGACCGTCGCCGCGAGGTCGGCGTTGATCGTCAGGTCGCGCACGTTGGTCCCCGCCGGGACGCCCGGGCCGCGGATGATCAGCGGCACGGTGCTCGACGGCTCGTAGACCTTGGTCTTGCCGCTTGGGACCCGATGCTCGCCTGTGAAGAACCCGTTGTCCGCGGTGAAGATCAGGTAGGTGTCCCCGAGCGCCTGCTGTTCGCGCAGCGCGTCGACGACGGCCGCGACTCCGTCGTCGACCGCGAGGAGCGACTCGATCCGGCAGCGGTAGCGCCGGGTGAGGTTCGCGATCGCCTCGGCGTCCATCACCGGCAGGTTCGCGACGGCCGGGGGCTTGTCGGTGACGTCCGCCTCGTTGAACGATGGGTCCTGCGGCAGCGGCTCGGTGTCGAACGCATTCGCGTAGCGGGCGGCCGGGCGCGCCGAGGCCTGGCAGTTCATCGGCGGCTGGGGGTGGGCCTCAGGTCCGCCGGCGTGAGGCGCCGTGTAGTCGAGCTGGAGGTAGAGCGGGTCGGTGGCCCCGATGTGCTCTGAGATCAGGTCCACCGCCTGCTGCGTGAAGACGTCCTGTTTGAAGTCCTCGACCTCGGTGCCGTAGGTGACGTAGCTCCCGTTCTCGTTTTGGGCGTACTGGTAGACGTTCTGGACGGCGGTGTCCGAGGTGTACCACTCGTCCCAGCCTTCGGGGATCGGGTCGGCGGCGCCCGGGACCGCGCTTCCGTAGCCGTTCAGGAACTTGCCGACGTGCGCCGTCGTGTAGCCGCGGGCCTGGAGCCAGACCGCGGTCGTGTTGGCGCTGTCGAACGCCTGGAACCCGCCGGCGGGCGGGTTGTTGCCGAGCACCCCGTGGTTGTGCGAGTACTGGCCCGTGAGCAGCGTCGCCCGCGACGGGCAGCAGACCGGCCAGTTGACGTAGTGGTTGCGGAACGTCGCCCCGCGCTCGCCGAGCAGCTCGAGCGTCTGCTCCATGAACTGCATCGAGTCGACCGTCTGGTCGTCGGTCTGGATGACCACGATGTTCGGCCGCGTGGGCGCCTTGCCGGCCTCGGCGGTCGCGCCGCCGCCGGCCACGCCAGCCGCGAGCGCCACGGCGGCGATCGCTCCTGCCACCAGGGCAGCACGCCCGGAACCTGCCGATGCACCCCCTCGATGCATGCCCCTCCAACACGGGGGTCCGACGGAAAGTCGCGGCTTTGTCAGCTTTGGAGAACTTCGACGGCAATCTGCGCGGCCTCGGTCGGTGAGGTGCCGACGCGGACGCCCTTCGCCTCGAGCGCGTCCTTCTTCGCCTGCGCGGTCCCCGAGGAGCCCGAGATGATCGCCCCGGCGTGGCCCATCTGCTTGCCGGGCGGCGCCGTGAAGCCGGCGATGTAGCCCACGACCGGCTTCGTCACCCGCTCGGCGATGAAATCTGCGGCGCGCTCCTCCGCGTCACCGCCGATCTCGCCGACCATCACGATCAGCTCGGTGTCGGGGTCGTCCTGGAACAGGGTGAGGACGTCGATGAAGTCGGAGCCGACGATCGGGTCGCCGCCGATGCCGACGATCGTCGAGTTGCCGGCGCCCGCCTGCTTCAGCTCGTTCCCGATCTGGTAGGTCAGCGTCCCCGACTTCGACACGACGCCGATCGGCCCGGGGTCGAAGAACTGGGCCGGGATGATGCCGACGTTCGACTGGCCGGGCGAGAGCACGCCGGGGCAGTTCGGGCCGATCAGCCGCACGTTCGCCTCGCGCGCCTTCCAGTAGGTCTTCAGCATGTCGTGGACCGGGATGCCCTCGGTGATCGCGATCACGGTGTGCACGCCGGACTCGATCGCCTCGTCGATCGCCGCCGCGGCGAACCGGGCGGGGACGAACACCATCGAGGTGTTCGCGCCGCGCTCCTCGACCGCCTCCTTGATCGTGTCGAAGACCGGTACGCCGTCGACGTCCTGCCCGCCCTTGCCGGGGGTGACGCCGGCGACCAGATCGGTGCCGTAGTCGCGGTTGCGGAGGCCGTGGAAGGTCCCCTCGCGCCCGGTCAGGCCGCTGACCACCAGCTTCGTGTCGGTGTCGACGATGATGCTCATGCGTTCGCGAGTTCCACGACCCTCGCAGCCGCGCCCAGCATCGTCTTCTCCTGGTGCAGGTTCGGCAGGTTCGCCTCGGCGAGGAGGCGCAGGCCCTCCTCCTGGTTGGTGCCGTCGAGCCGCACGACCAGCGGCACCGTCAGGTCGATCTGCTGCGAGGCCTCGATGATCCCCTTGGCGACCTCGTCGCAGCGGGTGATCCCGCCGAAGATGTTGAACAGGACGGCGGTGACCTTCTCGTCCGAGGTGATGACCTCGAGGGCGTCGACGATCGCCTCGGCCTTCGAGCCGCCGCCGGCGTCGAGGAAGTTCGCGGGCTCGCCTCCGGCCTGCGCGACGACGTCGAGCGTGGACATGCAGAGGCCCGCGCCGTTGCCGAGGATGCCGACGTTGCCGTCGAGCTTCACGTAGGTGAGCCCCTTCTCCTTGGCCATCGCCTCCTGCGGGTCCGCGGCCGACTTGTCCTCGTAGGCGGCGAGGTCCTCGTGCCTGAACATCGCGTTGTTGTCGATCGTGATCTTCGAGTCGAGCGCGATCACCTCGCGGGCGCCGGTGACGATCAGCGGGTTGATCTCGATCAGCGTTGCGTCCTCCGCGACCGACAGGTCGACGAGCTGGACCAGCATCTGCGCGACTCCGTCGACGACGTCGTCGTCGATCTGTGCCTCGTGCGCCATGTCGCGCGCGACCTCGACGTCGAGCCCGCCAGGCGGCTCGACGTGGCGCCTCACCATCGCGGTCGGGTCCGACTCGGCGATCTCCTCGACGTCCATCCCGCCCATCCGCGAGAGCATCGCCAGGAGCTTCTTCTCGCCGCGGTCGAGGATGACCGAGGCGTAGTACTCGTTCGCGATCTCCGAGGCGCCCTCGATCCAGAGGTCGTGCACCGTGAAGCCGCGGATGTCCATCCCGAGGATCGCCTCGGAGTGGGCGCGCGCCTCGGCCTCGTCGTTGGCGATCTTGATCCCGCCCGCCTTGCCGCGCTTGCCGATCGCGACCTGGGCCTTGACCACGGACGGATAGCCGATCTCGCCGGCGGCCTTGACGGCGTCGTCCACGGTCGTCGCGTGGATGCCGGACGGCGTGGGAACGCCGTGCTTGGCGAAGAGCTGCTTGCCCTGGTACTCGAGTAGGTCCATAGCGGCGGCGCCCGGCGGGGGCGCGCGGCAGCGTATCTATAATCACCCGCCGCCCTCCCGCCAGCATGCCCCTCCCCCATCTCAAAGACATCAAGTGGGTGACCACTGACTGCTACGGCACCCTGATCGATTGGGAGAAGGGCCTTGCCGACGGCTTTCGCAGGGAGGCCGAGCGCGACGGGTTCTCGTTCGACGAGGGGCCATTCATCAAACGCTTCCTCGAGGTTCAGGCCGAGATCATGAGCGGCTCCTACGAGCTCTACGCCGAGGTCCTGCGCCGCACCGCGGTCAAGGTCGCGAAGGAGATCGGCTGGGAGCTCGAGCCGTCGCGCGCGCAGTTCGTACCCGACTCGGTCGCCCACTGGCAGCCGTTCCGCGAGGCGAACGCCGCGATGGACCGCCTATCGGGGCGCTACGACGTCGGCATCGTCTCGAACATCGACGACAAGCTGCTCGGCATCTCGCGCCGCCACCTGCGCACCGAGCTCGACATCGTGGTCACCGCCCAGCAGGTGCGCTCGTACAAGCCAGACGAGGCCCACTTCCGCGAGTGCGCCCGGCGCCTCGGCGGCAAGAAGGGCTGGGTCCACATCGCGTCCGGCTACGAGGCCGACGTCGCCCCGTGCCTGAAGCTGAAGGTGCCGGTGATCTGGGTCAACCGCCACGGCGAGAAGCTCGAGGGCCGCAAGCGCCCCGACGCGGAGGTCAAGACCCTCCGCGCCGCCGCGGCGAAGCTCGGCGCCAGGTAGGCCATCGTGGCGCCCGACGCGCCGCTGCCGCCGGACCCCGCCGACGAGGCGATGGTCGCCCGCGCGCACGAGCGCTTCGCCACCGAGCGTCGCCGGGCCCGGCGCGGCGCCGGCGGCCGCGACGGCGCGCTTCCCAACCTGATCGTGATCGGCGGTCTCAAGTGCGGCACGACGAGCCTCCATCACTACCTGAATCTGCATCCCGAGATCGCGATGTCGCGGCCGAAGGAGCTGAACTTCTTCGTCGCCGAGCTGAACTGGGAGCTGGGCGCGGACTGGTACCGCTCGCACTTCCCGGCGAGCGCCCGCGTCCGCGGCGAGACCTCGCCGCACTACACGAACCGGCCCCGCTTCACTGGCGTCGCCGAGCGGATGCGCGAGACGCTTGGCGCCGACGCTCGGCTCGTCTACATGGTCCGCCACCCGGTCGAGCGGCTGCTCTCCCACTACATCCACAGCGTCGGCGGTGGCTACGAGGCCCGCGACCTGGCCGACGCCGTAGCCGATCCGCGAAGCGCCTACGTCCAGCGCGGGCTCTATGCGTTCCAGGCCGAGCCGTACCTCGACGCGTTCGGATCGGACCGGGTGCTGATCGTCTCGCGCGAAGAGCTCGGACGGGAGCGGGACGCAACCGTGCGTCGCGTGTTCGAGTTCGCCGGCGTCGACCCAGGCTTCACCTCGCCGGAGTTCGACCGCGAGTGGGAGACCGGCAGCGCCAAGGGCACGGGCGGGTTCCGGCTGATGGACCGTGCGGTCCGGCTGCCCGGCCTGCGGGCGCTCGACCGCAACTTCGACCGACTGCCGGAGCGCCTGCGCTGGCTGGTCGAGCGCGTCGTCCACGACCCGGGCTCGGGCGAGGCACCGAAGCCGACGCTCGAGCCCGAGCTGCGCGAGCGGCTCGCGGGCCTGTTCCGCGACGACACGGCGCGGCTCGAGGAGCTCGCCGGCCGCCCGTTCGGCTGGGATCTGTGAGGCGGAGCCCGAAGGGCGAAGCCGAGCCCCGGCGTTGTTGAGCCGGCTTATCTAGGCGTACATTTCGTTCATGCGGATCGCGGTCGCAGCGGATGAGCTGACGGGCGTCGCGGAGGCGGTCGTCGAGGCGCTTCGCGAGCGCGGGCATGAGCCGATCCCGCACGGCGCGCTCAATCCCGAGGAGCGGGACGACTGGGCCTGGGCGAGCGAGGCCGCGGCGCGCGACGTGGCCGACGGCCGCGCCGACCAGGCGGTGGTCTGCTGCTGGACCGGAACCGGCGCCGCGATCGCGGCGAACAAGGTCGCCGGCGTCCGGGCCGCGCTCTGCACCGACGCCGCGACCGCGGAGGGAGCGCGGCGCTGGAACGACGCCAACGCGCTCGCGCTCAGCCTGCGCAGCACGTCCGAGGCGGAGCTTGCCGAGATCCTCGACGCGTGGTTCGCGGGGAAGCCCAGCGACGAGGGCGGCGACCGGGCGAACGTGGAGCACCTGGGCGCGATGGAGCAACGCAGTTAGGCTGCCGCAGATGCGAGCCTCGTGGTCACGCCGAGTCGCCGGGGCGTCCCTGGTTCTGGGCATCCTCGCGTTCGCGCTCCCGGCCGGCGGCGCGTCGGGAGCAGTGAAGCGCGCGGGCGGGATCGCATACGTCACCAAGAGCTTCGAGCGGGACGCCGGGTTCCGCAAGCTGCGCGCGCGCTGCCCGCGCGATACGCACGTCCTGTCCGGCGGGACGGACAACAACGCGCCGTTCAACCAGGCCGCGCTCCACCACAGCTACCCCGTGGATGCCCGCGACAGGGGGAAGCAGCCCGACGACGGCTGGAAGGTCGAGGTCACGGGCAACGCCACCTACACCTTCAGGGTCTACGCGATCTGCGCCGATCGCCGGGTCAAGTACGTGAAGCGCTCGCTCGCGGCGAACGGGGGGATGAGCCAGACCAACCTTGTCGTGGAGTGCCCTGGGAGCCTCGCCGTTGGTTGGCGGCGGTCACCGGGGCCCACGGGACCTCTTGGCCAACAGCGGCTTCCCGGACGCGCTCAACGACCTCTGGGCCTTCTTCGTCGACAACCAGTCGAACGAGCCGCTGCCCCTGACCGGATATGCGCAGTGCGTTCGGTTCCAGGTCGCCACCCAGAGCGAGGCCAACAACGCGACGCCGGCGACCTCCCAGACGTTCGTCGAGGCGGAGTGCCCCACCGCGGGCTCGAGGTTCGTGATCGGTGGCGGGCTCTCGAATGGGGGTGGCTGGAACCAGATCGGCGTGAACGCCACGTTCCCGGGCGGCTTCGCCGGGCCGCCGAAGGGGAGTTGGAGCATCTGGACCGACAACCGCACCTTGGCGACGATCTCCGTGTCCGCTCACGCTGTCTGCGCGCCCTCGCTGCGCTGATGCGCCGACTGCTGCCCGAGCCCGTCACCGAAGTGACCGTTGACGAGCTCGTCGGTGAGCTTTCTCCGGGGGAAGACCCGCCCCCGGATCGACCTCGCTTGATCACCAACTTCGCGGTGACGCTCGACGGCCGGGCGACGATCGGCGGCCGGTCGGGACCGATCGGCTCCGACCGCGACACCGAGATGCTCCGGGGCCTGCGGACCCGGGTGGACGCGCTCATGATCGGTGCTGGGACGATGCGGGCGGAGCGGTATGGGGGCATGCCCGAGGGCCGGCTGCTGGTCCTGGTCTCCGGCCGCCTCGACCTGCCGTGGGATGCGGGCGTGTTCACCGAGGGCACGCGGCGAGGTGGTGGTGTTCACGTCATCGGATGCCGATCCGCCGGAGACCGTCACCCCGGTCGACGTCGTCCGAGACCCGAACGGCGTCGACCTCGCGGGCGCACTCGCGCTCCTGCGATCCGAGCGGGGCGTGCGCTCGCTGCTCTGCGAGGGTGGGCCGCACCTCCACGCCCAGCTCCTTCAGGCGGATCTGATCGACGAGCTGTTCGTGACCCACGCGCCCAAGCTCGCGGGCGGCGAGGGCACCGGGCTCGTGGCCGGCCTGCCCGAGGCCGAGCGTCCGCTCGAGCTGGCCTGGCTCGTCTCGGAGCCCGAGACCGGCGAGCTGTTCGCGCGCTACCGCGTCGCGGGATGGACGGACACGGGGATCGCGCCCTGCGCCTCGACCTCGCGCTCGCCGCGCCGGAGGATCCGCAGGGCGAGCATCGTGCCGCCCATGAGCGCGGCGGCGCCGAGCGAGAGCTGGACGCTGAGGACGCCTTCCGGGGTCCAGTAGACATCGCGGAGGTCGAGCAGGAGCGCCGCCTCGTCGAGCGTCAGCCCGAGGCCGACCCCGAACGGGACCGCCAGCGTCTCCTCGAGCTTCTCGTTCTCGGTGAACAGCGCCGCCGCCCCGGAGCCGAACGCGATCAGGATTCCCGGGATGAAGTGGTGGATGTGGCGCCCGCCGAGCCGGACGCTGCCGAACGGCCACCAGCCGGCTCGCTGGCCGTGTGTCGAGAGGCGCACGAAGGCAAGCGAGCCGACGAACCCGGTAAGCAGGTTGAACAGCACGGTCTCGTGGCGGGGGGTCGCCCGGAACCCCTCGATCGCGACCGAAACGGTGTCCTGGGTCGCTTGCCCGGTCGAGAACAAGCGCCATCTCGGCGGTCTCGAACACGCCGGTCGGGGACTCGACCTCGGGGTCGGCCTCGGCGGCCCGCAGCCGGCGGCGCGCGAGCCGCAGGAGCTCGCCGACGACCACGGTTCCCGCGGTCGCAGCTGCGACCGCCCCGAGACCGAGGGTGAGGCTGTCGAGGTCGCGCTGGTTCCGGCGGCGCGCGAACAGGGCCATCGCTACAGGCGCACTAGGTTGCCGGCCTCGATCCCGCGCGTCACGCCCCGGAAGTCGACGACCAGTGGCGCGGCCGCGACGACCGCCTCGTAGTCGACCTCAGGGTGCGCGGTCACGACGCAGGCGACGTCGCATGCCTCGAGCGCGTCCGTGAGCGGAACCGAGCTCAGGCCGAGCTCGGGCACGTCCGGGACGTGCGGGTCGTGGTAGGAGATCTCGGCTCCCAGGTCACGCAGGAGGCGGCCGATCCGCAGCGCCGGCGACTCACGCAGGTCGCCGACCCCGGCCTTGTAGGAGACGCCGAGCATCAGGACGCGCGAGCCGCGCGCGGGGCGGCCGACATCGTTCAGGGCGCGGACGATCTTGTCCACGCAGAAATGCGGCTGCTGCTGGTTGATCTTCCCGGCGAGCTCGATGAACTCGGTCGGGAAGTCGTACTCCCGGGCCTTGAACGCGAGGTAGAACGGGTCGATCGGCAGGCAGTGGCCGCCCATGCCGGGCCCCGGCTCGAAGCGCATGAACCCGAACGGCTTGGTCGCGGCCGCGTCGACGACCTCCCAGATGTCGATGTCCATCCGGTCGGCGAGCATCGCGAGCTCGTTGACCATCGCGATGTTGACCGAGCGGAAGATGTTCTCGAGGAGCTTGGTCAGCTCCGCCGCCTCGGGCGAGGACAGCGGCACGATGTGGTCGCAGATCAGGGAGTAGAGCTCGGTCGCCCGGTCGAGGCAGGCGGGTGTCAGGCCGCCGACGAGCTTCGGGGTCGAGCGGATGGTGTGGTCGGTCCGCCCGGGGTCGATCCGCTCAGGCGAGAAGGCGAGGTTGAAGTCGGTCCCTGCCTTCAGCCCGGACTCCTCGAGGAGCGGCATCAGGCGGTCGCGGGTGGTACCGGGATAGGTGGTCGACTCGAGGACCACGAGCTGGCCCTCGCGCAGGACCGCGGCAAGCGAGCGGCCGGCGGAGTCGACGTAAGCGAGGTCGGGCTCGCGCTGATGGGCGAGCGGCGTCGGGACACAGATCACGACCGCGTCGCAAGCGGCGAGCTGCGCGTGATCGCTGGTCACCGAGATCCGCTCGCCGACGAGCGGCGCGAGGCGCTCGGAGGGAACGTCCTCGACCGAGCTCTCGCCGCGGCCGACGCCCTCGACCACGCGGTGGTCGACGTCGAGCCCGACGACGTCTGAGCCCTCCTCGGCAAAGGCCACCGCGAGCGGCAACCCCACATACCCGAGGCCGATGATCCCGACCTTCATTGCCCCAAATTTAGCCCTTACCAGGGAGGCAAATTTGCTTTCGCGACTTTCGTCGCTCACCGGAGTACCCGGTTGGCCCAGGACGCGATTCTCTCGGCAGACTCGAACGCCCGGGCGCCGTCGCCGACGGGGCCCGCCTCGAAATCCGCCAGGGTGATCAGGATCCGGCGCTCTGCACGCTCGAGTTCCTCGGTGTCCGGCAGCGTGTCGTCGACCCAGGCGACGAGCGGCACGCCGAGCTTGGCCGCGGTGATCGCGAGCGCGAGTGAGGCGTCGCCGGTGCCGACTCCGACCGCCAGGGCCGGGCGGTGCTCGGTCATGCGCCGCTCGAGCTCGACCAGCGAGTGGGCCAGGCTCGCGACGGCGGCCTCGGCGTCGGGTGGCGGCACGGCGTGGAGCTCCGCCTCGAGCCCCTGCTCGGACAGCGCCGAGATGAGCGCCGCCGCGGGCTCGGCATGTCCGACGACGAGCGCGTCCATCGCCGGAAGCCTAAGGGGCCGGACGCCGCGCGCCGAAATTGCGGATGTGTACCGGCGATTCAGGCCGAAGCCGGTTATACGATCAAGGAACTGATGAAGCGGATCCTCGTCCCCTTCAACATCGGCATCGGCGCCGCCCGGCACCTCGCCTGGTACGTCAGCTACCAGGTCACGGGCGAAGCCCGCGGCGAGTAGCGGAACCCGGTCCCGGTACGCCCGTACCGCCGCGCGCTTAGACTTCGCCGTCCACCACTTCCCGAGAGGAGCTTTCGATGGCGAAGGAGCGGCGTTCGCTCGCCGGCCAGGTAGTTGCGATCACGGGCGGCGCCCGTGGGATCGGCGAGGCGACCGCGAGAGCGATCGTCGCCAAGGGCGGGAAGGTCGCGATCGGCGACCTCGACGCGGAGCTGGCGCAGAAGACCGCCGGCGTCCTCGGCGGCGAGACGATCGCCCTCGAGCTCGACGTGACGAGGCGCGAGTCGTTCGAGAACTTCATCTCGCAGGTCGAGGAGCGGCTGGGGCCGCTCGACGTCCTGATCAACAACGCCGGGATCATGCCGCTCGGTCCGTTCGCCGAGGAGGACGACGCGACCGCGCGGCGGATGATCGACATCAACCTTCACGGCGTCATCTTCGGCACGAAGCTCGCGATCCCCGGCATGGTGCGGCGCGGGTCGGGACACATCGTGAACGTCGCCTCGCAGGCCGGCAAGGGCGGCTTCCCCGGCGGCGCGACCTACTGCGCCACGAAGCACGCCGTGGTTGGCCTCTCGGAGGCTGTGCGCGCGGAGCTGCGCGACACCGGGGTCGAGATCTCCTGCGTGATGCCGGCCGTCGTCAACACCGAGCTGGGCTCGGGCCTGGTGGAGACCCGCGCCGTCAAGGTCTCGGAGCCGTCCGACGTCGCCGACGCGATCGTCGACGCGCTCGAGCTGCAGAAGTTCGACGTCTGGGTCCCCAAGGTCAGCGCCGGGATCTTCCGGGTGATGACCCTGCTCCCGCGCCGCGGCCGCGAGGCCATCGCCCGCGCGCTCAAGGCCGACCAGGTCCTGATGAATGCCGACTCGAACGTCCGCGCGGCCTACGAGGAGCGCGCCGCCCACTCGGAGCCCGGCCTCGAGCCCGAGGACGCCGGGGCCGCGGCAGACGCGGCGGAGGCGGAGAAGGTCGAGAGCTAAACCCGACGAGCGAGTACGGCGCGCAAGCCTGACTCCGGCTGGATCGGTCGATTCAGCCTCGGCCAGGTCCCTGCCGATACACAGACCGTGCGCGACGCGACGACGATCTCTGCCGCAAACGCGACGGCGCACTCCGGCGAGGGCCGTGCACCCGGGATCACGCCGCCGAGCCGCTCGAACGGAGCTCGGCCGCGCCTCGGCGACGTCGTGGTCGAGCTCGGCTTCGCAGAGCGCGACACGGTCGAGGTCATGGCAGCGAAGGCGGCGGCCGAGCGCACCACGATCGGGTCGATGCTGGTTGCGGCCGGGATCGTCGACTCGCGGCAGCTCGCCCGGGCGCTGGCCGAGCGCAACGGCCTCGATTACGTCGACCTGAACATCTTCGCGGTCGACCACGGTGCCGCCAGCCTGATCAGCGCCTCCCAGGCGAGCCGGTTCCGCGCGATCCCGATCGCGTTTCACGACGAGGACACCTTGCTGGTGGCATGCGCCGAACCCGAGAACGTCCTCGGCTACGACGACATCCGGTTGGCCACGGGGCTCGACGTCCACCCGGCCGTGAGCGCGCCCGAGGACATAGACGCGTTGATCACCCAGCTCAGCCACCTTGGGGAATCGGTCCACGAGATCGACGAGGACGAGGAGCCGGAGGAGCCGAGCAATGAGGCCATCGAGCTGCGCGAGCTCGCCAACGAGGCCCCTGTCGTGAAGCTCGTCCACTCGATAATCGCCGACGCGGTCACGCGCGGCGCTTCCGACATCCACTTCGAGCCGCGCCGCGGCAATCTGCGGGTGCGCTTCCGGGTCGACGGCGTCGCGTTCGACTCGACCACCGTGCCGAAGAAACGCGTCGCGGCGTTCGTCTCGCGCGTCAAGCTCATGGCCGAGCTCGACATCGCCGAGCGGCGGGTGCCGCAAGACGGCCGGATCGGGCTGACCGTGGACGGCCGCTACATCGATCTGCGGGTTGCCACGCTTCCGGTTGTACGCGGCGAGGCCGTGGTGATGCGCATCCTCGACAAGGACAGCGTGATCATGGATCTCGATGGCCTCGGCATGGCCGGCTCAGAGAGCGAGATCCTGCGCCGTGCGATCCGCCGGATCCACGGCGCCGTGCTGGTCACCGGCCCGACCGGCGCTGGGAAGACCACGACCGTCTATGCCGCGTTGAACGAGGTCAACACGCCGGACCGGACCCTGGTGACGATCGAGGACCCGGTCGAGTACGAGCTCGACGGCGTGAAGCAGGTCCAGGTGAACTCGAACGCGGGCCTGACATTCCCAACCGGGCTGCGTTCGATGGTCCGCACCGATCCCGATGTGCTGATGGTGGGCGAGATCCGCGACCGCGAGACCGCGCAGATCGCGATCGAGTCGGCTTTGACCGGCCACCTGGTTCTCTCCACCATGCACACGAACGACGCCCCGATGGCCGCGGCGCGGCTGATCGAGATGGGCATTGAGCCGTTCCTGATCGCCTCGGGCCTCGAGTGCGTGGTGGCCCAGCGCCTCCCCCGGCGCCTGTGCGAGCAGTGCCGGAAGCCGGTCGAGATCACGGCGACCGAGCTCGAGCGCAGCGGCCTGCCGGTCAGCGGCGGCGGCTTCACCGGGTACGAGCCGGGCGGCTGTGTGCGCTGCGGCGAGACGGGGTACCGCGGCCGAGTTGGCATCTACGAGGTTATGGCCCTTACCGAGAGCGTTCGCTCGCTGATCCTGCGGAAGGCGCCGACGGACGAAATCGCCACCGCCGCGGTCGCGGCGGGCATGCGGAGGTTGCGCGAGGACGGCCTCGACAAGGTCCGCGCCGGCGTCACCTCGGTTGCCGAGGTGCTGCGGGTCCTGGGCGGCTAGCTCGAGAGCGAGTGGGCCATGAAGGACTCGAACCTTCAACCTTGAGATTAAGAGTCTCCTGCTCTGCCAGTTGAGCTAATGGCCCGCAGGCAGGATAGCGAGGGAATTCGGGGCCTCTAGGGGCTTGTGGGAGGCACGCCACCGCCCTGGTCGAGGCCGCCGAACGGGCTCTGTAGACCGGCCTCGGCGCCCGCCTCGGAGTCGGAGAGCTTCTCGATCCGCTTCTCTTCCTTGACAGCCGACTCGCGGAGCTGGTCGAGCTGCTTCTCGACCGCCTTGCGCTGGTTCTGGTTCGCGTTTTCGATCGCGAGGGCCGCGGCCTCGTCGCCGCGCTTGAAGTCGAAGTCGGCGTAGCGGTAGTAGGCGAGGGTCGAGTAGGCCCCGGCGCTCGGGTTGGCCTCGGCGAGGATCTCCTGGGCGTCGGCGGCGCCCTCGGCGTTGCCCAGCAGCACGTAGGCCTGGACGACCTGGCCGGCAGCGCCGACGTCGGGCCTTTGCGGATCGGTTTCGAGATACCGGGCCCAGGCGTCGATCGCGGCCTCGAACTCGCCGCGCGCCTCCTCGGTCAGGATCGGCGCACCGGTCGCCTCGTCGACGTCGAGCTGCGCCTGGCCCGAGAGGTAGCGGTACTCGGCGAGCGTCGCGAGCGCCTTCTCGTCGGCGGGGTTCGTCTCGAGCGCGGCCTCGGCATCCTCGATCTGCTGCTTGAACTGCTCGGCGGTATCGCCACCGTCGCCGTCCCCGAAGATGCCGTCGAAGAGTCCGCCGCCACCGGACTCGGAGCCGATGCCGAAGAAGATGAAGCCGCCGGCGAACAGAACGGCCAGCCCGCCGTAGACGACACGGACGACGTTCTTGCGCCGCGGGCTCGAGAGGTCGAAAAGCACGGCCGAAAAGCCTACTCAGCCTCATCCGGAGGCCGGCCGAATGCTCGCGCGAGGAGCAGCGAGAACTCGAACAGGACATAGAGCGGCAGCATCGAGATGAGCATCGTCACCGGATCGGTGCCGGGGAGAAGCATGGCCGCGACCGCGATCAACAGCACGGCGTAGGGCCGGTTTCGCCCCAGCTGCTCGGGTGTGGTGATGCCCAGCCGGCAGACGGCGAGGACGGCGACCGGGATCTGAAACAGGATCCCCACCGCGATCAGGGTGAGCATGAAGAAGCCGTAGTACTCGGATGCGCGCAGCTGGGTGTCGAACTCGTCAGCGTTGAACCCGAGGAGGAAGTCGAGAGCGGCGGGCATCACGACGTAGTAGGCGAATACGGCGCCGCCGATGAACAGGACCGGCACCGAGAGCAAAAAGGGCAGGACCAGCCTCCGCTCGTGCGGGGCGAACGCCGGCAGTACGAATGCGTAGAGCTGATAGAGGAGGAGCGGGAGGGTGATCAGGATGCCCGCGTAGACCGAAAGTCTCACGGTGGTGAAGAACGGCTCCGTCGGGCTCAGCGTGGTCGGCAGAAAGCTCGCCGGCAGCGGGTCGTTCGCGATGTCGAGGAGCTGCTCGTCCTGCCAGAAGCAGAATGAGATCGCGATCACCAGCACGATCCCCGAGAAGATGATCCGGTTACGGAGCTCGTCCAGGTGCTCGACCAGCGTCATCCGCTCGTCGAACTTGGCGGGCTTCATGCGGCGACGGCGGCGTGCCAAGGCTCAGCCCCTCCGTCTCTCTGGCTTGAGGGCCTAGCTGCGAGCGTCGGTGACGACGTCAGCCTCGACCGACTCGGTGGTCGGCGCCTGGGGCTCGGCGAGCTCCCGCTTGGTCTCCTCGAGCTTTTCCTCTTCCTCGTCCTTGCCGGTGATCGAGTTCTTGAACTCGCGCATCCCGGACCCCAGCGAGCGGCCCAGATCGGGCAGCCGCTTCGGTCCAAAGATGACCAGCGCGATCACGAGGACGATCGCAAGCTCGAGTGGTCCAATATTCGGCATCGGCACCAATGGTAACGATGGCCGGGGGCGATACGGATCACCGGCCGGTTAACGGCTACTTGCGCTCGCTCTCGGGAAAGTTGAGGTAGTAGCGCGAGGGAGTGGGCCCCTGCTGGCCCTTGTACTTCGACGCGGTGGCATCCGCGCCGTATGGATTGTCGGCCGGCGAGCTCATCTGCAGGAACGAGATCTGCCCGATCTTCATTCCGGGATAGATCGCGATCGGCAGGTTTGCGACGTTCGAAAGCTCGAGCGTCAGGTGCCCGTCCCACCCCGCATCGACGAAGCCGGCGGTGCTGTGGATCAGCAGTCCGAGGCGGCCCAGGCTCGATTTTCCCTCTAGCCGAGCCACGAGGTCGTCGCCCAGCGCGACGCGCTCCAGGGTCGAGCCCAGGACGAACTCGCCCGGGTGGAGGATGAACGCCTCCCCGTCCTCGACCTCGACCAGCTCGGTCAGGTCCTCCTGGGCCGCCTTCGGGTCGATGAACGGCGTCGTGTCGTTGCGGAAGACCCGAAATAGGCGGTCGGTGTGGAGGTCGACGGACGACGGTTGGATGCAGCCCTCCCCGAGCGGCTCGATCACGATCCCGCCGCTCTCGAGCTGCTCGCGGATGTGCCTGTCCGAGAGGACCATCGGCGGCGCAGTCTATGACCGTGGGCGGCGCGTGACAGTTGCGCGAAACCTGGAAAACGCGCGGTTTCTGGCGATATGGGGACCCCATCCCCCATCTAGGGGATGGCCCCTAAAGGTTGCTGGGGGTTGTGCCGATGGGGGTGCCGAGGATGTCCGAGAGGCACACAACGACCGGCCAGCAGCGCGGAACGGGGGAGCTGCGCCTCGAGGTGGAACTCGAGCGCCGGCGTGAGGGCCATGGACGGCCCGCCTCCGGTCCTCATCCCACCGAGGACCTCAGCGTCTGTCCCTGTTGCGAAACCGACTTCGTCTACCCGATTGACTGGTCCCCCGCCGGCCAGCGCCGCTGGTACGTCTCGCTCCGCTGCCCTGAGTGCGAGTGGCGCGGGGGCGGGAACTACGACCAGGCCCTGGTCGACCGGTTCGACGAGGCGCTCGACAAGACGATGCAGTCTGTCCTCGATGACCTGGAGCTGCTCACCCGCGCGAACATGGAAGAGCAGATCGAGCGCTTCGTGGCGGCGCTCAACGCCGACCTGATCCTGCCCGAAGATTTCTAGCGTCAGGCGTAGCGCTCGACGACTCCGTCGGCGACGAGGGCGAGCAACCGTTCCTGCCCATCGTCCAGACCCGGCGCGTCCGCGATGGTGCGCTTCGCCTCGTCCACCCTCACGCGCGCGTCGGCTCGGACCTCTTCCAGCGCGCCGGTCGCCGCAATTCGGTCGCAAGCCGCCTCGGCATCCGCCGGGTCGAGCGCGCGCAGGTCGAGCCGGGCGAGCTCGGGGTCGCGCTCGCGGGCGAGGATCAGCGGCAGGGTGACCGTGCCGTCGAGCAGATCCGTGCCGCGCGCCTTGCCCGTCCGCTCGGCGGGGCCGGCGACGTCGAGCACGTCGTCAAGCAGCTGGAAGGCGAGGCCGATCTCGCGGCCGAACACCGTGAGCGCCTCCGCGGCCGGGTCCGGGTCGGCGCCGGCGCGGCCGATCAGGCACGCGCACTCGAACAGCCGGGCGGTCTTCAGGAGGCACCGCTCGCGGTAGCGCTCTTCCGAGATCGCGAGATCGAAGGCGTCGCGGCGCTGCGCCAGCTCGCCGAGCGCCAGCCCGACCGAGGCGCGAGCCAGGAGCCTCACCCGGCGCTCCGCGCCGCCCGTGTTCGACTCCCCGAGCTCGGCGAAGGCGCGCGAGAGCAGCAGGTCGCCGACCGCCATCGCGCGGTCGCGCCCGGAGGTCGCGACCACCGTCGGCAGCCCGCGCCGGAGCGGGGCCGCGTCGAGCACGTCGTCGTGGACCAGCGTCGCCATGTGGACCAGCTCGATCGCCGCCGCGGCCCGCAGCGCGCCGTCGGCGGCGCCCGGGCCCGCGCAGAGCAGGACCAGCATCGGGCGCAGCCGCTTGCCTCCGGCCTCGAGCGTCGCCCGGGCGTCGTCCGCCAGCGTCTCCCCGTGGCCCTCGACCAGCGCTGCCAGCCGCGCCTCGACCCGGGCCATCAGCGCGGGCAGCCACGACTGGGCGGCGTCCATGACTTGGGTCACTGGAGGTGGGACGGCCGAGCGGTTCATCTGTGAGGTGCGGGAGGTTGGCGGCTCACGTGCCGCGGGCGCCGGAGTGGATCGCGATGATTCCGCCGGCAAGGATGGTGTAGCGGATGCGCTCGACCCCGGCGCGGTCCATGATCGCCGCAAGGCCCTCGGGCGGCGGAAAGCTCCGCACGGACTCGGGCAGGTACGAGTACGCCTCGGGATCCCCCGCGACCCTGCCCAGGAGGGGGACCAGCCGGTCGAACCAGAGTTTGAAGAAGGTCGAGAGCGGCGGCCGCCGTGGCTGGGTGATCTCGAGGATCACGAGCCGCCCGCCGGGCCTCAACACCCGCGCCATCTCCACCACCCCGGCGTCAAGGTCGGCGAGGTTGCGGACGCCGAAGCCCACCGTGACCGCCTCGAACGAGGCGTCGGAGTAAGGGAGGTCGAGCGCGTCGGCCCACTCGAAGGTGACGTCGGGGAAGCCGCGCTCGACAGCCTTGTCGTTGGCGAGCTCCAGCATCCGCTCGGAGAAGTCGGCGCCGACGACGCGGCCGGAGGCACCCACCCGCTCCCGAAGCTCGAGCGCCAGGTCGCCGGTTCCGCAGCAGAGGTCGAGCGCCGAGTCCCCGGGCTGCGAGCGCGGCCCGATCCGCCGCCCGCTTCCGCCAGCCGTGGTGAAGCCCGACCGTCATCGCCGAGTTCATCAGGTCGTAGACGCCCGCGATGCGGTCGAACATCCCCCTGACCTCGGAGGAGAACTCGGCGTCGGCCCGCGACGGCTTGGCGGCGGCTTCGGTCAGCGGAGCGAGGCGAGGTACTCGACCATCGCCTCCCGTTTCTCGTCGGGCAGGTCCGTGTACGGCGGCATGATCCCCGACGGGTTCACCAGAGTCCGGTCGATCGCGGCGGCCGGCAGCTTCGCCCCGATCTCGGTCAGGTCGGGACCGAGCGTGCCGCCGTTCTCACCGATCTTGTGGCAGGTGATGCAGCCCTGGCCCGCGACGGCGAGCTTCCCCTCCTCGTACTGCGGGGCGGTCTCGAGCTCGATCTCGGTCGGCGCGCCGGCCTCGGCGCCGAGGAAGGTCAGGTAGGCCATCGCGACGATGGTCATGATCCCGGCGATCGTGGCGACCGGGCGCCGGCGCGGATCGCGCTCGGGATTTCGGTCGTAGAACGGCAGCAGGAGGAGCAGCACCAGGCAGAGCGTCGGGATCCCGATCGTCGCGATCGGGGTCAGCTCCGGCGGCTTGATCACCCGCAGCAGCTCGAAGAGGAAGAAGAAGTACCACTCGGGCCGCGGCGTGTAGGTCGTCGTGGTCGGGTCGGCCTTCGGGCCCTGCTCGGCGCCGAGGACGATCGACATGACCATGATCACCACGACGACGATCAGGAACATCGCCGAGTCCTTCAGCACCGCGTACGGGAAGAACGGCTTGCCCTTCTTCTTCAGGACCTCGTACTCGCGAAGGTAGGACTCCTTCTCGGCGTTGTTCACCTAGCCCACCTTCTCCGTGCGAATGGACTTCGGCTTCGTTTCGGCGTGGATCCAGGGCGGTGCCGTGGTGCCGAGCTTCACGACCAGGTAGAGGTGGGCGAAGATCAGCGCGATGATCGCGCCGGGGATCAGGAGCATGTGCAGGGAGTAGAAGCGCGTGAGGGTCGTCGCTTCGAACTCGGCGCCGGCACGCATGAAGTCGGCCAGGTAGGGGCCGATGATCGGGCCGGTGCCGTTGATGTTCATCGCGACGATCGTCGCCCAGTACGAGCGCTGGTCGAACGGCAGCAGGTACCCGGTGAGCCCCATCAAGAGGACGAGGACGATCAGGACGACGCCGATGATCCAGTTCAGCTCGCGCGGGTACTTGTAGGCGCCGAAGAAGAAGACCCTGCCCATGTGCAGGAAGATCACGATGATCATCACGCTCGAGCCCCACTTGTGCATGCCGCGCACGAACTCGCCGAGGAACACGTCGTTGGTGAGGTGGGTGATCGACGCGTAGGCCTCGACCGGCGACGGCGTGTAGTACATCGCGAGGAAGACGCCGGTGATCGCCTGCACGACGAACGCGAACAGCGTCGCCGAGCCGAGCGTGTAGAACCAGTTGGTCCCCTTCGGCACCTTCCGGAAGAGCATCCCGGTGAGGAACGGGGTCGCGCCGGTCCGCTCGTCGACCCAACCGACCAGGTCGGTGCCGCCCTCCTTGAGCAGGTCGGCCGCGCCACCGTTCCCGTTGGCGCCGCGCGTCCGTTCTCTCCCGGCTTCGCGGGCTTGTTGAGGAAGCTCGGCATCACGGAGCCGGCGGCGTCGACGGCCGCGGCGGGTAGAGGTACTCCCAGATGCCGCCCGTGAACTCGCCCGGGTCGCGGGCGCGGACGGGCTCGAGCTCGTTGGTGACGCTGTAGCGGGGGCCGATCTGGACCTCGCTGCCCTCGACCCTGGTCTGGAACCGGTCGAGCGGACGGACCGGCGGGCCGCCGATCACCCTGCCCTCGAAGTCGTAGGCGCCGCCGTGGCAGGGGCAGCTGAAGATGCCGGCGGCGTTGATGAACCGGACCGGACAGCCGAGGTGGGCGCAGCGGGTCGAGATCGCGACGAACGAGGTCGGATCCTCGTTCAGATCCTCGGAGCCCTTGCGCACGTAGGCGGTGGTCTTCCCGGCCTCGCCGATCCCGCTACGGATCGTGAGGGTGACCGCCCGGTAGCTGTCGACGACGAAGTCATCGGGGGCGCCGACGCCGACCCAGGTCTCCTCTGGCGTCTCGAGGATCGGGGCGACCGCGAAGCCGACCACGGGAAGCAGGACCCCCACCGCCGCGACTCCGCCCAGCGCCTGGCCGGCCACGATGAACACGTTGCGGCGCGTCATCGACTCGCCCTCGTAGTAGCCGGCGGGCTTGGGCTTCTCAATGGGCCCGTTCCCGCCGTTGGGCCCGTCTGGGATGTCGGCTCGGTCAGCCAAGTTCAGGTGCGTCGGACTGCCTGGAGTCTATTGCGAACCTCGCGGAGGCGAGCGCGTCGGCGATGCCTGCGCGGGCGGCGATCTCGGCCGCCGCAGCCTCCAGCGCCGCCTCCGCTCCGGGATTCCCGGCACGCAGCGCCGACTTCGCCGCATCGAGGGCCTCACCGTCGCCGGCGGTGATCGCCGCGGCGCTCGCCAGCCACAGCGCCTCGCCGGCGTGAGGCGGCGGCGGTCCAGGGTCCTCCGCGTTCAGCTGCGCCCCCAGCGAGATCAGATCGGAGAGCTCACGCACCGCGGGCAGGTCGCCCAGCCCGGCCAGCCGCTCGAGCCCGAGCGCATAGAGATAGTCGCCTGCGAGCAGGCGCAGGTCCGGATCGGCGCCGACCACGACCCGCGGCTCGCCGTAGTGCAGGAGGTAGCCCTCGCGGACCGACTCGATCACGAGCGCGTAGGCGGCGGGATCGCGGGCCGCCGCTGGCCCCGCCGCGGCCAGCTCACCCAGCGCGGCCGGGGCATCGGTGTCGGCCACGTGCGGCGAAACCACGGAGCCCTCGTCCCGAAGCTGGGCCGCAAGCGTGCGCAGGGTGTCGGCAGGCATACGCGGGACGGTATCCGCTGCGTTTCGTCACTTCTGTGACGCCTCCGGCGCGCGGATCGCGGGCCACGCTTCAGGTGGTGGATGCAGTTGCTTCCGCTATGCGGGAACAAGTGCATCAACGTCCAGCCCGCGCCCGGTGCGCGGATGTCTGAGCGGGACGCGCCGCCTCGCGCGGCTCGTCGCGGGCCGCCACCGGATCGCCTCGATCCGGGCGCTGCGTGCGCTCGGGTTCTCCCGGTCCGCGGTCAGCGCGTCGCGTCGGCGGAAGGCCGGTTGACGCGGCTTCACGACGGCGTCTATCTGGTCGGTCCACCGCCGCCCACGGAGCGCGGCCGATGGCTCGCAGCCGTCATCGCGATCGGGGAGCGACGCGCGTCCTGAGTCATCGCTGTGCGGCCAAGCTCCTCGGGCTCCGTCGAAACCGGCCCTTCAAGCGTCGACGTGACGGTTCCGCGCCGCGGCGGCGGCAGCCACGAGGGATCACAGTTCACACGCACCCGCGCCGTTTCACCCGGACGACCTCACCGTCATTGACGGGATCCCGGGCACCTCCGTCGGAGCGCACGCTGCTGGACCTCGCCGAGGTGGTGACGCCGCATCAGCTCCAACGCGCCTACGAGCAAGCCGAGAAGCTGCGGATCCTCGATCACAGGAAGCTTTGCGACCTGTGTCAGCGCAGCAACGGCCGCCACGGGCTCAAGCACCTCCTGCCGCTACTGGAGTACGACCCAACGCCGGCGACCGAGGCCTGGTCCGAGCTCGAGCGGCTCTTCCATGACCTCGTCCGGCGCAACGAGCTACCGCCCTACCAGCGGAACGTGATCGTCGACGGGGACCCCTCCCCCGTCGATGCCTACTGGCCCGAGGCGCGGCTCGTGGTCGAGCTCCAGAGCTACGCCCACCACTCCGGCAGGCAGGAGTTCGAGCGCGACCACGCGAAGCGCGCGCGGCTGATGGCCGCGGGGCAGGCCGTGCTGCCGTTGACGCACCGGCAAGTCACCGCCGAGGAAGCGGAAACGGTCGCGACGATTGTCGCCCTGCTCAATGCGCGATCGTCGGTGGGCGGCCGCGCAGGACCTGCATGAGGCTCCAAGCGGAGACGAGCGACCAGACGCCCTCCAGGAGCAGGAAGCCCCACTGCTCCTCGACGAACGCGAGTACCGCGAGGATGATCGCCCCGACGAGGTTCAGCCACAGATACGTACGCGAGATCGCGCTGATCTTCCCGAGCTGGAGCCCCGCAAACCCGGCGAGGATCAGCAACGCGCCGACGATCTGGACGACCTGCTCCACGACTACGGGAGCGCTTCCGCGAACGCCTCGGCCGCGGCGTCGCAGGTCCGCTCGATCGCGGCCTCGTCGTGCGCGAGCGAGACGAACCAGGCCTCGAACTGCGACGCCGGCGGGTAGACGCCGCGGTCGAGCAGCGCCAGCGCAAAGCGCCCGTAGGCGTCGAGGTCGCAGGCGCTCGCGCCGGCGAAGTCGCGCGGCGGCTCGGCGGCGAAGAACGGCGTGACCAGGCCGGGCACCGAGACGACGCTCACGGGGTGGTCGCCCGCCGCCTCGCGGAGACCGCTCGCGAGCCGGTCGGTCAGCGCCCCCAGGCGCTCGTAGGCACTAGCGTCGAGCAGCTCGAGCGTCGCGAGACCCGCCGCCACGGCGAGCGGGTTGCCCGAGAGCGTGCCGGCCTGGTAGACGTCGCCGGACGGCGCGACCATCCGCATCAGGTCACGACGCCCGCCGTACGCCGCTGCCGGCAAGCCCGCCGCCGAGCACCTTGCCCATCACGGTCAGATCGGCCCGGACGCCGAGCAGCTCCTGCGCGCCGCCCCTCGCGACCCGGAAGCCTGAGATCACCTCGTCGAGGATCAGGAGCGCGCCGTGCTCGTCGGCCAGCTCGCGCACCCGCTCGAGGAACCCCGGCGCCGGCGGGACCAGGCCCATGTTGGCGGGGAGCGGTTCGGCGATGATCGCAGCGACCTCGCGCTCGGCGAGCGCGGCGGCAAGCGCGTCGGCGTCGTTCCACGGCACCACCACGGTGTCCGCGGCCTGCGCCCTCGTGACCCCGGGACTCGCGGGGATCCCCTGCGTCGCCAGCCCGGACCCCGCCTCGGCGAGCAGCCCGTCGACGTGCCCGTGGTAGGCGCCCGCGAACTTCACGATCGCGTCGCGCCCGGTGGCGGCCCGCGCCAGGCGAACGGCGCTCATCGACGCCTCCGTCCCCGACGAGGTCATCCGGACCATCTCGACGGAGGAGAACCGGTCGCAGACCTCGGCCGCCAGGTCGACCTCGGCCTCGGTCGGCGCTCCGAACGACGTCCCCTTCTCCGCCGCCTCGGTCACGGCATCGACGACCGACGGGTGGGCGTGGCCGAGGATCAACGGCCCCCACGAGCAGACCCAGTCCACATAGCGGTGGCCGTCGACGTCGATCAGCTGGAAGCCCTCGCCCCGCTCGATGAAGATCGGGTGGTCGCGGCCGATCGACCTCATCGCCCGGACCGGCGAGTTGACCCCGCCGGGCAAAAGGCCCGCGGCGCGGGCGTAGAGAACTGCTGACGTACGCGTGTCGAGCTGGTCGCTGGTAGCTGGTAGCTGGTCTCGGGTCACGGAGCTACCAGCTACGAGCTACCAGCTCCGTGCTCTCGCTCCCACTCCGCGTAATCCGGCGTGAAGTAGTGCAGGCGGATCTTCTTGAACTCCGTCGAGGAGTAGAGGATCGCGCGATCCTCGCCGTGCAGCGAGTGCTCGTCGGCGATCGACTGGAGGATCGCGTCGCACTCCTCCTTCGAGCGGCCGTGGGCCATCGTGAACACCGAATAGGGCCAGTCGGCGTACGTCGGGCGCTCGTAGCAGTGCGAGATCCCCCGGACCGCGGCCATCTTCGCCCCGACCTCGAGGATCTCGGGGTCGGGCACCTTCCAGACGCCCATCCCGTTCGCCGAGAAGCCCGCGCGGCGGTGGTAGAGGATCGCCGCGACCCGGCGCAGCAGCTTGCGCTCGACCATGCCCTCGAGGTGCTCGAGGAACCTATCGACGGGCAAGCCGACCTCGGCCGCGGCCTCGTCGTACGGCCGCTCGACGGGCTCCATCGGGCCCTGAAGGGCGCGAATCACGGCGATGTCGAAGTCGTCGTAGGGCTGGCGCTCGAGCTCGCGCGGGGTCGCCGCGTCGGCGACCTGGGCGAGCGCCTCGGTGCCTCCCTCCATCTCGAGGTTCATGTTGATCTTGAACAGCTTCAGCGTGGGCAGCTGCCGGATCGACTCGGCCCCGGTCAGCTCCTGGAGCACGTCGAGCGAGCCCTGGAGGCCAAGCTCCGAATCGGGCGGCGTCGCGATCGTGAACCAGAGGTTGAACTCGTGCGTCCGCAGGTAGTTGTGCGAGACGCCCGGGTGCGAGTTGATGATCTTCGCGGCGCGGTGCGGGTTCTCCGCGTCGACCTTGGCGGCGACAAGCATCGACGAGTAGCCGAGCGCCCGGGTGTCGAAGATCGGCGTGATCTCGCGGATGATCCGGCCGTCGAGCAGGCGCCGGGTGCGCGCGAGGGTCTCGTCGAGCGAGAGTTCCGCGTCAGCGGCGACGCCGGCGAACGGCTCCGGCGCGAGCGGGAAGCTCGACTGGAGCAGGTTCATCAACCGCTTGTCGGCGTCGTCGAGCGAGATCGCCGCCCCGCCCTTGCGCGAGCGCAGCTTCGGCTGGGCCTGCTTCAGCGGAGCCACCCGGCAGCGTCCTTCGCGTAGTAGGTGAAGATCAGGTCGGCGCCGGCGCGGCGGATCCCGGTCAGGGTCTCGAGCGCGGCCGCGCGCTCGTCGATCCAGCCGTTCTGGCCGGCCGCCTTGATCGCCGAGTACTCGCCGGACACCTGGTAGGCGGCGACCGGCGCGTTCAGCTCTTCCTTGATCCGGCGGATCACGTCGAGGTATGGGGTCGCCGGCTTAACCATCAGCACGTCGGCGCCCTCGTCGAGGTCTAGCTTCGCCTCGCGGACGGCCTCGTCGGCGTTGGCGGGGTCCATCTGGTAGCCACGGCGGTCGCCGAACTCGGGTGTCGAATCGGCGGCCTCGCGGAATGGCCCGTAGAACGCCGACGCGTACTTCGCCGAGTAGGCAATGATCGGCGTGTTGGGGTGGCCCTCCTCGTCGAGCTGATGGCGGATCATCCCCACGCGCCCGTCCATCATGTCGCTGGGTGCGACGACATCGGCGCCGGCCTCGGCGTGCGAGATCGCGGTCTTGGCGAGCAGCTCGAGCGTCACGTCGTTGTCGACGACGCCGTCGCGCACGAAGCCGCAGTGGCCGTGCGAGGTGTACTCGCAGAGGCAGACGTCGGTGATCACCGTCAGGTCCGGGTGCGCCTCCTTGAGCGCGCGGATCGCGAGCTGGACCACGCCCTCGTCGTCGTAGGCGCCCGAGCCGACCTCGTCCTTCGCCTGCGGGATCCCGAACAGGATCACCCCGGGGATCCCGGCGGCCTGGATCTCGCCGGCCTCCTCGACCAACTGGTTGATCGGGAGCCGGTCGACGCCCGGCATCGACTCCACCGGCTGGCGCTCGCCCTCGTCGGCGACCACGAACAGCGGCTGGATCAGATGGCGCGCGGAAAGCTCGGTCTCGCGCATGAGGCCGCGAAGCGCGTTCGTTGCGCGCATGCGCCGCATGCGCGTGGCGGGGAAGCTCACCCGCGGGATTCTAGGGACGCCCGCTCGGGCTCCGGGGCTTTACCTTGACCTCGGTCTCGCAGTCGGCCTTGACGATGTCCTCCGGGTTGGCGAGGTAACGGTCCTTGCCCTTGCCGCAGCGAAGGCGGTCCACCGAGTCATCGTCATCGTCCACGGCGTCGAGGACGTCGGCGCCGGTTCCGCCGATCAGCGTGTCGGCCCCCTCCTCGCCCTCCATGTAGTCCTTCCCCTCGTCGCCGTAGATCTTGTCGTCGCCGGGGTCGCCGAACAGGTGAGTGAAGATGCCCGGAATCGCCCCGCCCCGAGCGGTGAGGATCTCCCGGTCGTCGCCCGGGCCACCGTGGATGACATCCGCCTGATCCCCGCCCGAGAATCGGTCGACGCCGCGGCCTCCGAGAAGCAGGTCCCTCCCGCTGTCGCCGTTGACCTCGTCGCGGCCGGGTCCGAGGTCCACCTCATCCCTGCCCGCCCCTGCGTCGACGAAGTCGGTGCCGGCCTTGGCCTTGATCACGTCACGCCCGTCCGTGCCCTGGATGTTGTCCGGCCCGTTCGTCCCCTTGCATGGGCCGCCGGTGCAGATCACGTCCGGATCGCCGGCCAGCGCCGCCGACGCTGCCACGAGCACGGCGAGCGCTCCAATCCCGAGTACGGGCTTCCCCACGCGATTCATTCAGTCCTCCCTGGGTCGAGTCTCGCGATCCTATGGCGCGAGGCGGCGCCTGAGGCTCCGCGCGGCCTATTTCAGCTCGAACGCCCCGATGTCGCAGCGCGGTCCCTGCGGCCGCTTCACGCCCCGCTGGTCCCTGGCCTCGCAGGAGCTGTTCTGGCCCGCGTTGTGCGCCGCGCTCGACCGCTTGATCGCGTGCGAGGGCGCGAACCCTCCGTTCGGGCGTAGCTTCGACTTGAGCCCGACCTCCCCGGCGTCCGCGTCCACGTCACCGGGCGTCACCAGGATCACGCAGCCGAACCCGGGCCCGAAAAGGTTGAAGCCGGCCGATTCCACGCCGCCGTTGCCGCAACTGTTCAACCCGTCGCCGCCGTCGCGGTTCCCGGCGAGAATCGAATTGCTGACCGTGGCAGCTCCGCCGGCGTTGTAGATCGCGCCGCCGAGGTCGGCGCCTTCGTCGTCGTCGCTGTCCGCGAGGTTCTTGAACAGGGTGACATTGTTCAGCGTCGCATCCTCGTGGAGGTAGAGCGCACCGCCCGCCGACTCCGAGGAGTTCTGGGAGAACGTCACGTTGCGAAGCGTGTTCGTGCCACTCGCCGTGATCAGCGCGCCGCCGACGCTGCCGGCGTGGTTGCGCGAGAAGGTCACTCGGTTGAAGACGGCCGACGTCCCGGAGCTGTACATCGCGCCGGTGTCGTTGGCGGCGCGGTTGCGGTCGAAGACCACGTCGAGGAGCCGCATCTCGCCCGTAACGTTGTAGAGCGCGGCACAGCAGCCGGTGGCCACGTTTCGCGCGAAGACAACCCGGCGGAGCGTTGCCGTGCCCTGGTTCGCCACGGCCGAGTACTGCGCGCGGTTGGAGAGGAACCGGACGTCGGTCAGGCGCAGGTCACCGGGGCCGAGGAAGTTGACCGCGGAGTAGTCGCCCGTGCTGTCGCCGTCGCGCACGGTGAGGTTCTTCAGCGTCAGGTCGGCGTTCAGGTGGGCGATGATCAGCGCATCCCCGATCGGCTCCCACTCCCCGTCGATCACGCTGCGGGGGCCGCGGCCGACGATCGTCAGGTCGTCGTGGACGTCGAGGTCACCGGTCTCGCCGACGTCCTCGAAGGCCGTGTCGCGTGTGATCCGGTGCGTGCTCCGATCCAACCGGACGACGTCGGCGCCGCTGCGCTCGTTCGCGGCCAGGATCGCCTCGCGCAGGCTGCACTGGGCGTTGCAGGCGGCGGGCGCCGGATCGCCGCTCTGGGTGACGACGAACGTCTTCGCCGCAGCGGTCCCCGCGAAACCCGCGGCCACCGCCGCGGCACATATTCCTCCCACAACGAAACGCCTGAGCATGTTCCCTCCCGAGTCGAGCCGCGCGGGACTCTACGCCGCGAACCGGCGCAGGGCAAGGCGGGCGAGCAGCGCATACGCGGCGGCCAGGATCGCGAGGTGCACCAGCGGCAGGCCGATCCCCGGAGGCCGCGGCGTCGAGCGCGCCCTCCATCGCGTCGAGCGCCGGGTGGAACGGGAACAGCGCCCGGAAGACCTCGAGGACGTCGTAGACGCCGCCGCTCACGGTCCCGCTCGGGACCAGCGACAGGAACGCAACCGGGAGCGAGACCATGAACGCGAGCAACGAGCTCGCCCGGACCTCGCGCGCAGCCGATCCGATCGCCGCGCCGAACGCGGCGAACGCGGCCCCGCCGGCGAGGATCGCCGCGCGGATCAGGCCGATTCGCTCCCACGCGATCGACACGAACGGCGTCAGCACCAGCAGCATCACCAGCGTCACGGCGAGCGATGCGACCACGCCAAGGAGCAGCTTCTCGCCGAGCAGGCCGCCGGGGCCGACGGCGCCGCGGGTGATCCTCGTGTAGGCGTTCTCCTCGCGCTCGAGCGCCAGGGACCCCGCCACGAGCAGGACAGTCACGAACATCAGCGTGACGGTGGCGGCGACCGCGATCGCGAAAGCGTCGAGCGACGCGGTGGCCTCGGAGACGACGATCTTCTCGACCTCGATCGGCTGCGCCACCGCGCCCAGGAGCGGCAGCGCGAAGTCGAGGTTGTCCTGGGCGAGCTCGGCGAACTCGGCGACCTCCCTCAGCGAGTCCCGGGCCGGGCCGGGTTCGAGCTCGCGCTCGATCCGGTTCAGGATGTCGGCGGCGTTGGCGAGGCCGAGGATGTCGATCTCGTCGCCGATCAGCGGGATCGAGAAGGTGCCGCCCTCGATCAAGAGGTCGATGTAGGCGGCGGCCTGCTGTGAGATCCGCTGCGAGAGGATCAGGTTCGCCTCGGTGACGAGCGCCGAGATCCGGTCGTCGACGAGCTGCGCCTTGACCGGGTCGTCCTCGTTCACCAGCACCTCGACCACCGGCTGCTCGGGGTCGAGGCTGGTCAGCGACCGCAGCTGGTCGAGCAGCTCCGGCGGCAGGATCAGCGCGCCGAGCACGTCTCCCTCGCGGACCATCTCCTCGGCCTCCTCGCGCGAGCCGACGTCGACGCAGTCCACCCGCTTGCACAGCTCGGCCCGCGCCTGCTCGGCGCCGAACTCCTCCCCGCTCGCGCCGAGCTCGAACGCCTCGTCCTCGGCCACCTCGTTCAGGAACGCGACCCGCGGCTTGCCCTCGTCGCCCGAGAGGGCGAACCCGATCAGGACCCCGATCGCGACCGGGTAGGCGACGAGCAGCGCAACGACCAGGGGCGAGCGCCGCAGGATCTGAAGGTCCTTGAGCAGGAGCCAGCGCATCAGTGGCCGCGCTCCCTCAGGAACGCTACGAACGCGGCCTCGAAGTCCCGCCCGTCCGAGTCGGGGACCGCCGCGTGCAGCTCGCTCGCGGTCCCGTCGAACACGTCCTCGCCGTCGGCCAGGACGATCAGCCGGTTGCCGTAGCGCTCGGCCTCGACCAGGTGATGGGTCGTGTAGATCACGGTCGTGCCGCCGCCCGCGAGCCCCAGCACGAACTCCCAAAGCCGCTCGCGCTGGCGCGGGTCGAGCCCCGTCGTAGGCTCGTCGAGCAGCAGCACCGAGGGCGCCGAGAGCAGGCCGATCGCGATGTTCACGCGTTGCTGGTTGCCGCCCGAGAGCGTCGCGACCTGATCGTCACGGCGGTCGGCGAGACCGGTCTGGTCGAGCATCCGAGCCACCGCCGCGTCCACGTCCTCGACGCCCTCGAGCCGCGCGAACAACCGCAGGTTCTCGTCGACGGTCAGCCGCCGGTAGAGCGCCGCCTGCTGCGGCACCCAGCCGACCTTCCCCGGGACCTGGATCGAGCCCGAGTCGGCGTTGCGGATCCCGGCGAGGATCGTGAGGAGCGTCGTCTTGCCGGCCCCGTTCGGCCCGATGACCGCGAGCAGCTCGCCCGGGCTCGCGTCGAACGACACGCCGCGCAGCGCAGGCCTCCCGCCAAACGCATGCGTGAGATCACGGACCTCGATCACGGGCGGGGAACGCTAGACGGTTACGGTGAGCCGATGGCGACGGAGCAAGGGCACCGAGTTCAGACCCGACGACCTGGCGTTGCTCGACCCGCTGATCGCGAAGCTGACCGCGCCGCCCGGGCGGCTCGAGCGCTGGAGCAAGTCCTATCGGTGGATCTCGGCCAAGCCCGCCGAGGGCGAGCCGCCGGTGAGCGTCGACGTTGGGATCGAGGAGCGGGTGCTGAACCTCGTCGTCACGACCACGGGCTTCGAGCCCGGCAGGGAGCTGATCCCGACGCTCGGCGAGCGCGGCGTGACGACCCCCCAGGGGTGGCAGCTGATGGCCGACGTCGGCTGGGTGATCGGCTGGCGCGCGCCGGGCGACCTGCCGCCCGAGCGGGTGCTCCGCTTCGGCTTCGAGGTCGTGAAGGGCCTGCGGCTCGAGCCCGACGACGGTCGCTGGGTCGCCCGGTTCGAGGCCCGCCCGCCGCGGCCCGGCTGGCAGACCAAGGGCTAAAGCCCACGAACGTCCCTCGTGGGGGTGTATAGGGCGCCGGGAGGGACGTTCGCCGGTTGGGGGTAGCCTCCGCTGCCTGTGAGGCTGCTGTTCGTCGCCGACGTGGTCGGGAAGCCCGGCCGTGCGGGGCTCGCGCGCGCGATGCCGGCGCTGCGCGAGGCGCACGCGCCGGACCTGGCGATCGTCAACGGCGAGAACTCGGCCGGCGGGCTGGGGATCACCGAGCGCACCGGGCGTGACCTGTTCGGGATGGGGTTCGACGTGATCACGCTCGGCAACCACGCCTACCGCCGCCGCGAGGCCTACGACTACCTCGACTCTGAGGAGCGGGTGATCCGTCCCGCGAACTTCATGGCCGGAAGTCCCGGCAAGGGCCACGTGATCGTCGAGGCCGGCGGGATGCGGGTCTGCGTGATCAACCTGATCGGGACGGTCCACCTCCAGGCCGCACGCTCGCCCTTCGCCGAGTCGGACTCGCTGCTCGACCGCCTCGCCGGCGAGACGGACGCGTTCGTCGTCGACTTCCACGCCGAGGTGACCAGCGAGAAGGTCGCGATGGGCTGGCACCTCGACGGGCGCGCGGCCGCCGTGCTCGGCACCCACACGCACGTCCCCACCGCCGACGCCCGCGTGCTGCCGCAGGGGACCGCGTTCATCAGCGACGTCGGCATGACCGGCTCGCGGGCGAGCGTGCTCGGGGTCCGCTGGGAGCAGGCCCTGGAGCGCTTTCGGACCCAGATGCCTCAGCGCTTCGAGACGGCCGAGGACGACCTCTGGGTGAACGCGGTCGTCGTCGAGGTGAACGACCGCGGCCTGGCCGACTCGATCGAGCCGGTCCTGATGCCGGTCGAGGACTCTTTAGCTAGAAGGTCGCCTCCTCCTAGCTAGAAGGTCGCCTCACCCTCCTCGGCCTCCTCGTCGAGCTCGTCTTCCTCGGAGAGCTCGAACTCGCCCTCGGCGCCGATTTCGGCCTCAACGTCGAAGTCCTCGGCCTCGGCGTCGAAGTCCTCCTCCTGGGGCTCCGCTTCCTCCGAGAACTGGCTCTCTTCCATCGCTCCGACCTCCGGGTTGAGGGGTTTGCGACGACCCTATACCCGGTGTCGCCCGGCGCATTCAACGTCCGGTGACGATTTGTCCGTAGAATTTCCGCGTGGACCGCCGCCCCGCCACGGCGCGTCCGAGGCCCTCCTCGCCCCGGACCGCCGGTCTTTACGACCCTGCCCTCGACCACGACGGGTGCGGCGTCGCGTGCTTGGCGCGGCTCGACGGCGAGCCGATCCACGAGGTCGTTGAACGCGCGCTGTCCACGCTGGACCATCTGGAGCATCGCGGCGCGGCGGGAGCCGACCCGGAGACCGGCGACGGCGCCGGGATCCTGATCCAGCTCCCGCACGACTTCCTCCGCGCCCACGCGCGCGACTTCGGCCTCGACTCCTCCCAGGTGCCACCGCCGGGCGAGGTCGGCGTGGCCGTCTGCTTCCTGCCCACCGACGACGCGCGCCGCGCGGAGCTCGAGCAGGAGCTCGAGCGCACGGTCGCCGAAGAGGGCCAGCTCCCCCTGGGCTGGCGGGACGTGCCGACCGACCCCGAGCGCTGCGGCACCACCGCCCGCGAGGCGATGCCGGTCATCCGCCATCTCCTGATCGGGCGCGGCCCCGACACGCCCGACCAGGACGCGTTCGAGCGCAAGCTGTTCGTGATCCGCCGGGTCACCGAGCTGCGGACGACCGAGGTCGCGTTCCCCTCGATCTCGTCACGGACGGTCGTCTACAAGGGGATGCTGACCGCGCCCCAGCTCGCGGGCTTCTACGCCGACCTGCGCGACCCCGAGCTTCGGAGCGCGCTCGCCATCGTCCACTCGCGCTTCTCGACCAACACCTTCCCGAGCTGGGAGCTCGCCCACCCGCACCGGATGATCGCCCACAACGGCGAGATCAACACGATCGCCGGGAACATCAACTGGATGCAGGCCCGCGAGGCGATCCTGGAGTCGCCGCTGCTCGGGTCGGACCTCGAGCGCTGCATGCCACTGGTGGCGCCCGGCACCTCGGACTCGCTGGCCTTCGACCACGTGTTCGAGCTGCTCTGCCTGGCCGGCCGCTCGCTCCCCCACGCGGCGATGATGATGATCCCGCGGGCCCATGAGAACCGCGAGGGCCTGGTCTCGCCCGAGGCCGAGGGCTTTTACAACTACCACTCGCGCCTGATCGAGCCCTGGGACGGTCCGGCGGCGATCGTCTTCACCGACGGCCGCCTGGTCGGCGCCACCCTCGACCGCAACGGGCTGCGCCCGGGCCGCTGGCTGGTCACCAAGGACGGCTGGGTGGCGGTCTCGTCGGAGGCGGGGTCGTTCCAGGTGCCCGAGGAACAGATCGCCCGCAAGGGCCGGCTCGGGCCGGGCAGCATGATCTGCGTCGACCTCGAGCGCGGCCTGGTGCTGGACGACGGCAAGGCCGAGCGCGAGGTCTCGACCCTTCGGCCGTGGGGCGAGTGGGACGCCGAGCGGACGGTCCGCATGGAGGACGTGCCGACCGGCGACATCCCGCCGCAGCGGATTCCCGAACCCGACGAGCTTCGCCGGGCGCAGCTCGCGTTCGGCTACACGCAGGAGGACATCCGCGTCGTCCTCACCCCGATGGCGCGCGACGCGAAGGAGCCGACGGGCTCGATGGGGAACGACGTCGCCCTGGCGATGTTCTCCGAGCACGCGCCCAGCCTGTTCGCGTATTTCAAGCAGCGCTTCGCGCAGGTCACGAACCCGGCGATCGACCCCGTCCGCGAGTACGTGGTGATGAGCCTGCGCACCGGTCTCGGGCCCGAGGAGAACCTGCTCGAGCTGGACCGGCTGACCCAGCCCCAGCTGATCCTGAAGCAGCCGGTGCTCTCGAACGAGGACGCGGCGGTGATGCGGGCGCTCGACCACGGCGGCCTGCGCGCCGAGGTGCTCGACATGACCTGGCCCGTTGCCGTGGGACCGGAGGGAATGGAGACCGCGGTCATGCGGCTCTGCGCCGACGCGTCGGAGGCGATCGCCGGGGGCGCCAACGTCATCGTCCTCTCGGACCGGCCACTCGACGCCGATCGCGCCGCAATCCCGTCGCTGCTCGCGACGTCGGCGGTTCACCAGCACCTGGTGCGCACGGGCGACAGGATCCGCACCGGCCTCGCGGTCGAGACCGGTGAGCCGCGCGAGGTCCACCACATCGCGGCGCTGATCGGCTACGGCGCCAGCGCGGTCAACCCGTACGTGATGCTGGACACCGTCGCCGACATGGCCGACGAGAACGATCTCGACGGGCTCGGCCCCGACGTTGCCCGCTGGCGCGCGGTCGAGGCCCTCAACACCGGGCTGCTGAAGGTGATGTCGAAGATGGGCATCTCGACGATCTCGTCCTACAACGCCGCCCAGATCTTCGAGGCGGTCGGCCTCGACAAGGACCTCGTCGACCTCCACTTCACCGGGACGTCGTCCTCGATCGGCGGCGTGGGGATGATGGAGCTCGCGAAGGAGGCGCTGGCTCGGCACGCGCGCGCCTACCCGGGCTCCCACGGCCTGAAGCGCGCCGCACACGTCGAGCAGGCGCTCCTGTCCGCGGCCCACGAGGACCTGCTGCCGCAGGGCGGCGTCTATGCCTGGCGGCGCGACGGCGAGCGCCATATGTGGGATCCGGAGACGATCGCGACCCTCCAGCGCGCCACGCGCGGGAACGGCGACGGCCGCGTGCACTACGAGGAGTTCGCCCACCGGGTGAACGAGGAGAACGCCCAGCACGGCCTGATCCGCGGTCTGCTGCGGATGAAGAAGCAGGGCCCGCCGGTGCCGCTCGACGAGGTCCAGCCCGCCGCCGAGATCGTGAAGCGCTTCTCGACCGGGGCGATGAGCCTGGGCGCCCTCTCCCCCGAGGCGCACGAGACGCTGGCGATCGCGATGAACCGGATCGGCGGCCGCTCGAACTCGGGCGAGGGCGGCGAGGACCCGCGCCGCTACACGCGCGAGCGCAACGGCGACTGGCGCCGATCGGCGATCAAGCAGGTCGCCTCGGGCAGGTTCGGCGTAACCGCGCACTACCTCGCGAACGCCGCGCAGCTCCAGATCAAGATCGCCCAGGGCGCGAAGCCGGGCGAGGGCGGCCAGCTGCCCGGCGCCAAGGTCGGCGAGTACATCGCGCAGCTCCGCTACTCGACCCCCGGGGTCGAGCTGATCTCGCCGCCGCCGCACCACGACATCTACTCGATCGAGGACCTGAAGCAGCTGATCTACGACCTGCGGACCTCGAACCCGAAGGCGAGCGTCTCGGTCAAGCTCGCGTCGGAGGTCGGCGTCGGCACCGTCGCCGCCGGCGTCGTCAAGGCGGGCGCCGACCACGTCGTGATCGCGGGCCACGACGGCGGCACCGGCGCCTCGCCCCAGTCCTCGATCCAGTCGGCCGGCGTCCCGTGGGAGATCGGCCTCGCCGAGACCCAGCAGACGCTGCTCGAAAACGACCTGCGCTCGCGCGTCGTCCTCCAGATCGACGGTCAGATGCGGACCGGGCGCGACGTCCTGATCGCGGCGCTCCTCGGGGCCGACGAGTACGGCTTCTCGACCGCCCCGCTGATCGTGACCGGCTGCATCATGATGCGGGTCTGCCACCTGAACACGTGCCCCGTCGGGGTGGCGAGCCAGGACCCGGAGCTGCGGCGGCGCTTCGACGGCAAGCCCGAGCACGTCGTGAACTACCTGTTCATGGTCGCCGAGGAGGTGCGCGAGATCCTCGCCGGGCTCGGCGTCAAGAGCATGGACGAGCTGGTCGGGCGGGTCGACGCGATCGAACCCGGCGAGGCGCTCGCCCACTGGAAGTCGCATGGCGTCGACCTCTCGAACCTGCTTGCCGACGTGGCCGAGCCGAACGAGCTCCCCCGCCACGACCCGGCGAGCGTCCCCGAGCGCGAGGACCTCGACCCGCTCGGCCTGGCCGAGGAGGCCCGCGAGGCGATCCGCGCCGGCGAGGGGATCGACGTCGAGCGGCAGATCGTGAACAAGCACCGGGCGATCGGCGGCGTCGTCTCGCACGAGATGGTCACCGCCCACGGGCCTGCCGGCCTGCCCGACGACACGATCCGCATCCGCCTCAACGGCGCGGCCGGCCAGAGCCTGGGCGCATGGCTCGCGGCCGGCATCTCGATCGACCTCCGCGGCGAGGCGAACGACTACGTCGGCAAGGGGCTCTCGGGAGGCGTCCTCGCGGTCCGTCCGCCCGATGCCGCCACCTACGCGCCCGAGGAGAACGTGATCATCGGCAACGTCGCGCTGTACGGGGCAACCGGCGGCCGGGCGTTCTTCCGCGGCCGCGCGGGCGAGCGCTTCGGCGTGCGCAACTCCGGCGCGAAGGCCGTGGTCGAGGGCGTCGGCGACCACGGCTTGCGAGTACATGACCGGCGGGTACGTGGTCGTGATCGGCCCCACGGGCTACAACTTCGCCGCCGGGATGACCGGCGGGATCGCCTACGTCCACGACCCGGACGGGACCTTCCACGAGCGCTGCAACCGCGACCTGGTCGACCTCGAGCGGCTCGAGGCCGAGGACCGGGTCGAGCTGCGCGAGCTGCTCCTCGAGCACCACCGCCGGACCGGCTCGACCGTCGCCGAGCGGATCCTGGCGAGCCCGGGCGAGGGCCCGGAGCGGTTCGTCAAGGTGATGCCGCGCGAGTTCAAGCGCGTGATGGCCGAGCGGCAGAAGCTCGCGACGGTGGGTGTGACGGCGTGAGCCACGATCCCCGCGGCTTCATCAAGGTCCCGCGCGCGACCCCGCCCGAGCGCGACCCGGCCGAGCGCGTGAAGGACTACGGCGAGATCTACAAGGTCCTGCCCGAGCCCGAGCTGAAGCGCCAGGCGAGCCGCTGCATGGGCTGCGGCGTCCCGTTCTGCAACCACGCCTGCCCGCTCGGGAACCTGATCCCCGACTGGAACGACCTGACCCGCACCGGCCGCTGGCGCGAGGCGATCGACCAGCTCCACGCCACCAACAACTTCCCCGAGTTCACCGGCCTCGTCTGCCCGGCGCCGTGCGAGGACGCCTGCGTCCTCGACATCAACGACGACCCGGTGACGATCAAGCAGATCGAGTACGCGATCATCGAGAACGCCTGGGAGGAGGGCTGGGTGAAGCCCAAGCCGCCCGAGACCCGCACCGGCTACACGGTCGGCGTGATCGGCTCCGGGCCCGCCGGGCTCGCCGCCGCGCAGGAGCTGAACGCCGTCGGCCACGAGGTCACGGTCTACGAGCGCGACGAGGCGCCGGGCGGCCTGATCCGCTTCGGCGTGCCGGACGCGAAGCTCGAGAAGTGGATCATCGACCGGCGCGTCGGGCTGCTCGCGATGGAGGGGATCCACTTCGAGTACGGCGCGGACGTCGGCGGGACCGACCTTCCGGCCGACGAGCTCGCGCTCGCGCCACGACGCGATCGTTGTCGCGACCGGCTCGCGGGTCGAGCGCGAGCTCGACGTGCCGGGCCGCGAGCTCGGCGGCGTCCACATGGCGATGGACTACCTCTACATCCGCAACCGCTACGTCGCCTCGATCTCGGAGGAGGGCATCCCGGGCCCCGAGCCGGCGGTGCCGATCGTCGCCGAGGGCAAGGAGGTGGTCGTGATCGGCGGCGGCGACACCGGCATGGACTGCATCTCGAACGCGAACCGCGAGGGCGCGAAGTCGGCGATCCTGCTCGACGTCTACCCCGAGATCCCGGTCGGCGGCCGCTACGACGAAACGCCCTGGCCGATGCCGCTGAAGCGCTCGGTCACGACCTACGCGCTCGACGAGGGCGGCGAGCGCCGCTTCGGCACCCAGGTGACGCAGCTCCGCGGCGACGAGCACGGACACGTCCGCGAGCTGGTCGGCCGCAAGGTCACCGGCTCCTCCTCGCGCACGCTCGAGCCGGTCGAGGGCTCGGAGTTCGCCATGCCCGCCGACCTCGTGCTGATCGCCGTCGGCTTCACCGGCCCCGAGCGGCCGCTGCTGGACGCGCTTCGCCTCGACCTCGACGAGCGCGGCAACGTCGCCGCGCCGCTCTTCGCCGCGTCGGTGCCCGGCGTCTTCGCCTGCGGCGACGCCCGGGTCGGCCAATCGCTGATCGTGACCGCGATCGCCGAGGGCCGGCGCTGCGCCCGGATCGCCGACCGCTGGTTGCATGCCCCGGTTGCGGCGCATAGGGTTGCGGCGGGACAGGCTGAACGGGTATCCCGGTGAGCGACTTTGTCGCGAAAGAAGCTGGGCCCCCTGGTAAGGGCTTATCTACGTAGATAGGGAGTTTTCGAATGAACACGACAACCGCCGAACAGACCCCCACGTCCGACGTCGCAACCCGCGTCGCCGAGCTTCGTGAGCTCGCAGCGACCGACGTCGAGGGCGCCGCCCTCCAGGCCTGGGGGTGGATCGAGGAGCTCGGCGAGCGCGCCTCCTCGGATCGCGAGGGCGCCGAGACGGAGCTCGACGAGCTGTTCGCGCTCGGGAAGGCGCCGCAGGGCCTCGACGGCGCAACCGAGGGCATCCTCGTCGCCCCGCTGATCCAGCCGGTCGTCGACAGGGTCGCGCGGGTGATCACCTCGGTCTGGATGCCATGGCAGGGCAAGAGCTTCGACGCGGCGGCCGGGCGCGGCGACAACCGCCTCACCGGCGAGACCCGCTGGATCGCGAAGCTGCTGTGGCCGCTCTACGGGACCAAGCAGGGGCCCGACGGCGAGCGGCTCGCGTTCGACTTCGAGACCCGCGTCGAGCCCGGGATGCTCGACCCGGACACCGAGGTACTGGTGATCGACTACGCGCCGGTCGACTCGAACCCGCGGCTGATCATCAAGTCGATCCGCGACGAGCTGGTCGAGATCGTGCCGGGCGCCAACCTCGGCAAGATCCTCTACCGCCAGGGCAGCGGCTACTCGAACATCGGCTTCTTCGCCCTGCGCAGCTAGGCGCGGACAGGGGAGGTCGGCTGATGAACGTCATGGGCACGATCGAGAAGGGCTTCGGCAAGGTCAACGCCACGGTCTTTCGCCAGGTGAACCGGGTCACGGACTGGTGGCACCTGCCGACGCCGATCGCGCTGCTCAACCTGCGCGGACTGCGGGACGACCTGCGCGAGTCGAACCTGTTTGACACCCGTGCGCCGAGCGACAACGGCGCCCCGCCGACGACCGACGGGCTTCCGAAGCACCGCACCTACGACGGCTCGTTCCAGGACCCGACCGATCCCGACATGGGCAGGGCCGGGACAAGGTTCGGCCGCAACGCGCCCACCGAGGCGACCGAGCCCGAGCCGATGCCGCAGCGGATGGAGCCGAACCCGCGCGAGGTCGCGAACCGGCTGCTGCTGCGCGACGAGTTCAAGCCGGCCACCTCGCTGAACGTGCTCGCCGCCTGCTGGATCCAGTTCCAGAACCACGACTGGTTCGGGCATGGCGAGAACGACCCCGACACCTTCATCGAGGTCGAGCTGCCGCCGAGCGACGACTGGCCCGACGGCGAGGTCATGAAGGTCAAGGCGACGATCCCCGACCGGACCCGCACCGGCAAGAGCGGCCTGCCGCCGACCTTCGTCAACACGGTCACCCACTGGTGGGACCTCTCGCAGATCTACGGGTCGACCGAGGAGCGGAACCGCGAGCTCCGCTCGGGCGAGGACGGCAAGCTCAAGATCGAGAACGGGATGCTCCCCGAGGAGACCGAGCGGAAGCTCAAGGGCGTCGACCTGACCGGCTTCTCGGACAACTACTGGGTCGGCCTCGCGCTGCTCCACACGCTGTTCGCCAAGGAGCACAACGCGATCTGCGACCACCTCAAGGGCTCGTACCCCACCTGGGACGACGAGCAGCTGTTCCTCACCGCCCGGCTCGTGAACTCGGCGCTCAGCGCCAAGATCCACACGGTCGAGTGGACGCCGGGGATCCTCGCGAACCCGGTGCTCGAGCGCGCGATGCACGCCAACTGGTACGGGGTCCTGCCGCAGTGGGTCCGCCGCAAGTTCGGCCACGTCGGCACCGAGATGATCGGCGGCATCGTCGGCTCGGACCAGGAGCACCACACCGCGCCGTACGCGATCACCGAGGAGTTCATCTCCGTCTACCGCCTGCACCCGCTGCTGCCCGACGACTACGAGGTCCGCAGCCACACGACGGGCGAGGTCGTCGGGGAGACCGACTTCGACCCGATTCAGGGCGCCGGCACCCGCCCGACGATCGAGGAGTACGGCTGGTCCGACCTCCTCTACTCGTTCGGCATCGCGAACCCGGGCGCGATCACGCTGAAGAACCACCCGAAGGCGCTCTCGAACCACGTCCGCCTGACCGGCGACCGGGTCGACCTCGGCACGATCGACATCCTCCGTGACCGGGAGCGCGGCGTCCCCCGCTACAACGACTTCCGCGAGAAGCTCCGCAAGAAGCGGCTCTCGAAGTTCGAGGACCTCTCCGACGACCCGAAGCTGGTCGAGGAGATCCGCGACGTCTACAACGACGACATCGACCGGGTCGACCTCCAGGTCGGGATGCTGGCCGAGCCGCTCCCGCCCGGGTTCGGGTTCTCCGACACGGCGTTCCGGATCTTCATCCTGATGGCCTCGCGGCGCCTGCGCTCGGACCGCTTCTTCACCAACGACTACTCGCCCGACGTCTACACGCCCGAGGGCCTGCGGTGGGTCGAGGAGTCGAACATGAGCGACGTCCTCCTCCGCCACCACCCGGAGCTGGCGCCCGCGCTCGAGGGCATCGAGAACGCGTTCGCGCCCTGGAAGCGGATCCTCTGAGGGGCGCTTCCGATGAGCGGCCTCGGCCGGGCGAGCCTCGTCGAGAACGCCCGCTTCAACGCCACGGTCATCGTCCCGAACGCCGTCCAGGGGATCTTCCGCCGCCGGCGCCAGGCGGTGCGCGCCGCGACCGACGGCGAACGTGGACGGGCACGCCGTGGGCCTGCTCGAGGGCATGAACCGCTCGTACGAGGCGCGGCCCATCTGGGTCAAGGTCGCGCGCGACGACGCGGTGCTGCTGCTCGACCCCGACGATGTTGCCCGCGTCCTCGAGGGATCGCCCGACCCGTTCGCGTCGGACCCCGAAGCCAAGCGAAACGGCATGGTCCACTTCCAGCCCGACGCGCTCACGATCTCGCGCGGGGCCGAGTGGAAGAGCCGTCGCGCGTTCACCGAGGCGGTCCTCGGCGAGGCGGCCGGCGTGCGGGTCGACCAGATCGCGCGCGAGGAGGTCCGCGACCTCGTCGCCGGACCGGTCCGTGAGCGCGGCGGCGAGGTGCACTGGGAGCCGTGGAACCGCGCGCTCCAGCGCGTCACCCGCCGGGTGATCCTGGGCGACGCCGCGGGCGGCGACTGGGCGCTCACCGACACGCTCGAACGGATGATGTCCGGCGCCAACGGGATGCCGGGCGAGCCGGCCGACGAGCTCGAGGCGTTCGAGCGGCGGATCGCCGCGTACGTCGACCGCGCGGAGGAGGGCAGCCTGGCGGCCGCGTTCGCCGCCGCCCCGCAGGATGAGCTGACGAAACCCGTGGGTCAGGTGACGCACTGGATGTTCGCGCTCGGCGACACGCTCGCGATCAACGCGCTGCGCGCCCTCGTCGCGCTCGCGTGCCACCCCGAGCAGGCGGACCGCGCGCTCGCCGACGCCGAGGGCGACTACCTCGACGCCTGCCTCCACGAGGCGATGCGCCTCTGGCCCACCACGACGATGCTCTCCCGGGTCTCGATCGCGGACACGGAGTGGCTCGGCGAGGAGGTGCCCGACGGGACGCAGTTCGTGATCTCGAACGTCTACGGCCACCGCGACCGCGAGCGGATCGACTACGCCGACCGCTTCGCGCCCGAGCAGTGGACGGAGGGCGACGCCGCCTCCAACCCCGCCTTCAACCACTTCAGCCGCGGCCCGCAGGGATGCCCGGGCACGGACCTCGCGCTGCGTGTCGGCCGCACCGCCGTGCGGGCCCTGCTCGAACGCGGCGTCGAGCCGGCCTCACCGAAGCTGAACCCCGAGAAGCCGATGCCGCACATGCTCGATTTCTTCGGCGCGCGGGTCCGCGTCGGCGCCTGAATCGAAATCGGACTTGACAAATGGGGTGAGTGAGTGCATACTCACTCCCATGAGCACGACCGCAACCTCTCCGAAGAAGACCCTCTCGACCGCTGAGCAGCGGCGTGAGGAGCTCGTCGACGCGGCGATGCGCGTCTTCGCCGAGCACGGCCCCGCGGCGCCGACCACGGAGATCGCGAAGGAGGCCGGGATCTCGCAGGCCTACGTTTTCCGGCTCTTCCCGACCAAGGAGGAGCTGTTCGCCGCGGTCACCCGGGAGTCGAGCCGGCGGATGATGACCGCGTTCCGCGCGGCGGCCGCGAAGGCCCGCAAGGAGGGCTCGGACCCGCTTTACGAGATGGGCCGTGCCTACGACGAGTTGCTCGAGCGCGACCGCGAGGTGCTGATGGTTCAGCTCTACGCGCGCGTCGCCGCGAGCCGGCTGCCGCTGGTCCGCGAGGCGATCCAGGACTGCTTCAAGGCCGTGTACGAGCTCGTGAAGCGCGAGTCGGGTGCCGGCCGGGACGAGATCCACGCCTGGTTCGCGCACGGGATGCTGTGCGACGTGACGGCGGCGACGGGGATCGACGAGCTCGACGAGGAGTGGGCGAAGGTCCTCTCCTACTCCGAGGGGCGCGAGGACAAGGACTAGACAAGGCTTTCGACGGGGCGGCTGCGGCCGCCCTTCTTCAGGCATCAAGAGTGAGTGATCAATCACACATAATGAAGGAGGCGAATCGGATGCAGACCAAGACAGGCAAGCGGGCGGCGGGATGGACGCTCGCGATCACCGGCGCGGCGCTCTTCATGACGTCGCTCGACAACCTCGTCGTCGGCGTCGCGCTGCCGTCGATCCGAGCGGACCTCGGCGGCTCGATCGAGGCGCTCGAGTGGACGGTCAACGCCTACACGCTGGCGTTCGCGGTGCTGCTGATCACCGGCGCAGCGCTCGGTGACAGGTTCGGCCGCAAGCGGATGTTCGGGATCGGCGTCGGGATCTTCACCGGCGCCTCGGCGCTGGCCGCGCTGGCGCCCTCGATCGACGCGTTGATCGCGGCGCGGGCCCTGCAGGGGCTCGGAGCGGCGATCGTCACCCCGCTCACCCTGACCCTGGTCTCGGAGGCCTTCCCGCCGGAGAAGCGCGGTGCGGCCCTCGGGATCTGGGGCGGGATCAGCGGGCTCGGCGTCGCGATCGGCCCGCTCGTCGGCGGCGCCGTGGTCGAGGGGATCTCGTGGCAGTGGATCTTCTGGCTCAACGTCCCGATCGGGCTGGCGCTGATCCCGCTCTCCCGCCGGATGCTGAGCGAGTCGCTACGGGCCCGACAGGGCGCTCGACCTGCGCGGCCTCGGCCTCGCCGGCGCCGGCCTCTTCGGCCTCACGTTCGGGATCATTCGCGGTGAGTCGCTGGGTTGGACCAGCCCGACCGTGTTGACCTCGCTCGCGATCGGCGTCGCGCTGATCGCGGGGTTCGTCGCCTGGCAGCTCAAGGCGAAGGCCCCAATGCTGCCGCTGCGGATGTTCCGCTCGCGGGCGTTCACCGCAACCAACGGGCTGTCGTTCGCGATGTTCTTCGGAGCGTTCGGAGCGATCTTCCTGCTGAGCCAGTTCTTCCAGACGGCTCAGGGATACGGCCCGCTCGAGGCCGGCCTGCGGACGCTGCCGTGGACCGGAACGCCGATGATCGTGGCGCCGATCGCCGGGATCCTCGCCCAGCGCTACGGCACGCGGCCGCTGATGGTCGCCGGGCTCGCGCTGCAGGCGATCGGCCTGGCGTGGATCGGCATCGTCACGGCCCCGGATACCCCGTTCGCGCAGCTGGTCGCGCCGTTCGTGATCACCGGCGTCGGGATGTCGCTGATCTTCCCGACCGCGGCGGCGACGGTGCTCGCCTCCGTGCGGCCCGAGGAGGCCGGCAAGGCGTCGGGCGCGAACAACGCGATCCGCGAGGTCGGCGGCGTCATGGGCGTCGCGGTCCTGGCCTCGGTGTTCGCGGCGACCGGCGGCTACGAGTCACCGCAGGCGTTCACCGACGGCGTCACGGCGGCGCTGCCGGTCGCGGTGGTCGTGCTGGCGATCGGCGCGATCCTGGCCCTGTTCGTGCCATCGGGCATGGCCAAGGTGGAGGAGCCGGTCACCGAGGAGGCGGAGGAACGGCGCTCGGCCCGCGAGCCGGAGCCGGCGTTCGCCGAGGCCGCCTAGCCACGGTCACGCCGAGGCGCCCGGTTGCCCCAGGCGGGTGGCCGGGCGCCGGCGCGCTCACACCGCGAACGTCCCGCAAGGGGGTGTATAGCGCGCCACGCGGGACGTTCGCCGTGGTTCGGGCGTCTTTAGGTACCTGAAGAGTCCCAAATTTGGCTTGACTATTGGACCTTCAGTCCCTAATCTGTTCCGTCCCTCCACGGCGGGTGCCAGTCGCTTTCCCGGTCTACGCCCCGCCCGCAGGAATGTGTAAAGCGCCGAAGATGGACGGCGTTTGGTGGCGCGGAATCCGCTCTGTGAGCGGGTTTGCGTAGTTGCATTGCGAACAAAAGTTCGCTATACTTTTTGAAGCAAAGACCAGATTGACAGAGCCCGGAAGGAATCGAATGCCGCGTACCCACGGCGCTGATGGACAGCGCCACGACACTCAGACGCACCGCATCCGCGGCGAGCACACCGCGGAGAGCGCCGCCACGCGCGCGCGCCGGTCGCGCGATGCTGCGCACGAGCTTGCGGAGCACACCACCGACAGCCTCCAGCTGTTCTTCAACCAGGCGGCCAAGTACCCCCTGCTGACCGGGCCCGAGGAGATCGAGCTCGCGAAGCGCATCGAGAAGGGGGACCTCGAGGCCAAGGAGAAGCTGATCAACAGCAACCTGCGCCTGGTCATCAAGTTCGCCCGCCGCTACCAGGGCCACGGCCTGCCGATGGGCGACCTGGTCCAGGAGGCGATGCTGGGCCTGATCCGCGCTGCCGAGAAGTTCGACTGGCGGCGCGGCTACAAGTTCTCGACCTACGCGGTGCTGTGGATCAAGCAGTCGATCCAGCGCGGCCTCGACAACACCGGCCGTGCGGTGCGGATCCCTGCCCATGTCGCGCAGCGCGAGCGCACCGTCAACCGGATCTCGGCCGAGCTCGCGATCGAGCTCGATCGCGAGCCCACGGACGAGGAGGTCGCTGACCGCGCCAAGATCCCTCTCGACGAGGTGATGGCGACGCGTGACCTCACCCGCGTGACCTCCAGCCTGGACCAGCCGATCGGCGACGACGGCGACACAACTCGTTCCTAAGGCGGACCGCAAATCGCACTCTCCGGCCGCGGATCACCCCTGGCCCCTGTCCGTGCTGGCAGTGCACAGCACCCTCCCAAATACTTACCGTGCTTAACCTTCCGCCTCGCCTAGCCGGGCACCGGCCTTGCTCCTCTCGCCGCCAGGGCTTCCCCACGATCCCGCGAGACGGAGCGCTTACGCCCAGCCTCAAAGAAATTGCCCTCCCGATCATCGCGTTCTTGCCCATTAACCGCGGGAACGCAGCCGGGGGCTTTTGCCCAGAGCCCGGGGTCCTACTTGTCGGAACTTCGGCACCAGGCCGAGCACCTACGACGCGAGCAGCGGCTGCCCGAGGCGCTCGCCGCCTACCGCGCCCTGGTCCTGCTGGAGCCGGCGAGCTTCGAGGATCGGTTCTGGGTGGCCAAGCTGGAGAGTTGGACTGGTGAGCTCGAGGCCGCCGAGTCGCACTTCGCGCGGCTGCTCGAGGAGCGGCCCGACGACTACGACAGCCGGATCGCCCTCGCCGACGTGCGGCTCTGGCGCGGCAACTCCGCGGGTGCGCGCGTGTTCTCGAGGATCTCGCCGGCTACCCGCCCGACGTCCCGAGGTGCTCCACCGGCTCGACGCCTCGCGCCGGAGACGACCGACGCGCTGGCAGGCGGACCTGGAGTACTACGGCGAGCGGCTCCCGGGTCGACCCGCGACCAACGGCGCGACGCTCTCGCTGGGTGCCCGCGCGACGGAGCGGCTCCGCTGGCGGCGCCGTCGCCGTGCAGGATAAGTTCGACCGGACCGAGTCGCGCTTCGGCGGGGAGATGGGCTCGGGTCGGGTCGCCCATCGAGCTCGGAGGTTCCGCGTCCTTCGCTCCCGGCGCCGAGGTGCTGCCAGAGCAAGGCTACGGCCTTGGGCGAGCGCCAACGTCTCTCTCGCGTCGTCCTCTACGCGGACTACGAGTTCCTCGACTACACCGACGCCGACGTGCACCAGGCGGGTCCCGGCATCGAGCTCTACGCTGGCCGTTGGCTGTCGCTGGCCGCTACCGGTACTCCGCACCGCTTCGCCGGCGGGCCGATGCCGCCGCGGCCTCGGGCTCCGTGTCGCTGGGCTATCAGTACGGCTCGGGCGGTCTGGTCCGAGTCTTCGCGGGCGCGGGCGCCGAGCCCTTTACCGGACCCTCGCGCGAGGACATCGGCGAGTTCGGCGGCCGCACGGTCGGGGCCGGCTGGCGCCACTTCCTCACGCCGCTGTTCGGGTTCGAGTCGTGTACGCCCACCAGGAGCGATCCGGCCGACGACCGCGAGCCGATTCCTGGAGTGAGACTGGTGCGCCGGTGGTACCGCGCCTCGGCGTCTTGCCGCGCTTTGTCGCTCTCCTCATCGGCCTGGCTCTAGCTCGGGTGCTCCGGGCGACTTCGCTCGGGCGGCCGAGCGAATGCTGGCGGCGTGGAGCGAGCGGACGCGCTGCTGACCTCGACGATCTCACGCCTCTCGCCGAGAATGGCCGGGTGGTCCTCGCTTTCCTTATAGAGGCGCTCCCCAGCCTGGAGGCGGCCGCGCGGACCGTGCCCGCGAGACCCTCCGCGGCTCGGCGCTGCTCGAAGCGAGTCGCCCGGCTCGGCGCGCGGTCGGCCGTACGGCGCGGGGAGGCCTGCCGGATCCTCGGGCGCCTGGGTCAGATCGACGCGATCCCTATGCTGGTCGAGCACCTGCGCGATCGAGACCCGGTCGTGCGGCGCGAAGCTATCGGCGCCCTGGCCGCGCTCCGCGCGGTGGACGCGCTCCCCGCGATCGCTGTGCGATCGAGGGGCCCGACGGCTGGGGCGACCTGCTCGCGGTCATGACCCTGGTCCGCATGGGCCCGGAATGTGCCCCGGGTCGGGGCCCTGCTCGCATCGTCCCGCTCGCCGGGGATGACGAAGGCCCTGCTCCAGGTGACCGCCCTCGGTGGCGCGGCCGACCCCGCGCTTGTCCGATCCCTCGCCGCTCATGCCGACATGGAGATCCGAGTCGAGGCGCTCCGCGCGCTCGGCTCGATCGCTCCCGAGCCCGCATCGGGCCGGGTCTGTCTCGCCGCGATGGACGACCCAGTGGCCGGCCCGCGCGCTCGCGGCGTCCTCACTCGGCCGACTGGGCGAGCCCCGCGCGATCCCACGGCTGGAGCGGGCCATGGGCGACCCGGCCTACGGGTCCGCCATCACGCCGCCGAGGCCATCGCGGGCATGGGGGAGGTGGGGAAGGCGGCGCTCACGCGTGGACTGGATCACGCGAATCCCTTCGTCCGCGACATGTCGGCGCAAGCACTCTACATGCGCGCCGCGCGTCGGGGGGAGGCGGCGTGAGCGGGCTGACTCTCCTGTCCTTCTCGTCACGGCCTTCTTTGTCGCGATCAACACCGTCTACCTTGTCCACCTGTTCGTCGCCGTGCCCGCGGTGCGCCGGCGGGTCCGGTCGCTCGTCCTCGAGGACCTCAAAGACCTTCGCGAATCAGGGCTCGCTCCGCCGATCTCGATCATCGTGCCCGCGTACAACGAGGGAAAGTCCATCATCGAGTCGGTGCGGTCGCTGCTGGCGCTGCGCTATCCCCGGCTCGAGATGGTGGTGGTGAACGACGGGTCGAAGGACGATACCCTCGAGCTCTCATCGCCGAGTTCGGGCTCAGCGGACTCCGCGGGTCTATCGGCAGCGGATCAAGAGCAAGCCGGTGCGCGGGATCTACTGGCGCCCCGTACCCCAACCTTGGCTGCTGGACAAGGAGAACGGTCGCAAGGCCGACGCCGTCAACGCCGGGATCAACTGGCGCCCGCTCCCTACGTCTGCGTGATCGACGGCGACAGCGTCATCGAGGGTGACGCGATAGCGGCGATGATGCACGCCATCGTCCCGCGCTCCGCGGAGACGGTGGCCGCCGGTGGCACTATCCGGATCGTGAACGGCTGCGGCGTGAGCGGCGAATCACAGCGTCGGCACGCCGAGAACGTTCGTCGGCGCGAGCCAGGTGCTCGAGTATCTCCGGGCGTTCCTGTTCGGCCGGCCGCCTGGGGCGAGCTGGGGTCGCTCATGATCGTGTCGGGCGCGTTCGGCATGTTCCGGAAGGACGTCGTGGTCGAGATCGGCGGGTTCCGGCACGACACGGTGGGCGAGGACATGGAGCTCGTGGTGCGGATGCACCGGCGTCTGAGAGCGCGCCGGGCGCCGGTATCGCGTCGCGTTCGTGCCGGACCCGGTGTGCTGGACCGAGTGTCCGGAGACACTCCGGGAGCCGCGCCGGCAGCGGGAGCGGTGGCAGCGCGGATTGGGCGAGACGCTGGATCACAACCACGAGATGCTGGTGAGCCCGCGGTTCGGGCGGATCGGGCTGGTCGCGATGCCGTATTTCATGGCGTTCGAGTACCTGGCGCCGATCGTCGAGGTCGCGGGGTACGTCATCCTGCCGTTCGGGTGGTTGCTCGGCCTGATCGAGAGTGGGCCCTTCCTGCTGTTCCTGGCGGCGGCGCTCGGGTACGGGCTCTGTCTGTCGCTGGCGACGCTGCTGCCGGAGGAACTGTCGTTCCGGCGGTACCGGCGGAGGCGGGATCTGTTGCGGCTGGTGGGCGTGGCGGTGCTGGAGAACTTCGGGCTGCGTCAGTTGCACAGCTGGTGGCGGCTGGTGGCGCTCCTGACCTGGCGGGGGCGGCCGCAGACGTGGCAGAGCGCGCCGCGGGC
>CAVWCC010000008.1:0-1005000 GCA_963753385.1 uncultured bacterium
GGCGGCACGACAACTGACGTTCACACCCATACAAGACACGACCGCCGATGATTGGGCAATCATCGCGACGAGGCCCAACACGAAGCTCTTCGAGGAGCTGCCAGACCGCCTGCTCGGTGCCCTGCGGTTCCTGGAGAACGGGGACTTCTACACGGTCAACGGTCTCGAGCACTCGCTGCAGGCCGCCACCCGGGCGCTACGCCACGGACGCCCTGCCGAGTACGTCGTGGCCGCGTTACTCCATGACGTCGGTGACCTCGTCGGGCCACGGAACCATCCGCGGTCGCCGCCTCGATCCTGCGCCCGTATGTGTCGGAGAGGATCGCGTGGATCGTCGAGCACCACACGGTGTTCCAGTTCAACCATTTCGGACGCCACATCGGCATCGACCCCGACATGCGCGACGCCTACCTTGGCCACCCCTACTACGAAGACGCCGCCGAGTTCTCCGACCTCTACGACTCGGAGAGCTTCGATCCGTCGTACAATCGTTGCCACTCGAGGAGTTCGAACCTTTGTTACGTCAGGTGTTCGTCTCGAGTGAGCGATCCCGTTCGAGCTGGCGAACAGTTACCTCTGACGTACCAGCTCCACCACCTGGACCGGTCCGCTGCCGAAGCGGAGACACCCGAGCACAGATTGTTTCGCGGTCGCCGACGACACCAGCTTCGTCGAGGGCCAAGAAACCCAGGGTGCCTACCACGCCGCCGTCACCCGGCCCATGCACCAGCCTTCGGCTGTCACGGTCGTACGTCCTCGCCTCGCTGCGGGCGCTCCACCTTGACCAACGCCTGCGGCCCGGATCACCCCCTGGAACAGGACACCTTTCCAGCCGTCGCGGCGGTGTCGTACACCGGCGCTCTGGTCAGCGGTGCTCAGGTAGGCGCCGGTCAGCTCGCCTCGGTCGTTGATGGCGTAGACGGCCGTGAAGGCCCGGCCGCGTAGGATGGTCGACGGTTTCGAAGCCTCCGTCCCGGGTGCTGACGAAGCCGTGGAAGGTGCCGTTACATCGGTGTACGCGCCGGCGACGTGCCCTCGGTTGTTGATGCCGTTGACACCGGTTCCGACGGCGTCCGGGACGGCGATGTCGCGGTAGACACCGTTGCTGAACACGAAGCTTAGCGGTGTGCCGACGAGAAGATCCTCGGAGCCGATGGTGCTGTAGGTACCAGCGATGTCGCCGTGGTCGTTGATCGCCGTCAGGAGGGTTGCCGCTGCTCCCGGTGGCCGGATGGTGATGTACGTCCCACGTCGGTCGCGGACGAACCCGTAGATGGTGCCATCGGCCCCGAAGTTGCCCACGACGTCGCCGCGGTCGTTGATGCCTCTGAGGTCGGTGCCGGCGATCTCGCCGCCGACTCCGACGGGGACCGTGCCCTCCGCCTCGGGGTGCTCGATTCGGACGAACGCGCCGTCACGGCCCCGGATGTACCCGAAGTATCGCTGGCCGTCGTCGGACCAGCCGGCGATCTCGCCGTGGTCGTTGATGTCCGACGCCACCGTCCGCGACTCAGGTCCCGTGCCCGGGACACGGAACGTCGAGTAGCGCCCCTCCGATCACGGACGAACCCGAACCCGCCTGCATTCCCGGTCGCTGATGGGTAGCCGATGCCGACGACGGCGCTGCGGTTGTTGATGCCGCCCACCTTCACGGTTGCGGCTCCGGGCGGCGCGATCGTGATGAAGTCGCCGTCGCGGTCGCGAAGAAAGCCACGCAGCGTCGGTGTCTCCGGCACGTCGGCGGCGGACACCGACTGCGACGCCGCCGGCGCAGGTGCGAGGCAGTCGCCGACACGGCCAGTGCGACAGCGCCGGCTGGGCGAGCCCGCGGAGAAGAACGCGTGGACGATTGTTCATCGGGTCCTTCGTGGGCCGCTCAATAGCTCGTACCCAGGACCGCCGGCCCGCGCTCGCGAACCGCGGGATGAGCCGTTTCCCGTCGAAGGTGTTCAGGCCCTTGTGCTCGATCGGGGCAGCGACACGCGGCCAAGGCTCGAGCCGAACTCGATTGGCATCCCTCCCACGCCCGCCCGTTGTCGACGAGCCTGGTAAGGGAGGTACCCGCAACGGAGGAGGAAACCGATGACGGAACTTGCGGACCGCTTGGCGATCCGGACGCTCGTTGATGCGTACGCACACTGCGCCGATCGGCCGCGACGCCGACGGGCAGAAGGCGCTCTTTACCGAAGACGCCCACTTCGTCGTCTACATGGACGGGGAAGGCACCGTGGCATCGGCGGAGCTCAATCGCCGCGAGGCACTGACGCCGGTGTTCGCCGAGCTGAACAGGTACGAGGCGACGACGCACTTCAACGGCCAGAGCACCGATCGCGCTCGACGGCGACCGAGCGACCGGCGAGAGCTATTGCCTCGCCCACCACCTCTTCACCGAGGGCAACGAGCGCAAGCTGATGGTCGCTTCGCTCCGATACCACGACACATTCGTCCAGCATCGCGGCGCCTGGCTGTTCGCCGAGCGCAAGCTCTACGTCGACTGGACCGAGACCCGAACGTCGGAGCCTTAGCGCCGAGCGACCGCTCGCGGACCCCTTGTTCCGGGCGAGGCGTGACGGTGAGTAGTGCCTCCTATCCTCCGCCCCCGACCTCCACGGTCTGGGGACCCTGTGGGCCCCCGAAGGTCAGCTATGGCGGTCGAGGGCGCCGACCGACCATTGACTTGACGCCGTCTTCCTCGCGGGGGATGACCGCCCAAGCTTCGGTCCAGTCTACGTGGTGGGGGATCCGACGTCGACCACGGCGGCGTCTCCCGCGCGACCGTGACAGCGGTCGCCGAGCCGTTCGACGACACGGGTTGGGCCCCAATCCGCCCGGCGTGCGAGTGACGCACCGACCCACACGGGCAGGACGCATGATGGGTAAGGGGTACGTCCGGGCCATGGGCGCATTCCTTACCAACGACGCTGCCATGGATCGAGCCCGTCGCCGGCTCGTCATCACCGAGGCGGGAGTTCAGTCCCGTAAGTGAGGTGGCTAACGAAGCCACGACACGATCGCCACTGGGGTGGCGGTGCGTTCATGGAGGGTGCACTCGAAGTGAGCGGGTGGCGGACACCGACCTCTAGCCCAATGCAATTATCGGGCAGGTACAAGTGCGGTCCACCCGGCGGTATCGGGCACCCGGGCGGAGCATTTTCCCCGTTGATAGCGGATACCCCTCCACCGTTCTGTGCGCCTCAGCCCGGGCACCGCGGACTCGCCCCGCGTGGCCGCTCGATCGACAGTCGTGGGCGCGATCGCGAGCGCCGAGCCGTCGGTGCGGGTGTGGGGTTCTGACGCACTCGTCGCCGAGGCGCCCTACCGGGTACTCGGGGCGGTCTCGTGTTCACTGGGATAGGTCCCTTCGCGGTCGAGGACGGTGGCGTGGGCGCCAAGAGTGAGCAGCGCGTCCAGACCTCGGCGTGCCAGGCGTCGTCGAGCCGGCGTTCCGGACGGTCGGCGTCCCGCTATCCGAACTGTCAGTGGCTCGACATTCGGACGCGCCAACAACTGCCGACAAGATTCCTGGGGGTCGCCGAGCAGGGCCAGGGCCTCGGTCATGGCGTGTTCGAGCCGTCCGGCGTAGGCGGTGTCGTTGACGGGTTCGTCGTTCGCGAGGTGCAGCTGGACCCCGAAGAACGGGTGCCGTCTCGGGTTCCAGGCGGTCGTGTCGGCATTCGAGAACCGATGACCGGCTTCCCGGCGACGGTGGTGGCGAGCGCGGTGAGGGTTGAGGCATCGCCGGAACGACCGCTGTGGGTGGTTAGCGTTGGCGGCGAGCATGATCGCCTCGGCGACGAGCAGGCCGGATTCGACACGCCACTGCGCGGTGGATCGCTTCACGGACGAACGGGATCGCGGCGGCGAGGTCGAGGGTGAGCAGCCGCAACCTCGCCTGCAGCACGGCGACCTCGTAGCACTGCCGGTGGCATGCCCAGATCACGCATGATCGCGTCGGCTTCGTCGGCGTCCCGGCGGACATCGTCCGCCACGGCCTCGCCTCGCCCGGGTTCAGGCCCACGAACGCGGCACGACACGGTGCGCATGAGGGCTGTCGCCAACACGACGTGCAGGTCGGCGTCGCGAGCGATCGATCGCGCTCGTTCCAGCAGGATCAACGAGTCCGGAAGGTCGCCCCCACGCTCGATGAGGACGGTGGCCTTGTTCATCAGGCTCCACGCCAGCAGCAAGGCGTTGCCGTCGTCTTCGGCGACGTCGATGGCGCGGTCGAGCACGCTGACGTCGCTGGTGAAACGGGCGTACCAGTACAGGGCGCTGCCCAGCGCCTTGCGGTCGTCGCAGGCTTCGAGGACGTCGACGGCGCGCTCGAACATCGGCGCCCAGTCGCCTGATGGCTCGAGCAACGACCCGAGGTTGGCGGTCGACGCCAGCACCCGCCCGACGAGACGCGGCTGCTCAGTGCCGTGACAGCTGTCGAGCACCCGACGCGATTGCCGATAGCCGAGCTCAGTCTGGAAGGTGCCCCACTGCGGGCCGAGTCGGGCGACAATGCGCAATGCGTCGTCGGTCATCCCGCATCCGAGGGCGACGTCGATCGCTTGCATGATGTTCGCCCGTTCGGTCTTGACCACGTCGGACCATTGACCGGGATCGGTGAACCACCCGGCGGCGGCCCGCGCCACGAAGGTTGTGATCGACCGCACGAAGCGGGTTTCGACGATCTCCCGCTCGCCCGCTTGATCGAGCAGCGCGGCGGCGTATTGGCGCATCGTTTCGAGCATCAGGTAGCGGTCGCTGCGGTCGTCCAGCTGCACGACCGATTTGTCGACCAGATGGGTGAGGACGTCGGCGCACTCGTAGCGATCGACGCCCGCGACGACGGCGGCGGCGTCGGCGGTGAAGCCGCCGACGAACACGCTGAGGAGTCGGAACACACGTTGTTCGACGTCGCTCAATAGGTCATAAGTCCAGGCCAGGCAGGCGTCGAGGGTCCGATGGCGGGGAAGCGCCGTGCGAGCACCGCCTGTCAGCAGCCGGAACCGGTCGTCGAGGCCGCCAACGATGTCCTGGATGGGCATGGAGCGAACCCGCGCGGCGGCCAACTCCAACGCCAGCGGTATGCCATCGAGACGCCGGCACACCTCGCCCACCGCCGCCACGTTCCGCTGGTCGACGATGAACCCAGGTCGGGCCTGACGGGCCCGTTCGACGAACAGGCGCACGGCGGCGTACCCCAGCACGCTGGCCACAGGTTCGTCGGCGTCGGCGACCGGCAGCGTCGGCACCGGCCACACCGTCTCGCCCGGCGTCGCCAGGGGTTCCCGGCTGGTGGTCAGCACGGTGAGATGACGACAACCGCGCAGCAGCCCGTCCACCACGCGGGCAGCGTCATCGAGGACATGCTCACAGTTGTCCAACACCAGCAACGCCTGCCAGCGGGCCAACCCAGCGACCAGCTGATCCAACGGCGACACCGACGCCGACTCGACCAGGCCCAGGGCGAGGACGATTACGTCGGCCACGCATCCACCGTGCTCCAACGCCGCCAGCTCCACCCACCACACGCCGTCGGGGAACAGGTCGAGACAATCGGCGGCGACCTGCAACGCCAAGCGGGTCTTGCCGACGCCGCCGGGACCGGTGAGCGTGACCAGTCGGCCGTCACCGGTCAGCGCCGCCGCTACCTCGGCCCGTTCGCTCTCGCGTCCGATGAGCGACGTCAATGAAACCGGCAGGTTGTTGCGGTCCACGTCCCGCGACGAGCGGTAGAGCTCCTCGAACGCCGCCTCGGCGTCGCTCGGCATATCGCTCGCGGGAGCAGCCATCACGCTCTGCATATCCCCACTACGGCGCCAGGGCCGATTCATCACACACATTCTCGGCGTCCCGGCAGGTGGTTGCTGTTTCCCGCGCTATTCGCGGGTATTGGCAACCACTACCGCTTGGTCGAGCCGGTGAGCGTGCGTGAGGCGCATCGCTCGAGGGCGGTGAAGGGGGTGTGGCCTGGCGGTTGCCGGCTGCGGGCCGGTATGCGGCTCCGCCCCGCCCCCGAATTCACCGAAACCCGAGAAACCGGACACAGTGGGCGGTTTTTCGGGTTTCGTGGGATTGGGGGCACGGCGGGAACCGCCTACGCAGCGTCTACCGCCACGTGCCCGGCAACCAGGCCGACCTCACCCCCGTACCCAGCCCTCGATCACGCTGCGGCGAACGAGCGGCCCGAGGCGTCCTCGAGCGGAGCTCAGTACGCCTACGCCGCGTGCCGGATCTCCGCCGGCGCCGCCTCCGCCGGCCGCAGCCGCTCCGCCGCCCGGGCGCCGTACGCGCTCTCGCACGCCGCGGTGATCGACTCGGCCACGATATGCACGAGCCGCCGCAGCTCCGCCTTCGAGATCGCGAGCGGCGGCAACAGGACGACCGTGTCGCCGAGAGGGCGGACTATCGCGCCGCGTTCGCGGGCGGCGAGGGTCACACGGTGTCCCAATCGGAGGGCCGGGTCGTGCTCGCCGAGGTCGATCCCGGCCATGAACCCGCGTCCGCGAACCTCGGCGACGTCCGGCATCTGCGCGACGCCGGAGAGGAGCTCCGCGAGCAGACGGATCTTCGGCTGGAGCTTCAGCAGCGTTCCGTCGGTCTCGAACGCGTCGAGGTTGGCGAGGGCCGCGGCGCAGGCCAGCGGGTTTCCCGTGTACGTGTGGCCGTGGAAGAACGTCCGGAAGTCCTCGTGGGCCCCGAGGAATCCCTCGTAGACCCGCTCGGTCGTCAGCGTCGCCGCCAGGGGCAGGTAGCCACCGGTCAGGCCCTTCGCCAAGCACAGGAAGTCGGGCGAGACGCGCTCTTGCTCGCAGGCGAACATGGTCCCCGTCCGGCCGAAGCCGGTGGCGACCTCGTCGCAGATCAGGAACACGTCGTGGCGATCGCAGAGCTCACGCACGCGGCGCAGGTAGCCGGGCGGCAGCACCCGAATCCCCGCCGCTCCCTGGACGAGCGGCTCGACGATAACGGCAGCGACCTCGCCCGCCTGGAAGTCGAGCACGCACTCGAGCTCCGCGGCGTCGCCCGGGGCGACGTGGTGGGCGTCGAACAACAGCGGTCCGTAGGCGGAGTGGAACAGGTCGATGCCCCCGACCGAGACGGCGCCCACCGTGTCACCGTGGTAGGCGTCGCGTAGGCACACGAATGAGGTCCGCTTCGCCGCCTCGCCTCCCTGCTGCTGCCAGTACTGGAACGCCATCTTCAGCGCGATCTCGGTCGCCGTCGAACCGGAGTCCGAGTAGAAGACGCGGTTGAGGCCCGGGGGCGCGATCCCGATCAGCCGGGCGGCAAGGTCTGCCGCCGGCCCGTGGGTGAGGCCGAGCATCGTCGTGTGCGCGACCCGGTCGAGCTGGTCGCGCACCGCCTTGTCGATGCCGGCGTGGCGATGGCCGTGGACGTTGCACCAAAGCGAGGAAACACCGTCGATGTAGCGGCGGCCCTCGGCGTCGATCAGGTCGGTGCCCTCGGCCCGCTCGATGACGAGCGGCTCCTCCTCGGACCAGCCCTGCTGCTGGGTGAACGGATGCCAGAGGTGAGAGTGGTCGAGTGAGGCGGAGTCCGAAGGACGAAGCCGAGCCCCGGCGTTGTTGAGCCGGCTTGTTGGGGCGTGAGGATCCGGCATCGGTCGGCGGCGAGCCTACGGCCCGTCGCGGCGGAACCTCAGCGTCAGCTCGCGTGCCGCTCGCGGAACGCGCGCACCTTCGCGCGGTTGCCGCAGTCGGACATGTCGCACCAGGTGCGCGAGCGATTCCGTGAGCGGTCGTAGAACGCCCACCGGCAATCGTCGGCCGGGCAGACCTTCATCCGCTCCCACTCGTCGGCGAGGATGGCCTCGCGGACGATGGCGGCGATCCGCGCGATCGCGGCATCCACTCCGCCGCCGCTGGGCACCAGCCCGACGCTGCACTCGTCGTCGAAGCGGACGGCGAGGGTCGCGCCAGCGACCGCCGTGTTCAGCCGCTCGTACGTGTTGGCGGGCAGCTCGGCGCCGTTGTTCGCGAGCAGGACCTGACGCAGCGCCTCGCGGAGCTCGACGACTCGTTCGAGGTCGGCCTGATCGAGCTTGGCGCCGGGAGTGCCCAGGCCGTGCTCGGCGAGCCAGTCTCTCAGCGCCGTGGGGGAGGAGAGCGTCTCCTCACCGGTCTCGGCGTCGTAGGAGTTGACGAGCCGGCGGACGATCTCGAGCTCGCCGGGCGCGTCGCTGTTTCCGTTATGGCCCATGCCCACATTGTAACCACCAAATCAAGTTTGATGGTGCTACACTAACCGCCAAGTGATGTTTACCGGTTTCAACGACAGGAGGCTCTGATGGATTCCCGGCTCAATCTCGCCATCATCGAAAGCCGCCGCTCCGATCTCGAGCGGCAGGCGCAGACCGCCGCCCGGACGCCGCGGCGCTGGCCCGACGACGGCCGCCCCGCCCGCCTGCCCCGCAGGCGCGCCGGCACGCTGCATCCGATGGCCGTGCTCGCCTCGCTGACCTGGCACTGATGGCTCTGGCTCAGACGTCGAGCTCGGGCCATGACCCGGGGTCGCCGGCGTCGATCCAGGGGAGCGTGAGCACCCGCACCGCTCCCAGCCGCTCGATCGCCTCGCGGTTCGAGCGCTCGACGTCTCCCGGGTGGTCGGGCCAGGGCGTGAGCACCACCGCCGCCACCTCGAGCCCGACCGCGCGGACGGCCTCGACGGTGAGCAGCGTGTGGTTGATCGTGCCCAGCGCCGGCGCGGCCGCGATCACGACCGGCAACCCGAGGTCGCGGGCGAAGTCCCGCACGAGGTAGCCCAGCGTCAGCGGCACCAGGAAGCCGCCGACCCCCTCGCAGACCAGGAAGTCGCCGCCGTCGCGCGCGGCGCTCGCCGCGATGCGAAGCCGCTCCGGCTCGATCGCGGTCGCGGCGAGCTCGGCGCCGAGGTGCGGTGAGACCGGCGGCCCGAACCGGTAGGGAGCGATCTCCTCGTCGGATTGGAGTGAGTCCGCCGCTACACGGAGCAGCTCGTGGTCCGCGAGCTCTTCGTCGTCCGCGTAGTCGTCCAGACCGCTGACGGCCGGCTTGAAGACAGTGACGAGCCGCCCGCTACGCGCGGCGTTACGCGCGATGACCGACGCGACGAGGCTCTTGCCGACCTCGGTCCCGGTGCCGGTGACGAAGAGGCCGGGCCGGTCGAGGAACTGCCGCTCGGCGGCGGCGCCGGCCTCAGGCCGCGCGGCGGAGCTCATCGCCCGGCGCGGCGATCCGGAGATCGTGCGCGGCCCGTCCGATCACCCGCGCCGCGTTCTGGAGCTCATCCATCCGGTGGTTCGCCATCACCGTCAGTCGCAGGCGCGAGGTCCCCTGGGGCACGGTGGGCGGCCTGATCGCCTGGGCGAAGACCCCACCATCCAGCGCCCGCTCGCACAGCGCGACCGCCTTCCGGGCATCGCCCACCATGACCGGGATGATCTGCGTGCGCGACGGGCCCACGTCGAGCGCGTGCGCGCCGAGCGCCTCCCGAGTGGCGGCCGCGTTGCGCCGCAGCTGCTCCACGACACCAGGCCGCGACGCGAGCAGCTCGAGCGCGGCGAGGCCGGCGCCGACCGACGGCGGGGGAGGGGCGGTCGAGAAGATGAACGGCCGGGCGGTGTTGATCAGCAGGTCGCGGAGCTCGGCGCTCACGCAGACGTAGGCGCCGTAGCTGCCGAGCGCCTTCCCAAGGGTGCCGACGATCACGTCGACCTCCCCGTCGAGTCCCGCGGCGGCCGTGGCCCCGCGCCCGCCAGGCCCGATCGTGCCGATGCCATGGGCCTCGTCGACCATCAGCCGGCAGCGGTGGTTGCGGGCGAGCGCGACGAGGTCGGAGAGCGGCGCGACGTCGCCATCCATCGAGAAGACGCCGTCGGTGACGATCAGCGCTGCCCGGGTGCCCGCCTCGCGCAGGCCCCAGGCGAGATGCTCCATGTCGCGGTGCCGGTAGACGAAGGTCTCGGCCTTCGCGAGCCGGCAGCCGTCAATGAGGCTCGCGTGGTTGAGCTCATCCGAGAACACGACCTCCCCTGCGCGCGCCAGCGCCGCCACCGTCCCGGTGTTCGCGAGGTAGCCCGACCCGAAGAGCAGCGCGGCCTCGGAGCCGCTGAACTCGACCAGCCGCTGCTCGAGGCGCCGATGGGGCTCCATCTCGCCGGAGATCAGCCGCGATGCCCCGGCTCCCGCCCCATAGCGCTCGGCGGCCTCCGCAGCCGCTTGGCGGACGCGGGGATGATCGGCCAAACCGAGGTAGTTGTTCGAGCAGAGCAGCAGCACCTCGGCGCCGTCCACCGTCACCCTCGGCCCCTGCGGCCCCGAGATCAGACGCGGCCTCCGATGCAGCCCGGCCTGCCGCAACTCGGCGAGCCTGCGGGCCGCATCCCCCATGGCCGCGCTAGTCCCCCCAGCCGGCGGGCGCCTCTTCGCGCTCGCTCGGCCGTTCGGGATAAGCCGGAACCCGGCCCTTCTTCTTGATCACCCGCAGCTGCGTCGAGGGGTCCCAGAAGTTGGCGTCGGCCTGACGGTCGATCAGGTCGTCGATCGGCGTGGGCGGGCTCTCACCCTCGAGCCAGCCGTCGCGGTTGTCGGGCCGCGGGTTCGAGCCGTTGTCGGGCTGGCGCGCCACGTTCAGGCCGAGCTCCTCGAACATCGCGCGGTCGTCCGCCGGCTCCGAGCCGAGCGTCGTCAGGAAGTTGCCCATCATCACCCCGTTCAGGCCCGCCTTGACCGCCAGCGGCTGGAGGTCGCCGAGGTTCTCGACCCGGCCGCCGCAGAGCCGGAACAGCGCGCCGGGGATGATCAGCCGGAAGATCGCCACCCACTTAACGACCTCCCACGGGTCCATCAACTCGCGGTCGCCGAACTTCGTGCCCGCGCGCGGGTTGAGCAGGTTGATCGGGACCGAGGTGGGGTCGATCTCGGACAGCTCGAACGCCATCTCGACGCGCTGGCGCGGGCTCTCGCCGAGGTTGAGGATCCCGCCGACGCAGCTCTCCAGGCCCGCCTCGTTCATCGCCTCGATCGTCCGCAGGCGCCCCTCGTAGCGGACGGTCGTCGAGACCTCGGGGTAGTAGGAGCGCGCGGACTCGACGTTGTGGTGGACGCGCTGGACACCGGCCTCCTTCAGCCGCCTGGCCCGTGCGGCCGAGATGTGGCCGATCGAGACGCAGCGCTTCAGGTTGGTGTTCTCGGCGACGAGCTTCGCGCCCTCGACGACCCTCTCGAAGTCGCGCTTCGAGAGGCCCTGGCCCTGCGTCACCATGCAGAAGCGGTGGGCGCCTGCGGCCTCGGCGGCGCGGGCGTGCTCGAGGATCTGCTCTGGCTCCATCATCGCGTGCATCGGCGTGTCGGCCTCGGCGTAGCGGGACTGCGCGCAGAAACCGCAGTCCTCGGCGCACCCGCCCGACTTCGCGTTCACCAGCGAGCAGAGGTCGGTCGAGTCGCCGAAGCGCTCCTGCCGCGCCTCCCACGCCCGTTCCACCAGCGCGAGGATGTCTTCGTGCCCGGTCAGCTCCCCGAGCGCCAGCGCCTCGTCGAACGTGATCAGCGGCGCCAACTCGCCACCATCCTCACTCGCAGCACGGCCCGAACGCTAGGAGGGGGGTCGGACGGCTACGCGGGTGTCGCCGAGATCGACTCCCAGAGGTACAGGCAGGCGAGGGTGCGGTGGGGGCGCCAGGGCTCGGCGAGCTCCTCCATCTCGGTGGCCGTCGGGAGCTCGTCCAGGGCGTACTCGGCCTTGATCGCGTTGCGGATGCCGAGGTCGCCGACGGGCAGGACGTCCTCCCGCCCCAGGTGGAAGATCAGGAACATGTGTGCGGTCCAGACGCCGAGCCCGCGGACCGCGGTCACCTCCTCGATCACCCTCTCGTCGGTGAGGTCGCCGAGCCGCTCCACCTCGAGCTCGCCGCTCACGACATGGTCAGCGAGGTCCTTCACGTACTCGACCTTGCGGCCGGAGAGCCCGGCGCCGCGGAGGGCGTCGTCGCCGATCTCGAGCAGGGCGGCCGCGCTCGGCGTGTCTCCGTCGAAGAGGGCGATGACGCGGTCATAGATCGTCGCCGCGGCTTTGGCGGAGAGCTGCTGGCCGACGATCGCCCGCAGGAGCGTGGTGTAGGCGTCACCGCGCGGGCGTCCACGGCGTCGCCGCTCAATCGAGACCGGCCCGATCCGGGCGATCAGCCCCGCCATCACCTCATCGGCGCCGGCGAGAGCTGCCATCGGGGTCGTCTCGCCGGTCACCGAGTGGGAGACTACGCGCCGTCCTCGATCCCCAGTCGAATGGAGTTCCATGGAAGGCACCGATCCGGCGCGGACCAGCTCAGCGGGCCAGGCCCGTGAGGTGGTCGCCACCTACACGTCGTATCCCGAGGCCGAGCGCGCGGTCGACAAGCTCTCCGACAGCGACTTCCCGGTCGGCCGGGTCGCGATCGTCGGCACGGGGCTGCGGCTCGTCGAGCAGGTCGCGGGACGTACGACGACCTGGCGCGCGGCGCTCACAGGGGCCGCGTCGGGGGCGATGATCGGTGTGCTGTTCGCCCTCTTCCTCGGCCTCTTCTTCACGATCGACGAGAGCTTCCTGGGGCTGCTCCTTTACGCGATCGTCGTCGGAGCGATCTTCGGCGCCACCTTCGGCGCCCTGGGCCAGGCGATGTACGGCGGGCGACGGGACTTCACCTCGGTCCGCGGGATGGAGGCCGAGGAGTACGAGATCCAGGTCGACGCCGAGGTCGCCGAGCGCGCTCGCGGGATCCTGGCCGCTACCTAGCGGCCCTGCCAGCGCGGCGGGCGCTTCTCGGCGAACGCTGCGATCCCCTCGCGGAAATCCTCGGACCGGAAGCACGACTCGCGCAGCTCGATCAGCTCCCGCTCCTGCTCGGGCGTGAGCCGTGGGAAGCGCGCGAGGGTCTCGATCGCCCGCTTGTTGCCCCTGGTCGAGAGCGGCGCGTTGGCGGCAATGAGAGCGGCGAGCTCGAGCGCGGCAACCTCGAGCTCGGCATCCACCACCACCTCGCCGACGAGGCCGATCTCGCGCGCCCGCTCGGCGTCGATAGTGCGGCCGGTCAGGAACAGGTCGCGCGTGTTCGCGACGCCGATCACGTCGATGAACCGCTCGAGGCCAGTGTGCCCGTAGATCAGGCCGAGCTTCGCGGGCGGCATCCCCAGCTTGGCCCCCGCGGCGCACACGCGCAGGTCGCAGCGCACGGCGAGCTCGAGCCCGCCGCCGAGGCAATGGCCGTTGATGGCGGCGAGCACCGGGTAGGGGTGGGCGCTGAGCGCCTCCATCGCCGCATGGAATGGATGTGCGACGAGCGCCTCGGCATCGCGCTCGAAACTCGAGGCCGGGATCGCGCCGATGTCGTACCCGGCGGAGAACGCCCTACCGGTGCCGGTGATGACCACGCACCGGACCTCGATGCCGCGGTCGAGCTCCGGGAGCGCCTCGGCGAGCGCGTCGAGGACGTCGTGGTCAAGCGGGTTGCGCTTCTCCGGGTTGTTCAGCCGCAGCCGGGCGACCGCATCGGCGGGGTAATCCAGGACGAGCTTGCCCGCGGCAAGCTCCTCGCTCATTCGAGCACGACCAGAACGTCGCCTTCCTGCACGGACTGGCCCTCCTCGCAGCGGATCTCGGCGACGGTCCCGTCGTCCTCGGCCTCGACCGGCATCTCCATCTTCATCGACTCGAGGATCGCGACCGTGTCGCCCTCCTCGACCTTGTCGCCGACCGCGACCTCGATCTTCCAGACGGTGCCGGTGATGTGCGCCTCGATGTCCGCCATGCCGCTGAATGTCCTCCTCGTCTCCGAAAATAAGCCGGCTCAACGACGCCGGGGCTCGGCTCCGTCCGCCGGACTCCGCCTCACAGGGCGGCAGAATAGTCGCGGTGACCCCGGAATCCGCCGTAGCCGCGACCCCGGTCGTCGCCGTCGTCGCCGCCCGCAACGAGGCCGACCGGATCGGCGCCACGCTGGCGGCGCTCGCCGAAGCGCTCCCCGAGGCCGAGCTGATCGTCGCCGACGACGCCTCGGAGGACGCGACCGCCGAGGTGGCGGCCGCGCACGGCGTGAGCGTGGTTTCGCGCGAGCGGCCGGTCGGCAAGGGGGGCAACGTCACCGCCGCGCTCGCCGGCGTGATCGACCGCGCCCGCGCGCCGGATCCGCCGCTCGTCCTGCTCTGCGACGGGGACCTGGGCGCGTCCGCCGCCGAGCTGACAGCGCTGCTCGACGCCGTGCGCGGCGGTGAGTGCGATCTGGCGATCGCGGCATTCCGGCGGCGAGTGGGGGGTGGCTTCGGGGTGGCGCTGCGCTACGCGGCGTGGGCGATCGAGCGCCTATCCGGCTACCGGGCGAGCGCCCCGATTTCCGGCCAGCGAGCCTTGAGCCCGGCCGCGATTCGGGCCTGCTTCCCGTTCGCACCGGGCTACGGAATGGAGATCGGCATCACCGTCGACGTGGTCCGGGCGGGCCTGCGGGTGCGTGAGCTCGAGCTCGACCTTGAGCACCGGGCGACGGGGAAGAGCCTGGGCGGCTTCGTCCACCGGGGCCGCCAGCTCCGCGACTTTACGCGGGTCTACAGGATGAAGCGCAGGGGATAGCCTGCCCCCGCCGTGATTCTCGCGATCGACCAGGGGACGACGGGTTCGACCTGCCTGGTCTTCGACAGGGAGGGGCGGATCGCGGGACGCAGCTACAGCGAGTTCGAGCAGCACTTTCCGGAGCCGGGCTGGGTCGAGCACGACGCCGGCGAGATCTGGGACGTCACCCGCCGCGTCGCGGTGGAGGCGATCGTCGACGCCGGGATCCAGGGCGCCGAGCTGGACGCGATCGGGATCACGAACCAGCGTGAGACCGTCGTCGCCTGGGACCCCGACACCGGCGAGCCGGTGCACCGCGCACTGGTCTGGCAGGACCGGCGCACGGCGGCTCGCTGCGACGAGCTGCGCGCGCAGGGCCACGAGGATCTCGTTCGGGAACGCACCGGCCTGGTCCTCGACCCGTACTTCTCCGGCACGAAGATCGAATGGCTCCTGCAGAACTCCGAGGCGGTGCGCGAGCGCGCCGTGTTCGGCACGATCGATTCCTGGCTCACGTTCAAGCTCACCGGTCGGCATGCGACCGACCTGTCGAATGCCTCCCGCACGCTCCTGTTCGACATCCGCGAGCGCCGGTGGGACCCGGAGCTGTGCGAGCTCATGGGCGTCGACCCCGCCCGGCTGCCCGAGGCGCTGCCCTCGGCTCACGTCTACGGCACGACCACCGAGTTCGGCGGCGAGGTGCCGGTGGCGGGGATCGCGGGCGACCAGCAGGCTGCCCTGTTCGGCCAGGCGTGCCACGAGGCGGGACAGGGCAAGAACACCTACGGGACCGGAAGCTTCGTGCTGCTGAACGCCGGCACCGAGGCGCCCCCGGCGAAGGAGGGGCTCCTGACCACGATCGCCTGGGGCGTCGGCGACGAGGTGGACTACGCGCTCGAGGCCGCGATCTTCGTCACCGGCGCCGCGGTGCAATGGCTTCGCGACGGGCTCGGTGTGATCGGCGACGCGGCCGAGACCGAGGCCCTCGCCTCGTCGCTCGATTCGAACGACGGCGTCTACTTCGTGCCGGCGCTCACCGGGCTCGGGTCGCCGCACTGGGACCCGTACGCGCGGGGGACGATCGTCGGGCTGACCCGCGGGACCGGCCCTGCTCATCTCGCCCGCGCTGCCCTCGAGGCGATGGCCTACCAGACGGTCGACGCCGTGCGTGCCCAGGAGGCCGCCGCCGGGGCGCCGCTGCGCGAGCTGAAGGCCGACGGGGGCGCGGTCGCGAACGCGTGGCTGATGCAGTTCCAGGCCGACGTCCTGGGGGTCCCCGTGAGCGTGCCGGAGATCTCGGAGACGACCGCGCTTGGCGCCGCGTACTTCGCCGGGATCGCGGCCGGCGTGTGGGAGCCGGACGAGGTCGTCCGCCGCTGGCGCGAGGCCGCCCGCTACGAGCCGCGGATGAGCACCGACGAGCGCGAGTCGCTGCTCGCGAGCTGGAGCCGGGCGGTCGAGCGGGCCCGGGGGCTGGGCTCAGTAACCCGACCACTACCCGCGGGTAGGAATCTGCGTGGCCGACCTCAAGCCGCAGGTGTACAAGGATCCGCGCCCGGCGGAGCAGTTCCAGCGGTTTCACGAGTGGGTCCGCACCCACCGGCCCGGCTGGACCTACGAGCTCGTGCGGATGATCCTGACCCCGGTCGCGGTGATCCCGTACCGCACGCGCGCCATCGGGACTCCCAACGTCCCCGCCGACGGCGCGTTCATCCTCGCGCCGAACCACTTCTCGCAGATGGACCACTTCTTCCTGGGCGTGTACCTCCGCCGGAAGATCCAGTTCATGGCGAAGTCGCAGCTGTTCGGGAACCCCGTCCTCGATTACGTCTTCAGGGTCGGCGGAGCATTCCCGGTCCGCAGGGGCCACCACGACGAGGAGGCGTTCAAGACGGCGTACACCGTCCTCGGCCGCGGGGGGTGCATCGGCATGTACTGCGAGGGCGGCCGCTCGCGCTCGGGGCGGCTCGGCGAGCCGAAGCCAGGGGTCGGGCGCCTGGCGCTCGAATCGGGCGTGCCGGTCATCCCGGTGGCGATCCACGGCTCGCTCGGGGTCAGGCGCTGGAAGCGTCTCCGGTTTCCCAAGGTCACGGTGCAGTACGGCGAGCCGGTGAGCTTCCCGCTGACGGCCGCGCCGAGCCACGACCAGCAGCTCGAAGTGGCGGGCGAGATATTCGAGCGCGTAAAGGCCATGTACTCCGTGCTCGACTCCGAGGGCCGCAAGGCGGCCGCCGCGCGGCTGGCCCTTACTCGAAGCGCTTCTTGAGCTCGGGCCAGATCCTGGGGTCGTGGCCCGGGATGATCACCGCCTGCGGGTACTGGCGGTGGAAGAGCCGCAGCTCCTGCAGCGAGCGGCGCCAGGTGTGAGGGTCCTCCGGGCGCGGCGGCGGCGGGGCGTCGTCGAGCTGGGCGAGCGTGTAGATGGCGTCGCCCGCGATCACCAGGTCGTGGTCGCGGAGGCGGCAGATCACCGACTGGTGCCCGGCCGAGTGCCCCGGGGTGTACGCGAGGCGGACGCTGCCGTCGCCGAACAGGTCGAAGGTGCGGCCGAAGCTTGCGTAGGAGCCAACGGTGGGCCCGTCGAAGTCGATCGTGCGGTAGTCGAAGGCGTAGTCGTACTGGGCACGCCGGTAGCCGTGGAAGAACGGTCGCGAGCCGCTTGTCGCGGCCTCCCACTCCCGCTCTGACAGGACGAACTGGGCGCCGGCGAACTCCGACATGCCGGATGCGTGGTCGAAGTGCAGGTGGGTCATCACCACCGTCCTGATGTCCTTCGCATCGATCCCCCGCGAGCGGAGCTGGGCCGGCAGGTCCTCGCCGGGCTCGAGCTCCGGCCGTCCGTACCAGGTCACGGCGCGGCCCATGTTCGCGGCGGGCTTCGCGGTGACCGAGGGGTGCAGGCCCGTGTCGACGACGAAGGGGCCGGCGGCGGGGTGGGTAACCAGGAACGCCGGGCACGGGACCGTCCACCACTTCGAGCGCGGGGTCATCGGCCCGAGCATTCGCAGCTGCCCCATTCGCTCACCCCCCGCCCGCTCGAAGAACTGGGGCGGGGCGACGACACGGCCGACCTCGAGGGCATCCACGTCCACGGTGGCGCCCTCGGTGCCGCCGGCGAGCGGCTCCTCCAGCGGTCGCTTGTCGGCCTTCACCTTCACGGCGGGCCAGCGTACTGCCGCGGGTGGGTGGATGAGCGACGCAAGTCGCGAATGCAACTTGCCCCCCGGTAGGGGCTTATGCTCCGGAAGGCGTGCCCGAGCCCTCTCGCATCTTTGCGCCCGACCTGCTAGCGGGCCAGGTCTGCGTGGTCTCAGGGTCAGGGTCCGGGCTGGGGCGGGCGACCGCGCTCGAGTTGGGCAGGCTCGGAGCGATCGTCGTCGGTTGCGGGCGGCGTCCGGAGCCGATCGAGGCGACCGCGGCGGCGATCCGCGACCTGGGCGGGCAGGCGGAGGCGGAGGCGATGGACATCCGCGACGAGGAGGCGGTGGACGCGATGTTCGACCGCATCGTCGAGCGGCACGGCAGGGTCGACGTGCTGGTCAACAACGCCGGCGGCCAGTTCCTGAGCCCGGCCGAGGCGATCACCCCGAAGGGCTTTCGCACGGTCATCGAGCTCAACGTCCTCGGCACGTGGCTGATGACCCACGCCGCCGCGGCCAAGGCATTCATCCCCCAGGGCGGCGGCAAGGTTCTGAGCGTGACGCTCTCCCCGCACAACGGGATGCCGGGGATGGTGCACTCGGGCGCCGCGCGCGCCGCGGTCGAGAACATGATGCGCACCCTCGCGACCGAGTGGTCACGGTTCGGGATCAAGCTGTGCGCGCTGGCGGCAGGCCAGTTCGACACCGAGACGTTGCGTACCAAGTACCCGCAGGTGTTCGTCGAGCACGTCGCCGACACCGTCCCCCTGGGGCGTCTCGGCACCGAAGAGGAGTGGGCGTGGCTCGTCGCCTATCTCGCTTCGCCGGCGGGCGACTTCTTCTCCGGCACGACGATCACGATGGACGGCGCCCGCGACGACTGGTTCGGGCCCTGGCCGCCGCCGTCGCTGACCGAGCGGACAGGGGAGGACACCGTGCCGGCCGAGGAGCGCAAGCCGAGGGGCTAAGCCCGCGGCAGCACTCAGACCCGACCACGCTTGCCCGGACGCCTCAGGTGAACATTCCTCCGAACTGGCCGCCGGTCACGTTCAGGACCTGGCCGTGGACGTAGTTGGCATGCGGCGAGCATAGGAACAGGACCGGGCCGGCGGCCTCCTCGGGCTGGGCCGGGCGGCCGAGGGGGATGATCATGGCGGCCATCGCCCGCATCTGCTCGGGCACGCCGATCTCGATCGACTCGCCGTCCTTCTCGATCGTCTCGCCCTTCTCCTTGGCCTGGGTGAGGCGGGTCTCCACGAACCCGAAGGCGACGGCGTTCACGTTGATCTTGTGCGCGCCCCACTCCTTCGCGAGCGTCTTCGTCATCCCGACAATCGCCGACTTGCCGGCCGAGTAGTTGATCTGGCCGGCGTTCCCCATGGTCCCGGAGATCGAGGAGATGTTCACGACCTTCCTAAAGACCTCCTTGTTCTCGGCCTTCTCGGCCTTGGCGGCCTCGCGCCACGCAGGAGCGATCGCGCGGATCAGCCGGAACGGCGCGACCGTGTGGATGTCCAGCATCGCCTGGAACTGCTCGTCGGTCATTTTGTGCGCGACGCCGTCCCACGTGTAGCCGGCGTTGTTGACGAGGATGTCCACCTGCCCGAACTCGTCCTGGGCCTTCTTGACGAGTGCGTCGGGCACGCTCGGGTCGGTGAGGTCGCCCGCGAACACGGCCGTCTCGCCCTCGATCTCGCCCGCCACCTGCTCGGCGACGTCGCCGTCGATGTCGTTGATCAGGACCCGAGCGCCCTCGCTGACGAACAACTCGGCGGTCGCGCGCCCGATCCCGCGCGCGGACCCGGTGATGATCGCGCTCTTGCCTTCAAGCAGTCCCATCGGACCAATGTCCTCCTTCGTTGCCTACTGGATAAGCCGGGCGGGAACGGTATTCGAAAAACAGATCAAGCGTCCGGTAAGTGGACGGTTGTCGGTTGCCCTTCGAGCGAGCGTGTGAGACGCTTGGCCCACATTCGGGCTGGCACCGCACCTAGGGGGTGCGCGGGGGGAAGCCGGCCCGTTGGGACAGAAACAGAGGGTTCGAATACAAATGAAGCTCCGCATGCCGGCCTGCTTCGCGGTGGCGGCCATTGCGCTCGCGATCGCGCCCGCCGCAGCCTCGGCTGACCACAACGCGGCACCGATCCACCCGGGCGTCCAGACGCTCACCCAGGGTGGCCAGTGCACCTCGAACTTCGTCTTCCGCGACGGCGGCGGCACCTACCTCGGCCAGGCGGCTCACTGCTCCGGCACCGGCGCCGCGACGGATACGAACGGTTGCGACGCCGGCACGCTCCCGCTCGGAACGCAGGTTGAGATCACCGGTGCGACCCGGCCCGGCTCGCTCGCGTACAGCTCGTGGAACGCGATGCAGGCCGCCGGCGAGGCCGACGAGAACACCTGCGCGTACAACGACTTCGCGCTGGTTCGCGTCGACCCTGCCGACGCTGCGAGCATCGACCCGACCGTCCCCGGCCTTGGCGGGCCGACCGGCGTCGGCGGCTCGGCCGCGATGCTCGGCGAGACCGTCTACTCGTACGGCAACTCGTCGCTCCGCGCGGGGATCCCCCAGCTTCGCCCGAAGCAGGGCGTCGTGATCCAGGGCGAGGGCGGCGGCTGGTCGCGCACCGTGCTCACCGCGACCCCTGGGATCCCGGGAGACTCCGGCAGCGGGTTCCTCAGCGGCAACGGCCAGGCGATCGGCACTCTCTCGACGCTGCAGGTCCTACCGCTGCCCGGCACGAACGGGGTCGGCGACCTTTCGAACGAGCTCGCCTACGCCCGCTCACACGGCTTCGGCGGCCTCCAGCTGGTCCCGGGAACGCGGCCGTTCCGCGGCGACCTCCTGCAGGCGATCCTCGGCGACTGACCTAAAGGGCACGAAGCGCGAACCGGCGGCGCCAGTAGGCGCCGCCGGTCGTCCGGGCCTACAGGCCCAGCCTACGGCCGAGGATCTCCTTCATCACCTCGTCGGTGCCGCCCCCGATCGGGCCGAGGCGCAGGTCGCGGACGGCGCGCTCGATCCCGTACTCGCGCATGTAGCCGTAACCGCCGTGGATCTGGAGGCACTCGTCGGCCACCTCGACCGCGGCGCGCTGGCTCAGGAGCTTCGCCTTGGTCACGTCCTCGAGCCCCGCGGTGATCGAGGGGTGGGTCCACTCATGTCTCGCGATCGCCTCGCGGCGCTCGGCCTCCCCGGCGACGAATTCCCGGAGTGCGTGGTAGGTCAGCGCGCGTGAGACCTCGAGCTTGATCCCGATCTCGGCGAGCTTGTGGCGGATCGCCTGAAAGCGGCCGATCGGCCGGCCGAACGCCTCGCGCTCGCGCGCGTAGTCGAGGGTGACGGCGAGCAGGCGGCTCATCGCGCCGACCGCTCCGAGGGCCATGAGGAGCCGCTCCCACTGGAAGTTGGCCATGATCAGGTAGAAGCCGCCGTTCTCCGGCCCAAGCAGGTTCTCGTCCGGGACCTCGACGTCGGTGAACGACAGTTCCCCCGTGTCCGAGGCGTGCCAGCCCATCTTCTCGAGCTTCCGGCTCACCTCGTACCCGGGCATCTCCCGCTCCAGGAGCAGGAACGAGATCCCATGGTGGCCGCCGTCGGGCGTCGTCTTCACAGCGCAGACGAGGAAGTCGGCGCGAACCCCGTTGGTGATGAAGGTCTTGGCGCCGTTTACGACGTAGCCGCCCGGCACCTTTCGCGCTGTGGTCCTGATCGACGCCACGTCCGACCCTGCTCCTGGCTCGGTGATGCCGAGCGCCGCGATCCGCCGGCCGGCGATCGCCGGGCGCAAGAACCGCTCGTGCTGGTCCGGCGTGCCGAACTTCCACACCGGCGGGGTCGCGATGCCGGTGTGGGCGCCGAGGCCCGCGCCGACGCCCCCGCCTGCCCCTGCCGCCGCGAGCTCCTCGGCCCAGACGGCGTCGTGGACGTAGTCGCCACCCTGGCCTCCCAGCTCCACCGGGTACTTGAGCCCCAGGAAGCCGAGCGCGGCGGCGCGGTCGTAGAGCTCGCGCGGAAATTCCTGCGCCGCGTCCCACTCGTCCACGTGCGGCCTGATCTCGCCCTCAACCCAGCGCCGGATCGTCGCGCGCAGCTCCTCGTGCTCCCGAGTGAACGGCGGCAGCAGGGCGCGCTCGCCGGTGTCCCGGATGACCGTTTCCGCGCTCACGTGACGCCGGGCTCGGGCGCCTCGGTCGGCGGCGGCACCTCGTCGATCGGACGGGCGATCGCGTCCGCGACCGCCTCGAACTCGCCGGTTCCCTCGGGAAGACAGGCGCGGACGAACTGCTCGCCGAATGGCGTCAGCCGCACGGAGCGGCGGACGGTCGTTCCCCGGCCGGCGCGCCTCAGCGCCTCCTTCACCTCGGGCTGCGCCTCGAGCACCTGGTAGGGGCCGATCTCGCCGACCGGGTCGCGCGAGAACCAAATCAGCCCGAGCCGGAAAAGGTTCGAGAGGTACACGGGGACGCGCTCCACCATCAGGCAGCCCGCGTGCTGGCCGATCATGTTGAGTCCGGGCGCAACGACGTGCGAGCCGATCCCGAGCGGGCGCCAGTTGCGGACGTCGACGGCCGCCTGCGGGCCCTCCGTCGCGAGCAGGCGCAGGATCCGGGCCTCGTCGGGGTGGAGCTGGCTCAGGATGCCCGCGAACGCCGGATGGCCGTCTACGTCGACCTCGATCTCGGTGGAGAGATCCATCAGCCTCTCCCAGCCCTCGTGAAGGCGCTCGTCGTCGTAGTCGCGGATGTCGGGCCCCGGAGACTCGTCCGAGCCGCCCTCGCCGATCCCCAGCAGGCGGCGCCCGGCGCGAGCAACCTCCCTGCGCGTGTCGTCGACCAAGGTCGCCGCGGCTTCGCCGGAGCGGGTCGCTCCCGCGACACGGCGCGTCGCATCGAGCGCGGCGTGCGCTGTCCAGACCCCCGTCCGCCACCAGGCGCCCGCGGCCAGCCGGGCCAGGCCCGGCGCCGCGTCGCGGTCGAGCAGACTCCGGTAGGCGCTCTGCTCGTCTTCCCGCTCGGGCTCGCTCATCGAGAGCAACGCTACCCGTTGTCGATTCGGCCCGAGCCCGTTCGTCCTATGGTTGGGAGCGGCCGATTGGCGGCCGCCACGAGCATCAAGGAGGCAAGATGAAGTACCTACTGGCGCTGTACGGGGAAGAGGGCGGATGGGAAGACGCGACGCCCGAGGAGATGCGGGCCGGGATGGAGCCGTGGGAGAAGTTCGGCAACGAGGTCAGCGATGCCGGGGCGTACATTGCCGGCGAGGGCCTGCAGCCGAGCTCGACCGCGACCACCGTCAAGAAGCCGGCCGACGGCGAGAACATCGTCACCGACGGGCCGTTCGCCGAGACCAAGGAGCAGCTCGGCGGCTTCTACCTGCTCGAGTGCGAGAGCCTCGACGAGGCGCTCGAATGGGCCAAGAAGGTGCCGCTGACGCCGCCCGGGTCGATCGAGGTCCGGCCGGTGATGGACTTCTCCGAGTTCGGCTTCGAGGAGCCGCAGGCGGCCGAGCAGGCCTCATGAAGTACCTGCGGCCAGCAGACACAGCCGGGGCGACGGCGTCGGTGAGCGCATAGAGGCGTCCCAGGAACAGATCGACCGCCTGTTCCGGCACGAGTCGGGACGGGCGGTCGCGACGCTCATCCGGGTCCTCGGCGACTTCGATCTCGCCGAGGAGGCGGTCCAGGAGGCGTTCGTGGTCGCGCTCGAACGGTGGCCGTCCGAGGGCGTTCCGGACGAGCCTGCCGCCTGGATCATCCGCGTCGGCCGCAACAAGGCGATCGACCGCCTGCGGCGCGAGCGGAACCTCGCCGAGAAGCGCCGGCTGCTGGCGCAGCTGGAGCCGCGCGGGACGGCCGAGGACGCGGCCGCCGAGGCGATGGCGGAGATGGCCGCTGACGAGATGCCCGACGACCGGTTGCGGCTGGTCTTCACGGCAGCCCATCCGGCCCTGGCGCCCGAGGCGCGCGTGGCGCTCACCCTGCGGACTCTGGGCGGCCTGACCACCGCCGAGATCGCGCGCGCGTTCCTGGTCCGCGAGAGCACCATGTCCCAGCGCCTGGTGCGCGCCAAGCGCAAGATCCGGGAGGCCGGGATCCCCTACGAGGTGCCCGAGACCGAGCAGCTCCCCGAGCGCCTGCCCTCGGTGCTCGCCACGCTCTACCTCGTCTTCAACGAGGGCTACGCCGCCGCCGAGTCGGACGAGTTGATCCGGCGCGAGCTCTGCGCCGAGGCAATCCGCTTGACCCGCGTCCTCATGGAGATGATGCCGGGCGAGGACGAGGTCGCCGGGCTGCTCGGGCTGATGGTGCTCCACGACGCCCGCCGCGCCGCACGCGTCGACGAGGCCGGCGAGATCGTGCTGCTCGCGCATCAAGATCGCTCGCGCTGGAACCGCGAGCAGATCGCCGAGGGCGTCGCGCTGACCCGCAGGGCACTCGGCCCGGGTCGGCCGTCGTCGGCGAGGCCTCCGGGTCCGTACACGCTCCAGGCGACGATCGCGGTCGAGCACGCGGTGGCACGCCGGCCGGAGGACACGCGCTGGGCGAGGATTCGCCATCTGTACGACTGGCTGCTCCGGGTGCAGCCCTCGCCCGTCATCGAGCTCAACCGGGCGGTCGCGATCGCGATGTCGGAGAGCCCCGAGGCCGGGCTCGAGGCGATCGAGCGCGTCGAGGGGCTGGACGAGTACGTGCACTTGCACTCCGCGCGCGCCGACCTCCTGCAGCGCGTCGGCCGGGCAGACGAAGCCGCAGCGGCCTATCGCCGGGCGCTCGACCTGACCGCCAGCCCCGTCGAGCGCTCGTTCCTGGAGCGCCGCCTGGCCGAGCTGGAATCGAGCGACGGGAGCGGGGCGGGCGCCGGAGCGCCCGCCCCTCCCGACGGTTCCGCTACGGCGTGACCTTCGACAGGTTCACGCGGCCAAATCCGAACTGCGGATCACGGCCGGGCGTGCCCTTGTCGTCGACGGATGCCTGGAGCTCCGACCGCCACGCGGCCGGGCCTCCACCCGGGTTGGTGCCGGCGATCAGCGCCGCGACCGCGGCCGCGTGCGGCGTCGCCATCGACGTCCCGGAGATCGTGTTGTAGCCGCCGTTGTTCCAGGTCGAGAGGATGTTCACTCCCGGCGCCGCAACCTCGACGTCAGCGTTGAACTGCGAGAACGACGCCTTGGCGTCGTTGTGGTCCGTCGCCGCGACCGAGACGACCTCGGCGTAGGCGGCCGGATAACTCAGCGACGAGTTGCCGCTGTTGCCGGCAGCGGCGACCAGCAGTGACCCGTTGTTGGTCGCGTTGGTGACCGCCGTCTGGAGCGCCGCCGAGCCGGACGAGCCGCCCAGCGACATCGAGATCACCTTGGCGCCCTGCTGATTCAGCCAGGTGATGCAGTTGGCGATCATCTGGAGCGTCCCGGAGCCGCCGGAGTTGAGGCCCTTGCAGATCGCCAGCGGCGAGTTGAACGCGACGCCGGCCACGCCGGTCCCGTTGTTCGCGTTCGCCGCGATCGTGCCGGCGACGTGCGTGCCGTGGCCGTTGTCGTCGTTGCACTTCCCGTTGACGATCGTCGGGTCGGCGCCGACGACGATGATCACCAGGTTGCTCCCGAAATTGTTGACGCCGCCGCAGTTGGCGATGCGGCCGCCAGCGAACTCCGGATGGGTCTGCTGGATCCCCGTGTCGACGATCCCGACCTTGGCGCCGCCGGCGCCCGGGAACGCGCTCAGGCCGAGAACGTCCCAGCCCTGGGGTGCGTCGATGTCGGCGTCGGGCGTGCCGCCGGTCTGACCCGCGTTGTTCAGCCCATAGAGCTGCCCGAAGCTCGGGTCGTTCGGGGTCGCCAGCGCGTGGTAGACGTAGTTCGGCTCGGCGTACCTGACGGCGCCCGAGCGCTCGAGGCGCCGGATCGCCTTGCGGACGCTGCCGCGGACCTGGATGACCCTGGCACCGCGGGTGCCCTTGATCCGGTCAGCCCGTCCGGCCGCGCGGGCCGCATGGCGTGCGGTCGCCTTCTGGGCGGCCGTCGCGCCGTTGGAATACTTGACGACCACCTCGCCGCGGACGAACTTCTGCTCCGCGGCGCTTGCGCCCGGTACGAGCGCGAACGCGAGCACGCAGGCTCCAAGGCCCGCAAGGCTCCGCTTCATCTTCCCTAACCTCCGTTTTCGGCCCCCCGACCGCGCGGCATCGTAGTCGAACGGTCAGGTGCGCGAGTCAGTACGAGCGCGGTAGGCCCAGGGAGTGCTCGGCGACGTAGTTCAGGATCATTTCGCGCGAGACCGGCGCGGTCCTGGTCAGCCGCGCGCCCCAGTACATGTCGGTCAGGCCGTACTCGAGCGCGAAGCCGTTCCCGCCGTGGGTTTGGATCGCCTGGTCGACGCACCTGATCGCGGCCTCGGCCGCGGCATACTTGGCCATGTTCGCGGGCTCGCCCGCGGGTGCCCCGGCGTCGTACAGGGCCGCGGCCTTCTGGGTCATCAGCCGCGCCAGCTCGAGCTCGATCTTGGCCTGCGCCAGGGGGTGCGAGAGCCCCTGGTGGGCGCCGATCGGCGTGTCGTTCCAGACCTTGCGCTCGTTCGCGTAGGCGGAGGCAAGCTGGAGCGCGCGGCGGCCGACGCCGTTGGCGACCGCGGCGCCCATGATCCGCTCAGGGTTGAGACCGTCGAAGGCGGCCTTCAGCCCCGCCGTCTCGGACTCGCCGACCACCCGGTCGGCTGGCACCTCGACGTCGTCGAAGAACAGCGTCCACTGCTTGTCCGAGGCCTTGACCGAGACCGGGATGAACTGCTTCTCGAGCCCGAGGGAGTCGGTGTCCACGAGCATGAGCAGCGGCAGCCCAAGTGAGCCGTCCTCCTCGCGCTTGCGGGCGATCACAAGGATCGCGTGCGCGTCCTCGACGCCCGAGATGAACGTTTTCGTGCCGCGCAGCCGGTAGACGTCGCCGTCGCGCGTGGCCGCGGTCGAGAGGTTGTGCGAGTTGGTGCCGGCGTCGGGCTCGGTGATCGCGAACGCGACCCGCGTGGTGCCGGCGGCGATGCCGGGCAGCCAATGCTCACGCTGGGCCTCGGTCCCGTGGCGGGTCAGGATCGAGCCGACGATCGCGGGGGAGACCACGATCAGGAGCAGCGAGCAGCCCGCGGCCGAGATCTCCTCGCCCACCGCCTGCAACGCATGCATCCCGAGCCCGCCGCCGCCGTAGCGCTCGGGCAGGTTGACGCCCAGGTAGCCCTTCTCCGCCAGCGCATCCCAGAGCTCGCGCGGCGGCTCGCCGGCGGCGACGATCCGGCGGTGATACTCGGGCCCGCCGAGGCTCTCGCAGATCCCGCGCACCGCGGCGCGGATCTGCTGCTCCTCATCGCTCGGAACGAGCCGAAGGGAGACGTCCATCAGCTTGTAGCTGGTAGCTCGTAGCTGGTGTCGTGAGCCGGAGCTACCAGCCACCAGCTACCAGCTCGTTCCTCAGAGGCCATACGACCTCCCGATGACCTCGAGCATGATCTCGTCGGTGCCCGCGCCGATCCGGTTCAGGCGCTGGTCGCGGAAGGCGCGCTCGATCTCGTACTCCTTCATGTAGCCGTAGCCGCCCAGGATCTGCACGCACTCGTCGGCGACCTCGTGGCAGACCCGCGAGGCGTAGAGCTTCGCCATCGTGATCTCCCGGACCGGATACTCGCCGTTGGCGAAGCGCCAGGCGGTTGCGTGCGTCATCTGCTTGGCCGCGTCGATCTTGGTCGCCATCTCGGCGAACTTGTGGCGGATCACCTGGAAGCGCCCGATCGGGCGGCCGAACGCCTCGCGCTCCTTGGCGTACTCGAGCGTCTTCTCGAACATCCGCTCGCAGGACGCGTAGGCGCCCGCGGCGGACACCAGGCGCTCCCCCTGGAGCTCCCAGCTGATGTGGTAGAAGCCCTTGCCGACCTCGCCGAGGACGGCGTCGGCCGGGACGCGCATGTCCTCGAACGCGAGCTCCGCCGTGTCGGAAGCGTGCATGCCCATCTTCTCGAGCGTCCGCGAGACCGTGAACCCGGGGACCGTGTCGCCGCCCTCCTCCCGCAGGTCGACGACGAACAGCGTGATGCCCTCGTGGCGGGCGTCGGGGTCGGTCTTGGTCACCAGCACGCAGAAGTCGGCCCGCGCTCCGTTGGTGATGAAGATCTTGGATCCGTTGATCACGTACTCGTCGCCGTCGCGGATCGCGCTGGTACGGATGCCGGCGACGTCCGAGCCGGCGCCCGGCTCGGTGATCCCGAGGCAACCGATGCGCTCGCCCTTGATCCCGGGAACCAGATAGCGCTGCTTCTGCTCCTCGGTGCCGAGCAGGTGGACCGGGGGGAGGACCATGTCGGTCTGGACCGCGAAGCCCATGTTGGTCCCGCCCGAGCCCGAGTAGCTCATGCACTCGGCCCGGATCAGCGAATAGAAGTAGTCGCCGCCCTGGCCGCCGTACTCCTCGGGGAAGCAGAGGCCAAGGTAGCCGAGCCCGCCCGCCCGCCGCATCGCGGAGTCGGGCCACAGCGTCTCCTCCCACTCGTTGCGGTGCGGCCACAGCTCCTTTCGCACCCAGGCCTGCATCGAGTCGCGGAGGTCGAGGTGCTCCTGGCTGAAGATGAAGTGCTTGCGCGCGGCCTCGTGCTCAGGCTTGATGACGCTCGTGGTCAAGGCTGTCCTTTCGGAGTGGAAAGTGTAGAGTAATACTTTCTACTTATGACCGAGTTCTCGAAGCTCCGCTACTCGACCGCCGACGGCGTCGCGACCATCGCCCTCGACGACCCCGAGACCCGCAACGCGCTGTCGGACGAGCTGCTCGGAGAGCTGCTCGCCGCGCTCCGGGAGGCCAAGAAGGACGACGAGGTCCGGGTGGTAGTCCTCGGCTCGACCCATGAGAAGGTGTTCTCCGCGGGCGCCAACCTCGGCGGGTTCGCGGCCGACGCACCGACCGCCCACAAGTGGTTTGGCACCGCGCTCTTCCCGCAGGTCTTCCGGGAGCTGGGTGAGCTCGGCAAGCCCTCGATCGTCGCGGCGAGCGGCCACGTCCTCGCGGGCTCGCTGGGGATCGCACTCGCCTGCGACCTGATCATCGCCAAGGACACCGCGGGGTTCGGGACACCCGAGATCAACGTCGGCCTGTTCCCGTTCATGATCATGGCGCTGATCTACCGCAACGTCCCGCGGAAGAAGACCGCCGAGATGCTGCTCCTCGGCGAGCGGCTGACGGCGGAAGAGGCGCGTGAGGCCGGGATCGTCAACAGGGTCGTTCCCGCGGAGGAGTTCGACGAGGCGGTCTCCGAGTGGGCCCAGAAGCTCGCCTCGAAGTCGCCGTTGGTGATGAAGCTCGGCAAGGACGCGATGTGGCGGCAGATGGACATGCCGCTGATGGACGCGCTCGACTACCTGCGTTCCCAGCTCACCATCGAGCTCTCGACCGAGGACGCGATCGAGGGCGTGACCGCGTTCTTCGAGAAGCGCGACCCGGAATGGAAAGGACGCTGACTTGACGGACGGGACGAACGGGATGCAGAAGCTCGCCGACGACCTCCACGCACGTCGAAAGAAGGCGAAGCTCGGCGGCGGCGAGGAGAGGATCGCGAAGCAGCATGCCTCAGGCAAGCTGACCGCCCGCGAGCGGATCGACCTGCTCGTCGACCCCGGCACGTTCGTCGAGATGGGCATCCACGGCCGGCCGCACTTCTCAGTACGTGGGATGGAGGGCAAGGAGGCGCCCGCGGACGGCGTCGTCACCGGCTGGGGCGACGTGGACGGCCGCCGCGTGGCGATCGCCGCCTACGACTTCACCGTGATGGCCGGCTCGATGGGGCGGACCGGTGAGGTGAAGATGGCCCGCCTGCGCGAGCTGGCGCTGCGGCAGCGGATGCCGCTGGTTTGGCTGCTCGACTCGGCGGGCGCGCGGATCCAAGAGGCCGCGGGCTCGCTATTCGCCGGCTCCGGGCACCTCTTCCGCGAGGAGGTTCAGATGTCGGGCGTCGTGCCGCTCGTGGCGGCGATGCTGGGCCCGTGCGCGGCTGGCACCGCGTACATCCCGGGGCTTTCGGACTTCGTGCCGATGGTCGTCGGCCAGGGGGCGATGGCGCTCGCCGGGCCGCACCTGACAAAGGCGGTCACCGGCGAGGACATCTCGATGGAGGACCTCGGCGGGGCGAAGGTGCACTGCCGCAAGTCCGGCGTCGGCGACCTCGAGGTGAAGGACGACCCGGAGTGCATCGCGGCGGTCAAGACGTACCTCTCGTTCTTCCCCTCGAACTGCGAGCAGAAGCCGCCGGTGAGAGAGACGGACGATCCCGACGACCGCATGTCGGAGAAGCTGCTCGAGATCGTCCCCGAGTCGAACCGGCACCCCTACGACATGTACGACGTGATCCGGGAGATCGTCGACGACGGCGAGTACTTCGACATCAAGCCGAAGTTCGCGAAGACGATCATCACCTGCCTGGCCCGGTTCGGCGGCCAGCCGGTCGGGATCGTCGCCAACCAGCCGAAGCAGCTTGGCGGGATCCTCGAGAACGACTCCGCCGACAAGGCGGCACGGTTCGTGAACCTCTGCGACGCGTTCTCGATCCCACTCCTGTTTCTCCAGGACGTCCCCGGCTTCATGGTCGGCTCGAAGGTCGAGCACGCGGGGATCATCCGGCACGGCGCGAAGATGTTGTACGCGGTCTCGCGTGCGACGGTGCCGAAGGTGACGGTGATCATCCGCAAGGCCTACGGTGCCGGCTACTACGTCATGAACGGCTCGGGGTACGAGCCCGACCAGATCTACGCCTGGCCGTCGGCCGAGATCTCGGTGATGGGCGCCGAGGGGGCCGTCAACATCATCGGCCGCTCCGCGATCGAGGCCTCCGACGACCCGGAGGCGACGCGCGAGGCGATGCTGGAGGCGATCCGCAATGAGATCGACGTCTACATCGCCGCGGGCAACGCGATGATCGACGACGTCATCGACCCGCGCGAGACACGCCCGCGGATCATCGCGGCGCTGCGGATGGCAAAGGACAAGCGGGTCGAGCGGCCCTGGAAGAAGCACGGGGTGATGCCCGTATGACGGTGAGCGACGTAAGTCGCGAAAGCAGGTTTGCCCCCCTGGTAAGGGCGTTGTTTTGAGCTCCTTCGACGACCCGGTGGTCATCAGCTGCTCGATCAGTGGCGCGATCGCCAATCGCGAGCAGTGCCCGGCGATCCCGTATGCGCCCGAGGAGTACGCGGCCGAGGCGCGCCGCGCGGTCGACGAGGGCGCCTCGCAGATCCATATCCACGCTCGGACGCCGGAGGGCGTGCCGAGCTACGAGATCGAGGACTTCCGGGCGATCACGCGGGCGATCCTCAACGAGGTCGGCGACGTGATCGTGAACTACTCGACCGGCGCGATCGGCGTCCCGATCGAGAAGCGCCTGGAGTACCTGCGCGAGCTGACGCCGGACGTCGCCGCACTGAACATGTCGTCGATGAACTACGCGAAGTACTCGAAGCGGCGCAAGGAGTTCGTCTTCAAGGCCGTCTTCGAGAACTCGTTCGACACCATCATCGAGTTCCTGACCGCGATGCGGGAACTGGAGATCAAGCCCGAGCACGAGTGCTTCGACGCGGGGCACATCGCGAACCTCGATCCGCTGATCGATATGGGTCTTCTGACTGAGCCAATCAACGTCTCGCTGGTCATCGGGGTGAACGGGGGCATCAGGACGAACGCGCGGAACGTCGGGTTCATGGCCGACCAGATCCCGGGCGGAGGCGAGGGACCCAACAATTGGCAGGTCATTGGTATCTCGCGCGACCAGTGGCGCCTCGTCGGCGCCGCGCTGGCGCTGGGCGGCAACGTCCGGGCGGGACTCGAGGACAACTTCTATCTCCCGAACGGTGAGATGGCGAAGTCGAACGGCGAGCTGATCGCGAAGGCGCGCCAGATGGCCGAGGACATCGGCCGGCGGGCGGCGACTATCCCCGAGGCCAGGGAGATGCTGGGGCTCGCGCCGAAGTCACAGGCCCTGAAGGCGGTGACCGCCTGATGCTCGCCCCGGGCTCCCTCGAGGGCATCAAGGTCCTGGACCTGAGCCGGCTCCTGCCCGGCGGCTTCTGCACGCTCTTGATGGCGGATGCGGGCGCCGACGTGATCAAGGTCGAGGACACCGGCATGGGCGATTACGTCCGCTGGGCGCCGCCCTACCACGGCGCCGACGAGCAGCAGGGGCTCGGAACGCGCTCGGCGCTCTACCTGGCGCTGAACCGGGGCAAGCGCTCGATCCGGCTCGACCTCAAGTCCGATGGCGGGCGCGACGCGCTGCTCCGGCTCGCGGAGGGCGCCGACGTGGTGGTCGAGAGCTTCCGGCCGGGAGTCCTCGACCGGCTCGGTTGCGGCTACGGGGCGCTCCGCGAGCGAAACCCGAGGATCGTCTACTGCGCGATCACCGGCTACGGGCAGTCCGGCTCGCACACCGCCCGCGCCGGCCACGACATGAACTACCTGGGCTTGACCGGCCTGCTGGGCCTGACCGGTGAGCCGGGGGGCCGGCCGATCCAGGCCGCCGGGCAGATCGCCGACCTCGGCGGCGGCGCCCTGATGGCGGCGTTCGGAATCCTCTCCGCCCTCTGGGAGCGCGAGCGCTCGGGGGAGGGGCAGTTCGTCGATGTCTCGATGACCGACGGCGCGCTCTCGTGGCTCGCGATGGTCGCGGGGGCATACCTGTGCGACGGTGAGGTCCCGCAGCGCGGCGAGGGCCAGCTCACCGGCGCGTTCGTCTGCTACTACCCGTACGAGGCGGCCGACGGCTGGGTCACGTGCGGCGCGCTCGAGCCGAAGTTCTGGGCCGCCTTCTGCAACGGCGTCGAGCGCCCGGACCTGGTCGGAGCGCAGTTCGAGCGTCCCGGCTCGGACGCCTGGAAGCAGATCGCGGACGTCTTCCGCTCGAAGACACGCGACGAGTGGCGCGCGTTCAACGACGAGCACGACGCGATGATCGAGCCGGTCCTCGACCTGGACGAAGCGCTCTCATCCGAGCTGGTCCGGGATCGCGAGATGGTGGTCGAGCTCGACCAGCCCGAGATCGGGCCGGTGCGCCTCTTGGGGATGCCGGTCAAGTTCTCGCGGACCCCGGGCGACGCGACCCGCCCGGCGCCGGCGCTCGGCGAGCACACGAGCGAGGTCCTGAAGGAGGCCGGGATCGAGGACGTCGACGCGCTTCTCGACTCCGGTGCGGCCGCCGGGCCTACGAAGGACGCGACGGGGTCGTTCATGTCATGACGCGGCCGGTCGCAAACCCCGTCGGCCCCGGACGCGAAGCGGAGGAGCCGACGGGCAGTGGTCTGCTGAAGATCTCGGAGCTTGCCGAGCGGGCCGAGGTGCCGGTCGCCACCGTCCGCCATTACCTGCGCGAGGGCCTTTTGCCCGAGCCGGTGAAGACCTCGAGGAACATGGCGTACTACCCACCCGAGTTCGTGGACCGGATACGGCTGATCAAGCAGCTCCAGGAGGAGCGGTTCATGCCGCTGCGGGTGATCCGCGATGTCCTGGACTCCGCCGGGCGCACGCCCGAGGCGGAGATCCTCGAGCGCTACGACATCCCCGAGCGCGCGCTTCGCCGCCTCACCGAGGTCGGCGTCCTGAGCCCGGACGAGAACGGCTACTCGCAGGCCGAGGTTCGCGTGATCGACGCGATCGCGCGGTTTCGTGCGGCGGGCTGGAACGAGAAGACCGGGTTCGGCGCCCGCGACGTCGCCCGGCTCATGAACGGGCTCGCACCGGTGATCACCGACGAGCTCGAGCTGCTGCTCGAGCGGTTCGCCGCGCTCGATCCGGAGCGGGCGGCGGCGCTCCTGGACGGTGGCGCGAGCCCGTTCCCGGACCTGATCGGGGCATTGCACGCCAAGGCGCTCACCGACGAGCTCGAGCGTCAGCGGGCCAAGCGGGACTGACCACAGCCCGGCGTACCATCCCACCGTGGCGAACGGGTGGGGAGACTCCGAACGCACCGGCCGCTTCGCCGGGCTGCTCGCGCTCGGGGGAGGCGCGACCGCGGCGCTCGCGCTCGTTCTCGCCGGCGCGACCGGCGAGCCTTACCTTGAGGCCGATGGCGTCAACGGCTGGATCGTCGTGTTCGCCGCGGGCCTCCTGGCCGCGCTGATTGCCTTCCCGTTCGGGGTCGAGCTGCGCCTTCGGGAGCGCTACCCGGACCGCGACCGCCGATGGGAGGTGTCCCTGCTCGTCTGGGGCGGGCTCGCGGCGATCGTCATGCTCATCGCGATCCTCGCGGGTTTCGATACCGGCACCCTGGCGGGCGCGGCGGGCCTGATCGCGGCGATCGAGGCGGGCCTGGTGATCGCCACGATCGGCGTCTGGCTTCTGGCCGGCGGTTAGACCGCAGCGGGGCCCCGCGCGACGAGGCGGCCGAGGAAGCTGCCGAGCTCCTCCGGGCTCCAGTCCTTGCCGTCCGAGAGCAGGAGCCGGACGCCGCCCTCGGCGATCGAGGCGACCACCTCCGAGAGCACCGGCGCCTTGCGGCCGGCGTCCTCGACTCCCATGCTCGCCAGCATCGGCTCCGCCATCTCGGCGAGGCGCTCGATGACCGAGGTGCGGGCGCGACGAACGCGGCGGGAGATCGCGGGCTCGGACCCGTGCTCGGACACGAACACGATGCGCCACGAGTCGGGCTCGGAGCGGGCCGCCACGAACAGCGCCGTGAAGCCCGCGGTGAACACGGCCTCGAGGTCGGTCGGGTCGAGCTCGGTGGGGAGCGCCTGCTGGACGGACTCGAGGAGGCGCTGCTCCTCGCGCTCGAGCAGGGCGCGGAAGAGCTCCTGCTTGTTCGGGTAGCAGCGGTAGACGACCGGCTTCGTGACCGCGGCGGCGGCCGCGATCCCCTCCATCGAGGTGCCCCGGTAGCCGTGTTCGACGAAGAGGTGGAGGGCGGCGTCGAGCACCAGCGGGCGCCGGCGCTCCGGGCCGAGGTGGGCGGCACGCTGCCGCCCCTCGGCCGCGGCCTCGGTCGATTGTCCGGCACCCGTTCCCATTGCTACGCCACCGTAAAGGTAGCGACGGCCATGGCGCGCCGGTCAGCCTGACGCGAGCCCTGCGAGGCCCTGCTCGCGCGTCGTCACCGGCGCGTACCCCAGCTCGCGCCGCGCCTTTGAGTCGTCGAGCGTGCATTCCTGGCTCGCCAGCCAGAGGGCGAAGCGCGTCAGCGGCGGCTCCCCACGCAGGGGCAGGAGGCGCCACGCGAGCTCGCCGCCGCGCGCCAGGGCGCCGGCGACGAACCCGGGCACCGTGCGCGTGGGGGGCTCGACGCCGCGCGCCTCGAGCATCTGCGAGATGAACTCGCGGAACACCACCGGGTCGCCGTCGGTGACGAAGTAGGCCTCGCCGGGGTGCCCGCGCTCGGCGGCGAGCAGGAGTCCCTCGACGACGTTCTCGACATGGGTGATCGAGGTGCGGTGGGTGCCGCCGTTCACCCAGGCCCAGCGCCCCGACTCGGCGGCGGCGGCGATCTCGGGGAGGAGGGTGGTGTCGCCCGCTCCCCAGACGAATCGCGGCCGCACGACGACGGTCTCGAAGCCCTCGCGGGAGGCCTCACGGACGAGCCGCTCGGCCTCGGCCTTCGTCGCCGAGTAGAGAGCGGGAGAGTCGGGACGGAGCGGGGCGGTCTCGTCCGCGTTGACCAGCGGCTGGCCGGCGAGCACGGCTGCCTCCGTGCCGCAGTGGACGAGCCGCTCGACGCCGGCGGCCGCGCAGGCCTCGAGCGCGTTCGCGGTGCCCCGCACGTTGTCTCGCTCGAAGTCCTCGCGTGAGCCCCATTGCTCCACCTTCGCGGCGAGGTGGAACGCGGCCTTGCAGCCCTCGGCGCCGGCGGTCATTGCGGCGACGTCCTGAAGGTCGCCCCGCACCGGCTCGGCGCCGAGCTCGGCGAGGGCCGCGGCCGAGCGGTCGGAGCGCGCGAGCGCGCGAGCCGTAGAGCCTCCGGCGACGAGGCGGCGGATCAGCGCTCCGCCGATGAAGCCGGAGCCGCCGGTCACGAAGGCGGAGGATGGAATCGCGGTCATGCGGGAGAGACTATTCGCAGCCGTGCCTCGGCCTATACTCCCGATTGACTGGTCAGTCAATGCCGGGTCGAGGAGAGCACGGAGAGATGAACGCCAAGGCGCCCCCGGTCGATCGCCGCCGCCAGATCCTGGACGCCGCGGTGCGCGTGTTCGCGCGCCAGGGGTTCCACTCGTGCCGGGTCTCCGATATCGCGGACGAGGCGGGCGTGGCCTACGGCCTCGTCTACCACTACTTCCGCTCCAAGGACCAGGTGATGAACGAGCTCTTCACCGAGCGCTGGTCGCTCCTGCTCGCGGCGATCGAGGAGGTGGACGAGCGCGACGTCTCGCCGCGCGAGAAGCTCGACGCGGTCGCCGGGTTCATCATCGACTCGTACAAGCACGACCCCGAGCTGATGCAGGTGATCATCGTCGAGGTCACGCGGGCCGCGAACTCGTTCGGCCGCACCCACCTGCCGGAGATCAACCGCGCGTACGGGTCGATCGCGAAGATCATCTCCGACGCCCAGGCCGAGGGCGCGTTCCGCGCCGACATCGACCCCCGCCTAGCGTCGATGTGGTTCTACGGCGCGATCGAGCAGCTGCTCTCGGGCTGGGTGTTCGAGCAGATCCCCGCCGGCGACGGCGACTTCGATCGTGCAAGGGAAATGCTGGTCGAAGCCCTCTGCGGCGGCCTCGAGCCGCGCGCGTGATTTACTCCCCGCGCATGCGGGGAGTAGGGAAGCATGGATAGCGACATCGTTCGGCGTCTGGCCTGGGCCGGCCTGCTGGCCGCCACCGGCGCGCTGGCCAGCATCGTCGCCGCGCGCGTCTCCGCCGTGATCTACCGCCGTGTCTTCGACGAGGAGCCGCCGGAATGAGCACCGACCCGCGCGCCCCGCGGCCCGGCGACGAGGACCGCACGGTCGGAGAGCTGGTCCTCGACGTCTCGGAGCGCGTGTCGTTCCTGGTCCGCGAGGAGATCGAGCTCGCCAAGACCGAGGTCACCGAGAAGGCCACAAAGCTCGCCAGGGGCTCGGTCGTCGCGATCGTCGCCGGAGTGTTCGCGCTGCTCGGGTTCGCGATGCTGATGCACGCCTTCGCCTGGCTGCTGAACGAGCTGTTCTTCGAGGACGAGATCTGGCTCGGCTTCATGGTCGAGGCGATCGTGTGGTTCCTGATCGCGGCCGCCGCGGGCTTCTTCGCCTACCGCTCGATGAAGGCCGGCTCGCCGCCGGCGCCGACGATGGCGATCGCCGAGGCCAAGGAGATCCGCGAGACCCTCGAGGCGGGCACCGATGTCTGACAATCCCGAGCTGGTCCCCCGGCAACCGGCCGGGGTAGACCGACCCGGGCGCCCGGCGCCGGGCGCCCGCAACTCCGAGCAGATCCGTGCCGACATCCAGCGCGAGCGCGAGGAGCTGGGCCACTCGGTCGAGGCCCTGCGTGGCCGGGTTGCCGAGCTCACCGACTGGCGCCGGCAGGTGCGCGAGCACAAGCGCGAGCTCGTGATCGGCGCAGCTGTGGTCGGGTTCGCCATCGGCGGCCTGATGGCCCTGAGGCGCCGCTAGCCGAGCAGCTCTTCGCTCAGGCTGCCCAGGCCCAGGAGTCCGGGGCCGATGTGGGCGCCGATCACGGGGCCGACCTCGGAGACGAAGACCGGGTCCGAGTCGAAGATCTGCCGGCACTCGTCCACCAGGTGCCGTGCGGTCTCCGGGTCGTGGATGTGCTGGACGACCCAGGCGCCGGCGCCGGCGCGGCGGCGCTCGCCGGCGAACTCGACCATCCGCTCGAACGCGCGGCGCCGGGTGCGGACGCGCTCGACGGGCGTGATCTCCTCCGCGAGGGTCAGGATCGGCTTGATCTGGAGCGCCGAGCCGAGCCACGCCTGCGCGGAGCCGATCCGGCCGCCCTTTCGGAGGTACTCCAGCGTGTCGATCGCGAACCACATCTTCAGGCCGTCGCGGGCGCGGCCGACCGCGGCGAGGACGTCGGTGCCCGGGGATCCGCGCTCGGCCGCGCGGGCCGCGGCGACGGCCAAGAGACCGCAACCGCCCGCGCCCGAGCGGCTGTCGAAGACCATGATCCGCTCGCCGCCCTTGCCCTCGTCGATCAGCTGCTGCCGGGCCTGCCTGGCCGACTCGCAGGTGCCCGAGATGCCGGCGGAGAGGTGGATCGAGACGATCTCGCGCCCGTCGGCGAGGAGCGGTTCGTAGACCTCGCGGAAGTCCCCGACCGACGGCTGCGACGTCGTCGCCCCCGCTTCGCTTCGGCGCAGTCGCTCGTAGAAGTCGTCGTACTCGGCCGCGCTGATCTCGCTCTCGCGCTTCTGCTCACCGTCGAGCGTCACGTACAGGCTGACGCGGTGGAAGCCGTACCGGTCGATGAGCTCGTCGGGCAGGTACGAGGTCGTGTCGACGACCACAGCGGTATGCGCCTCCGGGGCCATCGCGTGCCTTGTATCAGTTCATCCCGGAATACGATCTGACCGATGGGAAGCACGCTCGTCACCGGGGGCACCGGTTTCATTGGCTCGCACCTCGCCCGCGCGCTCGCGGACCGCGGCGACGAGCTGCGGGTGCTTGCCCGGCGAAGCTCCAGCCTCGACGCGCTGGCCGGCGTCGAGTTCGAGCGCGTTACCGGCGACATCACCGACCGCCGCGCCGTCCGCCGCGCGGTGGCCGGGGTCGAGCGCGTTTTCCACGTCGCCGGCCGGACCTCGCTCCGGCGGCGGGACCGCGCCGCCGTTTGGGAGACGAACGCGCGCGGGGCGCGGATCCTGTTCGAGGAGGCGCTCACCGCGGGGGTGGAGCGAGTCGTCCATACCTCCACGGTCGGTGCGATCGGCGTCGCCGATCCCAATGGGGCGATCGACGAGACCGCCACCTTCAACGTCGGCCATCTCGGGATCGCCTACGCGAACTCGAAGCATGAGGCCGAGCTTGAGGCCCTTCGCGCGGTGGCGCGGGGCCTCCCGGTGGTGATCGTGAACCCGTCTTTCGCGCTGGGGCCCGATGCGCCGCGGGGTACCTCGATGGACCTCGTCCGCCGTTTCCTGCTGCGCCGGATCCCCGCCTACGTCGACGGGGCGCTCAACATCGTGGATGTCCGCGACGTCGCCGCCGGGCACCTGCTCGCCGACGAGAAGGGCACGGTCGGCGAGCGGTACATCCTCTCGGGCCGCAACTTCACGCTTGACCGCCTGTTCGCGGACCTCACCCGGATCTCGGGCGTCGAGCCGCCGGCCGTGAAGCTGCCGGGCACTGCGATGCTCGGGTTGCTCAGGGTCTCGACCCACGCGCACCTGCCGGTGCCGGGCGAGCCCGACGAGGTTCGCTCCGCCATGCAGTGGTGGACCTACCGGAACACGCGCGCAAAGCAGGAACTGGGCTTCCGCCCGCGGCCGCACGAGGAGACGCTGGGCGACGCGGTGCGCTGGCAGTCCGAGCAGCTGGGCGATCGCGTCGGCGCGGGAGGCCCCGAGCAGCTCCTGCTTGGGGCGGCGGGCCGTGTCCTGCGGCTTTCCGAGCGGGTGCTGCGGTGATGAGCGAGGTCGTGCTCTACCGCTGCCGGACGCCCACCAACCTGCTCTGCCCGTGCGGCACCGTCGAGCGCAGGCTCCGCAAGCTCGGGATCGAGCACCGCACGGAGCGCGTCCCGCAATCACGCTCGAGGCGCTCGGAGATCGAGGAGCTCACCGGGCAGCGCCGGGTGCCGGTTCTGGTCGACGGCGACGAGGTCGTGCACGATTCGAAGCGCATCGTCCAGTACCTCGAGTGGAAGCACGGCCAGGAGACGTCGTGATGGCCCACCGGAAGTGCCTATACAATGTGAAGCACGATGGATGCACCTGAGACAGCAGTGAGCGTCAGCGACAGCGCTGCGGAGAAGATCCGTGCGCTCACCGCCGCCGGCGAGGACGCCGGCGAGCAGGCCCTGCGCGTCGCCGTCAAGGGCGGCGGCTGCTCGGGCTTCCAGTACGCGCTCGCGCTCGACAAGCCGAAGGACGACGACCACGTGTTCCAGCAGAACGGGGTCGCAGTCGTCGTCGACAAGGTCTCGATGCAATTCGTCTTCGGGTCGCAGGTTGATTACGTGGACGGCCTTCAGGGCGCCGGCTTCACGGTCAACAACCCGAACGTCGTTGCCGCCTGCGGCTGCGGATCCTCCTTCCAGGTGAAGGACGACGCCGCCACGCAGACGGCCGCCGTCTAGCCCTGGCCACCGTCCAGGCCTCCGGGCTCGCGAAGCACTTCGGCGACCGCGAGCTTCTCCGCGACGTGTCGTTCAAGCTCGAGCGGCGCGACCGCATGGCGCTCTCGGGCCGAAACGGCTCGGGCAAGACCACCCTGCTGCGGATCCTCGCCGGTGAGATCTCCCCGGACGAGGGGCGGATTTCGCTCGAGCGGGGCGCGCGGGTTGCGCTCCACGACCAGCGCCCGCCGCGGGCCCGCGGCGTGACGCTTGCGGACTACGTCATCTCGGGGCTCGACTGGGTCCTGGACATCGAACGCGAGCTTCGGCGCCTCGAGGAGCGGATGGCGAGCGACGCGAGCGAGGCGACGCTGGCGGCGTACGCGACCGCCCAGGGGCGCCTCGAGCATGCGGGCGGCTACCGCTGGCGGGATCAGGCGCGGGCGACGATCCGCGGCCTCGGCTTCGGCGATGCCGAGCTCGAGCGCGAGCTCGCCAGCTTTTCCGGCGGCGAGCTCACCCGGGCCTCCCTCGCTCGGGTGCTCGCCTCGCAGCCCGACCTGCTCCTCCTCGACGAGCCCACCAACCATCTGGACATCGAATCGCTCGAGTGGCTCGAGGAATATCTGGGCGAGGTGGACGCCGCCGTCGTCCTGGTCGCCCACGACCGGTGGTTCCTCGAGTCGGTCGGCACGTCGGTGCTCGAGCTGGAGGGGGCCCGAGCACGGTTCTTCAAGGGCCCCTGGCACGCCTGGCGGGCTGAGAAAGCGGCCCGCGAGCTGGCGCTGGGGCGCGACGTGGCGCGGCGCCAGGCGGAGATCGCGCGAATGGAGCGGTTCGTCGAGCGCTTCCGGGCGAAGGCGACGAAGGCGCGGCAGGCGCAGTCGAAGCTGAAGCAGATCGAGCGGCTCAAGTCGCAGGGCGTCGCGGCCCCGCCGGGCGACGACCGCTCGCTCTCATTCTCGTTTGGGGCGGTCGAGCGCTCGGGAAAGGTCGCGCTCGAGCTCGAGGGCGGCCGGTTGGTGGCCGGCGAGCGCACGCTGCTGGAGGACGGCTCGATGTGGATCGAGCGCGGCGAGCACGTCTGCCTGATCGGGCCGAACGGGAGCGGCAAGACGACGCTCGTCGAGGCGCTGGTCGGCGGGCGCGAGCTCGACGGAGGCCGCCTCCAGATCGGCCACAACGTTGAGGTGGGGTACCTGTCGCAGCACGCCGAGCTGCCTCCCGACGACAGCCTTACCGCGCTCGCCCATGCGCAGGCGCGAACCGGCCTCTCGGAGGCCAAGACGCGGGCGCTCCTCGGGCGCTTCCTGTTCTCGGGGGACGACGCGGTGAAGGCGGTGACGGCGCTCTCCGGCGGCGAGGCGCAGCGCCTGGGCCTCGCGATCCTGGTCTCGACGAGCGCGAACCTGCTGGTGCTGGACGAGCCGACCAACCACCTCGACGTCGAGAGCCGCGAGGCGCTCGAGGACGCGCTGTCTCGGTACGCGGGCTCGCTGCTCCTGATCTCCCACGACCGTGCCCTCCTCGAGGCGGTGGGCACCCGCACGTTCGCGTTCGAGGACGGGCGGCTCCGTGACTATCCGGGAGGCTGGGCGGAGTACCGCACCGCCCATCAGGCCGACCACGACGAGCCGCCGCCGCCCACCAAGGCGCCGGATCCCTCGCGCGGCCGCGAGGCCCGCCGGCGCCGCGCTGCCGAGCGGCAGGAAACGGCCGACGCCAAGAAGCTCGAGCGCGAGATCGAGCAGGCGGAGGCCGCCCTGCGCGAGCTCGAGGAGGAGCTCGCCGATCCGTCGCTGTGGGCCGACGGACGGACGGCCGCGAAGTCGACGCGGCGACACGAACAGGCGAAGGAGCGGGTCGAGGAGCTCTACGCCCGCTGGGAGCGGGAGTCCGGCTGATCTACGCCTCGGCGCCCAGGAGCAGCGCCAGCTGGCGCGACTGGGCCACGAGCGTCCCATCCGGGGCCCAGAGCTCGCCATCCTCGTCGAAGAACCCGTCGCGGACGAGCCGGTTCCGGAAGCGGCCGAGGAGCAGCGTGTCGGGGAGGGGCAGCGGGACTCGGAAGTGGATCGTCAGGTCGATGGTGGGAGCCGGGGCGAGCGCTTTCAGCCGCGGCCACGGGGCGGGGAACCAGGCATCGGCGAGGACCGCGATCGCCAGGGCGTCCACCGGCCGCTCCTCGCGCAGGCCGAGCCAGCCGCCCGTTTCGCCCCGGTCGCTGCCCGTGAACGGCTTGTCGCCGAAACGATGCTGCATCGTGAGCCGCTTGGTGAAGGAGGGCGGTGCCCCGCGGCCGAGGTCCTCGACCGGCTCGCGTCCCTCCGGTGGCTCCACCCCGGGCATTCCCTGGTCGCCCAGCAGCGGGCTCTGCCAAGGCACCGAGTAGGCGCCGAATGCCAGGCCCAGAAGCCTGCCCTCCTGCTCGAGGCGCCCGCTGAGAGTGCTGAGCGATCTCCCGGCGCGCTCGACCGTCGTACTGACCTGGACGGGGCCGACCTCGGGGGTCCGGAGGAAGTGCATCGTCACCGACCGGGCGGAGCGTGTGGAATCTGCGATCGCAAGGTCGAACGCACGCAGGACGAGAGCCATCACATAGCCGCCGAGAGGTCCGCGGGGCGTTGCCCAGCCGTCGGCGATCGCGCCGTCCCAGACGCCGTCGCCGGCAGGGGTCAGCGCGGTGTCCTCGTCGAAGGTCAGCATCGGGCGCGGGAAGATATCCGCGCTTCCGCCGCGCGTGTGTGACCGAGGCCTATCCCTGGAACGGCGGGGCCTCGCCCCAGCCCCAGCGCGGGACCGGCGCGTGCTCGAACACCTCGGCGTCCGGTTGCGAGTTGTGCTGTGCGAGGCGCGTGCCCCACTCGACGTAGGCCACGAACGCCGAACGGAAGTCGGGATCGTCCGGGAGACCGGCGTCGTCGGCCGCGAGGCTCATCAGCGAGGCGAAGCGGAAGCGCTGCTCGGGGGAGATCGCCAGCCCGCGGTGCTTGCCCAGCATCCGCTCGTAGCCGCCGAGCTCGTCGGTGTAGCGCGTGAGACCGCCGAAGACCTCGGACCACCAGGCCACGACATGGTCGCGGTGCTCGTCGGAGACCTTGCCGCCGAAGAGCGGCGCGAGCAGCTCGTCGTCCTCGACGCGGTCGTAGAAGGCGTTGATCAGGCGCTCGAAGGCCTCGGTGCCGCCGGCCCACTCGAAGAGAGTGGGCGTTGCGCCCGCGCTCACCTCAGCCGAGCTGCATCGGCGGGCTCGTCTGTGAGCCGCCGGGAAGGATCCGCTCGGCCTCGGCGACCTCGACCTCGGGCTGCGCGACGCCCAGGAGCTCAGCGAGCTCGCCGGAGTCGAGCATCTCCTCGACGATGTCGCAGCCGCCCACCAGCTCGCCGTTCACGTACAGCTGCGGAAACGTCTGCCAGTCGGAGAGCTCGATGGTGACCTCACGCAGGGGCTGTAGCGCGGGGAGCACGTCGATCGCGCCGTACTCGACGCCGAGGGCCTGCATGACCTGGACGACCCGCATCGAAAAGCCGCATTGCGGCGCATCCGGCGTCCCCTTCATGAACAGGAGGACCGGGTTCTCGGCGATCAGTTCGGAAACCTTCGCCCTTAGCTCGGGATCGGCTGCCATGCGTCCACCTTAGCGAAGGCCCCCGCCGGGGCTAGCCGGGCGTCGACGTCTGGATCGAGAGCGCGTGGATCGAACCGTCGTCGAAGCGCTCCCTGACCGCGGCGCGGACCAGCCGGTGCTGGTCGATGCGGCTGAGGCCCTCGAACTGCTCAGCGGTGACGACTGCTCGCAGGTGGTCGCCGCCGCCCTCGTCGATCACCTCCACCTCGGCGCCCGGGAGCGCCGCCTCGATCATCCGCTTGAGCTCGGCGAGATCGGCCATGGCTACTCCGCCGGCACGGCCCGCGCCGCCTCCAGCATCTCCTCGATCGTCGTGAACTTCACGCGGGGGCGGCCGAGGGGCTCGCCGCGGGAGACCTCGGCGCGGTCGATCTCGCGCCAGCCGTCGAACGTCACGTGGTCCGGCGCCCGCTCGGCCAGCAACGCCTCGATCGCCTCGGGCGAGCTGTCGCCCGCGGGCTCGGGGACCCGGCCCTCGGCGACGTCCTCGAGCAGCGCCGAGACCGTGTCCTGGGCGTCCTTCTTGTTTGTCCCGATCACGCCGCTCGGCCCGCGCTTGATCCAGCCCACGACGTACTGCCCGGGCACCTGCTCGCCCGATTCCGGGTCGACGACGCGGCCGTGGTCGTTCGGGATCACACCCGCGCCGTCGTCGAACGGCAGCCCGTCGAGCCCGACGCCCTTGTAGCCGATCGAGCGCAGCACGAGGCCGCACTCGATCTCCTCGCGCTCGCCGGTGTCGACCGCGCGGACGCGGCCGTCATCCCCTCGCTCGAGGCGGTTGCGCCCGACCACGATCGACTCGACCCTGCCGTCCCCCTTGATCTCGACCGGCGAGCGCAGGAAACGGAGCACGATCCGGCGGCGCTTGCCCTCGGGCTCGCGCTGGGCGAAGTCGCTGAAGATCTCGACGTTGCGGCGGTTGGTGGGATCGCAGTCATCGGAGTCGACGAACTCGCGGCTGACCTCGTCGAGCTCGGCCTCGTCGGGGTCGATGACGATGTCGGCGTCGAGCATCTCGCCCAGCTCGCGCACCTCGGGGTTGGTGAACGCGGCCTGCGCCGGGCCGCGGCGGCCCAGCACGACGATCTCCTCGACGCCCGATTCGGCCATCGGCGCGATCGCGTGGTCGGCGGTGTCGGTCTCGTCGAGCTCGGAGCGGGTCAGCGCCAGCATCCGGGCGACGTCCGCGGCCACGTTGCCGTTGCCGATCACCACGACGCGCTTGCAGGAGAGGTCGAACTCACGGTCTGAGAAGTCCGGGTGGGCGTTGTACCAGTTGACGAACTCGGTGGCCGCGTGCGAGCCGGGGAGGCCCTCGCCCGGGATTCCGAGGTGCCGGTCGGTTGCCGAGCCGTAGGCGTAGATCACCGCGTGGTAGCGCTCTGAGAGGTCCGCCACGGTGACGTCGGCGCCGACGTCGACGCCACCGAAGAACCGAAAGCCCTCGCGCGACGCCGTCTTCTCGTACATCCGGATCACCGACTTGATCTTCGGATGGTCGGGAGCGACCCCGGCGCGGACCAGCCCGTAGGGGGTCGGCAGCCGGTCATACATATCGACCTCGACCGGGACGTCCTCCTGCTTGAGGAGGTGCTCGGCCGCATAGAAGCCCGCCGGCCCCGAGCCGACGATGGCGACGCGCAGAGGGTTCATGCCAGCGCGCCCGCCTGGGCACTCGCAGCCGTGCCGTCGAGCGCGTCGAGTGCGCGGGCGACTGACATCGCGACGCAGGTGAAGATCGGGGTGTCGCGGAGCGTGAACGCGCTCGATTCCGAGGTACGGAGCTCCTGCACCAGGTCGAGGAATTCGCCGGGGTCGTCGCACTCGAATGAGACGACGAACTCCTGGTCGTCCAGGCCGAAGGAGTACGAGGTGTTGATCGTGATCTCGGGGTAGCGGCGCCCGATCGCGATGTGCTCGGACATCACGCGCCGCCGCTCCTCGAGCGGCAGGCGGTACCACTCACGCTTCTTGTCGAGCGGGTAGACGATCAGGTGCTTGCGCTCGGATGTGCAGATCTCGGGCCGGGCATCGGCGTCGGAGTAGGGCGACGGCTTCGTCATCGAGAGGTACGAGTGAGGGATCGTCATCCACTTCGCCAGCCCGCTCTGCGCGAGGACGACGTGGAACGTGTGGATGTCCTCGAGCACGGGGCTCTGGCTCAGGAGCAGGAGGTCGGTGTCTCCCCGCGTGCCGACCGTCGAGTAGGCACGCAGCGAGCGATCCTGCGCATAGTCCTCGCAGGCCGCGAGGAACTCGGCTTTATCCTGCGCCCGCGCCTCGGCGTCGCGGCGCTGCCATGCGGGATCGAGCTTGAAGAACGTGAACTTGGCGAAGGTGCGGTCGGCGCCTGCCATGAGGGCGATGGTAGCCACCGCCGCCGTGGCGGCCGCCGTCCTGACGGCAGATGCAGCCGACCCGCCGTCCGCCCCCGCGCAGGGCGGGTCCGAGGGTCGGGTCGTGATTGCGGTCCTCCCCTACGGGGTCCCGGTGGAGGCGATCGGCCGGATCAACGGGATCTCGCCCGGGATCATGAGCGCCGGCATCGGCGACGCGCCTCCCGCCCAGAGCTTTCTCGACGTCGGCCAGGGCAACCGGATCAACGAGCGGCTCTATGACGCCGACCTGCTCCCGGTGTTCGTTCGCGACGGTCGCCTCGACGCGGGGGAGTGGGACCGGATCCGCGAGCGCGCGGCGGACGCGCCGTCAGAGATCGTCCCGGGGCTCCTCGGCTCGACCGTCGAGGAGGCCGGCCTGGCGTCCGTCTCGGAGCCGGCCGACGGCCTCGCGCCGTTGATCGCCGCCGACCGGGACGGCGAGATCGTCCTGACCGAGGAGGGATCCTGCCCACCCGGCTGCCCGCCGGGCCTGACCGTCGTTCGGGCCGAGTTCAACGGACTGGGTGACCTGGTCGCTGGGCTCGGACCGGACGATCTCCTGATCGCGTTCGCCGCCGGCAGCCGCAGCGAGCAGCCGCTATGGCCGACCGGCATCGCGGGGCCCGGCTTCGACGGCAACCTGACCTCGGACTCCACCCGGACCGACGGCGTCGTGCTCGCGACCGACGTCGCCCCCACGGTCCTCGAGTGGCTGGGCGTCGAGGTGCCCGACGAGATGAACGGGAGCCCGATCCGCGCCGAGGGCGAACGCGACGCGGTGGAGGTCGCGGACCTTCAGGACCGGCTGGCCGAGCGTCCCAGCCGTGAGACCGTCGCGCTGTTGCCGTTGCTCATCTGGCTTGCGCTCGCGGGTGCCGCGGCGCTCGCCTTCCGGGGCCGGGTGGCCGGGGTCGCGATGACGTTGTTCGGATTGGCCTGCGCTTGGGCGCCGTTCCTGCTCCTGGTTGCGGCGGCCGTCGACGCCGGCGAGCTCGCCTCGGCCCTCCTGATGGGCCTCGGAGCCGTCGCCCTCGCCGCCCTCACCGCCGCCTTTCTGCCCGGCTTCGCCGGACTCGCGCTGGCGTGCGCGGTCACGGTCGGCGCCCACGCGCTCGACGTGGTCGCGGGATCGCCCTACACCGCGCTCTCCGTGCTGGGGCCGAATCCCGGCGGCGGCGTGCGGTTCTTCGGGATCGGCAACGAGCTGGAGGCGATCCTGACGACGCTCACGCTCGTCGGCACGGGGGCGTGGCTCGCGACACGCCCAGCCGTGAGCCCGCGCGCGGCCGCGGGCTGGTTCCTCGTGATCGCCGCGCTGGCGACAGTGGCATTCGCGCCGGGCCGCTTCGGTGCGGACGTCGGGGCGGCGATCGTCCTCGCGGTCGGCGGGGCAACCGCCGCGGTGCTGGCGCTGGGCGTCGATCGCCGCCGGGCGATCCTGCTGGTCCTGGGCGCCGGGGTTGTCGCGCTCGCAGCGCTCTTCGCGGTGGACGCCGTGTTGGGTGGCGCCCACCTGAGCCGGACGGTCCTGGGCGCGGGTGAGGCGGGGGAACTCGCCGACGTCCTCGAGCGGCGGGTAACCCTGACGGTGAGCACGTTCACCGACCCGATCTACCCGGAGCTGCTCGTCGCCGTGATCCTGCTACTCGTCGCCGGCTTCGTCCGCCGCGAGGCGGTCCTGGCGTGGTTCGGAGCCGCGTGGCCCGCCCGCTGCGGGTTCCTCGGCGCGCTCGCCGGGATCCTGCTCGGGACCGTCGCGAACGACTCCGGATCGGTCCTGCTCGTGTTGGGCACCATTTACCTGGGTGCCGGCGCCGCCTGTGCGTGGGGTGTTAACCGAACCCGGGACGCCGACTAGACCCTTTACCATCCCTGTGGTGCGAATCGCCCTGGTCACGCCGTATTCGTGGACGTATCCGGGGGGCGTCAACCGCCACGTCGAGGCTCTCGCCGCCGAGTTGATCTCAGGCGGGGACGACGTTCGCGTGCTGGCGCCCTGGGACCCGCCCGACCGGTTCACCCGCCTGCTCCACAAGGCACCTCCCGAGCAGCGGGAGAAGCCCGGCTACCTGCGCACGCTCGGACGCAGCATGGCGTTCGGGATGAACGGCTCGATCTCCAACAACTCGCCGTTCCCATCGGGGGCGATCGCCCTGCGCCGGGAGCTTGCCGATTTCGACCCCGACGTGGTGCACGTGCACGAACCGCCCGCGGGCTTCGTCGGCTGGGACGCGGTCTCGTACTCCGGTGCGCCCGTGGTTGCGACCTTCCACGCCTATTCGACCAAGGCGATCCCGAACCACATCGCGAACCTCGCCGGCGCCCGCCGCAAGTTCAACCAGCTTCACGCGCGGATCGCGGTCTCCGAGGCGGCCGCATGGACGGGCAGGCGGTGGTTCGGAGGCCAGTACGAGATCGTCCCGAACGGCGTCGACCTGAACGGGCCGCCGGCCGGCCCGAAGCCCGAGTCCGAGGAGCTGCGCGTGCTGTTCGTCGGTCGGCCCGAGGAGCGCAAGGGCCTGCCCGTCCTGCTGCAGGCCTTCGAGGGCCTCGTCGAGCACGTGCCCGCGAAGCTCACCGTCGTCGGCGCCGGCTACGACGATGTCGCCCGCTACCTGGCCGAAACCGACGCTGAGCCGCACATCGAGGCGCTCGGCCGCGTCGAGCCCGGCGAGCTCTGGTGCCGGCTGCACCAGGCCGACGTGCTCTGCGCTCCGTCGCTCTCGGGTGAGAGCTTCGGGATGATCCTCACCGAGGCGTTCGCGGCAGGGACCCCGGTGATCGCCTCCAACATCGCCGGTTACGCCGACGTCGTGACCGACGGCGTCGACGGCGTCCTCGTGCCGCCCGCGGACGCGCAGCGGCTGGCGGAAGAGCTTCAGGCGCTCCACCACGAGCCCGAGCGTCGTCGGGCGATGGGTGCCGCAGCGCGCCAGTCTGCCGAGCGCTATGCGTGGCCGCGCGTCGCCGAGCAGGTGTCCTCGGTCTACGAGCGCATCGTTGCCGCTCCCGCTCCGCAGCCCAGCCTGGCCGGGATTCCGCGGCGCGCCGGCCTCCTTCCGATCGACGGCTCAGCGCCGAAGCCCGCGCGGCGCCTGCCCCCGCTCGATCCCGCGCCCGCGCGCCGTGCCGGTTCGCGCGCCAGGGTCGCCCGGCGGGTGGGGCTGGGGGTGGCGGCGCTGGTCGGCGTCGGGCTGAGCGCGATCGCGGCGAACCGGATCGGGCTCGACAGCGTCGTTCACTCGATCGTCCGCTCCGACCTCGCCTGGGTCCTGGTGGCGACCGTGCTCATGGTCGGTTCACTCTTCCTGCGCGCCGCCTCCTGGTACGCGATCGCCCGTGCTGCGCTGCCGCGCTTCCCGCTGCGCCGTCGCGACGTCACCTCGGCGACCATGATCGGCGTCCTCATGTCGGCCACGCTGCCGGCGCGGCTCGGCGAGCCGGCCCGCGCGATGGTGCTCGCGCGGCGCACCGGACGGATGCGCGAGAGCTTCCCCGTGCTGCTCGGCACGCTCGTCTCGCAGTCCGCGCTCAACCTGCTTGCGCTCGTAATCCTCGGCGCGATCATCGTCGGCTCCACCGACCTCTTCGCCGCGAAGACCGAGCAGCTGTTCCTGATCAGCCTCGCGCCGCTGGCGATCCTGGTCGCGGTGCTGCTCGCGCCCACCGTGGTCCGGCGCAACGGGAGCGGGCGGGTTTCCCGCGTCGTCGCATCGGTCCGCGGCGCCCTCCTCAAGGTCCGGGAGGGCCTGGTCGTCTTCCGCGACCCGCGCCGGGGTCCCGTCGCGGCGATCGCCCAGCTGGGCGCCTGGGGACTTCAGCTCCTCGCGTGCCTCGTCCTCTTCACCGCGCTTGGCCTCGACCATCACGCGAGCATCGGGATCGGCGCCGCCGCGGCGGCCCTGTTCGCCGTCAACGTGACCGCCGTCGTCCCGGCGACGCCGTCGAACATCGGCGTCTTCCAGCTCGCGGTGATCAGCGTCCTGACCACCGGGTTCGGCGTCAGCGCGGCCGACGCGCTGGCCTACGGCGTGATCCTCCAGGCCGTCGAGATCGCGACCGCGGTCGCGCTCGGCCTGCCCGCGCTCGTCCGCGAGGGCGTCACCTGGTCGGACATGCGCATGCGGGCGCTGTCGGCGGCGCCCGTCCGCCTCTCGCCGCGCCGCTCGGACGGCGCGACGGAGACGGTGGGATAAGGGCGACGCGGCTAACGCTTAGCCATGTACGGCGTCGTCTCGCCGACGCAGGTTTCCTCGGGCGGGCCGTCCGGGCCGAAGGTGATCGTGTTCTGGAGCTTGCCCTTGACCTTCTTGTAGCTCCGGTTGAACTTGCCGGTGAACTTGATCCTGGCCGAGCCGTCCGTCGACTTGCCCTGGATCTTGAACTTCCGCCTGCTGTTGACGAAGACGTTGCTGAATCTCGGATTCGCCGAAAGGGTCTGCGGCGGTGGCGAGAGTCGCAGTCGGCGGGCAGGCCCTCGTACTTGAGGCTCCTGAGCTCGACCGGGTCGCCGCCCCGAGTCTTGAACTTGATCTTGACGCTGGTGTCGGGGCCCGCGTCCTTGAGCTTGCCCTCCCAGGTCGCGGCGGCGCGGCGTGCGACCGCCCGGGTCGGGTCATCCCCGCCGGCGTCATAGCGCGCGGAGCTCGTCCGGTCCGACGCCCCGACGCTGAGTGCTGCGGCTGCGAGGCCGCCGATTAGTGCGGCCGCGACTGCCCCTCCAAAAACCTTACGCATCCGTCCAAACCTCCCTAGATCGTGTGAGGGCGAAGATACAGGGTCGCCAGTGCCCTATCCTCTTTTCGCAGCCATCCAGAGCGGCTGAGGGACCCGGTCCTCGGAAGCCGCCGCAACCGACGAGGCTCTCAGGAGCCAGGCACGGTGCGACAGCCGGGAACGATGGAGGTAGTAAGGGGATTGGCGGACACAGAACGAGATTTCCTAGGCGCAGTCGCGGACCGCGTCGTCGTGTTCGACGGCGGCATGGGCGCGACCCTGGAGCAGTTCGACCTGACCTCCGAGGACTACGGCGGGCTCCCGGGCAAGTGCCACGAGGCGCTGGTCCTGAACCGCCCCGACGTGATCGAGGGGGTCCACGCCTCGATGGTCGACGCCGGCGCCGAGGTCGTCGAGACCGACACGTTCCAGGCGTCGCGGTTGAAGCTCGACGAGTGGGGTCTCGGCGAGCACACGCTCGAGATCAACCGCAAAGCGGCCGAGATCGCCCGCAGGGCGGTGGGCGAGGGCCGCTTCGTCGCGGGCTCGATCGGCCCGACCGGCTTCCTCCCGGCGTCCGACGATCCGACCCTCGGCGACATCTCGTTCCGCCGCCTGGTCGAGGTGTTCTCCGAGCAGGCGCGCGGCCTGCTCGAGGGCGGGGCGGACCTGATCATCATCGAGACCGCCCAGGACATCCTCGAGGTCAAGGCGGCGATCTTCGGCGCGCGCGAGGCGTTCGGGACCGTGGGCCGCACGGTGCCGATCCAGGCCTCGGTCTCGCTCCTGCCGCAGGGCGGCAAGATGCTGCTCGGCACGGATATCGCGGCCGTGCTCACCACGCTAACCGCACTCGACGTCGACGTCATCGGCCTGAACTGCTCGACCGGGCCCGAGGACATGCGCGACGCGATCCGCTACCTCGGCGAGAACTCGCCGCTGCCCGTCCATTGCATCCCGAACGCGGGCCTGCCGCTCCAGGGGCCGGACGGGGAGACGATCTTCCCCGAGACGCCCGAGCAGATCTCGTCGGTCCTCGGCGAGTTCGTCGAGCGCCACAACGTCGGGATCGTCGGGGGCTGCTGCGGGACCACTCCTGACCACATCCGCCAGCTCGCCGAACGCGTCGCGGGCCGCGCGCCGGGCGAGCGCCCGACGAGGACACCGCCCCTGCTTAGTTCGATGATGACCGCCACCGATCTCGTCCAGGAGCCGCGGCCGACGCTCGTCGGCGAGCGGGTGAATTCTCAAGGGTCGCGTGTGGCGAAGGAGCTGCTGCTCGCCGACGACTACGACGGCCTGGTGCAGGTCGCCGAGGATCAGGTGACCGGCGGAGCGCACGTCCTCGACGTGTGCGTCGCGCTCACCGAGCGTCAGGACGAGGACGTCCAGATGCGGGAGGTGGTGCAGCGGATCTCGCTGACGCAGCCCGCGCCGATCCAGATCGATTCGACCGAGCCCGAGGTGATCGAGGCCGCGCTCGAGGCGATCCCCGGGCGCGCGATCGTCAACTCGATCAACCTCGAGGCCGGTCGCGACAAGGCCGATCGCGTGATCCCGCTCGCCAAGGCGCACGGCGCGGCGCTGATCGCGCTGACGATCGACGAGACCGGGATGGCGAAGACCGCGGAGCGCAAGCTCGAGATCGCGAAGCGGATCACCGAGATCGCCTGCGACGAGCACGGCCTCGACCGCGAGGCGCTGATCTTCGACGCCCTCACCTTCACGCTCACGACGGGCGACGACGAGTGGAAGCCGTCCGCGATCGCGACGATCGAGGGGATCGAGGCGATCAAGGAGGGCCTGCCCGGGGTCAAGACGTCGCTCGGCGTCTCGAACGTGTCGTTCGGCGTCAGCCCGCCCGCGCGAGCCGTCCTGAACTCGGTCTTCCTGCACCACTGCGTCGACGCCGGCCTCGACCTCGCGATGGTCAACCCGAACCACATCACCCCGTACGGGGAGATCCCCGAGTCCGAGCGCGAGCTGGCCGACGATCTCGTCTTCAACCGGCGCGAGGACGCCCTCGAGCGGTTCATCGGCCACTTCGAGGAGAAGGGGGAGGACGACGCCGCCGAGGCCGAGGACCCGACCGCCGACATGGAGCCCGAGGAGGCGCTCCACTGGCACATCCTGCGCCGCAAGAAGGACGGTGTCGAGGACTGGATCGACCGGTCGGTGGAGAAGATCGGCGCCGTTCCCACCCTCAACACCGTGCTGCTGCCGGCGATGAAGGAGGTCGGCGACAAGTTCGGCGCCGGCGAATTGATCCTGCCGTTCGTGCTGCAGTCGGCCGAGGTGATGAAGCGCGCCGTCGCGCACCTCGAGAACTACCTCGACAAGATCGAGGGCCACACGAAGGGCAAGGTCGTGATCGCGACCGTGTTCGGCGACGTGCACGACATCGGCAAGTCGCTGGTCAACACGATCCTGACGAACAACGGCTACACGGTCGTGGACCTGGGCAAGCAGGTCCCGATCGACACGATCATCGATGCCGCCGTCGAGCACGACGCCGACGCGATCGGCCTCTCGGCGCTGCTCGTCTCGACCTCGAAGCAGATGCCCGCCTGCATCCAGGAGCTCCATCAGCGCGGGCTCGAGTTCCCGGTGCTGATCGGCGGCGCCGCGATCAACCGCGACTTCGGGCGGCGGGTCCTCTATCCACACGGCAAGGAGTCCGACGAGGTCTACGGGCCCGGGGTCTTCTATTGCAAGGACGCGTTTGTGGGCCTCGACACGATCGACGCACTGATCGACGACGATGCTCGTTCCTCGTTGCTCGACCGGATCCGCGAAGAGGCTCGGGAGTTGCGCGAGAAGCCCGTGGTCGTCGACGACGCCCCACCGACCACCGACGATTCCGTTCGCTCCGGCGCCGCGACCGATGCATCAGTTCCCGAGCCGCCGTTCTGGGGCGCGCGCGACGTCGCTATCGACCTCGCCGACGTCTATCCGTATCTCGACCGGCACGTCCTGTTCAAGCTCCACTGGGGCGGGCGCGGCCGCAAGGGCGAGGACTGGCGCCGGATCGTCGAGGGCCACGACGGCGACGAGGGCTTCGCGCCGAAGCTCGAGCGCATGTGGCGCGAGCAGGATTACCTCGAGCCCAGGGCACGCGTCGGCTACTTCCCGTGCAACGCCGACGGCAACGAGCTCGTCATCTTCGACCCGCAGGACCACGACCGGGAGATCGAGCGCCTGGTCTTCCCGCGCCAGCCGAAGCACGACCGGATCTGCCTGGCCGACTTCTACCGGCCGCTCTCAGAAGGCGGCGAGCGGGACGTGGTCGCGCTACAGGCAGTGACCGTCGGCGACGAGGTCACCAAGCGGATCTCCCAGCTCGAGGCCGACGGCGAGTTCGCCGAGCAGCTCTTCGTCCACGGCCTGGGTGTCCAGGCGGCCGAGGGCCTCGCCGAGTGGCTCCATGCCGAGGTCCGCCGCGCCCTCGGGATCGACCTCGACCAGGGCCGCCGCTACTCCTGGGGCTACCCCGCCTGCCCGGACCAGTCAGAGCACGAGAAGGTCTCGCGGCTCCTCGGCTTTCCGGAGATCGGGATCGCGCTCTCGGGCGGCTACGCGCTCGAGCCCGAGCAGTCAACCGTCGCGATCGTCGCCCACCACCCGCAGGCCGTCTACTTCGGCATGAAGTCCGGCTTCATCCCGGCCGAGAAGAGGAGCGACGAGCTGATCGCCGGCACCGAGCGTGGGGGAGAGCTGCCGCCCGACTCGGACCCCGAGGGCGACGGCACGATCGAGGCCGAGACCGCCGAGCCGGCCGGCGAAGCCGCGCCCGCTTAGTTCTGCCCGATCCGGAAGACCGAGTTCCCAGCGACGATGTAGACGTTGCGGCGGGCGTCCTCGCCGAACGAGACGAGGCTGCCGCGCTGAAGCCCCGTGCCGCTGTCGTCTCGTGCGCCACCGAGCTTCGGCACGAAGCTTCGGATCTGGCCGGTGCACAGGTCGCCGTAGACGTAGCGGCCCTTGAGCGCACCGAGGTCCGGGTCGCGGACGACATAGCCGCCCGTGATGGAACAGCGGCCGCCGGAGTGTGAGTACGTGTGGATCGGCCGGTCGTGGTTGCCGAGGGCGGGCCCGTTGATCAACGAGTTGCCCTCATACTTGTTCCAGCCGAAGTTGGCACCCGCGGCCTTGCGCAGGCGCTCGTAGTCGACCTCTTCGAAGCGGTCCTGGCCCACGTCGCCGATCGCGATCTTCCCACGGTCGAGCGAGAAGCGCCACGGGTTGCGAAGGCCGCGGGCGAAGATCTCGTCCAGTCCCGCCGTGCCGACATAAGGGTTGTCCCGCGGCACCGCGTACTTGCCCGGGCCCTTGCGCTTGAGCGGGTTGATCCGCAGGACCTTGCCGAGCAGGCTGCCCTTGCTCTGCGCGGGCCCGCCGCCGGTCCCGCCGTCGCCGGTGGCGATGTAGAGCTTGCCGTCCGAGCCCCATTGGAGCTGGCCTCCGTTGTGGTTCGCGGCGCTTCGATGGCGGATGTCGAGCAGGTCGCGGCGGCTGCCCTCGTCCGCGCGGAGCGGGTTGCCGCGCTCGCGCTTGAACTCCGAGATCCGCAGATCACCGTGATTGTCGGTGAAGAAGACGTAGAACCGTCTCGACTTCTTCCATGGGGCGAACGCGATCGAGAACAGGCCGCGCTCGCTCTCGCAGCAGCCCACCAGGCCCCTGATGTCGAGGAACGTGCCCCGGCGCCGGCCGTTCTTCAGGACGTCGACCGTCCCGCCGCGCTCGACGACGTAGAGGATCCCGGGCGCACCGCGGGGGCCGTGAGCGTAGATCGGCTGCGCGAAGTCGCCGACCTCGCGCAGCTCGAGCCCGCCGCGCAGCCGCGAGTCGTCAGCGGGCGCGTGCGTGGCGAGGGCGAGCCCGGTAAGGACCGCTGCGACCCCCGCCGCCCGCCGGATTCGCATCAGCTAGAGGCCGAGGCGGTCCCGCAGCCCACGGGCGTTGAAGAACCGGAACAGCCCGTTGATCAGGCGGCGCTCCCGCCGCTTGTGCGGGAACCAGAGTGGGTCGCGCTTGCCCTGCCGGAACCGCGGCGAGACGATCGCCTCGGTGCGGCAAAAGCGCCTGATGCCGTTGGCCCCGTGGCGGAATCCGATGCCCGAGTTCTTCCAGCCGCCCATCGGGAGGTTGTGGAGGAAGTAGTTGGTGAGGACGTCGTCGATGTTCGTCGCCCCGACCTCGAGCCGGCGGGCGACCTCCTCGGCGCGGCCGGTGTCGCGCGACATGACCGAGGCCGAGAGCCCGTAGCGCGTGTCGTTCGCCATCGCGACCGCCTCATCCGCGTCGCGCACCTTCATCACCCCGAGCACCGGGCCGAACGTCTCGTCGACCATCACCTTCATCGTGTGGTCGGCGTCGGCGATCACCGTGGGCTCATACCAGTTGCCGGGGCCCTCCTTGCGGCGGCCGCCGGTGAGGATCCGGGCGCCCTTGCCGCGGGCGTCCTCGACATGGTCGGAGACGATGTCGACCTGGGGCGGGAAGGTCATTGCTCCGAGGTCCTGCTTGTACGACGCGTCGTCCGTCCCTTGGCGCAGCTCGTTCACGCGGTCTGCGAGCTTCGTGACGAACTCCTCGTAGATCGGCTCCTCGACGTACACCCGCTCGATCGCCATGCAGATCTGGCCCGTGTTGGCGAGGCCGCCGAAGGCCGCGGCGTTGACCGCGCGGTCGAGGTTGGCGTCGCGCAGGACGATCATCGGGTCCTTGCCGCCGAGCTCGAGGCTGACCGGGGTGAGCGTCTCGGCGGCCCGCTTCATCACGATCTTCCCGGTCCGCTCCGAACCGGTGAACTGCAGGTAGTCGACGTTGTCGATCAGCGCGCCGCCGGTGTCGGCGGTGCCGTTCACGACCTCGATCACGTCCGGGGCGCCGATCTCCTTCCAGCCGCGGGTGATCTCCATCGCGATCAGCGGGGTCACCTCGGAGGGCTTGATGACGACGGCGGAGCCCGCCATCAGCGCGGGGATCGCGTCGTCGTAGGCAAGGATCAGAGGGAAGTTCCAGGGGCTGATCACGCCGACCACGGGATAGGGCCGATAGGTGATGCGCAGGCGCTTCACCTTGAACAGCGGGTTGTGCGAGCTCGGGGTCTCGTCGGCGAGGTACCCGGCGGCCCGCTCGCCCCAGAAGCTGATCGCGTCGCAGATGAACGGCGCCTCCATCTCGGCGTCCGCGCGGACCTTGCCGGTCTCGATCTGCATCACGTCGGCGAGCGCATCCGCGTTGTCGAACATCCAGTCGCGGAGCCGGCCGAGCCAGCGGTAGCGCCCGTCGAAGCCGAGCGCCTCCCACGCGGGCTGCGCGGCGCGAACCCGCGCGACCACCTCGGCGACCCGCTCGGGCGAGTCGATGGCGACGGAACGGATGACCGATCCGTCGGTGGGGCGGTGGACGTCGAAGGTCTCCGCTGCGGAGGGGGCGCCGTCCTTCGCCGCCTCGGTCGCGGCCGTCTCGGAAGTCGTGGCCGTGGGCTCCATTGCCTGACTGTACAGCGTGCTGACCGGCCGGTCAGCGGGTACTCAGTTCTGTGGACCGAGCACCCGCACGTCGCCCCCCAGCGAGGTCACGTAGATGCGGCTCGTGAACGGGCTCGCGGTGAATGAGGTGGGCTGGTCAAAGGTGTCGTCTAACTCAACGACACCTTCGGCGCTCGAGAGCTCAGGCACGAAGCTGCGCAACTGGCCGGCGCAGAAGTCGGCGTACAGGTAGCGACCGTAGAGGTTGGTCAGCAGCTCGTCGCGGACGACCACGCCGCCGGTGATCGAGCAGCTGCCGCCATCGGTGCCGTGACCGTAGACGTGGATCGGCTTGTCGTGCTGCTTTCGCTTCGGAGTCTTTGCGGTGTCGCCGTCGTTGTAGCGCCGGAGGCCCTCCCAGCGGTCCCAGCCGAAGTTGGCGTTGCGCAGTGACTGCGGGGTCTCGTAGTCGACCTCCTCGAAGCGTTCCTGGCCAACGTCTCCGATCGCGATCCGGCCGGTGTTCGGGTCGAACGTAAAGCGGAACGGGTTGCGAAGTCCGCGCGCGTAGATCTCGTCCTTGCCCTTCTTGCCCTTGTAGGGGTTGCCGGCGGGGATCGTGTAGTCGCGTGCGCCAGGCGGGTCGAGCGGGTTGATCCGAAGCAGCTTGCCGAGCAGGCTCTTACGGTCCTGCGCGTTCTCGCGCGGGTCGCCCCCGTCGCCGCCGTCGCCGGTGCCCAGGTAGAGCAAGCCGTCGGGCCCGAACAGGAGCTGGCCGCCGTTGTGGTTCCCGGCGAAGCGGTGGCGGATGCGAATCACCTGGCGCCGGGTCGACTCGTCGGCGATACCGCCGCTCGTCTCGAACTCGGAAACGACGATGTCGCCGGTGCCGGCGTGCGTGTAGTAGGCGTAGAGCAGGCCGTTCGACTGGTAGTCGGGGTGGAACGCGATACCAAGTAGGCCCTGCTCGCCGCTCCGGTTGGTCAGGTCGCTGATGTCGAGGGCGATCCCGAACTCAACGTTGTCGACGAGGAGCTCGACGGTTCCGTCCTGCTCGACCACGTAAACGCTGTCGGGCGAGCCGGGGGCGAACGCGACATTGACGGGATCCTCGAAGCTGCCGTCACCGACGAGCCCGAAATCGACGCCGCCCGTGCCGTCGCCGATCGGAGGCTCCCCGCGCCCGGCCGCCTCGTCGGCCGAGCCGAGCGCCAGCAGGAGGACGCCGACCGCGATCGCAACCACCGCGGTGACTGCCATCGCCCCGCGATGATGAAGCTGCTCGATACTCAAGGCCTTACCAGGCGGGTCAACCTGGTTTCGCGCCTTACGTCGCTCATCAGATACTCATCCCTGCTCGGGCTCCAATCGGTATAGCTCTCCGGACAGCGAAAGGACGTAGAGCTGTCCGTCCAGTCCCGACGCGAATGCTACGAGGTTCGGGATCGGATCTATGTCGAGCGACGCGACCGAGTCGGCCTCGTTGTTGGCCAGGTCTGGGATGAAGCTGAGGACCTGCCCGGCGTAGAAGTCGGCCGTCAGATACCGGCCCTCGAGGCTCGGGAGCTCGGGGTCGTGGGCGATCACGCCCCCGGTCACCGCGCCCGGGTGCGGGTTCGGATACGTGAACAAGGGGAACAGCGGCTCCCCGGGCGGGTCGTACGGGGGCGACTCGGGGTAGTCGAAGTTCCCCTCCCACTCGGGCCAGCCGAATCCGCGGCCCCGCGCGCCGGCGACGGTCGCGATCGAGACCTCCTCCTCGGTGCCCTGCCCCACGTCGCCGATCGCGATCGCCCCCAACGGTGCGTCGAACGAGAATCGGAACGGGTTTCGCAAGCCGTAGGACCACATCTCGTCGCGGCCCTTCTCGCCGACGAACGGGTTCCCGCTTGGAACTCGGTACCCGGGGCGCCCTCGATGGGCGGGCAGCGGGTTGATTCGCAGCAGCTTTCCGAGCAGGCTCGAGAGATCGCGCGCGTTCTCGAACACATCGCCGCTGCCGCCGCCATCCCCGGTCGCGAGCCAGAGGCGGCCGTCGGGCCCGAACGCGACCGTGCCGCCGTTGTGGTTCAGCGCATCGGGGTGGGGGATCGAGATCACCCGTCGGCGGCTCTTCCGGCGTGCGCGAGTGGGATCGCCGCGGCGGGCCTTGAACTCATCGACCCGGATCGGGCAGCCGGCCCTAGCGTTGCAACCCGCCGAAGCGCTGTAGTAGACGTAGAAGCGGCGGGTCCGGGCGAAGTCGGGCGCGAACGCGGCCGAGAGCAGGCCGTGCTCGACCTGGTCCGCGACCAAGCCCGAGATGTCGAGGAAGGTCTTGGGAAGTAGCTCACCGTCGCGGAGTACCCGGATCGTCCCGGACTTCTCGGTCACGTACAGAAGGCGCGGGCGCCGCGGCGCCGGTGTCACGAACGTCGGCTGGTTGAAGGTCTCGACCAGCTCGGCCTTTACGCCGGAGGCCGGTGTGCCGGCGCGGGCCGGGACCGCCACGGCGACGCTCGCGGCGACAGCCGCGATAAGGGCTATGCGTTCAGTTCTCATCGGGGACCAGCCGGTAGACGGCGCCGTCCAGCGAGGTGGCGTAGAGGTGCCCGCGGGAGTCCTCCGCGAACGAGCTCACCGACGGGACCTGGACGCCCAGCGGGCGGTCGTCGGATGCGATCCCGGTCCGCGCGGCGTCGTCGGCGCTGAAGCTCCGGAGCTGCCCGGCGCAGAAGTCGGCGTAGAGGTAGCGGCCGTAGAGGCTCTCGAGCCCGGGGTCGCGCACGACGTAGCCGCCGGTCACCGAGCAGCCGCCGTCGCGCCCGTAGGTGAGCACCGGCTCGATCGCGTTTGGCGCCTCCTGGTCGTCGTTGAAGCGCGCGGTCCCCTCGAACGCCGACCAGCCGTAGTTGGCGCCGGAGGTGAGCTCGCCACGCGCCAGGAAGTCGATCTCCTCCTGCTCGTTCTGGCCGACGTCGCCGACCCAAAGGTCGCCGGTCTCGCGGTCGAACGAGAAGCGCCAGGGGTTGCGGAGGCCGTAGGCGAGGATCTCCGGCCGCGCTCCGCCGCGGTCGGCGAACGGGTTGTCACGCGGGACGTCGTACCCGCCGGCCCCGGGGTCGATCCGCAGGAGTCTTGGCGAGCGGCGTGCGCAGGTTCTGGCCGTTTCGCTCCGGATCGTTCACAGACCCGCCGTCGCCGAGGCCGATGTAGAGGTCGCGATCCGGGCCGAACATGATCAGGCCGCCGTTGTGGTTCGGATAGGGCTGCTGGACCCGGAGCAGGACCTGCGCGCTACGGGGGTCGGCGCCGGTCGGATCGCCCTTCGAGCGCTCGTAGGCCACGACTCGCGTGTCGCCCTCCTTGTCCGTGTAGTCGACGTAGAAACGGCCCGACCGCTGGTAATCGGGCGCGAACGCCATCGAGAGGAGACCCTGCTCGCTGCCCTCCGACCCGACCAGGCGGGTGATGTCGAGGAAGACCTGTGGCCTTTCGTTGCCGCGGACGCGCATGATGCGCCCCTCGCGCTCGACGACGTAGAGCGCACTCTCGCCCTCAGGTTGGGCGACGAACACGGGGGAGGAGAACTCCCCGACCTCCTCGAGCCGCACGCCGCCGTTGCCGTCGCCGGTCCGCTGCTCCCCGCCGTTCGGATCGCTCGGCGTCGTCGTGGGCCGGTCGACGACCGGCGGCCCCGAGATCTCGGGCTCGTCCTTCTCCCCGCAGCCGGCGGCCAGGAGGGCCACCGGGACGAGGCCACACGCGATGATCGTCCGGACCACGGCGGGAAACGGTAACGATCCGCCCTGTGCGGAAGCTAAATCCAGGGCCTGGCTAGTTGACGACTTCGACCTCGCCCGAGTCCGTGACCCGGGTGTTCGGCGGCTTGGTCGAGATGGTGGCGACGAACTCGCCCTCGACCGGGCTGCCGTCCGCAGTCACCGCCCTGGCCTGGCCGTCAAGACCTCCGGCGACCTCGTAGTGCACGGTGAAGGTCCCACCGACCACGGGGGTGACGCGCCAGACCGCGGTGACGCTCTCGCCGGGCGCGAGCGGCCCGAAGGCGTAGGTGTTGGTGGCGGCCGTCTCGGCGCCCGCGGTCGGCTCGGCGTCGAGCTCGGAGATGTCGACACCCTCGGCGAGCACCTTCGGGTAGGTGTTCTCGAGGATCCAGACCGGGCGGTTCGGGTCCGCCAGGCCCTGCTGGTCGGAGCGGATGTTGAAGGAGCCGTCGGCCTTCTCATCGCCCGTATAGATCGTGATCGCCAGGTCGGGGATCGTTTCGTCGCCGGTGTTCTCCACCTCGAGGACCAGGTCGCTGGTCTCGGCGAGTCGCTGGCGAGCGGCGAACTTGGCCGAGTTGACCTCGACCGGGAACTCGCCCGCCGGCTCGTTCTCGTCCTGGCGTTCCTCGTCGCCCCCGCAGGCTGCGACTCCCGCGGTGGCGAGCAGGCATGCCGCTGCGGCGATCAGCCTGCGGCTGCGCCTAACCCGGGTGCGGCGGGGGTCTTTACCTCTCTCCCCCAAGGCGCGGGCAACATACCATCGCGTTGCGGTGCCGGTTGTAGGTTGAGCCGGGACCCGCACATCGAATACTCTTCGCCCGACGGGGAGAGTCGCTTGGCCTCCCCTGGGTGAGAGATGGTCAGATCAGCGGTCGATAGGGCGTTCCTACCTGCGAAGAATCTCTTCGAGCAGGTCGGGAACATGATGATCCTGACCGGCAAGACGCTGGTCGCCGCGGTCAAGCCTCCGTACCCGTACGGCGGCGAGTTCATCTCGCAGTTCCTGTTCGCGCTTCAGCTCTGCTGGTTCCCGATGATGATCTCGACGGTCGCCTTCGGGTTTGGCGCGCCGGGGCTCCAGGCGGCCAACTTCCTGTCGCTGTTCGGCGCGCTCGACCGGCTCGGCGGCTTCTTCATCCTCGCGTCGGTTCGCGAGTTCGCGCCGTTCGTGACCGCGGTCGTCGTCGCCGGCGTCGCCGGCACCGCGATCACCGCCGACCTCGGCGCCCGCAAGATCCGCGAGGAGCTCGATGCCCTTCAGGTGCTTGGCGTCGACCCGATCAAGAACCTCGTGGTCCCGCGCTTCCTGGCCCTGATGCTGATCACCGGGCTGATGGACATCTACGCGCTCCTGTTCGGCATCTCCGGCGGCCTGTTCGCCGAGATCGCGTACGGCCAGCCGCTCGGTGGGTTCTTCGCCACCCTGTTCACGAATGCGTCCGTGACCGACCTCTGGGGGTCGATCCTGAAATGCACGATGTTCGGCGCGATCATCGCGGTCGTCTGCTCCTACTACGGGATGAATGCGTCCGGAGGCGCCGAGGGCGTCGGCCGTGCGGTGAACGTCGGGGTGGTGGTGGCGTTCCTCGGCGTGTTCGCGTTCAACTACGTCTTCACGCAGACCCTGCTCGCCACGCATCCGGAAATCAGCGTGATCAAGTGACGGGTGCGCGGCTTCAGAGGGAGAGGTACGCCTGATGCCGGGTTGGCTCGCAGTACCGCGAGATTGGCTAACGAGCCTGGGCGAGATCGCTCGCTTCGGCGCACGGGTCATGGGGCTCGTCTACTCGGGCCGGGTCTTCCACTTCTTCGGCGAGGCGCTGCGCCAGGCCGGGATCCTGATCCTGGGCTCAGCCCTGGTGATCTGGGGGCTGACCTTCATCCTCGGCCTGCAGTGCGGCATCGAGGGTGCGTACTTCTCGCGCTCGGTCGGCGCCCCGTCGAACGCCGGCACATTCGCCGCCTGGTGCGACCTGCGCGAGGTGATTCCCTACGCGTTCGGATACATGATGGCCGCGAAGGTCGGCACGGGGATCGTGGCCGAGATCGGCGCGATGCGGATCTCGGACGAGGTCGACGCGCTCGAGGTCATGGGCGTCAACCCGATGATCTTCCTCTGCGCGACTCGCCTCCTCGCGGCATGGCTAACACTGCCGTTCATCTACCTGACCGGGATCGGCGTCGGCTTCTTCGCCTCCTACCTCGCGGTTGTCGAGCAGGTCGCGGAGGTGTCGGCCGGCGGCTACTTCCTGATCTTCTGGATGTTCCAGAACCCGCCCGACCTCATATTCAGCGTGATCAAGGGCATGTTCATGGCGACCGCGATCGTGCTGGTCGGCTGCTACTACGGCTACACCGCCTCGGGCGGGCCGGTCGGCGTGGGCACGGCGACCGCGAAGTCCATGGTCTTGAACATCGTGCTCGTCCACATCATCGGGATGATGGGCACGCTTATCTTCTGGGGCGCCAACCCGAGGGCGCCGGTTGGTGGTTAGGGCGCCTTAGGTGGCCCCGGTGAGGAGAGACGAGAATGGCTGACGACAACGTCACACCCGAGGAGGAGCAGGAGGTCCGCATCCACGACCAGGAGGCGGAGGAGGAGACCTTCGAGCCCGCTCCCCAGGATGAGGGCTTCGACACGGCGCCCCCGGCCGAGCCCTATGAGGAGAACGTTCCCGAGTTGGGCACGCTCCACCAGGACTACGTCCTCCCCGGCGTCCCTGCGGGCGAGAACGACCCCTACAAGTGGCACACGGGGGAGAAGCGCGACCACGGCGGCGAGGACGCGATCGAGATCATCGACGTCGTTAAGCAGTTCGGCCGGATGCGCATCCTGAACGGCCTCAACCTCGGCCTGCCCGACGACCAGATCTCGATGGTCCTCGGTCCATCGGGGACAGGTAAGAGCGTCTTGATCAAGCACATCGTCGGCCTGCTCTACCCGGACTCCGGCGACATCCTGGTCCACGGTGAGTCGGTGCCGGGGATGTCGGACGACGAGCTGTTCGAGATGCGCAAGAAGTTCGGCCTGCTGTTCCAGGACGGCGCGCTGTTCGGCTCGATGAACATCTGGGACAACGTCGCCTTCCCGCTGCGTCAGCACACAGACAAGTCGGAGGAAGAGATCGGCGAGATCGTCAACCGCCGCCTGAACGAGGTCGGCCTGCAGCAGGCGACCGACAAGATGCCGAACGAGCTCTCGGGCGGCATGCGCAAGCGCGCCGGCTTCGCCCGCGCGCTGGTGCTCGATCCCGCGATCGTCATGTTCGACGAGCCGGACTCCGGCCTCGACCCGGTCCGCACGGCCCTCCTTTGCGAGCTGATCCGCGAGGTCCACGAGGAGAACGGCGGCTGCTACATGGTGATCAGCCACGACCTCGGCACCGCGCGCCGGATCGCCGACTTCATCGCCGTGCTCTGGAAGGGCCGGATCGTCGAGTCGGGCCCCTCGTCGGAGCTGTTCAACTCACCCAACGAGTTCGTCGCCCAATTCCTGAACGCGGAGACCATCGGCCCGCTGGCAATGGACTAGGCGTCCCTAGTCCGCGAAACCCGAGAAACCGGACACTGTGGGCGGGTTCTCGGGTTTCGGCGTGCCTCACGCTCGCTATGCGGACTTCGCGTTAACGCGGACGGGGACCGGCGCCCTGGGGAACGGGCGCTCGTAACCTTTCGCAGGTGAGGAGCGTGTTTGCACGCGTGGGCGCTTGGTGCGTCGAGCGGCCCGCGCCCGTGATCGCTCTGGCCGTCCTACTCGCGATCGTCGGGGCGATCGGGGCGGCGTCGCTGAAGCCGGACGGCGAGGCGGAGACGCTCGTCGACAAGGGCTCTGAGACGTTCGCCGCGACCGAGGAGTTCAAGGCGGAGTTCGGCGACGACGCCGTCGTCATCCTCGTGCAGGGGGATCTCGAGCAGGTCGTGTTGACCCAGGACCTCGGCAAGCTGCTCCTGCTCGAGGGCTGCGTCTCGGGTAACGCGACCGAGGATGAAATCGCCGACGGCGTTCCGACGCCCGCTGTCTGCACCGAACTCGCCGAATCGAAACCGGCGCGGGTGGTCTACGGGCCGGCGACGTTCCTGAACCAGTTCGCCCAACAGGCGTTCGCCCTCCTGCGACAGCAATCGGAGCAATCGGCGGCCGCAGCCGACGCGGCAGCCATCGCCGCGTACAAGCGCGCCCTTCGACAGGGGCTGCCCGAGTCCGAGGCCAGGGCCGCGGCGGAAGCCGCGAAGCAGTCGGTCCTCGACGAGTTCATCGCGAACGCTCAGCGCCTCGCTGCGCGCTACGGCCTGAGCGGCGTGCCCTCGCTCGACGACCCGAACTACGTGAGCCAGGTCGTGTTCGATCCCGGCCTCGCGGACGGCACGCCGAAGGCCAAGTTCTCCTACCTCTTCCCGTCGAAGGACTCGGCGCTGATCGCGATCAGGCTGCGGCCCGACCTGACCGAGTCCGAGCGCTCCGACGCGATCGACCTGATCAGGACCGCGATCGACCAGGAGGAGTTCCAGCTGCGTGGGGGCTCGTATCTGGTCAGCGGCGTCCCGGTCGTGGTCGATGGGCTCACCGAGGAGATCAAGGGCGAGATCCTCGTGCTGCTGATCGCGGCGCTGCTGGTCATGGCGCTCGTGCTGGCCCTGGTCTTCGCGCCGCCGCTTCGCCTGCTTCCGCTGCTGATCGGGGTGGTCGCAAGCGCGATCGCGTTCGGCGCGCTGGCGCTGTTCGGCGGCACCCTGACGATGGCGTCGATCGCCGGCCTGCCGGTGCTGATCGGCCTCGCCGTCGACTACGCGATCCAGCTGCAGGCGCGCTTTTCCGAGGCGCGGGCGGGCGGATCGTCGCCCGTGCGGGCCGCCGCCGAAGCGGCTGCACGAGGCGGCCCTGTGATTGCGACGGCATGCGCGGCCACGGCCGCCGGGTTCCTGGTCCTCCTCCTCTCACCGGTCCCGATGGTGCGCTCGTTCGGGATCCTCCTGGTCGTCGGGATCGTCATTGCGTTCATCCTCGCCCTGACCGCGGGGCTCGCGATCCTCTCCATGACTCCAGACGGCGACGGTGCCGAGTCCGGGGCCGGGTTGCGCGGCCGCCTGCCGCGAGCGCCGGCGGTGCTCTCGCGCGCGAACGCACGGGTGCGCGGGCGCCTGGGGGAGCTCGGCCCGCGCTCGCTTGCCCTCTCGATCGCGCGACCGGGCCGGGTCATCGCGGCGGCCACGGTGCTGGCGGTCGCAGGGTGGATCGCCGGCACACGGACCGAGATCATCTCCGACTTCCGCGAGCTCGTCCCGCGCGACCTCCCCGAGCTCCGCAACGTGGATGTCCTCCAGGAGGAGACGGGCGTCTCGGGCCAGGTAGACGTCACCGTCACCGCCGACGACATCACCGAGCCCGAAGTCGTCGCCTGGATGCGCGACTACCGCCAGCGGGTCCTCGAGCTGGGTGGCTTCGAGGGGCAGTTCGCGAGCTGTCTCGACGAGGGCACACGATTGTGCCCGGCGATCTCGCTGCCCGATCTATTCGGGACCGAGGGCGTCCCGACCCAGGAGCGAATCCGGGGCGTTCTCGAGCTCCTGCCCGCGTACTTCTCGCAGGCGGTGGTGGAGACCGATCAGGAGACGGGGCAGATCGGCGACACCGCGTTGCTCTCGTTCGGAATCAAGGTGATGCCGTTCGACGAGCAGAAGCAGCTGATCGACGCAATCCGCGGCGAGATCAACCCGCCCGGGAGCGGCAGGCCCCCGACCGGCGTGGAGGCGCAGGTGGTCGGTCTGCCGGTGCTGATCGCCGACGCCAACGCATCGCTCGAGTCAAACCGCTACCTGCTCACGATCGTCGGGCTGTTCGCCGTGGCGCTCGTCCTCCTGCTCGTCTACCGCTCGCTGAAGCGCGCTCTCGTGCCGCTGATCCCGGTGCTGCTCGCGCCCGGCTGGTCGGCGCTGGTCCTGGAGGCCGCGGGAGTGCCGCTGAACCCGATGTCGGCGACACTCGGCGCACTCGTGATCGCGATCGCGACCGAGTTCAGCGTGCTGCTCTCGGCCCGGTATCACGAGGAGCGCGAGGGCGGCGCGTCCGTGGGTGAGGCCCTGCGGCTCTCGTACACCCGGACGGGATCGGCCGTGATCGCCTCGGGACTGACCGCGATCGCCGGCTTCGCGGTGCTGGCCATCGCGGCACCCGTCCAGCTCCTATTCGGGGGCGACGCGATCCGGATGCTGACCGAGTTCGGGCTGGTCGCGGTCGTCGACCTGCTGGTGGCGCTGGCCGGGGTCATGCTCGTGCTTCCGGCCGTGCTCGTCGGGGCCGAGAGCGACTTCGCGACCGCGCGGGCCCGCCTTCGGCGCCTGACGCGCAGCGAGGCGGAAGCGCCCGTCTGATGGACGCCAGCGAGCCGCGCCGGCCCGGGGAGGAGGCTCGCGACGACGAGCCGCGACGCCCGGGCGCCCGCTATCCGGTGTTCGTCGGGATCGCGTTCATCGTCCTGATCGCCTACGCGACCTACAACACGGTCACCAACGACGATGACGGCCTGCTCGGCGCCGAGGAGGGCGAGCGCGGCCGTGCGCTGGCGGAGTTCGCCGTTCCCGATGTCCGTGCCGACCTCGAGGGCGACGCGAACATCTTCCAGGACGATTGCGAGTCGGCGGACAATCCGTGCCCCGAGGAGGACCAGCGGGTGCCGGCCTGCCGGATCGAGACCCCCGACGTGCTGCGCGTCTGCGACTTCTTCGATCGGCCGCTCGCGATCTCGTTCTGGTTCACCGGCGGCGCCGACTGCCTCGAGGAGCAGGACGCGTTCGACGAGGCCGCCCGGCGCTACTCGGACCGGGCGAACTTCCTCTCGATCAACATCCGCGACGACATCTCCGAGGTGCGCGAGATCGTCGCCGAGCGCGGCTGGGAGGTGCCGGTCGGCTGGGACCGTGACGGCGCGGTCTCGAACGTCTACCGGGTGGGGCTCTGCCCGACGCTTGCGCTCGCGTTCACCGGCGGCGTCCTGCAGACAGCCGAGATCGGCAGCGACGCGTTCGCCGAGCCGGCCCTGTCCGATGCCCTGGATCGGCTCGTCGCCGAGTCGGCCGAGCGGGAGCGGGTCCACTGATGGAGGGCGCCACCGAGCCTCGGGCGGGATGGCTCGCACCCGAGCTCCGCGAGGAGTTCCCGGGGCTCGCGCTCCGGTTCATGCTGGTCGAGCGCGGGTCGGGGCGGAGCCCGCGCGAGGTCAAGAACCGGCTCAAGGAGCTCGCCGGCAGGTTCTCGGGCGCGCAGGCGATCAACATGCGCCACCAGTCGATTCCGTGGGCGTACCGGGTCTTCTATCGCCACATCGGCCTCGACCCGGACGAGCAGCCCACACCGGTCGAGGCACTCGTCCTCGAGCGGATGCGGAAGGGGGGCTTCCCGAGCAAGAGCCTGCTGGATGACGCGCTGACGATCGCGATCGCGGATTCCGGCGTGGCGCTGCGTGCCTTCGATGCCGACCGGGTCGAGGGGACGCTCGGCATCCGCCCAAGTGCCCCCGGTGAGCCGCTCGAGGGGCGCCCTGGAGACCTCCCGCCCGGGACGCTCGTGATCGCGGACGAGGTGCGCCCGCTCGCGCTCCTGTTCGGGGCGCTGGCGGCCGGGCGAGGCGTTCGGCCGAAGACCGGGCGCACGCTCCTCTGCGCGGTCCAGGTCAAGGGCGTGCCCGACATCGCCGCCGAGGAAGCGTTGTGGCTGGCGGCCGGGGTCATGCGGGGTTAGACTGACCGGGCTGGAGTAAATGGCACAGCTACTTGCACAGCACGAGTTCGAGCTCGTCACCGCGCCGACGACCGGCGAGGAGCGCCTGGTACGCGAGCAGCTTCGCAGCCAGATCGCCCGGCTCGAGCGGCAGCTCGGCGAGCTCTGGGTCACCGCCTTCCCGCGCCGTGGGATCGACTGGAGCGTCGGCGCCGCCGGCGGGCCGCGCGTGCTCGGCGCGGCCGATCTGGAGCGCGTACGCGACGCGCTGGTCGTTCGGGTGCGCGAGGCGCAGACCGAGATCGCCCGCCGCGCGGACGTCGAGGAGTCGAACCGCGTTTTGGTCGAGGAGATGATCGCCGACCCGGACCGGTACCACTGGGTCCGGGTCTCGAACGAGGACGTCGGCGAGCGTGAGTGCAAGCACTGGCACTCGCGGCCGCGCTGGGGCATCCTCGGCATGCTGCTCGGCTGGTGGCGGGTCAGGGTCTCATCGGGTTGTCCGTTAGCCGGGGGCGGCTGCCCCTCGGATGAGCAAGAAGCGAAAGAAACGGCCACGTCGCCAGCCCCAGCGGACGGTCGCGCCGGCGCCCGGCTCCGGCTCCGGCCACGAGTCATCGCGGGCTCGCCGCGGCCGCCGACGAGCGTCCGCCGGCACCGTGGGGGTCATTCCCGCTGGTCGAGATCGCGGTCCTGATCGGAATCGTGATGCTCATCATCGGGCTGGTCGTCGGTGGGGACCGCGGCCCGCTCCTGATCGGGATCGGCCTCGGGCTCGCCGGGCTGGGCGGCCTCGAGCTCGCGATCCGCGAGCACTTCGCCGGCTTTCGGTCGCACTCGACCCTGCTCGCGGGCATCCCGGCGATCGCGGTGCTCGCCCTGCTCTTCTACGCCGGCCCCGACTCGCTCGCGCCCCTCGCCCGGGTGGGAATCGCGGTCGCGGTCTTCGCCGCCTCGCTCTATGGCCTGGCGACGATGTTCCGCCGCAAGGCCGGGGTCGCCGTGAAGCTCCGCTAGAACGTCGACGGGCGGCCTCTCGACCGCCCGTCGCGAGTCCCCCGTGACCGTCGCCTAAGCGAGACGGACGCCCCTCTTGGAATCGAGCTCGGCGGCCAGCAACGAGCGCTGGCGCAGCGTCAGGCGGCCGAGCCGCCGATTCTCATTCAGGGCCAGCGAGACGAGGAACTTGCGGGTGCGGGTGCGACCCCAGCGGCGCTGGCTTCGCAGCAACTCCCCGATAGTCATCGTCTCGACCTCCCACGGGCACTCACGCACGACCTCGGCCGTGTCGACGTCGCCGGCCTCCACCGCCCGCTTCAGCGCAGCCCGGGCAAGCCTTACCCGGTTGGCTTCGGCGAGTGCCCGCATGTGTTGCGGGATCGGCGCGGGGGCGATCGTCGAGGCAGCTTCCATCGTCACTCCTCCTGTTGAGTGCATCGGTGGTGGATTGGGATGCGCGCGCGGACGAGCCCACTGAAGACCAGCGGCTGGTCCCCCAGGGAAGAGGTCTGGATCGGGTGGCTCCGGTCTGACCTCTCCCTGCCCCGGGATGCGTCCGGCGCGGCTTGCAACCTACGCAAGTTGTGTGCGAGGCGTCAACGGCTTGCCCCCAAGTGGCTCACGATCGTTCGCTACGAGCACCTTTTTCTTCGCCGTTGACAGCTTGTTCACAAATTCACAAGCGATAACTACCCATTGAGGGGTAGTCGCGCGGCGTCTTCCGAGTACCGCGGCGCCTCATCACCCGTCGGCCTGGGGCCGATAGGTCCCGAGCGCCCAGAGGTTGCCCTCGGGATCGCGGACCGTGAAGTCCTGGGAGCCATAGTCCGTCGATTCGAGCGGGCTCGCGATCTCGGCGCCGGCGGCGACCGCCCGATCATGGAGCGGCAGCACGTCGCCGACGCCGATGTAGATCAGGCGGTTGCCCGCTGGCAGGCTGCGAAAGGGCTCGCGCCCGGCACCCGCGGTCCCGAGCATGACGATCGTCCCGCCAAGGGTGACCTCGGCGTGGGTGATCGCTCCGTCATCGTCGCGGTGGACCTCCCGCCGCTGGAACCCGAGGACCCGCTCGAGCCACTCGATGCCCGCGTCGCAGTCGTCGTAGAGCAGGCCGGCGTAGGCGGTTGCCGTCGTGGTGCTTGTGGTCATGTCTCCTCCTCGGTCGTGGTCGAACGCCAGCCTAGGCCCGGCGTCCGCCCGCGGCTTGGACGGAATTGACCCGTTCCTCGGCGATCCCGAGGAACCCGGGCTGAATCGAGGCGGCGAACGTCCCGGGCGGCATTCCCGCGAGCTCGCGGAAATCTCGGTTCATGTGCGCCTGGTCGTAGTAGCCGCAATCGGCCGCCGCCCGCGCGAGCGAGCCGCGCGGATCGGCGCGTATCGCGCCGGTCGCGTGCTCGAACCGCATGATGCGTGCAGCGGTCTTGGGCGGTACGCCGATCTCCTCCCTGAACCTCGCGATCAGGTGCCTACGGCTACAGCCCAGCCGCTCGGCGAGCGCTCCGACCGGCGCCGTCCCGCCGCTGCGGACGAGCCGGCCCCACGCCCACTCGACGCTGGGCGAGGGCTCACGCGTCGCCTTCAGCCTCTCTGCGATCGCGGCGTCCAGCAGGTCGAAGCGCTCGGCCCACCCGTCCGCGTCGTGCAGCCGCGCGGTCAAGCGCTCGCCCTCGCGCCCGAGCAGGTCACCGAGCCCGATCGCGGGCAGCGGCAGCTCGTCCAACGGCAAACCAAGGAACCGATGGGCGCCGAGCGGGGTGAAGTCAACCTGGAGGCAGTGGGCGACGCCGCTGAAGCCGACGTTGGCCGGGAGCGTCGAGAGCGGCGCCACGAAGCTGCCGGCGTGAGGCGTCCCCGGCCGCCCTGGGGCGGCGACCTCGTAGGGAGCGCCGAAGTTGACGATCATGACAACGTCACGCGAGGGCAGCTCGCGCCGCACGAGCGGCGCAGCGCTCGTCTCTGTGAACCCCTCGTAACGGCGGATGAACGGGCGCAGCCAGGCCGGCGGCACAGCGCTCGCCAGCTCCCAGCTGCCGTTCTCCGACCGCTCGCGGGTTACCCGTGAGGACCGCTTGGGTCCGGCGGCGGCGTGCATCTCAGCCCGATCTCGGCACGTCCGGGAAGTCGGCGAGGACCCGCTCGAAGACGCCGAGCGCGCGGTCGAGGTGCGCGCGCTCGTGGGTCGCCATCAGCGACGTGCGAAGGAGGGCGCCGCCGGGCGGAACCGCCGGGTGGAGCGCGACGTTGGTGTAGACCCCGGCGTCGAACAGCGCCTTCCAGAGCAGCACTGCCTGCCAATCCTCACCGACCATGACCGGGACGACCGGGGTGTTCGCCTCGGTGCCGTCCGGCAGGGTGCCAGGGTCGATCACCTGGAGGCCGAGGTCGCGGAAGCCCTGGCGCAGGTAGGCGGAGTTCGCGAGCAGCCTGACCATCAGCTCGGGACCCTCCGAGCGAATCACCCGCAGCGCGCCGAGGGCGGCGCCGACCGCGGCCGGGACCGCCGAGGCGGTGAAGATGAACGGCCGGGAGGTGATCCGCAGGAAGTCGATCACCTCGGCGGAGCCGGCGATGAAGCCGCCGCACGACGCGAGGCTCTTCGAGAAGGTGCCCATCCGCAGGTCAACCTGGTCCTCGAGGCCGAAGAGCTCGGAGGCCCCCGCCCCCCGCGCGCCGAGAACGCCGAGTGCGTGCGCCTCGTCGACCATCAGCCGCGCGCCGTAGCGCCCGCACAGCTCGACGATCGCGGGCAGGTTGCACAGGTCGCCCTCCATCGAGAAGACGCCGTCGACCACCACCAGCACGCCGCCGCCGTCGTCGGCCGCGCGCTCGAGCATGCGCTCGAGCTTCGGCATCTGGTTGTGGCGGAACGGCCGCAGCTTGGCGCCGGAGATCTTCACGCCGTCAAGGATCGAAGCGTGGTCGCCCGAGTCGCAGATCACCGTGTCGCTGGGACCCAGGATCGTGCCGAGGCAGCCCACGTTGGCCTGGTGGCCGGTGGTGAAGACGATGACGTCCTCCGAGCCCATCCACTCGGCCAGCTCGCGTTCGAGCTCGGCGTGGAGCGGTGTGGTCCCGTTCAGGAAGCGCGAACCGGTGAGGCCGGTGCCGTAGCGCTCGAGCGCGTCGCGGGCGGCCTGCTTGACGCGCTCGTCGCCGGTCAGGCCCAGGTAGTTGTTCGAGCCGAGCATCACCTTCTCCGAGCCCTCGACCTCCATCAGCGGGCCCGCCTCGGACTCGATCAGGCGGAAGTACGGGAGGAGGTCCTGCTCGCGCGCGGCCTCGAGCTGTTCGAGGCGGTCGTGGCTTCGTGCCTTCTCGAAGACGTCGACCGCGGGACGGGTCTCGCTCATGCGCAAAGTGTCCCAAACGGCCTGGATAAGCCGGCTCAACGACGCCGGGGCTCGGCTCCGCCCTTCGGGCTCCGCCTCACAACCGATAGCTTGGCGGCGCTCATGCCTCTTCGGATCCGCCCCGTCGAGGGCCGCCGCGACCTCGACGCGTTCATCAGGCTCCCCTTCCGCCTGCGGGAGAACGACCCGCAGTGGGTCCCGCCGCTGTTGTTCGAGCGGCGGACGTTCCTGAACCGCGACAAGAACCCCTGGTTCGAGCACGCCGAGGCCGAGTACTTCCTCGCCGAGCGCGACGGCGAGGTGGTGGGACGGATCACCGCCCAGGTCGACCACCGCTGGGACGACTTCCAGGGCGGGAGCGACGGCATGTTCGGGTTCTTCGATTCCGAGGACGACCCCGAGGTCGCCGGGGCCTTGCTTGACGCCGCGGCCGGCTGGATGCGGGAGCGGGGGCGGGCCCGGCTCCTCGGCCCGATGGACTTCACGACCAACGACGAGTGCGGGCTCCTGATCGAGGGCTACGACGAGCCCTCGATGATCCTCGAGCCCTGGCACCCGCCGTACTACCGGACTCTGATCGAGGGCCAGGGCCTTCAGAAGACCATCGACCTCCTGATGTGGGAGCTCTGGTTCGGCGACCTCAAGGAGGGCGAGCAGTTCACGCCGATGATCCACGCCGCCGCCCAGCACTCGCGCGAGCAGGGCGTGGTCGTCCGGCAGATGCGAAAGCGCGAGATGGAGGCCGAGGTGACCCGTTTCATGGAGGTCTACAACGTCGCCTGGGGGCGGAACTGGGGCTTCGTCCCGATCACCGAGGCCGAGGTGAAGTTCCAGGCCAAGAACCTGAAGCCCGTGTTGGACGAGAACTGGGCGATGATCGCCGAGAAGGACGGCGAGGTCGTCGGCGCGGCGCTGACGCTCCCGGACGTCGACCAGGCGCTCGCCCGGATGAAGGGCAGGGTGCTCCCTGTCGGCTGGTGGCACTTCCTGCGGCGCAAGCAGTACATCGACCGCCTCCGCGTGTTCGCGCTCGGCGTCCTGCCCCAGCACCAGCACCTCGGTGTCGCCGCTGCGCTCTACGAGGGGCATCTCGACTCGGCGCAGAACCATGGGCCCACCGGCGGCCACATGGGCTGGATCCTCGAGACGAACAAGCCCATGAACCGGGCGATGGAGGGGATGGGCGGTCGGGTCGTGCAGCGCTACAGGCTCTACGAGCGAAGCCTTGGGGGATAAGCCGCCTTCAACAACGGCGGGGCTCGGCTTCGTCCTTCGGACTCCGCCTCCAAGCCGCTAATTAGGGGATGAGCGCGGGCGCCGCCAGTCGAAGTCGCCGCGGTCGGGTGTAGCCTGCTTCGTCATGGCGGAACCGGTACTCGAGGCGATCGCAGTCGAGGAGGAAGCCGGCGACGACGGCGTCGCCGCGCGCCCGCTGCCCGCGACGACTGGCAGCGGCGAGGTTTCCTTCCTCCGCGACGAGGCCCGCACGGTGGCGATCGCGGCCGCGGGCGGCGTGGTCGCCGGCGCCGCGACCGTTGCGGTGGTCAAGGCCGCCTCGCGCGCCGCGACGCCGAAGCGATCGAAGCGCGGGCTGCGCCGCCGCCAGAAGCAGAACGAGATCATCGCCAGCCGCTCGTTCTTGGTCGACGTTCACCTGCTCGGCCGCTGAGCTCTTCAGGCTCACTCGAGATCGAGGTCCGGCCGCGGAGCCCGTACCGGCTCTCCACCCGCGGGCGCGCCGATGGTGTGATGCGCTCGAGCCGTGGGGTGCTCACGCGGCTCCTGCACGTGGACGACGAGCCCGTGGTGGTTCACGGATGGCAGCGCCGTGACGGTGCGGTTGCGATCCGTGCGGTCGCGGCGAACGGCGAATGCGACGGCGAGATCCTGGAGAAGGCGATCGAGCGGTTGCGCTTCGCGCTCGCGGTGGACGACGACCTGTGGCCGTTCTACGCGGAGTTCAAGCGCGACCCGTTCATCGGCCCGGCTATTCGCCTGCGTCCGTGGCTACGTCCCAGGCGGCGGCCGTTCGCCTGGGAGGCCCTCGCGTGGGCGATCACGGAGCAGCTGATCGAAGCGTCCCGGGCGGCCGTGATCCAGAAGCGGATGGTCAGGCGATGGGGGCGTGAGTCCGACTGGCGCGGCAAGGGGACCGAGCGCCGGCCGCTTCGCGACGTGCCCTCGGCGGAGGTCGTCGCCGGCCTCGCGCCGGCCGAGCTCGCGAGCTGCGACCTCTCGCCCGCACGGTCGGTGGCGATGGTGAAGTGCGCCCGCGAGGTCGCCACCGGGCGTGCCAACCCGGCCGACCCGGCCGGCGACGCCAGGTTCGAGCGGATCAGCGAGATCGGCCCGTGGACGCTCCAATGCCTCGGCCTCTTCGGCCGCGGCGAGTTCGACTCGCTCCCGGCCGGCGACCTCGCCTACGTGAAGCTGGTCGGCGTGGCCACCGGCCTCGGTCGCCGCGCGACCGTCGAGGAGGTCGAGGAGTTCTACGCGCCGTACGAGCCCTTCCGGGCTCTCGCCGGCGCCTTCTCGCTCAGCCATTACTCGAGCGCCAAGAGCCTCGCCCGCGGCCTGCCGATGGCCCCGGACCGCTACGCGGACGCTGCGTAGGCCTACTCCGGGATCTCGCCGGGCAGCAGGTCGTTGGTGAGGACGTCGTCGATCTCCGGCAGCACGCTGATCACGCCCTCCGCCGCGAGGAAGATGGCGAACTCATCCCACTCGCGCTCGTTCATGTGGCCGTACGGGCGATCCGACTCAGGCATCAGGAGCGGCAGCGTCGCCTCGATCTCGGCGGCGGTGAGGTTGGGGTCGAGGCCCTCGCCGGCTGCGAGCACCGCGTCCGTGGCGGCGTCGGGGTCGCGGAGCGCGTCGCGCGTCCCCTGCTCGAGGGCGGCGATGAACAGCCGGATCGACTCGGGGTCGTCCGCGACCTGGTCGGAGTTCGCGACCAGGACGAGCTCGTCGTAGGTCGGGATGCCGAGCTCATCGACCGGGACGACGCGTGGCCTCAAGCCGCGCTCGGCGAGGTCGACCCCCTCGACGTTGCGGAACCCGCCGAGCATCGCGTCGGCCCGGCCCGAGATGACGGCGGGGAGCAGGCCGAGGCCGACGTTCTGGGTCTCGACCTCGCTCGGCTCGATCCGCTCCTCGCGCAGGATCGCGTTCAGGAACGCTTCCTGGTAGGGGATCCCCGCCGTGGCGATCGTCTTGCCGCGCAGGTCGGAGGGGTGGTCGATCCCCGCCTCGGGCAGCGAGATCAGCGATGTGAGGGGGGTGGCGACGAGCGCCGCGACCGCGGTCACCGGCTGACCCTGGTCGCGCGCGATCAGCACCTCGGGCGCGTAGGAGATCGCCAAGTCGGCACGGCCTGCGGCGACCAGCTTGATCGGTGCGGCGGGATCTGACGGCACCCGTGGCGTCACGTCGAGCCCGGCCTCCTCGAACCGGCCGTTCTCGAGGCCGGAGTAGATGCCTGCGTGGTCGGGGTTGACGTAGAAGTCGAGCGCCAGCTCGAACGGCTCGGGGTCGACGCCGCCCTTCGGCTCGTCCTTCTCGCCGCATCCGGCCGCGAGCGCCATGGATGCCAGTCCGAGCGCTGCGAACGCAAGCTTCGATCGCGTCCTGGTCAATGATCCTCCTCGGTTGTTCTTGGTCATCCGGCACCTCGGGTCGCCCACGAAGGAACTCCGCGGCTCCCCCACCACGCGTAGCGCCGCTCGAGCAGGGAAAGCAGCGCGAATAGGCCGATCGCGAACGCGGAGAGTACGGCGACGGCGGCGAACACTCGCGCGGTCAGCAGCTGCGCCTGCGCCTGCTTGATCAGGAAGCCAAGCCCCTCGTCCGCCGAGACGTACTCGCCGAAGACGGCGCCGATCGCGGCCACGGCGACGGCGATCTTCGCGCCGCTGAAGAACTGGGGCAGCGCCGCCGGCAGCTCGAGCCGCCGCAGGATCGCGCCGCGGCCGGCGTCGAGCGTGCGCATCATCCGGATCGCGTCGGGATCGACCGAACGCAGGCCGTCGAGCGTGTTCACGGTCACGGGGAAGAAGCAGATCAGCACGATCACGGCGAGCGTCGGGCCGATCCCAAATCCGAGCCAGATCACCAGCACGGGCGCGATCGCGACGATCGGGATCGTCTGGGAGGCGACGAGCAGTGGGTAGAAGGCGCGGCGGAGGGTGTCCGAGAGGTGCATCGCGACCGCGAACGCCGCTCCCACAGCCACCGCCAGCGCGACCCCGGCAAGCAGCTCCTTGAGGGTCACCCAGCCGTGATCCGCCAGCAGGTCACGGTCGTCCCAGAGCGACTCGATCACCTGCGTCGGGGCCGGAACGAGCAGATCGCTGGCCGCCTCGTTGATGCCCAGCATGTCGGCGAGCAGGCCGGTGCGCGCCAGCAGCTCCCACAGGCCGAGCAGGGCCGCGACCACCGCGAGGGGCAAGAGGGCGCGTTTCATGGCGCGCCCTCTCGCAGCGAGGCGAGCGCGTGCTCGCGCTGGGCGGCGAAGCTCGGATCGGTGACCGCGGCGGTCCGGTCGGGCGCTCGCGGGCCGTCGGGCCGGAGCTCGGCGATCGCCCGCGCCGGCCGAGCCGACAGCACGATCACCCGGTCGCAGAGGTAGAGCGCCTCCTCGACGTCGTGGGTGACGAGCACGCACGTCCGGGACTCGGCGCGAAGTGCGGTGGCGAGCCACTCCTGCATCTCGGCCCGCGTGATCGCGTCGAGCGAAGCGAACGGCTCGTCGAGCAGAAGCACCGGCTTCCCTGCCAGGAGCGTCCGCAGGAACGCCACGCGCTGGCGCATCCCGCCGGACAGCTCGGCCGGCCGGGCGCCGGCGAAGTCGGCCAGCCCGAAGCGCGCGAACAGCGGCGCCGCCTCGTCCCGCGCTGCGGTCCGCGAGGCGCCCCGGTTGCGGGGCGCGAGCGCCGCGTTGTCGATCGCCGGCAGCCACGGGAGGAGCAGGTCTCGCTGGGGCATGTACGCGCAGCGCGCGAGCCGGCCCGCGGCCGCACGGCCGCCACCGACCGCGACCGATCCGCCACTCGGCTCGAGCAGGCCGCAGATCAGCTCGAGCAGCGTCGACTTGCCGCAGCCCGACGGTCCCGACCAGGCCGACGACCTCGCCGCCTCCGACGCCGAGGCTCAGGCCGTCGATCACGTTGAGGTCGCCGAACGCGTGCCCCAGGTCGGCGATCTCAATGGTGGCGCTTGTCATCTCTCCCTCCGCGCGCATTACCGCACAGGTTCCGAGGGTCAGCGCCGGGTGGCCAGGCGCTATCTCAGCCCGCTTGCCGCGAGCACCCCTGTTGACGCCCCGGAGTTTAGTGGCGGCTGGCCGCAGCCCGCGCCCGCAGGGCAGCCAGGAGCCTTGCGGCCACGCCGTCCGGATCGCGGCGGATCTGGCGGCCAGTGACCGGCATCACCGTGATGTCCTGCGCGTTCAGGACCGCGACCTTCAGCCGGTCGCGCTCGAACGCGATCCGGCCCGAGTGCGCGTCGTAGCCGTCGACCTCGACGGCGAGTCTCAGGTCGGGCCAGAGGAAGTCGACCTCGTGGCCGGCGATGACGGCGTTCACCTCGTAGCCCGTGATCTCGCGCGCCCTGAGCAGGCGAAGGAGGGCGCGCTCGCCGGAGGAGCGGGTGCGGCGGGGGCCGCCGGGGAAATCGAGGACGGCGCGCAGCGCGCGGACGCCCGGCCGGTTCGGGTTGCGGGCCAGCTGCTCCCGGAGCTCCGCATCCTTGGCGAGGCGCCGGTACTGCGCTTCGGCGACGATCCGCTCGAGCTCGTCGAGGAGATGGGGTTCGAGCGGGTGGGCCATCCGCCCCTCGTCGTTCGCTCCAAGCGTGACCGCGAGGTCCAGGATCGTGCGAGCGGGGCTCGTGAGGGGCATGCCGTGCCGGCGGCGGATGTCGCAGCGGTTGAGGAGTTTGCGGTGGGCCTCGATTCCCGCGCGGGTGGCACCCCTTCCATTCGCAGAGGTGATGCAGACGTCCCCGGGGGCGGGGTAGGGGAGGAGGTTCCAGAGCGAGGCGGCGGATCGATGGCTCAGGACCGCGACGGGTGTGGTTGGGTGGAGGAGGATCGGCTCGCCGACGCGGATCTTCACTGATGCGCCCTCGCCACAGGCGAGGAGAGCCGCCATCTCGCAGGCGTATGCCTGCGGAGTGGCGTGTCCGGCGAGATAGACGCCCCGATGGATCTCGTGGAGACGGCCGCTTCGGAGACGTACCTTGATCTGCTCGGCCGTAACTCCTGCTTGGCGCAACTGCCAGTGCGCCACCGCGCCGAACTGATGCCCAGCGATCGCCGCGACAACCCGATCCGCGAAACGAGATCGTGATTCGGGGTCCATATGACCCCCAACCCCGAATCCGTTGTGCGTGCCCTCGTCCGCGCCCCGGTGCTCAGTTCGTTTCGGGGACCCGGCCGCCCGCGACCACGTTCACGAACTCCTCGAGGTGCCGGGTGGTCCAGCACTCGAACGCGGCGGTGCAGTGGCGCTCGTAGGCCGCCATGACCGAGTCGCCGTAGTTCCAATAGAGCTTTGGCTCGGGGTTCAGCCAGAAGGTGCGGCCGGAGCGCTCGGCGATCTCGGCGAAGACCTCGGCATGGGGCTCCCGGCCGTTGGTCCGGGCGTCGCCGAGGACGATCACGGTCGAGCGTGGGTGGAGCTCGTCGCCGACCTCGTCGGCGAACTCGCGCCAGACCCGGCCGTAGTCCGTGTAGCCCGAAACGTCGGCGACCCCGCCCTCGCGGCTCACCCGCTCCGAGATCCGGCGGAAGTCGCGCTCGCGCTCGAAGATCTCGGTGACCTCGGAGATCCGCTCGATGAAGACGAAGCTCCGGAGCTTGCGAAACGAGTCGTGCAGGGCGTGGAGGACGGAGAGGAAGAACACGCTGGCCGACGTGACCGAGGTCGAGACGTCGCACAGCACGATGATCTCGGGACGCCGAGGGCGCTTCGGGCGGTAGCGCAGCCGGAGCGGCACGCCGCCGGTCTCCAGCGAGGCGCGCATCGTGCGGCGCATGTCGACGACCGTGTTGTGCTTGCGCCCGCGCTGCTCGCGGCCGAGTGTTGCGAGGCGGCGCTTGAGCTGCGCGACGGCACGGTGGACCGCTGCCAGGTCCTGGGCAGGGCTCGTCGGCAGGGTGCGATCGAGCTCTGCCAGGGGGCGCGAGGGCGGCAGCTTCTCGGTTCGCTCGATCAGCGCCCGCTCGAGCTCGCGGCGCAGGTGGCGCTCGAACCGGTTGATGCCGTCGCGGTCGATGGCCGGCCGGTCGGCATCCTGATCGCCCGGCGCCTGGGGCTGGAGGCCCAGGGTGCGGCGGATCCGCTGCACGTCGACGCCGACGACGCCCGAGCCCTCGCCGCGGCGCCCGAAGGCGGCGATCGCGAGGCGCGCGAGGTCGCGCATGTCGCCGTCTCGGCCTTCGGCGATCGCCTGGCGGATCGCTTCGCGAAGCTGATCCGGGTCGAGCCGCTCGCCCCCTGCGTAGCGGTCGTCCTCTCGTAGTTCGCGGTCGATCGCTTCGGCCTCGGCGGCGCGGAAGAAGTACCGGTCGAACACCAGGTCGAAGATCCGGCGGTCGTCCTGGGACTTGGCGACGGTGGTAGCGAGGGCCTCGCGGAAGTCGGCGGGCTCGGTCCAGGGCACCGCGCGGAGTGCTTCGAACGCGTCAAGGATCTCGGCCGTCCCGACCGCCACGTCCTCGTTCCGGAGCGCCTCGAAGAACGCGACGACGCGTGGCGCGAGGCCGGGTGGCAGGTCGCTGGCCTTGTCGTTCATCGCTCGTCCAATGCTACGTTTGCAGTCCTAAGAACGGGGTGGAGCAGGATGGCAGGGACGTCGTGAGAGGAGATCGCATGCTGTCGAGGCAGGGGTACGCGTTCGCGGCCGGAGCACGGATTCTGTTCGGGGCGGTGGCGCTGGCATTGGTTGCGTCGCTCTTCGTTCCCATCGCCGCCCAGGCGAAGTCGAAGAAGTCGATCAACGTCAAGGTGATGACTCGGAACCTCTTCCTGGGTGCCGACCTGGGCCCGGCGATCGAGTCCGACGGCATCGGCGAGTTCCTCGAGGCCAACGGCGGCATTCTTCGCGAGGTCGACCTGACCGACTTCCCGCGCCGCTCGCGCCTGCTCGCGGATGAGATCAAGGACAAGGAGCCCGAGCTCGTCGGTCTTCAGGAAGTGGCGCTCTGGCGCAGCGCGGATCCATGCGTTACTCCCGCCCTAAGCGGGGAGCCCAGCGCAACCGAGGTCGAATACGACTTCCTCGATCGGCTCCTGGACAAGCTCAACCGCAACAAGAAGCTCTACAAGGTGGCCAAGGTCCAGAAAGAGTTCGACTTCGAAGCGCCCGCGGACAAGAACCAGCAGACCGGCGACGGCCCGCCGGCCGGGGGGCTGGAATCGTGCAATCCCGGTGGCGTCATCAGCAACGCTGAGGTCAACGGCCGCCTGACGATGCGCGACGTGATTCTTGTGCGAAAGCCCCAGAAGGGCGAAAAGACCAAGGTCAAGGTGACGAACCCCACCGGCGGGCACTTCGACAACCTGCTCACCGTGACCGTCGCCGGCGCCGTGCCGGTCGAAGTCACCCGCGGGTGGACCGCGGTCGACGCGGTCGCCACGAAGAAGCGCAAGGGGAAGGACGTGAAGCGCAACTTCCGCTTCATCAACACCCACTTCGAGGCGTTCGACGATGAGACCGTGATCCCGAGCATCCGCTCGCTCCAGGCCCAGGAGATCGCGGGGATCGCGCTCGACCCCTCCTACGGGGGCGAGCGGCCGGTGATCCTCCTCGGCGACCTCAACTCCGACGTGCGGACGAAGGTCCAACAGGGTGACGCGCAGGCCTACCAGGCGATGCTCGATGCCGGGTTCACCGAGCGCAGCACGCACGATCCGCTGAGCTGTTGCGTCAGCGACCTCTTCACGGCGCCACCGAGCGAGTTCGACCATCAGGTCGATCACGTGATGACCGACGCGTCGAAGAGGAAGATCAAGCTCCTGAACTCGTCGGTCGTCGGCCGCAAGCAGGTGGACGGGATCTACCCGTCCGACCACGCGGGCGTGTTCAGCAAGCTGCAGCTGAAGTAGGTCAGCCCGCCGCTTCGGCCTCGACCTGGGGACCGCCGAGCTTCACGCCGACCCGCTCGGCCACGAGGTCGATGTCGGTGCGGTGCTTGACGATGATCGACATCGTCCGCTCGAAGATCGAGCGGTCGATGTCGTCGGCGCCGAGCAGGAGCAGAGCGCGCGCCCAGTCGATCGACTCCGCGATCGAGGGCGGCTTCTTCATGTCGAGCTGGCGGATCATGTGGATGACCTCGACCAGGCGGCGGGTGAGCGCCGCGTCCAGTTCCGGGGTGTGCAGGCGGACGATCTCCATCTCGCGCTCGATCTCGGGATAGTCGAGCCACAGGTAGAGGCAGCGCCGCTTGAGTGCCTCGGTCAGCTCCCGCGAGTTGTTCGATGTCAGGACCACGACCGGGTGGGTCCGCGACTCGATCACGCCGAGCTCGGGGATCGAGATCTGGAAGTCCGAGAGGACCTCGAGCAGCATCGCCTCGAACTCCTGGTCGGTCTTGTCGATCTCGTCGATCAGCAGCACCACCGGCTCGGGCGAAGCGATCGCCTGCATCAGCGGCCGCGTCAGCAGGAAATCTTCTCCGAAGATTTCCGGATCAAGGCCCGTCGGCTCCTCCGCTTCGCGTCCGGGGCCGACGGGGTGGGCGGCCTTCGCCTGAATACTCAGCAGCTGCTTGCGGTAGTTCCACTCGTACAGCGACTTGGCCTCGTCGAGGCCCTCGTAGCACTGGAGGCGGATCAGCTCCCGCCCGGTGGCGCGCGAGATCGCTTTTGCGAGCTCGGTCTTGCCGACGCCGGCCGGCCCCTCCACGAGCACCGGCTTCCCGAGCTCGAGCGCGAGGTAGGCGACGAGCGCCGCCGGCTCATCGGCCAGGTATCCGGCGCCCTCGAGCGCCTGCTTCGCCTCGGCGACCGACCTGATGCCTTCCCCTACCGGGGGGGCAAACATGCTTTCGCGCCTTGCGTCGCTCATCAGACCCCCCGATTCTAGGGAGAATGGGCCCGATGCCAGACCTCCTCGCCGGCGCATCGAAGACGGCTTCCGACCTGCTTCCGTACCTCGCGGTGATGATCGCGGGCTTCCTGGTGGGCGCCTGGGGCCAGTCGGCGCGCCTCCCGATCGCGGTCGTCGCCGGGATCCTCCTGATCATGATCGCCATCGGCGGCTTCTTCGTCGAGAACGGCTCGGGACCGAGCCAGGCGCCCTGACCATGAGCCGCCTCGACGAGGTCGACCTCTCAAAGTCCCTCTCCCGCAAGGAGGAGGATCGCGGGCTCGAGAACGCCTGGGCGCGGCTCGCGCAACTCCGCCTGACGCTCGGCGGGCAGATCGGCCCGAAGGAGGTGGGGCCGCCCGTGTGCGTGGTGTTCGAGGGCTGGGACGCGTCCGGGAAGGGCGGGGCGATCAAGCGCCTCGTCGCCCAGATCGACCCGCGCCACGTGCGGGTGGTCCAGTTCGCGGCGCCCACCTTCGACGAGAAGCGCCACCATTTCCTCTGGCGGTTCTGGCCGACGCTGCCGGGCTGGGGCGGGATGGCGATCCTCGACCGGTCCTGGTACGGCCGGGTCCTGGTCGAGCGGGTTGAGGGCTTCGCCGAGCGCGAGCAGTGGCTGCGGGCCTACGACGAGATCAACTCGTTCGAACGGAGCCTCGTCGACGAGGGGATGGTGCTGATCAAGTTCTGGCTCCACATCTCGGACGCCGAGCAGCTCAAGCGGTTCAAGCGCCGCGAGAAGGATCCGCTGAAGTCCTGGAAGCTGACCGACGAGGACTGGCGGAACCGCGAGAAGCGGTCCCAGTACCTGGAGGCGGTGGAGGACATGTTGGCGCGCACCGACCAGCCGTACGCGCCCTGGGACGTGATCGCCGCCGACTCGAAGCGCTACGCCCGGGTGAGCGTGATCAAGACCGTGATCAAGCGGATCGAGGAGGGGATGGTCCGGCACGGCATGGAGGTCCCGAAACCGCTGAAGCTCGACGCCTGAGAACGCCAGGACCCCGAGGCCCCGGCGAAGCCGCGGTTGCGGACGCCTCCGGCGCGAGATCCAGACGCAGGCCCGCCGCGAGGCCCTGGGCAAGCGCTAGAACGACAGCGCCCCCGGAACCGAGGTCCCGGGAGCGCTGTTTGATCTCGTGCGGCGCTAGGCCGTGATCTCGGCCTCCGCGTGCGCCTGGAGGACGGCGTCGCCTTCCTCACCGGTGCGGATGCGGATCGCCTCCTCGACGGGGATCACGAAGATCTTCCCGTCGCCGACGTCGCCGGTCCGCGCGTGCTTCAGGATCGTTTCGACGACGAGCGACTTGTCCGTGTCCTCGACGACGACCTCGATCTTGAGCTTCGGCCGGACGTTGACCGTCAGGGTCGAGCCACGGTAGTGCTCGACGATCCCCTTCTGGCGTCCCGAGCCCTTCACCTCGCCGATCGAGAGTGAGGGGAACCCCTTCTCGAGCAGCTCGGCGCGAATCGGCTCGAACGCTTCGTGGCGGATGAATGCCTCGATCTTCTTCATGCGATCACCTCCTCTCCTATGCCTCGGATGGCGTGTTGGTTGCCATCGTGGACACCGGCGCGGGCGCCGGTGTCGGAGCCGGAGCGGGCTGCGACGTCAGGTTGCCGCCGCCCGGATACTCCTCCGGCGGGATGAACTGCTCCGGGTATCCGTACATCCCGTGCTCGGAGATGTCCAGTCCGGCGTCCTCCTCGTGCTCGCTGACGCGGAGGCCGATGGTCTTCTTGATCAGCCAGAACGTCGTGTAGCTCAGGATGAACACGAACGTGAAGGCGATGATCAATCCAGCGACCTGCGCGATCAGCTGATCGAAGTTGCCCGAGTAGAACAGGCCGCCCTCGGGATCGCCGAATGCGTTGTACTGGGCGAGCCGCGGCGCGGTGAACAACCCGCAGGCGACCGTTCCCCAGATGCCGGCCAGGCCGTGCGCCGACAGAGCGCCAACCGGGTCGTCGATCAGCTTGTCGATCGCGTAGACGCCGAGGACGACGATCACGCCGGCGACCGCGCCGATGATCGGCGCCGCCCAGAGCTCGACGTAGCCGGACGGCGCGGTGATCGCAACAAGTCCCGCGATCGCCCCGTTCCCGGCCATGCCGATGTCGATCGAGCCCGTCCGGAGCTTCGCCGTCGTCACCGCGGCCAGCACGCCTGCGGCGGCCGCCAGGTTGGTGATGATCAGGATCTCGGGGAAACGCCCGTCCAGCGCGTTCAGCGTCGATCCGGGGTTGAACCCGAACCAGCCGAGCCACAGGATCAGGACGCCGAGCCCGAACAGCGGCATGTTGTGCCCGGGGATCGCCCGTGGCTTGCCGTCAGGCCCGTACTTGCCCCGACGCGGGCCGAGCAACAGCAGCGCCGCGAGCGCGCCGGTCGCGCCGATCAGGTGGACCGCCGTCGAGCCCGCGAAGTCCTGCATGCCGACGATGCCCGTGCCGAGCCAGTCGCCCAGCTGCAGGAAGCCGCCGCCGAACACCCAGTGGGCGCCGATCGGGTAGATGATCATGCTGAACACGAACGCGTAGATGACGTAGGCGCCGAACTTGATCCGCTCGAGGGTCGTTCCCCAGACGATCGCGAGCGACACCGCGCAGAAGACGAACTGGAAGAAGAACTTCGACTCGATCGTCGCGTCCGAGAGGGACATCACGCCGAACTCGGGTGAGAAGAACGTCGTTCCGTCGACCTCGGTCGCGAACGGCCCCAGGTCCGTGAAGAAGAACCCGGCCGAGTGCCCGATCAGCTCACCGGTCGAGAACGCGAACGCGAATCCGCAGATCCACCATCCGACCGCGGCAATCGAGAAGTTCGTGAGGATCTTCGCGATCACCGTGCCGGCGTTCTTGCCTCGCGAGAAACCGATCTCGAGAAACGCGAATCCGGCCTGCATGAACATGACGACCATGCCGGCCAGGACCACCCACAGGGAATTGATGCCGACGGTCTGCTCGAGCTCGCCGGCTATTCCGAGGTTCGAACCCTCGGAAGCTGCCCACGCTCCCACTGGGGAGGCCAAGAGGCCGGCTATCGCGGCCACCGATAGCGAGCCGACTATGTACTTCCGTTTCATCTGTTTCCTCCGTCCCGTTCGCGAACGAACGAGAGCACCGGGCTCTCACCGGCGGTTGCGGTTCCAGGAATCGCAAGCCACGGTAGGCGCGACGGGGTTTACCGCCTTTATCCGCGCGTCGAAAGTTCCGCGGCGGCGGTTGTACCCGCCGGAGACATGCCGTCGGAACCCGCTTGAACAAGCGGTCCCGAGCCCGTGAACTCGAACTCGGCGCCCTCCCGCGCGAGCCCGATCGTCTCGCCTGCGTGGCCCAGTTCGACCCACCGGCTCCGAGCGCGCTCGCCGAGGGTGTCGAGCATTGTGTCGGTGTGCAGCGGGTCGTGGTGGAAGAGCAGCGTGCGGCGGGCACCGACCCGGTCGGCGAAGGTGAGCGTGTCCTCGAGCGCGGAGTGACCCCAGCCGACGTGCGCCGGGTACTCCTCGTCCGTGTACTGGCAGTCGTGGATCAGGAGGTCGGCGTCGCGGCCCAGATCGTAGCCCGAGATCCACTCGTTCTCGATCTGGCCGAGCGGCGCGCCCAGCGCCGGTTCGTGGTCGGGGATGTAGCAGAGGGTGGTGGCACCGTCGGTGATCCGGTAGCCGAGGGTCGGCCCGCGGTGCGTGACGGCCTCGGCCCGGATCAGGACATCGCCGATCCTCCACTCGGTCGCCGGCGCGTCGCGGAACGCGACCGAGCAGGGCAGCTCGCGCACCTCAACGGGGGAGAGCGGCGCCGAGATGTAGCGGGCGACGCGGTCCTCGAGCGAGGCCTCGGGCGAGGACGGGCCCCAGATCGTGATCTCGGCGTCCGAACGGAAGCAGGGCGGGAAGAACATCAGCCCCTGGATGTGGTCGAGGTGGAGGTGGGTCAGCAGGATTCCGACCTTGGGCGCCTCGGCCAGCCCGAGGCCCAGGGTCCTGATCCCGGTGCCGGCGTCGAGAATCAGCTGGCTCCCGTCGGCGAACGTGACCTGGACGCAGGACGTGTTACCGCCGTAGCGGTTCATCTCCGGGCCGGGAGCCGGCACTGAGCCTCTCGCGCCCCAAACCTTGATCCTCATGATGCGCCGTTACCAGTGTTCGGCCAGAACATGATCATCGCCCCCGAGCTTCCCTCGGGCGACGCGACGATCGGGAACGCGGCCGCCTCGATCGGCTGTTCGGGGTTCTCGGTGGTCCTGATCCGGAAGTTGCCGTGGGCCGGGCGCCCGTCCCGGATCGCCTTCGTAAGGCTGAGCTCGTCGAACTCGAGGGCGTCGCCGTCGGCGGACAGCGGCCCGAACGTGTGGGTCCACTCGTCGACCGACATCTGGCCCGCCTCCTCGAACGAGCGCCCCAGCACCGCCGCCGCGGCCTCGTTGTAGAAGACCATCGTCCCGTTCCCGTCGACCAGGAACGACGGCGTCGAGATGCTCGTCAGCAGGTTGCGGGCGAGAATCAGCTCGAGGGGCTTCTGCGGGCTTTGCATGATTTTTTCGAGCGACACGCCGCGCTCGCGGCCATTCTTTCATCGTTTGCGCCAATTGGCACGCGCTCGGTCCGCCAGGTCGACGGTCCCTGACGCTGCCGGCGGGCACGGGCGACCAAAACGCGCGTTCAAGCCGCCTGGCTGGAATGCCGAAATCAGGTAGCGAGGTGCTCTCGCGTGGGGCGGACAATTCGGCGCAGCTTGCTGCGGCACGTGCTCGTATCGCCGAGCTCGAGACCGAGATCGCCCGCCTCTCCGCTCGCGATCCACTTGTCCCCGCGCTCCTGACCCTGGGCGCCTTTCGTGCACAGCTCGAGCTCGACGTCCAGCGGGCGCACCGCTACACCCGCCCGCTCGCCTTGGCGGTGATCGACATCGACCGGTTCCGCCGGCTGAACAGGACCCGCGGCTACAGGGTGGGCGACGTGGTGCTGGGCGCCGTCGGGCAACTCCTGGCTGCGAGCACCAGGGCGCATGATCTCGCGTGCCGGGCCGGCGGGGACGAGTTTCTCGCGCTTCTGCCGGAGACCTCGATCGACGAAGCACGTGGTGTGATGGAGCGGCTCCTGGTCGACCTCGAGGAGGTCGAGGCGGCCGGCCAGCGCGGTGTCTCGGTCTCGGTCGGCGTGGCAGCCCTTCGCAGCGACGAGAGCGCCGACGAGCTCCTCGCACAGGCGCAGCGCGCCCTCGATTTGGCGCGTGCCGAGGGGGGCGGCCGGGTGAACATCGGCGGTCTCGACGAGGGCGGCGACAGCGAGGACCACGGACATCCAGGCGCCACGGCCGAGGTCGTTGCCGCGCTCGCACAGGCGCTGGAGGAGCGCGACAGCTACACCGGCGAGCACTCCGAGTCAGTCGTGGACCTGACTGGCCGGGTCGCCGAGGCACTCGGGCTCGACGGGCATGAGATCAAGACGATCCGCAGCGCCGCGCTCCTGCACGACATCGGCAAGGTCGGGATCCCCGACGAGATCCTCCACAAGGCGGGCCCGCTCGACGAGCAGGAGTGGGAAATCATGCGTCAGCACCCCGCGATCGGCGAGCGGATCCTGCGGGCGATCCCCGGCATGGGGGCCGTCGCGCGGATCGTTCGCCACGAGCACGAGCGGTGGGACGGGGGCGGCTACCCCGACGGGCTCGCCGGGGAGGAGATCCCGATCGGCGCCCGGATCATCCTCGCCTGCGACGCGTACCACGCGATGACCTCGGACCGCCCGTACCGCGCGGCGATGTCGCACCAGATGGCGATGTCCGAGCTCACGTCGAACTCCGGATCGCAATTCGACACGAAGGTCGTCCAGGCCCTCGTGGGCTACCTGCACGGCCGCCGCCAGTCTGGGTTGGCGGCCGTCTGACGCGAAGGGGGCCCCAGCGCCCCCCTCCCGTTACATCTTGCCGATCTTGAAGATCTTCGTGCCGCAGTCAGGGCACGTGCCCTGGATCGCCGGCCGCCCGTTCTTCATCGTGATCTGCACCGGGTCCTGGATCTCGACCTTCTTGCGTTCCTTGACGCAATAGCCCTCAGGCATCAGGTCTCTCCTTTCGGGAGATTTTGGTGGCTACGAGGCGCCAGGCAGCGGCTTGCCGCAATTTCCTTGCCCCTCACGCTTGCGCGAACGTAGAGCGTGCGTCGGACGAACGCAACGCCTGCTTGTGCGAAACAGCACGGAGTTCCCGCACGTTGCGGCATGCGATATTGCTCGGCCCGTGACTGACTGGTGCCGGAGAGTCGCCGATTCGGGCCTGTTCCAAGGCTTCATCCTGGGCGTGATCCTGCTCAACGCGGTCACGCTCGGGATCCAGACCTATGACATCTCGAGCGGCCTCGAGTCGGCGCTGTCTGTCGCCGACGACGTCTTCCTGGGCATCTTCGTGATCGAGCTCGCGATTCGGATCACGGCCTTCGGCCGCCGCCCGCAGGACTTCTTCCGCGACGGCTGGAACGTCTTCGACTTCAGCGTGATCGCCGCCGCGTTCGTGCCCGGCGTGCGCGAGAACGTGACGCTCCTGCGGATCGTGCGACTCCTGCGGGTCGTCCGGCTGGTCACGGTGCTCCCCGACCTCCGCATCCTGCTGCGCGCGATGGCGCGCTCGATCCCGCCGATCATGAGCCTCGCGCTGCTGACCGTGATGCTGATGTACGTCTACGGGATGGTCGGCTGGATCCTGTTCGGCGACGAGGATCCCGCCAACTGGGGGGACATCGGGCAGGCGATGCTCTCGACCTTCACGATGCTGACGCTCGAGAACTGGCCGCAGCTGCTCGAGGCCGGCACCGCGATCCACCCGCAGGCCTGGATCTTCTTCGTCTCCTACGTGCTGCTCGCCTCGTTCCTGGTGATCAACATCCTGATCGCGATCATCATCAACTCGATGGACGACGTCCACGAGGCGGAGCGCGCGCGGCATCGCGCTGAGCGCAAGGCCCATCTGGAGGCGGGGGACGAGGAGGCCGTCACGGTCGCGGAGCGGCTGACGGCGCTTCGCGACGCGATCGACGAGCTCGAGCAGGACCTGGCGAGCGGCGGGACTGTGGACGGCGCCGCCTCGGTGAAGCGCCCGACCAAGGGCGGGAGGATGCGAGCCTAGTGCTCTAGTTCCCGGCTCCGCCCGAATTGCCGCCGGAATCAGCCGGGGCCGACTCCAGCGCCGAGACGTCGTTTCGCAGGTCCTCGATGTCGTCCTGGATGACCGAGATCTCCTGGTCGGTCGCGGTCTGGTCGGAGCGCAGGGACTGCATCTGGGACTCGAGCTGGCTCACCCGGTCCCCGAGCGCGGCGACGTCGTCCTCGGCCGCCTGCGAGGCGGAGCGCTCGACTCCGGCCACCTCATCGCGAAGCTGGTCGAGGTCGGCCTTCGTCGCGCTGTCGTCCTTAACGCCGAGCACGAGCACGATTCCCACGATCCCGGCGGCGAGCGCCAGCACGCTCGCGGCGCCGAGCGCGTAGAACCGGGTGCTGAGCTTGCGGTCGAGCTGTGCGACCCAGGCGCGCAGACTGTCGAGCGTCGTCACCTCCGACGGAGCGGAGTTGGGCGTCTCGGGTGTCCTCGGGCTGCCGTCCATCAGACCGGCCTCGGTTCCGCCACGACGCCGTCATCGGGCTCGAGCGGGTTCTCCGTGTCCACCCAGGCCATGATCCCGCCGGCGAGGTTGTGGGCGTCGTATCCGGCCTGGTTGAACGCTTCGGCCGCCATCCCCGAGCGGTTGCCCGACCGGCAGTAGAAGACGACCGGCCGGTCCTTCGGGATCGACTCGGCGTTGGCGGTCAGGTCGTTCAGCTCGATGAGGCGGGCGCCGGGCAGGTGCCCGGCTTCGTACTCGTAGTCGCGGCGCACGTCGATCAGTTCGACGTCGCCCGCGGCAATCATCTCGGCGAGGCTCGCGACGTCGACCTCGAGGCCGGTCTCGGCGACCGCGTTTTCGGCTTCCTCGGCCATCGCCGCGAAGCCTAGACTTCCTTGTCGGCTAACGTCCCCGCCGCTCTTTCCCGCGTCCCAAGGAGAAGTCGCATGCCCGAAGCCGTGATCGTCGACGCCGTCCGCAGCCCGATCGGGCGCGCCTTCAAGGGCTCGCTCGCCCAGCTTCGCCCGGAGGAAACCGCGGCGTACGTGGTCGACCGGCTGCTCGAGCGGAACCCCGACGTCGACCCGAAGCTGGTCGAGGACGTCTACTGCGGGTGCGGCATGCCGCAGGGCCTTCAGGCCTTCAACATCGCCCGGATCATCGTGCTCCTCTCCGAGAAGCTCGGCCAGGAGACCACCGGCACGACCATCTCGCGCTACTGCGCCTCGTCGCTCGACGCGATCCGCCACGGGTCGAACGCGATCAAGAACGGCGAGGGCGACGCCTACGTCGCCGCCGGTGTGGAGTGGGTCTCCCGCTTCAACGAGCGGACCGAGCCCGCCGGCGTCGACGACCGCAACCCGAACCTCATCGGCGAGAACGGCCAGCCGAACGCCTACATCGACATGGGGCTGACCGCGGTGAACGTCGCCAAGAAGTACGAGGTGAGCCGTCCGGACATGGACAAGTACGCGCAGCGCTCGCAGGAGCTGGCGGTGGCCTCCCAGGAGGACGGGTTCTTCGACCGCGAGATCGTCCCGGTGAAGGACCAGGACGGCAACGAGGTCGCAAAGGACGACGGCCCGCGCGCCTCGTCCACGCTCGAGAAGCTTTCCGAGTTGCCCGAGGCGTTCGAGGGCGGGGGCGGCGTGACCGCCGGTAACTCGTGCCCGCTGAACGACGGCGCCGCAGCCGTCCTGATCATGTCCGACACCAAGGCCAAGGAGCTGGGCCTCACCCCGCGCGCGAGGATCGTCTCGGCCGCGACCTGGGGCAACGAGCCCGAGTACATGGGCGTCGCCCCGATCGGCGCGATCAAGAAGGTGCTCGACCGGACGGGGATGACGATCGACGACATCGGCGCGGTCGAGCTGAACGAGGCGTTCGCCGCGCAGGTCATCCCGATCATGGACCAGTGCGACATCCCGCTCGAGAAGCTCAACACTCACGGCGGGGCGATCGCCCTCGGCCACCCGTTCGGCATGACCGGGGCGCGGATCATGACCACGCTGCTGAACGTGATGGAGACCGACGACCACGCGGTCGGCCTGGAGACGATGTGCGTCGCCGGGGGCCAGGGCGAGGCGATGGTCGTCGAGCGGCTGAACTAGATCCATGCCGGCGCGCGCCGTCGGGATCAACCACGTTGCGCTCGAGGTCGGCGACCTCGGGGCCGCGCTCCAGTTCTACGGACGACTGTTCGCGCTCGAACTGCGCGGAAGGGTGCCGGGGATGGCGTTCGTCGACATGGGCGATCAGTTCATCGCGCTGTCCGAGGGACGCACGCAGCAACCGGACTCGGCCCGGCACCTCGGCCTCGTCGTCGACGACCGCGAGGCCGTCCGTGCCGCGCTCGCCGAAACCGATGCCGAGGTCCTCCCGAGCCGGGGCCTCGACTTCCGCGACCCGTGGGGCAACCACATACAGGTCGTCGAGTACGGCGATATCCAGTTCTCGAAGACGTCCGCGGTCCTGCGCGGGATGGGGTTGCCAAACCTCGGCAAGACCCCAGAGGCGATCGCCGAGCTGCGCGACAAGGGCCTGGCCGACTAGCGCGGCGAGCGCCGAGGCGCCGCCGGACGTGCCCGCGAGCAGGATCGCCGGGTCGCTTATCGGCTCACACCCCGACGGCCGCGGGCTCGCGGACGAAGCCTGGCGACCAGCTCGGCCAGGCGCTCGGGCTGGTCCTCCATCGAGAACGTCCGTGCGTTCTCGATCCATTCGAGGCGAGCGCCCGGGATGTCGGCCGCGAGCCGCTCGCCGGCACGGAAGAACTTGTCGTCGCGCGACCAGGCGATCAGGACCGGCCGGTCGAACGAGCGGAGCTTCTCGATTGCCTCCATCGTGTAGCGGCCATCGACGGTGCGGACGAACCGTGCGAAGTCGGCGCCCGACTCCGGGCTCGTCAGCGCGGGGAGGACGTATGAGTCGCCCGCCCGATCGTCGAGCTTCGAGTGCATGAGCCAGCCGAACGCGAGCGGTGTCCCGCGCAGCGCACGGATCCGAAGCGGGGCGAACAGCGCGCGGGCGAGCGCGGGATAGCGCGTCGGCCAGAGGAGGACGTCGAAGAAGCGCGGTGGGAACGCGTCGTAGGCGTCGCATGAGGTGAGCACGAGCCGGCTGACCAGGTCGGGGTGGCGCGAGACGGCGATCTGCGACAGGGCGCCGCCAGAGTCGTTGCCGACCAGCGTCGGCCGCTCGAGCCCGAGCCCGCCGATCGCCTCGGCGATCAGGTCCGCGAGGCCGGTGGGGGACAGGTCCGCGTGCGGCATCGCGAGCTCGTGCGAGCCGAGGGGCATGTCGAGCGTGACGCAGCGGAAGTCGGGGGCCAGGATCGGCACGACCTTGCGCCAGAGGTTCGCGTTCACAAGCGCGCCGTGGACGAAGACGATCGGCTCGCCGCTGCCGGCGGTGAAGGTGCGCATCCGCCCGCCGCTCGTTTCGACCTCGGTCGCCTCGCCCAGCGCCGGGTCGCGCCAGTATCGGTACTCGTTGCTCATCACTGCGCCTCCTGGGTTGACATCCGCGTCGGACGATAACATACAGACAGTATGTATGTAAGGAGAGAGGCTTGAGCCGCCAGGCGGCGCGCTCGGAGGCGACGCGCGCGAAGCTGATCGCTGCCGCTCGCGACCTGTTCGCGAAGCACGGATACGCGGCGGTCGGTACGGAGCAGATCGTGAAGCGAGCGCGGGTCACGCGCGGCGCGCTCTACCACCACTTCGCCGACAAGCGCGACCTGTTCCTCGCGGTGCACGAGGGACTCGAGGCCGAGGGCGTCGAGCGCATCGCCGAGGCGCTCGCCGGGGCCGGGACCGAGGACCCGATCGAGGCGATGAAGGTCGCCGTGCGGGCGTTCCTTGACGGCGCCCTCGATCCGGGGCGCGCGAGGATCACCCTGATCGACGCGCCGTCGGTCCTGGGATGGGCCGAGTGGCGGGAGATCGACGCCCGCCATGGCCTGGGCCTGGCGTCGGCTGCGCTCGAGGCAGCGATGGACGCCGGGCGGATCGAGCGGCAACCGGTCGCTCCGCTCGCGAGCCTGTTCGTCGCCGCGCTCGGCGAGGCGGGGATCCTGGTCGCCACCGCCGACGACCCCCGCGCCGCCCGGGCCGAGGTCGAGGCCGCGGTGGAGTCGCTGATCGACGGGCTCACCTCGGACTAGGCTCCGGCGCGATGGACCTCGCGGCGCACGTTTTCAGCGCCGGGTGGGCGTCGGGGGTGAACGCCTACCTGACCGTCGCGATGCTCGCGCTCTTTGGCCGCTCGGGGGCGGTCGAGGTCCCGGAGGAGCTCACGTCCGATCCGATCCTGTTCGGCGCGCTGGTGATGTTCGCGATCGAGTTCGTGGCGGACAAGGTTCCGTACGTCGACAACCTGTGGGACCTCGGGCAGACCCTGATCCGGCCGGCGATCGGCGCCGCGCTCGGCTTCACGTTCGCCGGGGAGGCGTCCGTCGACCAGTTCGATGAGCTGCTCTCGGGCGCCGGCGCCGGTACCACCGCCCTCGCAAGTCACGGCGTGAAGGCCGGCCTGAGGCTTGGGATCAACACCTCGCCGGAGCCCGTCTCGAACATCATCGCGAGCCTCACTGAGGACGGCCTGGTGGCCGTGATCATCGCGTTCTCGATCGAGCAGCCGGAGCTGGCCGCCGCGATCGCGCTCGTGCTCCTCGTCGCCGGGATCACGCTGGTCGTCCTGATCTGGACCCGGATCCGCCGCACGGTGTTGCGGCTGATGGAGCGTGGCCGGGGCCGCCCGCCGCCACCGTGACAGCCGCGGGCGGTGGCGTTAGGCTCGGGACGGATGACGAGCGCTGACGCCCGCAAGGAGGCGATCGCCAAGATCCGCGCGCACTACGCGAACCTCGGGATCCCACTCGACGACCTCTCCGATCGCCAGATCGAGCTCGGCGTCCGGCAGCTCGCGCACGCCGCCCGCGAGGCCGGCATGTCGAAGGAGGAGGCGACGGACGCGATGCGCCGCGCGGTGGAATCCGCGAAACAGCGGGAGGACGACGCCTGAGCGTCAGTCGAACAGCTCGTAGCCGTACTCGCCGCGCTTGTACGCCAGCTTCGCGATCGCGATCATGCGGTCGTCGTCGTTGGCCTCGAGCTGCTTGAGGTTCGAGCGCACGCGGCGGGCGGCGCGCTCGCAGAAGGTCTCGGCGATGTAGCGCTCCTGGCCGGAGGGCTCGAGGCCCTGGTCCTCGAAGATCGCGGTCGCCCGTGAGAGCACCGCGACCTGCGCGTAGATGTCGGAGATCGCGTCGGCGAGCCGCTTCTGCTGGAACTGGCGGAACTGGATCTCCTTGCGGTGCTCGCGCAGGAGGCGCTCGGTCAGCGATCGCAGCTCCTTCACCTGCTCCGAGACTTCGTCTGCGTGCTTCTCCAGCTCGGGGTGCGCCTTGGTGATGCGGTCGGGGCGCACCTCGCTGCGGATCCGCCCGGCGACGTAGTCGGCGAGGACGCCGATCGAGCGGATCGGGTCGGAGAGCCCGATGTCGCCGAGCCCGGAGAGCTTCTCGCCGACCGGCTTCACCCCGGTCAGGGCGATGAACGAGCGCATCACGTCGTTGGCGCCCTCGAAGATCGGGAAGATCCGGATGTCGCGCAGGATCTTCTCGAGCGGGTTGTCCTTCATGTAGGCGGAGCCGCCGTGGAGCTGGAACGCCCGGTTGGCCGCGTACCAGAGGAATTCCGTGCCCGAGACCTTGCAGATCGCGGACTCCAGCGAGTAGTCCTCGACCCCGGCATCCACGAGCCCGCAGGTCAGGTAGGCCATCGACTCGAGCCCGAAGAGGTACGAGACCATCCAGCCGATCTTGTCCTGGACGAGCTCGAAGTCCGCGAGCGGCTGGTCGAACTGGCGGCGCTCCTGGACGTGGTCGATCGCCTGGTCGAGGATCGCCTTGGCGCCGCCGACCGAGCCGGTGCCGAGCCCGATCCGGCCATTGTTCAACACCGACATCGCGATCTTGAACCCCTCGCCGGGCTCGCCGAGCACGTTCTCGGGCGGGATCCGCACATCGTTGAAGTGGAGTCGCCGCAGGTCGTTCGCCCGCAGGCCCATGGTGTCGAAGCGCTCGCCCACCTCGAAGCCCTTCATCCCCTTCTCGAGGATCAGGGCGATGTGGCGATCCTTGCCGTCCACCTCACAGCGCGCGAACGTCGTGAACACCGAGCCCTTCGAGCCGTTCCCGATGTACCGCTTCTCGCCGTTCAGGACCCACGAGCCATCGGCCTGCTGGACCGCGCGCGACTCGATGTTCCACGCGTCCGAGCCGGCGTTCGGCTCGGTCAGGGCGTAGCCGGCGAGCTTGCGCCCGCTCGCGAGGTCGGGGAGGAACCGCTCCTTCTGCTCGTCCGAGCCGAACATCGCGATCCCCTTGAAGCCGATCGACTGGTGGACGCCGAGGATGATCGCGAGCGTGGCGTCGATCTCGGCGAACGTCTCGAAGACCCGGGCGTAGCCGGTCTGCGAGAGCCCCTGCCCGCCGTATTGCTCGGGCACATAGAGGCCGCAGAGGCCCGCCTCGCCCAGGGCCCGGATCGTCTTGTCCCCGATCCAGCGCTCCTCCTCGGCCTTGCGGTGGTCGATCGAGCCGGCGATGTCATGCGCGGCTGCGATCAGCCCCTTGACCTTCTCCTGCTCCTCCGCCTTCGGCTTCGGATACGGGAAGACCATCTCCTCATGGATCTCGCCCATGAAGAGCGATTTCGCGAACGACGAGGCCGCGCCCTCGGGCTGCTCCTTGGGCTCCGTCGTGGAGGATGCCTGAGCCTGGGGCTTGGCGCCGGCTTCCATCTGGCTCACCCTACCCGTCGCCGAGCTCGACCTCGTCCGCGATCAGGCGGGCGATCGCGAGGGCCGAGGTCGCCGCGGGCGACGGAGCGTTGCGGACGTGAACGCAGCGCGCGGTGCGCGAGACCACGAAGTCGTCGACCAGCGTGCCGTCGCGAGCCACCGCCTGAGCGCGCACCCCGGCCGGCCCGCGAACGAAATCGCCGCGGCGCAGCTCCGGCACGAGGCGGCGAGCCTCGGCGACGACGGACGCCGGGCGGATCGCCTGATGAAGCTGTGTGAGCCCGGTCCGCCAGTGGCGCCGCGCGAGCCGCCACGTGCCGGGCCAGGTGAACGAGCCGGCGAGCAGCGCGGTCGGACCAAGCAGGACGGCGCCGTCGGATCGGCGCGTCAGGTGCGCGCCCAGGAACGGGAGCTCAGGGTCGGGGACCGAGTAGATGCTCGCGCGGACCAGCGCGGCGCGCTCGGGTCGGAGGCGCAGGTAGGCCCCGCGGATGGGGACGATGCGCGGGTCCGGGGGCGCCCCGGCCGCGACCGCGATGCGATCCGATTGGCCGCCGGCGCAGGCGACAACGGCGCGGGCGGCGATCGTTCCGCCCGTGTGGACGACCTGGAGGCCTCGATCGGCCTCGTGGATCCCGCGAACCTCGCACGACGTGGCCACCGAGCCGCCCGCCGCGACGAGGTCATCGGCCAGCGACAAGGCGACCTGTCGGAAGTCGACCGTCCCGGTCGCGGGCGAGTGGAGGGCGCTGATGCCGCGGGCGTGCGACTCCACCTCGCCGATCTCGTCGCCCGTCAGGCGGCGGATTCCGGCGACCCCATTCGCGCGAGCCCGCCGCTCGAGCTCGTCGAGACGGGGCAGCTCCTCCGCGGCCGTGGCGACGATCAGCTTCCCGCTGCGCTGGGTCGCGATGCCCCGCTCCTCGCAGTACGCATAGAGGTCGCGGGCGCCGTCGACGCAGAGCCGCGCCTTCAGCGACCCCGGTTCGTAGTAGATCCCGGCGTGGATGACGCCGCTCGACTGGCCGGTCTGCCGCGTGGCGAGGAGAGGCTCGCGCTCCAGAACGACCACGCGGATCCCGTCGTGGCGCAGCGCGAGCTCGCGCGCGGTGGCGAGGCCGACGATCCCGGCGCCGACCACCACGACATCGCCCTCGCCCGGTGGATCTGTGCGTTCCGCCTGCACCTGGCGCATTCTTGACGATTGGCGCGATGGCGAACCGTCGCGGCTCATGTTTCGACACGCGGACATGGCCGCCGCCGGCCTTGTCCGCGATATTCGTATCGTGAAAGTGCGCCGACAGATCGTCGCCTTCGGTGGCGGTGGGTTCTCCATGGAATCGGGCAACCCGCTGCTCGACGACTACGTCCTTGGGCTGACCGGGGTCACCCGCCCGCGTGTCTGTTTCCTCGCGACCGCCAGCGGCGACGCGGACGACTACGTGGTCCGCTTCTACCGCGAGTTCGCGGGGGCGCGCGCGGAGGCATCCCACCTGGCCCTATTCCGGCGGCGCCGCGGCGTGGATGACGTTCGCCGCCATCTGCTCTCGCAGGACCTGATCTACGTGGGTGGGGGAAGCCTCGTCAGCCTGCTCGGCGTCTGGCGAGCGCACGGGATCGACCGGATCCTGCGCGAGGCGTGGGAGGCCGGGGTCGTCCTCTGCGGCCTGAGCGCGGGCGCGCTCTGCTGGTTCTCGCACGCGCTGACCGCCTACTACGGCCCGCCCGAGGAGGTCGAAGGCCTCGCGATGCTCCCCTGGAGCTTCACCGCCCACTACAACTCGGAACCCGACCGGCGGGACGAGTTCCATCACCGGCTCGATCGCGGCATGCCCTCCGGCTACGCGGCGGACGACGGCGCGGCGCTGCACTTTCTGGGGCGCGGCCTTCACCGGGTGGTTGCCTCGCGGCCGCACGTGGCCGGCTATGCGCTGCGTCGCGGGCCGCACGGCGTGATCGAGGATCGCATCGAGGCGGAATACCTCGGCGACGCGGGCGTGGGCGCATCGCTCCAGGTGGCCGCCTAAGTGGACCCCGGCGAAGGGGGCGGCCAGACGGCTGCGCCGCGAATCGTCGCCCTCGGCGGCCACGAGTTCCGCTCGCGGCCGGGCGAGCTGGCGATCACGCGGCACCTGCTCGAGCTGACGGGGAAGAGCAAGCCGAAGGTCTGCCTGCTGCCCACGGCGGGCGGCGACCCCCAGGAGGGGATCACGGGGTTCTACGCGGCGCTGGAGCGGTTCGACTGCGAGCCCACCCACATCTCGCTGTTCCGGCTCGAGCGCCAGCGAGTCGACCTCCGGCAGCACCTGCTCGCGCAGGACCTGATCTACGTGGCCGGCGGCTCGATGCTGAACCTGATCGCGATCTGGCGGGCGCACGGGCTTGACCGCCTGCTGCCGGAAGCCTGGCGCCGCGGCACCCTGCTCGCCGGGCAGAGCGCGGGCGCGATGTGCTGGTTCGAGCTTGGGATCACCGCAAGCTCGGGCAGGCCGCGCCCGGCCACGGGCCTCGGTCTCCTGCCAGGCAGCCTCTCGGTCCACTACGGGCGCGACCCCGAGCGCCGCGAGACGCTGCTGGAGGAGGTCGGCGCCGGCCTCGCCGAGGGCTACGCGTTGGATGACGGAGCCGGCCTGCTGTTCGAGGGAACCGCACCCGTCGAGGCGTTCGCCGGAATCCGGGGTGCCCGCGTCGTGCGGGTCGAGCGGGATGGCCCGCGGGTGAGCGAGCAGCAGATCCATCCGATCCCGCTCCGCCAGGAGCTCGACCCCATTGACCCCGCGATCCTCGAGCGGCGCGCGCTGAGGAGGATGAAGGCCGCCGCCCGCTGACCGGACGGCGCGGCGGCCACGTACGATCGCGGGGTGGCCCTGCCGCTCAAGCCTCCGGTCCAACCGCAACTGGCGCTCTCGCGCAAGACCCTGCCCGAGGGCGAGGGCTGGGCCTACGAGCCGAAGTGGGACGGGTTTCGGGCCCTCGCGTTCGTCGACGGTGACGACGTCTATCTCCAGAGCCGCGGCTCGAAGCCGCTCCGACGCTACTTCCCCGAGCTGGTCTTCCCCGCCGGCGAGTACGTGCTGGACGGCGAGCTGGTGATCCTCGATGCCGACGGCGCCGAGCAGTTCGACGCGCTCCAGAACCGCCTGCACCCCGCCGAATCGCGGGTGCAGATGCTGGCGGCTGAAACCCCGGCCGTGTTCCGCGCCTTCGATGTCCTCGCGGTCGGAGGGAAGCCGGCGCTGAAGGCGCCGCTACGCGAGCGCCGCGCCGCGCTCGAGCGTCTCCACGCGTCGTGGAAGAAGAAGCCCGGCAGTGTCGAGCTGACCCCGCTGACCGAGGATCCCGCCAAGGCAGACCCGTGGCTTCAGGGCGGGGAGGGCGTGATCGCCAAGGAGCTCGACGCGCCCTATCGCCCGGGCGAGCGCAAGGGCATGGTGAAGATCAAGCGCGTCCGGACGGCCGACCTGGTGGTCGCAGGCTGGCGCCCGGGCAAGGAGCCCGACACGGTCGGCTCCCTGATCCTCGGCGCCTACGACGGCAAGGAGCTTCGGATCGTCGGCCATACCTCTGGCCTGAAGGCCAAGGAGAAGCGCGATCTGGTCAAGACTCTCGAGCCCTACGCCACCGGCGAGCGCGGCTCCGCCGACCCGAGCCGCTGGGCCGCCGACCGCGACCTCGAGTGGGTCGACCTGCGCCCCGAGCTCGTCGTCGAGGTCACCTTCGACCACGTGTCCGACGGCCGCATCCGCCACGGCTCGAAGATCGTGCGCTGGCGCGACGACAAGGACCCGAAGGACTGCACCTTCGACCAGCTCGACCAGTAGGGGGGATCTTCGCTTGCTACTCGGCCTGAGCACCCCTCCAAAGAAACTTTGCAACGCAAAGTGATCTGTGTTACAGTGACTTTGCATCGCAAAGTGAAATGAGGAGGTTGGCGATGGCTGAGGCAGACGTGGTTCGAACCCTGGGAGAGGTGGAGAGGCTCCGCGAACGCACGCGATACGCGATCGAGTGGGGCTGGATCCCGTTCCTGATCTTTGGAGGCTTGGTCCTCCTCAGCGTTCCCTTCGCCCTCATCGGCGACGGGTCCGCGCTCGGCATCTACTGGCTGTTCGCGGGCCCTGCCGGTGTACTGGCGACGCTCTACGCGGTCCGTTCCCTCGAGATCCGAACGGGCATCTTCGAGCGCAACGAGTACGCGTACGCCTCCGTGATCGCGGCGATGGTCGCGGGAGCGATCGTCGTCGGCTGGACCGCCGACGGGATCGGGTCCGAGGTCGGGCACACGTTCCCGATCGGCATCGGCCTGCTCGTGATCGCGGCGATGGACCGGAGCGCGCTAGTCGCTCTCACTGGCGCCGCGATCCTCGCGCTCGGCGCCGCCCTCCTGATCACAGAGCCGGCGAACGCCAAGGCCTGGGTGGCGCTGGGCGAGGGCCTGATCCTGGTCGCCGTCGGCCTCGCCGCCCGGCGTTCCTACCTCGCCGGGAGGGAGTCTTGATCCATCCCGCTCTCCAGCTCGACGACGTCGTCCACCAGCGGGTGCGGCTCGGCATCCTCGCGGTGCTGGCCGAGGCCAAGCGCGCGGAGTTCGGCTACCTGCGCGACGCGCTCGATCTGTCCGACGGGAACCTCTCGCGCCACATCCAGGTTCTCGAGGAGGCCGGCCTGGTGAGCGTCGAGAAGGGCTACGAAGGACGCCGGCCGCGCACCTGGGTCTCGGCGACGCGCCGCGGGCGCACCGCCCTCGACTCCGAGCTTCGCTCGCTGCGTGAGCTGATCTCGCGCGTGGACGGAAGGCCCTGACGGCTCACGAGTCCTTCTTCGCCCGGCTCGGCTGAACGCGCTTCGGCTCACCCGGCATCTTCGGGTAGTCCGGGGGGTACGGCATGTCGCCCTGGCCCTCGGCCTCGTCGCCTTCGTACATCTCCAGTAGGCGAGCGAGGGAGTGGTGAGCGTCGTCGATCTTCTCGAGCCGATCACCAACGGCGGCAAAGCGGCCCGGCATTGTCTCCACGTTGAAGTCCTCGGGTTGGACCTCGCCCAGCTCGTCCCAATCGAGCGGGGCGGACACCGGGGCCCCGGGCCTCGGGCGGACGCTGTAGGGCGAGGCGATCGTGCGGTCGCGGGCGTTCTGGTTGTAGTCCACGAAGACGCGCTCGCCTCGCTCCTCCTTCCACCACTTCGTCGTCACCCGACCCGGCATCCGCCGTTCGAGCTCGCGGCCGAACGCGATGGCGGCGTGCCTGACATCGGTGAAGGTCCAGCGCGGCTCGATTCGCACGTAGATGTGGATGCCACGGCCGCCTGAAGTCTTGGGGAACCCGGTGAGGCTGAGCTCCTCGAGCAGCGCCCTGGCCTCGCCGGCGACCTCGACCGCGTCGTCGAAGTCGGTGCCCGGCTGTGGGTCGAGATCGATCCGGAGCTCGTCCGGATGATCGACGTCGGAGCGCCGCACCGGCCACGGGTGGAAGGTGAGCGTTCCCATGTGTGCGCACCAGGCGACGACGGCGAGCTCAGTGGGGCAGATCTCGTCGGCGTGGCGGCCCGAGGGGAACTCGATCCGTGCCGTCTCGACATATTCGGGCGCCCCTTTCGGCACTCGCTTCTGGTAGAAGGCGTCGCCCTTGTGACCATCGCGGGTTGAGATGGTCATTCCCTCGTGCACGCCCTTCGGCCACCGCTCGAGCGTGGTGGGGCGCTCACGGAGCGCTCGCATGATCCCGTCGCCGACCGCGATGTAGTACTCGGCGATTTGCAGCTTCGTAACGTCACCCGTGCGCGCTGTCGCCGGGAAGATGACCCGGTCGGGACTCGAGACGCGTACCTCGCGCGCGCCGACCTCTAGCGTCGCCTCCTCCTTCGCCATCGTCGCCATCATTCCAGTAGACCGCGTAGATAGCCTCCGCAGCGTGGCCGAGCTGACGACGCTCACCTACGAGGTCGACGGGCGGATCGCGCGAATTGCGCTCGACCGGCCCGAGCGCGGCAACGGGATCACGCTCGAGATGCCGCGCGAGCTGGCCGAGTGCGTCGAGCGCGCGAACCTCGACCCCGAGGTCCACGTCATCGCGCTCGCCGGCAACGGCTCGGGCTTCTGCGGCGGCTACGACCTCGTGGAGTCGGCGGAAGGATTGGGCGTCAGGGCCGCAAGCAACCGGGCCGCCCCCGGACGCGAAGCGGAGGAGGCGGCCGGCCTTGGATCTGTGCCTGGCTCGCCGATCGATCCGATGGTGATGGCGCGAAATCACGACCCGGCGGGCCAGTGGGACCCGGTCACCGACTTCCAGATGATGTGGCGGAACCTCCGTGGGTTCATGAGCCTGTTCCACTCCGAGAAGCCCACCGTCTGCAAGGTGCACGGCTACTGCGTCGCCGGCGGCACCGACATGGCGCTCTGCTCCGACTTGCTGGTGATCGAGGATCGCGCGAAGATCGGTTACCCGCCCGCTCGCGTCTGGGGAGTCCCGACGACCGCGCTCTGGGCGCACCGGATCGGCCCGGCGCGGGCGAAGCGGCTGCTCCTGACCGGCGACTCGCTGACGGGGGACGAGGCCGCAGCCTGGGGGCTGGCCACCGAGGCTGCTCCGGCGGACGAGCTCGACGAGCGGTTCGAGGCGCTCCTGGAGCGGATCGCCCGTGTGCCGATCAACCAGCTCGTGATGCACAAGCTCCTGGTCAACCAGGCGCTCTACGCGCAGGGCCTCCACGCGACGCAGGTGCTGGGCACGTTCTTCGACGGGATCGCCCGCCATACCCCCGAGGGGTTCGCGTTCCAGCAGCGCGCCGCCGAAGCCGGGTTCAAGGAAGCCGTGCGCGAGCGCGACGAGCCGTTCGGCGACTTCGGCCTTCCCGGGAAGTGATTCGGGCCCACCGGATCCCGTTCTCGACCAACGTCGAGCGCGTCGCGCTCGCGGCCGGGATCAAGGGAGTCGAGGTCGATTGGGTTGACCACGACCCTGACGATCGCAGCGCGATCGTCGCCTTGAGCGGTCAAGGGCTCGTGCCGGTCGCCGAGATCGGGGGCGAGGTGGTCGTGGACTCGATCCGGATCGTCGAGCGGCTCGAGGAGCTCGCTCCCGAGCCCGCGCTCTATCCCGAGCACCCGGCGTCGCGCGCGATGACGGCGATCTTCACCGGCTGGTTCAACGCGGTCTGGAAGGGACCGCCGAACGCGATCGACGACGAACGGGCCAAGGCGGAGCCCGATCAGGATCGGATCGAGGAGATGCGCGCGAGCGCCCGCAACTGGACACCGCGGTTCGAGGGGATGCTCGCCGCGCACCCGTTCCTGATGAGTTCGGAGGTCGGCATCGCGGACATCTGCGCGTTCCCCTTCCTGAAGTACGCCGTCGTCGAGACGCCGCCCGACGACGTCGAGCCGTTCCACCGCATCCTCGAGGAGTGCCTGAAGCCGGCCGACGACTATCCGCGGCTGCGCGAGTGGGTCGCTCGGGTGGACGCGTTACCGCGCGCGTAGGCGAGCAAGCAGGCCGCCACGATCCCGGCGGCGTCGGTGATCACGTCGAGCGGATCGGAGTCGCGACCCTCGACGAATCCCTGGTGGTACTCGTCGGAGAGCGCATAGAGGAACGAGATCGCGGCCGCCGCCGGCATCGTGCGCTTCCCGAGGGCGGGCGCCAGGGCCCAGAGCCAGAGCGAGGTCAGCACGAAGTACTCGCTGAAGTGGGCCACCACGCGTGTCCAGGCAGGAAGCTCGGGTCCCACGCTGGGCTGCGCCGACAGGTAGAAGATCAGCGCCATCAGCGCGAGCGGTGCCAGCGCCCGCGGCCAGGCTGCGCTGAACGTCACGGAACGCGGTGGATCTCGAACAGGTTGGTGCCGAGCTCCTGGCGTGGCAGGCCCGCGGTGATCCCGATCAGGTCGCCCGACTTGGCGACGCGGGTCTCGCGCGCGAGTTCCGAGCACTCGTCGAGGAGCGCCGAGATGCCGGTCCATTCGTCGGCGATCGCGCACTGGACGCCGAACAGGAGGTTGAGCCGGCGCACTGTCTCGATCCGCGGGGACACGGCGAGCACGGGCACCTTCGGGCGGTGGGCCGAGACGAGGCGCGCCGTGCGGCCCGAACGGGTGGGGACGACGAGTGCGGCGAGGCCGAGCGTGTAGGTGGACCCGACGGCGGCGCGCGCCACCGACGCGGCGACGTCGCCCTCGGAGCTCGCGCGGTTGAAGACCCAGTCGCCGTACGGCAGCTCGGGCTCGGTGGCGCGGGCGATGCGGTCCATTACCCGCACGGCCTCGACCGGGTGCTCGCCGATGGCGGTCTCCTCGGAGAGCATCACGGCGTCGGTCCCCTGATAGATCGCGTTGGCGACGTCCGAGACCTCCGCGCGCGTCGGCCGGGGCGAGGAGACCATCGAGGCGAGCATCTGCGTCGCAGTGATCGACGGCCGCGAATGCGTGCCGGCGAGCGCCAGAAGGCGGCGCTGCACGCTCGGGACCTGGGCGATCGGGATCTCGATCCCAAGGTCGCCGCGGGCGACCATGATCCCCGAGGTCGTGGCCTTGATGATCGCCTCTGCGTTCTCGGCGGCCTGCGGCTTCTCGATCTTCGCGATCAATGGGATGTCGGCGCCGCCGGTGCGAATCCGCCTGTTGACCGGCTCGAGGTCCTCGGCACGGCGCACGAACGAGACCGCGAGCAGGTCGATCCCATGCTCGACGGCGAAGTCGACCCATGCGAGGTCGTCGCGGCCTGCCGACGGGAGCGTCACGTCGGCGCCCGGGAGGTTCAGGCCCTGGTGCGACGCCACCTGGCCGCCCACCTCGACCCGGCAGCGGGCGCACTCGGCGTCCTTGCTCTCGACGCGAAGCCGGATGCGACCGTCGGCCAGATACACCTCGCCGCCCTCCCGCACCGCCCCGGGCAGACCGTCCCACGAGACCGGCAGGCGCTCTGGGTCGCCAACGACGTCCTTCGTCGTCAGCTCGACCTCGCCGTCGGTCGGGAGCTCGATCAGGCCGCCCTCGACGTCGCCGAGGCGGAGCTTCGGGCCGGGCAGGTCGCCGAGGATCCCGATCTCCTTCTCGCAGAGCTTGGCGGCCTCGCGCGTCATCGCGACGTTCTCGGCGTGCTCGTCGGCGGTGCCGTGCGAGAAGTTCAGCCGGAAGACGTCGGCGCCGGCCTCGATCAGCTCGCGCATCCGCTCGACCGTCCGCGTCGCGGGACCGATCGTGCAGACGATCTTGGTGCGCCTGATGTCGGCCTCGGCGGTCATTGCTCCCTCACCTGGGCGAAGTCCTCGGTCCGCGGAGTATGGGTCGGTGCGGGGACGCCGTCGTCGGGCTGCGCCTCGCCCTCGGGCGCCTCGAGCTCCTGGATGTAGGGCAGCCGCCAGCCCGCCGCCGCCACGAGCAGGCCGAGCGCGACCGACAGCAGTGCGAGGAACCAGTTCCCCGCGGTCAGGATTTCGAGCTCGAAAAAGGTGCGGACCGGCTCGATCGCGAGAATCGCCGCGTAGAGCGCTCCGAGCCCGGCGATCATCGCGAGCATGTAGCTCTGGATCGTGATGTGCTCGCGCCCCGGCCCGCGCTCGAGCAGGAGGATGAAGCAGAGGCCAAGCACGATCAGGGTCGTGGTCGCCGCGGTCCGGCCGTCCTCGATAGTGCCGCCGCCGACGGTGTCGACGAAGAAGAACGAGAGCATCGAGCCGACGGCGATGCCGACGCCCGCCGGGACGGCGAAAGCTGCCAGTGCACGCAGCAGCCGGCCGCGGTAGAGCGGCCCCTCGCTCGGCGCGAGCGCCAGGACGAACGACGGGATCCCGATCGTGATCAGAGCGGCGACCGTCAGATGCCTCGGCAGGAACGGGAAGGTCAGGCCGAGGACCGAGGTCAGGGCGATCAGGACGGCCGCGTAGACCGACTTCGTCAGGTAGAGGCGCCCGAGCCGGTGGATGTTGCGCGCGATCCGCCGGCCCTCCCCAACCGCCCTGGGGAGCATCGAGAACTGGTCCTTCAGCAGGACGATGTCCGCGACGCCCTTCGTGATCTGGCTCCCGGATCCCATCGCGACCGCCATCCGCGCCTGCTTCAGCGCGGGCACGTCGTTCACGCCGTCGCCGATCATCGCGGTGAAGCGCCCGCGGTCTGAGAGCGCCGAGACCAGCGCCTTCTTTTGGTCCGGCGTGATCCGGCAGAAGATCGTGTTCTCCTCGGCGGCCCGGCCGAGGCCCTGGCGGTCGTCGGGCAGCTGCGGGCCCTCGATCACGCCGGCGTCGCGGTCGACGCCGATCGCGTAGGCGACGGCGGTCACCGTGGAGCGCGCGTCGCCCGAGATCAGCTTCAGGTCAACCTGCTGCTCGCGCATGAACTCGATCGTCTCCGCGGCGTCGTCGCGAAGCCGTTCCTCGAGGACCACGAGCGCGCGCGGGATCAGCCGTGGCGGTGGCTGGCTGGAGGGGTCCGAGGGCAGCCCGCCGGCGGCCTCGCCGAACGCGACCACCCGGCGGCCGGCGGAGGTGTGCTCCTCGAGGGTCGCCTGCAGCTCGGGCGTGAGCTGCAGCGCGCCGGCGCCCACGAGGATGTCGGGGGCGCCCATCACGTAGCTTTTGCGCTCGCCACTCCCGTTCAGCGTCACCCCGCTCCACTTCCAGGCGGAGGAGAACGGCACCTCGGCGGCGACCGGCTCGGGCGCCGCGCGGTAGCGGTCCGCGATCACCTGGAGGGTCCGGTTTCGCTCGCCCGCCGAGTTCGCGAAACGGGCGAGGGCGCGCTCCGACGCCGCCGCTTGGCCGCCGTCGGCCGGCGCGACCGTGACCAGCTCGAGCTCGCCGTCGGTGAGCGTGCCGGTCTTGTCGACGCAGATCGTGTCGACGGCGGCCAGGGCCTCGGTCGCCGCTATCTGCTGGACCAGGGTGTTCTGTCGGGCGAGGCGGACGGCCGCGATCGCGAACGTCACGCTCATCAGCAGAACCAGGCCCTCAGGGATCAGCGTGACGAGCCCGGCGGTGGCGGTCTGAGCGGCCTCCTGGAACGGTGTGTCGCGGGCGGCGAGGGCAACCAGGACCAGGACCCCAAGCGGCACCAGGACGATCGTCGTTGCCCAGATGACCCGGTTCACCTCCTCTTGTAGGGGCGAGGGCGGGTGGCGGAAGGTACGCGCCTCCCCGGCGACCTTCTCGGCGTAGCTGTCCTCGCGGACGGCGTCGGCTTCGTAATAGCCCGAGCCGTTCAGGGCGAACGAGCCCGAGAGGAGGCGATCGCGCGTCTGCTTGCGGATCCCGTCGGACTCGCCGGTCAACACCGATTCGTCCATCGTGAGCCCGCGCGACTCGATCACCTCGCCGTCGGCGACGAGCTGGTCGCCGGGCTCGACGCGGATCACGTCGCCCGGCACCACCTCGTCGGCGCGCAGGCTGAGCGGCGCGCCATCGCGGATGACCTGGGCGTGCGGCGCGACGAGCAGCGCGAGCTGGTCGAGGGTCTCCTTCGCCTTCAGCTCCTGGCGGATCCCGATGTAGGAGTTGACGATCGCGATGACGCCGAAGATCGCGTCCGCCCAGAGACCCAGCGACAGGATCAGGATGAAGAAGACGCCGATGATCGCGTTGAACAGGGTCAGCGTGTTCGCGGCGACGATCGAGGCCACAGAGCGGCTGTTCGGCGGCTCGGGCTCGCCGAGCTTTACGAGGCGGCGGGCCGCCTCGGCGCTCGAGAGTCCCCTGGGGTGGGCGGCCTCCATAAGTGAGGCCATTGATAGCAGCGGCGGGATAGGGCGAGGTTGCGGCGGGTATACGATCGCCCGTATTGGTGGTTGAGACCAGCCAGCAAGCCGGGGCCGAGGCGCTCTCGGTCTCCTACCTGGACGCGACGAAGGTCTACCCAGGGGCAGACTCACCCGCCGTCGACGCGCTGACGCTGGAGGTTCCGGCCGGCGAGATCTGCGTCCTGGTCGGGCCGTCGGGATGCGGGAAGACGACGGCGATGCGGATGGCGAACCGCATGGTCGAGATCACCGCGGGCGACATCCTGGTCGGGGACCGGTCGGTCAAGGAGCGCGAGCCCGCCGAGCTGCGGCGCGAGATCGGCTATGTGATCCAGCAGATCGGCCTGTTCCCGCACCGGACGATCGGCGACAACATCGCGACGGTGCCGCGCATGCTGGGCTGGGATCGGGAGCGGACGGCGGCGCGGGTGGACGAGCTGGTCGAGCTGATCGGGCTCGACCCAGAGCTTCGCGATCGGTTCCCCTCACAGCTATCTGGCGGCCAGCAGCAGCGTGTCGGGGTTGCGCGGGCGCTGGCGGCGGACCCGGCCGTGATGCTGATGGACGAGCCCTTCGGAGCGGTGGACCCGATCAACCGCGAGCGGCTCCAGAACGAGTTCCTGCGGCTCCAGGCCGAGGTCCACAAGACGATCCTGTTCGTCACTCATGACATCGACGAGGCGATCAAGATGGGCGATCGGATCGCGATCATGCGAGTGGGAGGTCATCTCGCACAGTTCGCCACGCCCGCGGAGCTCCTGATGGCGCCGGCAGACGGATTCGTCGAGGACTTCGTCGGCGCCGACCGGGCCCTGAAGCGGCTCTCGCTGCTGCGGGTCGGCGACATCAACCTCTGGGAGGCGCCGCTGGCGTTCGTCGGACAGGCGAGCGCCGAGGTGCGCGCCAAGCTCGAGGGCGCTGAGGTGCCCCACGCGCTGCTGGTCGACTCCGAGCGGCGTCCTCTCGGCTGGCTCTCGGACCGGGACCTGACCGGCGATGTCGTTCCCGCCGTGGCCGACAGCTCGCCCAATCCGGTCCTCGATGTCTCCGACGTAATGCGCGACGCCCTTTCGGATCTGCTCCAGGCTGAGAGCCAGTACGCGCCCGTGGTTGACGGCCGAGGCCGGATCGCAGGCGTGCTCTCGGTCGAGATCGTGTCCGAGTTCCTGACGTCGGACGAGGCGCTCACCGACGAGCACTCCGCGGCCGAGCGGCCGCTCGCGTCGTGAATCTGGCCGCGCTCCCGCTCGCCCAGCTCGACGAGAGCTTCTTCCGCGACCGCTCCGATTCGGACTGCATCGCCGACAACGGGGCGTTCTGCTTCGGCTGGGTCGTGGACAACTTCGGCGACCGCTACGTGACGCCCACGCTCGAGCATCTCTTCCTCGTTCTGGTTTCGGTCGCGCTCGGTTTCGCGATCGCGTTCGGGATGTCGCTGCTCTCGCACCGGCGTCGCTGGTTGGTGCCGCCGTTCATCGGGGCCACGGGGATCCTCTACACGATCCCGAGCGTCGCGTTCTTCTTCCTGTTGCTGCCGATCACGGGCCGCGGGACCGATACCGCCCTGATCGCGCTGACCGCCTACAACCTCCAGATCATCTACCGCAACATCGTCGCGGGGCTCGCGAACGTCCCTCCGGAGGCGAAGGACGCCGGCAGGGGCATGGGCATGACCGATCGGCAGCTGCTCTGGCGGGTCGAGCTGCCGCTGTCCGTCCCCGAGATCGTGGCGGGCCTGCGGATCGCGACGGTCTCCACGGTCGCGATCGCCACGCTCGCGGTCTTCGCGGGAGGGGGTGGGCTGGGCGAGCAGCTCGTCGGCTCGAACCTGACATTCAAGACCAACGTTCTGGTCGTGGCGGTGCTCGCGATCGGCATGGCCGTCGTCTTCGACCTCTTGTTGCTGCTCGCCCAGCGGCGGCTGACGCGCTGGCAGCGCCGGGACGCTACGGCCACCGGCCGCGGATCCGTCTTTCGCCGGCGCGAGGTTTGGAGCACCGGATGATCGAGCTCTCGCCCGCGTTCCTGGGTCCCGTGGGCGACGCGCTCGAGCTGATCTTCAACGGGGTCGAGTCGCCACTCGCCGGCGGGGAGGTGGGCGGCCCCTCCGAGGTCTGGGATTTCACCGTCACGCACATCGAGCTGAGCGCCGCCGCGCTGGCAGCCAGCCCTGCTCCTGGCGATCCCGCTCGGCGTCATGCTCGGCCATCGGGGCCAGGGGGAGGGGTTCGCGGTCGCAGCCGGGAACGCAGGACGCGCGCTTCCCGAGCTGGTGCTGATCGCGATCATGGTGGCGTTCGTCGGCACCGGCTTCCTGAACGTGGCGATCGCCCTCACGATCCTGGCAGTCCCGCCGATCCTCACCAACACGTTCGTCGGCATCCGCCAGGTCGACCAGACGGCGGTCGAGGCCGCGCGGGGGATGGGCATGGGCGAGGCCGCGATCGCGCTACGCGTCGAGATGCCGCTCGCCGCTCCCACGATCATGACCGGGATCAGGACGAGCGCCGTCAACGTCATCGCGACCGCCACCATCGCCCCGCTCGCCAGCGTGGACACCCTCGGCACGTTCATTCTTTCGCCGAACGTCTACGGGGACACCACAGGCCCGCTGGCGGGCGCCATTCTGGTCGCGCTTCTGGCCATCCTGGTCGAGCTGGGGCTGGCCGGCGTCCAGTGGGCTGTGACCCCCAAGGGCGTCAAACTCGCGCGGGCGACCGCCCGAACGCTTTAGGCTTTCGGTAGCCCGTCCGCTACGGGCATTTTTTTTTGGCAACGAGAGGGAGTGGATTCGAATGAGCTTCGATCTCCGGCTTCGCGGGTTGTTCGCCCTGCTGGCCGCGATGGTGCTTGCGATCGGCGTCGCGGCCTGCGGCGATGACGACGACGATGACGGCGGTGACGACACGACCGGCGGGGAGACCGCGCTCATCGAGTCCAACCCGGACAACGAAGGCGTCGAGCTCACGATCGGCTCGAAGAACTTCGACGAGCAGTTCATCCTCGGCGAGATCTACGCCCAGGCGCTCGAGGCCGCGGGCTACACGGTGAGCACCGAGCTCAACCTCGGCTCCGAGGTGATCGCGAAGAAGGCGCTCGAGGAGGGCGAGGTCGACGCCTACCCCGAGTACACGTCGACCACCCTCACCAGCCTCTACGAGGTCGCTCCCGAGGAGGTCCCGGGCGACCCGACCGAGGCGTACGAGCTGGCGAACGCCGAGCTCCAGGCGGACGGCCTCACCGCGTTCCCGCCGACGCCGTTCACCAGCGCCAACGCCGTCGGGCTCCTGACCGAGACCGCCGACGAGCTGGGCGTCGCGACGATCTCCGACCTCGACGGCGTCTCGCAGGACCTCGTCCTCTACGGGACGACCGAGTGCCGCCAGCGGATCGACTGCCTGCTCGGGCTCGAAGCAGAACTACGGCCTCGGGTTCAAGGACTTCAAGTCCGTCGATCCTGAGCTGCGCTACGACGTGCTCGACAACGGCGACGCCGACCTCTCGATCCTGTTCACGACCGACGGCCAGCTGTTCACCGACCCGGACACGTACACGATCCTCGAGGACGACCAGCAGCTGCTGCCGTCCGGAAACGTCATCGTGACCGCGAGCCAGGATGCGGTGGACGAAGCCGGCGAGGACTTCGGCGCGACCATCGAGCAGGTCCAGGGCAACCTGACGCTCGAGGTCATGCAGGAGCTGAACGCCCGCGTCTCGCTCGACCGCGAGGACCCCGCCGCCGTCGCCGAGGACTACCTGCGCGCGAGCGGCTACATCCAGTAGCGCGCAGCACGACGTACGACGCGTGCGAAGCGGCCGCCCACGGGCGGTCGTTTCGCGTTCCAATGACCGTGAACGTCCCGGAGTGCGTCCTATGAGCGGCCTTCAGGGACGTTCAGGTCTATAAATGCCGCATGGCGGAGCTTCCCGAAGGCACCGTCTTCGCCGGCCATCGCATCGACGGGATCGCCGGTCGGGGAGGGATGGGAGTCGTCTACCGGGCGACCCACCTGGCGCTCGACCACGTGGTCGCGCTGAAGGTGATTGCCGCCGAGCTGGCCGGCGACCCCAGGTTCCGCGAGCGGTTCGTCCGCGAGTCCCGCACCGCGGTGTCGATCCGCCACCCGAACGTCGTCCAGGTCCGCCACGCCGGCGAGGAGGACGGCGTCCTGTTCGTGACGATGGACTACATCGAGGGCTCCGACCTCCGGGCGCTGATCTCCGCCCAGCGCCGGATCGAGCCCGCCCGCGCGGCGGCGATCATCGGGCAGGTCGCCCAGGCGCTCGACGCCGCGCACGAGCGCGGCCTGGTGCATCGCGACGTGAAGCCCGGCAACGTCCTGATCGAGGACCGGGAGGAGGAGGAACACGTCTACCTCACCGACTTCGGCCTCACCAAGCGGATGAGCGGGGCCACCGAGCTGACCGCCTCCGGAGCCTTCATCGGCACCCTCGAGTACATGGCGCCGGAGCAGATTCGCGGCGGCGAGCTCGACGCCCGCACCGACGTCTACGCGCTCGGCGGGGTCGCGTTCGCGACGATCACCGGCCAGCCGCCGTTCGGCCGAGTCGAGGGCGACGTCGCGAAGCTCTACGCCCACCTGAACGACCCGCCGCCGCGCGCGTCGGATCGAGTGCCAGGGCTGCCACCTACGATCGACGCCGTCCTCCAGCGGGCGATGGCGAAGAAGCCGGACGAGCGCTATCCATCCGCCGGCGAGTTCTCCCGCGCGCTCGAGGCGGCTGTCGGCGAGGCGCCGGTCGAGCCCAAGATGCCCGCCGCCGTGCTGGAACCGACCGAGGAGATTCCCCGCGAACGCACGGCTCCGACCCGCGTCGAACGGACGGACGGCCGGCGGCGCGCGTTGGGCGCACTCGCCGGGCTTGCCGTCGTCGCTCTGGTCGTCGGCACCGTGGCCCTGCTCGCGGGCGGCGACGACCCCGCGAATGACGACGCCTCCGGCGACGGCGGCCAGACCGGTGGCGCACCCGTCGTCGGGGAACCGGTTGATGCCGGGGTGTTCACACTCGGCGTCGCCGCGAAGGAGGGCCTGGTGCTGGTCGCCGACCGAGACGGGAACGAGCTCGCCATCATCGATGAGGAGGCGCAGGAACCGCTCGACCCAGTCGAGGTCGGCGAAGAGCCCGAGTCGGTGTTCGCCGGCGAGCCGATCGTGTGGGTGACGAACGCCGGCGACGGAACGGTGTGGCGGTTCGACTTCGCCGACGGCAGCCTCGTCAGGAACGCGGAAGCCGCGGAGATCACCCTGCCGGAGACGCCTCAGGACGTTGCGGTCGCGGATCAGGCCGCGTGGGTTACGGACGCGAGGGGAACAGTGACGAGGATCGAGCCGAGCAGTGGCGAGGTCGGCGCCGTGATCCCGGTGGGAACCGAGCCGTACGGGGTCGATGTTGATCCCGGCAATTCCGACCTGGTGTTCGTCGTCAACCGCCGGAGCGACAACGTGTCGGTGATCGACAGAGTGACTCAGGAGGACGTCTTTGACGGCCGGGTTGTTGAAACCGTCCCGGTGGGCCAGCGCCCCAAGGCCGTCGTCGTCGCCTTCGGTGCCGCGTGGGTCACCAACACCGATGAGGGCTCGGTCAGCCGGATAGCCGCGTCGGACCCGTTCAGGGAGACGAAGGTCCGGAACGTCTGCGGCCAGCCCCGCGACATCGCGGCCGGGTTCGGCGCGATCTGGGTGAGCTGCGCGGAGGGCAAGGTCGCCCGGATCGAGCCTGGGTCCGATGACGCTTCCGAGGTCGAGCTGGGCGATATCCCGGGCGAACCCGAGGGCATCGCCGCCGGCAACGACGCCGTCTGGGTCGCCATGGGTGACGCGGGCACCGTGGTGCCGATCACCCCCACGGACGAATAGGCTCTCCCGCCGATGAGCCCGAAGCTTGGCCTCAACCTCGGGTACTGGGGGATCGGTCCCCAGGGCGACGAGGCCGTCGAGATCGTCCAGGCGGCCGAGGCGGCTGGATTCGACTCGGTCTGGGCGGCGGAGTCCTACGGCTCGGACGTGGTCTCGATCCTGGCCTGGCTCGCGCCGCAGACGTCGACGATCAAGCTCGGCGCGGCGATCATGCAGGTTCCCGCGCGCCCTCCCGCCGCGGCGGCGATGGCGGGCGCGACGATCGACGCCCTCTCCGGCGGACGCTTCATGTTCGGCTTCGGGCCCTCCGGCCCCCAGGTCTCGGAGGGCTGGTACGGGGTGGACTACGCGAAGCCGTGGGGCCGGACCCGGGAGTACATCGAGGTCGTTCGCAAGATCATCGCTCGCGAGGGGCGGCTCGAGCACAGCGGCGAGCACTACCAGCTGCCGATGGTGGACGGGAGCTCGGGACAGGCCAAGGCACTGAAGCTCAACTTCCACCCGATCCGCAACGAGATCCCGGTCTATGTCGGCGCGATCGGCCGCAAGTCGGTCGAGATGGCGGCCGAGATCTGCGACGGCTGGATCCCGATCTTCTTCTCGCCCGATGCGTTCGACGAGACCTGGGGCGAGCATCTGGAGGCGGGCTTCGCGAAGGGCGGGCGCAGCCGCGAGGACCTCGAGGTCTCGCCCTCGATCCAGGTCGCCATCGACGGCGATCTCGACTCGGCGCGCGCCGTCGTCCGCGCGGGGTTGCTGCTCTACCTGGGCGGCATGGGCAGCCGCGAGACCAACTTCTACGTCGATCTCACGCACCGCTTCGGGTTCGGCGAGGTCGCGGACGAGGTCCAGTCGCTCTACCTGGACGGCAATCGCGAGGACGCCTACAACGCGATCCCCGACGAGCTGGTGAACGCGACCTCATTGATCGGCAGCGAGGCCGAGGTTGCCGAGCGCTTGGACAGCTTCGGCAAGATCGGCGTCGACCGCCTGATCTGCTCGCCCGTACAGCTCGACAAGACTCAGCGCCTGCACACGATCGAGCGGCTTGCGGCGCTGGTCGGGGCACCGGCCCCTGCATAGGGTGACCGAGCAGAACCCACCCACCGGCCGCGTCGTTCTGTTCGGGGCGACGGGCTACACGGGCGAGCTGACCGCGCGCGCGATGGCCAAGCGCGGCATGCGTCCGGTCCTTGCCGGCCGCCGCCGCGAGGCGGTCGAGGCGCTCGCCGCCGAACTGGGCGGGCTCGAGTCGAGCGCCGCCTGCGACGTGGCCGATCCGGCCAGCGTCAGGGCGCTGGTCGAGCGCGGCGACGTCCTCGTCAGCACGGTCGGGCCGTTCGCCCGCTGGGGCGATGCGGCGCTCGATGCCGCGATCGACGCCGGCGCCCACTACGTGGACTCGACCGGCGAGCCGCCGTTCGTCCGCAAGGTGTTCGAGCAGGCAGACGTTCCCGCCGAACGCGCCGGCTCGCTGCTCCTGACGGCCCTGGGCTACGACTGGATGCCGGGCAACCTGACCGGGGCCCTCGCGCTCCGCGATGCCGGCGAGGCCGCCACAGCCGTCCGGATCGGCTACTTCACGAAGGGCGGCGGGCTCGGCGGGATGAGCGGCGGGACGCGCGCATCTGCGGTCGGCGCCCTGATCGAGCCCAGCTTCCACTTCCGCGACGGGCGGATCGTCACCGAGCGCGGTGCTCGTAAGGTCCACACGTTCGACTTCAACGGCGGGCAGAAGCAGGGGATCTCGGTCGGAACCTCGGAGGCGTTCTCGCTCCCCCGGGCGTTCCCGAGCGTGCGCGACGTCGAGGTCTACCTCGGCTGGTTCGGCGGCGCGAGCCGGCCGATGCAGGCGTTCGCGCTGTTCGGGGCGGGCGCCGCGAAGATCCCCGGCGTGACCACGGCGATGAACGCTGCTGCCGCCCGGTTCGTCAAGACATCCACCGGCGGGCCCGACGCCGAGGCGCGGGCCGCCACCGGCTCGCGCTTCGTTGCCGAGGCCCTGGGCGCCGCGGGCGACGTGCTCGCCACCGTCCGCACCGAGGGCGTGAACGGCTACACGTTCACCGGCGAGAGCCTCGCCTGGGCGGCCGAGCAGATCGCCGCCGGGCACTCACAGGGCGCCGGGGCGCTCGGGCCCGTAGAGGCATTCGGGCTGGAGGCGCTCGAGGCCGGCGTCGCCGAGTGCGGGATCTCCCGCGTCATCTAGACCGGCCTCGAAGCGCTGCGGATCGGTCAGCCCGCGGTGATCACCTTGCTGCGGTCGCCCTGGCAGCCCGCGATCTTGTTGACCTTCGCGTAGATCTTCTTGCCGCTCACGCCCGGGTTACCGAGGTTCCACTCGTACCCGTCGTCGTTGGCCTGGGCGTTGTCGGACCCGAACTTGATGTCGTCGCCGCCGCCCGGCGAGCCGCCCTTCACGCGCCAGCCCGTCACCTTGCGGTCGGCGGCGCACCTCTCCGGTTTGGGACTCTTCACCTTGCCGTAGACCTCACCGCCCGGCGCCTTGATCGTGACCGTGGTCTCGGCGCCGCTGCCCGCTCCGGCCGCGCCCGTCATTACCAGCACGCCGGCGGTCGCCAGCGCCGCAACCGCGAGAACTGCCTTACCTCTCACGAAAACTCCTCCCCGCATCGTGTGTATGCCTGGTGGCGAAAGTGCCACGGCTTCGGCGACCGTACCACCCGGGGGCCCGGCGGACGTGACATTCGTCACCGATTCGGTGCTGGTCGGTTTGGATAGTCTCCCGCGGCGCTCGTGACCGGAACTGCGGGCGCGAGAGGACCTCCCACTTGAGAATCGGTGTCCCCAAAGAGTCGGCTGACGGCGAGCGCCGCGTCGCCCTGATCCCTGACGTGGTCGGGTCCCTGACCGGGAAGGGGCTCGACGTCGTGGTCGAGTCGGGCGCCGGCGAGGGCGCCGGGCATCCCGACTCCGAGTACACCGAGGCCGGGGCCGAGATCGGCGATCCCTGGGGCGCCGAGGTCGTCGTCCACGTCGCGGTGCCCACCTCCGAGGAGATCGGCCGGCTGAAGTCGGGCCAGGTCCTGATCGGCCATCTCGCGCCGCTCACCTCCGGCGAGACGAACCGCACGCTCGCCGCCGGGGGCATCACCAGCTTCGCGATGGAGGCGATCCCGCGGATCACCCGGGCCCAGGCGATGGATGCCCTCTCGTCCCAGGCGAACGTGGCGGGTTACGCCGCGACGCTGCTCGCCGCGCGCGAAGCGGGCCGCTTCTTCCCGATGATGACCACCGCCGCAGGGACGGTGGCGCCGGCCAAGGTCATGGTCCTCGGCGCCGGCGTCGCGGGGCTCCAGGCGATCGCGACCGCCAAGCGGCTCGGCGCGGTCGTCTCCGGCTTCGACATCCGCCGCGCGGCCTGGGAGCAGATCGCCTCGCTCGGCGGGCGCCCGCTGGAGCTCGACTTCATCCCCGACGCGGAGGACGAGGGCGGCTATGCCCGCCCGCTCACCGAGGAGGAGAACGAGCAGGTGCGCGAAGCGCTGGCCGAGAACGCCGCCAAGCAGGACGTGATCATCACCACGGCGCTGATTCCAGGGCGCCCGGCGCCGATCCTGCTGACGAGGCAGGCGGTCGCGAACATGGCGCCCGGGTCAGTGATCGTCGACCTCGCCGGCGACTCGGGCGGCAACTGCGAGCTCACCGAGCCGCGGGCCACCGTCGTCTCAGAGAACGGCGTGAAGGTGATCGCGCCGGCGAACCTGCCGAGCGACATGGCCGCCCACGCGTCCCAGCTCTATGCCAAGAACGTCGAGAACCTGCTCGGGCTGCTCGTCTCAGACGACGGCACGCTGAACCTGGACTTCGACGATGAGGTGATCGCCGGCGCCTGCGTCACTCACGCGGGCGAGATCGTGAACGAGCGCGCGAAGGAAGCCGCCTGATGGACCTCGTCACCGAGCTGACCATCTTCGTCCTCGCCGCGTTCGTCGGCTTCGCCGTGATCTCGAAGGTCCCGACCACGCTGCACACCCCGCTGATGAGCCAGACGAACGCGATCCACGGGATCGTGATGCTCGGCGGCCTGATCGTCGCCGGCTTCGCCGACGGCGCGCTCGAGCTGACGATCGCGTTCATCGCGATCGCGTTCGGCACGATCAACATCGTCGGCGGCTTCCTGGTCACGGACCGGATGCTGGGCATGTTCGTGCGCAAGCCCAAGAAGGACGACGGCGAGTGATAACGGCCGTGCTCGAGCCCGGGGGCGACCTCTCGACGATCCTCTACATCGTCTCGTTCTCCCTGTTCATCCTCGGGCTGATGCAGGGCACGCACCCGACGACGGCGAAGACCGGGAACCTGATCGCCGCGGGCGGAATGGCGATCGCCGTCGTCACCACGCTGCTGCTCGACGGGATCGGCAACTGGGGCGTGATCATCGCCGGCCTGGCCGTGGGCGGCGCGGTCGGGGTGATCGCATCACTGCGCGTGCAGATGACCGAGATGCCCCAGATGGTCGCGCTGTACAACGGTGTCGGAGGCGGCGCGGTCGCCTTGATCGCGTGGTCCGAGTTCCGCCATGCCCCGGTCGACTTTCCGCTCGACGAGTTCGTCCCCGTCCTGTTTGCCGCGGTCATCGGCTCGGTCTCGTTCTGGGGATCGAACATCGCCTTCGCGAAACTGCAGGACCTGATCCCCACCAGGCCGCTGGCGGTGCCGGGCCAGCAGGTGATCAACGCCCTGCTGCTGATCGGGTTGGTTGCCGCCTGCGTGATCCTCGCCTCGTCCGATGACCCGTCGGAGGGCCTGTTCATCGCCGTGCTGGTCGGGTCGGCCCTCCTCGGAAACCTCGTCGTCCTGCCGATCGGCGGCGCCGACATGCCGGTCGTGATCTCGCTCCTGAACGCGTTCACCGGCCTCTCCGCGGCGGCCGCGGGCTTCGCCCTCGACAACGTCGCCCTGATCGTGGCCGGAACGCTCGTCGGCTCCTCGGGAACGATTCTCACCATGGAGATGGCGACCGCCATGAACCGCTCGGTCGCGAACATCCTGTTCGCCGGCTTCGGCGGCGTCCCCGTCGCGGGCGCCGGGACGGGCGAGGAGCGCCCGCACACCTCGATCGGCGCCCAGGACGCCGCGATCAAGCTCGCCTACGCCGACTCCGTCGTGATCGTGCCCGGCTACGGCCTCGCGGTCGCCCAGGCGCAGCACGCCGTCAAGGAGATGGCGAACGAGCTCGAGAACCGCGGCGTCGAGGTGAACTACGCGATCCACCCCGTCGCCGGCCGGATGCCGGGGCACATGAACGTGCTGCTCGCCGAGGCCGACGTGCCGTACGAGAAGCTGCGCGAGATGGACGAGATCAACCCGGAGATGCCGCGCACCGACGTCGCCGTCGTGATTGGCGCGAACGACGTCACCAACCCGGCGGCGAAGACCGACCCGAACTCGCCGATCGCGGGCATGCCGATCATCGAGGTCAACGAGGCGCGCCAGGTGATCGTCATCAAGCGCTCGATGAGCCCCGGGTTCGCCGGCATCGACAACGACCTGTTCTACCTCGAGAACACGGACATGCTCTTCGGCGACGCCAAGCGGGTGGCGTCGGATATCGCGGGCGAGATCGGGAACCTGTAGCCGGTCAGTGCAGGGCGCGGCGCAGCGACTCGAGCGACGCTCTCTGCAACGCGGGCCCGAGTCGCCGATCCTACGGAACGCTCGGCGTCGGCCAGGTCTGAGGACTGGTTCCTCCCTGGTTCGGTTGCCGGCGGGACGCTACGCGCGCCAGGCGGGCCTGTCACCCGGGAAATCCCAAGTTCCGGCCTCCTGGGACACGAGCCCGGCGAGCTCCGTTCGCGAGCGGATTCCGAGCTTCCGGTAGATGCTGCTCAGGTGGAACTCGATGGTCTTGGGGCTCAGGAAGAGCTCGGCGGCGACCTCCTTGTTGGTGGCCCCGGAGGCGACGGCGCCGGCGATTCGCACCTCCTGCGGGGTCAGGTCGTCCCGATCGAGGTCCGATTCGCGCGCCGCGGCGCCGGCGGCGCGCAGCTCGGCGCGTGCCAGCTCCGCCCAGTGCCGCGCCCCGAGCCGGTCGAAGATCTCGAGAGCGGCGCCGAGGTGTTCCCGGGCCTCCAACCGGCGGCGCGAGCGGTGCAGCCACAACCCGTACGCGAGCCGGGTGCGACCGTGCTCGAATGGCTGCGAGGCCCGCGCGTGCAGTTCCAGCGCCGCCTCGAATCGCTCGCCGTCCGAGTGGGCCAGCCCGAGGCAGCGCTCGCCGACCGCCAGCGCCAGCGCCGTGCCGTTGACCTTGGCGCTCGCCGACAAACCGTCGGCGGCGGCGCTCGCTTCCTCCTCCATCCCCGCCCGCGCGTAGGCCTCGATCAGGTCGGCCGCCCAGGGGATCAAGAGGTCGTCGTCCAGCGCGTCCTCGACCGCCATGTCCTTGGCGTCCTCGAGCGCCGAGATCGCCGCTCGCACGCGACCGGCGGAGAGCTCGAGGAAACCGAGCGCGCCCTGCGCCCAGATCGCCGTTCCGCCGATGCTGCGCTCCCGGGCCATCGCCGCCGCTCGGTCGAGATCGGCCCGGGCGCCGCCTTCGTCCCCGCGCGCGGCGCGGTGGCGCCCGCGCACCGCGAGGGCGAACGAGAGCGGTCCCAGCGAACCGGAATCCTCGGCGATCGCGACGGCCTCGTCGATCTCGAACGCCGCGCGTTCCCAGGCGCCGAGCCGAAACGCGGAATCGGCTGCGATCAGCAGGTAGTACGGCAGCATGCCGACGGTTCCCGCCTCCCGTCCCCGTACGACTAGCCCCAGGGCGCCGTCGCGCAGAGCGCGCTCACGCCCGGTGGCAAGGCGCGCGTGGAGGGCCAGTGAGATCGACTGGGCGCCGGGCGAGACCGGGTCGACCGTCTCGAGGAGGCTTGCCGCCAGCTCAAGCTCGCGGTCGCCTTCCCGTGGTCGGCCGCGGATGATGAGGGCCATCCCGTGAATCGAGTGGACCTGGCAGCGGACCTGGTCGGTCGCCTTCCGTGGGAGCACTTCCGCGGCGCGAGCTGCTGCCTCGAATGCGGCGTCGCAGCGGCCGGCGACGACCGCGGAGACGCCGGCGTCCGCGAGCATCGTGGCCGCAAGCTCGCGGTCGATCGATTCGACCTCCGCCGCTCCAGCCAGCAGCAGCGCCCGGTTCTCGTCGGGATCGCGGACGGCGCCCGCCAGGGTCAGCATCGCCAGCAGGTGGCGGATGCGCGCCCTCATCACCGGATCCTCGACCGTTCCTACCGGCTCCAGCATCGCCGCCGCCCTCGGGTAGGCGCCGCCCAGCCCGGCGGCGAGCGCCGCGGTGTGCAGCCTCCGCGCGCGGTCGTCGGGATCGCTGCTCGCCGCCGCCGACCGTTCGAGCGCGTCGGCGGCGGCCCCGTGGGCGCCGCGGCTCGCGGCGCGGTAGGCAGCCTGCTCGAGGGCGTCGGCGACGGCATGGTCGGGGCCGATCGCGGCGGCCGCCAGATGCCAGGCCGCGGCGTCGGGTTCGCTGTGGCGCGCCAGCGCCGCGTGCGCCTTGCGCCGCTCGGACGCGGGCGGCACCTGGAGGGCGATCCCACGGAGGAGCGGGTGGGTAAAGGTTGCGCGGTCGGGCGACAGAGTGAGGATGCCCGCCCGCTCGCATTGCTCGAGACCGTCGCCCCCTACGCCCAGCTCGTCGCACGCCGCGTTGATCGCGGCCGTCGCGCCGTCGAACGAGGTGGCGGCCACCAGAGCAGCGGTCTGCGTCTCGGGCGCGAGCGCGGTGATCCGGGCCTGTAGCGCCCGCCACAGCGTCGTGCCGGGCTCGAGCGCCGGTTCGACGCCCGCCTCGCCACGACGCTGCTTCTCGCTCAGCGAGCCGGGGAGCTCGCGCAGGGCGAGCGGGTTCCCGACGGCGGCGTCGAGCAGGGCGTCCTCGGTCTCCAGCGCCAGCTCCCCGGCCGCCGCGCGGATCACGGCGCGAGCGCTGTCGCGATCGAGGCCGGTGAGCTGCAGTCGCCCGCCGACGGCGTCGCCCAGGACCGTTTGCCCGGTTCCCTCGCGGGCCGTGGCGATCAGGCCGACCGACGATCCCTCCAGCCGCCTCGCGAGATACGCGAGGCACTCCGCCGAGGGCGTGTCGAGCCACTGGGCGTCGTCGATAGTGAGCAGCACCGGTTGCTCCGCGGCGCTCAGCGCGACCAGGCCCGCGAACCCGGCAAACGCGGCCAGGCGGTCGCCTCCGGTGCGCGGTTGCGCCATCGCCAGGGCCACCTCGAGAGCGTGCTCCTGGGGCGCGGGCAGCTGATCGAGTCGATCAAGGAGCGGCGCGGCAAGACCCGCCAGGCCCGCGAAGGGCAGGTCCGCCTCGGACTCGAAGCCGGACGTCTGGATGGCGAGCATCCCCGCCGACCGCTCGCGCGCGGCGGTGAGCAGCGCGGTCTTACCGATCCCGGGCTCGCCGACGATCAGCAGCGCCCCGCCGTCGCCTTCCCTGGCGTTGTCGAGCAGATCGGCTATGTCCGCCAGCTCGGCGTCCCGGCCCAGCAGCACCCCACCAATCTACGTGACGACGACTAGGGATTTCCCTGGTGACAGTCGCGGTTCGGGCGTCTACGGTCGGACGCCCTCGGGCTGGATGCCCGGAACGAACGGAGCGAGGTTACGGAAGATGCGATGGATCGGACAGTTTGCGACCGCGATGAACCGGACGAACCGGAAGGATCGACTGCGCCAAGTCCCGGCGCCCGGCACCAGCTCTCCTGGAGCGCAGCGTAGGGATCGCGCCTCTCGGAAGAGCTCGCGCTCGGTCTAGTCAGGCCCGCCGCGCCGCACGCGCGGGGTCGCCCAGCCGATCAGCGCCCCGAGCGCGCCCGCGATCATCAGGGCGAAGATCAGCGGGATCGTGGTGTTGATGAAGAGGAACTTCACCTCCACCTCCTGCGAGTTCTGGAGGATCAGGATCGCCAGCAGGAGGCCCGCAAGGCCGAGCGCGTAGGCCTTCCAGCCGCGCCCCTCCTTGCGAGGGATGGTCGGATCGTCGGACACGCGTGAACCGTACCCGCACACGGCGCGCGTGATTCGCCACACGCCGCGGGCTTGTTGCTCGCGTGCAGCGGGTCGGCGAACGCGGGCAGGCGAGCCCGGAGTGGATCGGGGTCGTGCTGCTGGTGGCGCTGGCGTTCACGGCCGCCCTTGCGACCGGACTGCCGGTGCCGGGCGCGGACCTCGCGCGGGCGGTGGCGGCACGGATCGCGTGCGCCGCCGGCCTCGGCTCCGGGTGCGCGGGCGAGACCGGCGCGCTCGCCCTGGCCTACGGCCCCGAGCTCGCCGCGCTGGCCGCCGAGCACGCTCCGAGCCTCGACTACGAGGAGGGTATGCGCGCGGTCCCGGTCGACTTCCGCACGTGCCGCGAGGATGCGTGCGCCGAGGGCACCGCGAGCGGGCGGGTCCGCGAATCGCTCGCCGGCGAGGCGGTGACCGCGTTCGTGCACGTGGTCGACTGCCGCGACGCGGACGCTGCGGCCCGGGACGACTACGACTGCTCGGGCGATCGCGCCGGTCGGATCTACCTCCAATTCTGGCTCTATTACCCCGGCAGCGCGACCGCGCGGGCCGTCCTCGGTGACGCGGGGGCCCATCCGGATGACTGGGAGTCGTTTCAGATCCGGATCGATCCCGACGGGGGCGTCGAGGCGCGGGCGAGCTCGCACCACGGCTACAACGGCGACTCGGGCGATTGGCTCTCGGACTCCGGCCTAGCCGAGAAGGCCGGCTGGACGGAGTCGACCGGGCGCTACTTCATCTCCGGCGGCAGCCACGCGGGCCGGGTCGGCGCCGGCGCGCGCGGGCGCCCGTCGCCATGGATCCGTCCGGGACGTTGGACGGCGGCCGGCGCGATCCGGCTGATTCCGATCGAACCGCTCGTGGGAAGTCGCGCGAAGTTCGCGGTCTCACCGCCGTGGGAGAAGCACGTCTACCGCGACCCCGAACACCCGGGAACCGACTAACGATCGAGGTCTCGCTTGATCGGCCGATACCTTGTTTCAGGTATGTCGGGGCGTTCAAGATTGCTGGGACCAGGTGCGGCGCTTGTCGCGGCGCTCGCGTGCGCCCCGCCTGCCCAGGCCGACACGTTCAACGTGCCCGGCGACCTTCCCACCGTGCAGGCTGCGCTCGACGCCGCGGACGCGGCCGCCGGGCGGGACACGATCTCGGTCGCGCCCGGGACCTATCGCGAGAACCTTCGCGTCAACCCGCAACCGGTGACCATCACCGCCCCGGCCGGGCGCTCGCGGACCGTCCTGGACGCCAGCGGCGAGGGTGAGTCGGCGCTGCGGATCATCGGCGGGAACGTGACCGTCCGCGGCCTCACGATCACCGGCGGCACCGGCACCGAGTACGGCGGCCGACGGGGTGGTGGCGTGCAGATCGTGCCGCCCGCGGGCGGCGGAACGCCCACGGCGGTGTTCGAGGACTGCGCCATCTCCGGTAACGAGGCGCTCGACGCGAACAGCATCGGCGGCGGCGTCTTCGTCGGCAGCGACTCGAGCGCCACGTTCACCGACTGCCTGATCGAAGCGAACCGTGCGGGCGACGGCGGTGGCGGCATCTTCGGCAGCGTCGGCGCGACGATCACCCTGAACGGCGGCGCGATACGCGACAACCGCGCGGGGGTGCGATCGACCGCCGGTGCTGGTGGGGGTATCGAGGTGGCCGACGCCGACGTCTTCGTGCGTGGGACCACGCTGTCGGGCAACACGTCCACCTTCGCGGGGGGCGCCGTGCACGCGATCAACCACCTGTCGCAAACAGAGCGCCGGCTCGTGATGAGCGACTGCGCGGTCACTGGCAACATGACCGCGAGCGGACCGGCTTCCGGGGGCCAGGACGACCAGGGTGGCGGGATCCATGTCGAGGATCGCGTGCGCCTGGTGATGACCGGCTGCACCGTCAGCGGCAACGACGCAGACTCGGGCGGCGGGATCTCGAGCTTCCGCGCCCACCTGAGCATCACCGACTCGGTGATCGCCGGTAACACCGCGCACAACCCCACCGGCGTCGGTGGTGGCGGGATCATGAGCATCGGAGCGCAGACGGTGCTCGACGGCCGTTGCCCGGCCGTGACCTTGACGCGCACCGCGGTGGTCGGCAACGTGGCGGCCGGCAAGGGCGGCGGCATCCTCTCCAGCGAGGGCGCCGGCTGTAGCGGCGATCAAAGCGGCGTGGCCCGCCTCGACCTGGAGCAATCGACGGTCTCGGAGAACGTCACCCAGAGCGCGCGCGGGGGAGGGGTGATTGCCGTCAACACTGACCTCGTCCTCTCAGCGTCGCACGTGAACGCCAACGACGTCGAGGGCGCCGGCGGGCGGGGCGGCGGGATCGTCCTCAGCCAGGGGATCTCGACGGCGGCGATCACCGACGCGACCATCGCCGCCAACGCGACTCCTGAGGCAGCGGCGGGGATCTACGTCACCGGCGGGGGTAGCCCCACCCTGAACATGAGCGATTCGCGCCTCTACGCGAACCGATCGGACAACCCCGATCCCAACTTCGGCGGTGGCCTCGTGGTCGTGCTCGAGGGTGGGACCGGGCGTGCCGCGGACGGCGCGGTGAGCGGCAACGTGATCGCCGACAATTCCTCCTTCCAGATCGCCGAGCAGGACTTCTCGCGGACCGACCTCGTCTACTCCGAGAACGAGTTCGGAACCTCCGTCCCGGGCGAGGCGAACCGCATCTATCGCAGCGTGGGCACGGCCCCCAACCCGGCGTACGACACGGCTTCGGAGTTCAACGCCGCGACGCTGGGCGCCGGCGATCGCACCGCCGGAAACCTGGCTCGGGCCCCGGACTTCACCGACTTCATCGCCACACCCGGCCGCTTCGTCGCGGCCGCCCCCGGTGACGCGTACCTGTCGTGGAGCGCCGCTCGCGCCGACTCCGTGCTGCTCGCGGGAAGCTCGACTCCCCGCCCCGAAACCGACACGGTCGAGGTCACGGGCGCGGCCTGCGATGAGGCCCGGGCCTTCGAGCTGCTGGTCACGCGCGGCGGGCAGCAGGTCACCAGTCGGGCCACTGTGGACGGCGCCCCTTGCGTGGTCGGGGAGCCTCCGGGAGAGCCCGGTGCCTGCCCGGCGGGGACGACGGCCAGCGTGACCTGCTCGAGCGATGGCCGAGGGCGCCTGGTGTTCGCGGGAACCGGCGCCGACGAAGTGCTCGTCGGCAGCGCTGGCGCCGACGTGCTGAACGGCGGCGGCGGCAAGGACCGGCTCGTGGGCGCCAAGGGGAAGGACAGCTTCAGCGGCGGCGCCGGCGGCGACCGCATCAACTCGAAGGGCCAGCGCCGAGAGTCCGTGCGCTGCGGCGGCGGCAACGACCGCGTGCGCGGCGCCAAGGCCGATCGCTTGAAGCGCGACTGCGAGAGGGTGCGCCGGTAGGCGACCGGCCGGCGCTCAGGCGAGTCCGAGGCGGTCGAGCAGCCACTCGGCGTGGACGAGGAGGCGCTCGATCGGGTACGTGTCGGGGTCGTCGAGGTGCAGACGGGCCGCGTCCTCGGCGACCGCCTGCATCGTCAGGGCGGTGAGCTCAGGGTCGGGCGGCTCAGGCCCGCCCGCGTTCGCGAGTACCTGCGGCGCGAGTGCGGCCAGCTGGTCGGTCACCGCGCGTCGGATCCCGACGGCGCGCTCGCGCAAGATCTCGGGCGTGCCCTCGGGCGGCATCAGGACGAGCCGCCAGGTGACCGGCTCGTCGCGGACCGCCTCGAGGAATGCGCGCAGGCCGCCGAGCAGGATCTCGGCCGGCGGCTTTGAGTCGTCCGCCCGGGGAAGGAGCTCCATCAGCTGCCCGACCGCACGGGCGCCCTCGCGCTCGACCAGGGCCTTGAGCAGGCCGGCCATGTTGTCGAAGTGCCCGTAGACGACGGGACGTGTGATCTCGGCCCGGCGCGCGATTGCGTCGATCGAGATGCCGTGGAAGCCGCGCTCGCCGACCATCGCCTTGGTGACGTCGAGGATCTGCTCGCGGCGTTGGGGGCCGGTGAGTCGTGTGGGCTTCGTCACAGATGCGCTCATGGAGCCTCCCGCCTGTGCTAGGCTACAACGCTGTAACTTACACTACTGTAACTTCGGAAGGAAGATGGTGCGAGCCATCACGCAGGCAGACCACGAGGTCCTGATTGTCGGCACCGGCTTCTCCGGCCTGGGGATGGCGACCACGCTCAAGGAGCGCGGGATCGAGGACTTCGTCGTGCTCGAGAAGGCCGACTCGGTCGCCGGCACCTGGCGCGAGAACACGTATCCCGGTTGCGCCTGCGACGTGCCCTCCCACATGTACTCGTTCTCGTTCGAGCCGAACCCGGACTGGACGCAGATGTACGCGCCCCAGCACGAGATCCGCGCCTACCTCGAGCGCTGCGCCGACAAGTACGACCTTCGCCGCCACGTCCGCTTCCACACCCGCGCGCTCAGCGCCACGTGGGACGAGGAGGCCGGGATCTGGCGCTGCCGTGTCGAGAGCCCCGACGGCGAGAAGGAGCTGACCGCACGGTTCGTGGTTTCGGGGATCGGCGGCCTGCACGTGCCGGCGAAGCCGGCCTTTCCGGGGATCGAGCGCTTCGAGGGCGAGGTCTTCCACTCCGCCCAGTGGAATCACGACTACGACTTTCGGGGCAAGCGCGTCGCCGCCGTCGGCACCGGCGCGAGCGCGATCCAGTTCGTCCCCGAGATCTCGCCAGAGGTTGCGCAGCTCGACCTCTACCAGCGCACGGCGCCGTGGATCATGCCCAAGGTCGACCGGCCGATCCCGCGCTTCGAGCGCCGCATCTACCGCCGCTTCCCCGCGCTCCAGCGCGCCTACCGGCTGGGCATCTACTGGTTCCTCGAGACCGTGATCCTCCGGGCCGTCCAGTCGCAGCGGTTCGGCCGGTTCTTCGAGCGCGTCAGCCTCCGGCATCTCGAGCGCCAGGTCTCCGACCCGGTGAAGCGCGAGAAGCTCACGCCCCGCTACGAGTTCGGTTGTAAGCGCCTCCTGATGTCGAACACCTACTACCCGGCGCTCGACCGGCCGAACGCGGACGTGATCACCGACCCCATCACCGAGATGACCGAGTCCGGTGTCGTCGCCGGCGGTATCGAGCGCGAGGTCGACGCGATCATCCTCGGCACCGGCTTCGACATCGGCGCGATGGGAACCTCGGTCGCGATCCGCGGCCTTGGCGGCCGCGTCCTCGCCGACGAGTGGACGGACAGCGGGATCCAGGCACACCGTGGCACGATGATCGCCGGCTACCCGAACCTGTTCTTCCTGCTCGGTCCTAACACCGGCCTCGGCCACAACTCGGTCGTCTTCATGATCGAGTGCCAGCTCAGGCTCGCGCTCCAGGCGATCGAGCGCGCTCGCGACGCGGACGGGATGGCGATCGCCCCGAGCGCGGAGGCCCAGGCGAGCTACAACGAGTGGCTCCAGGACGAGCTCCGTGACGCGGTCTGGTCGCGCAGCTGCAAGAGCTGGTACGTCGACGCCCACGGCCGCAACATCACGCTCTGGCCACACGAGACGTGGAAGTTCCGCCAGGCGACCGCAACCCTGAAGGAGGGCGAGTACGAGCTGGTCGCCGTGGGCGGCCGCAACGGCTCGGGCGATACGGACGCGGTCGCCGCGCGCCCTGAGCTAATCGAGGCCGGCTAGCTACTTCGGCGGCATCCGCAGGGCGCCGTCGAGGCGGATCGTCTCGCCGTTCAGCATCGGGTTCTCGACGATCTGCTGGGCGAGCTGCGCGTACTCCTCGGGCGCGCCGAGGCGCTGCGGAAAGGGGACGCCGGCGCCGAGCGCCGCCCGCGCGTCCTCGGGAAGCGCCGCCAGGAGCGGCGTGTCGAACAGCCCTGGCGCGATCGTGACAACCCGGATTCCGCGGCCGGCCAGGTCCCGCGCCGCCGGCAGGGTCATCCCCACGATCCCACCCTTCGAGGCTGCGTAGGCGACCTGGCCGATCTGGCCGTCGAACGCGGCGATTGACGCGGTGTTGACGCAGACGCCGCGCTCGCCGTCGTCGCCGGGCTCGTTCTCGGACATCGCGGTGGCCGCGAGGCGCAGGACGTTGAAGCTGCCGATCAGGTTGACCTTGACGACGTTGCCGAAGACCTCGAGGTCGTGCGGTCCCTGCTTCGAGGTAGTCCGCTGGGCCCAGCCGATGCCGGCGCAGCAGACCGAGATGCGGAGACCGCCGTCCAGCGCCGCACCGGCGTCCACCCCTGCCTTGACCTGGTCCGCCTCGAGCACGTTCGCCTCGACGAACGATGCGCGCTCGCCGAGTTCGCCGGCGAGCGCCCGCCCCTTGTCGGCGTTCAGGTCGGCGATCACCACGCTCGCCCCCGCACCGTGGAGCCGCCGGGCGGTCGCCTCACCCAGGCCTGATGCTCCGCCGCTGATCAGCGCGCCTGCGCCCTCGACCTTCATCCCCGCGGGAGCGTATCTGCCACGGATTGGGGAGCCAGCCGTAACGAAACTGCGTCCCCGAACGTCTAACTTCCGATCATCGCGACGACTCCCGCCCTCACCACGAAGTACGCGATCGCGGACCGCTTGGCGGAGGCGAGGCGGCGGACGCTTCAGCTCGTCGAGCCGCTCACCGACGAGCAGCTCAACACGGTCTACAGCGAGATCCTGAGCCCGCTGGCCTGGGACCTCGGGCACATCGCGAACTTCGAGGAGCTCTGGCTCGTGCAGACGATCGGCGAGCGCGAGCCGATGCGCGGCGAGCTCGGGCGCTTCTACGACGCGATCGAGAACCCGCGGGCGACCCGCAACGAGCTGCCGATCCTGCGCGGCGACGAGCTGCGCTCGTATATGGCCGAGGTCCGTGAGCGGACGCTCGATGTGCTCGACGGGGTCGACCTTGCCGACGGCGACCGCCTCGTGCGGGATGGGCTCGTCTACGAGCTGATCCTCGCCCACGAGCACCAGCACAACGAAACGATGCTCCAGCTGCTGCAGATGGTGGAGGAGTACGAGCCGGTCGAGCGCGTGGATCCTCCTGCCGCAACGGCCCCGGACGGGCCCGAGATGGTCCGGGTCGAGGGCGGCCGGGTCGCGGTGGGCGCTGGCCCGCACGGGTTCGCCTACGACAACGAGCGTCCGCGCCAGGAGGTCGAGCTCGACCCGTTCGAGATCGACCGCACCCCGGTCACGAATGCCGCCTATGCCAGGTTCGTCGAGGAGACCGGGGCCGATGCGCCGCTCTACTGGGAGCGCGACGGCGCTGGCGGCTGGGTCAGGACCGCGATGGGTGAAAGGCGTGAGCTCGAGCCCGACCACCCCGTCGTCCACGTCGACTACCCGGCTGCCGAGGCGTACGCGGCGTGGGCGGGCAAGCGCCTGCCGACGGAGCTCGAGTGGGAGGTCGCAGCCGCCGGGTCCGACCGCGACCGGGCCAACCTCGACCACCTCGCGTTCGGGACGGCGCCCGTCGGCGCCCACGCCGACGGCGCCGCGGACTGCGGGGCCGTGCAGATGCTGGGCGACGTCTGGGAGTGGACGAGCTCCGACTTCAGCGGCTACCCGGGGTTCGAGGCCTTTCCGTATGACGAGTACTCGAAGGTCTTCTTCGGGCCGGAGCACAAGGTGCTTCGCGGCGGCGCCTGGGCTACGCGCCGCAGCGTCATCCGCACCACCTTCCGGAACTGGGACCTTCCGATCCGCCGGCAGATCTTCTCGGGCATCCGCTGCGTAAGAGATATCTGATGAGCGACGTAAGGCGCGAAACCATCTTCGCCTCCCCGGTAGGGGCGTGCCTGTGATGCCCACCGAGATCACGCCGGGCAAGGTCGAGGTCGAGGTCCACCTCCCCCCAGGCGGTCCGCTCTCGGGGATGGCGGCCGACGTCCGCATCGGCCTGACGAAGCCGTTCAAGGAGCTCTCGCCCCGCTACTTCTACGACGAGCGCGGCTCGGAGCTGTTCGAGCGGATCACCGAGACGCCCGAGTACTACCCCACCCGCGCCGAGCGCGCGATCCTGGAGCTTCACGCCGGCGAGATCGTGACCGCGGCGGGCGAGCCCGCCACGCTGATCGAGCTCGGCTCCGGATCGGCGGCAAAGACGCGCGTGCTGCTGGACGCGATGCGCGACGGCGGCTGCCTCGAGGCCTACGCTCCGGTCGACATCTCCGAGGAGATCACCCGCGACACTGCCAGCCGGATCGCGGACGAGTATGGGATCGCCGTTCACGGCCTGGTCTGCGACTTCGAGCGCGACCTCGAGCGGATCCCGCTCTCCGGCCCTCGCCTGATCGCCTTCCTCGGCGGCACGATCGGGAACTTCGAGCCGCAGCAGCGCGCGAGCTTTCTGGCGCGCGTCGCGAACCTGCTCGAGGCCGACGACCGCTTCCTGCTCGGCACGGACCTGATCAAGGATCGCGCGACCCTCGAGGCCGCCTACAACGACGCCGCCGGGGTGACCGCCGAGTTCAACAAGAACGTCCTCGCCGTCCTCAACGAGCGGCTGGGGGCCGACTTCGACCTCGACGCGTTCGAGCACGTCGCCTTCTTCGACGAGGAGAACCTGTTCGTGGACATCCGGCTGCGCTCGCTGCGGCGTCAGCTCGTCACGATCGCCGACCTCGGGATGACGGTTGCGTTCGAGCGCGGCGAGGAGATGCGGACCGAGATCTCGACCAAGTTCGCCCGTCCCGGCCTCGAGGGCATCTACGCCGAGGCGGGGCTGGCGCTGACGGATTGGTGGTCCGATCCCGACGGCCTGTTCGGCCTGTCCCTGGCCCGGGCTTCCTGAGACCCCGTCGGCGCCCCGCGCCGACGGGCAGTTATTGCGGCGCCAGGGCGTCAATCAACTCAGGCAGACGTTCCGGCGCCGCAATCGGCGTCAGGACCGGCAGCGTGATGCCGCCGGCGACGAACTCGCCGAGCCGCGCCTTCATCGCCTCGGGCTCGCCGAAGATGAACATGTCCTCGATCAGCTCCCACGGCGCGGCCGCAGCTGCCGCCTGGCGGTCGCCGGCCTTCCAGGCGTCGACCATCGGGTCGATCGCGTCGGAGTGCCCGAGCCAGCGGTAGAAGGCCTCATACACCGGCACGGTGATGTAGGACGAGAACATGAACCGGGCGACGGGCTCGACCTGCTCGCGCTCGCCGGGCAGGCAGAAGAAGCGACAGAGGAGCTCGAAGCCGTCGGGTGCGCCGGCGATCCCCTCGACCACCTGGGGAAGCCCCGAGAGCGGCAGGAAGTTGGTGAACGCGCCGTCGGCCTTCTCGACCGCGAGCCGCAGCATCCGGCCCCGCAGCGCCGCCAGCACGACCGGGATCGGCTCGGCCGGCATGGTCTCGAGCTTGAACCCGTTCGGCGTGCGCTCCCCGGCCAGCGCGACCCGCAGGAAGTCCACCGTCTCCTCGACCTTCGAGTACGGCCGCTCGAACGGGATTCCGTTCCACCCCTCCACGATCCGGTCCGACGAGGAGCCGATGCCGAGGACGAAGCGCCCGCCGCTCGCGTCCTGGAGCGCTGCGGTCTGCTGGGCGAGCAGCGCCGGCCCGCGCTGAAAGACGCCAACAACTCCGGTGCCGAGGCGCGCCCGCTCGGTCCATGCCGCCCCCAGGGCCAGCGGGGTGAACCCGTCGGGGCCGTTCGTCTCGCCCGACCACAGGTCGGTGTAGCCGGCGGCCTCGGCGCGCCTGACCAGGTCCTCGTGCGCCGCGAGTGGCGTCAACGGCAGCGGCAGCGTCAGCCCCCAGCGGGTCACGCGAGGGAACCTAACGTCTGCGGCGGGTTCCGGTGGCGAACGGCCCTCGGGCGGTATAGGCTCGCCGCGGGTATGGACTTCTCGCGCCTGGACCGGAACCGGACGCTGCTGGGCGCTGCTGCCTCGATCCTGCTGATCGCGAGCATCCTGTTCTTCCCCTGGTTCACGCTCGACGACTCTGCGCAGCGAGCAGCGCAGAACGCTTGGCTCTGCGGCGAGGGCGACACCTCGTGCACCGGCTTCGAGACGTTCCCGATCCTCCGCTGGCTGCTGCTCCTTGCCGCGCTGGCTCCCGCGATCCTCGGCTACATCCTGGCGCGCGGCCACAGGCTCTCGTACCCGCCCGGCGAGATGACGATGATCGCCGGCGCCTCCGCGTTCGTCCTGATCTTCTACAACGGCATCCTCGACCGGCCATCGCCCGATGAGGGCCTCGAGTTCGACATCGGGCTCGCGTGGGGCTACTGGGTCGCACTGATCTCCTCGTTCCTGATCGCTCTCACGGGCTACCTCCGCTCGCAGGCCTCCGGCGGCAAGCAACAGCGAAAAGCCCCGGGCACGGTCTGACCAGGCCGCCGAGATCCTCACTTCGCGTCCGGTCTCGGCGGGTTTCTCATAGCCTCCCGCCCGCGATGGGTGTCATCTCCCACGACGTCCGCGATTCGAGCCACCCGGATCGCAACCTCGCCCTGGAGCTCGTCCGCGTGACCGAAGCCGCGGCGCTGGCCGCGGCGCGCTGGGTCGGGCGCGGCGACAAGGAGGGCGCCGACCAGGCGGCCGTCGATGCGATGCGGCTGATGCTCGAGACCGTGCCGATGGACGGCATCGTCGTGATCGGCGAGGGGGAGAAGGACGAGGCGCCGATGCTCTACAACGGCGAGCGGATCGGCGATGGCAGCCCGCCCGAGGTGGACATCGCCGTCGACCCGCTCGAGGGGACGCGGCTGACCGCCCGGGGGATGCCGTCGGCGCTGGCGGTGATCGCCCTGTCCGAGCGCGGCACGATGTTCGACCCGGGGCCATGCGTCTACATGGAGAAGCTGGCGGGCGGCCCCGAGATCGCCGACCTGCTCACCCTCGACGAGCCGCTCGGCACGGTCGTCGAGCGGGTCGCCGAGCGGAAGGGCGCCGGCGGCGGCGCCGTGACGGTCATCATGCTCGACCGCCCGCGGCATGAGGAGGCGATGGCCGAGGTCCGCGAGGCGGGCGGGCGGATCCGCCTGATCACCGACGGCGACGTCTCGGCCGCGCTGTTCGCCGCTAGCCATCAGGGTGGGGTGGACCTGCTCTGGGGGATCGGCGGGACCCCCGAGGGCGTGATCTCCGCAGCCGCGATCAAGTGCCTCGGCGGCCAGTTGCTCGGTCGGCTCTGGCCCCGCGACGACGCCGAGCGTCAGGCGGCGATCGACGCCGGGTACGACCTCGACGAGGTGCTCGACGTCGACCGGCTCGTATCCGGCAACGACGTGTTCTTCGCCGCCACCGGGGTCACCGACGGTGAGCTGCTCCAGGGAGTGCGCTACCCGGCGAGCGGCCAGGCGTCAACTGAATCCCTGGTCACCCGCTCGCGCTCGAGCACGGTGCGGACCGTGCAGGCCCGCCACGACCAGGCGAAGCTGCGCGAGATCACCGGCGGCCGCTACGGCTGAGCCTCGGTGATCCTGTAGACGGGTCCTTCGAGCGAGACGACGTAGATCCGGCGGTCGGCGTCCTCGGCGAACGAGGCAACGCGGGGAACGCTGAGCCCGGTCGGCTCGCGGTCGCGCCGCGGGTGCCTCGTGCGCGCGGGGAACGCCATGATCTCGCCCTCGCAGAAGTCCGCGTAGAGGTACTTGCCGCGAAGCGAGATCAGCTCGGGATCGCGGACCACGTAGCCGCCGGTGATCGCGCAGCGGGGATCGTCCTCCCGGCCTGACCGGGAGTAGGTGAGCACGGGGTCGATAGCGGTCGGAGACGGGCGCAGCTCGCTCTTCGTCGGCGCGGTCCCCTCGAGCGCCGGCCAGCCGAAGTCGGCGCCCTCCATCTCGCGGGCATCGACGTGGTCGACCTCCTCCTCCGTGAAGTCGCCGACGTCGCCGATCCAGAGGTCCCCGGTCTTGCGGTCGAACGAGTAGCGCCACGGGTTCCGCAGGCCGAGCGCGACCACCTCGGGCTCACCGGTCCGCGGGTCGAGCCGCAGCAGCTTCCCGAGGAGGCTGCGGGGATCCCGTGCACGGGCGGGGATCGGGAAGACCGGGCCGCCCTCCCCGGTTCCGAGGTAGAGATCGCCGTCGGGTCCGAACATGAGCAGCCCGCCCCAGTGGATCGGGTTGGGGTGTGGGATCAAGAGCAGTCGGCGCCGCGATTGCAGGTCGGCCTCGCCCGCATCCGGGTCCCAGTCGTAGCGCTCAACCACCAGGGCGTCCGCGGTCGAGTAGACGGCGAAGATGTGCGAGGCCCGTGACGCAAAGGCGATCGAGAAGAGACCGCCCTCGCCCTCCGTATCGACCTCGCCCGAAAGGTCGAGGACCGGCTCCGACCGGACCTCTCCGCCGGGCGCGAGCGCGCGGACGGCTCCGCCGCGCTCGGCGACGTAGAGGGTGCCGTCGCCGGCTGGCGGCTCGGCCAGGAAGATCGGCTCGCGAAACTCGCCGACCTTCTCGAGCGCGGGCTCTGGCGCCGCGGTGTGGGCGGGCGCCTCGTCGTCGTCGCCACCCCCGCAACCCGCGGCGAGAATGAGCGCGCTCGCCGCCGCGAGCGCGGTGGCGATCCTCAAGGTCGGCTGCCCTCGGGCCCTGGCGGCTCCGACTCCCCGCTCCAGCCGGGGACGTCGAGGCTGCCCGTCTCGTGAAGCTCGTGCCGGAGCGCGTTGATCACCGCGCCCGCCAGGATCGCCAGCGAGATCAGGTAGAACCAGATCAGGGCGATCAGGATGAATCCGAGTGCGCCGCCGATCCGGTCGAGGTCCGAGATCGACGTCAGGTAAACGGGGAACACCGCGTTGCCCACCGCGGTCGTGACGGTTACGAACAGCGCGCCCGGCCACACGCCGTGCCAGGGGACGTGACCCTTGGGCACGACGTAGTAGATGAGGCTCAGGATCGCGAAGGTGATCGTGAGCGCCGCCGCGAGCACCGCGACGCTGCGAACGCCCTGGACCTGGTCGAGGCCGAACGGCAGGTCTTCGGCGCTCGACGTCGCGAGCCGCTCGGCGAGCGGGATGATCGCGCTGGCCGCGAGGAACAGCGTGACCACCAGGAGCATCACCAGCGCGAACCGCTTCTGGGCCACCCAGCTGCGGCACTCGACGTGGTAAATCCGGCAGAAGGCGGTGTCCATGGCCCCCCAGAACGAGGCACCGATCCAGATCGCGCCGACCGCGGCCGCGACGCCGATCGTCGTCGAGCTGTCCCGGATGCGCTCGACCGCAGACTCGACCGCGCCGCTCTCGACCGCCGGGAAGATCCCCTGGAGGTCGTTGATCACGGTGTCCTCGAGGTCGCCGGCGCCGACCACCTTGCCGAAGATGAAGAGGACGAGGAGGGCGAACGGGAACAGGGCGAGCGCGAGGTTGTAGGCGACCATCGCCGCCATCCCTGTGATGTTCTCGACGTAGGCGCGGTGCCAGAACGCCGAGAGCCAGCCCCTCGCCTGCCCCTTTCGGGTCCCGTTGGCGGCCGGGCGGTCGGCGGTCACGGGCGGGCTCGCCGCGTCCATGTCAGTCCCGGTCGACCGACTTCCGGGCTGCCTCGAGGGCGCGGCTGGCGAGGCGGACGCCCACGGTCGCCGCCTCCGCGGCGACGGCGATCCCAGCCCAGGCCAAGTCCTCGACGCTCGAGATCTGCGGGCTGCCGCCGGGATCGGCCGGCACGGGGGCCTCGCGCTCGGTGGCGGGAGGGGGCTCGGCCGGGGGAGGGGGCGGCGGTGGCGGCGGGGCGGCCTGGCGCTTCTCGGTCACCGCCGGCTTCGCCGAACCGTTGCTCGAGCGCCGGCGCGGGCTGCGGGTGCCGGGCCGGGTGCCGGGCAGGTTGCCGAAAACCCCCTCGGGGGGCGCGGACGGTTTGGACTCGGGGGGTTCCTCGGCCACGGTGTAATTCCACACCCTTCGGAGGATGCATGCGCCGCGGCCTCCGCCGGACTCCGCAGCATTCTGTGCAGATAGCGCGTTTCGCCCCGCTCAGACCGGGAATCCGTTGACTTCAGAATGTATAGCGACTACCCTACGAACGCACGTTTTGGACCCGCGAGCGCTAGAACGCACCCGGTAGGGGTTGAGCGGATCGACGCGATCGATCCGCCTTTTTACGTCGGCGACACCGGTCCTGACTCACTCACACAGACAGAGCGTCCGATAACCAGAGACGCCAGTCCTAGACTCTTGAATCACACGAACAGGAAGTTGAGAGCGAGCGGATGCTAGTCGGCGAACTCCAGGAGCTGGAAGAGGTCAAGAACCTGGTCACCAAGGGCCAGGCCGAGGGCGTGATCGCCTACGGCGACGTCGCGACGGCGCTACGCGAGGTCGATGTCGACGAGGGCGATATCGAGGAGCTCTACGGCTTCCTCGAGAGCCAGGGCGTCGAGCTGGTCGACGACGTCGACCCGGCCCAGAAGCCCGATCCGTCGGCGCAGCCCGCGGACGGCAAGCGCGGCAAGCGCCGCAAGTCCCCGGCCCTCGACCTGAAGCCGGACATGACCACGGACTCCCTGCAGCTGTTCCTCAAGGACATCGGCAAGGTCCGGCTCCTGACCGCGCAGGAGGAGGTCGACCTCGCGAAGCGGATCGAGCGCGGCGACCTCGACGCGAAGCAGAAGATGGTCGAGTCGAACCTCCGTCTCGTCGTCTCGATCGCGAAGAACTACCGGAACCAGGGCCTGCCGTTCCTGGACCTGATCCAGGAGGGCACGCTCGGCCTCGTACGCGCCGCCGAGAAGTTCGATTACCGCAAGGGCTTCAAGTTCTCGACCTACGCCACGTGGTGGATCCGCCAGGCGATCGCTCGCGCGCTCGCCGACAAGGCGCGGACGATCCGCATCCCCGTGCACGTCGTCGAGAAGCTGAACAAGATCGGTCGCGCCGAGCGCAAGCTGGTCACCGAGCTGGGTCGCGAGCCCACGCCGGACGAGATCGCCGAGGTCACCGGCATCGACCCCGAGGAGGTCGACCAGATCAAGCGCTCCGCCCAGGCCCCGGTTTCGCTCGAGAAGCCGGTTGGCGACGAGGAGGAGTCCGAGTTCGGCCAGTTCATCGCCGACGAGAAGGCCGAGTCGCCGTTCGACCGCGCCGCCGACCTCCTCACCAAGGAGGCGCTGCGCGAGGCGCTCGAGAACCTCTCCTACCGCGAGCGCCGCGTGCTCGAGCTGCGCTACGGCCTCGGCGGCGAGCACCCCCGGACGCTCGACGAGGTCGGTCGCACCTTCAACGTCACCCGCGAGCGCATCCGCCAGATCGAGAACCAGTCGCTCAAGAAGCTGCAGTCGCTGGCTGAGGCGCAGAAGCTCCGCGACGTCGCGTAAGCGACCGAGTGGGCGACACGGTCAGGTTCGAGCGGCGCTTTCAGGGCTTCGCCGACGGCGCGCTGGGCGGGTATGCGGCCGGCGTGGCCGCGCGGGGCATCGACGGTCCCGCCGAGGCGAACCTGCGCAGCCTGCCGCCGATGGACCGTGACCTCGAGCTGGCGAGCGGCGAGGACGGTGGTCTCGAGGTCCGCGACGGCGAGACGCTCGTGCTCGAGGTCCATCCGGGCGACTTCGAGCTCGAGATCCCGGAGACTCCCGGGCTCGACGAGGCCGAGGCGGCGAACCGCGACCCCGTCCATGACCACGGGCCGCACCTGTACCCGGCCTGCTTCACGTGCGGCCCGGATCGCGAGGCCGGCGACGGCTTGCGCCTGTTCATGGGGCAGGCTCCGGACCGTGATGGGATGCTCGTCGCGTTGTGGACCCCGCACGAGCGCCTCGCGCAGGGTCCCGAGCTGCCCGCGGAGTTCGTCTGGGCCGCCCTCGACTGCCCGACGATCTGGGCGGCGTGGCTCGACGATGGCAAGGTCACATGGCCGGCGGCGGGCAGGTTCACCGTGCTGGCGCGCCAGCGGGTCGAGCACATCGCGCGCGTCCCCACCGGCGAGCCCACGATCGTTACCGCATGGCCGATCACCCAGGACGGTCGCAAGCACACCACCGGCGCCGCGATTCACGCACCGGGAGGCGAGCTCCTCGCCCGCGCCGAGTCGCTCTTGGTCGACGTCGAGCGCTGAACGGCTCAAGCGATTCACGCCTGCGCCCGATAGGCAGGGTGATGGCTTTCGACGTCGACGCTGCGCTGCGCTATGTGGTCGAGCACGAGGGGTCGGACCTGCACCTCAAGGTCCCGGCGCCGCCGATGGCGCGCATCCACGGGGTCCTGCGCCCGATCGAGGGCGAGGCTTCGCTGACGCCCGAGGACACGGAGCTCGCCTTCGAGCAGATCTGCCGGGACCCGATCCTGCGCGAGGAGTTCGCCAAGGTGGGCGAGGCGGACTACTCCTACGACCTGCCCAACGTGTCGCGCTTCCGGGTCAACACCTTCCGCCAGCGCGGCCACATCTCGATCGTGTGCCGCGCGATCCCGTTCCAGGTCCGGACGATCGACGACTTGGGTCTGCCGCCCGTGATCTCGAAGCTCGCCCAGGAACAGCGCGGCATCATCCTGCTGACGGGGACAACGGGCTCGGGCAAGTCGACGACCCTCGCGGCGATGATCGACCAGATCAACTCGACCCGGCCGCAGCACATCGTCACGCTCGAGGACCCGATCGAGTACCTGCACCACGACAAGCTCTCGATCGTCAACCAGCGCGAGGTCGGCCAGGACACCGAGAGCTTTGCCCGTGCGATGAAGCGGGTGCTCCGTCAGGACCCCGACGTGATCCTGATCGGCGAGATGCGCGACGAGGAGACCGTTCGCACCGCGCTTTCGGCGGCGGAGACCGGGCACCTCGTGCTCTCCACGCTCCACACCCTGGACGCGACCGAGACGATCAACCGGATCATCGACTTCTTCCCGCCGCATCTCCAGCAGCAGGCGCGGGTCATGTTGGCGTCGACCCTTCGGGGCGTCGTGGGCCAGCGCCTGATGCCCCGCAAGGGCGCCGAGGGCCGCGTCGCGGTCTGCGAGGTGATGGTCGTGACCGGGCGGGTCCAGGACCTGATCCTCAACCCGAACGAGACCGGCCGGATCACCGAGGTCATCTCCGAGGGTGAGTACTACGGGATGCAGACCTTCGACCAGGCGCTGCTGAAGCACGTGATGGCGGGCACCGTCGACGAAGAAGACGCCATGGACGTCGCCTCGAGCCCGCACGACTTCAAGCTCATGCTGGACGCCGAGGGCCAGCGCGCGTCTGGGATCGAGCAGGTCATGGCGAACGGCGACCGCGACGTCGCCGAGGTAGTCAAGTCCTAGCCCCCCGAACAGGCCCTCCCAGGCGTCGATTTCCAAAGCTTCATTAGGTAAAGCTTTGGCTATACTCGCGAGAGGCATGGACCGTTCCTGTCCCGTATGCCGTACCGCCGAGATCATCTCCGGCAAGTGGACGCTCCTCGTGATCCGCGACCTCGCCGAGGAGAACAAGCGCTTTTGCGAGCTTGAGCGCTCGCTCGAGGGGATCAGCCCGCGCACGCTCTCGCTGCGCCTCCGCTGCCTCGAGGAGAACGGGATCGTCGAGCGCCACACCTACCCCGAAGTCCCGCCGCGCGTCGAGTACGCGCTGACGGACAAGGGCGAGGCTCTCGTACCGCTGATCGAGGACATGCGCTCCTACGGTCGCAACTGGCTGGACGAGCCGGCCCCCGTCGCAGCCTAAGCCAGAGGCTGCAAGCGGTCTTGCACCGCAGGAACGCCGGGGGGCGGCAAGAAACTGCCTCCCATGCGTGACCTTGTGCTCCGCGAGGGGTTGAAGACGATGGCCGGAGACGCGGCGCTGCGCCTCCGCGATCTGCTCGCGGCAGGTCGGGAGATCCCCTACGAGGTGCGCGAGGCCGGCAACGGGTCGGCGCTCGCCGAGTACGTGCCCCAGACCTCGCGCTTCATCCGCGACCACGTCGCCGAGCTCGTCGCGCTCGATTCGTTCGGCACCACCTGCGCAGCGCTTGAGTCCAACGCGCTCGCCGGCGTCTACCTCGAGGAGATGGGAGTCCCTGAGCCCGAGGAGGCCAGGCGCCGGGGCGAGCTCGCGGGCGTCGTCTTCCTGTGCCGCCTCTGGCAAGGCTCGACCGACTTCACCCTCGACGACCAGCGCTTGGAGGCCACGATGGACGAGCTGCTCGACCTGAGCGATCCCGACCTGGGCGAGATCGAGATCGCGGTTCCGCTGCGCGGATTCCAGATGGACGCCGAGCGGCTCGAGCTGGCCGACGCCAGCATCGTCCGCGCCGACGTCGTCGACGTGCCCATCGAGGCACGGGCCCCGGAGGGTGTGGGAGGCGCCGGCTGGGAACCGACGTTCCTGGCCGTGACCCGCGTCGAGACTGCCACGGACCCCGTCGGCCCCGGACGCGAAGCGGAGGAGCCGACGGGCCTTGTGTCTGAGGGTCCCGATGCCGGCCTCCGGGCAGTGGCCGCCTTCCGGCGCGTGGTGACAACGCTTCAACTCTTCAAGGCGGGCGGCGTGGGTCTCGCCCCGTACGCCTGGATCCGCTCCGGTGGCGATCGCTGGCGCCGGATCGCGACCGGGGCCGGCAAGCCGCGCCCCGGCGGCTACCGGCTGGCCGACACCGAGCTGGCCGACCTCGCCGGTTTCTCCCGGGCGCTGGCGGCGGACCACACCCCCTTCAGCCGCATGGACGCAGCCCACGGCGGCTTTCCGGCCACACTCGGCCGCGCGATCTCGCGCTTCCATGCAGGTCTCGAGCGACCGGTGACGCTCGAGGCGCTCAACGACTACCTGCTCACCCTCCGGTTCCTGCTCGAGGGCGGTGGCCCGGCGTCCCTCGGGATGCCGATGCGGGTCGCGGCCCTCTGCGCCGAGCCCGACGATCGCACCGAGATCAAGGCGACGGTCGAGAACGCGCTCGCGCTCGAGCGGGAGCTGTGGAGCGGGGAGCCGACGACCGGCTCCGAGCGCCGCCCGCCCGCCGAGATCGCGGCCGAGATCGAGGACCTGACGCGGGCGATCCTGGGCGATGCCGCCTCCGGGCACCTCGGCACCGAGCTGCGCACCACGGCCGACGAGATCCTCCTGGGCGAGGGCCTCCAGGTCGGCGAGGGCGCGCCGGACACCCGCGGCGCGACCGCCGAGTGGAGCCCGAGCACCCCGTTTGAGGACGAGGAGTTCGGGATCGCGACGCTCGAGGAGGAGCTCGAGGCCGCCGTCGCGCCGCCGGAGCCCGAGCTCGACGTCGAGGAACTTGAGGAACCCCGGCCTCCCGACCACCCTGTCGGCCCCGGACGCGAAGCGGAGGAGCCGACAGGCCCTGTGTTTGTCAGGGCACAGAACCTGATCCACGAGATGGACAGCCCCGATGCGGAGTTCGAATGGGAGGAGCCGACACCGAGCGCCGAGCGAGAGCCCGTCGCGGAGGCGAGCGGGCCCGACGAGCCGGAAGGGGCGGAGATCCGGGTCCTGCGACCCCGTCCCGAGGAAGGCCCGGTCGCCGACCTGATCGCCGACTCGGACCAGCACCGGCGCGACGTCGCGAACCGCGTCTCGTTCCTCTTCCCGCCCCCGGAGACCACCGAGTGGCAGGTGCGCGAGGTCGGCTACGACCGCACAAAGCGTGCCGAGGTATCGGAAGAGCGACCTAAGTCGCAAGACGAACCGGGCCCCCCCGGGAAGGGCTTGTTCGAGCCGACCACCCACGCTGGCTAAGAAACTTCCTCCGATCACCCCAGGAAGAGCGGGCCAGGCCACCGAGCAAGACGCTCGGGGCCTTGGCCTGTCAGCTTTCGGCCGGCGCCAGGGCGGCGTAGTCGACGCCCGTGAGCTCGGCCGAGACCTCCCACAGCTGCTTGGCCGCGGCCTCGTCTCGCGAACGGCGGCTCGAGCTCGCGAGGGTCGGGTGCCCGCGGGAGCCGCCCATGCTGTCGGGGCCGACGAACGCGCCCCCCGGCAGGTCGGGCATCGTTGCCGCGTACAGCGAGGGCAGGGCGCCCATCTCGTCGCTCTGCGCGAGCACGCGGTTCGTGACCGCCATGACCGCGGTGTTGAGACGAGAGACGAGGCCGCCTCCGCGAATCGCCTGGAGGTGCGTAGCGCTGTAGCCCGGGTGGGCCGCCACGCTCTTCAGCGCCTTGTCGGCGCCGCGGGCCCGCCGGTCGAGCTCGAAGGCGAAGAGTAGGTTGGCGAGCTTCGACTGCGCGTACGCGGTCCAGCGCTCGTAGCGCCGGGTGAACTGAAGATCGTCGAACCTGATCCGGCCCATCCAATGCGCTCCGCTCGAGACGGTCACCACGCGAGGCTCCGAGCCCGCGAGCAGCCGCTCGAGCAGCAACCCGGTCAGCGCGAAGTGGCCGAGGTGGTTGGTGCCGAACTGAAGCTCGAACCCGTCGGCGGTCTCGCTGCGGGGCGGCGCCATGACGCCGGCGTTGTTGACGAGCAGGTCGATCCGCGGGCGGGCCTCTCCGACCCGTGCCGCGAACTCGCGCACCGATCCCAGGTCCGCGAGGTCGAGGCGCTCGAGCACGACCTCGGCCTCGGGCGCCGCGGCGGCGACCTCCGCGTGCGCACGCTCGCCGCGACCGGGATCGCGGCAGCCCATCACCACCGTCGCTCCCTTCCGGGCGAGCTCACGCGCGGTGATCAGGCCGAGGCCGCTGTTGGCACCGGTGACGGCCGCGACGCGCCCGCTCTGGTCCGGGATGTCGCTTGCCGTCCAACCCATCACGCTGATGCGGCGAGCTCCTCGCGCTCGGCGGCGCCGGTCGCGAACAGGTAGCGGTTGACCTCCATCAGGCCGTTCAGGTCGTGCACGTCGAAGTCAAGGTAGGGGACCTGGATCACCGCTCGCGTGCGCATCTCGTTCGCGAGGTGCTCGACGTTTCGGCGGTCGCGCTCGGCGAGGGCGCGGTAGTCCTCGTAGTTCGAGCCCACGCGCTCGGCCAGGTCCTCGTCGCCGAGGAGCTCTGACAGCCGGTCGTCGAGCTCGGATGCCGCCTCGTCCGCGTAATGGACCTTGTTGACGATCACTCCGCCGAACGGCAACTTCGCCTCGACCAGCTTGCGGTGGAAGTACACGGCCTCGTCGATCGGCTCGCCCTGGGGGCCGCAGACCACCAGGAACATGCTCCGCGAGTCGGCGAGCAGCTCGTTCACGCGCCGTGCGCGCTCGCGGAAGCCGCCCACCATCCCGCTCATCGCCTGGAAGAACTCGGCCAGGTCCTGGAGCAGGTCGACGCCTGTGATCCTCTTCAGGATCGAGAACATTGCGGACGTCCCGCGGCCTGCGACCTTGGCGGCGATGCCGGTCGGCGCCATGAACACGCGCAGCGCCCGGCCCTCGATGAACTGGGTCAGCCGCTTCGGCGCCTCGAGGAAGTCGAGCGCGTTGCGCGAGGGCGGGGTGTCGAGCACCAGTAGGTCGTAGCGGTCCTCGGCCCAGATCTCGAACAGCTTCTCCATCGCCATGTATTCCTGCGATCCCGCTAGCGCGTTCGAGAGCTGCTGGTAGATCCGGTTCTCGAGGATCCGCTCGCGCGTCTCCTCGTCCGGCGCGTGCTTGCGGACGACCTCGTCGAAGGTGGCCTTCGGGTCGAGCATCATCGCCCAGAGCTCGCCGTCGCCCGGATCGGCACCGGCGTCGGTGAACAGCGCCGGGTCGACCTGGCGCTCCTCGTTCCCCAGCTCTGGCAGACCGAGCGAGTCGGCTAGGCGCTTGGCCGGGTCGATCGTCAGCACGGCGACCTTCTTCCCCCGCATCGCCATCCCCGCGGCGATTGCCGCCGACGTCGTGGTCTTGCCGACGCCGCCCGAGCCGGCGCAGATGCACACCCGTTTGCCCTCCAGGAGGTCGCCGACCGAAGCCACTACGAACAAGCCCTTGCCAGGGGGGCAAACATGCTTTCGCGACATGAGTCGCTCATCAAACCCTCTCCGCCAACTGATGCAGATGCTCGGTCCGTATCTCGGGCTCGAAAACAAACGGCATCGTCGACACCGGCGCCTCGGTGAGCTCCTCCAGCCGGGCGAGCTGCTCGCGCTGGGCAACGGCGCGGCGCCGGACCGACAGGGCGGCTCGCAGCGCCGGCCGCGCGCCGTTCTCGGCGGCCTCGAACGCGTCCTCGAGCACCCCCTCGTCGGCCTCGGAGAACCGATCCGGGTAGACCCCGTTGCAGAAGATCCGGTCGACCGTTACCCCCACCTCCTCCGTGAGGTCCCGCTCGAGCGTCGCGGTCTCGTTCACGGGCATCTCCTCCGGGAGGGCGACGATCGCCACGCCCGTGCGGCGGTGGTCGGTCAGCGAGCGGTCGAGCGTCTCGGCCTGCGACGCGATCGGCCCGACGCGCGCGACGTTGGCGAAGGTGCGCGGCGTCTGCAGGAAGCCGACGCCGTGGCCGGTGGCCGGGGCGTCGACGATCACCAGGTCGTAGTTGCGCCCGCCCTTGACCTTGCGCTGGTCGAGCGTGAGCTCCCAGATCTTGCCGATCGTGACCAGCTCCCGGAGGCCGGGCGTGGCTGCGGCGAGGTAACTGAAGATCCTCGACCGGTACAGCAGGTCCCGCATCGCCCTGACCTTGAGCTGGATCAGGAGGTACTCGCGGATCGCCTCGTCGGGGTCGATCGAGATCGCCCACAGGTTCTCGGCCATCTCGACCTCCGAGAAGCCGACCTCGGCGCGGTGAAACACGCGCGAGAGGCGCTCCTGGGCGGAGACCTCGCAGACGATCGTCCGCTTGCCGCGCGCTGCCGCCGCGATGCCGAGCGTCAGGGCGAGGGTCGACTTGCCGACGCCGCCCTTGCCGGTGACGATCACGAGCCGCTTATCGAACAGGTCGCGCAACCGCCCGATCCTTTCACGAAGGCTCAGGCGGCAAGCCGCGTTGCGGGCTTTGCACGGGGAGGAAACCGCGCCGCGCGTGCGAATAGTCGCGAGCGTATGGGTCTTTTCAGCCGATCTAGACACGACCGCCGGGATGAGACCCGGGACGACCCGGGGGCGGAGCTCGCCGAGCTCGGCGAGCACTCGCCGGAACCCGCCGTAACCGTGACCCCGGAGCCCGATGCCGCCGAGGAGATGGAGCCAGTGAACGAGAGCCCTCGTGAGACCACTCGTCCGGAGGAGCCGGCAGTCGACCTCTCCGAAGAGCTGCACGACGTCGAGGAGGCCATCGCGGAGCCCGAGGTGCGGGCGGCACCGGCCGTCGCCGAGCCCGTCGACGAGGAGGAGGACGCCGAGTCGCGGATCAGCTTCGACGATGCCTTGTCGCCCCGGCGGCCGGCCACGACCGGCGTCGCCGATCCGGGCGTCATGGGCGCGCAGTCCGATCGCCGAGCCAAGGTGATCTCGTTTGCGAACCAGAAGGGCGGCGTCGCCAAGACGACCACGACGCTCAACCTGGCGGTCGCGTTCGCCGAGTCCGGGCATCAGGTCCTCTGCGTCGACCTCGATCCGCAGGGCAACCTGACGATGAGCCAGGGCATCGACCCCGACAAGGTCGAGACCTCGATGTACGACGTCCTGGTCCACCACATCCCGATCCGCGACGTCATCCACGAGCGCGAGATCGACATCGCCGTCGCCTCGATCGACCTCGCCGGCGCTGAGATCGCGATGTCGACCCAGATCGGCCGCGAGCGGTCGCTCGAGAAGGCGCTGTCCGTCGTTGCCGACGACTACGACTTCATCTGCATCGACACGCCGCCCAGCCTCGGCCTGCTCACGGTCAACGCGCTGACGGCGTCGGACAAGGTAATCGTCCCGGTCCAGTGCGAGTATCTGTCGATGCGCGGCCTGATGCAGCTCCAGGGAACGCTCGAGATGATCCGCGAGAACCTGAACCCGCGCGTTCAGATCGAGGGGATTCTCCCGACGATGCTCGACTCGCGGACCGTCCACGCCAAGGAGGCGGTGGAGATCCTCGAGGAGAACTTCGGCGAACTCGTGTTCAAGTCCCGGATCCGCAAGGCGATCAAGTTCGCCGAGGCCCCGGTCCGCGGCTCAAGCGTCCTGAAGTACGATCCCAAGTCGAACGCGGCCGACTACTACCGGGAGCTGGCGAAGGAGGTCCTGACACATGGCGCGTCGTAAGCGGGCCAGCATGCGCGAGGGACCCCTCGCCGACCTCTTCCGCTCGACCGCGCAGCCCGACGACCCGCCCGAGGCGCCGACGCCTCCTCCGCGCCGCGAGGACGAGACGCGCGTGATGCGCGAGGAGCCCGCGGCGAGCGAGCCCGAAGCCCGCGAGGAGCCCGCCGAGCAGGAGGTCTTCGACGTGGAGGAGCCGGAGCCGGAGCGCGAGGAGGTACATGCCTATCGCGCCGAGGAGGAGCCCGCCGCGGCCGACGTCCCGGACCGCAAGGACCGCCTCACGAAGATCTTCGCCGAGGACCCCGAGCCTGCGGGAGCGATATACGGGCGCGAGGACCCGGACTACACGCGTTCCTCCGACCCGCCCCGTCCACACTCGCCGGTGATCCGCGTCGTCGGCGTCGGCGGCGCCGGCGTCAACGCCGTCAACCGCATGGTCGAGGCCGGCATTCCGGGCGTCGAGTTCATGGCGATCAACACCGACCTGCAGTCGCTCCAGCAGTCGCTCGCCGACGTGACCGTCCACCTCGGCACGGGCGCCCAGCGCGGCCTCGGCGCGGGATCGAACCCGGAGTTGGGCTATCGCTCCGCATTCGAGGAGCAGGACAAGATCAAGCGCCTCCTCAAGGGCTCGGACATGGTCTTCGTCACCGCCGGGGCCGGCGGCGGCACCGGCACGGGCGCCGCGCCGGTCGTCGCCAGGCTGGCGCGTGACGTGGGCTCGCTCACGGTCGGCATCATCACCAAGCCGTTCAGGTTCGAGGGCACGCGCCGCGCGAAGCAGGCCGACGACGGGGTCGACGCGCTGGCCGCCGAGGTCGACACGCTGATCGTCGTCCCGAACGAGAAGCTACTCTCGGTGCTCGCCACCAACACGACCATGATCGAGGCCTTCCAGGTCGCCGACGACGTGCTGCGCCAGGGCGTCCAGGGGATCTCCGAGCTAATCACCCTCCCGGGCCTGATCAACCTCGACTTCGCCGACGTCCGCACCACGATGCGCGACGCGGGCCAGGCTCTGCTCGGGATCGGCATGGGCGCGGGCGACAACCGCGCGGTGGCGGCCGCCGAGCGCGCGGTGTCCTCGCCGCTGCTCGAGACGTCGGTGAACGGTGCCAAGTCGATCCTGCTCTCGATCACCGCGGGCGAGGACCTGACCCTGATGGAGGTCTCTGACGCGGCCAAGATCGTCCAGGAGGCCGCCCACCCGGACGCGAACATCATCTTCGGCGCGAATATCGACGAGTCCCTGACCGATCAGGTCTGGGTGACCGTCATCGCCACGCGCTTCGACGGCCGCGGCCGCCGCGCTGACGGCTCGACGAGCGACAAGCGCGCGGCGGGCTCGACCCAGGTCTCGACCCGCCGGCCGGCGGAGCGCCGCGCCGGCACCGCGAAGGAGTTCGAGTCCCGGCCGAAGGACCTCGAGCTCGACGTTCCCGAGTTCGTCCCGGGCTCGTAGCGCGTCACAAGCCGGCGCGCTGATTCGCCACCGGACCTATCCGCTCGACGAGGTCCCCGACGCCATCCGCTACCTGGAGGAGGGTCACGCCCGGGGGAAGGTCGTGGTCACGGTGTGATCCACACCGTAGAGTCGGCGACGTGTCCGAGTCGCTCGTCAGCCGATCGATTGACCTGCCGAGTGGCGAGCTCGGGCTCCTGCAGCCTCAGGAATCCGCCGACCTGCCCGACGCCGGGCCGGTCGAGTGGGCCCCGATCGCGCCGTACTGGTCGGTCCTCTGGCGCAGCGGGGTTGCGCTGGCTCGTGAGTTGGACGGCGTGCCGGTCGCAGGCAAGCGCGTCGTCGAGCTGGGCTGCGGCCTGGCGCTGCCGAGCATCGCCGCCGCACGCGCGGGGGCGGAGGTGCTGGCCACCGACGCGTCTTCGGAGGCGCTCTCGCTCGTTACACGTAACGCGGATGCCAACGGCGTTCGGGTCGAGACGGATGCGCTCGACTGGGCGGCGCCGGAGGAGCTCGTGTCACGCGGCCCGTTCGATGTCGCGCTGGCCGCAGATGTTCTCTACGAGGACTCGAGCGTCGCCCCGCTCCTCGCGCTCCTGCCTCGCCTCGCACCGGTGGCATGGCTTGCCGATCCGGGTCGGCCGGTGGCTCGCGGGTTCCTCGAGCAGGCACGGGACAGGTGGCCGGTGATGACCCGCGTGCGCGGTGTGGTCCAGATCCACCGCCTTCAGTTCGCCTGACGACTGAACCCGCGCCTAAGCTCACCGCATGAGCGCTCGGGGAGTCGTGGCCGCGGGCCATCCGCTGACCGCGGAGGCCGGCGCGCGGGTGCTGCGCGACGGCGGCAACGCTGTCGATGCCGCGATCGCGTCGGTGCTGGCCTCGTGTGTCACCGAGAGCCCGCTCACGGGGCTCGGAGCGGGCGGCTACATGCTCGTCCACGAGGGGTCGGAGACGGTGATCCTCGACTTCTTCGTCGCGGTGCCCGGCATTGACGGCGCCGGACGCTCGTCGGAGCTGGTTCCGATCCCGATCTACTTCACGCCCGACATCCCGCAGGTGTTCCACATCGGCGCCGCCTCGTGCGGAGTCCCGGGGACCCCGGCCGGCATGGTCGCCGCGGCGGAGCGGTTCGGGAGCGTCCCGCTGACCGAGCTGGCGGCCCCGGCCGCGGCGCTGGCGCACGACGGCTTCGAGGTAAACCCCGAGCAGGCCTTCTTCTTCGAGATCCTCGAGCCGATCCTCACCCACTACGAGGAGGCAGCGCGGATCTACGCCCCCGAAGGCCGAATCCTGGGCGCAGGCGACCGGTTCTCATTCCCCGAGCTGGGGGACGCGCTCGAGCGGCTGGGGGCGGAAGGCGCCGCGCCCTTCTACCGCGGCGAGATCGCGACCGCCCTCTCCGAGTGGATCCGCGAGCGCGGCGGGACCCTCGGGACCGACGATCTGGCCGCGTACGAGCCCATCGCCCGCACCCCCGTCGAGGTGTCCTTCCGCGGCCGGCGGGTATACACCAACCCGCCGCCGTCCTCCGGCGGGATCCTGATCGCGTACGCGCTGGCACTTCTCGAGCAGCTCGGCGAGTTCGGGACCGAGCACCTGGTCGGAGCGATGGAGGCGGCGCAAGCCGCGCGCAGCGAGGACTTCCTCGCCGGCCTCCTGGAGGACGGCTACGCCGCCGAGTTCCTCGACCCCGAACAGATCTCTCGCGCCGCTGCCTCGCTGGGCTCCACCACCCACATCACCGCGGTCGACGGCGACGGCGGCTGTGCGAGCGTCACATGCTCGAACGGGACCGGGTCGGGGCTCATCGTCCCCGGGACCGGCGTCCACGTGAACAACATGCTGGGCGAGCAGGACCTGAACCCGCACGGCTACCACCGCCACGAGCCCGGCATCCGGCTGCCGTCGATGATGTCGCCCTCGATCGTCCTGAACGGGGACGAGCTCGAGGCCGGGCTCGGAAGCGGGGGTTCGAACCGGATCCGCTCGGCGATTCTCCAAACGCTCGTGCGGATGCTGGTCGAGGGCCAGCCAGTGGACGACGCGGTCGTCGCTCCGAGGGCCCACTTCGAGGACGGGGCCGTCCAAGCCGAACCCGGGATCGACGAAGCCGCCCTCAATCGCCTCAGCGAGCGCGGCTACGAGGTGACGCGCTGGGAGGCCCGCAACGTGTTCTTCGGCGGCGTCCACGCCGTCGCCCGCGATCCGGTGACCGGCGAGCTCAGCGCCGGCGGCGACCCGCGCCGCGGCGGCGCCGTGGCGTTCGCCTAGCAGCTAGCCGAAGACGACCTTGCCGTTCATCTTCGCCCGCTCGGCGATCTCGCGCGAGCGGGCGAGCGTCTCGATCAGGGTGTCGAGCGCGGCCCCGAGTGTGCGCATCCGCTCGTCCTCGGAGCGAAGCTCCAGGAGGCGCTGCTTCGTCTCGACCGGCAGCTCCACGCGGGACGCGATGGCATAGGCGTCGCTCGCGTCGAGCTCGTCGGTCTCCGGCTCGCTTCCGGAGACGCGCTCCACCAGCTCGGCAAAAGCGTGGCGTGCCGCCTCGGCCGCAGCCTCGTCGTCGGGCTCGTCCTCGAGCTCGACATTCTCGACCTCGCCGGCGGGATACTCCTCGGCCTCGAAGCGCTCGAGCACGCGAAACGGCTCCTCGCCGGTGACGACGATGTCCAGTCGCCCGTCGTCGAAGCGCTCGAGCACCTCCGTGACGCGCGCGGTACAGCCGATCCGGCGGGCGCTTCCGTCGTCGTCGCGGAACACGACCCCGAACGGCTCCTCGGTCTCGAGGCAGTGGCCGATCATCCGCTTGTAACGCTCCTCGAAGACGTGGAGCGGCATCAGCTCGCCCGGAAGCAGGACCACCGGGAGCTCGAAGATGGGCAGCTCGCCATCCACTGTTGGTGATTCTAGGAGACTGCCGGACCATGGCGATCGACTTCGAAGCCGACGGGCTGCTCGAGGGCACCGAGGGCAGTGCGCGCGAGGCGCGGCTCGAGCTGCTGCGGGAGCTCGCCGAGGACGGGGTGCCGATCGAGGAGCTCCGGCGTGCGGTAGCCGAGGACCGGCTGGTCCTGCTGCCGGTGGAGCGGGTCCTGGCCGGTCCCGGCCCCCGCTACACCCGCGAGGAGCTGGCCGAGAAGGCCGGCGTCCCGCTCGAGTTCCTTCAGGCTCAGTGGCGCGCCCTCGGGATGCCCGAGCCCGAGGCGGGCGAAAAGGCGTTCGGCGAGAGCGATCTGGAATCGGCGAAGCGCGTCAAGGTGCTGCGGGACGACCTCGGCATCCCGGACGACGAGCTGCTCGCGGTCACGCGCGTGATCGGGATGAACATGTCGCAGCTCGCCGCCGCGAGCCGCGGGCTCGGCCAGCGGGTCTTCAGCAATCCCGGCGACACCGAGCTCGAGGTGGCAAAGCGGTTCGCCACAGTCGTCGAGGGGCTCGGCCCGCTGCTGACACCGACGCTCGAGTACGTGCTCCAGCTCCACATGCGCGAGCAGATCCGCCACGACGTGTTCGGCGACCGCGAGATCTCCGAGGGAGTCGAGTCGGGCCGCGAGATCGCCGTCGCGTTCGCCGACCTGGTCGGGTTCACGAAGCTCGGTGAGCGGCTCGACCCCGCCGAGATCGGGGCGCTGACCGACCGGCTCGGGGAGCTTGCCGGTGACGTCGCCCGTGGGCCCGTCCGGCTGGTCAAGCTCATCGGCGACGCGGCGATGATGAGCTCGAACGACCCGGAGGCGCTGCTCGACGCCGCGCTCGCCCTCGTCGCGGCGTCCGAGCAGGAGGGCGAGGGCTTCCCGCTCCTCCGCGCCGGGGCCGCCTATGGCCGCGCGGTCGCCCGTGCCGGCGACTACTACGGGCGCCCGGTCAACCTGGCGAGCCGGCTCACAGCGGTCGCCCGGCCTGGCAGCGTGCTCTGCGACGAGGCCATGCGCGAGGCGGTGGGTGAGAACGGATTCACCTGGTCGTTCGCCGGGCCCCGGCGCCTCAAGGGCGTTCGCAACGACGTGAAGCTCTACCGAGCGCGCACGGCAGGCGACGAAACGGACTGATCCCTCGCGAGACGCAACTCGTTGGAGGGCGGTGAACCGCGCTCCACGGCAAGGCATGGCTCTGTTGATCATCTTCGCGCTGGTCGCGGGCGCCGGTACGGCGCTCTCGCCGTGCGTGCTCCCGGTGCTGCCCGCGGTTCTGTCGGCGGGCGTGACCGGCGGGCGGCGGCGCCCGCTCGGTGTGGTCACGGGCCTCGTCGCGTCGTTCACCTTCGCGACCGTCGCGCTCGTCTACGTGATCGACGCGCTCGGCCTGCCGGACGACTTCCTTCGCTGGGCGGCGATCGTGACGCTGGGGGTGTTCGGCGTCGTCCTCCTGGTGCCGCGGCTCGCCGACCGCGTGGAGGCGTTCGTGAGTCGACTCGTGCCGGGGCCCGCGCGCACGGGCGGCGAGGGGTTCGGCTCCGGCTTCGTGCTGGGCCTGAGTCTCGGACTGGTGTACGCGCCCTGTGCGGGCCCGATCCTCGCCGGCGTGATCACGGTCTCCGCGTCACAGGACTTCACCGCCGGCAAGCTGGCCGTCGCGCTTTCGTACGCCATCGGCTCCGGGTTCGTTCTCTACGCGCTGATGCTCGGCGGCCGCCGTCTGGCCGATCGCTGGCGGCCCTGGCGCGGGCAGGTCCAGGCGGCTATGGGGGTGCTGCTGATCGCGACCGCGGTCGCGATGTCGGCGGACCTCGACATCCGCTTCCAGACGGCGATCGCCGACGGGCTGCCGTCGTTCCTCGTGAACCCGACCGAGGCGATCGAGGAATCGGGCGCAGTCGCCGACGACCTCGCCGAGGTCCGCGGCGGACACGGGGCCGACGAGGGCGGGGTGGAGGAGGCGGCGGCCGGCGTCGAGCTTCCGCGTCTCGGCGCTTCGCCCGACTTCGTCGCGACGCAGGAGTGGTTCAACACGCCCGGTGGCTCGCCGCTCTCGATCTCCGAGCTCACGGCCGACGGCGGGGTTGTCCTGATCGACTTCTGGACCTACACCTGCATCAACTGCATCAGGACGCTGCCGTACCTCAAGGCCTGGGACGAGGAGTACCGCTCCGACGGGCTCACGATCGTCGGCGTGCACACGCCGGAGTTCGCGTTCGAGAAGGACGCCGGCAACGTCGCCGACGCGATCGCCGACAACGAGATCCGCTACCCGGTGGTACAGGACAACGAGTTCGGCACCTGGACCGCGTTCGGCAACCAGTACTGGCCGGCGAAGTACCTGATCGGATCCGACGGCCAGGTCCGCTTCGTCCACTTCGGGGAGGGCGCCTACGAGGAGACCGAGCAGGCGATCCGCTCGCTCCTCGCGGAAGCTGGCGACGGCGAGCTGGGCGCCGAGGCGCGGGCACAGGGCGAGCGGATCGACCCCGGACTGGGCACGCCCGAGACCTACCTCGGCTTCGAGCGCGCGCAGGGCTGGGTGGTGCCGCCGCGGCCGGGAACCTCCGACTACGCGTCGGTGCCGGCCGAAGACCTCGACCCGAACGAGTTCGCCTACTCGGGCCGCTGGCGCGTCGACTCAGAATCGGGGACGGCCGTCGAGGACGCCGCGATCAACCTCTCGTTCCAGGCGCGCCGCGTGTTCCTGGTGCTGGGCTCCGAGGACGGCCCGGCGAACGTTGCGGTCGAGCTCGACGGCGAGCCGATCGCGGACGGCTCCGCGGGCGAGGACGTGTCAGGCGGCGTCGTACGTGTCTCGGGCCAGCGCCTCTATCGCCTGGTCGACCTCGCCGAGGCGGGCCGCCACTCACTGACGCTCGGCTTCGACCCGGGGGTGAGCGGCTACGCGTTCACGTTCGGGTAGCCGCCGCCGTCGCCCGCCCTGAGGCGGTTCGGCTTTTCGCGATTCGTGCCCTCCACGGGCACTTTCCGCGCAAAGCCGTCTCCTCGCATGCGTCCCGTCGAATTCGTCACAAGCCCGGCGCTACTCGACTCCCACCGGTCACGGTTCTCGCGCTGGGATCAGGCTCGTGCGGAGGGTTGAAATCCCGAGGCGGGATGCACGACCCAGGTTCGTTGCGATCGGCCGCGAGGTCGGTTCCGGTTCGAGTCCGTCGCCCTCCGCACCTACACTCCAGGGACTGGGTCGTGCGCGGGGCGAATGCCCCGCTTCAACCCGAGCGGTCCGCTTCGGCGGGCCGCTCGTCTTGTGCGGCCCCGGGAAAGCGGGCGGGATGGCGCCGGCTCCGTGCAATTGCCCGTCGCATAGACCGCAAAATGCACGAAGTCGAGCTCGTCAGCCGCTACGGCTTGCGCGCGCTCAGGATCAGGTTGTAGAAGAGCGAGGCGGGGAGGTGCGGCTCGAGCACCGTTGCGTCGGCGCGTTGGAGTGCGATGTAGCTGCGGAACGCGAACAGGCGCCAGCCGTCGGGGACCTCGTCTGGCTCCGCGCTCGCTTCCAGAGAGCGGAGCCACCACCCGTAGACGTTGGCGAGCAGCTCCTCACCGCGGACCTTGACGTCGGCGTAGCCCGCCTCGCGGAGCGCCCGGTCGAGGTCGCCGGGGACGAACGCGTGGACGTCGACCTCGCTCTCGAGCTCGTGGCCGTCGTCGGCCTCGATGTCGAACCCATTGCGGGCCGAGGCGCCGACCAGGCGGCGCCAGGTGGGAGCGGTCAGCGCGCCGATTCGCTTCGGCACGGCGGCCAGCCGGTCGCCGTAGCGCGACGGCTCGCCGCAGAACACGATCATCCCGCAGGGGCGCAGGACCCGTGCGAACTCGGCGAAAGCGCGGTTGAGGTCCGGAATGTGGTGCAGGACCGCATGGCCGAGAACGAGGTCGAAGCTCTCGTCGTCGAACGGCAGCGCCTCGGCATCCGCCTGCGCAGTCTCGGCCCGGTCGCCGAGCCCCAGGTCCGCAGCGGTCGCGGTGAGCGAGTCGAGCATCCCGGCCGATATGTCGGTCGCGGTCAGGCGCTCGAACGCCCCCTCCTGCATCAGGTTGAGCGAGAGGTAGCCCGTGCCGGCGCCGATCTCGAGCGCGTGGCCGAACGGCTGCGCGGGCCATTCGCCCAGCGCCTTGACCAGCTTCTGGCGTGTCTGATCGCGGCCGATGTCGGCGAAATCGATGCCCCATTTCGCGTCGTACTCCGCCGCGGCGGCGTCGTGATAGCGCTCGTTGACGTCCCGGATGTGCTTCGGGGTGGCAGTCGGGGCGGCGGGCATCAGCCGCGCAATGTTAGGAGACTCCCGCGCCTGTGGCCCATGTTCAAGCCAACCAGCCGCCCGGCGTGCCGCCGCTGGAACTGACCGGCGAGCGCACGCTTCCGGACGTCCCGGAGGAGAACTACTGGTACCGGCGCCACCTCGCGGTCTACGAGTGGATCGCCGAGCGCGTGCCCGGGCAGCGCGTGGCCGACCTCGCCTGCGGGGAGGGATACGGCTCTGCCGTGCTGGCGCGAACGGCCGCGGACGTAATTGGCGTGGACGCCAATCCGGAGGCTCACGAGCACGCCGGGCTTCGCTACCAGCTTCCCAACTTGCGGTTCGAGCGCGGGCTCGTCGAGGAGTTCTCGGAGCCCCGCGACGCGATCGTGTTCCTGCAGACGATCGAGCACATCCACGAGCCGGAGCGCCTGCTCGCCCGGATCGCTGACAGCGCTGCGCTCGCCTTCATCTCGACCCCGAACCGGCTCACCCTCGCGCCCAAGGGCGCTGAGAAGTCCGACAACCCGTGGCACCTGCGGGAGTACACGGCTGCGGAGTACCGCGCGCTGCTCGAGCCGCATTTCGCCGAGGTGACGCTCCACGGCGTCTTCCACGCAGGCAAGCTGCGGGTCCATGAGCTTGCCCTCGGCCTGGGGTGGGACCGCGTCCACAAGGCGCTCCGGATCACGAAGCCCTTCTACGACCGCTTCACCCCGGCGATCGCCGCCTCCGACTTCGCCCTTCGCGACGAGTCCGAGGACGACCTCGACCGGGCGCTCGACTTCGTCGCCGTCTGCCGTGCCTGAGCGCAACCCAAGGCCTGTCGGCTCCGGAGCACAGCGGAGGGGGCCGACAGGGTCCCTGGCAATCGTCCTGCATTCGCACATGCCCTACGTCGAGGGATTCGGGACGTACCCGTTCGGCGAGGAGTGGCTGTTCGACGCTGTTCTGCGCTCCTACCTGCCGGTCCTCGACGTGGCCGAGCGGCTGACGCTGACGGTCACCCCGGTGCTCGCCGACCAGCTCGAGGCGCCGGGACTCGGGGAGCGGCTGGCCGCGTTCGGGCGTGAGTTCCGGCTCGGCTCCTGCCTGGCCGACGCCGACGAGGAGGGTGGCGAGCTCCGGGCCCCAGCCCTGGCGGAGGCCGAGCGCTACCGCAAGGGGCTCGGGCAGCTCGAGCGCATGCGGAACGAGCCGCTCGAGGCCTTTCGCCAAGCGCAGGAGGAGGATCGGGTCGCACTGATCGGCTCCAGCGCCACGCACGCGGTCCTGCCCCTGGTGGCCACCGACGGGGGGCGGCGACTTCAGCTCGACGTGGGCCTGCGCTCGCACCGGCGGCGGTTCGGCGAGCCTGGCGGCATCTGGCTCCCCGAGTGCGCGTACGAGCCCGGCCTCGAACGGCTGCTCGCCGAGCACGGCCTTGGCTTCTTCTGCACCGACCAGAGCGCGCACGAGCCACCCGAGGCCGCCATGCGCCCGATCGCGACCGAGGCCGGTCCGGTGGCGCTGCCGATCGACTGGGAGGCGGTCTCCTGGCTCTGGTCGTTCGAGGGGTATCCCTCCGATCCCGCGCACACCGATTTCCACCGCGAGTCGCTGCGCGGCGCGCGCGTCTGGTCGATCGGCGGCGGCATCCGCGATCCCGACGCGGGTGCGGCGCGCGCCCGCGAGCAGGGCCGCGAGTTCCTCGCGGACATCGCGGACCGGCTTCGAGCCCACCGCGAGCGGACCGGGTCGGACGGCCTCGTTGTGTTCGCGATCGACACGGAACTCCTCGGTCACTGGTGGTGGGAGGGGCCCGAGTGGCTGGCCGAGGTCGTCAGCGGCGCCGTCGACGCCGGGGTCGAGCTGGTGACCCTGCCGGAGGCGGTGGCACGCATCGAGGCGGAGCCCCGCGCGCTCCACCGCTCGAGCTGGGGCGAGCACAAGGACCTCTCCACCTGGGACTCGCCGGACGTGTCCGACCTCGCCTGGGGCGCCCGCCGGCTCGAGCTGCGGCTCCTCTCCGCGCTAGCGGGGCGCCGGCTGTCACCCGCGGCCGCCGAGCGCGCGGCGCGTGAGCTCCTGGCCCTGCAGGCGAGCGACTGGGCGTTCCTCGACAAGCGCCGCCAGGCGGGCGACTACCCGTTCCAGCGGGTCACCGCCCACGCCCGGGCCATGCTCGAGGCCATACACTCCGCCGACCCACCGCAGGCGCGCCTGCGCAACCTGGCGCCCGATCTGAGTCTCGCCCCGCTGCTCGCACCTTGACTCCCTCCCAGCGCATTCTCATCCTCTCGTGGGAGTACCCGCCGCTGATCGAGGGCGGGCTCGCCCGCCACGTCCGCAAGCTCTCCGAGGCGCTCGTGGACCTCGGCGTCGAGGTCCACGTGCTGACCCGCGGCGGCGAGGAGTCGCCCGAGGAGGAGACGGTGGCCGGGGTCCACATCCATCGCGTGATCGAGCCGAAGCGCCCGACCGACCTGGGCGAGTTCGTCGCCTGGGTCGAGCGCATGAACTCCGACATGCTCGCCGCGGGCGTCGAGCTCGGTGACCGCTTCGAATTCGACCTGGTCCACGGCCACGACTGGCTCGTCGCGATGGCCTGCGACCACCTGGCCCGGCGCTTCGGTTGCCCGCTCGTCACAACGATCCACGCCACCGAGCACGGCCGCCACCAGGGCTGGGTCGACAAGCACCCTCAGTCCTACATCCACGGGGTCGAGCGCTGGATCACAAACCGTGCCGACCGGGTGATCGCCTGCTCGTTCTACATGCGCGAGCAGATCGCCGACATCTTCGGCGTCGACGAGGAGCGGGTCGCGGTGATCCCGAACGGGATCGACCCGGACGACCTGCGCCCGCACGACGAGCCCGAGCTGCGCCGCTTGCGGGCCGAGTTCGCCGCTCCGCACGAGAAGCTGGTGCTGCTGATCGGTCGCCTGGTTTACGAGAAGGGCTTTCAGCTCGCGCTCGAGGCGATGCCGAAGGTCCTCGCCGACGCTCCCGGTACCCGGTTCCTGGTGGCCGGCTCGGGAACCCACGAGCCGGAGCTCCGGCGCCAGGCAGCGGAGCTCGGCCTGCTCGAACACGGCACCTTCCTCGGCTGGATCGGGGACGACGTGCTGCACTCGCTCTACCGGATCGCGGACATCTGCGTGGTCCCCTCGATCTACGAGCCGTTCGGCCTGGTCGCGCTCGAGTCGATGGCCTCGGGATGCCCATGCATCGTGGCCGACACCGGTGGCCTGCGCGAGGTCGTCCCCGAGAACGGCGCCGGGCTTCGCTTCCGCTCCCGGGACCCGGAGGCGCTGGCCGAGGTCGCGATCCGCGTGCTCCGTGACGAGGCGCTCGGCGAGCGCCTGGTCGCCGAGGGCCTCGAGCACATCCGCGGCTTCGACTGGGCCGACGTGGCGGCGTCGACGGCCGAGCTCTACGACGAGCTCGCCGGCGTCGGGCGCCACTGACCCGGCACGATGGAGGCAATCGAGCTCCACGGTGCCGGCGTTGCGATCACGGGCGCCGCACGCGGGATCGGGCTGAAGACCGCCGAGACGTTTCTCGAGCGTGGCGCGCGCGTCGCGATCGGCGACATCGATGCCGATGCGGTGGTCGAGGCCGCATTGGCGTTGGACGGCGAGGCGCACGGCCTTGCAGTCGACGTCAGCGACCGTGACTCGTTCGCGGCGTTCCTGAGCGCCGCCGAGACGGCGGTGGGGCCTATCTGTGTCCTCGTCAACAACGCCGGCGTGATGCCGACGGGCCGGTTCCTGGAGGAGCCGGACGAGGTGACCGAGACCACGGTCGGAGTCAACCTCTGGGGACCGATCTGGGGGATGAAGCTGGTGCTCCCGGGGATGGTCGAGCGCGGCCGTGGCCACGTGGTCAACGTCGCCTCGCTGATGGGGAAGTTCTACCTGCCGGGTATCGCCACCTACAGCGGCGCCAAGCACGGCGTCGTCGGCCTCTCGGCGGCGGTTCGCGACGAGCTCCACGGGACCGGGGTCACGGTCACCACGGTCCTGCCGAGCGCGGTGGAGACGGAGCTCATCACCGGCATCAACCTGCCCGCCGCGCTGCCGCGCGTGAAGCCAGAGGACGTGGCACGGGCGGTCGTGGACTCGTGCCGCAAGCGCCAGCCCGAGGTGTCCGTGCCGGGTTGGCTCGGCCACGCGACCCCCGTCGCCGACCTCGCGCCGAGCCGGGTCGTTGGGCTCGTCCGGCGCCTGGCGAAGCACGACCGCGCGCTCGAGGCAGACGCCGCCGAACGCGCCGCCTACGAGGCGCGCGCCCGCAAGCCGGGCCAGTAGCGCCGAACGTCCCGGCATCCCCCGTATAGCGACTACTCCGATGGCTGCTGCCTCATGGTGCGCTCGCTCTCTGGGTCCGGCTCCACGGGATTCGGCCAGCGGAGCTCGCGTGGGGCCTCGCGCATACGGATGATCCGCGCGGGCACGCCACCCACGACGGCGTTCGCAGGCACGTCCCGGGCGACCACGGCGTTGGTGCCGACCACCGAGTTGTCGCCGACGGTCACGCCGCGCAGAAAGCACGCGCCGTAGCCGATCCAGACATTGGCGCCGACCACCACGTTGCGCTTGTAGATCCCCTGGTGCCGGATCGGGCGCTCGACCTCGACCATCCCGTGGTCGAAGTCGATGAACATCGCCCGGTCGGCGATCACGCACTCCTCGCCGATCCGCACGTGCTGGTACGCGGAGATCGTGCACTCCTGGCCCATCACCGTCTTCGCGCCGATCTCGACGACGCCCTCGTGGCAGCGAATCTTCGTCCCGTCCCCGATCCAGGTGAAGCGCCCGAACCGAAGCCGGCCGCGCTTGCCGACCTGGAGCTGGAGGTCGCGTCCGAAGAACACCGGCCCGTCGGTCTCCCACCGCCAGCCCGCCCGGGTGAGGAACCGTCGCCACAGATACCGCCCGAGTAGGCGCGCGTACTGCAGGTTGAGCATCCCGTGCTGGCGGGCGAAGCGAAGGGTGCGAAGCGGGCGCGGCACGGGGCGGGAGCGTACTTTCGGCTCAGTCCCGGCGCATCGTGCGTGCCATCCGCGAACCGGGATCAGCCAGCGTCGGCGTCCATGCGTCCCAAGACCCACGAACGGGCAATGCGTACGGCTGAGGGGCACATAGCGCCGGCTCGGCCGGATCTGGCGGTCGCGCGGATCGCGGCCGAGTGCGAGGGCGTCGTCGACCTGGACGAACTTCGAGCGTGCGGTCTCAGCCGCAACGCCGTTTCCTCGCGGGTCAAGGCTGGACGGCTCTTCCCCATCCACTCCTGTGTATACGCGGTCGGCCATCCCGAGCTGTCGCTGACCGCCCGCTTCGTCGCCGCGGTGAAGGCGTGCGGTCCCGATGCCGGTCTCACCCATCGAGCCTCAGCGGCTTACTGGGAGATCCGCGACTGGACCGAGGGCGAGATCGAGGTGACCGTTGCGGGAGAGGTCAAGCGCCGACACCCGGGCATCCGCGCGCATCGCTCCTCGCTAGCCCGAAGGAGCGACTTCATGGTGCGCAGCGGCGTCCTCGTCGCGACGCCAACCTGGACCGTGTTCACCCTCGCCTCGGTTCTAGGGGTGGGGGAGGTCACGGCCGCCGCTCGCCGGGCGCTCGGGCTGGGGCTGACCAGCGTGCCTCAGCTCGTCGCCCTGCTCGACCGCATCACAGGTCATCGGGGTGCAGGCAGGCTGCGCGAAGCCCTGGCCCGGGGCGCTGTTCCCACCCGCTCACTGCTGGAAGGCGTGGTCTACGACTTGATCGTGCGCTCGGGATTCGTGCCGCCGGAGGTCAACCGGCCCATTCGGATCGCGGGTCGCAAGGTCATCCCCGACTTCCGTTGGCCCGCCCAGCAGCTGATCGTCGAGGCGGACGGGGCGCGGTGGCACGACAACGCCCTCGCCCGCGCCGGCGATGCGGAGCGCCAGGCGCTTCTCGAGGCCTCGGGCGAAACCGTCCTGCGGGTGGGCTGGGACGAGGCGGTCGGCCGCCCGACCCGTTTCGCCAAGCGTCTCGCGGCCGCCGGCGCGCCAGTAGAGCCACGAGCGGTCGCTCAGTCGGCCTGAGCGGGACGCAGTGACCGCTCGCGCGATGGGGGCGGCGCGGGGGTAGCCGCCTAGACTGCTGCCCCCGATGCCCGAAGCGCCCTCGAAGCCCGCGGCCTCGCTTGCCGCGCGCGTTCTGGCCGGTGACCGCCGGGCGCTCGCCCGTGCGATCAGCCTCGTCGAGAACCGGGACCCGGAGGGCGACCTCCTCGTGGCCGAGCTGTTCCCCAGCACCGGTGGGGCTCGCGTGATCGGGATCACCGGGCCGCCCGGGGTGGGGAAGAGCACGCTGATCAACGCGATGTGCGTCGAGCTTCGCAAGGCGGACCGCGAGATCGGCGTTCTCTCGGTCGACCCCTCGAGTCCGTTCACGCGGGGCGCGGTGCTGGGCGACCGGATCCGCCTCTCCGACCATTTCCTCGACCCAGGCATCTTCATCCGCTCGATGGCCTCCCGCGGCGCGCTGGGCGGGCTCGCCGAGGCCGCGCTCCAGGCGGCGCTCCTGATGGACGCGGCCGGCAAGGACGACGTTCTGCTCGAGACGGTCGGGGTCGGGCAGGGCGAGATCGACGTGGTCGACCACGCGGACACGATCGTGCTCGCGCTGATGCCCGGCTCGGGCGACTCGATCCAGGCGCTCAAGGCGGGGGTGATGGAGATCCCCGACGTGATCGTCGTCAACAAGGCCGACCATCCCCTGGCCGACACGATGGTCCGCGAGGTCAGGGCCGTGCTCGCCCTCGGGCCGCAGCGCTCGTGGCGCGTGCCGGTGGTCCGCACCGAGGCGTCCAACGGCAGCGGCGTGCCGGAGCTCGTCGCGACGATCGGCGAGCACCGTGCTCACATCGAGGAGGAGGGGACGCTGAACGAGCGCCGCGCCCGCAACCTGCGCGCCGAGGTGCTGGGGATCGCCGCGGCACGCATGCGTCGCGAGCTCGAGGGCCGCGCTGAGCGGGACCCCGAATGGGCCGCACTGCTCGACAGCGTCGTCCGGCGCGAAACGGACCCGGCGACCGCCGCTCGCCAGCTGCTAGAAAACAGCCCTTACCAGGGGGGCAAGCCGTGATTCGCGCCTTGTGTCGCTCACTGGACATCGCTCGATGACTGAGGATCCGAAGACCGACGACGCAGCGGACACGCCCGCCGCCGCCGACGGCCTGACTGCCGCGCAGGTCCAGGGATGGGTCACCTTCAAGCTCGACGACATGGGCGGCGCGACCGTTGGCAAGGTCGAGAGCGTCTACGTCGACGACGAGAGCGGAACCCCGGAGTGGCTGCTCGCGCGCATGGGGCGCTTCGGCCACCACTGTCTCGTGCCCGCGCGGGACGCGGTCGCCGCCGGGGGGCACGTGTGGGTCCCGTACACGCGCGATCAGATCCGCAAGGCCCCCAGGCAAGAAGCAGGCGAGGCGCTTGCGCGCGACCTCGAGCAGGAGTTGCTCGACTACTACGGGATCGGAACCGGCGAAACCGGCCGCGGCGCTGAGCTGGCGCAGCGAGACGCGGACGCGGTCACGGCGCGGCCCGCGTAGCGCCTGGATTAGCCGGCTCAACAACGCCGGGGCTCGGCTTCGGCCTTCGGCCTCCGCCTCACAATAAGCCGGCTCAACAACGCCGGGGCTCGGCTTCGGCCTTCGGCCTCCGCCTCACAATAAGCCGGCTCAACAACGCCGGGGCTCGGCTTCGGCCTTCGGCCTCCGCCTCACAACCCGAGCTTGCCCGCGATCACCATCTGCTGGACCTCGTCGGTCCCCTCGCCGATCGTGAGGATCTTGGCGTCGCGGTAGAAGCGGCAGACCGGGTACTCCTCGATGTAGCCGTAGCCGCCGTGGATCTGCACCGCCTCCTCGCAGGCGCGAACCGCGAGCCGACCGGTGATCAGCTTGGCCTGGGCGGCGGTGAGCGTGAACGACCGGCCCGCGTCCTTCTCGAGCGCTGCCCTGTAGACGAGCAGGCGGGCCGCCTCGAGCTGGGCGGAGATGTCAGCGATCTTGGCCTGGATCGCCTGGAACTTCGCGATCGCCTGGCCGAACGCCTGGCGCTCCTTGGCGTAGGCGATCGCCTCGTCGAGCGCGCCCTGCGCGAGGCCGACGGCCATCGCCGCCACCCCGATCCGGCCGCCGTCGAGGATGTGGAGGAACTGCTTGAACCCCTCGCCGCGGCGCCCCAGCAGGCTCGCCTCCGGAACCCGGCAGCCGTCGAACGCGAGCGGTCGGGTGTCGGACGCGTTCCAGCCCATCTTCCGGTAGGGCTCGCCGGGCTCGTACCCGGGCGTGCCGTTGGGGACGATCAGGTTCGAGATCTCTCGTCGCCCGTCCTCCGAGCCGGTCACCGCGGTGATCGTCACGCAGCCCGAGATGTCGGTCCCGGCGTTGGTGATGAACTGCTTGGCGCCGTCGATCACCCACTCGCCGTCGTCGAGCGTCGCCTTGGTGCGCGTCGCCCCGGCGTCGGAGCCCGCCTCGGGCTCGGTCAGCCCGAACGCCGCGAGCCGACGGCCGGCACAGAGGTCGGGCAGCCAGTCGGACCTCTGCTCGTCGGTGCCCCACAGGTAGATCGGCATCGTGCCCAGCGAGGTGTGGGCCGCCATCGTGATGCAGACCGAGGAGTCGACGCGCGCGAGCTCCTCGACGGCAAGCGCGTACGAGAGCGTGTCGGCGCCGCCGCCCCCGTACTCCTCCGGGAACGGGATCCCCATCAACCCGAGGTCGCCGAGCTTGGCGACGATCTCGTACGGGAACGCCTTGGTCCGGTCGAGCTCCTCGGCGACCGGCGCGACCTCCTGGCGCGCGAAGTCGCGGACGGTGTCGCGCAGCAGCCGCTGTTCGTCAGTCAGGCCGAAGTCCATGCGGCGCGGGATGTTATGCGTGGCAGATCGCGAAGACCTTGCCGGAGGCGCGCTTCTGCGACAGGTTGTCGAGGTCGACGAACCAGTGATCGTGCTCGGCCGAGTCGTCCGGGTAGGTCGAAACGAGTCCGATCTTGCGCACCTTGCCGTCGTGGCTGACGCCGCCGCCGATGACGAACCTGCCCGCGGGACACTGCGCCTCGGCGTGCGTGCGTTCTTGCTTCGGGGCTTTGAACGCATCCGTCGCGTACTTGAGCCCACCCACGGAGGCGCAGATGGCGGCCGCTTCCGCCTTGTACTTCGTGTCGCTGAAGTTGTCGACCACGGCTCGCCAGCCGTCGTCGGGCTTCTTGCCGGGGTCCTTGGAGTCATATGGAGCGCTGGCGACGATTCGCTGGGCGAGAAACGGGCCGGTCGCAGCGGCGCCCCCGCCGAGCACGTGCTTGGCGCTGGGGCACGAGGCTTTGACGGTCGTCCGCGTGCGCGCTGCGGTGCGCTTCTCGTTCGAGATGTATGAACGGCCGGAGACGTCACCGCAGACGACCGCGTCTGCGCGCCCGAGCGCATCATTCTCGCTGCGGTCGAACACCTGCGTGTAGGAGTCGGGGCCAGGTGGCGGGATCTGGTTGGAGGGCAGGAGGGAGACGATCCACGCCTGGCCGAGCTCGAATGGCGTCACGAGCGGGTCCGTGTCGAAGATCCGAGCGCCGCCGGCGACGAGCGCAAGCCCGGCGCTGTTACTTACGCCACACGGGTTATACGTCGAGTGCTCGTTGCGGATCGGCGGGGGCGGGCCGCCGCTGTTGGTTTGAAGCGGATACGCGAGCTCCAGGTCGCCGTGGCGTGTCAGGCCGGCGGACGCCAGGGCAGGGACGAGTGCGCCTACCACTACGGTCACGACCGCGATCCCTGCGAATCGTCCCCCGCTTGCGCTCACAGTGTGGAGTCTACGCCGCTGCGGCCAGCGCGCCCGGCCCCGGAACGCCGTAGGCGTCACGAACGCCGAGCTCGGCGCCGCAGCGCTGGCAGATCCGGCGGTCGTTCACGAGGCCGCCGCAGCCTTTGTGGCGGATCTCGACGGGCCGGCCCTCGGGGCCGGCCAGGTGCTTGTCGCCGAAGCCGATCAGCGCGACCAGGATCGGCCACAGGTCGAGGCCCTTCTCGGTCAGGAAGTACTCGTGGCGCTCGGGCTTCTCCTGATAGGCCCGCTTCTCGAGGATCCCCTCGTCGACCAGCAGCTGCAGGCGGGAGGAGAGGACGTTGCGGGCGACTCCCAGGCTCTCCTGGATCTGGTCGAAGCGGCGCCGGCCCGAGAACACGTCGCGGATGACCAGCATGGTCCAGCGCTCGCCGATCAACTCAAGCGTGCGCGCAGCCGAGCAATTCTGTCCGTACTCGCGTCCCAGCATCTTTGTGTGAGTCTCGCACACTTAGTTGCATTACGCAACTCGCCTCGGTAGAGTCAGTTTCATCAAGCTACCAAGGTAGGAGGTCACGGTGAAGGCTCCCGAGACACGCAAGAAGCGGCGCAGCGCCAACCCCTTCGGCAGGCTCGACCTGCGGATCGAGGTGAGCCAGGACGAGATCCTCGCCGACCTCCAGTATCCGGCCAACCGGCGTCGCAACCGGAGGCGCCCGTGACCGACGCCGTCCTCGAGCCCGCCCTCACCGGGCTCCAGCAGATGCGGCGGATCGCATCCGGCGAGGTCCCGCCGCCGTCGATGGGGGTGCTCCTCAACTTCTCCGTGGTCGGGGTCGAGCACGGCCGCGCCGTGTTCGACGGGCTTCCGGGCGAGGAGCACTACAACCCGATCGGGGTCGTCCATGGCGGCTACGCCGCGACGCTGCTCGACTCCGCCCTCGGCTGCGCGGTGCATTCGACGCTCGAGGCCGGCGAGGCGTACACGACGCTCGCGTTGGAGACGAAGTTCGTCCGCGCGGTCACGCGTGACACGGGCCGCGTCCGAGCGACCGCGGAGGTCGTGCACCGCGGACGCCGGCAGGCGACCGCCGAAGCCCGCCTCACCGCGGTCGAGAGCGGGAAGCTCCTCGCGCACGCGACCGCGACGTGCATGGTGAGCCGGTGAACGTCCCTCACGGGGGTGTATAGGGCGCCGGGAGGGACGTTCACCGTCTGCCACCGGTGGCCCCGTACGATGGCGCGCGATGGCCGTCGTCCCGCGAACCCCCGAGGTCAGGCTCGGCCAGACGATCTCGAACGGGATCGCGCCCAGCATGTTCGCGCTGCTCGAGCGGGGGGCGTTGAGGCGACCCGACCTGGCTCGCCAGCTCAAGGGCAAGGTCGTGATCCGGTTCCGGGACGAGGTCGCTCCCGTTCGGATCAGCTTCGGGCAGCGGGTGATCCGGGTCGAGGACGGCGACATGCGCAGCCCGGATCTGGTCGTGACCGGCAGCCTGCCGCACGTCGTGCAGCTCACGGTCACGCCGATGGTCCGCTTCGGGATCCCCGACTTCCGCGACTCGCGCGGGCGCGCCGCTCTGCTTCGGGTGGCCTCAGGGCGGGTCCGGATGGGAGGCGACATGGCGCTGGCGCGAAAGCTGCTGGAGATGCTGGCCGTGCCCGCGCCGGACGGGCCGCACCGGCGAGGCGGCCGGCCCGCGCGCGCCGTCGAGCGCCGGACCGAGACCGTCTGGATCGACGTCCTGACCTAGGCCTGGTCCGCGAGGTCCCACGCGAGCGCCAGGAGGAGCCGGACCCCGAATCCGGTCGGGCCCTTGCCGACGTACTCGCGGCCCGTGTCCCAGGCGGTGCCGGCGATGTCGAGGTGGGCCCACGGCTTGTCGTCGACGAACTCCTCGAGGAACGAGCCCGCGTAGATCGTTCCCGCCTTGCGCTTGGCGGCCGAATTGGTGAGGTCCGCCACCGTGCCCTTGGTCAGCTCCTTGTACTCGGGGTGGAGCGGCAGGCGCCACGCGAGCTCACCGGTGCTGAGCGCCGCCTCCTCGACGGCGTCGGCAAGCTCGTCGTCGTTCGCGATCAGCGCCGCGTAGGTGGAGCCCAGCGCCACGACCACGGCGCCGGTCAGGGTCGCGATGTCCACGACCCGGTCGGCGCCCATCTCCCGCACGCACCAGGTCAGCGCGTCGGCCAGGATCAGCCGGCCCTCGGCGTCGGTGTTGTTGACCTCGACCGTCTTGCCGTTCAGCTGGGTGATGATGTCCCCCGGCCGGGTGGCCGAGCCGGAGGGCATGTTCTCGGTGGACGGGACCACGGCGGCGATGTCCAGCTCGAGGCCGAGCTCCGCGATCGCGGCGAGCGCCTCGAGGACGGCGGCCCCACCGGACATGTCCATCTTCATCTCGTGCATCGCCTGCGAGGGCTTGATCGAGATGCCGCCGCTGTCGAACGTGACCGCCTTGCCGACGAGGCCGAGGACCTCGCCAGATCCGCGCCCGGAGTACCGGAGGCAGATCAGCTTCGGCTCCTGCTCGCTGCCGGCGGCGACCGCCGCGAGCCCGCCGAGGCCCCGCGAGGCGATCTCGTCGCGGCCGAGGACCTCGGCGGTGATCGACTCGAACTGGACCGCCAGCTCGCGCGCCCGGTCGGCCAGGTAGGTGGGCGTGACGACGTTCGCGGGAAGGTTCTGGAGGTCGCGGGCGCGATTCGCCGCCTCGGCGCCGACTCGCGCGGCGCGAAGACTGGGCGCCAGCGCGCTCGGCGTCGGGGGCCGCGAGCGAGAGGTGCTCGAGGTCGGGGCCCTTCGGCTCGTCCGGGTCGGCCGCCCGGTACCGGTCGAAGCGATAGGCGCCCATGATCGCGCCCTCCGTCGCGGCGGCCGCGGCATCGGAGGCGGCGAGCGTGCCGGTCTGGCCGAGCTCCCAGGCAACGCGGCCGGCCTCGTAGCCGCGCGCCTGCTTGGCGACGATCGCGCCCAGCACCCGGAACTTCTCGGCGTCGAGCTCGGCCGGGTCGCCGAGCCCCAGCACGAGCAGGCGCTGCGGCGTGCCGGGGTGGAGCAGCGCGAGCTTGCGAAAGCCGCCACGGGCATCCGCAGCGCCGGGCGCCGACGCGAGCTCCGGCGGCAGCTCCGCGCCGGCGGCCAGGGTGGTCACGTGGAGGTCGGCGTCCAGCTCCCGGAGGGGCTCGGATGTGGCATCGACCTGCACGTGGCGCGAGTCTATCCAGGGGATCTTGCGCCGCTTCCCTACGATTCCACTCCCCGCAAGCAGCTCCCGAAAGGCAACGAATGTCCCGCACAGTGATCCTCGGAACCGCGCGCACCCCGTTTGGCAAGATGGGCGGCGCCCTCGCCTCGAAGCAGGCCAAGGAACTGGGCGGGCAGGCGATCTCGGCCGCGCTCGAGCGCTCGAACGTGGAGCCGGACCAGGTCCAGCAGGTGATCTACGGGCAGGTGCTGCAGGCCGGCCAGGGGCAGATTCCCTCACGCCAGGCGCAGATCGAGGCCGGCGATCCCGAAGGAGGTGCCGTCGGAGACGATCAACAAGGTCTGCGCGTCGGGCATGCGCGCGGTCGGCCTCGCCGATCTCGCCGTTCGCGCGGGCGAGCTCGAGGTCGGGGTCGCCGGCGGGATGGAGTCGATGTCGAACGCCCCATACCTGCTGCCCGGGCGCCCGCTTCGGCTTCCGCATGGGCGACGTCACCGCGATCGACGCGATGACCCACGACGGGCTCACCAACCCGTTCACCGGTAAGCAGATGATCAACGAGGCCTCCGAGGTCTCGAACGAGCTCGAGATCACCCGCCCGGACATGGACCGCTGGGCGGCGCGCTCACATCAGCTCGCCGCGAAGGCGACCGAGGAGGGGACGATGGCCGAGGAGATCGTTCCGGTGACCGTCAAGGTCAAGAAGGAGGAGCGCGAGGTCGCCGCCGACGAGGCGATCCGGCCCGACTCGTACCGTCGAGTCGCTCGCCAAGCTGCCCGCGATCGGCGGCGACGACGCGACCCACACCGCGGGCAACGCGCCTGGCGTCAACGACGGCGCCGCGGCGGTCGTTGTCGCGTCCGAGGAGTGGGCGCAGGCGAACGGTCGCAGCGCTCTCGCCACGGTGCTCTCCTACGGCTCGGTGGCGGATGACTTCCCCTATCTCGCAAAGACTCCCGCCAAGGCCGCGAAGCTGGCGCTGGAGAAGATCGGCAAGGAGCCGGGCGAGGTCGACCTCTGGGAGATCAACGAGGCGTTCGCCTCGGTTGCCCTCAACTCGCTGCGGATGCTCGGCGTCGACGAGGACAAGGTGAACGTGAACGGCGGCGCGATCGCGCTCGGCCATCCGATCGGCGCGTCCGGCGCCCGGATCGTCGGCGCCCTGGTCCACGAGCTTCGGCGCCGCGGCGGCGGACTAGGAGTGGCGGCGATTTGCTCGCGGCGGCGGCCAGGGCGACGCCATCGTCCTCGAAGTCGCGGGCTAGCCGATGCCGCGGGCCGCGGCCTTCTTCGATCTGGACCGGACCCTGATGGCGGGGTCGAGCGGAATGGCGTGGGTCAGGGCCTCGTACGACGCAAAGCTGATCTCGCGGGGCCAGATGCTGCGCTGGGCTCGCGACGGCCTCGTGTTCCGCCTGCGGGGCTCGACCGACGAGACCACGAAGGCGGCGATGGACCAGATCTCCGAGGTGCTGAAGGGCACCAGCGGGCGCGACCTCGAGCGGCTCGGCCCGCAGGTCCTGGCGGGCGTGCTGCCGCGGATCTACCCAGAGATGCTGGCGGAGGTCCACTCGCACCAGGACGAGGGCCGGCCGACGTTCATCGTCAGCGCCGCCGGGAACGACCTCGTCGAGCAGGTCGCGCGCGTGCTCGGCATGGAGGGCGGGATCGGCACCCGCTACGAGCTCGACGGCGACGGCCGGTTCACCGGCCGCCTCGAGGGGCCGTTCATGTACGGCGAGGGCAAGCTCGAGGGCATGCGGGGGTTCGCCGAGTCGCACGACATCGACCTCGCCGGGTCCTGGGCGTACTCGGACTCGGCCTCGGACCTGCCGATGCTGCGCGCCGTCGGCAACGCGGTGGTGGTGAACCCCGACGCCGCTCTGCTCGAGGTCGCCCGGGCCGAGGGCTGGCGAGTGATGCGTTTCGAGCAGCTCGGCCGGCGGCTGGCGATCCTGGGCGCCACCCTGACCGCGGCCGTCGTCGGCGGCGGGTCTGCCCTGATTGCCCGCCGGCGCGCCGCCGGATCGTCGCGGCGGCCCCGCCGCTAGCCGACCACGCCCGCCTTGCGCGCCGCCCGCATCCGCAGCGCGAGCGAGGCGCAGCCGATGTCGTAGACGAGCTCGGACCGGGGGAGGCGGTAGCCCGCGTGGGTGTGCGGCGCGTAGGTGACGGAGCTGGCGCCGTCGCTGGACAGCCAGCCGGTATGCACGTGCTGCTCCTGGCCCACCATCTGCGGCCAGAAGGCATGTGATGTGAGCCCGGCCCGCCGCCCGCCCGGTGGGACCGAGCCCGGCGGGACGCGCAGACGGACGCCCGCCGACGAAGCTTCGATCGGCGTGACCGGAATCACCTCCGGGAATCCGTCCGCGCCGCACCAGCCGAGCAGGGTATGAGGCAGGTCCCCGGCCTTGGCGGCGGTCTTCTCCGAGTCGACGCGGGGCTCGGTTCCGCCCTTGGGCGCGCTCTGGCGCGGCGGCGCCTCCGCAAGCGGAGCGCCGGAGACCTCGGGATCCTCTTCGCCCCGGTCGTCCGGGTAGGCGACGACGCGCTCGATGGCGATCGTGATCGGCACGCGCTGCCAGTAGTAGACGTCGAGGAGCCGGCCCTTGGGGCCGCTCGACCTCGGCACGAGGAACCGGTCCCACTCCGGGGCGATCGACTCGAGCCACTCGCGATCAGGCTTCAGCGGAAAGGTCCCCCGGCCCTGGACGAGGACGAAGCCGGGCCGGTCGGTGTAGCCGTGCTCGCGAGCGTGGTAAGCGATTGCCACCTGCGGGCTGCGGCGGATCCGAGCGAGCTTCTTCCACAGCCCCTGGCTCGTCGTGACGGTGACGGTCCCCGTCTCGCGGTCGCGGAGCGCCAGCGGCGCCATCGGCACGATCACGACGCCCTTCGCGGGCGTGAGATAGGCGACACCCGCCGCCAGATCCGAGGCGAGGATCTCGTCGACATCGTCCGACCAGGTGACCGCCATGCCCGGGAAGCTAGCGCGTCGCCGCAGTAGCCTTCAGGCATGGCGATCGAGCCGGATGCCAGGCGCCGCGCCCACCAGTGGCTCGAGGAGGTCTACGCCCAGACGCCCGAGCGCGAGGCCCTCTTCGACACGATCTCTGGCCACGAGGTCCGCCCGCTCTACACCGCCGACGACCTCGCAGACTGGGACCCAGAGCGCGACCTCGGCCTGCCCGGCGAGTTCCCGTTCACTCGCGGCCCGTACCCCTCGATGTATCGCGGCCGACTCTGGACGATGCGCCAGTTCGCCGGCTTCGGCACCGTCGAGGAGACCAACAAGCGCTTCCGCTACCTCTTAGACCACGGCCAGACCGGGCTCTCGACGGCGTTCGATATGCCGAGCCTGATGGGCCTCGACTCAGACCACGAGCGCTCGTTCGGCGAGGTCGGGGTCGAGGGCGTCGCGCTCGACACCGTCGACGACATGGAGACGCTGTTCGACGGCATCCCGCTCGACCGGGTGACCGTCTCGATGACGATCAACGCGCCGGCCGCGATCATGCTCGCCTTCTACGTCGTCGCCGCCGAGGAGAAGGGGATCGCGCCGTCGGCGCTCGGCGGCACGATCCAGACCGACATCCTCAAGGAGTACATCGCCCAGAAGGAGTGGTGCTTCCCGATCGAGCCCGCGATGCGGCTTGTCACCGACATGGTCGAGTGGTCAACGGCCGAGATGCCGAAGTGGCATCCGATCTCGATCTCGGGCTACCACATCCGCGAGGCGGGCTCGACCGCCGCCCAGGAGCTCGCGTTCACGCTCAAGGACGGCTTCACCTACGTCGAGCGGGCGCTCGCCCGCGGCCTGACCGTCGACTCGTTCGCGCCGCGGCTCTCGTTCTTCTTCAACGCCCACGTCGACTTCTTCGAGGAGATCGCCAAGTACCGGGCGGCGCGCCGGATCTGGGCGCGCGAGATGCGCGACACCTACGGCGCCCGCGACGAGACGCTCGATGCTGATGCGCTTCCACACCCAGACCGCCGGAGTCTCCTTGACCGCGCAGCAGCCGCTCAACAACATCGTCCGGACCGCGATCGAGGCGCTCGCAGGCGTCCTGGGCGGCACCCAGTCGCTGCACACGAACTCGTTCGACGAGGCGCTCGCGCTGCCAACCGAGGAGGCGGTCCGGGTCGCGCTCCGCACCCAGCAGGTGATCGCCCACGAGACCGGGGTCGCGAACACCGTCGACCCGCTCGGCGGCTCGTACTTCGTCGAGGCCCTGACCGACGAGATCGAGGCCAAGGCGTATGAGTACTTCGCCCGGATCGACGAGCTCGGCGGGATGGTCGCGGCGATCGAGCGTGGCTTCCCCCAGCGCGAGATCGCCGACGCGGCGTTCATCTACCAGCAGGAGGTCGAGGCCCGCCAGCGGATCGTCGTCGGCGTAAACGACTTCGTCGACGAGGGCGAGGCGGATCCGCCGCTGCATCGCCCCGACCCCGAGGCCGAGCGCCGCCAGCGCGAGCGGCTCGAGCGGACGCGTGCCGAGCGCGACCGAGAAGCGGTCGAATCGACGCTCGCCGACCTCAAGGCCGCCGCCGCGGGCGACGCCAACCTGATGCCGCCGATCATCGCCTGCGCCCGCGCCCGGGTCAGCGAGGGGGAGATGGTCGCGGCGCTCCAGGACGTCTTCGGGACGTACACCGAGCACCCGCAGTTCTAGGCTCGACTACCCTCCGGGCGATGAGCGAGGACACCGCCACCCGCACGATCCGCGTCGTCGTCGCCAAGCCCGGGCTCGACGGGCACGACCGCGGCGCCAAGATCATCGCCCGCGCGCTGCGTGACGCGGGCATGGAGGTGATCTACACGGGCCTCCACCAGACCCCCGAGCAGATCGTCGCCACCGTGATCCAGGAGGACGCCGACGCGGTCGGCCTCTCGATCCTCTCCGGCGCCCACATGACGCTCGTGCCGAAGGTCGTGAACCTGCTGCGCGAGCAGGGCGTCGACGACGTCGTGGTGACGCTCGGCGGCACGATCCCCGCCGACGACGTGCCCGAACTGAAGAAGCTCGGAGTCGCCGAGGTCTTCACGCCTGGCGCCCCCACCGACGACATCGTCGAGTTCATCCGGGGCGCCGTCGGCGAGCGCGCCTCGGCCTGAGGCGCGCTCCCGCGCCGGCCCTAGCGCTCGTAGGCCCCGATGTCCGGCTTGTTGTCCCGCTTGACGCCGCGCTGGTCGCGCTTCGGCGCCTCAGCCTCCACCGCCTTGCCGATCGCCGGGCTCCCCTTCTTCAGCGCGATCGTTTCTGTGGGACCGCCGTTTCGCTTCAGCTTGCCGAGCTTCGGGTTGGCCCGCACGAAGTCACCCGCGCCGAACGCAAAGCCGGTGCACCCCGGCATCACGCTGACCAGGTTCCCGCCCTCTGAATCAACCGGCGCACCCGCGCAGTCGTTGCCGTCGGCACCGGACCTGTTCAGTGCGACGATCGTATTCACGAGGGAGGCGGAGCCACCCTCCACGTAGATGCCCCCACCAAGGCTCCCGAGGGCGTCCCCGTCGGCATCCGCGACGTTGCGTGCGACGGTGACTGACCTGAGGATGATCGACGACCCGGAGCTGACATTGATTCCGCCGCCCTGGGAATCGGTTTCGTTGCGCGTCACCGTGGAGTTGATGACGCTCATCGTCGAGGCCGCTGACAGATCGATCCCGCCGGCGATGCTCCCACCGCCGCTGTTCCCGGCGATCGTGCTGCCCGAGATCGAGCCGCTCGCGTCGTACAGGTAGACGCCGCCGATGCCCGACGCCGCCCGGTTGCCGGCGACCGTGCTGTCGACGATCTTCACGGTCCCCGGGTACTGGGCGACACCCCCGCCCGCGTTCGCCGAGCGATTGCGCGTGATCGGTGCTGTCGATGATCTTCGTCGTCCCGCTGGCCTCGATGCCGCCGCCGACGCTCTCGATGGTCCGGTTGCGGCTCACGCGGCTGCGCCATGAGCGTCAGGTCCACGAACGCCTGGATCCCGCCACCGCTGCTCGCGCCGGTGTTCCCGACCACGCTGCTGCGAATCAGCCGAAGGGGCCCCTCGGCAAGGATTCCGCCGCCCTCGCCGGAGAGGCTGGTTCGCGCTGCCGGGAGGCGGGGAGGGATCAGCGCGACGTTGTCGCCGCCGGTGAGCTTGATCCGCACGAGCTTGGTCGCGGCTCCGGGCAGCACCTGGAGCACCCGGTCGGTGCCGTTCGCGTCGATCGTGGCCAGGCCCTTGCCGGGATGCCGCACGGTCAGCGGGTCGCCGACGTCGAGGTCACCCCGCAGGCCCTCGTTCTCGCCGGCGAGCGGCGGCTGGTTGGGCTGGGAAAGCTTGTATCGAGGGCTCCGGTCTCCGAGGACGATCGTGTCCTTGCCGGCGCGGGCATTCGCCGCCAGGATCGCCTCGCGAAGCGAGCAGTCGTTCGGCTTGCACAGCCCTGGGACAGGGTCGTTGTGGCGCGTGACCTCGAAGTTCTTGCCTGCCGCGACCGGCGCCAAGGCTGCGACCAGCGCCGCCAGTGCGCCCGCCGTCAGCAACACCTTGATCCCCCGCATCAAGACGAGCGTACCCGCATGGGAAGGAGCGGTCAAACTGCCCGGCCCCGCACGAACAGACGTTCCTACTCGCGGGTAGTTGACTGACCAGTCAATCGCCTCGTAGATCAGTAAGATGCGCGCCCGCGCCTCACCCTCTCCCCGAAGGCGCGCCATTCCCCAAGGAGGCTCCGACTTGAAGATCTGTTGTCTTGTCAAGGAGGTTCCGGACGCCGCGGTCCAGAAGCGGATCGACGAGAACACCAAGCGTCTGGATCGCTCCGGCGAGAAGAACCTCAACCCCTTCGACACGCACGGCATCGAGGCCGCGATGCAGATCCGCGAGGGCGGCGTTGCGCAGGTCGACGAGATCGTTGCGGTGACGATGGGCCCCGAGAGCGCCGTGCGCGCCCTCCACAAGGCCGTCGCCCTGGGCGCGGACCGCTCGGTGCATCTGACCGACGGCGCCCTCGAGGGCTCCGATGTCAACGCCACCGGTTACGCGCTCGCCAAGGTGCTCGAATCCGAGTCGCCCGACCTGGTCCTCCTCGGTCAGCAGTCGGACGACGGGGAGTGCTACACGATCGGCGCGGTCGTCGCCGACCATCTGAAGATGCCCTCGCTGACGCAGGTGATCAAGATGGACGTCGCGGACGGCAAGCTCACCTGCCAGCGCCAGGCGGAGTACGGCTACGACACGGTCGAGGTCGAGTTGCCCGCGGTGATCTCGGTTGGCGACGCGATCAACGAGCCGCGCTACCCGTCGCTGAAGGCGATCATGGGCGCGAAGAAGAAGCCGCTCGACACCAAGGCCACGGCAGAGGTCGGAATCGACGCCGGTGAGGTTGGCGAGACCGGCTCGAAGACCCAGGTGCTCGCGATTGCCCCGCCGCCCGCGAAGCAGGCCGGCGAGATCATCGAGGACGAGGACACGAACGAGACGGTCTCAAAGATCGTCGCCTGGCTCGACGAAAGGAAGTTGATCTGATGAGCGACGTAAGGCGCGAAAGTATGTTTGCCCGCCTGGTAAGGCAGGTTTTCTAAATGGCCGGCATCTTGGTCTACGCCCTCCACGACGACGAGGGCAAGTTCAACAACAACTCGCTCGGTGCCATCTCCGAGGCCGCGAAGCTGGTCGGCTCGGTCGGCGGCGACGCCGCCGCGCTGGTCGTCGGCGAGGTCGACGACGCCGCCTGCGCGGCGCTCGGCAAGTACGGCGCGACCAAGGTCTACCGCGCCAAGTCGGTGCCGGAGGGCCTCGCGCAGCCGGTTGTCGACGCGATGGCGAAGGTGATGGCGGACAACGACTTCTCCTACGCGCTTTTCGGCGGCGGCCTGCTCGGCTTCGAGATCGGGGCTGGCCTCACCGCCCGCCTCAACGCGGGTGTGACGATGGAGGTGACCGCGGTGAAGGCGGATGGCGACAAGCTCGTCGCCGAACGCCCGGTCCTCCAGGACTCGGCCATCGTCGACGTCGGCTACGTCGGCTCGCCGGGCATCATCATCGGCCGCCTCAATGCGTTCGACGTCAATGAGAACGGTGGCGGCGACGCGGCCGTCGAGGACGTCGAAGTCGAGCTCTCCGAGTTCTCGAGCAAGGCGCGGATGATCACCCGCGGCGAGTCGGGCGACGAGGGCGGCATAAACATCGAGGACGCCGACGTCCTGGTCGGCGCGGGGCGCGGCTTCGGCGGCGCCGACAACCTCAACATTGCCCAGGAGCTCGCCGCCTCGCTCGGCGGCGCGGTCGCATCCACGCGGGCGATCGTCGACGCCGGCTGGACGCCCTACGCCACGCAGATCGGTCAGACGGGCAAGACGGTCGCGCCGAAGCTGTACCTGGCGGCAGGCATCTCCGGCGCGATCCAGCACAAGGTCGGCATGCAGAACTCCGAGAACATCGTCGCGATCAACAAGGACCAGAACGCGCCGATCTTCGAATTCTGCGACCTCGGGGTCGTCGGCGACCTGAACAAAATCGTTCCGAAGCTGACGGAAGCGATCAAGGCAAAGAAGGCTGGTACCTAGTAGCTGGTAGACCCGCTCAACCAGCTACCAGCGACCAGCTACCAGCTCATGGCACTAGCGCCCTCAGAGTTCCCGCCTCCCTTTGATGAACGCTCACTGATCCTCGAGCCAACCGATCCCGAGGACGAGCGGATCGAGGTCGGGATCGCGATCGCGGGCGGCGGCCCCGCCGGCTTGGCCTGCGCGATTCGGCTGCTCGACCTCCTGGAGGACGAGCCCGAGCTGACCCAGCGCCTCGGCGAGGTCCCCGTCGCTGTGCTCGAGAAGGGCAAGGTCGCCGGCGCCCATGAGCTCTCCGGAGCGAACATGGTCACCGGGCCGATGCGGGAGCTGTTCCCGGACCTCGATCCGTCGGACTGGCCGTTCGCGTTCCAGGAGGTGACCAAGGACGCGGTCTACCTGCTGACCAAGAAGGCGGCTCTGCCGCTGGTGCCGATGCCGCCGAACTTCCGCAACCACGGCAACTACGTGATCTCGGTGTCCAAGCTCGCGCGGTTCCTGGCGGAGAAGGCGGAGGAGAAGGGCGCCTATATCCTCACCGAGACCGTCGCCGACGGCCTTCTGGTCGATGACCGGATCGTCCGCGGCGTCCGTTCCGGCGATCGCGGCCGCGGCAAGGACGGCGAGCCACTCGGCAACTTCGAGCCGGGCTCCGACGTCGTTGCCAAGGCCACCGTGCTGGCGGAGGGCACCCTCGGCCACCTGACGCAGGCTGCGATCGAGTACTTCGACCTCGGCGGCCCGCTGCCCATTCGCTGGGAGCTGGGCGTGAAGGAGGTCTGGGAGATCCAGGAGCCCCTCGACAAGGTCATCCACACGTTGGGCTGGCCGCTCCGCAAGGCCGCCAAGTGGAACGAGTTCGGCGGCAGCTTCATCTATCCGATGGGCGAGGACAAGCTCTGCCTCGGCCTCGTCATCGGGCTCGACTACACGGACTCGACCCTGTCCTGCCACGACCTGCTCCAGGAGCTCAAGACCCACCCGTTCGTGAAGAAGCTCCTGACCGGCGGCAAGCGGGTTGCCTGGGGCGCGAAGACGATCCCCTCGGGCGGCTACTTCTCGATGCCCCGCAGCCTGGCGGTGCCCGGGATGGTGATCGCGGGCGACGCCGCGAGCATGGTCAACGTCCCGACGCTCAAGGGCGTGCATTACTCGATCCGGGCCGGCATGCTTGCCGCGGAGTCGATCGTCGAGGGGCTCAAACGGGAGGACGTGAGCTTCTCCTCCTACCACGAGAACGTCCACAAGTCCGAGATCGGTCAGGACCTGTTCAGGTCGCGCAACATGCGGGCGCCGTTCTCGAAGGGCTTCTTCCTCGGCGGCGCGGTCGCGAGCGCGATGACGATCACCCAGGGCGCTTTCCCGGGCGGCAAGTGGGAGTACGAGCCCGACACGGAGATCGTGATGCGCGACGGCGGCGCGTCGAAGGACTACCCGGAGCCCGACAACGAGCTCACCTTCAACAAGCTCGACTCGGTCTTCCTCTCCGGCAACGCCACCCGCGACGACGCCCCGAACCACGTCCGGATCCAGAGCCACGTCCCGCGCGAGCTCGCGAAAACGTGGGTCAACCTGTGCCCGGCGCAGGTCTACGAGATCCCGGACGAGCAGCTCGAGAACTCATCGCCGATGGTCGACGTGCACGTCACCGCCTCAAACTGCGTCCAGTGCGGCGCGATCAACGCCAAGGGTGGGCGCCTGACGATGCCCGAGGGCGGCGACGGCCCGCTCTACCAGGAAACCTGAATCCCCCTCGGCAGGCTTGATTAGCGCACTCCTGGTGCGGGTATGCGAAGATCTGCGCACTCTTGTAAATCGACTGCTTTCGCCCGGTGCCTTTGGAGCGCCGGCGTGATTCCGGGGAGTCGACGATGGAAGCCCACAGCGGGCGGGTACAACTAGATCAGGAATTAGCGCTCGGAGGCCCGATCCTGTCCGGGATCTCCAACTCGATGGTGCGCCTCTACCGCGAGCACTTCGGCAAGGGCCCAACCGGGGCGAAGACCTACGTTCTCGATGACCTCGTGATCTGCGTGCTCCGCGACGGGCTGACGACGGTCGAGAAGACGCTCTTCGAGCAGGGCCGCGGCGATGCCGTGCGCGAGATGCGAGCGGCCTTCCAGGATGCGGTCTCCGACCGCTTCACCAAGGTGGTCGAGGAGGGCACCGGCCGTAAGGTCGTCGCGTTCATGAGCCAGGCGCACGTGGCGCCGGACCTGGCGATCGAGGTGTTCTTCCTCGACGGTGCGGTCGAGGAGAACGGCTCGCATGACACGGACGGTGACGAGAGCGAGGACGACGGGGGCGAAACCGCCGCTTAACTTGCCTTCGGCGCGGCGGGGAGTATGATCGCGAGCAGAATCGGTACGCCGCGGAGTTGCCCGCAGGCGTTGTCGGCGCTACACAGATCGTAGGAGGACGGTTCCGGGTTCCAAGCGAAGCCCGGGAGTCGGGCTCTGATCACTGCCAGGTGGCAGGCCGCGGGCCTGCCGAGGAGCAGATCCAAGTCCGACTTGATGAACGAGCCCACTGATTCGACCACAGGAGCCGAGCTGACCGGCGAGAACCTGCGCCGGATCTCGAGCGCGATCGTCGGCCTCTACCGCGAGCACTTCGGCAAGGGCCCGACCGGGGCGAAGACCTACGTTCTCGACGACCTGGTGATCTGCGTCCTTCGGGACGGGCTGACGACGGTCGAGAAAACCCTCTTCGAGCGCGGCAAGGGCGACGTCGTCCGCGAGATGCGGGCGGCCTTCCAGGACGCCGTGGCCGACCGCTTCACTTCGACCGTCGAGCGCCTCACCAACCGCGAGGTGGTCGCCTTCATGAGCCAGGCACACGTCGCCCCGGACCTCGCGATCGAGGTCTTCTGCCTGGACCAACCCGTCGGTCCCGTCGGGACGATCGAAACAGCTGTCGAGGATGCCGTGCTGGAGACCCAGGAGGCAGTGGAAGTCGAGGGGGAGGGTGCCTGAGGTCGAGCACAGGTTCAACGAGGCCGCGGTCGCGGTCCTCGAGCACGAGCCCTCCGGGGGGAGGTTCGTGCTCGAGGAGATCGTGCATCTTCTGGCGGTGGAGGTGGGAGCCGCCGAGGTCGTCGTCTGCCTCAACGGATTGGAGGACGGCACGACGCGGGCAGTCGCGGTCTGGGGGTCGGACTGGTACGAGTGCCGCCGGCTCGAGTGGGCGGCGATGAACGGCACGCTTGCCGCCTGCATGGCGCGCCATCGAGTCCCGGCGGCCCAGGTCGAGTCGACGCCGGTCTGGGAGTTCGACGCCCGGAGGCTCGGCACGCGGACCGGCTGGGCGCTGCCGCTCGAAGCGACCGATCATCCTGGCCTCGTTTGCCTTCTGTTCGACGCGCGGAAGCCGGACCCCACGGAGCTCGTGGAGGCCGTGCGCGAGTTCGATGACGTGCTTGCCCGAGTCCCCGGCATCGAGCCGATTCACTGATTTGGGAGCGCGGCCGCTACCGTGGCCGGTGGTGGAATCCGGCGCTCCGAAGACGTCGCGCGTCGAGCTGAGTGATGGTCGCTCCGTCCTCGTGGCGGAGCTCTATCCGGACGACCGCGACCGCTTTCTGGGCGGTATGCAGCAGGCGAGCCCCGAGTCGGTCTACCTGCGGTTCATGACTCCAATGCCGCGGCTCTCCGACGCGCAGGCCCGCTACCTGCTGGAGGTCGACCACCGCGACCACGAGGCCCTGCTGGCTGTCGACGAGGCCGGCGGCGAGGCCGTCGCGGTCGGGCGGTTCATCCGCTTGGCGGAGGACCCCGAGGTCGCGGAGGTCGCGATGCTGGTGATCGACTCATGGCAGGGTCTGGGCCTGGGCAAGGCGCTCGGCCGCCTGCTGGCCGATCGCGCGGTCGAGCTCGGCATCAAGCGGTTCGAGGGCCGGATGCTCGCCGACAATGCCGCGATCCTCGCGGTCCTCGAGTCGCTCGGGGAGCCCACGGTCGTCGCCCGCGAGGCCGGGGAGCTGGTCGTGCACGTCGAGCTGGGTGGATCCCCCGGCTAAACTCAGATGTCCATGAAGGCCGGAATCCACCCCGAATACGTCGTCGCGCACGTCCACTGCTCGTGCGGCAACGAGTTCTACACGCGCTCGACTAAGCCGGACCTTCACGTGGAGATCTGCTCCGAGTGCCACCCCTTCTACACCGGCAAGCAGAAGCTCGTCGACACCGGCGGCCGCGTCGAGCGCTTCCGCCGTCGCGCCGCGCGAAGCGGCCGCTAGCCGCTCCGCGACGTCAAGCCCGCGCCGCGCGCTGCCGATGGCAGGAGCGATGAGCGCGCCTTATATCTCCGACGCCCGGATGCCCGACGGCAAGCCCGTCGCCGCCCGCGATGTGCCGGTCGGCGGCCAGGCCGTGCTCGAGGGCGTGATGATGCGTGGCGTCTCGACATGGTCGGTCGCCGTCCGCAAGCCGGACGGCGAGATCGAGATCACCTCCGAGCCGCTCGTCAGCTGGGCCAAGCGCCACCGCGTGCTCCGCTGGCCGGTCGTGCGCGGTGTGGTCGCGCTCGGCGAGTCGCTCCGGATCGGGTTCCGCGCGCTCCAGCTCGCAGCCAACGCGCAGCTCGGCGACGACGATCCCGAGGAGATCAGCCACGCGAGCTGGGTGGTGGCTGTGATCGGCGCGCTCGCGATCGCGATCGGCCTGTTCTTCGTCGTTCCGGTCGCGGCCACCAGCCTGGTCAAAGACTGGCTCGGGTCGGCGATCCTGTTCTGGCTGGTCGAGGGGGCTTTGAGGATCGCGATCCTGATCGGCTACATCGTCGTCATCAGCCGGCTCGCCGAGCTGCGCCGGGTGTTCGAGTACCACGGCGCGGAGCACAAGACGATCTCGTGCTACGAGGCGGGCGACGACCTCACTCCCGAGCGCGCCGCGGCCTACTCGCGGTACCACCCGCGCTGCGGCACCAGCTTCCTGCTGATCGTGATGGTCCTGGCGGTCTTCGTCTTCGCGCCGATCGGGCTGCCCGAGTGGTACTGGCTGGTCGCCTCGCGGATCCTCGGGATCCCGCTGATCGCGGGCCTCTCCTACGAGGTGATCAAGTGGGCGGGCCGCAACCGCTCCAAGGCCTGGGTGCGGGCGCTGATGTGGCCCGGCCTGAAGCTCCAGGCGCTGACCACCCGCGAGCCCGACCGCGAGCAGCTTGCCGTCGCGATCGCCGCGCTCGAGGCCGTGCTGGCCGTCGAGAGCCCCGAGGAGGAAGCCCGGCGCCCGGACGCGATTGAGATCGTCGCCTAGCTGATCGGGCGCTTACTCACGTTAGCCTCATCCCGGGATGATCGAGCAGCTTGTCGAGCAGATCGAGGGCCGGTTCGCCGAGCTCGAGCGACAGATGTCGGACCCCGAGGTGATCGCCGACCAGGCGCGCTACGCCGAGGTCGGCCGCGAGTACCGGCGCCTGCAGCCTGCGCGCGAGCTGGCGAAGGAATGGCGGACGCTCCGCGACGACCTCGAGGGCGCTCGCGAGCTCCTCGCCGAGGACGGCGACGACCCCGAGCTTCGCGCGGTCCTGGCCGAGGCGCCGCAGCGCATCGAGGAGCTCGAGGAAGCGATTCGCCTCGCGATGGTCGAGTCCGATCCCAACGACGAGAAGAACGTGATCGTCGAGCTTCGCGCCGGGACCGGCGGTGACGAGGCGGCGCTGTTCGCGGGCGACCTCTACAAGATGCTCACCCGCTACGCCGAGCGGAAGGGGTTCCAGACCGAGGACCTCTCGATCTCGCCGGCCGACGTCGGGGGCTTCAAGGAGGCGACCTTCGCGGTCAAGGGCGACGGCGCCTACTCGGTGTTCAAGTACGAGGGCGGCACTCACCGGGTGCAGCGGGTGCCGAAGACGGAGTCGCAGGGGCGGATCCACACCTCGACCGCGACCGTTGCGGTCCTGCCCGAGGCCGAGGAGGTGGAGGTCGAGCTCGACCCAAACGACCTGCAGGTGGACGTCTATCGCTCGTCGGGCCCCGGCGGGCAGTCGGTCAACACCACCGACTCAGCCGTCCGGCTGACCCACGTGCCGACCGGGATCGTCGTCTCGATGCAGGACGAGAAGTCCCAGCTCCAGAACCGCGAGAAGGCGATGCGGGTGCTGCGCGCGCGCCTGTATGAGCGCAAGCTGGCCGAGCAGGCGGCGGAGATCGCGGCCGAGCGACGCTCCCAGGTGGGCACCGGCGAGCGGTCCGAGAAGGTCCGCACCTACAACTTCCCGCAGGGCCGGGTTACGGACCACCGGGTGAAGCTGACAGCGCACAACCTCGACGAGGTCCTCGGCGGCGCGCTGGAGGAGTTCACGGACGCACTCGCCGCGGAGGAGAAGCGGGCGCTGCTCGCCGCCCAGGCCGAAGCGGGCTGATGGGCCGGGCGACCTCGGCGGGCTCCGTGGCAGACGCCCTGGCCGCCGCGACCGACGCGATCCGGGCGGCGGGTGCCGACACGCCCCGCCTCGATGCCGAGTTGCTCCTGGCCGAAGCGACCGGCCGCGAGCGCGGCGAGCTCGCCGCGTCGCCCGACGACCGGGTGGAGCCGGCCGTGGCGAGGCGCTTCGCCGAGCTCGTTCGCCGCCGGCTGCGGCGCGAGCCCGTTGCCTACATCCTCGGGCGCCGTGCCTTTCGCCACATCGAGCTGGCGGTCGATCGGCGCGTCCTTGTCCCCCGGCCCGAGACGGAGCTGCTCGTCGAGCTCGCGCTCGAGCTCGAGCCGGCCACGGTGCTCGACGTCGGCACCGGCTCCGGCGCGATCGCGCTCGCGGTTGCGGACGAGCTGCCCGAGGCGACCGTGCTCGGCACCGACATCTACCCCGAGGCGATCGACGTCGCCCGAGCGAACGCGGAGCGGCTCGGCCATGCGGACCGGGTGCGCCTCGCGCCGGGCTCGCTCCCGGCCGAGGGCCGGTTCGACCTCCTGCTGGCGAACCTCCCCTACGTGCGCGCGCTGGATTGGCTCTCGCTGGCGCCCGAGCTCCGCGAGTTCGAGCCTCGGGGAGCGCTGACCCCCGGCCCGACCGGGCTCGAGGCGATCGAGGCGCTGCTGGGCGAGCTTTCGGTCTCGGCCCTTCGGGTCGGCGCGATCGGGCTCGAGGTCGGGGAGGGCCAGGCCCCCACGGTTGCCGAGCTCGTCCGCCGTGCGGGGTTCGAGTCGATCGAGACGCGTCGCGACCTCGCCGGGATCGAGCGCGTCGTCGTGGGGAGGGGCGCATGAGCCGGACCGTCTCGATCGAGGCCGACGGCGCCGCGGCATCGCGCTCGGCGCTGGAGGAGACGGTCACCGCCGGCGGGGTGGCCGTGTTCCCCGCGGACGGGCTCTACGGCCTCGCCTGCGACCCGCTGCGAGCCGGCGCGATCGCCCGGCTCCACACGCTCAAGGGGCGCGACGACGGCAGGCCATCGGCAGTCCTCTTCTTCTCGCCGTTGATCCTGCGCGAGCTGATCGGCAGCTTCGGCGAGCCCACACGGGCGGCGCTCGCGGCCCTGCTGCCCGGGCCGGCAACCGTCGTGGTCCACAACCCGGAGCGTCGCTATCCGCTCGCCTGCCGCGAGGATCCCGAGCGGCTCGGGGTCCGGCTGATCGAGAGCCCGCTGGTCGGGGTCGCGACGCCGCTCTTCCAGACGTCCGCCAACCGCAGCGGCGAGCCGCCTCCGGCCAGGTTCGAAGACGTGCCGGGTGCGATCGTCGCCGGTGCGGATCTCGCGATCGACGGCGGCGAGCTGACCGGCGCCCCGTCGACCGTGGTCGACGTCACCGGCCTCGAGCTCGGGGGCGGCTGGAGCATCCTGCGACAGGGCGGGATGCCCGAGGCCGAGGTCGCCGAGCGCCTGGCAGGCGTCTAGGCGGCTCCCGCCTCCAGCGCCTCCTCGAGGGTGAAGAAGAACTCGATCCGGTGCATCAGGTCGTCCCGGATGTGGATCAGCATGTAGGTGTTCTGAGTCACCTCGAGGCCGCTCGTCTGGCCGATCGCTCCCAGGACGGCTTCGACGACGACGCGGCCCTCGCCGGCGTCATGGAACTCGGTCGGCTCGACGCGCACCTCGTCCATCACCTCGTAGAACGACTCCCACCAGCGGCGGAGCCCGTCCGTCCCCCGGTACGTCTGCGGCTCCGCCGCGATGCCCGGCGGGGTGGTCATCTCGAACTCGGGATGGACCAGCGGCATCAGCGACTCGTAGCCTTCGACGGCCAGCCTCGAGAACCCGTCGCTCAGCAGTTCGACGTCGCGCTCCGACATGGCGCGAGGGTATCGTCGGGCGCATGAGGATCGCCGTCGGATCGGACCACGCGGGTTTCGACCTGAAGGAGCAGGTGCGGCCGCTCCTCGAGGAGGCCGGCCACGAGGTCGTCGACGTCGGGACCGACTCGGGCGAGTCGACCGACTACCCGCTCCACGCCGAGGCGGCGGCCCGGCTGGTGGCGTCGTGCGACGCCGAGCGGGCAGTCCTCGTGTGCGGCTCAGGCGTTGGCGTCTCGATCGTCGCCAACAAGGTCGACGGCGTGCGGGCGGTCAACGCCCACGATCCCGACGAGGCCGAGATGAGCCGCCGCCACAACGACGCGAACGTGCTCGCGCTCGCGGGCCGGCGCCTCTCGGGTGACGACGCGCGTGCGATCGTCGAGCGGTTCCTCGCCACCGAGTTCGAGGGCGGCCGCCACCAGCGCCGGGTGGACCAGATCGCCGCGGTCGAGCGCGGCGACTAGTCACCACGATGGACTCGCGCCGGATCAGGGCGGCGCTGGCGGCGCTCGCCGCCGCGGCGCTGGCCGCGGGCGGGATCGCGGTGTCGAGCGGCGGCGACGAGACGGCGCCGGCGCCCGCGACCTCGATCGCCGGCGAGGAGTCGGCCGCGATCGGCGCGACGCTTGCGGCGATCGATTCCGGTGACTTGCCGTATGAGGAGGACGGCGGGGTCTTCCAGAACCGCGAGGGCCTGCTGCCCGAGCAGCCGCTCGGCTACTACCGGGAGTACACGGTCGAGACACCGGGCTCGCCCGACCGCGGAGCGCGCCGGCTCGTGATCGGCGAGGGTGGCGAGACGTACTACACGAGCGACCATTACGCCTCGTTCACCCAGGTCAATCCCGAGGTATTCCGGTGACCTTGGCCGCCGACCGCGTCGACCGCGTCGACTGGAGCTGCGTGCACTTCGCGCGCGAGGGCCCCGACGAGGGCGAGCTGATCGAGCGCGGGATCGGCCTCGTGCTGATTGAGGGTGACCGGATCACGGCCGCCGGCGAGCTGATGGACGCGCTCGCGGTGGGCTTCAGCTTTCCCGACTACTTCGGCCGCAACTGGGACGCGGTGGAGGAGTGCCTGCGCGACCTCTCCTGGCTGCCCGCCGACGGCTACGTGCTCGTGGTGCGTGCCGCCGAGCGCCTCTGGTCGCGCGACCCGCGCTTGGCCGGCCGGCTGGTCGAGAGCTGGCTCTTCTGCGCCGAGCACTGGGCACGGCGCGAGAAGCCGTTCCACCTCGTGTTCGAGTGGTAGGCGCGGCTGCGCTTCGAGGCGCTCGATGACGCCTCGGGCCACCCGGGATTGGGCGGTGTTGAGGGCATCGAGGGGGCGTGGCCCTGGGGGTTGCCGGGGCCGATCCGCCCCCAACCCACACCGAGCGTCGACAAACGGTCGCTACGCGACCTATAGTCGACACTCGGAACGATGGGCCGGCGACGCTCTATATCGGTTGCTGAAACCCGCGACATCCGCGGGAAACAGCAACCACCTTTGCTGACCTAGGCGCGGGGGCCGGTTTCGAGCGGCAAGGCTGCGATCCCGTTCACGAAGTTGCCGACGAGGTAGCGGGGCTCGCCAACCTCGAACTCGGGGTAAGCGGTCAGGAGCTCGCTGAACAGCGCCCGGAGCTGCGCCCGGGCCATTGCCGCCCCCATGCAGAAGTGCGGCCCGCCGCCGCCGAAGCCGACGTGGCGATTCGGGTCGCGCGTCACGTCGAACCGCTGGGGCTCGTCGAACGCGGTCTCATCCCGGTTCGCCGAGCCGTAGAACATCACGACCTTGTCGCCCTCGGCGATCGCCTGCCCGGCGAGCTCGGTATCGCGCGCGGCCGTGCGTCGGAACGTCATGACCGGGCTGGCCCAGCGGACGAACTCGTCCACCGCGAGGTCGATCCGCCCGTCCAGGTCGCCGAGCAGGTGCTCGCGCTGGTCTCCGAATCGCGTCAGCGCGAGCGCCGCGTGGCTGGTGGTGTGGCGCGTCGTGTCGTTGCCCGCGACGGAGAGCAGGACGAAGAAGGCCGCGATCTCGAAGTCGGTGAGGCGCTCGCCGTCGACCTCCGCCTCGACCAGCGCGGTGATCAGGTCGGCACGAGGGTTCAAGCGGCGGTCGGCCGCGATCTCCGCGGCCGCCCCGTGCAAGACGGCCATCGCCTCGCCCACGACCTCGAGCGGCGTCCTGCCCGCGAGGTACTCGGGGTCGTTCCAGGAGACCGCCGCGTCCGCGTGATGCACGACACGCTCGCGGTCCTCCTCGGGGACGCCCAGCATCCGCATGATCGTCATCAGCGGCAGCCGCTTTGCAACCAGCTCGATGAAGTCGCCGGTGCCGGTCTCCAGCTCATCGACAATCTGCCGGGCGTCCGCACGGATTCCGTCCTCGATCTGCTTCACCTGACGCGGCTTGAAGCCCTCGGCGACCAGCCCGCGCAGCGTCCGGTGGCGCGGGTCGTCCAACGCCAGGAATGACTGCGATGCCTCGAGCATCTCAGCGGGGATGTCCTCGAACATCACGCCGTGCCCCGAGCGGAAGGTCTCGGGATCGCGCGAGACGGTGCGGACGTCGTCGTAGCGGACCACGGCCCAGTAGCCGCCCGATCCCTCGAGCTCAGGCATCAGCGCTCCCTCGGGCTGGCGCTGCCACGAGATCGGAGCCTCGGCGCGCAGGTGCGCAAACGCCGCCTCACGCTCCTCGGGGGGCTGGGCCCAGAACTCCTGGGCCGAGAGGTCCATCACCGCAGGCATGCCATCACCGACCGGACGAACAGCTCACGAGCGCGGCCGAGCTCGGCCGTCTCGCCGCGCTCGATGCGCTCGAGCGAAAGGCCCTCGATCCCGGCGATCACCAGGACCGCGAGGGTGGAGGCGGTGCGGGCGTCGACGGGGTCGTCGGCTCCCCGGAGGAGCCCAACGAGCACGCTGCGGAATCCTGCCTTGATCTCCTGCATGACCTCGCGGATCTCGGGTTCGACCACGGAGACGGCGTTGAGATCGAAGTAGACGCGTGGGAGCCTCGCGTCCTGCTCGAGCAGCTTCCAGGCGCCGGCGAACGCGCCGCGCACGATCTCCTCGACCGTCCGTGCGTCCTCGAGCCCATCGAGGATCGCGGTCGTGATCGTCTGCCCGAGCTCGTGGCCGGCGGCGGCTACGAGCCCGTGTTTCGAGCCGAAGTGGTAGGCGATCAGCGCCTTGGATTCGCCCGAGGCGGCGGCGACCTTGGCGGTCGTGAGTCCCGCGTAGCCGTCTGACTTCAGGACCTCCATGCAGCCCTCGAGGATGCGCTCGCGCGCGCCGGTTGAGGGACGGCCCCGGCGGGCCGCCGTCGTCGGCGCGCTGGCCATGTCAGGCGGTGGCGCCGACCGGCTCCATGCCCATCGCCGCGAGCTTCTTCCGGAGGGACTTCATCGCGTACTCGAACATCTCGCCGGACGAGTAGCCGAACGGGGTGACGAAGTTGTAAGGGTCGTCGACCATCGGCGGCGCGAGCGCGAGCGTCGCGGTCGGCAGCGTCTCCGTGAGCGTGTCCTGGATGACCTGCTTGTAGCGCGGGTCGGCCTTGATCGCGTCGGCCAGGAACTTGACGCCGAAGCCGACGTGGCGCGACTCGTCACGGTTCACGGCGGTGAACCCGGCGCGGAAGCCCGGCAGCCAGTCCCGCTCCTTCATCGAGCGGATCATGAACCGGGCGCCGGTGAGGGCCAGCATTCCCTCGATCACGATCATGTAGATCGTGAACCCGCGGACGAGCTCGTCGAAGTTCGCGGGGTCCTTGCGCAGCGACTCGGCGCAGTCGTGGAGGATTCCGTCGAAGAGCTCGATGTAGGCGTCGTTCATCTTCGGGCGCTGCGCCTCGACGTTCTCGGCCAGCGTCACGGCGTCGACGCCGAAGACCTCGCGATAGAAGCGGTCGAAGAAGACCGAGTGCTTCGCCTCGTCGGAGATCTGGGTGGCGAGGAAGGCGCGAGCGGAGTAGTCCGGGGTCGCGATCGCGAACGGCAGCAGCTCGGTCGTCACCCGCTCCTCGCCGAGGAAGAACGCGGACATGCTCCACTTCATGAACCGGCGCTGCTCGTCGGTCCAGACCGAGTCGTCGCTCCACTGCCGGGCGTCCTCGGTGAAGTCGAAGTCCTCCGAGTTCCACTGCTGGCGCTGCCAGCGTGCGAACAGCTTCTCGTAGCTCGGCGCCGCCTCGACGATCCGGTCGAGCCCCGCCATCACCTTGTCGATGTCGGCGTCGAGCAGGACCTGAAGCGCCTCGTCCTCCGTGTGGAACTCGACCTCGCCGTTGCCGCTGCCGTCCTCGGTCACCTCGGTCCTCCTCGCGTTGGTAGAGCTGCGCGGATTATTTACCAACCGGTCAGGAAATGTCAAGCGACGCACCTCCGTCGCACCCACGCCGTAACGTGTCAACCTGATGTCCGAACGACCAGGAGACCGCAAGACACACATGACTTACCAGGCTGGCCCAGACTCTTTCGCGCCTTACGGCGCTCACCGAAATGACTGAGCTTCCCGACGACTTCCAGACCGCCCCGCTCGCCGAGGTCGACCCGGACATCGCGCGTGTTCTCGACCGCGAGCTCGCCCGCCAGCAGAACACGCTGGAGATGATCGCGTCGGAGAACTTCGTGCCGCAGGCGGTGCTGGATGCCGCCGGTTCGGTGCTCACGAACAAGTACGCGGAGGGCTATCCGGGCCGCCGCTACTACGGCGGCTGCGAGGAGGTCGACGTCGCCGAGCAGCTCGCGATCGACCGGGCGAAGGCGCTGTTCGGCGCCGAGCACGCGAACGTCCAGCCGCACGCCGGCGCGCAGGCAAACAACGCGGTCTACATGGCGCTGCTCGACCCCGGCGACACGATCATGGGCATGGCGCTCGACCACGGCGGCCATCTCACCCACGGGATGAAGCTGAACCTCTCGGGCAAGCTCTACGAGGTCGTCGCCGTACCACGTGCGCCGCGAGGACCTGCTGGTGGACATGGAGGAGGTCGAGCGGCTCGCGCACGAGCACCGGCCGAAGGTGATCGTCGCCGGCTGGTCGGCGTACCCACGCCACCTCGACTTCGCCGCGTTCCGCGAGATCGCGGACGCGGTCGACGCGAAGCTGATGGTCGACATGGCGCACTTCGCGGGCCTCGTCGCGGCGGGCGAGCACCCCAACCCGGTCGAGCACGCGCACGTGACCACGACGACGATCCACAAGACGCTCTGCGGCCCGCGCAGCGGGATGATCCTCTGCACCGAGGAGCTTCAGCCGGATATCGACCGGGCGATCTTCCCCGGCCGCAGGGCGGCCCGCTGATGCACATCATCGCCGCGAAGGCGGTGGCGCTCGGGATCGCGGCGTCGGAGCCGTTCCGCGCCCGCCAGCGGCAGACGATCGCCAACGCGAAGGCGTTCGCCGAGGGCCTGATCGCGAACGGCGTCGAGGTCCTGACCGGCGGCACCGACGTCCACCTGGTCCTCGTCGACCTCGGCCCGACCGGCCTCGACGGCAAGACGGCCGAGAGCCGCACCGAGGAGGTCGGGATCACCGTCAACCGCAACGCGATCCCGTTCGACGAGCGCCCGCCGATGAACCCGTCCGGGCCTGCGGATCGGCACGCCGGCGCTGACGACCCGCGGATTGGTCGAGGACGACATGCGCGAGATCGCCGAGATCATCGCGGTCGCGCTCTCGGACCGCTTCGAGGACGAGAAGGCCACGCTGCGCGAGCGCAGCGAGGCGCTGATGGCCAGGTACCCGCTCTACCCGCAGCTCGCGCCGGCTCCGGCCTGAGACCGCTCCACACTAGGCTCGGGCCATGCGGGTCTGGGTCGACTGCACCGCCGCGGCGCACCCGCTGGTCCTGCGGCCGATCGTCGAGCGCCTGCGCGAGCGCGGCCACGAGGTCGAGATCACGGCGCGCGAGTACGGGCAGACCGTCGGGATCCTCGACCGCCTCGGGCTCGAGCACACGGTGGTCGGCAGGCACGGCGACTCCACCTTCGCGAAGGCGCGGTGCGCTCGCCACGCCGCAGCGCGCGCTCGCGCCGCTGGGCCCGGCCGCGGCGCTTCGACCTCGCGGTCGGGCACGGCTCGGTCGACCTGGCCGTGGTCGCGACGCTGCTGCGGGTGCCCTCGGCGCAGATGCAGGACTACGAGCACGCCGGCCTCCAGCGCCAGCTCGCGTTCCGGGCGGCGCGCCGGGTGCTGGCTGCCGGACGCGATCCCGGTCGAGGCGATGCGCCGGGCCGGCGCGGCCGAGCGCAAGCTGGTGCGCTACCCGGGGCTGAAGGAGGACTACTACCTCGCCGACTTCGAGCCGGACCCTGCGGTGCTCGGAGGAGCTCGGGCCTCGATCCGGAGCAACGTTCTGGTGGTCGTCCGCCCGCCACCCGAGATCGTCTGCCTACCACGCCGACAACCCGCTCTACGAAGGGTCCTCGACCGCGCTCACCGCGACGCCGGCACGCCAGACGGTGCTGATCCCGCGAACGGAGCGCCAGCGCGCGTCGGCTCTCGCTCGAGCGCGAGCAACGAGCAACGAGCAACGAGCTCGTCGTCCCCGACCGCGCGATCGACGCCCAGAGCCTGATCGCCTACGCCGACCTCGTGGTGAGCGCGGGCGGGACGATGAACCGCGAGGCCGTCGCGCTGGGCACGCCGGTCTACACGATCTTCAGCGGCCGGATGGGCGCCGTCGATGGCGACCTGATCGAGCGCGGGCCTCCTGTTGCCGCTCGGCGAGCGCCGGCGATCTGGACCTCCGAAAGCGCGACCGACCGGCCGGTGTTCAGAATCCCCGGGATGCCGGCCTGCTGGTCGACGGGATCATGGAAGCGGTCTAGGTGCTGGTAGACGGGCTGCCCGAGACGATCGACGCCGTCTGGGCGTTTCTCGTGGCGGCGCGTGCTGGCCTGGATCCTGGTGCCGGGCGCCGAGTGGCTCGCCCGGCGGGTGGGGGCGATCGACGTTCCGAACGAGCGCAGCCTCCACGCGACACCCACGCCGAAGCTGGGCGGGCTCGCGATCCTGGTGGGGGTGCTCGTCGCCGGGCTGCTCTTCCTGCCGGACGGCCCGGGGCAGAACGGCGACGAGACCCGGGCGATCCTGCTGGGGGCCGTCGCGATCGCCACGGTCGGCGTGATCGACGACATCTTCGACCTGCACGCCGGCCTCAAGCTGCTGGGGCAGATCGGTGCGGTGATCATCCCGGTGTCGGCCGGCGTGACCTTGACCGACGTTCACGCTGCCGTTCATCGGCGGCGTCCAGCCGCAGAACGTCGAGTCGATCGGCGACATCGACCTCGGCGAGGTCCTCACCGTGCTCGGGATCGTCGCGATCGTGAACATGATCAATCTCAGCGACGGGGTCGATGGGCTGGCGGCGGGCGTGTGCCTGATCTCGGCCGCGGCGCTGGCCGCGATCGCGCTGTCGCTCGATCGCTACGCCGCCGGGGTGCTCGCGGCGATCACGGCCGGCGGTGCCCTCGGCTTCCTTCGCCATGGCTTCCCGCCGGCCTCGAGCTTCATGGGCGACACCGGCTCGAACCTGCTCGGCTACCTGCTCGGATGCATCGCGATCCAGGGGGCGCTCAAGACGAACGCCGTCGTCGCCCTGTTCCTGCCCCTGATCGTGCTCGCGGTTCCGCTCTTCGACACGGGATTCGTCGTCGCCAAGCGGCTCAAGTACCGGCGGCCGATCTACGAGGCCGACCGCTGGCACCTCCACCACCGCATGGCCAACCTCGGGTTCTCCCAGCGCAAGACGCTCGCCTACCTCTACGCATGGGCGCTGATCATGGCCGGGCTGGCGCTCGCCCTGCGTTTCGTGCCCTACTCGGACGATCGCGGCAACTTCGACCCGCTCTGGACGATCGTGATCGTCGCCTGCCTGGTGGTGGCCCTGGCGGCGAGCGTCTACCTCGTCTACGTGCTCGAGATCCTGAAACTGCGCGGGGTGCGCTCGCGGCAGCTTGCGAGCGCGCGCGCCGGCGCCCCACCGGCGCCCGAGGAGGTCGACGAGGGGGTCGCCCGCGAGCTCGAGACGGGGAGCTTCGCGGCGCTCGACCCGGAGACGGGGGAATACCGCACGCTCGACCCGGAGACGGGGGAGTTCGACGCCCTTCCGTCGCCTGATCAGTGAGGCGGAGTCCGTAGGACGGAGCCGAGCCCCGCCGTTGTTGAGGCGGCTTTCCTACTTAGTTTCCGGCGTTACTAAGCCGTAACTCGCCCCGGCGGGAGTCCTCGCATATTGGATATGCTCGGCCTGCCGCACGGGACTCGGCACGACGCCATCCCGGAGCGGCTATCTCTTCCTAGGCAGCCGATCGAAACCGCTCTTGTCCGCTCCCCACTCCAGAGACTCAGATGAGTTCTCCTCGCCCGACGAGGGCGGATGCCGCCACCGCCGGCATCGGAGTGGTGGTGACGATGGTGGTCTTCGCCGCGGCCGGCTACGGCCTGGGCTCGCTGGTGGACCTGGCGGTTCCGCTGGGGCTGCTCGGCCTGTTCGCCGGCGTGTTCGTGGGTCTTGCACTTGTCCACGCTCGCTTTAGACGGATCTAGCTCCGCCCCTCGCGAGGCTCGCGGGGGCAGCCTGGTCCGCTACGCGGATCTGGCGCTGCTCGCCCTCGCGCTGCCCGTCTTCCTGCTCGCGGACTGGCCGATGGTGGGCTACGCGGCCGCGGCCGGAGCCTGGCTCCTCCAGCGCGGGATCCTCTTCGCGGTCGAGCGCCGCGTCGCGGTTTCGCTCGCGCGCGGGGAGCGACGCTCGGCGATGGGCTTCACGGCGGCCTCCGCGCTTGGGCGGGTCTGGTTGCTCACGCTCGCGGTGCTCGTCGTCGGCCTGACCGCGGGCGACGAGGACGGCCTCGCGGCGGCGTTGCTCCTGGTGCTCCTGTTCACGGTCCAGATGGCGACCTCGGCCCTGACGCGGCTCCTGAACGCGGAGGGATCTCGATGAGCCGCCTGAGTCGCATGAGCCGGAAGGCGAAGATCTTCCTGGCACTCGGCCTCTACTTCGGGATCACGATCCTGCTGATCGTGATCCTCGGCAACGAGGGTAAGAACGAAGCGTTCCAGCCACAGAACGAGTTCAAGCTCGAGCCCTGGATCGAGATCGACATCGCGGGCATCGACTTCTCGATCAACAAGGCCGTGCTCTACCTGCTCTTGGCGAGCGGGCTGACGATGGGAACGATGCTTTGGATCTCCCGCCGGATGCACACCACCCCGAACAAGATCCAGACGCTGGTCGAGGTCGCCTACGACCTGACCGCCAAGAACATCACCGCCGGCAACCTCGGCGAGGGGACGAAGATGGCGAACCGCTGGTTCCCGTTCATCGCCGCGCTGTTTTTCTTCATCTGGTTCTCGAACATGATCGGGTTCCTGCCGCTGCCGATCAACACGGAGCACAAGGTGGACATCCTCGGCGTGGAGGTCCCCTCGTTCGCGCTCTACGCCGCCACCGCCAACCTCTCGGTGCCGCTGATCCTGACCCTGATCGTCTGGGGCTCGTACCACGTCGAGGGCATCCGGGCCAAGGGGTTCTTCGGCTACCTGAAGAGCTGGCTGCCGGCCGGGCTCGAGGACATGAACCCGGCGTTCAAGGCGTTCATCTTCGTGATCGAGGCGATCTCGCACTTCGCCCGCCTGATCTCGCTCTCGGTGCGGCTCTTCGCGAACATCCTCGCCGGGCACCTGCTGCTGCTGTTCATGGGCGGCGGGCTCGCGGTCCTGCTCGGCGTGGCGGCGCTGGGCGTCCTGACCTTCCCGCTCGCGTTCTTCTTCTTCATCCTGGAGGTGGGGCTGATCGCCACGCTCCAGGCGTTCATCTTCTCGACCCTGACGGCGATCTACCTCGGCGGCGCGACCGCCGAGACCCATTAGAAAAAGGAGTAGTCCATGGACCTGTTGATCCCACTCGCCCAGTCGACCGAGGTGGTCACCGACGTCGGCGTGACGGACGCCGGCAAGGCGATCGCCCTCGGCGTCGGTGCGGGCCTCGGCTCGATCGGGGCCGGCATCGGCATCGGCATCATCTTCGGCAAGGAGATCGAGTCGGTCGCGCGCCAGCCCGAGATGCGGGACGAGCTGCAGTCGATCCGCTGGCTCGGCTTCGCGCTGACCGAGGCGGTCGCGTTCTACACGTTCATCTTCGGCCTGATCGCGTTCTTCCTCTAGGTCCATGGACGTACTGGGCGACATCGGCCTCTTCCTGCTCGCGCAGGCCGAGGAGGCGCACACCGAGGACGAGGGCGGCAGCTTCCTCGTCTCGCCGGGGCTGGGCCTCATGCTCTGGACCCTGCTCCTGTTCGGGGTCACGATGTACGTGCTCTCGAAGACCGCGTTCCCGCGGATCTCGGAGGCGCTCGAGAAGCGGGCGAACCTGATCCGCGAGAACATCGAGGACTCCGAGAAGACGCGCCAGGAGGCCGAGCAGCTGCTCGAGGAGTACCGGGCCCGCCTCAAGGAGGCCCGCGAGCAGGCGGACGACATCAACGCCCGGGCGCGGAAGGCCGCCGACGCCGCCGTGGCCGAGGCCACCTCCGAGGGCAAGGCGAAGCGCGAGGAGCTGGTCGCGGCCGCGCGCAAGGACATCGAGACCGAGACCCGGCGCTCGCTGGAGCAGATCCGCAAGGAGGTCGCCGACCTGACGGTGCTGGCCACCGAGACGCTCACCAAGAAGTCGCTGACCGGCGCCGACCACGAGAAGCTGGTCGAGGAGGCGCTCGCCGAGGTCGACTTCGGCGCGCTCGCCGGCGACGCGAACGGGGGGTGCAAAGAGCTAGTGGAGGAGATCGCCCGTGTGTACGGCGACGCGCTGTTCGATGTCGCCAAGGAGGCCGGCAGGCTCGACGAGGTCCACGAGGAGCTCGGCCAGTTCGTCGACGCGCTCCAGGGCAACCGCGACCTCCAGATCTTCCTGTTCAGCCCGTACTTCTCGTCGGCCGAGAAGCGGGACGGGATCGCCAAGGTCATCGAGGGCGGGGACGAGGAGCTGGTGAACTTTCTCGAGCTGCTCGCCGAGAAGCACCGGATGCCTGCGATCTTCAGGATCCGTGGCCACTTCGACGAGAAGTGGGCGGTGGAAAACCGTCGGCTCGAGGTGCGGCTGACGAGCGCCGTGCCGCTCGACCCGAGCGTCGTCGAGCACGTCGGCCAGGAGATCGAGCGCAAGACCAACAAGCGAATCGACCTCGACAGCGAGGTCGACGAGGAAATCCTCGGCGGCCTCGTGCTTCGCGTGGGCAACATGGTGCTCGACGCCAGCCTGCGCTCGAAGCTGGAAAGACTGAGAAAGGAAGTCGCTTCGGCGGCATAAAGGAGCTGAAACCCAGTGGAGATTCGTCCAGACGAGATCGGCAACATCCTTCGGGATCGCATCAAGGGCCTGGAGACCGGCGAGGCCGAGCTCTCCGAGGTCGGGACCGTGCTTCAGGTCGCGGACGGCATCGCGCGCATCCACGGCCTCGAAAACGCGATGGCGCTCGAGATGCTCGAGCTGCCCCACGACGTCACCGGCCTTGCGCTGAACCTCGAGCAGGACAACGTCGGCGCCGTGCTGTTCGGCGAATGGGACAAGATCGTCGAGGGCGACACGGTCAAGCGAACCGGGCGCCTGCTCCAGATCCCGGTCGGGGACGAGCTTCTCGGCAGGCTGGTCGACCCGCTCGGGCGCCCGCTCGACGACAAGGGCGAGCTCCACGCCTCCGACACCAGGCCGGCCGAGTTCAAGGCTCCCGGCGTGGTCCAGCGCCAACCGGTGAAGGAGCCGGTGCAGACGGGGCTCAAGTCGATCGACGGGATGATCCCGATCGGCCGCGGCCAGCGCGAGCTGATCATCGGGGACCGCCAGACCGGCAAGACCGCGGTAACGATCGACACGATCATCAACAACCGCGACAAGGACCTCGTCTGCATCTACGTCGCGATCGGCCAGCGGATGGCGACCGTCGTCCAGTTCCAGAAGCTGCTCGAGGAGCAGGGGGCGATGGACAACACGATCATCGTCGCCGCGCCCGCGGACGAGGCGGCGCCGATCAAGTTCATCGCGCCGTACGCGGGATGCGCGATGGGCGAGCACTTCCTCTACAACGGCAGGCACGCGCTCTGCATCTACGACGACCTGACGAAGCACGCGTTCGCGTACCGCCAGATGTCGCTGCTGTTGCGGCGCCCGCCCGGTCGCGAGGCCTATCCCGGCGACGTGTTCTACCTGCACTCGCGCCTGCTCGAGCGGGCGGTGAAGCTGAACGACGAGCTCGGCGGCGGGTCGCTGACCGCGCTGCCGATCATCGAGACGCAGGCGAACGACGTGTCGGCCTACATCCCGACGAACGTCATCTCGATCACCGACGGCCAGATCTTCCTGGAGTCGGACCTCTTCTACTCGGGCGTCCGGCCGGCGATCAACGTTGGCATCTCCGTGTCGCGGGTGGGCGGGAACGCGCAGACCAAGGCGATGAAGAAGGTCGCCGGCAGGCTGCGCCTCGAGCTGTCGCAGTACCGCGACCTCGAGGCGTTCGCCCAGTTTGGCTCCGAGCTCGACCCCGAGACGCAGAAGTCCCTGGCACGAGGCGAGCGCCTGGTCGAGATGCTGAACCAGAACGAGCGCCACCCGCTGTCGGTCGGCGAGCAGGTGGCCTCGATCTACGCCGGCACCGGCGGCTATCTCGACCGGTTGAACGTGGATCGCGTGCAGGACTTCCTCGACAGCATGCTGAGCCGACTCAAGGCCGAGAACAAGGACCTGCTCGGCCGGATCGACGCGGGCGAGCTCTCGGACGAGGACGAGGCGGCGCTCGGCAAGGCCATCGGCGAGGCCGTGGACGACTTCGGCCCCGACCTCGACGAGGAAGGTCAGCCGCTCGAGGCCGGCGAGTCCGACCGGATCAAGTCGCACGAGGAGCGCGAGGCGCCGGCGCGGGCAGCGGAGGAGCCCGAGGAGGAGGCGGTGCCCGCCTAGCCCATGGCCACTCAGAAGGAAGTCAAGAACCGGATCGCGAGCGTCAAGAACATCCACAAGATCACGCGCGCGATGGAGATGGTGGCCGCCGCCCGCCTGCGCCGCGCCGAGCAGCGGATCGACGCCATGCGCCCGTACGCCCAGGCGATCCGCAAGATGACGCGCGAGGTAGCCGAGTCCGCGGAGGGGGTCTCGACCAGGCTCCCGCTGCTCCAGCAGCGCGACGAGAAGCGAGTCGCGATCGTGCTGGTCACCGGCGACCGCGGCTTGGCCGGCGGCTTCAACACCCAGATCGTGCGCGAGGGCGTCCGCCTTCGCAGGGAGCTCGAGGGTGCGGGCACCGAGGTTTGGTTTTCCGTCGTCGGCCGCCGCGGGAACTCGACTATGACGTTCCGCGGCGAGAACGTCCGCTCCTCGTACGTCGGCTTCACCGACCGCCCGGGATACCTGAACGCGCGCGAGATCTCCCACGACCTGGTCAACGCCTATCGCGACGAGGAGGTCGACCGAGTCGACATCGTCTACAACCGCTACGTCTCGCCGCTGACGCAGTACGTGCGGCGCCAGACGCTCCTGCCGGTGCAGGAGGCGGAGGTGTTCGGGGAGGGGATTCCGGAGCCCGAGCAGCCGGCCGACCCGGAGCTGGCCGAGGCGCACGCGAAGTCGGACCTGATCTACGAGCCGGACGCGGAGACGCTGCTCCCGTTCCTGTTCGAGGAGTACGTGGACCTCTCGGTCTACCGCGCGCTGCTCGAGTCCGCCGCCTCGGAGCACGGCGCGCGGATGACCGCGATGCGGAACGCATCGGAGAACGCGGACACGATGATCGACAACCTGACGTTGGAGATGAACCGCGTCCGCCAGGCGGAGATCACGCAGGAAATCTTGGAAGTAGTCGCCGGGGCGGAAGCGCTCGGTTAATTGAGGAGATAGATGGCTGAGAACGCAAGCAACGGAAGCAACGTCGGCACGGTCGAGCAGGTATTGGGCGTCGTCGTCGACGTCGCGTTCCCCGACCAGCTGCCCGAGATCTACTCGGCGCTGAAGATCAGCGTCCCGGAGGGGGACGGCCGCACGGCGATGGATCTCACCTGCGAGGTCCAGCAGCACCTGGGCGACGACCGCGTGCGCACCGTCGCGATGGACGCCACCGACGGCCTCCGGCGCGGCGACGCGGTGGAGGACCTCGGGGGGCCGATCACGGTGCCGGTGGGAGAGGGCACCCTCGGGCGGATCTTCAACTTGCTGGGCGAGCCGATTGACCAGGCCGGTGACGTCAAGTACGACGAGCGCTGGCCGATCCACCGGCCCGCCCCCGAGGTCGAGGACCTCACTCCGACCCAGGAGATGCTCGAAACGGGCATCAAGGTCGTCGACCTGCTCGCCCCGTACGCCAAGGGCGGCAAGGTCGGGCTGTTCGGCGGCGCCGGCGTCGGCAAGACGGTCCTGATCCAGGAGCTGATCCGCAACATCGCCGAGGAGCACGAGGGCTTCTCCGCGTTCTGCGGCGTCGGCGAGCGCTCGCGCGAGGGCAACGACCTCTGGCTCGAGATGAAGGAGTCCGGCGTCATCGACCGGACGATGCTGGTCTTCGGCCAGATGAACGAGCCGCCCGGAGCGCGCCTGCGCGTCGCGCTCTCGGGGCTGACGATGGCCGAGTACTTCCGCGAGCAGGGCGGCAAGGACGTGCTGCTGTTCATCGACAACATCTTCCGGTTCGTCCAGGCGGGCTCCGAGGTCTCGGCGCTGCTCGGGCGCATGCCCTCGGCGGTCGGCTACCAGCCGACGCTGGAGACCGAGATGGGCCAGCTCCAGGAGCGAATCACCTCGACACAGCAGGGCTCGGTGACGTCGATCCAGGCCGTCTACGTGCCGGCCGACGACCTCACCGACCCGGCCCCGGCCTCGGTGTTCGCGCACCTGAATGCGACGACGACGCTCTCGCGCGCCATCTCGGAGAAGGGGATCTACCCCGCCGTGGACCCGCTCGACTCGACGTCGACGATCCTGAAGGCCGACATCCTCGGCGAGGATCATTACCGGACCGCAACCGAGGTCCAGGAGGTTCTGCAGCGCTACAAGGAGCTCCAGGACATCATCGCGATCCTTGGCATCGATGAGCTCTCTGACGACGACAAGCTGGCGGTGAGCCGGGCGCGCAAGATCGAGCGCTTCCTCTCGCAGCCGTTCTTCGTCGCCGAGGCGTTCACGGGCCGCTCGGGCGAGTACGTCCCGGTCGCCGACACGGTTCGCGGCTTCCGCGAGATCCTCGACGGCGAGCACGACGACCGCCCGGAGGGCGACTTCTACATGAAGGGCGGCATCGACCAGGTGACCGGCGCGGAGAAGTCGGAGTAGCCGCGTGGCGGACGAGCACCGACTCGAGGCGCAGGTCCTCACTCCGGAGGGCGAGGTGTTCAGCGGCGAGCTGTTCCAGCTCTCGACCCGCACCTCCGTCGGCGAGGTGGGGATCCGCGCGCGCCACGCGCCGCTGGTCGCGCGGCTCGTGCCGAACGAGCTGCGCCTCTGGCCCACCGAGAACGAGTCGGACGTGATCCGGTACGCGCAGGGCGAGGGCTGGCTCGAGGTGTTCGCGAACCGGGCGCGTGTGCTGGTCGCCGAGGCGGTGCCCCCGGGCGAGCTCGACGTCGCGGCCCTGCGTGAGCGCCTCGCGGATGCCGACGCAAGGGTGAAGGAGACCGAGGGCGAAGTTGAGGAGCCGGCCGCCCTTCCCGGCCGGCAGGCGACCCGCGGGTCCGCCGCCCATCAGCAGGCCGAGCGCGAGAGGGCGCGCGCCCAAGCGTTCATCGAGATCGCCGAGCGCTAGGCGCGGTCGTGCCCGGCGCCAGGCCGGGTCACTATCTTCGACCGTTCACTTTATGGACGAGCGACTGCTGACCGAAAAGCTGATCGGGTTCGACAGCTCGAGTGCCCAGGGCGTGAAGCTATGCGCCGGATTCGTGCGTGGCTGGCTCGAGGCGCGCGACGTCCAGGTGCACGAGATGACGGTCCGGGAGCTGCCCGTCTTGGTGGCGGACGCCGGGCCGGCGGACGCTCCGCTGACGGTCCTCCTCCACGGCCACCTCGACGTCGTTCCCGGGCACGAGGAGCAGTTCACCCCGCGGGTCGACGGCGACCGGCTCTTCGGGCGGGGCTCCTATGACATGAAGGGCGGCCTCGCGGCGTTGATGCTGGCGATCGCCGACCTCCAGTCGGTGCAGGGCGTCCGGGCGCGCCTCGGCATCGTTCCCGACGAGGAGTCGGAGGAGGAGGTCGAGCGGGGTTGCGACCTGCTTCTCGAGCACGGCTTCCTGGGTGACTTCGCGATCACCGGCGAGCCGACCGACATGCTGATCGGCGTGGCGGCGAAGGGCGTCCTGGCGATGCGGATCAGGGTGCCGGGCGTGGCCGCACACGGCGCCACGCCCTGGCTCGGGAAGAACGCGATCCTGAGGGCGATCGATGTGTTCCACCTGATCGAGTCGCTACCGTTTGCGGCGGAGAGCTCCGAGCTTTATGACCGGCCTTCCATCAATCTCGGCCGGATCCTCGGAGGCGACGCCCTCAACAAGGTGCCCGACGCTTGCGTGATCGACGTTGACGTTCGTTACCTGCCCGAGCAGGACCCCGCCGCGATCCTCGATCAGGTCAACGGAATCGACGGCGCCGAGGTGATCTCGACGTTCACCCGGCCGCCGGCGCTGGTCGACCCGAAGTCGCCGTACGTGGTTGCGCTCTGCGACGCGGCCTCGCCGTACCACCCCGACGAGGTCACGTCGATCGGGCGCGACGGGGCGTCCGACGCGGTGTCGTTCCTACGCGCCGGGATCCCGGCCGTCGAGTTCGGGCCGCTCGGCTCCGGGCACCACGGGCCTGAGGAGTGGGTTTCGATCTCCTCGCTCGCGAGCTACCGGCACACGATCACCGACTTCGTCGAGACCCTTCCGCGGCGCCTGAGCAAGGCTGGAGCCGAGGCGTGAGCGACGAGCCACGCGACGAAGAGCGCAAGGACGAGGAGCGCAACGAGGAGGGCGCCGAGGAGAACGGCGCCCGCGAGGCGCCCCCGCCCAGGACCGCAGCCGGCCGGGCGCGCGCCGGCGAGCCTGACAAGCCGGAAGCCGAAGAGACTGCCCCCGAAGGCGAGCCCGAAGCTGAAGAGAAGCCCGAGGGCGGGGAGACGCCCAAGGCTGAAGACGAGACCGAGGGCGAGGAAGAGGCCGAGGAGAAGACGGAGCCGAAGGAGGAGCCCGAAGCCGGGGAGCAGCCGGCCGAGGCCCCGGGCCAGGACACGGTTGAGGCGGACACGCTTGCGATCGCCGACCGTGAGGCCGAACAGGAGGCGGCCCATGAGGGCCTCCGGGCCCGCGCCGAGCAGACGGCAGCCCAGCGCGTCGTCTCGCCCGGCGCCCAGGCCGCGGTGGCGGGCGCGGTGGCCAAGCTGCCCGAGACCGGCGCCGGCGACCCGCCCAAGCGCACGCACTGGTGGCGTTTCCTCGCGGCATCGTTCGTGATCATCGCCTCGACCGCGGCCGCGACATCGATCGCGTTCCTCCTGTTCCTGACCGACATCGGCACTGAGATCTCGGGCGACGAGACGTTCGCGCGCACGGTCGAGCAGAACCTCTCCGACGTCGACGGCGGGGCCCCGCAGACGATCCTGATCGTCGGCTCCGACAAGCGGAGCGAGACGGGCGAGAAGTACGGACGCTCCGACACGACCATGCTCCTGCGGGTCGACCCCGAGAAGGAGTTCCTGGCGCTCCTCTCGCTGCCCCGCGACCTCAAGGTCGAGATTCCCGGCTACGGCCCCAACTTGCTGAACGCCGCATACTCGTACGGCGGCCCGGACCTCACGCTGCGCACGGTGAAGCAGCTGCTCGGCATCGAGATCCACCACATCGTCAACGTCGACTTCGAGGGCTTCTACGACGCGATCAACGCGATCGGCTGCGTCTACATTGACATCGACCGCCACTACTACAACCCCGACGGCGGCGACTACGACGACATCGACATCAAGCCGGGGTACAGGAAGCTCTGCGGCTACACGGCGCTCGACTACGTTCGCTACCGGCACAACGACAACGACCTCGTCCGCGGGGCCCGCCAGCAGAGCTTCGTGCGCGAGGCGCGCCAGCAGATCCCCCCGCGCAGCCTGCTACCGCCCCCGTTCGGCGACGCCGAACTGATCGAGATCTTCACCGACCACACCAGATCCGACATCGGCTCCGCGCCGGAGATCATCGACATGCTGAAGTCCTTCGTCGACGTCCGCAACGCGCCGGTGCGGCAGGTGAGCCTCGGTGAGCTGCAGGTCGAGGGTGGTGTGGGCGCCTCGAACGAGCAGGTCGAGCACGCGGTCGATCTGTTCTTCGGGAACGACCTCGACGAAGCCCCGGCAGAGCCCGTCGAGCCGGAACAGCCGGCTCCTTCGGACAAGAAGCCGAAGGAGAAGAAGGACGCGGAGCCCGCCGCGCCGGCGATGGTCGACGTGACCGACACGGCGGTGATGAAGGCCGAGGAGTACCAGAACTTCCTTCAGCGCCGGAAGGCGAAACTCCCGGTCTTCTATCCGACCGCGGTCGTATCGAACATCAACGCCGGCATCAGCGAGGAATCGCTGGCCTACTCGACCGAGGCCCCTGAGGCGAAGGACCCCGAGCTGTGGGGCTACAGGTACGTGCTCCCGTTCCAGGAGAGCTTCGGCACCTCGTATTACGGAGTCACCGGGATCAACTGGACGAAGCCGCCGATTCTCAACAACCCCAGCGAGGTCCGCAGCGTCGACGGCCGCGACTACATGCTCTTCTACGAGCAGGAGAAGCTCCGGCTCGTCGGCTGGGTCACCGACAGCGGCGCCTACTGGGTGAGCAATACGCTAACGCGGGCGCTATCCGAGGATCAGATGCTCGCCGTGGCGACCTCGGTCCGCGAGTACGACGACTAGGCTCCCGAGTCCACTTCGGGACCACGCCATGAACGACGAGAAGCAGCCAATAGGGGTGGTGGGCGTCGGCTGGGTCGGCCTGGTCACGGCCACCTGCTTCGCCGAGCTCGGGCACCGTGTGATCGCCGTCGACATCGTCGAGGCCAAGATCGAGGCGCTGCGCCGCGGCGAGGTCACGATCCACGAGCCCAAGCTGGCGGAGCTCGTGGCCAGGAACGCCGAGCGCCTCCAGTTCACGACCTCGATGGAGGAGACCCTCGCGGGCGCCAGGTTGCTCTTCTGCTGCGTCGACACCCCGCCGACCTACTCCGGCGACGCGGACCTGTCACGGGTGCGCGCCGTGGTCCGTGAGCTGCCCGGCGACTCGGAGCACGCACTGGTCATGAAGAGCACGGTCCCGTCGGGGACCGGCGCCGCTATCCGCCGCGACAAGCCGGACCTCGCCTACGTGAGCTGCCCGGAGTTCCTCCGGGAGGGCTCCGCGATCGACGACTTCATGCACCCCGACCGCGTTGTCATCGGCGCCGACCCGGATTCGCAGTGGGCGGCCGAATCCGTCGAGGAGCTCTACCGGCCGCTTGGCGGCGAGCTGGTCCGCACGGACGTCGCCTCGGCCGAGATGATCAAGCTCGCTTCCAACGCATTCCTCGCAACCAAGATCTCGTTCATCAACGAGATCGCGAACGTCTGCGAGGCGACCGGCGCCGACGTCACCGAGGTCGCCCGCGGCATGGGCCTCGACAAGCGCATCGGCCCGAGCTTCCTGCGCGCGGGGGTCGGCTACGGGGGTTCATGTTTCCCCAAGGACACCCAGGCCCTCAAGCAGCTCGCCGGGAACTCGGGGTACCACTTCCAGCTGCTCAACGCGGTGATCGAGGTGAACGAGCTGCAGAAGCGGCGGGTGATCGCCAAGCTCGAGAAGCACCTGGGGTCGCTGGTCGGCAAGAAGATCGCGCTGCTCGGGCTGGCGTTCAAGCCGGACACCGACGACATGCGCGAGGCGACGAGCCTCGTGCTCTCGGCGCGCCTCCAGGGCGAGGGTGCGGTCGTCACTGCCTATGACCCGGTCGCGGAGGAGAGCGCTGCGGGCCTATTGCCGAGCGTCGAGCTGGCTGCCTCGGCCGAGGAGGCCCTCGAGGGTGCGGACGCCGCCGTCCTCGTCACCGAGTGGCAGGAATTCGCGGAGCTCGACTGGCCGGCGCTCGCCGGTCGGATGGCGACGCCGCTGGTCGTCGACGGGCGGAACTTCCTGGACGGGTCGGCGCTGCGGAGCGCCGGGTTCACGTACGAAGGGATCGGGCGCCCGAACGGCACCGGCGGGCCCGCCTGATGCAGGCCCTCGTCCTCGTCGGCGGCGAGGGCACGCGCCTTCGCCCGCTGACCCTGACGCGCCCGAAGCCGGCGATCACGCTCGTCGACAGGCCGTTCATCCGGTACATGGTCGACTGGCTGGCCCGGCATGGCATCACCGAGATCATCATGGCCTGCGGTTTTCGCCCCGATGACCTCCAGACCGCGCTCGGGGATGGCTCCGCGCCTGGCCCGCCGATCCGCTACCTCGAGGAGCGCGAGCCCCTCGGCACCGCGGGCCCGATCCGCCTGGCCGCCGACGAAGGGATGCTTGGCGAGCGCTTCGTCGTCGTGAACGGCGACCTCCTGACCGACCTCGACCTGACGGCGCACATAGCCGCTCACGAGGAGCGTGAGGCGGTCGCCTCCCTCGCGCTCTACCCGGTGGACGATCCCTCGTCCTACGGGCTGGTCCGCCGCGATGACTCCGGCGTTGTCTCGGGCTTCCTCGAGAAGCCGGACCCGGCCGAGATCGACACCGACGAGGTAAACGCGGGCGCTTACGTCCTCGAGCGATCGGTTGTCGAGCTGATCCCGCCCGGCCGGGCGGTGTCGATCGAACGCGAGGTGTTCCCCCGTCTGGTCGGCCAGGGGCTCTTCGGCCTCCGCCTCGACGGGTACTGGACGGACATCGGGACGCCCGAGCGCTACCTGCAGGCCAGTTGGGACATCCTTACGGGCGCCGTGGAGACCGAGGTCCGAGGACGCGTCGACGAATCCGGGTTCGGGGTCGACGAGCATGCTGAGGTCGACGGTTCCGCCGTCCTCGAGGCGCCGGTGCTGGTCGAGTCCGGAGCCAGCGTCGCGGCAGCGGCGATCGGCCCGCGCGCGGTGCTCGGCGAGGACTGCGAGATCGCGGACGGCGCTCGGATCACGGGTTCGGTCCTGCACTCCCGCTGCCGGGTCGGCGTCGACGCGGTCGTCGAGGACTCGATCCTGGGCGCCGGCGTCGATGTGGGCGAGGGCGCCGAGATCGGCCACGGCTCGGTGCTCGGCGAGGGCGCCCGGGTCGAGCCCGGCGCTGTCGTCGAGCACGATGCGCGGGTCGAGCCCGGGGGCGTGGCGGCGTGAGCGAGGAGACGCTGGCAGCGATCCGCGAGGTGGACTCGCAGGGGCAGCTCGACGACGCGCTGGCGCTCCCCGATCACCTGACCGATGCCCTCTTCCGCGTCGAGTCGGCGCGGATCGGCGAGCTCGAATCGACCGGGCTCGTCGTCTGCGGGATGGGCGGCTCCGCGATCGGCGGCGACCTCGCCCGGGCGGCGCTCGGCGACCGCCTCTGCATGCCGCTCACGACCGTGCGCGACTACGAGCTGGCCCCGTGGACGCCCCCCGACCGGGTGGTCCTGTGTGCGAGCTACTCGGGCGACACCGAGGAGACCCTCGCCTGCTTCGAAGCTGCGGCCGCGGTCGGCGCCAAGCGTGTCGTGGCGACCACGGGCGGCGCCCTCGGCGCGGCCGCGCGCGAGGCCAAGGTGCCGGTGATCCCGTTCCCGGCAGCGCTCCAGCCGCGGGCGGCCGTCGGATACATGTTCGTGGCGGCGGCCGAAGTCGCCGCGCTTGCCGGTGCCGCGCCCGCGATCCGGACCGAGGTCGACCTCGCCGGAGCGAACCTCGCGAAGGCCCGTGAGGGGCTGGTCGACCGCGCGATCGCCCTGGCGGATGCGCTCGAGGGCTCGTTCCCGGTGATCTACGGCTGCGACCTCACGACCCCGGTCGCCTACCGCTGGAAGACGCAGCTCAACGAGAACACGAAGCAGCCCGCTGCGTTCCACGTGGTCCCCGAGATGGACCACAACGAGATCGTCGGCTGGGCCGAGGGCAGCGGCGCGGAGCGGTTCTCGGCCGTGTTCCTGACCGACCAGGACCAGCACCCAAGGGAGCGCGAGCGCATCGAGCTGACAGCCGAGTTGATCGCGCCCGCGGCGGCACGGGTCGAGCTGGTCGAGACGGAGGGGGAGACGCGGACCGAGCGGATGCTCTGGGCGACCCTGCTGGGCGACCTGGTCTCGCTGGTGCTGGCCGCGCGGCGTGGGGTGGACCCCTCGCCGGTGCCGGTGATCGAGGAGCTGAAGGACCGCCTCGGGCGGCCTTAGCGACCCCTAACTGACCGACGGGTCAGTATCGTCCACCGGCCATGAGCACCCCGCCAGACGACCCCGCCGTCGTGCTCGTAGCGCGCGACCTGACGAGGGTCTACGGCGAGGGCGGGGCCGCTGTGCGGGCGCTCGACGGGGCCTCGATCGAGGTCCGGCGTGGCGAGATCGTCGCGATCATGGGGCCGTCGGGCTCCGGCAAGTCGACGATGCTCCACCTGCTCGGCGCGCTCGAGACGCCCAGCTCCGGTGAGATCAGCCTCGACGGCGAGCGCTACGACGGGCTCGACGATGCCGGCCTGACGCGCGTGCGGCGCGATCGCATCGGCTTCGTCTTCCAGTTCTTCAATCTGCTCCCCTCGCTGACCGCCGAGGAGAACGTCCTCCTGCCGGCGCTGATCGCGGGCGACCGCGGCGAGGCCGCCCGCGCCCGCGCCCGCGAGCTTCTCGCCAGGGTTCGGCTCGGCGCACGTGCCGAGCACCTTCCGGCCGAGATGTCGGGCGGCGAGCAGCAGCGAGTCTCGATCGCACGGGCACTGCTCCGTAAGCCCGAGCTGGTGCTCGCCGACGAGCCGACCGGCAACCTCGACAGCCGCTCGAGCGCCGAGGTGCTCGACCTCCTCCGCGAACTCAGCGCGTCCGAGCAGCAGACCGTCGTGATGGTCACCCACGACCCGGGCGCCGCCGCGATCGCGGACCGCGTGATCTTCCTGCGTGACGGCAGGGTGGCCGGCGAGATCCCCGGCGGGTCGCGGGAGCGGGTGTCCGAGGCGTTCACCGCGCTCGAGAGCTGAGGCATGAGGTCGTTCTCCTCCCTGGCCCTGCGGCAGGTCCGCGCGCGCCGCGCGCGGGCGCTCCTGACCGCGGCCGGCATCGTGTTGGGGGTCGGCATGATCCTCGGCGTCCTGCTGCTGGCGGTGACGATCAACCGGACGTTCGCCGACCTCTACGACTCGGTCTACGGCCGGGCGGACCTGATCGTCTCCGGAAACGGCGAGGACTCGCTGCCCGGCTCGGCGCTGCGTACCGTCGAGTCGACGGAGGGGGTCGACGAGGCGGTCGGGCGGATCATCGGCATCTTCACCCTCGTCGAGGGCGACGGGACCGCGCCGCCGGACGCCTCGAAGCAGCTGAACGTCGCGGGGCAGGATCCGGACGCCGCCGACATCACGGACTCGGAGACGGTGGCCGGCCGCGACCCGGAGTCGCGCGGCGAGATCGCGCTCCAGGAGAGCTGGGCCGACGCCAACGACATCGCGGTCGGGGACCGCGTTTCGCTGGCGACGCCCGACGGTGAGCGCCGCTTCGAAGTCGTGGGCCTGTTCCAGTTCTCGAGCGGGTTCGAGTTCGGCGGCGAAGGGTTCGCGGGGATGGCGCTCGACCCCGCCCGAGCCGTCCTCGACAAGCCGCGCGCGTTCGACGAGGTGAACGTGATCGTCGACGGGGGCGAGGAGACGATCGCCACAGTCGAGCGCCGGCTCGAGCGCCGCTTCGGGAGGGGAGTCCAGGTCGAGACCCCGGACCGCAAATCGGAGGACATCGAGTCGCAGCTGCAGGCCTTCAACGCGATCCTCTACTTCTTCGCCGCCATGGCCCTGTTCGTGGGCGGCTTCCTGATCTTCAACGCGTTCAACATGACCGTCCTCCAGCGCACGCGTGAGATCGGGATGCTCCGGACGCTGGGCGCGCCGCGGGGGAAGATCACCGGGTCCGTCCTGCGGGAGGCCGCGCTGCTGGGGCTGGTCGGCGGGGTCCTCGGCCTTGGGCTAGGCGTCGCGCTCGCCTACGCGCTGGCCGAGCTGGTGCGCGCGCTCGACTTCCCGGTCGGCAAGCTGGTGTTCGCATGGTGGGCGCCGGTGGCGGCGCTTGCGACCGGGCTGCTGACGGCCGTGCTCGGCGCCCTCAATCCAGCCCGCCGCGCAGGCCGGACCTCGCCGATCCGCGCGGTCCTCGGTACGGAGGGCCTACGGGCGCAGGCGAGCCCGCGAAGGGCCGTGCTGGGCGTCGCCCTGATCGCCCTGGGCCTCGGTGGCGCGTTCTGGCTGGGAGCGGCCGAGGAGACGACGCCGGTCGTCGCCGCGGCCGGGATGGCGGGCACGATCGCGATCTTCTTCGGGATCGCGATCGTTGCCCCGTTCGTGATCCGGCCGCTCGTGAAGGTGCTCTCCTGGCCGGTTCGCATGGCCTTCCCGGTCGAGGGGCGGCTGGCGGCGGAGGCCGCGCGCTCTGACCCCTCCCGGACGGCCTCGACCGCCACCGCCCTCCTCATCGGCCTCGCCCTGGTTGTCGCCGTCAACAGCCTGGGATCGAGCTTCCTGAAGACGATTTCGGACGAGTTCGACCGCGCGTTCGCCCGCGACCTGACCGTGCAGCCCAGCGGGCTCTCGCCCGGCCAGGGTCCCCAGCAGACGATCGCCGGCAGCCTCCGCGACCGGCTCGCCAGGATCGACGAGGCCCAGGTCGTGGCCCGCGAGCGCTTCATCTACACACCCGACCTGCCCGGGCCGAGGGGCACGACCGATAGCGACGGCTTGCTGATCGCCTTCAACCCGATCGAGTACGAGCAGGTGGACACCACTGACATCGAGGGCGCGCCCCGCGACGAGGTCTTCCGCCGGATGGCGCGCGGCGGGGTAACCGTCGGCAAGGGCTACGCCGACGAGGAGCACATCGAGCCGGGCGACACCCTTCGCCTCGAGGGCCCGTCCGGAGAGCGCACCGCCCGGGTTGTAGGGATCGTCGAGACCGTGCTGTTCGGTGGCCAGACGGTCGGGATGTCGCTGGAGACGATGCGCGACGTCTGGGGCGTGACGGCCGACACCGAGCTCGCGCTCAAGGCGACGTCGGAGGCGGCGCGGCCGGTGCTCGAGGAGAAGGTCCGGCGCATCGTTCGCGACGACTACCCGAACCTCGCCGTGCTCTCGAACGACGAGCTCAAGTCAGACGTCGAGGACCAGGTGAACCAGCAGTTCGGGATCTTCTACGCGATCGTCGGCGTGGCGATCTTCGCCTCGCTGTTCGGGATCGTGAACACGCTGACGATGTCGGTGCTCGAGCGCACCAGGGAGATCGGCGTGCTGCGCGCGCTCGGCGCCTCGCGCTGGCAGGTGCGGCGGCAGGTGGCGAACGAGAGCGTCGTGATCGGCCTGATCGGCGCGCTCCTGGGAATCGGCGTCGGCACCGGCCTCGGCTACGCGCTGCTCCAGGGCCTCGCCGCCGGGATCCCGGGCGTCCAGTACCGCCCGCCGCTGGAGACCATGGCCGCGGTCGCCATCGCCGGCGTCGTGCTCGGCCTGATCGCGGCGATCCTTCCGGCCCGCCGCGCGGCTCGCCTCGACGTGATCGAGGCGATCAGCTACGAGTAGCCTGGGCTCAGGCCCAGCCGGCCGCCCAGCCCTCGTCGCTCTCGTGATTGAACCGCACGATCCTGCCGTCCTTGAACTCGAATGTGTGGGTGAAGGCGGCGTCAAGGACCGCGCCACTCTTGTTCTTGCCCGAAAAGCGGCCCGTGACCACGACCGTATCGCCCCGGTCATCGAAGTTCTCGGGGCTGCAGACGAACTCGTCGAAGTTCTGCGCTATCGGGGCGAATACCTGCTCACCCACTGCCTGGGGGCCAGTGAAGGTTCCGCCGGGCGAGTTGCCGCCACCGGGCTCGGACCACTCGACGTTCTCGTCGGCCATAGCCAAGACCGTCTCGGGCTTACCGGCGTTGAAGTCCCGATAGGCGCCGCGAAGGCTCTCCACATCTTGCTCTGACATCTCGCTCCTCTGCTAGGTGAACCGCGTCGTCGAGCCTAACGAGCTCTAGCTGCCCCCGTAGCCCACGGCGCCCACGAGGGGAAGCACGACGGTTCACCTCACCGAGCGTCGACTTAGTTTCGCCTGAGGCCACTATGTCGACACTCGGTGCTCGCACCGGCTCGCAGCGAGCAGAATGCAGGCATGCGAGAGCCCGCTGAGGATGCCTCGTCGGCCGTGTGGTTGCGGGATCGGCTCTTGGACCCCGGGTCGGGGGTTGACGGCGGCATGCCCGTCGGCGGGGTCGTCCCAACCGGGTTCGACGCGTATGCGCGTGTATTTCCGGCCGCCTACTCGTTGCCTGGCTGGGAGCGGCATACCTGGGCTGAAGTGGCCGCGACGACCGGGCGCGTCGCCCACCCGCTGATGGAGTGGAGCCGAGCGTTCCCCGGGTGCCCTGCAAGGAGGAGTTCCGCGACTCGCCCAGGTCCTCCGCGGTTTCACCGAGACCCCGGACCGCTGCTGGTTCTGCATCTGGACGGGCGTCGGCGGCATCGAAGAACACGAGACCGGAGCGCAGGTCCACCATCCCGATCGGGACTACTTCCTGTCGTCCGGGCCGATCGAGGCGGTGACGTCGTTTCGGGACGAATACGAAGGACCGAACATCTGGTGGCCCGACGATCGGGCCTGGTGTGTCGCCTCCGAGATCGACCTCGCGACGACGTACGTCGGCGGGAGTGCATCCTGCATCGAGGCGTTACTCGCATCGAGAGAGCTCGAGGTCCTACCCGTCTCAGCGGAGGATCGCGTCGATGCACACGCCGATGAGATCAACCACGAGCGAGTGCAGGATTGACCGTGCCGGGGCATGGTCAAGTCTCCACTCGTTGACCGCTCGCGCGGCTAGTCCTCCGGACCTGGCCGGCGCCGCTCGGCCTTGCGCCGGGACTGGCGGCGCTTCTGGCTGAGCCGGCGCTCCCTCGCGGCGGCGCCCGGCTTGGTCGGGCGCCGGGGCCGCTGGCGCGCGAGCCCGCGCTCGATCCGCTCGGCGAGCCGCTCCAGCGCCAACTCGCGGTTGCGCGCCTGCGAGCGGGCGTCCTGGGCGACGGCGGTGACCCGGCGGCCGTACCGGTGGCTGAGGCGGTACTTCTGCTCGTCAGTCAGCGTCGGCGACGCCTCGATGTCGAACACTGCCTCGATCCGCGAGGCGGTCACGTTCGCGTGCTGGCCGCCCGGGCCCGAAGAGCGGCTGGCCCGCAGCTCGATTTCGCTCAGGGGGATCGCGACGGGTCCGGCCCTCAAGACCTCCGCCACGCGACCGCCCGGTGTTCCTAGTACCGGTAGTGGTCCGGCTTGTACGGGCCGTCGACCGGGACGCCGATGTAGGCCGCCTGCTCGGCCGAGAGCTCGGTCAGGCTGACGCCGAGCGCCTCGAGGTGGAGGCGTGCGACCTTCTCGTCGAGGTGCTTCGGCAGCACGTAGACCTTCCTCTCGTACTCGTCGTTCTTCGAGAAGAGCTCGATCTGGGCGATCGTCTGGTTCGTGAACGAGTTCGACATCACGAACGACGGGTGGCCCGTAGCGTTGCCGAGGTTGAGCAGCCGGCCCTCGGACAGCACGATGATCGAGTGGCCGTCGGAGAAGCGCCACTCGTCGACCTGCGGCTTGATGTTCACTCTCTCGACGCCGGGCACGCGCTCGAGCCCTGCCATGTCGATCTCGTTGTCGAAGTGGCCGATGTTGCCGACGATCGCCTGGTGCTTCATCCGCCCCATCTGCTCGGCGGTGATCACGTCCTTGTTGCCGGTGGCGGTGATGAAGATGTCGGCGGTCTCGATGACCTCCTCGAGGGTGCGGACCTCGAAGCCCTCCATCGATGCCTGAAGCGCGCAGATCGGGTCGATCTCGGTGACGATCACCCTCGCTCCCTGACCGCGCAGCGAGCTGGCGCAGCCCTTGCCGACGTCGCCGAACCCGCAGACCACGGCGACCTTGCCACCGATCATCACGTCGGTCCCGCGGTTGATTCCGTCGATCAACGAGTGGCGGCAGCCGTAGAGGTTGTCGAACTTCGACTTGGTGACGGAGTCGTTGACGTTGATCGCCGGGAACAGCAGGTCGCCGGTCTCGGCGAGCTGGTAGAGGCGGTGGACGCCGGTCGTGGTCTCCTCGGTGACGCCCATGATCCCCTCGGCGATCCTCGTCCAGCGCTGCGGGTCGGCCTCGAGCGAGCGCTGCAGCGTCTCGAGCACGATCCGGAACTCCTCGGACTCTGCCGAGGCGGGGTCGGGAACGGCGCCGGCCTTCTCGTACTCGACGCCTCTGTGGACGAGCAGGGTCGCGTCGCCGCCGTCGTCGAGGATCATGTTCGGGCCGTCGCCGTCCGGCCAGCTGAGCGCCGCCTCGGTGCACTCCCAGTACTCCTCGAGCGTCTCGCCCTTCCAGGCGTAGACGGGGATGCCGGCCGCGGCGATCGCGGCGGCAGCGTGGTCCTGGGTCGAGAAGATGTTGCACGACGCCCAGCGAACCTCGGCGCCAAGCGCCATGAGGGTCTCGATCAGGACCGCCGTCTGCACGGTCATGTGGAGCGAGCCCGTGACGCGCGCGCCCTTGAGCGGCTGCGACGCGGCGAACTCCTCGCGCGTCTTCATCAGGCCGGGCATCTCGTGCTCGGCCAGCGTGATCTCCTTGCGGCCGAACTCGGCGAGGCCGATGTCGGCGACCCTGTAGTCCTGAGCGGTGGCGGTGGGCGTGGTGGTCATGCGTCTCCTGGTCTCGCTTTGGCCGCCGGATTCTAGAGGCACACCTAGGCACCCAGGGGTGAACGCCGCCACACCTGGCGGGAGCGAGGTTCGCGCCAGGGGTGCCTAGGCGCGACGCCCACCCCGCGGGAGCCTTGATCCATGGGAGGAAAACAACAAGGAAGGAGGCTCCCATGGAAGGCAAGAAGAAGCAGCGGAAGCTCCGGTTCTCACCCGCGATGGCGGTGAGCATCGTGGCGCTTTTCGCGGCACTCACGGGCGCGGCGGCGGCGTTGCCGGGCACCGACTCGGTCAACTCGCGCGACATCATCGACCAGGCGGTGAAGGCCAAGGATCTCAACACCGCGTCGGTCCAGGCCGACGAGATCGGTGACGGGATCACCGCGCACACCGCGCAGGTCGTTGTCGATGGCGGCGTCAACCAGAACGGCGCCTACAGCGTCGAGGACGTCACCGCGAACTGCGCGCCCGGCGAGGAGCTGATCTCCGGGTCCGGGGCGTGGAGCAACAACCCGAACGAGGAGCTGTTCCTCCAGGAGATCATCCTCGACCACACGAACGAGGAGGTCACGGTCGCCGGCGGCAACGACACCGACAACGATCGCACGCTGTTCGCGACCGCGCACTGCCTGCAGGCATGAAGTCCAGGGAGGGAAGCGCGGGAGGGCCGGGGGGCGATGGCGCCCCGGCCCTTCGCGTGCGCTGCGCCGGCGTTGAATACCCTGCGCCGCGATGAAGGCCATGGTCATGGCGGCGGGCCTCGGAACGCGCCTGCGCCCGCTCACCTACGAGGTCCCGAAGCCGATGGTCCCGGTCGGGAACAGACCGGTTCTGGAGCTAATCCTGCGGCTGCTCACGACGCAGGGCTTCACCGAGGTCATCTCGAACCTGCACTGGTTTCCCGACACGATCCGCGACCGGATCGGCGACGGCTCGGCCCTGGGGGTGGACCTCACCTATTCCTACGAGGAGGAGCTGCTCGGCACGGCGGGCGGGGTGCGCAACGTGCGCGACTACTTCGGATCGGAGCCGTTCGTGGTGATGGCGGGCGACGCGCTGACCGACGTGGACCTGACGGCGCTGGCCGACGCCCATGACGCGCACGACGGGCTTGCGACGCTGGTCGTGAAGCGCGTCAAGGACACCAGCGAGTACGGCGTGATCGTGACTGGCGCCGATGACCGCATCCAGGGCTTCCAGGAGAAGCCCGATCCCGCCGAGGCGCTCTCCAACCTCGCCAACTGCATGATCTACGCACTCAGCCCCGAGATCTTCGACTACTTCCCGGACCAGCAGGTCGTCGACTTCGCGCTCGACGTCTTCCCGGCGCTGCTCGAGCACGACGTTCCCTTCTACGTCCACCAGACCGATGCCTACTGGAACGACGTCGGCTCGCCGCCCGAGTACCTCCAGGGGAACCTCGACGTTGCGCTCGGCCTGGTCGGCGTCGAGCACGGTGGCGAGCTGGTCGAAGCGGAGGCGCCGGCCGACGAGCCCGGCGAGCACCAGCTCGGCGAGGAGCGCGCGGGCCTGCCCCTCGACTGCGAGGTGGATGGGCGGGTCCTGGTCGGCGCCGGCGTCAGCGTGGGGGAGGGCGTACGGATCGACGGCCCGGCGGTGATCGGGGACGGGGCCGTGATCGGCGACGGAGCACGCATCAAGCAGTCGTTGCTCCTCCCGGGCGCCGAGGTCCCCGCGGGGTGCTACCTGGTGGGCGCGATCGCGGGCCGGTCCGGATCCCTGATCGGCAGCTAGTCAAACTAGAGTCCATGGATGCGCCGAGGATCGACTTCCTCTGGTGGGCCGAGTGCCCGTCATGGGAGCAGGCGCTCGCTCTCCTGCGCGAGCGGCTCGCCGCAGCCGGGTTCGACCCCGAGGCCGTCGTGATCACCGAGATAACCAGCGACGAACAGGCGCGGGCGCTCGGTTTCCCCGGGTCCCCGACGATCCGCATCAACGGGTCCGACGTCCAGGATCGAGGACCCAACCCCACCGGCCTGAGCTGCCGGGTGTACCGCATGCGCGACGGCCGCGTCTCGCCGCTGCCTGACAAGGCCGATATCGACGCCGCGCTAAAGGCGGTGCACGCGTGAGCGTCGCGATCGGTGATCCGGCGCCCCGGCTCGAGCTGGTGGATACCGCTGGCGAGCGGCACACGCTGCCGCTCCCCGGCGCGGCGCCGGCGACGGTTGTCGCGTGGACCTGCAACCACTGCCCCTACGCGCTCGCCTGGCATGAGCGGATCCAGGCCGTCGCCCGGGACTACTCCGAACGCGGCGTCCGCTTCCTCCAGGTCAACTCGAACGACCCCGAGCGCTACCCGGCGGACTCCGTCGACGCGATGCGCAATCGGGTCGAGGCGGGAGAGTTCGCAACCCCCTTCGTCCACGACACGACGCAGGAAGTGGCGCGGGCCTACGGCGCCCTGAAGACGCCTGACCTGTTCGTGCTCGATTCCGACCTTCGGCTCGCCTACCGCGGCGCGCCCGATGCCGACTACCGGGACGAATCCCTCGACGCCGCCTGGCTTCGCGGCGCGCTGGACGCTGTCCTCGCAGGTGAGCATCCCGACCCGGCCGAGACCGAGCCGGTGGGATGTGGCATCAAGTGGCGGGGCTGAGCCGGTGACCGTGCGGCGCCGTCTGGTCCGCGTGCCGGCGAGCTCGGCGAACCTCGGTCCCGGCTTCGACGTGCTGGCCGCCGCGCTTTCCCTCCATCTCGAGCTCGAGGTCGAGGAGGCCGGTGAGTTCTCGGTCGATGGCGGCGGCGACGACGTGCCCCTGGACCGCTCGAACCTCTGCGTGCGCGCGTTCGAGGCCCTGCACTCGGCCGACGGACTGGCCTTCCGAATCCGCAGCGAGATCCCGCTCGCGCGCGGGCTGGGCTCGAGCGCCGCCGCGATCGTCGCCGGTCTGATGGCCGCCGATCACCTCTACGAGCTCGGACTGGGGCGCGATGAGATCTACGCCCACGCCGTCGAGCTCGAGGGCCATCCCGACAACGTGGGCGCGGCGCTCTATGGAGGCATCGTGGCCTGCCCGCGGCCCGAGGCCGACGGGATCCCGGCGCCAGTCCGGCTGGAGCCGCCGGAGGGGGTCGAGGCGATCCTCGTGATCCCCGGCGACGAGGTCCCCACGGCCGAGGCCCGATCCGCCCTTCCCGAGGAGGTCTCGCTCGGCGCCGCGGTCGACAACGTCGCAGCGGCCACCCAGCTCGCGCTCGGCATCGAGCGCTCGGACCTGGCGCTGATCCGCCGCGGGCTCGAGGACCACCTGCACCAGCCGCACCGCGAGCCGCTCTATCCGCGCTCGATGAGCCTGGTGGAGGGCGCCGCCGAGCTGGGCGCCCTGGGCGCGACGATCTCGGGCGCGGGCCCCACGGTGCTCGTCTGGAGCTTCTGGCAGGACACGGGCATGGTCACCTCGGCGCTCTGCGAGCGGGTCGGCGACTGGGCCGAGGTGATGCGGGTGCCGTTCTCGCCCCTGGGCGCGGACGTGCCCGAGCTCTGAGCTCAGGCTCGCGCGCCGGCCGGGACCAGCTCGACCGAGAGCTCGTCGAGCGGCTCGAGCAGCTCGGGGCTGCCGAGGCGGCGCAGGATCTCGCTTGCGAGCGAGAGGTAGTCCTGGCCCCGGTCCGGCCTGTACTCGAGGATCGGCACGGCTCGCTCGGCGGACTCGGCGTACGCGATCGACTGTCTGATGACGCTGCGAAAGACCTGGTCGCCGAAGCGCTCGCGCAGCGTGTCCAGGGTCTGGCGCGAGTGCTTGGTGCGCATGTTCGCGATGTTGAGGACCACTCCGAGCAGCTCCAGGTCCGGGTTCAGGCTGTCGCGCGCGAGGTCGACCACCTCCATCGCCTGTTCGACCCCCTGGAGCGAGAAGTACTGCGACTGCGTCGAAAGCAGGGCGTGGTCGGCGGCGACGAGCGCGTTGACCGTCAGCAGGCCGAGCGTCGGCGGGCAATCGATGAGGATCATGTCGCGCTCTCGCTTCAGGTCCCGGAGCGCGTTTCGCAGCGTGACCTCACGTCCGATCTTCCCAGCCAGCGCGAGCTCGGCTTCCGCGAGCCGAAGGTTCGCAGGGATGACCGAGCCGTGAATCGCGTCGGCGGCGCGGGTCTGCCCCATCAGGACCTCGGCCAGGGTCGGTTCGGCGTCAGGCTCGGTGTCGAAGTAGTCGGAGAGGTTGCCCTGGGGGTCCGCGTCGACGGCCAGGACCTCCAGCCCAAGCCGCTCGAACACGTCCGAGAGCGTCCGGACCATCGTCGTCTTTCCGGTTCCCCCCTTCTGCGAGAGGACAGCGATCGTCGTTGCCACGGGCGGACTATAAGCGCGGGGCTCGCGCCGGGCCGGGATCGCCCGTCAGGCGTCGATCACGTACAGGCGGTAGCGGCCGATCTCGAGCTCGTCGCCGTCGGTGAGGCGGGCCCATTCGACCCGCTCGCCGTTGACGAAGAGGCCGTTCAGGCTTCGGTCGTCGAGCGCCCGCAGCTCGCCCTCGTCCGTGCGGACCACGAGCGCGTGGCGGCGCGAGACGGTGGGGTCGTCGAGCATCAGGTCGGCGAAGCCCGAGCGGCCGATCTTCGCCCACCCGGCCTCGATCGGCATCGTCCTGAGCTCGCCGTCGGCCTCCCACACCAGGTGCGGCCCGGTGCCGGCCAGCTCCTCGCGGGCCTTTGCGACCGCTTCGGGCTCGGTCTCTGCGACCTCGACCGCGTTGACCCCCAAGGTCGTCTGCTCGAACATCGCACCGCGGCGGAAGCTGCGCCCTCCGCAGGCGGGGCAGTGGGGCAGCGTGTCCTCCGCGAGCAGCGAGAGCGCGTAGCCGCACTCGATGCACACGAGCCCGCCGGGCGTGGCCGGGGATTGCGCTTCACCGGCGGTGTGAACCTCCGACTCGTTCCCCCCGATGACCATCGTCATGGACGACCTCCTGTCGGTTCGGACCGACGGTACGCTGGATACCCGACTTGTGACGATGATAACCAGGGGTTCAAGTCGTCGAAAAGAAACGGCCCAAGTTGTCCGCAAAGTCCGAGCATTCGAGTGAGCGACTTTGTCGCGAAACCAGGTTGACCTCCCTGGTAAGGGCGTATTTTCGGCTGGAACGAACGCGGATAGAATCGCCGCCGTGCGCCCCGTCTCCGCCCGGCTCTTCATCGATGCGCCGCGCGAGCAGGTCTTCGACCTCCTGCTCGACCTGTCGGCGCGCCCGGCCTTCATGGGCCACTTCGTCGAGCAGTACCAGCTGCTCCGCGAGAACCCGGTCGGGGTGGGCGCCGGGGCCAGGTTCAGGGTGGCGGAGGCCGGCGGCTTCCTCGACTCCGTGATCGCCGAGATCGACCGTCCCCACCGGATCGTCGAGCGCGGCCACGGCGGGCGCCTCAACCGGGTCCCGAACGTGACCGAGTGGCTCCTGACCGAGGCGCCCGGGCCCTCGGGGTGCGAGCTGAGCGTCACCTTCTGGACCGAGCCGAGCATGCCGTTCGACCGGCTGCGCGACGCCCGCAACTCCGAGCGTCGCCTCGCCCGGCACCTGAGGAGGGCGCTCGAGCGCCTGCGTGACCTCGCGGAAACGGGGGCGGAACCCGAGCGCATATCGGTCGCGGGCGGCGATCGCCTCGGCATCTAGATCCGAGTGCCAGATATAGACTCACGCCCTCCCATGCGTGCGAAGGTCGCTCTCACACTCGGGCTCGTCGCTCTGCTCGCCGGCATGCCGCTCAGCGGCTGCGGCGAGGAGGAGGGCGATGAGGCGCTCGAGTCCGTCGAGGGCGAGCCGCTGCACCTGGGCGAGCTGATCTACAACGTCGCGATCACCCGATTCCTGAACGCCGACGAGGTCTCGGACGTCGAGTATCTCGCGGGTCAGCCGCCCGAGCCTGCCGAGCGAGTCGTACCTGGGTGTCTTCATCATCATCACGAACGAGAACGAAGACGAAGCGATCGAGAGCGCCGGCGCGTATCGCATGACCGACGCGAGCGGTCGCAGCTACGAGCCACTCGAGAGCGAGAGCCTCTACGCGCTCGAGATCGGGGCCCCGGTCGAAGCCGACGGGATGATCCCGGTGCCGGACACGACCGCGGCCGAAGGCCCGATCCAGGGCTCGTTGCTGATCTTCCTCGCTCGACGGACGACGTCTCGGAGGAGCGCCCGCTCGAGCTCGAGATCGAGTCGGACGCGGACACCGGCGTCGTCGAGCTCGACATCTAGGGCAATCGCCGCCTTGGACGGGAGCCTCTCCCAGTTCTCGCTGCGGCTCCTACTGATCGTCGCCGCGGCCGCCGCCGTGGCCATCCTCACCGGGCTGTTCTCCGACCCCGTTCGCTACGGCTGCGTCGGCGTGATGGCACTCGCGACGCTCGCCACGGCCGGCGAGCGCCGGCGCGCGGGCGGCGGGTGGTGGACGATCCTGGGGGTGGGCACGTTGCTCTCGGCCGCGGGCGCCGGCCTGGCCGAGCTGAACGACACGCTCGGCGGCCTGGTCGCGGTGGTTGGCGGCGCGCTCGTCGTGATCGCCGCGACGATCGGCTTCCCGGTCGACGAGTGACGCGTTAGCCGAAAGCCGAGGCCAGGACCTGCTGGACGATCGGCGCTGCCACGGCGCCCCCGCCTCCCTGGCCGGTCGCATCGAAGACGATCGCTGCGACTGCGAGCTTCGGATTGTCGGCCGGGGCGAAGGCGGTGAACCATGCGTTCTCCTCCTGGGGAGGGGTCGCGCCTGGTTCCACCGTTTCGCCCGGCTCGAGCGGACGGGGCCCGAGCTCGGCGGTGCCGGTCTTCCCGGCGACCGCAATCCCCGGTACCTGGGCCGCGACGCCCGTGCCGGAGCGGACGACCTCGATCATCAGGTCCTTCACGGTCGCTGCGGTTCCCGGCGAGACGACTTCCACGGGCTCGGCCTCGGGCATGAGCTCCGGGCGTCCTCACGATCGAGGTCGGCATGCGGACGCCCTTGTTGGCGATCGTCTGGGAGGCCGAGGCCATCTGCAAAGGGGTGGCCTGGACCACGCCCTGGCCGATCGCGCTCTCGCCCAGCTCGACGTCGGACTCCGGCTTCGGGTAGGTGCTGGGCGGCGGCGCGAGGGCCTCCAGCGCGCCCGGCGCCGCCAGCGTCGGCTCGGCGTTGAACCCGAAGCGCTCGGCGGTATCGAACATGGCGTCGGCGCCGACCTCCACTCCCAGCGGCGCGAAGACCGTGTTGCATGACTGGGCGAAGCTCTGGACGAAGGTTCCCCGCAGGCCGAGTCGTGGGCGTTCGAGATCTCGCGGCCGATCAGGCTGTTCGAGACCTCGACCGGGAACGTGTCGGTCGTCTTCACCTTGTCGGCCTCGAGGGCTGGCGGCGGCGGTGATGACCTTGAACGTCGATCCGGGCGGCTGCGGTTGCGAGAAAGCCTGTCCTGCGATCGCCCAGGACGTCGCCGCTCCTGGCGTCCAGGACCGCGACGCCGCCGTAGGTGCTCGCCCAGGGCGCTCACGGCGGCCGACTGGATGTCCGGGTCGATCGTGGTCTTGACGGGCTTGCCCGGCGCCGGGTCGCCGCTGGCGAGGATCCGCGCCTCTCCTGCCGGGCCCGCCTCCGGCGACCGCGAGCAGCTGGCCGCTCGGCTGACCCGTGAGCTCGGTGTTGAAGGCCAGCTCGAGCCCGCTGATGCCGGCGAGGGTGTTCGGTGGGTAGCCGAGCGCGTAGAGCGCACGCTCCTGCTTTCGCGACGGCGTGCCGACCGAGCCTGCGATCGCGAGCGCCGATGCCCCGAGCGGCGAGGTCCGCGCCTCGGCAGGGCCCTCGGCGAGCGGGGTACCGTCGCGCATCAGTAGGGGCGCACGTTCGCCCACGCGCGTGATCCGGTCGAGCTGCTCCCCGTGGGTGAGGCCGGGAAAGGTCATATGCGGCTCCCACGCGATCCGGTCCTCGTCGTCGAGCGGCAGCTCGACGCGGCCGTCGACCTGGCCAAACGCGCGGGTGTCGACCGTGGCGTCGAAGGCGACGGCGTCGCCATCCTCGACCTCGGCCTCCTCGATGTCGTCGGTGATGACGCGGACCGCGGTCGCGGTTGCCTGAGCGTCCACGTACAGCCGGGTGAAGGCCTCGACCGGATACTCCTGCTTCGCCGAGGGGGAGAGCTCTGCGTGCATCGCGGCGAAGTCCTGGCGCTCCCAGGCGTCGCGAAGCCTCGGCCGACTCGGAGCCGCCGCCCGCGGCGCCCACGATCGCGCCGATCACGAACGAGCCCGTGGACGAGGGCTACCACCGGCGCGCTTCGGGTCAGCAGGCGATGCCGGCGCTCGCCCTCGTGGCCGCTTGCCGCCCGAACGGGACTCGGGGGTGCGGTAGCTTTGCTCGCCACGCGCACCAGGGGTCGGCGGGGCGGCTTCCATCGGCAGAAAGGTAGTCGCTCGCGTTTGCGGCGCCGCAAACGCCCGGTCCACCTGCAATCCGCGCGGATTCGAGCGATGAGCGCAATCGACATCGGGATCATCGTCTTCGCTCTCGCGCTTGCCACGATCGGCTGGGACCGCGGGCTCATCGCCTCGGCGATGCCGCTGGCGGGGTTCATCGGCGGCGTCGCGCTCGGCGCCAGGCTGGGCCCGGCGCTACTCGAGGAGGGAGCGGAGTCGCCGTACGCGCCGGCCGTCGCCGCGGCCTGCGGGATCCTGCTGGGCGTCTTCCTGGCGATCGCGCTCGAGGGCGTCGGCGCCGGCGTGCGCGAGCGCCTCGCGCACGGCAGCGCCGGCCGGGTCGTGGACTCGGTCGGGGGCGCGGTGCTCCTCGCGACGCTCGCGCTCGCCGCCGCCTGGGTGTTCGGCGCGGTCGCGCTCACATGCGCCGGGAAAGGGGGCTCGCGACCTCCGCGAGGCCGTGCAGCGCTCGTCGATCCTGGTCGCCCTGAACGACGCCTTCCCGCCCTCGGGGCCGCTGCTGAACACGCTGCGGCGGATCGACCCAGTCCCGACGTCCGCGGGCCGCGAGGCGAACGTGGCACCGCCGGCCCGCGGCATCGCCGGCGATCCGGAAGTCGAAGCGGCGGCCGCGTCGGTCGTGCGGGTCCGGGGCAGCGCCTGCGGGCTGGGCGTCGAGGGCTCGGGCTGGGTCGCTGCACCGCAGCTCGTCGTGACGAACGCGCACGTCGTCGCCGGGCCAGGACGACACCACCTTGACGACGACGTCGGGCGCCGAGCTCGACGTCGACGTGCTCCACTACGAGCCGCGCAACGACCTCGCGGTCCTGGGTGTCCCGGGGCTCGCGGACGTGCCACTGCCCCTCGTCGGCGACCCGCAGCGCGACACCGCCGCGGCGACGGTCGGCTATCCCGAAGGCGGGTCGCTCACGATCACGCCCGCGCGCCTCGGCCGGACGGGCACGGTGATCAGCGAGGACTCATACGGGCGTGGGCCCGGTCGAGCGGCGGATGACCCCGTTCCGCGGCGTCGTGCGAGCGGCAACTCGGGCGGCCCGGTGGTCGACGAGGCCGGCCGCGTGCTCGCCACCGTCTTCGCGACCTCGCTCGGCGACGGGCCGCCGAGCGGCCTCGGCGTACCGAACGACGTCGTTGCCGACGCCCTCGCCGGTCCGCTCGACGGGGCGGACACCGGCCCGTGCGCGGCGTGAGCCCAGCGCGCTCGAGGCTACCGAGCCGAGCAGTCCGGTTCGTTACGCTGACTCGTGGAGGCTCGGTCACGAACAGAGCGCTCTGCGGGCACGGAAGCCGGCCGCCCGGAGACGGTCTGCCCCGATTTTCACGCTGCGGTCGAGCTGATCGGCAAGCGCTGGGCAGGCGCGATCCTCTGGACGCTCGCGCCCGGCCCGCTCTACTTCGCCGAGATCGCCCAGGCGGTCCCCGGGCTGTCGGATCGGCTGCTCTCGCGGCGCCTGCGGGAGCTCGAGGAGTCGGCCTGGTCGACCGCACGGTCCACGACGGCACTCCGCCACGCGTCTCCTACGAGCTGACGGCCAAGGGCGCCGAGCTCGAGCCCGCGATCCGCGAGCTCGGCGACTGGGCCAAGCGCTGGAACCTGAGCTGAGCGGCCGAGCTACCAGGCCCGCGGGTTGCCCGGCAGGGATCTCGTCGCGGACGAGGCGCGCCTCGACGACCGGGACCGGCGGCGGGTCCGGTCGTGCGCGCGAACGCGATCAGCTCTTCCGGGCCCAGCTCCTCGAACGCCGCCTCGCACGCGCGCAGGTAGGAGGCGAGGACCACCGAGCGGGGCGGAGGGCGCAGCGCAGGTTCTCGGGCTTCGCCACGTAGGTCACGACGGTGTCGAAGCGGGCTCGCGGTCGCCACGGACGTCGGCGGTGACCTCGACCCGGTCGTAGCGAAGCTCGCGCAGGTCGAGCCGCTCCAGCTCGGGCTCCGTCAGCTCGATCAGCGCCCCGTTCGGCCACTCGTCCTCGGATGCTCCGGGCGCCCGCTCGAGGTTGAGCCCCAGGCAGAAATCGAACGGTTCGCCCTCGATCGGCTCGAACCCCTTCTCGGAGCGCGCGTTGTCGCGGACGAGCGACCACGTCGGCGCCAATCCGCGAGCCGGGCCGGGGTGGGCGGCGGAGCGTCGTGGCCGAGCGTCTCGGCGATCGCTCGCTCGGCTGACCAGCGAGCCGTAGCCGAAGACCGCGAGCCGCTCATCGGAGCGCGGCCGGCGCGTCGCGGCGCGGTCGCCACTTCGGGCGGGGGCAGAGGCGCGGCGCCGCGGGGCAGCCGAAGCAGAGCGCGGCGTATGGCTCGGCGGCGGGCTCGAAGATGCCCGACCGGATCTGCGCCAGGAGCCCCTCGAGCCGCTGCGCGCGCGGCGTCCAGGGCGGCGGCGTCGAACACCTCGACCACCGGCTCGTCCGGCCGCTCGAGGAAGACGTGGGCCGCCCGGACGGTCCGATCCCGCCGCCGGCGGCCGCGAGCGCGTAGACGGCGCGCTGCGCGGCGTACCGGTCGCCGAGCGCCGCCGTTCCGTCGCTGCCCACGCGGTCGGTCTTGTAGTCGACGACGACGCTGTCCGTGCTCCCGGCTCGCGAGCAGGTCGATGTTGCCGCGCAGGATCGTGCCGGCGACCGGCAGGACGAATGGCGCCTCGGCCCGGAGCGCCATCCCGTCGAGCTCGGCGCGCAGCTCGCTGCTCGAGCCAGCCGTCGATCAGCGCCCGAGCGCGCGGGCGAGCGCTCGCTCGTCCTCGACGCCCTCGTGCGCGAGCAGCGCCCGCACGCGCTCGTCGCCGGGCGCCTCCCAGCCCGACTCGCGCGCTCCACTCGAGCGCGGCGTGAACCGCGTTGCCGAGGGCCTTGGCGGCGGCGGCGACCGCGCGGCGGGGCATCGCCGTTCAGCGCCTCGGGATCGGCGAGCTCGCGCGTCGGCGGGCGCGTCGCGCTCGTCGGCCTCGCCGCTCTGAATCCGCGGCCACCGCGACGACTGCGCCGCCGCGCACGCCGAGGACCCGCTCGACGTAGAAGCGGTAGCCGCAGCGCTTGAAGGCGTCGAGCGCGGAGTACGAGAGGTGGCCGAGCGGGCACCGGGGAGGGGCCCTGGTCGAGGATCGGCGGCCGGCGCCTCTCGTCCCGTTCGGCGGCGGCCGGGTGCCGGGAGCGTGCCGGCGGCGCAGCTCGGCGGCCCGCTCTGGACTGGGCTCGCTGACGTGATCCGGAGCTCGGCCGGCGGGCCGGCATCACGCGTCCTCCGGCGCGCGCTCGGGCAGCGGCAAGCTCGACCGACCCGGCGCCGCCCGTCCAGCCGCGGCGACCAGGGCCGGCAGGACGCGGCGTAGCGCGGTGTCGTTCGTCTTCGGCTCGTCGGGGGGCTCGAGGTCGCCGGGCTTGAACGTCCCGCTCAGGATCAGCCGCTCACGCGCGCGGGTGGCGGCGACGTAGACGAGCCGGCACGACTCCTCGGCCTCGGCCTCCTTCTCCTCGGCGTCGAGCTCGGTCAGCTCCCAGACGCCGAACGACTTCGCCGTCGGGAACGCGAGGCGCAGGCCGAACCGAGCCTGCGCGCCCTCGGCGTCGAGGCGGCCGATCCAGATGTCGACGTGAGCGGTGGCCGGCGTCGAGCGCCGCGGTCGAGGTCCGGGACCGCGACGACCGGGAACTCGAGGCCCTTGGCGCCGTGCACGGTCATGATCCGCACGCCGGGGTAGTCCTCGGCCTGGACCGGCGCCAGTCCCTCGCGCTCGTCGCGCTGTCGTGCTCTCGTCCGCCTGGTCGAGGAACGCGCGCAGGTCGCGGCCCTCGTTGCGCTCGAACTCGGCGGCGAGGCGCATCAGCTTGCGGACGTTCGCCATCCGCCCGGCGCCCTGTGGCTTCGCCAGCAGCGCCAGGTCGTAGCCGAACGCGTTCATCGTCCGCTCGACCAGGACGTCGAGCGGCAGCAGCGGGGCCTCGGCGCGGAGCCGCGGCGATCGTCGCGCAGAAGCGCGCGCAGCCGGTCGGCGTCGGCTTCCTCGATCGCGTCGAGCTTCTCGGGGTCCTCCAGCTCGACCTCGCGCCCGTTCTCCCCGAACGCCGCCTCGACCGTGGGCCAGACGTGCCGCCAGTGGCCGGTTGCGCTGCGGATCAGCCAGAGCGCGTCGGGGCTGACCTCGCACGCCGGGCTCGCGAGCGCGCCGAAGAGCATCTCGTCGTCGAGCGGGTTGGCGACGACGGCCAGCAGCCGCAGCAGGTCCTCGACCTGTTGCTGGGACCAGTAGCCGCGGCCGCCGACCACGTAGGGCTCGAGGCCGAAGCGCTGGAGCGCCTCCTCGTAGGCGTCCACGTGGGTGAACGCGCGCAGGAGCACGACGATCTCGCCCGGGTCGGCCTCGCCGGCATCGACGAGCGCGCGCAGGCGCTCCGCGAGCGCACGGGCCTGCGCCACGGTCGCCCGGTTGGTCTCGGACGGTGGCGGCTCCAGCTCGATTCCGTCGGCCTTCCACTTGCGGTGGTCCTTGCCTCGGCCCTCCTCGAAGGTGAGGAGCAGCTCAGCCCTGGGGCCGTCACCGGCGCGTCTCGCCCCGCGGTCAGCGGCACGAATCCGTCGAGCAGGGTCGTGCCAAGCGCGTTCGCGGCCGCGAGCACCTCGGGCCGGGCGCGGAAGTTGCCGCGCAGGGGCAGGACGTCCGTGGTCGGCGAGTCCTCGGCGCGAGCGCGCTCGGCCCGGAACACCTCGAGGTCGGCGTTCCGGAACCGGTAGATCGACTGGTGCTCGTCGCCGACCGTGAACAGGCGCGTCTCCGGGCCCTCGGAGGCGCTCGATCAGCTCGAGCTGGACCCGGTTCGTGTCCTGGAACTCGTCGACCATCAGGTGCTTGAAGCGGCCGCGCCAGGACTCCGCGACGGCCTCCGATGTGCGCAGGAGCTCGACGGAGCGCAGCTCGAGGTCGGCGAAGTCGAGGCCGGAGCGACCGCCCTTCAGCTCCTCGTAGCGCGCGCTCGTCGCCTGGAGCACGTCCTGGAGGGCGGCGCGGGCGTCGAGCGCGGCCTGGGTCTCGGCCGGGCTCAACGGCGATCGTCCTTCTCGCGGTGCGAACGGCGCTCCGGGAGGCCCACCTCCGGCAGGCTCGGCTGCGCCATGCCCTGGCTGCGGAGGCGCTCGTGGGCGACCAGCGCGATGTCGCTTACCCGATAGGGCCGGTAGGCAGCGGTGACCCGCGCCACCCGCTCGTCGCCGCCGGCGACCAGCCGTTCGATCGCCTCGCGCGCGGCCTGCTCGCGGAGCCGCTCGGCCTCGGGCGCGTCGAGCACCCGGAACCTGGGATCGAGCCCGGCGGCGACCGGGTGGGTGCCGAGCAGGCGGCGGCAGAAGCCGTGGATCGTCGTGACCCACGCGCGCTCCGTCTCGCGGGCGAAGCCCCGCAGCTCCGCGGCACGGTGCTCGTCGCCGGCGGCCCGCGCTGCGCGCGAACGCTCGGTGAGCTCGCTGCCTGATCCGCTGGCGAAGCTCCGCGGCCGCGCGCTCGGTGAACGTGAAGGCGAGGATCTCGTCGATCCCGACGCCGTCGTCGCAGATTGCGTCGCAGTAGCGGCCGACGAGCACTCGCGTCTTGCCGCTGCCGGCGCCGGCCTCGCAGAAGACGTCGCGGTCGCGAGCAGCGATCGCCGCGGCCTGCTCTTCGGTGGGCAGTGAGGCGGAGTCCGTGAGGACGGAGCCGAGCCCCGCCGTTGTTGAGGCGGCTTGTTCGTCATTTCCCGTTCCCGTTGCCGTTCTCGTCCTCGAGCCCGAGCGCGCGCTCGAGCCGGCAGATCGGCTGGAACGTGCAGTACTCGGAGCAGACGCCGCCCAGCGGGTCGCGCGTGATGTCGCCGTCGCGCATCCGCGCTGCCGTTCTTGATCGCCTGCTGCTTCGCGTCCTCGAGCGCCGCCTCGAACTTCTCGTCGGAGATCGCGTCGCCCTTGACCGAGAGCTCGAGCCCTTCGAACAACCCGCCTTCGCCGACCTCGCTCTCTCGCACGATGCCCCGCGGCCGCCTGTCGCCGTAGGCGCCGAGCGGCTGGTAGAGGCCGCCGATCGGGTCGAGGCCGAGCAGCTCGCGGGCGGCGAGCATGTAGAGCTGGAGCTGGAGCTTGCCCTCGTTGGCGATCTTGGTCACGCCCGGGACGGCCTGCGAGGTCTTGTAGTCACGCAGCAGGGCCCGCGTCCCTGCGGGCTCGACGTCGATCCGGTCGATGCGCCCGCGCAGCGCGATCTCGCCGAGCACGAGCTCGCCGGGGTCGTCTTCGTCCTCCGCGAACCCGAAGCCACGCTCGAGCAGGTCCGCGCGGGGGCGCAGGACGGTCGAGCCCGCGGCCTCCTCCTCGAGGAACGCCTCGACCTGGATCCGAAGGCGTGCCAGCGCAAGCCGCCGGCCGGCCGTCGCGACCGACTCGCTCTCGGCGACGACCGTCGTCGAGGATCTCGTTGAACCGCGTCTTCCAGGCGGCGACGTCAGCGGGCCTCGGGATCGAGTCCTCGCCCGGAGGGTCGGCGTAGAGCCGGTGGAGCGCGTCGTGGACCACCCCGCCGAGCCAGAGCGGGTCGGGCTCCGGCTCGAGCCGCTGCGGGCTCAGCTCGTGGTTCACGAACCACCGGTACGAGCACTGGATCCAGCCCTCGAGCGAGTTCGCGCTCAGATGCCGGCGCTCCCGAAGCGCCGCGATCACAACCGGGTGCCGAAGCGGGCCGGGCTTCGCCTCGGGGTTCGGAATCACCGCGGTCAGGCCGAGCACGTCGCCGGCCGTGGCCAGGTCGACGCCCAGGGCGCTCAGGAGCTCGCGTTGCCGCTCGCCGTCGACGCCCGTACGCACGGTCACCGCGCGCGCGAGCTGGCGTGGGGTTGACGCCTCGGCCGGGGTTGGGACGGCCTGCGCGAGCGATCGCCTGGCGTGGAACTCCGGGTCGCCCTCGCCCGAGTCCTCCACGATCAGGTCGAGCACCTCGTCGACGAACGGCGAGCGCGCCGCGGGATGACCGTCCTCGTCGCTCGAGCGCCAGCTCAGGTACAGCCGCTCGACCGGGCGCGACGCGCACACGTGGAAGAGGTAGCGCTCCTCCTCGGCCTGCTCCTGACGGCGAAGCGCCGTGATGCCGAGCCGCGAGCGGCTCTCCTCGCCGAGCAGCGGGTCGAGCGCCCCGCGGCCAGGGAAGACGCCCTCCTGCATTGCCGCGCAGAACAGGTACGAGGCGGTCCCGGCGCGCACCCGATACGGGCTGACGATCCGAACCCGGCCCTCGGCCGATCCGCGCCAGGCTCGCACCCCCGCGGTCTCGAGCGCCTCCGCCGCGTCGTCGAGGTCGGGCTCGGGGCAGCCGGGCAGCGCTCCCACGAGCGCCAGTTCCTCGAGGAGCTCGGCCGCGGCCACCCCCGCCCGCAGCTCGACCGGGTCGAGCGGGGTGCCGTTCGAGCGCTCGCCCGCAAGGGGGGCGCGCTCGGTGTGCACCGCCTCGGCGAGCCGGCGGGCGCCGGCCGCAAGGGCCAGCACACGCGCCGTCGGCCCCCCGGCCTCCCTGATCCGAGCAAGGTGGACGGGCGGCTTCTCCCAGCGGGTTGCGAGATCGCCCACTGTGTCGACGTCCGCCCGCGCGACCGCCCGCTCCAGCCAGTCGACCGCGCCGGGCGCGACCGACGGGTCCGCCCGCAGGTGGGCGATCAGGTCGGCCGGCTCGCCCTCCGGCGCCGCGGCACGGCAGAGGGCGAGGAGGCTCCTGCCGACGGCGGTCGTGGTCAGCGGAAGCTCGGCCTCGAGGGCGACTGGGACGCCGAGCTCGCGCAGCACGGTCGCGAACAGCGGGCCGTCGACCGAGGGGCGGCGGAGCGCGACGACGATCGCGGAGGGGTCGACGCCGGAGTCGAGCAGTCGCGCGATCTCGATGCCCACCGCCTCGGCCTCGCCGCGCTCGCCCGCGCACTCGAGCAGGCGCACACCGCCGTCGGGCGGCACGGTCCCGGCGCCCGGCTCGAACAGCTCGCGATCCACGTGCCGAAGCGAGCGCCGCTCGGTGTAGGTCGGATCGAAGTCGAGCTCCGCGGCGACCGTGGCGCCGAACTCGTCGCGGAGCCGGGCGAGGAGGGCGGCACGGGCGGCCAGCGCCCGGCGGTCGGCGTAGTTCACGGCAACCGTGACCACCGTCGCGTTCGCCAGCAGCCGGACCAGCTCGAGCTGGGCCTCGGTCAGGTCGTCGAATCCGTAGATCAGGACCGGCCGGCCGCCCCAGGCGTCCGGTGCCTCGCGAAGAGCGGCCGCCGCGGCCCGCGCGAGCGAGCCGGCGTCGGACCGGCCGGCGCGGTCGCGAAGCTCCTCGTAGGCGCCGTAGAGCGCCGCGATCTCGAGCTCATGCGCGGCGTTGCCGGCCGCCTCCGCGGCGCCCCGGAGATCTGCGGGCGAGACGAGCGCCGCCTGGAGCTCCGCTATCAGCAGGTCGAGGGCGGCCGCGAAGCCGGGGGAGTGGGACGAGCGCTTGAGGACCCGAAGCGGCGTCGAGGCGGTCGCCGCCCGGATCAGCGCCAGGCGCTGGGGCGGCGTGAGCGCCGGCGGCACGGGCGTTGCGGTAGCGGTCGCGATCTCATCGGTGAGCGAGGAGAAGGTCCGGATCGTCGCCCCGATCGCCGGCCGCTCGCCGCGACACAGGTCACGCTCGAAGCGGGCGATGTCGTCGCCGGTGGGCACGACCAGGAGCGGATCGCGCGCCAGCGCCGAGCGCAGCCGGTCGAGGATCTCGCCCGCGCGACCGGAGTTCGGCGGGCCGACGATCAGCTCGAGGTTCCTCATCATCTCCTCGATCCTAGGTCGATGCCCGGCGCACGCCTCTGACATCCCGCGGATTGCCAGCCGAGAAGCCGGAAACAGCGATCTTGCAGCGTCCGCGGTGCCGTCCGCAGCGGCATCTACCTTTGCCCCGCAAGCCAAGCCCTCCACCAGAGGTTCGCCAAATGTCGCTCTGCTTCATCGATCCCGCCGACGCGATCCGTGCAATCGCCGACTCCGTCGGCCGCGAGGCCCGCCGCCAGCTGCTCGGCGAGGCCGTCCGCGCGTGGGTCGACGAGATCCCGGACGACGAGCTCGAGTCGCACTACGCCCGCGCGATCGCGGAGCTCGACGAACACGACATCTCGATGCTCGCCGCGTGGCACGCCTCGATGGACGCCGGCCACCCCGTGCCGAACCGCGACTTCCTGATGCACTCGTTCACGGGTCTCGGCGAGCACCGCCGCGAGGCGCTCAAGCTCGCCGCCGGCTTCCGTGGCGAGGAGGCCGTCGACCGCGGCGTCACCGAAGAGCGGGCGCTCGACACCGTGCTCGACTGGCTCTCGGGCCCGCGCCTGATGGAGCTCGCGGTCGAAGCGGTCGAGCTCTACGTCTGGGACCGCGCGGGCTCGGACAACTAGGCCTACCTGCGATCGAGTGAAGAGTTGTGCCGCATATAGCGGCTCAATCCTTCACTCGATGCCATTCCTAAATCCCGGGCCCGATGTGTGGGCCGAGGTTCTGCATTGCCGCGGTGCGGGGATCGTCGGGCGTCGCCGGGCGCTCGTCGGCCTGGATCTCCTCCGTGGTCTCGGGCAGCGGGATGCCGACCTTGACCACGACCCAGCTCCCGTCGGGCTGCTGCTGCGGCAGCCACTGTGCGACCTTCCGGTCCGGGTGCTCCTCGGCGTACCGTGCGCAGACCGTCTCGGCCTCTTCGCGGTTCATGACCCGATTGTAAGCCTGCGGATCACTGGCAGCGCTCGAGTGCGCGGGCGTAGAACGCGAGGTAGTCGTTCCAGCGCGGGTTCCAGTACTCCGATTCGTGCCCGCCCGGCTCGCGGCTCGTGGTGAGGTCTGCGCCGGCTGCCTCGAGCGCGGCGATCAATGCGTCGTCGCCCGGGATGAACGGGTCCTCTTCACCCGAGTCGATCCAGAGCGGCTGGCCGGTGAACGCCTCCGGCTGCCTGCCGACGGCTGCGATCACGTCGTGCTCCGCGAAGTCCTCGGCGTCGTCGAACGCCCCCTCCGCCGTCTCCCCGGCCGTCTGCCAGATCGCGGGTGCGTGGCCGCCGACGGCGCAGAACCGGCCCGGCGCCTCGGCGGCCAGGCTGTACGCGCCGTAACCGCCCATCGAGATCCCGCCCACCGCGACGCGACCCGGATCGGCCCCGGTCTCGCGGGCGACGTTGGGAACCACCTCCTCGAGCACATAGCGGCCCCAGTCGCCATCGTCGCGGTCGTGCCAGTACGAGGCCTCGCCGCCGTATGGGAAGGCGACGACCGGGGCGCGGTCACCGAGCGCGTCCAGTGCGGCGAACATCTCGTCGACGAGGCCGCTCTCCTCGTTGCCGTCGCGGCCGTGGAGGAAGACCAGCAACGGCGGATCGCTGACCGAGGCGTCGGAGGTCACGACGCTGACCGGGAGCGACTCGCCCACTGCGGCGCTCTCGATCGTCATCTCCTCGACGTTCGCGCCGCGCCGATCGGCGGAGCCGATCCCGCCGTCGCGGAACGCGACGAGCCAGATCGCGACGGCGACCGCGAGCAACGCCAACAGCGCGACCGCCCGCCGTCTCGCGATCATCGACACGGCTAGGCGGCCGGCGGGGCCGCCGTGGGCGCCCCAGCCTCGAGCCGGTCGATCACGGCGTCCTGGTGCGTGCTGATCCGGCGGATCACCACGATCGCAAGGACCGCGGCGACGATCGCCACGACGGAGGCGAACGCGTCGAGCGCGAAGCCCGCACGCTCCTGTTCGAGCGCGTCGAGGGCCTCCTGGCGATGGACGAAGATCTGGTCGTCCGCCCCATTGATGATGGCGCGTGCTGCGAAGTTCGACAGGAAGCCGCTCAGGAGGAACAGCCCCCACCACCAGTGCAGAAGGGCTGCCGGCGCGCGCTGGTGCCAGGCGTTGGTCGTCACCAGCGCGTCGGGCGCCGACGCGCGGTCGATGTCGTTGGCGATCTGCTTGGGCCGGAACAGGTTGAAGATCGGAATGAGCCAGGCGCCGATCGCCCAGCCGGTCCCGTAACGAAGGTCGGCGACCCCGAGCCTCGGCAGGTTCGAGTAGGCGCGGTGAAACCAGGGGATGAAGGTGAAGATCCCGAGCCCGACGTACGCCACCAGGAGCGCGATCGAGGCTTGGTCAACGCGATCCTCGGCCTCGGTGATCTCGGTGAGGCTCGGCTGGCCACCGTCGAGGATCTTGTCGGCGACCTCGATGTACTGGCCGTCGGCCGAGATGTTGTTGAGCTCGGTCAGCGAGATCAGGATCAGCCCGACGATCGCGACGGTGCGCAGCGTCCGCAGGTGGCGGGGCGGGTCGGCCGGGTTCGCGATCCGGTGGCCCTCGGGGACCTGGTAGCGGCCGGTCCACTGCTCGCCGTCCCAATATCGAGGGTTCGGCCCGCCCTCGGGGTCGGGGTACCAACCCGCCGGCGGGCTGCTGGTCGGATCGGCCACGGCGCGATTCTGCCGGTTAGCCCAGCGCCGCGCGCAGCTCGGGGATCGCCTGGTCGTTGTCGCGGAAATGCACGACGTTGATGCCGAGCTCGCGGGCGGCCGTGCAGTTCACCTCGACGTCGTCGACGAACACGCACTCGGCGAAGTCGAGGTCGGCGAGCTCGGGATCGTGGGTGCGCAGCCGCTCCAGCGTCAGCTTGTAGATCTCGGGCTCCGGCTTTCGCATCCCGACGAACGCCGAATCCACGACCAGCTCGAAGATGTCGTCGACCGGCAGCATCGTGCGCCAGAAGGGCTCCCACTCGCGGACGTTGTTCGTGAGGAGCGCCATCCGCTTGCCGGCCTCCTTCGCGCCCCGCATCGCCGCGATCATCGGCTCGTTCGGCTCGAGCGCATCGAAGTAGACCTCCTTGAAGCCGTGCATCTCGGGCTCGTGCCCGAGCTCGACTGCGAGCTCGGCGCGCAGCGTGGTCAGGAACTCATCCTCGGTGACGTGCCCCTTCTCGAGCTCGTACAGCGGATGCCTGCCATCGCGCTCGTAGATCCGAAGCATCGCGTTGCCAAGGGACTCGCCGGTGATCCCCGTGCGGTCCTGGAACGCCATGAACGAGCCGATCAGCGGCGTCGTCAGCACACCGCCGAAGTCGGAGATCACGACGCGGATCGCCATCGGGTTACGTGGCGCGGTGGACGATCTCGTAGGTGGCGCTGCCCGCGCTCCCGTCGAGGCGGAAGCTGAGCTCGGCGCGGTCGCGGCGCTCGCCGTCCTCGTCGACCGACGAGGTACCGGTCGCGTCGCCGGCGGCGCGGACCGGATAGTCGTCATCCGGCTTGTAGAGCTCGAGTCCGAGCCGCCGGATCGAGCCGTCGGCCGCGTACTGCGTCGAGACCAGCGCCTCCTCGATCGTGCCTACGTCTCCGTCCGGGCCCACGAGGCAGGCGGCGACGAGCTCCTCGGCGTGGCTCGCCGCGGCATCAGGGCGCGCCGCGCAGAGCATCAGGAGCGACCCCGCCTCGGTCGCGCCCGATACCACGCGCAGCAACGAGAAGCCGGGACCGAGCGAACCATCGAGCCGCCAGGCCGGGCCGGCCTCGGTCCCCGGCGTCGCGAGCGCTGCGACCGCGGCGCGGTCCCAGACCACTCCGACGCCCTCGGCGGGCGTCAACCGGAACTCGTCAGCCACGTGGGTCCGGCGTCGAGGTGGCGTCCGGCAGCTCGGCCGGAGGCTGGGTCACATCGCGGGCGCTGCCCTCGTAGTCGTACGCGGGGCCGCGGCGGGGCGGCCCGCCCGGCCGCGCGGAGCCGAAGCTCGTGACGCGCCACGCGACCCCCGCTCGCTTCGAAACCGAGCGGGTCAGGAATCGGCGCAGCACTGCGCGAGTGGGCGGCAGCAGCAGACACAGGCCGAAGATGTCGGTGATGAACCCGGGGGTCAGGAGCAGCGCGCCGCCCAGGATGATCATCGCCCCGTCGAACACCTCCCGGCCAGGGACCCTGCCCTCGGCGAGGGCCCGGTTGAAGCGCTCCCAGGCGGCGCGGCTCTGCGACCGGGCGAGCGCGGCGCCGACCAGGCTGTCGACCACCAGGAGCGCGAGCGTGGGCAGCACGCCGATCGCGCCGCCGATCTGGATGATCACGTAGAGCTCCGCGATCGGGAGCACGATGAAGAGCAGGAACAGGGGAAGCATGGGCGTCCTTCAAGATTACGAGCTGCGGCCCGAGCCGCCCGATTCGGCGGTCGGAAGCGCGCTCGTCCAGGCGTTCATCTCGTGGGCGCGGGGCACCTACCCGGAGTACGACCCCGCCCGCAGCCCATCCGCCGATCCGGATGAGCTCTCTCCGCCGGGCGGCGTCTTCATCGTCGCCTGGCAGGGACCCGATGCGGTGGGCAGCGCGGGGTTCAAGCGTCTCGACGCGGAGACCGGCGAGGTCAAGCGCCTCTACGTCGCCTCCGAGGCGCGCGGCGGCGGGATCGGCAGGGCGCTGATGCTCCGGCTCGAGGACGAGGCGCGAGGGAGGGGCTACACGCGCCTGCGGCTCGACATCGGCGACCGCCAACCGGAGGCGATGGCCCTCTACACCGGCCTCGGATACGCCGAGATCCCCGACTACAACGGGAACCCGTTCGCCAGCTTCTGGCTCGAGAAGCGGCTCTAGCCCGCGCAGGCTCCGGCCAGGGCGACCCGGGCGCGCTCGCCGCGGTCGACCAGGACCTTCTTGCGCGCGAGGACCGGCCCGTTCTTCGAGGCGCGGCAGGTCAGCGTCCACCGCTCGACCTTCGCCGGAACCGCCGGCTTCGGCGTCTTGCCGAATGTGACACGCCCCTCGTAGGGCTCGACTCCCGCGAAGTTCGTGACGCGGACGACGTACTTCCCGCGCCGGAGGCCAGGCCGCGCGATCGTCGTCTCCTCGGAGTTGCTGGGTCCCGCAGCCGAGGAGCCGAGCGGGTTGGTCTCGCCCTCCGACGTGCCGTCCTTGTCGGTGTCGCGGAAGACCTTCATGTCCCAGTCGCTGGCGGGAGTCGGCCAGGTCACACGCACGGTCGCCGTGCCGTTGTCGATGCCCTTGCCGCCGGGCACCCGGAACGGATGGTCGTTGAAGCAGGAGGGGTCCTCGCTGTCCGCGTCGGCGCACGGGGTCGCGCCGGTCGCGTCGCCGTTGAAGGTCACCGGTTCCGACGGCTTGCCGCGACGGCGCTTCACCTTCTTCTTGTCGGGGTCGACGAGCGGCCGGGTCGAGGGGTTGACGTGCCAGGCATAGCGGCCGGACCCAGGCACGCGGAGCGTTGTCCTGAGCTTCTCGGGCAGCAGGATCACGTCGCCCTCCTCGCCGGAGCCGTCGATCACCGGGGAGGTGGGGGTCTTGAAGCGCTTCTGGAGCGTCAGGAAGGCTCCCGCCGGGGCGCTGCCCTGAATTACGGAGTGGCGCTTCGCGTTGACCGTCGACCGGAGCGCCTCGAGGTAGGCGGCCCGGTTGCCGCCGCCGTCGCCCGCCGCCGCGGTCGTTCCGCGGTACTCGGCGACCATCGAGCCGAAGGCGGGGTGGAACGCGGTCGGGCCGATCTCGAACGTGTAGCCGAGGCCGCCGGTCGCGTTGTAGCTCCAGTCCTCCGTCGTCCCCGAGGTGTCGTAGAGCTCGTAGCCGGCTTGGCTCTCATAGCCGTTCTCGCGCGCCATCGCGTCGCCGAGGCGCTTCAGCACCTTCTCGTCGGGCGGTGGCCCCTGTGACTGCAGGCCGGGCGGGCGCAGGACCAGGTTCGAGAACGTGTGGTTCGTGATCAGCGTCACCACCTGGCGGCCGGCGACAAGCTTGCGGATGTTGCGGGTCTCGGGCTCGGAGAACGGGCCCGGGCCCCGGTAGTCCTGGGCGGTCGCCCCGAACGGGAGCGTGTCGGCCGACGAGGCGCCGGGGCCGCCCCAGAACCCGCCGTAGTTGCGGTTCGGATCGACCCCGAACTGGGTCAGGCCCAGGTTCGGAACCTGCGTGCATGAGCCGCCCTGGTCCTCGAGCGGCGGCAGGAAGCGGCAGTTCTTGCGCTGGTACTCGTACGGGATCACGAGGTTGGCGGTCTCGTCGCCCGCCGGGGCATCGCGACCGCCCGCGGCGCCGGTCATCTGGCCGGCCTCGCGCGAGGTGTTGAAGCCGTCGGGGTTGACCACCGGGACGAAGACCACGCGCGAGCGGCGCATCAACCTGCGGATCGGCTTCTTCCCCTGCTTCCAGCCGTTGATCAGCTCGTAGGCGAACTCGATCGTGTGCTCGGCCGAGGGCCACTCGCGCGCGTGGTGCGCCCCGAGCACCGCGAACGTCGGCCGGCCGTCCTTGCGCTTGACGCGCGGAGCGACCTCGATCGCCTCGACGGGCCGTCCCTCGTACGTCTCGAACGGCAGCGTGAAGTAGCGCACCAGCTTCGGGTTGTCCTCGGCGAGCGCCTGCATCTCCTCGCTGTAGTCGACGAGCCGCCGATAGGTGTCGGTCCGCCCGCTCGGCAGGCCGCCGCCCCCGGCCCCCCGGCGTGCGAGCCGGCGCTCGGCCGCGCGGTCGGCGATGCTGCGCTCGAGCAGGTCCGGCTCGACCACCTGGTACGAGAAGCCCCGCTCACGGAGCAACGCGCCGTCGGCAGGTGAGTGCAGCACGACGTCGAGGTAGCCCTCGCCGCCGTGCTCGGTCAGGTCGAGGCCGGTCGCGACCAGCGCGTCCTCGACCTCGTCCTTGGGCGTCGCGACCCGGACCATCTGCATTCGCGGCGCCTGCTCGGTCAGCTCTTGGACCTCGATCGCGACCCAAGCCGTCGGATCCGAGCCGCTGATCCGGCAGGCCTGGACAACGAGCGGACCGGCCGCCGGAGCGAAGCCCTGCGCGATCTCATCGCCATCGGCGAACGACGATCCCGCGACGAGGTCGCCGCGGCGGGCGTCGAACACCGCCAGGTTCCAATTGCCGTCGCCGGTGAGCCGCGCCGAGACCATCGATGTGCCCGGGGAGGTGACGCGCTTCGTCACGACGCCTGGGGCGCCGGTCCGCTCTGCGGCCGAGCAGCTGCGCTCGACCGCGCGGTCCGCTCGGAGCGTGGCCGCCCCGGCCGGCGCCGCGAGCGCCAGGCAGGCCGCGGCCGCCGCAACCCCTGGCGTCGTCCTAGCGCATAGCCCCACAGTGCGCGGGATGCTAGGCAAAGCGCGGTCGGCCTTGCGCCGGTTGGGCGGCGACGCCCATCGCTACGATTGATCCATGGTCACCGAAGAGGACGTCTACGAGGCGCTCGAGGAGGTCATCGACCCCGAATTGGGGCTCGATTTCGTCTCCCTCGGCCTGGTCTACGACGTCGACATCCAGGAGCAGGAGGTGTTCGTCACCTTCACGCTGACGACGCCCGCCTGTCCGATCGGCCCGCAGGTCTCGGAGCAGATGCGCGAGTTCGTCGGCGACCTCGACGGCGTCTCGAACGTCCACCCGAACATGGTCTTCGACCCGCCGTGGTCCCCGGAGATGATGACCGAGGACGCGAAGTTCGCACTCGGTTTCTGAGCGTGGGCGATTAGTTTTGCGGGCCGCGCCGGTCTGAGTACGCGGACCTGACTACCCCCGGAACAGGAGCCAGATGAGCGATCTGAACGGCCCGGCCGTCCTGGCCGAGGGCTTGGTGAAGCATTACGACGGCCGTGAGGGCAAGGTCGAGGCCGTCCGCGGCGTGGACCTCCAGGTCCGTACGGGCGAGATCTTCGGCTTCCTCGGCCCGAACGGGGCGGGCAAGTCGACGACCGTTCGCATGCTCACGACCCTCCTCACGATCACCTCCGGCCGCGCCGAGGTGCTCGGGATAGACGTCGCCGGCGACCCGGATGAAGCCCGCCGCCGGATCGGCGTCGCGCTCCAGGAGGCCGGCCTCGACCCCCGCCAGACCGGCCGGGAGCTGCTGAACCTGCACGGCCGGCTCTTCGAGCTCAGCCACGAGGATGCTGCGGCGCGCGCCGAGGAGCTCTTGGAGCTGGTCGAGCTCCAGGATGCGGCGGACCGCGTGATCAAGGGCTACTCCGGCGGCATGCAGCGCCGGCTGGACCTCGCGGCGGCGCTCGTGCACGAGCCCGAGGTCCTGTTCCTGGACGAGCCCACGACGGGTCTCGACCCGGCGAGCCGGCTGACGGTCTGGGACGAGCTTCGCCGGATCAACGAGAACGGCGCGACGATCTTCCTCACGACGCAGTACCTGGAGGAGGCCGACCAGCTCTGCGACCGGCTGGCGATCATCGACGGCGGCCTGATTGTCCGAGAGGGCACGCCCGAAGCGCTCAAGGCAGACCTACGCGAGCGCGCCGGGGGCGATCCCACCCTCGACGACGTCTTCCTTGACGCGACCGGGCGGACGCGCGAACGCGAGGCCGGTGAGGTCCAGGAGGTGGCTGCATGAGTGCCACGCTCGTTCTGGGAAGGCGCTCGCTGACGGAGGCGATCCGGCAGCCGGACGCGCTGTTCATGACGATGTTCATCCCGATCTTCTTCCTGGTCGTCAACACCGGCCAGGCGGCGGACATCTTCCCCTCGGAATCGACCGACTTCCTCGAGGGTCAGGGCTACGGCGCGTTCCAGCTCCCGATCACCCTGCTCCTGGCTGCGTCGTTCGGGATGGCCGCGCTGTTCCTGGTAGAGGAGATCGAGGGCGGCTACTTCGACAAGTTGCGGGCGATCCCGATCCCGCGCTACTCGATCGTGCTCGGCCGCCTCGTCGCAGAGGGCGCGAAGGGGATCGTGCTCGCGTCGGTGATCGTCCTGATCGCGCTGCCATTCGGGGTCTCGATCGCGAGCGGGGTGATGGGCTTCATCCTCCTCGTGCTGCTGACCGCGCTGTGGGGAGTGGTCTACGCCGGCTTCATGCAGCTGATCGCGCTCAAAACGCGCAGCGCGGCGGCGACGAACTCGGGCGGGCTGATCTTCTTCCCGCTCCTGTTCCTGACGCCGAACTTCGTCCCGCGTGACCTCCTGACCGAGCCGATGGAGGTCGCTGCGACGCTCAACCCCGTCACCTACCTGATGGAGGCGCTGCGATCGCTGATCCTCACCGACCTCGACTGGGAGAAGATCCTGCCGGGGTTCGCGGTGATCGCGATCTTCGGCGCAGTCGCGCTCTGGCTGAACGTGCGAATGATCAAGAGCTACGACTAGCGGCCTTAGCGCGCCTCGATCGTCTCCGCCGCGTGAACCGGCGCCGGCGTCAGGGCCGCTGCGCAGATCACGAGCGCGAACGCGGCCATCCGCGTGATCACGCCCAGGGCGTCCTCCGGCAGGGGCTCGGCGAACACCAGCGGCCCGGCCGCGATTGTCAGCGCGTTCGCGGCGACGCTGGTCACGGCGATCACCGGCACCGCCTTGCCGACCTGGAGGCTCCGCGCCGAGACCACCAGACCCGCGATCGAGGCGACGGCGATCAGCACCGCCAGCGGGTGGATCAGGATCGCCAGCGCGCTCTCCTCGCCGAGATTGCCGCTCAGCGCCTTGATCGCGGTGTCGGAGGCGGCCCAGAACAGGCCGGCCGATGCGCCGAACAGGACGCCCTCGCGCAGGTTGCCGAGGGCGAGCCAGCCAACCACGCAGGCTGCGCCGGAGACCAAGACCAGGTAGACGACCAGGCGCGCCACCTCGTACTCGGAGTGGGCCTCGTCGGCGGTGTCGCCGAGCGTGGCCGCAAGGAAGGCCAGCCCGAGCGCCGCGAGGGCGACGCCGATCCACTCGCGCCGCGTCACCTCATGGGCGAACAGCCGGTCGGCGGTCACCGTCAGCAGGACCAGGCCGCCGGCGATGGTGGCCTGGACCAGCGAGATCGGCGCCAGGGCGAGGGCGCCGACGTGGAGCGCCCAGCCGCCCATCGCGATGACGATGCCGAGCGTGTACCACGGGTTGCGGAACAGCGCGAACGACGTGCGAAGGGGCCGCCGCATATCCACCCGCGGCGAGGCGATCGCGCCCCGGTGCTTGTAGAGGAACCCGAGCACCGACGCGAACGCCGTCCCGAGCGCGAGCAGCAGGCCGATCTGAACCGAGGCGGACAAAGCCGGATCAGGCTAGAGAACGGCGTCGGCGCCGCGGCTAGGCGGGCGCGGCGCCGCGTCTACGCCGAGATGGGATCGATCGGATCCCCGCCGTCCGGCTCGGGCGTCGAGAGCTCGACGACGTCGCCGCTCTCGCGCTCGGTCCCGAGCCGGATCGCGCGGATCGCGTGCTCGTCCGGCAGCTTCGCCAGCACCTCGCGGATCAGCGCCTGGATCTCGGCCTCCTCGTGGCCGAAGTCGTCAAGCAGGCTCCGCAGCGCGGTGTGAGTGATCTTGAGCTGCTCGGGCGTCAGCTCCAGGTGGTAGCGGAAAGGTCCTTCCTCCATCTCCATGTGCCAGATGGTACGCCGTGGCCGCGTGTGAACGGCGTTTCTCAGGCCTGCGTGGGCGACGGCGCCCCCGACGAGGCTCGCTTCGCCGCGTCCGCGGCGCCCGCGAGATCGGCGAGCGCCCGCTCGATCCCCTCGGCGATCACGTCGAGGTCGTCCATCGAGTCGTAGTCCGCGAGGAGACCGAAGTTGATCCCGCCGTTGTAGGACATGATCGCGACGAACAGGGCCTGGTGGGGCGGCAGGAACCCGACGGGGAAGATGTCCTCGAGCTCCCGGCCCAGCAGGTAGATCGGCATCTGCGGACCGGGCACGTTCGTGACGACCAGGTTGAAGAGCCGGGTGGAGAAGTTGATCCTCGCCGCCTGGGCGAGCAGGGTCGGCGGCGCGAAGTCGTTGAAGCGTGAGATCACCTCGGCGCCGAGCGCCTGCTTCGAGTCCTTGAGGTCGCGCATCTGGGAGCGCACCTTGAGCAGGCGCTGTACGGGATCTTCGATGTAGACGGGAAGCGCCGCCCGCATCGCCGCGATCTTGTTGCCGAGGTGCCCTTGCTCGTCCTTGCCGCGGATCGAGACCGGTATCTGCGCGCGTACCTCGAGGCCCTCGGTCCGGATCCCGCGCGCGTGCAGCCACTCCCGGACGCCGCCGGCGACGACCGACAGGACGACGTCGTTGACGGTCCCTCCGAGCTCGTCCTTGATCCGCTTGAACTGCGCCAGGTCGCTGCGAACCCACACGAACCGCCGGTGCGAGCCGATCTCGACGTTCAAGGGGACCTCGGGAGCCGGATCGGCGAAGGTCCAGGCGACCTCGCCGATCGCCCCGGCGAGCTCACCCACCTGTGCGAGTGCGGCCCGGGGCTGCTCGATCGCGTGCTCCAGCCGGCGGGCCAGTTGCAGCGGCAGCTTCGCGACGCCCTCGACCCCCTTCGCGGCGAGCTGCGCCGAGCTCGGAGTGGGCGACGGAACCCACTCGTGCTCCGCTCGGACCGGCTCGGGCACCGGCTTGAGGTCGAACAGGACGGTCGCGATGTCCACGCCCGAGACGCCGTCGACGAGAGCGTGGTGGGTCTTCGAGACGATCGCGAACCGCTTCCGCGTCAGGCCCTGGACGAGCCAGAGCTCCCACAGCGGCTTGGTCCGGTCGAGCTGCTGCGAGAAGACCCGCGAGGCGAGGTTTCGGAGCTGCTCCTCCGAGCCGGGCGAGGGCAGCGCCGAGTGGCGCACGTGGTACTCCAAATTGAACGTCGGGTCGTCGATCCAGAACGGGCGCCCGGTCTCGATCGGCGGGTGCGCCAGCTTCTGGCGGAAGCGCGGCACGAGGTGCAGGCGCGAGTTGACGTGCTCGAGCAGGTCCTCGTACGCAGGCGGCGGCCCCTCGAAGATCATGATCCCGCCCACGTGCATGTGCGCGGACGAGGACTCGTTCGTGAGGAACGAGAAATCGAGCGCGCTGAGCCGGTCCATGTGACCCTGGGCCATGCTCAGAACCTACCCTCTCGCGAATGCGATATCGGCTGGCGGCCATCCTCGCGCTCGCGGCGATCGTCGCGGGGTGTGGCGACGACGACAGCGACGGCGTTTCGGCGGCCGAGCGCTTCGACGCGGAGCGTGCCTTCCGCGACGTCGAGGCGCAGGTGGCGATCGGGCCGCGGCCCGCGGGCTCCGCGGGCAGCCGCGAGGTCGTCGAGCTGATCGCGCGGCGCCTGCGTGCCGCCGGCGCCGAGGGAGTGCGCGTGCAGCGTCCCTCGCGCAACGTGGTCGCGACGATCCCCGGCCGAGAGCCCGGGGTGGTTGTCGTCGGCGCCCACCACGACACCAAGGACGACGTCGGCGGCGGGTTCGAGGGCGCCAACGACGGAGCGTCGGGGGTCGCGGTCGTGCTCGAGCTCGCCCGGGTGATGGCGGCCGAGGCCCCACTCCAGGGCAGCTCGATCCGGCTCGCGCTGTTCGACGCCGAGGAGGCCCGCGGCGACCGCGAGTTCGCGATCGACGGCACGCGTGGCAGCCGACAGTACGTCGAGTACGCCGGCGCGGGGGGCCTCCAGGGGTCGCCCGATCTCGAGGAGATCGAGGCAATGGTCCTGTTCGACCTCGTCGGCGACTGCGACCTGCAACTCCCGCGCGAGGCGAACTCGGATCCCGGGCTCTATGCCGAGTTCGAGGAGTCCGCGCTCGAGGCCTCAGGATCTGGGTCGGCCGCGCCGTTCGGTGGCGAGGCCCCGGGCATCGCCGACGACCACGTCCCGTTCCTCCAAGCCGGAGTTCCGGCCGTCGACGTAATCGACTTCACCTTCGGGCCCGGGCCGCCGCCGGGCGCCTATTGGCACACCCCGGCGGACACCCTCGACAAGGTCTGCCCGGAGAGTCTGGACGCGGTCGGCGAGGCAGCGCTGATCGCGCTGGAGCGGATCGCGGGCTAACAGCGCCAGTACCCTTCTCGCGATGGCTTCAGGCACGGCAACAAGGGCCCCGAAGCGCGTCCTCCTGGCCGCTCCGCGCGGCTATTGCGCGGGTGTCGACCGGGCGGTGGAGACGGTCGAGAAGGCGCTCGACATGTACGGGCCGCCGGTCTACGTGCGCAAGGAGATCGTCCACAACAAGCACGTGGTCGAGCAGCTCGCGAAGCGCGGCGCGATCTTCGTCGAGGAGGAGACCGAGGTGCCCGAGGGCGAGCTCGTCGTCTTCTCGGCCCACGGCGTGGCACCCGCGGTGCACGACAACGCGGCAGCGCGGAACCTGCGCACGATCGACGCGACCTGCCCGCTCGTCACCAAGGTCCATGTCTCCGCCCGCAAGTTCGCCGAGCAGGGCTACTCGATCATCCTGATCGGCCACGCGGGCCACGAGGAGGTCGAGGGGACGACCGGGGAGGCCCCCGACTACATCACTCTGGTCGAGACCATCGAGGACGCCGAGCGCGTCGACGTCCCCGACCCCGACCACGTCGCCTTCATCACCCAGACGACGCTCTCGGTGGACGAGACGGGAGAGATCATCGCCGTCCTGCGCCGGCGCTTTCCGAAGATCGTCAGCTCGAAGTCCGAGGACATCTGTTACGCGACCACGAACCGCCAGATCGCGGTCAAGCAGCTCGCGACCGAGTGCGACCTGGTGCTCGTGATCGGCTCGACGAACTCATCGAACTCGAACCGCCTGGTCGAGGTCGCGCGCGACCACGGGGCGGCCTCGCACCTGATCGACAACGCCTCGCAGGTGCGCGAGGAGTGGCTCGAGGGCGTCGAGACGCTCGGCATTACGTCCGGCGCGAGCGCCCCCGAGGAGCTCGTGGAGGAGCTGGTCGACTTCTTCCGCGCCCGCGGCACCGACGACGTCTCGGAGCTCCGCACCGTGGACGAGGACGTCCGCTTCATGCTGCCGAAGAAGATCCGCGTCGAGATGGCTGCGCGGGCCTAGCCGGCCCCGCGCCGCACCAGCAGCTCGCAGCCAAGCGCCTCGAACGCCTCGCGGAGCTGTGCCAGGTGGTCCTCGTCCCGGAACAGGCCGACGATCGCGCCGCCTGAGCCCGTGTAGTTCGCGGGCGCGCCGAGGCCCCGCGCGGTCTCGATCAGCTCGATGTGCCGGGGGTTCAGGTCGTAGATCCGGCGGCGCAGGTCGAAGTTCTCGTCGAGCAGGAGGCCGAGGCCGGCGCTGTCACGCAGGGTCAGCGGCGTGAACGCCCGCTTCGCGAGCGCGGCGATCTCGCGCATCGTCGCGGCGACCACCTCGTCGCCCGCCTCGAAGCGCTCGTGGGCGGCGCGGTGGATCTCGCCCGAATCGGTCTCGTCGCCGGTCAGCCAGGCAACGAACAGGGAGGGTAGGAGCGCGGGGTCGAGGGGCTCGTGGCGGCCCCAGCCGGGGAGATCGGGATCGAAGTCCATGAGGAGGAGCCCGCCGTAGGTCTGGATCACGCGGTCCTGGAGGCCGGCCGGGATACCGAGCTCCTCGGTCTCGCAGGCGAGGGCCAAGGTGGGCAGGTCGTCGTCGGGGATTTCGTCGCCGAACAGCTTGCCCAGCGCCCGGAGCGCCCCGATAACGATCGCGCTCGAGCCCGCGAGGCCGACTCCCTGCGGGATCGTCGAGCGGACGACTCCCAGGCGGACGCCCCGGTCGCCCAGGCCATCGGTGCGCTGGGCGTAGCGGTTGGCTGCGGCCATCAGGAGTGCCAGCGGCCCGCCGTCGGGGTAGGCGCCGTCGCCGGCGGCGCGCTCGAGGTCCGCCAGATCCCCGAACTCGAGGCGCCCGCCATCCGCTTCGAGCTCGACGCCGAGCGCCGGCTCGGCCTGGACGGTGGCCTCGAGCTCATCGAGTGCGAACGCGATCGTCGCGCCGCCGAAGCCGTCCGAAGGGTTGCCGACCAGCGCCGACCGCGCCGGCACACTCGCCCTCGCGATGCCTCTCGCGTATCTCATGAGCGACTCTCGTCGCGAAAGAACATTGGCCCCCCTGGTAAGGGCATGTATCTCATGGCATGCCTGGAGCGAAGCTGATCGCCCAGACGCGGGCGCCGGGCGATGCCTCGATCGTCAGCTGGTGGCGCTCGTGCCGTGAGTGCTCGGCGACCGGGATCAGGCCGCTCCCGCAGACCGGCTCGAGCGCGGCGCCGTCGAGCCCCGCGCGCAGCGCTCCGCCCCGCTCGGCGACGACGTAGGCGCCGCCGGCCTCGTACTCGACCTCGATGCTGTCACCGCCCGGACCCGGCTCCCAGCCGTCTGCAGGCGAGCCTCCCGGGAAGACCTCCTCGCTGGGCGGGGCAACCAGGGCGCCGGGCGCGTCGGTCGCGCGCAGCGGCTCCATCGGCGGCGGCAGCTCCACGGTCAGGTCGTCGGCGCGAAGCTCGGCCTGGATCGCCTCCTCCGTCGCCTGGTACTCGCCCTCGCCGAAGTGCGCCCAGGCGAGCGCCCCTCCGGTTGCCCAGAGGAACAGCGATGGCCAGCCCTTGCAGCCGTAGTCGTGCCAGATCGCGTAGTCGGAGTCGAGCGCGACTGGATGCTCGACGCCCAGCCCGGCGATCCCGGCGGTTGCGGTCTCGCGCTCACCGCTGAACCGGAAGCGGGGGGAGTGGATGCCGAGGACGGTGAGGCCGAGCGGCGAGTAGCGGCGGTGCCACTCGAGCACGTAGGGGAGCGCCCGCACGCTGTTCAGCTGGGCGAAGTCGAAGAAGTGGACGAGCACCGGGCCCGTCGCGGTGAGCTCGCTCATGCGCGGCGGCTCGCCGCGGTTGAGCCACGGAATCCGGCCCGGGAACTCGGGCGCGGCGATGTCGTTGCGGCTCGGTCGCACGCGCGGAGGCTAGCCGGAGGCGCCCGGGGCCTCGGTAGACTTCAGCGCCCTAACTGCAAGAGGAGGAGAGACTTGAAGACGACGATCTGGGAGCGAATCGAGAGCAGCCGGCGCCGCTGGAACGTGCTCGAGCACCCCTTCTACCAGCGCTGGTCCGACGGCGATCTGACGACCGAGGAGCTTGCCCGTTACTCCGGCCAGTACCGGCACGCGGTCGAGGCGATCGCGACGCTCAGCACCGCCGCCGCCGACGCGCTTCCCGATCGCGACGAGCTGCGCCGCCACGCTGCCGAGGAGCTCGGCCACGTCCGCCTCTGGGACGGCTTCGTCGAGGCCGCCGGCGGCGAGGTCAACGCCGCGCCGACCCCCGAAACTGCGGCCTGCGCCGAGGATTGGGCCGCCGAAGGCGACGCGCTCGAGCTGCTGGCCCGCCTCTACGCCGTCGAGGTCGCCCAGCCCGCGATCTCGCGGACCAAGCGGGAGGGGCTCCTCGAGCGGTACGGGTTCGAGGACGGCTCCGGCACCGCCTACTTCAAGGTCCATGAGGGCCGCGACGTCGAGCACGCCGCCGAGGTTCGCGAGCTCGTCGAGGAGCTGGCCGCCGACGAGGACGCCGACCGGCTGGTCGCCGCCGCCGAGCGCGCCTACGAGGCCAACTGGCGCCTTCTCGACGGGGTCTGACGAGGACGACGCTCGTGTCGTGGGGAGACCGGGCCGTCGGGATCATCCTCGGCATCGCGCTCGGGATCGCGATCGTCGCGATCTTCGTGTTCGTCTTCAGCGAGGAGACCATCGACTCCGCCGGCCTCGAGGGTGGCGGGCAGGTCGAGCAGGGCGGACAGAGCGCGCCTTGAGCCGCTGTTGAGCCTCCGTTCATAGACTGCCGGCATGGATTCACGCAGGGTTCCCGCGCTGATCGCGCTGGTCGGGGTGGTCGCGGCCGTCGGCCTCTTTCTGCTGCTGAAGGACGACACGGCCGACGAGGATTCGGTGACGACGCCGCCCGCCCAGACGGCGAGCGACGGGTCGGGATCGGGCAATCAAGAGCAGAAGCCCGAGAAGAAGCCGAAGCCCGATAAGCCTGAGATTCCCGTGATCGAGATCAAGGGCGGGCAGCCGGTGGGAGGCGTCGCCGAGTTCGAGGTCGCCAAGGGCGACGACATCAGGTTCGTCGTCGAGTCCGACGTCGACGAGGAGGTCCACCTCCACGGCTACGACGTCTCACAGGACGTCACGGCGGGAGGCAAGGTCGAGTTCGAGGTACCCGCCACGATCGAGGGCGTGTTCGAGCTCGAGCTCGAGCATTCGGTCGTGCCGATCGCCGAGATCTCCGTCGTCCCCGACTGAGTGCTGCCGCTAGCCCACGCCCTGGCAGGCAAGCAGGACCTGCCGATCCCGGAGTGGCTCTTCGCCTGGGGCGCCTCCCTGGTGCTGATCGTCTCGTTCGTCGCGCTGTCGGTCGCCTGGCGCGAGCCTCGGTTCGAGTCCGACCGCTGGCGCGCGCTGTCGGCCGCGTTCTCGCGCCTGGTCCTCGGCCGCCCGGCCGAGATCATCGCCGGAGCGATCGGCGCGTTCCTCCTCGGGGTGACGGTATGGGCCGGCCTCTACGGGACCGAGGCGCCGGACCGGAACTTCGCGGTGACGTTCATCTTCGTCACGGTCTGGCTCGGGTTCGTCGTCTTCAGCGTCCTCCTCGGCGACGTGTTCCGAGCCTTCAACCCGTGGCGCGCGATCGCCCGCGCCGCCGCGGCCGGTTTCCGCCTGATCGCGGGTCAGACGCCGCCTCCCGCGCTCCCTTATCCGGAGCGGCTCGGCCGCTGGCCCGCGGCGATCGGGCTCCTCGGCTTCCTGTGGCTGGAGCTGGTCTTCGGCGCGAGCGGTGCCCAGACGGCGGGACTGACCCCGCGCACCGCAGCGATCGCCACGCTCGTCTACAGCGCCTACACGTTCGCCGGCATGGCGCTGTTCGGGATCGAGAAGTGGTGCCAGCGCGGCGAGACGTTCTCCGTGTACTTCGGGATGTTCGCCCGGCTCTCGCCGTTCGAGGTCCGCTCAGGGAGGATCGGCCGCCGCCCGTGGTTCTCAGGCGCGACCGGCTGGGGGCTGGTGCCCGGCTCGGTCGCGATGATCCTGATCACGATCGCGGGGACCACCTTCGACGGTGCCCAGGAGGGACTCCTGAGCGGTGCGATCGGCGACGTGTTCGACGCGCTGTTCGACCAGGGGAACGGGCTGGAGCCGGTGTTCGCCCTGCGCCTCACCAACACGCTGTTCATGGCGCTGACGCTGGCGGTCGTGGCTGGGATCTACTGGGCCGGAGTCGCCGGGATGGGCACCGATGGCGCGCGGCATTCGCGTTTGCGCGACCTCGGCCGGGTCTTCGCCCACGCGTTCATCTCGATCGGCCTCGCCTACCTGTTCGCCCACTACTTCAGCCTGTTCCTGTTCCAGGAGCAGGCGCAGTTCACCTACCTGCTCTCGGACCCGCTCGGCGAGGGGTCCGACTTCTTCGGGACGGCCGGCAGCGGCATCGACTACGGCCTGATCGGCGCGGAGGCGGTCTGGTACGTGCAGGTGGCCGCGCTCGTCGTGGGCCACGTGGTGGCGCTCGCGATCGGGCACGACAAGGCGCTGGCGGAGTACCGCGACATCCGGCGGGCGACCCAGTCGCAGTACTGGATGCTGGCGCTGATGGTGAGCTTCACCGTGCTCGGGCTGATGCTGCTTTCGAGTGCCAACTCGTGACCCGGCGCGCCGCGCGGAATCGCACGCTAGGCTGCGCCCCGTGAACCGGTCGTGCAACGGACCGGGGTGGGGAACCGGGCGCGTTGGCAGCGCCTGCGTCGCCGTGTTGCTCGCGGCGCTGCTCGCGCCGGGCACCGCCGCCGGCAAAGCGAAGGCGCCCAAGGCGTGGCCCCCGCCCGCCGGGAAGGGCTCGCTCTTCGTCCACTTCGGCGAGGAACACGTAAACGACCTCGACGGGATGACGATCCTGCCGAAGATCGTGCGCGTGTCGGCGCGCTACCGCCCCGACCTCGTGACGATGTCCGGGGACAAGGCGGACATCGGCAACGACGACGAGCTCGGGCTCTGGCGCGACGTGATGAAGATCTACGACCGCAAGGACGTGCCCTGGCTGGCCGGCGTCGGCAATCACGACGGGATCTGTGGAACGCCCCTGCCCGGCACCTGCACGATCCTCGACTACAGCGACTACCGGACGATGTTCGCGAAGCGCCCGTACCCGATGGGTGACAAGCCGGGCTATCCCAAGATTCGACCACGGAAGCGACCCGCCGACGACTCCGACGGAGCGTCCTCGCACTACTACGCCGACGTCGCGAACACGCGCTGGGTCTTCCTCGACAACTCCTGCTGGAGCCTGACCGGCTGCGACGCGTACCAGAACCCGTCCGGGCAGAACCAGGGCGGCGAGGCCCAGCTCGATTTCCTCCGGCGGGTCGCCGGGAACGCGTCCGACAGGGGCAAGGTCGTGTTCGTCGTCATGCACCTCCCGACACGAGACCCGGGTGACCAGCTCTACCGGACCGAGTTTCGCCAAGCCCACATCATGGGCAAGGTGGGCGGGCTGTTCACCGACAACCCCCTGTTCGAGGCCGCGGCGAGCGACTCTGGAGTGGACGGGGTGTTCGTCGCCCATATCAAGGGCCAGTTCCTCTATCGGGGCACGGGGGATGTGCCGTACTACATCGACGGCGGTGGTGGCGGCGAGCTCTACACCACCGGCCCGGTCGGGACCGACCACGGCTACTGGCACGGCTTCCGGCTGATCAGGGTCCGCGGCGGGGACTACGGACGGACGCGGTGCCGATCTTCGTGCGCAAGGGGATCACGATCGCGGGCGGCCGCAGGCTCGAGGCGGGCGTGACCCGGACCTTCGAGGCGTTCGGCCGCCAGCCGGTCTTCAACCACACGGCCAAGGTCGACGCGCTCGAGCTCCGCGACCCGGATCCGACGCCGCGGCCGCCGCTCCGCGAGGGCTTCACGATCCCGCCGGTCTTGATCTGGATCGCGCCGCCCCTACTGCTCCTGCTGGCCGGCGCGTTCCGGGGCCTGGCGCCCGCGAAGCGGCGCCGGCTGGCGATCCCGGCGCTCGCCGGCGTGGCCGGCCTCGCGCTCGCCGGGATGTCGCTTGCCCAGCAGTCGGAGCCGACCTCGACGCCGGTCGGCGCGCTGCCGAACCCTGCCCGGATCTGGACCACCTCGAACCCGAAGGTCCTGAAGCCGGTCGCGACCGACAACGACGACGCGCGTCGCAACCCGCGCACGCAGACCGCCGACGGGACCTTCAAGGCGCGCTGCCCCGGCAAGGCGCGGCTCACGGTCACCTCCGGCTTCGAGAAGAAGTCGAAGCGCATCGTGGTCACGGGTAACGGCGGCCCCGCCTGTCGCTGACGCGGTAGCCTCGATCCCGATGGAAGCGGCGATGACCGCGCTGCCGCTCGCCCACGCGGGCCACTACGCGCTCTACGTGCTCTACGCCGTGCCGGTGCTCGTCGTGATCGGGTCGATCGTGTTGAGCGTGATCCGTGACCGCCGTGCGCGGCGGGACGCGGTCACCCATCCGTCTCCAGCGCCCTGATCGCCGAGTCCACCTTCGCGACGTGCTCGTCGCTGGGATCTGCGTCGAAGAGCAGGACGACGTTCGCGGCCCGATAGCAGACGAGGGTCACGGCCTGCTCGCACCGGGCGTGCTCCTCGCGCGCAGCGTCGGCGTCGCCGGTCACGATCAGCGAGCCTCCGGAGTGGGCATGGCCGCCGGGTTCGGGCTCGTCGTGCTCTCCCGTCTCCTCCTCGAACGAGAGCGCGTAGACGTCGACGCCCTCCTCGATCGACGTCAGGGGCTCACCGAGGACGAGGCCGGCGCCCTTTGCGTTCGCTTCCTCCACCAACTCGGAGGGCTCGAACGTGCGCTCGCCGCCGCACCCGGCGACGGCGAGAAACGTGACAAGCGTCACCGCGGCGACTCGCATGGCCTGGAAGCGTAGGGCCGCGCCCTTGCCGCCGGCGCATCAGCTGGGTAGGGTCCCCGAATCCGTGGGCGGCCAGGGAGCCGCCGCCGGAAACCAATTACGGGAGGACTGTATGGGGAAGTGGCTCAAGGCTCACAGGCCGACGCCGGCATTTGTCGTCGCGGTGATCGCACTCGCCGTGGCGGCGACCGGCGTCGCGACCGCGCTACCGGGCAAGAACAAGGTCGACAGCGGCGACATCGCGAACGGGGAGGTCAGCAGCAAGGACCTGAACAAGAATGCGAAGGCCAAGTGGGTCGCGGTCGAAGGGTCCACCGGGAACATCTTCGGTCAGTCGGGCGGCATCACCGTCGAGCGGGTCGAGGAGGGCGTGTACTACGTCAACTTCGGCTCCAGCGTGAAGAAGTACGGGTTGCAGGCGACTAACAACGCTGCGGGGGGCGGCAACCAAAATGTGATCCTCTCGGCCCAGCGCTGCGGGAACGGCCCCGGGGACCAGCAGTTCTGCTTCCCCGAGTCTCACGTCAACCCGAAGTACGTGAACGTCCACACGGTCAAGCCCGCTGGGACCCACGAGGACGCGGAGTTCACCCTCACGGCGATTCCGAAGTAGCGCCGGCTCGAGATCAGGCCGGCTCGGCGAGCAGCTCGCCGAGCCGGCGCTCGAGCGAGCTCGCGAGCGCGTCGCGGATCGGTCCCTCGACCGTGCGCTCGACCAGCTCCTGGAGGAAGCCGTCGATCACGAGCTTCTTCGCGTCGGCCTCGCGGAGGCCGCGCGAGCGCAGGTAGTAGAGCTGCTCGGCGTCCACCTGGGCGACCGCGGCGGCGTGCGTGCAGCGGACGTCGTCGGCCTCGATCTCGAGCCCGGGGATGGCGTCGGCGTGCGCCTTATGCGAGAGCAGCAGGTTACGGCTCTCCTGGAAGGCGTCCGTGCGCTGCGCCGGCGGGTCGACGCGGATCATGCCGCGCCAGACGGCCGTGGCCGAGCCGGAGAGGACGCCGCGGAAGGCCAGGTCGGAGGTGGTGTCGGGCGCCGCGTGCTCCTGCGTCGTGTCGTAGTCGAGGTGCTGGTTGCCGAGCCCCGCATAGGCGCCCGTCACCCTCGCCGACGACCCGCGCCCCGCGAGCTTGGTCTCCATCCGCACCTTCCCCCGCGAGGAGCCGAAGCCCAGCGCGACCCAGTCGAGGTTGGCCTCCTGGCCGACCTCGGCGCGCTGGGTCGCGAACACCCAGCCGTCGTCGGAGAGCTCCTGTTCGCAGACGTACCGGAGATTGGCGCCGTCGCCGAGGACCAGCTCGGTGACGCCGTTGAAGAGGCCCTCGCCGCCCGACTCGTAGCGCTCCCAGACCTCCGCCTCGGCGCCTTCGGAGAGCACGATCAGCGCCCGCCATTCGACCGCGTCGCCGGCGGCACCCCGGATCGTCAGCCGGAGCGGCTCGGCCAGCCGCTCGCCGGCGGGGACGTACACGAACACGCCGTCGCGCCAGTGCTCGGCGTTGCGCGCGGTGAAGATGTCGCTCGCCGGGACAATCGCGCCGATGTGGGGCCGCACCAGGTCGGGATGGCGCTCGACCGCCTCGGCGAGCGGCATCACGATCGGGCCGCCGGTGCCGTCGGTCGCGTCGAGGCCGTCGATCGTCGCGATCCCCTCGGCGTAGCCGTCGAGGTCGAGACCGCTGAGATCAGTGAATTCCCAGCCCTTCGCCTTCGGGCCAGGGAGCGCGAACGTTTCAGCCACTAGCCAATCGAGCCTTCCATCTGGAGCTCGATCAGCCGGTTCATCTCGACCGAGTACTCCATCGGAAGCTCCTTGGCGATCGGCTCGATGAAGCCGTTCACGATCATCTTCGACGCCTCTTCCTCGTCGAGGCCGTGGGCCTGGAGATAGAAGAGCTGCTCCTCGCCGATCTTCGAGACCGAAGCCTCGTGCCCGACGTTCGCGTCGGACTCGTCGATCCGGATCGTCGGGTAGGTGTCCGAACGCGAATCCGGGTCGAGCAGCAGCGCGTCGCAGACGACCTTCGACTTCGCCTCGGTGGCGCCCTTCGCGACCTCGAGCAGGCCGCGGTAGGTCGCCCGCCCGCCGTCCTTCGAAATCGACTTCGAGAAGATCGACGACGTCGTCTTTGGCGCCGCGTGGATGATCTTGCCGCCGGCGTCCTGGTGCTGGCCCGCTCCCGCGAACGCGATCGAGAGGATCTCGCCATGGGCCCGTTCACCCAGTAGATAGATGCTGGGATACTTCATAGTCAGCTTCGACCCAAGGTTGCAGTCGACCCACTCCATCGTCGCCCCCTCCTGCGCGATCGCGCGCTTGGTGACGAGGTTGAAGACGTTCTGCGACCAGTTCTGGACGGTCGTGTACCGGACGCGGGAGCTCGGCTTGGCGATGATCTCGACCACCGCCGAGTGCAGCGAGTCGGTCGAGTAGACGGGTGCGGTGCAGCCCTCGATGTAGTGCACGTCGGAGCCCTCCTCCGCGATGATCAGCGTGCGCTCGAACTGACCCATGTTCTCGGTGTTGATCCGGAAGTAGGCCTGGAGCGGCATCGCGACCTTGACGCCCTTGGGCACGTAGACGAACGAGCCTCCCGACCAGACGGCCGAGTTGAGCGCGGCAAGCTTGTTGTCGTTCGGCGGGATCACCGTCGCCCAGTACTCGCGGACGAGGTCCTCGTGCTCGCGCAGCGCTGTATCCATGTCCGTGAAGATCACGCCCTGCGCTTCGAGCTGCTCGTTCACCTGGTGGTAGACGGATTCACTTTCGTACTGCGCGCCCACGCCTGACAGGAACTTGCGCTCCGCCTCGGGGATCCCGAGCCGGTCGAATGTGTTCTTGATGTCCTCCGGGACCTCCTCCCAGGAGCGGCCGACCTTCTCGGAGGCGCGCACGAAGTAGTGGATGTCGTCGAAGTCGATCTGGCCCAGATTGCCGCCCCACGTGGGCGTCGGGCGGTCCTCGAAGTGCTGGAGGGCCTTGAGCCGGAAGTCGCGCATCCAGCTCGGCTCGTCCTTGTACTCGGAGATCGATTCGACGAGCTCCCGGGAGAGGCCCTTCGGCGCCTTGTACGCGTAGCCCGTCTCGGGATCGTGGAAGCCGAACTTCTCCTTGTAGTCGGAGCCGATGTCCTTGAGCCCCGCCTCCTCGTCGGTGAGGACCTTGGTGGACTCGATTGCGGTCTCGGGGGGTGTAGTCATCTCGGGGTCAAACCTCCAGCTTCACTTCGCCGTCCTCGACCCGGGCCTCGAAGATCTCGACCGGCGCATAGGCGGGCAGTGACTTCGGGCGGCCCGTTCGAAGGTCGAACAGGGACCCGTGGCGGGGACATTCCACGGTACAGGACTCGGCGTCGAACTCCCCCTCGGCGAGGGGGCCGTCGTCGTGCGAGCAGCGATCCTCGATCGCGAGCAGCTCGCCGCCTCCGCAATGGAACACGCCGATCAGGCGGCCGTCCTCGGCCGTGACGATGCGCTTGGAGCCCTCGGGGAGCTCGTCGATGTTGCAAACGGTGAGTGCCAAGTTATTCCGACTTTCCGAGTCGGAATTTTAGCGAGCGGGCGACGGCTAGACCTGCTCGGCGAGGGAGGGATCGCCGGGCTCGCCCTCGTCCTCCCACTCGGCGAGCTCGCCGAGGCTCGCCGACTTGACCACCTTGAGGCCGAGGAGGGCGCACTTCATCCGGGTCGCCGAGATGTCGATCCCGAGCAGGTCGAGCACGAACTCCTTCGGCAGCCGCAGGAGCTCCTCGGGCGTCTTGCCCTCGAGCTCCTCGGTCAGCATCGAGGTCGCCGCGGTCGAGATCGCGCAGCCCTTGCCCTCGAACGAGACACCAGACACACGGCCGTCGTCGCCGAGCGTGATGTAGACGTGCTGCTCGTCGCCGCAGAACGGGTTCACGTCCTCGAAATCGAGGTCGAACTCCTCCGGCCGCCCGAAGTTCCGCGGGCGCTTGTAGTGGTCGAGGATGTTCTCGCGGTAGAGGTCGTCCACACACGAGAAGCTAGCGACCGGCGCTACTCGATCCGCTCGGACGCGTACTCGGCGAGGGCCATCACGGTCATCTGCGGGTTGACGGTGATCGCGGCCGGGAACACGCTGGCGTCGCAGGCGTAGACGCCCGGGGCGTTCTGGACGCGGAAGTCCGGGTCGACCACGCCCTTGGCGGAGTCGGCGCTGATCGCGTTGCCGCCCTGCGGGTGCGAGGTGTGGAGCGTGATGTCGGTGTTGTCGCGGACCTGGGTGTCGAGGTCGTCGAGCGCGCCGGGCTCGGAATACGGGAGGAAGCGGAAGGTCGAGGCCATCACCCGAGTCGCGCCGGCGGCCAGGTGGATCCGGCCGGCGAGCTTCAGCCCGGCGACCAGGCGGCGGAGGTCGTCGGGATGGGGCTCGTACCGGAGCTTCATCCGCCCGCGCCAATCGAGGCTGACCCGAGCGCCCGGGCGGGTGCCGACGACCGAGCCGGTGCTCGCCATCCGGTCGTAGTGGCGCATGTTGCGGAAGTGGTCCCGGAACCAGCCCGGCATGAACAGCGACTGCGCGCCCACCGGGTTGAACCAGGTCTCGAGCACCAGGCCGTCGTCGCTCGGCGGGCGGAGATAGTGCGAGATCTGCAGACCCGCGTACGAGTCGAGCTTCTCGTCGTACTCGGCGGTGAGCGGCGCGCCCAGGTTCCACGAGAGCCCGCGGCCGACGTTCGCGCCGCCGAGGTTCGATCGCTGGAGGATGACGCTCGACGCCATGGTTCCGGCGGAGACGACGACGGTGTTGGCACTGACCCGGAGCCGGCGGCCGTCGCCCAGCCCGCATTCGACCTCGGCGGAGCCCCCGTTGCGAGGCGTCACCCGGTGGGCGCCGCACTCGCTGTAGATGCGCACCGCGTCGCCGAAGTCGGCTTGCGCTTTCGGCAGGGCATAGTCGAGGGCCGAGAGCTTGCGGCCGAACGGACAGCCGATGTTGCAGTAGCCGCAGCCCAGGCAATTCGAGATGTTCGCCTCGACGACGTCGAACTCGCCCGATCCGTCGAGCCCCAGCTCCCGGATCCCCTCGCGGAACTTGGCGGCTCCGCCCGCGAGCGTCCGGCGGGACGTCATCCGGTCGATCGGCACGAACTCGCGCAGCCGGGCGAACGCGGCCTGAAGCTCGGCCTCGTCGATTCCCGCGTTCAGGCCGTTGCCGTCGTTCCAGCGCTCGAGCACGTGCGGCGGGAGCTCGAAGCAGACCGCGTTGTTGACGACGGTGCTGCCGCCGACGCACTTGCCCTGCAGGACCTGGAAGCGCGCGTCGGTCGACATCTGCATCCCGCCGTCGGCGTAGAGGTTTGCGAACTGCGCCCGCTCGTTCTCGGTGAACTCGGCCGGATCGACGTGCCGGCCGCGCTCGACGATCAGGACCTCGCGCCCCTTGGCCGCAAGGCGGTTGGCGATGATCGCCCCGGCCGCGCCGCTGCCGATCACGACCACGTCGGCCGTGGTCCGCTCCGAATCGATCTCGGCGGGCGTTCGGACACGCAGCGGCGGGAACGGCCGCTCGGCCAGCTCGGACGGCAGGCCGCCGCCCTGGCGCTCGGAGAAGGGCACGTAGCCGGTCGCCTCGGCCGTGCGCGGGTCCGAGTAGTAGCCGATGAAGGTGAGCTGCTGGGCGGCGAACATCATCGATTGGACCAGGCGCCGGAGGAAGCCTGGCAGCCGGCGCTCGGCGACGTCGGCGATGAAGCAACGCTCGATGAAGGCGATCCGGCGCTCGGCGGACATCACCGGGAAGGGAGCCCGCAGGCGAAGCATGGGATAGATCCAGAGCGCGGTCAGGGCGAGTTTCGCGTCGCGCTTCTCTTCGGCCGGGAACGACCACAGGTACTCGTCGACGTTGGCCGCGACCTCCTCCGCGGTGATCTGCTCCTCGTCACCCATCACCAACACGTCGGCGAGCGCCACCAGCGTCCGGTGCTGGTGCGGGGCCAGATAGCGCAGCGTGTAGCGCGCCCGTTCGGCGCTGCGCTGCGCCCAGGCGAGCGCCGCGGTGACCGTCACGGCCAGCCCCAGCCAAATCCAGAACACGGTCATCGCGTCCGGCGGTTCGAGCCCGAACGGTGCGGCGAACGAGCCCTGGATCGTCTCGGTGTTGCCTAGCCAGAGCGAGATCAGCAGCCCGCTGATGATCAGGACATGCGCGCCGATTACCACCTGAACGGCCCACATGTGCCTCCGCAGGTCGGCGACGGCGACGACGCACAGCACGGCGAACGTTCCGTCCTTGGCGAGCGAGTTGGCGACGAACGGGAACTCCGATCCCGGGTCGGGCAGCACTCCCTGAAGCACGTAGGAGACCGCGAGGCCCAGGAAGACGAACGTCAGGATCTGCAGGAACCGGCGCAGTCGAAGCTCCTCCCTGGTCAGCTCGTCCTCGATCCGACTCACCCCCGTCACGCGATCCTCCCGTCTCTCAGGTCGTCCGCTTTGCCTCCGTCGGCGACCCGATCGCGCGCGTCGCCGCCGCGCGATCGTAGAACTCCTGCACCTTCACGCATAGCTCGCCCTCGAACGTAAACACCTGGCAGATCTCGTCGGAGATCGATAGGCCGCTGTGGGCGCCGGTGCCCGAGCGCTTCGTGACCACCAGCACTTGCGGGAGCGCCTCGATCAGCTCCTGAATGTCGAACTCGAGCTGTCCGACGGCCGCGCGCCAGCGGTCCCAGAAGGCGATGACCTCGTCGTGACCTCGGTAGTGACCGGGCTCGGGGTCCGTGGGCGGGGTGATCCACTCCACATCGGGCGAGAGGTGCTCGAGCACCCAGGAGCGGTCACCGGCGTTCCAGGCCTCGTATCCCCTCCGGATCAGGTCGGCATAGCGCTCCGACACACAGACCATCGTAGACCCTGAAACCGGCGTAGACTCGGCCGGGCGATGGGCATGACGCTTCTCATCGTCATCCTGGGGGTGCTGGCGATCCTCATGGTCGGCGTTCTGGTCGTGGGCCGGAACCCCGGCGGGCGTCGTCGGCCGCCACGATCGATCTCGGGCATGGCCGAGCGTGAGGCCGCCGCCGCCGCGCAGTTCGAGATCGAGGAGCACGACATCGAGGAGATGATCGAGGCGAGGAACGCGCTGCGGGCGCGGATCGGGCGCCCGCCGATCGGCGACGAGCTGGCCGACGAAGTTCGCGGCGAACCCTCTGATCAGGCCGAGAGCTGATCCGGTCTCAGACGCCGAACACGCGCCGCGCGTCGACCAGGCCCTCGATGAGCCGGTCGATCTCGCCGGTCGTCGTGTAGACGCCGAACGAGGCGCGGGCGGTCGCGGCGACGCCGAGCCGGTCCATCAGCGGCTGGGCGCAGTGGTGGCCCGCGCGGACCGCCACGCCGTGGCGGTCGAGGATCTCGGAGACGTCGTGCGCATGGACGCCGGCGAGCTCGAACGAGACCGGTCCGATGCGCCCCGGCACCGGGCCGGCGCCGTAGATCGTCAGCCCCGGCACCTCTCCGAGCCGCTCCATCGCGTAGGCCGCGATCTCGCGCTCGTGCGCGGTGACGGCGTCCATGCCGATGGCGTCGAGCCAGCGGAGCGCCGCGGCGAAGCCGATCGCCTGGGTGATCGCGGGGGTGCCGGCTTCGAAGCGGGCGGGCGGGTCGGCGTACGTCGTTCCCGTCGTCGTGACCTTGCGGATCATCGAGCCGCCGCCGAGGAACGGCGGCATCCCGCGCAGCAGGTCGAGTCGAGCCCAGAGGGCGCCGATTCCGGTCGGGCCGTAGGCCTTGTGGCCGGTCAGCGCGTAGAAGTCCACGCCCAGCTCGGCGACGTCCACGGCGAGCTTCGGCGCGCCCTGCGCCCCGTCCGCGATCACCAGGGCTCCGGCCTCGTGGGCAAGCCGGGAGATCTCGGCCAGGGGGTTCAGCGTGCCGAGCACGTTCGAGACATGCGCAACCGCGACGAGCTTCGGGCCGTGCTCGAGCAGCGCGGCGAGCGCGTCCATGTCGAGCGAGCCGTCGTCCAGCACCGGGACCCAGTCGATCTCGGCCCCGACGCGCTCGGCGAGCTGCTGCCAGGGGACGATGTTCGAGTGGTGCTCCATCTCGGTGAGCACCATCCGGTCGCCGGCGCCCACGTTCGCGTCGCCCCACGAGCGGGCGACCAGGTTGATCGCCTCGGTCGCGTTGCGGACGAAGATCACCTCGCGCAGGTCGGTCGCGCCGAGGTGGTCGGCGACCGTCGCCCGTGCGCCCTCGTAGGCGGCAGTGGCCTCCGCGGACAGCGTGTGCGATCCGCGGTGGACGTTCGAGTGGTGTGAGCGCTCGTACCGGTCGACCGCCTGGATCGAGGCCAGCACGCGCTGAGACGAGGCGCCGGAGTCGAGGTAGGCGAGCGGCTTCCCGTTGACCTCGCGGGCCAGCGCCGGGAAGGCCTCGCGGACCTTCTCCAGGGGGAAGCTGGCCGCCGAGACCTCCATCAGATAGGCCGCCTCAACAACGGCGGGGCTCCGCTCCGTCCTGACGGACTCCGCGTCACAGGGTCGCCTCGACCTCCTGCGTGATCCAGCCGTAGCCCTTCTCCTCGAGCTCCGTGACGAGCTCGGGGCCGCCCTCCTTCACGATCCGTCCGCCGGACATCACATGCACCTTGTCCGGCTTGATCAGGTGCAGGATCCGCTGGTAGTGCGTGATGATGAGCGTGCCCATCTCGGGGCCCGCGATGGTGTTGACGCCCTCGGCGACGATCCGCAGCGCGTCGATGTCGAGGCCGGAGTCGGTCTCGTCGAGCACGGCGAGCTCGGGCTTCAGCATCGCGAGCTGGAGCACCTCCATCCGCTTCTTCTCGCCGCCGGAGAAGCCGTCGTTCACGTAGCGGCTCGAGAACTCGCGCGGGATGTTGACCAGCTCCATCGCGGTCTCGGTCTCGGCCCTGAAGTCCTTGAGCTTGATCTCGGGCTCGCCGCGGGCGTCGCGGTGGGCATTGACCGCCATGCGCAGGTACTTGGCGACGGTCACGCCGGGGATCGCCACCGGGTACTGGAACGCCATGAACAACCCCATCCGCGAGCGGTCCTCGGGGGCTGCCTCGGTGATGTCCTCGCCCTTGAAGTTGATCGTCCCCTCGGTGATCTCGAGGCCCGGGTGCCCCATGATCACGTTCGCGAGGGTGGACTTGCCGGAGCCGTTCGGCCCCATCAGGGCGTGGATCTCGCCCTTCGAGACCTCGAGGTCGAGGCCCTGGAGGATCTCCTTGTCCTCGGCGGAGACGTGCAGGTTGTGGATTTCGAGGTCGGCCATTTAGCTCCAGTTCTCAGTTCACAGTTCTCAGTGGCGGGCGGGGCTACGCGACCGACTCCGCGACAGCCGGCCGCTCGTCGGTCGCCTCGGCGAACTCGACCAGGTCGGCGAGGCTCGTGCCGGCGAGCGCCTTGGTCACACCTCCGTGGACGCGCGTCCAGAGGAACTTGGTGGCGCAGGCGCGGTCGCCGTCCGACTCGTGCGAGCAGAGCACACGGCCCTCCGGGTCGGTGTGGAAGCACTCCATCGGGGCGATCGGCCCCTCGAGCGCCTGGACGACGTCGAGCATCGCGATCTCGGCTGCCGGCTTGGCGAGGCGATACCCGCCGTGGGCGCCGCGGACCGAGCTGACCAGCCCGGCCTGCCTGAGCTTCGCGACCAGGTGCTCGAGGTACGAGAGCGGCAGCGCCTCGGCGTCGGCGACCGCGGTCAAGGAGACCGGCGCCGCGGAGCCGGGGTCGGGGGTGTCCGTCCGGCGCCCGAGCTCGACCATCAGGCGCACTCCGTACTCGGCTTTGGTCGAGAACAGCATCGGAAAGAAATCCTAGCGAGTCGGTCGGTTATCGAGGAAAGGATAAGTTCAGGCCCATGGAGCTCAGCGAAGCGAAGCAGCGGGCGAAGGCGACGTGGGCGGCGGGGGACTACGACGGGATCGTCGACTACATCTGGGAGGTCGGGGGAGACCTGGTGAGCCGGGTTGGTGTGAGCTCGGGGGAGACCGTTCTCGACGTCGCGTGCGGCACCGGCAACGCGACGATCCCGGCGGCGCAGGCCGGCGCTCGCACGACCGGGCTCGACATCACGCCTGAGCTGCTGGAGGGTGCCCGGCGCCGCGCGGCCGACGCCGGCGTCGAGATCGAGTGGATCGAGGGGGACGCGGAGAACCTCCCGTTCGAAGCTGGGAGCTTCGACGTCGGCCTCTCGACGTTCGGCTGCATGTTCGCGCCGGACCACAAGCGGGCCGCGGACGAGATCGCTCGCGTCCTGCGTCCGGGCGGACGAGTCGGCATCGCCGCCTGGACACCCGACGGGGGCATCGGCCAGTTCTTCCAGCGGCTGAGCGCGTTTGGCCCGCCGCCTCCTCCGGGCTTCCTGCCGCCCCCGCTGTGGGGCACGCGCGACCACGTCACCCAGCTGTTCGCGGGCACCGGCGTCGAGCCTCGTTTCGAGGAGAGCGCGGTGCATTTCGAGTTCGAATCTGCCGAGGCCGCGGCCGAGGAGTACTCGACCAAGTTCGGCCCGATCGTGATGCTCCGCCAGATGCTCGAGCCGGAGGGCCGCTGGGACGAGGCCCGCGCGGCGCTGCTCGACTACTACCGCGAGGGCGAGGAGAGCGAAGGCGGCAAGGTCGCGATCACCGGCGAGTACCTGATCACGCTCGGCGCGAAGGCCGAGTAGGACCTAGCGCCGCCAGCAGCCGCGCGCTTACTCCGGGACGTCCGGCGAAACGCGAGCGGGATTGAGGGTCATATAGACCCCGAATCCCGCTCTCGATGCGGAAACGCCCGCCGGACTTTGCCCCCTTCACCGCCCTCCGAGCGGCGACGCAGGACGCACACGCCTCGCGCGAGACCGCCACGGCCAACGCGACCGCGAGCCCTTACGGCTCGATCAGGCCCTTGCGGATCGCGTACCGCACCAGCTCGACCCGGTCGCGCATGCCGAGCTTGCGCATCGCGTTCGAGCGGTGGTTCTCGACCGTCTTCTCGGAGAGGTGGAGGATCCCCGCGATCTCCTTGTTGGTATGCGCCTCGGCGACCATCTTCACGACCTCCTGCTCGCGCGGGGTCAGGTCGTCGGAGCGCTCTGCGCCCTCGCCCAGCACGTCCTTGATCAGCGCGCGCTGGGCGGCTGGCGTCAGGAACGGCTCGCCCTTCTCGACGGCACGGACGGCCTCCATCAGGTCGGCATCGGCCTGGGCCTTCAGCACATAGCCCGAGGCTCCGGCCTTGAGCGCTTCGAAGAGGTAGCGGTCGTCGTCGTACATCGAGAGGATCAGGACCGCGACCTCCGGCGTCTGCTCCTTGATCTCACGCGTCGCCTGGAGCCCGGTCAGCTTCGGCATCTTCACGTCGAGGATCGCGAGGTCCGGCTTCTCGCGGATCACCATGTCGCGCGCCTCGGCGCCGTCGGACGCCTCGCCCACGACCTGGATGTCCGCTTGCCGCTCGAGCAGCATCCGCACACCGGAGCGGACGATCCCGTGATCGTCTGCGATGACCACTCGCATTGGCTCAGTGTCCCGCTTGGCGAGGGCGCGCGCTGCCTCGGGGAGGAGTGTTGCTTCCATCCACACTCTCTATCGGCACGCGGAGCCGAACCCTTGTGCCGACCTGAGGCCGGGACTCGATTCGCAGGTCGCCGCCCACGAGCAGCGCGCGCTCACGCATGCCCCCGAGGCCGAGCCCACGGCTCGTCTGGTCGAACGTGAAGCCGTGCCCGTCGTCGGAGATCGTGAGATCCGCGTGGCCGTCGGACCGAGCCAGCTTGACCAGCACGTTCTCCGCGTCTGCGTGCTGCGCTGCGTTCGAGAGCGCCTCCTGGGCCACGCGGTAGAGAACCAGCTGCGAGTCGGCCGGAAGGTCGCTGAAGTCGCCCTCCGCCTCGAAGCTGGCGCTGATCCCGCTGGAGCTGTTGAGCTCCTCCACGTTGCCGGCGAGTGCCGCCTTCAGGCCCAGGTCGTCGAGCGCCGTCGGCCGGAGCTGGCGCGCCAGGGCGAGCAGCTCCTCCATCGCCTGGTTCGCGAGGACCTTGGTGTCGTTCAGCTCCTGCGCGAGCTCGGCCGGCGCGTGCGAGCGCAAGGCCTCGAGCCGCAGCAGCAAGCCGGTCAGCGACTGGTTCACCTCGTCGTGGAGGTCGCGCGCGATCCGCGAGCGCTCCTCCTCCTGTGCGGCGAGGGCGGCGCTCGACGTGCGCCGCCGCTCGGTCTCGAGACGCTCGAGCATGCGGCGAAACGTCCGGTGCAGCCGCTCGACCTCCTCCGGCCCACCAAACTCGTGCGGCTCTCGGAGGTTCGCGCCCGGCCGCGAGAGATCGGCGCGCTCCATCTCGTCGACCAGCCGCTCGAGCGGGCGGAAGCGCCGTTGGAGCAGGAACATGTTGAAGAGCACCGTTAGGGCGACGGCGAGCCCGAGCACCATCGCGGCCTCCGGCTTCGACGAGATGTCGATATCCGGGTTGGCGGCGACGATGGCGGCGACAACGGCGGCGACGATCAGGAGCAGGTTCACAACCAGGACCTGCGTCATGAGATTGCTTCTGCGCCTCACTGATGCCTCACCACAAATGATTATCGGGACTTGTGAGGCGGAGCCGTAGGCGAAGCCGAGCCCCGGCGTCGTTGAGCCGGCTTATCGGGCTTGGGACTGGACCTCAGTTGGAATAGGGACTGGCCCCTATGCCGTGGGGGCGGCCGCCTGCGATCATCTGTCCAGGCACGGATTGCCTCCCACCCCCGGCTCGGACGCTGGCATCGGGAAACCCCGAAGGAGACTCTGAACGCAAAATGACCACGACCCGCAGATCCAACTTCGCCGCTGCGTTCCGCACGACGATCCTGATGGCGACGCTCACCGGCCTCCTGGTCGTGATCGGTGCCCTCATCGGCGGCGGCAGCACGGCGCTGCTGTTCCTGTTCATCGCCGCGCTCCTCAACCTGGGCGCGTGGTTCTTCTCGGACAAGCTGGCCCTGCGGATGAGCGGCGCCCAGCCGGTCACCGAGGAGCAGGCCCCCGGCCTCTACCAGATGGTTCGCGAGCTCTGCACCCGCGCGGATCTGCCGATGCCGAGCCTCTACGTGATCCCGCAGGAGCAGCCGAACGCCTTCGCGACCGGCCGCAACCCCAAGAACTCGGCCGTCGCCGTGACCGCCGGGATCATGAAGCGCCTCTCCGAGGACGAGCTGCGCGGCGTCATCTCCCACGAGCTCGCGCACATCCGCAACCGCGACGTGCTGATCCAGTCGATCGCCGCGACGATCGGCGGCGCGATCACCTACCTCGCCTACATGCTCCTGTGGTTCGGCGGCGACGACGAGTCGCCGCTCGGCCTGATCGGCTCGCTGGCGCTCGTGATCCTCGCCCCGATCGCGGCATCGCTGATCCAGCTCGCGGTTTCGCGCCAGCGCGAGTTCTCCGCGGACGCGACCGGTGCCCAGATCTCGGGCAACCCCGAGTCGCTCGCGAGCGCGCTGCTGCGCCTCGAGGAGAGCGCCAAGGAGATCCCGATGCAGGTCAACCAGGCCGCGGAGCCGCTCTACATCGTGAAGCCGTTCTCGGGCGGCGGCATCGCCTCCCTGTTCTCGACCCACCCGCCGATCGAGGAGCGCGTCCGGCGTCTGCGCCAGATGCGTCCCGCCCTCGGCTAGGACCCTCCAGGAGTCAGCGAGCCACCGGGCCGGCGATTTGCCGGCCCGGTTGGTTTAGACGGCCGCTCCCACCATGTGCGCCGTCTCGCGCTACACTTTCTGAAGTAATCCAGCAATCCCGATAGGGATTTGGAGTTTTCAGCTGTGGCGACGGCTACCGACAGAGTCAGAATGATTCCGCTCGACCGGGCTCGCGAGGAGATCGAGTCGGGCGTTCGCGTCATCGACGTGCGCGAGCAGCACGAGTGGGACGAGGCCCACCTCGAGCAGGCCATCCTGTTGCCTCAGGGTGAGGTTGCCGAGCGGATCGACGAGGTCGCCCCCGACCGGTCCGAGCCGCTGATCCTGCATTGCCGCACCGACAACCGTTCCGCCCGCGTCGCGGAGCTGCTCGCGGGTTTCGGCTACGAGGACGTGAGCGTGATCGAAGGCGGCATCGTCGCCTGGAGCGAGGCCGGGTTCCCCGTCGTCGCCCAGCTCTCACCCGAGCAGCGCAACCGTTACTCCCGCCACACGCTGCTCCCGGAGATCGGGGTCGAGGGCCAGCTCAAGCTCCTGAACGCGAAGGTCCTGCTGCTGGGCGCCGGCGGCCTGGGCTCGCCGACCGCCCTCTACCTTGCCGCGGCCGGCGTCGGGACGATCGGCATCGTCGACGACGACGTGGTCGACGCATCCAACCTGCAGCGTCAGGTGATCCACACGACCGACCGCGTCGGAGTCCCGAAGACCGCGTCAGCGAAGACGGCGATCGAGGCGCTCAACCCCGACGTCAACGTCGTCGAGCACAACCTCCGCCTCGACGCGTCGAACATCCTCGAGCTGCTCGAGCCCTACGACGTGATCGTCGACGGCGCCGACAACTTCCCGACCCGCTACCTCCTGAACGACGCCTCGGTGCGGCTTCGCAAGCCGGTGGTTTCCGCCTCGATCCTGGGCTTCGAGGGCCAGATCTCGACCTTCATCCCGTACGAGGGCCCCTGCTACCGCTGCCTCTACCCGACGCCGCCGCCGCCCGAGCTGGCGCCCAGCTGCGGGGCCAACGGCGTGCTCGGCGTGATGGCCGGCGTGATGGGCCTGCTCCAGGCGAACGAGGTCATCAAGCTCGCCGCGGGAATCGGCGAGACGCTCAGCGGCCGCCTGCTCCTCTACGACTCGCTCGCCACCAGCTTCACCGAGCTCAAGGTCCGGCGCGACCCGCACTGCCCGATCTGCGGCGACGACGTCGCCGAGATCCCGGCCGAGGAGCTGGGCAAGTTCCCGGACTACGAGCTCTTCTGCGGTGCGCCGGCCCGCGAGCCCACGCCCGAGCCGGTCGCCTGATCGAATAGCTTTCCGCCGCCGATGCCGAGCGCGACCGTGAAGATCCCGCCCGTGCTGCGCCCGCAAACCGGGGGCGAGGCGACGGTTGCGGCCGACGGTGTGACGGTCGGCGACGTGCTCGCCGCCCTTGTTGAGGCGCACCCCGGCACCCGCGACCAGCTCTTCGGGGGCGACGGCGACCTGAACCGCTACGTCAACGTTTATCTGAACGATGAGGACGTCCGCGTGCTCGACGGCCTCGAGACGGCGATCGACGATGGCGACACCGTCGTGATCCTCCCGGCGATGGCCGGCGGCCTCTGAGGCGGAGCGCCGAAGGCGCGGAGACGAAGGCCCGCCGTTGTTGAGGCGGCTTGTCTAGGCGCTCTGCGATCCCAGGACCAGGCCCAGGAAGCGCTTGGTCCGATCCTCGCGTGGGTTGCCGAGCACGTCGTGCGGCTCGCCGTGCTCGACGACCACGCCGCCGTCCATGAAGACGACCTCGTCGGCGACGCCGCGGGCGAAGCCCATCTCGTGGGTGACGACGATCATCGTCATGCCCTCTTCGGCGAGCTCCTGCATGACGTCGAGGACCTCCTTGACCAGCTCGGGGTCGAGCGCACTGGTGACCTCGTCGAACAGCAGCACATGTGGCTCCATCGCCAGCGCCCGGGCGATCGCCACCCGCTGCTGCTGGCCGCCCGACAGCCGGTCCGGATACTCGTGGAGCTTGTCGGCGAGGTCCACCCGCGTCAGCAACGCCTCGGACTTGGCGCGTGCCTCCTCGGCCGACACGTCCAGCACCTTCTCCTGGGCGAGGGAGACGTTCTCGAGCGCCGACTTGTGTGGGAACAGGTTGAACTGCTGGAACACCATGCCGACCCGCCGCCGCGTGTAGTCGCGGTCCTCGCTCGCCTTGGCCCCCTCGCCCGTGATCTCCTTCCCCTCGAGGAAGATCCGGCCCCGGTTGGCGGGCTCGAGCAGATTGATGCAGCGCAGCAGCGTCGACTTGCCCGAGCCGCTCGGCCCGATCACACAGGTGACCGATCCGCGCTTGACCTCGAGGTCGACCCCGCGGAGGACCTCGAGGTCGCCGAAGCTCTTGTGAATGTCCTCGAGCTTCAGTATCGACCCGCCCTCGTTGAGGGCGTCGCCCGGCAGCGCTGTGGTCACGTCGGTCGTGACGCCCATCCTAAGCGCCCGCCACGCCGGTTGTGAGCGGGCTCGGTGGTGCGGCTTCACCGCCCCCGCGCCTCGTCTTGGTCTGCTCGCGGGCGATCAGCCAATCGACCAGCCGTGCGAGCGGAATGGTGACCACCAGGAACAGGATCGCCCCAAGCGTTAGCGCCGATCCGTTGAGGTTTTCCGTCTGGTAGTCGAAACCCGCCTGGACGACCTCGATCAGTCCCAGGAAGCTGACGAGCGCGGTGTCCTTCATCAAGGCGATGAAGTCGTTCAGCAACGGAGGGATCACCTTGCGAACTGCCTGGGGGACGATCACGAACCGCATCGACTGGCCGTGGCTCATGCCGAGGGAGCGCGCCGCCTCCATCTGCCCGAGCGGCACCGCCTCGATCCCGGCGCGGTAGACCTCCGCCATGTACGCGCCGTACGTGACCGTGAGCGCGATGACCCCGTACCAGAACGGCGATGGCTGTCCGAGCCACTCGGGCACGCCAATCGACCGCGGGATCAGCTCGCCGCCCACGGGGGATGCTGCCGAGCTGAGAAACCCGGACACGAGCAGGATCACGAGTAGGACAGGGATCCCGCGAAACACGTCGATATAGGCGATCGACAACCACCGGACGGGTGCCAGCGCGCGGCCGGGGAGCTGCCGGAGCACCGCGAGGACCAAGCCCCACACGAGCGAGAGGACCCCCGCGATGATCGAGAGCTTGATCGTGTACCAGAAGCCGTCCAGCACAGGGCCGAACTCGTCGACCATGACCCCGAAGTCGAAGTAGTAGTTGAGTATGTAGTCCATCTCTCTCCTGTCCTGGAACGAGAGAGGGCGCCGTCCGGCGCCCTCCCCTGAGTCACATCCGGCGCTTCTGCGCCAAGCTAGCTAGTTGTCGGACAGGAACGGGTTCGGATCGCCGCTCGCGACCGACTCCGGCGGGGCTGTCGAGAAGTACTTCTGGTACAGCTCGTCCACCGTCCCGTCCTCCTTCAGCTGTGCGAGCGCCGCGTTGACCGCCTCGCGCAGGCCGTCGTTGTCCGGCGCCACCGGGAACCCGTACAGCTCGTCCGTCTGGATCTCCTCGGCGATCACCATGCCGCCCTGCTTCTCGACGGCATCCGCCGCCACAGGTTGGTCGATGATGGTCGCATCGACCTGGCCGGTGACCAGCGCCGTGATCGCGTCGGGGCCCTGTGGGAAGCCGCGGACCTCGGAGGCGCCGGTTTCGTCGTTCGCGTACGCCTCGCCGGTGGTCCCGTCCTGGGCGCCGACGATCACGCCGTCGAGATCGGCGACCGAGGCGATGTCCGAGTCCTCTGTCACCAGCAGCGCCTGTTGCGCCTCGTAGTGCGGGTCGGTGAAGTCGACCACCCGCTCGCGCTCGGGCAGGATGGTGGACGAAACGACGGCGATGTCGAAGAGGCCGTTCGCGGTATCGCGGAAGACCGCCGCGAAGTTCGTGTTCGAGTACTGAGGCTCGAGCCCGAGGATCTCGGAGATCGCGTTGAACAGCTCGATCTCGTAGCCCGAGAAGTCCGGGTCGTCCGGGCTCCCGATCAAGAACGGCGGGTAGGGCGCGTCCGTGCCGACCGTGAGCACGCCCTCCTCGATCGTCTCGAAGTCGGCCGTGGTCTGGCCGGTCGTCGCCTCCGTGGTGGCGTCATCGTCATCGTCGTCGCCGCAGCCCGCGACGAGCGCGGTGGCGAACAGGGCCGCGATCATCGCGATCACGAGCCAAAGGCGGGTTCCTCTCATCCTTGGTGTTCCTCCTGCGTGAATCCGGGGGGTACAGGCCCTATCTCCCGCCCGAACATATCCGAGTCAGGTCGCGGCAAGCGTCTCCCGAAGCGTTGCGTCGAGCAGCTCGCGCGCCCGCTCACGCTCCATCGCGCCCGCGAGCCACCGGGTGCAGAGCCCGTCCACTAGCGTGATCAGGACCTCGGCGGTCTGGTCGGGATCGATTCCGGCACGGACCGATCCGTCCTCCATGCCGCGCCGGATCGCGTCCGCCACGGTCGCGCTCCAGGTCTCGGTGACGCGGCGCACGTCGTCGCGAAGCGTCGGCTCGAACACCGCCGTCGCGCTCACCTCACCCCAGACGATCGCGTTGTCGCGCACGGTGCGGTCGTCGTCGAGCTCGGCGAGCAGCGCCGCCTCGACCGCCTCGTACCCGGAGCGGGCCTCCGAGTCGCTGCGCAGCGCAGCTGACGGCGCCTTGTCGCTCGCCCGCTCGAGAGCGGCGCGGATCAGGCCCTGGCGGCTCGCGAAGTGGTAGTAGAGGAGCGGGGGAGAGACGCCGGCCTCGGACGCGACCTCCTCGACCCGCAGCCCGCGCACACCGCTACGCGAGATCACCCGAGCGGCCGCGACCAGGATCGCTTCGCGGCGGTCGCTGCCGCCCTCACCGTTGGCTGCGGAAGTGCTCGCCGCCTCGGTCATCTCGGCGATGTTCGCAGAGCGGGCGGCGCCGCGCAAAGCCCACCTGCAGCGGCTTTTCAGCACTACACTTCCTGAAGTAATGGTCGAGCCCACGCTCAACCGGCCGTGCGGCGGGCGCTACAGCGACCTGGTCGAGGCGGTCGGCAACACCCCGCTCGTCGAGCTGCCCTCCCTCTCGCCGAAGCACCCGTGCGTGCGGATCTTCGCGAAGCTCGAGGGACGGAACCCGACCGGATCCGTCAAGGACCGCGTGGCCAAGGCGATGATCGAGTCCGCCGAGGCCGACGGCGCGGTCGAGCCGGGGCAGACCATCCTCGAGCCGACCTCCGGCAACACCGGGATCTCGCTCGCGATGATCTGCCGCCGGAAGGGCTATCCGCTGCGGGTCGTGATGCCCGACAACGTCACCGAGGAGCGCACGCAGCTGCTGCTCATGTACGGGGCGGAGATCGTCTACTCGGAGGGCGCCAAGGGCTCGAACGGCGCGGTCGAGCTGGCCCTCGAAATGGCCGAGGCCGATCCCTCGGTCTACATGCCCTACCAGTACGGGAACCCGGCGAACCCGCTCGCCCACTACAACGGCACAGCGGTCGAGATCCTCGACGAACTCGACGACGTGGCCGCCTTCGTGGGCGGGCTCGGCACGGGCGGGACTCTGATGGGGGTCGGCCGCCGGCTGAAGGAGAACGACCCTCAGACGAAGATCGTCGCGGCCGAGCCGATGCAGGGCGAGCTGGTCCAGGGACTCCGCTCGCTCGACGACGGCTTCATCCCCCCGATCATCGACCTCTCGGTCCTCGACCGGAAGATCATGGTCTCGAACCGGGACGCGATCGTCTGGACGCAGCGCCTGCTGAACGAGGAAGGGCTGTTCGCCGGCGTCTCGGCCGGTGCGGTCGCCTCGGTCTGCGTGCGGATCGCCGGCGAGTTCGAGGAGGGCAACGTCGTCTTCCTCGTGCCGGACGACGGCTGGAAGTACCTCTCGTCCGGCGTCTACACGACGCCGGTTGACGAGCTCGAGGCGCTCGACTCCACCGTCTGGTGGTAGAGCGCCGCCGGAGCGGGCTCTTCTAGTCTCAGTCCCGTGGAGCCGCTTCCCACCCAGGGCCTCGATCACGTGGCGATCACGGTCGAGGACCTCTCGCGCTCGCGCCGGTTCTACATGGAGGTCCTTGGCCTCGAGCCCAAGTTCGAGGAAGGCCACGAACCGGCGTTCATGCTCAGCAGCCAAGGCTCCGGGCTGGCGCTGTTCTCGCGGCAGTCGTACCCGGGCACGGGGGCCGAGGGAGTCCCGGACGTCCGGGTCATGCACGTCGCGTTTCGCGTGGCCCGCGACGTGTTCGACCGGGCGCGGGAGGAGCTCCCGCCACTCGGGATCGACCCACGCTACGAGGACCACGGCTCGGTGCATTCGATCTACTTCCGGGACCCCGACGGCCACCAGATCGAGCTGATGACGGACGCTGTTTGAATGGACGCGGGAGCGCTCGAGCGCGCCGTCGCGCGGGTCCGTGAGCTCAGCCTCGATTACGAGCCACCGGCCTTCGATCACATTCCCGACCCCGACGCCGCGCTGTTCCTCTGCGCGGTCGACCACCAGACTGGCTATCAGCGCCCGCACATGGTCGACGGCCGGGGGCCGTTCACGGGCAGCGAGCTGCTGTGGACCGTTGCGCTGCGCTCCTCCGAGCGCGAGCCGGGGCTGCTCACGGCGGCGCGCCTGCGCCAGGCGAGCGCGCCAGATGTCGCCCGCTGGCTATACATCGGCGACGAGACCGTGACGGACCCGCAGCGCCGAGCGATGCTATGGCGCGACCTCGCGGCGGGGCTGGAGCACGACTACGGGGGCTCGGCGGGGCGGCTCCTGGCGGCCTCCGGGGGGCGGCTCGGCGGCGCCGACGGGCTGCTCGCGCTGCTGCGCGTCTACGAGGCCTACTCGGATCCGCTCGCCAAGAAGAGCTTCCTGTTCGCGAAGATCGCGGAGCGCCGCGGCTGGCTCGAGGTGGCAGATCCCGAGTCTTGGGAGGTTGCCGCCGACAACGTCCTGATGCGCCTCGCGCTCCGCTCCGGGCTCGTCGCGGAGGGTCCGTTGGAGGAGGTGAGGCCAGCCACCCGCGAGGCGTTCAAGCGCCTGGCCGCGGCCGCCGGGCTCTCACCGCCCGTCCTCGACGACCTCTTGTGGGAGCTCGGCCGGGACAACCCGGACCTCCTCGGCCGCGAGGCGGGCGACCTGAGCGAGCCGCCGCGCGAGCTCGACGCCGCTTGGTACTGAGCGCCGGCCTTATTTGATGACCGAGATCTCGGGATGGGTGGCGAGCAGCGTCTGCGTGAAGACGTAGTTGAAGGCGAACACCCCGACTGTGGCGACGACAACGCCGACGTTGACCGCCCGGCCGACGCCCTCGGCGCCGCCGGATGCGTTCATCCCGTAGTAGGAGCAGACGATCGCCGTGATCGCGCCGAACATCGTGCACTTGAGCAGCGAAGCCCAGAGGTCGGTGACCGAGGCGTTTGAGAGGAGCGTCGCGAAGAAGGGCCCCAGCGGTTGCCCGTACATGATCTCGACCAGGACCCCGCCGACGATTCCGAAGAGGATCGCGTAGATGTCGAGCAGACCGGTGATCATCATCAGTGCGAGGAAGCGCGGCACGACCAGGTTCTTGATCGGGTTGATGCCCAGCACCTGGAGCGCGTCCAGCTCCTCGCGGATCTTGCGCGACCCGAGATCGGCCGTGATCGCGGTTCCCGCAACGCCCGCGACGACGATCGCGGTGACGAACGGCGCGAACTCTCGGATCCCGGCGAGGACGAAGAAGCCTCCCAGGCGGTCGAGCGCGCCGAAGAGGGAGAGGAAGTTCGCCGCCTGGAGGCCGGGGGCGCCGAAGGTCACTGCGACCATCGAGATAGCCATCGGGAACCAGCAGAGCTGGAGCGCGAAGATGAACTGGGAGACGAACTCGCCTCCGTAGGGATACGGCGGCCTGATCGCCGCGGCGATCGTCTTGCCGGTCAGGATCAGCATGCTCCCGACCTGCTCGAAGAAGCTCTTCGCCGGGAGGAAGATCCGGTTCGCGCCCGCCGCTACGGGCATCCGGATGAGACCTTCACCCGCCACCAGCCGGCGATCGCGCCAACCGGCCCGAATCGCGGAACCGCGCTCGTCTCGACGCACCCGGGGTCGCCGCAATCCGCATTGCGCAGGCGCTCCCAACGATGCGCCTCGGGGTCGCCGATCACGCCCTCCCTTCGCCCGCGCGCGCGCGCCTCGCGGGCACCGCGGCGCTCCGCCTTCCAGCGTGCATCCCTGAGGAGCTCGATCATCTCGTCGCGAATCGCCGACAGCTCGGCGAAGTCCGCAACATGTCCCTTCGGGCGCAGGAGCGGGTGGCGCTCGCGCTGCGAGCGCGCTTCGGGATACGCTGCCAGCTCCGCCTCGAGCCGGGCGATCTGCCGCCGAAGCTCGCGGCGCGCCGCAGCTTCCTCCGCCTCGGTTCCGACGTCGGGGGCCTCGAGCTCGCTCTCGCCGGTCGCTGGGGCATCGCCCGCCCAGGCAGCTCCGTAAATCGCCCGCGCGACGTCGCTAGGCGGAATGCCGGAGCGGCGGGCCTCGGCCACGGCTTCCGCGGCGATCCGTTCGACGTCCGCCGACGGCTGCGTGTCCGCGGCGACGAACGTTCCGAGGCCGTGGCGCGATACGAGGAGGCCCTCGGCCTCGAGCCTGCCGTAGATGGCGCGCGCGGTGTTCGCGTTGACGCCCGTCAGCTTGGCCATCTCGCGGACGCTTGGTAACTGGTCGCCGGGGGCGAGCTTCCCGGCAGCGATCAGCGACCGAAGCCGCCAGGCGACCTGGACGCCGACCGGCAGGTCACCGCCGCGGTCGACCGGTCCCAGGAGCAGCGCTGCCGGACCCATAGGGGGAACGTACAGAGAGCTAGTGAACTAGTCAAGTAGTACAGTGGCCCGGTTGGCTCTTGTAGCCTGCGGCGCCGATGCGGATCGCGCAGGCCCTGATCGACGAGATCGTCGCGCACGCGCTGGAGGAGGCTCCCAACGAGTGCTGCGGGCTGATCTCGGGCAGCTCTGACGAAGCGACCGAGGTGTTCCGCGCCCGGAACGAGATGGCGAGCCCGCTCGCCTACAACGTGCATCCCCAGGACCTCCTGCGGATCACGGGCGAGATCGAGTCGCGCGGCGAGGAGCTGGCGGCGATCTACCACTCGCACACGAAGAGCCCGCCCGAGCCGTCGCAGACCGACATCAACCTCGCCGCGAACTGGCCGGACCCGGTCTACCTGATCTGCTCAGTGGCCGATCGCGACGAGCCCGCGGTCCGCGCCTGGCACCTCCGCGACGGCGTAGTCACCGAGGAACCACTCGAGCTCGACTGACGAGCTACCAGCTACCAGTGCAGCTCTTCGAGCTCGCCGGGCAGCCCGACCGCGCGGGTCACGTCCTCGCGCAGGTAGCGGCGCCACTCCTGTTCGACCTCGCGTGCCCTCGCTCCGAAGGCGATCTCGATCGCGCGGGCGGCCCCCTCGCGCCGGATCCGTGAGACCAGCAATGCGCAGGCCTCGGGGCCGCGCTCGCGCTCCAGCAGGTCGAAGATCGTGCCGCCGAGGATGATCGCGTCCCGCGCGGTGGGCGGGAACTCCGGCTGCTTCGCGTGGCGCATGCGGGTTTGAACCGCCGCGCGGAACAGCGACACCTGGCCGGCGAAGTACTGCGAGCCGCCCTCGACCAGCCAGGCCCAGCGGAGGTAGCGCGCGAAACGCCTGGGCCCCCACGGCGGCGGCAGGCTGGGGTTGTTGGTCCCGATCACGATCTGCGCATAGAGCCGCTCGGCGGTGCCGCGGAGCGCCGCCAGCGAGTCCTCGCCGGCGGCGCGGCGGTCGAGGTAGTCGTCGCATAGGACGTGCAGCTCGCCCGCCATCGCCCAGCCCGCGAGGTAGCGGCGGCCGGCCGGGGCCGCGGCCGCGCGCGCCGCCGGCAGGAACGGATGCGCCGCCGCCAGCCAGGCCGGCGTGGGGTGGATGACGACCGTGATGTCGCCGGGGACGCGATCGAAGGACTCCTCGAGCCTGAGCCGCAGGTCCTCGAGCGCGTCCAGCGTGCGCTGGGCGGAGTCCTCGTCGGCGTCCTCGTGGCGCGCGGTGAAGCTGAGCGATTCGGTCTCGACCCACATCGGCGCCAAGGGTAGCCCGGGCCGGGGAGGCTCCTCTTCAGCCCTCGGCGGCGCGGCGCTGCTCGTAGCCGAACTCGGTCCCGACCTCGATCGCCTCGAGCGCCTCGTGGGCGGCCACGATCGACGGGGCGCCGGCGACCGCCCGCGCGAGCGGCAGCTCGGGCAGCGCGGCCTCGAGGTCGAATACGAACGAGACCGCACCCAACGGCCCGGCCTCGACCGTGCGGCGCCCGCCGCGGATCTCGACCTCGCCGATCACGCCGCGCGCGCAGCGCGCAACGAGGAGGCTCGCCTCGGTGACCGCGATCTCCGCTGCGGCCTCGATCTCATCGGCCGCGTCCGGCGTGACGCCGATCGTGGCGATCCACGCCCCCGCCTGCGCCAGGACCGCAACCCGCTCGAGCACCTCGGCGGGTCGCAGCTCGCCGTCGCATCCCGCGCCGAGCACCGCGAGCAGGCACGGCGGCCCGGCGGCGGCGCCGCCCGCGATCATCGTCGCGTCGCAAAGCGGGCTCGCGAGCCCCGGCTCGTCGCCGCGAGCGATCGCGTCCCCACCGATGTCCACCAGGACCACGAGGTCGCAGCCGAGCTCGCTCGCGGCATCGCCGATGCCCGCCGCCACCCCGGGCGCTCCTCCGGTGACGTCGATCAGGACCGTCTCGACTCTCAAGAAACCGGCGAGATGCGACTCGCAGAAGTGGGCGCCCTCGGGCGTCGTCGCGCCCGTGCCGGGATCGACGAGCGCAGCGCGGCTTCCGAGCGGGGCCGGCCCCCGGATCTCCGCCAGGGATCGAGGGCCCGGGTATGGGTCGACCACGAACCGCTCCCAGGCGACGCCGCCGAGCACCCATTCGAGGCCGCGGGCGTCGAGGTGCCGGGCGACGGCGAGCGAGCCGACCGCGTCGCCGCCGCCGCCGATCCCGAGCACCAAAGCCCGCGTCGCGGCCGCGATCCGGTCCTCGAACGAAGCTGAAGCCTCGCTAGGCGAGTACGGCCTCGGCCGAGCCGGCGACCGAGCGGATGGTCTCGGCCGCGCGATCGAACTCCTCGTCGGCCATCACCGGGGTTCCCTCGAAGGGCAGGTCCCGGTCGATCTCGACCCACGAGCGGCAGCCGTGGTACTCGTCGCGGACCCGGACCGTCACCGGCCGCGGGATGCGATGCACGCGCAGGAGCAGCACGTGCAGGGGATGACGGCGCTTCCACTTGAGGCGCTTCATCGCATAGTCGTGCGTCCAGACGTGGAACGGCGAGAGCCCGTCGACGATCCGGGGATCGTCGGTCGTCCAGTGGTCCGTGACCTCGGCCCAGGCACGGATCCGCACGCGGTCGGGTTGCGGGATGCCGCCGTCCTGCAGGAGGGCACGCGGATTCGGCTCCTCATCGGGCCAGACGCCCTCCTCGAGGGCCCGCCGCAGCTCCGGGTGGTGCGATTCGCGCACCAGGTCGTTGCGCTGGTGGTCGAAGGTGGGGTAGAGGAAGAACTGCTCGTGCTCGAGCTCGAAGTGCTTGTCCTCCTCGCGGATGCCGCCCTTGCGCAGGGTGACGAGCTGCTCGCCCTCGGCAAGCGCGCGCACGGTCACGGCCCATTCTTTGAAGGCAATCGGCATGTCGGAGAAAATGGGGTCGGGGAAGACTTCGCTCGGGGATTCGTGGTCTCGGGCCGGTCTCGTGCCGGCGCCGACTGAGACGAGGCAGGATACGAAATCAGGCGCCATTTGCCAAGTTTGTGAGAGAAGTTGCGAGGGCTAAATACGGCTCTACTCCGGCGTTCCGTGGCCTCCGCCACCGGGGGTTTCGATCCTCAGGCGGTCGCCGAGGCCCAGCTCACCCGCCGCTTTCGGGGGTAGTGGCTGGCCGTTCAGCAAGTTCCGGCCGGGCTTGCCGTCCGCGCCACCCGCGCGTCCCCGCGGCGCGTGGCGGCGGCGCTCGGTCAGCAGCGTGTAGCCCATCGGCTCCAGGGCTTCGATCTCGCGGATCACCCCGTCGCCGCCGCGATACGCGCCCGCGCCGCCGGACCCGCGGCGGACCGCGAGCTCGCGCACCCGAAGCGGCAGCTCGGTCTCGAGCGCCTCGATTGGGGTGTTGAGCGTGTTCGACATCGCGACGTGGACGGCGTCCGGGCCGTCCGCATTCGGGCAGGCGCCCTGGCCGCCGCCGGTCGTCTCGTAGTAAGTGAACGAGTCGCCCGGCGAGGGTCACGTTGTTCATCGTCCCCTGGCCCTGAGCGGGCCCGCCGGCCGCCTCCCCAAGCGCGCCGAGCACCAGGTCGGCGACTCGGCTCGAGGTCTCGACGTTGCCCGCCGCGACGGCGGCGGGCGCCCTGGCGTTCAGGATCGAACCCTTCGGCGCGATCACCCGCACCGGCCGGTGCGCGCCGGCCGATGCCGGGGCGTCGGGATCAAGCAGGGCGCGCACGGCGAAGAGCGCCGCCGAGCGGGTGACGGGAAGCGGGCAGTTCAGGTTGCCCTCGACCTGGCCGGCGCTGCCCGAGAAGTCGAGCTCCAGCTCATCTCCAGCGATCGTCGCGCGGACCGCGAGCGGGACGTCGTCGGCGCCTGCGAATCCACCCTCGAGCACATCGGCGGCCTCCCAGGTCCCGTCGGGCAGCTCGACCAGGCGGGCCCTGGTCCGGCGCTCGGCGTAGTCGAGGATCTCGGCCATGCCGGCGAGGGTCTGATCCGCCGGGCCGGCGGCAAGGAGCTCGAGCAGCCTGCCGCTGCCCGTCTCGTTTGCCGCGAGCTGTGCCCGCAGGTCGGCACGCCGCTGCCGCTGATCACGCATGCGGACGATCAGGTCGTCGATGTCCTCAAGCCGTTCGAGCGGGCGCGGCGGGATCACAACCCCCTCGTCCTCGAGCCGCCGCGAGGCGGCGGGCATCGAGCCCGGCGTGGGGCCGCCGACGTCGGCGTGGTGCGCCCGGCTCGCGACGAATCCGGCAAGGCCGGAATCGATGATCACCGGCGTCACGACCGTGATGTCGGGCAGATGGGTCCCGCCCGCGAACGGGTCGTTGAGGATCCACGAGCGCCCCGGCCGCTGCGACTCGCCCACGACCGCGGCGACCGCGTCCGGCATCGACCCGAGATGCACCGGGATGTGCTCGGCCTGCATGACGAGCTCGCCGCGTGCGTCGAAAAGAGCCGTCGAGCAGTCGCGGCGCTCCTTGATGTTCGGTGAGTGGGCGGAGCGGATCAGTACGGCGCCCATCTCGTCGCAGATCGACTTGAGCCGGCCGGCGAGGACCTGGAGCCCGATCGGGTCCAGCGCAGTCATCGGGTGCGCTCCGCGACGATCGTCCCGTGTTCGTCGACGGCGCCCGTCCAGCCCGGCGACAGCACAAGCGTGGTCTCCGGCAGCTCGAGCACGCACGGCCCGGCGATCTCGGTTCCGGCAGCCGGCTCGCCGCGGAACACCGCCGCCTCCAGCCACTCCCCGGAGAACCGGACCCGTCGTAAGCCGCGCTCGATGGGCGCCTGCGCGGCGGCGCGGGGACGCGGCCGTGGTGCGGGTTCGCTGAGCGAGAGCGCGATCGCGACGAGCTCGACCTCCGCGCCGCCGTCGCGGAAGCCGTAGCGGCGCTCGTGCTCCGCCGCAAACCCTGTCACGAGGTCCGCGGGGTTCGGCGCCTCGGGTCCCGGAACCGGGAGCTCGAACGACTGGCCCCGGTAGCGCAGCTCGTAGGTCACCTGGGCCTCAGCGCCCTCCATCCCGGCTCCGATCGTCGCTCGCAGGGCCGCGACCTCGTCCGCGATCCGCTCCGCGGTCATCTCCTGCGGCCCGAGCATCACCGTGCGTGCGGTGTCGCGGCGCCGCGCCGACGCCAGGAGACCGAGGGCGCTCAGGACGCCCCCCGAGCGCGGGCACAGGAGCCGGGTGATCTGCAGCTCATCGGCGAGGTCGGCCGCGTGCATCGGCCCCGCGCCGCCGAACGGCAGGAGCGCGAAGCGCCTCGGATCCAGGCCGCGCTCGACCGTGACGACGCGAAGCGCCCGTGCCATCTCCTGGTTCGCGAGGCGGACGATGCCCTCCGCCGTCTCGATTTCACCGAGGCCGAGCCCTTCGGCCAGCACCCCGACCGCGCGGGCAGCGGCCTCCGGCTCGAGCGAGACGCCCCCGGCAAGTGCTGAATCGGGCGCCAGTCGCCCGAGGATGAGGTTCGCGTCGGTGACGGTCGGCTCCACTCCCCCGCGCCCGTAGCAGGCGGGCCCGGGGTCGGCGCCGGCCGAGCGGGGGCCGGTGCGCAGGGCTCCGCCGTGGTCGCGCCACCCGATCGAGCCACCCCCGGCGCCGACGGTGTGGACGTCCACCATCGGCAACTGGATGACGCGGCCGGCGATGGCGCGCGATTCCGTCTGCCGGACGCGCCCGCCCTCGACCACGCACACATCGCACGAGGTTCCACCCATGTCCAACCCGATCGCGTCCCCGTCCCCTGAGATCCGCGCGAGGAGGCCGGCGCCGACCGCGCCTCCGGCCGGCCCCGACAGCACGCTCCAGGCCCCCTGGCGGGCCGCCTCGCGCCAGGGCGCCACGCCGCCCGACGAGCGCATGATCTCGGGCTCCGGCAGCTTCTTCGACGCGGCGGAGGCCGCAAGATCGCCGAGGTACCGCCCGAGCAGCGGGGAAAGGTAGGCATCGATCACCGTCGTCGAGCACCGTTCGTACTCGCGAAAGCGGGGGAGGACCTCGTGCGATGCGGAGACGTGGAGGTGCGGCAGCCGCTCGCGGATCGCATCGGCCACGCGCCGCTCGTGGCCCGGGTCGAGGTATGAGAAGAGGAGGCAGACGGCGACGGACTCGACTCCGGCAGCCCCGATCGCGGCCGCGATCCTGTCCGGCTCGGAGTCGTCGAGCGCCTCGATCACGCCGTCTGGACCGGTTCGCTCACGGGCGCCGACCCTCTCCTCGGCGCGCAACGAGCGGCCGTGCCTTGGGCGCGCAGAGGCGGTAGAGGGACGGCCGGTCCTGGCGGCCGATCTCGAGGAGGTCCTCGAAGCCTTGGGTCGCCACCAGCGCCGTTCGCGCTCCACGCTCCTCCAGGAGCGCGTTGGTGCCCACGGTCATCCCGTGGACCAGCCGCGTCACGCTTCCGGGACGGGCGCCGGCGGCGTCGAGGACGGCGCCGATCGCGGTGATGACACCCGCCGATTCGTCGCCGGGGGTGGTTGGGGCCTTCGCCGTGTGGAGCTCGGTGCCGTCGAACGCGACGGCGTCGGTGAAGGTCCCGCCGACGTCCACTCCCAGCAGCACGCCCAAAGGTTATGAGGCTCGAGAGCCCGGACGTGCGGAGGCCCGGCCTGACGGCCGGGCCTCAACGCCGGTCCAGGCCGGCGCCCCATCCCAGCGGCGCCGCCCGAGCGCCGCTACCCCTTACGCTGCTACGAGCTCGTCGTCACGGGCGGGCATCTCGACCTCGGCCGCCTCAAAGGTCTCTTCCAGGTGCTTGTGCGAGGGGCAGTAGTCACGCCCCGGCAGCGGCTCGCGCTGGCACGGGGTGCCCTTGCGCGTATGCGCCCGGCACTCGCGTGGAACGCCGTCGAGCTCGAGCAGCTCGGGCGCCCGTTCGAGGAGATCGAGCGCAAGCGAGATATTGCTCTCGATCACGTTCCAGGCCCGAAGCTGATCGCCGATCGCGAAGTACATGCGTACCTCGTTGAACAGCGAGCGCGCCGGGCGCGCGAAGTAGCGGCGGTCGGTGCTGAGGCGGCGAACTGCGTTCTCGCATGCGGTCAACACCGCCTGCCGGTTCGCGCACCCCGTCGGGTCGTGCTCGTCTTCGACGACCCGCGGGGCCAGTTCCCGATAGATCGATCGGCTGAAGCGGTACATATCCGTTCGTACCCTCCTTGTGGTCCTACCCTCGCCTCCAAGCCGCGGCTCCATGCCGCTGGGTTTCCTGGAGGCGGAAGCGATTGTTACACCTCGGTATGAATCCGCAAGGGCCGATCGTTAAGGATCTATTAACCGATCAATGGACAATTCTCTCCTTCGATCGGAGGAGAGAGGGAATCGACCGGCTGGATTAGGCCCAGGAGTCCTGGCGGAGGGTGCCGTCCGCCGCGACCACGAGGTGGACGCCGTCGAGCCCAGGATCGGGCATCGGGTGGTCGCGTCGCCGGTGCGCCCCGCGCGACTCGTGGCGCTCGATCGCGGCCGCGGCGATCAGCCTGGCGAGCGGGTACGGATCGTCAAGCAGCGCGCGCAGTCCCGCTTCGTCGCGGCTCGGCCCCGCATGGAGCCACATCGCCTCGCGGGTGGCAGCGGTTGGCGGGTCGAACCGGTAACCGGGCGGGTCCGGCGGCTCGTGCTCGGGTTCGCCCGCCGCCGCGGCCGCCGCGCGGGCGCCGAAGACGAAGCACTCGCTCAGTGAGTTCGAGGCCAGGCGATTCGCGCCGTGGAGCCCCGTGCACCCGCACTCCCCGACCGCGTAGAGGCCGGGCAGGGTGGAGCGCCCATCGATGTCGGTGACGATCCCGCCCATCAGGTAATGCGCCGCAGGCGCCACCGGAACCGGCTCGGCCCGAGGGTCGAGGCCGGCACGCTCGATGGCCCTGAAGACGTTCGGAAAACGGGCCGGGTCGACATCTCGCAGGTCGATCCGGACATGGTCGACTCCGTCGGCGCGCATTCGGTCCAGGATCGCCGCCGCCACCTGGTCGCGTGGTGCCAGCTCGTCGGTGAAGCGACGCCCGTCGGCGCCCAGGAGCGTTGCGCCCTCGCCCCTGACGGCCTCCGTGATCAGGGTGCCGTCGTGCTCACCGGGCAGCGCCAGCGCGGTCGGGTGGAACTGGCAGAACTCGAGGTCGGCGAGCTCGGCGCCTGCCACGTGGGCAAGCACGGCCCCGGCACCGATCGCGCCCCAGGGGTTGGTCGTCCGCCGCCAGAGGGCGGCCCCGCCGCCCGTGGCCAGGATCGTCGCGGATGCGCGGATCGGCCCGGTGTCGGTGATCACCCCGGCGCAGGCGGAGCCGTCGCTCCACAGGGCGAGGGCGGAGGTGTTCTCCCGGATCTCGACGAGCGGTTCGGCGGCGACGAGCGCGGAGAGGCGGTCGGTCAGGGCCCGGCCGGTCTCGCTGCCCCCGGCGTGGACGATCCGACGGGCCGTGTGGCCGCCCTCGAGGCCCAGCGACAGCTCACCTGCGGGCCCCTCGGTGTCGAACCGCACGCCGTTCGCAACGAGCCACTCGACGGCGGCGGGCGCCTCCTCGACGAGCACCCGCACGGCCGAGCCACGGCAGAGCCCGCGGCCCGCGGCGAGCGTGTCGGCGGCGTGGCGGTCGGGCGAATCGTCGGCGGCGAGCGCGGCGGCGAGGCCACCCTGGGCCCAGTAGCTCGAGCTTTCCTGGAGCGGCTTCCGTGCGACGAGGACCACGCGGGCACCGGCCTCGGCACAGCGGGCGGCGGCATGGAGGCCGGCGGCGCCCGCGCCGACGACCACAACCTGCGTCGCCTCTGAATCGCCCGCGCTCAAGCGAGGTACCGTACCCCCGCGGCTCGCAGCTTGACCCTCTACTACTCACACCCCGCCTCGCTCGAACACGAGACCGGCGCCCATCCGGAGAATCCGGGACGGATCCGCGCGATCGAGGCCGCCCTCGGGCAGGCGGGCTGGCCGGGACTCGAGCGGCTGGAGCCGCCACGCGCGAGCCGCGAGCTCCTGGAGCGCGTCCACACGCCGGAGCACATCGCCGCGATCGAGGAGCTCTGCGCAGCGGGCGGCGGGATGATCGACATCGACACCGTGGCTTCGGCGGGATCCTGGGAGGCGGCATTGCGCGCGTCCGGAGCGGCCTGCGACGCCGTCGAGCGCCTGCTGGGAGGCGAGGCGCGTGCCGCGTTCTGCGGGACGCGGCCACCGGGCCACCACGCCGAGCGTGACCGGGCGATGGGCTTCTGCCTGTTCAACAACGTCGCCGTCGCAGCCCGGCACGCCATCGACTCGGCGGGCGCCGAGCGGGTCCTGATCCTCGACTGGGACGTCCATCACGGGAACGGGACCGAGGAGATCTTCAAGGCGTGCAACCAGGTCCTTTACGCGAGCATCCACCAGTCGCCGCTCTATCCGGGAACCGGCGCCGCCGAATACGAGGGCGAGGGCGCGGGGGAGGGATTCACGATCAACCTGCCCGTCGCACCTGGCGCGGACTCGGAGCGGTTTCGCGCCCTCGTCGACCACGTCGTGGCCCCGGTCGCCCGCGCCTTCCGGCCTCAGCTCTTCGCGATCTCGGCCGGGTTCGACGCGCACCGCGCGGACCCGCTGGCGTCCTGTTTCGTGGACGAGGACGGCTACCGGCAGATGGCGGCGACGGTGCGCGGGGTCGCGGCAGAGCTCGGTGCGCCGGTGCTCGTCTGCCTCGAGGGTGGCTACGACCCCGGAGCGCTCGCCGCCTCGGTGATCGCCACGCTCGCCGGGCTCGCGACGGACGAGGAGCCCGAGCCGGCTGCGGCCGCGCTCGCCGAGCCTCACCGCGCGCGGGTGGCGCGGCGCTGGGGCCTCTAGTCAGCTAGCGCCTAGGGGACCACGGTGTCTTGGCGGTCCGCTTCTTCCGGGCCGGCATGCGAGCGCGGCGGGGCTTCGGGGGTGGGTCGGGTTCGGGTTCCGGATCGGGCTCCGGCTCCGATTCAGCGTCGTCCTCGACGTTGTCCCGGACGTCTATGACCCAGGCCGGCTGCTCGCGCTTCGGGGCGGTGGCCCGCGTCTCGGCCTCCTGCGCCGCGGTCAACGCCTCCTGGACGGCGGTGTCCGGGCCGACCGCGGCGGCCGGCGGCTGGGCCTCGGCCGCAGGCGGGCTCGTTGTCGTCCCAGCCGCGGCCGCCTTCTCCGCGGCGGCGCGGGCTTCCTCGGCCACGCGCACGCGCTCGTCCGCCTCCTTCTTGACGCGCTCGATCTCGGCTGCGAGCCGCTTCTCGTGCTCCGCTGCGAGCTTCTCAGGATCGGCTCCGGCATCCCTGGCTGCCGCCTTTACGCGCGCGTCGGCGGCGCGCTCGACCTGTTGGACCTGATCGCGCAGCCACTGAGCCGCGCCCGTGCGAGCCTCCTCCTCGAGTGCCTTCGCCGCGGCGGGGTCAGGTGCGGCTGCCGCCTCGGGTTGGGCCTGCTCGCGGGCAGCTTCGGCGGCACTCGCGGCCGCCGCGGTGCGGGCTTCGGCCTCGGTCGTCCGCCGCTCGGCTTCGCCGAGCCTGACCTCGAGCGCCTCGACGCGGGCCGCACCCTCACGCTTGGCTCGCTCGAGATCGTCCTCGAGGGCAACGATCTCCTCGATTGCACGCTCCTCGGCGGCTTTGGTCGCGGCGGCTTCGGCCGCACGGATCCGCTCCTCGATATCGGGCTCCGCCGTATCGATCCGCCAGTCCTCGGTCGACTCCCCTGGCTCCGGCGGGCGGTCGAGCGGTATCACGGCAGCGAACTCGTCGGTGGTGGCCTCGCGGTCGAACAGCTCGGCCTCGGGGGACGAGCCGTCGTCCGCGGGATCCCACTCGCCGAGATCGCCGTCCGAACGCGCGACCGCAGGCATCACGTCGCCGTTGCGCGAGTCCTCGACGTTCTCGTCCCCAGTCGTGGACTCGTCCTCCCGGTCACGGCGAAACATGCTGTATCGGCGCTTGGCCACGATGGCGCACTCTACGAAATGGAGGGCTTCACCGTTCCGGTTGCGGTCCGGGTCGAATTCGTTCGCTCCCGGTCTTGTCCGGTGCGGCTCCGGGACCCAGCATCCCGGCTACCAGATACGCGAAAGAAGGGAGACGCCGTGCGTGGCATCGAAACCCGTGTTCTCCAGGTCGTCCGGCGCTTGCCGGGCGAGCGCGGCCAGGGAACGGTCGAGTACGTCGGCCTGATCCTGCTCGTCTCGCTGCTGATGGTCGGGATGGTCGCGGCGATGAAGGGATTCCAGGGCGAGCAGGGCCTCGAGATCGCCGAGGTGATCGTCGGCAAGATCAAGTCGGCGGTCAACGCGATCACGTTCAAGTAGCCGGCCGCGGCCGGGGATCGGTCTGCGAGACTGGCGCGCGATGACCGCGCGCAGTTATGACCGCTCCCCGGCCGAGCCACGGCCCGTCGAGATCGAGCCGGGCTTCGTGCGCACGGCAACCGGGTCGGCGCTCTACTCGCAGGGGGAGACGCGCGTGATCTGCACCGCCTCGGTCACCGATGCGGTACCGCGCTGGCTGGTCGGCTCGGGCTGCGGATGGGTGACGGCCGAGTACGCGATGCTCCCCGCCTCCACGGGCGAGCGCAAGGAGCGGGATTCAAAGCGGGGCCGGCCGGACGGGCGGGGGGTGGAGATCCAGCGGCTGATTGGCCGCTCGCTACGCGCGGTCGTCGACCTCGAGGCGCTCGGTGAGCGCAGCGTCTACGTCGACTGCGACGTCCTGCAGGCCGACGGCGGAACGCGCTGCGCGGCGATCACCGGCGGCTGGGTGGCCTTACGGCTCGCTGTGGACCGGCTCCGCGCCGAGGACGGGCTCGAGGGCGACCCGCTGACCGGCTCGCTCGCGGCGATCAGCTGCGGCATCGTGGACGGCGAGGCGCTCTGCGACCTCGACTACTCCGAGGACTCGCGGGCCGAGGTCGACGCAAACATCGTCATGGCCGGCGATGGCGGGCTGGTCGAGGTCCAGGCCACCGCCGAGCGTACCCCGGTCTCCAAGGCGCGCCTCGACGATCTCCTGGAGCTCGCCGAGCCCGCGATCGCGATCCTGCGCAAGGCCCAGGCGGCGGCCTGCGCCTGAGCTCTCCCGTCCCGGCCGATGCGTGTCGTCGTCGCCACGAGGAACGAGCACAAGCTCCGTGAGCTGGCGGAGATCCTCGACGGGTTCGAGCTCGAGCCGCTGCCGCCGGAGGTCGAGTTGCCGCCCGAGACGGGGAAGACGTTCCGGGAGAACGCCCTGATCAAGGCCAGGGCGGCCCAGGCTGCGGTCGGCGGGGCAGCGCTCGCCGACGATTCGGGGATCAGCGCGCCGGCGCTGGGCGGCCGGCCCGGCGTGCGGTCGGCGCGATTTGCCGGCGAGCACGCGACCGACGAGGAGAACCTTTCGCTCTTGATCGGGCAGTTGCGGGGGCTGCCTCCGGCCGTGTCGTACGTCTGCGCACTGGCGTACGTCGACGGCGACGGCGACGAGACCGTGGTCGAGGGCCGCTGTGACGGCACGCTCATCGACGACCCCCGCGGCGACGGCGGATTCGGCTACGACCCCGCGTTCGTGCCCGTCGACACGGGACCCGAGGACCAGCGGACGATGGCGGAGTTGAGCTCGGCCGAAAAGCACGCGATCAGCCACCGCGGACGCGCGGCGAGGGCGCTCGCCGAAGCCCTGGGCGCGGTCCGATGATCAGGACGAAGGCCGGGGCGGCGATGCTCTCGGTAGTTTCGAACTCGGTCCTGATCGCGCTCAAGCTCGCGGCGGGCGCAATCACCGGATCGATCGCGATCCTCACCGAGGCGATCCACTCCGCCATCGACCTGCTGGCCTCGGTCGTAGCGCTGGTGTCGGTCCGCCGGGCCGACGTGCCGCCGGACGAGGACCATCCGTACGGGCACGAGAAGGTCGAGAACCTGGCCGCCACGATCGAAGGAATGCTGATCCTGGTCGGCGCCGGGGTGATCATCTACGAAGCCACCCGGCGCCTCGTCTCGGGATCCGAGATCGAGAGCCTGGGCGTCGGGATCGCCGTGATCGCGTTCTCGATGGTGGCGAATCTCGCGGTCTCGTCGTTCCTGAGCCGCCGCGCCGAGGCGCTCGACTCGCCCGCGCTCGAGGGCGACGCCGCACACCTGCGCGCCGACGCGCTCACCTCGCTGGGCGTGCTGGCGGGGTTGCTGCTGGTCGAGATCACGGATGAGCCCGCGTTCGACGCGATCGCGGCCCTCGTCGTCGCCGTCGCGATCGTCGTCTCCGGGGTCCGGATCATGCGGCGGTCGGGGCGGGCGCTCATCGACGAGGCGCCGCCGCCCGAGGAGCTCGACCGGATCGAGGCAACGATCGCGGCCGCGGCCATCCCGGACATGGTCGGGTACCACAAGCTCCGGGCTCGCCGGGCGGGGCGCCGCCGCTGGATCGACCTCCATGTCCAGTTCCGCGATGGGACCACGCTCGAGCGCGCCCACGAGGCCGCCCACCAGCTTCGCGACGCGATCCGCACCGAACTCGGGGGAGCGGACGTGCTGATCCACGTGGAGCCCGAGAGCTCCGCTCGGCCGATGACAGGCAGCCCACTTCGCTGGGGGGAGGCCGACCGCCCCGGCGACGGTGCCTAGGTGAGGTTCACGGCGGCCGCCACGCCGACGGCGACCAGGGTGATCGAGTAGCCCGTGTAGCCGTTCAGCGCCAGCAGAAGGGCTGCGATGGCGCAGATGACGACCGTGGTCAGCCAGGAGACTCTCGCCGCGTTCACGCTTGTATGTTCCAACAGATGGCGGATCACAACGGGCGGCAGGCGCTGACGGCGGGCGCAACGGAGCCGAATCCGTCTGATGCCGAGGCGGCCGTGACCCGGTTCATGGCGCTGTCGGCCGAGATGCGCGGCTGCGCGATCGTCGGGCCGGGCGGCGTCGTTGCCGCCAGCGGCGAGCGCGACCGGTGGGCAGGCCCAGCGGGGGGCGTGCTCGTCGCGGCGGACGCGGCGGCCGGCGGCGCCTTGAGCCACGCTCACATCGCCACGGAGGACGGAGAGGCGTACGCGGTCAGGCTCGCCGGCCTCGCGATGGTCGCCGTCACGGATCGCTTCACGCTCGCCTCACTGGTCCTGGCCGACATGCGAGCGGCGCTGCGCGAGCTCGTGGGCGCAGGCAGCGCGGAAGTCGCCGAGGCAGCCTGATGCCGCCGAAGCCTCATCGCCTGGTGATGGACCGCGTGTCGGGTTACGCGGACGAGGCGGCCGCCTACCTGCGCCGTCGCCGACTGACCCGAAAGCCGTTCGCCCGCGTCTACGCGGAGGGCGGGAGCGGGGCCATGCACCCGCCTGAGACCGAGTCGGGCCGCGAGCTGTTCCTCGCGGCCGCGCGCCTGATCGACGCGGCGCGCTGAGCGCGAGCGCCGGCGCGACCTACTCCGGCCAGAAGTCCTCCTGCCGGTCGTTCGGCGGTTCGGCCAGCCGGGTCGAGATCAGCATCAGCTCGACATCGCCCTCGGTGTCGTTGTGGACGGAGTAGAACTCCTCGCCGGTCATCCGCACCGCGGACTTCGGGCCCGCCTCGAACACGTCGTCGCCGACCTTGAACGTGGCCGTCCCCGACAACACGAAGTAGATCTCCTCCTGGCCGGGGTGACGGTGCCCGTAGCTCCCGCGGCCGCCCGTCCCTGCCGGCATCGCCCGCCAGGAGAACGAGACCTGCTCGGTGCCAAGCGCCTCGGAGTACCAGCGCATCTCACCGAAGCCCGGCCACTGGGCCATCCAATCGATTGCCTCTTCGCGGGTCGCGAGCGTGTAACCGGCCACCGTCCTAATCCTCCCGTCCTGGATCCTGCCCGTCCTCGCCCTCGTCCTCTTCGTCGTCGCCCTGCTCCAGCGCGGTGGCCGAAATCGAGCCGCGAGAACCTGGGTGATAGTGGGTCTGGAACTCCTCGAGCGTCTGGGCGAGGGCGTTCTCGTCGACCGGGACATCCTCCGAGATGCGGACCCAGTCGGCGCCCTCGTAGGCCTCCATGTTGAAGACCTCCTGGTCGATCGAGGTCGAGTCGTCGACGATGATGACGACCTCGGTCTGCGGGTTGAAATAGGTGCCGGGCCGGACCACCAGGTCCTCCAGGTCAACGATCTCCTCGCGCTGCTCGGGGCTCACGCGCGGATCGTATAACCAGGGCATCTGGTGAGCGACGTAAGGCGCGAAACGAGGTTGGCCCCCCTGGTAAGGGCGGGCTACTGACCGAGGGACTCCAGCTCGGCCAGCTGCCGCTCGACCTCGGCCTCGACGTCGAGCGGCTCGCGGCCCATCCGGATTCGCCGGGCGTTCGACGCCTCGACGAGCTCGCGGACTTCGGCGACGAGCTGGGCGTCGGCCCGCAGGCCGGGCCGCGTGGCGGCCTCCGACGCGAGCAGCCGCTCGAGCTCGGCGTCGACGTCCAGCGGTTGCTCGCCCCGCTGTCCCTGCCGGTACGCCTTCGCCTCGAGGAGCTGGCGAATCTCGGCCTCGCGCTGCTCGGCGCTGATCGGCGCCGGCCCGCCCCCGCCTTTCTGCGGCAGCTCCTGCTCGATCGACAGCGGCCCCTTGCCGATCTGCCTGAAAGCAGTCCCGGCGCCGACGAAGCTGAGGGCCGCGAGGGGGATCGCGATCAGCACGATCAAAAGGATCGCCTCGCCATTCGAGAGCGCGAGTGCAGCCACGGCCCGAAGGGTACGCAGACCCCGGGGGGAGGACCCGCGATTTCGGTATCCTTCGGCCCTGCCCGGCATTGACTGACCAGTCAATCGACCCGCAAAGGAGCCTCGAAAGCAGTGGTTGATTTCACGCTTACCGACGAGCAGAAGGACCTCCGCGAGCTGGCCCACAACTTCGCCGAGAAGGAGATCCGACCCGTCGCCTGGGACTACGACAAGGAAAGCACCTGGCCACAGGAGATCATCGAGCAGGCCTGGGAGGTCGGCTTGATGAACACCCACGTCCCCGAGGAATACGGCGGGCCCGGGCTCGACTACCTCTCCGGCTGCCTGATCGAGGAGGAGTTCGGGTGGGGCTGTTCGGGCATCGGCACCTCGCTCGCGGCGAACGGCCTGGCGATGACCCCGGTCGCGATCGGCGGCTCCGAGGAGATCAAGCAGCAGTACCTCGGGATGCTCACCGAGGGGCCGAAGCTCGCCTCGTTCTGCCTGACCGAGCCGGACGCCGGCTCCGACGTCTCCGGCATGAAGACGACCGCGAAGAAGGTCGGCGACAAGTGGGTCCTGAACGGCTCGAAGTGCTTCATCACGAACGGGAGCCACGCCGACTGGTACACGGTCTACGCCAAGACCGACAAGGACGCGGGTCACCGCGGCATCTCGGCCTTCGTCGTGCCTCGTGACGACACGATCACGATCGACAAGAAGGAAGACAAGATGGGCCAGCGGGCGTCGAACACGGCGACCGTCGTCTTCAACGAGACGGAGATCCCGGAGAGCCACCTCCTCGGCGAGGAGAACAAGGGCTTCAAGCTCGCGATGATGACGCTCGACCGCACCCGCCCAGGCGTCGCCGCGATGGCGGTCGGAATCGGCCGCGCGGCGTTCGAGTTCGCCTGCGAGTACTCGAAGGAGCGCGTCCAGTTCGGCGTGCCGATCGCGATGCACCAGGCCGTGTCGTTCCTGATCGCCGACATGGCGACCAAGGTCGAGGCCGGACGCCTGCTCACGTGGCAGTCGGCGGCCCTGCTCGACAACGGGATCCGCAACACGCTCGCGTGCTCGCACGCGAAGCGATTCGCCGCGGACTCCGCGATGGAGATCACGGTCGACGCAGTCCAGGTCTACGGCGGCTACGGGTTCATCAAGGAGTACCCAGTCGAGAAGCTCATGCGGGACGCCAAGATCATGCAGCTCTATGAGGGCACCTCGCAGATTCAGCGCCTCGTGATCGCGAAGGAGGTCCTGATGGGCCGCAACGTGAACGAGCCGATCCCCGAGGCGGTCAAGACCCAGACCGACGCCGCCGCGAAGGAATCAGAGACGGCAGCCGCCGCCGTCTAGGGGCATTGAGAGAGGGGCCCCCCGGGGCCCCTCTCTCGCCTTTCCCCGTATCTGGACTCCCTGAAAGCCTTCAGCGCTCCTTTCGGAGCGGATCGGTGGCGATCATCGTCGCGATCGAGACGAGCGCGATCCCGCCGAGCACGACGAGCTGGGACCAGTCGTCGATGCCGCTGATCGCTGCGAAGGTGATGGCCGCTACGAACCCGATGAGGATTGCCGCGATCTGGAGCATGGGCTCACGCTATGTCGCCTCAGAACCGGTGTCTGTGAGCGTGATCACGTGATCCATGCCACAAGCTGTGGCCTGCGTCACACACGCCGCGGCTTATAGTCACGGGCCGTGACCGAGAAGCTGTCGGCCCCGGTCTCCGAGGCGGTCGCCCGCGCCCGCAAGGGGGCAGAGGACGCTCCACGTTCGGCTCGCGGCCGCTCGATGGACGTCTTCGGCGGGGAGATCCGGCGCCGCGACGTCTTCCCGCTGCTCGTTCTCCACCTGATCAGCCGCGAGCCCGCCTACGGGAACCGGCTGATCGAGGAGATCGAGGCGATCACCGAGGGCGTGATCTCGGTCAACCCGAACACCATTTACCCGCTGCTTCGGGACCTCGAGGAGCGCGGCCTGATCGAGGGCGCATGGGAGCACCCCGACCGCCGCACCCGCCGCTTCTACTCGATCACCCCGGCCGGCCGCAAGGAGCAGCGGCGCCTGCGGACCGAGCTCGAGCCGTTCCTCGACTCGGTAATCCGCTCCGTCGGCCTGATCAAGGCCGAGATCTATGGCAAGGGATCGGGTGAGCACCCGTAGGGTGCGAAAGAGCGTGGGCCTCCCTGGTAAGGGCGTGGTTGAGGAAGCCGTCCTGGTCGGAGCGTCGCTGGCCGAGACCTGGGACCACTACTTCGACCCCCGTGGCTGGGGGTCTTGGGTCGACGGCTACCAGGCCGTCGTCGAGGTCGACGGCTACCCGGAGGCCGGCGGCATCCTGCGCTGGCGCTCGATCCCAGCGGGCCGGGGCGAAGTGAGCGAGCGCGTGCTCGAGCACGAGCATCGACGCCGGCACCTGATCGCGTTCGCCGACCCGGCGATGGACGGTGAGCTCGAAACCCGGTTCGAGATCGAGGGCGAGGGCACGCGGGTGAGCCAGCGCCTGGAGTACCGGCTGCTGGACCGCGGCCTGATCGCACGCCTCGGCGCCGTGCTCTTCGTCAGGGGCCAGGTCCGCCAGTCCGTCCAGCGCTCGTTGCTGGCGTTCCGACGCGAGGCCGAGGAAGCGGCCGGGTTGCCCGCGTAAGGCCCTCGCGATACGTTGCACTGACGCGGACTCAGCAAGCTCGACGGGAGGAACGATGGACGCGACGGCGCTGCGTGACGGCTTCGAGGGCACAATGCTTGAGGACGGCGACAACGGCTACGAGGACGCGCGGGCGATCTTCAACGCGATGATCGACCGCCGCCCGGCGGTGATCGCGCAGTGCGAATCGGTCGCCGATGTCCAGGCCGCCCTCGCCTACGGGCAGGCCGAGGGTCTCGAGATCGCGATCCGCTCGGGCGGCCACAGCGTCGCCGGCGCGAGTTCGGTTGAGGGCGGCCTGGTGATCGATCTCCGCCGCATGAACGCCGTCGAGGTCGATCCGGACGCGCGCACGGCAACCGTTGCGGGCGGGGCCACGTGGAGCCACCTCGACGCCGCGACGCAGCCGCACGCGCTGATGACGACGGGCGGCCGCGTTTCGACGACGGGCGTCGCCGGGCTCACCCTGGGCGGCGGTTCGGGCTGGCTCGAGCGCAGGTTCGGGCTTGCCTGCGACAACCTCGCCGAGGTCGAGCTTGTGACGGCCGATGGCCGTGTGGTTGTCGCCGGCGAGGATCAGAACCCGGAGCTGTTCTGGGCGCTCCATGGCGGTGGCGGCAACTTCGGCATCGCGACGAGGCTCGTGTTCAGGTTGCACGCGCTGCCGGCCGCGACCCTCGCGCTGCTCCTCTGGCCGGCCGAGGGCGGCCCCGAGGTCGCGCGCGTCTACCGAGATCTGGTCGAGTCCGGAGTGCCTGACGAGCTCGGTGGCGGCGCCGCTTACCTCACCGGCCCACCCGAGGAGTTCGTGCCCGAGCACCTCCATAACCAGCGGGTGGCGGGGCTCATCGGCGTCTTCGCCGGGGGCGAAGCGGAGCTGCGTGAGGTTCTCGCCCCGATCTACGCGTTGGAGCCCGAGGGCGGCCTGACCGCGGAGATGCCCTACTCGGAGATCCAATGCGCGATCGACGACCCTCCAGGGTTCCGCAACTACTGGTCGGCCTCGCACCTGGAAGCGCTGCCTGACGAGGCCCTCGATCTCTACTGCCACCAGGGCGAGGAGATGATCGTCCCGTCGCCGTCGCAGCATCTGCTGGTCCCGTGGGGCGGCGCGGTCGCCGCACAGGGAGCCGACTGGCCGCTTCCGCACCGGAGCGCGGCCTGGGTCCAGCACCCGTTCGGCCTCTGGGACGACCCGGCCGACGACGCGCGCGGCATCGCCTGGGCGCGCAAGGCCGTCGCCGACATGGAGCCATTCGCCACCGGTTCGGTCTACCTCAACTTCATCGGCGACGAGGGGGAGGACCGCGTCGTGGCCGGCTACGGCGAGGCCAACTATGAGCGGCTGGCGGCCGTCAAGGCCGAGTTCGACCCTGACAACGTGTTCCACCTCCACCACAACATCAAGCCCGCGGCACTGGCCGCCTGAGCCGGCGGGTCGCGGGCGCGGCCCTATATCTTCCGCGTCCGTTTTCGTCCCCCTGACGCTCAGACAGGAGCCCAATGTTCGTGTTCAAGGCCGCCGTCGTCGGCGCCGGCACCATGGGCGGTGAGATCGCCCAGGCGATCGCCGCCGCCGAGATTCCGGTCGTCCTCAAGGACATCAAGCAGGAGTTCGTCGACGCCGGCCTCGACAAGGCGCGCGAGGTGACCAAGAGCCAGCTCGACGGGCTGGTGGCGAAGGAGAAGCTCACCCAGGAGCAGGCCGACGCCCAGCTCGAAGCAGTGATGGGTCGCATCGAGGGCGCCACGAGCTACGACGGCTTCGGCGACGTCGACTTCGTGATCGAGGCTGCGCCGGAGCGGATGGAGATCAAGCAGCAGGTCTTCGCCGAGCTCGACGCCGTCACGCCCGGACACGCGATCCTGGCATCGAACACCTCGGCACTCTCGATCACCGAGATCGGCGACGCGACCCTCCGCGGCCACAAGGTCGTCGGCTTCCACTTCTTCTATCCAGCGTCGGTCATGCCGCTCGTCGAGATCGTCCGCGGCGGCGACACGGACGAGGAGACGACGGAGGCCGCGGTCAACTTCGCGCAGACGATCCGCAAGCAGCCGATCGTGTGCGAGGAGGTGCCGGGTTTCGTCGTCAACCGCATTCTCAACTCGGCCGTCGGCGAGATCTGGAGGGCGCAGGAGGAGCAGGGTCTCTCGATCAAGCAGATCGACGAGCTCGTGGGAGCCCAGAACGTGGCGCCCATGGGACCGTTCTTCCTCGTCGACCTGCTCGGACTGGACACCGTCCTGCACGTCGCCGAGCACCTCAACGAGTCGTACGGGGACAGCTTCTACGTCCACCAGGGCATGAAGAGGCTGGTCGCCGAGGGCAAGCTCGGCGCCAAGAGCGGCGGCTCCGGCTTCTACGAGAACGGGGAGCCGCAGATCGAGGGGGACGCCGCGCCCGACGGCGAGGCGCTGGCGGAGCTGATGTCGCTGAAGGCGCTGGTCGAGTCCTGCGCCGTGCTCGAGGAGGACGTCTGCACGGTCCGCGAGATCGACCTCGGGATGATGGCGGGCGCGGGCATGGACCCTCGCCGCGGAATCTTCCCGCCGTTCTTGAAGGCGGATCTCCTTGGGCTCGACACGGTCCTCGAGAAGCTCGACGCCGCCGAGGCCGAGCACGGTGAGCGGTTCGCCGCGCCGGTGACCCTCAAGCGGCTCGTCGCCCAGGGCCGGCTCGGCCAGAAGAGCGGCCAGGGCTTCTACGCCTACCCGCAGGCCGACGAGGGCGATCAGACCGAGACCGTCAAGCTCGAGACGCGCGGCGACGTGGCGATCGCATGGCTCGCGAACGCGCCGATGAACGCGGTTTCGCCGCAGGTCATCCGGGACCTCGGAACGGTGTGGGAGAAGGTCAAGGCGAACGACGAGATCGGCGCGATGCTGATTGCCTCGTCGATCCCGGTCGTCTTCTCGGCCGGCGCCGACATCAAGGCGTTCACCCAGATGGACGAGTCGAGCGGGGGCGAGCTGATCGACTCTGGGCACGCGCTGCTCCGCGATTTCGGCCAGGCCCGGGTCACGACCGTCGTCGCCGTCAACTCGATCGCGTTCGGCGGAGGCTGCGAGCTGGCGATGGCATGCGACTTCCGGATCGCAGCGCAGTCGGCGATCTTCGGGCAGCCCGAGATCAAGCTCGGGATCATCCCGGGCTTCGGCGGGACCCAGCGCCTGCCCCGGCTGGTGGGCCCGCACAAGGCGCTCGAGATGAACCTGATCGGCGACGCGATCACGGCGGCGGACGCCTTCGACGCGGGCCTGGTCAACCGGGTCGTGCCCGACCACGAGCTGTTCGAGACCGCGCTCGGCTGGGCGCGGAAGCTCGCCGGCCAGGCCCCGATCGCGGTCGAGCAGGTGAAGCGCGTCTCGCACAAGGGCGACCTCGACGAGGGCATCGAGGCCGAGAAGGCCGGCTTCGCGAAGGCGTTCCTGTCGGCCGACGCGAAGGAGGGGATCGCGGCGTTCCTCGGTAAGCGCAAGGCGCGGTGGAAGGGGCAGTGAGCACGCAGCACGCAGCACGCAGCACGCAGACCGGGGATGCGGAGCGGCTTGCGGAACTGATCTCTGAGTCGGAGCGGGTCGTCGCCCTGACCGGCGCCGGGATCTCAGTTCCTTCCGGGATCCCGGACTTCCGCACCCCCGGCAGCGGCCTCTGGGAGAACGTCGATCCGATGGAGGTCGCGCACATCGACGCGTTCCACCGCGACACCGCGCGCTTCTGGAGCTTCTACCGCCCCCGGTTCGCGGAGCTCGGCGCAAAGCAGCCGAACCAGGCGCACGCGACGCTGGCAGAGCTCGAGTCGCGCGGGCTCCTCGACGCGGTGATCACGCAGAACATCGATCGCCTGCATCAGCGGGCCGGCGCGACCCGCGTTATCGAGGTCCACGGGTCGATCCAGTCCTCGAGCTGCACCACCTGCGGCACGAGCTACGGGCTCGATGCTGTCGAGGCCCTGTTCGACGACGACGGCATCGCGACCTGCGGCTGCATGGGCAAGGTGAAGCCCGACGTCGTCCTCTTCGGCGAGTTCCTACCGGAGGGGCCCATGGACGAGGCGCAGGGACTCTGCGAAAACTGCGACCTGCTGATCTGCATCGGCTCCTCGCTCGAGGTGTATCCCGTCGCGGGGCTTCCGTCGGTCGCGCTCAACCGCGGCGCGCGCCTGGCGATCGTGACCCAGGGCCCGACCCCGTACGACCGGGACGCGGCCGTGAAGCTCGAGGGCGACGTCGTCGACGAGCTCGGCGCGGTGCTGGCGGCGCTCTAGCTGCTTCCCCCGTGCGCCGCGCGGCGGCGCAGGACGCGCTCGCAGATCGCGATCGTCGCGCTGACCTCGGTGCCGCGCTCCACCGACAGCTCGCCGCGTAGCGCCTCGTTCGCCGCCTGGCCGGTGGCCTGGCGGCGCCCGTCGAGGTCGGCGAGGTCAGGGTCCTGCCCGGGCTGCGCGAGGCGGTCGCGCTCGGCCAGCATGGCCTCGAGGCCGACCCGGAGCTGCATCGTCGCCTCGCGCACCCGGCCGGCGTCGAGGTCGGACCGCGCACGCAGGACAAGCTCCTCGCAGACCAGGGCCCGCTCGCGGCCGCCGAGCAGGGCCGCCATCCGCTCCTGTGGGCGGAGCGCGCTCGCGCGGCTCTTGCGGCCGGCCTCGCGCGGCACGTCGAGCGCGGCCTCGTAGCGTCCGTCCACCAGGGAATCGCCGTCGCCGTAGCCCACCCGGACGGCGATCGCCGCGTCGAGGTTGGGGTCAGGGATCGCGGCGTCGGCGGTCGCAAGGCGCCGGGCCGCCAAGGCGCGTGCCGCGTGCGCCAGGGCCTGCGCGATCACCTGATCGCGGCGCTCGGCGTCGTCGCGCAGCGCATCGAGCCACTGCCGCCCGTCGCCTTCGATCGCCTCCGTCTCGATCACGGTCAGCTCGGTGAGCGGGACGCTCGGCGCCTTGTCGGGGTCGGCGGGCCGCGTCTTTGGCCTGCGCCGCAGCCGCCGCGACGGCTCCGGGGCGCCGAAGGTCCGGGCAACGAGGACCGCCTCGGTCGAGCCCGGGTCGCCCGGCGGGCGCACGGGGTAGCGGCCGTCGTCGATCCCGAACGAGCCGGCGAACTCGAACTGAACGAAGGGGAAGCTCAGGGCCGGGCCGCGCTAGCTACTCGCCGACGTGCGCGCCGGAAGCGCGGTGCTTCTTGCCCGACTTCTTCTTGTTCTTGGTCGGGATCGAGTAGCGCGACGGGGAGGTCGGGACCTCCGGGTTGTCGATGTCCGCGATCCGGTCGATCAGGCGCTCCCACTGGTCGGGCTTCAGGATCTCGAGGAACTGCTTCTCGGTCGACGATCCGGGGCCGTACTGTGGCTGGAAGCCGACGTGGACGTGGTCGGCGTGGTCGCCCATCGCGAAGCTGGGGCCGCCAAAGTTCATCAGCGAGATCACCTGATCCGGGGTCATGGTCCCCTGGAGCGCGAGCACGTCCTTGACCAGCGCCTCGGTGATCGAGCCGGCGCCCTGGTTGCCGAGCACCGGCAGGCCGTTGATCTGGGCGATGTCGACGGCGTTGCCCGAGGAGTGGTGCGAGACCCCACCGGACGTCGTGTAGAACGAGTGGCCGCACCTGAGCGACGTGATCGTCAGGCGGTAGCCCCGCTCGGTGAGGTACTCGAGGAGCGCCATCACCCGGCGGTCGATCTGGCCGGTCTGGATGTCCTCGCGTCCGCAGGAGTAGATCTCGAGGCGCGGGTCGGCGAGCGTCCGGCGGATCAGCTGCTCCTTGGACATCAGGAGGATCTGGCCGACCGATGCGCCGGAGCCCGCGAACGGGTTCTTGCCGGCGGCGCGATAGATCGCGGTCGCCTCGAGCAGCTTCCAACCATCGAGGATCGGCTTCGGGTCGATCTTCGGGGCGCCGCGGCCCGTCGGCCTGATCGCGAAGTGCAGGTGCGACGCCAGCTCGTCGGTCTTGCCGACGCGGCCGAGCACGGTTCCGGCCACGACCTTGGAGCCCTCGTGGAGCGCCTCCATCTCCATCGTCTCGCGGTCGAACTTGAGGATGCCCGAGAACGCGGCCTTGAAGCTGTCGTAGCCGGGGAAGCGGCGGGCGAGGAGCTCGTCGAGCTGGCCGGTCAGGTCGGCGCGGCCGAGGTTGGCGTCGCGCTCGGGGAACGCGTAGAGGCGCTCGCGGGCGTCCTCGGTGTTCGCCGGGGCGTCGGCCGCGGGACGGGAAGCCTCCGCCTTCTCCTTCTCCTTGTTGTTGCCGGCACTGGCGGCCTCGGTGGGCTTGCCGTCCGGGTCGGGGGAGACGAGCTTGAAGTCTTCAGCCGAGAGGCGCTGGCGCTTCGGCACGGGGTAGACCTCGGCGACCGAGCCGAGCTGGGCGTACGTGAAGCGGTTGCCGTAGGCGTCCTCGAGGATCAGGTAACGACCGAGCTTCTTCGAGCGGTCGATCTTCTTGACCACGCCGTCGTTCACAGCGACGACCGGGGCGCCCTCGCGGGAGTAGATATTGATCCCTCGACGTGTGGGTGAGGCTGAGAAGACATCGGCGGCGTTGCCGGCGACGCCCTTCTTGGGCTTCGCCCGCTCGGCGGCCTCGCGCTCGGAGATGTCGTCGGCGTACCGCGCGTGGGCGGCGACCGGGAAGCGCGCGCCCTCGGTGAGGCCGGTCAGGCTGCCGACCAGGTCATCTGGGATCCGGCCGTACTGGCGGGCATACAGCAGGACCTCGTCGACGTACCAGTCGGCGTGGTTGTAGGCGAAGATCGCTCGGGAGAGATCCTCCTCGCCGCCCGCCGCCTTGAGGTAGTTGGCGGCGGCGCAGATCGCGTCGACCGGGTTGTAGGGGTCCTTGCGCCCGTCGTTGTTGGCGTCGACTCCGTATGCCTCCCAGGACGAGGGGATGAACTGCATCCAGCCGAGGGCGCCGGCGGACGACACGTTCAGGTTGGTGCCGAACGCCGTCTCGATCCGGTTGATGGACGCCAGTACCTCCCACGGGATGCCGTACTCGGTACCGCAGGCCTGATAGATCGGGAGCAGGAACGGCGGGATCGAGAAGGAGTCGATCACGAAGTTCGGGACGCCGATCGGGGCGGGGCCGAAGTCGGCCACGGTCACCGTCGGGTTGGCGTTGGTCGGCGTACCGTCGGGCTCGCGAGGAGGCGGGGGCTCCATCGGCTCGCGGTCGTCCTTCATTCCGTTCTTGTCCTTGTCCCCGGCCTTGACCTGGCCCTCGCCGCGGCCGCCGCCCTGGCCGCCCTCGCCGGGGACGCCGCTGCCGGGGTCGCCGCCGGCGCCGGGCTCATCGCCGCCGGGAGTGCCGCCGGGATCGGTCCCGGGGACCGTGCCGGGCGGCACCACCGGATCGGTGCCGGTGCCGGGGTCGCCGCTCGGGTCACCACCGCCCGTGTCACCTCCCGGGGTCTCGGGGACGTCGCATCCCGCCTCGAGCAGCGTGCCGACGCTGGCACCCTGGCCAATCAGCTGTTGGCAGAGGTCGCCGAGGCCCGCGCCGTCCGGCAGGTCGATCGTGACGTTGGAGCCGCCGACGCCGAGGTTGATGCCGCCGGCCGCAGCATTTGCAGCGGCAATCGACGTGCCGAGAACCGCGAGCGCGACGACTACTTGAAGTTGCCTCTTCATCCCTGTTCGATCCCGGATCCGGTGCTCCACCCGCTAAGCAGGCTGACTCCTTGCCTGAACCTGCACCCGGGCACGGAGGACGCTACTTGTTCGCCCAGCGCATTGCAACGACCAACCGTGGGGTGAAATGTAGCTGAGGTTTGGGGCATTGCGTGTAGCTTCGCGCTTGGGTCCGACTCGGTCTCCATCGGCAGGCACGCACCGCGCCTGAAGCGGATACCCCCGATTCGGCCTCCGTTACCCTGGGCGCGGTATGGGCCTTTCCGGAGCAGCGAGGCGGTTAGGCGCCAGTGCCTGAGCAGGCGGATACCCAGAGCCTGCGGGCGCGGGGGGAGGAGGCCCTGGGCGAGCTGGCCCAGGCGCTGGTCGATAACCCCATGTTCAGCGGCGCGCTGGCCCGTGCGCTCGGAGCTGGTGAGCGCGCCGCGTCCGCGCAGCGTCAGGCGATCGGCGCGCTCAACCTCGCAGCCGGCGCGGATGTCGAGCGCCTGGAGCAGCGCCTGCGCTCATTCTCGGCGCGCCTGGAGGCGATCGAGGATCAGCTCGATGACCTCGCTCGCGACGTCGCTGCCCTGCGCCGCGATGCCGGGACTCACGGCAGCGCCGGCGACGCCGCCTGAACTCGGGCGAGCGCCTCCCACGCCCGCCTGCCGAGCCCGAGCGCCGCGGCGTCGAGCGCGTCATCGTCGAGCCGCGCGCCGCCCGCCGACTCGGCGACGACGAGCGCGCTCGCACAGGCGACTCCGCTCCGGTGCCCGACGGCGAGGAGGGCGGCGGTCGTCAGGTCGACGGCAGCGGCTCCGGCCCGGCGCCAGCCGTGCCGACGCTCCGAACCGGGGTCGTAGTACAGGTCGGTCGAGGCGACCAGCATCGCCCGGGCGGTGGGCGCGGCCCGGGCCAGCGTCGCGGTCAGCCTCGGATCCGGCCGGATCGGGCCGGACGGCTCGAGCGCAGAGCCCACGCCATCCCCGGCCAGCGCGCCCTCGACGATGACCTCGGCGCCCGGATCCAAGCCGGGGTCGAGGGCCACGCAGGTGCCCACCCGGATCGCGCGTCGCACGCCGAGTTCGGCCAGTTCCGTGAGCACGATCGCGGCGCTGGCGCCGCCGATCCCGGTCGACTGCACGGTCAGCTCGCGCCCGCCGACGCTCGAGTGGTAGCCCCACAGGCCACGGCTCAGATTGCTCATTACGGGCTTGCCGGCCAGGGCCGTTGCCAGCTCCATCGCGCGCTTCGGGTCGCCGGGAAGCAGGGCGTCGGGGGCGATCGGGGCGGTCGGGCGCAGATGGCGCATCCCGGGTGACAATAAGCTCTCGACATGGCCGAAGGTCCCGGAAAGGCCGACGAGGACAACGGCGTCGCCGAGGCGCTGCGGGCCGCGATCGAGCGCACACTCGCGGCGACCGCGCCGGCCGTTGGCCTGACGCCGGAACGGGCCGGTGAGCTGGTCGACGAGGTGGTGCGGCGTGGGCAGGAGGCCCGGGAGGAGATCACGCGCCGTGGCCAGGAGGCGGGGGCGGAGATCGCCAAGCGCGGCCAGGAGCTGAGCCGCCGGGGCCAGGAGGCACAGGCCGAGCTCGCGCGGCAGCTGGAGACACTCGAGCGGCGGATGGCCTCGATCGAGGAACTGCTCCGTCGCACGGGCCCCGGCAATGATCCCGGGGACAAGCCTAAACCTCAAGCTGAGGAATAGATCAGATGAGCGACGTAAGTCGCGAAACGGACATTGCCCTCCCCGGTAGGGGACTTATCTGATGGGAGGCCGGCGGATCGTGATCACCGGGATCTCGACCCATTGGGGCGCCGAGCTGGCGCGCCGTCTCGATCGGGACCCGCGGGTCGGCTACCTCGCCGGCATCGACACCCGGCCCCCGGAAGCGGACCTCGAGCGGACGGACTTCATCGAGGCCGACATCCGCAGCGCCATGATCTCGCGGCTCCTGCCGGTGACGGAGGCGGACACGGTCGTGCACTGCGGCATCCTCTGGTACCCGCAGCCGGACAAGCCCGCCCGCGCGCTCCACGACATCAACGTGATCGGCACGCTGCAGCTCCTTACGGCCTGCGAGCGGACCCCAACGCTCGAGCGGGTCGTGGTGCGAGGCTCGGCCGCGATCTACGGGTGCGAGGGACAGATGCCACTGCTCTTCACCGAGGACCTGGCCCGGAGGCTTCCGCTGCGGACGAGGTTCCAGCGCGACGTCTCGGAGCTCGAGGGGTACTTCGACAACTTCGCGCGGCGCCACCCCGGCATCGCGTGCTGCACGCTCCGCCATCAGCCGGAGCTCGGCGCGGGCCTCGATGCACCGCTGGTCCGCTACCTAAGCCTCCCGGTCGTTCCGACCCAGCTCGGGTACGACCCGCGACTGCAGTTCGTTCACGCCGACGATGCGACCGGGGCGCTCGAGGCGGCGGTGTGGAGCGATGTCCGCGGCGCGGTGAACGTGGGGCCGTCGGGAGCGATCTCGCTGAGCCGCATCCTGCGCCTCGCGCGGCGCCCCTCGGTGCCGGTCCCGCACCCGCTGTTCGGGCCGGCGCTCGAGCGCTTGGGCGGCAGGCTCGGCGTCGGGCCGTTGTTCGGGGACGCGATCCGGCTGCTCCGCTTCGGCCGCGGGGTCGACAATCGCCGGATGCTCGAGGAGCTCGGCTACGGCCCACGCTACGACGCGCTCGAGGCGGTGCGCGACTTCATCGCGAAGACCGACTCGCGGCGGATCATGCCGCGGCTGGTATGAGCGAGCCGTCGCAGCCCGCCGGTCGTCTTGGGAGCCCGCCGTCGCCGGTGCAGAGCGACGCGCTCGTCGACTTCCTCCGGCAGGTCCGCACCGGGGTGGAGGGCGGGCTCGACCCGCTCGCCGCTGCGCAACAGGCGGCGGCGGACCTTCCTGCTGCGGTCCGCAGCACGATCGAGCGCCTCCTTCGCCGCCTTCGGGGCGAGTACCGGGAGGACCAGTGGGGTTTCGACGAGGATTTCGCCGAAGCGGTCTTCCCGATCTTCCAGTTCCTTTACGAGGTCTGGTGGCGGGTCGAGGCCGAGGGCGTCGCCAACGTGCCGGCCCACGGGCGGGCGCTCCTGGTCGCGAACCACGCTGGGTCGCTGTTTCCGTTCGACGCGTCGATGATGACCCTGGCGCTGATGAAGGAGCACCCGCTCCCGCGCTGGCCGCGGTTCATGGTGCTCGACTGGGCGTTCGTTCTGCCGTTCCTCTCGACGTTCATGCGGCGGGTCGGAGGCATCCCGGCGAGCCCCCACAACGCGCGGGCGCTGCTCGAGCGCGATGAGCTGGTGATGGTGTTCCCCGAGGGCGTGAAGGGGACGGGCAAGCCGTTCCGCGAGCGCTACCGGCTGCAGCGCTTCGGGCGCGGCGGATTCGTCGAGACCGCGCTGCGGACCGGCTCGCCGATCGTGCCGGTCGCGGTCGTCGGCTCCGAGGAGATCTATCCGAAGATCGGCGACGCCCCGGCGGTGGCACGCGCGATCGGGGCGCCGTTCTTTCCGATCACCCCGACGTTCCCGCTGCTCGGCCCGCTCGGCCTGATCCCGCTGCCCTCGAGGTGGCGGATCGAGTTCGGCGAGCAGATCGACCTGTCCGAGTACCCGCCGGAGGCGGCCGAGGACCGCGCCACGGTCTTCGACCTCTCCGAGCGCGTCCGCGAGACGATCCAGTCGAGCCTCTACGAGAACCTGGTGAAGCGGGGGTCGGCGTTTATCTAGACGAGCTGCCGTGCATCCGCCTCGCTTGTGGCAATAGAGTCCAGCTCGGGAGATGGCTGCTGCCAAGAAGGCGAAGGCTCTGGAGGCGAACGAGTTTCGCGAGGTGCTGGATCGCGCCCTTCGCGAGCTGGACGGTGACGAGCGCTCGGGGCCGCTCCTGCGCGCGGCCGGTCTCTCCCTGCGCATCGAGCTGACCGATCTCGATCTCGTCCTGCGGGTTGCCGCCAGCGAGGAGGGCGACCACCATCTGCGCTGGAGCTTCGACGACGCCGGCGAGCCCGCCAAGCTCGTCCTGAGGATGGACTCGGCGACCGCCAACGCGTACCTCCAGGGACAGGAGAGCCTCGCGATTGCGATCGCCAGGGGCAAGGTGCGCACCTCCGGCGACTCGCGCGTCGCGCTGCTCTACCTGCCGGCGATGCGGCTCGTCGTCGAGCCGTACCGGCGGTCGGTCCGCGAGCGCTTCCCGCACATGGCGCTCACCTGATCGCACATGGCCTCACCTGATCACTGACCGTCCTTCAGCAATCGGCATTGACTGGGGCCCCCGGCGGGCGTAGCCTGGGTCGTGAGAGATAGGCAAAAGGCCGCAGTGGGCCAGCCGCCTCCCGCCCTTAGGCGACTGGGGTGGGACGCGAAAACCCGCAAGGCGCTCCGCCGAGCGCCGCAGGCCGACCCAGCGGGCCGGAGAGCCCGCGGACGACGGGGCATTGCGACCCCGTCGTCCTTTATCTCCGGGTCTCGACCGGACGGTCACACACTCACCGGGCCGGCAGTGAGAGGATCTCGCGGTGGCCGACGAGGAGATCTCACTCAGCGAGGCGGCGCGGATCTCCGGGGTGTCGCCCTCGACCCTGCAGCGATGGGCGCGAACGCGCATCCTGCCGCTCCGGGACGGGCGCTGGACCCGGGTCGTCGCCGCTCAGGCCCGGGTGATCGCCCGGATGCGCGAGCGTGGGCATTCGCTGAACGACCTGCGCCAGGCGGCACGCGACGGGCGTCTCGCGTTCGGCTACGTCGAGGATCTGATCGAAGGCTCGGACCGCGTCTACACGCGCGAGCAGGCGGCCGAGATCTCGGGCCTCGAGCCCGAGCTGATCGAGCGGATCATGGGGCTGCTCGGGACACCGACGGCGCTCGAGGGCACGCTGACCGAGGAGGACGTCGAGGCGATGAAGCGCGTCGCCGCCGTCCTCGAGGCCGGGTTCCCGCTCGTTGCCCTCCTCCAGCTCATCCGGGTCTACGCGCAGTCAATCCGCAAGATCGCCGAGGCGGAGGTCCGCCTCTTCCACCTCTACGTCCACGAGCCGATGATCCGCGAGGGCGTCGACGCGATCCAGATGGCGGAGGAGATGGAGGGCCTCGCCAGCGACCTCTTCCCGATGGCCGCGCCGGTGATGGACTACATCCACAACCGCTACCTGCGCTTCTACACCGAGCAGGACGTGGTCGGGCACATGGAGACGGAGCTGGTCGGCGCTCGGCAGCTCGGCCGGGTCCAGATGGCGTTCTGCTTCGTCGACCTGACCGGCTTCACCCGGTACACCGAGGAGGAGGGAGACGAGGAGGCCCTGGACCTGGTCGAGCGGTTCGTCGAGACGGTCGAGGCGACGCTTCCGAACGAGGCCCTGATCGTGAAGACGATCGGAGACGAGGTCATGATCGTCTCGCCCGACCCCGTGTCACTGACCGAGTGGGCCGTCGGCTTCCTCGCGCTGTTCGGCGAGCGTCCGCAGCCCCGGGTCGGCATCCACTACGGGCGGGCCGTCTACCGCGACGGCGACTACTTCGGCGGCGACGTGAACCTCACCCACCGGGTGGTCGCCCGCGCGCTCGGCGGCGAGACCCTCGTGACGAAGCCGGTCGCCGACGCGATCGGCGGCTCGGAGTACCTGGAGTTCGACCCGATCGGCAAGGTTGGGCTGAAGGGGTTCCCGGAGCCGGTGGATCTCTTCATCGTGCGCGCGCGGAACCCGGATTCTGCGTAAACGTGAACCTCGCGCGGGAGGAGTTGACCTGCGCGCGGCGTACGATCGTTTTGTGGGGCGGTCTGAGGCCCAGGAGACTCTGGTGCAGGTCGCGGTCGAGAGCGGTCTGATCGACCGCGGCTCGGATGGGGTGGTCATGGTCTCCGGCGGGCCGGACTCGGCCTGCGCCGCAGCCGCGCTCGTCGGGCTGCTCGGCGCGGAGAAGGTCCACGCGCTGCACCTCAACTACGGACTTCGGGACGCGGCCGATTCCGACGAGCGCATCGTGCGCGAGCTCTGCGGCGCGCTGCGTATCGACCTGCACGTGGACCGGCTCGGGGCCGGCGACCTCGGTCCCGGAAACGTCCAGGCGGCCGCGCGCGCCGCGCGGTACATGGCGGCCGAGCGCCTGCGGGTTCGCACCGGTGCGAGTTGGATCGCCACCGGGCACACCCGCTCGGACGTCGCCGAGACCGTGGTCTACCGGCTCGCCGCATCGCCGGGCAGCCGCGCGCTCCTCGGGCTCGGCCCCCGTTCGGGACGGGTCGTGCGGCCGCTGCTGGGGCTCTCGCGCGAGCAGACCCGCGCTCTGGCGGTCGCGGCGGGCCTCCCGTTCTGCGATGACGAGTCGAACCTCGACCGCAGCTTCGCGCGCAACCGAATCCGGGCCGACGTGCTGCCGGCGCTGGCAGAGCTCAGCTCCGAGGCCGAGCGGAACATCGCCGAGACCCGGGCCGAGCTGTCCGAGGAGGCGTCGCTCCTGGAGCGCGTCGCGCTCGAGGCGCTCGAGTCCGCCGGGGCCGGCGCGGCGGCCACCAGCATCGACGCGACCGCCCTTATGGGCTGGGAGCCGGCGTTACAGCGCCTGGCGCTGCGGGCTCTTGCCGAGCGGGCCGCGGGCCGCCAGATCCCGCTGGGCCGCGGACGCGCCGCCGAGATCGCCAGGCTCGCGTCCGAGCCCGAGGGTGGCGAGATCCAGATCGGCGGCGGCGTCAGCGCGAACTGCGAATCCGGCCGGGTGGCGTTCGCGGCCCTGCACGAGCTGGATGCGGCGCCGGTGCCGGAGGCCGTGGCGCTCACCCTTCCCGGCCGCTGCCGAATGGGCGAGTGGGAGGTCCGCGCCGAGCTTCACCCGGCGCCGGTGCAGCCCGCGGGCCCCGAGCTGGCGACCCTCGACTGCGCGTCGCTACACGGGCCGCTCGAGGTGCGCACCTGGCGCGAGGGCGACCGCATCCGGCCCCTCGGCATGGCGGGCTCGAAGACGCTCGGCGACCTCTTCACCGACCGGCGGATCCCGCGCTCCCAGCGCGGGCGCCTGCCGGTCGTGCTCGCCGACGGCCGCGTCGCGTGGGTCGCCGGGGTCGCCGTCTCCGACGAGTTCCGGCTGACGCCGGAAACGAGCGCCGCCGCCGTATTGACCGCGCGACCCCTCTAGTCTCCCGCTGGTGAACGACCCCGCGATCGGGGAGACCCTCGTCTCCAGCGAGGACCTGCAGCGGCGGATCGGTGAGCTGGGGGCCGAGATCAGCCGCGACTACGACGGCCGCGACCTCGTCATGGTCGGGGTGCTGAAGGGCGCGGTGCTGTTCCTCGCCGACCTGATGCGCCATCTCACGGTTCCGTGCGAGATCGACTTCATGGCCGTCTCGAGCTACGGGTCCGAGACCGACTCCTCGGGCGTCGTCCGCATCCTCAAGGACCTCGACGCGCCGATCGAGGGCCGCGACGTCCTGATCGTCGAGGACATCATCGATTCGGGCCTCACGCTGCACTACCTGATGAAGAACCTGCGGGCACGGAACCCGAATACGCTCGAGGTCTGCGCGCTGCTCACGAAGCCTGAGCGCCGGCGCGTTGACCTTCCGATCCGCTACGTGGGGTTCGAGATCCCGAACCGGTTCGCGATCGGTTACGGCCTCGACCACGGTCAGCGCTACCGCAACCTCGCGTACGTCGCGGCGTTGAAGGATCAGGGCGGCTAGGCACGACTGGTACGCTGATCCAACCGGATGCGGGCCAACGAATCCCTCTCAAATGGCGACTTTCGACACGGTTTTGCGCGCCCGGCCCGCCTCCGCGGACCGCGGCCCTAGGAGCGCCCAGTGAGACGCTTCTTCCGCAGCGCTGCGTTCCCAATCCTGATCGTCCTCGTGCTCGCGTTCTTCGTGAGCCGCCTCGTCAACACGAACGACGAGGCCGACACGCCGACCACCAACGAGTTCCTCGCTCAGGTCGATGAGCCAGCCGGACTCCATCGCCAAGGTCGAGTTCGAGCAGAAGAACCAGACGCTCAAGGTCAGCGAGGAGAACGGCACCGAGTACACGACCGGCTACCTCCCGGAGCAGGAGGCCACGCTTGTCAACACGCTCGAGCAGAAGGACATCGAGTTCACGATCAAGGGCACCGGCGGCTCGAGCATCCTCAACCTCCTGACCTACATCCTGCCGTTCCTCCTGTTCTTCGGGTTCTGGATCTTCCTGATGAACCAGATGCAGGGCGGCGGCTCGCGCGTCATGAGCTTCGGCAAGTCGAAGGCCAAGCGGATGTCCGTGGACGCCCCGAAGATCACCTTCCGGGACGTGGCCGGGGTCGACGAGGCCGTGCAGGAGCTGCACGAGATCAAGGAGTTCCTCGAGAACCCGAAGAAGTTCCAGGCGCTCGGCGCCCGGATCCCGAAGGGCGTCCTGCTCTACGGGCCGCCCGGCACGGGTAAGACCCTGCTCGCTCGCGCCGTCGCCGGCGAGGCCGGCGTGCCCTTCTTCTCGATCTCGGGCTCGGACTTCGTCGAGATGTTCGTCGGCGTCGGTGCCAGCCGCGTCCGCGACCTCTTCGAGCAGGCGAAGCAGAACTCCCCCTGCATCATCTTCATGGACGAGATCGACGCGGTCGGCCGCCACCGCGGCGCCGGCATGGGCGGCGGCCACGACGAGCGCGAGCAGACCCTGAACCAGCTGCTCGTCGAGATGGACGGCTTCGAGATGAAGGACAACATCATCCTCATCGCCGCCACGAACCGGCCGGACATCCTCGACCCGGCGCTGCTCCGCCCCGGGCGCTTCGACCGCCAGATCGTCGTCGATCGTCCCGACCGCAAGGGCCGCAAGCAGATCCTCGAGGTCCACACGCGCGGCAAGCCGCTCGCGAAGGAGATCGACCTGGACACCCTGGCCGGGCAGACGCCTGGGTTCACCGGTGCCGACCTCGCCAACCTGATCAACGAGGCGGCGCTGCTCACCGCGCGCTCCGGCAAGCGCGAGATCTCGATGCTGGAGCTCGAGGAGGGGATCATGCGCGTGATCGCCGGCCCCGAGAAGAAGACCCGGGTCATGTCGGAGAAGGAGCGCCTCGTCACCGCCTTCCACGAGATGGGCCACGCGATCGTCGGCCAGAAGCTGCCGAACTGCGACCCGGTCCACAAGGTCTCGATCATCGGCCGCGGGCAGGCGCTGGGCTACACGATCTCGCTTCCGGGCGAGGACAAGTTCCTGACCACGCGCGCTGAGCTCGGCGACACGATGGCGATGACGCTCGGCGGCCGCGCCGCGGAGGAGATCGTGTTCGGCGAGATCACCACCGGCGCCTCCAACGACCTCGAGAAGGTGACCGCGACCGCGAAGCAGATGGTCATGCGCTTCGGCATGTCCGAGCGCCTCGGCCCGCGCGTTTTCGGGCACGACCGGGGCATGCCGTTCCTGGGCCGCGAGTTCTCCGCCGAGCCCGACTACTCGGACGAGATCGCCCGTGAGATCGACGACGAGATCCGCCGCATCGTCGAGGAGGCCCACCAGACCGCCAAGGACATCCTCACCGACAACCGCGAGCACCTCGACCGGATCTCGAAGATCCTCCTCGAGCGTGAGACGATCGACGCCAAGGCGTTTGCCGCCCTGCTCGAGGGCAAGTCCGAGGAGGAGGTCTTCGGCGCCGAGGACGAGGCGGCCGACGAGGCCGAGGCGCCCGAGGCGCCGCCCGAGGCCGAGAAGAAGGCCGCCCGCGAGGGGCCGCGCCCGAGCACCACGCCGCGCCCCGGCTTCGCCGGCGGCTCGGCCGAGATGCGCGCCGACAGCTAGCGCACCCTGATCCCAGGTATTGCCGGCACTCTCGCCGGTTTTCGGGTATTGCCGGGCCGCTCCGGATGCTCTACGGTCGGGACGGAAAGGGTTAAGTCCCATCTGAGGAGAGTCCATGCCAGGGCGTTCCTTGTTCAGAGCGACGCATCCGGGGGGAAAGCGCGCCCCGCGCCGCCGGGCGCGGCCGGTCTCCGACCGGCTCGTGAAGGTGACCCTCCTCGATCTCGAGCTCGAGCGCGCCTGTGCACGGTACGAGCGCGCGATCGCCGCCCTCGACGAGCGCTCCGACCGCCTGGAGCATCCGACGGCCGCAGAGATCGTGCGGACGGCGATGGCGGAACCCACAGCCGACGAACCCGATGCGGCCGATCCCGTGAGGCTGAGCTCGGTGAGCTTCGAGGAATTGCGGGTGTTGGGGCTCTCGGTGACGCAGGCGAGGCGCATCCTCAAGCTTCGCAACCGCGGGGTGCTGGAGTCAGCCGCTCGCCTCAATTTGGTCCCCGGGATTCCCCGCAGCCAGGTCGCGGCTCTCAAGCTCCGGCTGATCGACTAGATCCCGCAATACTCGCCTCGTGCGCATCATGGGCATCGTCAACGTGACGCCCGATTCGTTCTCGGACGGCGGCCTCTACCTCGATGGCGAGGCGGCGGTCGCGCATGGCCGGGAGCTGCTGGCCGACGGGGCGGACATCCTCGACATCGGTGGGGAGTCCACCCGCCCGGGCGCAGCAGCGGTCGGCGCCGCCGAGGAACAGCGGCGAACCGAGCCCGTCGTGCGCGCGCTGGCGGCCGGCGGCGCAAGCGTCTCGATCGACACGTCCAAGGTCTCGGTCGCCGAGGCCGCCCTGGACGCCGGGGCCGAGATCGTCAACGACGTCACCGCGTTCGTCGCGGACGAGGGCCTTGCCGATGTCTGCGCCGACCGCGGGTGCCGCGTTGTCCTGATGCACATGCAGGGCACGCCGCGGACGATGCAGGACGACCCGACCTACGGCGACGTCGTCGAGGACGTGAAGGCGTTCCTGGCCGACCGGGTCGAGTTCGCCGTCGGCCGCGGCGTCGCCGAGGACGCGATCTGGGTCGACCCGGGCATCGGATTCGGGAAGACGGTCGAACACAACCTCGAGCTGCTGCGGCGGCTCGGTGAGCTCCGATCGCTGGGGCGGCCGCTCCTGATCGGAACCTCGCGCAAGACCTTCATCGGGACCCTGACCGGCCGGGAGGCGACGGAGCGGCTCGGCGGGACCATCGCATCCAACGTCCTCGCCCTCGTAAACGGCGCCGACGTGTTCCGTGTCCACGACGTGCGCGAGGTACGCGAGGCGCTGACCGTCGCCGAGGCCGTCCTCGGGCAGCGCGTGTGGGGGGTCGACGAGCGCTTCGCCACCGCAGACGCGGGCGGCTGATCATCTAGGTTCAACACATGGAGGCCGGGCGCAACGGCCCCGACTCGACCGTCGAGGTCGAGTTGCGCGGGCTCTCGATCTACACGCACCACGGCGTCACCGACGCCGAGCAGGAGGTCGGCCAGCGCATCGAGCTCGACGTCTCCTTCGACGTGCCCGACTGCGACGCAGTCCTGACCGACCGGATCGAGGACACGATCGACTACTCCGAGGTCTGCGACATCGTCGCGCTCGCGGCGACCGAGCGCAGCTACCGGACGCTTGAGCGTGTCGCCCACGTCATCGCCGAGCGCCTGGCCGAGCGCTTCGGGTGCGAGCAGGTGCGCGTGCGCGCGGCCAAGCCCGAGCCGCCGCTGCCGCTCTCGATCGAGGAGGTCGCGGTCGAGGTCGTGCACGAGCGGCCCCTCTCCGACGAAGACGAGGAGGACTGACTTGGCGGAGCGCACCGGCTACCTCGGCCTGGGCTCGAACGTCGGGGACCGCGAGCACAACCTGGCGCGCGCGCTGGAGCTGCTCCCCGATCACGGCGTTGACGTGGAAGCCGTCTCCTCGCTCTACGAGACGGAGCCGGTCGGCGAGATCCTCGATCAGCCCGACTTCCTCAACCTGGTCGCGCGGGTCACGACCGGGCTGGAGCCGCTCGACCTGCTCGAAACATGCAAGGCCGTCGAGGTGGAGCTCGGACGGATGTTCGGGGGGCCGCGCCACGGCCCGCGGCCAATCGACGTCGACGTCCTCATCCTCGGGGACCTCGAGGTCGAGAACGAGCGCCTCGTGTTGCCCCACGCCGAGGTCAGCACCCGGCGGTTCGTCCTCGAGCCGCTGCTCGAGCTCGATCCCGACGTCGCGCTGCCGGACGGGACGCGCCTGGCGGACTGCGTCGACGCCCTGGGCCCGGGTCAGCGGGTCGAACGCGCGGGATCGCTCCGGCGCTGAGCGCTCAGGCGGGGGCGGCCGCCCGCAGCGGCTCGAGCCACTCGGCCGGAAGGACGGGCGGCACGTCGCCGGGGTAGCTCGGGACGAAGCGCTTCGAGTGCTCACCCGCCGGGCGGGCGGCGATCACCGGGCGGAGATCCTGGAGCGTCATTGCAAGCCCGACGCCGGCGGCGATCTGGAAGTCGGCGGCGTTCGGCTGTTCGCCGCCGAGCAGGCCTTCGGCAATCCAGCCGTCGATCCGGTCGAGCCAGCCCGGCACCGCCGCGAGGTCCGTGCGAACCGCGTCGTCAGTGACGTCGTTGATGCGCACCTCGGCCGCGATGATCGGCCCGGCGGTGGCGACCGCGAGCCCGTGCGGCACCCCGATCCGGGCGTCGTCCAGGTACGTGCGAAGGGGCGCCTTGTCGCGCCTGATCGCATTCCAGAGGATGCGCCTGGTCCCGTCGGAGAGGACCTCCTCGCCCCAGCGCTCCGCGTCCTCGACCGCGACCCGCTGAGCGGGATCAGCCGGGAAGAGCGGCGGGTCCGTCTGGATCTCGTCCAGCACCCTCGAGATCTCGCGCGAGCCGGTGATCCGGCGCCCGTCGATCCGAAGGGATGGGACCGTGATGCCGGGAAACCGCATCAGCTTCAGCACTCCGCGGCTGACCACAGGCATCAGGTCGACGCGCTTGTAGTCGATGCCCTTGTGGTCGAGCATCCGCGCCACGGCGATCGCCGGATGGGAGCCGGGGATCACGTAGAGGGTCGCGCGCGCCACCGTCGCATTCTAAGCGAGGCGAAGCCGAGCACCGCCGTTGTTGAGGCGGCTAATCCCCGATACTTGCTGCGTGCTCCTAGCTGTCGACGTAGGCAATACCCAGACGCACCTCGGCGCCTTCGACGGCGCGGAGCTGGTCGAGCACTGGCGCTTCCAGACCCGGGCGGGGATGACCGGCGACGAGATGGCGGCGCGGATCGCCGGCTTCTTCGAGCTCAGCGATATGGACCTGCGCCGCGTCGAGTCGCTCGTGGTCTCGTCCGTGGTGCCGCCGCTCGGGACCGAGTACGAGGCGCTCACGAGGAAGTACCTGCGCGGCGGCCGGTGCCTTCAGGTCGGCCCGGGAATCAAGACCGGGATGGCGATCCGGATCGACAACCCGTACGAGGTCGGCGCCGACCGGCTCGTGAACGCCGTCGCCGCCTACGAGCGCTTCGGCGACGCGTGCGTGGTGGTCGACTTCGGGACGGGCATCAACTTCGACGCGGTGTCGGCTGCGGGTGAGTACCTGGGCGGGGCGATCGCTCCAGGGGTCGAGATCTCGCTGACAGCGCTGACCGAGCGCGGCGCGCGCATCCCGCGGATCGACCTGGCGGAGCCGGAATCGGCGATCGGGAAGTCGACCCGCGGCGCGATCCAGTCGGGGGTGGTCTATGGCTTCGCCGGGCTGATCGACGGCGTCGCCCGGCGGATCAGGGCGGAGCTGGGGGAGGGGGTCCCGTTCATCGCAACCGGGGGCCTGGCCGCGGCGATCGTCCCGTTCTGCGAGACGATCGACGAGGTCGACGACCTGCTCACGCTGACGGGCCTGCGGCTGATCGACGAGCGCAACCGGTAGGGGCGCGCGCCTTGCCGGGGGTGGCCCGGTAGCCTGGGTTGCGATGCCGGAGCTCGAGAAGTACCCGATGCAGGACGACCGGGTACTCGGCGACGGGGGCAACCTGACGGTGTACGAGCGACCCGACAGCTCTCGCTACGCGCTCGACAAGCGTGGGGGCGGCCAGGAGTACGACACCGACCAGCCGATCTTCGGCCGGGCACGGTTCGACGCCCGCGATCGGGCTTCCGGCACGTGGGCGGGCTCACGCTCGATCCCTCGCGCCACGGCTCCGCCGGACGCCGCGATCAGCGCCATGCGCTCGGTTCGACGCCGCGGCTGGTCCGGCTAGGCCGATCGTCCCGGCCGCGAGCGGCCTACCCTTGATGGGTTGATGAGCGACTTATGTCGCGAAAGCGTGTTTGCCCCTCGGGTAGGAGCTGATCCGGTGTTGCAGCCGCTGACCACGCCGTTCCAGATTGCCGGGGTCGAGATCGCCAACCGGGTGGTCCTGGCCCCGCTCGCCGGGATCGGCAACTGGTTCGTGCGCCTGCAGGCGCGCCGGCACGGCGCGGGGATGGCGGTGTCGGAGATGGTCTCCAGCTTCGCGCTCCACCACGGCAACGAGCGAACGCACCGCGAGATGCTGCGCATCCACCCCGACGAACATCCGGTCTCGATGCAGCTGTTCGGGCCCGATCCCGGCCCGATGCGCTCGGCGGCTGCGACCGTCGCGGAGGCCGGGGCGGACATCATCGACCTGAACATGGGCTGCCCGGTTCGCAAGGTCCTGAAGACCGGGGCCGGGGCGGCGCTCCTCGACGATCCGGACCGGGCCGTCGCGGTGGCGCTCGCCGCTCGGCAGGGATCCGGGTTGCCGGTGTCAGTCAAGCTGCGCTCGGGGCTTCGCTCGGGCGACCGGGTCGGGTATGACCTGGCGCTCCGGCTCGCCGAGGAGGCCGGCGTCGCGGCGATCGGCTTCCACCCTCGTCCCGCGGAGGTCCACCACAAGGGAACGCCGGACTACGAGCTCGCCAGTGAGCTCGTCGCCGAGCTACGGGCCCGTGGCCTGGACTGCCCCGTTGTTATCTCAGGAGGCTTGGGCGATGCCGCCAAGGCGCGGGAGGCCTACGAGCGCTCGGGCGCCGACGCGGTCATGGTCGCCCGGGGCGGCCTTGGGTATCCGTGGATCTTCGAGGAGCTCACCGGGACGCGTAGCGAGGAGCCGTCGAGGGCCGAGGTCATCGCCGAGCTCAGCTGGGTGCTCGACCGGGCGGAGGAGCACTGGGGCGAGGTGCGCGCGGCGCGAAACCTGCGCAAGTTCTATCCCTGGTACCTGGACCGCCTCGGCCTCCACGGCGAGGCCGCCGACGCGTACCAGCGCACGACCTCGCTCGACGATGTCCGGGTGCTCCTCGCAGCCCTCGAAGCACGCCCTTACCAGGGAGGCAAACCTGCTTTCGCGACTTACGTCGCTCACTAGGTTCAACGCCAATCCGTCCTCGTTTAGCGGCCAACGCTCATCGCTATAATTCCGCGCCTGCCCGAGTTCATGTGCCTCTTGCGCATGCATTTCGGGCGGTTTTCGTGATGTGAGGCCGCCGCCCGTCCAGGGCGGCGTTCGTGCCTAGACGAAGAGGAAGAGGTAGGACGCGACGTGGCTCGTGAGATTCCGATCACCAAGGAAGGCCTGCGCAAGCTTCAGGGGGACATCGAGCTCCTCTCGACCGTGAAGCGGCGGGAGGTCGCCGAGCGCATCAAGGAGGCGCGCGAGTTCGGCGACATCATGGAGAACTCCGAGTACGACGACGCCAAGAACGAGCAGGCCCTGCTCGAGCAGCGGATCGCTCAGCTCGAGGAGCGGCTCCGGCGCTCGATCGTGATCGACAAGAAGGACATCGACACCGGCAGCGTGTCGGTGGGCGTCCTGGTCCACGTCAGGGACCAGAAGTCCAACAAGTCGCAGAAGTTCCACATCGTCGGTCCCGCCGAGGCGAACCCGGCAGAGCAGAAGCTCTCGAACGAGTCGCCGATCGGCAAGGCGCTCCTCGGCCACAAGCGTGGCGACGTCGTCACCGTCGACGTCCCCCGCGGGCCCAAGAAGAAGCTCAAGATCACGAAGATCGAAACGGCTTAACGGCCGGCGCTCAGGCGCAGAGCGCGATCGACCTGAGCTTGCTCTTCTTGAGCCCGCCCTGGGTCGCGGACGCCTTCCAGCGCTCGCCGGCGGCAGCCGAAGCGTGGACGTTCAGGAACGACGACTCGAGGCCGCCAGCGGGGTTGATCGGCTTCTGGCTGAACCCACCGCCGACGACGTCCTTCGGACAGGGCTTCGACTTGGCGGATCCCTTCCCGAACTCACTGGGGTTGTTCGCGTTCGGCTTGACCGACTTTGACCCGGTGCGCTTCGCGGGCGGGGCACCGTTCGCGCAATAGGCATACGCGGTGAACGTGCTGACGAAGGGCGCGAACGAGAAGCCGGCGGTGACCTGTGCTCGCCAGCCCGTCTTGCCTGCTGGAGTGGAGCCGGAGACGACGTTCAGCGCGGCGTTGTTTCCCCCCGTGAAGAACGGCTGCGGGGTTTCGAAGCCGCCCGCCTGGGCGTTCTTGCTCCCCTGGCAGCGGGCGACGGCGGCCTTGATTTCGTTCGATGTCGCGGTGGCGCCGTCCTTGACGACGGTGCTGGTGGGCCGGCCACGCGTGTCGCAGTAGGCGAACGCCTTGACCCGTGCCGATCCGGTGCTGCCCTCGGAGAGCTGTGCCTTGACCGTCCAGGCGTCCTGCCCGTTCTTCTGGGAGGTGAACACGAGCGCGGTGCGGGTCGCGGCGACGCTGTTGGGTGACAGCTTGTAGCCGCCGCCCGCAGCGAGCGATCCGCCGGGGCACTTCGCGGTGGCCGTTCCCACCTCGAGTGGGTCGTTGATCCGCTTGCTGTCGGAGCGCTGGACGATCGCGCCGCTCGCTCCGGACGATGCCACGAGCGCGACTGCCGCAGTCGCCGCCACGACGCTCGAATACCGGAGCGCGTTCCCCACGAGCCCACCTTACAGCTAGGTTCTCGCCGATGCCCGACGAGCCGACACCGGAGCGCGACGAGCCGGCGATCATCGCCGAGCGGCGCGAGAAGCTCGCGCGGCTCCGCGAGGAGGGCGTGGAGCCGTTTCCGCACGAGTTCGACGGCCGCGTCGACATCGCCGAGGTCCGGGCGGCGCATGACGGGCTCGAGGCGGGGGAGGAGACCACGGCCTCGTACCGGGTCGCAGGGCGGATCGCAGCGCGGCGCGACATGGGGAAGGCGGCGTTCCTGGACCTCGTTGACGGGTCGGGGCGGATCCAGCTCCAGTCGCGGGCGGACGAGCTCGGCGAGCGGCACGACGGGCTCGTGGCGCTCGACCTCGGCGACATCGTCGGCGTGGACGGAACCGCGTTCAAGTCGCGTCGCGGCGAGCTCACGCTGCGCGTCACCGCGTGGGAGCTCCTGGCGAAGAGCCTGCGGCCGCCGCCCGACAAGTTCCACGGGCTCGAGGACGTCGACACCCGTTACCGGCATCGCGAGCTCGACCTGATTGCGAACCCGGAGGTGCGGGAGCGGTTCCTGACGCGCGCGCGGGTGGTCGCCGAGACCCGGCGCTGGCTCGACGAGCGCGGGTTCGTTGAGGTCGAGACGCCCGTCCTCCAGCCGATCTACGGCGGCGCCCTGGCACGCCCGTTCGTGACCCACCACAACGCGCTCGACCGGAACCTGTACCTGCGGATCGCGACGGAGCTTTATCTGAAGCGCTGCATCGTCGGCGGCATCGACCGCGTCTACGAGCTGGGCAAGGACTTCCGCAACGAGGGCATCTCGTTCAAGCACAACCCCGAGTTCACGATGCTCGAGTGGTACGAGGCCTACGCGGATTACGAGGACGCGGCCGAGCGCCTCGAGCAGCTCGTCGCCCACGTCGCGGAGGCTGTCCTCGGCACCATCAAGGTCGAGCGCGACGGCGCCGAGATCGACCTCAGCCCGCCCTGGCGGCGGGTGACGTTGCGCGAGGCGATCAGGGAGAGGACGGGGGTCGACGTGCTCGAGCACCCTACGCGCGAGGAGCTCGCGGCGGCGACGGGCTCGGAGGCGAGCGCCGAGGAGGGCTGGGGCAAGCTCGTGGACGGGCTTCTGTCCAAGGAGGTCGAGCCGCAGCTGATCCAGCCGACCTTCGTCACGGACTATCCGGTCGAGATGTCGCCGTTCGCAAAGCGCCACCGCACTGATGAGGAGCTCGTGGAGCGCTGGGAGGCATACGCCGGCGGGTTCGAGATCGCGAACGCATTCACCGAGTTGAACGACCCGGATGAGCAGCGCCGGCGCTTCGAGCAGCAGGCCGAGGAGCTTCGCCGCGGGGACGAGGAGGCGCAGCCGATGGACGAGAACTACATCCGGGCGCTCGAGGCCGGAATGCCCCCGACCGGCGGCGTCGGCCTCGGGATCGACCGCCTGGTGATGCTGCTCACCGGCGCCAAGAGCCTGCGCGAGGTGGTGCTGTTTCCGGCGATGCGGGGAACCTCATGAGCGACGCAGGTCGCGAAAGCATGTTTGCCCCGCCGGTAGGCGAGTATTGATGGCGCTGCTCGGCTTCGTGGCGGCGCTCCTCTCGGGCCCGCCCGAGCCCGCGGCCTGCCCGGCGGATGCCGCGAACTGCAAGAGCGCCACCGGGACGATCGTGTACGTCGAGCGAGTCGACTCGGACGGCGACGGCGACGCGCATTTCATCTTGCTCGACGACGGCAGCGTGACCGCGCCCGGGATCACGGTCGTCGACGTCGCGGCCGGCCTGCGCCCGCGGCCGCTGCCCGGGCCGGGAGACACGCTCAGCGCCGCCGGCCCCGTGTTCCCGGGCTCGTTCGGGCAGCGCCAGATCGAGGCCGACGTCGTGCGTGTGGAGGAGTAGCGCGCAGTTTGCGGGCCGAGGGGGTCCCGGTCGTGCCTGGAGCGGGCGAGTCCACGCATGCCCCCGGATATACTCGCTACTCGCTGTAGTTCGACAAACCGGAGGTTCTAATCCCGCGGCAACGAGCGGCCGAAGAAGTGGATGGAGCCACCGGCGCTGTCGCGTCCCCCGAGGGGGATAGAACTAAAGAGGACCAAAGTACGTAGGGAAGGGCAGAGGCGGTTGACAGGTGTTTGAGCGATTCACAGAGAGGGCCCGGCAGGTAGTCGTCCTCGCGCAGGAAGAGGCGAGGACGCTCAAGCACAACTACATCGGGACCGAGCACATCCTGCTCGGCCTGCTCCGCGAGGAGGAGGGCCTCGCCGCCCGCGTCCTCGAGTCCCTGGACATCACCGTCGAGCGCGTGCGGGCGCAGGTCGTCCGCATCGTCGGCTCCGGTGAGGAGGTCACCTCCGGCCAGATCCCCTTCACCCCGCGCGCCAAGAAGGTCCTCGAGCTGGCGCTGCGCGAGGCGCTCTCGCTTGGCCACAACTACATCGGCACCGAGCACATCCTGCTCGGCCTCGTGCGCGAGAACGAAGGCGTCGCCGCGCGCATCCTGCTCGACTTCGACGCCGACTCGGAGAAGATCCGCAACGAGGTCATCCGCATGCTCTCCGGCCCGGGCGGGCGCCGCCAGGGCCAGGGCTCGGGCGGTTCCGGCGAGGGCAAGAAGTCCTCGAAGCTGCTCGACCAGTTCGGCCGCAACCTGACCAAGCTCGCCGCCGACGGCAAGCTCGACCCGGTGATCGGCCGTGAGACCGAGATCGAGCGGATCATGCAGATCCTCTCCCGCCGCCAGAAGAACAACCCCGTCCTGCTCGGCGAGCCGGGCGTGGGCAAGACCGCGATCGTCGAGGGGCTCGCCTCGCGGATCCACCATGGTGAGGTCCCCGAGCTCCTCAAGGACAAGCAGATCTACACGCTCGACCTCGCCGCCCTGGTCGCCGGCTCGAAGTACCGCGGCGAGTTCGAGGAGCGCCTCAAGAAGGTGATGAAGGAGATCACCCAGCGCGGCGACATCGTGCTGTTCATCGACGAGCTCCACAACCTGGTCGGCGCCGGCGCCGCCGAGGGCGCTATCGACGCCGCGTCGATCCTGAAGCCGGCGCTCGCCCGCGGCGAGCTGCAGACGATCGGCGCGACCACGCTCGACGAGTACCGCAAGTACCTGGAGCGCGACTCCGCGCTCGAGCGGCGCTTCCAGCAGATCAAGGTCGAGCAGCCCTCGATCGCCGACTCGGTGAAGATCCTCGAGGGCCTGCGCGAGCGTTACGAGGACCACCACCGCGTCGAGATCACCGACGACGCGCTGGCCGCCGCTGCCGAGCTCGCCGACCGCTACATCTCCGACCGCTTCCTGCCCGACAAGGCGATCGACCTGATCGACGAGGCTGCGTCGCGGATGCGGATCAAGTCGATGTCCTCGCCGCCCGTCTACCGCGACCTCGAGGAGGAGATCGAGGAGACGCGGCGCGCCAAGGAGTCCGCGATCGAGGCGCAGGAGTTCGAGAAGGCCGCGAGCCTCCGCGACCAGGAGCGCCAGCTCACGAACAAGAAGCGCGAGATGCAGGACGAGTGGTCGTCCTCCGAGGAGGGCGAGCGCCCGCAGGTCGGCGAGGAGGAGATCGCCGACATCGTCTCGATGTGGACCGGCATCCCGGTGTTCAAGCTCACCGAGGCCGAGACCAAGAAGCTCCTGCGGATGGAGGAGGAGCTCCACAAGCGCGTGATCGGCCAGCAGGTCGCGATCGACGCTGTCTCGAAGGCGATCCGCCGCTCGCGCGCCGGCATCAAGGACCCGAAGCGCCCCGCCGGGTCGTTCATCTTCCTCGGCCCCTCGGGCGTCGGCAAGACCGAGCTCGCGCGGACGCTCGCCGAGTTCCTCTTCGGCGACGAGGAATCGATGGTGCGGATCGACATGTCCGAGTACATGGAGAAGCACGCGGTCTCGCGCTTGGTCGGGTCGCCGCCCGGCTACGTCGGCTACGACGAGGGCGGCCAGCTCACCGAGGCTGTGCGGCGCAAGCCGTACTCGGTGCTCCTGCTCGACGAGATCGAGAAGGCCCACCCGGACGTCTTCAACATCCTGCTTCAGATCCTCGAGGACGGGCGGCTCACGGACGCCCAGGGCCGGACGGTGGACTTCCGCAACACGATCGTGATCATGACCTCGAACATCGGCGCCCAGGACATCGCGCGGAACGTCTCGTTCGGCTTCTCGGCCACCGACGACGAGGCCGGGACCTCGTACGAGGACATGAAGTCGAAGATCATGGGCGACCTCAAGAAGGTCTTCCGCCCCGAGTTCCTGAACCGGATCGACGAGGTCATCGTCTTCCACAAGCTCTCGCGCGAGGAGATCAAGGAGATCGTCGACCTGCTGATCACCCGGGTGAAGGCGCAGGTCGCGGAGCACGAGCTCCAGCTCGAGCTCACCGACGACGCCAAGGAGCTCCTCGTCGACAAGGGCTGGGACCCGGCGATGGGCGCCCGACCGCTGCGCCGCGCGATCCAGCGCTACATCGAGGATCCGCTCGCCGACGAGGTGCTGCGCGCCGGCGAGATCGTGCCGAGCACCACGGTGCTCGTCGACCGCGACGAGACCGGCGACGACGAGGACCGGCCGCTGAAGCTGAAGCTGGTGAAGCCGCGCAAGAAGCCCGCCCGGAAGAAGCAGCCCGCCGGCGTCGGCGGCCGCGGCGACGACGCGGCGGACGAGCCCGGCGACGAGGCCCCGGACGCGCCGCCCGCGGAAGACGCTCCGGCCGAGTAGGCCAGCCTCAACGTTCATCCGCGGGGCGAAGCCGTCGGGCCCGGCGCCTAGATTGAGTGGATGGCGCCGAAGACCTCCTACTTCTGCAGCTCCTGTGGGCACGAGTCCCTGCGCTGGGCGGGCCAGTGCGCAGGCTGCGGCGAGTGGAACACGCTGGTCGAGGCCCCGAAGCCCGACTCGAAGCCGCAGGCCGGCGGGGCCAGGCGGAAGGGCCCGGCCGCGAAGCCCGTGGCGCTCCGCGACGTCTCGGCTCCGGCGGTCGAGCGGCTGGAGACCGGCATCGCCGAGCTCGACCGGGTGCTGGGCGGCGGGCTCGTCCCGGGCTCGATCGTCCTGCTCGGCGGCTCGCCGGGGATCGGGAAATCGACGCTGACGGGGATGGCGCTTGGCAACCTCGTCGCGGCGGGGCGCGGCACGCTCTACGTCTCGGGCGAGGAGTCGGCCGCGCAGGTGCGGATGCGGGCCGCCCGTCTCGGCGAGTCGGCACTTGCCGTGCCGGCAGTTGCCGAGACCTCGCTCGAGACGGTGCTCGCGACCCTGGAGGCCGAACGGCCGGATGCCTGCGTGATCGACTCGATCCAGACACTCAACGCGGAGGGCATGACGGGCGCGCCGGGATCGGTCGGCCAGGTCCGTGAGGCTGCGAACGCGATCCTCGAAGTCGCGAAGCGGATCGAGTGCGCCGTGATCCTCGTCGGCCATGTGACCAAGGAGGGGGCCGTCGCCGGGCCGCGCGTGCTCGAGCACCTGGTCGACTGCGTGCTGCTGTTCGAGGGCGAGCGCGAGCGCAGCTTCCGCACCCTGAGGGCGCTCAAAAACCGCTTCGGCGCGACGAGCGAGGTCGGGGTCTTCGAGATGAAGGGCGGCGGCCTGGTGGAGGTGGAGGACCCGTCCGCGCGGTTCGTCGGTGAGGCCTCGGGCGCCCCGGGCTCGTGCGTGCTCTGCTCGATGGAGGGCACGCGCCCGCTGCTGGTCGAGGTCCAGGCACTGGTTGCGCCGACCGAGATCGTCCCCCCGCGGCGCGTAACGAACGGCATCGATCGCAACCGGCTCGCGATGATCCTCGCCGTGCTGGCCCGGCACGGGGGACCGGGGCTGGCGAGCGCCGACGTGTTCGTGAGCGTCGCCGGCGGCGTCCGGGTCGACGAGCCGGGGGCCGACCTTGCCGTGGCGCTGGCGATCGTTTCGGCCCATCGCGGCGAGCCGCTCGCTGACCCCGAGGGCAAGCCGCTCGCGTGCTTCGGCGAGGTTGGCCTGACCGGCGAGCTCCGGACCGTCGGGCACGCCGACCGCCGCCTGGCGGAGGCGCTCAAGTTCGGCCTCGGCCCCGTCCTCGGCCCGCCCGAGCTCGAGCGCATGGCCGGCCTCGCGCCTCAGCCCTCGTTGCGCAAGGCGCTGGGCGCTGCGCTCGCCCGAGCGCCCAGGCGCGCCGCCGCCTGACCCTGGGCGGGCGGGATCCCGCTTGACAAAGCCCTTTCCGACCTATCCACACGGGATTCGCCTGAGCGTGCTTTGCAGGGCCATCTGTCACCCTAGGTAGGTGATGGCGCTGCCTAGCGGTGATGAGCTGACCGAACTTGAGGCGCGTCAGGACCCGAGGTTGCTCCGCGCGCTGGACACGGTTGCGCCGGGAACGCCGCTTCGCGAAGGGATCGACAACATCGTCCACGCCCAGACCGGCGGGCTGATCCTGATCGCGGAGGCGGAGGACGTTTCGTTCCTGTTCTCGGGCGGGATCAAGCTCGACGTCGACTACTCGCCCGCCCTCCTGTATCAGCTCGCGAAGATGGACGGCGCGATCGTGCTCGAGCCGGAGGCGAACCGGATCTGCTGGGCGAACGTACAGCTGATGCCGGATCCGACGATCCTCTCGATGGAGACGGGGACCCGGCACCGAACCGCGGAGCGCGTCTCGAAGCAGACCAAGGCGCTGGTGATCGCGATCTCACAGCGCCGCGATGTGGTCTCGCTCTACGCGGGCGGGATCAAGTACATCCTCGAGGACATTGCGACGGTCCTCTCGAGGGCGAACCAGGGACTGGCCACGCTCGAGAAGTACCGCGCCCGGCTCGACCAGGTGTCCGCCCGGCTGACCCAGCTCGAGTTCGCCGGCGACGCGGTGCTCAATGACGTCCTGATCGCGCTCCAGCGGGCCGAGCTCGTCACCCGGATGGCCGCCGAGGTCGAGCGCTGGATCATCGAGCTCGGCTCGGAGGGCCGCCTGATCGAGATGCAGCTCGAGGAGCTCGTGGTCGGCGTCATTGCCGAACGGGCCGCCCTCGTGCGCGACTACGCGACGGCGACCTCAGAGCCCGCGCTCGAGGGGGCGATCTCCGAGCTCAGCCACCTCGAGCACCAGGAGCTCCTCGACTTCGGCCGCCTCGCCGAGCTGCTGGGCTACGACCGCAAGACCAACACACTTGACTTCCCTGTCACGCCGCGGGGCTTCCGCGCGCTCTCGCGCGTGCCGAGGCTTCCCCGCCTGGTGGCGCAGAAGGTCGTCGACCACTTCGGCGACCTCGACGCCATCCTCGCCGCCACCGACAGCGATCTGGAGGCGGTCGAAGGAGTGGGGGAGGCCCGTGCGATCGAGATCCGCGAGGGCCTGCGCCGGCTCCAAGAGGTCGATCTGATCGACCGGTACCCGTAAGTCAAACCGCGGCCACCCGGGGGTGGCCGCCCGAAAAGGAGGACCACATTCCTGAAGTAGCCACGGAGGAGTCAGTCGAGATCGGAGACGAGCTCGGCCCCGTCGAGTGCACGTTCGAAGCGGGCGACCACGTCGTCTACCCGCACCACGGGGCCGGAGTGGTCCAGCGCCGGGAGTCGAAGGACCTCCTGGGGGAGAAGCGCGACTACCTGACCATCAAGATCCTCCACAACGACATGACCGTGATGGTTCCCTGTGAGAACGCGCATCGCGCCGGGCTGCGGCGGGTCATCGACCCGAAGCAGGTCGAGGAAGTGATCGACGTTCTGACCGGCGAGCTGTCCGAGATGCCGAAGAACTGGAACCGACGGTTCAAGTACAACCGGGAGAAGATCAAGACCGGCGACATCTTCGAGATCGCCGAGGTCGTCCGCAACCTCGCCATCCGCGAGTGGGAGAAGGGTCTCTCCACGGGCGAGAAGCAGATGTACACGCGCGCCAAGAAGATCCTGGCGTCGGAGTTCATGTACGCCCTCGAGAAGGACGAGGAGGGCGCCGAGGAATACATCGACGGCCTCCTGGAGGACCGCTTCGGCGCAGCCAAGGCGACTGCCTGAGGCACTCAAAGCAACGGCCGTGATCGCGGCCGCCGGCTCCGGAGCCCGTCTCGGAGCCGGCGGCCCGAAGGCCCTCGTCGAGGTCGCCGGGCGACCGCTCGTCGCCTGGTGCCTCGACGCGTTCGCCGCCGCCGATTCGATCGGCACCGTGGTGATCGCGGCACCGCCTGGGCACGAGGACGCGATCGCGGCGCTGGCCACCGACGCCGTCGTCGTGAGCGGGGCGGAGTCGCGCTCGGGTTCGGTCGCGAACGGGCTCGAACGGGTCGGGAGCGAGTTGGTCGCCGTCCACGACGCGGCGCGGCCGCTGGTGACGGCCGAGCTGATCGACGCCATCGTCGCGAAGCTCGCGTCGCGGCCCGAGGCCGCCGGAGTAATCGCCGCCGCAGCCGTGACCGACACCGTCAAGCGAGCACGCGAGCCGCGCCCTGAGCGGGGCGAGTTCCCCCGCGGCGGCCCGACCGTGGCGAAGACCGAGAGCCGCGACCACCTCTGGGCCGCCCAGACGCCGCAGGCGTTTCGCTGCGACGCCCTGCGCGACGCGCTCGCCGCCGATCCGCAGCGCGTCGCGGCCGCGAGCGACGACGCGATGCTCGTGGAGAAGGCGGGCGGGAAGGTCCTGATCGAGCCGGCGCCGGCGTCGAACCTCAAGGTGACGACGCCCGACGACCTCAGGGTCGCTGCGGCTCTTCTGCGTCCTTAGGGCGCTTGTAGGTGACGCTCTCCTCGCGCCGGCTGCGTCCGAGCGGGAGCCCGGCGATCTCGCGCGCCTCGTGGTGCAGGTGCGCATGCCGGCGCCTGACGTAGAGCGTCCGCTGGACGAAGAGCACGGCGACCCCAGCGGCGATGATCGCGCCCAGGTTGATCGCGAGCTGAGCCGCCGCGCCGCCGGCCTCGCTGTCGCCGAGCGCGGCGGCGACGCCGATGTTGGCGGCGGCGGGGATCGTCGTGACCGAGATCAGCACGCCGACCAAGGCCCCCGACTTGGCCGAGGTCAGCGAGAGGACGCCGGCCGCTCCCGCGAGCGCCGCCACGATCACCGTGAAGTGGTCCGGACTCGAGATGAACTGGGTGAACGGATGGCTGTCCTGTGAGAACCCGTCCGGGATCAGGCCGGCCGCGTCGAGCAGCAGCGTGAACAGGAGGCTCGCCGCGATCGCGAGCGGAAAGCCGACCAGGAGCGCGGTAAGGGAGCGGCGAATCAGGTCGCCGCGCTTCTGGACGATCGCGACACAGAGGCCGGCGAGCGGCCCGAACTCCGGGCCGACGACCATCGCGCCGATGATCAGGATCAGCGCGTCGGTGAGGATCCCGACCGCGGCGATCAGCGTGGCCAGGACCATGAACGCGAGGAAGCTCGCCGAGAGCTCGACGTTCTCCGAGGTGCGCGACTCGACCTCCTCCCAGACGACGGCGTCGGATGGCAGCCCCCTGGCCGCCTCCTCCGCACGCTCAGCGAACTTCGAGATCATCGAGTCGATGTCCTCGATCGCGATCGACCCCTCCTTGTCGATCTCGAGCTCCTTGAGGTCGGAGACGATCACGCTCGCGTCCTCGCGCGCGACGTCGACGAGGATCACGTCGCCCTCTGGCCGCTGTGCCGCGCGCGCCAGGAAGATCAGGTTGCAGGCCGAGGGCGAGTGCTCGAGCAGATCGAGCGCGTGCCCGGACTGGTGGCTCGGGACCACGATCCGCAGATGCACCATGTGTGGCTAGCGTACAGGCGTGCTCACGGACTACCACGTCCATCTCCGCCCCGACGACGTGGAGTCGACGCCGGCCGAGGAGTTCTTCACCCAGAGGAACGTCGAGCGGTACCGGGAGGCCGCTTCGGAGGCCGGGATCGCCGAGCTGGGCGTCGCCGAGCACGTCTACCGGTTCACTGCCGCCCTCGACGTCTGGGACCACCCGTTCTGGCGCCAGAACGCCCGAGACGACCTGGCTGCGTACTGCGAGTTCGTCCGCTCGAGCGATCTAAGGGTGGGAATCGAAATGGACTTCGTGCCCGGCCGGGAGGACCGGATCGCGAACCTGCTCGACGAGCACGATTTCGACTACGTGGTCGGGTCCGTCCACTTTCTGCGGGAGGGCGCCGTGGATCATGACGCGTACGACGTGTGGGAGCGGGCGGGCGATCCGGACCGCGTCTGGCAGGCGTACTTCGAGACGGTTGCGGCAGCGGCCGGCTCCGGGCTGTTCGATGTGTTGGCGCACCCCGACCTCGTGAAGATCTGGGGAGGCCAGCGGCCCGAGCCCTCGCGCGATCGCCGGTTCTTCTACGAGCCCGCGATCGAGGCGATCGCCGAGTCCGGCGTTGCCGTGGAGGTCTCGACGGCGGGGCTGCGCAAGCCGATCGCCGAGATCTACCCTGCACCCGTGTTCGCGGAGATGTGCCTGGACGCCGGCGCGGTCTTCGCGCTGTCCTCGGACGCCCACGTTCCGGAGCACATCGGCTACGAGTACGAGCGCGCGGTCGAGGAGATGCGGGCCTGGGGAATCGGCGAGCTGGCGGTGTTCGAGCGCCGCGAGCGCAGGATGGCGGAGCTCGGATGACGGGTATCTCATGAGCGACGCAAGTCGCGAAAGCGGGTTTCGCCCCCCCGGTAGGGGCTTGTTGGTAGGTATTGGGTACGACAGCCACCGCCTCGGAGCCGGTCGGCGGCTCGTGCTGGGCGGGGTCGAGATCGAGCACGAGGCCGGGCTCGAGGGTCACTCCGACGCCGATGTCGTCGCGCACGCGATCATCGACGCGGTGCTCGGCGCCGCAGGCCTCGGCGACCTCGGCACCCACTTCCCGCCCGACGACGAGCGGTGGAAGGACGCGGACTCCCTCGACCTCCTGCGGACCGCGATGGCAATGGTCCACGGACGCGTCGTCAACGTCGACGCCACGGTTGTCTGCGAGGCGCCGAAGCTGGCGGCGCACCGGCCCGAGATGGAGCGGCTCCTGGGTGATGCGGTCGGTGCACCCGTGAGCGTGAAGGCCACGACCAACGAGGGCATGGGCTGGATCGGGCGGGGCGAGGGCATCGCGTGTGTCGCGGTAGCCCTGGTCGATGCTGGGTAGGGTTCGTGCCTGATGAGCGACGTAAGGCGCGAAAGCGTGTTTGCCTCCCTGGTAAGGGCTAGTTGGCCGTGATTCGAGAGCGTCTTCCGCAGGTCAAGCTGGGCTCGTTGGGGATGCTCCCCGACATCCCGTTCAACGTGAGGGTCCTGGTCGAGGCGGGGATCGTCAGGCCGACGAGGCCCGACAAGCTGATCCGCATCGCTCGCGAGCTCGCACGCTGGGGCGCCTCGCCGTCCGCGGGCATCGCCGCGGGGGCGATCCGCTACCCGGACGAGACGATGATCATCGACGAGCTTGGATCGCTCACGTTCCGCGAGGTCCACGGCCGTTCGAACCGGCTCGCCAGGGCGCTTGCCAAGCAGGGGATCGGCGAGGGCGACGCGGTGGCGCTGATGGCTCGCAATCACCGCGGCTTCGTCGATGCGGTGCTCGCGGTCTCGAAGCTGGGCGCGCACGCGCTGTTCATGAACACGATGTTCGCCGGTCCACAGCTCGTGAGCGTGGTCGAACGCGAGGGTGCCAGGGCCCTGATCTACGACGAGGAGTTCGCGGGGCTCCTAGCGGGCGTCGACACCGAGCTCAAGCGCTTCGTCGCCTGGAACCAGGAGTCAACGAGTGACGACGAGGGCCTGGAGTCCCTGATCGCAGGCGAGCCGGACGACTCGGACCTCAAGCCCGCCGAGACGTCGAGCAAGTTCATCGTGCTCACCTCCGGCACGACCGGTACTCCGAAGGGCGCCCAGCGGAGCCAGCCCGACACGCTGGGACCGATCGCGGCACTGCTCTCGGTCATCCCGCTGCGCGCCCGCGAGACGACGATGATCGCCGCGCCGCTCTTCCACTCTTGGGGATTCGCCCACTTCTCGATCGGGTTGTCGCTCAGCTCGACCTACGTCCTGCGCCGCAGGTTCGACCCGGAGGGCACGCTGAAGGCCGTCGCCGACCATCGGGCGACCGCGCTGATCGTGGTCCCCGTGATGCTCCAGCGGATCCTGGAGCTCCCCGGCGAGACGATCGCCAAATACGACCTTTCGTCCCTGAAGGCGACCTGCGCCTCCGGCTCCGCACTGCCCGGCCCCCTCGCGACGCAGTGGATGGACAGGATCGGCGAGAACCTCTACAACCTCTACGGCTCGACCGAGGTCGCCTGGGCGACGATCGCGACACCCGCCGATCTGCGCGCCGTTCCCGGCACTGCGGGGCGGATCCCGCACGGAACGCTCCTGCGGATCGTCGACGAGCACGGGAACGACGTCCCGGAAGGCGAGACCGGGCGGATCTTCGTCGGCAACGAGATGAAGTTCGAGGGTTACACGGGCGGGGGGAACAAGGAGATCCTCGACGGACTGCTCTCCTCCGGTGACGTCGGGCACCTCGACTCTAAGGGCCGCCTGTTCATCGATGGGCGCGACGACGAGATGATCGTCTCCGGTGGCGAGAACGTCTTCCCGCGCGAGGTGGAGGATCTGCTCGCCGGCCACGACGCGGTCCAGGAGGTGGCGGTGATCGGCGTAGAGGACGAGGAGTACGGTCAGCGCCTGAAGGCGTTCATCGTGCTTTCCGACGACGCGTCGCTCGACGAGGACGAGGCCAAGGCATACGTGAAGTCGAACCTGGCCGGCTACAAGACCCCGCGCGAGGTCGAGTTCATCGACGAGCTGCCGCGCAACGCGACCGGCAAGGTCCTCAAGCGCGAGCTGGCCTAGCCGCCGCCGGCTGAGCTTCGACCACGCGTTTGAGTTGCTCCATGGACGTGCCGAGGTGGCGCCTGATCGTGCGCGCCGAGACGTGCTCTGAGATCCAGCCGGCCAATCCGGCACCGGCGACGCCGTACTGGTAGCGCATCTCCACGCGCGTGGAGCGCGGGCCGGCAGGGCGCAGCCGCAACCGACCACGCTGGTCCACTCCGGTGACCGAGCTCCAAGCGAGGTCGTTTGGCTCGTCCCATTCGACGACCTCGATCAGCCCGCCCACCTCGGCCGAGCCGACGCGGATCAGCATCCGGCGCCGCGCGCCCAGGCCCGAGCGCTGTTCGCCCTCCGCGTCCCAGCGGGTGATTCCCGAGAAGAAGTCCATGTAGTTGTCGAGGTCGGCGAGGTAGTCCCACACCACCTGCTGTGGGGCCGAGATCACGACGGACTCGTTGAGGCGCATCAGCCGATCACTGGGAAGCGGCGTTCGGCGGCGAGCGCGTCGAGGGCGTCCTGCATCAGTCCGGTGACGTGCTCGTAGACCTGGTCCGGGTCGGGGTCCGGACCGAACCGCTCCCGGAGGTCGATCGGCGGCAGGACCTCGCTCGTCATCTTCGCGGGGAGCGGGATGCGGGGCAGGAAGTCGCCGATCGAAAGGCCCCAGGGTGGTGCGATCAGGATCGGCAGCACCTTGAGGCGGAGCGTCGTGTCGAGGCGCAGCAGCTTCGCGAGCCACGCGCCGCGATCGAGCCAGAGCGCCGTCTCCTGGCCGCCGATCGTGACCACCGGGACGATCGGAGCCTCGTGCTCGAGCGCGAGGCGCACGAAGCCCTTGCGGCCTCCGAAGTCGATCCTCGCGCTCTGCCAGCTCGGGCGGTGGACCTCCCAATCGCCGCCGGGGAAGACCAGGACGGCGGCGTCGGCCTCGAGCGCTTTGCGGGCGTTCTCGTGCGACGCGGCGACGGTGCCGAACCTGCGCAGGAACGGCCCCAGCGGGGAGGCCAGCACGAGGTTGTGCGCGAGCTGGTGGTAGCGCCGCTCGACTCCGAAGTAGGTCGAGAACGCGAGGGTGAAGATGATCGTCTCCGGCGAGAGGTTGCCGCCGGTGTGGTTGCCGACCAGCAGAACCCGGCCCTGCTCCGGGATGTTGCCGAGGTTCCGGACCTCGGCCCGGTACCACAGGCTTGCGATCAGCCAGCTGAGCGAAAGGTTCTCGCGGATGTAGTCGGGATCGCGGTCGTCGAGGTCGGCGCTCAGGCGGCGCTGGAGCGACCTGCCCAACCGGCCCACGAGCGCGCCGGCGACGTCCTGCCCCGCGCGGACCGCCCGGCCGGTCGCCTGGCCGACCCGCTCCGCGAGATCGTCGAGGGGGATGCGGTCGGCGATCGGAGGCGCCGCGCCGTTCGAGCCGGCGCCGTCGCCGTTCGTGCTGACCTGCGGGCTCACCTTGCCGCCGTCGGTCATGCGGCGATTCTATGGGCGGCGGGCCGTCGTCGGCCCCGGGGGACCCGCACCTCACGCATCTAGGATGCGCGGCATGCGAGAGGTGCGGATTCGCGACACGCTCAGCGGCGACGTCCGCCCGCTCGAGCCGCGCCAGGAGGGCAGGGCTGGGATCTACGCCTGCGGGCCCACGGTCTATTCGCGGATCCACGTCGGCAACGCTCGCCCGTACGTGGTCTTCACGCTTCTGCGGCGCCTGCTCGCCCACCTGGGCTACGACGCGACGCTCGTCATCAACGTCACGGATATCAACGACAAGATCTACGACGCGGCGCGAGAGGCCGGGGAGCCGTCGGACCGCTTCGCCGCGGAGATGACCCGGCGCTACATCGAGGACACCGATCTCCTCGGTCTGGGACGGCCCGACGCCGAGCCGCTCGCGACGGAGACGGTGCCCGAGATCGTGGCGTTGATCGAGGCCCTGATCGAGCGTGGTCACGCCTACGAGTCGGGTGGCGACGTCTACTTCCGCGTGCGGAGCTTTGCGGGCTACGGCAAGCTTTCGAACCGCGACCCGGACGAGATGGACCAGGGCGAGGAGGCGGGTACGCAGAGCCTCAAGGAGGACGTGCTCGACTTCGCGCTCTGGAAGGCGACGAAGGAGGGCGAGGACACGAGCTGGGACTCGCCCTGGGGGGCCGGCCGGCCGGGCTGGCACATCGAGTGCTCGGCGATGGCCGAGAAGCTGCTCGGCCCGGACTTCGAGATCCACGGCGGCGGGTCGGACCTGATCTTCCCGCACCACGAGAACGAGGTCGCACAATCCGAGGCGGCGCGCGGGCTCCCGCTCGCGCGGATCTGGATGCACAACGGGATGATCCGGATCGCTGAAGAGAAGATGTCGAAGTCGGTCGGCAATATCTTCCAGCTCTCGGAGGCGATCGAACGCTACGGTCCCCAGGCGATCGTCGCCTACCTGATCTCGGGGCACTACCGGCAGCCGCTCGAGTTCTCGGAGGCGGCGCTGGACGAGTCGCAGGCGCGGCTCGAGCGGATCAGGAACTTCCTGCGGGCCGAGGCGGTCCCCGGTGACGACGAGTTCGTGAGCGCGCGTCGTGAGTCGTTTCTCGATGCGCTGTCCGACGATTTCAACACCCCGCGGGCACTGGCCGCGCTGTTCGAGCTGATCGCCGAGGCCAACCGGCGCCCGCTCCCGGGCGCTCGGGACGCCGTGGTCGAGATGCTGCCGCTGTTGGGCCTCGAGGCGCTCGGGGCGGAGGAGGAGAGCGGCGACGAGGAGGCGGAGCGGCTGCTCGCCGAGCGCGAGGAGGCCCGGGCCGAACGCGACTTCGAGCGCGCCGATCGGCTGCGCGACGAGCTCGCCGAGCGTGGCTGGGAGGTACGCGACGGCCCCGACGGCGCGCGCCTGGTGCGCAGGCAGTGACCGATCCCGAGGCCGAGGTCATCTACGGCCGGCGGCCGGTGGCCGAGGCGAAGCGCGGCCGCCGGCAGGTGCGTCGCGTCTGGACCGCCGACGAAATGAGCCATGCCGAGCTGACCCAGCTCGCGGGGTCGCCCGATCACCAGGGCGTGGTCGCCGAGGTCGACCCGTTCCCGTACTCGGATCCGGCGGCGCTGCTCGCAGGAGGCGATGCGCTAGTCGTGGCCCTCGACCAGGTGCAGGACCCCCACAACCTCGGCGCCGTGTGCCGTTCGGCCGAGGCCGCGGGGGCCAGCGGGGTCGTGATCCCCGACCGCCGCGCCGCGGCCGTCACCGGAGCCGTGTGCAAGGCGTCCGCCGGCGCGGTCGAACACCTTCCGATCGGCCGGGTGCGCAACCTCGCCGACTGGCTCGTTGCCGCAAAGGCGGCCGACGGCCTGTGGGTCTACGGCGCCGAGGTCGGCGCCGCGAGCCCCTACACCCAGGCCGATCTGACCGGGCCGCTGATCCTGGTCCTCGGAAGCGAGGGGAAGGGGATCCGGCCGCGCGTCGCGGCGGCATGCGACGCGCTCGTCTCGATCCCTGTGCGGGGGAGGACGGCTTCGCTCAACGTCTCTTCCGCAGCGGCGGTGGTCCTGTTCGAAGCCGTCAGGCAGCGCGGGCGACTCTGAAACGGCTCTCCTAGACCCCCGGCCGGACGGAAGCGCGAAATTGCAACGAGGCTTGCATCGGAGCGAGCGGGTTGACAGAACTATGCCCGGCCGCCTACACTGCGCTCGCATAAGGGTGAACTAAAGGTCGAGCTTCAGCTCGCCGATAGAGATCACACAGAGGAGAGGGCGCCCAGGGGAGGCAGCGGCGCCACCCGATTCCAACGGAAGGATCGCGTGGCCACGTCTACCCAGCAGTTCCCGGCAATCGCGCCCGCCTCGGCGGCCGCAGCAGTACCTCGATCTGAGGCTCGACCCGAGCTTGATGATCATTACCTCGTCGCCCTCGCGAAGCGCGGCAGCGCGGACGCCTACGACCGCATCGTGCGGCGGTATCGCGGCTTCGTGCGGCTCAAGTCGTCGTCCTACTTCCTGCTCGGGGGCGACTCCGAGGACCTGATCCAGGAGGGCATGGTCGGCCTCTACAAGGCGATCCGCGACTATCGCACGGACCGCGAGTCGAGCTTCCGCAACTTCGCCGAGCTCTGCATCACGCGGCAGATCATCACGGCGGTCAAGACCGCGAGCCGCAACAAGCACGCGCCGCTCAACCAGTACGTGTCGTTCGCGCAGACACCGGCGGCGGGCGGCGACTCCGAGACGACGCTCGAGGAGATCCTCCCGGGGCCGATCTCGGACGACCCCGCCGACCGCGTGATCGCGACCGAGGAGCTCCGCAGCCTTGTCGCGTGCCTCGGGGACGTCCTCTCCGAGCTCGAGAGCCGGGTCCTCTCCCTCTACCTCGACGGCTACAGCTACGAGGTCGTCGCCGAGCGCCTCGAGTGCGACACCAAGACCGTCGACAACGCCCTCCAGCGCGTCAAGCGCAAGGTGGCCGCGCACCTGTCGGAGCGCGAGGTGCTGCTCTAGGATCGCCAGCGTGATCGAGCGGATCGACGAAATGCCCGCCGGAACCATCGGCCTGCGGGCCTCGGGCAAGCTCACGCGCGATGACTACCGGCAGGTCCTCGAACCCGCCCTACGCGAGGGCATCGAGACGGGTGAGCTGCGCCTCCTATTCGCCCTGACCGATTTTCATGGCCTTGAAGCCGCCGCGGTCCCCGAGGACGTGAAGACCGGCCTCTCCGCGTGGTTCGGACACCACTCGTCCTGGAAGCGGTTTGCCCTCGCCACCGACGTGGAGTGGGTCGCCAAGGCAATGCACATGTTCGCGTGGATGACGCCCGGCGACGTGATGATCTGCGACCTCGATCAGCTCGAAGACGCAAAGGCCTGGGTGGCCGGCTGAGCGCGACGGTCCCGGTTGCGAAATCAATCGCTATCCGGCTGAATCAGCAACCACACTCGCGGCCTATCCTCAGCGGCACGCCCGCCTAGCTTCAATTGGTAGAGCACTTCATTTGTAATGAAGGTTGTCCCGGTTCGAGTCCGGGGGCGGGCTCTTGGTCGCGGAGGAGTTCACCTGGCTCGACGGCGAGCGCACGATCGTCTTCAAGGACGGCGCGCTTGCCGACGTGGTGGACGCACTTCGCTGGTACGGCTGGGACCGCTACGAGCTGCTGACGACGACGCGGGCCCTGAACGACGCGCCGCTCCACCTGCCGGGCCACGCCGCCGTCGTGCACGAGGTCCCACCAGGGGCGGTGAACGAGATCTCGGCCGTCCTTCTCGACGAGGTCGATTCGCCGGCGCTGGTCGCGCTGGGCGGCGGCCGGGTGATCGACACCGCGAAGGCGATCGCCGCGGTGCGGGGCGGCCGCGTCGCGGCGCTGCCGACGACGCTCTCGGGGGCGGAGATGACCGCGATCCACAAGCTGCCGGACGGGCATGCGGCGCCGCACCCGGTCCGCCCGCAGCTCGTTTTCGCCGAGCCGGCCGCGATGACCGGCCTTGACGAGCCCAAGCTCCGCGCGAGCGCCATGAACGCGCTCGCGCACGGCGCCGACTCGCTCTACACATCGCTCGCCAACCCGGTGGCCGAGCTCGCCGCCCTGCGCGGGGCGAAGCTGATCGCGACGGCGCTCGACGGCGACCTCGACGAGGCGGGGCGCACCGACCTGGCGCTCGGCTCGATCCTCTGCGGCTACGCGATCGACTCCGCCAAGTTCTCCCTCCACCACGTGATCTGCCAGAGCCTCGTCCGGGTGATGCGCGTCGCGCATGCCGAGACGAACGCCGCGATCCTGCCCCGTGCCCTCGAGGCGCTGATCCCGCGCGCCGGCAAGCAGATGACCGCGCTCGCCCGGGCGCTGGGAACGAAGCGCACCGCGCTCGCCACGCGCGTCGAGGAACTCGCGGGCGGCCGCCGCACCCTGGGCTCGATCGGCGCGGACCAGTCGAAGCTCGAGCTCGCCCTGGACGTGATCCTCGACCGCGGCGAGCTCCAGATGACGCCCGACCCGCCCGGGCGCGACGAGCTGCGGGCACTGATCGAGGCCGCCTGGTAGCCGACGCAACGGTCCCAGGCGGTAACCACGGCTGGGTGTGCGTGTAGCCCTTGCGATGGAGGATCGCCTGCGAGCCTCGGCGGCGCCGCGCGCCGACGACGTCATCACCGACGAGCGCTTCCGGCGCTACCACGCTTTCGCGCGCGAGCACGGCGTCAACAGGCTGGTCTACGCGATCGTCCGCTGCCTGTTCGTGCCCGCGTTCCTGATCTGGTTCCGGCTCGAGCGGCAGGGCCGCGAGCACGCGCGGATGAAGGGCGGCCTGGTGGTCGCCTCCAACCACCGCAGCTTCCTCGACCCGTTCGTGATCGGCGCGCTCCTGCCGTGGCGGCGCCAGATCCAGTTCGTCGCCAAGGTCGAGCTGTTCGAGAATCGCTGGCAGGGCTGGATCCTGAGCCGCCTCGGAGCTTTCCCGATCCGGCGCGGACAGTCGGACGAGACCGCGATGGAGACCGCGGCGCTGGCCGTCGAGCGCGGCGGGACCGTCGTGATCTTCCCCGAGGGCACCCGGATCCGCCGGGGCTCGCTGGCGCGCCCGAAGCGGGGCGTCGGGCGCCTGGCGCTCGAGACCGGGGCGCCGGTGCTGCCCGTTGCGGTGACCGGCTCCGAGTTCGTGCGCCGCGGCTGGCGCATCCGGCCGCGCAAGGTCCGCCTGCGGGCTGGAACCCCCATGACGTTCCCGCGCACCGAGAAGCCGTCGCCGAGCCTCGCGGCCACCGTGACGGACCGGATCTGGCCCAACATCGAGCTGCAGTGGGAGTACCTGGGCGGGCTGCCGCCGCTGCGCAAGGCCGCGGTGATCGGCGCGGGGAGCTGGGGCACCGCGGTTGCCGTCCTCCTCGCACGCGGCGGGCTCGACGTTCAGCTCGGCACCCGCGACGGCGACAAGGCCGACGAGATCCAGAAAAGACGCGAGAACGAGGGCTACCTCCCGCAGGTGAAGCTGCCGGACGGGGTCGAGGCGAAGCGCGCGTCCGACATCGAGCTCGCCGGATGCGACCTCGTCGTGCTCGCGGTCCCATCCAAGGCGATTCCGCAGGCGGTGGGAACCTACGCCGACCGCATCGGCTCGCGCGCCGCCGTGCTGCTGCTCTCGAAGGGGCTGATCCAGCCGCTCGGGCTGCTGCCCACGGACTACGTGTCCGAGCGCGTCCGGGCGCGGGCGATCGCCTGCCTCGGCGGCCCGGCCCATGCGCGCGAGGCGGCGGCGGGAATGGCGGCGCTGGTGCTGGGCAGCGCCGACGAGGACCTGCGCTACCAGCTCGGCGAGGTGTTCGACCGCGCGGGCCTCGCCTGCGAGCGAACCGACGATGTCACCGGGGTCGAGATGGCGGGCGTCGCCAAGAACGCGGCAGCGCTCGCCGCCGCCGCGGCCGAGCCGCACGGCATGAACGCGGCCGGGATCGCCGCCGCCGGGATCTGGGACGAGTGCCTCGGCTACGCGCTGGCGAGCGGCGGGCGCATCGAGACCTTCGCCGGGCTCGCCGGAGTCGGTGACCTGACGGCGACCATCCTGGCTCCCGGGAGCCGCAACCGCCGCGCGGGCGAGCTGCTGGGCAAGGGGCTCCCCGCGGACCAGATCCGGAACCGGATCGGTCAGGCTTCAGAGGGCCTCGAATCGGTCCCGCTGATCGCCGAGACCGTCATCCGGGCGGGCATCGACGCCCCGCGCCTGGAGGGCCTCGCGGCCCTGATCGCGGGCGAGATCGAGGCCACGGAATGGGTCGCCGGGCTCCGCCGTGCGGAGCGTGCGAGGAGCGCGGCTTGACCACCGGACCGGCACTACGCTTGACGTATGACGGAGGCGGAGTCCCAGCCGGCGGCGACGCCGTCCAAGGCCGAGCTCGATCGCGAGTTCGAGGCGCTCTACAGGGCGCACCTGCGCGACGTGTACTCGTACTCGTACTACCGCGTTGGAAACCACCACGACGCCGAGGACCTGACCGAACAGGCCTTCCTCCAGGCGTATCGGCACTTCGAGCGCGCCCGCCGCGAGTCCGACGGCAGGCCGATGCGCCCCTGGCTGATCCGGATCGCACACAACCTGGCCTCGAACTTCCACCGCGACCGCTCGCGGCGGCCGGTGTCGAACATCGAGGCGATCGAGCCACCCGCGCACCCGCACTCGACCGAGCGGGTGGTGGAGGGCCGCGAGGAGCTGCGTCTCGTGATGCGGAAGCTCGACGGGCTGCCGGAGGACCGGCGCGAGGCGCTGATCATGCGATTCGCGCTGGGGATGTCGAACCGCGAGATCGCCCGCGCGCTCGGGCGGACCGACGGCGCCACCAAGGTCTTGATCCATCGCGCGCTGAAGCAACTCGAGGAGCAGATCGCGGCCGAGGACGAACCTTCAGAGGAGGGCGGGGACGATGAATGAGGCAGCCGGACACATGGACCTGGAGGCGCTGCTCGCGGATGCGCTGCGGCCCATCGAGCCGCCCGAGAGCCTTGCGGGCCGGCTCGAGACGACCCTGAGCGCGATCACCGAGCAGGCGGCGGCGGCCCTCGGCGAATGGGCGGACGAGCTGTCCGAGGGCGAGCTCGAGGCGCTTCGCGATCCGCGCAACTGGGTCCGGCCGGTCGCAGCGATCGCGGTCGGCGGGGCGGCCGCGGGCGCGCTCGTCATCGTTGGCGCTCGGCGGCGGCGAAAGCCCAGCGGCCTCCGCGACCAGGCGGAGCGGCTGCTGCGCGACGTCGGCGCCGAGCTGCGCCGCTAGCTGCAACGTCGACCACCTTTCCGTCCAGGGCTTGCACGCTTGTCCCTGTGCCGCGTAGCTTCCCCGTGGACCTGATCTCTAGGAGGCATCTATGAGGCTCTCGCGCGCCACCATCTGCGCCTTGATCGCGGTGCTCATCGTGGGGCTGGCCGCTTCCGGCCTCGCGACCGGAGCGGGAAACAGGGTCAAGGTCAAGACCAAAGTCACGATGAAGCTCCAGGGCTCTGACTACGGCGACACATTCACCGGGAAGGTCAATGCCAAGCCGAAGAAGGTCTCGGGCAAGGCCAACAGGAAGTTCACGAAGAAGTGCAAGAAGAAGCGCTCGGTCTCGGTCTTCCGCAAGGTCTTGGGTGGCAAGGAGCGCGTCGGCGGGGACAAGACCAACAAGAAGGGCGAGTGGTCTGTCAACGTCGGCGGCTTTGCTGCTCCAGGCAAGCACTTTGCGCAGGCGAAGAAGAAGAAGGTGAAGGTCGGCAGCAAGAAGGGCGTCTGCAAGAAGGGCAAGTCCAAGTCGGTTGCCGTTAGCTGAGACCAGGCAACCGAGCGGGACGCCTAAGCGGGAGCCGCCGGCCGCCTGGGAGCCGACTCCTTCGGGGTCGCCGCGCCCGCCGCGAGACCGGTGAGACCCAGGATCAGGTGCAGGAAGTTGTCCTCGGTGTTGACCGGGACGACATCGAGGATCGCCCCGAAGCCGTTCTCGGTCTCGAGGAAGCCCCAGATCGCGAGCACGACGTACGCGAGCCCGACGGCGAGCGCGTAGCTCCGCGCCGCATAGCCCGCCGCCGCGAGGCCCAGCAGGCCGAGCGCGATGTGCAGCAGGTTGTGCCAGCCGTTGACGTCGAGGACCCCGAAGACGGCGTCCGCGCGGAGGTCGTCACCGGTCTCGAAGCTCGCCTCGTAGAAGAACCCGATGATCCCGACGATCACCAGGGCACCGCCGACGAGCGCCGCGTACAACCTTGCCGGACTGGAACCGCTCACCTGACAGCCTCCTTCGCGGGGTGCGGGCCGGAACTATCTTTGCGGCTTCGGACATGATCCAGTGCGGGCCGTGTTTCGTAGGAAGGTAGATGGCTGAGCCGATGGCCGAGTTCGCATGAACCGAGACGCGATGCAGAGGCTGGCCGACGAGGACCTGATGACTCTCGTCGAGCGCAAGGATCCGGTCGCCTTCGAACTGCTGTACGACCGGCACGGCGGCGCCGCCTACTCCCTCGCCCATCGGATCGTCGGCGACGCGCAGGCCGCCGAGGATGTGACCCAGGAGGCGTTCCTCTCGATCTGGCGGAGCGGCGCGCGCTTCGACCCCGCCCGTGGCAGCGTGCGGTCGTGGACGCTGGGCGTCGTCCGCAACCGGTCGATCGATGCCCTCCGCCGCGTGTCCGGCAGGGCGCCCAAGCTGGACCTCGACGACGACGCGGCGCTCGAGGCGCAGCCCGGGGGCGCGCTCACCGACGCCGAAGCGATTCGCCGCGACACGGCGCAGCGGGTGCGCGGCGCCCTGCGCGAGCTCCCCGAGGAGCAGTCAGAGGTGATCGGCCTGGCGTACTTCGGGGGCTTCACCCACTCCGAGATCGCTCAGATCCTGAGCATGCCGCTCGGTACGGTGAAGGGGCGGATGCGACTGGGACTCGAGAAGATCCGCCTCTCGCTTGCCGAGCGCATGGGGATCCGGGACTCGAGCGAGGCGCTGCCGTGACGACCGCCGAGTCCCATCCCGTGCGCCGCGACGAGCTCGCGGCCTACGCGCTCGGCGCCCTCGAGCCGGTCGAGGTCGAGTCGCTCGAGCGCCACATCGACGAGTGCCGTGAATGCCGTGAGTACCTGCTCTGGCTCGATCCGGCGGTCTCGGTCCTGCCCGCGTCGGTCGAGCAGCGCCCAGCTCCCGCACGGATCAAGCGTGCCCTGATGGCCGAGGTCCAGGCCGACCTGAAAGCCGAACGCCGAGCGGACCGCGAGCGCGAGCGGACCGACCGCGGGTTCTGGGGCGCCTTCTGGCGCCCGATCACGGCGGTCGCGGCCTGTCTGGTCCTGATCGCCGGCGTCGTCGCCGGGTACGCGCTGCGCGGCGACGGGCCCGACAGCACCACGATCGCCGCCGAGTCGCTGGACCCCTCGGGCCCGGCGATGGTGGCGGCGCTCGAGCGAACCGGCGATCGCGGTGTCCTACACGTCGAGCAACTGCCGCCGCTGCCGGCGGACAGCGTCTATCAGGCCTGGATCGGGCGGGGGGACGAAGTCGAGCCCTCGACGACGTTCGTCGTCCCCGCCGACGGGAGCACCGAGGTCGCGATCGACGGCAGCCTCAACGGGGCGTCGGGAGTGTTCATCACCCGTGAGCCCATGGGCGGCAGCGAGCGGCCCACGGAGCCGATCCTGATGGAGGCCCCCCTGACCTGAGCGGACGGGGCCGCGCGCGGCCGTCGGTAAATTCTGCCGCCCAATGGCCACCTGCTACCGCCACCCAGGCAGGGAGACGAACGTCAGCTGCTCGAACTGCGGCCGGCCGATCTGCCCCGACTGCATGACCTCGACCCCGGTCGGCATGCGCTGCCCCGAGTGCGCCCGCCAACGGACCAAGGTGCACCGTGCGCCATCCGGGATCGCCACCGGTGCGGCCCCGGTGACGTTTGCCCTGATCGGGATCAACGTGATCGCCTACCTCGCCGAGGTCATGGGCGGCGGGTCGAGCGCGATCGACGGCGGCGGCTCGGTGATCCGCGACTTCGCGCTGTTCGGCCCGGCGGTCGAGGACGGCGAGGTCTACCGGATCGTCACCGGAGGGTTCCTGCACGCGGGGCTGATCCACCTCGGCTTCAACATGTTCGCCCTGTACTTCCTCGGGATGCTGCTCGAGCCGGGGATCGGTTCCTGGCGCTTCGGTGCGCTGTACGCGGTCTCCCTGCTCGGCGGGTCGTTCGGAGCTCTGCTGCTCGATCCGCTCGAATTCACCGTGGGCGCGTCGGGTGCGGTGTTCGGCCTGATGGCCGCCGCCTTCATCATCGCCAGGAACCGTGGCCTCGACGACCTCGCCTCGCAGATCGGCCTCTTCGTGATCATCAACCTGGTGTTCACGTTCAGCATCCCGAACATCAGCATCGGCGGTCACATCGGCGGCCTCATCGCCGGCGGCCTCGCAGCGATGGCGATCGCGGTCGGCGAGCGCCGCGGGAGCGATGGGCGGCTGCTCGAGTGGGGGGCGATGGTGGCTCTCGGAGCGGTCGCCGTCGGCGGCAGCCTGGTCGCGGCGGCGGACAGCGTGCCGGCCGGGTTCGGCTAGGCCGGGGATCCCGCCAGGTCGAGCTCGCGCCACTCGAGGCCGGGCGGCGCGTCGACGAACTCAGGGTGAAGCAGGTGCCCGAGCAGCTCGACGCCGTCGGCCAGCCTCGGGCCCGGCCGCGAGAACGACGACGCGGCGTCGACGGCGAAGACCGTCGCGGCCCCGAGCGCGCGCAGCTCCTCCTCCCGCTCCCTCGCTTGGGCTTCGGCTTCGCCGGCGTAGAGGCCGCACGGCATGACCACGGCGACGTCCGGGCTTGCTCCTTCGAGCTCGGCCCAGGTCGCCGTCCGGGACTTTGCCCCGGCCTGCCCCAGCGCGTCGAGCCCGCCAGCGGCAGCGATCATCTCGGGCACCCAGTGGCCGCCGATGTACGGCGGATCGAGCCACTCCAGCGCGACGACCCGCGGGGCGGGAGCGCGCGCCGTTGCCGAGCGGACCCGTTCGACCCGCGCCGCCAGGGTCGACCGTAGCCGGTCGCCGCGCTCCTGCGCGCCGCAGGCAGCGGCGAGGCGCGGCAGGTCGGCGAACACCTCCTCGAGGGTCTCCGGGTCGAGGGAGATCACCTCGGGCCCGCCCGGGAGCCCCGCGGCGACGGAGCAGACCTCCTCGTATGAGACGGCGCAGACCGCGCACACCGCTTGGGTCACGATCAGGTCGGGCTCAAGGCGCTCGAGGGCGCGCTCGTCCAGTTCGTAGATCGCCTCCCCGCTAGCCGTCCGCTCGCGGACAGCGGCGTCGATCTCGGCCGGCGGCAGGTCGGGAGGAATGACGCTTCGGGTCAGCTGGGGAAGGGAGCGCGCCTCAGCCGGCCAGTCACATTCGTGGGTGACCCCGACGACGTCGTCGCCAAGGCCGAGCGCGAAGAGGGACTCGGTAGCGGAAGGGACCAGGCTCGCGATCCTCATGAGGCCGTGTTATCAGATGAGCGCCGCAAGGCGCGAAACGAGCTGGGCCTCCCCGGTAGGGGCAGAGATAGGCTTGTTAGATGGCACGCCTCGACGATGCGGACATCGAGCGGCGGCTCGCGCAGCTCGAGGGCTGGGAGCGATCCGGCGACGCGATTCGCAAGGCTTTCAAGCGCGGTGACTTCGTCGGCTCGGTCGACTTCGTCCGTGCCCTGGTCCAGCCCGCCGAGGAGATGGGGCACCACCCGGACCTCGAGGTCTCATGGGATGAGGTCACGGTCACGATCACGACGCACTCCGAAGGCGGTCTGACCGACAACGACTTCGAGCTGGCCGCGCGGATCGATGGCCTCGCCTGACACCGCTCTGATCCGCGAGCAACTCCGCTTCCGCTCCGGCGACGCCGAGTGCGCCGCGGTCCTGATCCGTCCCGAGACCACCGAGCCGGTTCCGTGCGTGGTTCTCGGACACGGCTTCGGCGCGGTCAAAGAGGGCGGGCCGATCCGTGTCGCGGAGCGCTACGCCGAGGCGGGCTTCGCCGGCCTGGCGTTCGACTACCGGCACTTCGGCGAGAGCGGGGGCGAGCCCCGGCAGCTGCTCGATATCGGCCGCCAGCTCGACGATTGGCGCGCGGCGGTTTCCCACGTGCGGACGCTCGACGGGATCGACGGCGAACGCATCGCGCTGTGGGGCTCCTCGTTCGCGGGAGGGCACGTGATCGAGATCGCCGCGGGAGATGCCCGGGTCGCCGCCGCCATCTCGCAGGTTCCCTACGCCGACGGCATCGCGACGCTGCGGGAGGCTGGGCTTGCCAACGCCGCCCGGCTCATGTTCGCCGGCCTGATCGACCAGGCCGGCTCCCTGCTGAGCCGACCGCCCCACCACCTCGCGATCGTCGGACCGCCGGGCTCGACCGCCGCGATGAACAGCCCCGATGCCGAGCCGGGGTACCGGGCGCTCTACGACGACGGCTTCGAGTGGCGGAACGAGGTGAGCGCGCGGGTCGCGCTGCGGCTCGCCACCTACCGTCCGGGCCGGCGCGCCGCCGACGTCGCCTGTCCCCTTCTCGTGCAGGTCGCGGCCGACGACGTCGTCACGCCGCCGGCGCCGGCGATCGAGGCCGCGGGCCGCGCCCCGCGAGGCGAGCTCCTGGCGTACGCCGGGCTCGGTCACTTCGACGTCTACCGCGGCGAGGCGTACGAGCGTGTCGTCGGCGACCAGCTGGATTTCCTCCAGCGGCACCTGACCTGAGCCACCAGCCACCAGCTACCAGCCACCAGCTGAAATGCGCCTCCTCCACGTCGTCGGCACGCGCCCCAACTTCGTGAAGATGGCGCCGGTGATCGCCGCCGCGCGGGAGCGCTTCGGCGCGGACGCCAACGTGGTCGTTCACACCGGCCAGCACTACGACCGGACGATGTCCGACGTCTTCTTCGACGAGCTCGGGGTGGGCGAGCCCGACCACATGCTCGGAGTCGGCTCCGGCTCCCACGGCGAGCAGGCCGCGCGGGTGCTGGAGCGGCTCGAGCCGGTGATCCGCGACGAGCTCCCGGACCTGGTGCTGGTGCCGGGCGACGTCAACTCGACCCTCGCTGCCGCGCTGTGCGCCGCCCGGAGCGGGGTGCCGGTGGCACACATCGAGTCGGGGCTGCGGAGCTTCGATCGCGAGATGCCCGAGGAGATCAACCGGATCGCCACCGACCACCTCTCGGCACTCTGCTTCCTCCACTCCGAGGAAGCGATCGAGAACCTCCGCGACGAGGGCGTTCCCGACGAGCGGCAACGCTTCGTCGGCAACACGATGATCGACACTCTGGTCGCGCTCGAGGACCGCTTCCGGGCCCGCGGCGCCGCTGCCGCGGCCGGGCTCGAGCCCGGCTCGTACCTGCTGGTCACCCTGCACCGCCCGGCGCTGGTCGACGGGGCGCTGCTGGCTGACGCGATGCGCAGCCTCGCGGCGGTCGCCGCGGGGATGCCGGTGTGCTTCCCGGTGCACCCGCGGACCCGCAACCGCCTCTCCGAGCTCGGCTGGAGCGGGGAGGAGCCCGGAATCAGCCTCTCGGACCCGATCGGCTACCTCGACTTCCTGTCGCTGGAGGCCGACGCCGGGGCAGTGCTGACCGACTCGGGCGGCATTCAGGAGGAGACCACGTTCCTGGGGGTGCCGTGCTTCACGCTCCGCGACAACACCGAGCGGCCGGTGACGGTGCGGGCGGGGACCAACACGCTGCTCGGCCTCGACCCGGCGCGGATCGAGCAGATCCCGGCGCTGCTCGCGAACACGTCCGCAAGCCCGCAACGACCGCATCTTTGGGACGGGCACGCGGCGGAACGCGTCGCCGAGGCGGTCGCCGATTGGTAGCTTGCGTGGGGATGCCGCTGCCCTCGCTCGCCCCTCGCGACACGGCCTTCTTCGACCTCTTCAACCAGGCGGGACAGAACACGCTGCGTGCGGCGCGCATGCTGCTGGAGATGCTCGAGAACTGGCCCGACGAGGGCGGCCTCGCCCGCGACATCCTGCTCGCCGAGCAGGAGGGCGACCGGATCACCCATGAGCTGATCCAGCGCCTCAACTCGACCCTTGTCACCCCGCTCGACGGCGAGGACATCTACGGGCTCGCGACCAAGCTCGACGACATCGTCGACTACGTCGAGGAGACGGCGGACTTCATGGTGCTCTACCAGATCGAGGCGCCGATGGAACAGGCGATCAAGATGGCCGACGTGCTCGTGAGGTCCTGCGAGCAGCTCGCGGCGGCGCTCGAGCGCCTGCGGGGGTTCGAGGATCTCGAGCAGTACTGGATCGAGATCCACCGGCTCGAGAACGACGGCGACCGGCTCTATCGCGACGCCGTCGCCTCGCTGTTCGCCAACGGGATCGATCCGATGGTGGTGATCCGCTGGAAGGATCTGTTCGGAGTGCTCGAGCGCGCGGTGGACGCCACGGAGACGGCAGCCCACATCCTTGAGGGAATAGTCATCAAGAACGCTTGAGGGGCAGGCGACCCGCCGAAAGCGGACGCGAAGCGTACGCCCTGCCCCGGGTTCCAGAACGCAGCGCGAATCCCTCCGACTGAAGGATTGAGCCGCGTATATCGGCCCAACCCTTCACTCGATCAACAATCGGCTTCTGCGTCGAGCTCTGAATTCGCCTCGGCGGCGTAGGATCGGGCTGGTGCGCGCCGCACGGAACATCGCGATCATCGCCCTGCTGGCCCTGGTGGTCGCCGCGGTGCCCGGGGGTGGCAACCTCGCCGACGGCATCCTGGCCGTTCTGCTGATCGCGTTCCTGGTGATCCTCGGCGCGGCCGGTTTCCTCCTCTATCGCCAGAACCGGCTCGCCTACATGACGCTCGACGACCGGCAGCGGGTGCTGCTGCTCGGCTCGCTCGGGGCGATCTGCCTGATGATCGCCGGCGCCGACGAGCTGCTCGACACCGGTGCCGGCACCCTCGTCTGGATCGGGGTGCTCGCGCTGTCGGCGTTCGCGATCGCGCGCGTGGTCGCCGAGGCGCGCAGCCTCTGACGCACTCCAGTCGCTGACCCGGCGCTCCGGGCGCGCAACTCGCGCGCCCGCGCGGCCTACCGTCGGGCGCGATGTGGACCGCGTCCCAGGAGCGCGCGCAGGCATCGGCGGAGCTCGTCGCCGTCGTCCCGCTCGCGTTGCTCGCCACGCTCGCGCTCGGGCAGCTCGTGGTCGCCGGCTGGGCCCTGGTGTCAGCGGGGGAGGCTGCTCGTGCCGGGGCTCGCGCCGCTCACGTCGGCGCACGCGCGGAGGCGGCGGCCCGGCGCTCCGTGCCGGAGGCGCTGGAGCCCGCCGAGGTCATCGCGGAGGACGCCGAGGTGACCGTTCGCCTCCGCGCGCCCGCGCTGATCCCCGGGTTGCCCGCGATCCCGGTGGCCGCGTCCACGCGACTCGACCCGGGGGCATCGGAGCCCTGATCCGCCAGCGCGGACAGGCCTCGGTCGAGCTGCTCGCGGCGATCCCGGCGCTGTTGATCGCTGCCCTGGTGGCGGCACAGCTCCTCGTCACCGCGTACACCCTTCACCTGGCCGACGGTGCCGCCGAGGCCGGCGCGCTCGCGCTCGCGGCCGGCGCCGAGGCCGAGCCCGCCGCGCGGGCCTCACTTCCCGGTTGGGCGCACGACCGGATCCGAGTCTCGGCCGCAGGCGGGCGGGTCGACGTGGCGGTCCGCCCACCCGCGCCGCTTTCCGGGCTCGCGGCGGCGCTCGAGGTCACCTCCAGCGCCTGGGCGCGCCCTGACGATGGCTGAGCCTCCGCTGCGCTCGCCGGTCCTGGCGGTGACCGCGCTCCCCGGGGCGACAGGGGGGATCGCGGTGGCCGCGGCGGTCGGGATCGCCTGGGCGCGCCTGCCGGCCGGGGCCGAGGGCGTCATCCTCTGCGAGGCCGGAGGGGCGCCGCGCCGGCCGACCCTCGTCTCGTCGGCGCCGGCCCGCGAGCTCGAGTCCAGGTTGCGCACCGAGCTGCCCGCCGCGGCGCGCGGGGCGCTGTGCTGGGCCGTGGTCGACACCGAGCTGTGGCGCGAAGAGCTCGACCGCTGCCGGATGGCGGGCGCCTCGCTGGTGGTGGCGTTCCTGGACCCTCCGGGTTGGCGGCAGCTGGTCGCCGAGGAGGGTCCGATCAGGGCCGCGGTCGTTCGGGCCGATCTCGTCACCGGCCGTTCGCTTGCCGCGCTCGTGGCGATCGAGCTGCGGCGCGCGGCTATCCCGGTCGGGGTGGTGACGAGGGCGCCGGGCCTGGTGTCCTCCCGCCGAGCCCTGGCCGGTATCGAACCTGGTGGGCCGCTTGGGCGCCGCGGAGATCGCCTGGCCTCGCGGCTGCTCACGGCGCGCGCGGGCGAGAGCGGGCAGGCGCTGCCGCTGGTCCTCGGGCTGGCACTCGTCACGATTCTGGCCGGACTGGTGCTCGCACTCCTCGGAGTCGCTGCGACCGGTGGCGCCCGGCTCCAGCGGGCGGCCGACCTCGCCGCGGTGTCGGCCGCGCGCTCGATGCGCGACGACCACCACCGGCTCTTCGTTCCGGCGCTGACGTCGGAGGGCGGGCCGAACCCGGCGCACCTCAGCGAACGCGAGTACCGGGCCCGCGCGCGAGCGGCGGCGAAGCGCGCGCTGGTGGAGAACGGCCAGCGCGGCGTTGCCAGCCGCGTCTCCTTCCCGGGCGTTGGATTCGCCCCGACCCGCGTCCGCGTCGCGCTGACCGGACAGATCGCGATCGGCGAGCGGCGCGCGGAGGACGGTGCGACACGCGCCGTGGCGATCGGCGAAGCGTCCCCACCCGGCGGTGCCGCTGCCCCCGCCGGTGAGATCGCCACGGGCGGCGGGTACTCCGGGCCCCTCGTCTACCGGCAGGGCAAGCCGATGCGGCCGGACGTCGCGGCCGCGTTCGACCGTCTCGCGGCGGCGGCGCGAGCGGACGGGCACGCGCTCGTGATCACCTCGGCATTCCGCTCCGACGCGGAGCAGGCGGCGCTGTTCGCTGCGAACCCGGATCCACGCTGGGTGGCGCCGCCCGGCACTTCGCTCCACCGCTGTGGGACGGAGCTTGACCTGGGCCCTGCCTCGGCGTACACGTGGCTCGCGGCGAATGCGCGCCGGTTCGGCTTCCTCCGCCGCTACTCGTGGGAGGCGTGGCACTTCGGGTACGTGGAGGGCCCGCAGCCCTGCTCGGCCGCGGGGAACCGCGTCGGCAGAGGCGGGCTCTCGGACGGAGCGTCGGCGGGAGCCGCACTGCCGTCGTTCGTTCCCGCCCGGTTTCGCGCCGCCATCTCCCGCGCCGCCTCGCGCTGGAACGTCCCGGCTGGGCTGCTCGCCGCGCAGCTGATGGCCGAGTCCGGCTTCAACCCATTCGCGGTCTCGCCCGTGGGCGCGCGCGGGATCGCGCAGTTCATGCCCGGCACGGCCGCGGCCTACGGGCTTCGCGACCCGTTCGACCCGGACGCCGCGATCGACGCCCAGGCCCACCTGATGTCGGACCTGCTCGCGCAGTTCGGCGCAGTCCCGCTCGCGCTCGCCGCCTACAACGCGGGCCCGGCGCCGGTCGGCGCCTGCGGGTGCGTGCCGCCCTACCCCGAGACGCAGGCGTACGTGACCCGCATCCTCGGCCTGCTGGGCGGCGCCGGCGAGATCGCCCCGCCGGCGCTCGAGGTGCGCCTCGTCAGGTAAGCGCTATTCGACCGTCAGCGTGCCTTCCATGCCGGCCTCGCGATGCCCCGGGACCGAGCAGAAGAACGTGTACTCGCCCGCCTCGAGCTCGACATCGGCCGTCGCCGTACCGCCGGTGACCTCCTCGGTGCCGCCAAGATCGCCGCCGTCCTCGACGTGGACGTCGTGCGGCACGGAGGAATCATTCGTCAACTCGAGCGTGACAGTTCCGGCCGTCGCCGTCGCCGAGTCCTCCTCAAATGCAAGGCTGCCGCCGGGGTCGGCCGTGAACGACACTGTTGACCCGCCGCCTCCGCCAGCGTCGCCGCCGGTGTCGGTGGCCTCGGTCGTCGTCGCAGGCTCCGATGTGTCGTCATCGTCGTCGTCACCGCAGGCGGCGACGGCGAACGGCACGAGCGCGAGCAGCGCAAACAACACGGCAAGTCTGGTCTTCACTGCAGTCCCTTTCCTCGCTTCCGGGACCCGAGTCTTAGCACTTCAGGATCCCTCGGACCCGCCGCCTAACCTTCGGGGGGAATGGCCGAGATCGAGATCAGCGCGGAGCTCGAGCCCGCCGAGGGCGAGAGCGTCGCCGAACAGCGCCAGTCGCTGCCCGACGAACCGGGGGTCTACACGTTCCGCGACCGCGACGGCGAGGTGCTCTACGTGGGAAAGGCGCGCTCGATCCGCAAGCGCGTCGGCGGGCACTTCTCGGGCAAGACCCGCACCCGGGCGATGACCGAGCAGGTGGCGGCGATCGAGTTCTTCGTGACCGAGACCGAGGCGGAGGCGCTGCTGGCCGAGCAGCAGTTCATCAAGCGCCACCGGCCGCGATTCAACATCCGGCTGCGCGACGACAAGTCGTATCCCTACATCGGGATAAGCCTGGACGAGGAGTTCCCGCGCGTCTACTTCACGAGGGAACGGCATCGATCGAACCGGGTGTACTTCGGTCCCTATTCGAACGCGAAGCGCACCCGGGAGACGCTCGAGCTGCTCGGCAAGCTGTTCCAGTACCGCACCTGCGACGGGCCCGAACCCGGGCGCCGCTCCGGGGTCCCGTGCCTCGACTACTACATCAAGCGCTGCCAGGCGCCCTGCGTCGGTTACATCGACCGTGAGGAGTACCGGCGCAACATCGACGCCATCACCGGGTTCCTGTCCGGGCGGTACCGGGACGTGGAGCGCGACCTCGAGCGCAAGATGGAGGAGGCCGCGACTGCCGAGGAGTTCGAGCGCGCCGCCGCCTACCGGGACCGGCTCGAGGCGGTGCGGGCGCTGATGCAGCGGCGGAGCGTCGCGGGCGATTCGCTCGAGAACGCCGACGTGATCGCGGTCGCGGCCGAGGACGAGACCGCGAACGGACAGGTCTTCCAGGTCCGCGACGGGATTCTCGCCGAGCGCCAAAGCTTCTACATGGCGAACGCGGGCGAACGCGACGAGGGCGAGGTGCTGGAGGAGTTCATCGCCCAGTACTACTCGGCCGCGCCGGCGATCCCGCGCCTGATCGTCGCGGGCGAGCCGCTGCGCCCGCGCGCCGCGCTGCTTGCCGAGGCCCTCGCGACCCGCCGGGGCGGTGCCGTGGAGGTGCGGGTCGCCGAGCGGGGTGACCTGCGGCGGCTCCGCGAGCTGGCCGAGCGCAACGCGCGCCTGGCCCTCGCCCAGGACCGGCTGCGCCGCGAGCGGCGCCGGCAGCAGCGCGTTGACACGGTGTCCGCGCTGCAGGAGGCGCTCCGGATGGAGAGCCTGCCGCTCCGCATCGAGGGCTTCGACATCTCGAACATCGGCGGGGAGCACACCGTCGCCTCAATGGTCGTGTTCGAGGCGGGAGCGCCGAAGAAGTCGGACTACCGGCGGTTCAAGATCCGTGGGGATCGGAGCTCCGGTCCGGACGACTACCGCTCGATGGAGGAGGTCCTGGGCCGGCGACTCGCGCAGCTGACCGAGCAGGCCGACCGCTCCCCGCACGACGCCGAGCGCGACGAGAGCTTCGCCAGCCTTCCCGACCTGATCGTGATTGACGGCGGCAAGGGGCAGCTCAGCGCCGGCATGAGGGCGGTGGGGTCACTGGCCGAGCGCGGGGTCATGGTGATCGGCCTCGCCAAGCGCCTCGAGGAGGTCTACGTGCCCGGCCGCTCCGTCCCGCTCGAGATCGAGCCGGACTCGCCCGCGTCGCGGCTGCTCCAGCGGGTGCGCGACGAGGCGCACCGGTTCGCGATCGACTTCCATCGCGCCCGCCGAGACCGGGCGATGACCCACTCACTGCTCGACGAGCTCCGGGGCGTCGGTCCGGTGCGAAAGCGCGCGCTGCTGACCCATTTCGGGTCGCCGGACCGCGTGGTCGACGCGACTCGGGAGGAGCTTGCCGCCGTCCCCGGGATCCCGGGCAAGCTGGCGCGGGACATCCACCATCAGCTCCACCAGGCGGGCTGACGTGCCGACTCCGCAGACCGAGCTGTTCCCGGACCCGGTCGAACTGTTCCTGATCACGGGCTACTCCGGAGCCGGCAAGTCGGAGGCGATCGCCGCGTTCGAGGACTCGGGCTTCTTCTGCGTCGACAACCTGCCGCCGCGCATGATCGGCGCGCTGGGCGAGCTGTTCCGGCACGAGGGCAGCGCCGTGAAGCGCGCCGCCGTCGTCACCGACGTCCGCGGTGGCGACTACTTCGAGGAGCTCCACGCCGTGCTCGAGGAGCTCGATCACGACGGGCTCGAGCTCAAGGTCCTCTTCCTCGAGGCCGAGGAGCAGACGCTTCTCGACCGCTTCAAGGAGACCCGTCGCCGCCACCCGCTCGCCCCGGACGGCCGCGTGATCGACGGGATCAGGGCCGAGCGCGAGGTCCTGGGACCGCTGCGCGAGGAGGCGGACGTCGTCATGGACACCTCCGATCTGACGGGCGCGATGCTGCGGCGCCGGATCTCGACCGAGCTGCTCGCGCCGCGCGACTCGCACCGTCGCCTGGCGCTGACCCTGCTGACGTTCGGCTTCAAGAACGGGCCGCCCCGCGACGCGGACCTGATGTTCGACGTGCGCTTCCTGCCGAACCCGCACTACCGTGAGGACCTGCGCCCGCTGACCGGGCTTGACCAGGCGGTCGTCGACCACGTCGAGGCCGGCGAGCTGGCGAGCGAGTTCTACGCCCGGCTGCTGGGCCTGCTCGACTTCCTGCTCCCCGCCTATGTCGCCGAGGGCAAGAGCCACCTGACGATCGCAATCGGCTGCACCGGCGGCCGCCACCGGTCGATCACGGTCGCGAACCGGATCGCCCAGCACCTCGCCGACCGCGACGAGATCGCGGTGCGCCTGGTCCACCGCGACGTCGAGCTCGAGTAGCCGGGTCGCTCGAGCCCGGATTGTCGAGAATGCCGCGATGACGATCGTGATCGAGGTCGAGAACCTGCACAAGTCCTATGGCGACTTCGAAGCCGTGCGGGGCATCGATCTCCGCGTCCAGCAGGGGGAGGTGTTCGCGTTTCTAGGCCCGAACGGCGCGGGCAAGACGACGACCGTCGAGGTCCTCGAGGGCTATCGCGACCGGGAGGCGGGAGAGGTGAGTGTGCTCGGCCTGGATCCGGCGGACGCCACTCGCGCCTGGCGCGAGCGGATCGGGATCGTCCTCCAGGAGTGCCGGATGGAGCCCGTGCTCACGGTTCGCGAGACCCTCTCGCTCTACGCCGGCTACTACTCGTCCCCACGCGACGTTGCGGAAACCATCAGCCTCGCCGGGCTCTCGGCGAGCGCCGACGTCCGCGCCGGCAACCTCTCCGGCGGCCAGCAGCGCAGGCTCGATGTCGCCCTGGCGCTGATCGGCGACCCGGAGCTCCTCTTCCTGGACGAGCCCACCACGGGGTTCGACCCGTCGGCTCGGCGCCAGGCATGGGATGTGATCGCGAGCCTGCGCGACTTGGGGAAGACGGTCCTCCTGACCACCCACTACATGGACGAGGCGCAGTTCCTGGCCGACCGGGTGGCGATCATCCGGGCCGGCCGGATCGTCGCCGAGGGTGCGCCGGACCAGCTTGGCGGGCGCGCCGACGCCGACACGACGATCCGGTTCGCCGCGCCCGAGGGCCTCGACCCGGGCGAGGTCCCGGCGGCTTCCGGACGTCTCACCGTCGCGACGGCCAACGGCGGAGGAGCAACGATCGAGATCGCGACCGGAGAGCCCGTGGCGGCTCTGAACGCGCTGACCGGCTGGGCCCTCGAACGCGGCCTCGACCTCGACGGGCTCGAGGTCACCCGTCCCAGCCTGGAGGACGTGTACCTCGAGCTCACGGAGGAGTCATGACCGCGCTGGCGCTCGCCTGGCACCAGTTCAGCTTCGACCGGCGGGTGTTCTGGCGAAGCCCGGCGTCCGTGTTTTTCACGGTGATGTTGCCGCTGATCTTCCTGTTCATCTTCACCGGCCTGTTCGGCAACGAGACGATCGAGGAGTACGGCGGGATCGAGGTGTCCACGTACTACGTGCCGGGGATCATCACGCTCGCGGTCGCCTCGGCGACGATCCAGAGCCTCGCGATCAATCTCACCGAGGCTCGGGAGAGCGGCCGGCTGAAGCGGATCCGGTCGACGCCGCTGCCGGCGTGGGCGTTCGTCGCAGGCCGCGTCGGCAACGCCTTCGTGATCGCGCTGATGATGACCGTGCTGGTGACGCTGATCGGGCACTTCTTCTTCGACGTCGCGATTCCGACCCGGACGATCCCGGCGCTGCTGGTGACCCTGGTGGTGGGTGCCTTCTCCTACTCGTGCCTCGGCTTCGCCCTGTCGGCCGCGATTCCGTCCCAGGACGCGGCGCCACCCATCGCGAACGTCACGCTGCTCCCCCTCTACTTCCTGTCAGGCGTGTTCATCCCCGACAACCAGATCCCCGACGGCGTCCTCCACGTCGCGGACGTGTTCCCGATCCGCCACTTCTTCCTTGCGTTCTTCGAGGGCTTCGACCCGAACACGGTGGGGTCCGGGTTCGCCTGGGGGCATCTGGCGGTCCTCGCCCTGTGGGGAGCTCTGGGGCTCGCGCTCGCGGCGCGCTACTTCCGCTGGGCACCGCGGAGATAGGCTCAAACCTGTGATCCATCACGTGGGCGTTGAGGTGTCGGACCTTGAGCGGTCGGGCCGCTTCTACGACTCGGTCGTAGGCGCGCTCGGATGGCGGCGCCACGTCGAGGAGCCCGACCGGATCGGCTGGGGCATCGTGCGCCCGCTGTTCTTCGTCTCGACGCGGCACCCGATCACTCCCGGCGGCGGCCACGTCTGCTTCACGGCGACCGGGATCCCCGCGGTCAAGGGCGCCTGGGAGGGCGGTGTCGGCGCGGGCGGAACCGATGACGGGGCGCCGGGACAGCGGCCCGAGTACGGTGCTACGTACTACTCGGCTTACCTGCTGGACCCTGACGGGAACAGAATCGAGATCGCGGTCGGCGCCTCGTAGGCGCGGGCCCGGCGGACGAAAACTTAAAACCACAGGAGGAAACGGAAGGAATGGCCCCAGTCAAGGTCGGAATCAACGGCTTCGGCCGCATCGGCAGGAACCTCTTCCGCGCCGCCTCCGAGGCGGGTGCCGACCTCGACATCGTTGCGGTCAACGACATCACGGACGTGGCGACCCTCGCCCACCTCCTGAAGTACGACTCGATCCTCGGCCGCTTCCCGGGCGAGGTGCTCGAGGGGGACGGCGCGATCGTGGTCGACGGGAACGAGGTCAAGGTGCTGGCCGAGCGCGACCCCGCCGCACTCCCCTGGGGTGATCTGGGCGTGGAGGTCGTGATCGAGTCCACCGGGCTCTTCACCAAGCGCGAGGATGCCTCGAAGCATCTCGACGCCGGCGCCCGCAAGGTGATCATCTCGGCCCCAGCGACCGAGCCCGACGTAACCGTGGCGCTCGGGGTCAACTTCGACAGCGACTACGACCCCGAGAGCCATCACATCATCTCCAACGCCTCGTGCACGACCAACTGCCTGGCTCCGGTCGCGAAGGTCCTCAACGACACGGTCGGCATCTCGCACGGGCTGATGACGACGATCCATGCGTACACGGCCGATCAGCGCCTCCAGGACATGCCGCACAAGGACCTGCGCCGCGCCCGCGCGGCCGCGCTCAACCTGATCCCGACCTCGACCGGGGCCGCGAAGGCGATCGGGCTGGTGCTGCCCGAGCTGGAGGGCAAGCTGAACGGGCTCGCGGTCCGTGCGCCGGTCGCGACGGGCTCGGTGGTCGACCTGGTCTGCGCCGTGTCGCGCGAGACCTCGGCCGACGAGATCAACGCGGCAGCGAAGGAAGCCGCCGACGGCCCGCTCGCCGGGATCCTCTCCTACACCGAGGACCCGATCGTCTCGACCGACATCGTCCAGGACCCGCACTCGTCGATCTTCGACGCCGGGCAGACGATGGTCATGGAGGGCACAATGGTCAAGACTGTCGCCTGGTACGACAACGAGTGGGGCTATTCGAATCGCTGCGTCGAGCTGGCCGCCAAGGTGCTCGAGCGTCAGCCGGCCGCCGCTTGACGAGTCTTGGCGACGCCAGCGTGCGCGACGCGCCGGCCTCCGGCCGGCGCGTCCTCGTCAGGGCGGACCTGAACGTCCCGCTCTCGGGCGACCGCGTCGCCGACGACACGCGGATCCGCGCCGCCCTGCCGACCCTCGAGCTGTTACTCGAGCGCGGCGCCGCGATCGTGCTCGTTTCGCACCTCGGGCGGCCGAAGGGACCCGACCCGGCGCTTTCGATGGCCCCGGTTGCGGAGCGCCTGGCCGAGCTGCTGGGGTCGCACGTCGAGCTCGCTCCAGGCGTGGTGGGCGACAACGTGCCCGAGCGTGCCGAGGCCACGCCGCCCGGCGCCGTCCTGCTGCTCGAGAACAGCCGCTTCGAGCCCGGCGAGACCGCCAACGACCCGGAGCTGGCGCGGCGTTTGGCCGCGCTCGCCGATCTCTACGTCAACGACGCCTTCGGGGCCGCCCACCGCGCCCACGCCACGACCGAGGGCGTCGCCCGGCTGCTGCCCGCGTACGCGGGCCTGCTCCTCGAGCGCGAGGTCGAGGAGCTCACGCGAGTCCGCGACGACCCCGAGCGCCCGCTGGTGGTCGTGCTCGGCGGCGCCAAGGTCTCCGACAAGATCGGGGTACTGGAGCGCTTTCTCGAGATCGCGGACTCGGTGCTGATCGGTGGCGCGATGTGCTTCGCGTTCTTCCGCGCGCAGGGCCTCGAGACGGGCGACTCGCTGGTCGAGGACGAGGGAGTCGAGATGGCGGCGCGCCTGCTCGAGAGCCCGCGCGGCCTCCGGCTTCCCTTGGACCTCGCCCTCGGCGATTCGTTCAGCGCTGATGCGGAGCGCCGCGAGAGCGACGGCGTCGAGGTGCCGGATGGCTGGATGGGGCTCGACGTCGGCCCGCGGACCGTTGCCGACTACGCCCAGGTGATCGTGGGTGCCGGCACCGTGTTCTGGAACGGTCCGATGGGCGCGTTCGAGCTCGAGCCGTTCGCCGCAGGGACCCGGGGGATCGCCGAGGCGGTGGCGGCCGCGCCGGGGCACACCGTGGTGGGCGGCGGCGACTCGGCGGCCGCACTGGCGGCGTTCGGACTGGCTGACCACGTCGATTGGCTGTCGACCGGCGGCGGGGCGTCGCTTGAGCTGCTCGAGGGCAGGGAACTGCCCGGAGTGGCGGTGCTGGAGGCGGCCGCGGCGGCGGGGAACCGGGCATGACCGACCGCAGGCCCTATCTCGCGGCGAACTGGAAGATGCACAAGACCGTCCCGGAGGTGGATGCCTTCCTCGATCGCTTCCTCGGCGACATCGGCCACATATCGGATCGGGAGATCGCGGTGTGCCCGCCGTTCACGGCGCTCCCGGCCGCCGTCGAACGGTGCCGCCGCTCGCCGGTGCGGGTCGCGGCGCAGAACATGCACGAGGAGGAGAGCGGCGCGTTCACCGGCGAGGTCTCCGCGCCGATGCTGACGGCGCTCGGCGTCGAGGCGGTCGTTCTCGGCCACTCCGAGCGCCGGGCGATGTTCGGCGAGACCGACGAGGCGCTGGCCCGCAAGGTCCCGGCGGCGCTCGCCGCCGGGCTCGAGCCGATCCTCTGCGTGGGAGAGAGCGAGGCGGAGCGTGACGCCGCGGAGACCGAGACGGTCCTGCGCCGGCAGCTCGAGGCGGACCTCACCGATGTGGGCGACGAGGAACTTGCCTCCGTAGTGATCGCCTACGAGCCGATCTGGGCGATCGGAACGGGCAAGACGGCTACTCCCGAGCAGGCCGAGGAGACGATCGCCTTCATCCGCTCGCTGCTCGAGGCCCGCGACGCGAGCGCGGCCGACGCGACGCGGATCCTCTACGGCGGCTCGGTCAAGCCGGACAACGCGGCCGAGCTGCTCGGGCGCGACGGAGTCGACGGGGCGCTGGTCGGAGGGGCGAGCCTCGACCCGGCCGACTTCCTGGCGATCTGCGAAGCGGCTGATAGCTCGTAGCTGGTAGCTGGTAGAGGCTGAGAGTTGCTGCCGCCCGGTCCCGCAAGCGTTCCCGTCCCGTCGGTCGCGCTGGTGATCCTCGACGGCTGGGGGTCTGGCTCCTGCCGGCCCGGGCAACGCCGTGTCGCTCGCGAGCACTCCCGTCTTCGACGCGCTCTGGCGTGACTGTCCCCACACCGAGCTTTCGGCGAGCGGCCGCGACGTCGGCCTCCCGGACGGGCAGATGGGCAACTCGGAGGTCGGCCACCTCAACCTCGGAGCTGGAGCCGTGGTCAAGCAGGACCTCGCGCGGATCGACGACGCGATCGCCGACGGCTCGTTCTTCGAGAACCCGGCGCTGCTCGCGGCTTGCGAGGCGGCGCGAAACTCGCCGCGCGGGCGCCTGCACCTGATGGGGCTCGTCTCCGACGGCGGCGTGCACTCCGGCTGGGAGCACCTTCAGGCCTGCATCGAGCTGGCGGCCCAGGAGGGGGTTCCGGACCTCGTGGTCCATGCGTTCACGGACGGCCGCGACACGCTGCCGCGCTCGGCACCTGGATATATCGCCGAGCTCGAGCGCTGGTTGCGTCAGGCCGGCCGGATCGGGACGGTCAGCGGCCGCTACTACGCGATGGACCGCGATCGCCGCTGGGAGCGGACCAAGCTCGCGTACGACGCGATCGTTCACGCCAAGGGCGTCCCGGCGGGCGACGCCGCGGACGCGATCGCCGCCTCCCACGAGGCAGGGGAGAACGACGAGTTCATCCGCCCCGCGGTGATCGGCGACTACGACGGCATGGCCGACGGCGACGCCGTCGTGCACTTCAACTTCAGGCCCGACCGCGCGCGCCAGCTCGTGCGGGCTCTGGCCGAGCCGGACTTCGACGAGTTCCCGCGCGGGCCGGCGCCCGCGATCGCGCTGACCACCCTCACCGAGTACCAGGAGGGCTGGCCCTATCCGGTCGTGTTCCCGCCCAAGGTCCCGGCGACGACGCTCGCGGCCGTGCTCGCGGCCGAGGGCGCTCGCCAGCTGCACGTCGCCGAGACCGAGAAGTACGCCCACGTCACCTACTTCTTCAACGGCGGCCGCGAGCGGGAGTGGGAGGGGGAGGAGCGCTGCCTCGTCGACTCGCCTCGCGACGTCCCAACGTATGACCACAAGCCGGAGATGAGCGCGAGGGCGGCTGCGGACGCGTTCGTCGAGCGGTGGGGCGAGAACGGCTACCGCTTCGGGATCCTCAACTTCGCGAATCCCGACATGGTCGGGCACACCGGAGTCATCCCCGCGGCTGTCGCGGCGATCGAGGCGGTCGACGAGTGCCTCGGCCGGGTTGTGAGCGCCGTCCACGAGGGAGGCGGTGCATGCGTCATCACCGCCGACCACGGCAACGCCGACAACATGCTCGAGCCCGATGGCTCGCCGAACACAGCGCACTCGACCAACCCGGTGCCCATCGTCGTCACCGCGAGCGGGTTCGAGCTCGCAGGGGGCGGGATCCTTGCTGACGTGGCTCCCACGGCGCTCGAGCTGCTCGGGATCGAACAGCCCGAGGAGATGACCGGGCGCTCGCTCCTGGCGCACGCCGATGCGGGCTGATCCCGCGCGGCTTCGGTTCGAGGTCGTCGCCCGCGACCGCCAGGCGAGAGCGGGGCGTCTCGAGACCGGCCACGGCGTCGTCGAGACCCCGGCCTTCATTCCGCTCGCGACGACGGGAGCGGTTCGCGGGCTCGACACCGACGAGGTCGCCGGCCTGGGCTACCGGATGGTCCTCGGCAACACGTTCCACCTGTTCCTGCGCCCGGGCGCCGAGCGCATCGCGGAGCTCGGGGGGCTCCACGCGTTCATGGCCTGGGACGGCGCGATCATCACCGACTCGGGCGGCTTCCAGGTGTTCTCGCTGGCACACGGTCACGTCGCCGACGAGATCAAGGGGCGTCGCGGCGCCGCCCGCGACCACGGGGCGATCATCGAGATCGCCGAGGAGGGGGTTCGGTTTCGCTCGTACCTCGACGGAGCGGAGCGGTTCATGGGGCCCGAGGAGTCGATGCAGGTCCAGGCGGCGCTGGGCTCCGATCTGGCCCTTGCCTTCGACGAGTGCACGCCCTATCACGCCGACTACGACTACACGGCCCGCTCGACCGAGCGCACCCACCGCTGGCTCGATCGGTGCACGCGCTGGCACGAGGCGAACGGCCCGGCCGGCCAGGCGCTGTTCGGCATCGTCCAGGGTGGGGTGCACGAGGAGCTTCGGCATGCTTCGGCCGAGCGCGTGGGTGCGGCGCCGGTGGACGGGATCTCGATCGGCGGCACCCTGGGGCGGGACAAGGAGGAGATGCGGGGCGTCCTGGCCCTGACGATGCCGCTCCTGCCCGCTGACGCTCCCAAGCACCTGCTGGGCATCGGCGAGCCCGACGACCTGCTGGACGGAATCGCTCTCGGCATCGACCTGTTCGACTGCGCGGTCCCGACCAGGCTCGGGCGCCACGGGACCGCGCTCGCCCCGCTCCCGGGCGAGCGGTTCCGGCTCGACGTGCGCTCGCGTGCGCTCGCGGGCGACCAGCGGCCGTTGGTGGCCGGTTGTCCCTGTCCGGCCTGCACCAGGCACTCGCGCGCCTACCTGCACTACCTCGCGCGCGCCGAGGAGCTCACCGCGGTGCGGCTGCTGACCGTGCACAACCTGACCTACCTCGAGCGGCTGGTAGCCGGCGCCCGCGCGGCGATCGCCGAAGGGGGGTTCGCCGCGTACCGCGACGCCTCGCTGGCCGGCGCGGCGCCGTGGGAGGCCTAACGCGGGCCCTCGCCTCCCACTACAAGTTGTCCCGGATCACCTCTTTGAGGTTCTCGATCTGCTGGTCGATCTCGTCCGAGATGATCCGGCCGAGATCGGTGTCCTGGCCCGCATCCGTGACCAGGAGGACGACCCCCGCGATCACCGCGGCGAGGACCGCGATCAGGAGGAGCACGCCCAGGCCACGCATGAATCGGCTCGCGCCGGAGCGCTTCTTCGGGGCGGCGGCAGGTTCGGCGGCCGCCTGCCGAGCCCTGGGCGGGGGCACGTAGACCGGCTCGGGCGCGACCGGCGTCGCGATGTCCGGCGAGTCCGTCATCGCCCGGGTCGCCGCCGTGGCCGCCGCTCCTGCGGCCATCGCGCGGGTCGGCATTGAGTCAGCGGCCTCGGGAGGTTCGCGGCCCGCGAGCCCGGCCCGCAGCGCCTCGGACAGCTCCTTCGCGGTCGCGTAGCGGTGCTCGACCTCGCCCTCGAGCGCGCGCAGTACCGCGGTCGAGAGCGTCTCGGGCACGCTCGGGTCGTAAGTGGTCGGCGGCAGCGGGCTCTCGCTCTCGCGCCGGATCGCGAGCTCCGCGAGCGTGGTTCCTTCCCACGGGAGCCGCGCGGTGAGCATCTGGTAGACGACGACCCCGAGCGCGTAGACGTCGGCCGAGGGCGTGGTTTCGTCGCCGCGGGCCTGTTCCGGCGCGAGGTATGCCGCCGTGCCCACCACCGAACCGACCTGCGTTAGCCGGGTCTGCTCGGCGGCGCGCGCGATGCCGAAGTCGGTGAGCTTCACCGTCATCTCGTCGGTCGGGGGCTCGTGCGCCGAGCCGCCGCGGGTCGGCCGCCCGGCGGGGCCACCGATCACCATCAGGTTCCCGGGCTTGACGTCGCGGTGGATGATGCCCTGCCGGTGGGCATATTCGAGACCCGCGCACGCCTGGACACCGACAGGGACCGCGACCTCGGCCCCGAGACGGCCCCGCCGCTGGAGCAGCTGGGCGACCGAGCGGCCCTCCACGTACTCCATGACGATGTAGTGACGCCCCCGGTCGACCCCGGTGTCGTAGACCTGGACGATGTTGGGGTGGATCAGCCTCGCCACGGCCAGCGCCTCGCGCCGGAACCGCGCCACGAACTTGTCGTCGTCGGACAGGTGCTCCGCGAGGATCTTGACGGCGACCGTTCGCTCAAGCACCCGGTCGGTCGCCTTGTACACGGTTGACATCCCGCCTGAGCCGAGGCGGTCGCCCAGCTCGTAGCGGTCGGAGATCAGACTGGCGCCCGGCGTCCCGTTCATCCGTCGCTCCCGATCCCGCCGGAGTCATCGCCGGATCCGCTCCCGTCGCCCGAGCCACCGCCCGCGTTCCCGCCGCCCGGCTGTCCGCCGCCCTGGTCGTCGCCCTCGTCCGTATGGGGCGGCGGCTCGTCGGTGGTCGTGTCGGTCGTCGTCTCCTCCGTCGTTGACGTGGTCGTCGTGGTTGTCTGGGGCACCACGCCCTCCTCACCGCTGGCGCCGGCCGGCACCTCCTCGCACTGCGTCTGGCTCAGGTCCTCGAGGTTGGCGCTCGCCTCGACCAGCCGGTCACGGAGCTCGCCGCTCACCTCCGGGGGGAGGTCGTCCACGCCCTGGGCGAATGCGAGGGCGGTCGTTCGCGCGGTCTCGCACTGCCCCTCCTCGACGGCGGTTTCGATCTCATCGAGCTGCGAGATCAACGCCTCGCCGGCGTCCTGCGGGATCGGGCCGTTCTCCTCGTCGCCTCCGCAGGCGGCAAGGCCCAGTGAGCAGGCCACGACGGCCAGCGCGCCCGAAGTTGCGCGGATCCCCGGCATCGGGCCGAGTCTAGCCCTGGGCTCCCCTGCGAACGCCATGCCGCTACTGCCCCACGAACAGGCGCTTGCCGAGGTGCTCGGGCAGGCCGGCGGCCGCGATCGACTCGGCCGCCCGCTCGATCTCGTAGTCGACCCGGTGGTAGGTCGCCGTCCAGGCCTCCGTGTCGAGCTCCAGCCACGCGGCGCGCGGATCGCCGTCGCGCGGCTGGCCAACGCTCCCGGGGTTGAGCAGCCAGCGGCCCCCGGAGACGTCCAGCTTCGTTCCCGCCGGGACCTGGGCCCCCTCGGTCGCGTCGACGTCCCCGTCGTCGGCAGCGCGGAAGCAGAGCGCGATGTGCGAGTGGCCGATCAGCGCGATCCGCTTCGCCTGCTTCTGGATGCACTCGCCCGCCTGCTCTGGCCACAGCACGTACTCCCAGACGTGATCGCGTGGCGAGGCGTGATACAGCGCAACCTCGCGCGACTCGTCCGCGGCATGGAGCCCGGCCAGGAAGTCGCGCGATGGCCCGTCCAGCTTCGCCTGCGTCCATTGGGCGGCCTCGGCCGCGGCGGGCGAGAAGCTCGAGATGTCGATCGCGTCGAGCACGGCGAGGTCGTGGTTGCCGGCGAGGCAGACGGTGCAGCGCTGCGCCGTCAGCTCGGTGCACTCGTTCGGCTCGGCCCCGTAGCCGACGACGTCGCCCAGGCACCAGACCTCGTCGGGCGAGGTCGCGTCGACGTCGGCCAGCACCGCCTCGAACGCGGGCAGGTTGCCGTGGATGTCGCTCAGGATCGCTAGGTTCATATTTGCCGGCTCAACAACGCCGGGGCTCGGCTTCGCCCTTCGGGCTCCGCCTCACAAGCGGTCTATCGTAGGCGGCTGCATGAAGCTCGTAGGGGCGCGGGACGTGTTGCGGAGGTCTTCCACCGCGCGAGCGGGGGTCTTCGCGGTGGCGCTGATCGTCGTCGCGGAGGGGGCGGTATTCCTGCTCTCACCGCGGGAAGAGGGGATCCCACCGGTCGAGGTCGCGACGGACGAGTTCCTCGACCCGGCGCAGGTCGAGCGCGCGGTCGACTACCGCAACGGGCAGCGCGCGCTGCTGTTCGCCGGGCTCGGCGCGCAGCTCGTGGTCGTGGGCGCCCTCGCGGTGGGCCGGCCCCGCTTTGCCCGCGAGCTGCTCGAGCGAGCGGCGCGGCGACCGGTGCTCGGGGCCGCGGCCGCGGGGGTCTTGGTCGTTACGGTGGCCGAGCTGGCGGCCCTCCCTACGTCTCTGGCCGCGCACGAGCGGGCCGTGGACGCCGGGATCTCGACACAGTCCCTCGGCCCCTGGCTCGGCGATCAGGCGCGCGCCCTGGGGATCGGCGCGGTCATCGCCGGGGCCGGCGCGGTCTTGCTCTCGGCGCTGATCCGCCGCTATCCGCGTCGCTGGTGGGTGCCGGGAACGGTCGCGGTGATGGGTTTCGGAGCGGCCAGTTCCCTGCTCGCCCCGGTTCTCGTCGCGCCGGTCTTCAACGACTTCGAAGAGCTCCCCGAGGGCAGCTCGCTCCGTGCGGACGTGCTCGAGCTCGGCCGCCGCGCTGACGTCGAGATCGGCGAGGTCTACCGCGTCGATGCGAGCCGCCGTTCAACCGCCCTCAACGCCTACGTCGCCGGACTGGGGCCGACCAAACGGGTCGTTCTCTACGACACGCTGATCGATGATGCCCCGCGTCCCGAGCTGAACTCGGTCGTCGCGCACGAGCTCGGCCATCAGGCACACGACGACATCCCCAGGGGGATCGCGTTCGCCGCGCTGGTCACGCCGCTGGGCCTGCTGCTCGTCCGCGAGCTCAACGGAGCGCTCGCGCGCCGCGGCGGGTCGGAGCCCGGCACGCCAGGGGCGATCCCCGCGCTGTTCCTCGCGATCGCCGTCACGAGCTTCGTCGCGAACGTCCCCGGCAACCAGCTCTCGCGCAAGGTCGAGGCGAGCGCCGACGCCTTCGCCTTGCGGATCACCGATGATCCGCAGGCCCTGATCGGCCTGCAGACGCGGCTGTTCGAGCGCAACCTTTCGGAACCGGACCCGCCGGCGATCTCGCGAATCCTGTTCGGCACCCACCCGACGACGCTCGAGCGGATCGGCTCGGCGCTGGCCTGGGAGCGCGGGGTCCGCTAGCGCGCGTCGCGCGCCCAGTGCGCGGTGCGGCCGAGGCCGTCCTCGAGCTCGACCTCGGCTCGCCAGCCGAGCTCCGTTGCCGCGCGATCGGATGCGATCGCGATGCGCTGCACCTCGCCGGGCCGCGCCGGCGCCATCTCCGGCTCGAACTCGGCCTCGTACGCGGCCGCGATCGCTCGACCGACCTCGAACACGTCCGCCTCGCGGCCGGTGCCGACGTTGAAGGCCCCGGTCGCGTCCGACTCCGACGCCCGGAGGAACCCGGCGACGACGTCGTCCACGAAGACGTAATCGCGGGTCTGTTTCCCGTCGCCAAAGACTTTTGGGATCTCGCCCGCGAGTAGGGCTCCGCAGAAGATCGCCACGACACCCGCTTCTCCATGGGGGTCCTGCCGCGGCCCATACACGTTCCCCAGGCGAAGCGAGACGGCCGCGAGGCCGTGGAGGCGCGAGTAGAGATCGAGATAGCCCTCGGCGGCGAGCTTCGAGAGACCGTACGGGGCATCAGGCCGACGCTCGGCTTCCTCCGCGAGCGGCAGCTCGCGCCCGCTGCCCTCGCCGTAGATCGCCCCGCCGGTCGAGGCGAAGAGGAATCTCTCCGTTCCGCTTCGCACGGCCGCCTCGAGCAGGTTGATCGTCCCCCCGACGTTGACGCCAAGATCGAAGACAGGGTCGGCGACGGACCGGCGGACGTCGATCTGGGCCGCCAGGTGGAAGACCTGATCGGGCCGCGCCTCGGCGAACAGGGCGTCCACCGTCACCGAATCGGCGACATCCCCCTCGTGCAGCCTGGCTCCGGCTGCGACCGCCCCCGCCAGGTTCTCGGTCCGGCCCGACGAGAGGTCGTCGAGCACGACCACGTCGTCGCCGCGCGCAATCAGACCATCGACCAAGTTCGAGCCGATGAACCCCGCCCCTCCGGTGACCAGAACCCGCATCCGCGCGCAAGATATCCACTTCTCGCGCCGTAGACTCGCGCCCCATGCCGCCCGACCCCGTCTCCGAGCTCGCGGACGCCGTCCGCACCGCGATTTCCGCGGTGGGCGGCGAGGCGGGGGAGGAGGTGGCACTGGAGCGGCCTCCGAAGGCCGACCTCGGCGATTACTCCACGAATGCCGCGATGCGCCTGTCATCGCGGCTCGGCCGGCAGCCACGCGAGATCGCCGAGCAGCTTCAGGCGGAGCTCGAAACCGGCCTGGGACCCTTGGCGCGGCGCGTGGAGGTGGCCGGGCCCGGCTTCCTGAACCTGTTCCTGGGCGACCGCTGGCACCGCGACGCCGTGGCCCGAATCCTGGGCGCGGAGCGCTTCGGCGCCGGCGAGCCCCGGGATCCTGGCGTGCTGCTCGAGTTCGTCTCGGCCAACCCCACCGGCCCGCTGACCGCGGCCGGCGGCCGGGGCGCCGCGTACGGAGACTCGCTGGCGCGGGTGCTGGAGGCGGCCGGGCACGAGGTCTCGCGCGAGTACTACCTGAATGACGCCGGTACCCAGATCCGGCTGTTCGCCGCCTCGATCGCGGCCCGCATGCAGGGCGCCGACCCGCCCGAGGGCGGCTACTCGGGGGACTACGTCGCGGAGCTCGGGGAGGAGCTCAGGGCGGCCGGGGCGGACCCGGCCGACCTCGACGATCTGGCGCGGCTCGGGGCCGAGGCGATGCGTCAGCGGATCGAGGCCACGCTGGAGCGGTTCCGGGTCCATTTCGACATCTGGTCGTCGGAGCGCGAGCTCCTGGATCGCCGTGCGCTGGAGCTGACCCTCGAGCAGCTCGCCGCGGCCGGCCACACCTACGAGGCCCAGGGTGCCCTGTGGCTCCGCACGACCGACTTCGGCGACGACAAGGACCGGGTGCTGGTCCGCTCCGACGGTGAGCCCACCTACTTCGGCGGTGACATCGCCTATCACCGCGACAAGCTTGGGCGGACGGACGGGCAGATCGTCGTCCCGCTCGGCGCCGACCACCACGGCTACGTGCCGCGGATGAAGGCGGCCTTCGCGGCCCTCGGCGCCGATCCCGACCGCTACGAGGCGCCGATCATGCAGCTCGTCAACATCGTCGAGGGGGGCGAGCGCGCCCGGATGTCGAAGCGAAGCGGTGAGTTCGTGACCCTCGACGAGCTGCTCGATGACATCGGGGTGGACGCCGCGCGGTTCTTCCTGATGCAGCGCTCAAGTGACACCGCCCTCGATCTCGACCTCGAGCTGGCGCGAAGCCAGTCCCAGGACAACCCCGTCTACTACGTCCAATACGCGCACGCGAGGATCGCGAGCATTCTGCGCAAGGCCGCGGCGGAGGGCGCTGCCGAAGACGGGCCCGAGATCGCCGCCGGCGCGGGCTCAGCGCCGGCGCTCGCGTCTCCGTTGGAGCCATCCGAGCGGGAGCTGGTGCGCCGGCTGCTGGAGCTGCCCGCTGAGGTCGAGCAGGCCGCTGCCAAACGAGCGCCGCACCGGCTGACCGCCTACGCGATGGCGGTCGCCGCCGACTTCCACGCGTTCTACCGCGACTGCCGGGTGGTGGGCGCCGACTCCGAGGCCGGTGTGGACGGCCTCGAGGCGGCGCGGCTGGGCGTCAGCCTGGCGGCGAAGAGCGTGATCGCCCGAACTCTGGACCTGCTCGGGATCAGCGCGCCGGAGCGGATGTAGCAGTCCTCGTCCTTCTTTCGCGGTGGCCGGAAGAAGCCCGCCTTCATGGCTTGGACGCGGGCCAGTCTCCAGGCGACGGCTGCCGGGCGTCCAATTGCGCTGTTATCTTCCGCGCGGTTCCGACTAGAGGAGGATTTCACGTGACAAAGGCTGAGTTCGTCGAGCGCATCGCGGGCAACTTCGATTCGAAGAAGGCGGCGGCCGACGCCGTCGACGCGGTGCTCGAAGGCATCCAGGGCACGCTCGCCGGGGGCGGGTTCGTCAACTTCACCGGTTTCGGCAAGTTCAGTGTCGCCGAGCGCGGACCCCGCCAGGGCGTCAACCCGAGGACAGGCGAGCGGATCACGATCGCCGGCGGCCGGGTACCCAAGTTCTCGGCCGGCGCCGGGCTGAAGTCCAGGGTCAAGGGCGGCTGACGCCCGATCGAGGCTTCGCGGACCGGCTCGCGGCGCTCGTCGAGGAGCGCCGCAGCCAGGTCTGTGTCGGCCTCGACCCGGATCCGGCCGTCGCCGGCGTCGCGTTCGAGGACGTAGCCGGCGAGAGCGCCGCCGAGCGCGCCGGCGAGGCGGTTGCCCGCTGGTGCGAGCGGGTCATCGCCCAGGCGGGGCCCGCCTGCGTCGCCGCGAAGCCGCAGCTCGCGTGCTTCGAGCGGCTTGGGGCCGCCGGGTGGTTGGCTCTCGAGCGGGCAATCGCTGCGGCGCGTGAGGCGGGGTTGTTCGTGATCGCCGACGGCAAGCGCGGCGACGTGCCGGTCTCGTCGGCCGCCTACGCGCAGGCGCTCTTCGGCTCGACCCCCACCCCGTGGGGAGAGGCCGAAGGCCTTGGTGCCGACGCCGCGACGGTCAACGCGGTCCTCGGCCGGGACTCGCTCGAGCCTCTGGTTGACGTCGCGGAGCAACGCGGCGCCGGCCTGTTCGTTCTGGTCCGTACGTCCAACCCGGGCGCCGCGGACCTCCTCGACCTGCCCGTGGAAGGAGCACCGTTCCACGAGCGCATAGCGGGGCTCGTCGCGTCGCTTGCGCCGCGGCTGACCGGTGAGGCTGGACTCTCCAGCCTCGGCGCGGTTGTCGGCGCAACCCAGCCGGAGCGCATCGAGCGGCTGCGGACGCTGATGCCCGAGTCCGTGTTCCTGCTGCCCGGCGTCGGCGCCCAGGGCGGGAGCGCCGCCGAGCTCGGCCCGGCGTTTGCCCCCGGGCGCGCCGCCGCGATCGTGACCGCGTCCCGCTCGGTCGCGGGAGCCGACGATCCCGCCGCGGCCGCTGAGGCGCTGCGTGAGCAGGTCTGGGACGTGGCTTGCCGCGCGTCGGCAAGCGGCTAGCCGGCACGTGGCGCGGGAGTACCATCACCATCCCCGCTTTCGGGTATGCGATGGCAAGAGCGCTCACAGAGATTCCGGACGTGGAGCCGCGGAGCATCACAGCGAGAGTGCTGGCGCCGCTGGCGCTGATCGCCTGTGGGTTGGCACTGTTCCTGCTGATCTCGCAGGGCCTCACGACCGACGAGGATGGCGGTGGCGGCGAGCGCACCAGGCCGCGCGCGCAGCAGGCACAGAACAATCAGGGCGACAGGCCGGAGATCACGGGCGACACCTACGTGGTCGTGCCTGGCGACACTTTCAGCGGCATCGCCGTGAAGGCCGGGATCCCGCTCGCCAAGCTGGAGCGCCTGAACCCGGACATCGACGCGGCGACGCTGAACGCCGGTCAGCAGATCAACCTGCGACGCTGATCCGCTGCTGCGCGGGGCTCGGTGCGTGCCTCGCCCTCCTGCTGGCCGCCCCTGCCGAGGCCGCCGTTCCCGAGCCGCCGCAGGACCTGCCGGCCGGCAACTGGCTCCTGGTCGAAGAGGAATCGGGCGACATCCTGGCCGAGCGCGGCCAGGCGGAGGCGCGTCCGGTCGCCAGCGCGACCAAGCTGATGACGGCCCTGATCGCGCTGCGTCGGCTCCGGCCCGGCGAGGAGGTGACCGCACCGGAATACCCGGCCGGGCCGACCGAGTCGCTGATGGGGCTCCAGGCCGGGGAAGTGGTGAGCGTTCGCGACCTCCTCTACGGGCTGCTGCTCGAGTCCGGCAACGACGCGGCGGTCGCGCTGGCCATTCGCGTGTCCGGCTCGGTCCCCGACTTCGTCGCTCTCATGAACGACCAAGCGGCCCGCATCGGGCTCGACGAGACGACGTACACGGACCCAATCGGCCTCGACGGCGGCAACGTCTCGAGCGCTCGCGACCTCGTGGCCCTCGCGATCCGGCTCCGGCGCGAGGCCCTGTTCCGCCGGATCGTCGACACAGAGCGGATCACGGTGGGGGCGGAGCCAACCGAACACCCGCTGGTGAACCGCAACACGCTGGTCCTCGAGGAGCCGTTCGTCGACGGGATCAAGACCGGCACGACGCTCGCCGCGGGCTACGTGCTCGTCGCGTCGGGCGAGCGTCAGGGCGTCGAGCTCGTCTCCGCGGTGCTCGGCGCGCCGGGCGAGGCGGAGCGGGACGAAGCCACCCTGGAGCTCCTCGACTATGGGAACTCGCTGTATGAGGAGCGCACGCTCGTCGCCGAAGGCGAACGCATCGCGACCCTGACCCTCAGCGAGGGGCGGGGGCGCCTGCCGTTGGTCGCGGACTCCGCGGTCGCGACCGTCGCTCGAAAGGACCAGAGCATCGAGATCGAGTTCGACTCGCCGGTGCCGCCGGACAGCGCGGTGGCGCGCGGGGAGTCGTTCGGGAGCGCAACGGTGACCCTCGACGGCCGCGACGTGGGGGCGGTCGAGGTCGTCGCCGCGCGCACGGTCGCGGCGCCGGCCGAGACCGGCCTCCCGTCCTGGGCGGTGCTTGTTTTTGCGGGCGCCGGCGTCGTGGCGCTCGGCCTGGCGACGGCGGCGGTCGTCGTTGCGAGGCGACCTCCCCGGTAGTCTCCGCAGCCGGCAGTGATCCTCACCGTCACCCTCAACGCCGCCGTCGACCGGACGGTGGCCGTCCCCAACTTCCGGCTCGTTCAGCGCCACCGCGCGGTGGAGTCGCAGACGATGGCCGGAGGCAAGGGCGTCAACATCGCCAGGGCGCTGAAGCTGCTCGGGCGCCCGGTAATCGCAACCGGGCTCGCGGGCGGGGCGACTGGGACGCGCGTGCTCGAGCGGCTGGCCGAGGAGTCGATCCTCAACGACTTCACCAGGATCGGGGGCGAGTCGCGCACGAACCTCTCGGTCGTCGACCCGACCACGGGTGAGCAGACCGAGATCAACGAGCGCGGCCCCCGGGTCACGCCCGAGGAGGTCGACCGGTTCGTCGAGAAGCTTCTGTACCTCGCGCAGGGGGCGACGATCTGCGTGCTGGCGGGGTCCGTGCCCCCCGGCGCGGAGCACGACGTCTACGCGCGCCTCGTCACTGAGCTCAAGTCGCTGGGCGTGATCTCCGTCCTCGACACCGCCGGCGAGGAGATGCGCGCCGGGCTGCGCGCGGAGCCCGCCGTGGTCGCGCCGAACGTGCGCGAGGCGGAGGAAGTCGTCGGACATGAGTTCAACGACCCGGACGACCGGGTGCTCGGCCTGACCGGGCTGATCGAGATGGGCGCCGGAGAGGCGATCATCACCAGCCCGAGCGGGTGCTCGGCGATCGTCGGCCAGGGGAGCGACCGGCGCCGCTATGAGGTCGAGATCGAGCAGCTCGAGCCGATCGCGGCGGTCGGATCCGGCGACGCTTTCCTTGCCGGGTACGTCGCGGCGCGCTACGAGGGGGCGTCGCCTCGGGATTGTCTCGCGCTCGGGGTCGCCTGCGGCGCCCAGTCGACGCAGCACTTCGGCGCCGGGACGCTGGATCCGCACGAGGTCGAGCGGCTGCGCGAGCGCGTCGAGGTGGAGGAGCTGGAGGTCTCCGCCGGCGTGGCCTGATAGGGCGGGGTTTACCGCTGTTATCATCGCCAGGACCTTGGAGTTCCCGGGTCGTGCCCCGCAAAATGCGGCTTTGAAGCCCCTCTCCGAGGGGCTTTTCTCGTCCGTGAGCGGACTTAGCCTGGGTGCTTATCAACGAAGGAGCTGAATCGGGTGGAAGTCGAGATCGGTCGAGGCAAGAAGGGCAGGCGGGCCTACGGGTTCGACGACATCGCGATCGTGCCGTCGCGGCGGACGCGCGACCCCGACGACGTCGACATCTCTTGGACCCTCGGCCCGTATCGCTTCGAGCTGCCCGTGCTGGCCTCGGCGATGGACGGCGTCGTCAGCCCCGAGACGGCGATCGAGCTCGGCCGGCTCGGCGGGGTGGGCGTGCTCAACCTCGAGGGGATCTGGTCGCGCTACGAGGACGCAGACGAGCAGCTCGAGCGGATCGCGAAGGCTCCGAATGAGCTGGCGACTCGCACCATGCAGGAGATCTACGAGCGCCCGGTCGATCCTGAGCTGATCGCCAGGAGGGTCGAAGAGATCAAGGCGGCCGGGATGGTGGCGGCGGGCTCACTTACTCCGCAGCGGGTCACCGACTACTACGAGGTCGCGCTCGAGGCTGGCCTCGACATCCTCGTGATCCAGGGCACCGTGATCTCGGCCGAGCACGTCTCGACGAAGTCCGAGCCCCTCAACCTGAAGGAGTTCATCGCGGAGGTCCCGGTCCCGGTGGTCGCCGGAGGCTGTGCGTCGTACTCGACCGGGCTGCACCTGATGCGCACCGGCGCCGTCGGGGTCCTCGTCGGAGTCGGCCCGGGCGCCGCCTGCACGACCCGCGGCGTGCTCGGGCTGGGCGTGCCGCAGGCGACCGCGATCGCCGATGTCGCCGCCGCCCGCGCGCAGCACATGCTGGAAACCGGCGAGTACTGCAACGTGATCGCCGACGGCGGGATGCGGACCGGGGGAGACCTCTCGAAGGCGATCGCATGTGGCGCCGACGCCGTGATGATCGGCTCGCCGCTCGCCCGCGCCAAGCAGGCGCCTGGCCGCGGCTTCCACTGGGGCATGGCGACGTTCCATCCCTCGCTTCCGCGGGGAACGCGCGTCGCGACTCTCCAGGACGGCACGATCGAGGAGATCCTGATGGGCCCGGCGCACGAGAACGATGGCACCTTCAACCTCGTCGGCGCGCTGCGGACCTCGATGGCCACCTGCGGATACGAGGACATCCGCGACTTCCAGCGGGCCGAGGTCATGGTCGCGCCGGCGCTCCAGACCGAGGGCAAGGCGCTCCAGCGCTCGCAGTCGGTTGGGATGGGCTCGAACGGGCGAGCCGTGGTCGCGGCGGGAGTTGCCGTCTCGGATGACTGAGGCCGAGGTCTCCGGCTCTGCCACCGCGGCGCGGGAGATCCTGGAGGGCGAGCCGGCGTCGCCGGAGGCGCTCGAGGTTCCCCGCCCCGAGTCCGCCCGGGAGGAGGTCCTCGTCCTTGACTTCGGCGGCCAGTACTCGCAGCTGATCGCCCGGCGAATTCGCGAGTGCGGCGTCTACGCGGAGCTCCTGCCCAGCGACACACCGCTCGAGCGAATCCGCGAGCGCGCCCCGCGCGCGCTGGTGCTCTCCGGGGGCCCGGCATCGGTCTACGCCGAGGGAGCCCCGGCGCTGCGCACGGAGCTGCTCGAGCTCGGCGTCCCGGTGCTCGGCATCTGCTACGGGATGCAGGCGATGGCGCTGGCACTGGGCGGACGCGTGGAGGGAGCAGAGGCGGGCGAGTTCGGCCGGACGACCCTCTCGCTCTCGGGTTCGGGCGGGCGGCTGCTCGCCGGGCTGCCGGCCGAGCAGCAGGCGTGGATGAGCCATCGCGACTGCGTCCTGGAGGCGCCGGGCGGCTTCGAGCCGCTCGCCGCCAGCCCCGGGTCGCCGGTGGCGGCGTTCGAGTCGGTCGAGCGCAAGCTGTACGGGATCCAGTTCCACCCGGAGGTCGTCCACACCCCGTACGGCACCCAGATCCTCGAACGCTTCCTGCGCGAGATCACGGGGTGCAGTCAAGTCTGGTCTCCATCGTCCGTGATCGACGAGCAGGTCGAGCGGATCCGCGCGCAGGTCGGCGACGCCAGCGTCATCTGCGGGCTCTCCGGCGGGGTCGACTCGGCCACGGCGGCGGCGCTCGTCCACAGGGCCGTCGGCGACCAGCTCACCTGCGTTCTCGTCGACCACGGCCTGATGCGAAAGAACGAGGCCGAGCAAGTGGTGCACGCATTCCGCGACGAGCTCGGGGTGAAGCTAGTCCACGTCGATGCCGAGCAGCGCTTCCTCGACCGGCTCGCCGGCGAGGTCGAGCCCGAGCGCAAGCGCAAGATCATCGGCGAGGAGTTCATCCGTGTCTTCGAGGACGAGGCCCGGAAGGTCGAGGACGCGCGTTTCCTCGTCCAGGGCACGCTCTACTCCGACGTGATCGAGTCCGGCGGCGAGGGCCACGGCGCCGCGACGATCAAGTCGCACCACAACGTCGGCGGGCTCCCCGAGGACCTCGACTTCGAGCTCGTCGAGCCGCTGCGGATGCTGTTCAAGGACGAGGTCCGCGCGGTGGCGACCGAGCTGGGCCTGCCCGACAAGTTCGTCTGGCGCCAGCCGTTCCCCGGGCCGGGCCTCGGGATCAGGGTGGTAGGCGGCGAGGTAACCCGCGAGCGCCTCGACATCCTGCGGGACGCCGACGCGATCCTGCAGGAGGAGATCCGGGCGGCCGGTCTCTATCGCGAGCTCTGGCAGTCGTTCTGCGTGCTCCCGGTCGTGCGGTCGGTCGGGGTCCAGGGCGACGGGCGCACCTACGCCTACCCGATCGTGATCCGCGCGGTGACATCCGAGGACGCGATGACCGCGGACTGGGCGCGGCTGCCCTACGACCTGCTCGAGCGGGTCTCGAACCGGATCATCAACGAGGTGCCTGGGGTGAACAGGGTCGCGCTCGACGTCTCGTCGAAGCCGCCCGCGACGATCGAGTGGGAGTAGGCCCCGCGCGCGGACCTAGCTCCAGCGATCCCACTTCCTGAGCTTGCGCGTGACGTCCGATTGGCCGTTCCAATCACCGCGCCAAAGTTCGAAGTGGAGGTGGCACCCGGAAGCGTTGCCCGTCCGGCCTACCTGGCCGATCTGATCACCCATGCCGACACCCTTTCCGACCCGGAAGTGCGAGCGCTGCTTCATGTGCGCGTACATGTAGTCGCGCGACGTGTTCTTGCCGTTGATCACGATGTAGTTGCCCGCGGCCGGGTGGAAATCCCGGTACTCGACCCGGCCCGCGCGGGCGGCGATGATCGGCTTACCGCACTTCGCGAAGATGTCCTGACCCTGGTGGTCGCGGCCGGCGCCGAAGCCGTCGCCGTAGTCGTGCTTGGCGGGGAGGGGGAAGAGGTGGTCCTTGCCCTCGCCTCCGCCTCCCGCCACCGCCACCGCCACCGCCCATGCCGACGCCACCGCCGCCGGCGAGGGCGGTGGCAGCGAGCGCGCAGAGCGCTGCGATCACGGGAATCGGGGCGAGGAGACGACGACCCAACAAGAGCGGCGGCAGTATAGCGAAGCGTGAGGCGGTGATTAGCGGGTGCTAACAGAGGCCGCTCATTCGAAGATTTCCCGTGTCTGAGCGGTACTTGACTATCATCACCCGCCGCCTGACCCCGATGAAGACCTACGTAGCGACACCCGAGAACCGCCAGCGCGACTGGTACGTGGTCGACGCCGAGGGCAAGAACCTCGGCCGGCTCGCGACCGGGATCGCCGACACGCTGCGCGGGAAGCGCAAGCCCGAGTACACGCCGCACTGCGACACCGGTGACTTCGTCGTCGTCGTGAACGCCGAGAAGATCGTCGTCACCGGTCGCAAGCTCGAGCAGAAGACCTACTACCGGCACTCGGGCTACCCGGGCGGACTGCGCTCGCGGACGCTGGCCGAGATGCTCGAGCGCCGGCCCGAAGAGGTCATTCGCAAGGCCGTGAAGGGCATGCTCCCGCGCAACCGGCTGGCCCGGGCGCAGCTCACGAAGCTCAAGGTCTACGCCGGACCCGACCACCCCCACCAGGCCCAACAGCCGAAGCCGCTGGAGATCGAGACTTGATGCAGGACGAGACACAGGACGAGAACGTGACCCCGGACGAGCCGACGCCCGCCGAGCCCGAGGAGCCCGTCGCCGACGAGCCCGCCGCGCCGGCGGAGGAGCTCGCTCCCGAGGAGGAAGCGCCGGCCGAGGAGCCCGCGACGGCCGAGGAGGTTCCGCCCGCCGAGGAGGCCGAGCCAGCTGAAGCGTCCGCGCCCGACGAGGAGGCCGAGCCAGCTGAAGCGCCCGCGCCCGCGGAGGAGCCGGCCCAGGAGCCGGAGTCCGCGCGCAAGTCCGACGCCGCCCCCGGCGCCGACCTCGAGCCGATCCGGCTCGAGGAAGAGCGCGAGCTGAGTGCGGAGGAGCGCGCGCGGCTCGAGGCCGAGCAGGAGGAGCAGGCCCGCCTCGACGCGGAGGCCGTGGCCGAGGGCACCGAGGGCACCGAGGAGCCGCTTCGCGAGGGCGCGAAGCTGGAGCTCCCAACCGATACGCGGATCCAGGCCACCGGCAAGCGCAAGACCTCGGTGGCCCGCGTCGTGATCGTGCAGGGTGGCGGCGAGTTCAAGGTGAACCGGCGTGCGCTCGACGAGTACTTCCCCCGCAGCTACCACCAGACCATCGCTCGCCAGGCGCTCGTGGCCTCGGGCTACGAGGGTCAGGTCGACGTCGCCGTCCGCGTGCACGGGGGCGGGATCTCCGGCCAGGCCGACGCGGTGCGCCACGGCATCGCCCGTGCGCTCGTCGAGATCGATCCCGAGCTCCGCGGCGAGCTGAAGCGCCGCGGCATGCTCACCCGCGACGCCCGCGCCAAGGAGCGTCGCAAGGCGGGGCTCAAGAAGGCCCGTAAGCGGCCGCAGTTCAGCAAGCGCTAGCTTCCCGGCCCCCATGGCCAAGAAGCTGTTCGGCACGGACGGTGTCCGGGGGGTCGCCGGCGACAAGCTGACCGCCGAGCTGGCGGTCGCGCTCGGCCGCGCAGCGGCCGCCGAGGCGCGGGCCGAGCGCCCGCAGGTGCTGATCGTGCGCGACACACGCGAGTCCGGGCCGATGCTCGAGGCCGGCCTCGCAGCCGGGATCGCCCAGGGCGGTGGCGACGCCCTGATCGCCGGCGTGCTGCCGACGCCGGCGGCGTCGATCCTCATTCGCCGCCTGGGGCTCGACCTGGCGGTCGTCGTCTCCGCGTCCCACAACCCGTGGCGCGACAACGGCATCAAGTTCTTCGGGCGGGACGGGGGGAAAATCCCCGACTCATCCGAGGAGCGGATCGAGGCGTCGATCGCGGAGGTGCCCGGCCCGCCCACGGACCTGGGCGCGATCCGTCCGCTCCACGGCGCGTTCGACGACTACATGCGGGAGCTCGCGACCGCCTTCGAGTTCGACCTCTCGGGCCTGCGCGTGGCGCTCGACTGCTCGAACGGCGCCACGCATCGCGCGGCGCCGGCGGCCTTCGAGCGGTTGGGGGCTCGTGTCGAGGTGCTGTGTGCCGACCCGGACGGGCGCAATATCAACGAGGCCTGCGGCTCCACCCATCCCGAGGGCCTCGCCGAGCGCGTGGTCGAGTCGGGTGCCGACCTGGGCTTCGCCTACGACGGCGACGGCGACCGGGTGATTGCGGTCGACGCGGCCGGCGAGGTCCGGGACGGCGACGAGCTGATCGCGCTGGTCGCCGCGCATTTCAGCGAGGCAGGATCGCTGGGCGGTGGCGTCGCGGTCACGGTCATGTCGAACTACGGTTTTCACTCGGCGATGGCGGAGGCCGGGATCGCGGTGGCGACCACGCCGGTCGGCGACCGCCACGTCTCGTTCGAGCTCGAGCGCCGCGGCTGGACGCTCGGCGGCGAGCAGTCCGGGCACCTGATCTGGACCGGCTTCGCTCCGACCGGCGACGGCATCGCAGCCTCGCTCCTCGTCGCCCGCGCGCTCGCTGGACGTCCCCTCGCCGACGCGATCCCGATGACGAAGCTGCCGCAGACCCTCGTCAACGTCGAGGTGGCTGACCGCGATGCGGTCGAGGACGCGACCGGGCTCTGGGACGAGGTGAAGCGCGAGGAGGCCGAGCTCGAGGGCCGCGGCCGCATCCTGCTGCGGCCGTCCGGCACCGAGCCGCTCGTCCGCGTGATGGCCGAGGCGCCGACGCAGGAGGAGGCGGACGAGATTGTGGGACGGCTCGCCGAAGCGGTGAGGCGCGAGCTGAGTTAGCACGCAGCAAGCAGCATGCAGATCTGCGTGCTGCTTGCTGCAAGCTGCATGCTTACCGTCCCGTACCCTTAATCGCCTCTCTATGTGCGGGATCGTCGGATACGTGGGGAAGCGACCATGTCGTGACCTACTGATTCAGGGCTTGCAGAAGCTCGAGTACCGGGGGTACGACTCGGCCGGCATCTCGCTGCTCTCAGACGGCGAGGTCGACACGGTGCGCGCCGTTGGGAACCTCGCGAACCTGCGCGCCGCGGTGGGCATGGGCACGAACGGGGATGGCGCCGGCTCCGTCGCGGTCGCCGCGCCGGCCGCGACGATCGGCCTCGCTCACACCCGTTGGGCCACCCACGGCCGGGTGACCGAGGAGAACGCGCACCCTCACGGCGACTGCTCGGACGCCATCCACATCGTCCTCAACGGGATCGTCGAGAACCACTCGGAGCTTCGCCAGCAGCTCCGCGACGAGGGCCACGTCTTCAGCTCCGAGACCGACGCCGAGATCGTCGCCCACCTGATCGAGAAGCACTACGACGGCGACCTCACCGACGCTGTCCGTGCCGCCTTCGCCGACCTGCGTGGCCACTACGCCTTCGTCGCGATGCACGCGTCCCACCCCGACACGCTTGTCGCCGCCCGCCAGGAATGCCCGCTGATCGTCGGCGTGGGGGAGGGCGAGACCTTCCTCGCCTCGGCGATCCCGGCCTTCCTCGCCGAGACCCGCCAGGCGCTCCCGGTCGAGAACGGCGAGATCGTCACCGTCACCCCCGACGGCGCGACGGTCACGGAGGCCGACGGTGCGCCGGTCGAGCGCGAGATCGAAGAGGTCCTCTGGGACGACGACGCCGCCGAGAAGGGCGGCTACGCAACTTTCATGCGCAAGGAGATCGACGAGCAACCGGACTCCGTCGCCGAGACGATCGCCGACCGGCTTCCGGACACCGAGCGGGTCGACCTGTCCGAGCTCGACCTCGATCCGGAGTTCGTGCGGACCATGCGCCGGATCGTCATCGTCGCCTGCGGCACCAGCTACCACGCGGGCCTCGTCGGCCGATACGCGATCGAGCAGTGGGCGCGGATCCCGGTCGAGATGGACATCGCCTCCGAGTACCGCTACCGGGATCCGGTGGTTTCTTCCGACGACCTCGTCATCGGCATCACCCAGTCGGGCGAGACCGCCGACACGCTGGCCGCGATGCGGCTTGCTCGCGAGAAGGGGGCGAAGGTCATGGCGCTCACCAACGTGATGGGCAGCCAGGCCACCCGCGATTGCGACGCGGTCCTGTTCACCCGGGCCGGGACCGAGATCGGCGTGGCGGCGACGAAGACCTTCGTCAGCCAGGTCGCCGCGATGTACCTGATCGGCCTCTGGGTGGCGCAGGAGCGCGGGGCCCTGCCCCCGGAGCGGATCGCCGAGCTGATCGCGGAGCTCAAGGCCCTGCCAAGCAAGATGCAGGAAACGCTCGACTCGGTCGGAGAGCGGGTCAAGGCTGTCGCCCGGGCCGAGAAGGACGGGGCATTCTTCCTCTATCTCGGCCGCAACATCGGCCTGCCCGTCTGCCTCGAGGGCGCGCTGAAGATGAAGGAGATCTCCTACATCCCCTCCGACGCCTACGCGGCCGGCGAGATGAAGCACGGGCCGATCGCCCTGCTCGACGAGTCGACCCCGGTCGTCTGCGTCGCGACCGACAGCCCGATCCTCGACAAGGTCCTCTCGAACGTCGAGGAGGTCCGCGCCCGCGGCGCCGACGTGATCTCGATCGCCACCGAGGGCACGCCCCGCGTCGCCGAGGCCTCGGACCTGACGATCGAGGTGCCGCGCACGGACTGGATCCTCCAGCCCATCGTCGCGATCATCCCGCTCCAGCTGCTGGCGTACCACGTGGCGCGGATGCGCGGGCTCAACGTGGACCAGCCGCGGAACCTCGCCAAGACCGTCACCGTCGAGTAGCTTCCCCGCGCTCATGCTCCTCCGTCGCCTGGCACCGGTCTCGCTGGCCGTCGCGTTCGCACTCCTCGCAGCGGGCTGTGGCGATGACGAAGAGGGCGGGAGCGGCGCCGCCTCCGCGATCCCGCCCGACCCGGTGCTCTACCTCGAGGCGGACATCTCGGGGGAGGGCGAGCAGCACGAGAACCTGGACGCGATCCTCGGGGAGCTCGGGGAGGTCCCGTTGCTCGGGGCCGCGGTCGACCCGAAGGCGCTGGTCGCGGGCGCGCTCGAGGACCTCGGCCGGGACAACGGAATCGAGATCTCCTACGAGGAGGACTTCGAGCCCTGGCTGGGCGACACGCTCGCGGTCGGCTACACGTCGCTCGCCGACGAGGGCGCGGCGTTCGTCCTGTCGATCGACGTCGACGACGAGGAGATCGCGCGCGACTCGGTGGATCGGATCACCGCGGCGGACGCGGCCGCGGAGACCAGCGAGGAGTACGACGGGGTGTCCTACCAGCGCAGCGCGACCGGCGAATACGCCCTCGGAGTATTCGACGGCAAGTTCGTGCTCGCGAGCGCGGACGAGTTCGAGTCGGCGGTGGATGCTTCGCGCGGCGAGTCGATCGCGACCAACGACGACGTGGCCGATGCGCTCGGGACGGTTCCGGACGATCGCCTCGGGGCGCTGTACCTCGACGCCGGCGCTGCTCTCGACCTCGCGGTGCAGGAGGGTGACGCCGAGGCGGCCGAGGCGGAAACGGCACGGGCGGCTGCCCCCGAGATCTTCGAGCAGCCGGTGGTGGCCTCGCTCTCGGCCGGCGAGCGCACGCTGGCTGTGGACGTCGCGGTCGGCCATTCGGAGGACGGGCCGCAGGTGAGCGCGACCGACCGGCTCGGCGAGACCCCAGGCGACGCTTTCGCGGCGGTCGGCGTCGGTGCTGCGGGCGACCTGGTCTCCGACTTCATCGACATCTACGAGTTGACCCCCCCGAGCGCCGAGGGCACCGACATCACGCACGAGGAGATCGCGAAGGAGTTCGAATCCGAGGTCGGCGTCCCGCTCGACGAGGCGCTGGCCGCCGCCGGCGACGCCGTGGCCTACGGGCGCGGTGAGCTTCCGAGCTCGTTCGTCGCCGGCTTCGACGTTGCGGTCGAGGACGCCGACGTCGCAAGCCGGGTCGTCGATGGCTTCCGCCGCCTCGCGGAGGAGGACGACGACACGGTCGTCGGGCCACCGCTCGACCCGGATGCGGAGGGATTCTCGGCCGAGCCCACGCCAGGCGCGGCGGCGGAATCTGAGGTCACCTTCGTAAACGCCGAGCTCGCCGACAGCCTGAGCGTGCTCGTCGCCGGCGACCGCGCGGCCGCCTCGGAGCCGGCGGAAGGGACGCTCGGCGACAGCGAGGTCTTCCAAGCTGCCGCCTCATCGCTCGGCGACGACTACGAGATGATCGGGTTCGCCGACCTCGGGCCGATCCTGGACGCGGTGGTGGGTGGCGGCTCGCTGCTCGACCTCGCGACCGGGGCGGCCACACCCGAGCAGGCGATCGCCGGCTTCCTCGCCGACAAGCTCGGGTACGCCGCTGCGGGGATCCGCTACGACGGCGACCGCGCGATCCAGCGCATCGTCGTCGGGCTTCGCTGATCGATCGGCGGGCTACGCTCCGCCGCATGGACGACTGGCTCCGACCGCTCTATGACGCCGAGGGCATGCGCGCCGTCGATGCCTGGGCGATCGAGGAGCGGGGCGTCCCCGCGCTCCGCCTGATGGAGGCCGCGGGCTCGGCGGTCGCCGCTGCCGTGGGCGAGGTGGCGGGTGACGGCCCGATCCGGGTGGTCTGCGGTAAGGGGAACAACGGCGGGGACGGCTTGGTCGCCGCTCGGCTCCTCGCCGAGACGGGCTTCAAGGTCGAGCCGCTCCTGCTCTGGCCGGCTGCGGAGCTCTCGCCCGACGCGACCGCGAATCTCGAGCGGCTCGACGTACCTACCAGGGAGGCATCCCCGGGCGTGCTCGATGAGCTGCTCACCGGCTCGGGCGCGGTGGTCGACGCGATCTTCGGCACCGGCTTCAGCGGCGCGCCGCGGTCGCCGGCCTCGGAGGCGATCAAGGCGATCAATGCCGCCGAAGCCCCGGTCGTTTCCGCCGACATCGCGTCGGGAGTGGACGCGTCCACCGGCGAGGTCGAGGGCGTCGCGGTGGAGGCGACTGTCACTGTTGCCTTCCACGCCGCAAAGCTCGGCCACCGGATCGCTCCCGGCAAGCGCCGCAGCGGCGAGCTGCGGGTGGCCGATATCGGGATCCCGGCCGGGGCGCCGGCGGCTCCGGCCGGGGGCGAGATCGAGGCCGGGGTGCTCGAGCTGCCGGCGCGCCGCGGCCCGGATTCGACGAAGTTCACCTCCGGCGAGGTGCTGGTCGCGGGCGGCTCGCGCGGCCTCACCGGGGCGGTCACGCTCTCGGCCACCGCAGCGATCAGAGCCGGGGCGGGGTACGCCACCGCCGCCGTCCCCGACGAGCTGGAGCCGATCCTCGAGGCGAAGCTGACCGAGGTGATGACGCGCGGCTGCGCGTCCCAGGACGGGGGGCTCGGTGGCGACGCGGCCGAGACGATCCTCGAGGCGTCGGAGCGCGCGGCGGCGGTGGTGCTCGGCCCGGGCCTCGGGCGCAGCGATGCGGCACTCTCCATCGCCAGGAGGGTTGCCCGCCACGCCAGGGCACCGCTCGTCCTCGATGCCGACGGCCTGAACGCCCACACGAGGAACCTCGAGGCCCTCGGCACGCGCCACGCCGGCACCGTGATCACGCCGCACGCCGGCGAGCTCGCCCGGCTGCTGGGGCGGACGTCCGATGAGATCGGCTCGCACCGGCTCGCCGCAGCACGGGAGGCCGCCGAGACCGGGCGCTGCGTGGTGGTCCTCAAGGGCGACGACACGATCGTGATCGACGGCGCAGCGGACCCTCCCGTGGTCGCGGTCAGCACCGTGCCGTCGCCCGCGCTCGCAACCGCCGGCACCGGCGATGTCCTGGCCGGAACGATCGGCGCGCTCCTCGCTCGCGGGCTCGAGCCGTTCGCGGCGGCCTGCTGCGCCGTGCGGGCAAACACCACCGCCGGCGTGCTCGCCGCCGAACGGGTGGGCGCCGCCGAGTCGGTGATCGCGAGCGACGTGATCTCCGCCCTGCCCGAGGCGTTGCGGCCGTGAGGCGGGCGGAAGCGCTGATCAGCGTGAGCGCGATCCAGCGCAATTGCGAGCGCCTCGCAGGCGCGCTGACCGGGGGCGCGCGGCTCTGCGCGGTGGTCAAGGCGAACGGCTACGGCCACGGCTCCGTTCCGGCGGCGCGCGCGGCGATGCGCGGCGGGGCGGAAGTGCTGGCGGTCGCAGCGTCGAGCGAGGCCGCCGAGCTCCGGGCCGATCTTGCGGACGCGACCCTGCTGACGATGGGCGCGCTGACCGCGGCCGAGCTCGACGAGACCCTCGCCGCCGGGTCCGAGCTCGCGGTCTGGCGCGACGGTTTCCGGGCGTTGGTCGCCGACCGCGCGTCCGCGCTCGGGCTGACGCCCAGGGTCCACGTGAAGTACGACAGCGGCATGGGCCGGCTCGGCGAGCGGGATCGGGAGGCGGTGCTCGCGCTCTGCGAGGCGGTGGCCGCGGACCCGCGGCTCGACCTGGCCGGATTCTGGACGCACCTCGCCACCGCGGACGAGGACGACGACAGCTTCATGCGCGAGCAGCTCGCGCGGTTCGAAGAAGTGGCGGCGGTCGTTCGCGAGCGTCATCGCGGCGTGGTCGTGCACGCGGCAAACAGCGCCGCGACCCTACGCAACCCCGCGTCCCACATGGACATGGTCCGCTGCGGCATCGCCGTGTACGGCCTCGACCCGTTCGGCCGCGATCCGGCGGAGCAGGGCCTCGAGCCCGCGCTCGAGCTGCGCTCGTATGTGGCCGACGTGAAGCGGTTCGGGCCGGGCGACAGCGCCGGCTACGGCCGGACGTGGCGCGCCGAGCGCCCCACATGGGTCGGGGTGATCCCCATCGGCTACGGCGACGGGGTCAGGCGGGGACTCTCGAACGCCGCCGACGTCCTCATCGACGGCGTGCGGCGCCCCCTTGTGGGGACGGTCTCGATGGACAACGTGACGGTGGATCTCGGGCCCGAGAGCGACGTCGAGCCCGGCGCCGAGGCGGTCCTGATCGGAACGCGAGGATCCGAGCAAATCTTGGCCGAGGGCCTCGCCGCGACGCTCGGCACGATCAACTACGAAGTCACGTGCGGGATCTCCCCGCGGGTGCCGCGGGGGTACCTCGAGGGCGCGCGATGACCGAGGCGATCGCCGGTGCCCTCCGCCGCTCGCCCGCGGTCGCGGCGGCGGCGAACGCGGTCGGCGTACGCGCCTGGGTCGTCGGCGGCGCGGTGCGGGACGCGGCGCTGGGGCGGGACGTGATCGACGCGGACCTGGCCGTCGAGCCGGGCGCGGAGCGCGACGCCGCGCAGGCGATCGCCCGCGCGGGCGGCGGCGCCGTGTTCCGGCTCTCGGAGGAGTTCGGGACCTGGCGGGCGGTGGCCGCCGAACAGGGTTGGCACGTCGACGTCAGCCGTCTCCGCGCTGACAGCATCGAGGGCGACCTCACATACCGCGACTTCACGATCAACGCGATCGCGGTGCCGCTCGCCGATCTCGATACGCCGCCGATCGACCCGCACGACGGCCTCGGCGACCTCGACCGGCGCCTCGTGCGCGTCGTGTCCGAGCGCTCGTTCGCGGACGATCCCCTGCGGCTGCTTCGCGCTGCCCGGGTCGCGGCGGCTCTCGAGTTCGAGATCGAGCCGGGAACGATCGATCTCGCACGAGCGGAGGCCCGTCGGGCCGCCGAGCCGGCGGGCGAGCGGCGGCTCGCGGAGCTGCGCCTCCTGGTGTCGGGCCACGATCCGATCAGGGCGTTCGAGCTGCTGGACTCGCTTGGTGCGACATCGGGCGTCCTGCCCGAGCTCGAGGCGCTGCACGGGGTCGAGCAGAACCCGAACCACCACCTCGACGTCCACGGGCACACGATCGAGGTGCTGCGCCGGCTGCTGGAGGTGGAGGCCGATCTCGACACCTATGCGGGCGAAAGCGCGGATGGCGTCCGCGAGCTGTTCGCGGAGCCGCTCGGCGACGGGTTCAACCGTCGCGAGGGCCTGCGACTCGGCGCGCTGATGCACGACATCGGCAAGCCCGCGACGAAGGGTGAGCACGCGGGCTACGTCACCTTCATCGGCCACGACTCGGTCGGCGCCGAGCTGGTGGCGGAATCCCTTGCCAGCCTCGAGGCAAGCCGGGCGCTTACCCGCTACGTCTCGGGGCTGACCCGCAACCACCTCCACCTGGGCTTCATGGTCCACGAGCGGCCGCTTCCCGCCCGGCGCCTCTACGAGTACCTCGCGCGCTGTGGCGACGTGGCGCCCGACGTGACCCTGCTGACGGCCGCGGACCGGATGTCGGCGCGCGGCTCGGGATCGGTCGCGGCGCCCGAGATGATCGCCGCCCACCTCGATCTCGTGCGCGAGGTGCTTCCCGCGGCGCTCGAGTGGCACCGAGGCGGGCCGCCGGGCGTGCCGATCGCGGGCGACGAGCTCGCCCGCGAGCTCGAGATCGACGAGGGCCCTCGGCTCGGCGAGCTCATCGAGGAGCTCCGTGCCGCCGTCTTCGCGGGTGAGGTGACTGACCGCGACGGCGCGGTCGAGCATGCGCGCCGGACGCTGGCGGGAACCTCGAGCGAATAGCCTGCCCGCCGATGACCGAGGACTGCCTCTTCTGCAAGATCGTCGCGGGCGACCTGCCCGGCGAGATCGTGGACTCCGACGAGCGGACGGTCGCGTTCATGGACATCAACCCCGCGACGCCGGGTCACGCGCTGGTCGTCCCGCGGGCCCACTCCACGGATCTCATGGACATCGCGGAAGCGGACCTCGCCGCAACGAACCTCGCGGCGCGGCGGCTCGCCGCCCGGATGGACGAGAGCCTCGAGCCGGCGGGGTTCAACATCCTCAACTGCTGCCGTCCCGCCGCCTGGCAGACGGTCTTCCACTTCCACGTGCACGTGATCCCGCGCTATGAGGACGATCCCCTGAAGCTCCCCTGGATCCCGCGCGGGGCCGAGCCGGCCGAGATCGCGGCGGTCGCGGAACGGATCCGGGCCTGATGGCCTCGATCACCCTCAGCCGCGACAGCGACGTCGCGGTGATGACCCTCTCGAACCCGCCGCTCAACCTGTTCGGCCCGGACTCGTTCGACGAGCTCTCGGATTGCGTCGACGAGATCGCCGCTTCCGACGCTCGCGCGGCGGTGTGGCGTGCCGACGGCGAGATCTTCACCGGCGGCGTCGACGTCCAGGTGTTCGCCGATGCGGTCGCGAGCGGCCGGGGCGAGGAGTTCCCGTCGCTGGTCGGCCCGGTCAAGCGGCTCGAGGCGCTCGAGATGCCGACGCTCGCGCTCTGCCATGGCATGTGCCTGACGGCCGGGCTCGAGGTCGCGCTCGGCTGCGACATGATCTGGGCGGGGGAGTCAGCCCGCTTCGGCCTGGTCGAGCGCGTGGTCGGGCTCACCCCCGGCGCCGGCGGCACCCAGCGGCTGGCGGAGCGCGCCGGGCCGGCCCGCGCCCGCGAGTTCGTGATGACCGGCCGCCTCTACGACGCGGCGACGCTCGAGCGCTGGAACGTTGTCAACCGCGTCGTCGTCGACGAGGAACTCCAGGCGAAGGGGATGGCGTTCGCGCGCGAGCTGGCCGCCGGTCCGACACGCGCGCACACGATGACCAAGCGGATCGTGCGCGCCTACCTCGATGGCGGAATTGAGCGCGCCGACGAGGTCACGCCGGGCGTATTCGGGGAGCTGTTCGGCACCGAGGACCTCCAGAACGCGGTCAAGAGCTTCCTCGACGAGGGGCCCGGCAAGGCGACGTTCAAGGGCGAATAGCGGATTCGGGACGCGCTACCCTCTCGGCGCCGATGGCCAAAGAGGAAAAGATCGAGATGGAGGGCGAGGTCACCGAGGCCCTGCCCAACACGATGTTCAAGGTCAAGCTCGACAACGACCACGAGGTCCTCGGCCACATCTCGGGCAAGATGCGCCGCCACTACATCCGCATCCTCCCCGGCGACCGCGTGAAGATCGAGCTCTCCCCCTACGACCTCGACCGCGGCCGCATCACCTACCGCTACAAGTAGCGGCCCGCGCAACGGGCCGCACCACCGCGAAGCCGCGCGAAGCGCGGCACACGCGCGGCACCACACGCCCGGCACCCTTCCGGCACACGGCACCCCACACCCACGCGCCCCGGGGCTCCACCATCGCCCCATGCCCCGCGAAACCCGAAAAAGCGGACATAGTGGGCGGGAATTCGGGTTTCGGCGGGGTGGGGTCTGGCCGGCGGTCTTGGAGCTCGCGCTCTCGCAGCACGGGGTGGTCGCGATTGCCCAGTTGCGCTCGCTTGGCCTCACTGACTCGGGCGTGTGGAAGGCCGTAGCCGCTGGGCGGTTACACCGAATCCACCAGGGGGTCTATGCCGTCGGCCGGGCGGATCTCACGCCGCGCGGCCACTGGATGGCGGCCGTCCTCGCCTGCGGCCCGGACGCCGTGCTATCCCACGTCCAGGCCGCGGCACTCCACGGCATCCGGCAGACGGCCGCCGCGCGAATCCACGTGACGATCCCGCGGCGTTCGACACTCTTCCGGAATCGCATCCGCATCCACAACCAGGCTCACCTCACGCCCGCCGACATCACCGTCGTCGACGGGATCCCGGTCACCAGCGTTGCCCGCACGCTGCTCGACCTCGCCGCCATCCTGCGCGAGGACCAGGTCGAGCGGGCGTGCGATCAGGCGGTGATCAACGGGAGCTTCGACATGCGCGCCATGGAAGACCTCCTCAGGCGCTCGCGTGGCCGGCGCGGCGTTCGCCGCCTGCGCAATGTGCTTCAGCGCGGCGACCTCGGCGAGAACGTGCCGGCGAGCGGCCTCGAGATCCGCTACCGCGACCTCTGCGCCCAGGCCGGGCTGCCGAAGCCCGAGATCAACCGCTACCTCCTGCTCGGCGACGAGTACCACAAGGTCGACTTCCTCTGGCGGAAGGAGCGCGTCGTGATCGAGACCGACGGCGGGCGTTACCACTCAACCGGCTGGCAACGGGTCCGCGATGCCCATCGGGACACGCTCCTAACGAAGCACGGCTACGCCAACGCCCGAATCGCCGAGGACCTCATCCGTCATTGCCCGGATGACGCAGTGGCCACGGCCAAGGCGCTCCTGCGTCACGGCAGATAGCTCCGCGCCGCCGCCGGGTCCGGCTTCGCCATCTCCCAGATCAAGCTCGACCAGGCGAACTCGCGGGCTCCGAGGCCCTCGCCGGTGAGCGGGTCGTAGTACTCGCGAAGGCCCTCGCGCTCGACGATCGGCACGAGCCGATCGATCATCTCGCGCGCCTCGGCCTCGTAGCCCAGGCGAAGCATCCCCATCCACAGCATCCACGCCGCGTTGATCCACGTCGGGCCGCGCCAGTACTTGAGCTTCCAGCCGGGGCCGCGGTTGGGCTCGAACGAAGGGTCCGACGCGGCGACCGAGGGCGGGGGATAGCGGAGCCAGTAGCGCTTCGGGTCGAGCAGCCGCTCGACGAGCCGGTGGCCGATCTCGTCGGGGAGGTCGGGCAGCGCGAGCGGCGCCATCCCGGCCCAGGTGTCGACCGCCGGCCGCAGCCCGCTCGGCTGCGCCTCGTCGAGGAAGAGGCCGACCTTTTCGTCCCAGAGCCGGTCGACGAGCGCCGGGGTGATCGACGGCTCGCCGGCGGCAAGCCGGGAGAGCCCCCACAGCACGTTGGTCATGACCTCGCACAGAACTGGGCGGCCCGCGGCGCGGATCCGCCGGGCGTCCCAGCCGAGGCGCCGCGATCGCGCGACCAGTAGCGGGAACCCGGCGCGCGCGTGCGAGAACCAGCCCCACACCGGGTCGTACTTCGGCGATGAGTCGAGGCCCGACTCGTCGGGCTGGATCAGCCAGAGGAGGCCGTCGCCCTCAAGGTCGCGGTTTCGGAGCAGCCACTCGTGGTGGCGCGCGATCCGGGGCTCGGTCGCCGGGTCGCCTACGGCGATCCGCCAGGCCCAGGCCAGGAGCGGTGGCTGGATCGTCGACGTCATCGGCGACGAGCGGCGGTCGACGTTGTAGTAGATGCGGCGCTTCAGCGAGATCGGGTGGTCCCAGAAGATCACGTGGCCGATGAAGCCGTCCTCGCGCGACGCGCGCAGGAGCGACTCGAGCTCGGAGCGCGAGCGCTCGGGCTCGAACCGGCGCCAGACGATCGCCGCGAAGCACGAGTCCCAGTACCACTGCCACGGGTATCGCGTCGGGCTCGGACGGGTGTATCCGTAGGGGACGCCGTCCCGTTCGCCCTCGGCCCACGACGCCGCGAGCACCGAGCGGCAGAGCTCCTCGACGCGCTCGGTCAATCCGCCATCTTGCGCATGCCCCGGAGGGCGAAGAACGAGAACAGCGCGATCAGCCCGGCCAGCGCCACCAGCCCCGGCCAGGTCTCGGCCCAGGTCACCTCGCCGGCGACGAACCCCTGGCGCACCATCTCGATCACCTGCGTCACCGGGTTGATGTCCGAGACGGTCTGCAGCCACGGCTGCAGCAGAGCACGCGGGGCGTACGAGGTGGTGAACAGGATGAGGACGAACATCCCGGCCTGCATCAGCGGCGCCGCTGACTGGGTGCGGAAGCGGAGTGCCAGCGCGCAGCCCCAGAGGGCGGCGACGGTGCCCATCGCGGTCACTCCGACGACTGCGATCAGCAGGCCTGGGATGCCCGGCCAGTTCGCGCCGATCGCGAAGGCGACGATCAGCAGCACCGTGGCCGGCACCAGCGAGCGGAGCGCGGCCGAGGCGACCAGCCCGCCGAGGATCGCCGGGCGCGGCGCCGGCGACGCGAGCAGCCGGTCGAACCAGCCCTGCTCGATGTCACGCGCGAGGTTGACGCCCGTGGCGGCGCCCGTGAACCCGGCGCCCTGGAGCAAGGACACCGGGATCAGGAAGCTCTGGTAGCTGTCGGTGTCGAACCCGCGCTGATCGGTGAGGTTCCCGAACACCGAGGTCAGCCCGATGAAGAAGATCGTCGGCGCCAGCACGCCCGGGATCGCAGCGCCCGGAACCCGCACCAGCTCGTTGGCCGAGCGGCGGACGAGCGCCGTGACCGTGGGCAGGCTGACCGCGATCGCCGCGGTCATCCACAAACCTCCCTTACCAGGGGGGCAAACATGCTTTCGCGCCTTGCGTCGCTCATCCACCAACCCGCAGCCGGTGCCGCAGCGCCAGCGAGCTGGCTCCGAGGCTTAGGGCCGCGATCCCGATGATCGACGCGAACGCCTTCCATGCGTCCTCGCCGGTGAGGGTCGAGATGACCGGGTCGCGGACCCCCTCGACGATGAACGAGACCGGGTTGTACTCGGCGATCGTCGCGGCCGGCTCCAGCATCAGCGTGTAGGGGAAGAAGGCCGAGCTCAGGAACAGGATCACGAACACCAGCGGGAACAGGCCCTGAACGACGGACGCTTTGCCGGAGCGCAGCGCGATCGCCGCGCCGATCCCCCCGAACGCGATCGACGCGAGGGTCACGAACACGATCATCAACACGACGCCGAGCACGCCCTCCTCGATCCTCGCGCCGAAGATGAGGCCCACGATCACGTAGAAGATCGCGGCGAACGCTCCGAGCGCCGCGGTCCCGGCGAGGCGGCCGAGGACGATCGCAAACCGCGAGATCGGCGCCGCGAGCAGGCGGTCGGTGAAGCCCATCTCGATGTCGACCGCGAACGCGATCCCGCCGCTGTTTCCGGCCAGCAGCGCGGACTGGATCATCGCACCGGCGAGCATGAAGTCGAGGAAGCCGTTCACCTCGGGGAAGCCCGGCAGGTTGACTGCGGAGCCGGCCCCGCCCGTCTGTACGGCGAGCAGCAGCGAGGGGAAGATGATGATCGGCGCCATCAGCTGCGGCCGCCGGAAGGTTTGCTTCACCGACCGCCGCCCGAGGGCGGCGACGACCCGCGCGTTGTCAGTCAGCTTCTGCAACTGCCTCGGCTTCGGTGGTCTCGCCCTCGTCCGGCTCCAGGTGCCGGCCGGTCTTGGCGACGAACACGTCGTCGAGCGTCGGCTCGACCAGGTCGAGCGACTCCACCGCAAGCCCGGCCTCGTCGAGCGCCCTCACAACCGGCGCGATCTGCCCGGCGCCCTCCTCCACCTCGAGGAGGACGAGACCGTCCTTCGAGGGCAGCGGCCGCCCGAGGCGGGCCACGACCTCGCGCGCCCGTTCGACCTCGCCGTCGCAGATCGCGATCTCGAGGTGGGGATTGCCGACCTCGGCCTTGAGCTCGTCCGGGGTGCCTTCGGCGACGATCAGGCCGTCGGAGATGATCCCCACCTGGTTGGCCAGCTGGTCGGCCTCCTCGAGGTATTGCGTCGTGAGGAAGACGGTCGCGCCCTCGCGCCTGTTGAGCTTCTGAACCTCCTCCCAGATCCCCTTGCGGCTGACGGGATCGAGGCCCGTGGTCGGCTCGTCGAGGAACAGGACGCGCGGCTCGTGGACGAGCGCCGAGGCGAGGTCGAGGCGCCGGCGCATCCCGCCGGAGTAGGTGCCCACCCGGCGGTCCGCGGCGTCCATCAGCCCGACCCGCTCGAGCAGCGCCTCGGCCCGCCGCTCGCCCTCCTCGCGTGGCAGCCGGTGCAGCGTGGCCTGGAGGCGGATCAGCTCGCGGCCCGTCATCAGCGGGTCGAGCGCGGCCTCCTGGAGCGCGACCCCGATCGCCTCCCTGACGCTGCCGGCCTCGGAGACGACGTCGTGCCCGGCGACGCGCGCGCTTCCGCCCGTTGGCCGCAGCAGTGTGGTGAGCATCCGGACGGTGGTCGTCTTGCCGGCCCCGTTCGGGCCGAGGAAGGCGTAGATCTCGCCCTCGGCGACCTCGAGGTCGACGCCGCGAACGGCCTTGACTCCACCCTCGAACTCGCGCTCAAGACCTCGAACCTCGATCGCCGCCATGGCGGCGATTGTATGGAGGGGCGCCCGCGCGCCCGCCGGGGTCAGTCCGCCGCGCGGCTCAGTTCCTTGGCGCGAGGTAGGCCCAGTACAGGAGCCGGGCCTCGGTGTAGGTGCACTGGTACTTGCGCTCGGTCCCGACCTTCGTATGGGGCCGGGTGTGCGCGAAGAAGTAGTCGAGTCGCTCGTCCTGCGGCACGCTCGAGGGGATCTCGCAGTTCTTCCGAGGGCGGCTGGCCACCCACTTCGTGTCCTGCGACTGGCCCTTGAACGCAAAAGACGGGAGCCAGGTCGCCGTGGTCAGCGCGACGATGTCGCCCTTGTTGATGCGCAGGGGCTTGGCGAGCGTGAACGTCGGGTTCTCGCCGTAATAGGCCTGAACCTTGAGGATCGGCGACTGCCGCAGGAGCTTGAACCGGCGGTCCTCCTTCTTGCGGATGATCCCGATCCCGGCGGTGGGGCTCTTGCCGAAGAAGTCGGTCATCGCCGCTTCGCCGAAGATGTCGCGCTCTGCCTTCGACGGCTTCGCGAGGTCGACGCTCCAGGCGACGATCCTGCCGTTGGTCCTGGCCTTGAAGAGGTTGGCCTTGCCGTCGACGGCGCGCTGGTAGCCCGTCACCTGGCCGGTGATCTGGCACTCGACGACGAGCTTCGTATTCGAGTTGTCGGGACACGACGGCTTCGCGTTGTCGCGCGTCTTCCCAAGCTGTGTCGCGCGTTCGGCGACGGCAGAGCTGATCAGCCCTCCGGCGATGAGCGCCGCGAGACACACCGTGAGGCCTGCGAGGGCCCGGACGCGGGTCCGCGGGCGGATCTGGCTCTCTCGTGGGGAAATGGCCATGAACGAATCGAAACACCGGGGAGGCCGCGATGTTGCGGATAGCCCCTGCGGCCATCGTAGCCACAGGTGCAGGGATTTCTGGCCGGCAGGCGGCGCGGGTGGGAAGCGCCTTGCGCCGCTACGCCTCGGCGGGCGAGCCGAGCGGCTCCTGGCGCTTGCCGCAGTACGGGCAGTCGGCGACGTCGACTCCGATCATCTGCTCGCAGCGCGAGCACAGGCGCAGGTTCTCGGGGGTGCGCAGCAGCGCCGACTCGGAGGGCGCCAGGGGCAGCACGCGGGTGACCGGCTCCATCTCCTCGCCGCTCACGCTGTCGACGTAGACGCCGTGCTCATCGACCGTGGCGAGCGCCTCGCGCCCCGAAGCGGGGGCGCGCAGCCGGTAGATCTGACGGTCGTTCATCGGGCGAACCCTATCCGAGGACCCGGGCAATAGCCTGGCGCCATCCGCGTCCTGATCTTCCACGGCTACCTGCTGAGCGGCACCGGCTCGAACGTCTACAACGCGAGCCTGGCGCGCGCGCTCCGCGGCCTCGGGCATGAGGTACACCTGCTCTGCCAGGAGCGGAATTCAGTGGACCTGCCGTGGGTCGACGCGATCGGCCACTGGGTTGACGGCAGCCTTCGCGTCAAGCCGACGAGCAACGAGCAACGAGCAACGAGCAACGGATCGGTAACCGTCTACACGCCCGACATCGGGGGCCTCCTGCCGGTCTACGTCCGCGACCGCTACGCCGGCTTCGAGGTCAAGGAGTTCCCGGAGATGACCGACTCCGAGCTCGACGAATACATCGAGCGCAACGTCGTCGCCGCCGGTGACGTCGCCGAGCGCGCAGGTGGCTCCGACGCGGCGCTCGCCAACCACCTGGTGATGGGACCGGTGATCCTCGCCCGGGCAGGGATCCGGTTCGCGCTCAAGGTCCACGGCTCGGACCTCTCCTACACCGTCCTCCCGCACCTCGACCGGTTCCGCCCGTATGCGCTCGAGGGCGTCCGTGCAGCCGCGGGGATCCTCGTCGGCTCGGAGCACATCGCCGAGCGACTGCGGCAGGCGGTGGACGAGCCCGAGGTGAACGCAAAGGTCGCGCCGGGCCCGCCGGGGGTTGACACCGGGGCCTTCGCGCCGGTTTCGGCGGCCGAGGCGCCGACGCGCCTGCGGGCGCTGGCGGCGGACCTCGCCGCGCTGGAGCCCGCGCCGGACCGGGACGTCCACCAGCGCAGCTCGTGGGACCGCGAGCCCGCCGAGGCCGCCGTGGCGATTGAGTGGCTCGCGGGCGCCGACGGTCCGCGCGTGGTCTTCATCGGCAAGCTGATCGTCTCGAAGGGAGTCGACCTTCTGCTGGCTGCGTGGCCGCTCGTGCACGCGCAGAATCCCGGTGCGCGCCTCCTCGTCGCCGGCTTCGGGCCGCTTCGCACGAGCCTCGAGGAACTGTGGAAGGCGCTGAACGACGCCGACGTGGAAGCCGCCGACGAGATCGCCACGCGGGGCCGTGGGCTCGAGGGTGGTGAGGACGCACCGCTTCGGCATCTGGACGCGTTCCTATCCGATCCGCCGCAGGGCTACGCCGAGCTCGCCCGCGAGGCCGCGGGGAGCGTCGCCTTTTCCGGCCGCCTCGAGCACGACGAGGTCGCCCGCGTGGTTCCGGCCTGCGACGCGCTCGTCTTTCCGTCGACGTTTCCCGAGGCGTTCGGCATGGTGGCGGCCGAGGCCGCGTCGGCGGGTGTCCTGCCGGTCTCCGCGGCGCACTCCGGGGCGCTCGAGGTCAGCCGCGCCCTGGCAGCAGAGCTGCCCGGCGAGGCCGCCGGTCTGGTCTCGTTCGAGGTCGATGACGGGGCTGCCGACGCGATCGCCGACCGGCTCAACCGCTGGTTCGCGCTGGACCCCGAGACGCGTGCCACGACCCGCGCCGCGTTGCGCGAAACGGCCGTCCGGCTCTGGAGCTGGGAGGGCGTCGCGCGGTCGGTGATCCAGGCGTCGCGCTAGTGGCAATCGTCGCCTGCGACCTCCCGCGCTGACCGCCGATTCGTCAATAGAATGCCGCGCGATGACGCGGGGAACCTACGCGCGCCTCCTCGGAGCAATGCTCTTGCTCACCATCGTGATCTCGGTCGTCATGCTGATCCCCGACTGGAACGGCACGCAGGCCTCGGCCGAGGCGGACGACATCGACACGCTCCTCGACGTGATGATCGTGCTGTCGTCGTTCGTCTTCGCGATCGTCCTGGTGATGCTTGGCTACTGCGTGATCACGTTCCGCGCCAAGCCCGGCGACGAGTCCGACGGGAAGCCCGTGCACGGCAACACGAAGCTCGAGATCGCCTGGACCGTGATCCCGACGATCATCGTCCTCTTCGGCGCCGCCTACTCGTGGCTGGTGCTCGACGACATCGAGGCCAAGGCCGACAACCGGATGCCGGTCGACGTCACCGCCCAGCAGTTCAAGTGGACCTTCGAGTACCCCGACGAAGGGGTCACCTCGGACGTGTTCCACGTGCCGGTCGACCGCCAGCTCGAGCTCAACCTGACGGCCCTCGACGTGCTCCACTCGTTCTGGGTCCAGGAGTGGCGGCTGAAGCGCGACCTGGTGCCGATCGCCGAGGGCAATCCGACCGATGTGGACAACGAGATGGTCGTGACCCCCGACGAGGAGGGGACGTTCCAGGTGATCTGCACCGAGCTCTGCGGCCTGGGGCACGCGACGATGCGGGCCGAGGTGGTAGTCGAGTCCCAGGAGGAGTTCGACCAGTGGATCGCCGAGCAGCAGGCGGCGCAGGCCGAGACGGCGGGCGGCTCCCAAGCGAGCGCGGGATAGGTTTCGGGTCTTGCCGGCGGCACTGAGAAACCCGGGAATGCCGAGAGCGCTGTTCGGCCTCGTGCTGGGCGGCGCCGTCGGGTTCGGCCTGGTCGTGGCGCTGCGCGCGATCTCGGGCCTCGAGGTCATCGATACCTCGGACCAGACCGGTTACCCGCACGTGATCGTTGCCGCGCTGACCGCTCCGTTCGGGTTCCTGATCGGCCTCGGCTGCTTCTCGTACTGGTTCCGCTGGGCCGCCGGCGCGCCCACCGAGCCTGAGGACCACTCCCAGCACGGCGCCCACAGCTGGCGGGACTACTTCCGCTTCAACACCGATCACAAGGTGATCGGCATCCAGTACATCGTCACCACGTTCTTCTTCTTCCTCGTCGGCGGGTTGGCAGCGATGGCCGTCCGTGCCGAGCTCGCGCAGCCGGGCACGCAGATCGTCGATCCGGGCTTCTTCAACGGCCTGTTCTCGACGCACGCGGCGTTCATGATCTTCCTGTTCATCATCCCCGTGTTCGCGGGGATCGCGAACTACGTCCTGCCGCTGATGATCGGCGCGCCGGACATGGCGTTCCCCCGCCTGAACGCGCTCTCGTTTTGGATGCTGCCGATGGCGGGCCTGCTGTTCCTGGCCAGCTACTTCGTGCCGGGCGGGGCGTTCGACGCCGGCTGGACCGGATACGCACCGCTCTCAACGGGCGCGCCTTTAGGCCAGTCGTTCTTCAACCTGGGGGTGCAGTTCGCCGGCGCCTCCTCGGTGGCGACGGCCCTGAACTTCCTCGTGACGATCATCACGATGCGTGCGCCCGGGATGACCTTCTGGCGCATGCCGCTGCTGGTCTGGGCGAACCTCTCGACCTCGCTCCTGGTTGTCGCCGCGACGCCGTTCATCGCCGGCGCCCAGTTCATGGTGCTGTTCGACCGGGCGCTCAACACCAACTTCTTCCAGGAGGCGATGGGCGGCGACGTCCTGAGCTACCAGCACATCTTCTGGTTCTACTCGCACCCGGCCGTCTACATCATGATGCTGCCCGGGTTCGGGATCATCTCCGAGGTCATCTCGACCCACGCCCGCAAGCCGATCTTCGGCTACCGCCTGATGGCGCTGGCGCTGATCGGGATCGTCGTCCTCTCCTACACCGTCTGGGCGCACCACATGTTCGTCTCGGGCATGTTCGCCTGGCTGCGGGTGCCGATGATGATCACGACGCTCCTGATCGCGGTGCCGACCGGAATCAAGATCTTCTCCTGGCTCGCGACCCTTTTCGACTCCGTCCTGCACCTGAAATCGACGGCGATGCTGTTCTCACTGGGGTTCATCGTCACCTTCGTGGTGGGCGGGATCTCAGGCGTGATGCTGGGGATGGTGCCGCTCGACATCCACATGTCGGACACCTACTTCATCGTCGCCCACATCCACTTCGTGCTGTTCGGCGGGTCGGTGTTCACGATCTTCGCCGGGCTCTACCACTGGTTCCCGAAGATGACCGGGCGGATGTACGACGAGCGCCTGGGGCGGTGGCACTTCTGGCTCACTCTGATCGGGATGCTCGGGACCTTCGTGCCGATGCACTGGATCGGCCTCGAGGGCATGCCGCGCCGGGTCGCCGACTACTCGGCGCAGTTCGGCGACTGGAACCTCTTCATCTCGATCTTCTCGTTCGTGCTCGGCGCCGCTCAGCTGATCTTCATCTACAACGTGGTGGTCAGCTGGAAGTGGGGGCCGAAGGCCGGCAACAACCCGTGGCGGGCGAAGACGATCGAGTGGCTGGTGACCTCGCCGCCGCCGGTGTTCAACTTCGACGAGGTGCCGCGCGTGGTCGGCGGCCCCTACGAGTTCGGCGTGCCCGGCGCGCGGCACGCGATCCTGGCGGGTGACGAGGGCGCCGAGGTGAGCCCGCCCAAGCCCGCGGTGGCTGGGGCGACGTCCGGGAGTAGTCCATGAGCGAGGGGACGATCCTTTGCTTCTTGAACGAGGTCGCCGGCGGCCGCAAGCTGCTCGAGGCGGTGCGCGAGCGCGTCGATGCCGGCGCCGAGAAGGTCGCGATCGCTGCGCCCCAGAACCAGCCGATGGCGGGCCAGATCGTCGACCGCGACGAGCTGGCGGACGCCGCACGGAGCCGTGTCGACGTGACCCAGGCCGTGTTCGCCGAGTTCGGGATCGCAGCCGAGGGCGCGGTGATGGACCCCGACCCGCTGCTTGCGCTCGACGACGCGGTGCGCGCGTATGAGCCGTCGGAGGTGCTGCTCTCGAGCCTGACCGAGTCGCGCTACGGCCTGATGCGCCGCGACCTTGTCGAGTGGGCGCGCGGGCACCTCGAGGACACGCAGATCACGCACATCCCCGTCCGGATCGACGACGACGCAGTTCGCTGGGACGTGACCCACACGCTCGTGGTCGCAACGCAGACCGTGGCGAGCGCCGACCTTGTCGGCCGCCTCAAGTCCCGTGCCCAGGAGCGCCCGCACCGCTACACGTTCATCTGCCCCCGCTCCGGCCAGCTCTCTCGTGAGGAGGTCTGCGACCGGCTCGCCCGCACGCTCGCCGAGATGTACCGCTCGGAGATCGACGCGACCGGCCAGCCGATGAGCCCGGCGCCGTTCGCCGCGGTCCAGAACGCAATCGAGCACTACCGGGTCGACGAGATCCTGATCTCGACCCTGGTGGGCGAGCAGTCGGTCTGGCTCGAGGAGGGTCTGATCGACCGGGTCAAGGAGATCACCGACAAGCCCGTCGAGCACGTCGAGGCCGGCGGCGACGTCGCGCCCCGCGCGACGGCCCCCGCGGAGGCCACGGTCTGATGGAGTCGGCTTCGATCGCCGCCGGGCACGCCGGCGCCCACGAGGAGCACCACGGGCCACCCGAGGCCCACCAGAGCTCGCGGATCGACCGCCAGACCCTCGGCATCCTGCTTTTCATCGTCTCCGAGGTGATGCTGTTCGGGGCGTTCTTCGCCTCGTACTTCTTCATCCGCGTCGTGGCGAACGACGGCGCCTGGCCGCCCGAGCCCTACGAGCTTCCCGTTGCCGTCGCCGGGGTCAACACCGCGATCCTGATCTCGTCGAGCTTCACCGTCCACTGGGCGCTCGAGTGCGCGCGCGCCGGCAACCGCCAGGGCATGAAGCTCGGCCTCGGGGCGACCTGGCTCCTAGGGGCGACCTTCCTCTTCATCCAGATCAACGAGTACGTCCACATCGGGTTCTCGGGCCGCGACGGCGCATTCGGCTCGATCTTCTACGGCCTCACAGGTCTGCACGGCGCCCACGTCTTCGTCGGGTTACTCCTGCTCACCTTCGCGAACATCCGTGCCTGGCGCGGGCACTTCGGGCCGAAGATGCAGGACCACCTGGGCGTCGAGGTGCCGGGGATCTACTGGCACTTCGTCGACATCATGTGGATCATCGTCTTCACGACGGTCTACATCCTCTAGCGCGTCTCTGAGCCGCCTGGCACACGCCACGGTTTGGGCGTAGGTTTGTCTCATGCATAACCCGCTTCGGTCCGAGGCTGAGATGTTCCGGGTCGTCGTGATCGTGGGGGTCGCGATGGCGCCCGTGATCCTGCTCGCGTTGATAGTCGATCCGCTGGTCGGGGCGATCCTGTTCGGGATCGAGATCGGCGTCCTGATCGGATTCCTGTTTCAGCGCTCGCGGGGCGCCGAGCCGCGCACCGCCGAGGTCGCGAGCTCGGACGATGACGTCCACCGAGTGCTCGTGGTCGCGAACCAGACCGTGGGCGGCAGGGCGCTGCTCGACGAGATCAAGCAGCGTGTCTCGGGCGAGGGGCGCAGCGAGATCCTGGTCGTGACGCCGCCGCTCGCGAAGTCAGCGGCGGAGCACTGGTCCTCCGACATCGACGAGGGGATCGCCGACGCGCAGCAGCGCCTCGAGGCGTCGGTGGCGATGATGCGGCAGGCCGGGCTGAACGTTCAGGGTCAGCTGGCCGACCATCACGACCCGAACCAGGCGATCGAGGACGCGCTGGGCGAGTTCGCCGCCGACGAGGTGATCATCTCGACCCACACGCCGAAGCGGTCTAGATGGCTCGAGTCGGGGGTGGTCGAGAAGGCCAGGAGCGAGCTGCCGCAGCCGGTCACGCACGTGGTCGTGGACCTCGAGGCCGAAGCCGGGGCACAGGCGGGCGAGCCCGAGGTGCGCGCCGGCTAGGGCGAGCCGCCGCCGCTACCCCCGCCGACGGACTGCAGCAGGTAGTCCACCAACTCCTGGAGGTTCTGCTCGGGGATCACGTTCTCGTCGAACACCGGCATGACCCCTCCCGGGAAACCGGGTGAGATCCTCGCTTCGGGGTCTTGAATGGACTCGGCGATCTCCTCAGCGCTCTGGCCGGGCAGCACGTCGTCGAGGACGGGACCGGTGGTCCCGGCCGTGTTGGCCGCCGCGAGGGTGTGGCAGGCGCCGCACTGCTCGACGAAGACCTCCTCGGGCGAGCCCAGCTCGGGCGGCTCGATGCCCGGCACCCCCGCAACGCTTGCCACGTACGCGGCGACGTCCTCGGCGTCGCGCCCGCTGACGAGGTTGGCGGGCATGAAGGTCCGGTCGTAGTAGGGGTTGTCCTCGCTGATCGTCCGCGGGTTCTCGATCTGCGACTGGACGACGCCCTCGATCGTGTCCTGGTCCATCCCCGTCGCCCGCGCCGCCGCGAACGAGGCGTCGAGGTCGGGGCCGACGGTCGCGGTCTGGCGCGCCTCGGTCAGTGCGTGGCAGGTGCCGCAGTTCTCGACGAAGAGCTCGCGGCCGCGCTCGAGGTCCGCGTCCTCCTGGGTGTCGCAACCTGCGGCGGAGCCACCGGCGACCAGCGCGGCGGCCGCAACGACGATCGCCCGCCCGCGGGCGCCTTTCAGGCGGCTCAGCACGGCGCGCATCCTATCTGCCGCAGGCGGCGCCCGATGCCTCTGGGTTGTGGCCCTCCGGCCCATTGGATAGGGTTAGAGCCGATCCGCACTAGCCGCCTCCGGGGGCGGCAGAGGCGGTAAGACGCGAACGAAAGGGAGAGTCAGCGGATGGAGGTCAGGGACGGTATGTCGAGCGTGGTCCTCAGCGTGGGACCCGGTCACACCCTGCGCGAGGCCGCGCGGATGATGACCGAGCGGGGGGTCGGCGCAGCCGTCGTGATCGACGAGGAGATGCCGGCGCCGGGGGTGATCTCGGAGCGCGACGTCATCAACTCGCTCGGCCGTGGAGAGGACCCCGATGCCGAACTGGTGGGCGACCACCGCAGCGATTCGGTGATCTCCGCAGCCCCGGACTGGAGCCTCGAGCGCGCCGCGATGGAGATGTCCCGACGCCACGTCCGCCACCTCGTCGTGGTCGAGGGCGGCGAGCTCGTCGGGGTCCTCTCGATCCGCGACATCGTCCGGGTCTGGACCTCGGACGGCGCGACGTCGAGCATGACCTCGCCCGAGTCCGAGGCCGCGAGCGTCTAGCGGTTGCTGAAACCCGCGCTATGCGCGGGTGTTGGCAACCACTACGCGGTGAGCCGAGCCCACCGCCACGCGGGGAGGGGCACTACCCGGCCGGCTTGCGCGGAGGCACCGCCGGGAGGACGGCGGTCGTCAGCTTCTGGCGCCGCGGCAGGCGCTCGACCTGCGGCCCGACGGCCCGCAGGATGCCGACGAGACCGACGAGCGCGATCACGCCGCCGATCACGCCGTAGGGCCACCACACGAAGATCCCGGCGAGGACGCCGAGCAGCCCGACCGCGGCGAGCGCCGGCATCCACGACGGCTCCGGCACGTAGATCAGCTCGGCCGGCTCGGGCGCGCGCTCGTTCATCAGCTGATGTAGAAGATCGCGAAGACGAAGGCGAGTGCGAAGACGGCGACCGCGATCGAGGCCGCGGTGAGCCCGGTGCGGAGGTTCCTCTCGGCGAGCCGTCGGTCCACGGGCGGGACTCTATAGCGCCCGATCGACGGCCATCGCGGCGAAGAGCAGCGCCAGATAGGCGAGCGAGGAGAGGTAGAGGCGGAGCGCCGCGGGCCGCGACGGCGAGCGCGCGAGGCGTACCGCGAGGCCGAGGAAGCCGGCGCCCAGCAGCAGCGCCGCCGCCAGGTAGATCCCGCCGAACAGGCCGGTCGCCACGGGGAGGATCGTGAACACGACGAGGATCGCCGCGTAGACGACGATCTGGCGCCGCGTGGCCTGCTCCCCCCGGACCACGGGGAGCATCGGGACCCCGGTGCGCGCGTAGTCGTCCTTGATCAGGAGCGAGAGGGCCCAGAAGTGGGGCGGGGTCCAGAGGAACACGATCGCGAACGGGTAGAGCGCATCGAGGGCCAGGCTGCCGGTCGCCGCTGCCCATCCGACCAGCGGCGGCACCGCACCGGCCGCGCCGCCGATCACGATGTTCTGCGGCGTCAGCGGCTTCAGCCACATCGTGTAGACGAATACGTAGCCGAGCAGGCCGGCCATCGCGAGTGAGGCCGAGAGCAGGTTCACGGTGATCGCGAGCTGGACGAACGCCAGCACGCCGAGCGCGATCCCGAACGCGAGCCCGTGGAGCGGCTCGATCTTCCCCGAGACGAGCGGGCGCGCCCGGGTCCTCGCCATGCGGGCGTCGCGCTCGCGGTCGAGGTAGTGGTTGATCGCCCCGGCCCCGCCGGCGGCGAGGTAGCCGCCGAGCATCGTCCAGAGCACGGTCGAGAGCGCGAGGCCGTCGGGTGCCGCGACGACCATCGTCGCCACGGTCGTCACCAGGAGCAGCGAGATGATCCGCGGCTTGGTCAGCGCGATGTAGTCGCGCAGGTGCGCGATCACGGCGCGAGCCGAGGTGGCGCCGGCCGGCCGGACGAGGTTCGGTGCCTTTGCGGTCGTGCTTTCCATCATTCGGTCGTTCGCGACTAGGCCGTGAGCCGGGCTCGGCGCGGCGCACCGGCTGGGAGCGGGGGGCGGGGACTGGCATCAGGGTCGTCCAAGCGTAAACAGCGGTCGCCCAGACGAGCGTGCCGAGGGTCAGGTGGGCGAGGATCAGGCCGGCGTGCTTGCCGAGCCACACGTTGGCGGCGCCGAGCGCGATCTGCGCGACGAGGAGGCCGCCGAGCGCCAGGAACGATCGGCTCGGGGCGCGCTGGCGGATCGCGACGACGACGAGCGCGATCACCGCGATCGCGGCCAGGTACATGAGCAGGCGGTGCGTGAGCTGGATATCGATCAGCCGATCCTCGCCGAAGGGCATGAAGCGATCGACGCACGTCGGGAACTGCTCCCCGCAGGCCGTGTGCGCGCCGAGGACCGGCTCGGTCGGCGTGCCCTCACCCTCGGTCCCGGCCACGAGGCCGCCGGCGACGATCGTCGCGAGGATCAGGGTCGCCGCTACGACCGTCAGCGCCCGCAGGCCGCGGCTGCCCGACGGCTCGGCGGGCTGAGGCTCGGAGCCGAGCCGTCGCAGCGCCAGGAGCACGCCGAGGAAGAGCATCGCCAGGCCGAGATGGGCCGCGACCAGGTACTCGTGGAGGCCCTCCTCAACCGTCAGGCCGCCCAGCGCCGCCTGGGCCAGGACCAGGACGCCGGCGGCCGCCGAACCGCCCACGACCCAGCGGTGCTCGCGCAGGTGGCGCCACGCGTACCACGCCGTCATCAGCATCAGGACCGAGACGATTCCGGCGGTGATCCGGTGGCTGTATTCGATCACCGACTCGGCCGATGCGGCGGGCAGCACGCCGCCCTCGCAGAGCGGCCAGCCGTGGGTGCCGGAGCCCTCCGGGCCGCAGCCCAGGCCGGAGTCGCTCACGCGCACGATCCCGCCGATCAGGATCAGCACGAACGTGGCGACGATCGTTGCGGTGACGAGGCGGCGGAACCGCGAAAGATCGGCGGCTCCGTCGCCGGGCGTGCTCATCGCGCTCAGGATACGGGCGGGTGGCCGCTCTCGACGGGCTCCGGTTCCGGCGGCGCGGCCGGCTCGAGCGGCGGGGGCGGCACGTATGCGGCCTCGCGCTCGCGGATCGCCTCACGGATGTCGCGCATCGGCTCCGGGCTGCGGACGTCTGGGACGGCGTCGAAGTTGTGCGGTGGCGGCGGCGACAGCGCGAACCACTCGAGGGTCGAGCCGTGCCACGGATCGTGTCCCACCTGGCGGCCGCCACCGTACGAGGCTGCCAGGTTCCCGAGCTCGACCAGCACCCCGATCACCAGGAAGAACGCGCCGACCGAGCCGATCAGGTTGAGCGTCGAAACGCCGGTGTCCTCGTAGTACCGGAAGACGTCAACCGGCTGGCCCTCGAGCCCTGCGAAGAACATCGCGAAGGCGAAGACGATCGCACCGCCGAGGATCAGCGCCGACGCCGCCTTGGCCGGACCCTCCGCCACCGACCGGCCGGTGATCTTCGGCAGCCAGTAATGGAGCGCAGCGAACGCCGCGAGGGTGAAGCCGGCCACCACCATGATCGTGTCCTGCTCGGAGGCCGTGGTGTTCTCGAACTGGAGGCCCACGGGGATCACCGACGTGCCCAGCTGCCCGGCGAGGCCGAAGACGAGGAGGACAGCGGATCCCAGCGCCAGCGCGAGCGGCGCCCGCAGCGAGACCGCCCCCGACCACATCGTCGCGATCCAGTTGAAGTAGAGGAGCCCGATCGGGACCAGCAGGCCGACGGCCGCGGCCATCGCCATGAACGCGAAGCCGTCCGGGATCGGCGCGGCGTACATGTTCTGCATCCAGGCGAGGACGCCGAGGACGCCGATCGCGACGATCGATCCGGCCGCAGCGCGATGGCTGAACAGAGGCTTCCGGGAGAGCGTCGGCACGATCTCCGAGATCACCGCGACGGCGCCGATCACCAGGATCGTGTGGCAGCCGGTGAAGAAGATCCAGCTCAGATGCGAGAAGAGGAGCGGCTCGCCGCCCTCGCCCGCATCGAAGAAGACGCCGTCGAAGTGGCGGTCCACCGTGAGCATCACCAGCGCGGCGAGCATCACCGGTCCGACGACCAGGAGCACGCCGGAGATCGTCGCGGCCGCCCATGTGAGGATCGGCGCGCGGCGCCAGGCCATGCCCGGCGCGCGCATGTTCGCCAGCGTGGCGAGCATGCTGATCGCAAAGCAGACGAACCCGAGCGCTGCCAGCCCGACGCCGCCCACCCAGGCGTCGACTCCGTGCGAGGGCGAGAAGACCTCGTCCGACAGGGGCGGGAGCGGCGAGAGCGCGGTTTCGGGCACCGCGTAAAGGAAGCTCGCGTAGAACATGAACGCGCCGGCCGCATATAGCCAGTAGCCGAGCTGGTTGAGCCGCGGGAGCGCGACGCCGCGGGCGCCGATCTGAAGCGGGACGATGTAGCCGATCAGCCCGATCAGGAAGGGCACCGCGAACAGGACGATCGTCGTGACGCTGGTCGCCGACAGGATCCGGTTGAAGATCTCGGGCTTCATGATCGTCGAGTCGGGGACGATCAGCTGTAGGCGGGTCAGCGCGAACAGGACCGCACCGACGGCGAGGAAACTCAGCGCGGTGCCCATCCAGAGCTTGGCGACGACCTTGTGGTCGGCGCTCGTCGCGGCCTCGATCCAGCCGGGCCGGCGGGCAGGGACGCCACGGGTGACGACCTCGGGACGGCGCTCGGCGATCGTGGGCGGGCTCATTCGGCCGCCACCGCCTCGCTCGCCTCGATCGCGACCTGCTCCTGGGCGGTCGCGAGATCCTCGGTGAGGTCAGCCAGGTACTGCTCGTACTCGTCGAGGGAGACCACCCGCACCCAGGCCCGCATCGCCGGGTAGGCGGTGCCGGAGAACTCCGTGGACTGGCCCGCGTACACGCCCTCCTCCTCGGCCCGGAACGAAGTCTCGACGACCTCGCCGGGCACCGCCTCCACCTGGCCGCCCAGCGCGGGGATGAACCAGCGGTGGAGGACGTCCGTCGAGTCGATCGACAGGTTGATCGTGGTGTCCACAGGGACGACCAGCTCGTTGTAGGAGAAGACGGTGCTGATCGTCTCGCTCTCGGAGTCCGGGTACTCGAAGCGCCATAACCACTGCTGGCCGATCGCGGTGATGTCAAGTGACTCGGCCGACTCGTCGGCCTCGGCCTCGCGTGCGTCGCCGGTCATGACGACGCCGAAGACGAAGATTGCGAGCGCGACCGCACCCAGCCCGGCGCCGACGCGGCCGATGACGCCGCGCCCGGCGGTCAGCCGCCGCGGTTCGGCCTGATCGTCGCCGGTCGCCCGGAACCTGCGCACCGCGACGAGCAGCCCGGCGATCAGCCCGACGCCGATCACCAGGGTGATGATCAGCATCACCCAGTAGCTGGTCCGGATCGCGTCAGCGTTGGGGGAGTTGGCCGATTCGGGCGCGATGGCCGCGCCGGCGGGCGCGGCGAAGACCGCAAGGGCAAGCGCCACGACCGCGAGGGCGCGGCCGAGCATGGGCAGACGAGACGTCGGGGGCCTCACGGCGGCGCCATTCTAATCGCAGGGCGCGGCGCCGCGACGATCGCCGGGGGCCCGAGTTCGGCCCGCGCAGCCTTCCTATACTCGCGCGGCCGTGCGCCGGTTCCGCCGATCATCCCGCCCCGCGCCGGCACTGCGCACCGCGGTCCGCGCTGGAGCGGCCGCCGCGGTCGTCGCGTCCATCCTCCTGCCACCCCTGCGCAAGCGTCTCGGCCTCCGGCCCGCGGCAACGGTCGCGATCGCGGCGGCAGGCCCGCCGGCCCTCGCCGTCCTGAGCCCGCGGACACGGACGCGCGACGTGGCGCTCTATGCCCTTCAGATGTGGGGCTTCACCATGGCCCACGAGGTCCCGTACGACGACCCCGAGGCGCTCCGGCGCCGGCTTCGGATCCGCTACCCGATTCGGATCGACCGGGCGATCGGGGGCGGCGAGCTGCCAAACGCCCGCCTGCAACGCGCGTTCGCCGATCCCGCCCAGCCCAACGCCCTCGACCGGTTCCTCTCGATGGTCCACTGGGCCTGGTTCTTCGTCCCGCACGTGACCCTCGTCTACGTCCTGCTTCGCGACGACCACCTCCAGCCGGCGGAGCGCCGGTTCCCGAGGGCGGCGCGGCAGATGGCGGCCACATACGACCTGGGGTGCGTCGGGTACTTCGCGGTGCCGACGGCGCCCCCGTGGTGGGCGGTGGAGAACGGCTATGCGGACGAGCGGGTCGGACGGCTGATGGTGGACGTGGGCGAGCGGGTCTGGGGGGATGCCTGGCCGCGCCTCTACGAGTCGCTCGGAGGCAATCCGTGGGCGGCGATGCCGTCGCTTCACTTCGGCAGCTCCGTGATGGCCGCGCTGCTCCTGCGGGAGACCGGCCCGGTGGCGGGCGGCCTCGGCTGGGCGTACGCGCTGAGCCTCGGCTTCGCGCTCGTCTACCTCGGCGAGCACTACGTCACGGACCTCGCCGCGGGCGCGGCGCTGGTCGCGTTGGTTCGCAGCGGCGAGCCCGTGGCCGACCCGCTGGTGTCGCGCGCGAGCGCCCTGATCCAGCGCCTCGAGCGCGTCGCCAACGGCTGATTCAACCTCGGCATCTAGCCCGCCTGCCAGTATCAGGACCCATGTCCGGTCCGGACGCAGACGGTCCGCTGCTCGAAGAGGAGGATGAGGGCCAGGAGACCGAGCCGTCCTTTTTCGAGGACCCGGTTCGGATCGCGCAAACCGTCGTCGCGGTCCTCATCGTCGTCGCCGCGATCTACTTCCTGTTCCCGAAGCTCGTCGGCATCGAGGACGGCATCCGGGAACTGGGCGACGGCGACCCGGTCTGGATCACGATCGCGCTCGCCTTCAGCCTGCTGATGTTCGCCTCGTACGTCGGCCTCTTCAAGGGCGTGATCGGCGAGCAGCTCAACCTGCGCTGGGGGGAGAGCTACCAGATCACGATGGCCGGGCTGGCGGCGACGCGGCTGTTCTCGGCCGGCGGCGCCGGCGGCATCGTCCTGACCTACTGGGCGCTGCGCAAGGCGGCGATGCCCCGGCGCCAGTCGGCGGCCCGGATGGTGGCGTTCCTCGTCCTCCTCTACGCGGTCTACATGTTCACGCTGCTGATCGACGGGATCTTGCTCGAGGTCGGCGTGTTCGAGGGCCCCGACCCGGCGGGCCTGACGATCGTGCCGGCGGCGATCGCGGGCGGGGTGATCATCCTGTTCCTGCTGATCGCGCTGATCCCCGGCGACTTCCAGCGCCGCCTGGCCGAGTCCTCGCCCGACACCAGGCTGGGCCGGATCGGCGTGCGGCTCGCCACCGTGCCGGAGACGATGGCGACCGGCACGAGGCTGGCGATCGCCATCGTCCGCAGCCCGTCGCGGGGCGGCATGGCGGTGGCCGGCGCGATCGGCTTCTGGGCGGCGAACATCGCGATCCTGTGGGCAAGCTTCAAGGCATTCGACGTAAACGTCGGCGGCGCCGTGATCGTGCAGGGTTTCTTCGTCGGCATGACCGCCAACCTGTTCCCGTTCGCGCCCGGCGGCGTTGGCGCCGTCGACGCTGGGATGATCGGCACATTCGTGCTCTTCGGCCTGCCCAGCGGAGCGGTGTTCGCAGCGGTGCTCTGCTACCGCGTGATCGCGTTCTGGCTGCCCCTGCCGCCGGGCATCGTCGCGTTCTTCCAGCTGCGCAAGACCGTCCAGCGCTGGGAGGACGAGCGCGCGGGCTTACCCGTCAGCTCGGAGCTCAGTGAAACGCTTCCGGGGGCATCCATTACTTCAGAAAGTAAAGTATGATTCCGTTTGGAGATCCACATGCCTGAGAAGACCGAGAACCTGATCATCATCGGCGGCGGGCCGGCCGGCTATACGGCCGCGCTCTACGCGTCGCGCGCCAACCTGGAGCCGCTCCTGATCGAGGGCTTTGCGTGGGGCGGGCAGCTTCAGAACACGACCGACGTCGAGAACTACCCCGGCTACCCCGACGGGATCATGGGGCCCGAGATGATGAACGAGTTCCGGGCCCAGGCCGAGCGCTTCGGGACTCAGTTCATCACCGACGACGTCACCCGTGTCGAGCTTGCCGACGGCGGCCTGCAGCGGGTCTTCCTGGGCGATGACGAGCACGTCGCCAAGACGGTCATCCTCGCGATGGGCGCCGAGCCGCGCCGGCTCGGGATCCCCGGCGAGCTCGAGCTCGGCGGCCGCGGCGTCTCGACCTGCGGCGTGTGCGACGGCGCCTTCTTCAAGGACCAGGACGTGGCCGTGATCGGCGGCGGCGACTCCGCGATGGAGGACTCGATGTTCATCGCGAAGTACGCGTCGAAGCTGACCAGCGTCCACCGCCGCGACGAATACCGGGCGTCGAAGATCATGCAGGAGCGGGCCCGCTCGAAGGACAACATCGAGTTCAAGACCCCTTACGTGCCCGAGGAGTTCGTCGCCGGCGACGACGGCAAGCTCCGCGCCGTTCGCCTGCGCCAGGCCGATACCGGCGACACCGAGGATCTCGAGGTGGGTGGCGCGTTCGTGGCGATTGGGCACATTCCGCGTTCCGAGCTGGTCACCGACCAGGTCGGGGTCGACGAGAACGGCTACGTGCTCACCGATGGCAGGTCGACGAAGACGAACCTCGCCGGCGTGTTTGCGATCGGCGACCTCGTCGACCACACGTACCGCCAGGCCGTGACCGCTGCGGGCACCGGGTGCATGGGCGCGCTCGACGCCGAGTGGTACCTGCGCGACACGCCGCCCTCGCCCGAGGCGCACTGGTACGGCATGGCGGGCGAGGAAGAGGCGGGCGGCCTCGCCGAGGCGACCGCAGCGTCGTCCAAGTAGCTAGTTCGACTTGCAGTCGTGGCTGACCCGGCGCACGATTGACTTGCCGGGACGCAGCCAGACGCGGATGTCGCGGGCGTTGTTCGTCTCGTCCGACTCATTGAGCACGCCGTTCGGCGTGCCTTGGTCGGCGGGGTCGGTCTCGAGGACGAGGCAGTAGGAGCCCTTCCTGAGATCGGTGATCAGGATCCCCTGACCCGGGAGTGAGGCGCCGTAGGTGTCCTCCCAGCCGATCGAGAGCCCGTCCGTGCTGGTCTCCGAGCATGTGGGGAACTTCGCGCCCTCGTCCTGCGGGTACCAGCTCTCCTCGGGCGAGCCGGGGAGGTCCGGGTAGGGCTGGCCCGTGTCGATCACGCAGAACGAGATCTTTCGCGAGCCGCCGACTACTTTGCCCGTCTTCTCGCTGAGCAGCCGGTAGCGGGCGAAGTTGTCGAAGTGCCAGTGATGGTGCTGGGGGTGGTACCGGGAGCAGCCTGCCGGAAGGTCGGCTCCGTCGAGGTCCTCGCCACGGTCGAAGTAGCCCGGCGAGCCCGGATCGGTCGAATCCTCGTAGACGTGCTGGACCGTGAACCGGCCGTCCCCACTGTCGCAAGGAAGGCCGTTGCCGGTGATCTCGAGCGGGCCCGCGCCCATGTTGGCCACGGTGTTCGAGACGCGGAGCCGGGTCTCGTTGGCGCCTTTGGCGAGGTAGAGCTCGTATGGCCGCTGCACGACCAGATCGGGCTCGAGCGCCTGGCCCGGGCTGCCGGAGCGGGCGGAGTCGGCGACAACGACGAGGCCGGCGGCCAGCGTCGATGCCGCAGCGACCACGAGCGCCGCCAGGCGAATCCTCCCGGGAATCCCTGCGTCCATGCCCAAGCGCAGGCTACAGGACGGCCATCACTACCCTCGATCAATGGACCGGCGATCGTGGACGATGCTCATCTGCCTCGCCGCGATCTGGGGCGCGAGCTACATGTTCATCAAGATCGGCGTGCGCGACCTCTCGCCGGCGATGGTCGCTTGGGGGCGGATCGTGCTCGCCGCCATCGTCCTCGTGCCGGTCGCCGCCTACCGAAACCAGCTGCGGATCCCCGGCGGCCATGTCTGGATGCTCGTCCTCCTCGGCGCCGTCCAGGTTGCCGGGCCGTTCCTCCTGATCGCCGAGGGCGAGGAGGAGATCTCCTCGGGCCTCGCCGGGATCCTCGTCGCCTCCACTCCGCTCTTCACGGCGCTGCTCGCGATCCGCATCGACCACGAGGAGCGCTCGCAGGGCGCCCGGATGTGGGGCATCGTCGCCGGCCTCGTCGGGGTGGGTCTCCTGCTCGGCGTCGACCTCAGCGGCACCTCGGCCGAGGCGCTCGGCGGTGCGGCGATCCTGCTTGCCAGCCTGGGCTACGCGGTCGGTGCGTTCATCGCCAAACATGGGCTCGCCGGAGCGCCGCCGACGGGCATCGCGGCGTGGGTGATGGTCGCCTCGACCGTCCTGCTCGCGCCCGCGGCGCTGCTGACCGCACCCTCCGAGGCGCCCGGAGCGGGCCCGGTCGCCGCGGTCGTTGCCCTCGGCGTGATCGGGACCGGAATCGCCTTCGCGATCTTCTACGGCCTGATGGCCCGGGTCGGCCCGGCGCGGACGTTCGTCGTCACCTATCTGGCCCCTGCGTTCGCGATCGTGTACGGCGCCCTGCTCCTCGACGAGTCGATCACGGCCTCGACCCTTGTGGGTCTGGCATTGATCGTCGGCGGGTCGTACCTGGCGGCGGAGGGCCGGCTGCCCGGGGGCAAGGCCGAGGCCTCCGAGGTCGCCTCTCAGCCTCCGCCCGAGCCCGCGGTCGCCGCGAGCAGCAGCGGCGCGACGCGGTAGCGCTCCGGCTCGCCGAGGCGGCCGGCCAGCCGGGTCAGGACCTGCACCAGACGCTCGGCGCCCAGCTCGCGCTGCCATTCGAACGGGCCCCTGGGGTGGTTCAGCCCGAGCCGCATCGCGGTGTCGATCTCGGGCGGCCGCGCCACGCCCTCGTCGACCGCGAAGCTCGCCTCGTTCACGAGCTGCGCGACGATCCGCTCGAGGATCGCCCCCGGGTCGGCCGGCCGGCGGCCGGGCTTGAGCCCCGGGTCGAGTCGTCGGCCGCCCGCATACTGGTAGAAGCCGGCGCCGGTCTTGCGCCCGAGACGGCCGGCCTCGACCATCTCCTCCTGGATCGGATGCGGCTCCCACCGCGGCTCCGGGCGCTGGCGGTAGAACGAGCGGGCGACCTCGAGGTTCACGTCGACGCCGATCAAGTCCATCAGCTCGAACGGGCCCATCCGGTAGCCGCCGCGCTCGCGCATCGCCGCGTCGATCTCGGAATGGGTGGCGTAGCCCTCGCCGAGCATCCGTAGCGCCTCGAGCGAGAACGGCCGGTTGCAGCGATTGACGATGAACCCGGGCGAGTCCTTCGCCCGGATCGGCTCGCGGCCCATCGCCCGGGCGACGGAGGTGGCGTGTAGGAGGGCGAGCTCGCCGGTGAGCTCGCCCGCCACGATCTCGACCAGGCGCATCTGCGGCGGGGGATTGAAGAAGTGCATGCCGCAGACCCGCTCGGGATGCTCGACGTCCGCCGCGATCTCGGTCACGGGCAGCGATGACGTGTTGGTCGCCAGAACCGTGTCCTCGCCGCAGATCTCGGCGAGGCGGCCGAAAAGCTCTCGCTTCAGCTCGAGGTCCTCCGGCGCGGCCTCGATCACGAGCTCCGAGCCCGCGAGCTCGTCGAGCACCGGGGTGGTCGTCAGCCGGCCAGCGGCGGCGGCGGCATCGGCGGCGGTCCAGAGGCCGCGCCCCGCGCCCTTCGCCAGCGCGGCCTCGAGGCCGTCGGCCCCCGTCGCCAGCGCCTGCGGGTCCGGGTCGTGAAGTGTGACCCGGAATCGGCCGAGGCACCCGAGCTGGGCGATTCCGGCCCCCATCGTCCCGGCGCCCAGCACGCCGAGGCGCTCGACGCTCACGGCCCGCTACCTGCCCTTGAACCCGGGCTTGCGCTTTTCGAGGAACGCGCTCATGCCCTCCACCCGGTCCTCGGTTGCCATCGCCAGCTCGTACAACCGCCGCTCCTGCTCGAGCCCGGCGCTCAGGGATGCTTCGTCGGCCGCCAGTACCGCCTGCTTCGCGAGCTTCGCCGCCAGCGGCGGTCCCGAGGCGACCACCCGGCCGAGGTCGATCGCCTCGTTCAGCCAGGCGCCGCCCTTCGCGAGCCGGTTCACCAGGCCCCAATCGAATGCCTCCTTCGCCGGCAGGCGCCGGCCGGTGAGCACCAGCTCCATCGTGCGCTGCTTGCCGAGCACCCGCGCAAGGCGCTGGGTCCCACCGCCGCCCGGGATGATCCCCAGGGTGATCTCGGGCTGACCGAACTCGGCCCGCTCGTCGACGACGATCATGTCGCAGGCGAGCGCGAGCTCGCAGCCGCCTCCGAGCGCGAATCCTGAGACCGCCGCGATCAGGGGGGTCCGGCAGCCGGCGACACGCTTCCAGAACACGGCGTTGGGGTGAAAGAGGGCCTCGCCGAACGTCCGGTCGCGGAGCGCGCGAATGTCGGCCCCGGCCGCGAAGACCTCGTCGTTGCCGGCGATCACGATCGCGCGGATGCTCTCGTCGGTGTCGAGACGCTCGAGGCCGCCCCCGAGCTCCTCCATCATCTCCGGCGACAGCGCGTTGCGGGCCTCGGGCCGGTCCAGCCGCAAGACCGCGACGGCGTCGTGGCGCTCTTCCTTGACGAGCGAACCGGTCATTCGCCCGAGCAACGAGCAACTAGCAACGAGCAACTACTCATACGGTAGGAACGCGGAGATCCCAGTCGCATCTCGCCCGATGATCAGCTTCTGGATCTGCGACGTGCCCTCGTAAAGGGTTGTGACGCGGGCGTCGCGCAGGTAGCGCTCGACGGGGTGGTCGTCCACATAGCCGGAGCCCCCGTGCACCTGGATCGCGGAGTTCGCGCACTCCACGGCGGACTCGGTGGCGTAGAGCTTCGCGATCGAGGTCTCGATCGTCGAGGGCTTGCCCTCGTCCTTCAGCATCCCGGCGCGCCAGACCAGGAGCCGCGCCGCATCGCGCTTGACGATCATGTCGGCGATCAGCTCCTGCACGAGCTGGAATCGTGCCAGCGGCACGCCGAACTGCCGGCGCTCCTTCGCGTACGAGACCGATGCGTCGACGCAGCCGTCGCAGATTCCGACGCACCCGGCCGCCACCGAGTAACGCCCGGAGTCAAGCGCCGACATCGCGACCTTGAACCCCTCGCCGACCTCGCCCAGGAGCGCGTCGTCCGGTACCTCGATGCCGTCCAGCGCCAACGAGGCGGTGTCCGATGCGCGGAGCCCGAGCTTGCCGTGGATCTCCTGGCTCGCAAAGCCCTCGCTTTCAGTCGGGACCAGGAAGCAGGCGAGGCCCTTCGGCCCCGAGCCGGGCTCGGTCTGGGCGAAGATCAGCGCCACCTCGGCGAAGTTGCCGAGCGAGATCCACATCTTCTGCCCGGAAAGGCGCCAGCCGCCGTCGACCTTCTCCGCGCGGGTGCGCAGGCTCGCCGCGTCGGACCCCGTGTCGGGCTCGGTCAGGCCGAAGCACCCGAGCGCCTCGCCCGAGCAGAGGCGGGGCAGCCAGCGCTGCTTCTGCGCCTCGCTGCCCCAGCGCTCGATCGAGCCGCAGACCAGCGAGGTCTGGACGGACACGACCGTGCGGGCGGCCGAGTCCCCGCGCCCGATCTGCTCGACGATCAGGCCGTAGGACACGTAGTCAAGGCCCCGGCCGCCGTACTTTTCGGCCACCGGCGCGCCGAGGTAGCCCATCTCGCCCATCATCGACGCAAGCTCCCGGTCGAAGCGCTCGGCGCGGTCGTTCTCGCGCGCCCGGGCGATCACCTCGCCGTCGACGAACTCCCGCGCCGTCTCGGCGATCAGCCGCTGTTCGTCCGTCAGCTCCAGGTTCACGCCGGCTCGCCCGCGGTCGTTCCCAGCTCGGCCGCGACGGCGCGCTCGAATTCCCGGATGGCCTCGTCGGTGCGCGGCCCGGGCCACGCCAGCTCGCGGCCGTCGATCGCTGCCACCGGCTGGACGTCGCGCGTCGTCGAGGCGAGGAACGCCTCGCTCGCAGCCCGGAGCTCGGCGACGTCGAACACGCCCTCGGCGACGTCGAGCGCCTCCACGACGCGGTCCCGCGTGATCGAGTCGAGGATCGGGTTCTCGAGAGAGGGGGTCTTGAGGACGCCGTCGGCACCGGCCCAGAACAGGCTCGAGGTCGGCGGCTCCAGCACGGTGCCATCGGGGGTGACCAGCACCGCCTCGTCCGCGCCGCGCCCCTGGGCGATTCTGGTCGCGTGCATGTTCGCCGCGTACGAGAGCGACTTCACCCGGTCGAGGATCACGGTGGGCTGGTACGTGACGGTGGCGAGAGTAGCGCTCTTCGCGTGTGGAGCCAGCGCCTCGATCAGCAGGATCCGGCGGCCACCACGGGTTGCGATCAGCCGCAGTTGCGCGTCACCCTGTGAGGCGGAGGCGGAGCCGGAGCCGAGCCCCGGCGTTGTTGAGCCGGCTGTCTTCCCGTGCTCGGCGAGGAGCGGGCCCAGCTCGCGTTCGAACCCATCGCGGTCGAGCGGCAGGTCGATCGCCGCCGCCGAGCGGCCGAGCCGGTCGAGGTGCGCCTCGAGCGCGAATGGGCGGCCGCCGTAGAGCCGAATCACCTCGAACACGCCGTCGCCGCGGTAGAGCCCGTCGTCGGGGAGTGGCAGAACCGCCTCGCTCGTTGGGGTGATGCGCCCGTCGACGCTCGCGAGTTCCCTTGCAGGCACGGCGCGAGGCTACCGAACCGGCGCATACCCCCTCGATTCGCGGTATGTTCGCGCGCACAGTGGTGGTCCTACCTCCCCGATTTGGGGTAGGGAGCTGGCCACCAGCCAGGGACGGCACGCAGCGCTCAGGACGGGCACAGTCAATGGGAGTTGGGCAACCGCTTAGGGAGGCGAATCAGGTGCCTGGAACATTCACGCGAATCTCGGTCGCGACGCTGGTCGCGACCTGTATCGGGGCGGCGATCCTGCCGTCCGCAGCGAACGCGGACCCCGTCGGGGACTTGCTCGGCGGGATCGAGAACACGGTCAACGACACCGTGAACGGGCTTCTCGGTGGGAACGGCGGCGGCAACGGTGGCGGCTCGGCCGCGCCCGCGCCGGCACCGCAGGCCGAGGGCGGCTCGACCGACCCGGCGATCACCGGAACGAACCCGCACGGCGAGGGCCAGGTTCTTGGTCTCTCCGTTGATGTGATCGATCTTCCCGGCGAGGAGGACGTGATCATCGGCCAGAGCCGTGGCGATCAGGACAGCGACGGCAACTACCACGGGAGCGTGGTGCCCGTGTCGGTGCTCGGGTTCGACATCGCACTGGTCACGACCGAGGAAGGTGAGACGGCCACGAGTCCGCTCACCCCGATCAACGACATCCTGGACGAGATCTGCACCGGCACGACGGTGTGCCTGCAGGCGCTCGATTTCAGCTCGGAGACGACCGACACCGGCTCGAACAACTCGTTCGAGGCCGCCAGCGCCGATATCGCCGAGGGGCTCGTCAGCGCGAACGTCCTGGAGTCGGAGGGCAACATCAACGAGGCCGGCGGCTGCCAGACGGCCGACGGCTCGGCAAACACCGATGTCGGTATCGGCAACGACACGCTCACGGTGGACGCGCTCCAGTCGAGCTCCGAGTCTCAGGCGTGCAACGACGGGAGCGAGAGCACCGACCGGGACTCGCAGGTGCTGAACCTGGGTCCGCTCGATGGGCTCAACCCCCTCACGCTGCTCGGCTGTGACCCGACCGCGGAGGATGACGAGTTCGACGTGGCCGGCCTCGTCGGTGGCGTCTGCAACGGCGACGACACGAACGGGTCGCAGGCCGATGCGCCGTACAACGTCCGCAAGGCGTTGGGGCTGGACGTGCTGCCGCTCCTCGCCACGCTGGCTCCCGACATCGACGGGCTTGCGAGCGCGGACGGGGCGAACTCCGAGTCCCTGGCCCAGGCGCCCGGCGACGATGCCGAGTGCCCGGACCCGAACAACCCGGATTGCCCGCCGACGGACGAGTGTCCGGACGCCAGCAACCCGGATTGCCCGGGCGGCCCGGAGACGGACCCGAGACACCGGACATCGGAGTCAGTCCGGCTGGTCCTCCCGGCGACGCGGGTGACGGACCTGGCGGACCTGGCGGTCCGTCGGCGGACACGGCGGACGACGAGCTCGCGTTCACGGGCGCCGACATCGGCATCCTGGGTGCGATTGGGCTCGGCGTGATGGCGGCCGGTCTGGCGCTGATGGCGCTGGCCGACTGGCGCCGTAGTGCGCTCCGCAGCTAGGGCTATCAGGGAGACGGACCGGGGCGGGCGCACGGTGCCCGCCCCGGAACCGTGCCGCCGAGCGGCCCGCAAGACTCCAGGCGTGCCCGACAGCAGGACGATGTGGATGCGCCGCGCCGCCCTGATGGCGGTCGTCGGCCTGCTGGTGGCGATTCCGGTCACCCGCATCGTCCGTGGCGCGGGCGACGACGATGCCGGCGGCGGCGACTCGCCGCCGCTCGCCGCTGCCGAGCTACCTGAGGTGGGGGAGACCCGGTTCGATCGCAAGCTGGGCGTCGCGCTGCGGCTCCCAGCCGGCTGGAAGCGCAGCACGGAGAAGGGCGCGGTTAGCTTCCGCAGCGAAGACGGCAGCGTGCTGATCGCGATCTCGGCGCCGGGGCCCGCGGAGGACTCAAAGGAGATCCACAGGGCGGCGGTCGAGGCGATCGAGCGCAAGTACCGCGCCGTCGAGGTCTCAACGCGCGACGGCGAGGCCAGGCTCGGGAAGCGGCCCGCGGAGCTGGCCGCCATATCCGCCCGCCAGCCCAAGGACCGCGCGCCGCTAAGGATCCTGGTTGTCGCCGCCAGGGGGGAGAAGCGGGCGTACTTGGTCGAGGTGTTCGCCGCGGGCGAGAACCCGAACGCCGCGTTGGTGGAGGCTCAGGTCCTCCTCAACCACCTGCGGATCGAGGGCTGAAACCGCCGGCGGGTCTAAGGTAGGCCCCGGGCCATGGAATTCATCCTCATCTCGTTCGGGTTCGTGGCGCTGGTCGTCGTTGTCCTCGTGCTGCTCGCGCGGGCCTATCCCGGAAGCGGCGCGGACCTGGTGGACTGGAAGCCGAGCCGTTCGTTCGAGGACGAGGCGATGCTCGAGGTCGAGGACGTCCAGCAGATGATCGACGCCCAGAACGCATACCGGCGAAAGCGCGGCGCCCGAGAGCTCACGGAGGAGGACGCCCGCGCGATGGCGCGCGAGGACGAGGAAGTTCGGAGGCGTTGGCGCGGGCACTGATCGTGGGGTGCGGATGCCGGGGAAGGCAGCTCGGCGCCACGCTCATCTCGGACGGGTGGCAGGTTCGCGGGACGTCCCGCTCGGCCGCCGGCCTGCAGGCGATCGAGGCGGCGGGAATCGAGCCGGTGGAGGCCGACCCGGACCGCCCGGGCGACATCCTCGAGCTGCTCGACGACGTCTCCGTCCTGGTCTGGACGCTCGGCTCGGCAACCGGGCCGTCCGGCGCGGCTGCCCTGCATGGCCCGCGGCTCGAGCGCATGCTGGAGCTGATCGTGGACACGCCGGTGCGTGGCGTCGTCTACGAGGCGGCGGGCTCGGTGCCCGACGCGACGCTGGCGGCCGGAGCAGAGTTGGTTCGCGCCGCGGGGAAGCGCTGGCGGTTTCCGGTCGCGGTCTTGGCAGCCGATCCCGCCGACCACGAGGGCTGGGTGCGTGACGCGGCGACCGCCGCGCGCGGACTCGTCACCGCCGCGGACACCTAGGGGGTGATGCCGGGCGGAAAGTCGATGTCCCCGGGCGGCCGCTGTTCGGCGTCCGCCTGCGACCACGGTGCCGTGTCGGCATTCACCTGGGGACCCTGGTCCAGTTCGTCGGCGGCGAGCTTGCCCCCGATCACGACCGCGGCGAGGACTACGAGGAAGACGCCGTAGATGGTCGCCTGCTTCGCGAAGCTGGCGCCGTACTTCTCGCCGACGACCCCACGCCGCTTGTCGAGCCCCATCGCATCGAGGTTGCTCTGCTCGTGTTCCCTCGCCGGCTCCTCCGCCATGTCGCGAACTGTAGCCTCAGACCGCGCTCCGTGCGCCACCTAAACCGTCATTCCGTGCCTGGCAGCCTGCCGATCAGCTCGCCGAGGATCCGGGCGGTCGCCCCCCAGATCAGGTGGTCGGCGACCACGTAGGTGGGCGTCCGGATCGGGATCCCCCGCCTGACCAAGCGTCGCATTGCGAACCCGCTCTGCAGTTCGGCGAGGCCGAACGCCAGCACCGTCTCGACCTCGGCGGGATTCGGCTCGAACTCCAGCTCCGGCTCGATCAGCCCGACTATCGGATGCACCTTGTAGTTCGTGACGAAGGTGCCGATCGGCGGCAGCGCGCCGACGACCTCGACGCGCCTGCGGTCGAGCGCGATCTCCTCCTCCGCCTCGCGGAGCGCCGTCTCGAAGTAGCTCTCTCCCTTGTCGCTGCGGCCGCCGGGGAAGGAGATCTCCCCCGCGTGACGGCGGAGGTCGTGCCGTCGCTCGGTGAAGATCAGGCCCGGGCTGGAAGGCCATCCATAGATCGGCACGAGCACGGCTGCGTCCACCGACCCGGCCGCGTCCATCGCCGCCGCCGCGTCGAGCGACAGGAGCGAGTCCGCCAGGCGTCCTGACCTCATCAAATAATCACCTGCACGGTGCCGCCGTCGACGCTCCAGGCCGCACCGGCCACGTACGACGCCGGCTCGGAGCAGAGGAAGGCGATCACGGCGCCAATCTCGGCGGGCTCGGCGAGACGCCCGATCGGGCGCTTCGAACCGGAAGCCTCGAGCGCTTCCTCGCGCGAGTCATGGCCACCCGCCTCAGCGGACTGATCGAGTAGGCCCCCGGTGCCCATCCAGAGCTCCGACTTGGTCGGGCCTGGGGCGACCGCGTTGATCAGCACACCGGCCCCGGCGTGGAGGTCGGCGAAGAGGCGCGAGAGGGAGAGCTGCGCAGACTTCGCCACCGAGTACTCGGGCATCATCGCCGACGGCCGCTTGCCGGCGGTCGAGGCGACGTTCACGATCCGGCCCCAGCCGCGCTCACGCATGCCGGGGATCGCGGCGCGCATCAGCCGCATCGGCGCCATCACGTTGAGGTCCCATGCCGCCTGCCAGTCCGAGTCGGGCACCTCCTCGAGGGAGCGCCAGCGCGCCGTCCCGGCGTTGTTGACGAGAACGTCGACGGGCCCGAGCTCGGATGCCGCCCTGCCGATGATGCGCTCGGCCGCGTCGGCGGCCGTCACGTCAAGTGCGAGGGCCAGGGCCCGTCCGCCGGCTTGCTCGCACTCCCGGACGGCATCGTCGAGGCCCTCGCCGCGGGCGACGAGCAGCACCGAGGCGCCCTCAGCGCAGAGTCGCCGCGCGACGTCGAGCCCGATGCCGCGGCTCGCGCCGGTGACGACGCACGTGCGGCCCTCGAGCCCGAGGTCCATCAGCAGGCGACGATGTGATCCGTCACTGCCACCGTCGTCTCCTGGGAAAGGAGGCGGTGGACCGGGCACTTCGCGGCGATCTTCAGCAGTCGATCCATCTGGTCCTGGTCGAGCTCGCCGGGGCAGCGCAGGGTGACGTCGAACGAGGTCGGCGTGCCTCCGTCGTAGGCGATCTGGACCTCGACCTCGAGCGCGCCGAGATCCCAGCCCTTGCGGTCCGCGTACATCTCGGCGGTGATCGCTGTACAGGCGGCGAGCGCGGCGCCGAGCGTGCGGGTGGGGGAAGGGCCCTGGTCCGCGCCGCCGTCGGCCACCGGCTCGTCGATCACGAGCGTGTGCCCGCCCTCGATCTCGACATCGTGCGTGAAGCCTTCACGGCGCCGGGCGAGGACCTTGACCATCAGGACCTGCTTCGTCCGGCGAACAGCTCGGGGTCGTCGACATCTGCGTACCGCGCCATCGCGAAGATCAGGTCGGACGCACGATTCAGGAAGCGAAGGAGGTCGGGCGACGCGAGCTCGCCGGCCCGGCCGAGGGACACGACGCGGCGCTCGGCCCTGCGCAGGACGGTCCGCGCGACATCGAGCTGGGCCGACAGGTTGGTGCCGCCCGGCAGCACGAACTTCGGCGGCAGGTCCACGCGCGCCATGTACTTGTCGATCAGGGGCTCGAGCTCCGCCCCCATCTCGGGCGTGATCCGGCTGACCCCGTCCTCGAGGCGGTGGGCGGCCTCGGGCGCGGTGGCGAGCTCGGCGCCCGCGATCATCAACTCGTCCTGGATGCGGAGGATGTCGGCCGCGAGCTCGTCATCGTTGCCGCACAGCGAGCGCGCGACGCCGAGGACGGAGTTCGCTTCGTCGAGCGACCCGTAGGCGTCGGTGCGGCCGTCGTCCTTGGACACCCGGCCGCCGTACCAAAGCGAGGTCGAGCCGTCGTCGCCCTTGCCGGTGTAGATCTTCACCATCCGGATCCGATCCTAGACGGGGGCTTCAGCTGAGTGGGTTGAAGACCAACCCGGTGAGCAGCTTCGGGAAGAAGTACGTGGACTTGGGCGGCATCGTCTCGCCCGCCGCCGCAACCGCGCGAACCTGCTCGACCGGCGTCGGCCGCATCAGGAAGGCGGCGTCGATGCCGTCGTCGAGTGACGCGATCGCCGCCTCCGCGGACGCCGTGTAGGCGATGCCACGTTTGGCCTCGACGTCCTGTTCGCTCATCCCGAGGGCGTCGCGCAGGATCAGCGTCTCGAGGATCGTGGCGTCGAGCCGGCGGTAGGGCTCGGAGCGCTCGGGGAGGGCGGCGTCGATCGCGGCCGTGTCCTTGAGGCGCAGGCGAAAGCCCCGCTTGAAGTGCGCGTCGACGTAGCCGAACACGCCGACGCCGGCCTCGCCCGCCGGGTCGAGCCGCTCGAGCGGGACCTCCTCGATCTCGAAGTGCTCGCGCAGCGCGTTCGCGAGGATCTCGGGCTTCTCCGAGTCGCGGAGGTCCGTGAGCAGCCGGTGGTACCCGAAGACCGTGAGGCCCGGGTCCTCGAGCGAGACGAGCGCCATCAGCGTGTAGCGGTGGGCGCCCTCGCCGCCGATCTCCTCCGCGTAGGTGCGGGCGGTCTCGTAGCGGTGGTGCCCGTCGGCGATCAGGAGCTCCGAGCCCGCCAGCTCGGCGGTGACCGCGGCGAGGGTCTCCGCGTCGGCGACGCGCCAGACACGGTGCACGGTGCCGTCGGGGTCGGTCACCTCGCCCCAGGGATCGCCGCCGAGCGCCGGCTCGAGGATCGGCCAGGCGTTGCCCTCGTGGAGCGAGAAGATCGGCGAGAGGTTGTGCCGAGTCGCTTGGGTGAGGCGCAGGCGATCCTCTTTGGGTCCCGGCTGAGTGCGCTCGTGGGGCCGAACCATGCCGGGCCCGTACTCGGTCACCGCGACCCGACAGAGGAAGCCCCGTCGCGTGTGGCGCTCACCGTCGGGCCCGTCGTACTCCTGCTCGAGCGGCCAGAGCGCCTCGTCGCGATCCGCGGTCAGGATCCCCTGGAGGGTCCACTCCTCGAGCGTCTCGGCCGCGTGCTCGTAGGGATCGCCGCCCTTCGGCGCCTCGGGGAGGTCGATCTCGACGACGTTGAACGGCGAGCGCGCGAGGAGCTGCGCGCGGGACTCGGCGTCGACCACGTCGTAGGGGGGAGCGGTGACGTCTGACAGCGACGGCACGGCGGAAAGGTTGTAGTGAAGGGCTTGGAGGGGCCGGACGTCCGCCATCGGCGCGGGAGCCTAACCTCCTCGCGGTCCGATGAGCGCAACGCATAGCCGTGACGTGAAGACCATGGCCGAGGCGCGCCGGGAGTTCGCCGGCAAGCGCTCGCCCTGGCTGATCGCGGCGGTCATCCTGATCCTCGTCGTCGCCCGCGCGTTCGCCGGCGAGGTGACCTGGCAGGACGGTGTGGCGGCAGTCGCGATGCTCGCGATCTACCCGCTCGGCGAATGGGCGATCCACGTCTACCTCCTCCACATGCGCCCGCTCGAGGTTCGCGGCAGGCGCATCGACCCGCCCGCCGCGAAGGGACATCGCGCCCACCACCGCAAGCCGAACGACCTCACGATCATCCTGCTCGAGCCGAAGGACATCGCCCAGCTCCTGTTCATCGCGATGCCGATCTCGATCGCCGTCTGGGCGATCCCGCTGAGCATCGCCACGGGCTCGGTCCCCGTCGGCGCGGTCCTGACCGCGGCGCTCACGACGACGATCCTGATCGGGATCTACGAGTGGACCCACTTCCTGATCCACACCGCCTACCGGCCGCGCTCGCGCTACTACCGCTCGATCTGGCGAACGCACCGCCTCCATCACTTCCAGAACGAGCACTTCTGGCACGGGATCACGAACACGGTTGGCGACCGCGTGCTCGGCACCTTCCCCGACCACCGCGAGGTCCCGCGCTCGAAGACCGCGCGGACGCTCGACCCGGAGGCGGCGGGGACGTGGCCGGCGCCGGGCGCCCGTTAGTCCGAGAGGACCGCGGGTAACCGCGCAGGATGAGCGATGGGCAAGGAGGCTCGGACGGTGAGTCTCACTCGCAGCGGGTCAACCGCGAGCTGATCGAACTCCTCAACGAGCTGCGCGTGGCGCTTCCGGGCGTTCAGGTGCTGTTCGCGTTCCTGTTGGCCGTACCCTTCGCCACCGGGTTCGAGAAGACCACCGACTTCCAGCGCGATCTGTTCTTCGCGACCCTGCTCGCCACCGCGATCTCGTCCGTGCTCCTGATCGCCCCGTCGGCCTATCACCGCATCAACTTCCGCGAGCACGACAAGGAGCGCATGCTGCTGACCTCGAACGGCCTCGCGATCGCCGGGCTCGCGTTCCTGGCCCTCGCGATCGTCGGAGCGATCGTCCTGGTCGCCGACTTCATCTTCGAATCGGACGTGGTGCCGATCCTCTGCGCGATTCTTGGCCCGGCGACCTTCGCGGTCGCGTGGTTCGTCCTCCCGATCGCCCGGCGGGAGCCCCGAGACACGCCGGATCGCTCGTGACGTTCCTGCCCTAGAGGCGTATTGGGGGTGGAACGCTCGATCGAGGAGAAAGGGATGAGAACTCTCAAGACCGTAATCGCGATGCTGCTTGCGGGTGGATTGCTCGCGACCGGGGTCGCCGGCGCGATTGGGACGCCGGGCAAGCGACCCCGCGCGGTCGCGGTAACAGCGAGTGGCGAGAGCGTTAGGGCAAGCCAGGGGAGCTGGTGCTACTTCGGCGAGCGCCGGGGCATCTGCGCCGATTACGTCTACCCGCTGCGAATCAAGCGCCGGCTGACGGTCTCTCCGGGCGAACGCATCACGTTCCACCTGCACGACCGGACGATCGCGACCCTTTCCGCCCGTCTGCTGCGGGTGCGCGAGCGCCGGTACCGGGACCTGGGTCCGCTCGAGGACATCGAGCGCGCCGGGAACCCGCGCGCCTGGCGCGCGACGATCCCGGAGAGCGCATCGAAGGCGAACGCGATCGACATCTTCGTCCGCTACAAGGAGAATCGCGGCGACTCGAACTGGTGGGCGGGGATCAGGCTGCCCAAGTGAGAATCGGGGCGGCGGGATTTGAACCCGCGATCTCACGGCCCCAAACCGTGTGCGATACCAGGCTTCGCTACGCCCCGAGTAGCCGAGTGTAATCGCGGGTAGCCTCGCAACACGCGGACCGAAGGAGCAAGCATGGTGGACTTCAAGAAGCTGGGTGTCAAGGCCAAGGACCTGGTCGAGAAGCGGGGTGGCACGGATTCCATCAAGGAGGACGCGGCCGAGCTCAAGGAGATCGCGACCGGCAAGGGAAGCGTCTCCGACAAGGCGAAGGCCGCCGCGGCCGCGCTGAAGGACCCTGGCACCAAGGGCGCAGACGACACCGAGCCGACTCCGGCACCCGCGGAGCCCGCGGACGAGGGCGGCGCTGCCGACGAGCGCGCGGAGCGCAGGGAGCGCAGAGCCAAGCGGCGCAAGGAGCGCGCCGAGCACCGCCAGGGCGAGCAGGACCCCGCCTGAGCAGCGGCTACGCTGGCGCCAAGCCCCCGTAGCTCAGTGGATAGAGCGGCTGCCTTCTAAGCAGCGGGTCGGAGGTTCGACTCCTCCCGGGGGCGTCCCGGGCCCGGATGCTCACCCGCGTAAGCTGAGTCGTTGTGCTCGATCACGTCATCATCAACGTCAGCGACTTCGATTCGGCGCGTGCGTTCTACACGCACGCGCTCAAGCCCCTCGGCATCGAGATCGTGATGGAGGTGGAAGGGCGGACCGGCTTCGGCGAGAAGGGGTTCCCATATCTCTGGATCGCCGAGCGCGACGAGCCGAGCGCACCGGTCCACGTTGCGCTGCGGGCCGAGGATCACGTGAAAGTCGACGCCTTCTTCGAGGCGGCGATGGAGGTCGGCGGGACCGACAACGGCGGACCGGGGATGCGGCCGCAGTACCACGAGAACTACTACGGCGCGTTCGTGCTCGATCCGGACGGCAACAACATCGAGGCCGTCTGTCACCTGCCGACCGGCTGATCAGCCGTACGCCAGTCGGAGCATCCGGGCGAGGGAGGCGTCGGGGCCGGGCCAAAGCTCCCGGAGCAGGCCGGGCCCGGCCGAGCGCAGGACGTAGCGCAACACCAGCGCCGCGATGATCACATCGTCCAGCTGGCCCGCGACCGGGATGAAGTCGGGCACGAGATCGACCGGGAACGCGAGATATCCGATCAGTCCGGCGAGCGCCAGCTTGCGGCCGGAGGGCACGCGCTCGTCCTTCATCAGCCGCCGCAGGAGGACCAGGCAGTCCGGGATGAACCCGCCGACAGCGCGAGCCTCTGCCCGCCGCCCGATCGCGATGAGCACGACGATGAACAGCGCGTACAGCGCCACGACCACGACGGCTGCAAGGAGAGTCCACTCGGTGAGAGACATCCCTCGGATCATGACCCTCTGGCGCTACATTGGAAGCCCGCGGTGGGCGTAGCTCAGTTGGTAGAGCTCCTGGTTGTGGTCCAGGCGGTCGGGGGTTCGAGTCCCCTCGCTCACCCTAAATAGCCTGCAAATCGGACCACTTTGGCCGGGGCCCGATGTTCACACACGCAACGAGGCTCCAAAGTGTGCGAAGGCACTCAGATCTCTGGCCTAGATGTTCTGGCGGAGACAGACGCCAGGTCGGCCGACGACGACTCACCAGGATGCGAGGACGTGTCCGGAGGTGGGGCGGAAACTCCTACCGAGCGTGCCGTTAGCACCATTGACCCCGTACGCTTGACCAAGTCAGAGTTAGAGAGCGATGGGGGTGGACACGACACCTGTCCTGGAAACCAGGCGGGTACGCAAGAACTACGAGGCCGAGCTCGCGCCCGTGCGTGCGCTCCGCGGCGTGGATATCGCGATTCGATCTGGCGAATTCGTCGCCGTGATGGGACCCTCCGGTTGCGGGAAGTCCACTCTCCTGAACCTGATCGCGGGGCTCGACGCCCCGAGCGATGGCGACGTTGTGCTCGCGGGGGAATCGCTCGTCGGAAAGGACGAGAACGAACTCGCTCGGATGCGGCGCGAGCACATCGGGATCGTCTTTCAGTTCTTCAACCTGCTCGAGGGCATGACCGTCCTCGAGAACGTGACTTTGCCCGCGATGATCGCCGGGACTCCGCGAGCGGCCGCCGAGTCACGCGCCCGCGACCTGCTCGACTTGCTCGGCATCGGCGACAAGGCCTCGGACGCCCCCGGCGTGCTCTCGGGCGGCCTGCGCCAGCGGCTCGCTATCGCCCGCGCCCTTGCCAACGAGCCCACGATCCTGCTCGCCGATGAGCCGACCGGTGCTCTGGACTCCGAGGGCGGCGAGGAAGTGCTGGAACTCCTGCGCCGCCTGCACGGCAACGGGCAGACGATCCTTCTTGTCACCCATGATGGGAACGTCGCGGCCGCGGCCGGCCGCCTGGTTGAGATGCGCGACGGCCGCGTCGTCGCCGACGCGGCGGTGGCCGCCACCACGGTGCCCGAACGGCTGGGAACGTAGCGTTGCCGCTGTGGCTTCGCGCCCGCTCTGAGCTGCGAACGCGGCTGCGGAGCTGGGTCGTGCTAGCCGTCCTCGCCGGCCTCGTCGGAGGCATGGCGATTGCTGCGGCGGCCGGCGCTCGCCGTACCGAAACCGCGGTGCCGCGGTCGGTCGCCGAGTCGAACTTCAGCGACAACAAGCTGCAGCAGTTCGGCCCGCCGACTCTCGACTTCGAGGAGGTCGCGCGCCTGCCGCAGGTCGCCGACACCTACCGCGCCGACAACCTCCTGTTCACCGGCCAGACCGATACCGGGATTCCGCTTGATGTCGGCGCAGCGGGCCTCATCGCCAGCCCCGACCCGACGGTCGGGGTGTCGCGGAGCGCTCCCGAGATCGTGCACGGCCGCCAGGCCGACCCCGCAGCGATCAACGAGGCGGTCCCGGACGAGGAGGCCGCGGAGCTGCTCGAGCTGGATGTGGGCGACACGTTCACGGCGAGGTTCGTGGCGCCTGAGCAGGCCGAGAAGTTCTTCGCCTACAGCGGCGAGGACACGGAATTCCCGGCTCAGGGGCCGGAGGTCACGTTCACCGTCGTCGGTATCTCCGCCGTCTTTCCTTCGATCTCCACGAACTATCCCGAGACCCAGCTGACCTCCGCCTTCCACCGCGAGCTGGCGGATGAGGTCGCGACGATCCCCCTGCTCGCCGTCTACCTGGAGGGCGGCAGTGCCGGCGGCGCCGAGTTCGAAAAGGAGGTCGAGCAGCTGGCGGGAGGCGGGGACATCGGGTTTCGCGGAGAGGCCGAGTTCGTCGATCAGGTGCAGCGCGGCGTTCAAGTACAGGCAGGCGCGCTCTGGGTGCTCTCGGCGCTGGCGGCGATCGTTGCTCTTCTGCTCGTCGCTCAGGGGCTCGCGCGGCAGACGTTCGAGGAGTCGGGCGACTTCCCCACGCTCCGCGCGATCGGGATGACGAAGCGGCAACTGCTGGCGCTCGCGCTGATCCGCGCGACGGCTATCGGCCTCGTCGGCGCGCTGCTGGCGGTGGCGCTCGCCGTCGCGCTCTCCCCGCTCGCTCCAATCGGCAGCCTCGCGCGCAAGGCAGAGCCCGACCCAGGCGTGTCGCTCGATGCCCTCGTCATGGTGGGCGGCGCGCTGATGCTGTTCGCGGTCGTCGTCGTGGCGGCGGCCATAGTCGCGTGGCACGCCATCCGGCAGATCGGCGACTCCGCAAGTGGCCCACGGGCGGCTTCGCGAGCCTCTCCAATAGCTGAGCGACTCGGTCGGGCGGGGGCGTCTCCGACCGCGGTCAGCGGGATCCGCATGGCGCTGGAACCCGGCCGCGGCTCCACCGCCGTCCCGACGCGGACGACCATCGCCGGCGCCGTGATCGCGATCGCGGCGATCGCGACCGCGCTCACGTTCGCCGCGAGCCTCGATCGCCTCCTCGATACCCCTCGCCTTTACGGACAGACCTGGGACGTTCACGGGGGTGACGACTTCAGTTCAGACGTCGCCGACGAGATCTATCCGGTGATGCGGGAGAACGAGTTCGTGGCGGCGTTCGCCGGCGGGACCTTCGACGAGGCCTCGGTGGAGGGCGACCGTGTGGGGCTGCTGGCGCTGGAGCAGGTGCAGGGGACGATCGGTCCCGCGCTCGTCGATGGCAGGGCGCCGACCGCGGACGACGAGGTGCTGGTCGATCCCCAGACGCTTGCGGATGCCGGGGGCGCCATCGGCGACGAGGTCACGGTCGAGGTTGGCAAGCGCTCAGTCCAGATGGAGGTCGTCGGAACGGGAGTGGTGACCGACGTCGAAGGGGCGCAAGCCCTGCTGGGCCACGGTGCGATGCTGACCTTCGACGGCTACCGGCGCCTGGACCCCGAGGCGCCGCGGAACTTCTTCTTCGCGCGGTTCAAGCCCGGCGCCGACCAAGCGGAAGCGGTGGCGAGCTTGAGGCGGCGGTTCGGCGTGACCAGCACCGGGGCCAAGCCCGTCGACGTGGCCAACTTCGGCCGGGTGCAGGCGGTGCCGATCGTGACCGGCGCTCTCCTGCTCCTGATTGCGATCGCAACGCTCTTTCATACGCTCGTCAGCTCGATCCGAAGGCGGCGGCGCGATTTCGCGATCCTCAAGGTCCTGGGCTTCGAGCGCGGGCAGATCTCGCAGGTGGTCGCCTGGCAGGCGACGACCGTGGTCGCGATCGCGGTCCTGATTGGCGTGCCAGTCGGGATCGCGGCGGGGCGCTGGGGCTGGACGATCTTCGCCGAGGAGATCGGTGTGATTCCGGATTCGGTCGTTCCCCTCGTGCCGATGCTCGTCCTGATCCCCGCCGCCCTGGTGATCGCCAACCTGATCGCGGCGCCGCCGGCTGCAATCGCCGCGCGCACGCCGCCCGCCTTGGTCTTGAGGACCGAGTAATGCTGCCGCGGAGCACGCTCGACCGGGTTCTGGTGCGTGCGATCGAGCTTGCGGGCCTCATTGGTTTGGTCGTGCTGGTGTTTCTCGCGATTGTCCTAGGCCTCGGGCGCGTGCCGACCGAGGACGAGCGGACGCTGCTGCTGTTCTCTCTGCTCGCCGCGGTATTCGCTGCGCTCCTCTACGTGCCGGCGCGGCGGCGGATATCGGCCTTTGCGAACCGGGTGGTCCAGGGCGAGCAGCGAGCGCCGGAGGAGGCGCTGCGCACCTTCGGCGACCGGCTTACCCGCGCGGTGCCGATGGACGAATTGCTCCTGCAGCTGGCCGAGTCCCTGCGGAGGAGCCTCGGGCTGGAGGCCGCCGAGGTCTGGGCGGGCAGCGACGGCAGGTTCGAGCGTGTGGCCTCGGATCCCGATCGAGGCGAGGGCGGAATCTCGCTCAGCCGCCAGGAGTTGTCCGTCGTGGCCGGCGCCGCCGTGTCCGGCAACGCCTGGGTCGAGGTGTGGCTTCCCGAGTTCGTTTCGGGCCGCGAGAGCAGCGCGCTGCGGGTGGCCCCGATCTCCTACGGCGGTGAGCTCCTGGGCATGATCGTCGCCGAGCGGTCCGCCGGCGCGGAGGCGTTCGGCGATGACGACGACCGGGTGCTCACTGAGCTCGCCCGTCGGGTGGGAGTCGCGCTGCGAAACGTTCGCCTGGATTCGGCCCTTCAGGCATCGCTGGACGAGCTCCGCCGCCAGGCGGACGAGCTGCGCGCGTCGCGGACCCGGATCGTCGCCGCGACCGACTCGGAGCGCCGCCGGATCGAGCGTGACCTACACGACGGGGCCCAGCAGCGGCTCGTCTCGCTGGCCGTGAAGCTGCGGCTCGCCCAGGAGCTGAGCGAGTCCGACCCCGCCGGCGCGGAGCGGATGCTCGAGGAGCTCACCGCCAGCCTCGAGGCGGCGATCCAGGAGCTTCGCGAGTTCGCGCACGGCATCTACCCGCCGCTGCTCATGGATCGCGGCCTCGGGGAGGCGCTCTCCGCCGCCGCCGCGCGGGCGCCGCTTCCCACTCGTGTTGACGCCGACGGTATAGGCCGCTATCCGCAGGACATCGAGGCCGCCGTCTATTTCTGCTGCCTCGAGGCGCTGCAGAACGCGGGCAAGTACGCGGGCGAGGGCGCCTCGGTCACGGTGCAGATGCGCGAGGACGAGGGCGCGCTCATGTTCGCGGTGATCGATGACGGGCGCGGCTTCGACGTCGAAGAGCGGCACGGCGGGACCGGCTTCATCAACATGACCGATCGCCTCGGAGCGATCGGAGGCAGCCTACGGGTGGAGTCCACCGCGGGAGCGGGGGCGAAGGTGTCGGGTTTCGTGCCGCTGTCCGATTAGATGGACGCGGACTTTCCGGGCGCCACGCGCCACCCGGTTCCCCGCCTCGCCCACAACTCGGACAGCACCTGCGGCCCGAACTGCTCCTTGTGGATGTAGGCGGCGGCGCCTGACGATCTGGCATCGGCCGGAAGGTCCGTCACCCGGTAGGTGGAGACGAGGAAGGTGACCGTGCCGGGGCACAGCTCACTGATGCGCTTAGCCACCTGGATGCCGTCGATTCCGCCCAGCTTGATGTCCATTACAACGAGATCGGGCGAGAGCGAGATGACTCTTTTGAGCGCGAGCCGAGCCGAGTCCACCTCACCGACCACCTCGAAACCCGCGGTCGCCCCGATGACCGCGCGCGCCGCCTCCCGAAAGTGCTCCTGGTCGTCGGCGATCAGGACACTCACCGCTTTGTTGCCTTGGTCGGGCACGAGATAATCGTCCCAAAGGAGCGGGCGCTTGCCCACCGTGCGAGGACCCGTCTTGTTGGTGGTGCTATCCCGCCTGCTCCGACAGGTAGAGCAGCACGGCCTTGACGCGCCGGTGAACGTCGTCCTCGAAAGCGACTCCGAGCTTGGAGAAGATCTGGTTGATGTGCTTCTGAACCGCCTTCTCGGTCACGACGAGTGACTCGGCGATCGCGGCGTTGTTCTTGCCCTGCGCCATCTCGGCCAGGACCTCGCGCTCTCGCGGGGTCAGGGTCGACAGCGGTGAATCGGGGTCCTCAGTGGTCGCTTTGACAAGGGCGTCGACGACCTGGGGGTCCACGACGGACCCGCCGGCGGCCACCTCGCCGATCGCGTCGCCAAGCTGCTCGGGGTGTGAGACCCGCTCCTTCAGTAGGTAGCCGCGTCTTGCGGAGCCCTCCTCCAGCAGAGCCAGGGCATACGCCGGCGCTGAGAACTGGCTCAGCACGACGACGCCCATCTCCGGGTGGTTCTCGCGTGCGTATTCGGCCGCGCGTATCCCCTCTTCCCTGCCTTCAGGCGGCATCCGGATGTCGGTCAGAACGACATCGGGGACGTGAGCGTCGATCGCCTCGATCAGCGACGGGAGGTCCTCGCACGAGGCGACGAGCTCGATGTCGTCCCTCGACTCCAGGAGCTGCGTGACGGCCTCGCGGATCAGGTAGCTGTCGTCGGCAACAACGACGCGGATCGTCATGCCGCTGAGCATATGCCGCCTACGCGGGTGTCAGCGGTGCGCTCGGGTTGGGGTTTCCGCACCACCCCCGGACACGTCCTCGCATCCTTGTGCGCGGGCAGCGCCGCGCGGATGATCGACCCCATGAACTGGAGTCCCATGAAAGCGACAAGAACCCTTGCGATGGCACTCACTGCGCTCGCTGCGTCTGCGGTTCAGGTGTTCGGAGCCTGTGGCGATGACGACGAGGAGGCCACCGGCGGCGAGACCGGCGGCGAAACGACCGCGCTCACCAAGGCCGCCTACATCGAGCCGTACGCGGAGTTCGAGAGGCTCGCGGGGCAGTTCGGCATCGAAGGCCACTGCTCGGAAGCGGGCCGGTAGCCACGGGCCAGGCCGTCGGTGGCCGCACCAGCCCGTCCATCCCAACGTCCAACCAACCTCAGTCCAACCCGAAAGGAACCCATGGAAGAAACAGTCCAACACTCACCCATCGACACCACGCCGCAACGCTCGCGGCCAGGTCTAGCGCTAGTGCTCGCCCTGCTGGCGGTTCCAGGATCGACGGTCGCCTGGAGCCTCCCAGCCGGAGGGCTCTGGATCGGGCTGCCGCTGGCGGTGGCCGCAATCGTGCTCGGCGTCCGCGCTCGGCGCGAGCTGAGTGACGAGGGCGGATCCCGGATGGCGACGGCCGCGATCGTCATCAGCGCGCTGGCGATCGGCCAGATGGCTGCCTGGTTCATCGTCGAGGCGGTGTCCTGATGCACCGGGTCGGCGCCCAACGCGTTCGTGGTCTCGGTCTCGTCGCCTGCTTGGCCGCGGTCTCGCTCACCGTTGGCGTAGGTAGCGCGTCGGCGTCACGGATCGACCCGCCCGGTCATCCCGACGGCAACCACTGCGTGAACGCCTTCGGCGTCGATCTCAACGAGCTCTACGGGATCTCGGACCAGTTTCGGATGCGCGAGTGCCAGGTGCTCAGCGCGGGCGAGCACTGGACCCGGCCGCTCTGGTGGGTCACGAACTTCGGCGTGGAGAGCGTCTATCCAGCCGGTTACGCCCCGTCTCGCCCGGAGCCGAGCGACGACTTCCTGGCGAAGGTGGTCACGTTGAACGTGGTCATCGACCCCGGCACGCCCAGGGAGAGGACGCACGTTTTCGACGCCCGCGCGATCGCGCGCACCGACATCGACGTCGAGGAAATCGAGCCAGGCTCGGCCGGGGGAGTCCACTATCCGATGACGACGCTTTTGCCGCGTCTTCGTTCTTTGAGCGTGGGCGATCACTTCGCAGAGACATCGCTGGTTCTCAGCGACGAGCACTGCGACGGGTTCAGCGCTGACCGGGAGCTCAACTGCCTGCCTGCGGGCGAAACCCTGTTCTTCCCCCACCCGGTCACGGTCACGACGCCCGAGCAGGGGCAACGATGATCAGAAGGTTGCAATCGGTCGTGATCGTCTCAATCGCGGCGACGTCTCTCCTCACCGCGAGCTGTGGTTCTAACGACTCTGCCGATAGCAACGCCGAGACATCCGCGAGCCAGACCGAGACCGATAGCAGTGCGCCGGCCCTCGACCGCGTGGTGAACGTCGACGGCGACCGCGGGCTCTACGTCAGGTGCAGCGGCACCGGATCGCCGACGGTCGTCATGGAGGGCGGCGACGGCGACACCAGCGACTCCTACTTCTTCGCCGAGGAAGAGCTGTCCAAGGTGACCCGTACGTGTGTCTATGACCGCGCCAACCTCGGCCAGAGCGATCCCGCGCCCGGGGCCCGAGGCCTGGAGGACCTCACCGGCGACCTCGAGGCCCTGCTCGACTCGGCTGAGATTCCCGGCCCCTACGTCCTTGTCGGCACCTCCGGCGGTGGCTTCATCACGGCGGGCTACGCCGTGGAGCACCACGACGACGTCGCCGGCATGGTGTTCGTGGATACCGGCGCGCCATTCGAGAACCCGCCTCGACCGATCGTCGAGGAGACCGACCCCGACCACCCCTCGAACGTCGAGAAGCGCGACTTCCTCCAGGTGGAGCGGGACGCATGGGCCGCGCGCAAGCGGATCGGAGACGTTCCGGTGAAGGTGATCACGGTCAAGTTTTCGGAGGAGGCGATCGCCGAGTCGCCGTTCCCGCAGGAGCAGAAGCTGATGCGAGAGAACGTCGATCGGCAGAAGGGCTGGCTCGTGCTCAGCCCGAGCGCGGAGCAGGTCGTCGTCAGGACGGGCCACGCGGTCGAAGAAGAAGATCCACAGATCGTCATCGACTCGATCCTCGAGGTCGTGGAAACAGCCAGAGAAGGAGATCCCAAGTGAAGCCCAGCAAGAGCATTCGAGGGCTCCTGATCACGTCGATCCGCCCTCGCCGCGGCGATGTGCTTCGGCGTCGGCCAGGCGCAGGCGAACCACGTTGCCTGCGGCGACACGATCACAGCCGACACCACGCTCGACAGCGACCTCCTCGACTGCCCGAACAACGGCATCGTGATCGGTGCCGATGACATTACCCTCGATCTGAACGGCCATCGGATTGACGGCGACGGGACCGAGTTCGCGGGCTGCTCCAAAGGCGAGATCTGCGACGTTGGGGTGGCCAACGACGGCCAAGCTGGGGTGATCGTGCGCGACGGCTCCGTGCGCGAGTTCGGGGTCGGCGTGCTGGTTGGAGGCGCCCGAAAGAACCACGTTGTGAAGATCTCCTCCTCGAGGCACACATTCTTCGGTGCAGTGTTAGGCGACTCGTCCCGAAGCGTGATCCGCGGCGGCTCGTTCAGCCGCAACATTGCGCCCGAGGGAGATGGGATCGGATTGTTCGGCTCCGACCACATTCGGATCGTTCGCAACAAGATCCGACGCAACCCAGGGCCCGGGATTCACGTCGAGGATTCCACCGGGAACCTGATCAAGGGGAACCGGTTCGCGCGCAACGGGCCCGGACTTCCGATCGAGGCGGACCGCAATCGGGTGCTACACAACCGCTTCGCTCGAGACGAAGGAATCATCGTCCTCGGCAGCCGCAACGTGGTCGCCCGCAACCGCCTCAAAACCTCGGCGGCATCGCCGTCGAGAAGGGGCGCGGCAACCTGGTCGCCCGCAACGTCGTCGTTCGCCCCCGCGGGACAGGCATCACGCTCGGCCTCGCACATCCTCCCATCGGCGGGGTCGACAACGTCGTCCGCCGGAATCGGGTCAGGGGAGCGGGCCGCGATGGGTTCTGATGTTGCCGCGAAGGACGGCGACAGCCTGCTCAGACGCAACACTGCCATCGGTGCCCGAGGCGACGGCTTCGACGTCAACAGTCGCTCGGCCACGCTGACGCGCAACCAAGCGGCGCACAACGGTGGTCTGGGGATCGAAGCGGTTGCCGGGGTGATCGATGGCGGCGGGAACAGGGCGCACGCCAACGGCGACCCTTTGCAATGTACGAACGTTTTCTGTGGATAGGGAGGAACCGAGATGACACACTCACGCAAGCTCGTCGCGATGGTCGCCTGCTGCATCGCGGCTCCAGCCGCGCTCGTAGGCCCCGCTTCGGCCGGTCAGATTTTCCACGAGAGCTTCCACGAGGAGGGAGCGATCGTCATTCAGAACTTCTGCGGTGTCACCGGTCTGACCGTGAGGGATGAGGCCGTCACAGACGTAAGGGTCAGTGCGGTGTCGCAGGGCCCCGACCAGCTCCCCCATTTTCGCGACCACGTCAGGCAGACCGTCGTCTGGACGAACCTCGCCAACCGCGAGGCCGTCTCGTCCGACTTGACGACCAACGGGAACGACCTCAAGGTGACCGACAACGGCGATGGGACCTTGACGGTCCTCGTGCAGCTGAAGGGCAACGCCACGCTCTCCGCGGATGGCAAGGCGATCGGGAAGGACACCGGCCAGGTCAGATTCGAGCTCCTGATCGACCACGGCGGCACGCCGAGCGATCCATCCGACGACGAGTTCATCGCCGAGCTTGGAACCGTCAAGCAACCGACGGGCCGAAACGGCGACTTCTGCGGGACCGTCGTCCCGGCGCTCACTTGATTGATCAGGAGCGCGTAACCGACGTCCACGAGTTCGTGGAGATCACGCGCAGGGTTGCCGCCGGAGGCACGGCATTCGAGCTCGATCTGACGCCGCAGTGAGCTAATCGTCAGCCGGGAACACCCACCGGCGGATGCGGGAGCATCCGCAGGAACTCCTCTGGCAGCTCCCTGCTCGCGTGCCAGTATTCGAGGCCGACGATCTGCCCCGTCTGCGGGTCGGACTCGCGGAGCCCGCTCCCGGTCTCCTCAGCCGCGACCGTGGCCGGGTCGTACCCCTCGAACCGCAGCCAGGCGATGTCGGCTTCGGGGTCGTAGTGGCCGTCGATCTTCATCGCCTGAAGGGTAGCTTCGCGATCAAGTTCTCCAAAGCGTGACGACTCGCGCGGTCGTCTCATCGCCGTGGTCCGGATGGTCGTAAGCGATCACGAACCGGCCGGCACGGACCCGCCATTCCGCGGCGCCCGGATTTCGGGCGCGCCGGTCGTGGCCCTGGACGACCGCGTCCTCGACACTCGAACGGGAGACCCCCAGCAGCTCGGCTTTCGCGAGCGCGTGAGCCGTCCAGCGGACTCGATGCGGGCGACTCGCCATACCCGGATCAAAGCGTCGGCGGCGGACGTGCGCTGGCGGGACCGCGCTCCGTATCTCGATCTGAGGCGCCAAACGAGGTGCCAAACTGAGACGAAAGTGCAGCGCCTATATGACCTGACAGCGCTTGATAAGCCCTACCGGACCTGAGGTGCCCTCTCCGGCTGGTTGTGGTCCAGGCGGTCGGGGGTTTGTTGTGGTCCAGGCGGTCGGGGGTTCGAGTCCCCTCGCTCACCTTGAACTCCCTGCAAATAGCGTGCTTTTGACAGCACCCCATCTTGCGAACTTAAGCCGGAAGGCCCACTCGCGCCCGCCACCTGCCACAGGCGATAGCAAAGTGCCGCTCGCCGTCCAAAAGCCGAACCTCCTATGCCGCACGAACCTCAAACTCCGTCAGCGTCACTGGGCCAAACGACGTGATCACCGCGACGTCGACAGCGTCTCGGCCACGCCCGACGACCACCCGGCCGACGCGGCGGCGGTTGTTACGGGCGTCGAAGGTGTGCCACGCGCCATCGAGGTAGACCTCGAACCAGGCGGCGAAGTCCATCGGCTCGGCTGGCGGCGGGATCTCGATGTCCGGGATGTAGCCGCAGACATAGCGCGCCGGGATGTTCAACGCGCGGCAGAAGGTGATTGCGAGGTGGGCGAAGTCGCGGCAGACGCCCTGACCGGCGCGGTAGGCGTCGACCGCCGTGGTCCATGGGTTCGACGCACCGGCCACCCACTCGAGATGACCGTGCACGAAGTCGACGATTGCCTGGACGCGCTCCCAGCCGGGCGCGAGGCTGCCGAAGCGCTGCCATGCCTCGTGGCCAAGCTCGTCGGGCAGACAGAAGCGGCTCGGCACGACGAACGCGATGTGTTCGTCGGGCAGCGCCATGATCGGCGTCTCGGGCGTGCCAGGCGCACTCGAATCGATTGGTGACGAGAGCACAACCTGCGCCTCGTAGGCGATTCGTGAGGCACCCGCGGCGATCGTCAGTCGCTCGCATCGGTTGCCGAACACGTCGATGTAGCCGTGGTGCTCCGCACCGGTGTCCCAACGTTCGGCTTGCACTAGGAGGTCGCCTCGCGATGGCGCGACCTGGAGCACCGCCGACACTGGCTGCGGCGTCTCGAAACCGAGGGTGCATCCCACACTGAGGGTCAGCGGTGTGTCGTCGTCGCCCGGAACGCCTTAGACGCTACCCCTCAAACAGCGGCCTGTGCCAGAGTTCAGCCTCCCATGCGAAGCGGTTAGGCGGGAGTCTCTTCGCGCCGCGGAAGTCCGCACGTTTATGGCGGTGATCAAGCCCGCGAGGCACTGCGCGCGCAGCGACGGGGGCGCAACAGGCTCGCTTCAGGCGTGCAAGTACAATGGCGGCAGCGGTCCACCTGACGGCTTCTCCGACGCTTCTCGCCACTTGGGCTCTGACCAACCGAAGCGCCGCGGAGGGAGTCCGGATGGGATCCACGCCTGGCGATGCAGTTCTGCACTTGGCACCAGCGCCGAGACACGATGAGTCTCTGAGGTTGGTTGACGTCGAGGGGGAGCTGGACACGACTGCTGGAATACGCTGGGCCGGGCTGCTGCGCGGCATTATCGAGGGGGGCGCAACGGGGATCGCCGTCGATCTGCGTGGCTGTGGGCTGATGGATTCCCATTGCCTCGTTGCGCTGTTAACCGCTTCACAAACGCTGAAGTCTCGCGGCGGGCGGGGGGTGACCTTGGTGCTGTTTCCGGGATCAGGGCTTGCCCGCCATCTCAAGCTGTTTACCGCCGGCGGCGAGCTGCCGGCGTACGACAACGCCGCGGCGGCGTTAGGGGCGCTTAGCTGAGAGCGCGACCCGCGGCAAATGAAGGGAAGGCGGTCGGTGGGGCTACGCTCTAAGACGAGACTGTCTTTGGGTGCTTCATCGTCTCCCTCCCTCCATCGACAGGCGAGACCTAGAGGGGAACGGGATTGTTTGGTCACGTATGCCCCGCGCACGCACCCGCGCCCTCCTAAGAGCGGTTCGTAAGAGTCGCACCCGCTATCGCCAGCCCGAAAGGGCCGTTGATCCCGCCCACGAACCGTCGGCAGAGAGACGAGCCGATCTCGCCCGCCAGGCGACTCGCGTCGGCGAAATGGCCGCCGTGAGACGGCTGCGACGGGCCGAACGCTCAGCGCGTGAACACCATGAATGAAGACCAGCGACAAGCGGAACTTGAGTTGAAAGCGCGACACGCGAGTGACCGTTACCGCCTTTACCGCGCGAGCGTGTACGGACCACGTGCAACCACCCCCGGCCGCCTTCGCGAGCTTCAGCGCGAGTCGGAGCTCGCCGAGCGTCTACTCGCTCGATTCAAAGCCGACCGGTCAACCGCTTTCCCCCATGTAGGGTCGGAGTCGTGGCAGGGCAACTCGAATCGGTGATCCACTTCATCGACGGCGACGAGTTGGACGTGCAAGACACGGTTGACGAGATTGATCGGGCAATCGGTGACCTGCGCACGGGACGCGTCCCGTTGATACCGGTGCATGACGTTGACGGTCGGGAGCGTCGGATCAACGCCGCCCACATCAAGACGGTTCGCCGATACGACACGTCCGTCTGACCCGAAACGGGTTGTGCTCGACGCGGTCGGAACCGGCTCGGTATCCGCGGGGTCCGCGCTGACCCGGCTCGGGCCGGTTGTGGTCCAGGCGGTCGGGGGTTCGAGTCCCCTCGCTCACCTCTCGCGAAGGGCCGGCCACCACGGGTGATCGCCGCCGCGGGCCAGTGAATAGACCAGGGTGTCACGGGCGCGACTCAACGCCTGGTCGTGTGAATCTGAAACTGCCTGTCTTTCCGACTGTTGGAGGCACTGATGGAAGTCACCCGACCCCAGACCACCGATCTCTTCCTCGTCGAGGATCTCGAGGACATCAGCAGGACAAGGACGCTCGCGCCGGGCGATCTGGATGCGCTTCACGCTGTCGCAGACTGGATCAAGACGTTCGTGGCCAGGCCCAACAAGGATCTCGGCCGCTCTGGGCCCGTCTGTCCCTTCCTGCCCGGGGCGTTGGAACGTAAGACGCTTTGGCTCGCTCCTGAGCAGATCGCCGACCGGACTGTGCCAGATGTTGTCGCGGTCCTAGACGATTACAAGAGACTGTTCCTGAGCGCTCAACCTGTTGAGGGCGACGACGCGACGTACAAGTCGATCGTCGTTGTCTTCACGGATCTGGCGGCGGATCGTGCACAGGATTTTCTTGACGACGTCCTGGAGCAGCTTGGAGTTCCCTCCTATGTCGAAGAGGGACTGGTGCTGGGAGGGTTCTATGAGAGCAACGAGGGGACCGCGATATACAACCCGAGCTTTCGACCATTCACCTCGCCAGTGCCGTTTCTGTTGATGAGGCTCGCGGTCATCAGCGACTGGAAGTTCTACTTGGACGACGAGGACTGGCTCAACCGGTGGGCGGGTCGCTATGGCGAGTCGGGAGTCCGGGCGCTTGCCGAAGAACTACGCCCCTTGCCGTGGCGCGCGAGGCGCGACTAAGGACGGGCCAGGGAGCAGACCAGGGTGCTGACGGGCGCGACGCGGGGACAAGACGAGCAGGCTTAGGGCGTCAACTAAAAAGGAGCGCAGTATGTCCGCCACCGCCGAAGCAACCGCTATCCGCCCGTTTGAGATCGAGATCCCGGAGGAGCAGCTCACCGAACTGCGCCGCCGCATTGCCGCGACGCGCTGGCCTTCTGGAGAGCTCGTCGCCGACCGCTCCCAGGGCGTGCAGCTGGCGACGATCAAGGCGCTCGCGGATTACTGGACGACCGAGTACGACTGGCGCGCGTGCGAGGCGAGGCTTAACGCGCTGCCTCAGTTCAAGACCGAGATCGACGGCATCGAGATCCACTTCATCCACGTGCGATCACAGCACGAGGACGCATTGCCGCTGATCATGACGCACGGCTGGCCCGGCTCGGTGGTCGAGCTGCTCGAGACCGTCGGCCCGCTCACGGACCCGACCGCGCACGGCGGGCAGGCCGGGGACGCGTTCCACCTGGTGCTGCCGTCATTGCCCGGTTACGGGTTCTCCAGTGAGCCGGCCGAGCTCGGTTGGGACGCCGCCCGCACCGGACGCGCGTGGGCGGAGCTGATGCACCGCCTCGGCTACACCCGCTACGTCGCCCAAGGGGGCGACGTGGGTGCCCTCGTCACGGACCTGATGGGCCGCCAGGCGGTCGAGGGTTTGGTCGGCTACCACCTGAACCTGCTCACGGCGGTGCTCGCGGTCGGCGATCAACTGCCCAAGGAATCCGAACAGGAACGCGCCGCGGCCGAGGCGGTAGCGACGTTCAGGGAGGACGGCTTCGGCTACTTCCTCGAGATGGCAACGCGCCCGCAGACGATCGGCTACGCCCTGCTGGATTCACCCGTCGCCCTGGCGGCCTGGATGCTCGACCACGACACGGACAGCTACTACAAGATCGCCGGCGCCTTCGTCGACGGAAAGCCCACGGGCAACCTGACACGGGACACGCATCGTCGACAACATCACGCTGTACTGGCTGACCGGCACCGCAGCGTCGGCGGCCCGGTCGTACTGGGAGGACGCACGAGCGCTGGCCGCATCGCTCGCGAGCGGCCAGCCCCTCCGGAGGTCACCGTGCCGGTCGGCTTCACCACGTTCCCCGGCGAGATCTGGGCGTCGCCCCGGAGCTGGGTCGAGGCGGTCTACCCGGGCCTCGCCTACTTCAACGAGGTCGACAGGGGCGGCCACTTCGCCGCCTGGGAGGAGCCGGAGCTCTTCTCCACTGAGGTGCGGGCAGCGTTCAGATCACTGCGCTGAGGACACGATTGCCTTCCCGCGCTCTCTGTGGAAGCGGCGACAGACCTCAGGCCAGGCCCGGCATCGCGCCCTCGGCAAGCTTGATCCGGGTCCAGACGTTCATGTTGACGACGACGGCGACGATCTCGAGGATCTCCTCCGGGCTGAAGTGCTCGGCGAGCGCGTCGTGGAAGCGCTGGAACGCCGCGTCCCGGTCGGTGTCGGCGGCGCGGGTGAGCGCCTCGGTGTAGCGGAGCGCCGCCTGCTCGGCCTCGGAGTGAAGCTCGGTCTCCCACCACGCGGTCAGGGTGTCGATCTTGGCCCGGGGGATGCCCGCCTCGCGCGCCGCCTGGTAATGCAGGTTGAGGCAGTAGGTGCAATTGTTGAGCTGCGAGACCCGCAGGCGCAGAAGCTGGGCGAGGCCGCGGTCGATCCGCAGGACCGCTGTGTACCCGAATGCATCCGCACCCATCCGGGCCATGCCGATCAGTGCCGCGTTCTCGCTTGCGTCGAGCCGTCGGTTCGCCATCTGGACATCGTCAGCCATCTCGCTTCCTTTCGGTGCTTATCGTTTCCCTGCCCGCGCCTCCAGCGCCTCGCCCGGCTCGGCTCGCCGCGATCTTCTCGCGAAAGCCCAACTGTTGACGGCAAGGGTCATGGGGATTGACGGCCGATCACCCGAGCGCCGCGACCGCGGGTGATGAAGCTGAACGACCACCGGATGAGCACGAGCAGACGGTTCTGGAAGCCGATCAGGTACCACAGGTGTACCGCGAGCCAGGCCGCCCAGGCGGGGAATCCGCTCAGCCGGATCGCGTGGAGATCGGCAACCGCACGGGCACGACCGATCGTCGCGAGGTTGCCTTTGTCGCGGTAGCGGAAGGGGCCGGCGCTCTGACCGCGCAACCGCGCGCGCACGAGCTTGGCCGCGTAGCGCCCCTGCTGCATGGCCACCGGTGCGACGCCGGGGAGCGTCCGTGGCGTGCCGTCGCCGCCGCGTACCGTGACCATGTCGCCGAGGGCGAGCACCTCGGGGTGGCCGGGCAGGGTGAGGTCGGGCTCCACCGCAACTCTCCCGGCGCGGTCGAGCTCTGCGCCCGCCTGCTCAGCGAGCTGCGTCGCGAGCGCGGACGCGGTGACGCCGGCGGCCCAGATCACCGTGCGTGCCGGGATTCGCTCGACGCCGCCGTCGCGCATTTCGACGGTGACGGATTCAGAGTCGATGCCGACCACCATCCGGTTCAGCAGTGGTGTGACGCCGAGCTGCTCGAGCGAGCGGCCTGCCTTCTGTGACAGCGAGGGCGGAAAGCTTGTGAGCACGCGGTCCGCGGCCTCAACCAGCAGCACGCGGGCGTTACGGGAGTCGATCGCGCGAAAGTCGCGGCGCAGGGTGTCACGGGCGAGCTCCGCGACCTGTCCGGCCATCTCGACGCCGGTCGGTCCCGCGCCCACGACCACGAACGTCAGCCATGCCCGCCGCCGCTCCTCGTCGGAATCAATCTCGGCCGCCTCGAACGCGGTGAGAATCCGTCCGCGGACCGCGAGGGCGCTTTCCAGCGACTTCACCTGCGGTGCCACCTGCGCCCATTCGTCGTGGCCGAAGTACGAATAGCGCGAGCCGCCAGCGACGATGAGGGTGTCGTACCGCACCGACAATGGCCCCGGCTCACCCGGGTCCCGCTCGAGCGTGACCTCCCGCGAGCCGAGATCGAAGCCACTGACCTCGGCCATCAGCACCCGCAGGTTGACGTGTCGCCGGAAGATCGCCCGCAGCGGGTAACAGATCTCGCCGGGCGACAGCGCTCCGGTCGCAACCTGGTAAGTAAGCGGCTGGAAGAGGTGGAAGTTGCGCCGGTCGACCAGGGTCACCTCGACCGGCTCGTTGACGAGGTGCAGGGCCGCCTGCAGACCTCCGAACCCACCACCTATGACCACGATCTTGTGCCGGGGCGAGTCCATCAGCGCTTAGCCTTGCATCGTATGAGGCCCTGGAGGCAGCCATGAGCAGCGCGGACTCCATGTTCTCCGACGCCCTGGCCCCGGTTTCCGAACGCGACCACGTGCTCGGCGCCGCCGAGCCGGAGCTGACGCTGATCGAGTACGGCGACTTCGGCTGCCCCTTCTGCTTCGCGGCGAAGCGACCCGTGAGCTCGCTCCTGGAGCGGTACGACGCTCTGCGCTTGGTGTGGCGCCACTTTCCCGACGCCGAGCTGCATCCCGGTGCCGATCTCGCCGCCGAGCTTTCGGAGCTCGCCGCGACCAGTGGCCGGTTCTGGGGTGCGCACGCGCTGCTTCTGGCCGGCCGTGATCACTTCCCCCGCGAAGGTCTCGACTCGGTGGCGGCCGAGCTGGGGCTCGACCCGCATGAGGTGACGGTCGCCCTCAACGAGCGCCGACTACGCGCTCGGGTCCGCGACGACATCGCCGGCGGCGAGCGAGCCGGGGTCCGTGGGACCCCGACCTTCTTCCTCAACGGCCATCGGCTCAGGCGTCCCTGGCGCGACCTCGCAAAACTCGTCCCAAGGATGCTCGCGGAGTCGGAAACCAGGGGGTAGACCAGGGCCTCCCCCGGGCGCGACGGGCCGACGAGGCGAGCAGGCTGGCCTCAGAATGGTGACGGTGGTCGAACCTCTGCATATGCCCTCGCTCGGCGGGGCGACCGAATGGCTCAACTCCGAGCCACTCGGTCCCGCCGAGCTGCGGGGTCAGGCCGTCGTCGTGAACTTTTGGACGCTGACGTGCATCAACTGGCTGCGCCAGGAGCCGTACGTCCGTGCGTGGTCGCAGGCCTACCGAGACGACGGGTTGGTCGTGATCGGAGTTCACACGCCGGAGTTCTCGTTCGAGCACGACATCGAGCGCGTGCGCCAGGCGACGAACGTGCGAGCGATCGACTATCCGGTCGTGCTCGACAACGATTACGAGCTCTGGAACGCCTTCGCCAACCACTACTGGCCGGCGCTCTACTTCGTCGACACGGACGGCGTCATCCGCGACCAGCACTTCGGGGAAGGACGCTACGAGCAATCGGAGCGCGTGATCCAGCGGCTGCTCGGCGTCGAGCGCGAGCTCGTCTCTGTCGAAGGCGTCGGCGTCGAGGCCGATGCCGACTGGGAGCACCTACGTGCCCCCGAGACCTATCTCGGCTACGGACGCGGCGAGCGCTTCACGTCACCGGACGGCGCCGCGCCTGACGAACGCCGCGCCTACGAGCTCCCCGGGACCTTACGCGTCAACCACTGGGCACTCACCGGGGAGTGGACGATCGGGCGCGAGAACGTCGTGCTCGATCAGGCCGGCGGGAGCGTCGCCTACCGGTTCGACGCGCGCGACGCGCATCTCGTGCTGTCATCCGAAACACGAGAGCCGATTCCCTTCCGTGTGCTCCTCGACGGCGAGGCTCCGGGTCCCTCCCACGGGGTCGACGTTGACGAGGACGGCAGCGGCTTGCTCCGCGACGGCCGTATGTACCAGCTGGTGCGCCAGCACGACACGGTCCGCGAGCGGACGCTGGAGATCACGTTTCTCGAGCCGGGCGCTGAGGCGTTCGCGTTCACGTTTGGGTAGCGATGCCTCGCCCGGACGACTGGGTCGTAGTTGAGGTCGCCGGCAGCGAGCCCGAGGCCGAGCTGCTCTGCTCGGTCTTGCGTAGCGCCGGGATCGAGTGCCTGCCACGGTTGACCAATCAAGGGGCCGGGGCTGGCGACGGCATCGGGACCGTGGGGGCGCACGACATCATGGTCAGCCCGCGGGACGCGCAAGATGCACGCGAGGTCCTGCGCGGATCCCGATGATCCACGTGCGGCTCCATAGGATCGAGGCGATGGACCATGCGTCGGCCGTAGAAGGCCTCAAGTGCGCGGACCTGGTCGACGCGATCGGCCGGCTGCATCGCCACCGCTGCCACATCCTCGATCTCGTGAGTCCGACGCCGGGGCGGGTCCTGTTTGGCCCGGCGGTGACCATCTCTTACTTCCCGAGCTGCTCAGCCGGGCTCGATCCCGAGCGCTACAACCTCGCCAACCTGTTCTACGAGGCCGTTGGCGACGACCCGGAGGGCAAGGTGTTGGTGCTCGCCTCCAATGGTTACGTCGATGTCTCGATGGGGGGTGGAACCAAGCTGTCGCGCCTGCAGCGCCACCGAATGGCGGGCGTGCTCACCGACGGGCGCTTGCGCGACTTCGACGAGCTGGCGGGATATGACTTTGCCGCGTACTGCGCGGGCGAGGCGACGCGATGGGGTGGGGGCGAGGTGACGCCGTTTCAGGCCAACGTACCCGTTGTCTTGAAAGGCGTGGGGGTGATGCCGGGCCAGTACGTGTTCGCCGACTCCTCGGGTGCGGTCGTGATCCCGCCGGGCGACCTCGACCATGTGCTGGCCGAGGCGCGCTCGATCGAAGCAGAGGACGCTCGCTACCGCGAGGAGATCGCCCGCGAGGCCACGCCGCCGCCCGCGGGCGAGTAGGTGCGGGAGGAAATAGGCCCAGGAGGCCTATCTCCTCGGCGTCGGGGGGATGTTCTGATTGTGGTGGAAGACGTTGTCAGGGTCGTACCTGGTCTTCACGCTCGCCAGCCGGTCGTAGACGGCGTCCCCATACGCCTCGCGGACCCGGTCAGGCCCTTCGTCGGCGTCGAGGAAGTTGACGTAGACGCCGTCGCGGAAGCGGTCGAGGGAGGCGAAGAGGCCCCTCGTCCAAGCGACGTCATGGTCGCCGTAGTCTTCGCCCGGCCGCCACACGGCGTCGAGCGTCATGGCGTGCGTCACCTGTCGGTTCCCGAACGCGGTGTCGCCTCCGGTCACGCGACTGACCGCGCCTCCCAGGTGGAACACGGCCGCGTACGAGCGCGGCGACGAGGCCGCGAACGCGTGCTCGGTGATGACGTTGACGAGATCGTCGTTGAGCTCGGGGAGGTACGTGGACTTCCAGTAGTAGTTCCAACCGTGACGCACGGTGGAATCGATGCCGCTCTGGTGGTCCACGTAGCGCGTGGGCGCAACGAGATCGAGCAGGGGAGCCCCGAACTCGCGCAACGGGCGGAGCACCCCCTCGGCCTCTTCCATCGGCCCTGCGTAGCAACTCGCCACGATCACCACCGGACGCCAGTGAAGATCCTCGGGGATGACCGGTAGCGGCGGGGCAGTGCCGAACCTAACCACCGTGCCCAGTTCATCGGGGGCGTCGTGTACGAAGTCGCGGTAGAAGCGGAGGACCTTGTCGGTGTCGGCCGCGTCCCAGAGAATCGGCCCGGCCAAGACATCGGGTCCGACGCGGTGGAGTCGGAAGTCGAACGAGGTGACAACACCGAAGTTCCCGCCCCCTCCCCGCAGCGCCCAGAACAGGTCGGGATGCTCATCTTCGGACACCCGCAGCATTTCGCCCTCTGCCGTGACGACCTCGGCGCCGAGCAGGTTGTCGACCGTGAGGCCGTGCTTGCGCATGAGCCAGCCGATGCCGCCGCCGAGGGTGAGTCCGGCGACCCCCGTGTGACTGACGATGCCGCCGGTGGTCGCCAGACCGTGGACCTGCGTCTCGCGGTCGACGTCGCCCCACAGAGCACCGCCCTGCACCCGGGCGGTGCGGCCGGCGGGATCGACCCAGACGGCACGCAGTTCCGAGAGGTCGATGACGATTCCGTCGTCACACGCTGCGGTGCCGGCGACGTTGTGGCCGCCGCCTCGTACGGCGACCTCCAGGCCGTGGTCGCGGGCAAAACGGACCGCGGCGACGACATCGGCGACGCCGGCGCAGCGCGCGATGCAGGCCGGGCGCCGGTCGATCGCGCCGTTCCAGATCGAGCGCGCCTCGTCATAGCCCGCGTCGCCGGGCAGGATCAGCGGTCCGTGGAGGGAACCGCGCAGGCGCTCCAGGTCGGCGGTCGTTGCCTCGGGTATGGCTGTCTCGGTGGGCATGCCAACACGCTAGGCCCGCCGAGCCCGCAGGCATAGACCGAGATCCAAACCAACCGGTTCGAGTTTCGAACCTGCACCGAATTCGGGTCTAGCATTCACTCGATATGCGGAGCTATGCGCAGTACTGCCCGATCGCAAAGGCGAGCGAGATCCTCGGTGACCGCTGGACGCTGCTGATCGTGCGCGAGCTGCTCGCCGAGGTCAGCGGGTTCAACCAGCTCCAGCGCGGCCTGCCGGGGATCTCGCGCTCGGTCCTCACGGATCGGCTCCGAGCGCTGGAGCGGGCCGAGATCATCGAGCGGCGGACGGGGCCCAAGGGCAGGACGCTGGACTACCGGCTCACCCCCGCGGGCCGCGACCTGGAGCCGGTCGTGCAGGCGCTCGGCGAGTGGGGGGTTACCTGGTCGTTCACCGATCCACGCCCCGAGGAGCTCGATCCCGACCTCCTGATCATCTGGATGGCCCGCCACGTCGATCACGACGAGCTTCCTGCGGACCGCACCGTGGTCCAGTTCAACTTCCGCAACCCGGCCAAGCGTTACTGGATGGTGCTCGAGCCCTCGGAGGTCTCGGTCTGCCTCCAGCATCCCGGCTTCGATGTCGACCTCGAGGTCGCTGTGGACACCGCCACCCTTTATCGCGTCTACCTGGGACGTGCTGAGCTTGGCGCCGCGATCCGGGCCCGCAAGCTGACGATGAGCGGCCCGCGAGCGCTGCAGCGCGGTTTCGCTCGCTGGTTCGCGTGGAGCGCGTTCGCCCCCGCCAGCCGCTCGGCCCCCGACCGTCGGAGGGTGGCAACCCGCCTTCGGGGACCCGCCAGGGTGAGGATCGCCGAATGATCGGTCAGGCGGTCGGGGCCTCCACGGCGACGTCGCCGAGGCGGACCTGCGAGCCGTCCGAGAGTGTCGGCGACCAGATTCCGGGCACTGCGGCGGTCACTGCAGCGTCCTCCTCCGGGGCACGCATAGCGTTCGTTCTTCCGAACACAGCGTGGATATCGGCACGAAACGCCCGGAAGCTGAGCGTCGCCGGGCCTGACCCTCGACGGCCGCGGCGACATCGCTCCCTTAGGCTCACCCTCGCGAACGCCGGTGAACGCTCAGCCATGATGTGCTGACCGTCGACCTGAGGAGACCCTGTGAGCGAGATCGAACGAGGCCGGATCGCCGAATTGATCGCGCGCGAGCGGGAGCGGTTCGCCGCCGGCCACCCCGAGTCGGCGCAGCGGCTGCACGAGAGGGCGGAGGCGTCGTGCTCTCCGGCGTCCCGATGAACTGGATGACCAGGTGGCCCGGAGACTTTCCCCTCTTCTTCTCGGCGGCGCCGGCGCGGAGCTTCACCGACGTCGACGGCAACGTCTACGTCGACCTCTGCCTCGGCGACACCGGGGCGATGACCGGCCACTGCCGCCGGCGCCCACGGTCGCCGCGGTCGACCAGCGCGCTCAAGCGCGGCATCACCACGATGCTGCCGACCGAGAACGCGATCTTCGGTCGGCGAGGAGCTGCAGCGGCGGTTCGGCCTGCCCTACTGGCAGTTCACGCTGCTCGGCAACCGACGCGAACCGCTTCTCGACCGCCTGGGCGCGCGCAGGTCACCGGCCGCCCGAAGATCCTGGGTCCACAACCACTGCTACCACGGCAGCGTCGACGAGACGTTCGCCAGCTCGAGGACGGCCGGGTCGCGCCGCGCGAGGGCAACGTCGGCCCGCCGTCGATCCCGCTCAGACGACGCGGGTCGTCGAGTTCAACGACCTCGAGGCGCTCGAGCGCGAGCTCGGCGAGGGCGACGTCGCCTGCGCGCTCGTCGAGCCGGCGCTGACCAACGTCGGCATCGTCCTCGCCGAGGACCGGCTACCACGAGCGCCTGCGCGAGCTCACCCGCGAGACCGGGACCCTCCTCGTGATCGATGAGACGCACACCATCTGCTGCGGGCCCGGCGGCTACACCGGCGCGCAGGGCTCGAGCCCGACTTCCTCACGATCGGCAAGCCGATCGGCGGCGGCATCCCGGCCGGGGCCTACGGCTTCACCGCCGAGGTGGCGCGGCGGATCGACGACCACACGAGCTCCGGCACGCCGACACCGGCGGTGTCGGCGGGACCCTGGCGGGCAACGCGCTGTCGCTGGCGGCGGCGCGCGCGACCCTGACGGAGGTGCTGACCGACCAGGCCTTCGAGCGCATGATCGCGCTCGGCCGAGCGCTTCGAGGCCGGCGTGGCGCAGACGATCGCCGAGCGCGGGCTGCCCTGGTCGGTGACCCGTCTCGGCTGCCGCGCCGAGTACATGTTCAGCCCCGAGCCGCCCCGCACCGGCGGCGAGGCGGCCGCCGCCATGGACCCGAGCTCGACGCCCTCCTCCACCTGTACATGCTGAACCGCGGGATCCTGCTGACCCCGTTCCACATGATGGCGCTGATGTCGCCGGCCACGACCGAGGCGCACGTCGACCGCCACACCGAGGCGTTCTCCGAGGCGACCGCTGAGCTTGTCGGTGGCTGAGGTCGTCCATACAGCCGACCGGGCAGCCTATACGGAGCTGCCGGGCAGACTTCCGCGTTCCAGAGACTGACTTTCGGGTACAGCGTGGGTACCGCCCGTACTCATGGAAGGTCAGCAGGCAGGATCGGCAACGCGCCGCGCGGCTCGGCTCCCCGCGCTGATCGGCCTTACCGCGTCCGCCGCGCTCGCGTTCGGCGCCACCCCCTCAGGCGGCGCGGGGTCGGTCGAAGCCGCCAGGGCCGGCGGATCCTCGTGCCCGCACGCCCATGCACGGCCGGCCAAGGTCTCGCACACCCAGGCCCGCACCGCGATCGTCTGCCTGATCAACCGCGAACGCGGGCGCCGCGGCCTCGAGGCGGTGAGGCCCGAAATTCGGCTGCGGAGGGCCGCGCGTCGCCACAATCGCCGGATGAACGGCACCGGATGCTGGGCGCACGAGTGTCCAGGCGAGCCGAGCCTGGTGGGCCGCGCGCGCGACGCCGGCTACGTGAGCGCCGGTCTCAGGCGATGGATGGTCGGTGAGAACATCGCGTGGAGCGGCCACAAGCGCGCAACGCCGACCCGCATCGTCAAGGCCTGGATGCACAGCCCCGGCCACCGGCACACGCTGCTGACCGCGGAGTACCGGGACATCGGGGTGGCGTTCAACCGGGGCACCCCGTCATCGAAGCGAGCCTCGGGAGTCATCTACACCACCGACTTCGGGCTCCGCATCCCCTGAGCCGAGCCGCTCAGCCGTCCGCACCGAGCCCGCGCCAGAGGATCGCCAGCGCATGCTCGACGCCGCCTCGTGGGTCATGTCCAGCGGCAGCGGCCTGCACCGCAGGGAACACGACGCCGGCGACGACCGTCATCGCTGCCGCCGGTGGCTCGAGCGTCTGATCCACCTCGCCCCGTCGCTGACCCTCGCTCAGCAGCGCGGCGACGAGCTGGACCATCGGAAACGGCCCCTCGCCGACGAACTCGGCGAAGCGTGGCGGGCTGGCGAACGCCTCCAGGAGCGCGGCCGCGTTGAGCTCTCTGGGGATGTCGGCGGGACCGAGCAGCTCGGCGAACGTCCGCTCCATCACCGTGCGTACCCGTAGCCGCCGGTCCGCGAGCCCGGCGTCGGCAGCGACCTTCACGTGCTCGCGGAAGTGGCGCGCTGCGCCCTCGAGCAGCACATCCTCCTTCCGCGGGAAGTAGCGGAAGAAGGTTGCCCGGCTCACCTTGGCGTCGGCGATCACGTCCTCGACGCGCGTTGCCTTTACGCCGTCGCGACGGAACCGAGCGGTCGCAGCCTGGTAGATGCGCTCGCGCTTCTCGACGCCGCGCGCCTGCGTTGGGGCAGAGAGCCTCGTGGAAGCCATACTCAGTATCGTTTTGTAGAGTAGTGCCAGGAGGAGCAAGGATGCACGTGTCGACGGGAGAGCGTTCACGGATGCGGCTGGCCAGGGTCGGGCTGATCGCGGCGGTCGCCGTGCTTGCGGTGCCCGCCACCGCCAGCGCAGGCGAGCCGGTCCTCGGCGCCGCGGATTATCCGGACATGACGACGTTCAAGTGCCGGACCGCCCCCCTACCGATCTCGCCCGGCCAGAACCTGAACCTGTTCGGAAACGCCTCGTCCGCCTGTCCGAACGCACAGAAGGTCGCCGGAAGCGGGCCGGTCGACACCAGCGTATTCGCGAGCGATTCCACCGCCGCGGGCTACGTCACCCGGTTCAAGCCGAGCATGCAGGAGATCCTGCCCGGCGACAAGCTCGTCACCCCGAGCGTGTGGGACCTCCACCTCCACCACGTCGTCTGGCTCCTCCCCGACGGCAGCAGGATGGCGAGCGGCGAGGAGAAGACGATCGCGAAGCTGCCGCAGGGCTACGGGGCGAAGATCCAGGGTGGTCAGGACTGGTCCTACAACTACATGATCCACAGCCTCAACGCCACGTCGGGGCGGAGCGTCTACCTCACCTGGGAGATCGACTGGGTGCCCGAGACCAATCCGGCTCGGACCGACATCAAGCCGACCTCGATGCGCTGGCTCGACGTCGCCGGGTCTCCCCAGGTCTACCCGGTGTTCGACGCCGAGCGCGGCTTCGACACCAACGGCGACGGCGAGTTCGTGTTCCCGGACGAGGCGATGAGCCCGAGCGACCCCGCCTTCGCCGAGGAGAACGGGAAGATCAGCGGCGCGCGCGACTGGACCGTGCCCAACGCCGGCGGCGTGACGCTGCTGTTCGGGGCCGGCCATCTCCACCCCGGTGGGCTCCACGTCGACCTCGAGGTTGCGCGCGACGGCCCCGCCGACGCGGGCTCGGTCGACGGCGACGACCCATCTGAGGTGAAGCAGCTCTTCCGCTCGGACGCCCGCTACTACGAGCCGGCGGGCGCGGTGAGCTGGGACGTGAGCATGGAGGCGACCAGGCCGGAGTGGCGGATCAGCCTGAAGCAGGGCGACACCCTGTCGGTGAGCACCACCTATGACGTCGACAAGGCCTCCTGGTACGAATCGATGGGCATCCTGCCGGTCTCGTACACGACCGCGGACGACCCGGCCGCCAAGGATCCGTTCGACGACGCGGCCGCGGTGCAGGCCATGTACGACGCCGGCGGCATCCTCACCCACCGCCGGCTCAAGGAGAACATCGATGCCAAGGCGGGCGACAACCTCAAGCTCCCGGACCCGAGGGACCTGCCGAGCGCCGGGCCGATTCCCGCGTCGGGGATCGACATCGATGGCTTCGTCTACCAGCTCGGCGGCTACTCGGCGGCGAAGGGGATCCCGGCGAGCCGGTTGCGCCCGCCGACGATCGGCCCCGGCGAGACCGTCCTCTTCACGAACCTCGACGCGCAGCCCGGAATGCCCCAGACCCAGCAGGCCTGGCACAGCATCACATCGTGCAGGGCGCCCTGCAACCGCGGCTCCGGCGTTGGCTACCCGCTCGCCAACGGCCCGGTCAAGTTCGACTCCGGGCAGCTCGGCTTCGGGAACGGCCTCAGCTCCGAGGTGACGACCGGCGACGACGAGTACGAGACGCCGCCGCTCACCGATCCGGGCACCTACACGTACTTCTGCCGCATCCACCCGTTCATGCGCGGGGCGATCCGCGTCAAGGCGCCCGAGCGCTCGGCGGGCTCGGCGAAGTACGGCGGCTGAGCCGCCCGGTCATGACGTAGGGTGGGGGCTGCGTGAGCTTCCTGACCATCCTCCCGATGGCGTTCGTGATGATCGCGGGTCCGCAGATCCTGAGCGCGATCTTCCTCGCGACCAGCGAGGACTGGAAGCGGAACTCCGCCGCGTACGTCTTCGGCGCGGCGCTCTCGATCACGTTGTTCGTCACGCTCGCCTACCTGCTCGGCAACGCCGCCGGCGGGGGAGACGAGGATTCCAGCGACGACACCCTCGACGTCATCATCCTGATCCTCCTGCTGGGGGCGATGGTCTACACGTACGTCAAGCGCGAGGATTCGGAGCCGCCGAAATGGATGGGGAAGCTCCAGACGGCGACTCCGAAGTTCTCGTTTCGGCTCGGCGCCCTGCTGCTGGGCATCTTCCCCACCGACATCCTGACCTCGGTGGCGGTGGGCACCTCCCTGGCGGCAACGGTGAATCGTGGGCCGCCGCCCTGCCCTTCATCGCGCTGACCCTGCTGTTCCTCTCGCTCCCGGCCCTGACCGTGGTGGCGCTGCGGGAACGGGGTCAGGAGCTCCTGCCGAAGATCAGGGACTGGATGAACACCAACTCCTGGGTCGTGAACGAGCTCGTGCTCGCCCTCTTCGTCGGGCTCACGCTCAACAGCCTCGTCTGAGGCCGCGCGCTACAGCTCAGGCTCGGTGCGGCCCTCGCCGTAGTCCGGGATCTGCTGGACGGCCCAGCCGTTCCCGTCGGGGTCGCTGAAGAACACGAACCGGCCCCACGGGAACTCCTGGACCTCCGAGACCTCGATCCCGCGCCCGGCGAGCTCCTCTCGGGCGGCGTCCGCGTCTTCGACGACGACCTGGAGCCCCTCGAGCGAGCCGGGCTCCATCTCGGTGATTCCCTCGCCGATCGAGATCGAGCAGGCCGAGCCGGGCGGCGTGAGCTGGATGAAGCGCAGGCCCTCCTTGACGGTGACGTCGTTGTCCAGGTTGAAGCCGACCTGCTCGTAGAACGCCTTCGCGCGCTCGACGTCGGTGACCGGCACCGGGATCAGCTCGAGCTTGAAGTCCATTTCGTTGCCGAGTCTATGTCTCGCCGCTAGTCCTTGACCTTCAGCCCCTTGGCGCACTGGACCTCGATGAACGCGTTCGCCGCCGGGTCGGCCCCCGGCAGCGCGTCGACGCCCACGAAGTAGGTCCGCGCCGGCGTGTCGCCGGTCTGCGGGTGGGCACGCGAGAGGTAGCTGATCACGATCAGCTGCGAGGTGCGGGCGCCGCCGCCGATCGGGTTGCCGGCGCTCCGCGGGCACCGGATCGGCTGCACGAACCCGGGGTCGACCGGCGTCGCGGAGTAGAAGAAGTCGATCACCTGACGGTCGCGCTTGCCGCGCGCCCGAGCCTGGTCGCCGCCGGGGACTCGCTCGGTTGCGGTCACCGGCTCGAGGATCGCGGGCTCCGCCACGGGGCGCTCGCTCGTCAGCCCGCCCGAGCCCGCCAGGGACATCCCGGCGAGGCCCGCTCCCACCATCAGCGCCGCGCCGATCGCGGCGAGGGTCAATCGCTTTCCCATCGTCCCACTGCCTCCTTGGATCTCACGATTCCGTCCCCCCAGCCGTCGGACAACATAGAGAAGATGGATTCGGTGTCCTCGCGCGATCCCTTCCAGAGCTTCCTCGACGAGCACCGTGCGCCGGTGCTCGCGTTCCTGCGGGCGATGGTGGGACCGGTCGACGCCGACGACTGCTTTCAGGAGACGTTCATGGCCGCCCTTCGCCACTACGAGAGCCTCGACGGAGCGAACCCGCGCGCCTGGGTGATGACGATCGCCCGCAACAAGGCGATCGATCACCACCGCGCCCGCGCGCGCCACGCCGTTCCCAAGGCCGACCTGCCGGACGTCGCCGCGCCCCCGCCCGCGGAGCGCGACCCCGAGCTGTGGGCGGCGGTCGCCGACCTGCCGGAGAAGCAGCGCTCGGCGATCGCGTTGCGCTACGCCGCCGACCTGCGCTACCGGGAGGTCGGGGCCGCGATGGACACCAGCGAGGAGGCCGCGCGCCGCAACGTCCACGAGGGGCTTCGGAAGCTCCGCGAGCGTGTGTCCAGGGAGGATGGGGAGCGATGAGTGCCCACGATCCGATCGAGCGGGCGCTTGCGGACCAGGGCGATTCCCTGGACCACGAGGCTCTTCGAGCGGCACGGCGGTTCGCCGAGCGCGCGGCCTCCCAGGGCGCCGCGAGGGTCGCCTACGCGACGGTCGACACCCCCGTCGGCACCGCCAGCATCGCGGCAAGCCCGCGGGGAGTCCTGTCGGTGCGCCTCCCGACCGAGGAGCTCGACGCGTTCCTCACCCACCTCGCCGAACGCGTCTCGCCAAGGATCGTGGAGGCGCCGGCCACGCTCGACACCGCACGACGCGAGCTCGACGAGTACTTCAGCGGCCGGCGCGAGGCGTTCGACCTGCCGCTCGACTGGCAGCTTGTGCCGGGCGGGTTCTACCGCAAGGTCCTGCGCGCGACGGCGCGGCTGCCGTTCGGGATCACCGCCACCTACGGCGAGATCGCGGCGAAGGCCGGGAACGCCCGGGCCCACCGCGCCGCCGGGACGGCGCTCGGCTCGAACCCGATCCCGATCGTCATCCCGTGCCACCGGATCATCCGGACCGGAGGAGACCCGGGCAACTACGGCGGCGGCCCGGAGCTGAAGAAGTGGCTGCTCCGCCTGGAGGGCTCGCTCGACGATTGACGCGCGCCTACGCGCAGTAGGCGATTGCGGTCAGCGAGGCAGGCTCGTCGAACTCCCACGCCGTCGCAACCCAGACACGTGAATCTGGACGTGTCAGCCCCCGGATGTACGGTCCGCCACCGTTGTAGGGCGTTTGCTTGAAGCCGCCCATCACGACCGCCTCACCCCTCGGGCACTTCGCCTTCGCCGTGGTCTTCGATCCGCCGCCCTCGATCGGCTCCTTGTGCGTCACGGCGGTTGGCGCGGGCAGGTCGGCGCAGCCCGCGACCGCCGTCAGCTTCACCCCGGGGAACCCGGCAATGCCGCTGACGCGCCACTTGCGGTCCGACACCGTCCTCATCGAGGCAGGAAGGAAGCCCGATACAGGCCCGCCCCGGGGCGGAGGCGCAGCGCCCTCGTCGAACACGGCGAAGCCGCCGAGCTGGACGGTCTTGCCCCGGGGGCACTTGGCCGTCGCCTCGAGTGGGATTTCCTCGCCCCGGCGTAGCCTGGGACCCCCGGGCGCGGTCTCGGTGGCGGTCTCCTTGGTCACGCGCGACGTCTTGCCGCAGTAAGCGATTGCGGCGGCCGGTGCGGCATCACCTAGCCCGTCGAACGATGCGCGCCACCTCCGCGTCCCCTTGAAGCGCAGGTCCTCGACGAGAATCCCGGATGGAGTGTTGACCGTGCTGCGGAAGCCGCCCACCTCGACCCGCTCGCCCGCCGGGCACTCGGCGGTGAACGCCCGGGTCTCGTCGTCGACGATCCCTTTGTCCGTACTGGTGGTCGCGCCCGCGATCGCCACAATGCCGAGCCCGACCGCACAGAGCATCGCTCCCGCCAGCCTCGGTCGCCGCATCCCCACCATCGATCGTTGTTTCTACCAGACGCGGGCGGACGGCGCTCGGACCTTGACAGTCCATTGACAGCCAACTAGGCTGTCAAGCATGATCGACTCGCAGCTCACCAAGCGCCAGCACGAGATCCTCGAGCGGCTCGAGGAGGGGATGCCGGTCAAGCAGATCGCCACCGACCTCGGCGTCTCGCGGAACGCCGTCTACCTCCAGATCGAGCGGCTCCGCAACCGCGGCGTCCTGCCGCAGGGGTTCACGCCCAGCGGCCAGCCTCCGCGCGCGCTGCCGCCGTCGCCGATGCCGGGGCTCGAGCTCGGCGCGGCCGTTCCCGCTCCCGGCTTCGGCGGCGGACCGCTGCCCGGCTACCGCTCGGAGCTCGCCGAGCTGCGGCGCCCCGCCGGCGACGTCAAGCCGTCCGGCGAGTACGCCCGTCTGATCGAAGCGGCGGCGGCCCGCGGCGACGTTGTCGCGCTGGCGTACGAGCTCGGCCGCCTCGACGCGACCGAGGCCGAGGAGCTCGCGACCGGCGTGGTGGAATCGGCGCTCGAGCGGCTCGGCCTGCTGCCCGTCGCGAACTAGTGGATAATCGCGCAGTCCCGAACAGCGAAGGAGACCCAGGGGAATGACCGTAGTCCTGATCGTGATCGCCGCCCTCGTCATCTTGGCGGTGCTCTACTTCATCCTCACCCGAAACTCGATCATCGGTTCACGCAACCGGGTCGACGAGGCGTGGTCGGGCATCGACGTGCAGCTCAAGCGCCGACACGACCTGGTGCCGAACCTGGTCGAAACGGTCAAGGGCTACGCGCAGCACGAGCGCGAGACCTTCGAGAAGGTCACCCAGGCGCGCGCCGCGGCGATGCAGGCCACCGGCCCCGCCGAGGCGGGCCCGGCCGAGGGGCTCCTGACGCAGGCGCTCGGCGGGCTTCGGGTCGTTGCCGAGCAGTATCCCGAGCTCCGGGCGACCGAGAACTTCCAGCAGCTCTCGCGGAACCTCAGCGAGCTGGAGGACGAGATCCAGGCCTCGCGCCGGATCTACAACTCGAACGTCCAGGCCTACAACACGAAGATCCAGATCTTCCCGAACTCGGTGGTGGCCGGTTCGGGCGGCTTCACCGCGCGCGAGTTCTTCGAGATCACCGACGCGGCGGAACGGGAACCCGCCCAGGTCTCCTTCACCTAGGGAACCGACGTCGAGCGCGAGCCGGCCGGTGAGGACCACGGAGCCAGAGTTCCTCGCCGGTTACGGCGCTGCCCGCGAAGCGTACGAGTTCGCGGCCGCCGCACACGAGGGTCAGACCCGCAAGGGCGACGACGCTCCATATATGGAGCACCCGGTCGCGGTGGCGCGCCTGCTGGTCGGCGAGAGCGTCGCCGACGACGAGCTCCTGGCGGCTACCTTCCTGCACGACGTCGTCGAGGACACCGATCACTCGCTGGAGGAGATCCGGGAGCGGTTCGGGACGAGCGTCTCAGAGCTGGTCGAGGTGATGACCGAGGACAAGACGGTCGAGCCGTACGAACGGCGCAAGGAGCACCACCGCGACCAGGTCGAGGCCGGCGGCGAGCGCCCGGCGCAGATTTACGCGGCCGACAAGCTCGCCAACCTCCGCGACCTGCGGTCCCTGTACGCGATCGAAGGCGAGGCGGCGGCGGCCAAGTTCAACGCGCCGCTCGACGTCCGCGTGCGGCTCTGGCGCGGTGACGTCGACATGGTCCGGCGGATCGCGCCCGGGCTCGGGATCCTGGCCGCACTGCGCTCGGAGCTCGACGCGTTCGAGGCCGAGCGAGCCGCCGCGGCGTGATCATCGATTGCGCCCATTACCGCGACGGAGTGCGCTTGAACGAGGGGCCGCTGCCGCTCGAGGAGGCGGCGAGCTACTGCGTGGGCGGTGGCGAGTTCGTCTGGCTCGGCCTGAAGGAGCCGAGCCACGAGGAGCTGCGCCGCGTCGGCGAGATGTTCGGGCTGCACGAGCTGGCGCTCGAGGACGCGGCGGACTCGCACGAGCGCCCGAAGATCGAGGAATACGACGGCTCGCTGTTCGTGGTGCTGCGGACCACCCGCTACGACGACGACAAGGAGGAGGTGGAGTTCGGCGAGATCGACGTGTTCGTCGGGTCCGGGTACGTGATCGCCGTCCGGCACGGGGAGGCGAGCGAGCTGGCGCCGGCCCGCCGCCGGCTCGAGGACCAGCCGGAGCTCCTGAAGGGCGGCCCGGCGTCGGTGGTCTGGGCGATCATCGACAAGGTGGTCGACGACTACCAGCCGGTCGTCGACGGCATCGACAACGACATCAGCGAGGTGGAGACCGAGATCTTCGAGCGCGGCTCCGACGCGACCCAGCGGATCTACTTCCTGAAGCGCGAGGTGATCGAGTTCCACCACGCGGTGGCACCGCTCCTGGCGCCGCTCGAGGGACTCGAGTACGGAGCGCGCCCCCAGATCCCGGACGAGCTCCGCAACTACTTCCGTGACATCCACGACCACGCACGCCGCGTCGACGAGCAGGTCCGGGGCCAGCGCGAGCTGCTGACCTCGATCCTCGAGGCCAACCTGGCGCTGCTCGGCGTCCAGCAGAACGCCGTGGTTCGCGCGATCTCCGCCTGGGCGGCGATCATCGCGGTGCCGACCTTCCTGGCTTCGATCTGGGGCATGAACTTCGAGCACATGCCCGAGCTCGCCAAGGAATGGGGCTACCCGGCGGCACTCGCGCTGATGGCGGTCGCGGTGCTCGTGCTGTACCGCTTCTTCAAGCGGATCGAATGGCTCTAGAGCCGTCGCTACGCTGACGGCGATGGGTCTTTTCGCGCACGTCGGCTCGGGCGTTCTCGAGCCGCTCCAGGTGATCGGCGTGACCGCCTTCGGCGTGGCCTACGGGCTCCGTGCCGCGACCTTGGCGCGCGAGGGCAGGCCGGCACCGACCTGGCGGATCGCGTGCTACTTCGCGGGGCTCGGGCTGATCCTCGCGATGTTCGCCTCGCCGGTCGCCCATCTCGGCGAGGAGCTCGTCCTCGCGCACATGGCGCAGCACCTCGTGATCGGCGACGTCGCGGCGCTCCTGATCGTGCTCGGGCTGACCCGGTCGCTGCTCCAGCCGGTCATGGCGCTGCCCGGGTTCGACCGGCTCCAGGCCCTGACGTTGCCCTATATCGCGCTCCCGCTTTGGATCGCGAACCTGTTCATCTGGCACATCCCGGGCCTCTATGAGAGCGCGGTCACCAACGAGGCGGTCCACGCGCTCCAGCACTCGTGCTTCATCGGCTTCGGGGTCCTGCTGTGGATGCCGGTCGCGGGCCCGCTTCCGGTCCCGGCCTGGTTCGGCGGCGGCGCACAGGTCGGCTACGTGGTCGGCGCCCGGCTAGCGGGCGCGGGCCTGGGGAACGTCCTGATGTGGTCGGGGACGGCGCTCTACCCCGTGTACGCGGCGGGCGAGGCCTACTGGGGGATCTCGCCGCTGACCGACCAGGGGATCGCCGGGGTGATCATGATGACCGAGGGAGCGCTGGTCGTCCTCGGCGTCCTCGCGTGGACCCTGCTGCGCTGGGCCGCCCGTGACACCGAGAAGCAGCGGCTGCTCGATCTCGCGGCCGAGCGGGGGGTCCCGCTCGCGCCCGAGCGCGCCGAGCAAGCCGTCACCGCCGGCCACGGCGCTCGCCTCGAGGAGCGCCTGAGAGGCTCATGAGCCACAACCGCTTCCTCTACGTCCTCGTCTTCACGGTGGGGATCTCGACGCTCGGTGCCGAGATCGCGGCGGCGCGGCTGCTCGCCCCGTTCTTCGGCGCGTCCACGATCGTCTGGGCCAACACGATCGGCATCGTGCTCGTCGCGCTCTCGGTCGGCTACTGGTACGGGGGACGGCTCGGCGACCGCTACCCGGAGGTCCGCCAGCTCTGCCTGACGGTCCTCGTGGGCGCGGCGCTCGTCGCGCTGATCCCGTTCATCGCGCAGCCGTTCCTGGAGGTCTCGATCGACGCGCTCGACGAGATCGAGGCGGGTGCCTTCGTCGGCTCCCTGTTCGCGGTCTTGTTCCTGATCGCGATCCCGGTGGCGGTGCTCGGCACCGTCTCGCCGTGGGCGATCCGTCTGAGCGTCCCGGACGTCGAGCACGCGGGCCGCGTCGCCGGCCGCCTCTACGCGATCTCGACGGTGGGGTCGCTGTTCGGCACGATGCTCGCCGCCCTCGTCCTGATCCCGTTCGCCGGGACGCAGCGGACGTTCGTCGCGTTCGCCGTGATGCTCGCCCTCGTCGCCGCCGCCGGGCTCGGGTGGCGCTACGCCGCGGCCCCGATCGCGGCCGCCGCGATCCTGGCGATCCCGGTTGGGACCGTGAAGTCGAGCGACGAGGGCGAGGTGATCTTCGAGACCGACTCGGAGCACCAGTACATCCGGGTCGTCGAGGAGCCGGACGGCGATCGGCTGCTGGAGCTAAACGAGGGCCAGGCGGTTCATTCCCTGATGCGCGCGGGCTCGTATCTGACGCAGGACGTCTGGGACGGATACCTCGTGCTGCCGCTGGCCGCGCTCGGCCGCCCGCCGGAGCGGATCGCGATCCTCGGCAACGCGGCTGGGACCACGGCGCGCGCCTACGGCCACTACTTCCCCGAGGCGCTGGTGGACGGGGTCGAGATCGACTCCGAGCTCGAGGACGTCGGCAACCGGTTCTTCGACATGGCCTCGAACGAGAACCTGACCGTCCACAACGAGGACGCGCGCCCCTGGCTGCGGCGCTCGGAAGGCGGCTACGACGCGATCTTCGTGGACGCCTACCGGCAGCCCTACATCCCGTTCTACCTCGCGACGGAGGAGTTCTTCGAGCTCGTCCGCGACCGGCTGGCGCCCGGTGGGGTCGTCGTCGTGAACGCCGGTCACCCGGAGGGCAACGACGACCTCGAGAAGGTCCTGGGAGCGACGATGGCGGAAGCGTTCCCGACCGTCATGCGCGACCCGATCGAGCCGACCAACACTCTGCTGGTGGCGAGCGAGGCTCCGATTTCCGCCGAGCGCATGCGGGAGGGCGCGCGCGGCCTCGAGACCGAGATCCGGAACCTCGCCGCGATCGAGGCCGCCCGGCTCGGGCCGCGGCTCGAGGGCGGCGCCGTCTACACCGACGACCGCGCCCCGGTCGAGTGGCTGATCGACCGCTCGATCCTGGGCTACGCGGAGGATCAATGACGCTCTCCGATCGTCTCGCGGCGTGGGTCGTGACCGGGCCGGTGGGACGCGTCGCGGCGTTCGTCGGCGACCTGGGCGCCGCGGTCGGCTCGTGGGCCCTCAATAAGCTCAGTCGCAGATGAGAACGGAGGTAACCGAGCTTCCCGAGTCGCGCGCGCGGCTCGAGGTCGGGATCGAGCCGGAGGTGCTCGCGCAGCGCGTCGATCGCGCGGCGAAGCAGATGGCGGGCGAGATGAAGCTCCCGGGCTTTCGCAAGGGGAAGGTGCCGCCGCAGCTCGTGATCCAGCGCGTCGGCCGCGAGGCGGTGCTCGAGCAGGCGATCCGCGATTCGCTCCCGGAGTGGTACGAGCGGGCGATCGTCGAGTCGGGCCTGCCGACGGTCGGCGACCCGAAGCTCGACGTCGAGCACCTGCCCGGCGACGGGGAGGAGCTGGTGTTCTCGATCGAGGTCGGCGTCCGCCCGCAGGCGAAGCTGGGCGACTACCGCGGGCTCGAGGTCGGCAAGACGGAGGTCGAGGTGCCGGAGGACGCGATCTTGGAGGAGCTCGAGCGCCTGCGCGAGGGCCTCGGCAGCCTCAACCCGGTCGAGCGGCCGGCGGCCGAGGGCGACGTCGTCGTAATCGACTTCGAGGGGACGATCGACGGCGAGCCGTTCGACGGGTCGAGCGGCAAGGACTTCACGATCGAGCTCGGCTCCGACGGCCTCATGCCCGAGTTCAACCAGGGCCTCGCCGGAAAGGCGGCGGGCGACGAGGCCGAGGTCCAGGTGACGTTCGGCGATGACCACCAGCCGGAGGACCTCGCCGGGAAGACCGCGACCTTCGCTGTGAAGGTGAACGAGGTCCGCGAGAAGGAGCTGCCCGCGCTCGACGACGACTTCGCGCAGTCGGCATCCGAGTTCGACACGCTCGATGAGCTTCGCGAGGAGATCCGCTCCCGCCTCGAGTCACTGCTCGGGGCCCGGGCCGACGCCGAGTTCCGCGACGCCGCGGTCGAGGCGGCCGCCGACGCGGCCACGGTCGAGCTCCCGCACGACCTCGTCCACGCGCGCGCCCACGAGCTCTGGGAGCGGTTCGAGCGCACGCTCGCGGCGCGCGGCATCGACCCGCAGGCCTACGCGCGGATGCAGGGCAAGGACCGCCACGACCTGATCAACGACGGCGAGGAGTCGGCCGAGAAGACCCTGCGCCGCGAGGCGACGCTCGCGGCGGTCGCCGAGGCCGAGGGAATCGAGCCCTCCGACGACGACCTGATCGACGCGCTGGGCCCGGGCGAGGGCAAGGACGCGCCGGAGAAGGTCCTCAAGCGCCTGCGGGAAGCGGGCCGTGACGTGATCCTGCGCGACGAAGTCCGCCTGCGCAAGGCCGCAGAGCTCATCGCCGAGCAGGCGAAGCCGATTCCCAAGGCCCAGGCCGACGCCCGCGAGGCCATCTGGACCCCCGACAAGGAGTCCGGGTCCGAAGCGGCCGCCCCTGGTGCCCCGGCCGAGAAGCCGGGCGAGCTCTGGACGCCGGGCAGCTGAACGAGCTTGGTTAGACTCCGCCGCCGATGAGTCCGCTGGTCCCAATGGTCGTCGAGCAGACCTCGCGCGGCGAGCGTGCGTTCGACATCTACTCGCGTCTCCTGAACGAGCGCATCATCTTCCTGGGGACGCCGATCAACGACGACATCGCGAACCTGGTCGTCGCCCAGATGATCCACCTCGAGTCCGAGGACCCCGACAAGGACATCTCGATGTACGTGAACTCGCCCGGCGGGTCGGTGTACGCGGGGCTCGCGATCTACGACACGATGCAGTTCATCAAGCCCGACGTGCAGACGATCTGCGTCGGCGTCGCGATGAGCATGGGCGCGCTGCTCCTGGCCGGAGGCACCGGCGGCAAGCGGATGGCGCTCCCGAACTCGAAGATCCTGATCCATCAGGTCTCGGGCGGCTTCTCGGGGCAGGCGACAGACATCGAGATCCACGCCAAGGAGATCATCGACGTCCGCAGCCGGCTCGACGAGATCATCGCCCACCACACCGGCCAGGAAATCGAGAAGGTCGCGAAGGACACGGAGCGCGACTACTTCATGAGCGCCGAGGAGGCGAAGGAATATTCCATCGTCGACCGCGTGCTCGAGCATCGGTAGAGCGCCGCGGCGATCGACAGTCGCGGCGCTGGTTGCGCTCGGGGCCCTCGCGCTCGGCGAGGCCGCCGGGTCGGCCGGGGCGGACGGACCGTTCAGGGTGACGCGGCACTCGGTCGCGCCGGACGACGCCTACTTCGCCGGGCGCAAACCGGCGACCCTTCGCTACGTGTTCCGCAGCGCGGGCGAGCGCCGCCCGGTGACGATCGACGTCGTCAGGGTTGCGAGCGGGCAGGTTGTGGCCCACTGGAAGCGGCCGAACGGCGCTCCAGGGGTACGCCACGCGCAGCCCTGGCACGGGTCGCGCCGGACGGGCGCTCCAGCTCCCGACGGCGAGTACGCGTTCAGGATCACCTCGCCCGGCGAGCGGCCGTTTCCGGCGGGGCGGTTCGACCTCCACGGCCACCGCTTTCCTGTGAACGCGGGACACGGCACGCGGGGGCCGATCGGCGACTTCGGTGCGCCGCGGTCGGGCGGCCGCGTTCATGAGGGCTTCGACGTCACCGCCCCCTGCGGCACGCCGCTGCTGGCGATCCGCGCCGGCCGGGTCGAGCGCGCCGGGTACGACCCGCAGCTCTACGGGCATTTCATCGAGGTCGACGCTCGCCACTCGTCGCTCGACTACTTCTACGCCCACATGATCGCGCCCGCCCGGGCCGATCGCGGCGATTCGGTCAAGACGAGCGAGCGCCTTGGGAAGATCGGGCTGACCGGCAACGCCGCGGGAACGCCGTGTCACCTGCACGTCGAGATCCGGCGCGCGGGGCAGCTTGTCGACCCGGAGCCGATCCTGCGGCGCTGGGACCGCTACAGCTAGATCGCTACGCTGCCGGAAGTCAACCGCAGGGAGGAGCCAGGGATGTCGGGCAGGTCGTATCTCGCAGGTCTGGCCGCGCTCACCGCCGCGCTCTTCGCCGGCCAGGCGCAGGCCGCGACGATCAACGTCAAGCCCGGGCCGAACGCGATCCAGAAGGCGGTCGACAGGGCCGACCCGGGCGACAAGCTCCTCGTGAAGCGCGGGACCTATCGCGAGGACGTCCTCGTCGACAAGCGGCTGCGGATCATCGGCAAGGCCGGCAAGCCGCCGGTGATCAACGGCCGGTGCCGGACCGAGCGCACGATCGACGTGGTCGCCAACCGGGTCACGCTGCGTCACCTCAAGGTGAAGGGAGCGGAGTCGGATCCTGGCGACGGCTACACCGTCAACCTGATCGGGATCGAGTCGGGGACGTTCAGCGACCTGGTCCTCAAGGAGTCCTGCGACCAGAACCCCGCGTACTACGGGCTGAACGTCTTCGACACCGGCGCGCTCGAGATCACCGGGATCACAGCCTCGGGCGGGTTCATCGACGCCGGCATCTACGTCGGCAGCATCGGCGACGTCGGCTCCAAGCCGTTCAGGATCGCCCGGAACGAGACCTTCGGCAACAACATCGGGATCCTGATCGAGGACTCGGTGCCGGAGGCGAACATCCTCGTCCGCGACAACGAGACGCGGAGCAACGACCTCTCGGGACTGTCGACGCCGGCGGGAATCCTCGTGCGGCGCTCCGACGGCGGCCGCTACATCGACAACGTCGCGAACCGGAACGGCGAGTACGGCATCCATCTGCTCGACGACGGCGGGAACACCTCGGACGACAATGTGCTGAACGGCAACACGGCGGTCGAGAACGGCGACGTCGACTTCCTCGACGAGGGCAGCGGCAACTGCGGGTCGGGCAACTCGTTCCCGATCGATCCGTGTTGAGTAGCGCCTAGTCGCGCGCTATCCAGCGCACCTCGCCGCTGTCGCAGCTCGTTGCCTGGCCGAACGCTCCGCGGGCGCGGATCGTGCCCCGGACCGTGTCCAGGTCGTTGCTCACCTTGCCGGTGACCCTGACCTTCTTGCCCTGCTGCCGGAGCGTCTCCGAGAACCTGTTGTTGCTGTGCACCTCGATGAACGGGAGCTTGCCCCGGACCTCGGCGGTGGCGCCCTCGGCGCACTCGGCAGTCAGCTTGCTGAACTTGAACCTCCGGATCGCCGTCGGCTCGCCGTTGCGCGACTTGAGCGTGAAGCTGATCTCGAAGTTGTCGCCGCGCAACGCGCGGACCGACTCGCCCGAGTCGCCTGACGCGCCTACCGGAAGCGCGAGCAGGATCGTCAGCCCACTGAGCGCGAGGATTCCTCTCTTCATCGTTCTCCTTTGGTTAATGGCCCCGTAACCGGGTGCCAGCCTACCGTGGCGGTTGTCACGGCTTGACCGGTGGTTGGCGCTTCGCCTTCCACTCGAGAACCCCGGTGTCGCAGTCGATTCCGGGCTGGTTATTCGGATCGATCTCGCCGTGCACGCGGAACGTGCCCACCGCGCGGCCGTGGCGCCGGAGCTTGCCCGTCAGCTTGGCCGGCGGGTCGAAGCCCAGAATCGTGGCATCTGCCTTGCCGCCGAAGGTCCGGTCGCGTTTTACCCGGAAGCCGCGGTCGAGGAGCACGCCGCTCGTCTCCCCCGGGTCGCCACCCTCGCAGGTGAAGTCGAGCTGGGCACCGACGAAGTTGGCCACTCGCCGCTTCCCCGAATCGGTGCGCTTCACATCGAAGTTGATCGACGAGCTCTTGTCGCTTTGGACCGCCCCGTGGTAGTTGCCGCCCACCGAGATCCCCAGCGCCCCCGTGGGCACCAGGATCGCGAGCGCCAGTCCGGCGATGATCGACCTTCGCATCGTTCCCTCCGTCGTCCGCAGCTGTGCCCGTTCGGGCTGGAGCCAACCGTAATCCGATTGCGCGCTGCAAGCAAGCCCGCGCTTGAAGGGACCGGGCCTCCCGTCGAGTAACAACAGGGAGACCTAGCCGAGCTCTCCCGTGTTCTAACCTCAACGGGAGGTCAGGCCCAACCACGAGCGGCAAGGAGAGAACGCTGGCACGCCCGACCGACTCCAACGAGCAGCTCCTCTGCTCTTTCTGCGGCAAGTCGCAGCGCCAGGTCAAAAAGCTGATCGCAGGCCCGGGCGTCTACATCTGCGACGAGTGCATCGACCTCTGCAACGAGATCATCGACGAGGAGCTCACGGCGCCCCCGAGCTTCGAGCTCGAGAGCCTGCCGAAGCCCGTCGAGATCCACGATGTCCTGCGGGAGTACGTGGTCGGCCAGGAGTCCGCCAAGCGGGCGCTCTCGGTCGCGGTCTACAACCACTACAAGCGGGTCCAGATCAAGCAGACGGCGGGCGACGACGAGGTCGAGCTTCAGAAGTCGAACATCATGCTCCTGGGCCCGACGGGCTGCGGCAAGACGCTGCTCGCGCAGACGCTCGCGCGCATCCTGAACGTCCCGTTCGCGATCGCGGACGCCACCGCGCTGACCGAGGCCGGCTACGTCGGGGAGGACGTCGAGAACATCCTCCTGAAGCTGATCCAGGCCGCCGACTTCGACGTCAAGAAGGCCGAGACGGGGATCATCTACATCGACGAGATCGACAAGATCGCCCGCAAGGCCGACAACCCGTCGATCACGCGCGACGTCTCCGGCGAGGGCGTCCAGCAGGCGCTGCTGAAGATCCTCGAGGGCACCACGGCCTCGGTGCCCCCGCAGGGCGGGCGCAAGCACCCGCACCAGGAGTTCCTGACGATCGACACGACCAACATCCTGTTCATCTGCGGCGGCTCGTTCGCAAACCTCGACAAGGTGATCGAGAAGCGGATCGGCAACAAGGGCGTCGGTTTCGGCGCCTCGATCTCATCGCGCGGGAAGAACGACATGGGCGAGATGTTCGAGAAGGTGCTGCCCGAGGACCTGATGGAGTACGGGCTGATCCCCGAGTTCATCGGCCGCTTGCCGGTGATGTCGGCGATCCACCAGCTGAGCCGCGACGACCTGATCACGATCCTGACCGAGCCCAAGAACGCGCTCACGAAGCAGTTCCAGCGGTTTTTCGAGTTCGACGACATCGAGCTCGTATTCGCCGAGGACTCGCTCAGCGCGATCGCCGACCGCGCGCTCGAGCGCGAGACCGGCGCCCGCGGCCTCCGTTCGATCCTCGAGGAGACGCTGCTCGACGTGCAGTTCGAGCTGCCATCCCGCCGCGACGTCCGCAAGTGCGTCGTGACCAGGGAGACGATCAGCGAGGGCCGGCGCCCGACGCTGGTGACCGAAGCGGTCGCCGACGAGCCCGACGCGGACTACGACGAGCTCGGCGAAGAGAGCGCCTGAGCCGGCTCAGGACCGAACGAGATGCCGAGCTCGCGGGGGCTCGCCGGCCCGTGGTGTAGGCACGACGAGCGACGCGCGGTTGACGACCCGCGGCGCGTCTGCGAGGGTGCTCGCGTGAACCGCGGGGGACTGCTGATCGTGGGGATCGTTCTCGTCAGCCTCTGGGCCGCCGACGGCGCAGTCGCGAAGACGTTCGAGGTCACCAGGGCCGGAGACACGGCCCCCAACGGCTGCAACCAGGGCGGCTGCACGCTGCGCGAGGCGATCATCGCCGCCAACGATCGCGCCGGCGCCGACGAGGTCGTCCTGCGTTCCGGTAGGACCCACATGCTGACGATCCCGGGCATCGACGAGGACCTCGCCGCGACCGGAGACTTCGACATCCTCGGGCCGACCACGATTCGGGCCTCGGGCCGTGGGAGCGCGACCGTCGACGGAGAGGACATCGACCGGGTCTTCCACGCCGTCGCGAGGCTGCAGATCACGCGCCTCATCATCACCGACGGGAGCGCCCCGGCCGGCTTGCTTCCGGATGGGGGCGGCATCCTCGCCACCGCGAACGTCGATCTCAGCCGGACCCGGGTGACCGGCAACAGCGCCTTCGGCGCCGGAGACGGCGCGTTCGTCGCGGACGCGGGTCTCATCGCGAATCGCACGACCTTTGCCGAGAACGAGGGCACTGGGATCGTCCAGACCGGCAGCGGCGGCGTACGCGGGTCCCGCTTGCGGGTGACCGGCAACCTGGGGACGGGCATCTCCGAGGAAGACGGCGACGGGATCCGGCTCCGCCGATCGGTCGTCTCGCAGAACGATTCAACGGGCGTTCAGGAGTTCGGCCCGGGCTCCGTCGACGCCCCCGGCATCCGCGCCAACGGCAACGGGTCCACCGGGATCCAGGAGACCCAGGAGGGCAACCTCGACATCGCGCGGGCCAAGATCGCGCAACAACGACTCGACCGGCGCTTACGAGTTCGACGAGGGCAGCCTCTCGGCGGCGAGGGCGCGCATCACCGGCAACGGGTCGACCGGGATCCAGGAGGCCCAGCCCGGAACCCTCGACATCACCGGCGCCCGGATCCTGAACAACGACTCGACCGGCGCCTACGAGTTCGACGAAGGGACGCTCTCGGCTTCCCGAGCGCGCATCTCCGCCAACGGGTCCAGCGGGATCCAGGAGACGCAGGAGGGGAACCTCATCATCACGCGGGCCCAGATCGCGAACAACGACTCGACCGGCGCCTACGAGTTCGACGAAGGGACGCTTTCGGCTTCACGGGCGCGCATCGCCGGCAACGGGTCCACCGGGATCCAGGAGACGCAGGCCGGCAGCCTGGTCCTCACGCGAGCCCGGGTCGAGCGAGCAACGTGTCCGTGGGCGCGTACGAGTTCGACGAAGGCGCCCTCCGGGCTTCGCGAGCGACGTTCAGCCGCAACGGCGGCAGCGGCCTTCAGGAGTTCGGCGATGGACCGCTCGTCCTGAGCAGAAGCCTGGTCATCCGAAACCAGGACAGCGGAGTCCAGGTGTTCGGGGAAGGCGCCAGCCGGATCGTCCGCTCGACCATCGCCCTGAACGAGACGGGCGGGCTGGGGGGCGGGCTTTTCACTGATTCCGAAGTCGTGATCCGGGATTCCACGATCGCCCGGAACGTCGGCATCGAGGGGGGAGGGATCTTCGCGGCGTCGGGGGCCGAGGTCACCGTGGTGAACTCGACCGTGGCGAACAACGAGTCCGCCGACGTAGGGGCCGGAATCTACGCCGGCGACGGATCGGTCGTGACCCTGAACGCCGTGACCGTCGCCCGCAACGACGCGGGCAACGACGGCGGTGGGCTCTACCTCCAGGGGCCGGGCGGGCAGATGCAGGTTGACAACTCGCTGATTGCCCTGAACACCGTCCCGGGGGGCGGGTTCGTGGGTGCGGACTGCTTCAACGAGCAGGACCCGTTCGAATCCGGGGGCCACAACCTCCTCTCCACCGACGACAACTGCTCGGGTTTCGATGGGCCCGGCGATGCCGTGCAGGCCAATCCGAGGATCGGGCAGCTGAAGCGAAACGGCGGCCCGACCGAGACGGTCGCGCTGAAGAACGGCAGCCCGGCGATCGGCAAGGCCGGCAACGACGCGCCGGGCAAGGACCAGCGGGGCCGCGAGCGCGACAACCAGCCCGACATCGGGGCGTTCGAGCGTTAGACGCTAGGCGGCGGCGAGGGCGGTCGCCCGCAGGTCGCGCTCGGGCTCGACCCCGTAGCGCTCGCCGGCGGCGACGAGGTCATCGCTGAGGCCCCAGCGGTCCGGCGCGTCGGGACCCTCGTGCTCGGGGCTCGCGCCCTTGAGCCGCATCGAGCCGCGGTTGTCGCCGATCGCCGCGATCGCGGCGACCTGGTCTGGGCGCAGTCGCAGGTCGGCCGGAAGCCCCGCGAGCTCGCGGCGCTTGTCCTCGATCGGGCGCGCACGGGGACCGGCCTCCTGGATCAACGTCGGGCACGACGCACTCGACCGCGGGATGGGCGAGGTTCCACTGACAGGCGAGCTGCATCGGGGTGAGTCCGGTCTCGGCCCGGATCGAGTCCATCCGCCCGATCCGCTCGAGCCCGGCGTCGATCCATCCCGCCGGGCGGAAGCGGCGGTGGTCGTGCTCGCCGATCGGCGTCCGCGGGCTCAGGTCGCCCCAGAAGAGACCGCCGTAGTCGACCACCCGGGTGAGGACCTTTACGTCCTTCGCCGCGGCGGCGTCGAGGACCAGCTCGCCGGGCCACGGTTCGAGCGGGTTGAGGATGACCATCGCCCAGTCGATCTCGTCGCCGAAGCGCTCGAGGCAGCCGATGAGGTCGAGCGTGAAGCCGTTCGCGGGCCCTGGCGCGACGCCGATCTCACGGGTCAGCCCGGCGTCGCGGACGGCCGCCATGCCCGCCCACACCTCGGGCGAGGTGTAGCCGATGCGGTCGGGATTGTGGAGCAGCAGCACGTCGAAGTGCGAGACCCCGATCGCCGCGAGGCTCCGCTCGGCCGCGTTTCGCAGGTACTCGGCGTAGTGGCTCGGGTCTCGGAGCGTTGGGTCCGTGAAGCGGGGGAAGCCCTTCGCGCCCTGGCGCTCGCCCAGGTGAAAGTCGTGCCCGATCGCGCCTACCAGGGAGTAGCAGTCGCGATCGAGTCCCTCGAGCGCCCGACCGAGCAGCCGGTCCGCCTCGCCCTCCCCGTACACGTCCGCGGTGAGCACCGTGCGGATCCCGTGCCCCGGGCGCACCAGGTCCGCGAAGCGCGCCTCGTCGAGCGCCTCGCCGAAGTGCATGAAGCGCCCGCCGCTCCAGGTTCCGATCGCCGTCGTGCCGAGGTCCATCGCGCCGGAGAGGATAGGAGGGCCGGTTGGCCGAACTAACATCGGCGGCTCATGGACAGCGCTCGCAGAGCCAAGCTCGAGGCCACGACCCGGTGGGAGCCGGGCGAGGTCGAGGCGCGCGTCTTCGAGCGCTGGCTCGAGGGCGGCTGGTTCTCGCCCCCGCCCGAAGGCGAGGCGAAGGACAACTTCTCGATCGCGATCCCGCCGCCGAACGTCACCGGTGCGCTCCACATGGGGCACGCGCTGAACGGCTCGATCCAGGACGTCGCTGATCCGCCTCGCGCGGATGCGCGGGGTTCCCGCACGCTGGATCCTCGGGCACCGACCACGCCGGGATCGGCGACCCAGGCGGTGGTCGAGAAGGAGCTGGAGGCACAGGGGACCTCGCGGCTAGCGCTCGGGCGCGAGGCGTTCACCAAGCGCGTCTGGGAGTGGCGGGCGGAATACGGGTCGCAGATCATCGAGCAGTTCAAGCGACTGGGCGCCTCGGCGGACTACGCCGACGAGCGCTTCACGATGGACGAGGCATACGCGCGCGCCGTCGCGTACGTGTTCGTCGAACTGCACGCGCGGGGGCACATCTACCGCGACAACTACATGGTCAACTGGGACCCCGGCCTGCGCTCGGCGATCTCCGACCTCGAGGTCGAGCAGCGGACGATCACCGACACCCTCTACTCGATCGAATACCCGCTCGCCGACGGCTCGGGCTCGCTGACGATCGCCACCGTGCGGCCCGAGACGATGCTCGCCGACACCGCGGTCGCCGTGCACCCTGAGGACGAGCGGTACGCGAAGCTCGTCGGCGCCGAGGTGGTCCTGCCGCTCGTCGGCCGGCGGCTGCCCGGTGATCGCCGACGAGCACGTCGACCCCGAGTTCGGCACCGGCGCGCTCAAGATCACGCCGGGCCACGACCCGAACGACTTCGAGATCGGCCGCGCGCACGGGCTCGAGGAGATCATCGGTGATCGGCGAGGACGGGCGGATGACCGAGGCGGCGGGCGAGCGCTTCGCGGGCCTCGACGTGGACGAGGCGCGCGAGGAGGTCGTCGCGGCGCTGCGCGAGGAGGGCGCGATCACGGCGGAGGAGCCGTACGAGCACGACGTCCCGCACTCGCACCGGTCGGGCCGGCGGATCGAGCCGCTGATCTCGCTGCAGTGGTTCTGCGACATGACCGAGCTCGCGAAGCCCGCGATCGAGGTCGTGCGCGACGGCCGCGTGACGCTTCCATCCCGAGCGGCCCTGGACGAAGGTCTACCTCGACTGGCTCGAGCACATCCGGCCGTGGTGCATCTCCCGCCAGCTCTGGTGGGGACACCGGCTGCCCGTCTACTACTGCGACCCGTGCGAGGAGACGATCGTCGCGATGGACCCGCCGGCGCGCTGCGGGAAGTGCGGCGGCGAGCTGCGCCAGGACGAGGACGTGCTCGACACCTGGTTCAGCTCGGCGCTGTGGCCGTTCGCGACCCTCGGCTGGCCCGAGGAGACTCCCGAGCTCCGCGCCTGGTACCCGACCGACGTCCTCGTCGACCGCGCGGGACATCATCTTCCTCTGGGTCGCCCGGATGGTGATGATGGGCCTCGAGTTCACCAGCGAGATCCCGTTCGGCGACGTGAACATCACGTCGGTGATCCAGGCGCCCGACGGCCGGCGGATGTCGAAGAGCCTCGGCACCGGGATCGATCCGCTCGACGAGATCGAGATCCACGGCGCCGACGCGCTTCGGTTCGGGCTGCTGGCGATGTCCTCGGCGCAGGACGTCCGCTTCTCGGACGCCAAGGTCCAGCAGGGCCGTGATCTCGCGAACAAGCTCTGGAATGCTTCACGGCTGATCCTCCTGAACGCCGCAGGGGGAGCCGGCCGCCACGCCTGCGAGGACTGAGGACCGATGGATCCTCTCGCGGCTCCAGCGTACGATCGAGGTGGTTACTGGCCAGCTCGACGCGTATGACGTCTCCCACGCCGCGCTCGAGCTCTACCGGTTCTTCTGGTCTGAGTTCTGCGACTGGTACCTCGAGATCGTGAAGCCGCGGCTCTACGAGGGCGAGGCCGCGGCGTCGGCCAACCTGCTCCACGTACTAGAGCAGTTCCTCGCGCTCGCGCACCCGGTGATCCCGTTCGTGACCGAGGAGATCTGGGGATACCTGCCGGGCAAGGAGGATTCGCCGCTGATCGTCGCCCGCTATCCGGTCGCCGACACGAGCCTGCGCGACCCCGAGGCCGAGGCCGAGATCGAGGCCTCGATCGAGCTGACCCGCGGGATCCGCCGCTGGCGCGACCTCGCCGGCGTCCCGGTCGCGAGCGTGCTTCCGGCACGGGTTGCCGGGGACGCGCCGCACGAGCTCGTCGCACGCCTGGCACGCCTCGACGTCGACGGTGCCGGTGGCGAGGCCCTCGCCAGCATCGGACCGCTTGAGCTGCTTGCCACCGACGACGTCGATCCGGACCAGGTGCGCGGGCGGATCGAGGCCCGGGCCGCGGAGCTGCGCGCCGAGGTCGAGCGGGGCGAGCGCAAGCTCGCGAACGAGGGCTTCGTCGCCAAGGCCCCCGCCGATGTGGTCGAGGCCGAGCGCGAGAAGCTGGACGCCTACCGGATGGAGCTCGAGGAGCTTGAGCGGTCCTAGCGAACCCCGTCGGCCCCTGCGCGTGCTGCGGAGCCGACGGGCCTGAGTCTTGGCTTAGCTCTCTCGATCCGATCGGCTGGCGCTTCGGCCTCGAGCGGATCACGGCGCTGCTGGCCGAGCTGGGCGATCCCCAGCACTCGTTCGAGCCGATCCACGTCGTCGGCACGAACGGCAAGTCGTCGGTGACGGTCATGACCGCGGCGCTGGTCGAGGCCCGGGGCCGCTCGTCGGGCTGCTACATCTCGCCGCATTCGGACCGCTGGTCACAGCGGGTGCGGGTGCGCGGCGAGGAGATCGAGCCGGCGGCATTCGGGGCCGCGGCCGAGCGGGTCGCCGACGCGCTTCCGGGGGTTGAGGCGGGGTTCGCCGAGGGTGAGCGGGTCACCCAGTTCGAGGCGGCTACCGCGGCAGCCTTCGTGGCCCTGGCCGAGGCCGGGGTGGAGGTGGGCGTGATCGAGGCCGGGCTGGGCGGGCGCCTGGACGCGACCAACGTCCTGCGGTCCCGCGCGACGGCGCTGACCTCGATCGGGCTCGACCACACGGCCTGGCTCGGCGAAACCGAACTCGAGATCGCGGCCGAGAAGCTGGCCGTCCTGCGCGACGGGTCGACGCTGGTCCTTGGGGACGTGTCGCCGCCGGTGGCCGCGCTCGCCCGCGAAACGGCCGCCGCGCGCGATTGCACGGTCGTGGAGCCCGGCACGCCGCCGGCCGCGTCCGAGCTGGCTGCCCCCTTCCTCCGCCGCAACCTGGCTGTTGCGCTCGCGGCCGCCCGGGTCGTCGCGGGCGAGGTCGAGCCCGGCGAGCTCAGGGCCGCGCTCGGCGCGCTGAAGCTAGCCGGGCGCTTCGAGCTCGTCTCCGGGGACCCGCCGATGGTGCTCGACGCCGCGCACAACCCGGACGGCGCCCGGGCGCTCGCCGAGGCCCTCGCCGAGCGCGTCGCAGGCAAGCCCGTGGTCGCTTGCCTCGCGATCCTCGCGGACAAGGACGCGCAGGGGATCATCGGCGCCCTCGCGCCGGCGCTCGCGGCGGTGGTCTGTACCGAGATCCCGCAGTCGCGGCTCGAGGGCTCGGGCAGGCCAGGGACCAGCGCCGTCCCCGCGGCCGAGCTGGTCAGGCTCTGCGAGGCCGCATCGGTGCCCGCGACCGCGCACACCGACCCCGCCGGAGCGGTCGCGCTTGCCGGGGCGATGGCGCGCGAGCGGAGCGGAGTGGCGCTGATTGCCGGCTCGCACTACCTTCTGCGGTACGGATGGACCGCGAGGCCCGCTCAGAGCTCCTCCAGATGATGGGACTGGTCGCCGCCGTGGTGGCCGTCGTCATCCTGGTTTTCTTCGGCCTCGGCTACCTGTTCGGGCGCCTGTTTCTCTAGCACCTGGGCGGGGGGACCGCTGGTGCAGCCCGATCCGTACCCGTCTTGGGACGCCTCATCACAAAGTAGACTGACCGACTTCAATGCCGCTCCCCGCGATCTTCGGCATCGACAACGATGGCATCAACCTGGCCATCAATCTCCTCATCCTGTTCCTCGTCGTCGTGTACCTGGCGCTCATCGCCTACACGTATCTGGACGCGAAGCGCAGGCTCGAGGACCCGGTCCTGATCGGCTGCGCGACCGTGGCGTCGCTGTTCCCGTTCCTGGGAACGGTCGTCTACACGATCCTCCGGCCGCCCGAGTTCCTCGAGGACAAGCGCGAGCGCGAGCTCGAGATCCGCGCCTCACAGCTGCGCGTGCGGGCGCTCGAGGAGTCCTCCTGCCCGAACTGCGAGTACCCCGTCGACCGCGCCTACCTGCGCTGCCCGAACTGCCGGGCACGGATCAAGGACCCGTGCGAGTCGTGCGGTAAGCCGATCGACCCCCGCTGGAGCGTCTGCCCCTACTGCGAGACGCCGACCCGCCAGGCGGCCGCCTCGCCGCAGCGCCGCGCAGCCGCGACCCCGCCGCCCGAGTCCGCGCCTCCCAAGACCCGGTCGGCCACGCGTCCGGCTCGCGCCAAGCGGCCGGTCTCGCGCACCGCGACGGCCGAGCAGCGCACGACCAAACCGCGCACGACCAAGCCGCGCTCCAAGGCTCCCGTGCGGAGCACGACCAAGAAGCCAAGCCGGCGCTCAGAGCCCGGCGAGGGCACCGCGCCGGCCTCCTCCTGAATCCCGCATCCCCTTAGATACGAAAGCGAGACGCCGTGTCCCGAACCCTGATCCTGGTCAAGCCCGACGCCTTCGAGCGCGCGCTCACCGGCGAGGTCCTCGCCCGCTTCGAGCGCAAGGGCCTTCGCATCAAGGCGCTCAAGCTGCTCCAGGCCGACGAGGCGATCGCCAACGAGCACTACGCCGAGCACACCGAGAAGCCGTTCTTCGGCGAGCTGGTCTCGTTCATCACGGGCGGCCCGCTGGTCGCCGCCGTGTTCGAGGGCCACGAGGCCGTCGCCGCCGCGCGCCAGGTGATCGGGGCGACCAACCCCGTCGAGGCGGCGCCGGGCTCGATCCGCGGCGACTACGCCCTCGAAGTGACCTTCAACATGGTCCACGGCTCCGACTCCGACGAGTCGGCCGAGCGCGAGATCGCGATCTGGTTCCCTGAGCTTTAGGCGAGCCGGCTCCGTCAGCCGGGCCGGGAACTCGGCATCGCCTGCCGGGGGGACGGGCATCCAGCCTCCCGCGTCGGTGACACACTGCACTGGTGCCCCGAAACTTGATCGAGACCCCCGCGCTCTACGCCGGTGTTCCGTATTCCTACGCCGCGAGCGCCCCGGCGAGCCGCTCCGTCTTCACGGCGGGGGCCTGCCCTCTTGATGCCAACGGAGAAGTAGTCAGCCAAGGCGACATCGCGGGCCAGGCCCGCCAGGCACTCGACAACCTCCTTGCCGCCCTCGACGCCGCTCGCTGCGGGCCGGACGACGTCGTCAAGACGACCGTCTACGTCGCAACCACCGACGACGCCGACCTTGCGCTGGCGTGGCGGGTGGTGGAGGAGGTCTTCGGCAAGCACGGACCGCCAAGCACACTGCTCGGTGTGACCGTCCTCGGCTGGCCCGGGCAACTCGTCGAGATCGAAGCGGTCGCCGCTGGTCCTGACTAGCGTGGTCGGTTGCGCTTCGGACGAGAAGCGGTAGCTCCGCCCGGAAGCGGTAGCCGGCTAGCGGCTCCGAATGGCGCTGGCGGCGGTCGGCGTCCTCATCATCCACACGCCCATCCATGCGACGGCAAGAGCGAGGGGGATGGCGGTGGGCGACAGCAACGCACGGAACCCAATGACGCCGCCGATCGCGATGGCGACACAGATGGCGGTCGGGAAGACGCGAGCCCGATAGTTTGCAATACCGAACAGGAGCCAGCCCACGGCGAAGGACAGGTAGCTGGAAATGGCGCCGATCGCAAGAAGGGTCGAGGGATCCTCGGCCTCGAGCAGGTCGGGCGCGTCGTCAGCGATCCACGAGGTGGCGAAGGTCTCAAACCACAGGTCACCGCCCAGAAGCATGGTGCCAACGATCGCAGTGACGAAGGCGATCACGCCAAGCCTGCCCGGCGCCTTGTGTAGCCCCCACCCGTACGCGCCGATCAGGGCGAGCATGAGCACACAAAAGCCAACGAGGTAGATGACGTTGCCGGTCTGAAATACAGGATCCGTCGTGGTGGCCACGTGATCGTCGGCATCGAACGGCAACCACAGAAGCTGCGCGACGATTATCAACACACCGGCTGCGAGTGCCAGTGGCCCCGCATGGCGAGAGAGCGGTGAATCCAACATGTCGCCCCTTTCGATGGAATGCACCGCACATCGAGCGCGGGGCTTGCGACCTGGCCAACCCTATTCCACCGCAGAGGCTCGACCAAGGAGCGCATGCCGTCGGCTACGCCCCGTGAGAGGATGGCTCACATGACGGCCGAGGAATGGACACTCGCAGCCACCGTCTTCGTCTCGGGACTCGCATCTGGCCTCTTGGGGATGCTGAGCACGATCATGCGTCCGATGCTGGAAGCGATGGATGGCCGGGAGTTCCGGAACTTCATGGAAGCGTTCCTTCGGTACGCGGGGAAGTCCTGGGGCCGGGCGTACAACTATGTCTGGTCGCTCGGGATGACCATCGGGCCGGTCGTTGCGCTCGTCCTCCTCTCGGATGACCCGGGCTCCACGTCGTTCGTGCTCACCGCGACCGGCCTAGTCATCGTGATCGGGGGTGTGCTGATCGTCTCCAACGCATGGAAGACCCCGACCTACAACCTGATCCTGGCCTGGGATCCCGAGGCCCTGCCCGCGGACTGGGAGGCAGGACGGCGGCGCTATTTCACGATCAACTGGATCCAACTGGCGGTGACCTGGGCGGCGTTCGCCCTGTTCCTAATGGCTCTGGTCTACCTCTAGCGGCCCCGCACCCCGGCACGGCAGTCGAATCCTGCAGGTAGTCACTGTGAACGAAAGCGGCTAAGTCAACCCGTGTGGGAAGCGACGCTGCAGGTCGCACGGCCGCCGCGCTCGTCGAGAGTCGAGAAGGGTCGCTATGCGTCCGAAACTCGACCCTCGATCGGGCGTTGCACTGAGAACGCCGACCCGGATCTGACAGCGGAATAGCCACCTGGGACGAGAAGCCGCAGCGTCCGAAGCTTCCGAGCCGAACGTCGAGTTAGTGGCCTCAGGCGAAACAAAGTCGACGCTCGATGTGCCGGGGAACCGACTCCGTGCTGGCGGAGCCCGGGCTAGCGGAGCCTGAGCCGGAGCAGCACCTCATCATCGCTCACTTCACCTGTGTTCTCGAAGCAATAGCGCTCGGCGACTCAGCCGCCTTCGTAGGCCTCGGCGAAGAAGTCCGCGTCCTCCTGACTGTCCGACTGGAGGACCACTGTGCCGACGGTGGTCGTCGCATCGCCGCTCTCCTCGACCTGCTTCGCGTAGGCGTCCGCTTCGGCCGAGCTCGAGAACAGGCGCGCGGTGCCGGTCCTGTCCCCGGTGATGTTGACGCCAGCCTCCGCGTCATCCAGCGACGCCGCCGGGAGGTCGGAGACCACGAAGCCCTGTGCCTCGAGCGCGGACTTGAGGCCGTCGAACGCGGTGTCCGCCGCCGGCACGGCAGCCGACCCTGCATCGCCGGAGGTCGTTGCATCGTCGTCGCCGCAGGCCGCCAGCAACGCTCCGGCCGCCAGGACGGATGCGATCAGGCGCGCTGCGGTGCTCATGACGTTCCTCCCTCTGTCCATGACTTGGCAACGGCAGCCTATTCCGCATGGTCAGCCGTAGGGTGCACGCTGTGAAGCTGGTCCTCGCATCGCGCTCGCCCCGTCGCCGCGAGATCCTCGGGTGGCTCGGGGTGGAGTTCGAGGTCGTCGAGCCCGAGGTCGAGGAGCTCAGCGATGGGCTCGATCCGGAGGGCTTGGTGCTCGAGAACGCGCGGCGGAAGGCGGCGGCCGGGCTCGATGCCGTGGGCGAGGAAGCCGGTGACTCGGTCGTGCTGGGCGTCGACACAGACGTGTTCGTCGACGGTGAGATGCTTGGGCAGCCCGCCGATCGAGCCGAGGCCGAGGCGCGGCTCCGCCGGCTCTCCGGCCGCGAGCATGAGGTTCTGAGCGGGCTCTGTCTGCTCGGTCCGCGCGCTGCCGGCATCCCCGGGGCGCCGGTCCGGGAGCGGTCCGGGGTCGCCCGATCGGTCGTCGCGTTCCGCGACCTCGACGATGCGGTGATCGGGCAGTACCTCGACTCCGGCGAGTGGGAGGGACGAGCGGGCGGCTACGCGATCCAGGGTCTCGGCTCGATCCTTGTGGATCGGGTCGAGGGTGATTTCTCGAACGTCGTCGGATTGCCGGTCCGGCTGCTCCTGGAGCTCGATCCCCGCATCGCCAGTGACAGAGCGGAAAAACCCTAAGGCGAGCGTTTAGCGTTAGGGTCCGAAGCCAGTCTCAAGTCTGCCTTGCGACTTGGGTTTCAGGCGCTACACTCGGCCGCGCGGCACGGTCGCGGAGGTGGCACCGGACGCCCTCTTGATGAGCCTCGGGCAAGAGCCCTTGCGGCGCTTTCGCAGGTGGCGGCTCCGTCGTACCGCGACCGCCAATCTGGATCCAGAACACCGCTCCGCGGCGCCGCGCCCCTGCGCCGCCAACGCCAAGCACCACGACCGAAATGCTCCGACCGGGAACCCCGCCAAGCTTTGACCCCGCTCCCTGCGGAGGCCACTAGACATGTATCGCAAGCAGGTACGCCGACGCCGCACGATCCTGGTGGCTCTGATCGTCACCTCCCTGGTGCTGCTCTCGGCTCACTTCTCCGAGGCCGAGTCCGGCCCGCTCCACGCGATCCAGCGTGGCGTGGCGACGGTGCTCTCGCCGCTCGAAGCTGTGGCAAGCGAGGCGCTCAAGCCCGTGCGCGACCTCGTCAACTGGTTTGACGAGACGTTCGAGGCGCGTGGCGAGAACGACGAGCTCAAGGACGAGCTTGCCGAGGTGCGCGCGCAGCTCGTGGAGGCGCAGGCCCTGGTGGGCGACCAGAAGCAGTTCGAGGCGCTGCTCGATCTCGACGAGAACGAGCTGGCGGGCTTCGATCCCGAGTACAAGCCGCTGACGGGCCGCATCATCACCCGCTCACCGAGCGTGATCAACGCGACGCTCGGGATCAACCTCGGCTCCGGTGACGGGGTGGAGGTTGACGACCCGGTGGTCTCCGGCGATGGGCTCGTCGGCCGGATCAGCGAGGCCACGAACTCGACCTCGCAGGTCCAGCTCATCACCGACCCGCGATCCGCGGTGTCCGCTGAGGTGGTGCCCGACGGTCCGCAGGGCATCGTCGCGCCGGTGGCCGGCGATCCCGACGACATGCAGTTCGAGATCGAGGGCGACCAGGAGGTCGAGGAGGGGCAGGCGCTGGTGACCGCGGGCTGGTCCGACGGCGAGATCTCGTCCGCGTATCCCTACGGGATCTCGATCGGGGAGATCACCGAGACCACCCTCGGCGAGCAGGAGTTTCAGCGGATCACGGTTCAGCCCTTCACCGACATGGACGAGCTCGAGTTCGTGCAGGTGATGACCGGCGGACCGGAGCGCCCGGGGGTCAGCGGATGATCGTCACCTGGCAGATCGGCCTGCGGCTGGCGGCGATCGTGCTGGTCACCGTCCTCGTCCAGGTCTCGTTCCTGTCTTACCTGTCGTTCCTCGGCGTCACGCCGGACGTCGTGCCGGTGGTGATCGCGGTGCTGGGGCTTCTCGGCGGCGCCCTGACCGGGGCGGTGGCGGGTTTCGCCACGGGCCTGCTCCTCGACTCGATGCTGCTCCAGACCCTGGGGGTCTCGTCCCTGGTCCTGCTGTGCGTCGGCTACCTCGCGGGCCGCTATCGGGAGGAGTTCGAGATCGACTCGCGACTCGCCCCGGCGCTCCTGATCGGGGGCCTCACCCTGCTCGCCACCGCCGGCTTCCTCGGACTACAGCTGATGCTGGGCGTCGAGGCCGCGGTGAGCCTGCTCGTGGTCCGCGAGGTCCTCGTCAAGGCGCTGCTCGCGTTCCTCTTCACCTTCCCCCTGTATCCGCTGATCCGCCTCGCCCTGCGCTCCGCGCTGGTCCTCGAGGAGCCGCCGACCCGCCGGCGGATCTTCCGCAACCGCCGCGTCCGGACCGGACGCGGGCGGCGCCTGCGGCGGGCGACCGCTCCCGGAGGCGCCGCATGACCTTCAGCGGCGGCCGCTGGAATCGCGACCGGGAGAGCCCGGTGCAGTTCGACGCGCGCGTTGCCGTGATCGGCGGCCTTGCGCTGGTCTTGTTCGCGGTGATCTTCTTCCGCCTCTGGTACCTGCAGGTCCTGTCCGGCGACAAGTACCTGGCCGAGGCCCAGGGCAACCGCGTGCGCGAGGTCACGGTGCAGGCACCGCGCGGCGAGATCCGCGACCGCGACGGCAAGCTGCTGGTGACCAACCGCACGGCCCAGGCGCTCCAGGTGCGGGCGGACGAGCTGCCGGAGGACGCCCGACGCCGGGGTGAGGTGCTGCGCCGGCTCAGCGAAGTGACCGGGCTCGACGTCACGAAGATCCGCGAGGAGATCCGCGAGCAGACGGAGGAGCTGCCATCGATGCCGGTGACGCTCAAGCAGGACGTCCCGCTCGAGCTGATCTGGTACCTGCGCGAGAACCAGGCCCGCTACCCCGGGGTGACGGTCGACCGCGTGTACGTCCGTCGCTACCCGCAGAGCACGCTCGCGGCCCACACCGTCGGTCACGTGCGCGAGATCGGGCCGGACGAGCTCGAGGAGGCCCGCTACCAGGAGCTCGAGCCCGGCGACGAGATCGGCAAGGACGGCGTCGAGCTGACCTACGACCACGTCCTGCGCGGCGTGAACGGCGCCACCCGGATCCCCGTCGACGCATCGGGCCTGCCGAGCGGGAGGCCGACCAGCGTCAGCGAGCCCGAGCCCGGGAACAACCTCGTGCTGACGATCGACTCCGACCTTCAGGCGGCCGGCGAGGCGCAGCTTTCCTCCTTCGGCCTGCCGGGCGCGTTCGTCGCGATGGACGCGAACAACGGCGCGATCCTCGCGATGGGGTCGAACCCGACCTTCGACCCGGAGCTGCTCACCGGCGAGGTCACGCAGGCCGACACGGTGGCCGTTTACGGCGACCCCGAAGACGAATCGAGCACCGGCGGACCGGCGTTCAACCGCGCGATCGCCGGCGGCTACCCGACGGGCTCGACGTTCAAGCCGATCACCGCACTCGCCGCGCTCGAGTCCGGCGAGCTGGGGGTCCAGGAGATCATCGCCGACGACGGCGTGTACGAGCTTGGGGACGGTAACGTCGCCAGGAACGCCGGCGACGCGATCTGGGGGAACATCGCCCTGCGGCGCGCTCTCCAGGTCTCGTCAGACGTCTTCTTCTACACGCTCGGCGGGAGGCTCGAGGGGCTGATCGAGGACCACGAGTACATCCAGGACTGGGCGAAGCAGCTCGGCCTCGGCGACACGACCGGGATCGACATCCCGGGCGAGGCGCCAGGCCTCGTCCCGAACCCAGAGTGGCGGAACGACCTCTACAAGGAGGGGCTCACGGAGCGGCCCTGGTCGTTCGGCGACAGCATCAACCTCTCCGTCGGCCAGGGCGACCTCCAGGCCGATCCCCTGCAGATGGCGGTTGCCTACGCGGCGATCGGCAACGGCGGCACGGTCGTGACGCCGCACGTTGCGCTGCGCGCGGAGGATCCCGCGGGTCGTGTGGTGCAGGAGATCGAGCCCGCTCCGAGCCGCCACGTCGACATCGATCCGGCCTGGCAGAGCGCGATCATGGACGGCCTCACCGCCGCGGCGATGCAGCCCGAGGGCACCTCGTATCCGGTGTTCGGTGAGCCCGGGTTCCCGATCGAAGTCGCCGGCAAGACCGGGACGGCGGAGACGACGCAGGGCGACCAGTCCTGGTATGTGGCCCTGGCGCCGGCCGAGGATCCCGAGGTCGTGGTCGCGTTCACGTTCGAGCGCGGTGGCTTCGGCGCGGACACGGCGGCGCCCGCGACGCGGGCCCTGCTGACCGAGTACGCCCAGAAGTATCTCTCGGTAAATCAGCGTCAATTCGAGAACAGTGCGGCGGAGACGCCGGAGCAAACAGGTACCGTGGTGTTCGAATAGATGGCGGTAGTAAGCGGACCAAGGCCGCGCGTACAGCCCCGGCCTCGGCCCTTCGCCGAGCCGCGCGAGAGCTTGCTCGAGCGCGCGGGGGTGTTGAGGCTGGATTTCACCCTGCTTGCAGGCGCGATCGGCCTGATCGCGTTTTCGATCTTCACTCTCGGCCAGGCGACCGCGAACGACGTTCCTGGCGACCCGAACTACTACGTCGTCCGCCAATCGATCTACGCGGTGCTGGGAATCGCGCTGATGTTGGCGGTGGCCCGCGTGGACTACTCGCGCTTTCGCGAGCTCCGGGTGGGCATCTATTCGGCGCTGATCTTCACGATCTGCCTCGTCTTCGTGTTCGCGGAGGCGACTCGCGGCTCGCACCGGTGGATCGAGCTCCCGTTCTTCACCTTCCAGCCCTCCGAACTGGGCAAGGTGCTCCTGATCCTGGTCCTGGCGGCGGTCGTGATCGACCGCATGCCGGGCGCCTCCGATGTGAGGCGCACGGGCCGGGTCCTGCTGCTGGGAGCGATCCCGGCGGCACTCGTTTTCCTACAGCCCGACCTCGGCACCGCGTTGGTGTACGGGGTCGTGACCCTCGCGGTGCTCTACATCGCCGGCACGAAGTGGCAACACTTCGCGGTGCTCGGCGCTCTTGCTGCAGCCGCCGTGACGGCCGTGCTGGTGGTCGCACCGGCGATCGGAACGCCGGTCCTGCAGGACTACCAGCAGGACCGGTTGACCGCGTTCCTCAGCCCCAGCGAGGACCCGGCCGACTCCAGCTATCAGATCCAACAGTCGCTGACCGCCATCGGCGCCGGGCAAAAGACCGGCCGCGGCGACGCGGCGACCCAGACGCGCGAGGGCTTCCTGCCCGAGCGCCATACCGATTTCATCTTCGCGACGGTCGGCGAGCGATATGGCTTCGCCGGCGGCGCGTTCATCCTGTCCCTCTACGCCCTGCTCATCTGGCGGGCGCTGCGCATCATGACGCTCTCGAAGAACTTGTACGGAGCCATCATCGCCGGCTCGATTGCCGCGATGTTGATGTTCCACGTGTTCGTCAACGTTGGCATGAACATTGGGATCGCCCCGATCACGGGGATTCCCCTGCCGTTGATGAGTTCCGGGGGATCCTCCGTGATCGTCACGTTCCTGGCGATCGGATTGCTCCAGAGCATCTACGTCCAGTCGCAGCTCGCCTCCAGGAGTAGGGAAGAAGACCTGCTCCTGAGGTGAGCTAATTGAAGAAGAAGATTCTCGTATCCGTCGACGCCGGCGAAACCCGGGTCGCGGTGTTCGAACGAAAGGGCAACTCGAAGCCACGCGTTGGCGAGCTCTACGTCGAGCGCCGCGGATCGCGGTCGATCGTCGGCAACATCTACAAGGGGGTCGTCGACAACGTCCTGCCCGGCATGGAAGCCGCATTCGTCGACATCGGCCTCGAACGAAACGGCTTCCTGCACGTGGACGAGATCGTCCTGCCGGGCGGCGAGAAGGTACCGCGCCGCGGCCACGGCAAGGGCCGCTCGATCGCCGAGCTGATCAAGCCGAAGCAGGAGGTCCTGGTCCAGGTGGTCAAGGACCCGCTGAAGACGAAGGGCGCGCGGCTGTCGATGCAGATCTCGATCGCCGGGCGCTATCTCGTCTACATGCCGCAGGGCGCCGGGGTCGGCGCCAGCCGCAGGCTGCCGGACGCCGAGCGGGACAAGCTGCGCAAGATGCTCCAGAAGCTCCACACCGGCGACGGCGGCGTCATCGTTCGCACGGCGGCACAGGGCGCACGCAGGGAGGACTTCGAGCGCGACCTCGACTACCTCCACAAGCTGGCCGAGGTCGTCGAGCGCCGCGCGAAGGACATCAAGGCCCCGGACCTGGTCTTCCAGGAGGCGGACCTCTCGATCCGGGTCCTGCGCGATGTCCTCTCGAAGGAGTTCGAGGGCGCGATCATCGACGATGAGAAGCAGTTCCAGCGCGTCTCGAGCTTCTTCCAGCGCACCGCGCCGGAGCTCGTCGAGAAGGTCGAGCACTACGAGGGCAACGAGTCGCTGTTCGAGCGCGAGGGCGCCGAGGAGGCGCTGCGCTCGACGCTCTCGCGCCGGGTCGACCTGCCCTCGGGCGGTTACCTGATGATCGACTACGCCGAGGCGCTGACCGTGATCGACATCAACACCGGCAGCTTCACGGGACGCGGCAAGGGCCGGCTCGAGGACACGATCACCAAGGTGAACATCGAGGCGGCGGAGGAGGTCGTGCGCCAGCTCCGCCTCCGTGACATCGGCGGAATCATCGTCATCGACTTCATCGACATGGCCCGGTCCCGCAACCGCGACCAGGTGCTGAAGACGATGCGGAAGGCGCTCGACGAGGACAAGACGAAGACCTACGTCGTCGAGATCTCGCCGCTCGGCCTGGTCGAGATGACGAGGCAGAACGTCACCGACGGGGTGCGCGAGATCCTCACCAAGAAGTGCCCGACCTGCGAGGGCGAGGGTGTGATCCTCTCCGAGGAGACGGTCGCGATCGACGTCCTGCGCAAGCTGCGCGAGCTCGTCGCGTCAAAGCGCGATCCGGAGGCTTTCCTGATCCGGGTCAACCCGAAGGTGGCGGCGAAGCTGCTCGAGGAGGAGAGCGGCCTGCACGAGCTCGAGGCGGAGTCCGGCAAGCACTTCCACTTCGAGGGCGGCGAGGCGCTCGCCGTGTCGACCTTCGAGGTCACCGATGAGGGAACGCGCGATGAGATCGAGGCCCGGGCGCTCCCCTTCGCGGTCGGCGAGGAGGTGCTGGTCGCGATCGAGGAGCCGCACATGTACAACGTGGACGACGCGATCGCCCGCGTCGACTCGTACATCGTGTCGGTGGCGGGCGGCGGCCGGTACGTCGGCCAGCGCCGTTTGGTCCGCATCGACGAGGTCGCCCGCTCGCTCGCCAGCGCCTCCCTTGTGGACAACGGTGACGGCGGCGAGACGGCCGAGGAGGACGAGGAGCAGCAGCTAGAATCGTCCGGCTCCGGACGCAGGCGCCGAGGCCGCCGAGGCGGTCGCGGCCGCTCGCGGACGAGCAACGAGCAACAAGCAACGAGCAACGACTGATGGCTGAGACCTACGCAATAGTCGAGACCGGTGGCAAGCAGTACCGCGCCGAGAAGGGCACGGTGCTGCTCGTCGATCGCCTCACCGCCGGCGAGGGCGACAAGGTCAGCTTGCGCCCGGTCATGTTCCGCGGCGACGGCAACGTCGTCGCGGCCGGCAACGACCTCGAGAAGGTCAAGGTCGAGGCGGTGGTCTCCGAGCACCTGCGCGGCGAGAAGATCAGGGTCTTCAAGTACAAGGCGAAGAAGGGCTACCGGAAGCGCCAGGGCCATCGCTCGGAGCTGACCAGGCTCGAGGTGACCGACGTCAAGATGCTCACGCGGAAGCCCGCGGCGCCGAAGGCCGAGGACGGCCGAGAAGCCCGCGCCGAAGCCTGCCGCCGCCAAGAAGCCGGCCGCGAGGAAGCCTGCCGCCGCGAAGAAGCCCGCCGCCGCGAAGAAGCCGGCGGCGCGCAAGCCGGCCGCGAAGAAGCCCGCCGCCAGGGAGGAGGACGCCTGATGGCTCACAAGAAGGGACTTGGATCCAGCCGCAACGGACGCGACTCGAACCCGAAGATGCTCGGGGTCAAGATCTTCGCCGGCCAGCAGGTGACGGGCGGCGAGATCATCGTGCGCCAGCGTGGCACGCGCTTCTACCCCGGCCCCGGGGCCGGCATCGGCCGTGATCACACCATCTTCGCGACCCGCGCCGGCACGGTCGAGTTCAAGCCGGCTCGCAAGGGCCGCCTCGTCTCGGTCGCCGAGCCCGAGTAACGAGCCGGCTCAACAACGCCGGGACTTCGCCTGCGGCTCAGAGGCGCGGTAGCCTGCCCCGCGTGGTTTTGGAGCGCGGGGGACAGCCGACCTCCGACGCCGAGCTGGTCGCGGCGCTGCGCGCGGGCGACGAGGACGCCTACGCCGCCCTCGTGGAGGAGCTGACGCCGCCCCTCACGCGGCTCGCGATGGCGCACGTCCCGAGCCGGGCCGTGGCCGAGGAGGTCGTGCAGGACACCTGGCTCGGTGTGCTCAACGGAATCGACCGCTTCGAGGGGCGCTCGTCGCTGCGGACCTGGATCTTCCAGATCCTCCTCAACACCGCGCGCACGCGCGGCAAGCGCGAGAAGCGCACGCTTCCGTTCTCGGCGTTCCGCAGGCGCGCGGAGGAGGGCCGCGACGAGCCGGCGGTGGACGCCGACCGCTTCCAGGGGCGGCGCGGGGAGCAGCCCGGGGCGTGGGCGAGGCCGCCGGCCGAGTGGTCATCCCCGGAGGTGCTCCTCGGGCAGGAGCAAGCGCGGAACGTGATGCTCGAGGCGATCGCCGCCCTGCCCCCGCGACAGCGCGAGGTGATCACGTTGCGCGACATCCTGGGCTACTCGGCCGCCGAGGCCCGTAACGCGCTCGACGTATCGGAGACCAACCAGCGAGTGCTCCTGCACAGGGCACGGTCCAAGGTAAGGACCGCCCTCGAGGAGCTCTTCGATGAAGAGGAAGCCGCATGACCACCCGCGTGCCCACAAACCCGCTCGACGCGATGAGCTGCCAGCAGTTCGTCGAGATCGTGACCGAGTACCTCGAGCAGCAGCTCGACGAGGCGCGCAAGCTGTGGACCGACGAGCACCTCGCAGGCTGTGACGCGTGCCGCAACTACCTCGCGCAGATGCGCCAGACGATCGCTGCTCTGCGCGACCTGGGTGACGAGACGCTCGACCCGGCCCAGCGCGACCGGATCCTCGCCGCGATGCGCACCCCCCGCCCGGCCTCCCACTAGCGCGAACGTCCCGCGCGGCGCCCTATACACCCCCGCGCGGGACGTTCGCGGCTTGTCGCGCGTGCTCCCTGCGATTCTTGCGCCGTGTTTCATGACAGGGCGAGGATCTGGGTCGAGGGCGGCCGCGGCGGCGACGGGTGCGTGAGCTTCCGGCGCGAGGCGCACGTGCCGCGCGGTGGGCCCGACGGCGGCGACGGCGGGCGTGGCGGCGATGTCGTGCTCGCCTGCGATCCGTCGCGGCGCGACCTGTCGGAGCTGCGGATCGCCGGGCACTTCAAGGCGGGCCGCGGGGAGCACGGCCGGGGCAAGAACCAGCATGGGGCGCGCGGGGCGGACCGCGAGATCCTGATCCCCCCGGGGACGACCGCCGAGCGTGAGGACGGCGCGGCTTACGACCTGACCGAGCCGGGCCAGCGGGCCGTGATGGCCGCCGGCGGCGAGGGCGGCCACGGCAACAAGCGCTTCGCTACCTCCACGCGGCAGGCGCCGCGCTTCGCGGAGCGCGGGATCCCCGGTGAGGAGGGCTGGGTCGAGTTGCGGCTGCGACTGCTCGCCGACGCCGGCATCGTCGGGCTTCCGAACGCCGGCAAGTCGTCGCTCCTGGCGGCGCTCACGCGGGCCCGCCCCAAGGTCGCCGACTACCCGTTCACGACGATCGACCCGGTCCTCGGCACGATCGACGACGGCGAGCGGCAACTCGTCCTGGCCGACATCCCGGGCCTGATCGAGGGAGCGGCGGAGGGTGCCGGTCTTGGCCATGAGTTCCTGGCCCATGTCGAGCGGTGCCGGGCGCTCGTGCATCTTGTGGCGATCGATCCGCTCGCGCCCGGCGGCCTGGTTCCCGCCTACGAGACGGTGCGGGCCGAGCTGGCGGCACATGGCGGGGGCCTGGATGGGCTGCCCGAACTGGTCGTGATCTCGAAGTCCGACCTCGCGCCGCCGGAGGAGCTCGACGAGTTGGTCGGCGAGCTCCGCGAGCGGACCGGCGGGCCGGTGCTGGCGATCTCGTCGGCGACCGCGGCGGGACTCGACCGGCTGCGCGGCGCGCTCTTCGCGGCGGTCGCGGCGGAGCCCGCGCCGGTGGGGGAAGACGAGGCCCGCTTCGAGGCCGAGCACATGACCTACCGGCCGGCCGGCGAGCAGGGATTCGACGTGGTCCGCGAGGGCGACGCGTTCCGCGTGCACGGCCGCGGGATCGAGCTGCTCGTGGCGCGGCACGACCTGTCGAACCTCGAGGCGCTTGCCTACCTGGAAGCGAGGCTGCGCGAGATCGGTGTGATCGCGGCGCTCGAGCGCGCCGGGTTCGAGCCGGGCGACGAGGTCCGGATCGGCGACGAGGAGTTCGAGCTGGACCCGGGCTGAACGGTCGCGCTCCTAGACTCCTGCCGCGATGACCGTCGTCGCCAAGCTCGGCTCTTCGATCGTCGCCGACGCCGCCGGCGACGTGCGCGGCGACGTGCTCGACCGCGTCTGCGGGCAGGTCGCGGACCTCCACGCCGACGGCGAGGAGGTGGTGATGGTCACGTCGGGGGCGATCGCGCTCGGGATGCGGCTGATGGGGTTCGACGCGCGCCCGCGGGCCGTGGACGAGCTCCAGGCGGCATCGGCCGTCGGGCAGGGCTCGCTGTTTCGCTCGTACGAGCAGCGCCTGGCCGAGCGGGACGTCCATGCGGCACAGGTGCTGCTGAACTCCTCCGACGTCTCGACCCGGGTGAACTACCTGAACGCGCGCGCCACGCTGCGGCGACTGCTCCAGTGGCGCGCGGTCCCGGTGGTCAACGAGAACGACACGACCGCGACCGACGAGATCACGTTCGGCGACAACGACTTCCTCTCCGCCCAGGTGGCGCTGCTCCTCGGTGCCCGGATGCTGGTGCTGCTCACGGACACCGCCGGCCTGCACACGGCCGACCCCAGGCACGACCCGGAGGCGCGGCTGATCGAGCAGGTGGACGACTTCGCCGACCTGGTGGGTTTCGAGATCGGCGATCGGACTTCGCCGTTCGGGTCGGGCGGCATGCGAAGCAAGGTCGCCGCGGCAGAGATGGCGACGTCGGCCGGCATCGAGGTCGTGGTCTGCGACGGCACCGAGGACGGGACGCTCCGTGCTGCGGCGGCCGGCGAGCGGGTGGGCACGAGATTTCCCGCGCACCCGGGCCGGGTGCCGAGCTTCAAGCTCTGGCTGCGCTATGCGAAGCCGAGTCGGGGCACGGTGACGATCGACGCCGGCGCCGGGCGCGTCCTGCGCGAGCAGGGCTCGAGCCTGCTGCCGGTCGGTATCACGGGCGTGGAGGGAAAATTCGATGCCGGTGACGCCGTCGAGGTCGTCTGCGACGGCGCGCTGGTGGGCAAGGGGATCGTCAACTACTCGGCGAGCGAGCTCGCGAAGATCAAGGGCATGAAGTCGCCGGAGGTGCAGGAGCTGATGCCCCACGCCGCCGAGGAGGCGGTACACCGCGACTTCTTCGTTCTCTCCTAGTTCTCCGCGAGCGCGCGCTCGAGGTTGTCGAAGACCTTGCCCCAGCCGTCCTCGTGGTCGCGAACCGCTTCCTCGCTCCACAGGTTGCTGTGGGTGAAGCGGAGCGTGGTGGCGCCATCGCGCTCCTCGAGGTCGATCTCGATCAGCTGCTCCCTGTCCGGGTAGTCGTCCCAGATCCAGGTGAACGCGAGCCTCCTCGGCGGGTCGATCTCGGTGTAGACCCCACCGCCGCCGTACCGGGCGTCCTTGTGCGGGTCCCGCATCACCACCCGCACGGCGCCGCCGATGCGCAGGTCCACGGTCGCCTCGGCCGTCTCCCAGTCGTGCCCGGCGTGCCACCAGCGCCGCATCACCTCTTCGCTCGTCCAGGCGTCGAAGACGGCCTGGACGGGCGCATCGTAGGTGCGCTCCATGCGCAGGGTGATGGTCTCGGTCACGTGCGGTGCTCCCTTCGGCGTCGCAGGCGCAAGGCTATCCAGGCGCGCGCCACGAGCAGCCCGGCGCCCGCGCCGGCCGCGGAAGGCGCGATCTCCTCGAGCGGCAGGCCGCCGACGTGGGCGATCATCGGCCGGCGTACGCGTCGTTGTAGTTCCACCACTGATACGGCGGCGTCTGCGGGTAGCTCTCCGGTGAGTCCTCCCACTCCTCCTGGCGCCCGAGCGCAGCCATGTCGAGGTAGCTCCAGGTGGTGCCAATCGCCTCGTCGCCGCGGGCGTCGATGAAGTAGGTCCGGAAGATGCGGTCGCCCTCGCGGATGAACGCGTTGTGCCCGTGCCACTCGTCGACGTCGAAGTCCTTGTCGAAGTCGTCGGTGATCTCATACCAGGGGATGCGCTGCCATCCGTGGCGCTCCTTCAGGCCCTGGATCTCGGCCTGGGGCGCGCGCGAGACGAAGGCGAGCGTCACGTCGCGCGCGTTCAGGTGGGCGGGGTTCGCCACCTGGTCGGCGACGAACGAGCAGCCCACGCAGGCACGCTCCGGGTACGCGCCGCCCTCGGCGTAGGTGGTGACTTCGGGCCCGTAGTAGGCGCGGTAGACGATCAGCTGGCGCCGGCCGTCGAAGAGGTCCGCCAGCGTGGCAGGGCCGTTGGGCCCCTCGAAGGCGTAGTCCTTCTGGACGGCCATCCAGGGCATCCGCCGCCGCTGGGCGGCAAGCGCGTCTCGGGCCCGGGTCAGCTCCTTCTCCTTCACGAGCATGTCCTCGCGAGCGGCTTTCCAGTCCTCCGGTGAAACGATCGGCGGGGTCTTCATGTCGTCTTGTCCTCCTTCAGGTAGTCGTCAACCACGTCCATCAGGCGCCCCCAGAGGGCGCGCTGGCGATCCATCCATTCGGCCGCGTCCGTGAGCCCTTCCGGCTCGAGCGAGAGGCGGTGGGTCCGGCCGTCGACCACGCGGGTCACGACGCCGGTCTCCTCCAGCACCTTCAGGTGCTTGGAGATCGCCGGCTTCGAGACGCCGAAGCCGGCGGTGACGACGCCGACGGTCGCCGGGCCTTCCGAGAGGCGCTCGACGATGCCGCGGCGGATCGGGTGTGAAAGGGCCCTGAACGGATCTTTAACCATTTGGTTAACAGTAGCAGTTCGGTGCGGCCGGCCGTCGGTACCCTTCGCTTGAAGATGGCGGCGACGACCAGAACCGTTAGTGAGGCGCTCGAGGACGCGCGCGCAGCGTCGCTCGCACTCGGGCGCGCCGAGTCCGCCCGCAAGGACGCGGCGCTGACCCGGCTGGCCGGCCTCCTGCGGGAGCGCAGCGAGGATGTCCTGACCGCAAACGCGGCGGACCTGGCCGACGAACGTGCCGCGGGGCTGACCGCGGCGCTCCGCGACCGGCTGACGCTGACCGCTGCACGGGTCGAGGCAATGGCCGCCGGCGTCGAGGCGATCGTGGCGCTCCCGGACCCTGTCGGCGAGGAGATCGAGAGTGGGGTGCTCCGCAGCGGGATCGAGATGCGCAAAGTCCGCGTGCCGCTGGGCGTGGTCGCGGTCATCTACGAGGCGCGTCCTAACGTGACGATCGACTGCGCGGCGCTCAGCCTGAAGTCGGGGAACGCGATCGTGCTCCGGGGCTCGAGCTATGCCGAGGGCTCGAACGCGGCGCTGGCGGCGCTGGTCAAGGAAGCGCTTGCCGAGGCCGAGTTGCCGGAGGGCGCTGTCGAGCTGCTCGCGGGCGATCGCGAGGAGCTGGCCGAGCTGGCGACCGCCGACGGGCTCGTCGACCTGGTGATCCCGCGTGGGGGCGAGGGCCTCAAGGCGGCGCTCAAGGAGGTCGCGACGGTCCCCGTGATGTACGCCGCAGCCGGGAACTGCCACGTCTACGTGCACGAGGACGCCGATCTCGAGATGGCGCGGCGGATCGCCTACAACGCGAAGGTGCAGCGGCCGGGCGTGTGCAACGCGGCCGAGACGCTGCTCGTGAACGCGGCCGTGGCCGACGAGCTTTTGCCCGGGCTGGCCCACGACCTACGCGACGCCGGCGTCGAGCTCGTGGGTGACGAGCGGGCGCGGGCCGCGGCCGGTGACGCTCCGGTCGGCGAGGCGGTCGACGCGGACTGGGATGAGGAGTACCTGGACCTGAAGATGGCGATCGGCGTGGTGGATTCGCTCGCCGACGCGATCGAGCACGTCAACCAGCACGGCACCGGCCACTCGGAGGCGATCGTGACGCGCTCGGACGAGGCGGCGGAACGGTTTACCGGCGACGTGGATGCGGCGTGCGTGTACGTGAACGCGTCGACCCGGTTCACCGACGGGTTCGAATTCGGGATGGGGGCGGAGATCGGGAACTCGACGCAGAAGCTGCACGCGCGCGGGCCGATCGGGCTGCGCGAGCTGACGACGTTCAAATACCTGCTGCACGGCGACGGGCAGATTCGCGAGTAGGGGACGGCTCGTCGCTGCGATCGGAGTTCTCGGTGGGGCGTTCAACCCGCCGCACATCGGCCACCTGGTGCTGGCGCACGAGGCGGCCTCGCAGCTCGGCCTCGAGCGCGTGCTCCTCGTCCCGGCGGGCGAGGCGCCGCACCGCGCGATCGAGCCGGAGCCCGGGCCGGACGTGCGCCTCGAGATGGCCGAGCTTGCGGCGCGCGACGACGAGCTGCTCGAGGCGTCGGATCTGGAGGTCCGTCGCGAGGGCCCGTCCTACACATTCCGTACGCTGGAGTTGTTGCATGAAGAGCGGCCAGGGGACGAGCTGACTTTCCTGATGGGAGCCGATGTGGCGGCGTCGCTTGAGTCCTGGCGGCAGCCCGACCGGGTGCTGGAGCTGGCGCGGATCGGCGTCGCGTCGCGGCCGGGCACGGAGCTCGACGAGGCCGAGGCGGCGCTCGAACGGCTGGGCTCCGAGGCCGAGATCATCCGCATGCCGGAGCTGGGCGTGTCATCGACGCGGATCAGGCGCCGGGTGGCGCGCGGCAGGCCGATCCGCTACCTGGTGCCGGACGCGATCGCAGGGCTGATCGCGCGACGGGGCCTGTACGCGTGAGCGCGGAGTTGAAGCGCGAGGAGGCGGTCGCCGAGAAGCGGGCGGATGCGCCGGCTGCATCGGAGGCGCTGGCACGGCGGATGGCTGCGCTCGTCGAGGACAAGCTGGGCGAGGACATCGTCGTCCTCGACATGCGGGAGCTGGTCGGCTACACGGACTTCCTGATCCTCGCGACGGCGCGAAACGAGCGGCTCGCCAAGGCGATCCACGACGACGTCTACCACCAGCTGAAGCGCGAGGGCCTGTTGCCGGGCCGGGCGGAGGGCGTGCAGGAGGCCCGCTGGGTCCTGCTCGATTACCTCGACTGCGTGCTCCACGTGTTCGTCCCCGAGGCGCGCGAGCACTACCGGCTCGAGCAGCTCTGGGGCGAGGCGCCGCGCACTCGAGCTATAGCCGAGCGTCGCTCCGTCCGCCGCTATACCTAGCCTGCGGGCATCTTGGAGCGTGCGTTCAAGAGGACCTTGCTGGGCTACAGGCCGGCGGCCGTGGACGAGGTGGTCGAGGCGCTCGACTTCGCTGTAGCCGAACGTGATGCGGAGATCGCCTCCCAGTGGAGGGAGCTTGCCGACTCGCACAAGCGGATCGAGGAGCTCGAGCGGGTGGCGAACACCCTGTCGGAACGGGTGGTCGAGCGCGAGCGCGAGCTCCGAGAGCTTCGAGCCGAGCTGGCGCGGGTGCACGGTGAGTCGGATCGGGCGGTGATCGCGCTGGGCACGATCGCCGAGGAGCTTGCGCTGGTGCGCGGCCAGGCGCGGGGGCAGGCGACGAGGATCCGCCTCAAGGCGCTTCGGGACGCGGCGGAGGTGACCGACCGGATCACGGAGCTGGCGCGGCGGCCCGGCGAGGCACGCGAGCGGCTGCTCGAGGCGCTGGGCGAGGCGATTCGCCGGCTCGGCGGGGACGAGGAGCTCGGAGCGGGGGAGGGGTCGAACGGCCATCGGCCCGATGCGAGCCGGCGACCTGTTCCAGGGGCTGGTCGAGGTCGAGGTGGGGCCGTTGTCGGACTTCTCGCAGCTGGTCGGGTTCGAGGACGCGGCGAACGGGATCGGCGCGGCGAGCGAGATCTCCGTCAAGCGGTTCGCGAAGGGCCGGGCGACGATCGAGATGAACTTGGGCGAGCCGGTGGAGCTCCTGCGCGAGCTCGAGGAGCGGGCGCCGTTCGAATTCCACGTGCGCGACATGCGCGAGGGCCGCGTGGTCCTGGACGTCGGCGGCGAGTAACCGACACACATTCGGCACATTCCGCGCGCCACACGTGACGCGCTTCCCTGCGAACGTGTGTTCGTGAAGATCGGCGATCCCAACCACAAGGGGAACGTTGCTGAAGCGGCGATCGTGGCGGAGGCGCGCAAGCTCGGCTTGGGCGTTCTCCAGCCGCATGTCCGAGCACTGCCGTTACGACCTCGATTTCGACCTCGGACTCGATTCATGCGAGTCCAGTGCAAGTGGGCAGCGAAGGTTGGTGAAGTGGTCGTGGTTCGCGCCTACAGCATCGGTACACGAGCCGGGGCGAACCGATCACGTCTCAGTACACGCGTGGATGAGATCGACGCGGTCGCTGCGTACTGCGAAGAACTCGACGCCTGCTATCTGGTCCCGATGGAGCTGATCGGCGACCGGAAAGTTCTTCACCTTCGGCTCGCACCGCGCGAAAAACAGGCAGCGAGCCGTCGATAAACTGGCCGCCGATTACGAGCTAGGGGCTGTAGCTCAGTTGGAAGTAGCGCCTGGGTGGCACTCAGGAGGTCGCGGGTTCGAGTCCCGCCAGCTCCACTCCCCTCCGGACGGGCCCGAGACCATCGTTGGGGCCGCACAGTTCCGCAACCGCTTCGGCCGCTATCATGGAGCGCGCGGCTTGCGGCGAGACCTTCCACGTCACCCGCCGCGGCAAGCCGTACGTCCGCCTGACACCGGCTCAGGTCCAGCCCGAGCTCGACTGAAGGGGCGAATCGCGACTGCCCGGCGACTCTCTCGGGCATGACGAGACATCGCGAACCCACCAACGCCCTGACGGACTACATCGACGCCCTGATCGGGATCGGAGGGCAGCTCACGACGATCCTCCACCACATGTGGGAGCACCAGAGTCCCGACGCACCGCTCGACCCGGCCGAGACTCTCGGACGACTGCTCGAGGACACGATCCCCGAGCGCTGGGCAAGGCGCGACATCGACCTCAAAGTCGCCGCAAGGCTGATCAACGCGACCAGTGAGGCCATTCAAGAGAACATCTTCCTCGTGAACGACGCCGACGGCGCCGACGACGAGCCCTTCGAGGTCCCCTTCGACGCTCCGCGGACCAACGGCACCGACCGCCTGCACTGACGCCCACTAGTCTGCCCGGCGTGAAGCAGCTCGCCGACGGCGTCTGGAAGCTCGCCGGATTCCCCCCGAACGGCATCAACGTCTACCTGGTCGGCGACGTCCTGATCGACGCCGCCACCCGGCACGCCCCGAGGCGGATCTTCCGGGAGCTCGGAGATCGCAATCTCTCCGCTCACGCTCTCACCCACGCCCACCCCGACCACCAGGGCGCAAGCCATGCCGTGTGCGAGCGCTACGGCGTCCCTTTCTGGGTGGGCGAGAACGATGCCGACGCTGCCGAGGACCCGAGCCTGATCGGCAAGCGCCAGCCCGACAGCTTCATGGCCCAGTTCTTCCACAGGACGATGACCGGGCCCGGGCACCACGTCGACCGCAAGCTCCACGAGGGCGACGAGGTCGCGGGCTTTCGCGTGATCGACGTCCCCGGGCACTCCGCCGGGCACGTCGCCTACTGGCGCGAGTCCGACGGCGTCCTGATCCTCGGCGACGTCCTCAACAACATGGACGTCATGACCGGAATCCCCGGCCTGACCGTGCCCAAGGACTTCCTGACCCCAGACCCCGCCGAGAACCGCCGGTCGGCCAAGAAGCTCGGGCAGCTCGAGCCGAAACTCGTCCTCTTCGGGCACGGCGCCCCGCTACGCGACACGAAGAAGTTCGTCGACTACGTGAACGGCCTGCCGGACTGAACGGGCGCGGACGGCCTCAGGCCGCCTCGGCCTCGGCCTCGCGGACGGCGTCGCACTCGGCCGAGATCCGCTCGAGCGTCTCGCCCACCGTGCTCGGGTCGTCGCCGAGCGCCGGCAGGAAGTCCTCGGCGATCCCGCGCGCGTAGACAGGCCACATCTGCTCGAGCATCTCCCGGCCCTCGTCGGTCAGCGCGACGAAGAACGCGCGCCGGTCGGTCTTACACTGCGTGCGCTCGACCAACCGCGCCGCCTCGATGCGATCGATCAGCCTGCTGAGGCCGCTGTGGGACAGGAGCACCCGCTCCGCGATCTCGACCTGCCGCAGCTGCCCGTCCTGCGCGTCGCGCAACGCGGCGAGCACGTCGTACCAGGTGAGCGGGGGGAGGCCTGCCTGCTCGAGGTCCCGGCTGATCCTGCGCAGCATCGTCGAGTGCGCGTTCAGAAACGCCCGCCAGGTGCGGAGCTGTTCCTCACTGATCTTTCGAGCTGCCGTAGCCACTGAAATAAGTTTAGCCGACAACAGTTGACAATGCAACAGTTTCTGCTATATTTCCTTGCGTCAGCAACTTTTGTAAGAACATCAGTTGTAACCGCATCAAAGGAGATTCTCAATGACCACCCAGACCCAGACTCGAATCCAGATCCCGGAAGGGACCTGGGACATCGACCCCGTCCACTCGACCGCCAACTTCGAGGTCGAGCACGCCGGCGTGTCCGTCTTCCGCGGCGGCTTCAAGCCGATCGACGCGAAGCTGACGTCCAGCGAGTCCGGCCTCGAGCTCGAGGGAGCCGTCGAGGTCGGGAGCATCACGATCGACGACGAGAACATCCGGCCGCACCTCCTGTCTCCGGACTTCTTCGACGTCGAGCGCAACCCGCGCATCTCATACCGCTCGACCGAGATCACCGGCGAGCCCGACGACCTCGAGGTGGCCGGCGAGCTGAGCATGGCCGGATTCTCGCTCCCGGTCAAGGCGCGCGGGCGCCTGCGCGGCCCGGTCGACCTGGGCGAGGTGCAGAAGCTCTCGCTCTCGCTCGAGACGACCGTCGACCGTACCGCCTTCGGCATGAACTGGCAGATGGAGCTGCCCTCGGGCGGCCAGGCCCTCGCGAACGACGTCAAGCTCATCGTCGAGCTCGAGTTCAACCGGAGCTAACGATGCGGATCCTCGCCATTTCAGGCAGCCTCCGAAGGGACTCCCTGAACACGCGCCTGCTCCGCGAGATCGCGGAGCGGGCGCCGGCGGGGGTCGAGATCGAGATCTGGGACGGTCTCCGCTCGATCCCGCCGTACGACGCGGACGAGGACAACGAGCTCGCCTCGGAACCCGTCCACGCCCTGCGCAATGCGATCGCCCAGGCCGACGGCCTCCTGTTCGCCACCCCCGAGTACAACTCCTCGATCCCCGGCGTCCTCAAGAACGCCATCGACTGGGCCTCGCGCCCGCGCGAGTCGACGCCGCTGCAGGGCAAGCCCGCAGCCGTCGTCGGCGCCACGACCGGCCAGTTCGGCGCGGTCTGGGCGCAGGCCGAGCTCCGCAAGGTCCTGGCCTCGACCGGCGCCCGCGTCGTCGACCTCGAGCTCCCGGTGGCGAAGGCCGACGGGCTGCTCGACCTGCACGGCAAGCTGATCGTCCACGACCAGATCCACGATCGCACCGGCGAGATCCTGCGCGCCCTGTTCCACGAGATCGAGCGGAACCGGGAGCTCTCGCTCGCCGCCTAGCAGGCGAGGAGGGCCTCGTCCTCCCGCGCCTGGAGGTGCCGCAGGACGCGCCACCGCGCGCCTGAGAACGCCAGGTTCGCGACCGTCGCAAACCCCTCCTCGTCCTCGCGCACAGCCAGCAGCAGATGAGCCACCCGGTCGGCAGCAGGCAAGCCGCTCGCATCGCCGACCCGCACGCACCAGCAGAACACCCGTCGTCCGCCGAGCCGACCCGGCGGCCGCACGAGGAAGGCCCCCTGCTCGCCGATCAGCCAGGTGCCGAGGCCGCCGCGATGCCGCGCGAGCCCGGCACGTTCCAGGAGCTCCCGCTCCTTATGCCCGACAAGGTCGGCCAGCAGCCCGAGCGCCACGCGCTCCTCGACCCGGGCAACGGCCACACTCTTCTCGCTGCCGATCGCCACCACCGACCGCGCGCCGCGGCGCGCCTGCAGGCTCGGCACCGCCCACGCGTGGGCGAAGCACAGAAGCGCGACCGGGAAGGTCCACGGCTCGATCCAGAGGAGCACCACGCCCGGCAGTGCAAACAGGCCGACCACCCATGAGGTCCACGCCGTCCAGCGCCGCGCGTCGCGGCACAGCGACCCCTCGGACGCTTGCTCGCGCCGCCAGGCAAACGACGCCGCCTCGGGCAGCGATCCGCGAGCGGCCTCCACCAGTCCCATACAAGCCGCCTCAACAACGGCGGGGCTCGGCTTCGCCCTTCGGGCTCCGCCTCACTCAGCCGCCCGCGATCGGCCGGCGCAGGACCACGAGCTCCGCGTCCAGTGGCAGCTCGCGCACGACCTCGGCCGTGCCGTCGCCGGTGTCGACCGACGCGATCAGCCCCAGTTCGAGCTCGCCGGCGAACAGCGTCGCCGCCTGCTCCGCCTCGGCTGTATCCCCCGGAGTCCACTCCGCGACCGTCGTGTGTCCCGACCTGTCGAGCCTGATCAAACGTCCCATCGCGCCTCCTAGCGTCCGTCGCTCGAAACGCAGAATACGCCTCATACACTCCGCAGCCATGGACGCGCCCGCCCGCTATGACCCGAAGGCGATCGAGGCCCGCTGGCAGGCGGTCTGGGCCGAGGAGCGCACCTGGGAGGTGCCGAACCCGGGCGAGCCCGGCTTCGATCCGTCGAAGCCGAAGGCGTACGTGCTCGAGATGCTTCCCTACCCGTCCGGAGAGCCCCACATCGGGCATCTCAAGAACTATTCGATCGGCGACGCCGTCGCCCACGTCAGGCGGCGGCAAGGATTCCAGGTCCTCCATCCGATGGGCTACGACGCCTTCGGCCTGCCGGCCGAGAACAACGCCATCAAGACCGGCGAGCATCCGCGCGATGCGACCCGGGCGTCGATCGAGTCGTTCCGGCGCGACCTGCGCAGCTGGGGCGTGTCGGTCGACTGGTCGCGCGAGTTCGCCACCAGCGACCCGGCCTACTACCGCTGGACGCAGTGGATCTTCCTGCGCATGTTCGAGCGCGGTCTCACGTACCGAGCGGAGGCACCCGTCCAGTGGTGCCCGGTGGACCAGACCGTTCTCGCCAACGAGCAGGTGATCGACGGCCATTGCGAGCGCTGCGGCTCCCTGGTCGAGCGGCGCAACCTGGAGCAGTGGTTCTTCAAGATCACCGACTACGCCGACCGGCTGCTCGACGACATCTCAACGCTCGACACCTGGCCCGACCACGTGCTGACGATGCAGCGGAACTGGATCGGCCGCTCGGAGGGAGCGGAGGTCGTCTTCCGGTGCGAGGAGCTCGACCTCGACTTTCCCGTCTTCACGACCCGGCCGGACACGCTGTTCGGCGCCACGTTCTTCGTCGTCGCGCCCGAGCACCCGGACCTTGACCGGCTCGCAGCCGGGACCGAGCACTCAGACGAGGTGCGCGAATACGCGGCGAGGGTGGCGCGGGAGTCGGCCGAGGAGCGCGGCGCCGAGGACCGTGACAAGACCGGCGTGCCCCTCGGCCGGACTGTCACGAATCCGGTGAACGGCGCCGAGCTCCCGATGTTCGTCGCCGACTACGTGCTGATGGAGTACGGGACCGGGGCGATCATGGCGGTCCCCGCGCACGACCAGCGCGACTTCGACTTCGCCCGCCGGTTCGACCTGCCAGTCGTGCCAGTGGTTGAACCGGCTACCGCAGACCCGTCCGCCCCCGGACGCGAAGCGGAGGAGGCGGACGGCGTTGATTCGCCGTTCGTCGCTCACACGAGCGACGAACGGCTGGTCAACTCGGGCGAGTTCACCGGGATGAGCGCGCCCGAGGCGAAGCGGGCGATCATCGACTGGCTCGCCAAGGATGGGCGCGGCACGCCGGCCGTCAACTACCGCCTGCGCGACTGGCTCCTCTCCCGCCAGCGCTACTGGGGCTGCCCGATCCCCGTCGTCCACTGCGACTCCTGCGGCCTCGTTGCCGTCCCCGACGACCAGCTGCCGGTCGAGCTGCCCGACGTCCAGGACTACACGCCGAAGGGCAGGAGCCCCCTCGCCGCGGTCGATGACTGGGTCAACACCGAATGCCCCTCCTGCAGCGCCGCCGCCCGCCGGGAGACCGACACGATGGACACGTTCGTGGACTCGTCCTGGTACTTCATCCGCTACCTCGACGCCCACAACGACCAGGAGGCCTGGAGCCGCGAGCCGGCCGATTACTGGATGCCGGTGGACCAGTACATCGGTGGCGTCGAGCACGCGATCCTCCACCTGATGTACGCGCGCTTCTTCGTCAAGGCGCTCGCGGACATGGGCCTTCTCAGCGTGCAGGAGCCGTTCGCCAGCCTCTTCACGCAGGGGATGATCACCGCCCAGGGGGCGAAGATGTCCAAGTCGAAGGGCAACACGGTGAGCCCGAACGACTACATCCAGCGGTACGGCGCCGACACGATGCGTGCCTACATCTGCTTCATCGGCCCGCCCGAGCGCGACGCCGACTGGCTCGACCAGGGCGTCGAGGGCGTCCATCGGTTCCTCTCACGCCTGTGGCGGCTCGGCCAGGAGGTGGTCCGCCGGACCACCTCCGACACCGCCCGTCGGCTCCTCCGCTTCGCGTCCGGGGCCGACGGGGTCTGAGGCAGACCGCGCCGGTCAGGACCTCCGGAGGAAGGCGCACTGGAGCGTGGACAAGGTCTCGCGCGACATCGAGCACGGCTTCCAGATGCACACCGCGATCGCCGCCGTGATGGAGCTGGTCAACGACGCCTACCGGCTGAAGGACGGCCTCTACGGCACGCCGCAGGGCGAGGCCGACCTGCGCTTCGCCACAGCGACGGCGGCCTCGCTGATCTTCCCCTTCGCTCCCCATCTCGGTGCCGAGGTCTACGAGGCGCTGGAGGGCGAGCGCGTCTGGGAGGTGCCGTGGCCGCGGGCCGATCCCGCCTTCCTCGAGAGCGAGACGATCACGCTCGTAGTCCAGGTAAACGGCAAGCGCCGCGACCAGATCGAGGCGACGCCCGAGACCCCCGAAGACGAGCTCCTGCGGCTCGCCCGCGAGAGCGAGCTCGTCCAGCGGCAGATCGACGGCAAGGAGATCGTGAAGGAGATCGTCGTGCCCGGCCGCCTCATCAACCTCGTGGTCCGGTAGCCGCGGTTCACAGCGGCGCCCAACCGGCCGCTCCCCGGTCTGCTACAACCCGCTCGTGCTGGTCAGAAAGTTCGGGGACGCGGCGGCCATCGACGTGCATCGCCTTCGCGCTCACATCCTGATGGACGCGGGCGAGCTCGGATCGCGGAACCTCTCGGTCAATTGGATCGAGGTGCCGCCCGGCGCCTCGGAGGAACTCCGCTCGCACGAGGAGGCGGAGCAGGCCTACGTCGTGGTGCGCGGGTCCGGGACCATGTCGGCCACCGGCGACACGCAGGAGCTCGCCCCGGGCGACCTAGTCCTGATCCCGCCCGCCACCGACCACTCGGTCGCGAACGACGGCGCCGAATCTCTGGCCCTCGTCTCAGTGCAGTCGCCCGGCGTCTCCGCCGACGAGCTCTTCAGCATCCGCCTGGCGAGCCAGGCAGTCGGCTACGACGGCGATTACGACGAGGAGTAGGTGCCCGCGGCCTCGCCGCTGCGCCGCGTCCGGGTGCGCATCCACGGTCGTGTCCAGGGCGTCTTCTTCCGCGACACGCTCCGTCGCCGGGCAGAGTCGCGCGGCGTCGCAGGCTGGGTCACGAACCGCGGGGACGGGACCGTCGAGGCTGTGTTGGAGGGGCGCGAATCCGACATCGAGGCGCTGATCGGCTTTTGCCGGCAGGGTCCGGCCCGCGCCGAGGTCGAGCGCGTCGAGATCACCCCGGAGCCGCCGGAGGGCCTCGCCGGATTCAAGATCGAGTGACGGCCACGGTCCGTGGATCGGCGCGATCTCCGTACTGAGCGGCTGACATCCGCGCACCCTGTATGGGCACCCTCGCAGCGTGCCCGAGCTCAGTCGCGCGCAGCTGGCCGTCTACGCGGCGATCGCCGTTGTCGCCCTGCTCCTGGGAGCGCGCTGGATCAAGTCCGGTGAGGCGGGAGGGCCGGCGGGTTCGATCGCCTACGGAAGCGAGGGCGGCTCCGCGGGCGAGCAGGTCGAGTTCGAGGAGACCGGCGGCGACCTCGTCGTACACGTAGCCGGCGCGGTACGGAATCCCGGCGTCTACCGGATGCCCGAGGGGTCGCGGGTGACCGACGCGATCGACCGCGCCGGGGGCGCCACCGCCGACGCGGCGGAGGACGCGATCAACCTCGCCGCTCGCGTCGCCGACGGCCAGCAGATAACACTGCCCGCCAGGAGTCAAGCTCCTGTCGGGGTTGCCGGCAGTCCGGGCTTGGGTAGTTCGGCCGAGGGGCCGATCAGCCTGGGGACGGCGACAGTCGAGCAGCTCGACACGATCGAGGGCATCGGCCCGGTTACCGCCGCCGGGATCATCGAGTTCCGCGACCAGAACGGGGGAGTCGCGTCGATCGACGAGCTCGATCAGATCAGCGGGATCGGCCCGGCGACCATGGAGGCCCTGCGGGCGAGCCTCCAGCCGTGAGGCCCTGGTTCGGCGTCGCCTGGCGCTTCGCCGCGCTCGGCGGGCTCGCCCTCGGCCTCGCGCTCGCCCAGGTCGCGCCGGCACCCGACCTCTCGGTTCCGCTGCTCGGCGCGCTGGTCGCCGCGCTGGTAATCGCACGCCCCCGCCGGCGAGGTGCCATCCCATGGACCTGCGCCGCGGCGGCCGTCGCCCTCATGGCCGGGCTCGCGGCCGGGGAGGCCCGCCTCGCGACGATCGACGCCCGCGCGCTCCGCCCCGGCGAAGGCGAGCGGGTCGAAGCTCGCGGCACGGTGGTCTCGACCCCCAGGTCGTCGAATGGGGCGACCCGGTTCGTCCTCGAGGTCGACGGTGGACGGATCGGCGTCGAGACAGCGGCGGGGGCGGACGAGGTCGACGAGGGCCGGATCGTCGCGGTGGCAGGCACGGTCCGGGCACCCGCGCCGTGGGAGGCCGGCGCCCTAGCCCGCGACGGCGCCGCGCGCATCCTCGTTGCCGAGAGGGTCCGTTCCACCACGGCGGTCCGCGGCGGCTTGCGAGGCGCCCTCGACGGGATCCGACGGCGAGCGGAGTCGGCGCTCGAGGACGGCACACCGGAGGCCTCGGCCGCGCTCCTGCGAGGGTTCGTGCTCGGCCAGGACGATCGGATTCCCGAGTCCGTGCGCGACGACTTCCGCCGGTCGGGCCTTGCGCACGTGCTCGCCGTCAGCGGCCAGAACGTGATGCTGCTGGCACTCCTGGCGGCGCCGATCCTCGCCATCTGCGGCATTCCGCTCCGCGCCCGGCTCGTCGCGCTGGTCGCGCTGATCGCCGTCTACGTGCCGGTGGCCGGGGCCGGAGCCTCGATCCAGCGGGCGGGAGTGATGGGAGCTGCGGGCCTGGTCGCGGCGCTCGCGGGTAGGCCGCGAGCACGCTGGTACGCGCTGCTTCTAGCCGCCGCCGCAACGCTCGCCGTCGACCCGCGCGCCACCGGCGACGTCGGCTGGCAGCTCAGCTTCGCCGCGGTCGCCGGGCTGCTTGCGCTCGCGCGGCCGCTCAGCGACGTGCTCGGGGCCCACGCGGGCGGACCCGCGCGTGGCCTGCTCGCCGAGGGGGCCGCGATGACGATCGCCGCGACGCTGGCGACGGCACCGCTTGCCGCTCACCACTTCGGGACCGTGTCGCTCACCGCGATCCCGGCCAACCTGATCGCCCTGCCCGCGATCGCGCCTGCGATGTGGCTCGGCATGCTCGCCGGCGCGCTCGGACAGATCCCGGCCGCCCCGGTTGAGCCCTTGACCGCGCTGGGCGGCCTCTGCGCCGGATACATCGGGTGGGTGGCCCGCACGCTCGGCCCCGAGGCCGCTCAACTCGAGATCGCCGAGCCGGGGATCTGGGCTGCGGTCGCGCTTGCGATCGGCTCCCTTGCCGCCGCTCGGCTCTGCTGCACCGCGCTTCGGCGCCGCGCGGGAATGGGTGCCCGCCGGGGTCGCCGGTGCCGCGCCCGGCTGGCGGCGGCGATCGCCGGGTCGACCGCCCTCCTCGTCCTCATCCTTGGCTGGCCGGATCGCGAACCCGCCGACCCCGGTGGCGACCCGCGGCTCCGGATCCGGATCCTGGACGTCGGCCAGGGCGACTCGATCTTGCTCGAGCCGGGCGCGGCACCGCCGGTCCTCATCGACACCGGCCCGCCGGACGGCGGCGCGACCGACCGGCTTCGCGAGCTCGGGATCGACCGGCTCGGCGCGCTCGCGATCACCCACGACCAGCTCGATCATTCGGGCGCGATCGGGCAGGTTCTGGCGCAGACGCAGGTGGACACACTCATCCATTCCCGGGGAGCGGCGCCGGAGTACTGCCGGGCGAACGGGTGTCCGGAGAGCAACGGGGTCGCAGCAGGCGAGCGGATCAGCGTGGGAGACCTGCGCCTCGATGTGCTCTGGCCCACGGCATCCGGGTCCTCGCCTGAGGGCGGCGATCCCAACGCGCGCTCGCTGGTCCTGCGCGCTCGCGTCGGCCGGTTCGAGGCGCTGCTCACGGGAGACGCGGAGGCGGAGCTGGCGCCAATCGACCCCGGGCCCGTGGACCTGCTCAAGGTCGCACACCACGGAAGCGCCGACGCCGGGCTTCCCGGTCTGCTCGCGCGAGCCTCGCCGCAGCTCGCGGTGATCTCATCCGGAGCGGGCAATGCCTATGGTCATCCGGCGCCCGAAACGCTCGCGGCGCTGGCGGACGGCGGGGTTCCGCTCCGCCGCACCGACACGAACGGGGAGGTGGTGATCGAGGTCCGCAGTGACGGCTGGGCCGTGGAGTAGGGTGCCGCGACGAGTCCTCCGGGAGGCCAGATGTCCGACGCGCCCAGCCCTCAATCACCGCCGCCACCGCCGCCTCCACCGCCGGCGCCACCGGCCACGGGCGACTCGGGCAAGGCGAGCGGTGGGATGCGCGCACTCGGAGCGCTCATCGCGCTCGTGCTCGCGTTCGGCGCAGCCGTGATGATCGCCGTCGCAATCGATATCGGCGATACGGCCACCTGCGAGGATTTCCTTCAGGACGTCGCGTCCGGCGAGCGGACGCTTGAGATCGACGACGAGTGCTTCGAGGGGTCGTCCGCCCAGAAGTCGATCAGCGTCGCTCTGGCCTGGGCGAGCGGTGTCGTCGGTGCGATCGCCGTGATCGTCGCGCTGATGTTCGCCTTCACGGGCACGAGGGCTGCACTGCTGGCCCGAGTTGCCGGCGCCGCCGTCGTGCTCGGCATCCTCTCGATCGTGATCGGAAGCGTCTAGATCAGGTTGTCGGCCCCGAGCGAGCTCGCGCCCGCGTACCTCCTCGCCGGGGATGACCAGGCGAAGCTCGATGCAGCGCTGGCCGCGCTCCGCGCGCGGGCCGAGCGTGAGGGCGGGCCGGGGGCGCTCGAGTCGTTCGGCGGCGAGGGCGCGCCCGATGCGGAGGCGCTGATCGCGGCGATTCCCGCCCTGTCGCTGACCGCAACCCGGCGCTACCTACTGGCCGATGGGGTCGAGCGCTGGACGACCGCACAGGCGAAGCACGTGGTCGCGGCCCTCGGCTCGCTGCCGCCCGACCTGACGATGGTTCTGATCGCGCGCGAGGCCCCGCCGAAGGTCAGGTCGCCCAAGGGGATCGCCGAGGCGGTGGAGGGCGCAGGTGGGGAGGTGCGCCGCTACGAGGCGCCACGTGCACGCGACCTCCCGCGCCGTCTCGTCGCCGAGGCCGGGCGCCGCGGCTTCGAGCTCGAGACGGACGCGGCACGACTCTTGGTCGAGCGCCTCGGCGAGTCGACGACCCGCCTGCACACGGAGCTCGACCGCCTGGCTCTCTGGGCCGGCGAGGGCGGGAGCGTGGCCGCCGACGACCTCGAGGCGATGATCGCCGACACCTCCGAGGAGGTGGTCTGGGCGCTCTCCGACGCGCTGGTGGATCGCGACCGGGCCGCCGCGGCCGCCGCGGCCGCCCGGCTGACCGCTCAGGGCGAGTCGGTGACGCCGCTCATCTACCAGGCGGCGAAGCGCCTGCGGGAGGCTCGCATCGCCCTGGCCGGCCTCGAGGCGGGGCACTCGGCGAAGGAGCTCGAGGCCTCGCTTCCGATGCATCCCTACGCGGCGAAGCTGCTGCTCCGGCGTGTCGACAAGACCAACCAAGGAGCGCTCCGGGCGGCGACCTGCGCCGTCGCCGACCTCGAGTGGTGGACCCGCGGCGGCTCCGACTACCCGGACGACGTCGCGCTGGCGCTCGCGGTTGCGCGCGCCAGCGGCGCACGCGACGGGTGACTGCCCTTCGGGCGGGTCGGCTAGGAGGAGGCGCCGGCGCGAACCCGCGCGGCTCGCGCCTTTTTGCGAGCGCCGCTCCGGCGGTGAAGCGCGCCCTTCTGGACGGCCTTGTCGATCCTCGAGACAAGCGCGCGGTGCTCTGCCTCGATGGCCTCGGCGTCGCCGCCCGAAACGGCGGTCTCGAGCCGCTTGAAGTGCGTCTTCACAGCGCTCTTGAAGCGAAGATTCTCATCGTGCTCGCGCAGCGACCGGGCGTTCCGCTTTCTTTGTGAGGCGATGTTGGCCATTTGGCGAGCGCGGATGATAGCGGCGGGTGTGTCTTGAGCGACTTTGTCGCGAAACCAGGTGGGGCCCCCCGGTAGGGGCGTATCCATGAGCGAAAGGCCCGAAACACCGGAGGAAATCGACGCCGACGCGGTCGCCGCGGCGGAGGCGACGCCGAGCGAGGAGATCGAACGGCCACGCCCGCGGTCCGGCCGGCTCGCGCGCTCCACGGCGCTGTTCTCGCTGGCCACCGCGGCGTCCCGGGTCGCGGGCCTGGTCCGCGAGATGGTCGCCGCCTCCTACTTCGGAACCTTGGGCCCGATGTCGGCGTTCACCGTGGCCTTCCAGGTCCCCAACCTCGTGCGCAGCCTGTTCGCGGACGCCGCGATTCAGGCCGCGTTCGTCCCCGTCTTCACCGAACTGCTCGAGAAGGGAGAGCGCCGCGAGGCGTTCCGGCTGGCCTCGGGGATGCTCTTCCTGGTCACGCTGGTCCTCGGCGCGGTCACGGCCCTCTTCATCCTCATCGCGCCCGTCCTCATGCCGGTCTTCGTGCCGGAGGAGTTCATGGAGGTCAGCGACCTCACGGTCGGCCTCTCGAAGCTCCTGTTCCCGATCGTGCTGCTCCTGGGAGTTACGGGCATGGTCGTCGGGGTCCTGAACAGCTACGACCGCTTCGGCGCCTACGCGATCTCGCCGTTCTTCTGGAACGTCGCGATCATCGCGGTGCTGGTCGCGCTGGTGCCCGCCTTCCCTGAGGAGGACGAGATCTACGCCTACGCCATCGGCGTCCTGGTGGGGACGGTGATCCAGCTGCTGATCCCGGCGTGGGACCTCCGCAACACCCCGTACGGACTCCGCCGTGCCCTGATCGCCCCGTTCCGCTTCGGGCGGGGTGACTGGCGCGACTCGCGCGTGCGGCGGGTGCTGGTCCTGATGCTGCCGGTGACGATCAGTCTCGGCCTGATCAACTTCAACCTGCTGATCAACAGCACGGTGGGATTCCTCGTCTCCGACCAGGTGCCGGCCGCGATCGACAAGGCCTTCCGCATCTACATGCTCCCGCAGGGGATCTTCTCGGTCGCGATTGCGACCGTGCTGTTCCCGACCCTCGCGCGGTTCGCGGCCCGCTCCGACCTCGGCGGGCTCCGGGCGACCATGGCGAACGGGATGCGCCAGATCCTGCTGCTGCTCGTCCCCGCGACCGCCGCGATCCTGGTCCTGTCGGAACCGATGACCCGGCTGATCTACGAACGGGGCGTGTTCGACGCGACGTCGACGGACCTCGTGTCCGAGGCGCTCTTCTGGTTCGCGTTCTCGCTGCCGTTCAACGGCCTCTTCCTGCTGATGACGCGCACCTTCTTCAGCCTCCAGCGGCCCTGGCTGCCGACGGCGATCTCGGCCGGCAACCTGGCGATAACGGCCGGTGTGGCGCTCCTGCTCTACGAGCCGTACGGGATCGGCGGGATCGTCGCCGCCACGGTGATCGCGACGATCGCGAGCGTCGTCGCCCAGGCTTGGGTGCTGCGCGGCGCCCTCGGTCGGCTGGAACTCGGGCTCCTCTTCTCGAGCGGCGCGCGGATCGTGCTCGCGGCCGCTGCCCTGGCCGGCGTCTCGTTCGTCGTCTGGGACGTCCTCGACAGCGAGCTGGGGCGCGGGGTGGGGGCGCAGATCGTTTCTCTGGGCGTCGCGCTCGCCGCCGGCGCCCTCACCTACCTGGCCGCGGTCGTCGTGCTGCGCGTCCCCGAGGCCGCCCAAGCCCTGCGGCTCGTCCGTAGGGACTAGCCGGGATAGCCGACGCAAGGGCGATTGCAAGCGAATGATGTGTGACAGCGGTCACACATCCCGGAACTTCTGCCGATCATCGTGTTGTTCTCAGCAGCGCGCCCGCCACGAGGCTCGACCGAGCCCGCGGGCGCCTCGAAGCGCCTGACCAGGCGCCCGCGTGCCCCGGCACGCGTCGATTCCCTGAGGGGTGACCGCTTTCGCAATGCCTCACGCGCGCCCGACAACCCGAATCCTTGCCATCGCCACCGCGTTCATCGCCGCCGGGGCCACGCTCGCAATCCCCGCTCTCGCAGCCAGGATGCCGGCCGAAGAGCCGAGCCGGGAGGCGCTGCGCTTGCTGGTTCCGGGCGGCCCCGCGGCCCTGGCCGCGGCGGAGCATCACGAGGCCCGCGAGCGCCGGCGCGCGATCGCGGCACGCAAGCGCCGGCGCCGGCCGGACGGGCCGTTCGCTCCCGTCGCCGGCAAGTTCGACTACGGCACCGCCGACAACGCCTTCGGCGCCTCACGCTCGGGCCACGCTCACGCCGGGCACGACATGTTCGCCCCGGCCGGTACGCCGCTGGTCGCGGTCGCCGACGGCGTGGTGGTCGATGCGGGGACCGACGGCGGCCAGGGCAACTACGTCCACCTCTTCGACCCGAAGCGCGGGCAGACCTACATCTACATGCACCTGATCGCGCCCGCCAAGGTCACGACGGGCGACGAGGTCACGGCCGGCGAGCAGATCGGCGGCCTCGGATGCACGGGCTCCTGCTCGGGCGACCATCTGCATTTCGAGATCCGCGACGGCAAGGGCATCGCGGGCGAGGCGCACGACCCGCTCCCCGAGCTCGAGAGCTGGGAGACGCTCAACAAGGCGCTCTAGGAACGGCCGGCCGCCATACTCAGCGGCCGCCCATGGAGCGAATCCGCAACTTCTCGATCATCGCCCACATCGACCACGGGAAGTCGACCCTGGCCGACCGGATCCTCGAGATCACACACGCGGTGGACGCGCGCCAGCACCTGCCGCAGATGCTCGACTCGATGGACCTCGAGCGCGAGCGGGGGATCACGATCAAGGCGCAGGCCGTGCGGGTCGAGTACGCCGCCGACGACGGTGAGAGCTATCACCTCCACCTGATCGACACGCCCGGGCACGTCGACTTCGCCTACGAGGTGTCGCGGTCGCTCGCCGCGTGCGAGGGGGCGCTGCTCGTGGTCGACGCAGCGCAGGGCGTCGAGGCTCAAACGGTGGCCAACACCTACGCCGCGATCGAGGCGGGGCTCGAGCTGATCCCGGTCCTCAACAAGGTCGATCTGCCGAGCGCCGAGCCGGAACGCGTGACCGGCGAGATCGTCGACCTGATCGGCGGATCGGCGGACGACGTCCTACGTATCTCGGCGAAGACCGGGGAGGGTGTCCGCGAGGTCCTCGAGGCGATCGTGGAGCGCATCCCGCCGCCCGCCGGCGAGCTCGAGGCGGCGCCCAGGGCACTGATCTTCGATTCCGAGTTCGACCCGTACCGCGGCGTGGTCGCCTACGTGCGTGCGGTCGACGGCGCGTTTCGCAAGGACGAGCCGATCCGCGCGATGCAGGCGGGCACCCAGGCGGAGATCGACGAGATCGGGTTCTTCAAGCCGGCGATGACCCCGGCACCCGCGATGGAGGCCGGCGAGGTCGGCTACGTGATCACCGGGATCAAGGACGTGACCAAGCTCCGGGTCGGCGACACGCTCACGACCACCGCCCGGCCCGCGAGCGAGGCGCTGCCGGGCTACCGCGAGGTCAAGCCGATGGTGTTCTGCGGCCTGTTCCCGATCGACACCGACCGCTACGAGGACCTGCGCGAAGCCCTCGATCGGCTCTCGCTCAACGACGCCGCGCTCTCGTGGGAGCCGGAGACGTCACAGGCGCTCGGCTTCGGCTTCCGCTGCGGGTTCCTCGGGCTGCTCCACATGGACATCGTGCGCGAGCGGCTCGAGCGCGAGTACGACCTCGACCTGCTCGCGACGACGCCGAACGTGAGCTACGAGGTCGAGCTGATCGGCGGCGAGGTGGTCGAGGTGCACTCGCCCGTCGACCTCCCGGACCCGGCCTCGATCGCCGAGATCCGCGAGCCCTACATCCGCGCCAGCGTGATCTGCCCGGCCGACCGGGTCGGCGCCGTCATGGAGCTCTGCCAGGAGCGCCGCGGCACCCACGTGGACATGCACTACCTCTCGCCGGAGCGCGTCCAGCTCCGCTACGACCTGCCGCTCGCCGAGATCGTCCTCGACTTCTTCGACCAGCTCAAGTCGCGCACCGCAGGCTACGCGTCCCTCGACTACGAGCCGATCGGGCTCCAGGCCTCCGACCTCGTGAAACTCGACATCCTGCTTGCGGGCGAGCCAGTGGATGCGCTCTCGGTCATCGTCCATCGCGACAAGGCCTACGACGCGGGGAAGGCACTGGTCGAGCGCCTTCGCAAGACGATCCCCCGCCAGCTCTTCGACGTGCCTGTGCAGGCGGCGGTCGGCTCCCGGGTGCTCGCGCGCGAAACCGTCAAGGCGCTGCGAAAGGATGTGACGGCGAAGCTCTACGGCGGCGACGTGACTCGGAAGAAGAAACTCCTCGAGAAGCAGAAGAAGGGCAAGAAGCGGATGAAGCAGGTGGGGCAGGTCGAGGTCCCCCAGGAGGCGTTCCTGACGGTGCTGGAGCTGGATCGGTGACCGAGGACCCGAGATTCGCGTTGATTCGCGACGCGTTCGCCGCATTCGAAGCCCGGGAGGTCGAGGGTCTGATGGCATTCCTGCACCCGAGCGTCGAGTCGCGCGTTGCCGCACCGCTGATGAACGTCGGCACCTGGCAGGGGTACGCCGGGTTCATCCAGATGACGTCCGATTGGGAGGACGCCTTCGGGGTCATCTCGTATGAGATCAGGGGTATGGAGCCCGTCGATGACCGGAACATCCTGGTGGCTGTCCACCAGTCGGCGACAGGCGCCGGCAGCGGCGTCCCGGTCGAGCTCGACGTGTACTTCCTGATCGAGTTCGAGGGCGAGCGGGCCGTCCGCTTCGAGATCCACGCCGGTCGCGACTCGGCGCGGGCAGCGGTCTGATTGGATCCGCACCGATGGCGCTCAAGACGGACGCGGCCGGCAAGACCTGGGACCCCGTCGCGTACGAGGTCGAGGCTGCGCGGATCACCCAGTACGCGGACGCGATCTTCGCCGACAGCCCGCTGCACCGAGACGCAGACGCGGCCCGCCAAGCCGGGTTCCGCGACATCGTCGCGCCCCCGATGTTCTGCGTCGTCTACTCGGCCCCGGCGATGGGGCCGGCGATCTTCGATCCCGAGGTCGGGATGAACTTCGCCGCGATGGTCCACGGCGGCCAGGAGTTCGAGTGGGGCGAGCCGGTCTGCGCCGGCGACACCATCACCACGACGGTCCGCTGCGCCTCGATCGAGGAGCGCGACGGCAAGGGCTTCTACGTCTTCGAATCGGTTTCGGCGAACCAGGACGGGGCCGAGACCGTCCGGGGTACGTGGACCGACATCGTGCGGGGGGTGGTATCCCAGTGAGCGACGTAAGTCGCGAAAGCAGCTTTGCCTCCCCGGTAGGGGCGTATTCATGAGCGAGTTCAAGACCGGCGACTCGCTGCCGGAGCTTCGGGTCACCCCTGACGCCGGGCTGACCAAGCGCTACGCCGAGGCGTCGGGCGACATGAACCCGATCCACATCGACGAGGAGTTCGCGAAGAAGGTCGGCCTGCCGGGCTGCATCCTCCACGGGCTCTGGTCGATGGCCCAGGTCGCGCGGGCCCATACCGCGGTTGCGGACGGGGACCCGCGCGCGCTGAGGCGCCTCTCGGTTCAGTTCCGCGGGATGGGCTTCCCCGAGCAGGAGATCGTGGTCACGTCCACGGTCACGGACTCCTCAGATGGCCGGATCGTCACCGACACGGTCGCCGCCCAGGGCGAGAACCAGATCATCCGCAACGCGAGCGCCACGCTCGAGCTCTAGCCCGGGTACCCCGGCGTCGCTCATAAACTCATATGGGTGTTGAGCGAACGCCAGCAGCGGATCCTGCTCGTCGTCACCGAGGAGTACCTGCGCACCGGCAAGCCGGTGGGCTCCAAGGCGCTCGCCGACCGGCCCGACGTCGAGTGGTCCGCTTCGACCGTGCGCAACGACTTCGCTGCGCTCGAGCGCGACGGGTATCTCACGCACCCGCACACGTCGGCCGGCCGGGTGCCGACCGACCGCGGCTACCGGTTCTACGCCGATTCGCTGCTCGCCACCGCGCCCACGCGCCCAACGCCGGGTGCGGACACCGCCGAGCTCGATCTGACCAGGATGCGCCGCGAGGTCGAGGACGCGATGCGCGAGACGACGCAGGCGCTGTCGCAGATGACGGACCTCCTCGCGGTCGCCACGGCGCCGCCGCCGAGCGCGGCGCGGGTCCACCGGGTCGAGGTGCTCCAGTTGCAGCCGACCGTTGCGATGGTCGTCGTCATCGCCACGAACGGCGCGGTCGCGAAGCGGGTGTTCAACTTCGAGCGGCGGCTCGACCCCGGCCTGCTCGAGTGGGCGTCGAGCTATCTCAACGAGCGCCTGAGCGGGCTCGCGCTGGGCGCCCGGATGACGGGCGACCGGCTCTCGGACCCCGAGCTGGCCGCGCCCGAGGCGAGCTTCCTGGCCGAGATCGGGGCGGCCTTCACGGACCTCGAGCGCCGCGCCGGCGAGGATCTCTACGTCGACGGCGCTGCCCGCCTGCTCTCCGAGGAACACGCCCCGGACCTGCCTGAGGCGGAGTCGCTGATGAGCGTCCTCGAGGGGCGGGCCAACCTCCTGCGCGTCCTCCGGTCGGCGCTCGACGAGCGTTCCGTGTTCGTCTGGATCGGTGAGGAGAACCCGGCGCCCGAGCTGCGAACGGTGAGCGTCGTCGGCGCGAACTACGGGCTCGGTTATCGCAACCTCGGCACGGTCGGCGTCCTCGGGCCGACGCGCATGGACTACGCGACCGCGATCGCGTCTGTCCGCGACGCGGCGAACGAGCTGTCGCGGTTCTTCGAGTCGGTCTACGAGCCGCGCTGACGACGGCGCCGATGCCACGCGACTACTACGAGGTCCTCGGCGTGGACCGCAGCGCCGCCGACGCCGATCTCAAGAAGGCGTTCCGCCGGCTCGCCCGCGAGCTCCATCCCGACGTGAACAAGCACGACCCGGCCGCCGAGGAGAAGTTCAAGGAGGCCGCCGAGGCCTACGAAGTCCTCTCGGATCCCGAGCGCCGGCGGACCTACGACACGTTCGGGCACGAGGGCCTGCGCTCCGGCGGGTTCTCGTCCCGGGCGGCGACGGGCGCCGGCTTCGAGGACATCCTCGGCGCGTTCTTCGGTCAGGGCGATCCGCTGTTCTCGGAGCTGTTCGGCTTCGGACGACGTGGTCCCGCCGCTGGCGGCGACGTGGCGTAGCCGTGGAGATCGAGCTCTCCGACGTTCTCGAGGGCGTCAGCCGCGAGGTCTCGTTCGAGGCCGTGTCCCGCTGCGAGCGGTGCAACGGCAATGGGGCCGAGCCCGGGACCCCGATCCAGACCTGCGAGACCTGCGGCGGACAGGGTGTCGTGCAGCAGGTATCGCGGACGCCCTTCGGCCAGATGGTCCGAACCGCCGCATGCCCGACCTGCAACGGCGAGGGCAAGATCCCGGACGAGCCCTGCCATGAATGCGACGGTGTCGGCCGAATTCGCCGTCGCCGGACCTGGGACGTCGATGTCCCGGCCGGGATCGAGGACGGCCAGCGGATCAGGATCGCGGGGGCCGGCCACGCGGGCGAGCACGGGGCCCCGGCGGGCGATCTCTACGTCGAAGTCCGCGTCCGGCACGACGAGCGCTTCGAGCGCCACGGCGAGCACCTCCTGACGACGGCCAGGATCGGCGTGACCCGCGCGATGCTGGGCGGCGCGATCCAGGTCCCGACGCTTGACGGCCCGGTCGAAGTCGAGGTGCCAAAGGGAGCGCAGCCCGGTCAGCGCGTCGTCATCCGCGGGCAGGGCCTGCCGGGCCTTCAGGGCCGCAGGCGCGGCGACCAGCACGTCGTCCTCGACGTGGTCGTCCCCGACCGGCTCAACCGCAAGCAGCGCGCAGCCGCCGAGGAGCTCGATGCCCTGCTAGACGATCCGCCGGTCGGCGGATGATCCGGCTTGCGGTCCGCTGCCGGCCCGAGCAGGCCGACCTCGTCCTCGCCGAGCTCGTCCAGCTCGCGCCGGGCGGGGTCGAGGAGGAGAGCGGGCCCGGGTGGGTCGAGTACGCCATCTACGGAGCTGAGGGTGAGCTGCCGGACCTGGGTGGTGTCGAGGCCGCGGCCGGCGAGGGGATGGTCGAGGTCCGCTCCGACCCGATCCCCGACGACTGGGCCGACCGCTGGCGCGATTTCCACGAGCCGACGGTGATCGCCGACGGGCGCGTGGTGATCCGGCCCTCGTGGCGGGACTCGCCGCCCGGCGCAGGGGTGGATGTCGTGATCGACCCCGGCCAGGCATTCGGCACGGGCGCGCACCCGACGACCCGGATGTGCGTGGAGCTGCTGCTCGGGTTGGCCGACGACGGCCTGGCGGGCGGGCCCCTGGTCGACCTCGGGACCGGATCGGCGGTGCTCGCGATCGTCGCCGCGAAGCTCGGCTTCGCACCGGTGCGGGGCGTCGATCTCGAGCCGGCGGCGCTCGAGGCGGCAGCGGCCAACGCCGCCGCGAACGGGATTGAGGCGGGGTTCGCGCGGCTCAATCTGCGCGAGGAGGCTCCGCCCGCTGCGACGACGATCGTCGCCAACCTCACGGCGCCGCTTCTTCGCGACGTCGCCCCCCGCGTGCCGCAGCAGTGCGAGCGGCTGGTCTGCTCGGGCCTCCTGGTCCGCGAGAGGGCCGAGGTGGAGGAGGCGTTCGGCGCGACCGGCCTCGTCGCGTCGGAGCGGCTCGGAGCCGGCGATTGGGCGGCCCTCCTGTTCGCTCGTTAGGCGCCGCTTGCCGGGGTAAAGTGCGCCCATGATCGCCGCCGAGGTTCAGTTCTACGACGTAGTCGTCTTCTTCCACGTTCTCGCGTTCGTCCTGGCCTTCGGGCCGACGTTCGCGTACGGGCTGTTCTTCGCCACCGCCGGCAAGACCAATCCGGCGGCGCTGCCGACGATCGGCCGGGCCGTGCTGACCTGGAGCCGGATCGCGACCCGCTGGGGCATCGTGGTGATCCTGATCTCGGGGCTCTACCTGACGGACGATCGCTGGGACTTCAGTGACTTCTTCGTGTCCTGGGGGATCGTGGCAATCCTGATCCTGTTTGCGATGAACCAGTTCCACTTCATTCCGTCGACGGCAAGGTTCGTCGAGGCTGCCGAAGCCGGCCGCCAGGACGAGGCTCAGGCGATTGCCGTCCAGCAACAGCGGACGGGGCCGATCGCGGGCATCATCGTGATCCTCACGATCTATGTGATGACCGCCAAGCCGTTCCTCTAGAGCGTCCGACGTGAACCCGACCCCTGCCCGCGAGGCGCCGATCGGCGTCTTCGACTCCGGCGTCGGCGGACTGACGGTCCTGCACGAGTGCCTGGTCGCGTTACCCGAGGAGGATTACGTCTACCTCGGCGACGACGCCCGCTTCCCTTACGGCGCGCGAACTCCGGACGACCTCCGCGCGTGTGTCGAGCGCAACACCCGGTTCCTGATCGAGCGCGGGGCCAAGCTGATCGTGATCGCCTGTAATTCGGCCGCCACCGCGGGGCGCGACGCCGCGCTCGAGGTCGCCGCCGGATCGGGCGTGGAGGTCGTGTCGGTCATCCAGCCCGAGGCCGAGATCGCCGCCGCGATCACCGATTCGGGCCGCGTCGGCGTGCTCGCCACTCCCGCCACTGTCGAGGGCGGCGCGTATCTCCGCGCGCTCGCGGAGCAGCACCGCGGCCTGGTCGTCACTGAGGTCGAGGCGCCCGACCTCGCGGCCGTGATCCAGCGCGGCGCCGAGTTCACCGATGACGTCGTTGCCCTGGCGCGCGCCTACTGCGCACCGCTGCGCCACGCCGACGTGGACACCGTGATCCTCGGCTGTACGCATTATCCGCTGGTGCGCCCGCTGCTGCAGCGCATCCTCGGCCGGGACGTCAGGCTGGTGACGGCCGGCCACGCGGTGGCGGCGACGGTCGAGCGCCTGCTCGCGGCGCGCGACCTCACCAACGCGCGGCACGGCGAGGGGCGCTACGACTTCGTCTGCACCGGCGACCCCACTGCGTTCCGGAGGGTCGGCACGCGCTTCCTGCAGCTGCCGCTGGGCGAGGTCGAGCTCGTGCAGCTCTAACCACCCCTGGCTCTACGCTTACCCGGATGGCCGAGACCACACTCGAGCGAATCCAGGCCGACACGCGAGCGGCGATGAAGGCCGGCGAGCGCGGCCGGGTCGGAGCCCTGCGCCTCATCGCCGATGCGCTCCAGAAGGACCTGAAGGACGGCGGCGAGGACGAGGTCGCCGTGCTTCGCCGCGAGCGCAAGCGGCGGCTCGAGGCAGCGGAGGCCTACCGTGGCGGGGGTAGCGAGGAGCGCGCCGCGGCGGAGGACGCCGAGGCCGAGCTGATCACTTCCTATTTGCCGGCGGAGCTCTCTGACGAGGAACTAGCCGTGATCGCGGACGAGGCCGTGGCCGAGTCGGGCGCCGCCGGGATGCAGGACATGGGCAAGGCCATGGGTGTCGCGATGGCCAAGGTCGGTGGCCGCGCCGACGGCAAGCGTGTCAGCGCCGCAATCCGCGACCGGCTCTCCGGGGCAGGTATGGGATGAGCGCCGTTAGGCGCGAAGCCAGGTTTGCCCCCCTGGTAAGGGCGTTTTTCTAGTGGCACGACGCCAGCTCACCCTGGACAACGAGGTTGCCGCCGAGCTCGCCGGCTCGGAGGACTCGGTACTGCGCGAGCTCGAGGAGCGGCTCGGATGCAACGTCTTCCTGCGCGGCAACGTCCTCACCCTGGACGGCGACGAGACGGACGTCGGCGCCGCCGCGCAGGTGGTCGACGAGCTGGTCGGCCTGGTCGAACGCGGCCACGACCTCGCGCCGGCCACCATCGACACGGTCGCCGGCGCCATCGATGCCGGCCAGCCCTCGGAGGCGATCGTCGGCGACGTGATCTGGGCGCACCGGAACATCCGGGTCGCTCCGAAAACGGTGAACCAGAAGCGCTACGTCGACTCGATCCGTCGTCACACGATCACCTTCGGGATCGGTCCCGCCGGGACCGGCAAGACCTTCCTCGCGGTCGCCGCAGCGGTCGCTGCCCTCGAGGGCAAGGACGTGAACCGGATCATCCTCACCCGTCCCGCGGTCGAGGCGGGGGAGAGGCTCGGCTTCCTCCCGGGCGACATCCAGGCCAAGGTCGATCCCTATCTGCGCCCGCTGTTCGACGCGCTCTACGACATGCTCGACCCGGAGCGCGTGGCGACCTATCTCGACCGCAATGTGATCGAAGTCGCGCCGCTGGCATTCATGCGCGGAAGAAGCGTTAATGACTCCTTCGTGATCCTCGACGAGGCCCAGAACACGAGCCCCGAGCAGATGAAGATGTTCCTGACCCGGCTCGGGTTCGGGTCGAAGATGGTCGTCACCGGCGACATCACGCAGGTCGACCTGCCGCGCGACCAGCGCTCCGGCCTGATCGTCGTGTCGGACATCCTGGACGAGATCCAGGACATCTCGTTCATCCGCTTCGGCGGTGAGGACGTCGTCAGGCACCAGCTCGTGCAGCGGATCGTCGCCGCCTACGACGAGCACGCGGAGCGCACCCGCAATTGATCGAATGAGCGACTTTGTCGCGAAAGCATCTGGGCCACCCTGTAAGGGGCTTGGCTAGTTGATCGATCGTTCCGATGTACCGGACGAGCTCGTGCCCGCGACGCTGGCCACGCTCACGGCCGCAGGCGTCGAGGACGGCCACCTCTCGGTCGAGCTGGTGGACGAGGACCGGATCCGCGAGCTGAACCGCGAGCACCGCGGCAAGGACGAGCCGACGGACGTCCTGTCGTTCCCGATCGACGGCGCCGCGGACGAGGTCCCGGGGCCCGCGCGAGCTGGGCGACGTCGTGATCTGCCCGAAGCACACCGCCGACCTCACCGAGGCGACGGTCCACGGCGTGCTGCATCTCTGCGGCTACGACCACGAGACGGACGACGGCGAGATGCTCGGGCTACAGGCGGAGATCCTGGCGGGGTTGCGGTGACGCGGTCGGGCTTCGTTGGGCTCGCCGGGCGTCCGAACGTCGGCAAGTCCACGCTGGTCAACGCGATCGTCGGCCAGAAGGTGGCGATCATCTCCGACCGCCCGCAGACCACGCGGCGCGCAGTTCGGGGCATCGCAACCGACGTCGCGGCCGGCTGGCAGATGGTGCTGGTCGACCTCCCGGGAGTCCAGCGCCCCCGCGATTCCCTGACCCAGCGCATGCAGCGCCGGGTCGAGCGCGAGCTCGCCGATGCCGACTGCGTGCTGTTCGTCGTCAACGGCGAACAGGGGCTCGGGCCCGGCGACCGGTTCATCGCCGAAACCCTCCTCGCCGCGGGCGAGCGTCGGCCGGTCGTCTGCGTCGTCAACAAGTGCGACCGGCTGAACACGCCACGGACCGCGGAGGTGCTCGCGGCGGTGGGGGAGCTGGAGATCGTCGACGAGGTCTTTCCGGTCAGCGCCCGCACCGGATCGGGCCTCCGGCCGCTGATCGAACGGCTGGCCGAGCTGATGCCGGACGGCCCCTATCTCTACCCGCCCGAGGAGCGCACCGATTCCCCGAGCGAGACCCACATGGCCGAGCTGATCCGCGAGCAGGTCCTGCGCCGCACCCATGCCGAGGTGCCGCATGCCGTTGAGGTCATGGTGGACGGCGCCGAGCTCCGCGACGACGGCGTGTTCGAGGTGCGGGCCCAAGTCTGGGCCGAGACAGAGTCGCAGAAGGCCATCCTGATCGGGCGCGGCGGTCGCATGGTGCGCGAGATCGGCACCGCGGCGAGACGGGAGCTGGAACGAGAGCTGGGCGGCCAGGTCTTCCTGGACCTCCGCGTCCGCGTCCGCGAGCGCTGGCGGCGGGACGACGGGCTTTTGGATCGGCTCGGTATTGAATGAGCGACTGGTGATCCCCGAGGTCCGCACAACCCGCCGTTTCGCGATCGCAATGAGCATCCTCGCCGTCCTCGCGCTGGCCTTTGCCCTGACGTTCGGTGACCAGCTCCAGGACCCGCTCACGTCGGACACGGCAGCCCTGGTGGTGCTCGTGGTCTGGTGCCTCGCCGGGGCGGCGGCCGCGATCACGGCGATCGTCGACGCCTACATCCGCCCGGAGGGCGAGCTGCTGTCGCTGGTCACGTCGATTGCGGCGGCGATCTTCGGGGTGCTTGCGCTCGTCGTCCTGATCGGGATCGTCGTTGGCGCGACCGGGGTCGTCGACGAGGAGAGCACTGTGTCTCGACTGCGCGTTCCGGCCGAGGAAACGGGTCTGGCCCCCTAGTCCTCGTCGCCGGCCAGGAACTCGTGGCTCGCGATCGCGAACGCACCGAGCACGATTCCGCCGAGCAACAGGATGACGCCGGCGATCCGCGTCGGGGTCGAGTCGAACACGAGCATCAAGACGGCGCCGAGACCGAAGACGGCGGCAGCGAGGCGGCCGTCGCTCATCGCGATGCCTCCTCCTCGGGTGCGCCGATCGGCTTCAGCTCCTCGTGGAGGGCCCCCGCGAGCGTCAGCCGGAAGAGGTAGGCGAGCGCCGGCAGGATCAGGCAGAGGCCGATGGCCACGCTGATGAGGGTCGCCAGCAGGGTCGCGTCGCCCGCGGCGGCTTCCTGAAAGCTGAGCTCTCCCGGAAGGAAGTCCGGGCGCATCGCGAGACCCATGCCCACCAGGATCGAGCCGACCGCGGCCGCGGCGCTCACGCGCGCGGGCGCGAAGCGACGCGTCAAGACGAGGGCGAGCGTTCCGGCGCCGGCGACCGCGGACGCGATCACCATCACCAGCCCGAGGCCCGACGTCAGGCCGTCATACAGATCAGGAGCGTCGGACTCGATCACCGCCAGCCCGCCGAGCGCGAGTGCGCCTGCAACGACCGCCGAGCCCAGCGCCCGTACGCGGAAGCGCTCCACCAGGTCGGCGAACCCGGCGGCCTGAGCGTCGGCTGCAAGGAAGATGGCGGCTATGTACGCGCCCGATACGACGGCGAGCAGCCCTGCGAAGAGCGAGGTGGCGTTCGTCCATGTGTCGAACGCCCCGCCGGCATCGTCGGCCGAGACCTGCCCGGATGCGACCGCACCGACGGCGGCGCCGAGGAAGAAGGGGACGAGCACGGACGACAGCGCGAACGTGGCACCGAGGGCCCGCGCCTCGGCAATCGTTGCCGCCTCGCCGCGCAGGGCGAACGCGGCGCCTCGCAGGATGATTCCGACCGCGGCCAGGAACAGCGGGACGTAGAGGCTCTCCATGATCGGTCCGAATGCCTTCGGGAAGCACGTCCAGAGCACAACCAGGACGAAGATCAGCCAGACGTGGTTTGCCTCCCAGACCGGGCCCATCGAGCGCTTCACCAGCCCGCGGACGCGCGCCCCGCGCTCGGCGCTCCCGGCCGTCAGATCCCAGAACCCGGCGCCGAAGTCGGCGCCGCCGAGGACGGCGTAAGCCGTCAGGCCCACCAGCAGCACGGCGACGGCGAGATCGGCCAACATCAGGGTGCCGCCTCGATCGAGCCGGGGCCCTTGCGGGCGAGCCTCCGGAGCAGGAAGAGGACGAGCGTGATCAGGCCTGCGTAGACGACCACGAGCGTCGCGTACCCGACCGGGATCCCGTCGGCGCCGGTCACGGCCTCCTCGGTGCGCATCAGCTCGTAGACGATCCAGGGCTGGCGCCCGACCTCGGTGGTGATCCAGCCCGCGATCAGGGCGCAGAGCGCGAGCGGTCCGGCGGCGACGACCGCGCGGTAAAACCACGGCGATGCGGGCAGCGACCTGCGGCGCCACCGTGACCAGAGGAACCAGGCGGCGACCAGGACGAGGAGCGTCCCGACCCCGACCATCACCTGGAACGAGTTCCGCACGACTCCGACCGGCGGCCGGTCGTCCTCCGGAACCGCGTTGAGGCCCTGCACCTCAGCGCTTGGGTCGTGGAACGCGAGCAGCGAGAGCAGGTCCGGGATCTCGACCCCGCCCCAGACCTTGCCGTCGAAGTAGACCCCGCCGATCGTCAGGGGCGCGCCCTCCTCGGTCTCCTCGAGGCCCTCGAGCGCCGCCAGCTTCGTGGGCTGCTTTTCGGCGACGGTCCGCGCCGCCCAGTCGCCGACGATGACCTGGGCCGGGGCGGCGAGCGCGACGAACGCCAGCGGCACGATCAACCCCGCCCGGTGGTAGCGGTCGCGGTGCCCGCGAAGCCATGCGAACGCGTAGACCCCAGCGACCAGGAATCCGGCGACCAGGAAGCCGGCGAGGTACATGTGGATCAGCTCGTGCCAGAGGTTGTCGTTGAAGAGAGCCTCGAGCGGGCGCACGTCCGTCACCTCGCCGGCGGCGTTGAGGTCGAAGCCGGTGGGCTGGTTCATCCACCCGTTGACCGCGATGACGAACATCGCGCCCGTGAACCCAGCGATCACGATCGGGATGCCCGCCATCAGGTGGGCGCGCGGAGAGAGCCGATCCCAGCCGTAGACGTAGATCGCGATGAAGATCGCCTCCATGAAGAACGAGACACCCTCCAGCGCAAAGGCGAAGCCGAAGACCTCGCCCCACTGCTCCATGAACCGCGGCCACAGCAGGCCGAGCTCGAACGAGAGGATCGTGCCGGTGACGACGCCGACCGCGAACAGGATCAGCATCACCTTCGACCAGCGCCGCGCGAGCGCCCGGTAGGTCTCGTCGCCGGTTCGCAGCCAAAGGCCCTCGAGGAACAGGACCATCGCCGGAAACGCGATGCCGAAGCAGACCAGCGGGATGTGGACGCCAAGGGAGAGCGCCTGCATCTGACGCGCCTCGAGCAGGTAGGGCTGCGAGACCTGGTCGCCGATCGCGGCTAGAAGCAGCTCGGGCATTCCTAGCCGGACAATATGCCGACCGCCTCCAGGGCGCGTCCTACACTCCTCGGATGACCGAGGAGCAGGCAATTCAGTTCGACGAGCGCGGCCTGGTGCCCTGCGTGGCGCAGGACTGGACAACGGGCGAGGTGTTGACGTTGGCGTACATGAGCGTCGAGTCGCTCGCACTCACGCGCGAGACCGGGGAGGTCCATTTCTGGAGCCGGTCACGAGAGGAGATCTGGCGCAAGGGAGAGACCTCCGGCAACGTGCTGCGCCTGCGGCAGCTCCGTTACGACTGTGACGCCGACGCCGTCGTCGCCTTGGTCGAGCCGACCGGCCCGGCGTGCCACACCGGCGAGCGGTCGTGCTTCTACCGCGACCTGGAGGGGAGTGCCGATTCCGAACCCGACGGGCCTGCCGTCTCCGGTGAGCCGGTGCCCGCGGCGCACGAGGCGCTCGCGGCGCTCGAGCGCACCCTCGCCGACCGGCAGCGCGAGCGGCCCGACGGCTCGTACACGGTCGAGCTCCTCGACGACCCGGAACTGATCGGGGCCAAGGTGCGCGAGGAGGCGGACGAGGTTGCTCGGGCCGCGGCGGGCGAGTCGGACGAGCGCGTCGCCGAGGAGGCGACCGACGTCCTCTACCACCTCGCGGTGCTGCTGCGCTCGCGCGACATTGCGCTCGAGCGAGTGATGGAGACCCTCAATGCCCGTCGCCGCTGAGCGGCCCCGCGTCCTGCCGGTCGTCGAGCGGTTCATCGACGACTGCGAGACCCCGGTCTCGGCGTTCCTCAAGCTGCGCGCGGCGTTCGAGGGCAATGCCTACCTGCTCGAGTCCGCCGAGCAGGGCCGCCTCGGCCGCTACTCGTTCCTCGGCTTCAAGCCTCACCGGACTCTGACCTGGTCGCTCGGCGACGGCGGCGATCCATACAAGCTGGCCGCCGACCTGGTTGACGGCTACGAGGTCAAGGTCCCCACTGATGCACCCCCGTTTCCGGGCGGCGCGGTGGGTTTCTTCGGCTACGACCTCGTGCGCACGGTCGAGCCGCTCGGCGCGCCGAACCCCGACCCGCTCGGGCTTCCCGACCTGGCGCTGATGGTCTGCGAGCTGATGCTCGTGTTCGACCACTCGCAGCACGAGCTGAGCGTGATCGCATTCCCGTTCGGCGAGGACGCCGATGCTGAGGCATTGATCGCCGAGGCGCGTGCCGCGTTGCAGGGGCCGATTCCAGCGACACAGGCTCGCCAAGAAGCCGAACCCGTGGAGTTCGAGTCGAACATGACCCGGGAGGAATTCGAGGGGAACGTGGCGAGGATCGTCGAGTACGTCTACGCGGGGGACGCGTTCCAGGTGGTGCCCTCGCAGCGCTTCTCGGCGCCGGTCCCGGTCGAGGCGTTCTCGATCTATCGCGGCCTGCGGGCGATCAACCCCTCGCCCTACATGTACTTCCTCGACTTCGGCGAGTTCCAGATCGCCGGCGCGTCGCCGGAGCCTCTCGTGAAGGTCACGGGCCGCCGGGTCGAGACCAGGCCGATCGCGGGTACCTACCCGCGCGGGGCCGACGAGGAGGAGGATCGGCGGAACGCCGAGGCTCTATTGGCCGACCCGAAGGAGCGCGCCGAGCACGTGATGCTGGTCGATCTCGGCCGCAACGACCTCGGGCGGGTCTGCGAGTACGGGTCCGTATCCGTCGACGAGCTGATGGTCGTCGAGACCTACTCGCACGTGCTGCACATCGTGAGCAGGGTGTCGGGCACGCTGCGCGATGGCACGTCGGCGATGGACGTCCTGCGGGCGACGCTTCCGGCGGGGACGCTGTCAGGCGCGCCAAAGGTTCGTGCGATGCAGATCATCGACGAGCTCGAGCCGCACAAGCGCGGCTCCTACGGCGGGGCGATCGGCTACCTGGGGTTCGACGGCGACCTCGACACGGCGATTCACATCCGGACCGTCGTCGTCAAGGGCGGAGTCGCCCACGTGCAGGCGGGCGGCGGGACGGTGGCCGACGCGAAGCCGGCGCGCGAGTACGACGAGTCGGTCACCAAGGCGACGGCCGTGTTCCGCGCGGTCGAGCTTGCGGCGAGCCAGCCGGAGTGGCCATAGATCTGATGAGCGACGTAAGGCGCGAAAGAGACCTTGCCCCCCTGGTAAGGGATGTATCTGTCCTCGTGATCGACAACTACGACTCCTTCACCTACAACCTCGTCCAGTACCTGGGCGAGCTGGGCGGGGAGGTCGACGTCGTGCGTAACGACCACGCGACGGTGGCCGAATTGCTCGAGCGCGGTGCCGACCGGCTCGTGATCTCGCCCGGTCCGTGCACCCCGGCCGACGCGGGCATCTCGATCGAGGCGTCGCGCGCGTTCCCGGAGGCGGGCGTTCCGACCCTCGGCGTCTGCCTCGGCCACCAGGCGATGGTGGAGGCCTTCGGCGGCAAGGTGATCCGGGGCGAGCCGGTCCACGGCAAGGACGCCGAGGTCGCGCACTCGGGTGCCGGCATCTTCGCGGGCGTTCACTCGCCGCTTCGGGCGGGCCGCTATCACTCGCTGATCGCCGACCCGGCCCTGCCCGACGCGTTCGAGGTCACGGCCACCTCAGGCGACGTCGTGATGGGCGTCCGCCACCGCGAGCTGCCCGCCGAGGGCGTCCAGTTCCACCCGGAGTCGATCCTGACGCCGGACGGCAAGCGCCTGCTGCAGAACTTCCTGGACGGTTAGGTCAGTCGCCGGTCGGCACAACACCGGCCGGCTCGACCATCAGGATCACCGTGCGGGCAGGCGCGCTCGTCTTGTGGAGGACGCCCTTGGGGACGGTGTACCCCTGGTGCGGGCTGAGCCTGACGCTGTCCGAGCCCTCGACGTCGATCACGAGCTCGCCCTCGAGGACGAGGAAGAACTCGTCCTCCTCGTCGTGCTTGTGCCAGTGGAAGTCGCCCTCGATCACGCCGAGGCGCACGACCGAATCGTTCACCGCGGTCAGCGTCTGGTTGAACCACGGCTCGTTCGCGGCGGCCTCGGCGCCGACGTCAATCACGCTCAGCTGCCCGTACTTGTCATCGAGCTTGATGTCGTAATCAGCCACGGCTCCTCCTTGTGTCGCCTTTCGTGTGATGAGTTTGACCGAGCGAAGTAGGGACGACAGAGTGAAGCTCGGGATCACAGCAGTGGCGGTCGTCGCGGCGGTAGGCGTCGGTTGGGTCGCGCAGGCCGGAGGATCGGGCTCGGCGCTCTTTGGGCCCGCGTACGACTCGACCGCAGTCACCAAGAACGGCGAGCCGCATGAGCTGGTCGAGGGCACGAGGATCCGCGTCAAGTTCGTTCATGAGGATCACGACGTCGTTCGCTGGCGGTCCGGCTGCAACCAGTTCGGCGCGGGCGTAGAGGTCACCCCGAAGCGGCTCGAAGTCGGCCAGATCGGCGGGACGGAAGTGGGCTGCGCGAAGCGCCTCCACCGCCAGGACGAGTGGATCGCGCGCGTCTTCGGCTCGGACCCGAAATGGATCCGCCAGGGCCGGAGGCTGAAGCTCAGGGCGGGCGACGACGCCATCAGGCTCCGCCGGCGCGCCTAGCGCGCCTCCCCGCCGAAACCCGAGAATCCGCCCACAGTGTCCGGTTATTCGGGTTTCGGTGCCTCGACGCTGGTCACCGCTAGCGTTTCGGCTTGACCGCCCAGTCCGGGTCCGCGATGTGGCCCTTGCGCTTGGTCAGGGCGTGCTCGTTGGAGCCGTCGGCTTGCATCTTGAAGATGTCGGGGTTCTCCCCGAGCAATTGCATGTAGATGATCTGCTTGCCGTTGGGGGAATAGTCCGGGTCGAACTGGCTAACAGCATCCACTCCTCCTTGAGTCGTCGCGTCATCTCCATGCGTGAGGCGGCGAGAGTCGGTGCCACGAAAGCGGATGTCGAAGATGTCATAGCCGGAGTCAGCGGTCGAGGCCGCGTAGACGATCCGCCGGCCGTTCGGCGAGAAGTCGGGCGCTCGCTCGTCGCCCACCCGGTCGGTGAGTTGCCTGACGTCGGTGCCGTCGGAGCGAGCGACGTAGATGTTCCAGTTGGGGTCTTCGACGGTGCCGTCGTCCTGTCGCCAGGCGATCTTCGACCCGTCGGAGGAATAGGCCGGGGCGGAGGGCCAAACCGTCTCGCCCCCGCGCATGAATTCCGGCGCCTCGTCGATCGGGACCATTCCGTTGCCGTTGGCCCGCATCGCGTGGTACGTGAGGCAACACGTCTGCTCTGGCTCGGAGCTGAACGCGACCCATAGCCCGTTCGGCGATACGGTGGGGTCTCGCTGCCAGTCGTCCAGCATCTTGACCGGCTTCACGTCCGTGCCACGTGGCGTCATCGAGAAGATGTCCGTGAAGTAGCCCGTCGGCTCGAGATTGCTGGCGAAGAAGATCCGGCCGTTATTGCCCGCGAAGCTCGCCGGCGCGCTGGCCGGGACTGCGACCGCGAGCAGGATCGGGATCAGGAGCGAAGCGAGGTGGCGCCGTTTCAGGTGCATCGGAAACAGGGTAGGGCGGCTGCGGCGTCCCTCCATCCCGGTAAAGCACGGGATCTGGATCCCGGTCAACCACGGGCTCGAGTGCGTAGTTGGTACTGACGCCGACAGCCTCCGCGACTGCACAAGCCATACTGCGCGCTCGATGCCGAACGAGATCCTTACCCGGGCGATTGATGCCGTCTGCGACGGCACGCACCTGACCGCCGACCATGCATCGGCCGTGCTCGACGAGGTCATGGAGGGCCGCGCCGGCGAGGTCGAGACGGCGGCGTTCCTGGTCGGGCTTCGCGCCAAGGGCGAGACGGTCGCCGAGCTGACCGGGCTGGCGCGGACGATGCGCAGGCTGGCGGCCTCCGTTGAGTCGTCGCGCGACAACCTGGTCGACACGGCGGGCACGGGTGGCGGCCCGTCCACTTTCAACATCTCGACGGCGGCGGCGCTGGTCGCGGCCGGGGCCGGATGCGCGGTCGCGAAGCACGGCAACCGCTCGAACACGAGCCGCTCGGGATCGGCCGACCTGCTCGAGGCGCTCGGGGTTCGGATCGACCTCGACCCGGCCGCGGTCAGCCAATGTGTCGAGGACGTCGGTTTCGGCTTCATGTTCGCCCCGCGCCATCACGCCGCGATGAAGCACGTGGTGCCGGTGCGCAAGGAGCTGGGCGTGCGGACGATCTTCAACCTTCTCGGCCCGCTGACCAACCCGGCCGGCGCACGGCGGCAGCTCCTCGGCGTCTCGGACCGCCGCTACCAGGAGACGATCGCCGAGGCGCTGATCGGCCTCGGGTGCGACCGGGCGCTCGTGGTGTCGGCCGACGACGGGCTCGACGAGCTCTCGGCCGGCGGGCCCACGCGGGTGATCGAGGTCCGCGACGGAGCCACGCAGGAATGGTTCGTCGCCCCCGGCGATCTCGGAATCACCGAGGCACCATTGGAGCTGATCGCGGGCGGCTCGCCCGAGGAGAACGCGGCGATCGTCCGCGCGGTTCTCGACGGGTCGGAGCAGGGGCCGGCGCGCGACGTCGTGCTCCTGAACGCCGGCGCGGCGATCCTCGCTGCCGGCGCCGCGGACGACCTTCGCTCTGGTGTCGATCGCGCGCGCGAGGCCGTCGACTCCGGCGCTGCAGGCGAGGTGCTGGCGAAGCTCGCAGCGCTCACGGAGCGGCTAGCCTCTCCCGGCGAATGAGCAGGCTCGACGAGTTGGTCGATGCGGCGCGAAGCGAGGTGCGAAGGCGTCGCGACCGGGTGTCGCTGGAGGAACTCACCTCCCAGCTCCGGACGCGCGGGGAGGACCGCCCGTTCAAGGAGGCGCTGGTCATGCCGGGAATCTCTCTGATCGCCGAGTTCAAGCGGCGATCGCCTAGCGCCGGTGAGATCCGGGCCGGAGCCGAGGTGGCCGACCTGGTCCCGGCGTACGAGCGGGGCGGGGCCGCGGCGTTGTCGATCCTGACCGAGGACGGCGGCTTCGGCGGGTCGCTGGACGACCTGCGCGCCGCGCGCGCGGCGTCGGAGCTGCCGCTGCTTCGCAAGGACTTCGTCGTCGACGAGTACCAGCTGGTCGAGGCGGCGGTCTACGGCGCGGACGCGGTGCTGCTGATCGTCGCGGCGCTCGAGCCCGACGAGCTGGCCGCCCTCGACGACCAGGCGCGATCGCTCGACCTCGACACCGTCGTTGAGGTCCACGACGAGGAGGAGCTCGAGATCGCGCTGGACCTCGAGGTGGACGTGATCGGGATCAACAATCGCGACCTGCGCGAGTTCAGGGTCGACATCGCGACCACCGAGCGGCTGATCACCGACGTCCCCGCAGGCAAGACGGTCGTCGCCGAGTCCGGCTACTCGAGTCGCGAGCAGCTCGAGGAGCTCGACCGAATCGGCGTGGACGCGGTCCTGATCGGCGAGGCTCTGATGCGGGCGCCCGATCCCGAAGCTGCCGTGCGCGAGCTGACCGGGGACGAGCAGGCGACCCGCGAACACGAGCGCCCCGGCGCCTGACTTCTTACCTTCGCTTAGGCTCGCGCTGAGAGAAAGTTGACGATGCCTCCGCATCCTGCGGGGCATGAATCAACTCCCGCGTCTCGCCCGTAGCCCGTTTGGATCGGCCGCCATCGGCGGCCTCGTCGTCGGTGCCCTCGGTTGGATCGCGATCGCCGCCGGCTGGATCGCGTCGCCCGAGTCCGAGCCGGCCGCGAGCCCGGCGCTCGCCGCGACGGTCAGCGACCCCGAGGAGTCGCGGGGTGGGCTGAGCGTGAACGAGATCTACGACCGCGCCTCGCGCGGCGTCGCGTTCATCGAGGCCTCGGGCGCAGCGGCCGAAGGCCTGCCCGACCCGTTCGGCGGTCCGGCGCCTCAGCAGCAGGCCACCGGCTCGGGCTTCCTGATCGACGACGAGGGCCACCTGATCACCAACGCGCACGTTGTCGATGGGGCCGAGCAGATCGAGGTCACCCTTGGCGACGACGAGGAGAGCTACGAGGCCGAGCTCGTCGGCCAGGACGACTCGACCGACATCGCCGTGTTGAAGATCGACGCTCCCGCGGACGAACTCGAGCCGCTCGCGCTCGGCCAGTCGTCCGAGCTCGACGTCGGCGACCCGGTCGTTGCGATCGGCAACCCCTTCGGGCTCGACCGCACGGTGACCGCGGGCATCGTCTCGGCGCTCCAGCGCCAGATCTCGGCTCCCGACGGCTTCACGATCTCGAACGTGATCCAGACCGACGCGCCGATCAACCCCGGGAACTCGGGCGGCGCGCTGATCGACGCCTCGGGCGAGGTGGTCGGCGTCAACTCGCAGATCGAGTCGAACAGCCAAGGCAACGTCGGCATCGGCTTCGCCGTCCCGATCGACACGGCCCGCGAGGTCGCCCAGCAGCTGATCGCCGAGGGCGAGGTGCAGCACGCCTTCCTGGGCATCAGCGGCGCCGACCTCGACTCCGAGATCGCCGACGTGCTCAACCTGGCGGCGGACTCGGGTGCTCTCGTGCAGTCGGTCGTCCCGGACTCTCCCGCAGCGGACGCCGGCATCGAGGCGGGCGACGCGGCGGTGACGGTCGACGGGCAGCGGGTCCGCGCCGGCGGCGACGTGATCGTCGCGGTGGACGGCGAGGCCGTGAGCGGCATGGACGAGGTGATCGCCGCCGTCGACTCGCATCAGCCGGGCGAGGAGATCGAGCTGACCCTGTTGCGGGATGGCGACGAGCGGACCGAGCGGGTCACGCTCGACGAGCGCCCAGCGAGCGCGACCCGGTAACCCGCCCGAGGCGGGCTTGCCATCCTGTTCCCAGGATGCGGGTCAAGTTCTGTGGAATCACGCGGCTGGACGACGCCGAGCACGCGGCGCGGCTCGGCGCGTGGGCGATCGGCCTGAACCACTGGGAGGGCAGCCCGCGGCGTTGCGAGCCCGACGTCGCGGCCCAGATCGGCACCGCGCTCAATCGCCGGCTGGAGGTCGTAGGCGTGTTCGTGAACGCTGGGCTCGACGAGATCGTTCGCGGGGCCGAGAACGAGCGCCTGTCGATGGTGCAGCTCCACGGCGACGAGGGCCTCTCGTTCTGCCGCGAGGTCGGCCGGCGGACGGGGCTCAAGGTGATCAAGGCCATCCGCGTGAGGAGCGGGGCGGACCTCGACCTTGCGCGCTCCTTCCGTACCGACTTCCACCTGCTCGATGCGCACCGCGCCGGCGTCCCTGGCGGCACGGGCGAGAGCTTCGACTGGGAGCTCGTCCGGAGCCGCCGCTCCCGAGTGCCACTCATCCTCGCGGGCGGGCTCGCTCCCGGAAACGTGGGCGAGGCAATCGAGACGGTACGCCCGTTCGCGGTCGACGTCGCGAGCGGCGTCGAGTCGGCGCCCGGCATCAAGGATCACGAGCTGATGACCGAGTTCGCCGATCGCGCGAATGAGGCGGGCGGCCCCCACCGAGCGAAGCCCGTCCAGGAGCCCGAGCACTTCACGGCGTCGCGCGAACGCGACGAGGAGCGACGGGCACGAGAGCGCGAGGAGGCCGAGGCGTGAGCCCCGCGGTCGAGGAGAGGTTTGGCATCTACGGCGGGCGGTTCGTGCCTGAGGTCCTGATGGCGGCGCTCGACGAGCTCGGGGGCGCCTGGGTCGCAGCGCGGGACGATCCGGACTTCCGCGCCGAGCTCGACCGCCTGCTGCGCGAGTTCGTGGGCCGGCCCACGCCGCTCTACCTCGCCGAGCGGCTGTCTGAGCGAGCCGGGCGCCGCGTCTACCTAAAGCGCGAGGACCTGGCGCACACGGGCGCCCACAAGATCAACAACGCGGTCGGGCAGGCGCTGCTGGCGAAGCGGATGGGCAAGGAGCGGGTGATCGCCGAGACCGGCGCCGGCCAACACGGCGTCGCGAGCGCGACCGCCTGCGCGCTGCTCGGGCTCGAGTGCGTCGTCTATATGGGCACCGAGGACATGCGCCGGCAGGCGCCCAACGTCGAGCGCATGCGACTGCTCGGCGCCCGCGTCGAGCCGGTCGAGGCGGGCGCGCGAACGCTGAAGGAGGCCGTGAGCGCCGCGATCCGCGACTGGGTCACGAACGTCGCGACCACCCACTACATCATCGGCTCCGCGGTCGGCCCGGCGCCCTACCCGGCACTGGTGCGCGACCTCCAGCGCGTGATCGGCGACGAGGCGCGCAAGCAGGCGCTGGCCGCCGAGGGCGACCTGCCGGCGCGGGTGATCGCCTGCGTCGGCGGGGGCTCGAACGCGATCGGGACGTTCACCGGGTTCATCGACGACCACACGGTCGAGCTGATCGGGGTCGAGGCGGGCGGCGAGGGGCTCGAGTCGGGCCGGCACGGGGCGTCGCTGGTCGCGGGCACGAAGGGCGTCCTCCACGGCGCGTTCTCGTCGGTGCTGGCCGACGCCGACGGCCAGATCCTCGAGGCCCACTCGGTCTCGGCCGGCCTCGACTACCCGGGCGTCGGCCCCGAGCACGCATACCTGCGCGACACCGGCCGCGCGCACTACTTCGCCGTCAGCGACGAGCAGGCGCTCCGGGCATTCCGCGAGCTGACTCTCCTGGAGGGGATCGTGCCGGCGCTCGAGCCGAGCCACGCGATCGCATGGCTCTTGGCGGATGACTCCGACGTCGGGGGTTACGACGTACTCACACTGAGCGGCCGCGGCGACAAGGACCTCGCCGAGGTGACGGAGCGCCTCGAGCAGATCGGCGACTGATGGACGGCGCGGATCGGATCGACGCAGCGTTCGCCGCTGCCCGCGGGGAGGGCCGGGCGGCGCTGATGCCCTACATGATGGGCGGCTTCCCCGACGACGACACGAGCGCCGCCGTTGCGGCCGCCTACGTCGAGGCGGGCGCCGACCTGGTCGAGCTGGGCGTGCCGTTCTCGGATCCGCTCGCAGACGGCCCTGTGATCCACGCCGCAGCGACTCGAGCGCTCGCCGCCGGAGCGACCCTCGACTCGGCCCTCGACATCGGCGCGACGATCGCGGACCGCGTTCCGGTTGTCGCGATGGCCTACGCGAACATGGTCCTGGCGCGGGGGGCGGCCGAGTTCGGCGCGCGCGCCGCCGAGGCCGGTCTCGCCGGGGTGATCGTTCCTGATCTCCCGCCGGAGGAGGCCGCCGACGCGCGAGTCGCGTTCAACCAGCGGGGGCTGGCCCTGATCCCGCTCGTCGCGCCCACGACGCCGGCCGAGCGGCGCCGGCGGATCTGCGCCGAGGCCCAGGGCTTCGTCTACCTGGTGTCCGACACGCGTACCACCGGCGAGCGCGACCGGCTGCCCGCCGAGCTCGCGGAGCTCGTCTCGGCGACCGAGGCGGACGCGTCGGTTCCGGTCGCGGTCGGCTTCGGGATCGGCACGGCCGAACAGGCCGTGGAGGTCGGCCGGGTGGCCGACGGCGTGATCGTCGGGTCGCGCCTCGTGCGGGCGGTGGCCGAGGCCGGCGACCGAAGAGAGGCTGCGATCGCGGTTGCCGACTTCATCGCCGGCGCCCGGGCAGCGATGAGCCGCTCGCCCGTCGGATAATCTGCCGCCGATGCGACTGATGGTCTTCAACGTCGTCGGGATCATCCTGGCCGTGATCGCGTACGCGTTCTCGCTCGGCGGGACTATCGCGGCGCTGATCTACCTGTTCGTGATCTTCAACGGCGTGCTCGACCGCTGGGCACAGCCGATGCTCGAGCGTCTACGGGCCTAGATCCGGCTCGACGTGCCCACGCCGCATCCGGATCCTGCGTTGCTCCTCGCGGATGCGCAGGGGACGTGGGCTCAGATCGGCCGCCTGTCGGACGCGCCGGCGGATGTCGAGGCCGCGCGATCGGCGCTGCACAGCGTCGCCGAGAAGGTCGTCTCCCCGGCGCGGCAGCGGGCGACCGGGAACGAGATCGCGCTGCGCTGGTACCCGGGGGGTTTCGGAACCCCACCGTTCGCAGACGATCGCGGCGACCGGGTCGTCCGGGTGGACGGGGTCGAGCTGGTGGACGCGTGCGACGGGGCCGAGCGTCGGGCCGAGCTCGTGAGCCTCAGGGCCACCGGGAAGCTGGTCGGCGACCTGGTCGACACGCACCTGCTGCCCGACGACCCCCTTCCTCTCCAGCTCTCATCCGCGCGCTTCCTGGGGGACTGGTTCTGCTTCGGGACGCTCGTCCTCGCGGCGCTGCGGGTAACCGCCGCGGACGAGCTCGAGCCCGGCTGGGTTCAGCTCTGGCCGGAGCACTTCGACGTGGCGACCGAGCTCGGCTCCGAGGAGAGCGGCCAGCGGGCGGCCTACGGGGCGTCGCCGGGCGACGACGAGCACCCGGAGCCCTACCTTTACGTGGCGCCGTGGACGGCCCGCCCGGAGGGCGACCTCTGGGACGCAACGGCGTTCGCGGGCGCCGAGAAGCCATATCGGGAGCTGCTCACGGCACGCGATCCGGAGGCGGCCGCATCTGAGTTCTTCGAATCGAGGCTCGACGCGCTGACCAGTTAGATTCGGCGCCGATGCGACTCGGAGTGCTCACCGGGGGCGGCGACTGCCCGGGCCTGAACGCGGTGATCCGGGCGATCGTACGGAAGGGCGCTGGCGTCTACGGGCACGAGTTCATCGGCTACCGGGACGGATGGCGCGGCCCGCTCGAGGGCGATGGCCGGCCGCTCGGGGTCCCCGAGGTGCGGGGCATCCTTCCCCGTGGCGGCACGATCCTGGGCTCGTCGCGGACGAACCCGATCAAGCAGGAGGGCGGGATCGACCGGATCTCGGCAACGCTCGAACGCGACGGCGTCGATGGCCTGATCGCGATCGGCGGCGAGGACACCCTCGGGGTGGCCGCGAAGCTGGGCGAGGCGGGCATCAACGTCGTCGGCGTCCCGAAGACGATCGACAACGACCTCGGGGCCACGGACTACACCTTCGGCTTCGACACCGCGGTGAACATCGCGATGGGGTCGATCGACCGGCTCCACACGACCGCGGAGAGCCACAAGCGGACGCTGATCGTCGAGGTGATGGGCCGGCACGCCGGCTGGATCGCCCTGCACGCGGGCCTCGCGGGCGGGGCGAACGTGATCCTCATCCCCGAGCACCCCTTCGACCTCGACCGGGTCTGCGAGCACATCAACACGCGCTTCGAGAGCCAGTACGCGCCGATCGTCGTCGTCTCCGAGGGCGCCGAGCCCGAGGGTGGGATGCCGGTGCCCGAGGACGCGCCCACCGACGCCTTCGGGCACGTCCGGCTCGGAGGGATCGGCCAATGGCTGGAGGCCGAGATCGAGCAGCGGACCGGCCACGAGGCGCGCGCCACGGTCCTCGGCCACGTCCAGCGGGGCGGCACACCGACGGCCTTCGACCGGGTCCTGGCGACCCGCTTCGGACTGCATGCGATCGACGCCGCGAACGAGGCCGCGTGGGGCAAGATGACGGCGCTCCGCGCCACGGACATCGTGCTCGCGGAGCTGGCCGAGGCCACCGCCGAGCTGAAGGTCGTCCCGGAGTCGCTTTACCGCGAGGCCGAGGTCTTCTTCGGCTAGGAGCCGTGATGCGAGCCGTGACCGCAGCGGCGGTGCTCGCGCTAGCCGCCTCGGCGGCGGGTTGCGACGCCCAGGGCGAGGCCGAGCCCGGTGAGGCCACGCTCACGATCTATGTCAGCGCGCCCCTGACCGGGCCGGGACGCGCAGACGGCCAGGAGGTAGCCGACGGCGCCCGTCGCGCGCTCGACGAAGCGGGCGGTGAGGCGGGCGGCTTCCAAGTCGTCGCCGAGTACCTCGACGTGGCTGGCCGCAACGAAACGCGCTTCGATCCGGTCACGGCGGCCCACAACGCACGGACCGCGACGGAGGATTCGACCACGATCGCGTACATCGGCGAGCTCGATTCGGGGGCGAGCCGCACGTCCGTTCCGATTACGAACTCGGCGGGGATCCTCCAGGTTGCGCCCGGCAGCGGCGCCAGCGACCTGGTGCGTGACGAGGTCTACAACGACGAAGTGCCGACCGAGGTGCAGGGAACGGGGGAGCGGACGTTCGCACAGCTCGCCCCAACCTACGAGCCCGGTGAGCGGCCGGGCTCGTCGGACTTCGGCGAGCTCGGCTACGAGGCGATGGCCTCGGTCCTCGCGGCGATCGACCGAGCGCCCGATCCCGCCGAGCGTGGGTCCGTGATCGACGCCTACTTCGACGGGACCGAGCGCGACTCGCCGCTCGGGCGCTACCGGATCACCGATACCGGTGAGTTCGAGCCGGTCTCATGATCAGCTGCGCAGCAGGTCGCGGAGCGCCGGCTCGATGTCCGCGAACCGGAAGCTGAAGCCTAGGTCGAGCGCCCGGCGGGGGACGACGCGCAGGCTCCCCAGGATCTGCTCGGTCAGCTCCTCGCCGCGCATCGCCACCAACGCGGCGCGAGGTACGGGCGCGATCGCGGGCCGGCGGAGGACCCGCCCCAGTGCCTTCGAGAACTCGCGGTTCGTGACCGGATTGGGGGAGCCCGCGTTGATGGCGCCGTTGACCTGACTCGAGTCGAGCGCCCAGAGGAACAGGGCGACCTCGTCGTCGCGGTGGATCCACGGCATGTACTGGGCGCCGCCCGCGAGCGGCCCGCCGACCCCGAGCTTGAACGGGAGGAGGAGCTGCTTCAGGAGGCCACCCTCCGGGTCCAGCACCGGGGCGCTGCGAAGGACGGTCACCCGAAGCTCCTCGCTCGCCGCATCCAGCGCCGCAGCTTCCCAGTCCGCGCACAGGCGGCCGGTCCAGTCCTCGGCGGGAGGCGTCGACTCGTCGACGATCGCCTCGCCGCGGTCGCCGTAGCGCCCGACGGCGCACTGGCTCACCAGCACGCCGGGCGTCCGGTCCGCGGCCAGCATGCCGTCCACCAGGTTCTTCGTCGCGCGCACGCGGCTATCTCGGATCCGCTCCTTGGCGCTCGCGGTGAGTCGCTGGTTGATGTTCTCGCCGATGAGGTTGAGCACCGCATCCACCCCCTGGAGGGCGGCCGCCGGCGGCCGCTCGGTCGCGGGCTGCCAGGAGTGCCAGCTGGCCGCGGGATTGGTCCGGCGAGCGCGCTCGGCATCGCGGCTCAGGCCGACGACCTCGTCGCCCCGGGCAAGCAGCGCATCGCAGGTTGCGCGACCGATCATCCCGCTGGCGCCGGTGACTAGGATCCGCATCTCGCCCGCCTCCCCGCCCTACTCCAGGGTCGAGAAGGTGCCGGTTTCCTCGGACACGCGGGCGATGCCCTCGCGCCGCGCCTCCTCGACCACCGCCTTCGCCACGGCCGGCGCGACGTCGCGATCGAAGACCGAGGGGACGATGTAGTCCTCGGAGAGGTCCTCCTCGGCCACGACCTCGGCGATCCCCTTGGCCGCAGCCAGCTTCATCGGCTCCGTGATCCGGGCCGCGCCGGCGTCGAGCGCGCCCCGGAAGACGCCTGGGAAGCAGAGCACGTTGTTGATCTGGTTCGGGTAGTCGGAGCGACCCGTGGCCATGATGCGGACGTGCGGCTCGGCCTCCTCGGGCATGACCTCGGGGGTCGGGTTGGCCATCGCGAAGACGATGGCGTCCTCGTTCATCCGCGCCAGCGACTCCGCCTGGATGATCCCCGGCCCGGACACGCCGATGAACACGTCGCAGCCGTCGATCACCTCGTCCGGCTGCCCCTGGAGGCGGTCCGGATTGGAGCTCTCGGCGTACCAGCGCTTGATCTCGGTCATCTCGCCCGACTGATAATCCGAGCGCTCGGTCGACAGCGCTCCGCGCCGGTCGCAGCCGATCACGTCGACGACCCCGGTCGCGAGCATCATCTTCGTCACCGCCACTCCCGCGGCGCCGAGCCCGACCACGAGGACCCGAAGGCTCTCGATCGGCTTGCCGACGATCTTCAGCGCGTTGAACAGCGCGGCCATCGTCACCACGGCGGTCCCGTGCTGGTCATCGTGGAAGACCGGGATGTCGAGCTCTTCCTTCAGCCGCTCCTCGATGTAGAAGCAGCGCGGCGCCGAGATATCCTCGAGGTTGATGCCGCCGAACGTCGGGGCGATCAGGCGGACCGCCTCGACGATCCGGTCGGGGTCGTTGGTGTCGAGGCAGATCGGGAACGCGTCGACGCCCGCGAACTCCTTGAACAGCATCGCCTTGCCCTCCATCACCGGCATCGCCGCCTCCGGGCCGATGTCGCCCAGGCCGAGCACCGCGGAGCCGTCGGAGACGACGGCCACGGTGTTCTTCTTGATCGTGAAATCGAACGCCTTCTGGCGATCGGCGTGGATCTCCTGACAGACGCGCGCGACTCCCGGCGTGTAGGCCATCGACAGGTCGTCGCGCGTCTTCAGCGGGTACTTGTTGTGCTGCTCGATCTTGCCCCCGCGGTGCATCGCCATCGTCCGGTCGACGTAATCGAGGACGCGCGCGCCGCGGGTCGAGCCGATCGCGCGCAGGATCTGCTCCCAGTGGGCCTGGTCGCGCGCGTCGATCGTGAACTCCCGCACGCGCTTGCCCTCGGTTCCGGCGCCCGGGACGAGGTCGACCCCCTGGAGCGCGCCGCCGGCCTCGGCGATCTGCGCGGTGAGCTTGCCGAGCGGCTCCTGCCGAGCGTCGAGCTCGACCCGCACGGTCACTGAGAACTGGGCGGAGACTGAGGGCGCGGCCATGGGCCGGGGAATATATGGGCCATGGCATCGCCCCCCGAGGCACAGGCTGTCGTCCTCTACGACGAGGACTGCGGATTCTGCAGGTGGAGCCTGGACAAGATCCTGGCCTGGGACCGCCACCGTCGACTGCGGCCGCTGCCGATCCAAAGCGAGGAGGGCGAGCGCCTCCTTTCCGGCGTGCCCCGCGATCGCTGGCTCGAGTCCTGGCACCTGGTCGATCCATCGGGCGAGGTCCGCTCCGCTGGGGACGCCGCCGCCCCGCTCGCGTCGCTGCTGCCCGGCGGGCGGCCGCTCGCGTTCCTATTCCGCGCGTTCCCCGGGATCACGGACCGCGCATACCGGCTGGTGGCGGACAACCGGGACCGGATCGCGCGCCTTCTGCGCATCGACGCGAGCTGCCAGGTCCGGCGCTCCGGCTGACGCCCGCGCCGTCCATATGATCGGATCGTGGCCGAAACGAAGCCCAAGCCGGTCGACGGCGAGATCTTCCTGATCGACGGCAACTCGCTCGCCTATCGGGCGTTCTTCGCCCTCCCGGAGTCGATCGCGACCGCGGACGGGCGCCCGACGAACGCGATCTACGGCTTCGCCTCGATGATGGCCAAGCTCCTGATCGACTACCGGCCGGGGACGGTGATCGTGGCTTGGGATCGTGGGATGTCGGGGCGCGAGACGGAATACCCGGAGTACAAGGCCGGCCGCCGGTCGCGCCCCGACCTGCTCCGCGAGCAGTGGCCGCACCTGGCGCCGCTGGCCGAGGCGTTCGGCTTCGCCAACGTCGAGGTCGAGGGCTACGAGGCTGACGACGTCATCGCCACCCTCACGCGGCGCGCGCGCGAGGAGGGGACGCCGGTGATGATCGTCTCGGGCGATCGCGACGTCTACCAGCTGGTCGGCGACGGGGTCCGCGTGATGACGACGTCACGCGGCGTCACGGACACCAAGGTCTACGACTCCGAGGGCGTCGTCGAGCGTTATGGCGTTCCGCCCGAGCTCGTCCCCGACCTGATCGGCCTCAAGGGCGACACCTCGGACAACATCCCCGGCGTCCCGGGCATCGGCGACAAGACCGCGGCGCAGCTGCTTCAGCGCTTCGGCTCGCTCGAGAAGGTCCTCGAGTCGGTCGACGAGATCTCCGGAGCGAAGCGCAAGGAGAACCTGACCGAGCACGCGGACGATGCCCGGGTGTCGAAGCAGCTCGCGACGATGAAGCTGGACGTCGAGGTCCCCGACGAGGTCCTCGACGACGGCTCGTCTGGTCCGGATCTCTCGCGGCTTCGCGACTTCGCCGCCGAGTTCGAGCTCCGCGCGGTGATCCAGCGGCTCGAGGAGGAGTACGAGGGCGATCTGCCGCGCCGGACCGTGGACGAGACGATCGAGGTGTCGGCGACGCCGGGGGCACCCGCCGACCTCGCCGACGGCCCGATCGCGCTGTCAATCGCTGGCGGGAGCTGGGCGGCGACGGACGGCGAGCGCGCCGTGACCGGCGAGGCGGCGGACCTCGCGGCGCTTGCCCACGACCTGAAGGGCCGGCCGATCGTCGCCCACGATGTGAAGTCACTCGGCGGCCACGGGCGTCACGGCCTGCTGGCAATCGCCGGGACGGGCGCCCTCGAGATCGACCACGACACGATGATTGGCGCCTACCTGGTCGATCCGGCGCGGCGGACGTACGTGCTCGAAGAGCTTGCGGCGGACGCCGGCATCGCGGTACGCACCGACGCTCCGCAGAAGGGCGATCAATTGGAGCTCGGCGAGGACGCCGGTCCTGCCGACCCTGCGGCGACCGCCCGGCTCGCCTGGGAGCTCGCCGAGCGGCAGCGCGAGCAGCTCGCCCAGTTCGGGCTCGAGCGCGTGATGCGCGAGGTCGAGCTGCCGCTCGTCGAGATCCTCGTCGCGATGGAGCGCCAGGGCCTCGGCCTGGACACGAAGCGCCTGGCGGCGATCGGCGAGGGGCTTGAGGAGCGGATCGCCGAGCTCGAGGCCGAGATCTACGAGGCGGCGGGTCGGGAGTTCACGATCGGCTCCCCGCAGCAGCTGGGCGACGTCCTGTTCGTCGACCTCGGCCTGACCCGCAAGCGGCGTGGGAAGACCGGGTTCTCGACCGACGCCCGGGTCCTCTCGCAGATCCGCGACGAGCACCCGATCGTGCCGGCGGTCGAGCAGTGGCGAGAGCTCACGAAGCTCAAGAACACGTACCTCGACACGTTGCCCGAGTACATCGACCCCGAGACGGGGCGCATCCACACCGAGTTCAGCCAGGTCACCGCCGCCACCGGCCGCCTGTCGAGCACCAACCCGAACCTCCAGAACATCCCGATCCGCTCGGAAGTGGGCCGGCCGGTCCGCTCGTGCTTCGTCGCCGCCGAGGGCAACCGCCTGCTCTCGGCGGACTACAACCAGGTCGAGCTGCGGGTGCTCGCCTCCGTCGCCGGCGAGGATGTGCTGCGCGAGATCTTCGCCTCGGGCGAGGATGTTCACAGCGCTACCGCCGCGGGGATCATCGGGGCCGACCCCAACGCGATCACACCGGCCGAGCGCTCGAAGGCGAAGATGGTCAACTACGGCATCGCCTACGGCCTGACCGACTTCGGCCTCGCGGACCGGCTGCAGATCTCGCGCGAGGAGGCCCGCACCTACATCGAGCGCTACTTCGAGCGGTTCCCGGCGGTGCGCCGGTTCATCGACGAGACGATCGCGAAGGCGGAGGACGACGGGTTCGTCAAGACCCTGATGGGCCGTCGCCGGCGGATCCCGGAGCTCCGGTCGAACCAGCGCCAGCGCCGCTCGCTGGGGGAGCGGCTCGCCGTCAACACCGTGATCCAGGGCACTGCGGCCGACATCATCAAGCTCGCGATGGTCCGCTGCCACCGCGCCCTGGCGGATGCGGGCCTCTCAACGCGCCTGATCCTCCAGATCCACGACGAGCTGCTGTTCGAGGGGCCCGAGGCCGAGATGGAGGCGGCCACGGAAATCGTCACCACCGAGATGACCAAGGCCTTCGAGACGGATCCGCCCCTGACCGTCGACACCGGCGTCGGCCGCGACTGGCTCGAGGTTAAGTAGAACCGCCTCCCGGTCCCGAGTGGTCCTCTTCGTCCTCAGGCTCTTCCGGCTCGTCCGGCTCCTCCTGCATGTCGGGCTCCTCCTCGCCTCCTCCTGGTCCGGAGTTACCACCGCCGCCGCCCGAACCTGAGTTGTCGTCTTCCTCCGGCTCGTCGTCATGGCCGTCCCCGTGGCCGCTGTGGTCTTCGTGCTCGTCCCCGCCTCCTGGGCCACTTCGATCGTCCCCTTCACCGTCCTCATCGTCCCCGGGCCCCGGCCCCGAGCTCGAGCTGCCCGGACCGGAGTTGTCGTCGCCACCGCCGTGGCGGTCAAGCTCCGGTGTGCCCGGCTTCTCGCCCGTCCCGGACCGGCTCTCGCGCTCAGGCCCGGAGGCGACAGCGGTTTCGGGCCCGTCGCGACGGTCGTCGCCATGATCGAGCGCAAGGCCACCACCGATTGCGATCCCGCTGATCAGGGTCACCATGCCAGCCTTGAACGCGATCGCGCCCCCGGCACCGGCGGCTGCTCCGGAGCCGATCGCTGCCGCCTGCGTGCCGCCGCCCTCGATGATCCCGCGCAGCAGCGGCACCGGCAGTAGCAGGCCGAGTCCGTCGCGCAGCGCGGTCCTCGCCCTGAAGATGAGCTGGCGGACTGCGCCCGGCGTGATGTCCATCTGGCTCGCGATCTCACCGTGTCCCCGGCCCTCGAGCTCGCGCTTTACGAGCGCCTCCCGCTGGGCCTCGGGCAGCGCCTGGATGCCGGCGACCAGCTTCGCGAGCTCGGCTCGGCGCTCGATCACGAGCGGCGGTTGCGGCACGCCGTCGTAGTCCTCGTCGAGCCGCTCGTGGCGGGGCTCGTCGCGCAGCGAGTTGAGGGACCGGTTGCGGACGATCGTGAACAGCCAGGGCTTCAGGGCGATGTCCGCCTCGTCGCGCAGCAGCGCCTCGTGCGCGCGGGCGAGCGAGTCCTGGACCACGTCCTCGGCCCTGTCCCCGGGCACGATCGTGGCGGCGAATGCGACCAGGTGGGGGCGATAACGGCGGACGATCTCCTCGAACGCCGCGGCGTGGCCCTCGCGCGCCAGCGTCACCAGGCGCGAGTCGGGCTGCAGCCTGAGCGCGGTCCTCGCCACGATCATCCTGCGACTTCGTTCGGCCATCTCTCGTCCTTGAATCCCTCGGCCGGTGACCCAACGCCCGTTAGCGACACCGGTCCCATCAGGATAAAACCGAAGCGGAACGAAAGATCACGCCGCGCGCGTCTCGTAGCATCGCCCGGATGGACCGAGGGTTGGCGGTGCTTCTGATGGCGGCGGTCGGCGGCCTGATCGCCGCCCAGCCGGCGGTCAACGCCGGGCTCGGCAAGGCGACCGGCAGCCTCGCGGCCGCGCTCGTCTCGTTCGTCGTCGGCACCCTGCTCCTCGCCGGGCTCGTCGTCATCGCCGGCGAGGCGGGTGGCCTCGCGCACACCTTCGACGTCCGCTGGTACTACCTGCTCGGCGGGGTTCTGGGCGCCGCCTACGTGCTGACCGCGCTGATCGTGGTCAAGGAGATCGGCGCCGGCGGCGTCGCCGCCGCCACGATTACGGGCCAGCTCACGCTCTCGATCGTGCTCGACCGGCTCGGCGTGCTCGGCCTGGAGGAGACGCCGATCACCTGGGAGCGGGTGGCCGGGGTCGTGCTCCTGCTCGCGGGCACGTACCTGATCGTGCGCTAGGCGACGGCCTCCAGCGCCGGAGCGGATGTCACGCGTGCCGGTCCGCCGAGCGCGAACGACGGGTGGGCGATCCGCAGGTAGTGCGTGAACGACCAGCGCACGAACGCGTCGGAAGACAGCGGCCAGCGAAGCGTCGCGGCGAGCAGCCGCGGCGGCACCCGGGGCACCGCGCGCTGGGTGTTCAGCATCCACTTGAACTGCCATTCGTGGCCCGCCGAGAATGCGTGGTAGCGGCGGAGCGCGGTCTCGCGGGAGGCCCGGCCCTCGACGACCCGTCGCAGCTCGCGCCCGCAGGCGATGCCGAAGTAGAGGGCCGTCCTGATCCCCTCGGCGGTCAGCGGCAGGCAGTGCCCGGCGGAGTCGCCGGCGAAGAACACGTCGCCCTCGGTTGCCGGGCGAAGGCGGTGCGGGATCCAGTTGCCCTGGTAGCGCACGGCCTCGAGGTCGAGGTCGCCGGCGAGGCGGACGGTTGGCTCCTTGACATGGTGCCTCGGGTCGAACGATCCGACGCCAACGCGCACCTCGTCACGGGCCGGGAAGCTCCAGCCGTAGCCGGCCGGCACGTAGTCGCGGTCGATCCAGATCTCGAGCTCGTCCGACGCGCCCCACGGATGCACCTCGAGCCCGCGCGAGAGCGGTGCATCGGGAGGCTGGTACGCGTTCCCCGCCAGGACCCGCTTCCAGCCCAGCGCATCGACCACGAGCGGAGCCGAAACGATCCCGCGGTCGGTGACAACGCCAATCTGCGTGCTGCGCGCTGCATGCTGCGTGCTCTCCACCTTCGCCGTCTCGAACTCCGCGTCGCACTGCTCCCAGAGCAGATGGCAGAGCTCCCGGTAGTCGAACGTCGAGAAGGTCCAAGGCAGCCCCATCCGCACGGTGGTGTGCGGGGTGTGGACGACGAGGTCGCTGAACGTCTGGCGCATCGACGCCTCGAGCCCCAGGTTGAGGAGCCACTCGGTCGGCGCGGCGCATGCGGAGGTCTGCCGCTCACCGATCTCGTAGCGGTCGATGACCAGGACGCGGGCGTCGGACCCGGCCAGCTCCCTGGCAACGGCGAGGCCCGCGAAGCTCGCGCCGCAGACGACCACGTCGTAGTCACCGCCGAGCGCCGTGCGCTCATCCCCGCGCTTCGTTGCACGTACCGGCACTCGGCGAGGGTACCCGAGCCAATTTGTCAGGGGGCACTTGTCATACTGAGCGGCCGTGTCCCCGACGGAGACGTTGACCGAGCCTGCCACGGAGGCGCCCCCGGCGCCACCCACGAACGACCTCATGATCGAGGTCGACGGCAAGCTCGTGCCCAACTACGCGGCGACGATCAAGCCCTTCGAGGAGGGGGAGGTCGTGAGCGGCGAGGTCGTGCGCATCGACAAGGACGAGGTCCTCGTCGACATCGGCTACAAGTCGGAGGGCGTCATCCCCTCCCACGAGCTCTCGATCCGCCGCTCGGTGGATCCGGCCGAAGAGGTTTCCCTGGGCGAGCAGGTGGACGCCCTGGTCCTGACCAAGGAGGACCAGGAGGGTCGCCTGATCCTCTCCAAGAAGCGAGCCCGCTTCGAGAAGGCGTGGCGCAAGATCGAGGCCGCGGCCGAGACCGGCGAGCCGGTCGAGGGTACGGTGATCGAGGTGGTCAAGGGCGGCCTGATCCTCGACCTCGGCGTCCGCGGCTTCCTCCCGGCTTCGCTGGTCGACATCCGCCGCGTGCACAACCTCGACGAGTTCAAGGGCCAGACGCTCGAGTGCAAGGTGATCGAGCTGAACCGCAGCCGGAACAACGTCGTGCTCTCGCGCCGCGCCGTCCTCGAGGAGGAGCGCAAGGAGGTCCGCGAGCAGATCCTGGAGCGCCTGCAGCCAGGCCAGATCGTCGAGGGCAAGATCTCGAACATCGTCGACTTCGGCGCGTTCGTCGACCTGGAGGGCATCGACGGCCTGATCCACATCTCGGAGCTCTCCTGGAGCCACGTGAACCACCCGTCCGAGGTGCTCGAGATCGGCCAGGACGTCCGTGTCAAGGTGCTCGACATCGACCGCGACCGGCAGCGGATCTCCCTCGGCCTCAAGCAGACCCAGGAGGACCCGTGGCAGAAGGTGCTCAACGAGTACAAGCCCGGTGACGTCCTCGAGGGCAAGGTCACCAAGGTCGTCGCGTTCGGCGCCTTCATCGAGATCGTGCCCGGCGTCGAGGGCCTCGTCCATATCTCGGAGCTCGCCGAGCACCACGTCGAGACCCCCGGCGAGGTCGTCACCCCGGGCGAGGAGAAGTGGGTGCGGATCCTCGAGATCGACGAGGAGCGCCGCCGCATCTCGCTCTCGATCAAGCGCGCCGAGACTGGCAACACCGCCTTCAGCGACCTGATCCCCGATGAGCTGAAGCAGCAGGCTCAGCAGGCCCGCGAGGAGACCGCGGCCGCGGCCGAGACGGAGGAGCCGGCGGTCCCGGGCGGCGCCGACGTTCCCGACCTCGATCTCTCGGAAGAGGTCTTCACGGACGCGCCGGCTGCCGAGGAAGCGGCGGCGGACCCGGCCGAGGAAACCCCGCCCGCCGACGAAGCTTGACGGGGGCGCCGTGACGGCGCCCGTCTTCATCGGACTCTCCGGGGCGATCGCGTCCGGCAAGTCAGAGGCGCTGGCCGCGCTGGGACGCCTCGGCGCCGCCACCCTGTCGACCGACGCGGTGACCCACGAGCTGCTCGACGAGCCGGCGACGCTCGCCAGGCTGGTCGAGCGCTGGGGCCCCGAGGTCTCCGACAGCGGCCACGTCGACCGCGCCAGGATCGGGGAGATCGTCTTCGCGGACCCCGACGAGCTCCGCTGGCTGGAATCGGTGCTGCACCCGCTCGTGGGTGAGCGGGTTGTCAGCTGGCGCGAGCAGCTGAACGCGGGCACCGAGCTTGCGGTGGTCGAGGTCCCGTTGCTCTTCGAGGCGGGCATGGAGCCGTTCTTCGATGCGACGCTGGTGGTCGTCGCCGGCGACGAGCGCCGGGAGCGCTGGGCCGGAGAGCGCGGCACCGCCGGCCTGGAGGGACGCTCCGGCCGTCAGCTCACCGAGGACGAGAAGGCCGCGCGGGCGACGTTCGTCGTACGCAACGACGGCGATCTCGGGGACCTGGAGGCCGCGCTCCGCGGGCTCTGGCCACGCCTCCTCGCAGCAGGGGAGCAGGGATGACCGCGCGACGCATCGGGTTGGGGTTGCTGGTCGCGGCCGGGATCGCGTTCGTGATCAGCCGCATCGACCTCGACGAGGCGATCGAGGAGGTCACGTTGCCCCTCCGCCACGAGGACATCATCCGCCAACAGGCCGAGCGTTTCGACATCGACGCTGCCCTGATCGCCGCGGTGATCAAGCAGGAATCGGACTTTGAGGATCAGACCTCCGAGGCCGGCGCCCGCGGCCTGATGCAGATCACGCCGGAGACCGCCGACACGATCGAGACCCTGTCGGGGGGCGAGACGTTCGTGTACGAGGACCTCGCGAACCCGGACCTCAACATTCGCTACGGAACCTTCTACCTGAACCATCTGCTCGACCGCTTCGGCGGCAACGAGGTCGCCGCGCTGGCCGGGTACAACGGCGGGCCAGAGAACGCGGCGGCGTGGGGCGGCAGCGATCTGGAGCTCGACGACATCCCGTTTCCGGAGACGCGGGCGTACGTGGAGAGCGTCCTCGACCTCCGCGAGCAGTACCGGGAGAACCGCGCCGAAGAGCTCGGCCTGGACTGACGGCGCTCACTGCGCTCGAGGCCTGACACGGTTCCGCCGCGATGGACTTGCTGCTTAGCTGGGTCGCGCTGCCGGTGCTCCTGGCCGTGCTCTGCCTCGGCTGTGGCCTCGCGGTCGAGGCGCTTGTGGGGTCGCGTGCGCCGGGCGCCCTGCTGCCGGGGCTCGGCCTCGCGACGATCATCGTCGTCGGCCAGTTCCTGACGCTCTCGGACGCCACCGCCTTCCTGGCGACACCTGCGGTCGTGGTCGTCACGGTCGCCGGGCTCGCTCTCGCCGCGCTGACCGGACGCCCGCTCCGCCCCCGCCCGCCCTGATCGCCGCGCTCGGCGTGGTCCTCGCGGTGTACGCGGCGCCGATCGTGCTATCGGGGGATGCGACGCTCGCGGGCTACATCAAGCTGGACGACACCGCCACGTGGCTGGCGTTCACCGATCAGGTGATGGCGAACGGCCGCGATCTCGATGGCCTCGCGCCGTCGACGCACGAAGCGGTCGTCGCGATCAACATCGGCGACGGGTACCCGGTCGGCGTCTTCATCCCGCTCGGGATCGGCGCCGAGCTCCTCGGCACCGACCCCGCCTGGCTGATCCAGCCCTACATGGCGGTGTTCGCTCTCCTCATCGCGCTGGCCGTGTGGTCGCTCGCCGCCCCGTTCGTGCGATCGCCGGGCGCCCGGGCCGCGATCGCGGCCCTGGCGGCGCAGCCCGCCCTGCTCTTCGGCTACTACCTGTGGGGCGGCGTGAAGGAGCTGGCCGCCGCCGGGCTCATCGCCACCGCGGCGGCCTTGGTGGCGCACGCGGTCGGCCGACCCGGGGAGCCGACCCGGCTCGTCGCGCCGGCGGTCGTGAGCGGGGCCGTAATCGGGGTCCTGAGCGGGGGCGGCGCCGTGTGGCTCGCCCCGATGCTGCTCGTGGGCGGCTGGGCGCTTGGCCGCGAGCTACCGGTGCGCGCCATGGCGGGACGCGCGGCGGCGTTTGCGCTCGCCATCGGCTTCCTCGCGCTCCCGGTGATCCTGCCCGGCGGGCTGCTCCCACCGACCTCGTCCCCGCTCGACGACGACAACGCCATCGGCAACCTGCTCGAGCCGCTTGACCCGCTCCAGGTCGCGGGGATCTGGCCGGCCGGCGACTTCCGCCTGCCGCCGAGCGCGGAAACGCTCGCGTACGTCCTGATCGCGGTGGCACTCGCCCTGGCCGTGCTCGGCGTCGCCGAGGCATGGCGCCGGCGTGCGATCGGCGCGCTCGCGCTGATCACCGCCGGCCTCGTCGGTGGCGTGATCCTGCTCGTGGGCGGGTCGCCGTGGGTTGACGGGAAGGCGCTCGCGACGGTGTCGCCGGTCGTCCTCTTCGCCACGCTCCTCGGCGCGACCACGCTCGGCGCGACCACGCGTCCCTGGCTCGGGATCGTCGCCGGCATGCTGATCGGCGCGGGGGTCATCTGGTCGAACGCGCTGGCTTATCGCGATGTGAGCCTGGCACCGCGCGAGCAGCTCGCCGAGCTGGAGGCGATCGGCGAGGAGATCGCGGGGGAGGGGCCGACGCTGATGACGGAGTACTCGCCGTACGGCGCCCGCCACTTCCTGCGTGACGCCGATCCCGAGGGCGTTTCGGAGCTGCGTCGCCGGACGATCCCGCTTGCCGGCGGCGGCGAGGTCGAGAAGGGGCACTCGACCGACACCGACCTGCTCAACCCGAGAGCGCTCGGCGTCTACCGCACCCTCGTGCTCCGACGCTCGCCGGCCCAGAGCCGCCCGCCGTCCCCGTACCGGCTCGCCTGGCGTGGCGCGTTCTACGAGGCGTGGCAGCGGCCGGCCGGTCTCGCCACCGTCCCGCGGCGGCTCGCGCTCGGCTCCCGATCGAATCCGGTGGCGAAGCCACGCTGCGCCGACGTCAAGGAGCTCGCGAGCGGCGCCCGCGCGCTCATGGCCGCGGCGAGGCCGAAACCGATCCAGGCTCCGCTCTCGGAGCCCGCACTCCCGTCGATCCAGGCTGATGTGCAGGTCACTCGCCCCGGCGATTACGAGGTCTGGCTCGGGGGCTCGGTCCGCTCTGAGGCAGAGCTGCTCGTGGACGGCGAGGCGGTCGCCGAGGTCCGGCACGAGCTGAACAACCTCGGCCAGTACGTCAGCTTCGGCGACGTGCCGCTGGAGGCCGGCGAGCATCGCATTCAGTTCCGTCTCGCGGGGGCCGACCTGCATCCCGGCAGCGGCGGCAGCGGCCTTCCGGCCGGCCCGATCGCCCTGACCCGGGCGGAGGCGGCCGACTCCCGGCTCGTCCGCGTGCCCACCGCGGACGCCGAGACCCTGTGCGGGCGCGCCTGGGACTGGATCGAGGCCCTCGGCTAGCGGGTCGCCCGCCAGACCCACCAGATCATCAGGGGCTGGAACGGGAGGCGCGCCCAGAGTGCCCACCGCGGGATGCGGTTCAGGTCGAGCCCGCGGATCTGCTCGGGGTTGACGGCCATGTGGACGTTCGCGGGGAACACCGCGACGAGCAGCGCGATCAGCCACCATCGCGCGAGGCCGCGAGTGGCCGGCGGGATGACCGCCAGCGCGCCCGCGATCTCCGCATAGCCCGAGTAGACGACCGCGCCGCGGGGCGAGATCGGGACGTACTCGGGCACGGTCGCCTCGTACTGCTTCGGGATCACGAAGTGCATGACGCCCGTGAACGTGAAGAACGCGACGAGGGCGCGCTGGGCAGCGGTCATGGCGGGCACGGTATCGCCCGCTTGCCCGGCCCGTGCCGATCGGCTAGGGTCGCCGCAGCCGAGGCCGGACAAGGTCAACGATCCCGAAGGGGGGATCCCGTGGCGACACGCAGGAAGCTCATCATCGCGGCGATCGGAGTCGCGCTGCTCGCATCTCTACCCGCGACGGCGCTCGCGGTGTTCCCCGGCAACAACGGGGAGATCCTCTTCGTCAGCGGCCGCGATACCGGCGGCGATGCCGAGGCGGACATCTACATCATCGACGGGCCCAACGACACCACCCTCTTCGGCCCCACGGACTTCGTCGCCGGCCAGCACCGGCACCCGAACTGGTCGGCCGATGCCCGCACCATCATCTTCGCCGTGCGCATCACCGACGCGGGCTGCACTCCGACGCAGGACGAGGACCTCTACATCTACGACCGCCTGGGGATCGGCGGCACCACGATCTTCGAGCCGTCAGGCAATTGCATCCTCGAGGACCACCCGACCTTTTCGCCAGACGGGGAGAAGATCGCCTACGAGAGCGAGGTCACCAACGGCAGTGGGCAGAAGGACATCCTGATCGCCAACGCCGACGGGAGCGGTACGCCGGCCAACCTCACCAACACCCCGGGGATCGTGGAGGAGACGCCCGTGTGGTCGCCTGACGGCGAGTTCATCTACTACGCCCGCCGGACCACCGCGGCCAGCGAGTCCGACATCTACCGCCACCCGGCCGACGGCGGCACGGCGCAGCCGATCCTCGGGCTCATGTCCGCGACGAACGAGTTCCAGCCGGAGATCTCCCCGAACGGCAAGCGCCTCTGTTACACGTTCGGCGCGTTCGGCGCCCCGGCGGCCGACGTGATGGTCGCACGCGTCAACGGCGCCGGTGACCCGTTCGAGCTCTCACCGACCGACACCAACGTCGCCGACTACGACTGCGGCTGGTCGCCGAACGGCGAGCGGATCGCGTGGACCAGGGGCGCGTTCGGAACCGGCGAGCTCCAGTTCTCGCCCGCCATCGACGATGGCACGGCGACGCCGTACGGGAACAACTCCGGCACCTTCGACGGCAACGTCGACTGGGCGCCGATCCCCGGGATGTGCGACGGGCAGCACGCGACGATCGCCGGCGGTCCCGATGACGACGACCTCGTCGGCACGCCGAAGAAGGACGTGATCGTCACCTTCGAGGGCAGCGACCGCGTGAAGGGCAAGGGCGGGAACGACCGGATCTGCGCCGGCAAGGGCAGCGACACCGTCTCCGGCGTCACCGGCAAGGACCGGCTGTTCGGCGGCCCCGGGCCCGACAAGCTGAACGGCGGCCCGGACAAGGACCGCTGCGACGGCGGCCCCGGAAACGACATCGCGAGCGGCTGCGAGAAGCGGACGAGCATCTAACACGGCCACGGCGGCCAGGCCCGTGATTGCGGGCCGGGCCACCCTCTAGATTGAGTCGTCGTGCCCGAGTTCAGGCTCAACCCCGCCTATACGCCCACGGCCGACCAGCCGAGGGCGATCGCGTCGCTCACGGAAGGCCTCGCGGCCGACGAGCGCTACCTCACCCTGCTCGGCGCGACCGGGACCGGCAAGACGTTCACGATGGCGGCGACGATCGAGCGCATCCAGCGGCCGGCGCTCGTCATCGCGCACAACAAGACGCTCGCCGCGCAGCTCTGCAACGAGTTCCGCGAGTTCTTCCCCGACAACGCGGTCGAGTACTTCGTCTCGTACTACGACTACTACCAGCCCGAGGCCTACGTCCCGGCCCAGGACCTCTACATCGAGAAGGATTCGTCGATCAACGACGAGATCGACCGGCTTCGCCACGCGGCCACGGCGGCGCTGCTCGCGCGGCGCGACGTGGTCATCGTCGCATCGGTCTCCTGCATCTACGGGATCGGCTCGCCGCAGGTCTACGAGCGCTCGATGCAGCTGTTCCGCCGTGGCGAGGAGATCGACCGCGACGAGGTCTTCGCTCGGCTCGTCGGGATGAGCTACAACCGCAACGACACGACGCTCGTGCGGGGCAGCTTCCGCGCCAAGGGGGAGGTGCTCGAGATCTGCGCCCGCGTACGCCGCGTCGGCGTACCGGATCGCCCTGTTCGGTGACGAGGTCGAGTCGATCCAGCATTTCGATCCGCTCACCGGCGAGGTCTTCGACGCCGACCTCGAGCACGTCGACATCTGGCCTGCGAGCCACTACGTGATCGAGCGCGACGCGATGGATCGCGCGATCGAGGAGATCAAGCGGGAGCTCCACGAGCGGGTCGCTTGGTTCGAGGAGCGCGGGAAGCTGCTCGAGGCGCACCGGCTCCAGCAGCGGACCGAGTACGACCTGGAGATGCTCCGCGAGCTGGGCTTCGCCTCGGGCATCGAGAACTACTCGCGGATCTTCGATGGCCGCGAGCCGGGGTCGCCGCCGCACACCCTGCTCGACTACTTCCCGGACGACTTCGTCTGCTTCGTCGACGAGTCGCATCAGACGATCCCTCAGATCGGGGGGATGTACGAGGGCGACCACTCGCGCAAGAAGTCGCTCGTCGACCACGGCTTCCGGCTTCCGTCCGCCTTCGACAACCGGCCGCTCAAGTTCAACGAGTACGTCGACCGGATCAACCAGCTGGTCATGGTCTCCGCCACGCCCGGCGAGTTCGAGCGCTCGGAGTCCGCCCGGATCGCCGAGCAGATCGTCCGTCCGACCGGGATCGTCGATCCCGAGGTCGAGGTGCGGGAGACGAAGAACCAGGTGGACGACCTGATGAACGAGGTCCGCCGCCGTGCCGAGGACAGCGAGCGGACGCTCGTCACCACGCTGACGAAGAAGATGGCGGAGGACCTCACCGGCTACCTGCTCGAGCACGGCTTCAGGGTCCGCTACCTCCATTCGGAGGTCGACACCCTGGAGCGGATCCAGATCATCCGCGACCTGCGCCTCGGCGAGTACGACGTCCTCGTCGGCGTCAACCTGCTGCGCGAGGGGCTCGACCTCCCGGAGGTGTCGCTGGTCGCGATCCTCGACGCCGACAAGGAGGGGTTCCTCCGCGGCGAGACGAGCCTGATCCAGACGATCGGCCGCGCCGCCCGCAACGTCAAGGGCACGGTGCTGATGTACGCGGACAAGGAGACCCAGGCGATGCGCGTGGCGATCGCCGAGACCGACCGCCGGCGCGAGATCCAGCTCGCCTACAACCGCGAGCACGGGATCACGCCGGAGACGGTCCAGAAGGGGATCTCCGAGATCTCCGAGTTCCTCTCGATGGAGTCGCGGACCTCGCCGCGAACGCGGCGGCGGGTGCGGGCCGATCAGGAGATCGCGAGCCCCGAGGACCTCGAGAAGCTGATCGTGGAGCTCGAGGAGGAGATGCTCGCCGCGGCGGACGAGCTGCGGTTCGAGGAGGCGGCACGGATCCGGGACGAGCTCAAGGAACTGCGGCGGGATCTGGAGAGCCTTCGGGCGTAGCCTCCTCCAGCGGCTTTCACCCACAGCTCGTCGACCAGGATCACGAACGCGGACAGGATCGGGACGGCGACGAACAGGCCGACGAAGCCAAAGAGCTGGCCGACGAGGACGACGCCGATCGCGATCAGCGCCGGGTGGAGCTTCACGCGCTGCGCCATCACCAGCGGGATGATCATGTTGCTCTCGATCTGCTGGACGACGAGGTAGACGATCAGGGCCGCCAGGGCGGTCCCGGGCTGTCGGCGAGGGCGAAAAGGACCACCGGGATCGCGCCCAGGATCGCCCCGAAGTACGGGATCACGACGAGCAACGCCGAGAAGACCGCGAAGAAGATCGCGAAATCGAGTCCGATCAGCGTCAGGCCCGACGTAGAGCAGGATCCCGGTCACCAGCATGTCGACGAAGACGCCCTGGAGCCAGCCGACCCACGCGTCGCGCAGCCGCTCGGTCAGATTGCGCGCCGCGTCGCGCCGTTGCGGCGGGAAGAGCGAGAGGAAACCGTCGATCAGCGGTTGCGGGCGGACCGCGATGAAGAAGGCCGTGAGCAGCATGAAGACGAGTGCCCCGAGCACCCCGACCACGCTGAGCCCGATCGAGGTGATGGGGTCGATCAGGGTCTCGGGCTCCTCCACGTAGCGTTTCAGGAACTCCTGGACGCTGTCTCCGACCTCTGCCGGGTTCGCGCCGACCAGGTCGCCTGCCAGCTCCTCGAGGTCCTCGACCGTCTCGGGGACCGTCTCCACGAACTCCTCCGCCTGGTCCATGAACGGCGGGATCACGAGGGCGAGGACGGCGGCCAGGGTGCCCACGCCCAGGAACAGCCCGGCGAATGCCCCGATGAAGCGCGGCACCCCGCGGGCCTCGAGCCGGTCGGCGACGACGGTGATCGGCAGCGAAATGATCACGGTCACGAGGATCGCCACCAGCAGCGTGACCAGCTGCTGGAACAGCAGGCCGAACACGAGCAGCCCAGCCGCGAGGAAGACGGCGCGATAGGCGACGGGGACCTGTCCGTAGAGGGGCATCGCGTTCCCCGCTACCCCTCGGGCGGGCGGTTACGTCAAGCGTCGAGGAACCGGAGGACCGCCAGCACGCGCCGGTGGTCGTCGGGCGTGGGCGGGAGGTCGAGCTTCGCGAAGATCGAGGTCACGTGCTTCTCGACGGCGCGCTCGGTGACGACCATCCGCTCGGCGACCGCGGCGTTCGAGCGGCCCTCGGCCATCAGCCCGAGGACCTCGCGCTCGCGCTCCGTCAGCACCTCGAGCGGATCGCTTCCGTCGGCCCGGCCGAGCATCGTGGAGACGACCTGGGGGTCGAGCGCGGAGCCGCCGCCGGCTACGCGCCGCACCGCCTCGACGAAGCCCTCGACGTCGGCGACGCGATCCTTGAGCAGGTAACCGAGCCCGGCTGCGTCCTCGGCGATCAGCTCGCGCGCGTACGTCTCCTCGACGTCCTGCGAGAGGACGAGGACGCCGGTCGCCGGCAGCTCGTCGCGGATCTGGCGGGCGGCGCGGAGGCCCTCGTCGGTGTGGTCGGGTGGCATCCGCACGTCGACGATCGCGACGTCCGGCTTGTGCGCCCGGACCTTGCGCAGCAGCTCCTCGCCGTCACCCGCCTGCCCGACGACGTCGATCTCGTTCTCGCCGAGCAGCCTGGCGAGCCCCTCGCGGAGCAGCACGGAGTCCTCGGCGATCACGACGCGCATCGCCGACCAAGGTAGCGCGCGGAGCTACGCGATCGGGATTCGCGCGTGCACGGCGGTTCCCGTGCCGGTGTGGCTCTCGACCTCGAGCTCGCCGTCGAGGGCCTGCACGCGATCGTTGAGGCCGCGCAGGCCGGAGCCGCCAGGGTCCGCGCCACCGCGCCCGCCGTCGCTCACCTCAACATGGAGCGCGCCGTTGCGCCGCGCGACGCTCACCTCCGCTTCACTCGCGCCGGAGTGGCGGACGACGTTGGTGAGCGCCTCCGCCACCACGAAGTACGCGGCCGCCTCGACCGGCTCAGGGATCTCGCCGTCGAGCGAGGTGTGCAGCTGGATGTCAACCGGGGCGCGTTTGGCGAGCGCGCTCAGCGCCGCATCGAGGCCGCGGTCGGACAGGATCGCGGGGTGGATGCCCCGTGCGAGCTCGCGGAGCTCGTCGGTGGCGAGGGCCAGCTCGGTGCTGGCCTCGTCGAGGAGCGCGGTCGCCTGTTCCGGGTCGGTCTCGATCCGGTCGCGGGCCAGGCGCAGTGAGAGCGCGAGCCCGACCAGCCGCTGCTGGGCGCCGTCGTGGAGGTCGCGCTCGAGCTTGCGGCGAGCGTCGTCGGCGGCGCTCACGATGCGGGCGCGCGAGGCTCGAAGCTCGTCGTAGCGGGCACGCAGCTCGGCGTCGAGCCGGACGTTCTCCACGGCCACCTCCTCGGCCGCGCTGAGCTTCGAGCGCAGCAGCCCCGCGAGGAACGCGTACGGAACCATCGCCAACGGGAAGAGCGCCACCAGGTAGACGACGTCCTCGAACGGGTCGGGCCCCGTGAGCCCGGAAGCGAGCAGGGTGCCGAACGCGAAGAGCGTCGCCAGCGCTGCCCAGAGAGTGGGGCCGAGCAACCGGCGCGTCTCATGGTCGGCGTGGCGCCAGCGCGTCACCGCGAGCCACAGCGTGGCGCTCAGCGCCACGACCCCGACCGCGCTCGCGATGTCGAACAGCGTCTCGGCGAGGCTCAGGTTGTTCTCGATCAGGACCGGGTTCGACGGGCAGTTGAAGTCGCAGACGTCGAGGCTCGCCGTGTCGAGGAACAGGTGCGCGATCGGGAGGACGACGACGGTGATGAAGTAGCCGATCCCCACGATCCACTTCGCGAGCCTCCCCTCGAGCCTGCCGCTGGGGAACGACAGCACCATGTGGACAAGGATCACGATCGGCAGCGAGCCGATCATCGATCCGAAGATGAACAGCTCCGGGACGTCCGAGAAGACGAGGCCGCTGAGGAGCCAGGTGAAGCCGACAGCGGTCATCAGGGACCCGATCCGGTTCGCCGGCCGCCGGTACCAGGCAAACAGTCCGGTGCCCATGAACGACCAGCCGACGACCAGGCCGAGGACGCCCTCGAGCACGGGGTCGTTGGTTTGGTCGCTGGACGCGATGGCCTTGAGGACCAGCAGCCCGAGCAGCACTCCCGCGATCGCCAGCCCGATCAGCGCGGTGCGCAGAGACTTCAAGGCAGGAGCTCCGCGATCGCCCGGCCGGAGAGCCGGTCCTTGGGGATGAACCCGAGCGCCTCCCCGCCGCTCTCGACGTCGTCGCGACTCGAGATCAGCACGACCGCGAGGTGGGCGTTCGCGCCGAGCTCGTCGGCCAGGTCGCGCCCGTCGCAGTCGGGGAGCCCGACATCGACCAGCACCAGGTCAGGGACCAAGTCGCGCGCGGCGACCAGTGCCTCGGCCCCGTCCGCCGCCTCACCGACGACTTCGAAGCCGTCGCATTCGAGCATGCGCCGGGCGCTGGCCCGAAAGCCGGCATGGTCGTCGACGATCAAGACTCGCTGCCCCATCTGGCACCCATTGTCGCCCAACGGCACGGATGTGCCAATACGGGTACTCGCCTGCGGTCGGTGTGGCTAACCGCACCGTGAGACACAGGAAAGCTCCCTTGGCCACGCCCCTCCGACGGCGCAGACTCCTCGCGATGAGTCTCGAGTCCAAAGGAGGGGCGATGAAGCCCAAGGGAATCGCGGCGCGCGCCGGTCGCTGGAGCGCGGAGCACAGGTTCAAGGCGATCGGCATCTGGCTGGTCTTCGTCGCGCTGGCGGTGTTCGCCGGCGGTGCCGTCGGCACCGAGACGCTCTCCGACGAGGAGTACGGCGTCGGCGAGTCGCAGCAGGCGGACAAGGCGCTCGCCGAGGGCTTCAACGACGCGGCCGACGAGACGGTGCTCATCCAGGGCGACGATGTCGAGAGTCCCGAGTTCCGGGCCGCGGTCGACCAGCTCGTCACCGAGCTCAGGCAGACCGAGAACGTGACCGAGGTCGTGAGCCCCTACGACGATCCCTCGGCGATCGCCGAGGACGGCCAGGCGGCGCTCCTCACCTACGAGATCCCCGAGCCGGCTGACGACGCCGACGAGGACGTGACCGACCTGGTCGGTGCGCCCGAGGCGACAATCGAGCGCGTGGCGGGCGAGAACCCGGGCGTCGAGATCGGCTTCTTCGGCGACGCCAGCGCCGACAAGGCGCTCTCCGAGTCGTTCGAGGAGGACTTCCAGCGCGCCGAGTTCACGTCGCTGCCGATCACCCTGATCATCCTGGTCCTGGCGTTCGGGGCGGTCGTGGCCGCGCTGGTCCCACTGCTGCTCGCAGCGACCGCCGTCGCTGCGGCGATCGGGCTCCTTGGACCGCTCAGCCAGATCTGGCCGATCGACGAGGCCGCCTCGTCCGTCGTGCTGCTGATCGGCCTGGCGGTCGGGGTGGACTATGCGCTGTTCTACCTGCGCCGCGAGCGCGAGGAGCGAGCGCGCGGGCGGAGCTCGGAGGCCGCGCTGAACGCAGCCGCGGCCACCTCGGGTCGCGCCGTGCTCGTCTCGGGCATCACCGTCGCGGTCGCGATGGCCGGCATGTATCTCGCCGGCGCCGCGACGTTCGAGTCGTTCGCCACCGGCACGATCCTGGTGGTCGCGATCGCGGTCTTCGGCTCGCTGACCGTGCTCCCCGCCGTGCTCTCGAAGCTCGGCGACCGCGTGAACCGCGGCCGGATCCCGTTCCTGACCCCGCCCGAGAAGCGCGCAGCGCAGGAGTCGCGCTTCTGGGGCGCGATCCTGGATCGCGTCCTGCGCCGGCCGTGGATCGCCGGCGGCGTGGCTGCCCTGGCCCTGATCGTGATGGCGATTCCGGTCCTCAACCTGAAGATGCAGGTTCCGGGCATCGACACGCTGCCGCGTGACCTCGAGGTCATGCAGACCTACGACGACATCCAGGCTTCGTTCCCGGGTGACCAGATCCCCGCGACCGCGGTGATCGAGACCAACGGCGCCAGCCGCGCCGAGGTCGCCGCCGGGATCGACGCGCTCGAGCAGGAGGTCGCCGCGAACTCGGAGCTGTTCGTGGGCCAGCCGACGGTCGAGCGCTCGGATGACGGAAGCGTCGTCGCCGTCGACGTCCCGGTCGCGGGTGACGGTGCCGACGATGCGTCGTACGCCGCGCTGGCGGAGCTGCGCGACAACGTCATCCCCGCCACGCTCGGGACGATCCCGGGCGCCGAGGTCAACGTGACCGGCATCACCGCCGGCTCCGAGGACTTCAACCAGATCATGGAGGAGCGCGTCCCGATCGTGTTCGCGTTCGTCCTCGGAATGGCCTTCCTGCTGCTCCTGGCGACGTTCCGTTCGCTCGTGATCCCGATCAAGGCGATCGTTCTCAACCTGCTGTCGGTCGGCGCCGCCTACGGCGTGGTCGTCTGGATCTTCCAGGAGGGCAACCTGGAGTCGCTGCTCGGCTTCGAGTCGACCGGCGCCGTCACCTCGTGGCTGCCGCTGTTCCTGTTCGTGATCCTGTTCGGTCTCTCGATGGACTACCACGTGTTCATCCTGAGCCGGGTCCGCGAGGCGTACGACCGCGGGCTCGCGACCAGCGACGCCGTGTCGGTCGGGATCAAGAGCACCGCATCGGTCGTCACCGCGGCGGCGGTGGTGATGATCGCCGTGTTCGCGATCTTCGCGACCCTGTCCTCGATCGAGTTCAAGCAATTCGGGGTGGGCCTCGCGGTCGCGATCCTGATCGACGCGACGATCATCCGCGGGATCCTGCTTCCGGCGACGATGAAGCTGCTCGGCGACTGGAACTGGTACCTGCCGAGTTGGCTGGAGTGGCTGCCGAAGTCGCGGTTCGAGGACGCTGCCCTCGAGATGCCGGCCGACCCCGAGTTCGAGGGCGCCGCGCACCGCAACGGCAGCGACACCGACGAGCACCAGCTCCCCCAAGAGACCGTCCGGCAGTGAGGCGGAGTCCGAAGGACGGAGCCGAGCCCCGCCGTCGTTGAGGCGGCTGGTCTGACCCCCCGAGCCCCGGCCGGCCGGCCAGGCGCGGCGCCGCAAGAGCGGCGCCGCGCTTGATTGCATGGCGTGGGCGGGCGTTCGTGTGACGCCGCGGTGTTGCGAAGACGCCATGGGCAGTGAGGGAAGGAGTCGGAGGGGGTGGTTGTCGTTGGTTTCGCTACGCGGAACGAAGCACAAGCACCCCAAGGAGGTTGATGCACCTGTTCCCGCATACCGGGAGGAACTGCATCAACGTCCCGGGCCTTCCCGCTCATTGCCATTGAGCGATTACGCATCTCGCTACCGCCCCACGAATGACCGTGTGCGCAGCGAAGCGCGCCCCGGCGCGCCGGGTCCTCCACAGCGGTACCTTCTGACCCATGGATGCCGAGAAGCTGGTGCAGGATTTGACCGGTCGCGTGCGTGAGGCCCTGGGCGAGGCCGAGGAGCGCGCGAAGGCGATCGTCGCCGAGGCCGAGGAGCGGGCGCAGACGCTCGTCGCCGAGGCCGAGGCCGAGGCCGCGCGGATCCGCGAACGGGCCGAGGCCGAGGCGGATCAGCGGCTCGCCAAGGTTCGCGAAGCGCTGAGCGGGCTCGAGGGGGCGCTGGACGCCGGCGCGAGCGCCGAGGTCGACCCGCAGCCCCCGCCGCCTCCGGAGCCCAGCCCGCCGGCCATCCCCGAGCCCACGCCGCCGGTCGAGCCCGAGCCGCTCCCGCCCGAGCCGGAGATCGAGCCGCCGCCTCCACCGCATCCGGACCACGAGCCCCCGGCCGCGTCGGGAAACGGCGCGAAGGGCGACGAGATCGGCGCGCGGATCGTGGCGACGAAGATGGCGCTCGACGGCGCCTCTCGCGAGGAGATCGCCGCCCACCTCGCCCAGCACTACGAGGTCGCGGAGCCGGAGAAGCTCCTCGACTTCGCGATGGAGCGAGCGAAGCGGTAGCCCGCCCGTAGCGCACGGGAACAGCCGTTCGTATCCGTACACTCAACCGAGTGGCTCGATCCGACAAGATCGTCATCTCGGGGGCCCGCGCGCACAACCTCAAGGGCATCGACCTGGAGCTCCCGCGTGACGCCCTGATCGTCATCACCGGCCTGTCCGGCTCGGGCAAGTCGAGCCTGGCGTTCGACACCCTCTACGCCGAGGGGCAGCGGCGCTACGTCGAGTCGCTCTCCTCGTACGCGCGGCAGTTCCTGGGGCTGATGGAGAAGCCGGACGTGGACTCGATCGAGGGGCTCTCGCCGGCGATCTCGATCGATCAGAAGACCACGTCCCGGAACCCGCGTTCGACGGTCGGCACGGTGACGGAGATCTACGACTACCTGCGCCTCCTGTGGGCACGGATCGGGCATCCCCACTGCTTCAACTGCGGCGAGCCAATCCAGGGGCAGTCGCTGGAGCAGATCACCGACCGGGTGCTCGCCCAGGAGGAGGGGACCCGGTTCCTGGTCCTCGCGCCGGTCGTGCGCGGTCGCAAGGGCGAGTACGGGCGCCTCCTCGCCGACATGCGCTCGCAGGGCTACGCCCGGGCGGTGGTTGACGGCGAGCTTCGGCGGCTCGACGAGGAGATCGAGCTCGACAAGAAGTACAAGCACGACATCTCGATCGTCGTCGACCGCCTGGTGATGAAGGAGGGCGTCCGCAAGCGCCTGTCCGAGTCGATCGAGGCGGCGTCCCAGCTCGCGGACGGGCTGATCGAGATCGAGGACGCCGAGTCAGGCGAGCGGCAGATCTTCTCCGAGCGGTTCGCCTGCCTCAACTGCGGCGCGTCGATGCCGGAGATCGAGCCGCGGATCTTCTCGTTCAACTCGCCTCACGGGGCCTGCGAGCGCTGCCATGGCCTCGGGTTTCAGCGCGTGATCGACCCCGAGCTGATCGTGCCCGATCCAACCCTCTCGATCTCCGAGGGCGCCCTCGACCCCTGGACCAAGGCCGCCTCGATGTACCACCGGCGCCTGCTGGAGGCGGTCGCCGAATCGAGCGGCATCGACATCCAGGTGCCATGGCAGGACCTCTCGCAGGCCGAGCGGGACCTGCTGCTCGAAGGCACCGGCGACGAGCGGCACACCGTGACCTACAAGAACCGGTTCGGCCGCCGGCGCACGTACACGGTCCGGTTCCCGGGGATGCTCCAGAGCCTCGAGCGGCGCTACGAGACGACCGACTCCGACAACACCCGCGAGCGGGTGGAGGAGCTGATGGCGATGCAGCCCTGCCCGGCCTGCAAGGGCGCGCGGCTCCGCCCCGAGTCGCTCGCGGTCACCGTTGGTGGGCTCAACATCGCGGAGTTCACGCGCTTCTCGGCGAAGGCCGCGCTGGAGTGGGTGCGCGAGCTTGAGCTCAACGCGACCGAGCGCGCGATCGCCCACCTCGTGCTGCGCGAGGTGGCGGAGCGGCTGCGCTTCCTCGACAGCGTCGGGATCGGCTACCTCTCGCTCGAGCGGGCAGCGGCGACGCTGTCCGGAGGCGAAGCCCAGCGGATCCGGCTCGCCACCCAGATCGGGTCGAGCCTCGTCGGGGTCATGTACATCCTGGACGAGCCTTCGATCGGCCTCCACCAGCGCGACAACGAGAAGCTCCTCGACACGCTTGCCCGCCTGCGCGACTTGGGGAACACCGTGATCGTGGTCGAGCACGACGAGGGCACGATGCGGGCCGCGGACCACCTGGTCGACCTCGGGCCCGGCGCCGGTGAGCACGGGGGAGAGGTGATCGCCGAGGGGACACCGTCCCAGGTCCAGGCCGTACCCGCGTCGCTGACCGGCCAGTACATGGCCGGCAAGCGCTCGATCGCGGTGCCGGCAAAGCGGCGTCGGCCGGACGGAGAGCTTCGCGTCCGAGGCGCGCACCAGCACAACCTGAAGGACGTCGACGCCGCGTTCCCGCTGGGCGTCTTCTGTTGCGTCACCGGGGTCTCGGGCTCGGGCAAGTCCACCCTGGTCAACGAGATCCTCTACCGCGCGGTCGCGAACCGCCTCCACCGCGCTCGCCTGCGGCCCGGCGCGCACGCCGGAATCGACGGAATCGACCAGGTGGACAAGATCATCAACATCGACCAGTCGCCGATCGGCCGCACCCCGCGCTCGAACCCGGCGACCTACACCGGGATCTTCGACCACGTCCGCGACCTGTTCTCGAAGACGAAGGAGGCACGGGCGCGCGGGTACAAGCCGGGGCGGTTCTCATTCAACGTCAAGGGCGGCCGCTGCGAGGTCTGCCGCGGCGACGGGCAGATCAAGATCGAGATGCACTTCCTGCCCGACGTCTACGTGCCGTGCGAGCAGTGTCACGGCCGGCGGTACAACCGCGAGACGCTGGAGGTGCGGTACAAGGGCAAGTCGATCGCCGACGTGTTGGACATGCCGGTCGCCGAGGCGCTCGAGTTCTTCGAGCCGATCCCGAAGCTGCGGCGGCGGCTGCAGACGCTCCACGACGTGGGCCTCGACTACATCCGGCTCGGCCAGCCCGCGACCACGCTGTCCGGCGGCGAGGCGCAGCGGGTAAAGCTCGCGACCGAGCTCTCGAAGGTGGCGACCGGGAAGACGCTCTACATCCTCGACGAGCCCACCACCGGCCTGCATTTCGCCGATGTCGAGCGGCTGCTGGACGTGCTGGGCCGGCTCGTCGACCAGGGCAACACGGTGCTCGTGATCGAGCACAACCTGGACGTGATCAAGTCTGCGGACCGGATCGTGGACCTGGGCCCCGAGGGCGGCGAGGCCGGGGGCGAGGTGATCGCGACCGGCACGCCCGAGCAGATCGCCGGGCATCCCGACTCCTACACGGGGCGGTTCCTCGCCGAGCTCGTCGAGCCCGAGGCGCCTACGGTCAAGCGCTCGCGAGCGCCGCGAAAGCGCGAGGCAGTCGCCGCCTGAGGCGCCGATGGCCGACCCGACGGGATGGCGGCTCTGGTGGCTGAAGCGGCGCTGGTACGAGCGCAACCGGACCCTGCGCCGGCGTTGGCGCATCAACCGACACGCGGCACGGGGGGGCTTCTACGTCCGCCACCCGGTCGAGGGTGAGCTGCTCGAGGCGCTCGACGAGGGCAGGCTGACGGTGGGGGAGGGGACGCTGTTCGAGCCGGGCTGCTGGATCACGATGTCGCGCGGAGCGCGCGTCGCGATCGGCCAGGGCTGCTTCCTGAATCGCGGCGTGATGCTGGCGGCGAACGAGCGGATCGAGATCGGCGACCACGTGATGTTCGCCAACGGCTGCTTCGTCGGCGACGCGGATCACCGCTACGACGATCCCGACGTGCCCGTCACCTGGCAGGGGTTCGTCTCACGAGGGCCGGTGAGGATCGGAGACAACTGCTGGTTCGGCGTGAACTGCGTCGTGACCGGAGGCGTCGAGATCGGCGAGCGGGCCGTGATCGGGGCGAACTCGGTGGTGACGCGCGACATCCCGGCCGGCACGATCGCGGCCGGCGCCCCCGCCAATCCGATCCGCAGCATCGAGTTCCGGAAGAGCGCCGAGAACTGAGGGTTTGATCCGCGCCGTGTATTAGGGTTGCGTAAGCGTGCTCTTTAGGAATGTTGATGCTGTCCGCGGTTGGGCGGGCGGGTTGATCCTGGCACTCGCGCTCACCGGCGCGTCTGGGTGCGGCGGCGGCGATGAGCCGGCGCAGATCACCGCCCCGGCGGTCACTGGCGCGGCCGAGGTGACCGACGCCGAGAAGGCCCCGGGGACCGATGCTCCCGAGGACGAGATCGCGGAGGATCCCCGCACCGACAGGGTGGCGATCTCGGTCACCCTCGAGGCGGTCCTGACGGGCACCGACCCCCGGCAGGTGTGCGGCGAGCTGGTGACCGAGCGCTACCTGCGGGAGGCGTACGGCGGAGCGCGCGGGTGCGAGGCGGCGCAGGCGGACTCAAAGCCGGCTGAGCGCGTCGGAGTGAGCCGGATCGTCGTCCTTCCCGATTCCCTTGCGCAGGCTTCGGCGCAGCCGCGCGGGGGGATCTACGACGGCGAGACCCTGCGCGCTGAGCTCAGCCTCGACGAAGGCCTGTGGAAGCTCGACTCGCTGCGCTCGAACGTCCCCGTCGGCCCATAGCCTCAGGTCCTAGGCTCCGGGGATGCGCCGGGGCACCTACTCGATCGTCGCCCGGGACCGCGCGAGCGGCGAGCTGGGTGTCGCCGTCCAGTCGCACTGGTTCTCGGTCGGGTCGATCGTCAGCTGGGCGGCCCCGGGCGTCGGGGCGGTCGCCACCCAGTCAATCGCCGAGCCCGCGCACGGGCCGGGCGCTCTCGAGCTGATCGCGGCCGGCCGCTCGCCCGGTGCGGCGCTCGACGAGCTGCTTGCGGCGGACGGGCAGGCCCGGTTCCGCCAGCTCGGGGCGATCGCCGTGGACGGCCCACCGGCCGCCCGGACGGGCGACGGCTGCATCCCCCATGCGGGCGACGTCCAGGGCCCGGACCACAGCGCCCAGGCGAACATGATGGCCTCGCCCGAGGTCTGGCCCGCGATGTCGACCGCGTTCGAGGGGGCGCAGGGCCCCCTCGCGAGACGCCTTCTCGCGGCGTTGGAGGCCGCCGAGGCGGCGGGAGGCGATGCGCGCGGACGCCAATCCGCGGCGCTGCTCGTCGTCCCGGGGTCCGGGCAGGCGTGGGAGCGCGTGGCCGACCTTCGAGTCGACGATCACCCGGAGCCCCTCGCCGAGCTCGCCCGCCTGCTCGACGTCGCGGACGCGTACGCGCTGGCCGACCGCGGGGATGCCCTGGCGGGTGAGGGTCGGCATGCCGAAGCCGCTCGCTGCTATCAGGAGGCGGCGGAGCTTCAGCCACAGAACCACGAACTGATCTTCTGGTCGGGCCTGGCGCTGGCGCACGGGGGAGACGTCGACGCCGGCGCCGAGCGCGTCGCCCAGGCGATCGAGCTGCAACCTGGCTGGCGCAAGATCCTCGCCACGCTCACTCCGGAGATCGCGCCGGGCGCGCCGGCCGTCCGCGAGCGCCTCGCGGCCGGGGAGTAACCCCGGCTACCCGACCACCTGGATCACGATCGTGCGCTCGCGCGGGCGGTCGTCGAAGTCGAGCAGCACGACCTGCTGCCAGGTGCCGAGGGCGAGACGCCCGCCGGTGACCGGGATCAGTTCCGAGGGGCCGACGATCGACGCGCGTTGGTGGGCGTGCGAGTTGGTGTCGTGGTTGAGCCGGTTGTGCTCGTAGTCGCCGTGAGCGGGGATCAGGCGCTCGAGCGTCGCCTGCAGGTCATGGACGCCGCCCGGCTCGAACTCCATGGTCGTGATCGCCGCGGTCGAGCCGCGGACGAACACGCTCGCCTGCCCGTCGGAGACGCCGGCCTCGCGGACGGCCCTTGCGAGGGCGTCGGTGATGTCGATCGTGTCGCCGTCTCCACGGGTCGAGACGCTGTGCTCGGTCGTGACCATCGTCCGGGATGATCGCACCGGCACGACGAGCCGGGCAGAGCCCGGCTCGTCGTGCGCCTCTCTCTTCCCTGCGGTCAGACGCCGCGCGGGTGCGGGCCGTGGCCGAGATGGAAGGTCTCCATCAGCCTCGGCACCCACAACAGGGCGGCGACGCCGATCACGACGTAGACGACGTCGGTCAGCGTTCCGGTGCCGAAGATCTCAGCGAGAACGTTGGTCTCGCCGTCGGTGATCCCGAGGATGCCCCAGTTGAGGGCTCCGATGAACATCAGCATGAGCGCGATGGGCTCGAACCTCTTGAGCATCTCCATGAGTCCTACCTCACTTCTTTGAGTGTCCCGCACCATCCAAGTGCGGAACCGCACAAGAGATACACTCGCCGCGCAGGCCGGTTACCGCGTGAGAGTCAAGAACCAGCTCCTACCGGAGGGGCAAACATGGTTTCGCGCCTTACGGCGCTTCATCAAATCTCCGTAGCCGACCAGTCCCAGTCCGACTCCGTCAGAGCCTCCTGGTCGAGATACCGGCGGAACTCCGCCAACTCGGCCGGTTCGATCGAGTAGATGTGCTCGGGCCCGGGAAGGTGTGGGAGCGCACCTCGTCCGCGTAGGCGGCGACCCCGCGCACCATCTCGCCGCGCACCTCCGCGTAGCGCTTCACGAACTTCGGGGCGTGGCCGCCGAAGATCCCCAGGAGGTCGTGGAAGACGAGCACCTGCCCGTCGGTCCCGGCACCCGCCCCGATGCCGATCACCGGGATCTCCATCTTCGGCATCAGCGCGTCGGTCATCGCCGCGGGCACCGCCTCGAAGACGATGGCGAAGCAGCCGGCTGCCTGGAGCGCCAGCGCCTCCTCGGCGATCTGGGCGGCGCGACCGGCGGTCTTGCCCTGGGCCTTGTAGCCGCCGAGCGCCGTCGCCGTCTGCGGGGTCAGCCCGACGTGGCCCATCACCGGGATGCCGGCGCGGATGATCGCCCGCGCGCGGTCGACCGAGGCGCCGCCGCGCTCGAGCTTCACGGCATCGCAGCCCGCCTCCTTGACGAAGCGCTGAGCGTTGGCGACGGCCTGCTCGTTCGACTGCTCGTACGAGCCGAACGGCATGTCGCCGATCAGGAGCGGGGTACGGAGGCCACGGCGGACGGCTGCGGCCAGCATCAGCATCTCCTCCATCCCCACGGGGACGGTCGAGTCGTAGCCGAGCACCGTCATCGCCGCGGAGTCCCCGACGAGCACGAGGTCGACGCCCGCCTCCTCGGCCACCTGGGCCGAGGGGTGGTCGTAGGCGGTCACCATCACGATCGGCTCGCCGGCGGCCTTCATCTCGGCCAGCTGTGGCAGAGAGACCGGCTTGCGGTCGGGGCGCTCGGGCTTCTCCTGCGGCTGCGTACTCATGCGGACACCTCCGATGCCAGTGTTGAGCCGAGGAGGACCTCTGGGTGCGAGTCCACCTCCAGGACCTCGTTGCGCTCGTCCACGTGGACGACAACCGGCGAGTAGCTCTCAAGGTCGCGTTCGTCGTAGGCGGCGAACGAGGCGACGATGATCTTGTGGCCCTCGCGCGTGAGGCGCGCCGCGGCGCCGTTCACCTGCACCGTCCGCGACCCCGGCTCGCCCTCGATCACGTAGGTGACGAACCGCGCGCCGTTGTCGATGTCCCACACGTGCACCTGCTCGTTGGGGAGCAGGTCGGCGGCCCGCATCAGCTCGGGGTCGATCGAGATCGAGCCGACGTAGTCTGAGTCGCAAGCGGTCACGCTCGCCCGGTGGATCTTGGACTTGAGCATCTGCCTTTGCATGTTCCGTTCCTCTCGGTGTTTCAGCCGGCGGGGCCGGACGTGCCGACCACCACGTTGTCGATCAGTCGGGCCGGGCCGACCCGCGCGGCGACGGCCACGAGCACGGGCCGTCCGTTGAAGCTCTCCGCGGGCGTGAGGTCGTCCGCGTAGCGGGCCTCCAGGTATTCGGGCTCGATCCCGGCTGCCGCCAGGACCCGGCGCCCGGCCTCGAGCGCCGGCTCGGTCGCTCCGCCGTGGGCTGCCGCCTCGCGGGCGGCGCCGAGCGCCCGGCTCAGCGCGGCCGCCCGCACGCGCTCCTCGGGGCTCAGGTAGGCGTTGCGCGAGCTCAGCGCGAGGCCGTCCGGCTCGCGCACGGTCGGCACGATGACGATCTCGACCGGGAAGTCGAGGTCGCGAACCATGCGGCGGATCACCACCGCCTGCTGGGCGTCCTTCTGGCCGAAGAACGCGACGTCCGGGCGCACGAGGTTGAAAAGCTTCGCGACCACCGTCGTCACGCCGCGGAAGTGGCTTGCGCCGCGGAGCGCCGGGTCGCCGTCGAGCACGTCGGTTAGGCCCTCTACCGCGACGAAGGTCGAGAAGCCCGCGGGGTAGATCTCGTCCACCCCGGGCGCGAAGACGATGTCGACGCCGGCATCGGCGGCGAGGCGCAGGTCCCGCTCCTCGTCGCGCGGGTACTCGTCGAGGTCCTCGCCCTCGCCGAACTGCGTGGGGTTCACGAACAGGCTCATGACGACGATCTCGCAGCTCTCTCGCGCCGCGCGCAGCAGGCTGAGGTGGCCCTCGTGGAGATAGCCCATCGTGGGCACGAGGCCGACGCGCCGTCCGGCCCGGTGCGCATCCGCCAGCGCCGCCGCCAGCTCGGACTTCGTTCGAGCGACCACCGGTGCAGTCATCGCGGGCCCTTCCGCTCGGCCAGAGCGCGGGTCCGCTCCGCGAGCGCCTCGTAGAGAGGGGCGAGCTCGGGAGCGCGCTCGGCGAGCGCGCTCAGGTGGAGCCCGACGGATTCCCGGTCGCCGCGCGCGATCGGGCCCGTCAGCGCCTCGGCGCCCGCATCGGCCCAGTTCGCAGCGCTGCGAAGCACCAGCGGCGCAAGGACCTCACGGGGGTTCTCGACCCCGGCGGCGGCGAGCAGCTCGGCCGCGGACTCCTCGAGGGCGACCAGGAAGTTGGACGCCATCGCGGCCGCCGCATGGTATGCCGCGCGTCCGGCCTCCGGCACCTCGAACGGCTTCATCTCGAGGGCAGCGGCAAGCCCCTTCGCCGCCGCGAGGCCACGCGGATCCGAGCCGGCGATCGCGCAGGGAGCGCCGCTCAGCGCCGTGTCGGGCGCCGGGATCGTCTGCAGTGGGTGGAGCGAGAAGGTCGGGCAGCCGCGTGCGGTGGCGGTCGCCACCGCGTCGAGGGGGGTCACGCCGCTGACGTGGCCGACCGCCGTGCGAGCGTCCAGCGCGGGCGCGATCCGCTCGCACGCGGCGGCGATGGCCGCGTCCGGAACGCAGAGCAGGATGGCGGCTTTCTCCGGCTCGGCCAGGGCGGGCGTCTCGTCGCGCCCGAGCACGGTCACCTCGAGCCCCGCGGCACGCGCCGCCTTGGCGATCGACCCGCCCGCGCGACCCGGCCCGATCACCACGAGGTGTGCGGGCGCGGCCGGCGCGTCGAGCGTGGCTTCAGAAGTGGCGGGGAGACCCCGTTCCAGTTCCCTCATCGGAGATACCAGACGGCGTTGGAGTGGCTTTCAGTGCTGGTGGGCTTGGTGCCCTGTCCACGCCCTCGACGAGGGTCGCGGCAAGACGAATTATGCCGGATCGTCGGGCCGGTAACGCCGGGCGGCCCAGTTAGGAGGCCGTGCCTGAGGTTACGATCGGCTTGACCATGCCGATCTACGAGTTCACGTGCGAGGCCTGTGGCGCGCGGCTCGAGGGCCTTGTCCCCGCCGGCACCGACTCGATCCCCTGCACGGAGTGCGGAGCGGAGCGGACGGTGAGGGTGCTTTCGGCGCCCGGGGCTCCCATGCACCTCGTCAAGGGCCGCGGCGAGGCCCAAAGGCAGGAACAGCGGAACGCGCGACTCCAGGCCGGCGCGCGGTCGAAGCTCAAGGACGCACGGCGGAAGGCGCGCGAGGCAAAGAACCCGGGAGGCGGTACGGGAGGGGCGGCGTGAACGAGGCCGGCGTCGATCCGACGGCCAGGCGGGAGCGGCTGGTCGAGCTCTACCGAGAGGTCTCCGACTGCGCCCGCTGCCCGCTCGCCGAGACGCGGACGAAGGCGGTGTTCGGCGCAGGGAACTCCGACGCGGACCTGATGTTCGTGGGCGAGGCACCGGGTGCCGAGGAGGACCGGCAGGGGCTGCCGTTCGTGGGGCGGGCGGGACAGCTGCTGGAGGAGCTACTGCGCGAGATCGGCCTCACGCGCGAGGACGTCTTCATAGCGAACGTCTTGAAGAGCCGCCCTCCCGGCAACCGCGATCCGCTGCCGCTCGAGATCGAGGCCTGCAAGCCGTATCTGTGGCGGCAGATCGAGCTGATCGAGCCGCGCGTGATCGCGACGCTCGGGAACTTCGCCACCAAGCTCCTCAGCGGGAACCCGGCGGGGATCACCCGGGTACGAGGTGCCCCGCAGGTGCACGAGCTTGGCGGCCGCACCGTGTTCCTGTTCCCGCTGCTGCACCCAGCGGCAGCGCTGCGGACGCCGGCGATGAAGGACACGCTGCGCGAGGACTTCGCGAAGCTCCCCGCGCTCCTCGCCGAGGTTCTGCCCGAGCCCGAGCCGGCGGTCGACCTCTCCGAGCCGGACCCCGCCGACCAGCTCGACCTCTTCCGTTGAGCGCCCGCGAGAGCCTCGGCCCCGACGACACCGAGGCCGCCGGGGCGGAGCTCGCGGCGCGGTTGGCCCCTGGGGACGTTGTGCTGGTCGCGGGCGAGCTTGGGGCGGGCAAGACCACGTTCGTGCGCGGTGCCTGCCGGGCGCTCGGAGTGACCGAGCCCGTGCTGTCGCCCACGTTCACGATCGGGCGCCGGTACCTGGGCCGGGTGGCGGTTTCGCACCTGGACCTCTACAGGCTCGAGAATCTCTCAGACGAGGTGCCCGGTCTCCTCGAGGACTACCTGACCGCCGAGGCGATCGCGTTCGTGGAGTGGCCAGGCGCCGGCGAGGCGGAGCTCGATCGCGTGGCCGCGCGGGTCAAGATCGAGCACGCGGGCGGCGATCGGCGCCTGATCAGGGTCGAGGGCTAGTAACCGGCGTCCTCGGCCGCCTGCTCGACCTGCTCCTGCAGCTCGTCGGCCTCCTTCTCGAGGTCCTCCTGTAGCTGCTCCGCCTCTTCCTGAAGCTGCTCGGGGTCGACGCCGCTCTCGTCGAGGGCCTGCTCGGCCTGCTCCTGCGCCTCGTTGACGAGGTCCTGAGCTTCCTCCTCGTCGTCTCCGCAGCCCGCCCAGCCGACGCCGGCGGCGGCGAAGGCGAGGGAGGCTGCGATCGCGGCGGCACGCCGCCCCCCGTTCCCGCGTTGATTCATCCTGAGCCTCCCTCGAGCTAGTGGTTCGAGCCGAAGGCATCCTACGCCTGTAGGGTCGTCGGAATGGTCGAGCGACTCTGGCCAGTGCTGATTGCGCTGCTCGCCTGCGGCTTCATCGCCGCGGGATGCGGCGATGACGACGACGACGCGGCAAGTGAGACGCCTGCCACCACCGAGGAGGCTGTGGACGACGCCGTCCAGGAGGCGGAGGACGCCGCAGCGAGCGGTGACGTCGATTCGGCGGTGCAGGCCGCGGTCGACGCATGCAAGTCGAGCATCTCCGCGACCCCCGGCCTCTCCGGGGACACGGTCTCGGACCTCGAAGGCCTCTGCGAGGAGGCGGCCAGCGGCGACATCGAGGACGCCCAGGCGGCGAGCGTCGAGGTCTGCAAGGCGATCGTCGAGGACACCATCCCGGAGGGCGCGGGTCGGGATAGCGCGATCTCGGCCTGCGAGAGCGCGCTTCAGTAGAACCCGCACGCCGTGCGCGACGCGATCCTCGGCTTCGACACCTCAACCAGCGAGCTGAGCGTTGCGATCACGTCCGGCCCGGCCGTGCTCGCCGAGCACGAGGCCGGGCCGGACGAGCGCGGACGGCCGCGCCACGCGACGGCACTGCTTGCGGCCGTCGAGGCGGCGCTGGCCGAGGCCGGGGGCTGGGAGCGGATCGGGCGCCTCGCCGTGGGCGTCGGTCCTGGAACCTTCACCGGCCTTCGGATTGGCGTTGCCACCGCGCGCGCACTGGCGCAGGCACGCGGGCTTGGTCTGGTCGGCGTGTCGTCGCTGGCGGCGCTGGCCGCGGGGGTCGATGATGCCGAGCCGGGCCGGAAGCGGCTCGCGGTCCTGGACGCAAAGCGCGGAGAGGCGTTCGCTGCGCTCTATGACTCGGCGGGCGCCGAGGTCTGGCCGGCATGGGTGGGCCCGCCCGAGAAGCTGGCCGACCGGGTCCGGGGGCTTGAAGAGCGGCCGCTGGCGGTGGGTGACGGCTCGGTACGATTTCGTGACGAGCTCGAGTCCGCCGGGGCGACGATCCCCGAGGACGGCGATCCGGCGCACTGCGTCCGGGCACGGCACATTTGCCGGCTGGCGGCGGAGGTGCCGGATGCGCGGGACATCGAGCCGAACTACCTGAGACGACCCGACGCGGAGCTTTGGCGTGAGCGAGATCACGGACCCAGGAACGGCTGAGGCGCCCGCGGCAGCCTCGATTCGCAAGCTGGCTTACGGCGACCTGCCGAACGTGCTCGCGATCGAGCGCCGGTCGTTCGGGACGCCGTGGTCCCTGGCGATGTTCGTCCTCGAGCTCTCGAAGCCGTCCGGCATCTGCCTGGCCGCCGAGGAGGGCGACGGCCTGGCGGGCTACATGGTCTGTTCGCGTTATGCGGACGTCTGGCACCTGATGAACGTCGCGGTCGACCCCGGGAGGCGTCGCCTCGGGATCGCTTCGAGCCTGATCCGGCGCCTGTTCGACGAGGTCGGGCCCGGAGCGCGGCTGACGCTCGAAGTGCGAACGTCGAACCAGGGCGCTATCGCCATGTACGAGCGCTTCGGTTTTGTCGCGGCCGGCCACCGCCGCCGCTACTACCAGGACAACGGCGAGGACGCACTGATCATGTGGCTCGACCCAGTGCCCTGAGCTCTTGATCCTGGCGGTCGAGACCTCGTGCGATGACACCTGTGCGGCGGTGGTCGAGGGCTCGACGATCCGCTCGAACGTGATCTCGTCGCAGGCGGCGGTCCACGCGCGCTACGGCGGCATCGTGCCGGAGGTCGCCTCGCGCCACCACCTCGAGCTGATCAACCCGGTGGTCGACGCGGCGCTCGCGGAGTCCGGCGCGGCGCTGACGGACGTCGACGCGATCGCGGTCACCCGCGGTCCGGGGCTGATCGGCGCGCTCCTCGTGGGCATCAGCTCGGCCAAGGCACTTGCCGCCGCGCACGGCCTCCCGATGATCGGGGTGGATCACCTTCACGGGCACGTGGCGGCCAACTTCCTCGAGCCGGAGCCGCTCGAGCCGCCGTTCCTCTGCCTGATCGCGAGCGGGGGCCACACGCTGCTCGCGGCCGTGCGCGAGCGCACCGGGTTCGAGGTCCTGGGCCAGACGCTCGACGATGCCGCCGGCGAGGCGCTCGACAAGGGCGCGCGCCTGCTCGGGCTGGGGTTCCCCGGCGGCCCGGCGATCCAGCGAGCCGCGGTCGATGGCGATGCCGGCGCGTTCTCGTTCCCCGTCGCGATGGCGCGCGACCCCGGGCTCGACTTCAGCTTCAGCGGCCTTAAGACCGCCCTGCTCTATGCCGTCCGCGAGCTCGAGGACCGTGAGCTCGAAGCCCGTCGCGCCGACCTCGCGGCAAGCTTCCAGGCCGCCGTGGTGGGGCAGCTCGTCGCGAAGCTCGCCCGTGCGCTCGACGCCAATGGATGGCCTGCCGTCGCCCTGGGCGGCGGCGTCGCCGCCAACACGCTGCTTCGCGAGCGCGTCGGGGCGCTCTCCAGCGAGCGGTCGCTTCGCCTGAAGCTGGTGGAGCCGGAGCTCTGCACGGACAACGCCGCGATGATCGCGGCGGCGGCCGGTCAGCTGGAGGCCACCGCACACCCGGGTTACCTCGAGTGGGACGCCTGGCTGTGAGGCGGAGGCGAGATCCGCCGTTGTTGAGGCGGCTTAGTGAGGCGCCTCGTCCTCTACGGACGGCCGGATTGCCACCTCTGCGACGAGGCGCGCGAGCTCGTGCTGCCGATGGTCCGCGAGGCCGGCGACGTGGAGCTCGAGGAGGTCGACATCGAGGCGGACGACGAGCTCTTCGCCCGGCTTCTGGAGCGGATTCCCGTGCTCGAGCTCGACGGCGATGTGATCGGCGAGCTCGAGCCCGACCCGTCGGCGCTGCGGGCGGCCCTGCTACATACTTCTGCGCGATGAATGAGGGGATCTCAGGCGCCGGAGGCGTCCCGTCGGAGACCGCCACCGATGGTGAGCGGCTGTCGCTGGGCGTGGCCGCGCGCCTTTCGCGCTACCTCCAGGTGCTGACCCAGGCACGCAAGATGGGCAAGGAGACGATCTCCTCCCAGGAGCTCGCCGAGTACACGCACATCAACTCGACCCAGATCCGCCGTGACCTGTCGGGCTTCGGCAAGTTCGGGAAGCGCGGCGTCGGCTACCGGGTCGAATCGCTGGTCTCCGAGATCCGGAAGATCCTCCGCACGGCCGGCCAGCACAACATCGCGCTGTTCGGCGCCGGCAACCTCGGGCAGGCGATCGCCAGCTCGGACATCTTCGCCGACCACGGGTTCCAGATCGTCGCCGTCTTCGACGTCGACCAGGACCGGGTCGGAGGCGACGTGAGCGGCGTTCCCGTTCGCGATTTCTCCGAGCTCGAGCGGGTCGTCGAGGACGAGGAGGTCGTCGTGGGCGTGCTCGCTGTCCCGGCCGCCGCGGCCCAGGAGGTCGCCGACCGGCTCGTCGAGTCGGGAGTCAAGATCATCTTCAACTACTCGGAGCAGCTCCTGCAGGTGCCGCCCGAGGTGACCGTCCACACCTCGAGCCCGGCCGTGGACCTCCTCTACGCCCTCTACTTCTACCTGGCGTAAGGGAGGTGGCTTATTAGTGGGCGAGGACGCGACCCTCGACCTCGGCGCGGTCCATCAGCGCTTCGCGGAGTCCCAGGACTTCACCGTGGGGCTCGAGGAGGAGTTCGCGATCGTCGATCCGGACAGCCTGGAGCTGGTGCACCGGTTCGGGGACCTGTACGCGGCATGCCAGGAGGACGAGCTGCTCGCGGCTTCGGCGGCGGGCGAGCTGATCGACACCGAGATCGAGATCAGGTCTGGGCGGGGCGAGAGCTTCGCTGCCGCGGTGGCGATGCAGCGCGAGCACCGGACCCGGCTGTTCGCGCTCGCCGACCGGTTCGAGCTCGGGCTCGCGGCGATGGGGACCCACCCTTGGGCCGACTACCTGGACCAGCGGATCATCGACACCGTCCACTACAACCGCCTGCGTGACGAGCTCCGCTGGGTCGCGCAGCGGAACAACACCTGGAGCATGCACGTGCACGTCGGCATCAGGGGCGCTGACCGGGCGGTCGCGGTCTGCGACCACCTCCGCGAGCTCCTGCCGCCGCTCCTTGCGGTGTCGTCGAACTCGCCGTTCCTCGACGGGCACGACACCGGCCTGCATTCGATTCGGACCCAGATCTTCACGCGCACGTTCCCGCGCTGCGGCGTGCACGAGCCGTTCGGGACGTGGGATGAGTACGCGAGCTTCATCGAGCGCCTGACAGCTACGGGCACGGTTGTCGAGGCCACGCAGCTCTGGTGGAGCGTGCGCCCGCACCACTCGTTCGGGACCGTCGAGCTGCGAATCTGCGATGCCCAGACGCGCGGCGAGGAGTCGTTCGCGCTCGCAGGCCTGATCTCCGGCTGCATCGTCCAGGCGGCGCTCGACCACGACGACGGGCGCCTCCCGGAGCCGCTGCGGGGCAGGGAGATCGAGGAGAACCTCTGGCGCGCCATCCGCCACGGCATGGACGGCGAGATGATCGACTGGCGCTCGGGCGCGGAGCTCGTCCCGACATCTGCCGTGCTCGAGCGGCTGTTCGAGTGGTCAGCTCCGGCCCGCGGGCTGATTGGGGCGGACGACATGCCGGCCGGCCCGAACGGGACCCAGCGCGCACGAGCGCAGCACGAGGGCGGGATGGGCCTGGCGGAGGTCTACCGCGAGGCGATCACGGAGACGCGACGCACCTACGCCCCCGAGCCGGCGCCTGCTCGGTAGCGTTGCGCTGATGGAAGGTGATCCCACCCAGCCGCCCGGCGGCGCCCCGCCAAGCGAAGAGGAGCTGCGGGAGCGGATCGAGGAGCAGCTGCGGCAGGTTCGCGTCCAGGACCTGCTGGTCGAGAGCGCGGCCTCGATCGTCAACCTGACGGCGCGGCGCATCGCGAAGCCCGACGAGCAGGACCTGGAGCAGGCGCGGGTCGGGATCGAGGCGGTCCGGGCGCTGGTCGACCTGATCGACGGCGAGGTCCAGGGCCAGATCCGCGGGGCGCTCTCGGAGCTGCAGCTGCTCTACGCGCGCGCCTCGAAGGGCGAGCCACTCGACACTCCGCCGGAAGCGGAATCCGCGCCTGAGCAGCCCGAGCCGGAGAAGCCGCCGCCGAAGCTCTGGACTCCTGGGCCGGACTGACGGTACCCCCGTTAAGTAGACTGCGCGCCGCTCTTTCGGCCGTCCCCTGCGGGCGGCCTTGTCACGCATCCCCCCGTAAAAGCGAACTCGAGGAGTCCAGTTGACCGACTTTCTGACCGATTACGGCGTCGTGATCGCGCTCGTCTGCGCGGGCGCCGCCGTCCTCTACGGCGCGCTGATCACCCAGCGCCTGCTCCGGCTCTCGCCGGGCAACGAGCTCATGCAGGAGATCTCCGGCGCCGTCCAGGAAGGCGCAAAGGCCTATCTGAACCGCCAGTACCTGATCATCGCCGTCGTCGCGGTGCCGCTGGCGATCATCATCGCCCTGATCCAGGACGCCACGGTCGCGATCGGCTTCGTGATCGGAGGCGTGCTCTCCGGGGCAGCGGGGTTCATCGGGATGAACCTCTCGGTCCGCGCAAACGCTCGCGTGGCCGAGGCGGCGCGCGGCGGCGTTCCGCCGGCGCTCGACGTCGCCTTCAAGGGTGGGTCGGTCACCGGGCTCCTCGTGGTCGGCCTGGCGCTCCTCGGCGTTGCCGGCTACTTCGGGATCCTCGTCCTCGGCGACAAGACGGATGAGGAGGCGGTCGACGCCCTGATCGGGCTGGGCTTCGGCGGCTCGCTGATCTCGGTCTTCGCGCGTCTGGGCGGCGGGATCTTCACCAAGGCGGCCGACGTGGGCGCCGATCTGGTCGGCAAGGTCGAGGCCGGGATCCCCGAGGACGACCCGCGGAACCCGGCCGTGATCGCCGACAACGTCGGCGACAACGTCGGCGACTGCGCCGGCATGGCCGCCGACCTGTTTGAGACCTATGCGGTCACCTCGGTTGCGGTGATGCTGCTTGGCGTCCTCACCTTCGCCGAGGACTTCTCCCGCGAAGTCGCGCTCTATCCGCTCGTGATGGGCGGCGTCGCGATCCTTGCCTCGATCGTCGGCGCGCTCTCCGTGCGGACCAAGACCGACCGGGTCGAGGGCGCGCTCTATCGCGGGCTGATCATCTCCGGGGTCATCTCGGCGGCGGCCTTCTACCCGATCACCGAGTGGCTGATGGACGAGCCGCTTCGCCTTGGCTTCGCTGAGGCGGGTGCCGCTGCGATCAGCGTCTCGGACCTCTGGCTCTGCGCCCTGATCGGGATCGCGGTCACCGCGGGCCTGTTCGTGATCACCGATTACTACACGTCCACCCGGTTCCGCCCGGTGCGGACGATCAGTCAGGCGTCCGTCACGGGCCACGCGACGAACATCATCCAGGGGCTTGCGCAGGGGTTCCAGGCGACCGCGGCTCCGGCGCTCCTGATCGCGCTCGCGATCCTCGGCGCCAACGAGCTCGCGGGCATCTATGGCATCGGCATCGCCGTCATGGCCCAGCTCTCCCTGACCGGCCTGATCGTTGCGCTCGACGCGTTCGGGCCGATCACCGACAACGCGGGCGGGATCGCCGAGATGGCGGACCTGCCGGAGGAGGTCCGCAACGTCACCGATCCGCTCGACGCAGTCGGCAACACGACCAAGGCGGTCACCAAGGGCTACGCGATTGGCTCCGCAGCGCTGGCTGCGCTCGTGCTGTTCAAGGCGTTCGAGATCGAGCTCGGCCGCGCAGAGGGTGGCGAGGTCTTCGCGTTCTCGATCTCCGACCCGTCGGTCCTGATCGGGCTTCTGATCGGCGGCATGATGGTCTACCTGTTCGCCGCGTTCGCGATCGAGGCGGTCGGGCGCGCCGGCGGCCAGGTCGTCGAGCAGGTCCGCAAGCAGTTCCGCGAACGGCCGGGGATCATGGCCGGGACGGAGAAGCCCGACTACGCCGACACGGTCAGCATCGTCACCGCTGCCGCACAGCGCGAGATGATCCTGCCGTCGCTGATCCCGATCGCAATTCCCGCGATCGTCGGCATCATCAGCATCGAGGCGCTCGGCGGCCTCCTGATCGGCGTGATCGTCGTCGGCCTGTTCATGGCCCTGGCGATGACGGCCGGAGGCGGCGCCTGGGACAACGCCAAGAAGCTGATCGAGGACGGCGCCTTCGGCGGCAAGGGCTCGGAGGCCCATGCGGCATCGGTCACGGGCGACACCGTCGGCGACCCCTACAAGGACACCGCCGGTCCGGCGATCAACCCGATGATCAAGGTCGCAAACATCGTGGCCATCCTGATTATCCCGATCATCACCTAGCCGTAGGGTCTGCGCGTGAGCGCGCAGCTCGTCAACGTCGCCGACTTCGAGCAGGCCGCCGCGGGCCTGCTCGAAGCCGGCCCGCTCGGCTACTTCGCGGGCGGCGCGGGCGACGAGCGGACGCTCCGGCGGAACTCGGACGCTTTCGCGGAGTGGGAGCTGATGCCGCGCGTCCTCGTCGACGTATCGGAGGTGGATCCCTCGGTGGAGCTGTTCGGCTCCAGGCTTTCGATGCCGCTCATGGTCGCGCCGGTGGCGTTCCAGCAGCTCGCACACCCGGACGGCGAGGAGGGGATGGCTCGAGCCGCGGGCGCCGTCGGGACCGCGATGTGCCTGTCGACGATCGCCAACGCGACGCCGGCCTCGATCGCGGCCGCCGCCCCTGACACGACGCGCTGGTTCCAGCTCTATAGCTTCCGAGACAGCGCCGTGACGGAGGCGCTCCTCGCCGAGGCCGTCGCGAGCGGGTACGAGGCGATCGCGCTAACCGTCGACGCCCCGTTCGCGGGTCGGCGGGAGCGCGACCTGCGCACCGGTTTCACCGTCGACGTGCATGCGCCCGCCGTACAGGCGGCCACGGGGTCGGACGAGCCGCTGACCCCGGCGGACGTGTTCGCGCTCGTCGACGCGGCGCTCGACTGGGACGCATTGGCCACCCTCGCGGAGGCATGCGAGCTGCCGATCCTCCTCAAAGGGCTGATGTCGCCGGCCGACGCCGAGCTGGCGATCGAGGCCGGGGCGCGGGGCCTCGTGGTGTCAAACCACGGCGGTCGGCAGCTCGACGGCGTGCCGGCGACGCTCGACGCGCTGCCCGCGGTCGCGGATGCTGTGGCGGGCCGGGTCCCGGTGCTGATGGACGGCGGGGTGCGGCGCGGCACCGACGTGCTGGTTGCGCTGGCGCTCGGCGCTGACGCGGTCCTGGCTGGCCGCGCCCCGCTCTGGGGCCTCGCGGTCGACGGCGAGGCGGGCGCGGCCGCCGTGCTCGAGTTGCTGCGCGCCGAGATCGAGCTGGGGCTGGCGCTGCTCGGCTGTCCAAGCGCGGCCGAGGTGACACGCGAGCACGTCCAGCGCGCGCGGAGCTAGCTCGGGTTGCGCTCGATCAGCTCGATCCGGTAGCCGTCCGGGTCGCGGACGAAGCAGAGCCGCGAGCCGCCCTCGCGGACGGTGTAGGGCGGCTTCTCGGGCTCGATGCCGATCGAGGCGAGGCGCTCGAGGGTGGCGTCGAGGTCCTCGGCGGTGATTGCGATGTGGCCGTAGCCTGTGCCGATCTCGTACGGCCCGTCCTGGTCGTGGTTGTAGGTGAGCTCGAGGCGGGCGCCGTCGCCGGGGAGGCCCATGAAGACGTTGATCGCTTCGTCGCGGATCGGCATCCGGCGGAGCTCCTCGAAACCGAGCTTCGAGTAGAAGTCGACGGACTTGTCTACGTCGGTGATCCGGTAGCAGGTGTGGATCAGTTCCGAGGCCACAGGTTGAGGCTATACCCGCCGTAGTGCGGTCGTACACTCGCGCGTTGGTTGGCTGAGCGAATTCCGAGAGAGGCCGCGCTTCGGCGGGTCCACGGCACTGGGGCGTTGTTCTCCGCCGCCTACGGCAACGTCGGCTCGTCGATCTATTACGCGCTCGGCCTGGTTGCCCTCTACGCGCTGGGGCTGACGCCGGTCACGTTCATGATCGCGGGGCTGATCTTCGCGTTCACGGCGGCGACGTACGTGGAGGCGACGGTCCTGTACCCCGAGGCGGGCGGCTCGTCGAGCTTCGCGCGCCACGCCTTCAACGAGGCGGCGAGCTTTTTCGCGGGGTGGGCCCAGATGCTCACCTACATCGTCACGGTCGCGATCTCGGCGTTCTTCGTGCCGCACTACCTGGCGGTGTTCTGGGAGCCGCTCGGACACGGCCCGGGCGATGTGATCTTCGGGATCGGGCTGGTGGCGTTGCTGGCGCTGCTCAACATCAAGGGGACCGAGGAGTCGGCGCGGCTCAACCTGGTACTTGCGATCGCCGACCTTCTAACGCAGGTCGTGCTGGTCGTGATCGGGCTCGCGATCGTGTTCGACCCGGACCTGCTCGTAACCCAGATCGACCTCGGGACGGCGCCGACGTGGGGCGACTTCGCCCTCGGGATTGCGGTCGGGATGGTCGCCTACACGGGCATCGAAACGATCTCGAACATGGCCGAGGAGGCGCGCTCGGCGCACCGGACGATCCCGCAGGGGGTGGGGCTGGTGGTGATCGCCGTCGTCGGGCTGTATGCGCTGCTTCCCGCGATCGCGCTGTCGGCGATGCCGGTCGAGCAGGTGAACGGCGAGTTCACGACCGAGCTGGGGACGACCTATGCCGACGATCCGGTGCTCGGGATAGTCGCGAACCTGGGATTGAGCGTCGGCCTGACGGACGTGCTGGAGATCTACGTCGGCGTGCTCGCGGCGGTGATCCTGCTGATCGCGACCAACGCCGCCCTGATCGGGCTCTCGCGGCTTACGTTCTCGATGGGGCAGTACCGGCAGCTTCCCGAGGCCCTGCGGCAGATCCACCCGCGGTTCAAGACGCCGTACGTCGCGATCATCGTGTTCTCGGCGGTCGCCGCGGTGGTCATTGCGCCCGGGGAGACGGCGTTCCTCGGGACGATCTACGCGTTCGGCGCGACGCTGTCCTTCACGGTCGCGCACATGTCGGTGGTCCGGCTGCGGAGGCTGTATCCGCTCGAGACGCGTCCGATCGCCAAGGACGGGACGCGGAGCTGGCGACCGCCGGGAAACGTGAGGTTCCGTGGGGTGCCGATCCCGATCTCGGCGGTCCTCGGCGGCATCGGCACGTTCGGGGCGTTCGTGGTCGCGATGGTGCTCGATCCTGTGGTCCTGGCGACCGGGGGCGGCTGGATGCTGGCGGGCCTGCTCCTCTACTACGTCTACCGCCGCCACCAGGGGCTTCCGCTGACGCAGACGGTGAAGGTGCAGCACCTGGAGCCGCTCGGGGTCGAGGAGGTCGAATACCAGAGCGTGTTGGTCGCGTTCGACGACGACGACCCGTTCAACGAGGAGATGGTCGCGACGGCGACGGCGCTCGCCGCTCGGAAGCGCAGGGCGATCCACGTCGTCTCGCTGCTGGCCGTGCCGAGTCACCTGCCGATCGACGCGCCGCTGGAGGCCGAGGAGCGCCAGGCGCAGTCGAAGCTCGAGCAGGCGAAGCTGTTGAGCGGCCAGCGGGTGACGGGCAGCGTCGTGCGCGTGCGCCCGGGACAGTCCGCGGGTGCGATCGTGAAGGGGGCGCGCGACATCGGGGCGGCGGCAATCGTGATGCAGCTGCGGTACCGCGCCGGGGTGCCGATGTACTCGAAGACGTTGCAGACCGTCCTGGCGAAGCGGCCGTCCCGCGTGATCATCGCCGCCAACCCGGAGGTGGCACGCGCCGGGATCGTCCCGGCGGTCCCGGCCTAGGATCTGATCGATGTCTCCTCCCGCCCCCGACGAGGTCTATCGCGGCGCGACGCGCGTCTTCGCGACGATCATCATCGGCTTCGGGATCGCGATCGTTGCGATCACGCTCGCGAACGGAGGCGGAATCGCGGCCACCGGCCTGTGGATCGGGCTGATCTTCACCGCGCTCGGAATCGGCCGGCTCTACCTGTCGTTGCGAGGATGAGCGAGGAGCGCGGGGGCGAGGGGCTTCAGGCCCGGGCGCTGGGTGCGCCGCTCCTGTTCGCGGTCGCCTACTCGGCCGTCGGCTTCTCGCTCTACTTCTCGCTCGGGGTGGTGGCCGACCGGGGCCTCGGGTTGACGCCGCTGATCTTCCTTGCCGCCGGCCTCCTCTTCGTGCTCGCAACGCTCAGCTTTGCCGAGGGCGGCGCGATGTTCCTCGACCGCGGCGGCTCGGCGAACCTGGCGCGGCATGCGTTCAACGAGCTGATCGCGTTCATCGCGGCCTGGGCTCTCCTGATCGACTTCATCCTCGTGATCGCGCTGGCGGCGGTCTCGGCGCCGCACTACCTGTCGCCGATCTGGGACGGCTTCGCCGAGGGGACGGGCGAGGTACTGACGGCGGTGGGGATCGTGGTGGCGGTCGCGCTGATCAACATCCGTGGCTGGCTCGGCCTTCGGCGTCAGGGGCTCCTGGTGGCCCTGGCGATCGGGGACCTGGCGGTGCAGGTGTTGTTGATCGTGGTCGGGGTGGCGGTCGTGTTCGAGCCCGCGGCGCTGACCGAGAACCTCGATCTGTTCACCTCGCCGTCGCTCGAGGACGCGATCTACGCGCTGGTGATCGCCACCGTCGCGTTTGCCGGGATCGAGGCCGCGGCGGATCTCGCTCCCGATCTCGAATGGGATGCGCCGTCGCTGCGGCGGTCGGTGACTGCGGGGGCGACGCTGCTACCGATTCTCTACGCGGGCGTCGCGGCGGTCGCGCTGATGGCGGTCCCGGTGGTGATCGGCCCTAACGGGCCGGAGACCGCGCTCGGCGGCGCGTATATCGAGGATCCGGTGCTGGGGGTCGCCAGGAACTTCGACCCGCAGTGGGTGTCGGACGCGATGCAGGTGGCTGTCGTCGCGGTCGCTCCCGCGGTGCTGATCTGGGCGGCGTCGACCGCCATGCTGGGCCTATCGCGGCACGTCTACGCGCTCGCGACGAATCGGCAAATCCCGAGTTGGCTGGGCAAGCTGGGGCGGCGGCAAGGGACGCCACATGTCGCGATCCTGGCCGCGGCGGCGATCGCGATCGGGCTTGTGATCCCGGGCGACATCGAGATGCTGGCCGGGATCTACGCCTTCGGGGCGACGCTGTCGATCGCCATCGCCCACGCCGCGGTCTTGAGGATGCGCAGGACGCGCCCTCACGACCCGCGGCCGTTCCGGGTGCCGTTCGACTTTCGGGTGGGCGGGATCGACGTCCCGATTCCGGCGGTGATCGGGTTCGTCCTGACCGGGCTCGCCTGGATCAGCGTGCTGGCGTTCCACGACGAGGCGCGGTGGGTCGGCGGGGGCTGGATGGTGTTCGGGCTGGTCGCCTATGTGATCTATCGGAAGGGGTTCGAGCAGACCACGCTGACGAAGCGGGTGGAGGTCCCGGCGGAGGCGCTCACCAAGCAGCGGTTGGAGGCCGAGTACGAGGACATCCTGGTGCCGATCTTCGGGAGCGAGCTCGATGACGACATCGTGAGCACAGCCGGGAGGCTCGCGGACGCGGCCCTCCAGCCGGGCGAGCGCCAGCCGCGGCTGCGGATCGTCTACGTGATCGAGCGGCCGCTCACGGTGCCGCTCACAGCGCCGATTCCGCGCGAGATGCTGGAGGCGGCGGACAGGGCGATCGACCGCGCGAAGGCGGTGGCGGGCGAGTACGAGACGGTCGAAGTGCAGGAGATGGTGGTGAAGGCACGCAGCCAGGGGGCGGGGATCGTCCAGGCCGCCCGCGACACGGATGCTGAGGTGATCGTGATGGGGGCCGAGCCGCCGACCAGGATCCGCGGCGGGGCGATCCTGGGCGGCATCGGCGGGCATCGCCCGGCGGAGATCGGGCCGGTGACGGAGTACGTCCTGAACAAGGCGCCCGCGCGTGTGCTCGTCACCGCGCCGGTCGGCCCGGAGGCCGCAGCGCCGGATGGCGCCGAGGGCTCGCTGGAGCCGGTTGGCGAGCCGGCGCCCGGCGAGGAGCCGGCCTAGCGCTTCAACTCCTGGACGCTCCACATGTTCCCGTCGGGGTCGCTGAAGAACAGGAAGCGCGAGCCCGGGACACCCTCGGGTCCGAGTTGTTGGACGTCGCCAACCGGCACGCCGCGCTCGCCCATCTCCGCTTTGATGGCGTCGATGTCGTCGACGACGAGCTGAACGCCCTTGACCGATCCCGGATCGCCAAGCGGCATGCCCTCGCCGATCACGACCGAGCAGGCGGATCCGGGCGGCGTCATCTGAACGACGCGCATCGTCTCGTTCGGGCGGTTGTCGTGGTCGAGGTTGAAGCCGACCTTCTGCGTGTAGAAGTCAATCGCCGCGTCGACGTCCGAAACGGGAATCGGGACGACCTCGAGCTTCATGTCCATGCTGGTCCTTTCGGGGTTGGGGAAGGGCTGGCCGCACGCTACCGGGGACACGGCCGTGGGTAGAGTCTCGGCCGCATGTTCATCCTGATCGTCGGATGCGGACGGGTGGGATCGTCGCTCGCGCGCACGATGCTGCGCGAGGGGCACGAGATCTCGTGCCTGGACGAGGACCCGGAGGCGCACGCGCGGCTCGAGATCGGGCTCGAGAAGCCGTGGGAGGACATGGGCGGCCAGTTCACAGTCGGCACGGCACTGGAGATCGAGGCGCTGCGAGCCGCGGGGATCGAGCGCGCGGACGCGTTCGTCGCCTCCACGGACGGCGACAATACGAACATCGTGATCGCGCAGATCGCGAAGCGCCGGTTCAACGTGCCGACGGTGATCGCCCGAGTCTTGGATCCGCTGCGGGCGGAGTGGTACGAGCGGCAGGGCGTGCACACGATCTGCCCGACACGGGTGGCGATCGAGATGCTCGAGGGCGAGGTACGCGACGCCGCGCGGCGCGCGGCGGGCGGGGCGGCCGCCGGGCCTGCCGACCACGAGCACGACGAGGCATAGGGCGTGCCTGACCGCATGTACGTGATCGTTGTGGGCGCCGGCAAGGTGGGCTGGAACTTGACGCGCGAGCTCCTCGAGAAGGGTCACGAGGTGACGCTGATCGAGAATGACCGGGAGCGCTACTCGACGGTCGAGCAGGAGCTCGAGCACAACATCCAGTACGGCGATGCCTCGGAGCTCTGGGTCCTGGAGCGCGCTGGGATCTCACGCGCGGACATGGTGATCGCGGTGACCGGCGACGACGAGGACAACATGCTGATCTGCCAGGTCGCCAAGGAGAAGTACATGGTCGACCGGATCATCGCCCGCGTGAACAACCCGCGGAACCTGGAGCACTTCGAGCTGCTTGGGATCAGGCCGGTGGTCTCGGCCACGGATTTGATCCTGCGCCTGATCGAGCACGAGGTGCCGGAGTACGGGCTCGTGCACCTGCTCGACCTGCCGGAGCAACGGCTGGAGATCATCGAGATGCTCCTGCCCGAGGACTCGAGGGCGGCCGGCCAGAGGGTGGGCGACCTGCAGATGCCGGAGGGCACGCTGCTGATCTCCGTGCTGCGCGGGGACGAGGGCTTCGTGCCGGTTGCGGACACCGTGCTCGAGGCGGGGGACGAGATCCTCGCGGTGCTCGACCCGAACGTCGAGGAGGACCTGACCGCGTTCTTCGGCCCCCAATCCGAATCGTGAGGGAGGTCGATTTCCTGCTCGTCGGGGGCGGGATGGGGTCCGCGTACTGCGCGTCGGAGCTTCGCCGGCGCGGGGCCGACGGGTCGGTCCTGTTGGTCGGGCGTGAGCAGGAGCCGCCGTACGAGCGACCGCCGCTCTCCAAGGAATACCTGCGCGGCGAGGCGAAGCGCGAGGACGCGATCGTGAACCCGCGCGAGTGGTACGAGGAGAACGAGGTCGAGCTGCTTACCGGCAAGAACGTGATGTCGCTCGATGTCGGCGACCGGGTGGCGAAGCTGCAGGGCGGGGAGGAGGTGCGGTTCGGCAAGGCGCTGCTCGCCACCGGCGCGGTGGTGAACATCCTGCGCGTCGACGGCTGCGACTTGGACGGCATCCACTACCTGCGCGCGTTCGGCAACTCCGACTCGATCCGCGATGACACGGATGGGGTCGAGCACGTGGTGATGATCGGTGGCAGCTACATCGGGTGCGAGGTGGCGGCGTCGCTCGTTGCTCGGGGGAAGAAGTGCACCGTCGTGATGCTGGAGGAGGTGGCGCTCTCGACCGGCTTCGGCGAGGAGGCGGGCCGGTACTTCCAGGACGTGATGGAGGAGCACGGGATCGAGTTCGTGGGCGGCGACGCGCTGGGGGTGTTCGAGGGCGACGAGCGGGTTCAGCGGGTGGTGACCGAGAGCGGACGCGAGATCGAGTGCGACGCGGTCGTGGTCGGCGCCGGGGTGCGGCCGGACGTGATGCTCGCGGAGAAGGCGGAGCTCGAGGTCGGGAACGGGATCGTGTGCGACTCGCGGCTTCAGTCGTCCGTGGAGGGGATCTACGCGGCTGGCGATGTCTGCTCGTACGACAGCGTGATCCACGGGCGCCGGCTGCGGGTCGAGCACTGGGACGTGGCGCTCCAGCAGGGCAAGTACGTGGGCGGTGCGATGCTGGGGGAGGAGGAGCCGTACAGGGTTGTTCCGTACTTCTTCAGCGATCTCGCGGACTGGGCGAGCCTGGAATACGTCGGCCCGGCGGAGAACTGGGACGAGGTCGTGTTCCGCGGCGACCGCGACTCAGGCGAGTTCTCGGCGTGGTACCTGAAGGACGGGAAGGTGGCGGGCGCGCTGTCCGTCGAGCGCTCGGAGGACCTGGTCAAAGCACGCGAGCTGATCGAGAGTGGGGCGGACATCTCGGCCCAACGCGACGCCCTCGCGGACCCTGACTCTGACCTCGAGTCCATCGGCACCTCAGAGAGTTAGCTCGACGCTATCTTTGCCGTGCACCTTGGGGATTGGTGTAATTGGCAGCACGCGAGTTTCTGGTATTCGAAGTCGGGGTTCAAGTCCCTGATCCCCAGTTCCGAGCGATCCCGGTCGCTGTTAGCCGCGGAATCCGCGGGTTTCAGCGACCGCTTTGCGTTGGCGACCATTGCTCCGCACGAACTCGTGCGGAAAGACACAGGTTTCCCGGAGGAAATCGCGAGGTAGCAGGGAAAGATCCCTTGTTAGCTTGGGCGTATAGATGGAAATGGACATCTACATGCGCCGGCGCCTCGTGGCGCTGGGAGGCCTCGTCGCCTTTTTCATCATCTTCGTCCTGCTCGTCAGGAGCTGCGGCGACGACGAGCCGACGGCGACGACGACCACGGCTGGCGCGACCGGCACCCAGGGCGCCGTCGCCCTGACCCTCGACGAGTACATCGTCGAAGCCGACAACATCTGCGGCCCCGCGAACCGCCAGGTCGGAGCCCTCGACCCGACGAGCGCGAACGCGACCCAGGACGAGTTCCGCATCACCAAGGCCGAGCTCCAGCAGCTCCAGGCACTCGAGCTGGACCAGGCTGACAGACAGGTCTCGCAGTTCCTCGACCTCCTCGGACAGGTCGTCGCAGCCCTTCGGGCCAGGTCCGTCGCCCTCGACCGCAACGACACCGTGACCGCAGACGAGGCTCAGGTCGACATCGACACCGCCGAGGCCGAGGCACGAGCGCTCGGCGAGCAGATCGGCTTCGCCGAGTGCGGCCAGTTCCTCGACGCAGGCCAGGCGCCCTCGGGCGCAGGCGGAACCGCCGGCACCGACACGACGGGCACCGACACCGGCGGCGTCGCGCCGACCGACACCGGAACGGTGACAACGCCGCCGGCGGACACCACGACCCCGCCCGCGGACACGACCACACCACCACCCGCCGACGACTCCGGCGGCATTACCCCGTAGCCGCTTCTCACGCAGCGAGCTCGGCCCAGGCCCCGTAGAGCCGCGCGTACGCGCCCTCGGCGGCTAGCAACTCCTCGTGCGTGCCCGTCTCGACGATCTGACCGTGCTCGAGCACCACGATCTTGCCCGCCCGCCTGATGGTCGAGAGCCGGTGCGCGATCACGATTGCCGTTCGCCCATGGAGCAGCCGCCCGAGCGCCTCCTCGATCACCCGCTCGGTCCGCACGTCCACGTTCGACGTCGCCTCGTCGAGGATCAGGATCCGCGGCTCCGCAAGCAGCGCCCGCGCGAATGACACGAGCTGCCGCTGGCCGGCCGACAGCTGCACGCCGCGCTCGCCGATCTCCGTCTCGATCCCGTTTGGAAGCCGCTCGATGAACGGCTCGGCACCGACTGCCCGCACCGCCGCCTCGATCTCTTCGAGCTGCGCGTCCGGCCGGCCGAACGCTACGTTCTCGCGGATCGTGCCCGAGAACAGGAACCCCTCCTGCGGCACGATCCCGAGCTGGCTGCGAAGCGCGCTGGAATCCAGGTCCCGAAGGTCTTGTCCATCGACCAGCACTCGGCCGCGTTGCGGGTCGTAGAACCGCGCCACCAGCTTCGCCATCGTCGATTTGCCGGCGCCCGTCTCGCCAACCAGCGCCACCGTCTGCCCGGCCGGGATCGTCAGATCGATCCCCCGCATGGCCCACTCGTCGCTTTCCGCCACATCCCGGGCATCGCCGCCGCCCGCGTACGAGAACCACACATCGTCGAGCTCGATCTCGCCCCGGATCTGCCCCGGATCGATCGCGTCCGGCTTGTCGACCATGTCCGGCCGCGTGTCGAGCAGGTCGAAGATCTTGTCGAGCGCCGCCATCCCCTGCTGGTAGGTCGTATAGAGCTGCGAGATCTGCTGGATCGGGTCGAAGAACGCATTCAGATAGCCCACGAACGCGACGACCACGCCGATCTCCACATCTCCGGAGATCGCCCGGTAACCCCCGAACAGCAGAATCGCGCCCGTGCCGATCGCCGACAGCAGCTCGACCGCCGGGAAGTACGCAGCGTTGAGGTAGACCGTCTTCATGTTCACCTGACGGTTCTCCTCGTTCAGGTCGGTCATCCGCTCGACGTGACGGCGCTCCTGGCCGAACGTCCGCACAACGCGCACCCCCGAGAGCGTCTCCTGCAGGTAGGCGGTGATGTTCGCGATCTTCTCCCGAGTCGCTCGGTACGCGCCCGCGGACGCTATGCGGAAAATCAGGCTCGCCACCATCAGCAGCGGGAACGTCAGGAAGACGACCAGCGCCATCGGCACGTCGAGCACCAGCAGGATCACGATCACGCCCAGCAGCGTGAGGGTCGACTGGAACAGGGTCACCACGCCGTCGGTAACGAGCGTGTCCAGAGCCTGCACGTCGTTCGTCAGCCGCGAGATCAGCACCCCCGCCTTCCGCCGCGTAAAGAACCCGATCGACATCGACTGCAGGTGCTGGTAGATCCGCATCCGCAGGTCCTGAAGCGCGCGCTGGCCCACCCAGCCGACCAGGTACGTCTGGGCGTAGCTCGCGGCCCAGAAGAGCACGGCTGAGATCAGGAACACGACCACGATCCGAGTCAACGCCGCGTCGTCCTGCGGAATGATCCCGTCGTCGATCGCCGCTCCAGCGAGGTACGGAGGTGCCAGGCCGGCTGCGGTCGCCACGACCAGTGCACCCATCATCAACCAGACCTGCTTGCGGTAGGGCCGCAGCAACCCGAGCATCCACCGCACCTTGCGCGCCCGCTGGTCCTCGCCCCGAATCAGCCGCCAGATGTCGCGGAACATCAGGACTGTGCCGGCGAGCCGGCCCGGCTGGTTCGCCTGGTCCTCGGTCTCCACCGCGACGTCCGATCCCTGCGTTTCGGGATCGCGCTCGGTGACCGGATCGTCCGCGTCGCGCCGTTCCTTGCGTCCCCCGCTCACAATCGGGCCACCTCCTCCCGCTCCTCGAGGTCGCGCTGCAGGAAGACCGAGTCCTCGTAGCCATGCTCGGCGATCTCGCGATACAGATCCGACCGCTCGAGCAACTCCTCATGCGTCCCACGGTCGAGGACTCGGCCCTCGTCCATAACGACGATCTCATCGGCGAGCGAGATCGTCGATAGGCGGTGCGCGACAACGAACGTCGTCCGGCCCGCCATCACCTCGGCAAGACCCCGCTTGATCTCCGCCTCCGTCGTTGCGTCGACCGACGAGGTCGCGTCGTCGAGGATCAGGATGCGCGGGTCGGCGATCAGGGCGCGGGCGATCGCAACCCGCTGGCGCTGGCCGCCGGAAAGCGTCAGTCCCCGATCGCCGACGACCGTCTCGTACCCGTCCGGGAGCCGCTCGATGAAGCCGTGCGCCTGCGCCAGGCGCGCCGCCCGCTCGATCTCCTCCCGGGTCGCGTCGGGGCGCGCATAGGAGATGTTCTCCGCAACAGAGGCCGAGAACAGGAAGCTCTCGTCCGCGACGAACGCCACCTCGCCCCGCAACGACGCGAGGTCAAGATCGCGCAGGTCCGCCCCGTCGATCGAAACCGAGCCCGACGTGGGGTCATAGAGCCGCGCCAGGAGCGCGACGAGGGTCGTCTTGCCCGCACCCGTCGGGCCCACCAGAGCGACCGTGGAGCCGGCCCCGACCGCCAGCGACACGCCGGTGAGCGCGGGCTCCTCCGCCCCATAGCGCAGGGTCACGTCGTGGAACTCGACCGCGCCGGGGCCCGCCGGCAGCGGTGGGGCCCCGGGCGCGCTGGCGATCCGCGGCGCGCGATCGAGGATCTCGAACAGCCGATTGCCGGACGCGACCGCCCGCTGCGCCATGCCGAGTGCCAAGCCCAGCATCCGCATCGGCCCGGTCAGTATCACCAGCAGGAAGTAGAAGGTGGTGAACTGCTCGATCGTCATGTCACCGGCAATGACCTCCCGGCCGCCGACGAAGATCACGACCGCGAGTCCGACCGACGGGAGGAAGCCGAGGAACGGCGAGTAGAACGCGCGGAGCCGCGTCGAGTACACGTTCTGGTCGAACACCCGCGTGACCGAATGCCGGAACCGCCCGAGCATGTGCTCCTCGCGCGCGAACGCCTTCACCACCCGGATTCCCGAGATGCTCTCCTCGGCCTCCGCGGTCAGCTCCGCGATCCGCTGCTGCACCTCCTGAAGCGCCGGCCGCGAGAGCCGGCTGAAGCGCGCCGCGGTGAGCACCACGAACGGCACCGGAGCCAGGGCCAGCGCCGCCAGCCACGGCTCGATCGCAAACATCACCGCGCTCGCGAGCAGGATCGTCAGCCCGTTCTGCGTGAGGAAGATCAGTCCGTACCCGAGGAAGAACCGGATCGACTGCAGGTCCACCGTCGCACGCGACATCAGCTGCCCCGTCTGCTGGGTGTCGAAGAACCCAAGCTCGAGCTCCTGAAGGCGCCCGTAGATCTGCTGGCGGAGATCGAACTCGACCGCGAGCGACACCCTCCCGGCGATCAACCGTCGGACCACCGTCAATCCCAGTCGCAGAATCCCGGCGATGGTCAGCACCACGACCAACGGCAGGATGTCGGGGCGCCGTCCGTCCTGGATCGCGCCGACCGCCTCCCCGACCAGGAACGGGATCAGCACGGTCATCACCATGGCCAGCCAGGCGAATGCCAGCGACCCCAGGACCGCCCGCTTGTACGGGCGGAGGAAGCCGAGCAGGCGCCTGAAGGTGGCCATCGGCGCCTGACTATACAAAGTGAAGTATGAGTTTCCCGGCGATACTTGAGGCGTGAGCCAACCCGCCGCCGGCCTCTGCGACACGTGCATCCACCAGCGGCTCGTCCGCAACACGCGCGGCTCCGCCTTCTCGCTCTGCGAGCGCTCGAAGACCGACCCGTCGTTCCCGAAGTACCCGCGCCTACCCGTGCTCGAGTGCCGCGGGTACGAAGAGCGCGAGTCAGGCCTCGGCGGCCCGCGGAGTCCCGGCGGCCCGTAGCGCGCCGGCGCTCGCCACCAGCACCAGCCCGATCGCCACGACCTCGCGCGCCGCCAGATCCTGGTCGAGCCCGACGAAGCCGACGGTCGCGGCAACCGCAGGCTCCAGGCTCATCAGCACCCCGAACGTGCCCGCGGGCAGCCGCCGCAGCGCCTCGAGCTCGACCGAGTACGGCAGCGCTGAGCTCAGCACCGCGACAAGCGCCCCGATCGCGAGCAGCTCCCAGTCGAGCAGCGCATCGCCGCCGTCGGCGAGGCCGACCGGGACCACCGCCAGCGCGGCGATCGTCATCGCGATCGCGAGCCCGCCGCCGCCCGGGAGCGCCCGTCCAACCCGCACCGTCTGCACGATGTAGCCCGCCCAGAACGCGCCCGCGACGAGCGCCAACACCACGCCCAGCGCGTCGAGGTCCGAGCCCGGGACGGGGGCGAGGAGGATCAGCCCGGCCGCCGCGAGCGCCACCCAAAGCAAGTCCTGGCGGCGTCGTGAGCCCGCGATCGCGACCCCCAGCGGGCCGACGAACTCGAGCGTGACCGCAATCCCAAGCGGGATCCGGTCGAGCGCCAGGTAGAAGCTCAGGTTCATTCCCGCCAGGACCACGCCGAGCAGCACCACATCCCGCCGCGCGTCCCCGGTCGGGAGCCGGAGCGGTGGCCGCCAGATCGCCAGTAGGAGCAGCGCCGCGAACGCGATCCGCAGGAAGACCGTGCCGCCGGGGCCGATCTCATCGAAGAGCGTCGTCGCGAAGGCCGCGCCGACCTGGACCGAGACGATCCCGCACAGAACCAGCGCCGTGGCGGTCGCGCGCGACCCTTCCCTCACCATCCGGCGAGGCTAACGGCGGCTACTTGACGACGGTGCGCCGGTACTTCGCGGTCGAGATCACGGCGAAGGTGATGGTGATCCCGATCGTCCAAACGAACGCGGCCCAGACGTCCGTCCCGGCCGGCGTCCCCTGCCAGAGCGAGCGCAGGGCGTCGACGAACGTCGTGAACGGGTTCGCCTCGGCGAACGCCTCGAGGACCGCCGGCATCGAGTCGGGCGGGACGAACGCGGAAGAGATGAAGGTGAGCGGGAAGATCGCCATGAAGCCGAACGCGTTCGCCGCCTCGGGCGACGATGAGACCAGCCCGATGTACGCGAACACCCACGAGAACGCGTAGCCGATCAGCAGGACCAGCAGGAACCCGAGCAGGATCGACGGCACCGACTCGTCGAAGCTGAAGCCGACGATCAGGCCGACGACCACGACTATGACCAGCGAGAGCGAATTCGTCGCGATGTCCGCCACCGTGCGGCCCGCGAGCACTGCGGAGCGTGCCATCGGCAGCGATCGGAACCGGTCGATCAGGCCCCGGTTCAGGTCGTCCGCCAGCCCCAGCGCCGTCGCGAAACCGCCGAACGCGATGTTCTGGATGACGATCCCGGGAATCAGGAAGTCCGCGTAGTTGTCGAACCCGGCCGGCACCGCGATCGCGCCTCCGAACACATAGACGAACAGCAGCACGAACATGATCGGCTGGATCGTGAACGCGGTCAGCAGATCAGGCGCACGCACGATCCGGATCAGGTTTCGCCGGGCGAGGACCAGCGTGTCGCTGAGCATCGCCGAGGCGGCGGTCATCGCACCTCCTCCAGGACCCGCTCCTCGTCATCGGCACGGTCGCCGTTCTCGTGTTCGGCCGCGTGTCCGGTGAGCGAGATGAAGACGTCGTCGAGCGTCGGCTGGCGCACCGCCAGGTCCTCGACCGAGATGCCCGCCCCGTCGAGGCGCCGCACGGCCTCGGCGATCCTGCCATCGCGACTCGCGATCGGCAGCCTGACCACGACTCCGTCGTCGCAGCTCGGCGTGCCCGAGGCGATGTCCGTCAGCGCGTCGATGGCACCGCTGATCTGACCGCGGTCCTCGAGCGTGACCTCGATCCACTCGCCGCCGACCATCCGCTTCAGCTCGTCCGAGGTGCCCTGCGCGATCAGCGAGCCGTGGTCGAGAACAGCGATCCGGTCGGCCAGCCGGTCGGCCTCGTCCAGGTACTGGGTGGTGAGCAGCACCGTCGTGCCGCCGGAGACCATTCCCTCGATCGTCTCCCAGAGGTTCACCCGGCTCCGCGGATCGAGCCCCGTCGTCGGTTCATCGAGGAAGATCACGGGCGGGTCGGCGACCAGCGCGGCCGCGAGGTCGAGCCGCCTGCGCATGCCTCCCGAATAGGTCTTGACGAGCCGGTCACCCGCCTCATCGAGCTCGAACCGGTCGAGGAGCGCGGTCGCCCGCTCCTTGGCCATCGGGCCGCCCAGGTGGTAGAGGCGCCCGACCATCTCCAGGTTCTCGAAGCCGGTCAGGTTCTCGTCGACGGCCGCATACTGGCCCGCCAGCCCGATATGGGCACGCAGCTCGTTCGCGTCCTTTTCGACGTCGAACCCCATGACGCGTGCGGTGCCGCCGCTCGGGGGCAGGAGCGTCGTCAGGATGCGCACCGCCGTGGTCTTGCCGGCGCCGTTCGGGCCCAGCACGCCGAGCACCGTTCCGGACGGCACCTGCAGGTCGACCCCGCGGAGCGCCTCGACGTCCTTGTACTCCTTGCGAAGGCCCTCGGCCTCGATCGCGAGCTGCTCCGACATACCGGAGAGCACGTTAGCTGCCACCGCACACCCGGACAGTGCGGTTATCCCGATACTCGGCCGATAGCCTGCCCCACGCGATGAGGGTCGACGCGGGTCAGTACGCGCCGTCGGTGGACGCGGCGGCGAACGCGGCCGTGGCCGCCGAGCGGGACGGTTACGACGGCTGGTGGGCATTCGAGACGCAGATCGACCCCTTCCTCGGCTGCGCGGTGGCGGCCGAGCGCACCGAGCGGGTCGACATCGGCACCTCGATCGTCGTCGCGTTCGCGCGGAACCCGATGACGGTCGCGCTCCAGGCAAACGACGTGCACGCGCTCTCGGGCGGGCGCTTCACCCTGGGCCTCGGCTCGCAGATCAAGCCGCACATCACCCGCCGCTACTCGATGCCGTGGTCGAAGCCCGCGGCACGCATGCGCGAGTTCATCCTCGCTATCCGCGCGATCTGGGAATGCTGGGCGACCGACGGGCAGCTCGACTTCCAGGGCGACTTCTACACGCACACCCTGATGGCGCCGTTCTTCAATCCGGGCCCGAACCCGCACGGGAACCCGAGGATCATGCTCGCCGCGGTGGGGCCGCTGATGACGCAGGCCGCCGGCGAGGTCGCCGACGGCGTCCTCTGTCACGCGTTCTCGACCGAGCGGTACATGCGGGAGGCGACGCTGCCCGCCCTCGAGAAGGGCTTTGCAAAGGCGGGCCGGACGATCGACGGCTTCGAGATCACCGCTCCGGCCTTCGTCGTCGCCCGCGACACCGAGCAGGAGCTCGCCGACGGCAGCGCTTTGGTGAAGCAGCAGATCGCGTTCTACGGCTCGACGCCGGCCTACCGGCCCGTGCTCGACCTCCACGGCTGGGGCGACCTCCAGGACGACCTTCAGGCGATGACCAAGCGCGGCGAGTGGGACCGCATGGGCGACCTCATCGACGACGAGGTCCTGCACACCTTCGCCGTCATCGGCACGCCGGACCACGCATTCGCCGAGCTCAAGAAGCGGTACGGCGACATCTGCACGCGGATCACTCTCACGCTCCCGGAGGAGCGCGACGAGGAACGCTGGTCGAGCCTGTTCGATTCCCTCCGAGCTTCCTGAGCAGCGCTACGCTCGACCCGTGAGGAGGCTCCTGCCGCGCGCCGGGCTGGCCATTCTGGCCGGCGCCGCCGCTGCGTCGGTGGCGGCCGTGGTCGTTGCGAGCGGCGAGCGCGGAGCAAGCGCACGCGGTGGCGGCAGCTGGGACTCCACGCTTGCCCAGAGCCCGTTCGAGCGCAGCGAGGTCGGCGCCGCGCGAATCGGCGACCGGATCTACGTCGTCGGCGGGTTCTTCGGCGACGGGCGGACCACCGGGCGCATGGCGGCCTACGACATCTCGGAAGACGAGTGGATCAAGCGCCGCACGCTGCCGAAGCCGACCAACCACCCGGGCGTCGCCGCGCTCGACGGGAAGCTGTACGTCCTCGGCGGGCGGCGGACGAGCCAGGAGCAGACGAGCGACGCCCTGTTCCGCTACACGCCGGCGAAGAACCGGTGGAAGCGCCTTCCCGATGCGCCGACCGCCCGCGCTGCGATGGGCCTCGCCGCGACCGGGGACCGGCTGTACGCGGTCGGCGGCCACCTGGAGGGGAACTTCGAGGTCCGGCGGCTCGAGGTCTACGACGTCTCGCAACGGAAATGGCGCCGGCGAGCCGCGATGCCGACGGGCCGCAACCACCTGACCGCGGTGTTCTCCCAGGGCACCCTGTGGGCGATCGGCGGACGGCAGACGGGCGGGGAGAACCTCGCGACGGTGGAGCGTTACGACCCTGGCGACAACGAGTGGTCGGAAGCGCCGTCGCTGAACGTGGCGCGCAGCGGGATCGCGTCCGCCCTCGTGGCCGACTCGATCGTCGTCTTCGGCGGCGAGGACCTGGGCCCGGGCGGCAGCACGATCGCCGAGGTCGAGCGACTTCCGTTCGCCGATCTCGACGGCCCCTGGCAGCTGATCGAGTCGATGCCGGTGCCCCGCCACGGCCTCGGCGGCGCCGCCAAGGCCGACTTCGTCTACGCGCTCGAGGGCGGGCCGATGCCGGGGCTCCACGTCTCGGACCTCGTCGAGCGCCTCGACCTTTCTGGCCTTTAGTGTCTAGGCATGCCCGAATGCACTCATCTCGACCGCATCGGGGTCACGGAGCTCCCGGAGTCGGTCGACGGCTGCGAGGACTGCCTGGCGGCGGGGACGAAGTGGCTGCATCTGCGGATCTGCCTCGAGTGCGGGCACGTCGGCTGCTGCGACGACTCGCCGAACCGCCACGCCAGCCGCCCACGCCGAGGCGACCGGCCACCCACTGATCCGCTCGCTCGAGCCGGGTGAGGACTGGTCGTGGTGCTTCATCGACGAGATCGGCGATGATGCTTCCGCAGGTCCAGGGGACGACGCGGATCCCGCCGTCGCCACTCGGGTGACGATGAGCGGCTTCGTCTCACGCGGGTTCGGAGGCCGCCGCCGCGCACCCGACGAGTTCGCCGACCGCCTGCCGCCCGGCCAGTACCTCGAGCATGGCTTCCCGGTCCTGACCGCCGGGCCGACGCCCGACGTCGAGCACGACGAGTGGAGCTTCCGGATCGACGGGATGGTGGCGGAGGAGCGGGAGTGGTGCTGGGACGAGTTCCACGCAGCTCGAGTTCGAGGACATTCCGTGTGACATCCACTGCGTGACCAAGTGGTCGAAGCTCGGCACGAGCTTTCGCGGCGTCTCGGTCGACACGCTGCTCGAAGAGGCGGAGCCGCTCGGCGCCTATGCGATGGCGTACTCGTACGGCGGCTACACGACCAACCTCGACTATTGAGGACCTGACCGACGGCAAGGCCTGGGTCGTGACCGAGCACGAGGGTGAGCCGCTGCCGCGCGAGCACGGCGGCCCCGCCCGGCTGCTCGTCCCGCACCTCTACTTCTGGAAGAGCGCCAAGTGGGTGGCGCGGCATGCGCGTCATGGACCACGACGAGCCGGGCTTCTGGGAGGCCAACGGCTACCACAACCGCGGCGATCCCTGGAAGGAGGAGCGCTATTGGACCGACTGATCGAGGACCGCCCGATGGAGGTCTCGCAGCGCGCCCCTGGCCGCTGGCAGATCGCGCACGGTCACGAAGGTCAAGCAGGAGACGCCGCGGGTCAAGTCCTTCCGGATCGAGCTGCCGATGTGGATGCCGCACCTCCCGGGCCAGCACTACGACGTCCGGCTCACCGCGCCCGATGGCTACCAGGCGCAGCGCTCGTACTCGGTCGCCTCCTCGCCGCTCGACGAGGGCGAGATCGAGCTGACGATCGACCGGCTCGCCGACGGCGAGGTATCGCCGTACTTCCACGACGTCGTCGTCGAGGGCGACCAGGTCGAGGTCCGCGGGCCGTTCGCCTCGTACTTCGTCTGGCGCGGGGAGGAGCCCGCGCTGCTGATCGGTGGCGGCTCGGGCGTCGTGCCGCTGATGGCGATGCTCCGCCACCGCCGCCTCGTGATGCCCGAGCTCGAGATGCGGCTCGTCTACTCGGTGCGGGGCGCAGACGACGTGATCTATGCCGACGAGCTCGGCGACGACGCGGTCGTCGACCTTCACCCGCGAGGCGCCGGAGGGCTGGGCAGGGCACACCGGGCGGATCGACTCCGAGCTGGTCGCCAGCGCCGTCGCCGATGCGCCGACCGCGTTCGTCTGCGGCTCGAACGGCTTCGTCGAGGCCGCCTCGCGCCTCCTGCTCGAAGCCGGTTGCGAGGCCGGCCGGATCCGGACCGAGCGCTTCGGCCCGACCGGATGACCAAGGAAGGGCGCCACGCTGCTACGGTTTCCCTAGCCGCGCACTCCCGCGCGGCATAATCGTGCCCGCGCTCGCCGTGTTGCAAGTACCGCACCTCCGCGCTCGCCCGCACCAGTCCGTGGAGGAACTCATATGGCAACCGGAACCGTGAAGTGGTTCAACAGCGAGAAGGGGTTTGGCTTCATCAGCCCCGACGACGGGTCCAAGGATCTGTTCGTCCATCAGAGCGCGCTCGTCGCCGAGGGGCCGCTCGCCGAGGGCAGCGCAGTGACCTTCGATTCAGAGGCGAGCGAGAAGGGTCCCCGCGCGACCAACGTCCGGGTCGCGGGCTAACCCCAACCTGAAGGGAACCGGCGCCGTGTGATGCGCCGAGCTGCCGCCGCCCTGCGCGCGGCGTCCCGCCGGCACCGGACGGCGGTCAGCTGCGTGGGCGCGGTCGTCGTCGCGGCCGCGCTGGCGGTGGCCCTGGCGGGCGACCGTCACGAGTTCACGGCAGCGCTCGGCGCGTCGCCGGTTTGGATCCTGATCGCCGCCGCGGCGCTCCAGGTCGTCTGGCTCGCCGTTCGCAGCGAGACCTGGAGCGTCTGCGTGCGTGGAGCCGGTGGCAGCGTCACCAGGCGGCGCCTCTACCCGGCGGCTAGCCTGGGCTACCTCGGCAATCTGCTCAACGGCCAGTTCGGCCTGGCGGTGCGCGTCGCCGCCCTCCGGCGAGCGGCCCCGCGCACGAGTCCGAAGGCCACTGTGCTGCTTGTGACGGAGGTGCCGATCGTCGTCGTCGAGGCGGTGCTTGCCGCGCTGATGTCGTTCACGCTCGTCGGTCCCCTTGGCCTCCCATGGTGGGCGCCGCTGGTGGGCCTCGCGATCACGGTCGCCGTGATGTTCGGTCTGCGGGAGCTCGCCCGGGGGCGAGACGAGGGAATCTGGCGAGGGATCGGGGTCCTGCGTGACATGGATGGCCGCAACCGCATCATCGCCCTGGTGGTGCTCGCGGTCGGGCTCCAGATCGCACGGAACTGGTTCGTCCTCAACGGCGTCGGCGTCGATGCGTCGGTGCTGGACGCGGTCGCGCTCCTGATCGGCATCGCCGTTCTCGGCGTGCTGCCCGTCGGGCCGAGCGTCGGGGCCGCCTCCGCGGTCATCGTGTTCGGAACCGATGCCGGGGCCGCCGCTGCGGCAGGGGCACTGCTTACCGCCACCGCCGCCGTCGCCGCCGTGCTCTTTGCGGCAACGGCCCTGCTCGGCTCGCTGCGCGCCGCACCCTCGCTCGCGCCGGGATAGCCGGCGAGCGCCCGGCTCCGCCGTCGCGCCGACCACTGTCACAAGAGGTTCAGCTGTCTCGTCAAGGGGGAAACGAGAGAGTGAAGGGACTTGACATGAAGGTCTTCGTAGCCGGGGCCACCGGCGCCATCGGAAGCAACTCGTCCCACAGCTGGTCAGCGCTGGCCACGACGTGGTCGGCATGACCCGCAGCGAGGAGAAGGCGGACCTGGTCCGTCAGCTCGGCGCCAAACCGGTCGTCGCCGACGCCCTCGACGCGGACGCGGTCGGTCAGGCGATCGGCGCGGCCGAGCCGGAGGTCGTCGTGCACCAGCTCACGGCGATTCCGTGGTCGATCAACCCGCGCAAGTTCGACCGAGACTTCGCGCTCACCAACCGGCTGCGCACCGAGGGCACGGACCATCTGATCGCCGCGGCCAAGGCCGCCGGCGCCAGGAGGTTCGTCGCCCAGAGCTTTGCGGGCTGGCCGTTCGAGAGACCGGTGGATCGGTCAAGAGCGAGGACGACCCGCTTGACCCGGACCCGCCGGCGGCGATGCGCTCCGTGCTGGACGCCATCAAGTACCTCGAGCGCGAGGTGAGCGGCGCTCGCGGGATCGAGGGCGTGGTCCTCAGGTACGGAGGCTTCTACGGCCCCGATACCTCGATCTCGGCCTCGCCGGTCGGCGCGCAGGTCGAGATGATCAAGAAGCGCAGGTTCCCGGTCGTCGGCAACGGCGCGGGGATCATGTCGCTGATCCACGTCGCCGACGCCGCGTCGGCGACGGTCGCCGCGATCGAGCGGGGTGCGCCGGGCATCTACAACGTCGTCGACGACGAGCCCGCCACTGTCGCAGACGTGGTCCCGGGCCTGGCAGCGGCAGTGGGCGCGAAGCCCCCGCGGCGGGTTCCGCGCTGGGTCGGCAGGCTCGCAGCCGGAGAGGCAGCGGCGGCGATGATGACCGAGGGCCGCGGGGCCTCGAACGCGAAGGCGAAGCGCGAGCTCGGCTGGCAACCGCGCTATCCAAGCTGGCGCGAAGGCTTCGCAACGGGGCTTGGCTGAGATGGACGAGCTCTACGAGGAGCTGCGGCCGCGCGCGTTCGCGATCGCGTACCGGATGCTCGGCAGCGTGAGCGAGGCCGAGGACGTGGTGCAGGAGGGCATGCTCCGCCTGTACCGTGCGCTGGAGGAGGGGGAGAAGATCGAATCGCCGGGCGCCTACCTCTCGACGATCGTCACCCGCCTCGCGATCGACGAGCTGCGCTCCGCTCGGGCGCGGCGCGAGCGCTACGTCGGTGACTGGCTGCCCGAGCCGCTTCCCACAGGCGAGGTCGAAGACGGGCCCGCGCGCCACGCGGAGATGGCCGACTCGCTGTCGCTCGCGTTCCTCGTCCTCCTCGAGAGCCTCTCGCCCGAGCAGCGCGCGGTCTTCCTGCTTCACGATGTCTTCGACTACCCGTTCAAGGAGATCGCCGAGATCGTTGACAAGAGCGACGCGGCCGTCCGCAAGCTGGCGGAGCGGGCGCGCGGCCACGTTGGCGAGGGGCGGCAGCGCTACTCGGCCTCGCGCGAGGAGCGCGACGAGCTGGCGAGCCGGTTCTTTGCGGCCACAGAGGAGGGCGACGTCAAGGCGCTCGAGGAGCTGCTCGCCGAGGATGTCGTCCTGCGGGGCGACGGCGGCGGCAAGGCGCCGGCGCTGGCGCACGCGGTCCACGGGCGCGAGCGCGCAGCGCGGACGCTGGGCGCCTGGCGCAAGGCCGGCGAGCGGTTTGGCGGGTTCGAGCTGGTCCCGGTCGAGTTGAACGGCCAGCCCGGGGCGATCACCACAACGCCGGACGGGCAGGTGATCAGCGTGATCGTCCTGGAGGTCGCCGAGGGCAAGGTCCAGACGGTGAGCGGGATCGTCAATCCGGACAAGCTCCACCACCTGGGGCCGGTCGCGGACGTGAACGCCCTGCTCCGCGGCGCGGTTGAGCGAGGCCGTCGCGGCGTCACATAAGAAGTGGCCGACTCTCGCTAGTCTGCGCCGCCAGTGGGTGTCCTAGCCTCCTTCGTCGCCGGTCGCCGCGGAAAGTTCGTGGTGCTCGCAATCTGGGTCGTCGCTTTCGCGGCCCTGTCGCCCCTGGGCTCGAAGCTCGCCGATGAAACCCAGGACGACACGGCATCGTTCCTCCCCGAGAGCGCCGAGTCGACCGAGGTCGTCGAGATCCTCGACGAGGAGTTTCCGGGCGGCGAGACCACGCAGGGGCTGATCGTCTATCAGCGCGACGGCGGCCTCACGGAGGCTGACCAGCAGAAGATCGCCGAGGACGCCAGGGCCGTGGAGGCGCTCCCCGACGAGGAGCTGCCGCTGGTGCAACCGCCGATCACGCCGTTCCCGGAGGCGCAGGGGGGCGCGCGGCCGGCGGCCGACGCTCCCACGGCCGTCTCGGCCGACGGCTCTCTCGCGTTCACCACGCTGATCGTCCCCACCGACTTCGAGAATGCCGCCGACTGGGGCAAGGCGGTTCGCGACACGACCGGCGACGAGGCCGACGGGATGCGGATCATCCTCACCGGCGACCTGGGCTTCTCTGCCGACGCCGAGGAGGTCTTCGGCGACCTGGACGTGACGCTCCTGCTCGCCACGGCGCTGCTCGTGCTGGTCCTGCTCGGGGCCATCTACCGCGCCGTGCTCGTCGCCATCACGCCGCTCCTCGTCGTCTTCTTCGCATACACGGTGGCGACCGCGTTCGTCTACCTCTACGCCGATTCGGGGGCGACCGTCTCCTCCAACGGCACCTCGATCCTGATCGTCCTGATGTTCGGGATCACCACCGACTACTGCCTGCTCCTGGTATCCCGCTACCGCGAGGAGCTGCATTGGATCGAGGACAAGCACGACGCGATGGAACGCGCCGTCCGGCGTACCGGGCCAACGATCCTCGCCTCGGGGTTGACCGTGGCGCTGGCGATGCTGACGCTCATACTCGCCGACGCGCAGCTCACGGCCACGCTTGGCCCAGTGGCAGCGATCGGCGTCTTCGCCGGGATGCTCGCCGGGCTCACGCTGCTGCCGGCCCTGCTCACGATCTTCGGCCGCAAGGGGTTCTGGCCGCGGTCCGGGACGGTGGAGTACAACCCCGATGCAGCGTCGATCACCCGCCAGGGCGTGTGGCGGCGGATCGGCGACAAGGTCCTCGAGCGCCCCGGCCCGACGCTTGCGATCACGGTGGCCGTGTTTGTCGCCGGTGCCTTCGGGCTCCTCGCCTGGAAGGTGGACTACTCGACCACGAACTTCTTCAAGAAGTCCGTCGAATCGGTCGAGGGCTTCGAGCTGCTGGAGGAGGCCTTCCCGGCCGGCACGCTGGCGCCGACCACGATCCTCGTGATCCGTGACGACGGCGAGGACGTGACGGACGCAGACCTTCAGACGGCGGCCGATGCCGTCACCGGCATCGAGCGCGTCGCCTCGGCGACGCCCACGGCAAATCGCTCGACCGACGGGACCATGGGCACGGTGGATGTCATCTTCAACGGCGACCCGTTCACCCCGGAGGCGTTCGACGCCGTCCCGGAGATGCGGACGAATCTCGAAGACCTGGGCCCGGGCCTGAGCGCCCTCGTCGGCGGCGGGTCGGCGATTCAGTACGACTTCGACCAGGCGATCGAGTCGGACCTGAAGCTGATCGTCCCCATCGCCCTGTTGGTGATCGGGATCATCCTCGCGATCCTGCTGCGGGCGCTGGTTGCGCCGCTGGTGTTGATCGCGAGCGTGGTGCTGTCGTTCCTCTGCACCCTGGGGCTCTCGATTCTGTTCATCCGCTTTGTCGTCGGCGACGCAGGGCTGGACGCCTCGATCCCCACCTTCGCCTTCATCTTCCTGGTCGCGCTCGGGATCGACTACACGATCTTCCTGATGGCCCGCGTGCGCGAGGAGGCGCGGACCTACGGGACGCGCGAGGGGATGCTCCGCGCGCTGTCGGCGACCGGCCCGGTGATCACGAGCGCCGGCGTGATCCTCGCCGGCACCTTCTCGGTGCTGATGACCCTGCCCGTGACGTTCACTTTCGACCTCGGGTTCATGGTCGCGCTCGGGATCCTGCTCGACACCTTCATCGTGCGGACGATCATGGTCCCGGCAGCGGTCGAGCTGCTGGGCGACAAGGTCTGGTGGCCGTCGACCGCCCAGGCGGCCGGTGCGCTCCACGAGGAGACGGGCGAGCACGAGACTCAGCCCGCCGCTCCGCCTTCCTGAGCGCCTTCCGGGAGACGACCGTGCAGAGGTTCGCGTGCGGCATTCGCTTGCCGTAGAGGAGGAGGCCGTATGGCTTGCGGCGCTGCGGGAGGCCGCAAGTGGCGCCGGACAGGTAGCTGACGATCTCCATCTCGGATCCGCGCTCGAGCCCGTAGCGCCCGCTCCCCTTGAAGACGCGGCGGACCCTGTAGGTGAACGTCGCCTTCTGCGAGCTCTCCGAGAGGGGCTCCACATCGAGGAGGCGGACGCTCACCGCACCCTGCCATTCGTCCAGCGAAGGCGGACCCGGTTCGCCAGCGCAGTCGCAGGCCACGGCCTGCTCGGCGAAGCCCATGAGGGCAACGAGGCTCGCGGCGGTGGCAAGGAGAGCGCGCATTCGCAGACACTACGTCCGACCCGCCGATCCATCACGGCGCTAGGGTGCGTCGCATGGACGATTCGACCATCCGCGACCAGATCGAGAAGCTCGTGGCCGAGGAGCAGGAGCTCTTGAGCCAGGCCGAGGGTCATGGGCCGGACGAATCCCGCCACGAGCGACTGGCCGAGATCAAGGTCGAGCTCGATCGCTGCTGGGACCTCCTCCGCCAACGCGAGGCGCGAGAGGAGTTCAAGCTCGATCCGGACGACGCGTCGGTGCGCGACGCCGACACCGTCGAGGGCTACGAGCAGTAGCCCGGCCGCGGCGGCGTGTCGAGGCGAGTCGAGATCCTCCGCCGCATGAACGCGGCGTTCAACGCCCGTGACCCTGACTGGACCTCCTCGTATGCCGAGGACGTCGAGTTCAACATGCCGCCTGACTGGCTGGACGATCGCGTCTTCCACGGCCGCGACGGGGTCGAGCGCGCGGCCGGGCTGTGGAGGGAGCAGCTCGACGGCTACGGCTGGGACGAGGAGCGTCTGATCGAGACCGACCAGTTCGTGGTCGGCCTCTATCGCCACCGGGGCCGGATCCCGGGCGGCGAGGCGCGGGTGGAGAGTGAGGTCGGGGCGCTGTTCTATTTCGACGGCGACGAGGTGGCCCGCGTTGTCACATACGGAACCTGGGCTGAGGCGCTCCGGGCCGTGGGGGTGGACTCATAGCCGCGGAGGGTGCCAGCGCCAAGGCAGCCGAGGAGGGCATCGCCTTCGAGAGCGGGCCTGGGCGCTGGGTGCTGGCAGTTGCCGTCGCAGGGTCGGGCGTCGTCTTCCTGGACGGGACGGCCGTCAATGTCGCGCTGCCGGAGATCGGCCGCGACCTCGACGCCTCGACGAGCTCGCTCCAGTGGATCCTGAACGGCTACCTGCTGACGCTCGCGTCGCTGATCCTGCTCGGCGGATCGCTCGGCGACCGCTACGGACGCCGCCGCATCTTCATCCTGGGCACGGGGCTGTTCACGTTCGCATCGCTCCTCTGCGCCGTCGCGCCGAGCGACGAGGCCCTCGTCGCCGCCCGGCTCCTCCAGGGGGTCGGCGGGGCGCTGCTCACGCCCGGCAGCCTGGCGATGATCGAGTCGAGCTTCAGGCCAGACGACCGGGCGCGAGCGATCGGGGCGTGGTCGGGCCTCGGGGGCGTGGCGACGGCGATCGGCCCCCTGCTCGGGGGCTATCTCGTCGACGCCGTCTCATGGCGGGCCATCTTCCTGATCAACTTGCCGCTCGGGATCCTCGTTATCGCGATGGCCGCACGCCACGTTCCCGAGACTCGGGATCCGACCGCCCACGGCCCGCTCGACGGCCGCGGCGCGCTGCTGGCCGCGCTCGGCCTGGCCGGCACCACTTACGCCCTGATCCAGGCGCCGGAAGGGATGTCCGCGGTGCTGGTGGTGGCGGCGGCGGGCGGCGTCGCGGCCCTGGTCGCATTCCTGGCCGTGGAGCGGCGGAGCCCCAATCCGATGATGCCCCTCAACCTGTTCTCATCTCGTCAGTTCTCGGCGGCGAACCTCGTCACGTTCGTGGTCTACGCGGCGCTCGGGGGCGTCTTCTTCCTGCTCGTCGCCTTCCTGCAGATCTCGATGGGGTACTCGGCGATCGAGGCCGGCGCCGCCACGCTTCCGATCACGCTGCTGATGCTCCTCTTCTCGGCCCGCTCCGGCGCCCTCGCGCAGCGCATCGGCCCGCGGATCCCGCTGACCGTCGGGCCACTCGTGGTCGCCGTGGGGATGCTCCTGATGACCACGATCGATCCGGGCGACTCCTACGTCACGAGCGTCCTGCCGGCGGTGCTCGTGTTCGGGGCGGGCCTCACGCTCGTAGTCGCACCGGTCACGGCGACGGTTCTCGCCGCCGCCGACGCGAACCGCGCCGGTATCGCTTCCGGGATCAACAACGCGGTGTCGCGGGTCGGGGGCCTCCTCGCAGTCGCCGTCCTGCCGCTCGTCGCCGGGCTCACCGGGGAGGCCTTCTACGACCCGGCGGAGATGGCCGATGGCTTCGCAGTCGCGATGTTCGCCTGCGCGGGCCTCTCCGTCGCCGGCGGCCTGCTCGCGTGGCTCACGATCTCGGACGATGTCCTCCATGCCGAGCCGAAGCGCCGCGGGGAGCTGCCGCAACGGGTTTCGACGGACTTCTCCTGCGGGGTTGCGGGGACGCCGCTGAGCGGTAAGATCTCTTCCAGGCGCGGTCCCGCGCCCGACCTCCAATCCGGTGCTCACGCCGCCGGCACGGGGAGGTAAAGGTGGCCTCGAGCCATCGGGACGCCGGTCATTGAAGCCCCTTTCCGGCGGGGCATCGGGAGCGTGAGTCCCGGCGCCAGCCGCCGCAAAGGAGCAACGAGATGACAAGGCAAAAGACGTTCAAGCGCCGCGTGCGCGAGCGGGTGGCGAAGACGGGGGAGAGCTATACGGCCGCGCGCCGGATGCTGATCGCGAATGGCGACCGGCCCGAGGCGGCGGTCGCGGAGTTCGAGCCGCCGGTCGCCGAGGAACGGGTCGTCGAGGCGACGGGCCGCGGCTGGAAGGAGTGGTTCGCCCTGCTCGACACATGGGGCGCGCCGGCCCGGACCCACACCGAGATGGCGCACTGGCTCCGTGAGGAGCACGGCGTCGATGGGTGGTACTCGCAGTCGATCACGGTCGGCTACGAGCGAGCCCGCGGCCTTCGCGCGCCCGGTGAGCACGCCGACGGGTTCGCGGTGACCGCGACGAGGACGGTCGCGGTGCCGGTCGCGCGGCTGTTCGATTCGTTTGAGGATCCGGCGCTCCGCGAGCGCTGGCTCCCGAGAGCGGAGATGCGCACGCGGACCGCGACCGCGCCGAAGTCGGCTCGCTACGACTGGGAGGACGGCACGACCAGGGTGATCGTCGGGTTCGACGACCTGGGCGAGACCAAGGGCCGCGTGTCGATTTCCCACGAGCGCCTGCCCGACGCCGAGACGGCCGACGAGATGAAGGCCTGGTGGCGCGAGCGCCTGACCGAGCTGAAGTCGCGGCTCGAGGGAGGTGAGCTCGATGCCTGACGTCGAGATCCTCGCGATCCTCGTGGCTGCAGTCGCGGCGTTCGTCCTCGGCGGCGCCTACTACGCACTGCTCGGCGCCCAACTCGCGACGGTGACCGACGTGAGCGGCGACGAGGAGATGCCGCCGTGGAAGCTGGGCCTCGAGTTCCTTCGCGGCCTGGTGCTCGCCGCTGTCGTGGCGGGGATCGCCGTCCAGGGCGAGATCGACGAGATCGCCGGCGGTCTTCTGCTGGGGCTCGCCCTCTGGGTTGGGTTCCCCGCAGTGCTGTGGAGCGGCGCCGTGCTCCACGGCGAGGCCCGATGGAGGCAGGCGGCGATCCACGCCGGCGACTGGCTCGCGAAGCTGCTCGTGATCAGTGCGATCGTGAGCGCCTGGCAGTGATCCTGGAGCGCGCCCGGGCCTCGAGGTCCGGGCGCGCGCCAGAATGGGGCGGTGTTCCGCAACATCCTCACCGCCATCGACGCCTCCGACACCGCCGCGCGCGCGTTCGACGCTGCCGCCGAGCTTGCGTCGTCCCTGAACGCGCGACTGACCGTGATCTCGGTCGTGCCGGAGGTGTCGAGCGGGGCCTACCGTGCGCCGATCGACCTCCAGGCGCTACGCGCCGACGTCGAGCGCGACACGGAGCAGCTGCTGCGCGACGCGGTCGACCGCCTGCCGCCGGACCTCCCGGTCACGAAGATCCTCAAGCACGGCGACGCGGGCAAGCGGATCGTCGAGCAGGTCGAGGCCGGCGACCACGACCTCCTTGTGATGGGCTCGCGCGGCCGCGGCCGCGTCGCCTCCAACCTGCTCGGCAGCGTCGCCGCCCACGTCTTCTTCCACTCGCACGTGGCGATGCTCGTGATCCAGCCCGAGGGCGGCGGCGCGTCGGGGGCGGCGGCGTGACGGCGGCAGGTCTTTGAGTCTCGAGCCACTGGTCCTGGCCGTCGCAAGCGCCCTGCGTCCGGCGGCGCTCGCCGCGACCTACGCCCTGCTCTCCCGATCGCACCCGCGACGCCTGCTGATCCTCTACATCGCGGCTGGGTACGCCTTCAGCGCCACTCTTGGGATCGCAGCCGTGACGGCATTCCACGGCAACTATCTCTCACCGCCGAATGCTGTCGGCGCCATCCCCGATCTGATCGTCGGCGCGGCAGCGCTCGGCTTCGCGGGCTGGGTCGCTTCAGGGCGCGGCCTCATCCGCACCCCCGATGACCCGGCGGCCGTCGAACCCTGGGCCCTGCGGCAACTCCGCGACCCCTCGGTACGCACGGTCATGGCCGTCGGGGTCGCGACGCACCTCCCGGCCTCTTCTACCTGCTCGCGCTGAACGCGATCCTGGCCGAGCAACATACGCGCGCCTCCGAGGTCACCCAGGTACTGATCTTCAACGCGATCTGGTTCAGCGCTTCGCTCGCCGCGGTTTTCTTCGCCCTGGTTCGGCCCTCGGCGGCGAAGGACGCCATCGGGCGCGTCATCGGTTGGCTGCGGCAGCACGAGCGACCCATCGTGTTTGCCGTGTTCAGCGTCATCGGCATCTACCTCGTTGCCGACGGGATCATCCAACTGGCGGGCTAACCCGAGGAGTCGGCGAAGGCCGGCCGGCGCCGGCGGTCGACCGACCCCTCGAGATCGATGCGCGGGACGAGGCGGTCCAGCCACTGTGGGAACCACCAGGCTCGGTCGCCCAGCAGCGTCATCACCGCCGGCGCGACGACCATTCGCACGACCAGCACGTCGATCATGATCGCGGTGCCGAGCCCGATCCCGAAGATCTTGATGACCACATCGGGGTCGGTCGCGAAGCCGAAGAACACGGCGGTCATGATCGCTCCGGCCGCGAGGATCAACCGGCTCACCTTGCCGAGGCCGGCGACCACGCTCTCCCGCGGTCCCGCGCCGTTCATGTACTCCTCGCGGACCCGCGACAGCAGGAAGATGTTGTAGTCCATGCTGAGGCCGAACAGGATCGCGAACATGAACAGCGGGATGAAGGAGACGATCGGCACCTCGCCGTCAACCCCCAACAGGCTCGAGCCCCACTCCCACTGGAACACCGCGACGACGACGCCGTACGCGGCGGCGATCGAGAGCAGGTTGAAGGCCGCCGACACCAGCGGCACCCAGATCGAGCGGAACACCGCCATCAGGAACAGCACCGCGAGGATCACGACGACGCCGATGAAGACCGGCAGGCGCTCCGTGATCTTGGAGGCCATGTCCTCCTGGGTCGCCGTGTTGCCGCCGACGTAGACCTCGACCCCGCTGCCGGCGGTCGTCGCCGGGATCACGTCGTCACGCAGCGTCGCAACCAGGTTCGAGGTCCGCTCGTCCTGCGGCGCGGTCGCCGGCGTGACCGTGATCGTGGCGGCGTCGCCGCCCTCGTTGACCACCGGCTCCGAGACCGCCGCGACGCCGTCGGTTCGCTCGACCGCGGTAACAAGCCGCTCCAGGGTGGGACCCGACGGGCCGTCGGCCGGCAACGACCCGGCCAGCAGCAGGGTGCCGTTGAAGCCGGGCCCGAAGCCGTCGGCGAGCGTGTCGTAGGCGATCCGCGTCGTGCTGTCCTGGCGGTCGTTGCCGTCGTCCGGCTGGCCGAGGCGGAGGTCGGTGAACGGCACCGCCAGCGTCAGCAGGACCGCGGCGCCGGCAAGGAGCGCGAGCCAGGGGCGGCGGGTCACCCGCTGGTCCCAGCGGGAGAGGAAGGAGGACGGGCGCTCGTCTGCCCGTTTCGGGCGGAGCCGCTTGGCAAACGCGCCCATCAGCGTCGGAAGGAGCGTGACCGCCCCGATCGCGACGGTTGCGACGACCACGGCGCTCGCGACGCCCATCCGGCCGACGAACGGGATGCCGGTCGCCAGCAGGCCGGCAATCGCCACGGTGACGATCGCCCCCGCGGCAAGCACCGAGGTCCCGGCCGTGCGGTTCGCGACCTCAGCGGCGTCGGGAACGCTGTCGCCGGCCGCGAGCTGCTCGCGGTAGCGGCCGACGATCAGCAGCGCGTAGTCGATTCCCGCGCCGAGGCCGAGCATGACCGCGAGCGTTGGGGAGACCTCCGGGATCGAGGTGATCCCTGCGCCCAGGGTCAGCAGCATCATCCCGGCGAACAGCGCGATCAGCGCGCTGATCAGGGTGAGGAGCATCGCCGAGACCGAGCCGAAGACGAGGGTGAGGACGATCACGGCGACCGCGACCCCGATGAGCTCGCCGATCGGCGCCATCTGCTCCTCGGCGACGTCAACGACAGGCCCCCTCATCGCGACGTTGAGCCCGTCGCCCTCGGCGCTGCGAGCCGCGCTCTCGAAGTCCTTGGCGGCCTCGGTCTCGACCTCGAAGGCCGGCTGGTCGTACTGGACGGTGGCGAACGCAACGCTGCCGTCCTCGGAGACCGAGCCGGCGCCGTTCTTGGCAAGCGGGTTGCTCACGGACGTGACGTCCGGGAGTTGCGCGATCTCGCGGCGGGCATCGGTGATCGCTTCCGCCCGCGAGCCGTCACGCACCGTCCCCTCGTCCGTATAGAAGACGACCGTCGCGCCCTCGTTGGCCGCCGCCGGGAAACGCTGCTCGAGCAGGTCGAGCGCCTGCTGGGACTCGGTCCCCGGAACCTCGAACTCGTCGCTGAACGCGCCGCCCACGGTGCCGGCGAGGGCGCCGAGCGCCGCGAGGACGACGGCGGCGATCACCAGCGAGCGCCGCCAGTGAAGCGAGGCGGAGCGGGCGATCCGGGCGAGAACAGCGGTCATCTGGGGCCTCCTGGGGCTGGGTGACAGGCACGATTAGCGCAGAATAACACAGTGAGTGCAAATTTGCGTCCACCGTTGATTCACATAAACCGCAAACTCACTTTGACTGCAGGATCCGCGTTATCATGTGGCCCATGGAAGTCACAGCCGGACTCAGAGAGCGCAAGAAGCAGCGGACTCGCGAGGCGATCGTCGAGGCTGCGTTCGAGCTGTTCGCCGAGCAGGGATTCGAGGGCACCACGATCGCCGAGATCGCCGAGGCAGCCGAGATCGCGCCGCGGACGTTCTTCTCGTACTTCCCCTCGAAGGACGACGTCGTCTTCTACGACTTCGAAGAGGGGATACGAGATGGTCGCCGGGTGGTTTCGGGACCGGGAGCCGGGCACCACCGCGATCGATGCCCTGCGAAGGGGCATCGGCGACATTCGAGGGGGAGGCCGGGGAGGTTGACCAGGCCCACTTGCGGGAGAAGCGACTGCGACACCGGCTGATTCGCGAAAACGAGTCGCTCGCGGCCCATGCCGAGCTATCTCAAGGGCAAGTACGGGGACATACTCGCGGAGGCGGTCGCCGACGACCTCGGCGACGCGCCCACCGATCTGCGCCCGCGGCTGGTCGGAGCGGCCACCACTGCGGCGATAGAGCGTGATCGACGACCTGCCGGACGAAGACGTCGAGCACTCGGCGGAGACGCTCGACAGCCTGTTCACGTTCCTTCGCAGCGGGCTCGCCGCCATGCAGGAGCAGGCCGGCCGCGCCCACTAATGATCGCCGCGGTCGTCTTCGACCTCGACGGACTTCTGCTCGACTCGGAGGCGGCTTGGGATTCGGCTCGACGAGAGCTCGTCCGAGAGCGCGGCGGCACCTGGACGGAGTCGGCGACGCGGGACATGATGGGCATGAGCTCGCCGGAGTGGTCGCGCTATCTGGCCGAGGAGCTTGGCGTGGAGCTGCCGCCCGAGGAGATCTCGGACCTCGTCCTCGCCCGGGTCCTCGCGGGCTACCGGGAGGAGCTGCCGCTCCTGCCCGGGGCGGTGGAGGCGGTCGAGCGCCTGGCCGCCCGCTGGCCGCTGGGACTCGCCTCGTCGTCGAACCGCGAAGCGATCGAGCTCGTGCTCGAGCTGTCCGGCCTCGGGCGGCACTTCGCGGTCTCGCTCTCGTCGGAGGAGGTCGCCCGCGGCAAGCCCGCGCCGGACGTCTACCTGGAGGCCGCCCGCCGGCTTGACGTCGCCGCCCGCGAGTGCGTCGCGGTCGAGGACTCCGAGAACGGGATCCGCTCCGCGAGCGCCGCCGGGATGAGCGTGATCGCCGTGCCGAACGCCGAGTTCCCGCCCGCGGAGGCAGCGGTCGCGCTCGCCGACCGCGTGATCGGCTCGCTCGCCGAGCTCACCCCTGATCTGGTCGAGGAGCTCGACCACTAGGTCGGCGACGAGCGGGCGCCCTGCCCTTCGGCTGACGCGGGGCGGGCAGGTCCGGAGCGGCGGGGATCGGGCGGCTCACGGTCTCCCCGTGCGGGACGGTGACGGCTTCGCCGTGATGGGTGATCTCGAACGGCTCGCCGTCGAGCACGCGTGTAGCGGGCCTCCCCGTGCAGGATCTCGATCGCGAGGCGCCGGCCGGCGAAGCAGACGCGGAAGGCGAGGCGGTCGAGCGCATCCGGGGAGCCTCGGGGTGAAGCTCAGCGACCCGCCGTGATCGCGCATCCCGCCGAAGCCGCAGACCGCCGCGATCCAGGCCCCGGCCAGGGAGGCGAGGTGGACCCCGTCGCGGGTGTTGTGGTGGATGTCGCCGAGGTCGAGCAGGGCGGCCTCGGCGAAGTAGTCGTAGGCCAGCTCGAGGTGCCCGACCTCCGCCGCGACGACGGCCTGGATGCAGGCCGAGAGCGAGGAGTCGCGGACGGTCAGCGCCTCGTAGTAGGCGAAGTCGCGGGCCTTCTCGTCGGCGGTGAACGCGTCGCCGCGCGTGAACAGGGCCATCACCAGATCGGCCTGCTTTACGACCTGCTTCCGGTAGAGGTCGAAGTACGGGAAGTGCAGCAACAGCGGGTACTGGTCCTCGCCTGTGCCCTCGAAGTCCCAGACGGCGTGCTCGGTGAACTCCTCGGCCTGCGGGTGCACCTCGAGCTCCGAGTCGTAGGGGATCAGCATCGCGTCGGCGGCATCGCGCCAGCCCGCCGCCTCCTCGGGGTCGATCCCGAGCTCGCGGGCGCGGTCGGGGTGGCGCTCGACCGCGTCCGCCGCGCCCCGCAGGTTTCGCTGGGCCATCAGGTTCGTGTAGACGTTGTTGTCGGCGATGGCGCTGTACTCGTCGGGACCGGTGACGCCGTCGATCCGGAAGCGCCCGTGCGCGTCGTGGTGGCCGAGCGAGCGCCACAGGCGCGCGGTCGCCACCAGGAGCTCGATGCCGAAGTCGCGCTCGAACTCCTCGTCGCCGGTGGCGTTCACGTAGCGGATGACGGCGTCCGCGATGCCTGCGTTGACGTGGAAGCCGGCCGTGCCCGCCGGCCAGTAGCCGGAGCACTCCTGGCCGCGGATCGTCCGCCACGGGAAGGTCGCTCCGTCCAGCCCCAGGACCTCCGCGCGCGCCCGGGCCAGGTCGAGGGTGGAGTGGCGCCAGCGCAGGGCGTCGCGCGCCGCGTCCGGCGCGGTGTAGGTCAGGACCGGGAGCACGAACGCCTCGGTGTCCCAGAACGTGTGCCCGTCGTAGCCCGATCCGGTCAATCCCTTGGCCGGGATCGCCCGCTGCTTCGGCGCGTGCGGCCGACTGAAGGGTGTGGAAGAGGGCGAAGCGGACCGCCTGCTGAACGCTCGGCGTCGCCGCCGACCTCGACGTCGGCCCGCTCCCAGAAGCCGTCCAGGTACTCGCGCTGGCCGTCCGCCAGACCCTCCCAGCCGCTTCGCCGGGCGCTCGCGAGCGCGGCTTCGACCTGGTCGCGGACGGACGGCAGCGAACGCCGTCTCGACCAGCCGTACGCCAGCAGCTTGACCAGGCGGAGGCGCTGTCCCGGTTCGAGCTCGGTGGCGATCGTCACCCGGCCGAGGTCGGCGGTGCTCTCGGTCGTGGTCGCTCGCCCCGGGACCGGCTTCGATCAGATGATCCATTCCGGCGGCCATCCGCAGTTCGCTCGCCGCTGTCCGGTGAACGAGCACCACCCGTTCTGACGTGGTGCGAGAAGAACTCCGATTGGAGCGCCGCGCCGACACCGCCCCCGGCACGAGGATCCTTCTCCACCGCCTCGGGCAGCGGCTCGTTCGCGACCAGCTCCGACTGGACCACGAACCTGGCCGGCTCGTCGAGCGGCTCGACCTCGTACAGGATCGCCGCAACGGACCGGTGCACGAGCGAGACGAGCCGCGCCGACATGATCCGAACCGCCTGCCCGGCCGGCGAGACCCACTCCGCCTCCCGGCGCAGGAGCCCGGTTCGGAACTCGAGCCTGCGTTCGTGCTTTCGCAGCTCCCCGTAGCGGACGTCGAACGGCTCGTCGTCGACGAGCAGCCGGATGATCTTGCCGTTGGTGACGTTCACCACGGCCTGCCCTGCCTCCGGGTAGCCGTAGCCGCCCTCCGGCGTAGGGCAGCGGCCGGGTCTCGTAGAAGCTGTTCAGGTAGGTCCCGGGCAGGCCGTGCGGTTCGCCCTCCTCGAGGTTCCCGCGGAGCCCGATGTGCCCGTTCGACAGGGCGAGGATCGACTCGCTGTGGGCCAGCACCGAGAGATCGAGGTGGGACTCGGAGACCGCCCACGGCTCGCAGTTGAAGCAGGGGTGGGAGATCACCGGTCCTCCAATAGCTCCTCGAGGTCGCCGACGACCACCGTCGCCCCGTGCTCGCGCAGCCCGTCCGCGTGGCCGACGCGGTCGACGCCGATCACGCAGGCGAAGCCGCCCGCCCGGCCGGCGGCGACCCCGGCGAGCGCGTCCTCGAACACCGCTGCCTCCTCCGGCCGAACGCCGAGCGCCCGAGCCCCGGCGAGGAACGTGTCCGGCGCCGGCTTGCCGGCGAGCCCCTCGCGCTCGGCGACGACCCCGTCGATCCGCGTCTCGAGGAGCCCCTCGATTCCGGCCGCGACGAGGACGTCGCGGCAGTTGGTGCTGGACGAGACAACGGCGCGCCGCAGCCCGGCGTCGCGCGCGGCCTCGAGATAGCGGACGGATCCCTCGTAGGGCTCGACGCCCTGGTCGTGGATCAGCGCCAGGACCAGCTCGTTCTTGCGGGTGCCGAGCCCCCGCACGGTTTCGGAACCCGCGGGGTCGTCGTCACCGCCCTCGGGCAGCTCGATCCCTCGCGACGCCAGGAACGAGCGCACGCCGTCGGTGCGGGGCTTGCCGTCGACGTACTCGCCGTAGTCGCCCGCCAGGTCGAAGGGCACGAACTCGCCACCCGCCCGCTCGGCCCGGCCGCGCAGGTACTCGTCGAACATCTGCTTCCAGGCCGCGGCATGCACCTTCGCCGTCTGTGTAAGGACGCCGTCGAGATCGAACAGGCAAGCCCGCACGCCGGTCGGTAGGCCAAGCACGCACCGAGCATAGTTGCGCCGCCGAGCGGGCCTCAGACCGGCAGCGGGTCTTCCAATGTGGCCACCACGTGGTCGGCGCCGGCCGCCTCGAGCTCGGCCGCGCCGTACTCGCCGGTGGCGACGCCGACGATCCTGATCCCGGCGCCGTGCGCGGCGTCGACGTCCACCGGCGTGTCCCCGAGTGCGATGCAGCGCGCGCGGTCGAGCTTGCCCCCGGACACGAGCTCGGCCCGCTCGAGCGCCTTGCGCGCGACGTCGACCCGCTCGTCCGCGTCCGAGCCGTAGCCCCCGAAGCTGAAGAAGTGATTGAGGTTCGCGCGGGCGAGCTTGATGTGCGCCGCCGCTTCGACGTTCCCGGTGATCAGGCCGCAAAGCCTGCGCCTCCTCGGCGAGGCGCTCGAGCAGGCGCTCGGCACCGGGCAGCACGCGGTAGCTCTCCGAATTCGTGACCTCCTCGGGCAGGTAGCGGAGCCGCAGCGCCATCAGCCGCGCCATCTCCTCGCCGGTCGGCTCGCGGCCGATCGCGCCGCGAAAGCTCGTCAGGCCGACGACGGGATCGGTCACCCCCTTGCCGGTGTAGTCGCCGACGTTCACCTCGATCCCGTGCAGCTCGGCGAAGGCTCGCCGCCAGGCGCGGTCGCTGGCCCCGCCGGTCGAGATCAGAGTGCCGTCGATGTCGAACAGCACGGCGCCGGCGCCGGCGTCAGCCATCGCCGCGAGCCGCGCGGTAGCGCTGGATGAGGGCGTTGGTCGAGCTGTCGTGCTGGAGCTCGGGCTCTTCAGCGCTCTCGAGCTCGGACGCGACACGCTTCGCGAGCACCTTCCCGAGCTCCACGCCCCACTGGTCGAACGAGTTGATCCCCCAGATCGCGCCCTGGGTGAAGACGCTGTGCTCGTACAGGGCGACGAGGCTGCCGAGCGCCTCCGGCGTCAGCCGCTCGGCGAGGATCGTGTTCGACGGGCGGTTGCCGGGGAACGCGCGGTGCGGGACCAGCGGCTCGGCGACGCCCTCGGCGCGGACCTCGTCCGCGGTCTTGCCGAACGCGAGCGCCTCGGTCTGCGCGATCAGGTTCGCCGCCAGCAGGGAGTGGTGGTCGCCGAGCGGGTTCAGCGGACGCTCGAAGCCGATGAAGTCGCAGGGGAACGGCGGCGTGCCCTGGTGGAGGAGCTGGAAGAAGGAGTGCTGGCCGTTCGTCCCGGGCTCGCCCCAGAAGACCGCGCCGGTCTGGCCGTCGACCTCGGCGCCCGCCAGCGTCACGCGCTTGCCGTTCGACTCCATCGTCAGCTGCTGGAGGTAGGCGGGGAAGCGGTGGAGGTACCGGTCGTAGGGCAGGACCGCGACGGTCTGCGCGCCGAAGAACCCCCCGTACCAGACGCAGAGCAGGCCGAGCAGCTCCGGCAGGTTGCGTTCCGCCGGCGCCTCGCGGAAGTGCTCGTCGACCGCGTGGAACCCGGCCAGCATCGCGCGAAACGCGTCGGGCCCGATCGCGATCATCGTCGAGAGGCCGATCGCCGAGCCCATCGAGTAGCGGCCGCCGACCCAGTCCCAGAAGCCGAACATGTTCGCCGGGTCGATGCCGAACTCGGCGACGCCCTCGGCGTTGGTCGAGACCGCGACGAAGTGACGCGCGATTGCATCCTCGGCGCCACCCAGGCCGGCAAGTGCCCAGTCGCGGGCCGTCCGGGCGTTGGTCATCGTCTCGAGCGTCGTGAACGTCTTCGAGGAGACGATGAAGAGCGTCTCCTGGGGGTCGAGGTCCCGCGTCGCCTCGGCGAAGTCGGTGCCGTCGACGTTGGAGACGAAGCGGAAGCGGAGGTCGCGTCGCGAGTAGTGGCGAAGGGCCTCGTAGGCCATCACCGGCCCCAGGTCGGAGCCGCCGATGCCGATGTTGACGACGTTGCGGATCGGCCTGCCGGTGTGCCCGAGCCACTCGCCGCCGCGGACCCGCCCGGCGAAGGCGCTCATCCGGTCGAGCACCTCGTGGACCTGGGCGACCACGTCGACACCGTCGACGATCAGCGACCGCTCGCGCGGCATGCGCAGGGCGACGTGGAGCACCGCGCGGTCTTCGGTGACGTTGATGTGCTCGCCACTGAACATCGCCTCGCGGCGCTCGGCGACGCCGGACTCCCGGGCGAGCTGCGCCAGTAGCCCGATCGTCTCGTCCGTGATCCGGTTCTTCGAGTAGTCGAGCCGGAGGCCGGCGGCCTCCGCGACAAGGCGCTCGCCGCGGGACGGGTCGCTTGCGAAGTGCTCGCGCAGGTGGACGCCGCCGATCTCGCGGTGATGGCGCTCCAGGGCGGCCCATGCCGGGCGCTCCCGAAGCGGCTCGACCTGGGCCCCGGCCACGACGCCTACGCCGCGAGCTGCTCGCGCTTTGCCGTGACCGAGTCCAGCATGTCGCGCCACGAAGCGACGAACGCGTCGGCCCCCTCGCGCTGGAGGCGCGCGGCCAGGTCCGCGACGTCGACGCCCGCGGCCTCGAACCGTGCGAGGACCTCGTCGGCGTCGCCACCATCCGCCGCAAGCGGCTCGCCCACCTCCCCGTGGTCGGCGAAGGCCAGGAGCGTGGCCTCGGGCATGGTGTCGATCGTGAACGGAGCGGACAGCGCCTCGACATAGAGCACGTCGGAGGCGTCCGGGTCCTTGGTCCCCGTGCTGGCCCAGAGCATCCGCTGCGGACGGGCGCCCTCGTTCTGAAGGCGCTGCCAGCGCTCGGAGTCGAGCAGCTCTCGATAGGCGCGATAGGTGCGCTTGGCGACTGCGATCCCCAGCCGGTTGCGAAGCTCGGCGGGGACCTCGTCCGCGACGGCGACGTCCCAGCGGCTCACGAACAGCGAAGCGACCGAGGGGACCGAGGGGTCGAGGCCGGCGTCGATGCGCCGCTCGATTCCCCGCATGAACGCATCGGCGGCGCCGAGGTACTGGTCGGTCGAGAACAGGAGCGTGACGTTGATCGGCACCCCGGCGAAGATCGACTCCTCGATCGCCGTTCGCCCGGCCTCGGTCCCGGGGATCTTGATGTAGACGTTGCAATCGGCCCGTGAATGCAGTTTCCGGGCCTGAGCGATCGTCGCCTCGGCATCGTCGGCCAGGAGCGGGGAGACCTCGAGCGAGACCCAGCCGTCGACGTCGTCGGTTCGCCGGTTGATCGGCTCGAACAGCTTCGCGGCACGGATCAGGTCGGCGAGCGCGAGCTCGAAGAAGAGCGCCTCGCCGTCCAGCCCACGTTCCTGGAGCTGGGCGATCTGCTCGTCGTAGGCGTCGCCGGCGCCGATCGCCTTGTCGAAGATCGTCGGGTTCGAAGTCAGGCCGGTGACCGAGAGCTCGTCGATGTAGCCGGCCAGCGTCCCGTCGTTGAGCATCGTCCGGGTGATGTTGTCGATCCAGATGCTCTGGCCGAGCTCGTGGAGCTGTGCGGTCGGATTCATCCGCCCAGCACTTCCCGAGCCGTCTGGACCACGCGTTCGGGCGTGAACCCGAACCTCCCCAATACGTCCTTCAGGGGAGCCGAGGAGCCGAAGGTGTGCATGCCGATCATCTTCCCGTCCAGCCCGAGGTAGCGGTCCCAGCCGAGCTCGGACGCCTCCTCGATGCCGACGCGAGCGGTGACCGCCGCGGGGAGGACGCTCTCCCTGTAGTCGTCGGGCTGGCGGTCGAACAGGTGGAACGACGGCAGGCTCACCACCCGGGCCCGCACCCCGTCCGCCGCGAGCTCCTCGTACGCCTGCGTAGCCAGCACGACCTCGCTGCCGGTCGCGATCAGGATCACCTCGGGATCGCCGTCGGGGGGATCCGCGAGCACATAGCCGCCGCGCCGCAGCCCCTCCGCCGGCGCGAAACGGCCGCGATCGAGGATCGGGACGTCCTGGCGCGTCAGCACCAGGGCGACCGGCCCGTGGTGGCGGTCCATCGCGACCCGCCAGGCCTCGGCGACCTCGTTCGCGTCGCACGGCCGGATCACGTTCAGCCCGGGGATCGCGCGCAGCGACGCGAGGTGCTCGACCGGCTGGTGGGTTGGGCCGTCCTCGCCGAGGCCGATCGAGTCGTGGGTGAAGATGTGGATCACCGGCAGCTCCATCAGCGCCGACAGGCGGATCGCGGGCCGCGCGTAGTCCGAGAACACGAGGTAGGTCGACCAGGTGGGGCGCAGCTTCGAGAGCGAGAGGCCGTTGGAGATCGCCGCGGCCTCGTGCTCGCGAATCCCGTAGTGGAGGTTGCGGCCGGCGCGCGCGTCGGGCCCGATGTCGTCCGCGCCCTCGAACCTGAGCCGCACGGAGGTGGAGTCCGTGAGGTCGGCGGAGCCGCTGATCATCCACGGCACCAGCGAGGCGATCGCGTTCTGCACCTGGTTGGAGGCCTTGCGCGTTGCGATGCCCTTCGAGTCGGCTTCGAACGACGGGATGTCCCGGTCCCAGCCCTCGGGCAGCTCGCGGCGCTGGATGGCCCCGATCTGGTCCTCGAGCGTCGCGTGCTCGCGCTGGTAGCCGACGAGCATGCGCTGCCACGCCTCGCGCAGCTCCCGGCCCCGCGCGCCGATCCCCTCGGCGAAGTGCTCGGGGACCTCGTCCGGGACCAGGAACTCCTCGTCCTCGGGCCAGCCGTAGAAGCGCTTCGTCTGGCGGACCTCCTCCTCGCCGAGCGGCTCGCCGTGCACCGCGGCCGTGTCCTGCTTCGGGGAGCCGTAGCCGATGTGGCTGTCGAGCACGATCAGCGTCGGGCGGTCGTCGTTCTGGCGGAAGGCGGTGAACGCGCGATCGAGCAGATCGAGGTCGTTCGCGTCCCCGACCCGCAGGACGTGCCAGCCGTAGCCCATGAATCGCGCGGCGACGTCGTCGGAGTAGGCGATCTCGGTCGGGCCGTCGATCGAGATGTGGTTGTTGTCGTAGAGCCAGCAGAGGTTGTCGAGCCGCTGGTTACCGGCCAGGGAGGCAGCCTCGTGCGAGACGCCCTCCATCAGGTCGCCGTCGCTGCAGAACACGTAGACGTCGTAGTCGAAGAGCGCGAAGCCGGGGCGGTTGAAGTGGGCGGCCTGCCACTTGCCGGCGATCGCCATCCCGACCGACGTCGCCACCCCCTGCCCGAGCGGGCCGGTCGTGGACTCGACCCCCGAGGTCCAGCGGTACTCGGGGTGGCCCGCCGCCCTGGAGTCGAGCTGCCGGAAGGCCTTGATGTCGTCGAGGGTCACCGACTGGCGCCCGAGCACCTCGTAGTCGGGATCCACCGCCCGGACGCCGGCCAGATGGAGCAGCGCGTAGAGGAGCATCGACGCGTGGCCCGCGGAGAGCAGGAAGCGGTCGCGGTTCGGCCAGATCGGGTCCTCCGGGTCGAACCGCAGGAAGTGCTGCCAGAGGGTGTAGGCAGCGGGGGCAAGCGCCATCGGGGTGCCCGGGTGCCCGGAGTTCGCCTTCTGGATCGCGTCGATCGCGAGGGTGCGGATGGTGTTGACGCTGAGCGTCTCGATCGCGGTCCTGTTGGCGACCGTCTGTTCCATCCGCTACCGATCCTAGATGCCCGTCGGCATCGGGCTTAGTCTCAGCATGTGAACACGCTCTCGGAGATCGAGCAGGAAAAGCGGCTCGCCGCCGAGCGAGCGGCCGAGCTGGTCGCCGATGGGATGGCCGTTGGGCTCGGCACCGGCAGCACCGTCGCGCACCTGCTGCCGGCGCTCGCGGCCCGCGACCTGCGGATCCGCTGCGTGTCCACCTCCCCCGAGACCGAGGCCGCGGCTCGCGAGCTCGGCCTCGACATCGAGTCGTTCGACCGTCTCGACCGCCTCGACATCGCGATCGACGGCGCCGACCAGATCGCCCCGGACGGCTGGTTGGTAAAGGGCGGCGGCGGCGCTCACACCCGCGAGAAGATCGTCGCCGCTGCGGCCGACCGGTTCGTCGTGATCGCCGACTCGACCAAGCCGGTCGAGCGGATCCGGCCGCCGATCCCGCTCGAGCTGTCGCCATTCGGCGTCGCCTCGACCCTGCGCGCGCTCGGGGCGTCGACGCTTCGAGACGCCGCGCGGAGCCCGGACGGAGGCCTGATCGCCGACTACCACGGCGAGGTCTCGGCGCCGGAAGCATTGGCGGGCTGGCTCTCCGGCCTGCCCGGGGTCGTCGAGCACGGCCTCTTCGGGCCGCCGCTCGTCGACCGGGTGCTCGTGGCGCGGGGCGATGCGGTGGAGATCGTGTTCGCCGCGGACGACTGAGCTCGTCCTCGCGCACCGCTGCGCTACCGTGGCCGCGATGGTTCAAACCATGGGTCCCCGCGATGTGGCGACGGCGCAGCTGGCCCCGCTCGACCCCTGCGTCATCGTGGTCTACGGGGCCACGGGGGATCTGGCGAAGCGCAAGCTCCTCCCGGGCGGGTTTCACCTGGCCCATGCCGGGTTGATGCCCGAGTACCGGATCGTCGGCGTGGGGCGCCAGGAGCTCTCCGACGACGAGTTCCGGGAGCATGCGCGGAACGCCTGCCTCGAGTTCGAGCGCCACGGCCATTCGATCAACCCGGAGGAGCTGGACAGGTTCGTCGCGAACATCCGCTACGTGGCCGCGGCCAACTGCCCAACGGCCCTGGCGGCCAGCGTGGCCGAGGCCGAGGCGGAGCTCCCGGGCACGCCCCGCCGGCTGTTCCATCTGAGCGTCCCGCCCGACGTGGCGGCGACGGTGGTCCGCGAGATCAAGGACGCGGGCCTCGTGGAGCGCTCGCGGGTGATCATGGAGAAGCCGTTCGGAGTTGACCTGGCCAGCGCGCGGGCGCTGAACGCGGCCGTGCACGAGGTCTTCGACGAGGAGCAGGTCTTCAGGATCGACCACTTCCTCGGCAAGGAGGCCGCGCAGAACATCCTCGCGCTGCGGTTCGCGAACGGGCTCTTCGAGCCGATCTGGAACCGATACCACATCGATCACGTCCAGATCGACGTCCCGGAGACGCTCGGGCTGGAGGGACGGTTCGAGTTCTACGAGGAGACAGGCGCCTTCAGGGACATGGTCGTCACGCACCTGTTTCAGGTTCTCGGGTTCGTTGCGATGGAACCGCCAACCGCGCTGGCGCCGGGCTCGATCAGCGAGGAGAAGCAGAAGGTGTTCCGGTCCCTGCGCCCGCTCGACCCGCAGCGCGTCGTCCGCGGCCAATACGAGGGGTACCGGTCCGGGCAGGGCGTGGCCGCCGACTCGGACACGGAGACGTTCGTCGCCCTGGAGTGCCGGATCGACAACTGGCGCTGGGCAGGCGTGCCGTTCTTCCTGCGGACGGGGAAGCACATGGCCGAGGGTGCGCGGATCATCTCGATCGCGTTTCGCGAGCCGCCGCAGAGCATGTTCCCGGCCGGCTCCGGGGCCGGGAAATCCGGGCCGGACCACCTGACGTTCGACCTCGACGAGTCCTCGCGCATTTCGCTCTCGTTCTACGGCAAGCGCCCGGGGCCGGACATGGCTCTCGACAAGCGGAGCATGCAGTTCTCGCTCGTCGAGGTGAACCGCGAGGAGGACACCCTCGAGGCGTACGAGCGGCTGATGCGCGACGCGATGAAGGGGGACCACACGTTGTTCACGACCGGTGAGCGGGATCGAGCGGCTGTGGGAGGTGTCGGAGCCGCTGATCAAGGACCCGCCCCCGGTCCGCCCCTACCCGCCCGGGAGCTGGGGTCCCGACGGGATCAGGGAGCTGATCGCACCCCGCGTCTGGCGGCTGCCGTTCGAGCGCCGTTGGCGCGAGGCGAAGGTGATCGCGGGCTAGAGGCTAAGCGGCCCCGTCAACCCCCGGCGGCGCGGTCGCAGACGACGAGCGCCTTCCGGGGCCGAGACCCTCCCGGCCGGAATCGAGCGGTCGCCGGCGAGCAGACGCCCGAGCGCTTCACGCTTGTCCTCGCCGCTCACGAGCCAGAGGACGCGCCGGGCGGCATCGATCGCGGGATAGGTCAAGGTCAGCCGGCGCCGGCCCTGGTACTCGCCCGCCGTGGGAGCCACCCGGCGATCGTCCACGTCGAGCACCGCGTCGCCCGGGACCAGGGAGGCCGTGTGGCCGTCGGGCCCGAGGCCGAGGTGGACGAGGTCGAGGCTCGCGGGAAGCTCGGCCGCGTAGCGCTCCGCTGCGGCGTCGAGGTCGAGGTCGAGCACCGGCATCGGCCGGACGCGCTCGAGCGCTGCGGCGGAGAGCGCGGCCTGGATCTGGGTCAGGTTGCGGTCCGGGTCGCCGTCGGGCGCGACGCGCTCGTCGACCTGGAACACGGTCACCGCGTCGCCGGCGAGCGTGTCAGCGTCGAGCAGCTCCAGCATCCGCCGCGGCGTGTGGCCGCCGCTGAGCGCGAGCGAGAACGAGCCGCGGTCGGCGATCGCCGCCGCGGCGGCCTCGGCGATCAGCTCGGCGGCGCGGGCGGCCGCCGATTCCGCGTCGTCGCGCACCTCGATCGCGAGCCCGGGACGTCCGCTCAGCTCGGCTTCTCCTCGTGGCCGCCGAACTGCTTTCGCATCGCCGAGAGCACCTTGTTCGCGAAGTCGTCCAGGTCACGGGACGCGAAGCGCGAGTAGAGCGCTGCGCTCAGGACCGGCGCCGGCACCCCCTCTTCGATCGCGGCGATCGAGGTCCACCGGCCCTCGCCGGAGTCCGAGACCCTTCCAGAGAAGTCGTGCAGGTCGGGCGACTCCCGCAGCGCGGCCGCGGTGAGGTCGAGCAGCCACGAGCCGACCACGCTCCCGCGCCGCCAGACCTCGGCCACCTCGGCGACGTCGATCTCGTAGCGGTAGTCCTCGGGGTGATCGAGCGGCGCGGTCTCGGCGTCGGCCTCTCGCTCCTGGGCACCGGCGTCGGCGTTGCGGAGGATGTTGAGGCCCTCGGCGTACGCGGCCATCAGCCCGTATTCGATCCCGTTGTGGACCATCTTCACGAAATGGCCGGCGCCACTGGGGCCGCAGTGCAGGTAACCGTGCTCGGCGGGCGCGGGCGGGCCGTCCCGGCCCGGGGTGCGGGCCGCCGCGTCCACGCCCGGCGCCAGCGACGCGAAGATCGGTTCGAGCCGCTTCACCGCCGCGTCCGGCCCGCCGATCATCAGGCAGTAGCCGCGTTCGAGCCCGAAGACCCCGCCGCTGGTGCCACAGTCGATGTAGTCGATGCCACGTTCGGCTAGAGCGGCAGAACGCCGGATGTCGTCGCGGTAGTACGAGTTGCCGCCGTCGATGATCGCGTCGCCGGGCTCCAGGCGCGCGGCGAGCTCCGTCACGGTCGTCTCGGTGATCTCCCCGGCAGGGACCATGACCCACGCGGCCCGCGGGGGATCGAGGTTGGCGACGAAGGCGTCGAGCGACTCGGCGCCGGTGGCGCCCCCGTCGGCCGCCCGGGCGATCGCCTCGGGGTTTACGTCGTAGGCGACGCACTCGTGGCCGTCGCGGATCAGGCGACGCACGATGTTGGCGCCCATCCGTCCGAGTCCGACCATGCCGAGTTGCACGGCCCGGATAGTGTCAGGTCCTGCTCTCGGTCAGAAGCAGCGCCGCGCCGATCGCCCCGCCGAGGTCGCCCAGCTCGGCGAGCAGGACGACCGGCGGCCGCTCGTCCACGAAGACGTGCTTCAGCATCTGGTGCTCGATTCGCTGCCGAAACGGCTCGCCGAAGCGCACGCCGAGGCCGCCGCCGATGATCACCGCCTCGACGTCGAGCAGGTTCACTGCCGATCCGATGCCCGCGCCCAGGGCCTTCACGGCGTGGTCGAGGAGCCGCTTCGCGACGGCGTCCCCGTCGTCCAGGGCCTCTTCCCAGACGCTGCTCTTGAGCCGGTCGTACCCCTTCCGCTTCATGATCTTGAACAGCTCGGTGTGTTCGCCCGCATCGTGCAGGCGGCGTGCTTCCTCCTCCATCCCCCGGCGACCGGCATAGGCCTCCATGCAGCCGCGCCGGCCGCACGGGCAGCGCCTGCCGCCCATCTCGACTACAACGTGGCCGATCTCGCCGGCGGCCCCGCGGCCGACCCAGTCGCGGCCGTCGAGCACCAGCCCGCCGCCCACGCCGGTGCCCCAGAAGACGCCGATCATCGAGTCGTAGGGGCGCCCGGCGCCGAGCAGGAACTCGGCGTCGGTGGCCACCTGGACGTCGTTGCCGATACGGATTCGGGTCCCGAGCGCCTCCGCGAGGGTGTCGCCGAGCGCGAATGTTCCCTCCCACCCGGGGAGGTTCCCGGCGTCGGAGACCGTGCCGGCGGCGGCATCAACCACGCCCGGCGAGCCGATGCCGACTCCCTCCAGGCTCGCCGGCTCGATCCCCGCCTTGTCCGCGGACGCGCGCAGCGCCTTCGCCATCGCGTCGGCGACGTCGGCGGGACCGCCCTTCGTCGGGGTGGCCTCACGCGCCTCGCCGAGCACGCTGTTCTCGGCGTCGACGACGGCGGCCTGGATCTTGGTGCCGCCGAGGTCGATGCCGCCGCGGGCGGGTGTCGAGCTCACCCCTGGGATCGCGCCGAGTCTACGTCCTCGGCGAGGCGCCGGTAGGCGGCGGCGATGTCGGCCCGAGCGAAGATCCCGCTGCCGGCGACGACCAGCCGGGCGCCCGCGCCGGCGACCGCGGCCGCGTTCGACTCGTCGATGCCGCCGTCGACCTGGATCAGGACCCGATCCGGCAGGCTCTCGCGGAGCGCCGCGATCCGCTCCAGCGCGCCGGGCATGAACCGCTGCCCGGAATAGCCCGGGTGGATGCTCATGCAGAGCACGAAGTCAGCCCCGTCGGCCACCGCGATCACCCGCTCCAGCGCGGTATCCGGGTTGAGCGCGACGCCGACGCCGAGGCCGAGCGCGCGGGCGGCGGCGATCGTGCGCCGCGCGTCGTCGGTCGCCTCGACGTGGAACGTGACGCTGTCGCCGCCGGCGGCGTCGAGCTGGGGGATGTGATGCTCGGGCTCGGCCACCATCAGGTGGCAATCGATGACCCCGCCGCCGTCGTGGATCAACGGGGCGATCGACTCGAGCACGATCGGCCCCATCGTCACGGGCTCGACGAATCGCCCGTCGCCAACGTCGAAGTGGAACGCCTTGGCCCCGGCGTCGAGCAGGGAGCGGATCTGCGCGCCGAGGTTGGCGAAGTCGGCGGCGTACAACGACGGCTCGACCTCGAACCGGCGCACCCAGCTCAGCCCGGCGGCGTCCACTAGGTTCAGGATGCCAGAGAGGCGTTTAGGTGCACGAGACCCAGCTGTTGATCCTGAGCCTCTGCGTCGCGATCCCGGCGCTGAGCGTCATCGCCCGGTTGGTCGGCGTGCCGTATCCGATCGTGCTGGTGCTCGGCGCGATCCCGCTCGGGTACGTCCCCGGCGTCCCGCACGTCGAGCTCGACCCCGAGCTGGTGCTGGTCATCTTCCTGCCGCCCCTCCTGTACGTCGCGGCGTTCTTCGCCGACCTGCGGGCGCTCAGGGCGGACGCGCGGGCACTCTCGATGACCGCGATCGGGCTGGTGCTGCTGACGACCTGCGCCGTCGGGATCGTCGCCCACGAGCTGATGGGCCTTCCGTGGGCGGTGGCGTTCGCCCTCGGCGCGATCGTCTCGCCGACCGATCCCGTGGCCGCCACCGCGATCGCCGGCCAGCTGGGGGTGCCGCGCCGGCTCGTGAACATCATCGAGGGCGAGAGCCTGGTCAACGACTCCTCGGCGCTGATCGCCTACCGGGTGGCGGTCGCAGCCGCGATCGGCGGCAGCTTCTCGCTGTTCGACGCCACCGTCGACTTCGTCGTCGCCGTGGCCGGCGGGATCGCGATCGGGCTCGTCGTCGGCGCCGCGATCGCCGAGGTCCGGCGGCGGCTCGACGACGTCCCGGTGGAGATCACGATCTCGCTGTTCTCTGGCTACGCCGCCTACCTGCCGGCCGAGGAGCTCGGTGTTTCCGGCGTGCTCGCGGCGGTCACCGCGGGGATCTACCTCGGCTGGCTCGCGCCCCAGATCTCGACCGCCCAGATGCGGATGCAGGGGTACGCGGTCTGGGAGGTGGTCGTGTTCCTGCTGAACGCCGTGCTGTTCGTGCTGATCGGGCTGCAGCTCCCGGACATCCTCGACGCGGTCTCGGGGATCGACACCTGGACCCTCGTCGGCTACGCGCTGGCGACGATCGGGACGGTGATCGGGACGAGGTTCCTCTGGGTGCACACGACCCCGTACCTCATCCGCGCGCTCGACCGCCGGCCCAGCCAGCGCGAGCGCCGGGTCGGATGGGGGCCGCGGACCGTCATGGCGTGGGCGGGAATGCGAGGCGCCGTCACGCTGGCAGCCGCGCTCGCGCTGCCGCTCGAGACCGACGTCGCCGGCGCCGCGCTCCCCGGGCGGGACCTGGTCATCTTCCTCGCGTACTGCGTCGTGCTCTTCACGCTGGTCGTCCAGGGCCTTACCCTGCCGGCGCTGATCCGCCGGCTCGGGGTCCTCGACGACGGCACCGAGGAGGAGGCGGAGGAGCACGCGGCGCGGATCGCCGCGGCCGAGGCGGCGCTCGACGCCCTCGAGGAGCTCGCCGGCGAGGAGTGGACGCGCGACGACACGGTCGAGAGGCTCCGAGGCCTCTACTCGTACAGGCGCCGGCGGTTCGCGACGCTGCGGGGCGAGCTCGAGGACGAGGACGGGATCGTCGATCGCTCGCTCGCCTACCAGCGGCTTGTGCAGGAGCTGATCGAGGCCCAGCGCGCTGCGATCGTGCAGCTCCGCAACGAGCAGGTGATCTCGGCCGAGGTCATGCGCCGGGTCGTGCGCGACCTGGACCTCGAGGAATCGCGGCTGGAGATCTGAGAGCGGCCTCCGTGGTACCCGACCCTTGAGCACGCCGGAGCGGGCAGAGGGCCCGTTCTCCCGACGGACGGCCTGGGTTCGCAACGTCCCGACCCCGCTGCGGGAGTTCCTCAGCACGGAGACGGGCGGGGCGGCGGTGCTGCTCGCGGCGACGATCGCCGCCCTCGCCTGGGTCAACCTCGACTCGTCCTCCTACGAGGACGTGTGGGAGACGACGCTGGCGATCACCCTGGGCGACTCGGGCGTCGAACTCGAGCTCCGCGAGTGGGTCAACAGCGGGCTGATGACGTTCTTCTTCTTCGTCGTCGGCCTCGAGGCCCGCCGCGAGTTCGACCTCGGGGAGCTCAGGGAGCGGCGTCGCTTCGCGCTCCCGCTCCTGGCGGCGGTCGGCGGGATGGCGGTTGCCGTCGGCATCTACCTCGCCTTCAACGCCGGGGAGCCGTCGGCGAGCGGCTGGGGCGTCGCGATGTCCACCGAGACGGCGTTCGCGCTGGGCCTGCTGGCGCTCTTCGGGAGCCGCGTCCCCGATCGCCTGCGGGCGTTCATCCTGACCGTGGTCGTGGTGGACGACGTTCTCGCGCTGGTCGTCATCGCGACCGTCTACAGCGAGTCGGTGGACGTCTCGGCCCTGCTCATGGCGGTGGCGCTGTTCGCGGGAGTCCTGACGGCGAAGGCGCTCGGCCTGCGCTACGGCCCGTTCTATTTCGTGCTCGGCGTCGCGATCTGGGTCGCGCTGCTCGAGTCCGGGGTCGAGCCGGTGATCGTCGGGCTGGCGATGGGCCTCCTGGCCTACGCGTATCCGGCTGCGAAGTCGGACCTCGACCGCGCGGTCGAGCGGTTCCGGCGCTTCCGCGAGCAGCCCACTCCCGAGCTCGAGCGCTCCGCGCGACGCGGCCTCAGCTTCGCGGTCTCGCCGAACGAGCGGCTCGAGCAGGCCTGGCACCCGTGGACGAGCTACGTGATCGTGCCGCTGTTCGCGCTTGCGAACGCCGGGATCGCGATCGACTCCGCGTTCCTGGAGCGGGCCGTCTCGTCGCCGATCACGCTCGGAATCGTGTTCGGCTACGTGGTCGGCAAGCCCGTGGGCATCGTCGGGATTGCGTGGCTGGTCACCAGGCTCAGCGGCGGCCGGCTTCGCCCGCCGGTGGGCTGGGCGGCCGTCGCCGGCGGCGGGACGATCGCGGGGATCGGCTTCACCCTCGCGCTCCTGATCGCGAACCTCGCGTTCACGGGCCCCGAGCTCGAGGAGGCAAAGCTAGGAATCCTGGGGGCCGCCGCGGGCGCGTCGGTCCTCACCTGGCTCGTGTTCCGGGCCACCGACCTGCTCCCGGAGGTTCGGCGCGATCGCGTGCTCCTGGGCACGTCCGACCTGCTGACCGATCTCGCGACCGACGTCGACCCGGAGCGCGATCACATCCGCGGACCGCGCGATGCGGCGGTCACCGTGGTCGAGTACGGCGACTTCGAGTGCCCGTACTGCGGGCAGGCCGAGCCGGTGATGCGCGAGCTCCTCGGCGACTTCACCGACATCAGCTATATCTGGCGCCACCTGCCCCTGACCGACGTTCATCGCCACGCCCAGCTTGCGGCCGAGGCGTCGGAGGCCGCCGCCGCCCAGGACTCCTTCTGGGAGATGCACGACACGCTCCTCGACCATCAGGGCGCGCTCGAGGAGGCCGACCTCCTGGGCTACGCCGGAGAGCTCGGCCTCGATCTGGACCGCTTCTCCGATTACCTCAACGAGCGCCGAGGTGCGAATCGGATCGCCGACGACGTCGACGGCGCCGACCTGAGCGGAGTGTCCGGGACGCCGACGTTCTTCATCAACGGTCGCCGCCACTACGGCGCCTACGACATCGCGACCCTCTCCGACGCGGTCCTTGCGGCGGGCGCGCGGGCACGCGCCGCTTCGTAGCAATCGCCGCCGTCAGTTTGCGGTGGTTTTCAACGGCCGACGCCGGGATGTCTCACCGTCGCCTTCCGGCTCATCCGCGCGTGTAGTTCCGTCAGCGGGATGCGTGGTCGAGCCCTTCAGCGTCGACCGGAACTTCGACGCGACCCGGGTCAGGGATGGGAAGGGGTCGTTCACCGACAGGCCCGCGAAGGTATGTGGACGGACGTAGGGCTCGAGGTATGTCCGGACGGACCGGCGTGCCCTCACCTGGGCGGCGGCCGTGGGGATGTCGGCCGACTCGTTGATCCAATAGACCCCCTGTTCGAAGTCGCGATCAACGCCTTCGTCCGGCAGTTCGCCCAGGACGAGATGTCGGTAGGTCATCAACGGGAAGTTGGTCCCACACCGAAGGTCCAGCATGCCGGACATATTCGGCCGGCCGTTCACTTCCATGAGAACGTAGGAGCCGTCGCGCGCGTCGCGCTTGAACTCGACGTTCGCGAAGCCGGTCATCCCCATGCCCTGGAGGAGTCGGCGACTCGGGGCGAGCACCTCGGGTACGAGGCGGCTGACGACGACCGAGGGGTAGCCAAGGTCACTCGGCTGGAGGCGGACCTTACGAGCGGTGAGCTCTGCCACGGGCCCCGCGTCCACCAGGTAGCCGTTGTAGTTCACGCCCCCGCTCTCAGGACCGGGGATGTAGTCCTGCACCAAGACCCCGATTCCCGCTCGCTCGGCACGCTGCCAGGCTGCCATGAGCTCTTCCGGGCCGCTCACCTTCGTCATCTTCACGCCGAACGCATCGCGGTACAGGTGGCTCAGGCGCGGCTTCACCACGCAGGGATAAGGGAAATCGGCGGCGATCTGCGCAAGCTCGTCCGCCGAGCCCGGAAGAGCGGTTCGCGGGGCCGCGACGCCGAGTCGCTCCGCGAGCGCGTAGGTCAGGTGCTTGTCGACGAATTGCTCCGCAACGGACCAGCCGGGGGTCGCCACGAGATGGCGGGTCTCGAGGGTGTCCTTCGCCCTCGCGACCGCGATCACCGTTTCGTCGGTGGTTGCCACCACCAACCCGCGCCCGTGCCGGCCCTCCAGGTCGAGAAGGAGCTGGATGTACCGCTCCGGCTCGAGCCACGGGTCGGGCGCGCGAACGTTCAGCGTGACGTGACGAGACGCCCGGGCTCGCTCCAACTCGGAGTTCCAGACGCAAACCACCGGAACTCCGGCCTCACCGAGTGCGCGCACCACCGCGAGCCCCGCCTCGTAGCCCCCAAGCACGTAGGCCACGATCGCACTTGTCGCTTGCATGAACTCACCCTTAGTCGAGAGCGACAAAACCCTTAAGAAAGCTAACATCAATTGCCACGTCGAGCAGGGCACGGACATGAACCGAATCGTGCCCTCGCCGTGACGATCCACGTGCCGAGGTGGGTCATCGCCATCCTCGGGGTCGGGCTGGTCGCGGTCGCGGCGTTCCTGATCGGCCGCTCGAGTGGGGATGATGGCTCCGGCGAAAGCGCGGCTCGGGCCGAGGCTGAGGAGGCGACGCAGGCAGCGCCCGAGGACCCAGCGCTGTCATGCGACAAGGCGACTGCGGCCAAGCTCGTCAACAGCCGCCTCGTGGCCGACGCCGTCGGCCTCGGCGGCGTCAGGCCGGAGGAGAAGGTCAGTGACCTCTACACCGAGACGCTCATCGGCTGCCAGGACCTGGACGGTGACGAGCTCGAGGAGCTGGTCATGTCCCTCGGTTGTTGCACCGGGACTTCGCCGACGCCGTGGGCCATCTTCAGTCAGAGCAATGGACGCTGGCATGCGCAGTTCGTGCGGGCGCAGAGCGCAACGCTGCTGAAGCTGACCGACGAGGGCGTCCGTGAGACCTCGGCGGCCTTCACGCCGGGCGAGCCGCTCTGTTGCCCGAGCGGCCGACGTACCGGGCTTGTCAGCTGGGACGGGGAGCGCTACGTCTACGCGCCGAGGCGGGCGATCGCGCATCCGACGCTCGAGATCCGCAAGGAAACCGCGGTCGAGCTTGGCGGCTTCGATCTGCAAAACAGGGCTTTGGATGGCGCGATCGACGCCTTCGGCACGCCGTCGGCCTACGCGCCCGAGGCCGAGCTCTGTACGGCCCGCTGGACCGATCTTGGCCTCATCATCAACTTCGTACACCTCGGCGGCAGCGATCCCTGCGGCCCGGCAGGCCGCGTCGGCTCGATCGTCATTGCTGGGCCCGAGGCCGAGCAGGCCGGCTGGAGCGTCTCCGGCAGCGGCGTCATGGTCGGCTCAACCCAGGAGGAGCTCCGGGCCACGTATCCATCGATGGCACCAGCCGTGTTCGGCGCCGAAACCGCCCAAGGCGAAGAGGGCCGCTCATGGATCCTTGTGGCTCGGCCCTCAGGGCCCGGCGCCGGCGACCGGGCGATCACTCTCAGCGCCCGTCTCAACTTCGGTGAGGCTGTGGCGTTCGACATCGGGGTCGGGGCCGGGGGCGAGTAGAGGGTTTCCGCGTCTCGTCCATGAGGTGAGCCGTAGCCGGATGTAGGCGAGCCCGGCGCCGAGACCGAGCATGGACAGCAGAAGCTCCTCGAGCGGGATGCCGAGGAGGTGTGCGAGTGGTGGTTCGAGGGGCACGGCTATCTCACCTGTCCGCGGAGCGCACGTGTGGCGTTCACGGGCGCGCGCTAATCGACGAAGCAGTAGGAGTCGCTCGACGCGTCCCCCGCCTGGAGGCGGGTTTGATGCACCCGCAAACCGCGGAAGTCGTCACCGTTCGGGAAGAACCTCGGGTCGAGGCTGATGCCGCCGGACTCCGTGTCCGCGTCGAAGCGGGCCATCCAGGCGCCCACGTCGTCCGGGTAGAAGATGTCGTCCCATGAGGCGTAGAGCGAATTGGTGCCGTACACGCGTCGGCCGTCACGACTGATTTCGATCATTTGCGGGGCGCCGCGCAGGCGCAGATCAGGAGCGGCAGGGTGTGGGGTGCCGCTCACGATGCCGCCGAGGCGGACGGACCCCGTCTCCTTCGGGTTGTGTGGATCGCTCACGTCGTACTGCTTGAGCTCCCCAGTCCCCCAGCACGACACGTAGAGCCAACGATCGTCGACGGAGAGGTCGATGTCGCTGACGAGTGGCGGCACCGCACCGAAGGGCTGAAGCGCGGGCGGGAGCTGGTCGGTCTCGGCCGGCTCGGCAGGGATGGTGATCACCTTCTTCACCGCCCAACCGTCGTCCTCGCGGTGCCACAGCCACACCGAGGCGGACAGATCCTCGACGCTGATCACGACCCCGACGAAGCCCCAGGTCTTCCGGGGATCGTGAGCGGGCCTCACCTCGAGCACCATCTGATGCTCGTCGCCCAGGTCGACGCGCTGCACGAGCCTGCCCTCGGAGAGGCTCCAGAAGTCGAGATGGTGGCCGAACCGCTTGCCAAGCAAGTCCTCCGGATTCAGCCCGTCTTCGATCATCGCCGGGGTCGCCCACTCCGAGGTGATCGCGACGTCCTCGTTCAGGTGCCACCAGACGTCATAAGCGAAGTACTGCTCGCCGCGGTCGGTCTCCCAGGCGCCGGTGACCTCGAACGTGTCGTGGTCGATCAGCGCCACCCCGCCCGGGCCCTCGCCGTCGGCGGCACCACCCAGGTTGGACATGAAGATCCCGCCGGGTCCGCAATGGACGGTGTGCGGCCGGGAGTAGCCCGCCTTGGCGGCGAGCTCCTCGGGTTCAATGGTCCGAACCACTTTCGGCTGCCGCGGGTCCGCCTTCGTGTCGAGCACGTACGTCCGCGACGAGCGCAGGCCCGGCACGATCAGGTAGCGGCGCTCAAGCGCGCCTTCGTGGCCCTCGTGACAGAGGGCGCTGGAGCAGGCGTTCCAGCCGAAGTGGTGTAGTTCATTGCCCCCGGTCGGCAGCTCCGTCCAGCCAACCACCTCGCCATAGCCGGACGACTCGGGGTCGACGTCGATTACAGTCATGGCGTCGCGCTGCTCACCGGCTGGGTCGAACGCGGCGACGTAGGCGAGCTTCTCCGGCGGCGCCTCAATCGCGGCCGCGGGGGACCGATAGAACGTGGGGTCCGTGGTCTCGGACATGAAGCCTCCCGTCCTTGGAAGTCCTAGCCGGACGAATCCGACACTACTGCGGTAGTCGCCGGCCGTCAACCTCGCCGCATGCGCGCCGGCGGCGCGAACTTATGGCAGGGCGGTTTGAAGGCTTTTCGATGCCGGAGGAGGGACTCGAACCCCCGACACGCGGATTATGATTCCGCTGCTCTAACCAGCTGAGCTACTCCGGCCGGGACGTGGAATCCTAGCGTTGGGTGTGGGGCCGAATATGATCGGGTCACTGCCTACTGGAACGGGGGAGAGAATCATTCAGCGTCGGCCACTACGAGGCCAATTCGCGATCATCGGAGCGCTTGCGATCTGCGTCTCGGTGGCCGGGATCGGCCTTCATACGTCTCGTGCCGGGGCTGATGCGTCGGCCGCGGAGCCGCGACTGGGGCCCTATGGCGAAACCACGATCGAGCTCTTCCTGAACGGCCGCGTCGAGCAGTACGGTCGATTTGTCGTGGGCGCCGAGGGGTTCGCCGGCGTGCCGCTCGAGCTTTGGTTGTACGAGGACCCGAAGGGGCGGCCCTGCGCGGCCACTGTCGCGGACGAGCCGCCGCGAGCACGGCGGCTGATGACCGCGGTCCCTGTGGAGGAGGAGTTTCGAGTGCGCCGCGGGATGAAGACAACGATTGGCGGGGAGCACAGCTTCTGCGGGTACCTGGGCCCGTTCGAGACGTTCGCCTTCGATACGTCGTTCGAGGCGCGCGAGGTCCTGACGCCCCTCCTCACGGCCGGGCGGGCACGAAAAACGGTCGCTCTGTCGCTGAAACGCCATGACTTCGCGGACCAGGTGATGGAGAACCTTGAGGCGAACTGTCGCCGGCGCGACCGCTCCAAGTTCTCGTGCCGGTTCTCCTCGGGCTTCCCCGGATACAGCCTCAAGGGCCGCGGGCCGGTGAAGCTCGCGCGACGGATCTCATACCGGCTCCGCGCGAAGGCCCAGGGTGAGCGCGTCGTCCTGACCGACGAGAACGAAGGCAGCTTCCCCGGCTAGATCAGCAGGGGAGCCCGGCGGGATCAAAGCAGGGCTCTGCCGGAGCCGGAGCTGGAGCCGGAGACGGCGCCGGCGCCGTGGCGGGTGTCGGCTCGGGGGCCGTCTCGGCGGCGGCCGCCCGCGCCGCCTGCCGATCCGCCCGTCGCTCCGCCCGTTCGGCTGCCGCGATCGCGGCGGCGATCGCCGCCTGCTCCGTCGCCACCGCGGCTTCTCCCCGCCCAGCACCGGCGGCCACTCCGGCCTGGCGTGCGGCCCGCTCGGCGGCCCGCGCTCCCGACTCGAAGCCGCGCTCCTCGCCCCGGGCGAGTCCCGCGCGGCGACCGTCCGTGAAGGCCTGGGCGAAGTACCACTGGCGCGTGCTCGTGACCTCGCCCTCGTCCGTCCCGCTTCGCTCGCCTAGCAGATAACCGGCGACGGCCAACTCGGCCGCGACGATCAGGGCCGTCAGGCCGGCCAGGATCCGCGGGTCCACCACCCTCGTGGTGTGCCGCCATACCCGTGTGATCGGGCCTCCGGTCACACGCCCCCTCGCTTGCCACACGGGTTTCATTGCGGCTCCTGGACCGGGATCTGCTCCGGCGGAGTCAGGCCCGCCAATTCGAACTCCTTCGCATACGCCTCCCGGTAGGCCGCTTCGTAGGCCGCGGGGTAGCTTCGCTCTCGCGCCTCTTCCAGGCCCCGGGTGTAGCCCTTCTTCGTCCCCTTCTCAAGGCCCGCCTTCCGGCCCGCCTCGGATGCGGCGTGCTCGACGGCGTCTAGATCGGTTCCCGAGCTGCTGCCGGCGAGATAGCCGCCGATGAAGACGCCGGTTAGGAGGAGGACGACGAGCGCGACGACGACCGTTCGCCGCGGGAACCGATGCCACACGTGCAGCAGCCCGGATCTGGTCCAATCCCCCATCGCTACCAGTCAGACTCTCAGAAACGCTGGGAGAACTCCAGCAGAGTTGAGAAAAACGCGTAAAGAGGCTGTCAGCGCCGGACGCGGAACCCGACGCCCGCTGGTGTCGCATCCTGGTTTCCGAAGAAGTCGATCGCAGCGGCCGCGAGCCGGTGGTTCCCGGTCGGCAGGGGGGGAGTCTTGTGGAGGCGTCCACACGCGGCCCAGGGCTCATCGTCCAGCTTGCAGCGGAAGTGGGACAGCGGTTCGGTGGATCTGAGCCGGACACGCAGGCGAGGACCGAGCGTCTTGATGTCCCGGAACGTCGTGTTCGGGGGGCGGGTGTCCTCGTGCGTCAGCGAGCGCGCGATGTTGAGGCGCCCATCGCTCGCCACCCTCCCGCGGAACGCCGGTTTGCGGTCGACCCCCGCGAGCAGCCGCGCGCGAAGCTCGACGGGCTTCGCCGCCGGGAACCGCTCGGCGACCAGCGACGCGGCGCCCGCCACGTGCGGCGCGGCCATCGAGGTGCCGCTCAGGCGGAAGTAGCGCGACCGGCAGGCCACTCGGACGTCGTCGATCTTCACGCCGTCAGCTCGGCCGCTCGGGTCGCTTGTGAGCCGGAATCGCACCTGGAAGCTCGGGGCCCCGTCGAACTCGGCGAGCGAGACCCCCTCGCGCTCGCCGCCGATCACGCGGCCCGTGTACGAGGCGAGCTCGCCCCAGCCGGATCCGTCCGATCCCTCGACGAGCAGGCGGTCATACTCGCGCTCGAGGGCCCCCCGGATCCGGTATGAGAGCTGGCAGCTCTCGCCGTCGGTCAGGTCCACCTCCGGGCTGCTGATCGAGGTGTTCGCGTTGTTCTCGTACCGTCCTTCGGGCGAATCGGACAGGGCGCTGTGGACGATGTGGATCGGCTCTGGGACCGGGAACGGGATCTTGATCCTGCGGCGCGTTTTCACGATGCCCCACCGGTCGCCTGGTCCCTCGCTTCGCCACCGGCCGCGAAGCGGCCGGCTGAAGGGCTCGTCAAGCCGAGGCTCGAGCACCGGCCGCCAGGCCGTGGAGAGGATGTCGGCTCCGGGCGCCGCGAGATCGACGCTGCGGGCGCCCACGTTCGAGAATTCGGCCAGCGTGTCGCCCGCGGTGGACGCGGCGACGCAGGTGATGTTGCGGGCGGCGTAGTTGCACGGATAGACCGGGCGCTGGTCGTTGTCCGAGTCGTCGTTGCCGGCGGAGATCGCGAACAGGACGCCTTCGGCCGCCTTGATCGCGTCCTGCTCGGCGAACGAGGGACGCCAGCCACCGAAGCTCATGTTCACGACGTCGGCGCCCATCCGGTCGGCGTACCTGACCGCCTGCACGGACTGCGCGGCCGACACCGAGAAGTCGCCGGTCTTGAGCGGCATCAGCGCGGTCGCCCGGCCCACGCCGACGACGCCGATGCTGTTGTCGCCCGCCGCAGCGACCGTCCCGCCGGTGTGGGTGCCGTGCCCGAGGACGTCCATCGGGTCGTTGTCGCCTTCGGGAGTCCCGTCATCACGGCTGAAGTCCCAGCCCCGGAAGTCGTCGACGAACCCGTTGCCGTCGTCATCGACCCCGTTGGTCTCGCGCCCGGCGCCGGTCTCGCCCGGGTTTGCCCAGATCTTCGAGACGAGATCGGGGTGCTGGTGGTTGACGCCGCTGTCGATCAGGCCGACGACCACGTCCTGGCTCCCGACGGTCACATCCCAGGCCTCGGGAGCGTCGATGTCGGCGTCCGGCAGCCAGTGGCCCGCGCCCGTGTTGTGGAGGCCCCAGAGCTGGTCGAACAGTGGGTCGTCCGGGATGTCATGGAATCGGCGGACGTAGTTCGGCTCCGCGTAGAGGACACCGGGGCGGCGCTCGAGCCGGCGAACCGCGGCCCGGACCGACCGGTCCGTCCCGAGCTCGAGCAGCTCGAGCCGGGGTAGCGGCAGGCGCGAGGCGCCCTCCGCGCCCGCGCTCGATCGGGCCGCATGCCGCGTCGCGGCCGAGGACCGGGCGCTGTAGCGAACCAGGACCTCCCCGGGGACCGCTGCCTGCGACGCGCCCGCCTCTTCCCACGGTGCCGGGGCGACGGTCCCACCCGCGGCGGCAGGCCATGCCAGCGCGATTCCGACGCCCGCGGCGGCGGCCAGTCTGCCGGCATGCCCCCCGGCGCTCGCGTTACTTGCTGGCTCCATTGCCACGGCACACCCTACGTCGGGCGGGGCGGCATGTCACGGGGGAACCGCGCTGGATTCAGCCATCTAGATCGCGGTCATCGACCGCATTGCGTCCTCGACCTTCTCCTCTTCGAAGGTCAGGTGCTCGAGAAGATGCGTGGCGAGCTCGTCGAGCGCACCGGCCAGACGCGCCCGAGTCTCCGCCTCCTCGCTCTCCGATAGGGCGTCGGCGCGGGCCTCCACCTCGTCGAGCAGGTCGGAGACGCGTCGGTGGTCGGCCTCGAGCCGTTCGATCACCTCGCCGAGGCCGGGATCGGCGGCCCGCAACGCCGGGAAGAGCATCCTGTCCTCGGCGCCGTGGTGGGCGTGGACGAAGCGGCAATATTGGAGGCAGTTGACCTTGAGGCGCCAGAGCGGGCCATTGGTCCGGAGCGCAGCGAGCTCGCGGCGAACGTCGCTGGCCGGCGCACCGTCGGCCGTCGCGCGGGCGAGCTCGCGAACCGCCTCGAGGTCGCGGCGAATCATCCCGTGGACCCAGAGGAGCTCGTCGAACAGCGTGGCGCCGCCGTCATTCATTGCACTCGCAACGATAGTGGCCGGGGATAGCCTGCTTTGAGATGAGCGATCTCGAGCGCGCCGTGGCCACCGTGATCAAGGACTGTCTCGCCGTTCGCGAGGGCGAGTCGGTGTTGGTCGTCGCGAACCCGTCGACCCTGGGCCTGGCGGAGCGGATGCGCGGCGAGGCCGGGCGGGCCGGGGCCGACGCGATGCTGATGCTGATGGCCGACCGCTCGGTCCACGGCGAGGAGCCGCCGGCCGCGGTCGCGGCAGCGATGGCAAAAGCCGACGTCGTGCTCTGCCCGACCGTGACGTCCCTCTCGCACACCGAGGCGCGGCGCCTTGCCAACGAGACCGGCGCCCGCATCGCGACCCTGCCCGGGATCACCGAGGAGACCCTGGCCCGCGTAATGACCGCTGACATGGACGCCCTCCGGCGCCGCTGCGCCGCGGTTACCGCGGCGCTCGACGCCGGCTCTGCGGCGCGGATCACCTGCGCGAACGGCTCCGATCTGACGCTGACCCTGGCCGACCGCAGGGCGCTCGTCGACGATGGCGACCTGCGCGAGCCGGGGGCCTTCGGCAACCTGCCCTGCGGTGAGGGGTTCATCCCGCCGATCGAGACCGAGGGCGACGGCACGCTGGTGGTGGACGGCACGATCGCGGGCATCGAGAAGCCCGAGGAGTTCGTCGAGCTCCGGCTCGAGCAGGGGAGCCTGGTAGGCGCCGATGGGACGGCCGGCGCGAAGCTGCTCGAGGTACTTCGCGCCGCCGGTCCCGGCGGCACCGGGGTCGCGGAGCTGGGCATCGGCACCAACGAGAAGGCGATCCTGACCGGCAACCTGCTGGAGGACGAGAAGATCCTCGGCTCCTGTCATGTCGCGTTCGGCGCCTCCGCCGGGATGGGCGGCGCCGTCCAGGTCCCGGTCCACATCGACTGCGTCGTGATGAAGCCGACGGTCGAGATCGACGGCGAGGCGATCCTGCGCGAGGGCGAGCTGCTGGTGTGAGCGCGAGGATTCTCGCCGTCCCGAACGTCTCGGAGGGGCGCGACGAGGCGCTGATCGGCCGCCTCGCGGGAGCTTTCGCGGTGGACGCCGCGCTGCTCGACGCGCACTCCGACCCGGTCCACAACCGCACGGTCTTCACGCTGGCTCCGGCCGCGGACGACGTCGTTCCCGCGCTGGCGGGCGGGGCGCGGGCCGCGGTCGAGGCCCTCGATCTGACCGCCCACCGGGGCGAGCATCCGCGAATCGGAGTGCTCGACGTCGCGCCCGTTGTCTTCCTCGACCCGGGCGCCCGCGAGCCCGCGCGCCGCCAGGCCCTGCGGGCGGCCGAGGCGATCGCCGCGCTCGGGGTTCCCGTGTTCCTCTACGGCGAGCTCGCGAGCGCACCGGAGCGCCGCGAGCGCGCGTACTTCCGCAACGGCGGCCTCGCGGCGCTCGCCGCCCGCATCGCGGCCGGCGAGCTCGAGCCCGACTTCGGGCCGGGCGCGCCGCACCCGACCGCCGGCGCGACGCTGGTCACGGCCCGCCCGCCCCTGGCAGCGTTCAACGTCGAGCTCGAGGGGGCGTCGCTGGCGGCTGCTCGCGAGATCGCGGCGGCGCTGCGCGAATCGGGCGGCGGCCTCAAGGGCGTCCGGGCGATCGGGCTCGAGCTCGGCCACCGCACCCAGGTCTCGACCAACGTCCACGACCCGGTGGCGGTGCCGCTCGCAGCGGTGGTCGCGCGCGTGGCGGAGCTCGCGGATCCTCACGGTGCGCACGTGGCCGCCGGGGAGATCGTCGGGCTCGTTCCCGAGGCGGCGCTCGCCGGCTTCCCGGCGACAGTGCCCCTGCCGGGCTTCGACCGCGCGCGGGGCGTGATCGAGAACCGGCTTGCCTCCGTCCCCGGTCATCGAGAGTCGACTTAGTGGCCTGAGGCGAAACAAAGTCGACGCTCGGTGCTCTGGGCGACCCACTAGATTTCAACGCCATGGCGCAGACTCGGAAACGGCGCAAGCGCAAGCACCGCGGCACCCAGGGCGGCTCGATCGACCGTCGCCGCCGGACCCGGCCGCGCACCCGGGAGGAGGCGCGCGCCCAGGCGCGCCGGTCGTCCGGCCAGCGAGGCGACCGGCGCGACCGGCCGCCGACCTGGCAGAGCGCGTTCAACCGAGCCCTGCTGATGGCGGGAATCCTCTTCCTCCTCATGGCCGTCGCCTTCGGGCGAGCGATTGCGGCCTCCGCGATGCTGTCGATCTTCATGCTCGCGCTCTACGTGCCCGCTGGCTACTACCTTGAGCGCTTCCTCTACAACCGCCGCCGGGCATCCGAGCAGAAGGCCCGTCAGCAACGCGCCAGCGAGCGCGGCTGACGCTCGCGATGGACGTCAGCGCGTTCACCGTCGGCCCGGTCGCCGAGAACTGCTTCATCTTCCGCCGCGAGGACACCGACACCGGGCTGGTCGTCGATCCCGGCGACGAGCCCGACCGCCTGCTGAAGGCGATCGACGACCTCGGGATCGCGAAGGTCGAGGCGATCCTGCTCACCCACACCCACTTCGACCACGTCGGCGCCGTTGCGCCGGTCGCCCGGGCGACGGGGGCGCCGGTCTATTGTCCGGAGATAGAGGTCCCGGTGCTCGCCGACATCATGTCCTTCGTCCCTTGGCCCGGGTTCGGGCCGTACGAGAGCTGGGACGCCGAGGAGACCGTTGCCGGAGGCGAGAAGCTCGAGCTGGCGGGATTCGAGATCGACGTCATCTTCACGCCCGGCCACAGCCCCGGCCACGTCACCTATTCGGTCGCGGGCGAGCCGGCGATGTTCTCCGGCGATGTCCTCTTCCAGGGCTCGGTGGGGCGCACCGACCTGCCCGGGGGCGACTGGCCGACGCTGCTCGAGTCGATCCGCAAGCTCGTCGACTCGCACCCGCCGGAGACCGTCGTGTACCCCGGGCACATGGGGATCACGACGCTCGGCGCCGAGCGCGCCTCGAACCCGTTTCTCGCCGAGCTCGCGCGTTAGGCTCGCCGCGCGATGAGCGCCAGGTTCAAGGCCCCGCGGGGCACGTTCGACGTCCTGCCCGCCGAGTCGGCGGCGCGCATGCGCGTGTTCGCCGCCGCATCCGGGATCTTCGAGCGCGCCGGCTACGGACGGATCGAGACGCCGGCCTTCGAGGAGACCGAGCTGTTCGAGCGCGGGGTCGGCGAATCGACCGACATCGTCCAGAAGGAGATGTTCACCTTCACGGACCAGGGGGGACGCTCGCTGACCCTCCGGCCGGAGGCGACGGCACCGATCTGCCGGGCATACGTCGAGCACGGCATGCACAAGCTCCCGCAGCCGGTCAAGCTCTGGTGCTCGGGGCCCTTCTTCCGCCACGAGCGGCCGCAGGCCGGGCGCTTCCGCCAGTTCCACCAGCTCGACCTCGAGGCGATCGGGACCGACTCCCCGCTCGCCGACGCCGAGGCGATCATCCTGCTCGACGAGCTCCTCCGCGAGTTGGAGCTCCCGGGGTTGCGCCTGCGTCTCGGAAGCCTCGGCTCGCCCGGCGCCCGCGCGGCTTACCGCGACGAGCTCCGCGCCCTCCTGCGGGCGTACGAGTCGAGGCTGGCCGACGACGTCCGGGAGCGGATCGAGACGAACCCCCTGCGCGCATTCGACTCCGACCACGAGGGAACCCAGGAGGTGATGACCGGCGCGCCGACGATGCTCGACCGCCTCGACGACGACGACGCCGAGCACTTCGAGGCCGTGAAGCGCCTGCTGGACGCGGCCGGCATCGCCTACGAGCTCGACGGCACGCTTGTCCGCGGCCTCGACTACTACACGCGCACCGTCTTCGAGTTCGAGTCCGACGCGCTCGGCGCGCAGGCCGCGCTGGGCGGCGGCGGCCGCTACGACGGTCTCGTCGAGGAGCTCGGCGGGCCACCGACGCCCGCGGTGGGTTGGGCCGCGGGGATCGAGCGCATCCTGCTGGCGATGTCGGAACAGCCGCCGCCACGGCCGATCGACGTCTTCATCGTCGCTGCCGAGGGCCGCCGCGAGCAGGCGCTCGAGCTGGCCACGACCGCGCGCCGGGCGGGGGTCTGCGTCGACCTGGACCTGGCCGAGCGCTCGCACAAGGGTCAGATGAAGCAGGCCGACCGAAGCGGCGCGCCGCGGACGGTGCTCCTGAACGAGGACGGGACGGCGACCCTGCGGTACATGGAGAGCGGCGAGGAGCGGGCGCTCGACCTGACCGACCCGCTCGCCGAGATCGAGCATGAGCGGGCGCAGGAGGCGGGGGAGTGAGCGTGTTCCCCGCGCTCCGGCCGAACGCGTACCGCGATACCTGGTGCGGCCAGGTTCTCGCCGAGAAGGTCGACTCGGAGGCGCGCGTCGCCGGCTGGGTCCATCGCCGCCGCGACCACGGCGGCCTCGTGTTCGTCGACCTCCGCGACCGCACCGGGCTGGTGCAGCTCGTCTTCAACCCGGACGAGGCGGGCGACGCGTTCGAGCTTGGCCACCGGCTGCGCGCCGAGGACGTGATCTCGGTCTCGGGCCCGGTCGTCAGGCGCTCGCCCGAGACGGTGAACTCAGAGATCCCAACCGGCGAGTTCGAGCTCCGCGTGACCGATGCAGCGATGCTCGCCGACGCCGAGACGCCCCCGTTCGAGGTCGAGAGCTTCTCGGGCGAGGTCGGCGAGGAGATCCGCCTGCGCCACCGCTACCTCGACCTCCGCCGCGAGCCGATGCAGGCCGCGATCGCTACCCGGGCGACAGTGACGCGGGCGATCCGCGAGTTCTTCGACGGCGAGGGCTTCCTCGAGATCGAGACGCCGATGCTCTCGCGCTCGACTCCGGAGGGCGCCCGCGACTTCCTCGTCCCCTCGCGCCGCGAGCCGGGCTCCTTCTACGCGCTGCCCCAATCGCCGCAGCTCTTCAAGCAGCTCCTGATGGTGGCCGGGTTCGAGCGCTACTACCAGATCGTCCGCTGCTTCCGCGACGAGGACCAGCGCGCCGACCGCCAGCCTGACTTCACCCAGCTCGACGTCGAGCTCTCGTTCGTCGAAGTCGAGGACGTGATCGACGTCAACGAGCGGATGATGGCCCACGTCTGCGCGCGCGCCGGGGGCCCCGAGGTCCCGGTGCCGATCCCGCGTATCCCCTACGACGTGGCGCTGGCGAGGTACGGCACCGATCGCCCGGACCTGCGCTTCGGGCTCGAGTTGGTCGACCTCTCCGATGCGCTCGCCACGACCGAGTTCAAGGTCTTCCGCGGCGCGCTCGAGGGCGGGGGAGTGGTGAAGGGGCTGAACGCCGGCGCCCGTGACCTGCCCCGCTCGGCGCTCGACGGGCTGATCGAGCGCGCGCAGGAGCTGGGGGCCAAGGGCCTCGTCTGGGCGTTCCGGGAGGGGGACGGCTGGCGCTCGCCGACCGCGAAGTTCCTCTCGGCCGAGGAGCTGACCGCGCTGAACCAGCGCCTCGGGGCCGAGGAGGGCGACCTGCTGCTGGTGGTCGCCGATGCGCCGGCGACGGCGAACGCCGTGCTCGCGCAGCTGCGGCTCGACCTCGGCAAGCGCTTCGGGCTGATCGAGGAGGGCGCCCACTCATTCTGCTGGATCGTCGACTGGCCGCTGTTCGAGTGGAACGAGGGCGAGGGCCGCTGGGATCCGCTCCACCATCCGTTCACGTCCCCCGACGGCGAGCTCGACCCGAGCGATCCGGGCGCAGCCCGCGCCAAGGCGTACGACCTCGTCTGGAACGGCCAGGAGATGGGCGGTGGCTCGATCCGGATCTCCGACGCCGGCGTCCAGCGGGACGCGCTCGCGGCGATCGGGATCGCGGCGGACGAGGCTGAATCCCGGTTCGGCTTCCTGCTGGAGGCGCTCCGCTACGGTGCGCCGCCCCACGGGGGCATCGCCTATGGCGTCGACCGCATCGTCCAGCGGCTCGTGGGCGCCGACTCGATCCGCGACGTGATCGCGTTCCCGAAGGCGGCCTCGGGCGCCGATCCGCTCACCGGCGCACCGGCCCCCGTCGACGGGGCGCAGCTCGACGAGCTCGGCCTCGCGCTGCGCACGAAGCGCCCGCAAGCCGGGTGAGTAGCGACCCGGGTCAGGCGCTCAGACGGAAGGGCGGGTACTCGTCGGTGACGAGGATGAACGCGTACGCGGCAATCCGGAGATGCCACCGCAGCACGCCTTCGACGAAGTCGAACAGGCCGCGTGGGTAGCGGCCCGTGAACAGGATCGCGAACCACGCGAAGATCACCGCGAAGAGGACACCGACGTAGAGGAACGCCAGGACGATCAGGTGCGGGATCACGAGCAGCCACTTGACCAACGGCATGAACTGGCTGACGTCCCGCTCGGCGTCGGGGTAGGGGAAATCGACGTGGACGGCCTGCTCCGCGTCGGTCGCCGGGTAGCGATCGTCCATCAGGAACAGATAGGCGACGACCCGGGTGGCGAAGCGGGTCATCTCGAGGTTCCAGTCGTACCACCAGCGCGGATACTTGCGCCGGAAGACGAGCATCAGGAGGACGGGCAGGAACAGGATCCCCACGTGCGCGATCGCGCTGAGCACGATCGCGATCGGGATCACCGTCAGGATCCGGAAGCCCGAGGACACCCGGTCGAGGTCGCGGTCGGGGTACTCGACAGTGAGCGTCGCCGGGTAGGAACTGCCCGCGGGAGGGGGCGCAGTGGGCTCGCTTGCCGGTGGATCGACCACGCAATCCCCACCCTACCGCTCAAGCGATTCCTCCTAACAGCCGAAATCAGTGGCGACCGGTAACTTTGTGAAAGGCCCGAGCTTGTTCGACAGTCGCTCTTATTGTGAGCCAACACATTCGGCTTGGGAGCCGATCTCGGATCTGGCGCGTGCGCCTCATCCGGTAGGCACCCACCTGCATAGCCAGGTTCTCAGGCCGAGCGGCACCGGCAAGCTGGGGCCCTCTTTTATGGGGATGGGATGAGCGACGTAAGTCGCGAAAGCGTGTTTGCCCGAGTGGTAACGGAAGGGTCTTGATCGTGCGCCAGACGATCAATGACAACCCCGTGGTCCAGGTCGTCCTTCTGGGGATCCTGGGCATCGTCGTTGCGTTCCTGTTCATGACGCGCGTGATGGGCCAGGAGGAGAGCTCCAGTTCGGATTCCGCGACTCCGGCCCCCACTGCGGCCGGTGCGGTGCCCGCTCCCTCGACGCCCGACCCGGCGGTCGCCGCCGATCCCGCGGCTGCCGCGCCCGTCGCGGGGGTGCCGGTCGCAAGCACCGGCTTCGAGGCGGGGCCCGGCCTGCCGGAGAGCGTCGTCAGCGCTCATGAGGCGGGCGACGTGGTCGCGCTGCTGGTCGTCAACCGCAAGGGCACCGAGGACAAGCGCCTCGAGGCTCAGGTGGAGGACCGGCTCCAGGGCCGCAACGACACGAGCGTGTTCGTGGTCGAGGCGAAGGACGTCGCCCGCTACTCGCGCATCGCCGAGGGCGTCAACCTCGACCGCGTGCCGGCGCTCGTCGTCGTCGAGCCGCGGCGCCAGGTCGAGGGCGACCTGCCGGGCGCCACGATCAGCTACGGCTTCCGCGGTCCCGAGAGCGTCGAGCAGACCGTTCTCGACGTCCTCTACGACGGCAAAGAGCTTCCGTACCACCCGGGCTGAGCGTCCGGACGCTACCTTCGCCGGGTGAGCATCGAGCTCCTCGACGAATACGCCCGCGACGAGACCCGGCGCGGGCCCTCGCCTTCAGGCGCCCACGACGGCAGCGCCGGCGGGTCCGCGTGCGGCGATCTCGTGCGCATCTCGCTGCTGATCGAGGACCGCGGGGCGTGCGAAGCGACCTTCGACGCCGAGGGGTGCGCGGCGCTGCGGGCGTGCGCTGCCGCCGCCTGCGAGGCGGTGGAAGGGCAGGACGTGCTGGACGTCGCCGCCCTGGGAGCAGAGCGGATCGCCCGGCTCGTCGGCGGCCTCTCGCCGCAGGGGCGGCATGCCGCGGAGCTGGTCGGCGACGCGCTCGGCCGGTCACTCGCGGCGCTCGCGTCGTCGGGTGAGCCGGTTGCCCAGGCGCCCGCAGCCGGAGAGCGCGTGCTGGTCGCGATCTCGGGCGGGGTGGACTCCGCGGTCGCGGCGCTCCTCGAGCGCGAGCACGGGGCCGAGGTCGTCGCCGTGACGCTGAAGCTCTGGGCCGACGAGCGGACCGACGGCTCCCAGGCCTGCTGCTCGCCCGAGGCCGTGCGGGGCGCCCGGGCACTGGCGCACTCGCTCGGCATCCCGCACCTGACGCTCGACCTCGAGCAGGCTTTCCGGCGCCAGGTCGTCGGCGCGTTCGTCGACGGCTACCGGGCGGGGGAGACCCCGAACCCGTGCGTGATCTGCAACGGCGACCTGCGGATCGACGCGATGGTGGCGCTCGCCGACAGGATCGGAGCAGCGAAGCTCGCAACGGGCCATTACGCGCGGATCGCCGACGACGGCGACGGGCCGCTGCTGGCGGCGGCGACCGACGAGGCCAAGGATCAGACCTACATGCTCTCCGGGCTGCGCCCGGCGACACTCGCCCGGCTTCGCTTCCCCCTGGCGGACATGACCAAGCCCGAGGTGCGCGAAAAGGCCACCGCGGCCGGCCTCGCCGTTGCATCGAAGCGCGAGAGCCAGGACCTCTGCTTCCTCGCGGGCGAGGGCAAGCGCTCGTTCCTCGCGCGCCACGGCGGCCTCGCGGACCGTCCCGGCGAGATCGTCGACGCCGACGGCGAGGTGCTGGGCAGGCACCCGGGCCACCACCACTTCACCGTCGGCCAGCGCCGGGGGCTGGGCGTCGCGAACGGCGAGCCGCTCTACGTCCTGCGCACCGACCCGGCGGCGAACCGCGTCACCGTCGGCCACCGGGAGGAGCTCGCCCGGACGTCGGTACGGCTCCGCGGCGCCCGCCTGCACCGCGACGCCGCGCGCGCCGACAGGGTCAAGCTCCGGTACCACTCGCGCTCGATCCAGTGCCGCGTCTCGGCGGCGCCCGCCGGAGAACACGCCGAGCTGGAGCTCGAGCTCGACGAGCCCGCCTATGGCGTTGCGGCGGGGCAGACCGCCTGCCTCCTCGACGGCGAACTGATCGTCGGCCGCGGCACGATCGCCGCCTAGACTCACGCCGACGATGAAGTCGAGCGAGATCCGCGAGACGTTCCTGACCTACTTCGAGGAGCGCGGCCACCGCCGCACCCCCTCCGCGTCGCTGATCCCGGCGTCGGACGACACCTCGACCCTGCTCACAGTCGCCGGGATGCAGCCGTTCAAGCCGTACTTCCTCGGCCGCGAGGAGCCGCCGGCGCCCCGGCTGACCTCGTCGCAGCGCTGCTTCCGGACGCCCGACATCGAGGAGGTCGGGAACACCCACCGCCACCTCACCTTCTTCGAGATGCTCGGCAACTTCAGCTTCGGCGACTACTTCAAGCGCGAGGCGATCGAGTTCGGCTGGGAGCTCTCGGTCGAGGGCTTCGGGTTCGAGCCGGAGAAGATCTGGGCCACGGTCTTCGGCGGCGACGAGGAGCTGGGTCTCGGCCCCGACGAGGAGGCGATCGAGCTGTGGAAGGCGATCGGCGTCCCCTTGGAGCGCATCGTCCTGCTTGATCGCGCCGAGAACTTCTGGCAGGCCGGCGAGACCGGCCCGTGCGGGCCGTGTTCGGAGATGTACATCGACCGGGGGCCCGAGTTCGGCGACGAGGACGTGCGCCCGGGAGACGACACCGAGCGCTACCTCGAGTACTGGAACCTCGTGTTCATGGCGATGGAGCTGCACGAGGACGGGTCGCTGACCGACCTCCCGAATCAGAACATCGACACCGGGCTCGGGCTCGAGCGGATGGCGCTGATCCAGCAGGGAGTGCAGTCGGTGTTTGAGACCGACGGCTTCAAGCCGCTGGTGGAGCTCGCCGAGGAGCTGAGCGGCCGCGGCTACGCCGACGACGCCAAGACGATCCGCGCGATGCGGATCCTCGCGGACCACTCGCGCGGGATGGTCAACCTGATCGCCGACGGCGTGGTGCCGTCGAACGAGGATCGCGGCTACGTGCTCCGGAGGATCATGCGCCGGGCGATTCTGCAGGGGCGGGTCCTGGGGCTGGAGTCGCCGTATCTCGGACGCTTCGCCGAGCGCGCGATCGAGCTGACCGGTGATGTCGCGCCCCAGCTCGCCGCGGAACGCGAGAACGTGCTGCGGTGGGTCGCCGACGAGGAGCGGAGCTTCGGCCGCACGCTCGACCGCGGCTCGGAGCTCTTGGCGCGGCTGATCGACCAGGCGAGGGAGGACCGCACCTCCTGGATCTCGGCCGACGACGCCTTCCAGCTCCACGACACCTACGGATTCCCGTACGAGATGACGCGCGAGCTCCTGGCCGAGGACGGGCTCTCGGTCGACGACCAGGGCTTCGAGGCGCTGATGGAGGCGCAGCGCGAGCGCGCGCGCCGCGGCGCCGGCACGGTCGCGCCCGACACCCACGAGGCCGTGATCGAGTTCGTCAACGCGGCACCCGAGACGCGGTTCGTCGGATACGAGCGGCTCCAGGCCGAGACCAGCGTCGCCGCCTCGCGGACGCTGGACGAGAACGGGGCGGTGCTGGTGAAGCTCGAGGAGAGCCCGTTCTATCCCGAGGGCGGCGGCCAGGTCTCCGACTCCGGGATCCTCGCCTGGGACGGCGGCGAGGCCTCGGTCGACGACGTCTACCGCGTGGGCGCGGATCAGGCGGTCCGTACGCGCGGCGCCACGCCCGAGGCAGGTACGCGGGTCGAGGCCAGGGTCGACCATCGGGCGCGGCACGCGACGATGCGAAACCACACGGCGACGCACCTGCTGCATGCGGCGCTTCGCATGCGGCTCGGCACCCACGTCCGCCAGGCGGGCTCGGCGGTGCGCCCGGACAAGCTGCGTTTCGACTTCACCCACGGCCAGCCGCTCGCCCGTGACGAGCTCAGTGAGGTCGAGGGCGCCGTCAACGAGTGGATCAAGGAGAGCCGCGCGGTGCGGGCGCTCGAGATGTCGCGCTCCGAGGCCGAGGCGCTCGGGGCTATGGCGCTGTTCGGCGAGAAGTACGGCGACTGGGTCCGGGTGGTCGAGGTCGACGAGGTCTCGCGCGAGCTCTGCGGCGGCACCCACGTCGCGACGACGGCCGAATGCGGCATCTTCGCGATCGTCTCCGAGGGCTCGAGCGCGGCGAACGTGCGCCGGATCGAGGCCCTGACCGGTCCGGCAGCGATCGACCACTTCCTGAGGCTGCGCGAGGAGCTCGGCACGGTGGGCAGGCTGCTCGGCAAGCCCGAGGACCCGGTGTGGGCGGCCGAGCACGCCGAGGAGCGCCTCGCGAGACTCGAGCGCCAGGTCGCCGAGGCCGGCCGCAAGGCCGCGGGCGAGGAGGCTGACCAGCTCGCCGGCGGCGCCGAGGAGGTGGGCGGCGTCAAGCTGGTCACGGCGAGGAGCGCGCTGGGCGATCAGCGCCAGCTGATGGAGCTCGGGGCGCAGGTCCGCGACAAGCTGGGGGAGGCGGCGGTCGTCCTCGGCGGCGCGGACCACGGCAAGGTCGCCCTCGTCGCGCTGCTCAGCAAGGGCGTGGTCGAAAGAGGGCTGTCCGCGCAGGCGCTCGTCCGTGAGGCCGCTGCCGTGGTCGGCGGCGGCGGCGGTGGTCGCGACGACGCCGCCCAGGCCGGCGGGCGGGACCCGGAGAAGCTCGACGACGCGCTCGACGTGGCCCGCGCCGCGATCGTCGCCGGCCTCGGCGGCTGAGCCGGCGTGCGGATCCTCGCCCTCGACCATGGTGCGGCGCGCGTCGGCGCGGCGATCTGCGACCCCACCGAGACCTTGGCGCGCCCGCTCGGGGTCGTCGAGCCGCCGGACCCCGCCGCGGTGGCCGAGCTCGTCGCCGAGCACGAGGCGGAGCTCGTCGTCGTCGGCCTGCCGGTGTCGCTGAGCGGGGAGGAGGGCGAGCAGGCGCAGGCTGCCCGAGCGTTCGCCGGCGAGCTCGAGGGCGCGCTCGCGGTCCCGGTCGAGACCTACGACGAGCGCCTGACCACGCGGCTCGCCGAATCAAGCACGCGCGCGGGGGCTGGCGCGCCGGCCGACGCGCTGGCTGCGGCGCATCTGCTTGAGTCATACCTCCAGCGCCGGGCGGGCACGGCGCGGTGACGATGATTTCGACTCGATGAACGACTCCGACTGGCGCGATCCGTTCGCGGACGACGAGGCGGCGCGTGAGCGCGCGGCCCGTCGCGCCGAGCGTGCCGGTCGCCGCCGCGACCGCGAGCAGGAGGCACGCAACAGCCTCGGCGAGCGCGTGCGGGAGGAGCTGGCCGCGTCGGGGCTGCCGGACGATCCCACTCCCGAGTCGCGGGCCGAGCCGCCGCAGGCGCCGCCGCCCGGCCGCCCGCCGACCAGCGAGCTGGTCCGCCACCGCCGGACGATCGCGCTGGTCGCGGTCGGAGCGCTCATCGTCCTCGTCGCCGGTGTCGGCGTCGTGCTCAGTCGCTCGGACGACGACGGGGCGGCCGCCGTGGCGCCGCAGGCCCGCAAGACCATCTCGGTGACGATCCCGGAGGGCCTCGACCGCTCGCAAGTCGCCGACGTCGCCAAGAAGGCCGGCGTAGAGGGCGACTACGAGAAGGCATCCAAATCCTCGCCGAAGTTCAACCTCAAGCGGTACGGCGCCCAGGGAGCGGAGAGCCTCGAGGGCTTCCTGTTCCCGGCGACGTACGAGCTGTTCAAGGGCGCGAAGGTGGACGCCCTGGTCGACAAGCAGCTCGCGGCCTTCGAGGACAACATCGCCGAGGTCGATCTGACGGCCGCCGACAGGGCGGGGATGAGCGTCTACGACGTCGTGATAATCGCCTCGATGATCGAGCGCGAGGTTCAGGTGCCGGAGGAGCGCGAGCTCGCCGCCTCGGTTATCCACAACCGGCTCGACGCCGGCAACCCGCTGGGGATCGACGCCACGATCCGCTTCGAGGACCACAACTGGACCGAGCCGCTGGTCGCGTCGCGCCTGAACGAGGCCACCCCCTACAACACGCGGATCAACACCGGGCTCCCGCCCGGGCCGATCGGGAACCCCGGCCGCGCCTCCCTCGAGGCGGCCGCGAACCCCGCCGAGACCGACTTCTTCTACTACGTGATCAAGCCGGGCACCTGCAACGAGCACACCTTCGTCGAGACCGAGGAGGAGTTCCTCGCCGCCGAGGCCGAGTACCAGGCGGCCTTGGAGGCGGAGGGCGGCTCGCCCACGGACTGCTAGATGCCTCGCCTGGCCGTCCTCGGGCAGCCCGTCTCGCACTCGCGCTCACCCGCGATGCACAACGCGGCGCTCGCGGCGCTCGGCCTCGCGCCGGAGTGGTCCTACGAGGCGATCGAGGTGGCACCCGAGGGCTTCAGGCCTCTCGTCGCCGGCCTTGATGCGCGCGACTTCCGTGGCGTCAACGTGACCGTCCCGCACAAGCTCGCCGCGCTGGCCGTGGCCGACGAGGCGAGCCCTGCGGCCCGGGAGATCGGCGCCGCCAACACACTCACCCTCAGTGGCGGGCGGCTCCAGGCGGAGAACACCGACGCGATCGGCATCCTCGACGCCCTGCCCGAGCCGCCGGCGGGGATGCGGGCGCTGGTGATGGGCGCGGGCGGTTCCGCCCGCGCGGCGATCTGGGCACTCAAGAACGCGGGAGCCGAGGTACACGTATGGAACCGGACCGCGAGCAAGGCCGAAGACTTGGCGCGAGAATTCGAGGTGCGCGTGATGCCGAGCTACGAACAACGAGCAACGAGCTTCGACCTACTGCTGAATGCGACCACCGTCGGGTTGGCATCCGCCAACGTGGTTACCCCCTCTGGGGGTCAGCCCCTAGTGAACAGGGGGTCGCGGGACCTCAAGGCGCTCCCGATCAGCGCCGATGGCCTGCGTGCAGGACAGGTGGTGTTGGACTTGGTGTACGGCTCAAATGAGACACAGCTGATCGCGGCCGCCCGTGCCGCGGGGGGGAATCCCGTCGACGGGCTCGAGGTCCTCGTTCGCCAGGGCGCCGCCTCGCTTCGGCTCTGGACGGGCGCCGAACCTCCGCTCGACGTGATGCGTGCCGCCGCCCGCTGCGAGGTATCCCAGTGAGCGACGTTCGTCGCGAAAGCGTGTTTGCCCGCTTGGTAAGGCAGGTTCTATGACTGCCGACCGCCCCGACTACCTGCGCCCGGTGCCGGCCGGAGGGGCCGGCGCCGCTCCCGCCGAGGAGCCCTTGCTGGAAGATTCCGGCACGCCCGGCCTGACCGGCCCGCTCGGGCGCGGCAACTCGACGATGTTCATCACCGACGTGATCGTCGAGCTTGGGTACGCGAGCCGCGAGCGGGTGGACGACGCGATCGACAAGGCGCGCCTGGCCGGTCGTTCGCCCGAGGCGATCCTGCTGGAGCAGAAGCTCCTCGACTCGGACCAGCTCTCCCGCGCGATGGCCGAGCGCTACGGCCTCCGCCACGTCGATCTGAACGTCTACCACGTCGATATGGGCGCCGCGAACATGCTCTCGCCGGGCGCCGCCCGTCGTTACAGGGCGGTCCCTGTCGGCTATGTCGACAGCGACACTCTCCTGCTCGCGATGGCCGACCCGGCCAACGTGATCGCGATCGACGACGTGCAGATGATCACCGGCCTCGCCTGCGAGGTCGCAGTCGCCGCCGAGGAGGACATCGAGGCACTGATCCTTCGCCTCAATACGCTCGAGACCGCGGTCTCCGAGGCGATCGAGGAGGACGAGGAGGAGGGCGAGCCGCAGGTCACCGAGCTGCGCGAGTCCGCCGAGGACGCGCCGGTCATCAAGCTCGTCTACTCGATCCTCGGCCAGGCAGCGACCGAGGGGGCGTCGGACATCCACTTCGAGCCGGGCGAGGGCGAGATGCGGGTCCGCTTCCGCGTCGACGGCGTTCTCTATGAGGCGGCGCGGGTGCCGAAGCGGATGATCGCGGGCGTCGTCAGCCGCGTGAAGATCATGAGCGACATGGACATCGCCGAGAAGCGGGTGCCGCAGGACGGGCGCGTCTCGGTGAACATCGAGGGCCGCAAGGTGGACCTCCGTATCACCACCCTGCCGACGCAGCGTGGCGAGGGCTGCACCATCCGGATCCTCGACAAGGAGCAGGCGCTCCGGACCCTCGATCAGCTCGGGCTCGAGGGCGATCCTCGCCAGCGCTACGAGGAGTCCTTCCACAAGCCGTACGGGGCGATCCTCGTCACCGGCCCGACCGGCTCGGGCAAGTCGACGTCGCTCTACGCGACGCTGAACGAGATCAACGCCGTCGAGCGCAACATCATCACGATCGAGGACCCGGTCGAGTACCGCCTCGACGGCATCAACCAGATTGGCGTCAACCGTCGCGCCGGCCTGACCTTCGCGGCCGGGTTGCGCTCGATCCTCCGCGCCGACCCCGACGTGATCATGGTCGGCGAGATCCGCGACGCCGAGACCGCCCGCATCGCAATCGAATCCGCGCTCACCGGGCACCTGGTGCTGACCACGCTGCACACGAACGACGCCCCGGGCGCGATCGTCCGGCTCCAGAAGATGGGGATCGAGAGCTTCCTGACCGCCTCGGCGGTCGACTGCGTCGTCGCCCAGCGCCTGGCGCGAAAGCTCTGCTCCCACTGCAAGCAGCGGACAGTCGTGCCGCTGGCGGCGCTGAGCGAGGCGGGTTTCCGCGTGGGCGCTGACGTCGAGGCCTACGAGCCCGTCGGGTGCGGGCGCTGTTCGGGCTCCGGATACCGCGGCCGCATCGGCCTCTTCTCCGTGATGGTGATGAGCGACCGGATCAAGGAAATGACCGTCGCCCACGCGCCCGAAGCCGAGCTCACCAAGGTCGCCCGCGAGGAGGGGATGCTGACCCTGCGCGAGGACGGCCTGCTGAAGGTCCGCGCCGGCGTCACCTCGATCGAGGAAGTCGCGCGCGTCTCGCGCTGAATCTTCGGACCTGGCGCTCAAGCTTTCGCGCCTGAGCGACGAATAAGTACGCGATGAGCATCGATTTCGCAGCTGTGCTCACGCGGATGGTCGAGGTCCGCGCGTCGGATGTCCACATTTCCCCGGGCTTCGCGCCGGCGTTGCGCGTGCGTGGTCGCATTACGCCGCTCGACGACCAACCGGTCCTGAAGCCACAGGACACCCGCGAGATCGTCTACTCGCTCCTCAACGACTCGCAGCGCAAGGCGTTCGAGAACAACAAGCAGCTCGACTTCGCCTACTCCGTGCCCGGCATGGCGCGCTTCCGCGTCAACTGTTTCTTCCAGCGCGGCTCGATCTCCGCCGCGTTCCGCCACATCCCCAGCGAGATTCAGAGCCTCGAGTCGCTCGGGCTGCCCCAGGTGCTCGAGGAGTTCTGCCGCAAGCCGCGCGGGTTCGTCCTGGTCACGGGTCCCACGGGCTCGGGCAAGTCGACCTCGTTGGCCTCGATGATCGACCTGATCAACGAGGAGCGGGCGGAGCACATCCTCACGATCGAGGACCCGATCGAGTTTCTCCATCGACACAAGAGCTGCGTCGTGAACCAGCGCGAGATCGGCGCCGACGCGATCGACTTCGCGGCGGCGCTGAAGTCGGCGCTGCGCGAGGACCCGGACGTGATCCTCGTCGGCGAGATGCGCGACCTCGAGACGATCTCGACAGCGCTCACCGCCGCCGAGACCGGACACTTGGTGTTCGCGACCCTCCACACCCAGTCCACGGCGCAGACGGTCGACCGGATCATCGACGTCTTCCCCCCGCACCAGCAGCAGCAGGTGCGCATGCAGCTCTCGATCGCCCTGCAGGGCATCGTCACGCAGCAGCTCCTGCCGACGGCCGACGGGTCGTCGCGCGTGGTCGGCTGCGAGGTCTTGATCCCGACGCCCGCCATTCGGAACCTGATCCGCGAGGGCAAGACGCACCAGATCTACTCGGCGCTCCAGACGTCGGGGTCGGTTGGGATGCAGACGATGGACGCTCATCTGGCGCAGCTCGTGCGGATGGGCAAGATCACCCCGACCCTGGCGCAGCAGCGCGCTTCGATCCCCGAGGAGCTGAAGCGCCTTCTGGGCGGCGGCCCCGGAGCCGCACGGCCCACGGTGGCGGCCGCCTAGCGCGAGGGGGAGACTGTGGCGAGCTACGCATTCAGAGCTGTTGACCTGGCCGGGGTGCCCTCTCGAGGAGAGGTCGACGCGACCTCGAAGGCCCAGGTCACGGAGCAGCTCCGCCAGCGCGGGCTGATCGTCCTCGACGTCGCCGAGAAGCGCGAGGCGATGAAGCTCGAGTCGATCTTCCAGCGCTTCAAGAACGTGAAGATGCGCTCGCTGGCGGTCTTCTCCCGCCAGTTTGCGACGCTGATCGCCTCGGGCATGCCGATGCTGCGGTCGCTCTACACGCTCGAGGACCAGACCGAGGATGAGATGCTGAAGAAGGCGATCGTCGCGCTGCGTCAGGACGTGGAGGCGGGGAGCTCGGTGTCGCAGGCGATGGAGTCGCAGCCGGGTGTGTTCGACCCGCTCTACCGGTCGATGGTGGCTGCCGGCGAGAGCTCCGGTCGCCTCGAGGAGGCGCTCGACCGCGTCGCCCACCAGCTCGAGCGGCTCGATGCCCTGCAGCGTCAGGTGCGCTCGGCGATGACGTACCCGGCGGTCGTCTTCACGCTCGCCATCCTGGTGATGTCCGCGGTGGTGGCGTTCATCGTCCCGGTCTTCGTCGGGATCTTCGAGGAGATCGCGGCCGAGAATCCCGGCGAGTCCTCGGAGCTGCCGTGGATGACCCAGATCACGGTCGGCATCTCAGACTTCATCACGCAGAAGTGGTACATCCTGCTGCCGATCATCGGGCTCACCGCCTACGGCTTTGGGCGCTGGAAGTCGAGCGAGGTCGGACGGACACAGTGGGACCGGATCAAGCTGAAGATCCCCTGGCACATCGGCGACGTCGTCCACAAGGTCGCGCTCGCCCGATGGTCGCGGACCTTCGCGGGCACGATCTCGTCCGGCGTGCCGATCCTCCAGGCGATCAAGATCGCGGGTCAGACGTCCGGCAACGCGGTGGTCGAGGCGGCGATGGACGACGTCTACGCCTCGGTGCGAAGCGGCGGCTCGATCTCGAAGCCGCTCCAGGACAACCCGGTCTTTCCGCCGATGGTCTCGCACATGGTCGGTGTCGGTGAGGAGTCCGGTCAGCTCGAGACGATGCTCGAGAAGATCGCCGACTTTTACGAGACCGAGGTTGACGCCAAGGTCAAGGCCCTCACCTCTCTCATCGAACCGATGATGATCATGTTCGTCGGCGCCGGCGTCGGCTTCATCGTGATCTCGATGTACATGCCGATCTTCTCGCTCTACGACAAGATCCGATAGCTTCCGCGCCCTGACGTACCGCGTCGAGGAGGAGGCAGGAGTGCTGAGAGGTTTGCGGGTAGGCGTCCTGCTGCTGGCCCTCGGGTTGGGGCTCGGCGGTGGCGTTGGCGTGGCGCAGGGCAAGCCGAAAGCGAAGCTCAAGGTCCTGACGACCGACCAGAGCTCGATCCTCGACGAGCGAGCGATCGAGGTGCGCGCCAAGGGCCTCAAGGGCCGTGAGCTGCGCCTCCGCGCCACCTCCCGCACCTTCGACCGGCCGGAGCACAAGAAGCTCAGCAAGAAGGGCACCGCCCGCAAGGGGGCGCGGGTGGCGACGCTCCGACTGACCTCGAAAGGCCTCGATGCGGTGCGGAGCTGTGAGGCGCGCAAGATCAAGGTGAAGGGCAAGGGCGCGATCGCGGTTCGCTTCGAGCTGCGGCGCACGACCAGTTACTGCCGTCCGCGACCGATCGACCTCACGAGGGCCGACGAGTGCGATCCGATCACGCTCGCGACGGGCGCCACGGCGGGCGAGCCGCTCTGCATGCTGCCGTTCCCTGACGACTTTCACACGACCGAGGACTACACGAGCGCCACCGGCAGGCGCGTCTCGTTCCAGGACCCGGCGATGCCGAAGAACTCGGGGAACGTCGAGATCGCGGCCGAGCCCTACAACCTGAACGACGGGTTCAGCCCGGGGCAGACGATCGTCGTCAAGGTGCCGGGAATCGACACGCCGGAGGCGCTCGACGCGACCGGTCCGATTCGCCTCAGCGATCTCTCCCGAAACGACGACGAGCGCCCGGGGGAGCCCGTGGTCGTGATCGACGCGAAGACCGGCGAGCGCTGGCCGATCTGGGTCGAGATCGACTCGGCCGCCGACACGCCCGGGGAAACGGCGCTCCTGATCCATCCCGCGCGGAACTTCGACTCCGGCCGGCGCTACATCGTGGCCCTGCGGAACCTGATGCCGGACGCCTACTACTACGAGGAGGGGCTCGAGGCGCCCGACGGCTTCCGCTACTACCGCGACGACCTGCCGTCCAAGGACGCGGCGATCAACGCCCAGCGCGAGCGCTTCGACCGCGTGTTCCGGAACCTCCGCGACGCACAGATCAAGCGGTCGAACCTGTACCTGGCCTGGGACTTCACCGTCGCGAGCGACGAGAACATCGCCGAGCGCATGCTCGCGATACGCAACGACGCCTTCGCGGAGCTGGGCGATGATGACCTGGGCGACCAGGCCCTGGCCGGAGCGGCGCCCGAGTTCGACGTAACCTCGGTAGAGACCCTCACGAGCGCCCAGGACGCGGAGCTCGCGCGGCGGGTGCAGGGAACGTTCGAGGTGCCCTGCTACCTGGAGCCGAACTGCAACCCCGGGGGCACGTTCGACCTCGGGCCGGACGGCCTGCCGCAGCGGAACGGCACCTACACCGCCAACTTCAACTGCGGGATCCCGCGCAAGGCGGTGGACGTGCCGGCCGCGCCCGGCCGGCCGCAGGTCTACGGCCACGGGCTGCTCGGCACCGCCTCCCAGGCGACCTCGGACGACCAGCAGATCCTCGGGCAGACGCACAACTTCGTGATCTGCGCGACCGACACGATCGGCTTCTCGACCGCCGATGTTCCGAACATTGCCGCAAACGTCCTGCGCCAGCTCGGGAACTTCCCCCAGCTGACCGACCGCGTCCAGCAGGGCCTCCTCAACACGCTCTTCCTCGGCCGCCTGATGATCCACGCCGACGGCTTCACGTCCGACGCCGCGTTCCACGTGGACGGCACGGACGTCTCCTCGCCGCCGGTGATCGACGCCTCCCGCCTCTACTACAACGGCAACAGCCAGGGCGGGATCCTCGGTGGAGCAGCGACCGCGGTCGCGCCGGACTGGACGCGCGCCACGCTGGGCGTTCCGGCGATGAACTACTCGGTCCTCCTGAACCGCTCGGTCGACTTCGACCTCTACAAGACCATCCTCGACCCGGCCTATCCGAGCCCGCTGACCCAGCAGCTGGCCCTGTCGTTGATCCAGATGCTCTGGGACCGAAGCGAGCCGAACGGATACGCGCACCGGATGACCGACGATCCGCTGCCGGACACGCCGGCGCACGAGGTCCTGCTGAACGTCGCGTTCGGCGACCACCAGGTGACGACCTGGCAGGCGGACGTCGAGGCGCGGACGATCGGTGCCGCCGCGCACGTGCCGGTCGTCTACGACGGGCGCTGGCCGGGCATCGACGTGCTCTGGGGCGTGCCAGCGATCCCGTCCTACCCCTACACGGAGTCGGCGATCGTCTACTGGGACTCCGGTCCCACCCGTCCCGACCCTGGGAATCCCAGCGCCCTCATCGGCACCGACCCGCCGCCCGTGGAGAACCTGCCGAACCGCTCAGGCGAGGACCCCCACGGTGACCCGCGGGTCGCGCCGGAGGAGATGCAGATGGTCTCCGACTTCCTCCGACCCGACGCGCAGAGCCAGATCACCGACACCTGCCTCGGGCTCCCCTGCTTCGCGGGCGGGTTCACCGGCCCGCCGTAGCCGGCGCGTTTGTCGCGGGCCTCCCGGGGCAATGGACGGCCATGGAGACGCCCGAACACGAGGACACCGAAAGACTCGACCCCGACGAGGCCGGCCAGGACGCGCCGGATGGCGAGCGCGGGGCACAGCCGCCGTCGGAGGGCGGCGATCCGGAGCCGACCCCCGGCGAGGACCCGGGTCCCCACGGAAACCCGGCGCAGGACGAAGAGAGCCTGAGCCACGAGCAGCAGGACGCGGGCTGACGAGGACGCGCCGTAGCGATCCCGCGGGGGAGGGAATCACCAGGGTCCGGCGCGGGCGCGGCTTCTCGTTCCATGATCCCGGCGGGAGGACGCTGCGCGACGACGCGCAGCTCGAGCGCATCCGCGCGCTGGCGATCCCGCCGGCGTGGACAGACGTCTGGATCTGCCCAGACGAGCGCGGCCACATCCAGGCCGTGGGCATGGACGCTGCGGGGCGGCGCCAGTATCTCTACCACGAGGCCTGGCGGGCCCAGCGCGACCGCGCCAAGTTCAAGCGCCTGCCGGAGTTCGCGAAGGCGCTGATTCCCGCGCGCGAGGCCCTTGCGGCCGACCTCGCGCTGAAGGGACTCGTGCGCGAGCGCGTGATGGCCTGCGCGATCCGGCTGCTCGACATCGGGCTGTTCCGCGTGGGCGGGGAGGACTACGCAGAGGAGAACGAGAGCTACGGCCTCGCCACCCTCCAGAAGCGCCACGTGAGGGTGCGCGCCGGCGCGATCGCGTTCGAGTTCGTCGGCAAGGGGGGCGCCGAGCGCGTGCAGACGATCGCCGACCCGGTCGTGCTGCCCACCGTGGTTGCGCTGAAGCGCCGGCAGGGGCTGCCGGCGGATCCGCTGCTTGCCTATCGCATGAGCGGGGGCGAGTGGCGCGACGTCACCTCGGCGGAGATCAACCAATGGTTGAAGGATCTTGTGGGCGAGGACTATTCGGCCAAGGACTTCCGGACCTGGAACGCCACTGTCCTCGCCGCCGTGAAGCTCGCCGGCCGCACGGACGCGCCCGACCGCGCGCAGGCTGTCTCCGCGGTGATCGAGGAGGTCGCCGAGGTGCTCGGCAACACGCCCGCGGTCTGCCGCGACTCATACATCGATCCACGGGCCCTGGCCCGCTACAAGCGCGGCAGGACGATCAACCGCACTCTGAAGCGGCTGGCTGCCAACGGCTCGAGGCGTGAGTTCGCCGATCGGGAGACGATCGAGCGGGCTGTGATCCGGCTCCTCGGATAGCCGAAGGGCGGGCCTTGCTACCTTCGGTTTCGTGGCAAGACTGACCCTGATCGATGGTGGCGCGGCGCCGGCTCAGCCGGCGCCCGATCCGCGCGAGCTGCCCGACGCGGAGGCGCTCGACGCGTACTCGCGCGCGGTGATGTCGGTAGCGGAGCGCCTCGGACCGTCAGTGGCGAACCTGCGGGTCGAGCGCCGCACCCGGCGTGGGCGCGCTCAGGGTGGGGGCTCCGGAGTGGTGATCGCGCCCGACGGCTACATCCTCACGTCCGCGCACGTCGTCGACGGCGCCGGCACGGGCGTGATCGCATCGTTGCCCGACGGCCGCAGCCTCGACGCCGAGGTCGTCGGCTCGGACCCGCTTTCAGACCTGGCCGTGATCAGGACCGCCGGGGGCGACCTCCCGGCCGCCGAGCTTGGCGACGCCGGCGAGCTGCGGGTGGGCCAGTTGGTGGTCGCGATCGGCAACCCCCTCGGCTTCACCGGGTCCGTCACCGCCGGTGTGGTCTCGGCCCTCGGGCGCTCGCTGCCGACCCAGGCACGGGGGCGGTTGGTGGAGAACGTGATCCAGACCGACGCCGCGCTCAACCCCGGGAACTCAGGCGGTGCCCTGGCCGACGGGCTCGGCCGGGTCGTGGGCATCAACACGGCCGTCGCGGGCGTCGGCCTGGGGCTCGCCGTCCCGATCGACTCGGCGACCCTCCGCATCGTTTCCGCGCTGCTCTCTGACGGCCGGGTACGGCGCGCCTACCTGGGCATCGCGGGCGGCCCGCGGCCGCTGCCGCCACGCGTGGCCCGAGCGCTCGAGCGCGATGCGGCGATCGAGGTCGTCGAGGTCGTCTCCGGCAGCCCGGCCGACAAGGCGGGAATCCGCGCGGAGGACCTGATCACCGACGTCGACGGTCAGCCGGTGGCCGAGGTCTCGGCGCTTCAGCGCCTGATGGGGCCGGAGCGGATCGGCGTTGCTGTGCCCTTCCGGATCGTCAGGAGCGGGACCGAGCTTGATCTGGAGCTGACTCCGTCCGAGCTCGAGGGCTGACCAGGATCTCGCCGACCCGCTCGCCGGTCTCGAGCTCCCGGATCGGGAACTTGCCCCTCCGGTCGAGCAGGACGTCGAAGAGCGCCGGCGCCGCCGGGTCGACGTCTTCGGTCGGCCCGAGCCGGACGAGCTCGAGCGTCGCCGCCCGCTTGGAGGTCACCCGCAGCTGAAGCTGGTCGCCGACCGCAGCCTTGATTCGCGGGGGGTCCTTTTTGTCGGCCACGAGCGTCTCACGAACCAGATCGCCGCCGGCGAGCGCCGTTTCGGGGGTGAGAGCGGTGGTCGAGGTCGTCGAGGACTCGTCGCGCTGCTGCTCGACGGGCGCCAGCGCGGCCGCGAGCGAGGAGAGGAACAGCAGCACCAGCATGACGGCGATCAGCCGCCGCGCGGCCATCGGTCAGCCCTCTTGTCGAGCCGGACTAGGGGCCAGCACCCAGACTGGACGGATGTACACCCCAGATCTCCTAAAGGCCGCATACCCGAGACCCGATAGGGGGTCTGATGAGTGCCAGTGTCTCGGTGCCAAGGGCAAACCCGTCGCGAGGCGGGGACGCAAAGTCACGGGTCTTCCTTCGTGAAGATCGCCGGGCTGCCACCGGGGGGCAAACAACTTCCGATGGCCTGACGGCTGGCGGGGCTCTGGCGATTTCACTAGGTCCTAAGGAGGGTACCTATGGTCCAGAAGCTCCGTGAACGGAGTCAGGGAGAGGGCGGCTTCACGCTCGTCGAGCTCCTTGTTGTCATGTTGATTCTCGGCCTGCTTGCCGCGATCGCGATCCCCTCGTTCTTCAACCAGCGGGAGAAGGCGAAGGACGCGGACGCGAAGGCAGCCGTTCGTACCGCTCAGACGGCGATGGAGACGTATGCCACCGGTAACGGCGGCGAGTACACCGGCGTCGACGTTGCTGAGCTGCAGTCGATCGAGACCACGCTAAACGACTCGAACGTCTCGACTGCTGCGGCCAACGCCGCCGGCGACGGCTACACCGTCTCCGTCACGTCCGAGGGCAGCGAGGCCAATGTGTTCAGCATTCGCCGGTACGGCGACAGCGACGCGGACGCCACGCACCTGGAGGGCACGACCGACCTGACCTGCACCGCAGACGGGGTCGACGGTTGTCCGACCGGCGGGAACTGGGGCGACTGATCCAGCGATCAGCTGACCTCCTGGTCCTTTCCAGACCAGACCAGGTCCAGAGCACGAAGGGCGGCCCCGGGGGGCCGCCCTTCGTCGTTCTGATGCCAACGTCTGTCCGATCCGGCAGGGGTGCTATCAAGTTCGATGGCCTCGCAGCCGATGTGACTCAGGCCATGTGGAATCGGGGAGAGCAGCCCGTACGCCGAAATCGCCGGCTGCGCGGCGAAGACGGCTTCGCCGTCCCGACCGTCCTGTTCATGCTGCTCGCCGCGTTCGCCGTCGCCAGCGTCGCCGCCGTCGCCTCGATCTCGACTCAGCACGGGGTCGTCCGCGATCAGGACACGAAGGAGGCGCTGACGGCCGCCGAGGCCGGCGTCAGCCTGGCGCTCCTGCATTACAACCGGGTTCCGACGTCCGGGACCAACACGTGCGTGGTCTCGAATGGCGGCACGCTGTTCGTGGCGCCGCCGGCGGGCGGCTGGTGTCAGCAGGTGCAGGGCGCATCCGGCTCCGGGACGTTTGCCTACACGGTCGCGCCGACGGACGGCGAGATCGAGATCGTCTCGGTTGGCAACGCGAACGGCGTCACACGGCGGATCAACGTGGTCGCCGAGTCGGGTGGCGGCCAGCAGATCTTCAGCGACGCGACCGTCAAGTCGCAGGACACCCTGACGATGGACTCGAACGCCAAGATCCACGCGAACGCCGCCACCAACGGGGACATGATCCTGAGCAGCAACGCGCAGCTCTGCGGGCAGGGCTCGGTGGGGGTCGGCCGCCACCTCGACCTGATCTCGAACGCCCAGTACAACCAGCACTTCGACTGCACGGTCCCGCTGACCGAGGACGACGTGATCCAGCAGCCGCTCGTGCTCCCGCCGGTCAACCAGGGCGATGCGCCCACCAACAACGACAACGGCCGCTTCTTCGCCCAGGATCCCCGGAGCGGCAAGGGCGTCACCTGGAATCCGCTCACGCGGACCCTGGTCATGAAGAGCAACAGCGAGGTCAACCTCGGCGGCTCCATCTACAGCTTCTGCAAGCTCGACATGTCGAGCAACACGACGATCAACGTCGCGCCGGGCTCGCAGGTGAAGATCTACTTCGACTCGCCGGAGGCCTGCGGCCTGAGCTCGCCTGCGACCCAGATCTCGCTCTCGTCGAACTCGAAGGTGACGACGACCGGGGGCGGTCCGACGAATGCGGCGTTCCTGGTGGTCGGCTCGGCGACGCGGGTGACCCGGATTCAGCTGAACTCGAACACCCAGGCAAACGAGGCGTGCGAGCAGAACTTCGTGATCTACGCGCCGCGCAGCGACGTCGACTTCGACAGCAACTCCCGCTACTGCGGGGCGATCGCAGCCAAGTCGATCCACATGGACTCGAACTCAGAGGTGTTCACAGACTCCGGCGCTTCACAATTCGAGCTGCCTCCCGCGGCTCCGCACTACGTGGTCGGCCAGTTCGTCGAGTGCTTTTCCACGCCGGCAACGACCCCGCCCGACGCGGAGTGCTGAGCGATGGCCGCGCGCGGTAGGCCTCGAGGAGACGCGGGGTACACCCTCCCGGAGTTGCTGATCGCCACGGCGGCGACCCTCGTCCTGCTGGGCGGGGCGCTCACGGTGACGGTCACGGGCATCCGCAGCGAGCCCAGGGTCAGCGAGCGCAGCGCCGAGATCCAGCAGGCACGCGTGCTGATGGACCGGGTCACTCGCGAGCTTCGCCAGGGCGCGACCGTGCTCGAGGCGACGACCGGGCACCTGCGCTTGATCACCTACGTGAGCAGCGAAACCTGCGGTGGCGTCGCGGCGAGCACGGCGCGCAGCTGCATGGTCACCTACGACTGCGCCGCGGGCACCTGCACGCGGGTCGAGTCAGACGCGGAGGGCACCACCTCCGGGCCACCGACGGTCGAGACGACCGGGCTCTCCGCCGATCCAGTGTTCAGCTACCTGCCGAGCGCCGCCAGCGCGCGCTACGTCGGGATCACGTTCGAGTTCCCAGCCGCCGACGGCGACGACTCGATCACGCTGACCGACGGAGTCACGCTTCGCAACCCCGCGCCGCCGCCCGCATGAGCGAAGCTGCGCGACAGTCCCAAGGCGGCTTCACGATCGTCGAAGTCATGGTCGCCGGCCTGCTCCTTCTGATCGGGTCGCTCGGGATGCTGAGCCTGGTCGACTCGTCCACCCGCAACACCTTCCGCGCCGAGCAGAGCCAGGTGATCGTCAACCAGCTCCAGACCGAGATGGAGAAGATCAAGCGGATCCCATTCGAGGAGGTCGCATTGACCGCAGCGCCGGCGCACTCGACGGATCCGGCCGATCCGTCATGGCGCGTGTCCGGCAACCAGTTCGCGACGTCGCCGAACGGCACGGGTCTGCGGCCGATGGTGGCCAACGGCGGCACGTTGGCGGCGGGCGGAACGATCTCGGACGGGACGCTGAGCCCGGCGCCGACCCCGTTCGAAAGCGGCGATGTCAGCGGGACCATCCACCGCTATGTCGTGTGGATCAACGACACCAAGTGCCCGGAAACCCTGTGCCCGGGCGATCAGGACCTGAAGCGCGTGATCGTCGCGGCGACGATCAACGACACCGCGTCCGGTGGTGTGCGTCCCTACCAGGAGCTCCAGGGCGACATCGTCGACCCGGACGTGAAGCCGGTCGACAACCCGGTGCCGCCCGGGACCGGCGACGAGGGGACCTTCGCGTCGTTCTGGCTGACCGACACACCCTGCGACGAGCCCGAACGCCTGCCGCTGACCGGCAACCACGATACGCACAACACCCTCGGCACCTGTGACGACGGCCTGCTGACGGGGCCGACGGGCGGCGCGCCGGACCTGATGTACGTGGAACAGCCGTTTCTCGACCCGAACTACCCGGACGATCAGCAGCCGCTCTACGACTACTCGACCGACGTCGAGCCGCCGACGGGCGGCGACGCCGATACGGGGCTCCAGCTCCGGAGGCCGAGCGGCATCATGGGCAACGGCTGCGCGCTGAGCCTGCCGCCGCTCGAGTCGACCCGGCACCAGAAGATGCACCGGTGGCTGGCGCCGCCGATCCCCGACGACCTCGAGCTGCTGCTGGACGGCGAGGCGACCCTGTCGCTGTGGACGCGCACCATCAACGGGGGCGTGTACCCAGGCCGGATTTGCGTCTGGCTCTTCATTCGCCGCCTGAACGGCCTGGGGGTGCCCGTCGACACGCCCGTGATAAATCAGCAGGTGTCGAACCTCACCGGCTTCCCCGGCGGTCCAGCCAATTGGCCGAGCGACAGCTACCAGGAGGTCACGGTCGAGATGGACTTCGTCTCGGCCGCGGAGAACCTGCTCGCGGGCGAGCAGCTCGGTGTCGCGATCAGCGTCGAGCGGTCGGGAACCGGTGGCGACGGGCTGGAGTTCATGTACGACCACCCGAGCTTCGACAGCCGGCTACAGGTCAAGACCTCGTCGGCACTGCCGATCTTCGACTGACGCGCTTAACCTCCCGCGCGCCGCAGCCGATGAACGAGGCAATGGCGTCGGAGACCTACCCGAGATGGACTCGCCCATGATCGCCGCTCCACTGTTCGTCGGCGGCGCGATCCTCGGCAGCTTCGCAACCGCGCTCGCCCACCGCCTCCCGCGTGGGGAGAACTGGGTATCGGAGCGATCGCAATGCCCCGGGTGCGGCGCGCAGATTCGCGTCCGGGACAACATCCCGATCGTCTCGTGGCTGGCGCTGCGCGGGCGCTGCCGCGATTGCGGGGAGCGGATCTCGTCGCGCTATCCGCTGACCGAGCTCGCCCTCGGCGCGCTGTTCGCGGGCACGTACCTGATCATCGGCGACGAGGTGTGGTGGGAGCTGGCGCTGGGACTCGTCCTCTGCTTCGTCCTGGTCACTATCACCCTCACCGACCTCGAGCTGCGGATCATCCCCAACAAGATCGTCCTGGCGGGATCGGTCGCCGCGGTCGCGCTCCTGGCCATCGGAGATCCCGACAGCCTCGCTCCACATGCGGCTTCGGCGGCGATCGCGGGCGGGCTCATGTTCGTCATCGCCCTGGCGTACCCCCGCGGGATGGGCATGGGCGACGCGAAGCTCGTCGCGATGATTGGACTCTTCATCGGCCGCGCGGTCGCGCCGGCGACGCTGATCGGCTTCGCGCTCGGGGCGATCGTCGGCGTCGTGATGATCGCCCGCCAGGGCTCGGCCGCCCGCAAGCAGGCGATCCCGTTCGGGCCCTTCCTCGCCGTGGGTGGCGTCATCGGCCTGTGGTTCGGGGACGACATGGTCCAGTGGTACCTGGACGAGTTCTTCCCGGGTGGCTGAGCGTGCCTACCTGCTCTCAAGTAATCGCGCCCAAACGCCGATTGTTTGGTTGAGCTTCTAACGCTCGGTTTTCTCATGGCAATCGTCACCTCGGGGAAGAGCAAGTCGATCGTCGGCCTGGATATTGAGGCCGGCAGCATCGCCGCGACCGAAGTCCGGTCGAACGGCGGCATCGAGGTGATCGGCCACGGCGTCCTGCCGCTGGCGGCCGGCATCTTCCGCGAGGGCGAGGTGGCCGACGCGGACGCACTCGGCGACGCGATCAAGGAGCTCTTCTCCGAGCACAAGCTCTCGCGCAACGTGCGCCTCGGCATCGCCAACCAGCGGGTCGCCGTGCGCAGCATGAAGCTGCCGGCGATCGACGACCACGACGAGCTCGAGACCGCGATCCGCTTCCAGGCCCAGGACCACATCCCGATGCCCCTCGAGCAGTCGGTCCTCGACTGGCAGATCGTCGGGCACTCCCAGGGCGAGGGCGGCGAGCGGCGCGTGGAGGTGGTGGCGGTGGCGGCTCGCCGCGACATGCTCCAGCAGGTGATGCGGGCGATGCGGGCGGGTGGCCTGCGGCCGATCGGGATCGACCATGCCGCCTTCGGGATGATTCGAGCGCTCGTCCACGAGTCCGGCTCGGCCGTCGGCGCTGGCGAGTTCGTGACCGCCCCGTCCTACGAGGAGCGGATCGGCAGCGACGTCCAGGGCACGCCGGCAGCGGGCGTCGAGACGCCGATCCCCGCGCGCCTCTACTGCAACCTCGGCGACGTCACCAACCTCGCCGTCGCCCGCGGCAGCTCCTGCCTCTTCACCCGGATCGCGGCGTTCGGCATCGAGGGCATCGCCCAGAAGCTGGCGGAGAGCCGCCAGCTTACGCTCGAGCACTCACGCGAGTGGCTGACGCATGTCGGGCTCGAGCGGCCGCTCGAGTCGATCGACGGCGACGCGGGCCACATCGCGGCGGCGCGCGAGTGTCTTGCCGAGGGCGCGGCGAAGCTTGCCGACGAACTCCGGCTCTCGCTCGAGTATTACGGAGCGCAGGATGACGCGGTCGCGGTCGAGGACATCGTGGCCTGTGGACCCGGCGCGACCATTCCGGGCCTGGTCGAGCGCATCCAGCGCGACCTCGGGCACCGGTTCTCGATCGCCAAGCCTTCGGCCCTCGGGCATCTCGATGACCTTTCCGCTGCCCGGTTGACCCTGTCCTACGGCCTCGCGCTGGAGCAGTAGCGATGCGCCCCGTCAACCTGATCCCGCCCGAGGATCGCCGTGGCGACCACGCCCCGCTTCGCGCCGGGTCGCTCTCGTACATCATCGTCGGCGCGATCGCAGCCGGCCTGCTCGCGGTCGTGGCGCTCGTCCTGACCCAGAACAGCATCACCGAGCACGAGAACGAGATCGAGCAGCTTGAGGTCGCGCGCGACGCCGCCACCCAGCAGGCCGAGGCGCTGGCGCCTTACGCGGAGTTCGCGAGCCTCCAGGAGCAGCGCGAGCTGACGATCTCGACGCTCGCCACGAGCCGGTTCGACTGGGAGCGCGTCCTGCGCGAGCTCGCGATCGTCATTCCCTCCGACGTTGGCCTCACGAGCATCGAGGCCACGGTCGCAGCCGATGGCACCGATGCCTCCGGCGCGGGAGCGCCGACCCTCGAGATGACCGGGTGCGCCCCCAGCCACGACGCGGTCGCGACGTTCGTCGCCGCGCTCGAGGACATCGACGGCGTGACCCGCGTCGGGCTCGACAACTCGACGATCGCTGCCGAGTCGGCCGCCCCGGCCGCCGGCGAAGCGGGCGAGTGCATCGGTCCCGACCAGAAGGCCACGTTCGGCCTGAAGGCCGTGTTCGACGGCTTCGCGGCGGCCGTCGCTCCAGCACCGCCCGTGGCCGCCGCCGCGGACACTGCCCAGCCCACGGCCGAAGGTGGCACGAACTCGGTCGAGGAGCAGGTCGGTGAGGCCCAGAACGCCACCAACGTCGTTCCAGGGGCCGCACGATGAAGTCGTCAGATCGCTCGATCCTCCTCGGCCTCGTGATCCTCGGTCTACTCGCATGCTTCTGGTTCATGCTGCTGTCGCCGAAGCGCGAGCGCGCGACCGAGCTCGAGCAGGAGGCATCCGACGTGCGGGCCGAGGTGACCCAGCAGGAGCAGGTTGCGGCGGCGGCCGAGCAGGCTCAGGGTGACTATGACCGCAACTACGAGCGGCTGATCGTGCTCGGAAAGGCGGCCCCGGCCGACGGCGACACGCCGTCGTTCCTCGCTCAGCTCACCGACCTGTCGGAGAAGTCGGGCACGGGCTTCGAGTTCCTGACGCTGGCCCAGGACGGCGCAGCAGCGACGCCGACGCCCGCCTCCCAGACCACCACCGATCAGAACGCTGCCGCCGCCGAGGCGCCCGCCTCCGAGCAGCCCGCGGAGGCCGCTCCCGCGGCTCCTCCCACCGAGGCCGCCGCGGCGACGCTGCCGATCGGGGCGACCGTCGGGCCGGCCGGGCTCGGCGTGATGGCTTACGACCTGAAGTTCACGGGCGACTTCTTCGAGGTCGCGGATCTCCTCCAGAGTCTGGACTCGCTCGTCAGCGCGGATGGCGGGCCGACCACCGTGGACGGGCGCCTGGTCACCGTGAACGGTTTCAAGATGGCGCCCGGCCTCGAGGGTCAGGATCTCGCGGTGGAACTCCAGATCAGCACCTACGTCCTGCCCGACTCGCAGGGCCTCACGGCCGGCGCGACGCCCGCGGCACCCGCCCCGACCGTCCCCGCCCCAACGTCCGTGTCCACCCCGACCACGGCGACGCCATGAAGCTGCCCAGCCTCCCCAAGCCGAGCGTTGCCAAGCGAAAGCCGAAGTCCGACGCGGCGGCGGACGCGAAGCCGAAGGCCGCTAAGACGTCGGTCCGGCTGCCACGCGGGCTCGAGGATCTCTACCGCGACATGCGGGACCGGCGCCTGCTGCTGCCCGCGCTCGCCCTGATCGTCGCGATCGTCGCGGTCCCGATGCTCCTTACGACCGAGAAGGCGCCTGCCCCCGCGCCCGCCGCGTTCCAACCGCCGGAGGGCTCCGAGGCGGTCGCGCCGGCGGTAATGGCCGAGCAGGAGGTCGGAGTGCGGGACTATCGGGAGCGCCTGGATGAGCTGCAGTCCAAGAACCCGTTCGCCGACAGCTTCGCGACGGGCGACGAAGGTGACTCGGGCGGCGGCGAGCTTGTCGATCCGTCGGCAGCGCCCGTGAGCCCGGCCGCCCCCGCGCCGACCACGAGCACGACTACGCCCGCCGATGCCACCCAGCCGACAGGCTCGGCCTCGGGCACCCCGGACAGCTCCAGCGACCACGGGAGTGGCGATGAGATCCTGATCCTCGCGCCCCGCGTCGACGTGCACGCCGGGAAGTTCGGCAAGCCGCGCGACATCGAGGGCGTCGAGACCGGCGACCTTCTCCCGAGCCGGAAGACCGCGCCGGTCGTGATGCTCGTCGGGGTCAGCGACAACCTCGAGTTCGCCACCTTCCTGGTCTCCGACGACGTCACCGAGACGAACGGCGACGGCAGCTGCCGGCCCGGGCGGAACGACTGCGAGTTCCTGAGGCTGGCCGAGGGCGAGAAGCGAACCTTCGTCTACGGGCCGCACGAGCGGAAGTACACGGTCAAGGTCACGGACATCCGCGAGGTGGTCGTGGACCGTCGCAAGGTCGACGGCGCGTAGCGCCGAGCACCCCGAGCACCGCGCACCACCGAATAGCCTCTCCCGCCATGGCTGAGCTCCGCTTCACCACGGCGGGCGAGTCGCACGGGCCCGGGCTCGTCGCGATCGTCGAGGGCCTGCCCGCGGGCCTCGCGATCGACCGCGAGCGGCTCGACGCCGACATGGCGCGCCGCCAGCTTGGCCACGGGCGCGGAGGGCGGATGAAGATCGAGCGCGACGCGGTCGAGATCCGCTCGGGCGTCCGCCACGGGCGCACGCTGGGGAGCCCGATCGCGGTCCTGGTGGCGAACCGCGACTACCCGAACTGGGAGGAACGGATGAACCCCTGGCCGGTCGACGCGGAGGTCGAGGAGTCGCACCTGCCGCGGCCCGGCCACGCGGATCTCGCCGGCCTCCACAAGTACGGGTTCAGCGACGTGCGGAACGTGCTCGAGCGCGCGAGCGCGCGCGAGACCGCGGCCCGTGTCGCCGCCGGGGCGCTCGCCAAGGAGTTCCTGCGCGCGCTCGGCGTCTCCGTCTTCAGCCACGTGCTGCGGATCGCGTCGGTCGAGGCGCCGGCGCCCGACGACCTGGGGCCCGGGGACTTCGCCGGCGTCGACGACTCGCCGGTCCGCTGCCTCGACTCCGAAGCGGAGGCCGCGATGGTCGCCGAGATCGACCGGCTGCGCAAGGAGAACGAGAGCCTCGGTGGCGTCTTCGAGGTCAGGGCGTTCGGGCTGACGCCGGGGCTCGGCTCACACGTGAGCTGGGAGGAGCGGCTCGATTCACGGCTGGCGCAGGCGATCGTCTCGATCCAGGCGGTCAAGGGCGTCTCGGTCGGCGAGGCCTGGGACGTTGCAGGGCGCCCGGGGTCCGAGTCGCACGACGAGATCTTCTACTCGGACGAACGGGGCTGGCATCGCCAGACCAACCGCGCCGGCGGCGTCGAGGGCGGGATGACGAACGGCGAGCCGCTGGTGGTGAAGGGGGCGATCAAGCCGATCTCGACGCTCACGAAGCCGCTGCGCTCGGTGGACACCGAGACGAAGGAGCCCGCGCAGGCGATGCGCGAGCGAACCGATTCCACGGTCGTGCCCGCTGCGGGCGTCGTCGCCGAGGCGATGGTGGCCCTGGTCCTCGCCCGCTGTTACCGCGAGAAGTTCGGGGGCGACCACATCGACGACGTCACCGCCGCGCTCCACGCCTACGAGGAGCGAATCGGGTGGCGGCGCTAGAGGAAGCCGGGCCGCTCCCGACCATCGCCTTCGTCGGGTTCATGGGAGCGGGCAAGACCCGCGCCGCCAAGGGCGCCGGGGCGGTGCTGGGCGAGCCGGTCCTGGACCTCGACGCCGAGATCGAGAGCGAGCTGGGCGCTCCCCCGGCCGAGGTGTTCGCGCGCGACGGCGAGGAACGCTTCCGGGAGACGGAGGAGCGGCTCGCGGTCGAGGCGCTCAGCCGTGGAGGCCTCGTCGCGCTGGGCGGCGGGGCGGTCGCCTCGGAGCGCGTCCGTGAGGCGCTCGCGGGCTGCTTTGTCGTCTGGTGCCGGATCTCGCAAGACGCCGCCTGGGAGCGGTGCGAGGGCACCGAGCGGCCGCTCGCGCAGGATCGGGCAGAGTTCGCGCGCCGCTTCGAGCAGCGCCAGCCGCTCTACGAGGACGCATCCGACGCGGTCCTGACCGATGGCGGCGAGCGGGTCGGCCGGCTCGCCGCGCCGTGGCTCCGCGCGGCCGCGGGGCTCGATGGCGCCCGCCTCGCCTGGGCGGCGTCGGCCTCCGGCGAGTACCCGGCGATCGTCGCACGCGGCGCGCTCAGCCTGGCCGAGGTGCTTCCGCGCCGCTGGTTCGCCGTCGCCGATTCGAACGCGCTCCGCTACCACGACGCCCTCCTGCCCGGGCCGGCCGCGACGATCGAGGTCGCAGGCGGCGAGCGTTCCAAGAGCCTTGGCGAGGTCGAGCGGGTCCTTCGCGGGCTGGCGCAGGCCGGCGCCCGGCGCGACGACGGGATCATCGCCCTGGGCGGCGGCGTCGTCGGAGACCTCGCCGGCTTCTGCGCCGCCACCTACCAGCGTGGCGTCCCGGTCGTCCAGGCTCCGACCACCCTGGTCGCCCAGGTCGACTCCGCCTACGGCGGCAAGACCGGGGTGGACCTGCCGGAGGCCAAGAACTACGCGGGCGCGTACCACATGCCGGAAGCGGTGCTCGCCGATCCGGCCACGCTCGAGACCCTGCCGGGCGAGGAGCTCACGGCCGGGTTCGCCGAGGTCGTGAAGACCGCGCTGATCGCGGGTGGCGTGCTGTGGGAGCGGGTGCGGGCCATCGAAGCGCTCGACCCCGCGGCGCTCGACGACGTGATCTTCGCCTGCGCCCGGACCAAGATCGACGTGGTCGCCGCCGACGAGCGCGACGCCGGCCGGCGCCAGGTCCTGAACCTGGGGCACACGGTGGGCCACGCGATCGAGACGGCCACCGGCTACGAGCGCTACCGCCACGGGGAGGCGATCGCGCTCGGGCTGCTGGCGGCGCTGCGGCTCTCCGGTGCCGAGCACCTCCACGAGGAGGTCCGCGGGCTACTCGGCCGCCACGGCCTGCCCACGGCCCTTGACCCCTCCGTTGACGTCGTGGCGGTGCTGGCGGCGATCGAGCGCGACAAGAAGGCGGGCGCGGGCGGGGTGGGTTTCGTGTTGCTCGAGCGCCCCGGCGAGCCGCGCACGGGCGTCCTCATGGACGCCGATATGGTCACGGCCGCCGTGGAGGACCTCCAGTGACCCGATGAGCGACGCAAGTCTCGAAACCAGGTTGGCTCCCTGGTGAGGGCGGACTCATGAGCCCGACGTCCCGGAACCGCGTCGAGGTCATGCACGGCGCCAACCTGGACGTCCTCGGCCGCCGCGATCCCGTGCACTACGGGAGCTTCACGCTCCCGGAGCTCGAGCACCAGATCCGGCGCTGGGCGCGCGAGCTCGACCTCGATGTGCGGTTCTTCCAGACCAACCACGAGGGCGAGTTCATCGAGCACCTGCACCGCCTGCCGGAGGCGGTCGACGCCGTGGTCCTGAACGCCGGCTCCTGGACCCACTACAGCTGGGCGATCCGCGACGCGCTGGAGCTCGCAAAGATGCCGGCCGTGGAGGTCCACATCTCCGACGTGATGGCCCGCGAGGAGTGGCGCCACTTCTCGGTGTTCGACGGCATCGTCCTCGACGCGATCTCGGGCAAGGGCCAGGAGGGCTACCGCGACGCGCTCAACCTGATCGCGCGCGAGCTCGGGGTAGGCGAGTGAGCGAGCCCTCGCGCGCGGCCCGGCTCGAAACGCTGGTTGCCGAGGCCGAGCTCGACCAGCTGGTCGTGGGCGACCTCGTGCGGCCGGGCGATTCTGGCCCGGACGCGATCGCCAATACCCGCTGGCTGACCGGGTTCACGGGGACCAGCGGGCTCGCGATCGTGGGCTCGGGACGCCGCGACTTCCTGACCGACTTCCGTTACACGGAGCGAGCCGCGAGCGAGGTGTCCGACGAGTTCGAGCGGATCACGGTCGAGGGCCGGTTGATTCCGGAGCTCGCGACGCGGCTGCGGGGAAAGGTCGGGTTCGACGACGCCGCGACCAGCGTCCAGTCGCTGACGAAGCTGACCGATGCCCTCGGCGAGGACGTTGCGCTGATCCCGACCACCGGCCTGGTCGAGCGCCTGCGGCGGGTCAAGGACGCCGGCGAGATCGAGGCGATCGCCGAGGCGACCCGGCTCGCCGACGAAGTCTTCGAGTGGATCGCCGAGCGCCGGCTCGCCGGCCAGACCGAGCGCGAGGTGGCGCTCGCGGCCGAGGCGCGCCTGCGCGGGCACGGCGCCGAGCCGTCGTTCCCGGCGATCGTCGCCGCCGGGCCGCGCGGGGCGCTGCCGCACGCCGAGCCGTCCGAGCGCGAGATCGGGGCCGCCGAGCTGGTCGTGATCGACATGGGGGCGAAGCTCGACGGCTACTGCTCCGACGGCACTCGCACCTTCGCGAGTGGCGAGTTGGGGGAGGAGGAGCGTGAGGTGTACGAGCTGGTGAATCGCGCTCAGGCCACCGGCCTCGAGGCCGTTCGGCCGGGCGTCGGCGGCGCCGAGGCGGACGCCGCCTCGCGGGAGCCCATCGAGGCCGCCGGCCACGGCGACCACTACGGCCACGGCCTGGGCCACGGCGTGGGCCTCGAGGTCCACGAGGCGCCGCGCCTCGGCAAGACCTCCGAGGACACGCTGGGCCCCGGAGACGTCGTGACGGTCGAGCCCGGCATCTACCTGCCGGGCAGGTTCGGGGTCCGGATCGAGGACCTGGTTGTGGTCACGGATTCGGGGATCAGGAACCTGAGCCAGACGTCCAAGGACCTGCGCGTAGCCGGCTGAGCGGCGCGGTTCTGATCCGGTCGAGCGCGGCTCCCGTAGAGGGAGTCAACAGTCAACGCTCGCGCAGAGGAGGAACCCATGCGCAGGATCAGACCCACAAGGAGGCTGGGCGTCGTAGTCGCCGGCCTCACGGCCGCCGCGATCGCTGTGCCGCTCGGATTCGGTTCGAGCCACCGTGAGGCGCCGAACATCATGCTCGACCCAGCCGCGGACAACACCGACGTCTACGCCTTTACGGCGCCGGACGCCGAGGACGCGCTGACCGTCGTCTCGAACTGGATTCCGGGCCAGGTGCCGGCCAGCGGACCGAACTTCTTCCGCTGGGACGACCGTGCCCGCTACTACATCAAGGTCGACAACAACGGCGACGGCAAGCCGGACGTCGAATACCAGTTCAAGTTCGACACCAAGATCAACAACCCCCAGTCGTTCCTGTACGCCGGACCCGGCGCCCAGGACTACGGGGATCTCAACGTGATCCAGCGGTACGACGTGACCCGGTCGGACTACAACACCCGGGGCCACCTGACCGACCGCGACAAGGTCGGCAATAACCTGCTGGTCGCGCCGTCGAACGTCGGCCCGAAGACGTTCCCGCAGTACGGGAACTTCGTCGACGGAGCCAACGCCATGCTGGACGACGGCACGAAGGTGTTCGTCGGGCAGCGCGAGGATCCGTTCTTCGTGGACCTCGGCGCAACGTTCGACGCCATCAACGTCCGCCAGGGCACCGGCAACGAGGGCAAGGGCAAGGACGACTTCTCCGGAATGTCGACCGAGTCGATCGTCCTGCAGATCCCTGAGGACGAGGTCACCCGCAACGGGCAGCCGGTCGCCGGCCCCGATGCGCACAACGCCGTGGTCGGTGTGTGGTCGACGACCGAGCGCCGCAAGCTCGAGCTGACCAACGCGGACTACGACAAGGAGACCTCCGGCGAGGGCCGGAACAAGTGGGTCCAGGTGTCCCGCCTGGGGAACCCCCTCATTAACGAGGTGATCATCCCGCTGGGCGACAAGGACAAGTTCAACCGCACCACGCCGGACCAGGACGCTGCCAACTACGGCAAGTACGTCCTGAAGCCCGAGCTGGCCGCGATCCTGAACGCCCTGTTCGGCGTCAACGCGCCGGAGATGGACCGTCAGGACCTGCTGGTCCTGCTGACCGGGATCGAGGGCGTCAACCAGCACTCCGGCAAGTTCGCCGGCACGCCGGTTGACACGCTGAAGATCAACCTCGGGACCGATCCCTCGGCGATGCCGAGCCGGTTCGGAGTGATCGGCGGCGACCTCGCCGGGTTCCCGAACGGGAGGCGGCTGGCCGACGACGTCGTGGACATCAGCCTCCAGGTCGTCGCCGGGATCCTCGTCGGCAACGAGGTGCCCCTGGGCGACGGAGTCGATGTCAACGACAAGCCGTTCCCAACGGAGTTCCCCTACGTCGGCGACCCCGACTCGGGATTCGACTCCGCCCCCTCCACCAGGATCGAGTCGGGCCACCCGCCGGTCCCGCCCGGAGGCTGAGGAACACCCCGAAGGCGCACGCACGCGGAGCCGCCACCCGACCCCCGGGTGGCGGCTCCCGGCGCCGCCAACTGCCCACCGCGATCAGACCAGGAGACTTCAGATGCCGAGCAGGCCAATCACCATCGCGACACCCTTTATCGTCTTCGCGGCACTCCTCGCGCTGCTGGGCGCCGTCAACTCGAGCGATCAGGGATCACCCGACGTGGCCGCCGCCAAGCTCTCCGACCCGGGACGGATCCCGGCGCTCACCGAGAGGGCGAACACCGCGCTGATCGCACACGACTTCCCGGGCGGGCTGGCGCTCGCCAGGCAGGCGAACCGGCTCGAGCCCGACCTTGCGGCCACCTACCCGCCGCTGATCGACGGCCTGATCGAGACCGGCCGCTACGCCGCCGCGGCGGCAGCGATCGAGCGGCTCCTCAACCTGAAGCCGGGGCCGCCTGCCTACGCACGGCTCTCATACTTCGAGGAGCTCCACGGCAACCGCGCCGCGGCGCTGCGGGCGATGCGTCTCGCGGCGAGCTCGGCGCTCCCCGGCACCGAGGCGAGCGCCTTCGGCAACACACTGGTCGGCGACCTCCTGTTCGACGGCGGCCGCTACCGCGAGGCGGAGCGCAGGTACCGGACCGCCCTGATCGGCAACCCGCGCTACGCGGCGGCTGAGGCGGGGATCCTGAACGTCGCGGGGGCCACTGGGAGCCGCGAGCGGGCGATGGCCGGCTACCGGGAGCTGGTGAACGAGCGCGACCTCGTCGAGTATTCGGACGAGCTCGGCCGCCTCGAGGAGAGCGCCGGCCAATCTCGCGCCGCCGACCGCCACTACGCCGCGATCTCCGAGCTCCATGCCGGCGAGCTGGAGTCGGGCCAGCGGCCCGACGCGGGCCAGGTGATCTTCGAGGCCGACCATGGTGACCCCGCGCTCGGCATCGAGCTCGGGCGAACGGTCTGGAAGGATTCGCCCAGCGCCTCCTCGGCCGACGCCTACGCTTGGGCGCTGCACGCGGCGGGCCGCGATGACGCGGCGCGGCGGATCTCGGACGAGGCCAGCCGACTTGGCACCCGCGACCCGATCTTCCTGTTCCACGCCGGGGTGATCGCCGCGGATGCCGGCGAGCGAGCGCGGGCGCGCCGCGTCCTCGGCGACCTGCTCGAGACGACCCCGGGCTTCGACCCGCTGTTCGCCCAGGAGGCCCGGCGCACGCTCCGCCAGCTCGGCTGAACATGAGATACCTTGCCGCTGGTGGCGGCCACGGAGACCCACTTCCGCACCTGTCCCTTCTGCGAGGCGACCTGCGGGCTACGGGTCGAGGTGGCGGACGGCGACGTCGTCTCGATCCGCGGGGACGATGACGACGTCCTGAGCCACGGGTTCATCTGCCCGAAGGCGTTCGGGCTGAAGGAGCTCCGCAACGATCCCGACCGGCTGCGGGTGCCGCTCGTCCGCCGCGACGGTGAGCTCCGGGAGGCGGCCTGGGAGGAGGCGTTCGCCGAGATCGACGCTCGCCTCGGGCCGATCCTGGAGGAGCGCGGGCGGGACGCCGTCGCCGTCTACGCGGGCAACCCGAACGCGCACAACCTGGCGGCGATGATCTACCTGCGCGTCTTCCTGCGGGCGCTCGGCTCGAAGAACGTGTACTCGGCCTCGTCGGTCGACCAGATGCCGAAGCACTTCTCCGCCGGGCACATGTTCGGGCACTGGAACTCGATCCCGGTGCCTGACGTCGACCGCACGGACCACCTGATGATCTGGGGCGCGAACCCGCTGGTTTCGAACGGGAGCCTCCTGACCGCGCCCGACATGCGCGGGCGGATCCGCGCAATCCGCGAGCGGGGCGGCAAGGTCGTGGTGATCGACCCGCGCCGCACCCGCACCGCCGAGAACGCCACCGAACATCACTTCATCCGCCCCGGCACCGACGCCCTGGCGCTGTTCGCGCTGGTCGCGACGCTGTTCGACGAGGGCTTGGCCGACCCAGGCGACCTGGCGGACCTTTGCGAGGGGCTCGAGGAGATCGAGCGCCTCGCGGCCGAGTTCACGCCCGAGCGGGTCGCCGATGCCTGCGGCATCCCCGCATCGGAGCTCCGGTGCATGGCCCGCGAGCTCGCCGCGGCCGACCGGGCCGCCGTCTACGGGCGGATCGGCACGACGCTCCAGGAGTTCGGCACGCTGTCGAGCTGGCTGGTGGACGTGCTGAACGTCCTCTCAGGCAGCTTCGACCAGCCGGGCGGGGCGATGTTCACCAAGGCCGCCGCCGCCCAGGCGAACTCGACGGGGCGGCCGGGGCGAGGGCGTGGCTCGGTCGCGAACCGCTGGGCGAGCCGGGTTCGCGGCCTGCCCGAGGTGCTGGGCGAGCTGCCGGTCTCGGCGCTCGCCGAGGAGATCGAGACGCCGGGCGAGGGTCAGGTGCGGGCGCTGGTCACGGTCGCCGGCAATCCGCTCGTGTCCACCCCGAATGCGACGCGACTCGAGCGCGCGGTCGAAGGCCTCGACTTCATGCTGAGCGTGGACATCTACGTGAACGAGACGACGCGGCACGCTGACGTGGTCCTGCCGACGCCCGATCCGCTCAGCCGCTCGCACTACGACCTCGCGCTCTACCAGTTCGCCGCGCACAACGTGGCGAACTATTCGCCGGCGGTGTTCGATCGCGAGCCGGGCCTGATCGCCGAGGAGGAGATCTTCCTGAGGCTGACCGGGATCGTTACCGGGCAGGGGGCCGACGTCGATCCCGAGGCGATCGACGAGGCGGTCGCGGCGACGCTGATCGCTCGCGAGACGGGCCTTGCCGACTCGCTGATCGAGGGCCGCGACCCGGCCGAGATCGCGGCCGAGCTCGAGCCGCGGCGTGGCCCCGAGCGAGTTCTCGACCTGATGCTTCGAACCGGCCCCTATGGGGACGGCTTCGGAGCGCGGCCCGATGGGCTCACCCTCGAGCGGGTCGAGGCCAGCCCGCACGGCGTCGACCTCGGCCCGCACGAGCCGCGCCTGCCGGAGGTCCTGCGGACGCCCTCGGGCCGGATCGAGCTCGCGCCGGAGCCGATCACCAGCGACGTCGAGCGGCTCAGGGCGCGGCTCGACGCGGGGGGCTGGAACGGTGCCGGGCCGGAGATGGTCCTGATCGGGCGCCGGCAGCTGCGCTCGAACAATTCCTGGATGCACAACCTGAATGCGCTGGTTAAGGGCAAGGACCGCTGCACGGCGCTCGTCAACCCGCTCGACGCCGAGCGGCTGGGCTTGGCCGACGGCGAGCGGGTCCGGCTGCGCTCGGTCGCGGGCGAGTTCGACGCCCCGGTCGAGGTGAGCGACGAGATGATGCCCGGCGTCGTCAGCGTGCCGCACGGTTGGGGCCACGACGCCGACGAGGCGCGGATGCGGGTCGCGGCGGCGCACGCCGGTGTCAACTCGAATCTGGCCGCTGACGAGTCCCGCGTCGACGCGCCGAGCGGCAACGCCGTCCTGAACGGCATCCCGGTCGAGCTCGAGCCGGTGCCCGCGCCCGTTACCGCCTAGCGCCCGGCAAGGCCGGCTCAGCGCGACAGGTCGACGTCCGCGTCCAGCGACTCCGCGAACGCCACGAGCAACGCGATCGTCGCCTCGACGTCGCGCAGGTCGACCATCTCGACCGGCGAGTGCATGTAGCGCAGCGGGATCGAGACGAGCCCAGTCGGGATACCGCTTCGCGAGATCTGGATCGCGTCGGCGTCCGTGCCGGTGCGGTTGCCGGAACCGGCCAGCGTGTGCTCGATCTCCTCGCGCTCGGCCGTCTCGACCAGGAGGTCGAAGACCTTGGGGGAGAGGGTGGAGCCGCGGCCGATCACCGGTCCGGAGCCGAGCGCATGGCTGCCCTCCTGGTTCTCGTCGATCCCGGGCGCGTCGGTGGCGTGCGTCACGTCCACGGCGACCGCGAGGGTGGGGCGCAGCTCGAATGCGGCCGTCCGCGCGCCGTAGAGGCCGATCTCCTCCTGTGCGTTCGCGACGCCGGCGACCCGGCCGGTGACCTTCCCGTTCTCGTGGCAGCGACGGGCGACCTCGAGGGCGACGTAGGAGCCGAGGCGGTTGTCCATCGAGCGGGAGATGAGGCGCTCGCCCTGCACCCGCACGGGCTCGCCGGCGACCACGACGGGGTCGCCGATCCGCACCAACTCCTTGGCGGCGTCGCCATCCTCCGCGCCGATGTCGATGTGGAGCCCCTTCAGCTCAACGACCTTCTTGCGCTGCTCGTCCTCGAGCAGGTGGATCGGCTTCCGCCCACAGACCCCGAACACCGGGCCGTCCTTGGTCGTCACCTCGACCCGCTGGCCGACGAGGATCTGGGGGTCCCAACCGCCGATCGGCTGGAACCAGATGAAGCCCTTGTCGTCGATGTGGGTGACGACCAGCCCGATCTCGTCAAGGTGCCCGGCGATCGCCACGACGGGCTCGCCGTCCTCGGGGCCGACGAGCGCCATTGACGAGCCGAGGCCGTCGGTGCGGACCTCGGCGAACGAGGCGGCCGCCCGCCAGACCTCGCTGGCGGGAGCCTCATATCCGGACGGCGCGGGGACGCGCAGCAGCGCGTCGAGTATCGAGGGGGTCTCGCTCATCCGCGCAGTATTGCGGTTGGTGCACCTCGGTCACACGCTGCGCCCCACACGTCACACGCTCCAGGGCACCCTCGGCGCCATGGCCAGCGCCCCCCAACCAACCGAACGTCGACTTAGTGGCCTGAGGCGAAACAAAGTCGACGCTCGGTTGCCGTCGTCGGACGCGCGGATCGCCGCGCTCGCTGCCGAGGAGTGGGGCGTACTGTCGATCGAGGAGCTGGGGACGTGCGGGCTCTCGCGGCTTGCGGTCGCCCGGCGCGAAACGCGTGGCGCGCTCCACCGCATGCACCACGGCGTTTACGCGGTCGGCCATCCAGCGGTGGCCCCGGAGGGCGTGTGGCTGGCGGCCGTCAAGGCGTGCGGGGAGGAGGCCGTCCTGAGCCACTACTCGGCGGGTTCGTTCTGGCGCTTCGTCGAATGGGACGATCGCCAGTCCGAGGTGACGGTGCCCGGCCCGGGAACCAGGCGGCACGAGGGCATTCGCGTCCACCGCAGCTCCCGCCTCGACCGCAGGGACGTGATGGTGCGCGACGGCATTCCAATGACGGCACCCGCCCGGACCCTGCTCGACCTCGCGGCGATCCTGCCCTACTGGCCGCTGCGCCGCGCAATCCGCGAGGCCATGGCTCTCCGCCGCGTGGCGATCAGGCAGCTCGTCGACGTGCTTGCCAGGCGGGGACCGTGTCGCGGGTCCCGGAACTTCGCGAGGATCATCAGGGACGGCTACACGCCGACGGAGAGCGCCCTGTCCGACATCGTCCTCGACCTGATTCTCGCCGGCGGCTTCGAGCGGCCTGAGGTCAGCAAGCCGCTGATTCTCGACGGGCGCAGGGTCGTCCCCGACTTCCGCTGGCCGAAGCAGCGCATCGTCGTCGAGGCGGACGGCGGCCAGTGGCACGACCACCCGCTCGCGCGCCAGGACGACGCCGAACGCGACGCCCTCCTCGAAGCCCACGGTCAGGACGTGATCCACGTGAGCTGGGACCAAGCCATCGCTAAGCAGCAACAGACCCTGCGGCGATTCACGGCAGCGGGCGCCCCAACGCACCGAACGTCGACTTAGTGGCCTGAGGCGAAACAAAGTCGACGCTCGGTTGCCCTCGAGCGCGCGCTACGACGGTTCGGCCGCGGGCTCGTGGCGCACGCGGTCGCGATGTTCCGCGTAGCGGATCGCCTCGTAGGCGATCAGCGCGCAGAGGATCGCGGTGAGGATCGCGAGCGTCCCGAGCGCGGGGATCTCGGCCGCGAGCGGGAGCAGGGCGAACAGCCCGATGCCGAGGGCGAAGCGCCGGCGGTTGAGCGTGTGCACGTTGCGCCAGCGAAACGCCACGTGGGCGAGCAGGTAGATCGCGACGCCGCCGACCAGGGCGAACGCCGGGACCGCCTTGAGCGGGTCGTCGACGTGCTCGAGCGTCTTCTTCAGCCCCAGCGCCATGAGCAGGATCCCGGCCACCATGGGCAGGTGCAGGTAGGAGTAGGAGTCCCGCGCCGTCTCGTTCTGTTCCCGCTTGTCCTGAATGCCGACCAGCCGCCTGACCGCAACGATCGCGACAACGTCGAAGTACGCCCACCACAGCATCGCCGCGAGCGTGATCCCCAGCGTCGCGGCCGCCACGATGCCCACCGTCACCTCGCCGGTGATGCCGGCGCCGATCGCGACGATCGACTCGCCGAGCGCGATGATGATGATCAGCCCGAACCGCTCGGCGAAGTGCTCGGGAATTAGGCGCCAGCCTCCGGACCAGAACAGGAACGGGAGGCCGAAGTCGAGGACCACGGCGAGCACCCAGAGCCCAGCCTGCACGGCCCCGTCGAACGCGGACGCCGCCGCCAGCAGGCCGACGCCGATCGCGGTGCTCGCCGCGAGCCCGGTGACCGAGGCGCGGAGGTCCGGGTCATCGGGGCTCGCGATCCAGAACAGGGCGATGTGGGCGATCCTCACCGCGGCGTACGCGGCGGCGAACGTCAGGCCGAGATAGTCGAACGCCGCGGGCACGCAGAGCCCGCAGACGAGGAACGCGGCCATGGCGGCGAACATGACCAGCCGCACCAGGCCCTCCTCCGGGTTGATCACGCTGGTCAGCCACGCATAGCCCGACCACGACCACCAGAGCATGGCGAGGATCAGCATCGCCTGGCCCACGCCCTCCCAGCTCCCCTGCTCCGCCATCAGGGCGGTGCACTGGGTCAGCGCCAGGACGAAGACGAGGTCGAAGAACAGCTCGAGCGGCGTTACCTGCGCGCCCTCGCGCAGCACGGCGGTCATCCTTGGAACGTGCCTGCGTCCGCCTTCCATCGATCGCGAATCTTGGCAGGGCGCTAAGCGTTAGCCCTGGGCGCGGATCCAGCTGTTGCGCACGTAGCCCATCCGAACGCGTTGCGGATGGTTGCCGACCGGCACGTCGGCGATCAGCCTGCCGGTCCGGTACGAGATCACCGAGATCTTGTCGGTGCCCGACCACGAGACCAGGCAGCGCTTGCCGTCGGTCGTGGTGGTCGCCCAGTACGGCTTCTCCCCGAGCTCGAGCAGCTTGTACTTAGGCGTCTCGCGCTTGAGGCTTCGCCGGTTCACGATCGCGACGTAATCGGACATCGTGCCGGCGACGCAGAGCCTCCGCCCGTCGCCCGAGATCGCGATCCCGTGATGCGCGGAGTCCAGCAGGTACTGCTCGCGCGGGACGTTCGGGATCAGGTTCGGCAGGTCGACGACCTTGATCACCCTCTCGCGCATGAGGTCATAGACGACGAAGCCGTGGAAGAACGAGACCTGGAGGAACGCCCGCCTCTCGTTCGGCGTGATCGCCATCGGCCGAACCGCAGAGCTCATGTCCGGATACCCGGCCTCCTCGAGCTTCTGGCCCATGTCCACCTGCGAGAGGATCTCGTTCGTCCTCGCGTCGACGACCTGGAACCAGCGATCGCCCTTGGTGGTGTCGACGATCGGCTGGTCGGCGGGCGTGTACACCAGGCCGATCGAGGCGTGGTAGATCCGCTTGCCGTCCTCCGAATAGGTGTTCTCGTGCGGGGAGTCGCCCGAGGGGAAACGTCCGACCTCTTCGCCCGTCTTGACATCGAGGATGTGGACCACGTTCCCGGTAGAGGCCGAGACAGCGACGTGCTTGCCGTCGGGCGAGATCGCCATGTGGTCGGAGCGCTGGCCGTCGACGACGAAGCGCCACGCGATCTCACCTGTGCGGAGGTTGATGCCGACGACGTCGGCGAGGCTCGGGCGGGACGCGATCAGGAGCCGGCCGTCCTTCGACGTGTACATGTCGTCGACGTACTGGTTGTTCCCCTCGCCGATCAGCAGCGCGATCGCGACGAAGTACGCGAGCCGCTCCGGGTCGAGCAGCATCTCGGCCAGCCGCTCCTGGAGATCCGGGATCACGTTGACCTGGGCGATCCGCTTGAACGGCCTGCGCTTGCGCATGACCTCGACCGTGCCCTCCCAGTTCGAGCCGGCGAAGATCACCTCGGTCTTCTTCGTCGCGGCGCCGGCCTCGGTAGCCGGCAGGGCGGCGAGCGCGCAGGCACAGAGCATCGCGGCGAGCAGCCGTCGGCTGCGTGCAGGGTTCGCGTAAGGCCGGACCACGGGCCGAAACGGTAATGCCGTCCCGGCCCGTGTCGCAACCGACAACCGTTACGGACGCGCCTCCAGCACGAGGTTGAACGGCGTCTCCGTCGCCCGCCGGAACCGAGAGAACCCGGCTTCCTCGGCAACCGCCCGCAGGCGCTCCTCGCCCGCCTGGGCGCCGAGCGCGAGGCCGACCTCCTGGTCGAGTGAAGCCGGCGTGCAGATGACGGTCGAGGCCGCGTAGTAGATGCGGCCGACCGGGTTCAGGTTGTCGGCCAGCTTGTCGTTCGCGAACGGCTCGACAAGCATCACCGAGCCGTCGTCGGCGATCGTCTCGCGTACGTGCGTCATCGCCCCGACCGGGTCACCCATGTCGTGCAGGCAGTCGAAGAAACAGACGAGGTCGTAGCCCTCGCCCGGATAGTCCTTCGCGCTCGCAACCGCGAACTCGGTGTTCCCAGCGACTCCCTCGGCCTCCGCGATCCTCTCCGCCCGCCCGATCGAGGCGTCGTGGTAGTCGAAGCCGCTGATCGTGCTGTTCGGGTACGCCTTCGCCATCAGGGCGGTCGAGATCCCGTGGCCGCAGCCGATGTCGGCCACCTTGCCGCCCGCGTTCAGCTTCTCCTCGACCCCTTCCAGGGTCGGGATCCACTCGGCGACCAGATGGGTCCGGTAACCAGGGCGGAAGAATTGCTCGGTGCCGACGAACAGCTCTGGATCGTGCTCGTGCCAACCGAACCCCTTGCCGTCCCTGAACCGCTCGGCCAGCTTGTCGCGGTCCTTGTACACGGACCCGATCAGGCTGTAGCCGCCCAGCAGGAACACCGGGCTGTCCTCGTCGGCGTACGCCATCGCCACCTCCGGGGTGAGCGTGAACGTCTCGCCGTCGGCGTCGTACTCGAGATACCCGCTGGCCGCCTGTGCCGCCGCCCACTCACGGACGTAGCGCTCCGCCACGCCCGAGCGCTCGGCGATCTCCGCCGCGGTCAGCGGGCCCGCGCCCGCCATCGCCTTCCAGAGGCCGAGCTGCCCTCCGATCGCGATCAGGGCGCCGTTCATCGCCGCGCCCATGTCCGTTACCGCCTGTCCGAGGACCTGCTCGAGCCGGGCCTCGTCAACCGTCGCTTCCGCTGCTCCCATGATGCTCCTTCCCTTGAGACTGCTTGCCGATCCTCCGTCTCCCCTCAACCGAAAAACGTGACATCGCTCACGCTGCGTCCAAGCGTCTAGCCTTCGACGCCGTGAGCACGACCGAGGCCATCCCCGGCGACCTCGACGCCTGGCGCGAGCTCGAAGCAGCCCAGCAGCCGGACTGGCCCGACCCCGCGCACGTGCGCACGGTGGCGGCCGAGCTCGCGGGGCAGCCGCCGCTGGTCTTCGCGGGCGAGTGCGACCAGCTCAAGGAGCGCCTAGCGGCCGTCGCAAGGGGCGAGGCGTTCGTGCTGCAGGGAGGGGACTGCGCCGAGACGTTCGCCGGCTTCGAACGCCAACGCCGTCCGCGCCAAGCTGGAGACCCTGCTCCAGATGGCGCTCGTGCTGACCTACGCGGCGAGCGTCCCGGTGGTGAAGATCGGCCGCATGGCGGGCCAGTTCGCGAAGCCGCGGTCGCGGCCCACCGAGTCCCGGGACGGCGTCGAGCTGCCGGCGTACCGCGGCGACGCCGTCAACGGCTTCGCCTTCGACCCGGACGCCCGCCGGCCCGACCCGGCCAGGATGCTGCAGGCGTATCACTCCTCGGCGGTGACCCTGAACCTCACGCGGGCGTTTACGCACGGCGGCTACGCCGACCTCCACCAGGCGCACGCGTGGAACCAGGACTTCGTCGCGGAGAGCCCGGCGGGGCAGCGCTACGAGCAGCTCGCGGGCGAGATCGACCGCGCGCTCGCGTTCATGAACGCCTGCGGCATCGACCCGGAGGAGCTCCATGGCGTCGAGCTCTACTCGAGCCACGAGGCGCTGCTCCTGGAATACGAGCGGGCGCTGACTCGGATCGACAGCCGCACCGGGCTTCCGTACGACGTCTCCGCGCATCTTCTGTGGATCGGCGAGCGAACCAGGCAGCTCGAGGGCGCGCACGTCGAGTTCCTGCGCCACGTCCGCAATCCGATCGGTGTGAAGCTCGGGCCGACGACCTCGGCGGACGACGCCATCGCGCTGATCGAGCGACTCAACCCCGATCACGAGCCGGGCAGGCTCACGTTCATCACCCGCATGGGGGCCGACAAGGTCCGGGACCTCCTGCCGCCGCTCGTGGAGAAGGTCACCGCTCACGGTTCGCCCGTCGCGTGGATCTGCGACCCGATGCACGGGAACACGTTCGAGGCGCCGAGCGGCCACAAGACCAGGCGCGTGGACCACGTGCTCGACGAGGTCGCCGGGTTCTTCGAGGTGCACCGCTCGCTCGGCACCCACCCCGGCGGCGTCCACGTCGAGTTCACCGGCGACGACGTGACCGAGTGCGTCGGCGGCGGGCACGAGGTAGCCGAGGAGGACCTGCATCAGCGCTACGAGACCGTCTGCGACCCCCGTCTCAACCGCCTGCAGTCGCTGGACCTCGCGTTCACGGTCGCCGAGCTCTACCGGGGCCAGACGCCCGGCTACCCTTCGCCGCCGTGATCTCGACGAATCAGTTCAAGAACGGCGCCCATATCGAGGTGGACGGCACCGTGTACAGGATCATGGAGTTCCAGCACGTGAAGCCGGGGAAGGGCGGCGCGTTCGTCCGCACGAAGCTGCGCAAGGCCGACGACGGCAGCGTCGTCGACAAGACGTTCCGCGCCGGCGAGAAGTTCCGCCCGGTCCGGACCGAGACGCGGCGCATGCAGTACCTCTACGACTCGGGGGAGCACGCGGTGTTCATGGATGTCGACACCTACGAGCAGACCGAGATCGACAAGGACGCGGCCGGAAATGACATGAAGTGGGTGCAGCCCAACGACACGATCGAGCTTCTCTACGTCGACGAGCGCCCGAGCGGCGTCCAGGTACCGAGCGCGGTCGACCTGAAGATCGCCAAGACCGATCCGGGCCTGCGCGGGGACACGGCGTCCGGTGGCGGAACCAAGCCCGCCACGCTCGAGACCGGGGTCGAGATCCAGGTCCCGCTCTTCATCGACGAGGGCGAGCTGGTCCGCGTCGACACGCGCTCCGGCGAGTACGTCTCCCGCGCCTGACTGGCGTCCGCACGCCGTAGGCTCCATCCATGCGCCGATCCGACCAGCGCCGCGACGCCGTCTTCGCGCTCTACCAGCACAAGGTGACCGGTCGCCCGCTCGACGAGCTGCTGGCGGACGCGAAGCCGTTCACGCGTGACCTGGCCGCGGGCGTCGAGGCCAGGGTGGCGGAGCTCGACGAGGAGATTGCGCGACTGTCGCGCGGCTGGACGCTCGATCGGATCGCCCCGCTCGAGCTCAGCATCATGCGCGTCGCGCTCTACGAGATGCGAGATCTCGAGGACGTGCCGGTCGAGGTCGCGATCGACGAGGCGGTGAACCTGGCCCAGGAGTTCTGCGGCGCCGACGCGCCGGACTTCGTGAACGGCATCCTCGGCGCCGCCGCCAAGGAGATCGGGGTGTCACCTTGACCGACTTCGCCGAGCTGACCTCGAGGCTGAACGAGATCGCGGACGAGCTTCGCGCGGAGGATGTCTCGGACGAGCGAGCCGAGGAGCTGGCGCGCGAGGCGGCCGAGCTGGTTGGCCAGGCGGGAAACGAGATCGAGCGCGCCCTGCGCGAGCCCGAGCCGGGCGGGGAGTAGGTGTCCGAGTACCCCGACGGGCTCCGCGAGCTCGTCGACGGCTACCTGGACGGCCTGCGGTTCTCGGACGCCGACGCGACGGCGGGTCTCGAAGATGCCATGCGCTACTCGCTGCTCGCCGGAGGCAAGAGGGTGCGCCCGGTCCTATGCCTCGCGAGCAGCCGCTCGGCCGGGGCCGACCCGGCGTCGGTGCTGCCGGCGGCTGCGGCGATCGAGCTGATCCACACCTACTCGCTGATCCACGACGACCTCCCCGCGATGGACGACGATGAGCTCCGGCGCGGCCGGCCCACCTCGCATGTCAAGTACGGCGAGGACATCGCGATCCTGGCCGGCGACGGACTGTTCGCCGAGGCCATCAACCTCTTCCTGTCCGAGCAGGAGGGCGAGCCCGCCGACGTGAGCGCAGCGCTCCGCGCGCTGGTGAGCGCAACGGGGGTGAAGGGGATGGTCGGCGGCCAATACATGGACATAACACAGAGACCCGTCGGCCCCGGACGCGAAGCGGAGGAGCCGACGGAGATGAATGTCGACCCGGACGCACTTCGCGAGCTTCACACCCGCAAGACGGGCCGGTTGATCGCCGCCAGCGTCCTCGTCCCGCAGATCCTCCGAGGCACGCCTGAGGCTGCCACAATCTCGTATCGGCGCTATGCCGACGAGCTCGGTGTGCTGTTCCAGATCGTCGACGACATCCTCGATGTCACTGGCAGCGACGCGGAGCTGGGAAAGCCACATGGATCCGACGAGCGGCACGGAAAGCTCACCTACGTCTCGCTGTTCGGGCTCGAGCGGGCCCGGGAGCTCGCGGCGGAGTCCCACGCGCAGGCGCGCGAGGCGCTTGGCGGGATCGAGGGCGACACCGCCGACCTCGAGCTGATCACCGACTTCATCCACACACGCCAGACATGAGCGACCAAGACACCGAGAACCAGGCTCCTCGACTCGATCCACGGCCCCGACGACCTCAAGGGGCTCGAAGACGAGCAGCTCGCCCAGGTCGCCCAGGAGGTCCGCGAGCAGATCATCGACACGATCGGTGAGATCGGCGGGCACTTCGGCGCCAACCTCGGCACCTGCGAGCTGGCAACTGTGCTGCACTCGCTGCTCGAATCGCCGCGCGACAAGATCCTCTGGGACGTCGGCCATCAGGCGTACCCGCACAAGATCCTCACCGGCCGGCGCGACCGGCTCGAAACGATCCGCCAGTACGAGGGCCTCGCGCCGTTCTGCTCGATCGCCGAGTCGGAGCACGACATCATGGGCGCGGGCCACGCCTCGACCTCGATCGGATACGCCGTCGGGCTTAAGGAGGCGATGCGGCACGGGATCGGCGAGGACGGCAACGTCGTCGCGGTGATCGGCGACGGCGCGCTCACTGGAGGCGTCGCCTTCGAGGCGCTTCACAACGCCGGCGGCCTCCAGACGCCCGTCGTCATCGTCCTGAACGACAACGGCATGTCGATCTCGCCGAACGTCGGCGCGCTTTCCCGCTACTTCAACTCCGTTCGCCTGAATCGCCGCTTCTACCAGGCGCGCGAGGACGTCGAGTCGCGGCTCACGAAGCTACCGCTGGGGCTCGGCCGGCGGATCGAGCGCCTGGGGCCGGAGCTCAAGGCGGCGGTCAAGGCCTACTGGGCACCGGGCCTCCTGTTCGAGGAGCTCGACCTCGCCTACGTCGGAGTGGTGGACGGCCACGACGTCACCGAGCTCCGCAAGGCGCTGACCGAGGCGCTCGCCGCTGACCGGCCGGTCGTCGTCCACATCCATACCGTGAAGGGCAAGGGGTTCGCCGCCGCCGAGGAGGGCGGCCTCGAGGGCATGGAGAAGTGGCATGCGGCGAAGCCCGGTTCGATCGTCGATCGGGCGCCGGCGCCGAAAAAGTCACCGGTCGGCACGCCGCTCACCCGGCCCGAGTACGAGGACGCGAAGCCGGCGCCCGAGCCGAAGCCACCGACCGTGGCGCCGCAGTACACGCAGGTCTTCGCCGACGCCCTCGTGGCCGAGGCCAAGCGCGACAAGACGGTGCTCGGCATCACCGCCGCGATGGCCGGCGGCACCGGCCTCCAGAAGCTCCTCGACGAGGTTCCGGAGCAGTACTACGACGTCGGGATCGCCGAGCAGAACGCGGTGCTCCTGGCCGCCGGTCTCGCGATCCAGGGCGCGAAGCCGGTGTGCGCGATCTACTCGACCTTCCTCCAGCGCGCCTACGACCAGATCGTCCACGACGTGTGCCTCCAGGAGCTCGACGTCACCTTCGCGATGGACCGCGCGGGCCTGGTCGGCGACGACGGCCCGACGCACCACGGGGCCTTCGACATCTCCTACTTCCGCTGCCTCCCGAACGTCGTCCTGATGGCGCCGCGCGATGAGGCCCAGCTCGTGCACATGCTCCGCACCGCGCTCGAGCATCGGGGGCCGATCGCGCTGCGCTACCCCCGCGGGGCCGCGATCGGCGTGCCGTTGCCCGAGCACGCCGAGCTGCTCCCGATCGGGACGGGTGAGACCCTGCGCCCCGGCGAGCGAGTTGCGTTCCTCGGCTACGGGTTCGGCACCAAGATCGCGTTGGATGCCGCCAACGAGCTGGCCGAGCACGGGATCAGCGCGACCGTCGCCGACGCCCGGTTCGCCAAGCCGCTCGACACCGAGCTGATCAACCGGCTCGCCGCGGACCACGAGCTTCTGGTGACCATCGAGGACAACGTGGTGATGGGTGGGTTCGGCTCGGGGGTGCTCGAGCACCTCGAGGACACGATCGGCCCCGGCTCAGACCGAGCCCGCGTCGTGCGGGTCGGCCTGCCCGACCGCTACGTCACCCACGGCAAGCCCGCGCTCCTGCACGAGGAGGTCGGGCTGACGGGGGCGGCGGTCGCCGAGCGCGTGCTCGCCGCGCTCGGGGCGCGCGAGCGCACGACGCGCTAGGCCGGCGGCTGCTCCGCGTCTTCCTGCGGGATGTGCCCCTCCATCGCCGACCGGAGACGGCGCGTGGCTTCGGGCGCCTCGCTCTCGAGTGCCCAGGCGTCGCGCTTGAATACTTCGATTGCGCGCACTGGAGAGGTCGCGAGGACGGAAGCGTTGCGCCGGCCCGCGAGGACGGCGACCTCGCCCACGACGTCGCCCGGCCCGGCCTCGGCGATCTTCTCGCCTTGGGCCACGATGTCCGCCGAACCCTCTTCGATCAGGTAGAGCGCGAAACCGAAGTCGCCCTCGGTCATCAGCGTGTCGCCCACTGAGAACTCACGCTCGTTCGCATGGCGCGCTACGGCGTCGAGCTCCTCCTCTGGAAGCCCCTCGAGTACCCCGATCGGTGTGACCCGGCTGCGGTCCACGCGGCGAGCCTAACCGCAACATTCCCGCAATGCAAACGACACGCCTCAGTCCGGTTGGAGCACGCGAGCGCGTCGCGCGCTGACCGCCGCCGTCAGCGGTTGCGAGCAGAGCATCTGGTAGACGGCGTTCTGTCCGGTCTCGAAGCTGTTCCGGGCCGCGCGGAGGTAGAGGCGCCAGACCCGCAGCCGCTCGGCGCCCACCTGCCGCTCGGCTTCCTCCAGGTGTTCGTCCAGCCGGGATGCCCAGTGCCGGAGTGTCTGGGCATAGTCGAGGTGCAGGTTCTCGATGTGGAGCGACTCGAGGCCCGCCCGCTCGAAGGCGAGCTGCATCCGCGAGAGATTGAGGACCTCGGAGTCCGGGAAGACGTAGCGGTCCGAGAACGGCCCGCCGATGTGCGCTCCCTTCGGCTGAGGCGGAACATGGGCGATCCCGTGGTTCAGGACCCGTCCGCCGGGCCTCAGTACCCGTGCCACCTGCGCCGCGTACTGGTCGATCTGCGACTCGCCGACGTGCTCGACCATGCCGATGCTGGCGACCGCGTCGAACGAGTCCTCGCCCAGGTCGCGATAGTCGAGATCACTCAGCTCCACCTGGTCGGTGAGCCCGGCAGCGGCGACGCGCTCGCGACCCAGCTCGACCTGGGCGGGGGAGATGGTGATCCCCAGGACGTCGACGCCATACTCGCGCGCCGCATGAATTGCGAAGCTGCCCCATCCGCAGCCGATGTCGAGGACCCGCATACCCGGCTGCAGATCGAGCTTGCGGCAGACGAGGTCGAGCTTGGCGGACTGGGCCTCCTCGAGCGTCTCGTCGCCCGTCTCGAACAGCGCGCAGCTGTAGGTCATCGACTCGTCGAGGAACAGGGCAAAGAACTCGTTCGAGACGTCGTAGTGGTGGCGGACCGCGACGGCGTCGCGGCGCTGGGAGTGGCGCTCGCGGCTCGGTCGTAGCTCGGCAGCCGGCGGCGCGGGGAGGCGACGAAGTCCGGTGGCGCGAACGGCGGCGATGAGCAGCGCGGCCTTCTGGCGGGCGGTCAACGGTGCGCGCCAGCGACCGAGCAGGCCGAGCGTCGAGTCGAGGTCGTCCACCTCGAGGTCACCGCAGACGTACGCGCGGCCGATCCCCAGCTCGCCCGGCGCCCGCAGGATGTGACCCAGCACCCGCGGCGAGCGCAGGCGCACGACGGGCCCATCGCGGGTCGCCTCGATCCTCGAACCGTCCCAGAGCTCGATCGAGAACGGACGGTCGGCGATGGAGTCGGTGATCGCGGTTCGCAGCGTCCGGGTCGAGTTCGCCACGAGGTCAGGTTAGACCCGGACTCGGTACAAACGAAACGCCCCGCTCTGGCTCGAGGCCACGGACGCTCCAGGTCGCTTCCAGGGCAAGGTCTGGCGGATCCGAGACCGCGAGCTCACCCCGTACTACACCCCGGGCGTCCTGCGACAGGACCTAGCAGCGTCCTATGGGGATACCTCGTGACCGGTGTCCGACTCCCGCAGCCCGGCGGCTTCGAGGGCCTCGTCCTCGGTGCGGAAGAACTTCCACCAGATCGCAGTCCCGTCCCGGTAGCGGACGACGTTCCAAATCGTCTGCCGCACCTCGACCCCCCGTGGGCGATATGTGGCCACGACCCGTACGAGCACGACGTCACCGAGGTCGCGAACCTCCTCGGGCTCGCCATGGAGGCCACCGAGCGGCAAGACGACCTCGTGCCACCACCGCCGCACCCCATCGTGCCCGTGGAAGGTCTCGCCTTCGGCCTCCGCGATCAGCGAGGTGAACTCCACGTCGGGGTGGACGGTCGCGAGGAACCCCTCAATGTCGCCCCGGTTGACCGCGCCGATCCCCCGCCTGTAGAGCTGTTCGAGAGTCTCCTGCGACATCGCCTACCCCTCAAGCCCGGCGGCTTCGAAGGCTTCATTCCTCTCATGACCCATGAAGCCCTCCACGCGCGTGGCGAGGCCGTTCTCGTCCAGCGTCCAAACCGCCCAGACTTCCTGCTCCAGCACTATCCCGCTGCCTGCGCCACGAGCCCGGTTGAACTGGCGAACCAGGACCTTGTTGCCGTTTCTGTGGAACTCAAGCGGCTCGATCCGAGAGTCCACGAGGGCGTCTGGCTCCATCCAGGCGCGGAATGCCCCCGCGCCCGTAACGGGGGCTTGACCCCCCGCGCGGACGAACTCGATCTGGGGATGGGCGATTTCGATCGCGGTATCGAAGTCGCCGCGACTGAACGCTTCATACGCCCGACGGAGCACCTTCTCGACGTTCTCCCCGGACATCGCCGACTCCCGCAGGCCGGCGGCTTCGAGGGCCTTCGCTCGGTCCAGGTAGAGGTCAAGGCGAACCGCCCTGCTCGCCCGCATCGTCCAGACGTGGGCCGTACGCCGCGATTCGACGACTGCGCCGCTGCTTCTGCCGCGACCGTGCTCGATCGCAAGCGTGATGACCTTGTCGCCCGCATCGATCAGCTCCTCGACCTCCGGGCGATAGTCCTCGAAGGCGTCGTAGACCTGGGCCATGTAGGCACGGACGCCGTCGTGGCCTCGGTAGACGTCGTTGACCCCCACCCAATCGGCCGCGGGGTCGGGGTGGAGCTCGATCTCGTCGTCGAAGGCCTCGAACACGGCCGCGTCATCCTCGAGCCAGCGCTCGTACATGCGGCGGATCGTTTCCACGTTCTGCTGCGACATCTCCTATTCCTCGAGCCCGGCGGCTTCGAGGGCTTCGGCCCTCTCGCGGAACACCTGACGCCTTTGAATTTTGCCGTCAACGAACCAGAGGATCGGCCAAACGTGGAGCTCTGTCTCGGCCCCACCGCCGCTGCCACGTGCGGCGAAACGCAAGGCGAGGAAGACACGATCATCGGTGCCGTCCAGGAACGCGTCCGCGTCCCGTCGGTTCATCGCATCGACGCCTTGCCGCACGATCTCCATGTTCTCCCCCGACATCGCCGACGCAGTATCTCGCGATTCAGGATCGCTTCGGAATCGGCGCGGGCTCGGAGCCGGCGCCCAGTAACCGAGTTCGACTACCCCCGCAGCCGCGAGTACGCCTGGACGATGAAGATCACACACACGCCGACCACGATCCAATCCCAGGCGCTCGCACCCTCATCCACCATCTCAGCGATCGTCAGGACGCCGATGAGGGTGAACGCCGCGATCGCCGCCCAGTTCCTTCGCCGATCCCACGGTTCCACGAGACCCTCCTTAGTCGACGCCGTCACTTATACCGTCGTGAGCGGTCGGCCAGGGGAGAAAGACGACGAAGGCTCCGACCCGGGTTCCCCCGCGACGCGGACACGCCTCCGGCCTCCCACCCGACCCCTCGAATCAGGCAAAACGGCTTGTTCAAGCCACAAACGAAACGCCCCGCACTTCGCGGGGCGTCTCGGGTACAGGGAGGAGAGATATGTGTGTTGTTGGAGGTGGGTCGGCGGTACTCAGGCTCCGCGGGGCGCGCTGAACCGCGTTGAAGCGGCCAGTGCGACCAGTGCGGCGCCGATGCCGACCAGAAAGACTGTTGGCTCCCAGGCGCCGGTCGTGATGCCGACGGCGAGGCCTGCGACCATCGCGAAGGTCGCGAGCGCGTAGTCGAAGCCCGCGTGCGAGGACAGCGAGATCGAGCGCTGGGGGCCGGGGATCTGCAGCGCGAGACCGATCAGGAGGACGCCGACCACCACGCTGATCACCGTCGCGGCCTGCCCGAAGCCGAGCAGGAACGGGGCGACCATGACCGCGGGGCCGGCGAGCGTCTCGAGGCCCGCGTGGACGGAGAGCGGGATGTACCGGAAGATGGTCATCGCACGAGGAATGGTACGAACGTATGTGCGATGCATGTGTGATGCCCATCACACTCGCGATCTACCACTTGGCTTGTCACTGACGGTACTTTCCCTCCGTGAGCCGCCGCCGGGCAGACTCCGTGATCGCCGAGCGCGGCCTCGCCCGCTCGCGCGCCAGCGCGGCCGACGCGATCCGGGCGGGGCGCGTGCGGATCGGCGCGGGCGGGCAGCGCGTGGCGAAGCCGAGCGAGCTGATCGACCCCGCGGTCGAGCTCAGCCTGGATCCCGGCCGCGACTACGTCTCGCGCGGCGGCGTCAAGCTCGCCAACGCGCTCGATGCGCTGGGCATCGACGTCACCGGGCGCGATTGCCTGGATGTCGGCGCCTCGACCGGAGGGTTCACCGACTGCCTGCTCCAGCGGGGCGCGAGCCGTGTGATCGCCCTCGACGTTGCCCACGGACAGCTTGACTGGGGCCTTCGCCAGGACGAGCGCGTGCACGCGATCGAGCGGATGAACGCCCGCGACATCCTGCCGGGCGACCTCCCGTTCGAGCCCTCGCTGGCGACGGTGGACGTCTCGTTCATCTCACTTGCGAAGATCCTGCCCGCGGTCGCGGGCGCGGTGGCCACGGACGCGGAGATCCTGGCGATGGTGAAGCCGCAGTTCGAGCTGGGGCGCAACCGGGTGAAGGGCGGGGTGGTGCGGGACGCCGCCGACCGGCGCGAGGCCCTGCTCGCCGTCGCGGGCGCGGCCGCGGACCTCGGCCTGCCGGTGCGGGGCTTCGCGTCGTCGGGCCTCCCGGGCCCCAGGGGAAACCGCGAGACGTTCGTGTGGGCGGCGAGGTCGGGCGCCGGGATGAACGCTGCGGAGATCGAGGCCGCTGTCCTGGAGGTCGAGCCCTGAAGCCGCAGACGATCTCGCTGCTCACGCACATGCAGCCGGAGCAGACCGGCGCTGCGGTTCAGGCCGCGGTGAAGGCGGCGCGCGGCGGCGGCGTCGCGCTGGTCGCCTCGGCCGAGGAGCGCGCGAAGCACGGCGAGGCAGCTTCGGGGGTGGGAGCGATGGAGGATCTGTCCGGGGAGCCCGACCTGTGTCTGGTTCTGGGCGGCGACGGGACGATCCTCAAGGCGCTTCGGGAGCACGCGAACTCGACGGTGCCGGTGTTCGGGATCAACTTCGGGACGATCGGCTTCCTCGCGGCGGCCGACACCGACGAGCTCGAGGACGGGCTTGCCCGCGCGGTCGTCGGTGACTTCGAGGTGATGTCGCTCCCGGCGCTGGAAGTCGGGGCGCCAAGCGCGACCCGGATCGCGCTCAACGACGTCTCGTTCCACCGGCGCCCGCACGGGCGAGTCGCCGAGTTGGCGTTCCGGCTCGGCGGGCAGGAGGTCGGGCACGTCCGCTGTGACGGGCTGGTCGCCGCCACCCCCGCCGGCTCGACTGGTTACAACCTGGCGAACCAGGGGCCGATCCTGGCGTGGGGAGTGGAGGGCTATGTCGTGAGCTTCATCGCGCCGCACACCCTCACCGCGCGCCCGCTCGTCGTTGCCCCTGACGACGTGCTCTACGTGCGCAACGCCGCCGGCCGCGAGCCGGTCGCCCTCGTCGTCGACGGCGAGTACGTGGCTGAGTTGGCGAGCGGCGATGAGACCGAGATCAGATTCCGCGACAACGTCGGTCGCCTGGCGCAGCCCGCGGGCGCGAACTTCTACCAGCGGATCGCGGACAAGTTCGGCTCGCTGGCCCGCTGACGGGGTCCCGGCGGGGGGCGGCCGGGGCGAATCCGTCGGCCCCGACCGCTATCCAGTAGCGCGAATGCTGCTCGAGCTTCGCATCGAGAACCTGCTCCTGATCGAGCGCGCCGAGCTGCGCCTCGGGCCGGGCCTGAACGCGATCACCGGGGAGACGGGTGCGGGCAAGACGGTGCTGGCGCACTCGCTCGATCTGCTGATGGGCGGCCGCGCGCGGGCGCAGATCGTCCGCCCCGGTGCCTCCGAGGCCTACGTGGAGGGCGTCTTCGAGCTGCCCGACGGCCTGCTCGCGGACGCTGAGCTCGAGGAGCTTCGCGAGCGCCTGCCCGAGGGGGCCGACGAGCTGATCCTTGGGCGGCGCGTCTCGGCAGGTGGCCGCACGAGCGCCTACGTCCAGGGCCGCTCCGCCAACGTCGCGGACCTGCGCGCGCTCGGTTCGCGCCTGCTCGCGTTCTACGGTCAGCACGAGCACCGTCGGCTGACCATCGCCTCCGCGCAGCTCGACGTCCTCGACGGGTTCGCCGGACCGGAGCACCTCGCGCTGCGCGAGCGCTACCGCGAGGCCCACGCGGAGACGCGTGCCGCGGAACGCGAGCTCGAGGATCTCCGCGAGCGGGAGGGCACGCGCGAGCGCGACCTCGACCTGATGCGCTTCGAGCTCGAGGAGATCGAAGCCGCCGCTCCGGACCCCGCCGAGCGCGGCGAGCTCGGTGCCGAGCGCGAGCGGCTGCGCCACGCGGAGGCGCTCCGAGGGGCTGCGGCGGGGGCGCTGCAGGGTGTCGCGGGAGGCGACGACGACGAGGGGGGCGCCCTCGCGGGTATGGGCGTGACCGAGGCCGCGCTGTCGGCCGTCGCCGGTGTCGACGAGCGTCTCGACGCCCTCGCGATGCGGGCCGCTGCGGCCATGTTGGAGCTGTCCGACCTGGCGAGCGAGCTGCGCTCCTACGCCGACGGCGTCGAGGCGGAGCCGGGCCGGCTTGAGGCGCTCGAGGAGCGGCTCGAGGCGATCGAGCGGCTGGAGCGCAAGCACGGGGGCACGATCGAGGCCGTGCTCGCCCACGCGGAGCGCTGCCGGGCCGAGATCGACCGGCTGGCGGGAGCCGCGGAGCTCGCCGAGGCGCTCGAGGCGCGCATCACCGCGGCCCGCGACGCCCGGGCGGAGCTGGCGAAGGCGCTGACTGAGTCCCGGCGCCGCGCCGCCCCGCAACTCGAGCAGGCGGTCGCCGGCGCGCTGGCCGGCCTGGCGATGGATGGCGCTCGCCTCGAGGTCGTGCTCGAGCCGGCCGAGGCCGGATTCGCGGCCAGCGGAGCCGAGTCGATCGAGCTGCGGGTGGCCACCAATCCGGGAATGCCGGTCTCGCCGCTCAGGGACGCGGCTTCGGGCGGCGAGCTCTCGCGGATCATGCTCGCCCTGTCGGGGCTCGGCGGTGGCGGCGGGGGCGCGACGCGCGTCTTCGACGAGATCGACGCCGGGGTTGGCGGCGCGACGGCGCGGGCGGTGGGCGAGCGCCTGCGCGAGCTCGCCTCAGGCGGCCAGGTGCTCTGCATCACCCACCTCCCGCACGTCGCTGCCCAGGCGGGCACGCACTTCCGGATCACGAAGCGCGTCGCCGGCGGCGCGACGGTGGCCGCGGTCGAGGCCGTGGCGGGCGAGGAGCTGGTCGCCGAGATCGTCCGGATGCTCGGCGCCGAGCGCGACGACGCGACCGCGACCGACCACGCCCGCGAGCTGTTGGCTGCGTAACACGCCCCTACGGGGGGGCAAAGTTCGTTTCGCGACAGAGTCGCTCATCAAATGCCCGCCATAATCGGGCCCTCGGATGGCTCGCCAACCGCTGAGAGCACGTGCCCGCGCCCGTGCCCGGTCGCTTCTTCGTGGCGCGACTGACCTCGAGCCCGCCTCAGCCCCGGTGAGCGGCCGTGCGCGGCTTGGACGCCGGACGAAGGAGCTGGTGAAGCGGCTCGGCCCCGAGGACGTTGCGGTCATCGACCACGCCGACATCGACCGGATCGCGGCCGAGGACCTGGTCGCGTCGGGCGTGCGCGCCGTCGTCAACCTGTCGCGGTCCTCCACGGACCGCTACCCGAACCCCGGGCCGCTCGTGCTGGTGCGGGCGGGCATCTGCCTGATCGACGCCCCCGGGGCGCCCCTGTTCGACGAGCTCCGCGACGGTGATGAGCTCACGATCGCGGGCGGGGCGATCCGGCGGGGGACGGACGTCGTGGCTCGCGGGGAGCGGCTCGTCCTGGCTCGGCTCGAGGAGGCGCACGCGCGGCAGCGGGCGCGGATCGACATGGCGATCGCCGACTTCGCGGCCAACACCGCCGAGCACGTCCGCGAGGAGGGCGAGCTCCTGGCGGGCGAGTTCCAGCTCCCGCGCACTCAGACCAGCTTTCAAGACCGCCATGTCCTGATCGTCGTCCGGGGCACGACCTACCGCAGCGACCTGCGCACGCTCCGCGCCTACATCCACGACGTGCGCCCGGTGCTGGTCGGCGTCGACGGCGGCGCCGACGCGCTCCTCGAGGAGGGGCTCGAGCCGGACGTGATCCTGGGCGACATGGACTCCGCGAGCGACGCCGCGCTGCGCTCGGGCGCCGAAGTGATCGTCCACGCGTACAGCGACGGGCGCGCGCCGGGCTCCGAGCGGCTCGAGGCCATGGGAGTCGATCACCTGGTCGCTCCGGCGATCGGCACCAGCCAGGATGTCGCCATGCTGCTCGCGTACGAGAACGGCGCCGAGCTGATCGTGAGCGTGGGCGCGCAGTTCAACCTGGTCGAGTTCCTCGACAAGAACCGTGCCGGCATGTCGTCCACGTTCCTGACGCGTCTGCGGATCGGCGATCGCCTGGTCGACGCCAAGGGCGTGAGCCGTCTCTACAACCCGGGGATCTCGGGGCGCCTGATCTGGCTCTTCTTGGGAGTCGCCGTCCTGCTCATGCTGATCGTGGTCCTCGTGTCGGATCCGCTGAGCGAGCTCGCGGACCGACTCTGGCTCAAGATCGAGATTCTGCTGGGTATTTGATGAGCGACGGAAGGCGCGAAACAAATTTGGCCCCCCTGGTAAGGGCTTATCTCTGATGGGATACTCGTCGCGCTATCACGTCGCCTCGCTGGCAGCGGTCTTCATCGCGCTGGCGGTGGGGATCCTGATCGGCGCCTCCCTCGGAAGCGACGTCATCTCCGGTGCGGCGGACCGGCTCGAGGAGGACCTCAGCTCGGATCTCGACCAGGTTCGGGCCGAGAACGCAGACCTCCGCGACGAGTTGGCGTTCGAGGAGCGGTTCTCGGCCGAACTCGCGCCGGCGGTGATGGCGGACCGGCTCGCAGCGGAGGAGTTCGCGCTGATCGGCCTTGGCGACATCGACACGACAACGATGCGGGACGACGTCGAGGGGGCCCTCGAACCGGCCGGCGGCACGTTGACCCTGGTCGGGAGCGTCCAGGAGCCGCCCGATGCCGACGCGCTCACGGAACAGCTTCTGAGCTCGAGCGAGCGTCGCGACGATGGCGCGGTCGAGCTCGCAGCCGAGCGTGCGGGGCGGTTGCTGGCGGGCGGGGGCGAGCTGCCGTCGGAGCTGATCTCGACCCTGATGTCCGAGTTCTCGGGCAACCCGCAGGGCCTCGATGGCGTGGTCATCGCTCGGTCACGGCCCGCGGAGCTCAGCGGGCGGGAGGCGGAGGAGACGGAGCAGCTCGAGGTCGGGCTGATCCGGGGGCTGGTCGACGCCGGGGTGCGGGTCGTCGGCGCCGAGCGCGAGGACACCGAACCGTCCTCGATCGAGTTCTTCGACTCGCAGGGATTGGCCAGCGTCGACAACATCGACCAGCTGCCCGGCAAGGTCGCCCTGGTCCTGGCGCTCGACGGGGCGGACGGCAGCTACGGCGTCAAGGAAACGGCCGACAGCCTGCTACCCGACCTGATCGATCCTTCAACCACGGAGACGGGCGCGAACTGATGCTCTCGGGGTTGGTGCTCTCGGCGGCCCTGGCCGCTGTCTTCGCCGGGCCCTGGCTGAGCGACATGGCGCGGTCCGGCCTGGTGCGGACGAACTTCCGCGGCCGCGAGGTCGCGTTCCCCGCCGGCGCCGTGCTGATCGCCTGCTCGCTCCTGGCACTCGCGCCGCTCGCGGTGCTCGACGACCGCGCCGACCTCGACCTGCTCGACCCGGAGCTGCGCCGCTGGGCGGTCTATGTGCTCGGGGTGGCGATGCTGGGGCTGCTGGACGACGCGCTCGGCCGTGGGGCTGCCGCCGACACCGCGCGAGGCTGGCGCGGCCACGCGCGGGCGGTCCTGGAAGGACGCTTCTCGACCGGGGCGATCAAGGCGGTCGGCGCGCTCGCGCTGGCGGCCTATGCGGCGTCGGGCCGCGGCCAGGAGGGATTCGACTACGTCGCGGACCTGGCGCTCCTCCTGCTCGCCACGAACCTGTTCAACCTGCTCGACCTGCGGCCGGGACGCGTCGAGAAGGTGTTCGTGGCCCTCCTCGCGGGGCTCTGCATCGGCGGCACCACGGTCGAGCCGCTCGAGCTCGTTGGGGTGTTCGTCGGGCCGGTCCTCGTGGTGGGGTGGTTCACCCTGCGCGAGCGGGCGATGCTGGGCGACACCGGCTCGAACCTGATCGGCGCGCTGGCGGGGGTCGCGATGCTCGAGACGCTCGACGAGACGGGCAGGCTGGTGGCGCTCGCCATCGTCGCCGCGCTCACGATCTACGCGGAGTTCCGGTCGATTTCGGAAACGATCGAGCGCGTTCCGCCACTGCGGGCTCTAGACTCGCTCGGCAGAGTTGGTTAGCGGCACTGAGACGATTTGAAGCCCGGGGAGACGAAGTTCATCTTTGTCACCGGCGGCGTCGTCTCGTCGTTGGGCAAGGGAATCGCCGCGGCCTCGATCGGTCGCCTGCTCGTCTCGCGCGGCTTCCGGGTCCAGCTCCAGAAGTTCGACCCGTACATCAACGTCGACCCGGGGACGATGTCGCCGTTCCAGCACGGCGAGGTCTTCGTCACCGAGGACGGCGCCGAGACCGATCTCGACCTCGGCCACTACGAGCGCTTCACCGACGAGAACACCTCGCGAGCCTCGAACGTCACCGCGGGCGCCGTTTACAACTCGGTGATCCGGCGCGAGCGTCGCGGCGATTACCTCGGCGCGACCGTACAGGTGATCCCGCACATCACCGACGAGATCAAGCAGCGGATCCTGATCGTCGCCGAGTCGCAGGCTGTCGACTTCGTGATCACGGAGATCGGCGGCACCGTCGGCGACATCGAGTCCCTGCCGTTCCTCGAGGCGATCCGCCAGCTCTACTCGGAGCTGGGCCCGAAGCGCTGCATGTTCATCCACCTCACCCTCGTGCCGTATATCGGGCACGCCGGCGAGCTGAAGACCAAGCCGACCCAGCACTCGGTCAACGAACTGCGCCGGATCGGCATCCAGCCGCACGCGCTCGTCTGCCGCTCGGAGAAGGGCCTCGACCGCGACATCCGCCGCAAGATCGCCCTGTTCGGGTCGGTCCACGAGGACGCGGTGCTCTCGGCCCGCGACGTCGACAACATCTACAAGGTGCCCTTGGTGATGCGCGCCGAGGGCGCGGACGACCTGGTGCTCGACCACTTCGGGATCGAGGCGCCGGCGCCGGAGCTCGGCGAGTGGGAGGACCTGATCCGCCGCGCCGACGCGTCCGAGAGGACGGTCCGGATCGCGCTGGTCGGAAAGTACGTGCAGCTCGTCGATGCCTACAAGTCCGTGGTCGAGGCGCTCCACCACGGCGGCTACCACCACGGCGTCAACGTCGAGGTCGAGCTCGTCGACTCCGAGGAGTTCAACGCCGACGGCATCGCCGAGTGGGCGGACGGCATCCTGATCCCCGGTGGCTTCGGCGAGCGTGGGATCGAGGGCAAGATCGAGGCCGCGCGGATCGCGCGGGACGGCGAGATCCCGTACCTGGGGATCTGCCTCGGGATGCAGATCGCTGTCGCCGAGTTCGCCCGCAACGTGTGCGGGATGGCGGGCGCGAACTCGACCGAGTTCGACCCCGAGACCCCCTTCCCGGTCGTCGACCTCCTGCCCGAGCAGAAGGAGGTCTCGGACATGGGCGGGACGATGCGCCTCGGGGCCGACCCGGTGAAGCTCCACGAGGGCACGAAGGCGCGCGCGATCTTCGCCGACGAGGGCGTGATCTACAAGCGCCACCGCCACCGCTACGAGGTGAATAACCAATTGCGCCGCCGGCTCGAGGACGAGGGCCTGGTCGCCGGAGGCACGTCGCCGGACGAGCGCCTGGTCGAGATGATCGAGCTGCCCGACCACCCGTTCTACGTCGCCTCCCAGTTTCACCCGGAGTTCAACTCGCGTCCCACGAGGCCGGAGCCGCTGTTCCGCGACTTCGTCGGGGCGGCTGCGAGCCGCGCCGCCGAGCGGGGCGAGGGGCCGGCCACCGAGGAAACCGCCGCCGAGGAAGGCGCGGAGGCCGGCGACGTGCGCGTTCGCCGCGAGGCGTAGCCCGGCCAGTATCGTCGCCCTGTGGTCGATCTCGATCAGTACCGCTCGGAGTCGCAGTCCAGGTGGGACGAGAACGCGGGACCCTGGGCGCGCCACCGCGCGTACCTGTGGGGGCAGACGGAGCCGATCAGCCGCCGGTTGATCGATCGCCTCGATCCGAAACTGGGTGAGACGATCCTCGACGTCGCGGCGGGCACCGGAGACACTGGCTTCCTCGCGGCGGAGCGGGTCGGCGCCGACGGGAAGCTGATCACCACGGACTTTGCCCGGCCGATGGTCGAGGAAGCCCGGCGGGTGGGCGAGGCCCGCGGCCTCGGGAACGTGGAGTACCGGGTGCTCGACGCCGAGCGGATGGATTTGGAGGACTCGTCCGTGGACGGCGTGGTCAGCCGCTGGGGCTACATGCTGATGGCGGATCCCGGGCTCGCGCTCACGGAGACCCGGCGCGTCCTTCGCAACGGCGGCCACCTGAGCTTCGCGGTCTGGGGGCCTCCGGAGCGGAACCCCTGGGCGGCGATCCCGGTGATGGAGATGGTCTCGCGCGGCCACGTCCCGCCGCCCGAGCCCGGAGCGCCGGGGATGTTCGCGATGGGTGACACGGCGCGAATCACGGAGCTGGTCGTGGGGGCGGGATTCGCCGAGCCCGAGATCGAGCAGTTCGAGTTCAGCTGGGAGTACGACGGCGCCGACGGACACTGGGCGCTGGTGACGGAGCTGTCGGCACCGCTGGCCGCTGCCCTTGACGCGCTTGACGAGGACGAGCGCGAATCCGTGCGGATCGCGGTGCGCGAGAGGATCGAGCCGCTGATCGTCGAGCACGGGGGCGTGCCCGGGCTCTGTCACCTCGTCCTCGCGTCGTAGCCACCGGCCGTGGCCGACGACCGCCTGCTCGACCGGTTCGTCCGGCTCTGCGAGATCGCGAGCCCGACCGGGAGCGAGCGTGCGGTCGCGGACGACGTGCTGGCCGAGCTTCGTGGCCTCGGGGTCGAGGCGCAGGAGGACGGCGCGGCCGGTCCCGCCCGTGCCGGCGCCGGCAACCTGATCGCGCGGGTGCCCGGCCGAGGCGAGGGCCACGCAGCGTTCTTCGCCCACCTCGACACGGTTCCGCACTCAGAACCGGTGAAGGTGGAGCTCTTGAACGGGGTGTTTCGCAGCGCCGGGGAGACGATCCTCGGGGCCGACAACAAGGCCGCCGTCACGGTGCTGGTCGAGCTGGCGGCGCGTGCGGTCGAGACAGGCCCGCCTCCCGTCGGGCTCGAGCTCGTGTTCACCGTGGCCGAGGAGGACGGCCTTCGCGGCGCGAAGGAGCTCGATGTCTCGGCGCTCCGCTCGCCGTTCGGATTCGTCCTCGACCACGCGACGCCGATCGGCGAGATCATCACCGCGGCGCCCACCTACAACCGGGTCGTCGCCGAGTTCGAGGGGATCGAGGCGCATTCCGGGATTCGGCCCGAGGACGGTCGCAACGCGATCACGGCCGCGGGGCACGCGGTGAGCGCGATGCGGCTGGGCCGGCTCGACGACGAGACGACCGCGAACGTCGGTGTGATCCGCGGCGGCACGGCGTCGAACGTGGTCGCCGGGGAATGCCGGCTCGAGGCTGAGGCGCGGAGCATCGACGACGCGAAGGCGGCAAGCGCGACGGCGGGCCTCGTCGACGCCTGTACCTGGGCTGCGACCGAGGTGGGGTGCGACGTGGACGTGGACGTGATCGAGATGTTCCGCGGCTATCGCCTGCCGTCGAGCGCGCGGTCCGTGCGGCTCGCACGGGAGGCGCTGACGCGTTGCGGGATCGAGCCGCGGGAGACGGCGACGGGCGGCGGCAGCGATGCCAATGCGCTGATCGCGCAGGGGTTCGAGAGCGTGCTCCTCGCAAACGGCACCGAGGCCAACCACACGTCGAGCGAGAGCGTCGCGTCGGCGCGGATCGCCGAGATGCTCGCGGTCTGCCAAGCGCTGTGTGAGCTTGCGGCGGGGGACGGGACTTCGGCATGACGCTCAAGCTGCGTCGCGGCACGGTGGTCTCCGAGGACCCGCTGACGGTCGAGGTCGAGGGCGAGCGGCGGAGCGCCTGGGCCGACGAGGCGCTGGTCGGCGAGGTCCGGACGGGCGACGAGGTGATCGTGAACACCGAGGCGCTCGACCTCGGGCTGGGCTCTGGCGGCTTCGACGTGGTGCACGTGAACCTGACGCGCGGGCTCGAGGCGCCGGGCGCCGCCGGCTCACACGTGATGAAGCTGAACTACACGTCACTTCAGCATGCCGTGGCGCCGCTCGAGCCGGAACTGCACGCCGAGGACGCCGAGGCGGTTGCGATGCCGGTTCTCGTGGTGCACCTGCACGGCCAGCTCGCGCCGGTGCTCTGGGCCTCGGCGCAGGCTCGCGACGATCTCCGAATCGGGTTCCTGCAGACGCCGGGCGGCGCGCTTCCGGGCGGCCTGTCGAGGGACGTGGCGGACCTTCGGGAGCGCGGCCTGCTCGCCGGGTACGTCACGGCCGGAGCGGCGTACGGCGGCGAGCACGAGGCGATCAGCGTCGCGGGCGGGATTGACGCGGCGGCCAGGGTGCTCGGGTGGGACGCGTGCGTCGCCGGGCCAGGGCCCGGCATCCTCGGCTCTGCCAGCAGGCTCGGGCACGGGGGAGTGGCGGCGCTCGCCACGGCGCATGCGGCGCTCGCGCTCGGGATGCCGACGCTCTTGGCCCCGCGGCTCTCGAGCTCCGACCCGCGGCCGCGCCATCGCGGCCTCAGCCACCACAGCCGGACCGTGCTCGAGTTGCTGCTGGCGCCCGTGCGGGTTCCGGTCCCCGAGATCGAGACGGAGGGCTGGCCTCTGCTGGGGCCGGAGGCGCCGGAGGGAGGGTCCCGGCAGGAGGCGCTCGAGGACCTGATCGCGGTGACCAAGGATCGGCACGACCTCGCCGTGGAGTCGGTGGACCTCGCGGGGTATGCGGCGAGCGGTCTGCCGACCCGGACCATGGGCCGTGACCTGGACCAGGACCCGCTGTTCTTCGCGGCGGCGCTGGCGGCGGGCTCGGCGCTCGCCGGAGCGGCCGCCAGGGGCTGACGTGGAGCGGATCGACTCGAAGGTCGTTCACGAGGGGCCACGCCTGACGGTTCGCCAGGAGCGCTGGCGGCATCCGGACGGCAGCGAGTCCGACCGGGAACTGGCCGACGTCGAGGATGCGGTCACGGTCGTGGCGCACGACGACGAGTTCGTCTACATGGTCCGCCAGCCGCGCGAGGCCGTGGGCGAGCCCGCGCTGCTCGAACTGCCGGCGGGGAAGCTCGACGTCGAGGGCGAGAGCCCGCTCGAATGTGCGCAGCGGGAGCTGGTCGAGGAGATCGGCCGGTCGGCGGGCGACTGGCGCGAGCTGAAGCGCTTCTACCCGACGCCGGGCCTCGCGCGGGAAGCGATGACGCTGTTCATCGCGACGGGACTCGAGGCGGTGGAGGGCCATGCGCCCGATCCCGAGGAGCGAATCGAGGTCGTTCCCTGGCCGCTTGACGATCTCGATGGCGCGATCGCGGAGTGCGAGGACGCGAAGTCGCTGATCGGCCTGTACATGCTGCGCGACCTGTTGACGGGCTGACGCCGGCGCGCACGATGGGCTGCACGGGCAGGGGACGCCCGTGTCGAGTGGAAACCGGGCGCCATGGCGGTTGCGGTCAAGCCGACGGAGGAGCGGAAGGTCGAGGCGCGGTTCGAGGCGCTCGTCCTCGACTTCCTGGCCTATCTGGAGTTCGAGCGCGGGCTCGCGCGGAACACGCTCGACGCCTATCGCACGGACCTGCTGCAGTTCGGCGTCTTCCTCGCGGCGCGGGGCCGCGGCGCCACCGACGTGGAGCGGGCCGACGTGGCCGACTTCCTCGCCGATCTTGCGACCGGGAAGCCGGCCGCGAACGGGGTCGAGGGGCGGGCGCCGTCCTCGCCGGCGACGATCAGCCGCAAGACCGCGTGCCTGCGGTCCTTCTACCGGCACCTGCGCCGGGAGGAGCTGATCGACGCCGATCCCACGGCGACGGTCGAGCCGCCCGCCAAGAGCCGAAAGCTTCCGCAGGTGCTTAGCCACGGCGAGGTGACGAAGTTGCTCGACAGCGCGAAGGGCAGCGATCCGATCGACCTGCGCGACCGGGCGCTCCTGGAGCTGATGTACGGGTGCGGGCTGCGGGCGTCGGAGGCGGTTGGGCTCGAGCTGACGGACATCGATCTGCGTCGGGGCTTCGTTCGCCCGCACGGCAAGGGCTCGAAGGAGCGGATGGTCCCGCTCGGAAGCGGCCGCCGCCGGAGCGATCCAGCGCTACCTGCGTTCGGGCCGGCCGGAGCTGGTCGGGTCGCGCCCGGAGCGCGGGCTGTTCGTGAACTTCCGCGGCGGGCCGCTGACCCGCCAGGGCCTCTACAAGATCATCCAGCGCCACGCAAAGGCAGCGGGGCTTGAGGGCAAGATGAGCCCGCACACTCTTCGCCACACGTTCGCTACGCACCTGCTCTCGGGCGGGTGCGACCTGCGCTCGGTCCAGGAGATGCTGGGCCACGCGGACGTGTCGACGACGCAGCTCTACACGCACCTCTCGACCGAGCGGATCAAAGAGGTGTATTTCAAGGCACACCCACGGGCCACCTGAGCTGAGCGCCGCTCTAAGCTCGGCGCGTGCCCGAGCTGCCCGAGGTCGAGACGATTCGCCGCCAGCTCGAGCCGGTGTTGGTGGGCCGGCGGATCGAGGATGTGCGGGTGCTCGACGAGCGGTGGACGCGCCCAGAGCCGCCGCGCGCGGTGGAGGCGGAGCTCAAGGGGCGGCGGATCGAAAGCGTGGGCCGGAGGGGGAAGTACCTGATCGTGGGGCTCGAAGGCGATCGGTTCCTCGCGATACACCTGCGAATGACAGGGAATCTGCTGCTGGCGGGCGCGGACTCGGACTCGCGGTTCTTGCGGGTTGCGTTCGAGCTGGATGACGGCCAGGAGCTGTGGTTCACTGACGCACGGCGGTTTGGGCATGGGGTCGTGCTGACGGCTGAGGAGCTTGGCCCGTACCTCGAGGCGCGGCTCGGAGTTGAACCGCTCGGCGGTGAGCTGACGGGCGATGGGCTGCTGCGGCTTGCTGAGGGGCGCACCGCGCCGCTCAAGTCGTTCCTGCTCGACCAGCGACGGGTGGCGGGGATCGGGAACATCTACGCGGACGAGGCGCTGTGGCGCGCGGAGTTGCATCCGCTCTCCCCGGCGGGGTCGATGCGCGCCGAGCATTCGGAGGCGCTTGTCGAAGGGATCGTCGAGGCACTCGAGGCGGGGCTTGCGAACGGCGGCTCGTCGATCGACGACTACCGGGATGCGCGCGGCGAGATGGGCTCGATGCAGGACGAGTTCGTGGTCCACACGCGCGAGGGGCAGGAGTGTCTGCGCTGCGGGGGCGAGATCCGGCGGGTGGTGGTCGGCGGGCGCTCGACGTACTTCTGCCCGGACTGTCAGGTCCGGCTTCGCCGCCGTCGGCGGAAGCGGGCGAAGCGGTGAGCGAATCGCTTGCGCCGCCGGCCGGTTTCCGGATCGGGCATTGGAGCGATCCGGAGGGCCGGACGGGGTGCACGGTCGTGATCGCCCCCGATGGGGCCCGGGGCGGGGTGGACGTGCGGGGCGGCGGCCCCGGCACGAGGGAGACGGATGTGATCAGCCCGCTGGCCGGGACCGATCGGGTGACGGCGGTGATGCTTGCCGGTGGCAGCGCGTACGGACTGGCCGCGGCGGACGGGGCGATGCGCTGGCTCGAGGAGCGGGGAATCGGCTACCTGACGCCCGCGGGCGTGGTGCCGATCGTCCCGGCAGCGATCGTCTACGACCTGGCTGAGGGGGATCCGGCCGCTCGTCCGGGGCCCGATGCCGGGTACGCGGCCTGCGAGGCGGCCGTCGAGGGCGTGCCGGAGCGTGGACAGGTGGGCGCGGGGAGCGGGACGGCGGCGAGCAAGGTGCTCGGCAGGGAGAACGCGGTCCCGTCGGGCGTGGGGTACGCCGCGGAGCGCACGGGCGGCGGCGCCCTGGTGGCGGCGCTGGCCGTCGCGAACCCGTTCGGCGACGTCATCGGCGCGGATGGGCAGCCGGTGGCGGCGTGCCGGGATGCGGATGGGCGACCGGTGCGCACGGCCGAGGTCGTCGCGACGATGGCGGAGCCGCCCGACCCGTTCAAGATGCAGCCGGGGAACACGACGCTGCTGTGCGTGATGACGGATCTCGAGCTTTCGAAGGCGGAATGCGCGCGCGTGGCACGGGCCGCCGCTGCGGGATTGCCCAGGGCGGTCGAGCCGGTGTTCACGGACGTCGACGGCGATGTCGTGTTCTGCCTGGCTTCGGGGGACGGGCCGGGGGCCGATCGGTTCGACGTGCTGCAGGCGCAGACGGTCGCCGCCCGGGTGGCCGCCGACGCGATTCGGGACGCGGTGCTCTCCAGTGCTCGAGGGTGAACGTCCCGCGAGGGGCGCTATACACCCCCGGGAGGGACGTTCACCGAGCGGTTAGCCGTCCGGCGCTGGCGCGAGGATCCGGGTGTGCCCGGATCGTTCAAGACGGAGGCGGTGGTGCTCCGGTCGATCCGCTACGGGGAGGCGGATCGGGTGCTGCACCTGTACACGGCCGCGCGCGGCCGGCTGGGTGCGATCGCGAAGGGGTCGCGGAAGCCGCGCTCGCGGTTCGGCGGGCGGCTTGAGCCGTTCTTCCGGCTCGACCTGATCCTGCACGAGGGCAGGGGCGATCTGGCGACGGTGACGGGCGCGCACACGGTCGCGGCCCACGCCGGCCTGCGCGCGAACGGCCCGGCGCTGGGGGCGGCCGCGCGAGGCTGCGATGCGGTGCTGCGGTTGCTCGATTCGGCGGAGCCGAACCCGGCGGCGTACAACCTGCTGTGCAGGTATCTGGCGCTGCTCGACGGTGAGGACGAGGTTGCGACGGGCGGCGAGGGGGCGCGCGACGTGGACGGGGCGGCGGGGTTGGCGACCGCGCTTGCGTTCAGGCTGAAGCTGGCGCTGTCGGCCGGGTTCGCGCCGGAGCTGACGGCCTGTGCGCGCTGCGGCGAGGCGGGCGAGCTGCATGCGTTCTCGGGCGCCGCGGGAGGCGTGGTGTGCGGCGCGTGCGAGCGCGATGGCTTCGAGATGTCGGCCGATGCGCACCGGTTCCTGCTCGATGCGCTCGGCAAGCCGCTGGCGCGGGCGCCGGTCGCGACGCCGGCGGCGCTGCGGCAGGCGGAGCGGGCGATCACCAGCACGCTCGAGCATCATGCGCACGTGCAATTGCGCGCGGCCGCGTAGCTGACTCCACGGGCGGTTCGGTCATCATCGTGGCCGTGAGCACGGAGCACGAAGAGCGCGAGCATTTCCTGCACGCCCTGGGCGGGCGGCACGGGATCGTGGACTCGGGGCTGCCGGGGTTGGCGTTCGTGATCGCCTACACGGCGAGCGGCCAGGAGCTGAACGTGGCGATCTGGTCGGCGATTGGAGTGGGCGCGGTGCTCTTCGCGATTCGCATTGTGAGGAGGGAGACGCTCCAGTTCGCGCTGGCGGGGTTCGTCGGGGTCGCGATCGCCGCGTTCATCGCCAACCAGACGGGGCGGGCCGAGGACTTCTTCCTCCCGGGCCTGTTCCTCAACCTGGCCTATGCGGCCGCCTACCTGATCTCGATCGCGATCCGCTGGCCGCTGCTCGGGGTGATCGTCGGGCCGCTCAACGGGGAGGGGATGGAGTGGCGGAACGATCCCGAGCGGCTGCGGTTGTATTCGCGAGCGAGCTGGATCTGGGTCGGTGTGTTCACGCTGCGGCTCGCCGTCCAGCTGCCGCTCTACTTCGCCGACGAACTGGTGGCGCTCGGTGTGGCGAAGACCGCGATGGGCTTCCCGGTGTTCGCGCTCGCGGCATGGCTCTCGTATCTCGTGCTGCGCGAGGGGGGCTGGCGGCTCAACCGCCAGCCGTCCTGAGCCTATGCTCGTCTCGTGAAGGCCGACAGCGCGGTGAGCGAGCACGAGCAGCGCACGCGGCGCTGGGAGGCGGAGTACCTGTGGGAGCTCGCGACGCCGTCGTACCCGGCGGTGCGACGCGAGCCGGAGCCGGACAGCGAGGTGCGCACGCCGTTCCAGCGGGATCGCGACCGGATCGTGCACTCGAAGGCGTTCCGGCGGCTGAAGCACAAGACGCAGGTGTTCATCGCGCCGGAGGGGGACCATTACCGGACGCGGCTCACTCACACGCTCGAGACGTGTCAGATCGCGCGGACTGCGGCGCGGGCGCTGGGGCTGAACGAGGACCTGACGGAAGCGATCGGGCTGGGTCACGATCTGGGGCATCCGCCGTTCGGCCATATCGGCGAGGAGGCGCTCGATGAGGCGCTCCAGGAGCGGACGGGCAGGCGGTTCCGCCACAACGAGCAGTCGCTGCGGGTGGTGGACGTGCTCGAGCGCGACGGGCAGGGGCTCAACCTGACCGAGCAGGTGCGCGACGGGATCCTCAATCACACGGGCTCGGCCAAGCCGGCGACGCTCGAGGGCCGGATCGTGCGGCTGGTCGATCGGGTGGCGTACATCAACCACGACATCGACGATGCGATCAGGGCCCGGATCATCGGCGCGGAGGATCTGCCGCGGGCGGAGATCGAGCTGTTGGGCGAGACGGGGTCGGAGCGGATCGACACGCTGGTGCGGGACATCGTCGCGAGGTCGCGCGAGGCCGGCGATATCGAGCAGAGCGATGAGGTTGGCGGGGCGATGCTGCGGCTGCGCAAGTTCATGTTCCAGCGCGTCTATCTGGGCCCCGAGGCGCGCTCCGAGCACGAGCGGGTCCAGCGGGCGCTGCGGGCTCTGTTCGAGCACTATCTGGAGCATCCGGAGGAGGTTCCCGGGGGCGACGTGGAGCGGCGCGGATGAGGATTCCGTGACGCGGGCGGTCGACTACATCGCCGGGATGACCGACCGGTTCGCGATCGCGACGTTCCGGCGGCTCGCGCTGCCGGAGGAGTCGCGGCTCTAGCACTCATCTAGGTTTGATCCGTGGCGCGGTTCTCGCAGGAGTCGATCGAACGGGTGAAGGACGCGACCGACATCGTCGAGATCGTGTCGGCGTACACGGAGCTGCGGCGGTCGGGCCAGCGGTTGACCGGGCTGTGCCCGTTCCACGACGAGCGGACGCCGTCCTTCTCCGTGAACCCCGCGGAGAAGGTGTACCACTGCTTCGGCTGCGGGGTGGGCGGTGACGTGTTCACGTTCGTCGAGGAGAAGGAGGGGCTGGCGTTCGCGGATGCGGTGGAGGCACTCGCGGACAGGTACGGGGTGGAGGTCGAGCGCGAGGAGGAGGACCCGCGGGCCGAGGAGGCGCGGAAGCGGCGGGCTCGGCTGGTCGAGCTGCTGGATCGGACGGCGGCGTTCTACGCGGCGTATCTGTGGGAGTCGGACGAGGCGAAGAAGGCGCGGGAGTACCTGCTGGGGCGGGGTCTAGGCGAGGAGGTGTTGCGTGAGTTCGGTGTGGGCTTCGCGCCGAACAAGTGGGACACGGTCTATCTGCGCGGGCAGCAGGCCGGGTTCTCGGTCGACGAGCTGGTCGCGTCGGGCTTGGTGAAGAAGGGGACGAAGGGCGGCTGGCTGGACCACTTCCGGGCGCGGATCATGTTCCCGATCAGGGACGCGCGGGGGAGGATGCAGGGGCTTGGCGGCAGGGCGACGAGGGAGAATCAGCGGGCGAAGTACGTGAACTCGCCGGAGGGCGAGCTGTATCGCAAGAGCAGGACGCTGTACGGGATCGAGCGGGCGAGGAGCGCGATCGCGAAGGCCGGCCGAGCGGTCGTGGTGGAGGGGTATACGGATGTAATCGCGGCGCACCAGGCCGGTGTGGGGGAGACGGTCGCCGTGATGGGGACGGCGATCACGCCCGAGCAGGTGAAGCTGCTGTCGGCCTACTCCGAGGAGGTGGTGCTGGCGCTCGACGCGGACCGGGCGGGGCGGGAGGCGATGCTCCGTGCGCAGCGGGTGGCGGCGGGCAAGCGTGTCCGGCTTCGCGTCGTGTCGATGCCGGAGGGTGAGGATCCGGCGGACATGCTGGCCGGCGAGACGCCGGGGTCGAAGGGGGCGGAGCGGTTCTCGGGGCTGGTCGACTCGGCGGTGGACCTGCCGGCGTTCCACGTGCGGACTTTGCTCGACGAGGCTGACTTGGGCTCGCCGGCGGGCAGGGACCGGGCGCTCGACGAGGTGGTTCCGGTCCTGGCGGCCATGGGCGACTCAATCACGCGCGAGGAGCTGGTGCGCGAGGTCGGGGGGCGGCTGGATGCCGACCCGGCGCTGGTCTCGAGGCGGCTGGCGGCGGCGGAGCGGGGGCGGGGTGGACGTTCAGCTCCGGCGGAGCTCGGCGCGGCCGCGGCGAAGGCGCCGGAGAAGCCGCGCGCGCTGAGCGCGACCGAGCTGCGGGAGCAGGCGCTGCTCGCGATGTGCATCGCTGCGCCGGCGCATGGGCGGGATTATCTGGAGCGGCTGCGGGGTGAGCAGTTGAGCTCGCCGGTGATGCGCCGGGTCCGGGATTGGCTCGCGGAGCATCTCGAGCATCCGCGTGAGGGCCTGCCGCGCGACGACGAGGAATTGGCGGATGCGGTGACACAGCTGGTGGTGCGGGCGCAGCGCGAGCCGGCGAGCCCGGAGGCGATGGAGCTCAACTTCCTGCTGCTCGAGAAGGCGGCGGTGGAACGGGAGATCGCGGCCGCCGAGGCGAACGGTGGCGAGCCCGCCGGTCGAGCTCCAGAAGCACCGCGCGGAGCTAGCCGAACGGATCGCCCATCACCAAAACGTGACGCCAAAGTCACGGAAGTGACACGAACATACGTTCGCGTTTTCCGTCCGGTCCGGCCCGGAAAATCCAGGCATGGACAGGGATCGGTTGCAGGCGTACCTGGATCAGGGTCTCTCGCAACGAGAGATCGCGCAAGCCGTCGGTGTCTCGCGTTCAACCGTGAGCTACTGGATCGGGCGTCACGGCCTCTCGCTGCCCCGTGCTGTAAGGCGGGCGCAGGTCGAGCAAGCTCTTCGCGAGGGCCGGAGCCATGTGATCCGAACTTGCCGCCGACACGGCGAGACCGAGTTCGCACTCGTCGGGTTCGGAACGACGCCCACGCTGCAAGCTCTGTCGAGCCGAAGCCGTCGCCCGCCGGCGCAGGAAGGTGAAGGAGCTGCTGATCGAGGAAGCGGGTGGCCGGTGTCAGCTATGTGGCTACGACGAATGCATCGCCGCGCTGGAGTTCCACCACGTCGACCCGAAGACGAAGTCGTTCGGCGTCGCGCAGAACGGGATCACACGATCCATCGAGCGCGTCCGTGCTGAAGTCAAGAAATGCGTCCTGCTGTGCGCGAACTGCCATGCCGCGGTCGAGGTCGGCTTCAAGAAGCTTCCCGTAAAGTTAGGGCCGATCGCGGATCCGAACTAGCGATTTTCGGATTACACGATCGTGTAATCCCGGGTAGCTCAATGGCAGAGCGTTCGCCTGTTAAGCGAAGGGTTGTCGGTTCGAGTCCGACCCCGGGAGCTAGGGGTTCGAATCGCTGGTTGAGTTTCGTTCGAATCCGAATCGCTCGACCAGCTTCGCCCCGGATGCAGCGCCATCATGAGTGGCCGCCCAAGCGGCCACTTCACCCGCCCGCGCACGGAACGACTTGTCCCCGAGCATCCGCCGCACGCTCAGCCGCAGTGTCCGCTCGCCCAGTAACCGCCACGGCAGCGACAGCCCCACGCCCGCCCAGCCGACCCGCGCGCCGTTCTCCGCCATGTCGCCGACCGCAGGGCAGCACAGGACCGGCGCGCCGTGCGCCAGCGCCCGCGCCACCGTCCCATGCCCGCCATGGCACACCACCAGGTCCGCCTCGGCCATCAGCTGCGAATAGCGAAGCCACCCATACAACCGCGCGTTCTGCAGGAACCTCGATCCCCTCGGCCGGGACATGCCCGTTCGTCGTCGCCACCACCCGCACCGGCTCATCCGCAAGCGCCGCGCAGCGCCACCCGCACCAGCCGGCACTCCGGATCCTGCGCCGTCGATGGCGCCACCAGCACCAGCGGCGCCTCGCCCTCCGGCACCTCGACATCCGGATACTCCGTCTCGAACTCCATCGGCCCCGTCACGTGCACATGCGGCGGCCACTCCCGCGGGTACTCGAGCTGCGGGTACGTCGCCACCAGCGCAAGCCCCTCGCTCGTCCCCCCATGAAACCGGTCCAGCGCCGGCAGCCCCACCTTCTTCCGTTCCCCGTTCAGCTCGTCCCGCCCCCGCCGCAACCCCGCCTCGAGCACCGGCCGCGGCGCCGTCCACAGCCACCTGCCGACGGCCGTGCGCGGAAGCCGCGCCCCGCCGAACGCGAAGAACGGCAAACCCGGCGCATGCTCGGGGAACACGTGCGGGATCAGCGTCGCCCACGGCACCCCGGCCCGCTCAGCCGCGAGCGCCGGCGCCAGGGTGAGGATGTCGTTCACCACGACATCCGGCCGCAGCTCCTCCAACAGCGGGAGCAGCGCCACCGCCGCATCACCGGCCGCCGGCCCGTCCCCGTCGTGCGGGGCGAACACCCGGTACTCCTCGGCGGCGTGGAACTCCACGCCCACCTCGCCCGAGCACCTCCCGCCACTTCTCCCACGTCTCGAACACCACCCGATGCCCCCGCTCGCGAAGCGCCCGGCCCAGCGCGATCGCCGGGAAGCGTATGCCCGGGATCGCCGAACGCGGCGATCAGCACCGTCAGCTCCCGTCCGCTCACACCGGCCACCCGGCCTGCAACATCTCTCCCCGCCACGCCCCGGCCACTCGACTTCCGCGCAACGCGCCGCTATCCCTAAGCACGTGAGACGGACCCGCGAGCGACCCACGTACAGGCTGCGCATGGCCGTCGAGGCGCTGCCGCGCCACACGAAGGAAGCGATGCTCCGCGGCATCGACACGAACCGGATCATCGTCGGCGCCTACGTCGACTCCGAGTCCGGCGGCATCTGCCCGATGCTCGCCGCCCACCGGAACGGCGGCCGCACAAGCGTCGCCAGCTTCGCCCGCGCCTGGGATGAGTTCACCAACGCAAAGCGGCCTCGCCGCGCGACCCGCCGCGAGGTCCGCACCCTCCGCTCGCTCCTCGAATGGTCGCTCGGCACCTCCAGCGAGCTGCCCTCCGGCTCGATCGCCGAGGCCGCCGCTCAGATCCGCGCCGAGCGCGAGCAGTCCCGCTGCGCGAGCTTCCCGTCCGTCGCCGAGCCGCAGGTCGACCCGGCGAAGATTCGGGTCACTCGTTCCAAGGACGTTCTCACCGCGGCCGAGGAGCAGCTCGCCGACCGCGCCCGCGAGCTCGCCGGCACGTCCTCCGGCTGACCGAGCCTCCGCCGCGCTAGACACCCATCTGCTGCCCGGAATCACCCGGGCGCAGGAACACGATCTCCGGCACGAGACACGCCTTCGACGTCCGCAGCAGGAACCGGACCGACTCCGCGATGTCCTCGGAGGTGATCATGTCGCTCGCATCGACCTGACCCTTGACGAAGTCGGTCATCGGCGTGTCCACGAACGCCGGCGCCAGCGCCGTCACCTGGATCCCCTGGCCGTCCACTTCCTTCTGCGTCGCCTGGCTGAACCCGATCACCGCCGCCTTCGTCGCCGAATAGACCGAGAGCCACGCCTGTCCCGACTTCCCGGCAACCGAGGCCATGTTGACGATCAGCGCCTTCCCATGCTCGGCCCCGGCCTCCCGAAGCATCGGCAGCCCCTCGCGCGTCGCCAGGATCAACCCCCGCAGGTTCGCGCCGAGCTGGATGTCGAGCTTCTTCGCCGTGATCTGGTCCATCGCCTCGCCGATGCCCACCCCGGCGCTGTTGACCAGCACGTCCAGCCGCCCGAACCGGTCGCGATGGGCACTCACGAGCGCCACGACCTCGTCCTCATCACCCATCTGCGCCGGATGCGCCAGCACCTCAAGCCCCTCCGAGCGGAGCACGTCCGCCGCCGCCTCGAGCTTGTCCGGACGCCGGGCCGAGACCGTCACCCCATAGCCGTCCTGGCCGAGCGCGCGAGCGATCGCAAGCCCGATGCCGCTCGAACCTCCGGTAACCAGCGCCGCCCGGTCAGCCACGTCTCGCTCCTTCTCATCGCCCAGCCCGCGTAGCGCGGATCGAGACGGCACCCTAGCGGCGCGGCATCGGCGGCCGCACGCAGCTTAGGGGTGCGTTTATCCGCCCTCTCTACGATGTCCCGTCGTGATTCGACCGGACCAGCGCGCCGCGCGCATCCTCCCGGCCGCCCTGGCCATCGCCGCAAGCGCGACGCTGCTCGGCGCCTGCGGCGGCGACGACGAGCCCGAGGCGACGGGCGACGAGCCCGTCTCCGCTCCCGCCGCCGGCGAATTCCCAAAGCCTTCGGGGAGCCTCGAGGACCTCGTCTCTGAGGTCGGCTCCACCGACGAGATCGTTGCGAGCCAGTCCGGGGGCACCTTCGAACCGGGCGACGAGCGCTTCGGCTTTGGCCTGTTCGAGGTCGGAGGCGCCCAGATCACCGACGCCACGGTCGCGATCTACGCCGAGCACCAGCAGGCGGGTGAAGTGCTCGGCCCATTCCCCGCGCGAGTCGAGAGCCTCGAGACGGACCCCGAGTTCGTCGCACAGACGACCTCCGAGGACGACGCCAAGGTCGTTTACGTCGCCGACGTGCCGTTCGACGAGCCTGGCGAATGGCGCCTCGCGGCCGTGATCGACCAGCCCGACGGTCCGGTTGCCACGTTGCTGACCACCAGCGTCCTGGTCGACGAGTACAAGGACATCCCAAACGTCGGCGATCCGGCGCCGAGCGTCCACACCCCGACGCTCGCCGAGGTCGGGGGCGACGCCGAGTCGATCGACACCCGCGTCCCGCCCAGCACCATGCACAGCGATGACCTGGCCGCCGTTCTCGGCCAGGTGCCCGTCGTCCTCCTCTTCGCAACCCCGGCCCTCTGCCAGAGCCGCGTCTGCGGTCCCGTCGTCGACGTCGCCGAGCAGGTCAAGGCCGAGTACGGCGACGATGCCGCGTTCATCCACCAGGAGATCTGGGTCGACAACGTCCTCGGGGAGAAGCTGCGCCCGCAGGTCGACGCCTACGGCCTCCGGAGCGAGCCCTGGCTGTTCGTGATCGACAAGAACGGCGAGGTCACCACCCGGATCGAGGGCGCGTTCAGCGTCTCGGAGCTCGAGAAGGCGCTCCAGCCGCTCACCAGCTGAGCACTCCGGCCGACGACCTATGCTGACCGCGTGCTCGCGGACGGCGCCCACCGGCCCACGATCGGAGACCGCGTCGAGCGAGCGATCGCCGAGCACGCGGACACGCATCCCGAGGCCGAGCCGGCTCCCGCGAAGCCCGAGCGGAACCTCCGCCGCACGGCCTTCTGGCTCGTCGTCACCGGCGTCTCCCTCTACCTCGTCGCTCCGAGCCTGATCGAGGTCCTCTCCTCGTGGGAGGACCTCGACCGGGTCGACTGGTGGTGGTTCGCCGCGATGGTCGCCCTCCAGGCGCTCGGTTTCGGCTGCCTCTGGTACGTCCAGCGCATCGCCCTTCACGCCGTCGACTGGACGCCCGTGATCTACTCGCAGCTCGCCGGCAACGCGCTGTCGAAAGTCGCTCCCGCCGGCGGCGCGGTGGGCGGCGCCCTCCAGTACCGGATGCTGGTCGAGAGCGGCGCTCGCAAGGGGCGAGTGGCCACCGCCATCACCGCCACCAACCTCCTCACGTTCGCTGTCGTCCTCGTCCTGCCCGTGCTCGCGATCCCTGCCTTCCTCACCGGGTCGGTCGACCGCGATCTGGTAACCGCGACCCTGATCGGCCTCGGTGTGCTCCTGCTCCTCACGGCGGCGGCGATAGCGCTCCTCGCCTTCGACGAGCCTCTCGCCTGGGTCGGTCGCCGCGTGCAGGCGGTACGCAACGCCCTCCGCCGCTCATCCGAACCCCTCCGCGCACTGCCCGACCGGCTGATCACCGAGCGCGACCGGCTGCTCGAGACCCTCGGCCCCCGCTGGGGTCGCGCCGTCGCCGGCACCGTCGCCCGCTGGGCATTCGACTACCTGACCCTCATCGCCGCGCTCGCCGCCGTCGGCTCGCACCCCTCGCCGCTCCTCGTCCTCCTCGCATTCTGCGCCGCGCAGGTCCTCGCCCAGGTCCCGGTCACCCCGGGCGGCCTCGGGTTCGTCGAGGCCGGCCTCACCGCCACGCTCGCCCTCGCCGGCGTCTCCGCCGGCGCCGCCGTCGTCGCGACCCTGGCCTACCGACTCGTCTCCTACTGGCTGCCCCTGCCCGTCGGCCTCGCCGCCTACGCGGCGCACCGCCGCTCGCTCGCGACCGCCACCGGATGACCGCCCGCATCACCTACATCGGCCATGCGACCGTGCTCATCGACCTCGGCGGCACGCGCGTGATCACCGACCCCGTCCTGCGCCCGAGAATCTTCGGCCGGATCATCAGTCGCGCCGGCGAGGAGCCCGCTCCGATCGAGCCGCCTCCCGACGCGATCCTGATCTCCCACCAGCACCCCGACCACCTCGACCTCCCGTCGCTGCGGCAGCTGGGCGCTGAGGTCCCGGTGATCGCCCCGCGCGGGAGCCGCAAACGCCTGGAGCGAGCCGGAATGAGCGCCGTGCACGAGCTCACGCCGGGGGAATCCGTCACCGCCGGCACCGCCGAAATCCTCGCCACGCCCGCCGAGCATGACGGCCGCAGGTACCCGATCGGCCGCAAGGTCCCCGCTCTCGGCTACGAGGTGCGCGCCGCGGGCACCCGCATCTACTTCGCGGGTGACACCGACCTCTTCGACGAGATGACCGAGCTCGACGGCGTCGACGTAGCCCTGCTTCCGATCGCCGGCTGGGGGCCGAAGGCGGGGGAGGGGCACCTCGATCCCGAGCGGGCGCTCGAGGCCGCGCGACGGATCCGCCCCCGCGTCGTCATCCCGATCCACTGGGGCACGATGCTTCGGGCCGACCTGCACAGCCGCCGACCTGAGCTGCTCTCGAAGCCGGCCGAGAGGCTCCTCGCCGAGCTGGAGGAGCTGCCGGGAGTCGACGCCCACATCCTGCAGCCCGGTGAGACCTACACCCTCGATCCCTAGCCCGAAAAGCCGCCCACCGCTCGCGTTACCCTCGCGACGAGGGCCGGTAGCTCAGTTGGTAGAGCAGCGGACTCATAATCCGTAGGGCGGAGGTTCGATCCCTCCCCGGCCCATAGAGAAAGCCCCGCTACGGCGGGGTTTTTCTCGTCCTGGCGGGCTCCACGGAATGAAGCATGACGCGAATGTGACGCGGGGGAACGGGGGAGGGGGACGTCAGCCTTTCCCTGGAAGCCAGATCAATTCGATACCCCCATCAGCCAGTTTTCGCCACACAACGCGGCTCCCTCGTTCCTAGGGTCGGACTTCGAGGGCCACAACCGCACCTGTGGATTTGACCGCTTTGCATGGAAAGCGACACGCTCCGGCGCGACACTGGCGCGGCGGTGTCGCAGGGAGAACGTCGAGGCGATCGCGCTCGGCGGCGCCTCGGGCTGACGGTTCGCGCGTCAACCACGCCTAGCCCGGCCCTTTGATACCGAGCGGATACCGCCGTGTTGGAGCCTCCTGGCTGTCAACCGGCACCGAGCCTCGCCTCATCGGGAGGCCAGGCCCGAGGCGCCACACACCAAGGAGGCCCGAAATGGGGGCTCACACCAAGTTGTCAGACATGAGCAGGAAGCGAGGGGCTGCGGGGGCAGCTGCGGCGCTGATTGCTGTCCTTCTGATCGGCGCAAACGCGCTGCCGTCGGCGGCGCAGGAGCCACCCGTCCCGATCGCCACGGAGTTCTTGACGGATCGCGCCGCCTTCACCGACGACGTCGATCTCAAGATCAAGACCAAGCTCGATGGCGAGCCGAGGCGGGTCGTGAACGTCAAGAACCCCTCGCGCATCGTGACGGCGAGGATCACCTTGCAGCCCGGAGCCCAGTTCCCATGGCACACCCATCCCGGCCCCGTGGTCGTGAACGTCGTCCAGGGTGAGCTGGTCTTCGTCGACTCCGACGACTGCGTGGAACGTCCCTACCCAGAGGGGACCGCCTTCGTCGACCTCGGTCACGGGCACGTCCACACTGCCTTTAACCCGACCGACGAGGAAACGGTCCTCGTGGCCACGTTCTACGAAGCGCCAGCAGCGGGGCCGCTGCTGATCCCTGCAGAGGCTCCTGCCGGATGCACCGTCTAACCGTGTCCTGATGAGCCATCGGGCGGTGGTTGGGCATCGCCCGCTGGGTCCCAAGTGGGTCGGGGTCGTCGGGAAACCGACGACCCCGCCCATTACGCAGAGTTCCGCTTTGGACGAAAGGCGGTATCTGGCTGCCAGGCGCGACCTCGGCGGGAAGAGGACCTACTGCACCGGGGGAGTCTGCTCGACGGCGAAGATCGCCACCTCGTAGTTCTCGACCGAGGCCGTTTCGCCCGCGCTCATCACATCCGCGCGAATGCGGGCGGCATCCGCTTCGCTCGCGCTCATCGCCTCGGCGCTCTCCCAGAGGGACATGACGACGATCGCCCCGCTCTCGCGGTCGACCAGGAAGACCGTGCCTCTCATGCCCTCGGTCTGCCCGTACTCGGTTGGCAGCACCCTCTTCTTCGTCTCGAGCGCCTCCTCGATCGAGTCGGGCGAGGCTCCTTCGTACCGGGTCAATCGGGCAAACAAACTGCAGCTACCTCCATGTCGCGAACTCGATTGCTCGCGCCTACCGTATAGCCGCTCCCTGCGCGCGCGACCCAAATTCAGGACGGCTCAGATCCGCCGACCGCGGGAGCGACGGCGACTATCGCTTAGGACGAGAAGCGACTAAGTCGCTTTGCATGGAATGCGGAACATTCCGCGGGATTCTGCGCGGGCGATGTCGCAGGAGAACGTCGAGGCGATCGCGCTCGGCGGCGCCTCGGGCTGACGGATCGCGCCTTCGCACGCGTAACCACGCCTAGCCCAGCCCTTTGATACCGAGCTGATACCGCCGAGTCGGAGCCTTCTGGCTGTACCGGCACCGAGCCTCGCCTCATCGAGAGGTCAGACCCGAGGCCACGACACCAAGGAGGCCCGAAAGGGCTCACGGAGGGACGACATGCGTAAGCGATGCGCGATTGGGATCGCCGTCGCTGCGGCCGGCGTGATGGCGCTCGGGGCGCAGACGGCGACGGCGCGGGGCGACTCGCCAAACATCGTCGTCGTGATGACCGACGATCAGCGCGCCGACACGCTCGGCGCGATGCCGAACGTCGAGGCGCTCGGCGGCACGACCTACGCACGGCACTACGCGGTGCAGCCGCTTTGCTGTCCGTCGCGAGCGTCGTTCCTCACCGGGCAATACCCGCACGCCCACGGGATCACGACGAACAGCCCGGCTGAGGACGAGGCGCGCGCGGTCGAGCTCGGGGCGCTGCCGACGTGGCTCGAAGCCGCCGGCTACCGAACCGCGCTCGCGGGCAAGTACCTGAACGATTACCCGTGGTCGGCGCCGTACGTCCCGCCGGGGTGGGGCGAGTGGTTCGCACGGATCCGCTCGACGTCGGGCGCCAGGGGCGGCGAATACTTCGACGGCAGCCAGGTCGAGCACCGGCCCGAGCACGACACCGAGGTCCTGACCGAGTGGGCGCTCGACTTCATCGCCGAGAGCCCGGCGCCGTTCTTCCTAACGATCGCGCCGCAGGTGCCGCACCTAGCGCGGACGGGTGAGCGCCCGCGGAACCCGATGCCCGAGCCGCTGCCGGAGGACGTCGGCGCGTTCGCGGGCGAGCGAGCGCCGGGCCGCGCCGGGCGCCGCGAGCGCGTCCGCGACAAGGCGTGGTTCCTGCGCGCCGAACCGCGCTACCGGAACAGACTCGCCAACCGCTACTGGCAGCGACAGCTAGAGGCGATCCAGGGCGTCGATCGGATGGTCGGCGCGATCCGGGCCGAGTTAGAGCAGCGCGGCGAGTGGGCGAACACCGTCCTGATGTTCACGTCGGACAACGGATTCATGCTCGGCGAGCATCGGCTTTGGGGGAAGGACGTCCCGTACGAGGAGGCGGCGCGGGTGCCGCTGGTCGTCGCCGGGCCGGGCTTCGCCGAGCGCTCCGTGCGCACGCCGACCGCGAACGTTGACCTGCCGCTGACGATCGCGCGGCTGGCAGGGGCCGAGCCGACGATCGAGCAGGGCGGGCGGGCGCTATGGAATCCGCGGCGCCGGCTGCTGCTCGAAGGTCGGGGCGCCGCGCTCGACGGGCCGCACCGCTGGCATGCGGCGGTAACGCGGCGGTGGTCTTTCATCGACTGGCGCGGGGCGGGGCGCGAGCTCTATGGGCTGCGGGGCGATCCCGGTCAGCTACACGCGCTCCGCAAGCACCGACGGGTGAAGGCTCGACTCGCGTGGTGGATCGAGCGCCAGGCTCCCTAGGCGGCGACCGGGACGTCCGTGGTCGTTGACGATCACGCCGTCAACCCCCGCATGTCGTGACGTGCGTGACCAATGCTGCAGACGAGCTCGCGAGGGGGGTGGCGGGCGGGGTCGCGACGGTGGTGATGACGCTGGAGTGCCGCTTCGGACGAGAAGCGGCTATTTCGCTTTGCATGGAAAGCGGCATTCTGCTCGTAGCGCGAGATACTGCGCGGGCGATGTGGCAGGAGAACGTCGAGGCACATCGCGCTGGGCGGCCCGGCGGCCCCTCGGGCTGACGGTTTACGCCCTCGCACGCGCGTAAACCACACCTACCCGGCCCTTTTGATACCGAGCGGATACCGCCGTGTCGGAGCCTTCTGGCTGTCAACCGGCACCGAGCCTCGCCTCATCAGAGACCAGGTTTCGGGCCGCGACCAAGGGAGAGTCATGAAGAAGCCATTCGTTCTCATCGCCGCGATCGTCGCGGTCGTCGGCCTCGCCACGACGCCGCAGTCGGGCCTCGCCGACGAGGGCGCCGCGGTCTACTCGAAGAACAAGCCAGCCGTCCAGTGTTGGACGACCTTCCCCGCTCGCGGAGGCGAAGCAAAGCCGAAGGTGGCGCCCAACCGCTGCCTCTTCGCGGGGCCCCACGCGCAGTCGTTCGGCGCCGAGGGGCCCGCCGGCCAAGCGGTCGGGGGGTTCCGCCTGAGTTGGAGGAACTGGGGCGGGCCGAAGACTCGCGGCAAGGGCAAGGCCTGCTCCAGTCTTTCAGGACCTTCCCCGAATGGATGCGCCCGCGTGACCTTCATCCTGTCGAAGCTGCGCTACAAGGCCAGCTGCCAACAGCGCATGTACACGAAGGTCCGGTTCAAGCTGGAGGGGGACGCTGACTTCGCCCACCGATACGGCGGCTGTTCGTAGGTCCCGCCCAGTCGAGCGGTGACCCTGCCGTTCCCGCAAGGTCGACCGCATCCACCCCGACGAGCCCTGGCCGCCCGCTCGCGATAGACGGCGGGCGGCCGGCTCGCGCGAGCGACGGCTCCGGGGGCGGTGTTTTTTGGAGCTGGCCGCTCCGGTTACTGTTCACTGCGCTGCGCAAAAATGCTGCGCGATCCCGGTGCGGGTAGGGTGGCCGGTACCAGAGGGGGTTCGCCTAAACCACGCCTGGCCCGGCCCTTTGATACCGAGCTGATACCGCCGTGTCGGAGCCTTCCGGCTGAACCGGCACCGAGCCTCGCCTCATCGGGAGGCCAGGCCCGAGGCCACGACACCAAGGAAGCCCGAAATGAGGGCTCAGGGAGACGAAGGACTACTGAGAAGGCGATTCCTGCTTGCGGCGGGGCTGATCATCGCCCTGGTGGTGCCGTCCGCCGCATTCGGCGGCTCTGCCTCGTTCGGGCCGAAATGTGATCCGCGATGCGTCCCACCCATCGACTGGATGGGGGTCGAGCGCGTGAATGGGAAGAACAAACGGGTCGAGACCCTGAGGTTCTACCAGTTCAGAGTCAACTGCCCGACGGGCTGGCCGACGACAGTCCAGACGGAACTGCTCGAACCCATCACCGGCAATGTCTTCCGAACCGAGATAGCCATCGATGCCGCGGTCCGGCACAGGAGGTGGCACTTCAACGACCTGGTCCTCGACGCCGTCGGGCACGGGAGCGCCGAGCGGATCGATGCGTCGATCAACTTCCGGGGCAAGTTCCGGAAGCACAACAAGAACAAGGCCGACGGCACCCTGGAGGTCACGCTGGAGGGCGGCGCGACGTATCTGGACGTGAGCGGCTCGCCGCCGATCGTTACCGAGCAGCCGATCGCCGGCAGCGAGTGGCAGGAGATGTTCTGGGACAGCGGACCCGAGGACTGCCACGGCGTCCAGGACTTCCACATTTCCGCCCCTAGGTTGGAACAACGCGTGTAGCGCCTAAGCAGCGCCTGGGTCGCGGTCGGCGCGGCACAAGGCCCTGATGGTCTTTCACGACCATCAGGGCCTTCCGCTCCTAGGTCGTTGGGAGTGAGGTGATCCGATCCCAGCGCTTGCGGAACACCGGTGGCGCCGTTGGCCCCGACGAGCTGACCGAATCGGCCTCGGCAGCGGTCAGGTGATGGCGCGGAGCCCGGACCTCCGCGCCCGTCACGTCGATGAAGACCCATCGTGGGCGGCGATTTGGTCGCGGGCCCGAACGGGTGTAGGGTGGTTCGTCCGGAGCGCGCATGGCTTTCGAGGTACGCCTTCTAGGCTCCGTCGAGGCGCTTGTCGATGGGCACTCCCTTGCCCTGGGGGGAAGTAAGCAGCGTAGCGTCGTTGCGCTGCTCGCGCTTAACGCCAACACGACGCTCAGCGCCGATGAGCTGATCGACGCGCTCTGGGGAGACGACCCGCCGCAGAGCGCCGCCAAGAACATCCAGCGAAACGTCTCGCGCCTGCGCAAGGCCTTCGGCGAGGGCCGCGCAGAGGCCGAGATCCTCACCCGCGGGCGCGGCTACGAGCTACGCCTGGCCAGGGGCGCCGTCGACGCGCTGCGCTTCGAGCAATTGGTCGAAGAGGCCGCTCGCGAGCCGGCGGGCGCCGGAGCGAACGGCCTGGCCGCCGCCGCCCTCGAGCTCTGGCGCGGCGCCCCGCTCGCCGACGTCGCTTCCGAGCCCTTCGCCGGGCCCGAGATCGGCCGCTTCGAGGAGCTCCACCTGCGCGCGGTCGAGCTGGCGATCGACGCCGATCTCGCCGCCGGGTGCCACGCCGAGGCGATCGCCCGGCTCGAGGCGCTGATCGCCGAGGAGCCGTTGCGAGAGCGTCTGCACGCGCAGCGCATGCTCGCCCTATATCGGGTCGGGCGCCAGTCCGAGGCCCTCGATGCCTACCGCGAGGCGCGCGAAACCCTGATCGAACAGATCGGGGTCGAGCCGGGCGCCGAGCTCAAGCGCCTGCAGGAGCAGATCCTGGCCCAGGACCCGAGCCTCGACGCACCGCCGCCGATCGTCGAGCTGCCGATGCAGCTCGAGGGCGGCTCGCCGCTGCTCGCCGGACGCGCGCGCGAGCTGCGCTGGCTGCGCACGCGCTGGGGCCGGGCGCGCGAGGGCCGGGTCGTCTGCGTGATGGTCTGGGGGCCGTCCGGGATCGGCAAGACGAGGCTGGTGGCCGAGCTCGCGGCCGCGGTCCAGCGCGAGGGCGCCGCGGTCCTCTGCATCGGTGGTGGCGAACTCGCCGAGGGGGCGTTGGCGACCGTCGCCGAGGCCGGCACGGGACACCGACCGACGCTGCTGGTGCTCGACTACGCCGGCGACGCCCCCCCGAGCGTGCTCGAGGCCGCCGCGGCCCTGGCCCGCGAGCCCGAGGGCCGAGCGCTCATGGTCTGCGTCCTTCATCACGACGAGCAGGGCCCGCCGGCATTTGCCGGTCTGCTGGAGACGGGCGCCGCCCAGCGGCTGCGACTCGACCCGCTGGGCGAGGATGCGGCGGCCGAGATCGCCGCGCTCTACGCCTCCGAGGGCGTCGTCATCCCCGTGCCGACACTGCTCGCCGAGAGCGAGGGGGTGCCGCTTCGCATTCACCGCGCGGCCGGCGACTGGGCCCGGGCGGAGGTGGCCGAGCGGCTGGCCGCGACGGCGGGCCGGGCGGCGGACGATCAAACCGAGCTGCGCGCGACTCAGGCAGCGGTCGCGGGCGGGGTGGTCGACCTGCAGAGGACGAGCGAACGTACCCGCCTCTACGCCGTCGAGCAGCCGCCGGATCCCTCGGAGCCGGCGGTCTGCCCCTTCCGCGGCCTGGCGCCGTTCGATGCCGCCCACGCCGAGTACTTCTTCGGCCGCGAGCGCCTGGTCGCCGAGCTCGTCGCCCGCCTCGTCGGCTCGACCCTGCTCGCCGTCGTCGGCCCGTCGGGCAGCGGCAAGTCCTCGGCCGTGCGCGCCGGCCTCCTGCCGGCGTTGGCCGACGGCGTCGTCCCCGGCTCCGAGAGCTGGCGGCGGGCGGTGATGCGCCCGGGCGAGCGCCCGCTGGCCGAGCTCTCGCGGGCCCTCGCCCGCGCGGTGCCGGAGGCGGGGCACGAGGACCCTGCGCCGTGGATCGCCGACGCGCTCGACCGGCTCGAGCCCGGCGAGCGCCTGGTGCTCTTGATCGACCAGTTCGAGGAGGCCTTCGTCGCCTGTCGCGACCAGGCCGAGCGCGAGGCGTTCTTCGACGCGCTGGCCGAGGGCGCCGGCGACCCCGACGAGCGGCTGGTGGTCGTGCTCACGATCCGCGCCGACTTCTATGGCCGTTGCGCCGAGCACGTGGATCTGTCGACCCTGGTGAGCGCCAACCAGGTCCTGGTCGGGCCGATGCGCCGCGACGAGCTGCGCCGGGCGATCGAGCTGCCCAGCCGCAGGGCCCGCCTGCGTATCGAGCCGGGACTCGTCTCGGCGCTGGTCGGCGACGTCGCCGGCGAGCCCGGCGGCCTGCCGCTGCTCTCCGCAGCCCTCGTCGAGCTCTGGCAACAGCGCGACGGCCGCACGCTTCGCCGCCGCGTCTACGAGCAGACCGGGGGTGTCAAGGGGGCGGTGGCGCGCCTCGCCGAGGACGCCTACCAGCGCCTGAGCGAGGCCGAGCGGCTCCGGGCCCGGGCGATGCTGCTGCGCCTGGCCGGCGCGGAGGAGGAGGAGGGGGCGGCGGCGGCGGCCTTCGTTCGTCGCCGCGTTTCGCTCGACGAGCTCGAGCTCGAGCGCGATCCGGACGCCGCCCGGGCGCTCGGCGTGCTCACCGAGGCGCGCCTGGTTACCCTCGACGAGGGCGCCGTCGAGGTCGCCCACGAGGCGTTACTAAGCAAGTGGCCGCGCCTGCGCGGCTGGCTCGCCGAGGACGCCGAGGGCCGCCGCCTTCACCAGCACCTGATCGCTGCCGCCGCCGAATGGCAGGGCTCCGGGCGCGATCCGGCCGAGCTCTACCGCGGCGCCCGGCTCGCCTCGGCGCTCGACTGGGCGGCGAGCCACGACTCGGAGCTCAACGAGCTCGAGCGCGCCTTCCTCGAGGAGAGCCGCGCGGCGAGCGAGCGCGAGGCCGAGCGCCAGCGCCGCGCCGTCCGCCGCCTGCGGACGCTGCTCGCCGGGGTCGGCGTGCTGCTGGCCGCCGCCGTGGTCGCCGGGGTGATCGCGCTCTCGGAGCGAGGTAGCGCACGCAGCGCGGCCACCGCAGAGGCCGCGCAGCGCCTCGGCGCCCAGGCCCTGAGCGAGGAGCGCGTCGACCAGGCGCTGCGGCTCGCAACCGCCGCCGTCGCCCTCGACGACTCGGTCGCCACCCGCTCCAGCCTCCTGTCGACGCTGCTTCGCAGGCCCGCGGTGATCGGGGTCCTCTCCCCTACCGGCGAGGAGCTCCCTGCGCTCGCGCTGAGCCCGGACGGGGAAACCCTCGCGGTCAGCGACGCAGACGGCACCGTGACCCTGATCGACACCGATACCCAGGAGGTACTCGGCGAGCATCAGGCGCCCGCAACGGCCTACGTCATCGCCTTCGATCCGCAGGGCGACTCGCTCGCCGTCGCGGAGGACTCCCGGGCAACGGGAGGAACGCTGGAGATTCTCGACGCGGCTACTGGGCGGGTGCGCAGCTCGACCTCGCTTGCCGCCGGCCAAGGGTTCGCGCCCCTCGGCATCGTCATCTACGCTCCGGACGGACGAAGCTTGTTCGTCCCCTACACCCGCGGTGGCTCCCTGTTCCTGCGTCGGTATGACGCCCGCCGGGGCACGCCGCTCGGAAGGCCCGTACGCGTTGGGGCCGTCGACACGCCGCCGGGCGTGACCCCGGACGGGCGCCTCCTGGTCGCCGCCGACCGGGGGGTCAAGGCGCTCGACGCGGAAACGCTTCGCGTCATCCGCCGCTACCCCGTCCGCGGCGACCCTGGCGCCCTCGGCCCCGACGGGCGCACCCTCGCGATCGAGCCCCCCGACGGGGGCCTTGGCCTGCTCGACCTCGCCTCCGGAAGGGTGCGGGCGCTGACGGGCGCGCGAGGCGAAGTTCAAGCCATTAGCCCCGACGGGCGTACCCTCTCGACCGCCGAGGACGATGGGAGCGTGATCCTGTGGGACGCCGAGCGGGGGGTCCCGATCGAAACCCTCGAGGGCCACGCGGGCTACACAGAGACGCATGCCTTCAGCCCCGACGGACGCACCCTGTATACGGCCGGCAACGACGGCCGCGTGATCGTCTGGGACGTGGCCGGGGACCGCCGGCTCGGGCGCCCGTTCCCGAGGGGATTGCGCGGCTGGGAGCCCGGGCACCATTATCCGCCTGCGTTCGCGCTCAGCCCCGATGGACGTGCCCTGGCCGTCGCGAGGCTCGACGGCCGGGTGGAGCTGATCGACGCCGAGACGCTGCGCAGGACGGCGAGCTTCGAGGCCTTCCCCGGCAGGGCGGCGGCGGCGATCGATTACTCGGCCGATGGACGGCGGCTGGCGGTGGCGGGAGAGGGTGGCGGCGTCGGGGTCTGGGACGTCGAGTCGGAAGCGCGGCTCGGCGCGCTCCTCCGCGCTCCGCGGGGCCCTCGGGCGGCCAACCCGCGAACCGTCGAGGCGCTCGCCTTCGGCCAGGGCGATCTGCTCGCCGCGGCGGAGGCGGGGGGCGCGGTGCGGATCTGGGACGTCGGCCGGCGCGAGCTGCTTCGAGCGCCGCTGCGCCTGCATCGCTCCGTGCACGGGCTGGCGGTCAGCCCGGACGGCTCGCAGCTGGCGATTCCGTTCGGTGCTGACTCTGACGAAGGTCCCAACGGAGTCGAGATCCTCGATGTCGGAAGCGGCGAGCGGGTTGCCAGGCTTTCCCCGGACGGCGAGGTCCGCTCGGTCGCCTTCTCCCCCGACGGCAGCCTGCTCGCGGGTGGCCTGGTCGACGGCGGCGCGCTCCTCTGGGCTAGCGATGGCTGGGGGCCGGTGGGAGGTCCGCTCGCTCGCCTGACCGCGTCCACTCTCGAAGTGGAATTCTCACCGGACGGGCACACGCTTGCGACCTCACACTCGGACCACTCGGTGGCGCTCTGGGACGTCGCCTCGCAGGAGCCGATCGGGCCCCCCCTGGGCACCACGGTCGACCAGGGGGACGATGCCGGGGTGACGGCGGGATTCACCGCGGACGGCGCCCACCTGTTCGTGCTCTACACCGGGGAGGACAGGGCCTCGAACCTCGGGCGCGCGATCCGCTGGGAGGTCGATCCCGAGCTCTGGCTGCAACGGGCGTGCACGCTCGCGGGCGGCGGCCTCACTCCCGACCAGTGGGAAGAGGTCGTGCCCGAGCAGGATTACCCGTCCGTCTGCCCCTCCGGCTGATCTAATCGCCGATTTCCGAGATACATGCGGTCGTTGTCGAGCCGATAACCGCCCTTCTTCCATTTGAGCGTGTACATGCCGATCGTGTCGAACTCCGGTGTGCGGGCGGTTGAAGTCGTAGTGTGGAGAGGGGACCGATTTTAGGTCTGGCCCCCCGGCTCACTGCGCTACCGCGCCGCGCAAAATGCAGCGCGATCTCGGGTGCGGTGTCGGCTGGCGTACACCAGAGGGGGTTCGCGCTCGAGCGTGCGTAGACCACGCCTAGCCCGGCCCTTTGATACCGAGCGGATACCGCCGTGTCGGAGCCTTCTGGCTGTACCGGCACCGAGCCTCGCCTCAACGGGAGGCCAGGCCCGAGGCCACGACACCAAGGAGGCCCGAGATGAGGGCTCACGGAGGGACGAGATGGGTAAGCGATTTGCGATTGTGATCGGCGTCGCTGCGGCTGGCGCGATGGCGCTCGGTGCGCAGACGGCGGCGGCCTGCGGGAGGAGTGAGGGAGTGGGAGGGGACGTGGTCAAGTACGACACGGAGCTGAATATCAGCCGGGACGGTGGTGGCCTTTACCACGGCTCGGTGGAGTCAGAGGTCAGGAGGTGCGAGCGGGATCGACGGGTCGTCCTGCTACAAGCAGCGGCCCGGGGCGGATCTCAAGCTCGGCACTGACCGAACCGGGCTGCATCATGGCCACGCCCATTGGGGATACATCGAGGCCCCCGGGCTCCGGGGCCACGTTTATGCCAAGGTGAGGCCCAAGGTGGGCGATCGGTTCGTGTGCCGCGCCGACCGTGACCCGAACACTGGGACTCACGGGAGCCCCCGAAGCCGCCGGGCTGCGAGAGTCGGATCCGTTATCCCCTTCGCTGCGGCTGGCGTGATGGCGCTCGGTGCGCAGACGGCGGCGGCGGCCCCGGACGTGGTCGAGTACGACACGAAGTTGACGCTCAAACTCCACGTCCATGACCGTTTCTGGTACTGGGCGCAGTCAGAGGGCGGGGAAGTGTGCGAGCGTGGGCGACGGGTGATCTTGTTCGAGGTGTGGCCCGGGGCGGATCGCAGGCTCGGCACTGCCCGAAGCAAGTACCGGTCCCGCCGGGGCCTGGCGCTAATAAGGGGTAGGGAGCAGCGCCGCGACCACACCGTCGTCTATGCCAAGGTGCGGCGCGAGGTGCACGATGAGTTTGTGTGCGGCGGCGACCGCTCGCCCGTGCACGACGACCGTTGATCGGTAGGCGCGGCTGCTTTCGGCGCGTCCCCTCAGATGCCGGGGAACGTCGCCTTGTGGTGGCAATCCCGACCCTTGATACCGAGCGGATACCGCCGTGTCGGAGGCTTCTGGCTGTCACCGGCACCGGGCCTCGCCTCATCGGGAGGCCAGGCGCGAGGCCACGACACCAAGGAGGCCCGAAATGAGGGCTCACAGAAGGCAAGGGCGACTGGGTAAGCGATTCCTGCTTGCGGCGGGGCTGATCATCGCCGTGGTGGTGCCGTCCGCCGCATTCGGCTCCACCAGGTTGTGGACGGCAAATGGCGACCAGATCGCCATGCGGGTCGAGCGCGAGAATGGGAAGAACAAACAGGTCGAGACCCTGGAGTTAGGGAGCTTCAGAGTCAACTGCCCGACGGGCTGGTCGACGAAAGTCCAGACGTATCTGGGCGAACCCATCACCGGCAACCTCTTCCGAAGGGACATAGCCATCGATGCCGAGGTCCGGCACAGGAGGTGGCACTTCAACGACCTGGTCCTCGACGCCGTCGGGCACATCAGCAACGAGCGGATCGACGCGTCGATCGACTTCCGGGGCAAGTTCCGGAAGCACAACAAGAACAAGGCCGATGCCACCCTGGAGGTCACGCTGGAGGCCGGCGGGACGTATCTGTACCCGAGCGGCACGCCGCCGATCGTTACCGAGCAGCCGATCGCCGGCAGCGAGTGGCAGGAGGAGCACTGGCAAAGCGGACCCGAGGACTGCCACGGCGTCCAGGACTTCCACCTCCATCGGTACGTCTATCCAGTGCCGCGGTAGGGCGACAATGAGTAAGCGATTCACGATCGTGATCGCCGTCGCTACGGCTGCCGTAATGGCGCTCGGGGCGCAGACGGCGACTTCAACTACGGTGGGACCGGTCGATAGCGACCCGCCGGACCTCCGGCTCTCGGGGCCGAAGAGGCAGAATCCCCAGCGGGACCACATTTGCGACTCAGCTGGTTGCGAGGTGATTGTCAAGGTGCGCTGTGGCGACGAGGCGTGCATCGCACGCGCCAAGGGGAGGCTGACGAAGGTCAAGAATGACAAGCTCAATCCCTGCCCCTACGACATCGCGCCGGGTCCGGGTGAGCAGGAAAGAACGGGGCCGGAGATGACGAAGACGGCGCAGCGCAAGCAGGTCCGCGTGGCGCTCAACGAGGGCAAGAACGTCAAGGCGAAGGTCACCGTCCGCGCGAGGGATGCGGCCGGCAACGTGGCGACCGCGCGGCGCACGATCAAGCTCGTCAACAGGTCGAATAGCGATCTGCGAGGAGACTAGGGGCGAACATGTGTAAGGGCCGCCTGGAAACCGCCCTCGAAGCCGCCGGGCACGAGTAGTTCAGAGCTACCGCTTTGGACGAAAAGCGGCGAAGTCGCTTTGCATGGAAAGCGGGTGTTCGCGAGATACTCCGGGGGCGATGTCGCAGGAGAACGTGGAGATCGTGCGACGGGTGGTGGACGCCGTGAACCGGCGCGATGTCGCGACGCTCGACTCGCTCTGGTCAGAGGAGGGGGAGTTCAACTCGCGCCTCGCCGCCAGCGAGGGCCACGTCTTCCGTGGGCGACAGGGCATCCGCGACTACTTCGCGTGGCTCGACGAGGCCTTCGAGGAGTTTCGAAGCGAAGTCGAGGAGATCATCGACGCAGGCGAGGATCGCGTCGTCGCCCTGCTCACGGCAAGTGTGCGTGGTAGGGCGAGCGGCGTGCCCCTCGACGACCAGCGCTTCGCCATCGTCTTCACATTTCAGGGCGAGCGGATCGCCCGCGCGGACAGCTACTTGAGCCCAGCCGACGCCCGCAAATCCGCCGGGCTGTCGGAGTAGCCGCTTAGGACGAGAAGCAGCTAAGTCCGCTTTGCATGGAAAGCGCATGCATCCGGCCCGCGGGATACTGCGCGGGCGATGTCGGAGGAGAACGTCGAGACGTTCAAGCGCGGGCTTGACGCGTACCACCGCCGAGATGTCGAAGCGATGCTGGAGGACGCTGACGCCGAGATCGAATGGCAACCGGGGCTTCTGACGGGGCTGGGAGGGGATGCAGCCGTGTACCGAGGACACGAGGGGATCCGCGAGGGGTTCCGAGACCTGTTCGAGACCCTGGGCGAAATCCGCCTCGAATACCCGGAGATCCGAGACCTCGGCGATTGCATCGTCGGGATCGGCCGCATCCACGCCCGCGGCACGGAGAGCGGGGCCGAAACCGAGTCGCCCCACGCCACGGTGGTCGACTACAAGAACGGCATGGCGATCCGAGTTCGCTCCTACTTCGACCCGAAGGAAGCCCTCGAAGCCGCCGGGCTGTCGGAGTAGCGGGAGTATCGCTTTGGACGAGAGCGGTATCCGTGCATTTGCGGACGGGCGACGCACTCTGTTACAACGCGGAAGGTGAAGATCAACAGGGCGGTGCCAAACCTCAGGTCGGATCGGCCCGCCGAGACGCGAGACTTCTTTGTGGAGCTGCTCGGCTTCGAGGCCGTGATGGACTTGGGGTGGGTCGCAACCGTGGCGTCACCGACCAACCCATCGGCCCAGGTGACCATCATCGGGAACGACGATCCCGCCGCACCCGGTATCTCGGTGGAGGTGGACGACGTCGATGCCGTGCACGAGAAGGCGATTGAGCAGGGACTCGAGATCGCCTATCCCTTGCGCGACGAGGAATGGGGGGTTCGACGCTTCATGCTGCGCGAGCCGAGTGGGACCGTTGTGAACGTGCTCTCCCACCGCTCCAACTGACCGACCCAGCGGGACACGGCGAGCGTGAATACCCCGCGGGCACCGCGTTTATCGACGCTGGTGGGGACCACGTCCACAACGCCTTCAACCGCACGGACGGTCCGACGGTTCTGGTGGCCACGTTCTTCCGAATGCCCCCGGCGCCGGACCCATTGACGATCCCTGCAGACCCGCCTGCGGATTGCGAGATCGAGATCTAATCACGAGTAGGACTTCCCGCCCAGCCGCCCGCCGCTGAATCCGGTCGAGGAGGGTTTGGCTGGGCGGGTTGTTCATCTCGTTTCCCCTTCGAGTCGCGAGTTTGTTCCGCTTCGGACGAGAAGCGGTAGCTGACTCTCGGAAAGCTCATGACCCCATCACGAAGGAGGAGTCATGGACTCAGAGTCGCTCCAGGCTCGTCGGTCGCCAGCCAACAAGGGCCGGCGCTACCCCGCTGACCCGCCGCGAGTCGAGGAGATTGTCGCCGTCATGCGTCAGGCCGGAGAGCGAGCCCACGGCCTGCGAGTGCGCGGTCTAATTGTCGTCCTGTGGCGGGCCGGGCTTCGAATCGCGGAAACACTGGCGCTCGCGGAGACCGACCTCGAGCCCGGTCAAGGCTCTCTGCTGGTCCGCGCCGGCAAGGGCGGGCGCCGGCGTGTGGTGGGCATGGACGACTGGGGATGGGAGCAACTTGGTCCGTGGGTTGAGTACCGCCGGAGGCTTCCTGTTGGCCCGCTCTTCTGTGTGATCAGCAGTGCGCGGGCCGGCTCAGATTGGGCAAGCGCTGCCGTACGCCAACGCCTTCGCGTGCTCGCGGCTCAAGCGGGCGTTCGTCGACGCTTCGCCCCGCATCAGCTTCGCCACGCGCATGCCGTTGAGATGGCAAGAGAGGGAGTGCCGCTGAACGTAATCCAGCGACAGCTGGGGCACGCGCACCTCGGCGTAACGTCGGTTTATCTACAGGGCATCGATCCGGCAGAGATCGTCGACACCGTGCGCTCACGCCGAGCGCCGGTCATTCCAGCGACTGCCGGGCTACTCGCGCCCCGTTAGCGCTTTTCGTCCGAAGCGGCTATTCCGGGAATCCTCGTCCCTAGCGGCCGAGACTCCCGCATTCACGCGAATGCGAAAGCGTCCCCCTCAGGCCGGGGCGCCGGCGTCGATCCAGTCACGGAAGCGCTGTACCCGTCGTCATCCCAGGGGCCGTCGCAAGGCATCGACCCGTCGGCGAGCCGCTCGTAAATCGCCTCGGCGTTGCCCGTCACCTCCTCGTGCGAGGAGAGATCGAAACGCCCACGACATCTTTTCGACGTCCTCGGGGCGGAACAGAGGGCGGATGTCGGCTTCGAAACTCGCCAAGAGGGCCGCTCACGTCGCTTGGACTAAGGCCAACGAAAACGTATCGCGGCTGGTCCGTCAGAGCACCGCTCCGATGCTGCGCGGGGAAGGCGCCGCGAACGCCCGGGCGAGGATTCCTACTTACAGCGGCTGTGTACACGAAAGTGGCGATTGACGCACGTCATCGTCCGGGCGGAGACTTGGTGGCACCGGGGTAGCGATCCCTCGGCGAAGGCGGGTTTCACGACCCGCACCTCAACCAAGAGGAGGAACCATGCGGAGACGCAAGCTGGCCGCCCTTCTCCTGTCCGTCGGGGCCCTTGCCATCCCCGCCGCACCAGCGGTCGCGGATCCGGACTTCGGTCCAGGCAACAGCAGTAAGGGCCCGAACGACGGCGGAGCTAAGTGCCACCCGCCGGGCCAGACGGTGTTCGAGCCGGGCTGCAAGTAGCCCACGATTGAGATGCGCTGGGGCTCCACGCCGGGGATTCCAATGACGAAGCCGCTGGCGCTGGCGGCGCCCTTCGCCTCGGGCCTGGCCTTCGCCCCTGGCACCGCGGCCAAGATCTACTGGACCAGCGACGGGGGTCGCGGTCGACAACTCGCACGTCTACTGGTCCCAGTTCAGTGTGATCGGGCGCGCCAATCTCAACGGCACCGGCGTGGACGAGTCGTTCATGGACCGGACCGAGCCCTATGGGATCGCGGTCGGCGACACGCACATCTACTGGGCGACCCCCAGAGGCCGCAGGGTGCAGCGAAGGGAGTACAACGCGTGCCGGATCGCGGGCGCGCGCGGCGGTTGGTCACGCTGGCGCTCTCGCTTGGACTGGTGCTGCTCGCGCTCAGCGCCCCGGGCGACGCGCTGGCGCACAACGTCAACACCCCGGCGGGCCATCAGGCCGAGGACGAGGTCGTCCACGACGCGGCGACCGAGGAGCGGCTCAACAGAGAAACCCGGCTACGCTCGGCCGCCGAGTTGCACGAGACCGCCGCTGCAGTCGCGGCCGATCCCGGGCAGGTCGGGCGGTGGGGCCCGGTCGTCAACTGGCCCGTCGTCGGCGTCCACGTGGCCCTGCTCCCCAACGGCAAGGTCCTGGCCTGGGACTCCGTCGGGGACCGCGCGACCGAGACCTTTCCGGTGCACGACTTCACGCGAGCCACCGTCTATGACCCGGCCACGGGCACACAGACGCCGGTCAACGTCGATACGGGCTACAACATCTTCTGCGCCGGCTTCGCCCACCTGAGCGACGGTTCGCTGTTCATCGCTGGCGGCAACAAGGATGCTCAGCTCAATGGAATTGTCCAGACGCACCTGTTCAACCCGGCGAACAACGACTGGAGCCTCGGGCCCAACATGGCCGCCGGCCGCTGGTATCCGTCGGTCACCCCGCTGACGAACGGCGAGATGCTGATCACGGAGGGCGGCCCAAACATCCCGGAGGTTCGCAAGACCGATGGCAGCCTGCGGAGACTGAGCACGGCTTCTCTCAACCTGCCGCTCTATCCCTGGCTGGACGTGGCGCCCGACGGTCGCGCCTTCTACTCCGGCCCCGATCAGACGCTGCGCGAGCTCGACCCCGCGGGCGGCGGCTCCTGGCAGAGCTTCGGCCAGCGCGACGCGATCAACCGCAGTTACGGCAGCCACGTCGTCTACGACGTCGGCAGGACGCTCGTGGCCGGCGGCGGCCCGTCGTCGAAGACCGCGCGCGTGATCAACACCAACCGGGCAAAGCCCCGGGTGTCCGCCACCTCGTCGATGGCCTTCGGCCGTCGCCAGCACAACCTGACCCTGCTCGCCGACGGCACCGTCCTGGCGACCGGCGGCAACTCGACCGGGGCCCCGCTCGTCGACATGAACGGCGGTGTCTACAACGCGGAGCGCTGGAACCCCGCGACCGGTAAGTGGACCACCCTCGCGGCGCAGGCGGTGACGCGCCAGTATCACTCCACTGCGCTGCTGCTCCCCGACGGCCGCGTGCTCTCCTCGGGCGGCGGCATCTGCGGCACCTGCGACCAGGTCGGCTATCTGGCCAAGAACGCCGAGGTCTTCACGCCGCCGTATCTGTTCAAGAAGGACGGCTCCGGCGAGCTCGCGCCGCGTCCCAAGATCGCGGGCGCGCCCGGCACGATTAGCCACGGCACGTCGTTCCAGATCACCACCCCGAACGCCGCTTCGATCCGGAAGGTCGGGCTGGTGCGGCTGGGGTCCCAGACGCACTCGGTCGAGATGGAGGCGCGCTATCTCCCGCTCAGCTTCACGGCCGGAACCGGCACCGTGACGGCAAGCGTCACCGCGAATGTGCACACCGCCGTCCCAGGCATCTACATGCTGTTCATCGTCGACTCCGACGGCGTCCCGTCGGTGGCGAAGATGGTCAACCTGAACTAGTCGCCGACCGTATCGCTCACGTCGCCCGGGGATACCCCGTCGTCCGGGAGCCGCTGCAGGCAGTGCCGTGGTGCGCCCAGCCGGTGGTCCAAGGCGTACAGAGATCGGATCGCTTCGGGTTGGTGCACGATCCCCCCGTAGATCCGCCGGACGATATTCACGTTCTCGTGCGACACCTCGCGGGCAGTATCTCGCGACGAGGAAAGCACCGCTTTCCATGCAATGCGAAATAGCCGCTTTTCGTCCAAAGTGCAGCATTCGGCTTCGCCGGGTATGGAATGGTGCGGGCTCCGATTGAGGAGGATCGATGGGCTTGAACAGCTACAAGCTGAATGCGTTCATCGCGGTCGCCGACATGACGCGGGCGGAGGAGTTCTACGAGGGGAAGCTCGGTCTCGTGGCGGAACGGACCGACGCTGACGGAAGCAAGGTGTACGCGTCAGGCGGCGTCGAGTCGCTTGTCGTCTATCCGTCCCCGGACCACGCCGGCCGGTCGACCGCAACCCTGGCGGCCTGGTACGTCGACGACATCGAGCGGGTGGTGGATGAGCTGACCGCGAACGGCGTGACCTTCGAGCAATACGAGGGTGAGCTCGAGAGCGGCTTCGACTACGGCACCGACGAGAAGGGGATCTCAGCCCGTGCCGGCGGCGGCAAGGTCGCCTGGTTCAAGGATCCCGACGGGAACCTCTTTTCGATCGAGGCTGATCGCTGAGACGACCTGGTCGGCTGCGCTCGGACGCTTTGGCCACCGCGGGAGATCCGCTCGTCGTCCGAAGCGGCACTTCTGCTGTCACGCGAAAGCAGACGCCCCGCAGGAACTGATCAGCTGCCCTGCTTGGTCAGCGTGATCTCCATCCACGGCTGCCAGTCCCCGGTGTCGCTGAGCAACTCCCAGTGCCCCGTGATGACGGAACCATCATCGCTGAAATGGCCGGTGAACCGGTTGGCCTTGCTGCGCATCCGCCAGGTGAGGCCCTCTCCCTCGTCGGTCAGGCTCGCCTCGTATGCCGCAGGCCCATCGCTGCCGAAGTACTGGGTGACGAACGAGCCTCGGTCGGGGTCGTGGCCGATGATCTCGGTCCCTGCGATCTTTTCCCCGCCGACCTTGGCGTCGACGATGTGCAAGAGCCCGAATCCACCTGGAGCCACTCGTAGGTGTCGATCGCATCGATCTTGGCGGCCGACGCTTCTGGCGTCTCAGTGGTCCATCCCTCCGTTTTCCACCTGCCGATCAAGACCTCAAGTCGCTCGTGCTCGGTGGCTGCCCGTTCCATCTCATTCCTCCTACGGTGCCACGAAGTGGCTAACTCGGCGTGCCGCAGCATCCAATCAAAGGCGCGCCCTCAGGGGCGAGGCCGCTTCGCGCGAATGGGAGAAGCGCCAGGATTTGTTGCGCTTTCCATGCGAAGCGGTCAAATCCACAGGCGCGTTGTTTGCGCTCAAAGGTCCGGCAGGGGATCGAGGAAGCCGCGTTGTGTGGCGAAAAGCTGTCCGGGCAGGGAACAGAGACATGCAGGTCCGGGCTCCGGCCAGGCACGCCCTCTCCCCGTCCGGGCCGCTAGCGCCGTTGCCGGGCTAGCTCCGAGCTCGAGCCGCCACCGGCACCTCCACCGCCAGCGCCCGCATCTCCATGTGTGGAGTGGCTGATTCGGGCAACGACGCCCGGCCGAACCGCGTGCTCAACCCGATCCGGCAGGCCCGCCTCGAGGCAGGGCGATTCACGAGCCCTGGAAGGCCGATCCGGCCGAGCGCGAGCGACTTGACTACCCGGAGCCGCTCGTGCCTCCGCCGAACTAGCCCTCCGCGGCCGTCGTCGCGAGCCTTCGCAGGAACCCCCGGGTCACCGTCCGGTGGATGCGCTGCTGGGTCTGCGCGTACACCCAGACCCCGACCCGTGCGGACGGGCCGGTGCCGCGGAGCCACGGATAGAAGTTTTGGACCTCCATGCGGACGTGGACGCGGCAGCGCCCGTCCGCTCCATCGGCCGCCGCCACGGCAAGCCGCAGCGAGCCAGTGTCCCGCCCCTCCCGCGAGACCAGGATCCCGCGCTTGATTCGCCAGATGACCGAGCCGCGGTTCTCGGAGACCTCGTACTCGGGCGCGTGAAACCGCAACAGGACGAACGGACGGGCGATCAGCACTACGCACTGTTCGCCGCCGTCGGAGGTCACCCGGATCAACCCGAGCGTCCAGCGGGTGATCAGCCGCCAGTAGGCGCGCGCCGCGCGCTCGAGGAAGCCCCGGTTCACGACGCTCGAGGCCAGCTCGTCGAGCCGCAGCTCGGCTTCCTGGACTGACTCGACCGCTCCGGTCCGTGGCACCTTGCTGAGCCGGTCCGAATAGAGCCGGAGCTCGGCGCTCATCGGGATCTTGACCTCAGAGTCCTCGGCGAGCGCCCGGCGGAGCGCCTCGGCGAACGACACCGGCTCGATGCCGAAGGGCTCCGCTCCCGACGGATCGGTGACGGTCGTGGGCGTGGAGAGCCCCTCGATCAGGGGCCTCGCGACCCCGGCGTCGACCGGGGTGACGAGGCCGATCCACAGCGACGAGAGCCAGGGGGTAAGCAGGGGCACGGGAACCCGGGGTCTCGGATTGGTCCTGAGCGCATGGGCCATCCGGTCGAGCATGTCACCGTAGGAGAGGACGTCGGGGCCGCCGATCTGGATCTCACGGCCCGTCGACTCAGGCAGGTCGGGCGCCTTCTTCAGATAGGCGATCACGTCGTCCACAGCGATCGGCTGGGTCGGCGTCGAGAGCCATGACGGCGCGATCATCGCCGGCAGCCGCTGGACCAGGTAGCGGAGCGTCCGGTAGGACTCGCTGCGCGCTCCCACCACCATGGCCGCCCGGAAATAGGTGAGCGGTGGGGCGAGCTGTCGCAGGATCTCGGCTGTCTGCGCCCGGCTGCGCAGGTGCTTCGAGCGCGGCTGATCTCCGAGACCGCCGAGGTAGACCACCCGCTCGACCCCCTCCCGCTTGGCCATCTCGGCGAAGTTGCGCGCCGCCTCGCGCTCACGCTCCTCGAAGTCGCCCTCGCCGCCCCGTCCCATTCCGTGCACGAGGTAGTAGGCGACCTCGACGCCGTCGCCCGCGCCGCGCAGCGACTCGGCGTCGAGAACGTTTCCCTCGACCAGCTCGATCCCGCGTTCGGCGAGCTCGCCCACACGGCCCCTATCGCGCACGAGGGCGCGGACCTGCCAACCGTGGTCGGCGAGGGCGTTGGCCAGCCGCCCGCCGATGAAGCCGGTGGCGCCCGTGACGAGAGCGGTGCGAGCGTCGGAACCCATTAGGATCCGGGCATACCCGCTGAGGCGGCTCTCTGCGCGTCCAGCACGTACTCCGTCCGCTCCCGCCACGGGTGTTCGAGTGCTGATGAAACCCCGGAGCCTCAATCCGAATGTGCGAGCTTCTCGGCGACTTCCCCCGCCTCGCCAAGCTTCTCGACTAACCAGAAGCGGGAATGCTTCTTGACCACCGCCTCGACATCGTCGGCGACATGGTGGGGCGCGACCGCGAATCGGTTCGGCTCGGCACGGACCATCCTCCAGTCCTGGGGAGAGAGGGGGATGCGCTCCGCGCAGTCGTCTCGCCAGCACTCACATCGAAAGCCGGTCGCCTCAGCACGGCCGCTGACCCACTCGGCCCGTCGCTCATTAAGGCTTCGCGACCAGGACTCGTTGTGCGCGATGCGTTCCTCACGCGAGGCGAACGGAGGCTGGAAGGGGTCGATCACAGGCGTCACGCTAGCGCTACTCCGACAGCCCTGCAAATACCTACCAAAAAGGCACCCCAACCGGCTGGCGGGGGAACCAAAACCCGCGGCGGACGGTCAGTACCAGCGGCCCCGAGCGAAGCCCCCAAACGCGAGCAGTCCGATGAGCACGACGATCAGGCCGCCCACGACGCTCCAAACGAACATCAGGACGATCCCGATGATGACGATGATGCCGCCGAGCGTTAGTCCGCCGGTTCCTCCGCGATGTTCTGGTGTGGCCATACGTGTCTCTCCTCCTTGAGAGCGGGCGACGCCAGATTAACGTCGCGTCGGCACCCACGGCGCCTACTCCGACAGCCCGGCGGCTTCGAGGGCTTTTTCCCTCGAAGGGAATAGCTCCAGGCTGACGACGGAGTCTCTCGCTCGCCTTGGTGCGCGCTAGTCCTGGAGCTCGGCAAGCGTGCGGTCCGCGGCCTGAGCGGCAGAGACCGCCCGCTCGACCAGCGAGCTCACCCCCTGCGAGGCGAGGCCGGGGGAGGGGAGGTCGAACGCCCGGGTCGCGAGCGAGGTTCGCTGGGCGAAACCGGCGTGGGTTCGCTTGCCGTGCGCGTAGGCCCGCTGCGCCGGGCGGAAGAGCTCGGCCTCGAGCCGGTCGGCCGCGGCGTCGGGCAGCTGCTCGAACGCCTCGCCCAGCACGGCGATCGCGAGCCGCTTCACCGAATCGTCGCGGTCAGACGGCGGTGAGCGCGAGGCTCACGACGATCGCGACCGCTGTCCCGTAGAGCGAGAGGTCGGCGAAGAACCTCTGGGCGATCCCGCGGTAACCGACGCTCTCGAACAGCACGAGGCCGACGAGGTGGGCGATGTTGATCAGCGCGAACGCGCCGGCGATCAGCGTGTGGATCGCGTCGAAGTCGAACCCCGAGGCGGTCTCGTCGGGGTTGGCGGCGGCGATCACCACCAGGATCCCTGTGCCCACGATCGCGAACAGAATGCCCGCGATGTCGCGCGTGCTGAACCTGGGCAGGTTCTCCGACGGCGGCTCGACCTCGGCCTGCGCGACCTCGTCCCTGCCCGGGCCGGAGTGCTCCTCGGCTCGGACCGTGCCGTTCTCGACCACGAAGTGCGTGACCGGCTGCGCGAACTTGCGACTCGCCTCGTCGAAGAGGTCGTCCTCCATCCAGCGCCCCTGCTCCTCGGGGTGAGTGACGACGACGATCTCGTCGGCGGGAAAGGTCGCGAGCGCGTCGTCGATCGCGAGCATCGGGTCGGCGTCGCCGACCTGGCCGTCGCCCTCGACCCCCGCCTGCCGGGCAGCGGAGAGCGATTCCTCGAGCATGTGCTGGGCGCGCTCGAGTCCCTCGTCCACGGCGCCCGCCGCATGTTCAAACGCCGTCTCCGCCAGGGCCGGCACGACCACTCGGACCTTGGCCTCGCGGCCGTCGGCGCGCTCCTCGAGCTCGCGCCGCACGGGCTCGGTGATGTGCTCCTCCGCGGCGACCACAAGGATGCGGAACTTCCCGCGCTCGCCGTCGGGGCTTGCGGTGCCCGGGTCGCGGCGGGTGGCTTCCATAGCGATGCCGCTACCCGGATCGCGGTGCGATATCCGTCTCCACTAGGCGACCGTTTGAACGAGCTCGGGGACGCGGGGGATGCTCCGGGATCGATCGAAACTGATCGTGTGCCGGCTGGGGGCCGAAAGGTCGTCGGTTCAAACCGACCGCCCCCACTAGGCGGGACCGTTTCTGCCTGAAGGCCCCGGGTAGCCGTCAACGACGGCAGCCGGCCCGTTTGCCGGACCGCAGGTGACCAGCGGAGAGAAGACCATGGAAGGCAGCAATCCCGGCAATGCGACGAGCGAAGCCAGCCGTCCGGACGAGCAGTCGATCTCCGAGCTGCTGAAGCAACTCTCCGAACAGACGCAGAGCCTGGCGAGCAAAGAGATCGAGCTGGCGAAGGCCGAGGTCGCAGCCAAGGGGAAACGCTTGGGTATCGGGGCCGGCGCCTTCGGCGCAGCGGGCTTGTTCGGCGTTTTCGCGTTCGGTGCCTTGACTGTGACACTGATTCTTCTCCTCGCGACCGCGATGGAGGCCTGGCTGGCGGCGCTGATCGTCACCGTCGTCTACACCGCGATCGCAGGCTTCCTTGCGCTCACGGGTCGAAAGCAGGTGGAGGCAGGCAGCCCGCCGGTGCCCGAAGAGGCCATCGATTCGACCCGGCAAGACCTGGAGACAGCCAAGCAACGCGCCAAGGAGGGACGCCGATGACGCCGGAGAGCGAGCAAGCGGAGACCAGGAAACCGGAGCAGATCCGAGATGAGATCGAGGACACCAGGGAAGAGCTCGGCGACACGGTCGCCGCGCTGGCGAAGAAGTCCGACATACGGGCACAGGCCAGAAAGAAGCGCGAAGAAGCGAGCGTGACCGCGAAGCGCAAGCTCTCTGAGCTGCCTGAGACCATTCAGCGCAATCCCGGTCCCGCAGCGGCCGCGGGCGGAGCCGTCGTGCTGGTCATGGTGGTCCGGCGAATACGACGGCGGAGGTAGCGATGAGCCGCGTTGCCTTCACGCCGGTCAGCATCGTCAGCGGACTGCTGGGCGGGCTCCTCGCCGCGAAGCTGTTCGAGTTGATCTGGGGCCGGTTTGCCGACGAGGAGGCGCCCGAGCCTGGTCACCGTGAGATCTCCTGGCCGAAGTTGCTGGTTGCGTTGACGATCGAGGGTGCGATCTTTCGCCTCACACGGGGTCTCATCGATCGCGGCGCCCGCGTCGCCTTCGTCCGGGCGACCGGCTCCTGGCCGGGGGAAAAGAAGCCGGAGCAAAAGTGAACGAGCGCTCCGATGGCAGCGACGCCCCGCCGGCGCCGACTCCGCCGGCGGGATGCGCGAAGGTGCGGGCGCCGAGACTCCTCCTCTAGACCCCGAGACAAGCGGCCCCGCAAGAAGGCACGAGTTCGGGACCGGGGTCGGGGCACGGAACCGCGAAGAGCCGTTCAGGGACGAGTGCGCCACCAGCGCGCTTGCCGCCTGGCGCCAAAGATCGTCGGTCGAGCTCGGCACGGGGGCGGGTTCGCGCCGCCGACATGCTCAACGGCGACATCCTCTCGGCCGGTGAGCGCGATCAGCTCAAATCGCCTCCCTCGGACCGGCGCCGCAGCCCGACCTGCATCAGCGAGAGGACTTCCGCCCGCTCGAGGAACTGCGCCGCCTGCGCTGGCCACCGTTTGCCCGGCGCTCGGACGCAGGAACCTCTTCGCGGACGACCGCCTTCGCGAGCTGTGGAATCTGGCGCTCGAGGAAGCGCGCCATCCGCTCCTCGTCGCGCCGGATGGAGCGCGCCATCTTGGCCGTGTCGCTGTCGTTGAGACTCTCTGCGAGCGTCTCGATCGCCGTGTAGGTGGCGATCTCCTCGTGCTCGTTGAAGTACTCGGTCTTGGCGTTCTTGAGCATCTTCTCGGCCTCGCCGGTGCCCCGGACCATGTGCAGCGGACCCTTGGCTAGGGACTTCGCCTGACTAACCGCCTGTCCCGCTACCGACTGGACCTTCGCGGGGCCCTGGCCGCTGATCTTCTTGATGCGCCGTTCGAGCTGGCGGCCGTGGTCCTTCGTCTCGGTGAGGTGCTCCCGGAGCCGCTTGGCGTACGGCTTCCTGGTCGTCATCCCGATGTGGGCCTGAAGCGCCATCTCGAGCTCTCGCTCCTTGCCGTACGCTTCGTTCAGGTACTGCAGGAGCTTCGCGTCTCTGGCTGTGTCAGCCACTGAATCAACCTCCGTCTTTCTCGCTATGGGGTTCCTGGCAGCTACCCTTTTCTGCCGCAGTCAGCCGGGGTATCCCGCGAGCCCTTGCTAGTCGCGGTGATCGCCGATACGCACCTGCCGCGAGGCAGGCGGGAACTGCCGGCTCGCTGCCTGAGGCTGGTCGGTAAGTCCGACGCCGTGATCCACGCCGGCGACCTTTCCACCGTCGGCGTTCTGCGAGATCTCGAGGCGGTCGGGCCACCAGTCCATGCGGTGTACGGAAACGTCGACGAGGCGCCGTTGCGGCGCTTCCTCCCGGCGGAGCTGACACTCGAGCTCGAGGGAAACACGATCGCCGTTCTGCACGACGCTGGACCGCGCCGGGGTCGGCTTGAGCGCTTGCGCCGCCGCTTTCCTGAGGCTGACGCGGCGATCTTCGGGCATAGCCACATGCCCCTTCACGAGACCGCCGGCGACTTTCAGATCTTCAATCCAGGCAGCCCCACCGAACGCCGGCGATCCGACAGCTGCTCGATGGGCTTGATGCGGGTGGACGGGCGCTCGATCGAGTTCGAGCACATCGGACTCTGAGCGGGCTCGGCCTGAAGCTTGCGGAGGCTCCCGCTTCTCGTCCAAAGAGACACAATCCGGGTACAGGGCGTGGATGGGTCGTTTGACGCTTGCGTTAGTGCCGGTTCTCTCGTGGATCGGGCTAGCAATGGTGGCCGCCTCTATTGCCGCGTTCATCAGCGATTCGGAGGGAGCACTTCCGCTCCTTGGCATCGCCGTCTGTTGTGTGCTGCTCAGTCTCTGGCTTCGAGAAGCGAGATAGCCCTTGTCGGCTGAGGCGACGATCGCCGCGCGGCATGGACAGCGACCGTCGCGAGAAACGCAACTCAGCCCGATGCCCGTAAATCCGGCAAACAGCTCCTCCAAGCGCCTGCGTTTCTCCGCCTCCGGGGGGTATCCGGCTACCCCAGGAATCAACTCAAGGAGGAGTCCATGTCAGTGACCGACGGCGTGCGCGGGCGATCACCCGTGAACCACGAGTATGCACGTGAGCCTGTATCCGATCCCGCCGTAGTGCGCGAACGTCAGCGCGACCAGTACGGCGGAACCAACTGGGGAGCGGCGTTCTTCGGGTGGCTCGTTGCCGTCGGGCTGGGCGCGCTCCTCACGGCGCTCGTCGCCGCGGCGGGCGCCGCGATCGCGATCTCTGAGTTCGAGAGCATCGGCGACGCGAGCTCAGAGACCGAAACGATCGGGCTCGCGGGCGGGATCGCGTTGCTCGCGGTGGCCGTTATCGCCTACTTCGCGGGCGGCTACGTCGCAGGCCGTATGTCGCGGTTCGACGGTGGCCGCCAGGGGCTCGCAGTCTGGATCTGGAGCATCCTTGCAATCGTTGCGCTGGCGATCCTCGGTGCCGTCGCCGGCGAGGAGTACAACCTGTTCGCCGCGCTCGAGCTGCCTCGAATCCCCATCGATGAGGGCGACGTGACGACGGGTGGCCTAATCGCCCTGATTCTGATCGCGATCGGCACCCTGCTGGCGGCGGTAGCCGGCGGCCAAGGCCGGTGAGTCGTACCACCGCCGAGTCGACCGCGCGGGCTGGCACGAGCAGCGGGTTCGTGAACGCGACGAGACGCTGCGCGAGGAGCGCGAGATCAAGCGCGAGCACCGATCGCGCCCCGCCTGACGGCTCGAGCGGACGCGGCGCCCACCCTTGGTCTACGGGGGTGGGCGCTCGTTTCAAAGAATGTCCTTTCCATGCAGAGCGAAATGACCGCCGCTCGTCCAAGCGGACGTCCGGCCCCAAGCAGAATCGAACAAATGCTTGGCCGGGTTGAAAGCGGGAAATAAGGAAGAAGCGCGCTTGGTAAAGCGCGCTCTCCGCTGGGGACAAATGGGCTCGCATGACACCGAGAGGGCCGCGAGCACGACCCAGCTGAGGCTCGTATCGAAGAAAGCAGGAAGCATGGAAGTTCATACCGAGCGACTGGGAACGACCCAGCGCAGCGCAACGGGCACCGTTGACCGAGTTCGTCGACTGACGACCGAGACCAAGCAGGCCTTCAAGACCACCGAGTTTTGGGCCATGGCCGGCGTCATCGTCGCGATCCTCGTCAGCGCCGCCGTAATCAAGGGCGGAGACAGCTCAGGCGGGACCGACGAGTTCGTCGCCAAGCAGGCTTGGCTCTACGTCGCGATCGTCGCCGCCGCCTACATGGTCAGCCGCGGCCTGGCCAAGGCCGGTTCGAGCGATCCCTACACCGAGGATCGTGACGACCGCTCGTAGGTTGGCGCACGCTTAGCGATTCGAACCGGGCCGCCCCGGGTGGCCCGCTTCGTGTCTCGCTCACCGACTCACCGGAATCACCGCATCACGAAAGGCAAACATGACTGACTCAGACACACAAAACGAGCGCACCGCCGGCGGCCTCGTCGGCAAGGTTGCCGGAAAGGCCAAGGAGGTGGCGGGGGAGGCCATAGATAACGAGGAGCTCGCCCGCGAGGGACGCCTCCAGCAGGCTCAGGGGGACGCGGATCGCGACGCCGTCAAGGCGCGAGCCGAGGCCGATCGCCGCGAGCAGGAAGCCGGCCTCGAGCAGGAGCAGGTCGAGACCAAGATCGAGACCGAGCGCCTGCGAGCAGAGGTTCAGGAGCAGCGCGCCGAGCTGGCAGCCGACGCCGAGCGCGAGCAAACCGTCGCGCAAGCCGACGAGCAGGCGAGCTCACAGGTAGCGGAGGCGAGTGCCGAACGCGAGGCCGAGCAGGCGCAGGCCGAGCAGGCCGCGGATCGTGCGGAGGCGGCAGAACGTAAGGAGACCGCCCAGGCGACCGCGCTCGAACAGCAAGCACACCGGGCCGAAGCCCGTGCGGACACAATCGATCCCGAGGAGAACCGATGACCTCATCCATTCCAGGCAAGGCAGTAGACGGAGCCCTCCGGCTCGCCCGGTTTCCGGCCGACCGGCTGTTGAAGGTCGCCCCGGAGACGGGCGCGACCGCGACCGTCGGACTCGCGATCGACCGCGCGGATGCGGCCGTCCGGGGCGCCGCGGGATCGGTACTCAGCGACCATGGCCTCCGCGAAGACGCCGAACGACGCCGCGCGGCGGCCGACGAGCGCGAGCGCGCGATGCGCCTGCGCACAAAGGCGCAGGAGCGGGTCGAGACGGCAGAGGCCCAAAACGACGAAAAGCAGGCCGAATCCGTGGCTCGACGTAAGCGGGCCGACGAGAAGGCCAGACAAGAGGGGGCGCAGGCCGCAGAGCAGCGCGAACGGCTAAAGGAGCAGGCTGCCAAGACTGCTACGAAGCGCAAGCAGGCAGCTCAGTCGAAGGCCGAGAAGGCCGAGGAGGACGCCGAGAAGCGCGGCAAGGTCGAGCAGCTCGAGCAGCTCGAGAAGAAGTCCGACGCGCTCGAGGTAAAGGAGGCAGCCGGTCGAGCCGCCGACGAAGCCCGGCGCATCGAGGAAACGGCCGCCGCGACCAAGGAGAAGCGCAAGGCCAGCTCAAGCGGCGGGAAGTAGCGGGACGCGGGCCCGGCTCGAGCGGTCTACTGCGAGGCCGTGACGACCGCTCGTAGGTCGGAGCACGCCTAGAGCGGCCAGCTCGAAGTTCATGGGCGCCCTCTTCACAGTGGCCGCGTTCTCTGGCTTGCGGCTCGGGGAGCTGCGCGCGCTCCGTTGGGGCGATGTTGACTTCGCCAACTGCTCCGTGCTCGTTCGGCGGAACCTTCCTGCCGGCGGGGATGGGGCGGATGTGCGACCGAAGTCGCAGAAGGTCCGATCCGTCCCCTCATCGACCAAGCGGCGGCGGCGCTGGACGAGCTGTCACGCCGCGAGCATTTCGTCGGCCCCGATGATCGGGTGTTCCCTTCGGTCGGGGGCGGGCCGCTTGACGACGGGCTGATCCGTGACGAGTTCTACGACGAGCTCGACGCCGCCAAGCTCGGCCACCTTCGGGAGCGCGATGAGCCGATCGTCTTTCATGACCTGAGGCACACGTTCGGAACGCTCGGCGCGGCGATCTGGCCCCTCCACGATCTACAGGGGTACATGGGGCACGCGGACCTGTCCACGACGATGATCTACGTCCACCACGTGCCGAAGCGAAACGCCGCCGTTGAAATGAGCCGGGCGGTGGCTGAGGCGATGGGCGTGGAAACCGTGACGCGAAACGTGACGCGAACTCCCGACTTGGACGGGAAGCCCAGGGAACGTATCCCTGCCTGAGCGCGCCCAGGAGTCTCGTTTCGGACAACTCATAATCCGTCGGGCGGAGGTTCGATCCCTCCCCGGCCCACTGACGGGATTGATCCTCTGGCGTCCGGGGTAACCCGCGACTGACGGGGCTCCCGGATCCCTGCGGCTTTCACCGGCGAACGGTTCCCGCTCGGGTGTGAACGACCAACCGCGGCGCAGGCCGCGGAGCGGCGACCGGGAGCCCCGTCTCGGTCTTTCCCGGAGGCGCCGACGATTCAGACTTTCATGGCGCGGCGGGCTCGCTGGAAGTCGACTGCCGAGCCTCCAGACGGCGCCTGAGGGTCTGGAGGTCTTCCCTCAGCCCGGACCGAACCACCCTGCCGAGGACCGGGCGAAGCAACCGCATGCCGCCCGTCGGCTCCAGCTCGATCTCGTAGGTGAACACGGAGCCTGCCCCGTCGGCGCTCGCTACTACGGACCGCCCGCCACGCAGCCCGCCGATGGTCCCACTCCCCTCGAATCGGTAGGAAGCGCCGGGGTCGAGCGAGGTCACGATCGTGTCGGCGACGTAGTCACGTCCCGAGTTGCGAACGACCTCATGGACCTTCGTTCCGATCTCGGGTCCGCCGAGTGGGTCGGGGGTCATGTCGGTCAGTCCCTTCCGCCATTCGCGATCGAACGAGTAGTCGGCGATCGCCGCCCACACCTCGGGGACGGGACGATCGATCCGGACCGACTCCTCGACATGAACGGTCGAGGTCATCGTGCCTCTTCGGCGCGGCCGGCAGCTACCTGCTTCAGCCGCACCCCTTGACGGTCGCAGCGACGGTGCCGCTCTGCGTGGCGCCGTTCCATCCGCCGAAGTCGACCGGGAATCCCAACGGGGGCGGAGGCGACTGGCAGAGGTCCTGGTTGGCCACGATCAGGCCGTCCGGCTTGAAATGCAGGAGGAACAGGGACACGGGGATGTCGGGGAGCCCCGTGAAGGCCTGACCGAGGCCCGACGGAGTGACGACGAAATTGCCGAGCAGTTGGAAGGCGAGCGGGCCGCGTAGGTCCACGCCGAGCCGCGGCAGTCCACCGGACGGGGGCGGGGCGACGATGACCACTGAACCCGTCGCGGTGGAGCTCAGCAGGGGCGAGACCACCCATGAGCCACCCACGATCGATTGCGCGGGACACCCCAATGCGTTCGATCGAAACTGCGCCTCCGAGCACGGGGTTCCCAGCAGGGCGAGATTGGGGCCGAGGCTCGAGGGCAGGAGGACCTGCGCATTCCTCAGGCCCGCCTCGGCGTTCGTCTGGGTGATGACGGTCGTGAGCGGCGGCCTGGTGCCCGCAGCCGTGCGGCCCGCCGATCCAACCTTGGCCGTGAAACTCGGCGAGAACGGCAGCGCGGCGCAGTTGGTCGACGTGAAGGAGGCCTGGCCGGTGACCGTCTGGCTCGGATTCGCATAGGAGTTGGCGCTGAAACGGGTCGTCTGGGTCCCGCACGAAGTCGGGTTGCGCATGAAGGCCTTGCCGCCGACTTTCCCGCTCAGGCGGATGTCAAGCGACCTGATGTCGATCGGGACCGTGAGGAGCTGGCCGACTGCCTGGGCCTTGTTGGGGATGTTCGTGAGCACCGTGTCCAACCCGAAGTCGCTCTGTCGCAGCCTGACGTCGGAGGCTTGCTTGATCTTCTGGAGGAGCGGGATGGGATCGGAGCCGATCGGCCGCAGCACGATGCCGAACCGAGCTGGATCACCGGCCCCCGGCTCGAGGTTGTAGAGAGATCCGTTGACGGTCATCGGCAACGGCAGGAGACCGAGCAGGCGTACGGTCACGTTCGTGCTCACGCTTCCCACCTGGCTCGCGCTCGGGCAGCTGTCGCTTTGGAGCTGCGCTGAGGTGCAGAGGGGCGTCGCGGTCGGATTGCCGACGAGGCCGGGAGGCAGGCCGATCGTCAGGTTCTTGACATCGGCACCGGGGCTCGTGAAGCCGATATGGATGTTGAAAGCGCTGTTCGCGCCCGCACTCGCGTTCGTGGGCGATGCCGACAGACCCTGAAAGCCGAAGGCTGCGTGGGCGGCCGGAGCGATCGCCAGGCAGACAGCCGCGGCTACGCCGAACGAAATCGATGCGCGACGCGCAACACCCATAGCTCCTGCTCCTCCTAGCGTGCCGTCCGTAGCGCGGTGACTCTACTCCACCCCGGCCACCTCTCGGCGTGAGATAGTCCGGACTCGTGGAGGGCGATCCGAAGTCACTGCGCGACCGCCGGGAGGCCGTCGTCCGCGAGCACATGGAGTCGGAGAACCGGCACGAGTTCGACGTCACGATGGGGACGTTCGACCACCCGCGCTACGAGATCATCGCCACCGGCGAAGTGCACGACGGCGCCGAGGAGGTCGCCGAGTACTTCCGCACCACACGCGCCGCGTTTCCCGATCAGCGCAACGAGAACGCCGTCTTCCACCACGCGGACGACGCCGTGATCGTCGAGTTCGACCTGCTCGGCACGCACGAGGGCGAGCTGCGCGGGATCCCGCCCACAGGCAAGAGCTTTCGCTGCCGGATGTGCGCGCTGTTCCTGTTCGAGGAGGGCGGAACGGGAATCGTCTGTGAGCGCGTCTACTTCGACCAGGCGACGATCGCCCAGCAACTCCTCGGCGAGTCCTCTCCGGGCTAGCTGGAAGACTCGAGCGTCCGGTTAGGGTCGGCGCCGATCAGGTCTCCAACGTCGACCTCGCGCCAACCCTCCTCGACGCGGCCAGGGCGGAGGCCGGCAGGACGCTGGACGGGATCTCGCTGCTCCCCGCGGCCCACAAGCCGAAGAGGCTGCCACGCGCGGGCGCTCGAGATCGAAGCGCTGGCGAGGCTGTTCGAGGGCGACATCCCGGTCAACGCCTGGGATCGGCCATACACGGGAGTTCGCACGGAGCGGTATACCTACGTCGTCTGGACCGAAACGGCCGAGGTGGAGATGTACGACCGCCAAGCTGACCCCTACCAGCTCGAGAACGTGGCGGATGATCCCGCATACGACGCCGTCGAAGCCCGGCTCGCGGCCAGGCTCGAGCAACTCGAGGACTGCGCGGGCGAGGCGTGCTTGGTCGGGCCTTGAGGCGCCGCCCGCTCGCGGGAGCGTGGCTTGTCGCCGGGGCTCTGGGCAGCGGCCTCGTACTCGCGGCGACGCCTGCCCTCGCCGCCCCGATCGCCTCGGCTCCGCCGGCGCCCTCCCTCCCGGCGTTCAGCGGCTCGCCCGCCGCCGGCGTGCCGCTGCTGGCGGGCCAGACCACGTTCCCGCCGCAGAACCCGTTCATGGCCCCTGATCCGAACAGCAACATCCACAACGACACGTGGATGACGGACGCCTATCCCGACCGGCCGGGGCCGCTCGGCAACTCGCTCCTCGCGGCCTCGGAGGCCAAGCCGCCGGCGCTGTGCGGGTCGATCGCGTTCGACTCCCGCGGCCGCCTCGTCAGCGTCTGCCCCTCGATCATCGCGCCGCCCCAGGCTCGGATCATCGACCCGGACACGCTGGCGACGATCGCCTCCTTCGACCTCCCGAACGCCCCGGACCCGCCGGGAACCGAGCAGTATCAGAACTTCAGCGGGGGCGGCTACTTCTTCCTCGACGACCGGGACCGCATATGGGTGCCAACGAAAACCGACCACATCTACGTGATCGGTCAGTCCGCGGACGGGCAGAGCCTCGAGCTCCGCCGTGATTACGACCTCACGCCTGTGCTCGACGAGGCGACGGAGCGCATCACGTCAGCCCTGCCGGACTTCACCGGACGGATCTGGTTCGTGACGAAGCAGCACGGGGCGGTCGGGACCCTCGATCCGCAGACCGGGCGGCTGCGCGTGATCAGGCTGGGGGAGGAGATCGAGAACTCGTTCGCCATCGACGGCCGCAGCGCCTACATCGTTTCCGATCGCAGCATGTACCGGTTCGTGGCGGGGCCCGACGGGACGCCGAAGGTTGTCTGGAAGCACCGGTACCGGAACTCGGGCATCGTCAAGCCCGGTCAGGTCAACGCCGGCTCGGGCACGACGCCGACGATCATGAAGGGCGGGGACCTCGTCGCGATCACCGACAACGCCGATCGGATGAACGTCGTCGTCTACCGCACCGACTACGGGCTCACCCGCAAGCGGCGCGTCGTCTGCGAGGTGCCGGTGTTCGAGCGGGGCGCGAGCGCCACCGAGAACTCGCTGATCACGGCGGGCCGGTCGCTGGTGGTGGAGAACAACTACGGCTACCAGGACCCGTTCGGCCCAAACTCGGGAGCCGTAACGGAACCGGGGTTCGCTCGCGTGGTCGTAGCCCCCGAGGCGAGCGGCTGCACGAAGATCTGGACGAACACCGAGGTTGCCGCCCCGACGGTGGTGCCGAAGCTCTCCGCGAAGACGGGTTTGATCTACGCGTACTCGCGACCGCCCGACCCAAGCGGATCGCAGGGCTACTACTGGACGGCGATCGACTTCCGCACAGGACGCACGCAGTGGACCCGCTACGCCGGATCCGGCCTCCTCCACAACAACAACTACGCCGGCCTCGCCCTGGGCCCGGACGGGAGTGCCTACCTCGGGGTGATCGGGGGGATCATCCGGCTTCGTGACGCCGGGTAGCGGCGCCTAGCCCGTCTCGCCGCGGAAGTAGTCGACCCCGCTCGACCGCTCGACGATCACGTCGTCGGCCTTGTTGCCGGTCCACACGGCGATCTTGTCGCTGTCGGGATAGACCGTCGCTGCCGGATGCATCACGGTCGAGAACATCAGCACCCGGGCCAGCTCGTCGCTGTCGTTCCGCACCTGATGGGCGCCGTCGGGTCCCGTCTCGAACAGCACCGCGTCCCACGGCTCGAGCGCGTCCGTCCCGCCGGGATGCCGGACCGACGGCGTGCCCGATAGGACGAGCAGCCACTCCTCCTCGGCGTACTCGTAGTGGTAGGGGCAGATCGCCTCGCCAGGGGGCAGCTCGTAGACGCTCGCGCCCATCTGTTTGGCATCGAGTGCCGGCCCGAACCGGAACATCCGGGCGCGGAAGCCGGGTGGATCCTCAGGGTCGGTCTTGAACTCGGGCGCGGCGATGTTGACCTTCTTCATGCGCCGCAGTATGCGCGCCCGAGCGGACCCGCGCTCAGCCGCTGCCGTTCACGCGGTGCATCTTCACCGCGACGTCCAGCTCCTCGGCGGCCGGCCCGCGGTAGACGCCCCGGATCGGGCGGCACGTCCTGGTAGTTGCGGCCGTGTCCGATCTTCACGTGCGTCTCGCCCGCGAAGCCCCGGTTCGTGGGGTCGAAGCCGACCCAGCGCGGCTCACCCTCATCCGGCGGCAGGAGGGCCTCGAGCCACGCGTGCGTCTGCACCTCGACCGAGTCGCGCCCACCGTCGGCGTCGGCTACGAACAGGTAGCCCGACACGTAGCGAGCGCCGATCCCGTGCGCGCGAAGCAGGATCAGCCCGAGGTGGACGAAGTCCTGGCAGACGCCGCCGCCCGCCGCGAGCAGGTCCGAGACAGTCGAGCCCACGAACGTCGTTCCCGGCTCGTACGTGAACCGGTCGGGGATCGCCTCGGTCACGCGGAGCGCCGTCTCGAGCGGCGAGTCCGCCCGGATCGAGTCGATCAGGTCGTCGAGGCTGCCGGCCGCCGGCATCTCGGTCGGGTCCTGAAGCAGGTGCTCGCCCGCCTGCCGCCGATAGCTCTCGCCGGCGACCGTGCTCCAGTCGCCTGAGGGCGGATCGGGAGGCGGCTCGGTCAGCACCCCGGCATGGGTGACGATCGACAACCGGTCGTGCGGGTCGCCGACCTCGAACTCATGTACGTCGGTGCCGAAGTAGTCGCGACGCTCCTGGACCCGGGCGTCCGGATCCACCTGGATCTCAAACGACTCCACGGTCTGCAGCGGCGTCACCGTGGGCTTCACGCGCAGCGTGTTGAGGCTGTCGGTGATCGGCTCCGGGTAGCGGTACTCGGCTACGTAACGGATGTCGAACCTCACGTCGAGACCACCTGGCGAAGCGGCGTCTCGCCCGTGAAGTACCGGCGCTCCACCTCGGCGTCCACCACCGCCAGCTCCTGCTGGATGTGCTCGAGCAACTCGCCGATCGACCCGCGCGTCTCCTGGCCGCGGTGAAACTCCAGCTCGGCGCGCAGCCGCGCCAGCCGCAGCACCGGCGCCGCGCCGCGGCCCGACGGCCCGATCTCGTCGAGCGCCCGCTGCAGCGCCTCGATCGACGCCGCCACGGAGTGGGGGTAATCGGTCTCGAAGGTCAGGAACTCGGCGACCGTCTCCGGGCTCACGGGAGTCGGGACCGAGCGCCTGAAGGCCTCGAGCCCACCGACCGCCTGCAGAAGCGCCAGCGCGCTGTCACCGCCGGACGCGGGGTCCGCGGCCGGCTCCCTGCCCGAGAGCGCGACGCGCAGCATCCGCACGATCATCTCGGCGGACTCGGAGTGCCGTCCCGCGCCGAGGAAGAAGTAGGCGCCGTCGCGGAGCATCGTCTCGTCGGCGAGGCCCCACCACAGCGCGCAGCGCTCGCGCACGAACGAGTAGACGGAGTAGGGGCCGGTCTGCAGGGCGGCGCCGAGGTCGCTCGCGTTCAGCTCGAGGAACAGCGTGTTGAGCGCCTCCCACATCTCGGTCGAGACAACATCGCGGACCGTCCTCGCGCCCTCTCGCGCCCGATCGACACAGGCGGTGACCGAGGCCGGGCTCTCGGGGTCGAGCGTCAATGCGCGCACCGCGTCACTCGCGGGAACCGGGCCCGAGTGGTCGACGTCGGCCCCCATCACGGCCATGACCGCCTCCCAACTGAGCGGCTGCCGCGCCGGGCCGCCCTGCGCTTGGAGGCTCGCCTGGAAGACGCCGTCGAGCATCCGGGCCGTGAACTCCGCCCGCGCCACGTACCGGCCGATCCAATAGACCTGGTAGGCGATCCTGGCCAGCATCAGCGCGCCGCGCCCTGCTGCTGCTGCTGCTGCTGTCTGGGTGGTCCAGGCCCCGGTACCGAGCGCCGGCATCACCGGCAGGTCGGCCGCGGCCGGCAGCGCCTCCATCGTCTTCGTCGTCTCGCCGGGCTCCGGCCGCAGGACCCATGTGTCCTTCGATCCCCCGCCGCGCGAGGAGTTGACGATCAGCGACCCCTCCTCGAGCGCCACGCGGGTCAGCCCACCCGGGACGATCCGGACCTCCGAGCCGTAGACGGCGAACGGGCGCAGGTCGACATGCCGCGGCGCGAGCGCGCCGTCGCCGGTGACCGTGGGAGCGGTGGAGAGGCTCACCACCTCCTGGGCAATCCACCGCGCCGGATCGCGCAGCGTCAGCTCGCGCTGTCGTGCGACCGCCTCGTCGCTCGCCGCCGGGCCCACGAACACGCCCTTGCCGCCGGACTCGTTCGTGGGCTTGAACACGAGGCTCGAGATCCGCTCCAGCGCATGCTCGAGCTGCTCCGGATCGCCGAGCAGATACGTGTCCACGTTGGCCAGGATCGGCTCCTCGGCCAGGTAGTGGCGGATCATCTCTGGGACGTAGCGGTAGATGGCCTTGTCGTCGGCAACGCCGGTCCCGATCGCGTTCGCGAGCGCGATCGAGCCCGCCCTGATCGCGCGCGTCAGCCCGGGCACGCCGAGCAGCGAGTCGGGCCGGAACTCGAGCGGATCGATGAAGTCGTCGTCGAGGCGGCGGTAGATCGCGTCGACTCGGGTGAGCCCCTGGGTCGTCCGCATGTAACAGACCTCGTCGCGGACGACCAGATCGCCCGCCTCCACCAGCTCGACGCCCATCTGGCGTGCGAGGAACGCGTGCTCGAAATAGGCGCTGTTCGCCGGACCCGGCGTCCAGACCACCACGGTCGCCTCGTCCCCCAGCGCCGGCGCCACGTCGAGCAGCGCCTCGCGGAGCAGCGCCGGATAGCTGTCGACCGGCTCGACGCGATAGCCCGCGAACAGCTCCGGCGCGAGGCGAGTCATCGCGAGCCGGTTCTCGAGCACGTACGAGATGCCCGATGGCGTGCGCACGTTGTCCTCCAGGACGCGCCAGAGCCCATTGCCGTCGCGAACCAGGTCGCAGCCGGCGACGGTGCACCAGATCCCGCCCGGCGGGCGGACCCCGTGGACGGCCCGGCGGAACGAGGGGCAGCCGAGGACCAGCTTCCAAGGCACGATCCCCTCGCGCAGGATCTCCTGGCGGCCATAGACGTCGGCGATGAACGCGTTCAGCGCTTTGATCCGCTGGCGCAGGCCGCGCTCGAGCATCTCCCACTCCGCGGCGGGGACGATGCGCGGAACGAGGTCGAGCGGGAACGGCCGGTCACGAGCTTCACCGTCGGGACTGGTGATCTCGAAGGTGATTCCCCGCTGCGTGAACGCCCGGTCGCGTCGCCGCCCAAGGTCGAGCAGCGACATCCGGCCCATCCGGTCGAGGCTGTCGATCAGCCTCACCGCGTGCTCGCGCGGGGCGCCGTCCTCGCCGAACACCTCGTCGGCGAAGCCATCCGGCGTCTGGTACTCGCTCGATACCGCGGCGAGCGTGCGTGGAAGTTGATCGGCCATCGGATTCGCGCGCGCTGCCTCCATGATCTCACCACGCTAGAGCTGCCCTTCGGCTGCCTCCATCGCCGCTTGGATAAACCGGATGAGCAGCTACTGGCCGCGGCGCATGTCCCGCCGCCGCCGTCCGGCCCGCGATCGGCCACGTTGCTGGAGCCGGCCCGGCGTCGACTCCATCGCGCTCACCTTGCGGAGCTGGCGCAGCTCCAGCATCGGGCCCTCCTCCGCACAGCGGCGGTGCCAATGCTGGTGCTCGGTGCCGCCAAGCCTGCCGATCGTCTGCACGATCACGTGGTCGGCCCCGATCTCGATCGCGCCGCCGCAGCCCGGACAGCGGTAGAGCTTCTGCGAGACGCCACGGATCAACCACGCCTCGTCGCCCTCCGCGGTCAACCCGCGGAGGCTGGTCCTGGTGTCGGGCAGCCCTTCGAACTCTCCGTAAGCGATCGGGCAACGATAGGGGCCGGCCCGGCACCCGGCGAATGGGGGTGACGGCGCAACTACCCTTCGCGCGTGGACGAGAGCCCGCCAGGCAACCGGATCGGCCCGATTCTCGCCGTCGCCGCCCTGCTCGGCGTGCTCGTCGCGATCGCCGCGCTGCTCGACGTCGGGCCGTTCGCGGAGGACGAGCTCACGGTCGATGAGTTCATCGCCCAGGGCGACGAGATCTGCAGCCAGGCGCACGACGAGTTTCTCGACCTCCAGGACGGCGCCGTCCCGCGGACGCCGGGCGATGCCGCTGACCTGACCGGCGCCCTGATCGACGTCGCCGAGGAGGAGCGCGACGCGATCGCCGACCTGCGCGAGCCGGAGGCCCTCAGCGGACAGGTCGATCGCTACCTGGAGGCGCGCGGACACGGGATCGAGATCCTGAAGGACGGGCGTGCCGCCGCCGACGATGCCGACCCGGGCGAGTACGAGCGACTCCAGGCGGAGCTGGCGGCGACCCAGGTCGACCCGCGCTTCGAGCTCGCCGGCGAGATCGGATTCGAGCAATGCTCGAAGCCGCTCATCGACCGCGACGAGCTCCAGCGCCAGGCCGAGGAGCCGGCCGCGGCCGACGCGAGCGCACCACCGACGGTAAACAACCCGCCGACCGGCTCGCCGTAGCGCGGGCCGGGCCGCCTCTACGTTCCGCGGCGCCTGGAGGCAAGCCAGCCGAAGCCCGCCGCCATCGCCAGGTTCGCGGCGCCCGCGATCCACATACCGGCACGTGCCCCCGGGCGCGAGAAAGCCTCCGATTGCGACCAGACGACGTCGGTGGCCAGCTCGGTCCCACGAAGCCACGCGAGCGCCCACCAGTCACGCTCATCGTCGCGAAGTGCCGCGACCGCGTGCGCGGCGGCGAAGGTGAGCCAGATCGGCCCGCAGCGTCTGAAAAGGTGCTCCGCGTCGGCCGAGGGGGCGTCGTGCCCGAGCACCGCGAGTGTTGCCCGCGGCGCGAGCAGCGCCCCCGTGCCCAGCGCAAGGTCGAAGGCGACCATGTTGCGGTTCGTGAGGCGCAGCGCCTCTTCGAGCGTCACGGCGCCGATCCAACCACATTCCCGCCCGCGTGTTGCAAACCCGCGGCGCACGGAAGGGAAACCGGTGGGGGAGGCGAAACAACCCGCCGTGAGCAAGACGGCGACCAAGTCACGGCCCGCCGCCAGGGGGGCGCAGGCGACCTCCAGGCGTGACGGCGCGAGCACGCGCAAGCCTGCGAAGAAGGACGTCAAGACCCTTTCGGCCTTCATCACCGAGCGCTTCGACGAGTTCTCGCGCTCCCAGAAGGACGTCGCCCGCTACATCGTCGACCACCTCGACGAGGCCGCCTTCCAGACCGCCGAGGAGCTCGCCCGCCGGGCCAACACCTCGTCCTCCACGGTCGTCCGCTTCTCGCAAGCGCTCGGCTTCGAGGGCTACCCGGAGCTTCAGCAGGCGGCGATCGAGGAGTACCGCTCGAACCCGGCCATCGCCGGCGGCGACACCGCCTCGCTCTTCGACTTCGACCACTCCGAGTTCGAGGCCTCGCTGGCCGCGGACCACGGCGACCTCGAGGACACCGTCCGCAACCTGACTTCAGAGCAGGTCGAGGCCTGCGTCACGGCGCTCGCGGGCGCCACCCGGGTGATGATCGTCGGCATGGACCAGCTCGCGTTCTTCGCAAGCTACCTCCGCCACCTGCTGGCGCTGCTCGACATCCGCGCCGAGGTCGTCGCGAGCCCTCGCCAGGACTCGATCACCCGCCTCAGCCGGCTCGAGGAGGGAGCGCTCGTCATCGGGTTTTCCGCCGGCCGCGCGCATCCGATCCTTGTCCGCGCGATGAAGCTCGCGAAGCACCGTCAGGCGACGACGCTCGCGATCACCGACGCGAGCCTCTCGGAGGTGGGCGAGCACGCCGACCTGACGCTCTACTTCTCATCGAACAGCCCGTCGTTCATCCAGTCCAACACGTCGCTGCTTGCACTGGTCCAGGCACTCGCCTACGGGGTCTACTCCCGCGACAAGGGCGCGTACAAGGACCGGATCCGCGCCTTCAAACTCAAGTAGGTCGAACGGAGCCACGGATGGTGGCCGTATTCGTACCCGCGCCTCAACTGGATATCCAAACTCGTGCTGAGGACGATCACTTGCTGGTCGAGGTGCGAGGCGGGATAGACCTCTCGAACGTGGACGCACTCGAAGCCGAGCTGCGTCGCCTGCCCAACGGCGAAATCGTTCTTGATCTGAGCCAGGTGGACTTCATTGACTGCGCCGGGGTTGCGCTCTTGTTTCGCGCCGCGGGACGACTGACCGTGGGAGCGGTCTCGTCGGCAGTGGAGAGAGTGCTTCGTCTCTGCGACTTTGAGATGGACCTTCGCTACAGCTCCTGAGCTCGCGGCGGCGCGAGATACTCAGGGGGCGATGTCGCAGGAGCAGGTCGAACTCATCCAGCGGATGTACGAGGCCTTCTACCGCGGCGATACCGACGGCGCGTTGGCTTACTTCGACCCCGAGGTGGAGGTCAACGCGTCCATACGGGTGGATGAAGGAATCAGCCGCGGTCGCGACGCTTTGTACGCGATGGTTGCCGGCTGGGTGGGAGCCTGGGATGACTGGCGCGAGGAGGTCGAGGAAACGCGCGACCTCGGCGGCCAGGTGCTCGTGGTCTCCACACAGCATGGTCGGGCCAAAGGGAGCGGCATCGAGGTACAGACCCGCTATGCGGTCCTCTATGACATACACGGCGACAAGATCACCCGCATGGCTCTCTACGCCAAGCCCGCGGAAGCCCTCGAAGCCGCCGGGCTATCGGAGTAGCCGGAAGACTAGCGTTTAGGACGAGAGGCGGTTAGTCGCTCCGGATGGATAGCGCCATAGACGGTGGCGCGAAATACTGCGCGGGCGATGTCGCAGGAGAACGTGGAGGTCGTGCGCAGGCTGTTCGCCGCCTTCCAGGCCGTCGACGTCGGCAATTTCGAGCGCCGCCTCGAGGAGGTGCGCGAGATCTTCGATCCCGAGGTCGAGTGGGTCGCGGCCCAGCACTCGCTCCTGGCGAGCGAGGAGTACCGCGGGTACGACGGCGTCCGACGCTTCTGGATCCAGTTCCTGTCGGCCTGGGACGAGTACAGCGTCCAAGTCGACGAGCTGGTCGACGCGGGTGATCAGGTCGTCGCGGTGATGCGGCTGAGCGGGCGCACGAATGAACTCGAGGTCGACGAGGCGCGGTCGTCGCTACTCACGTTGCGCGACGGAAGGATCGTGCGGATCGAGCCCTTCGCGAGCAAGGACAGCGCCCTCGAAGCCGCCGGGCTGTCGGAATAGCCGCGCTACCGCTTCGGACGGGAAGCGGCTATTCGCTTCATGGAAAGCGGAACAAAATCATCAGGCGTTCCCGCTCGCGCAAGGGAGGAGAGGGACCGGGGAAGCCCTCCTTCTCCTGAAAGCAGGTATTGACAGCGGGCGATCACAGGGCTTAGGGTCGCGACACTGCTCGGGGGGCACTTGAGTGCCGAGCTCAATAGATCGAGGTTCCCCGGATCAAAGGGGGATCCCGTGAACGCCGATCGTGCTGCCCGCAGTCTCCGTCCCATGCTGTACTGCCTCGGGGCCCTCGCCGTTGTGTGCTCTTGGTCCGCGCCGCAGGCCAGTGCCGAGATCTACTGGACAAACGGGCCGGGCACCCCAAACTCGGGAACGATCGGCCGCGCGAACAACGACGGCTCCAACGTTGACCTGAACTTCATCACCGGCGCGACGCGGCCGTACGGCATCGCCGTCAACGCCGGGGGCATCTATTGGGGAAACGCGAGCGCCATCGGGCGTGCCGACCTTGACGGCTCAAATTCCGATCCCAACTTCATCGGTGGCCTGGCCGACCTGTCGAGGGATGTTGCGGTCGACGCCAGCTACGTGTACTGGGCGGTGCAGGACTCGGACAGGATCGGCCGGGCGGGGCTGGACGGCGCGGATCCGGATCCCGCGTTCATCTCGCTGCCACCGTGCTTGACCTGCGATCCCGGGTGGTGGGATCCGACAGCGCTGGCAACGGACACGAGCTACCTCTATTGGACGAACAACGGCCCGGTGGGGCTGACCGAGCCCACCGGTCGGGCCAACATCGACGGAACTGCGATCGACCTGGCGTTCATCCCGGACGGCGGTCGAGAGGGGCTCGCGGTGGACGACGAACACATCTACTGGACCAAGTCGCACACGCTCGGCGCGGGCAGGATCGGTCGCTCGGATCTCGACGGCTCCAACCCCGATCCAAACTTCATCACCGGTCTGAACCGCCCGCACGGGATCGCGGTCGACGACGGCCACATCTACTGGACCGATATCGACGCAGGGACGATCGGCCGCGCCAACCTGGACGGCACCGGAGTGAACGCGAGCTTCATGACCGGTTTCACGCTTCCGACCGACGTCGCGGTGACGTCGCAGGTAGTCCCGCCTGATCCCGACACGGACGGTGACGGGATCCTCGACTCGGTCGATCCTGACCCCGGTACGGCCTCCGACGGGTTCGACGACGGTGCTGGAACCGCCGGATCGATCACCGATCGCGCCGGGCTTGCCGTCACGATCGAAGATCTCACCGATCCCGATGGGGTTCGGGTGGTGGTCGGGTCCGGCTCTGGCAAGGTCACGCTCAGCGTCTGCGGCGGGTCCATTGTCAAGGTCTCGGCAGGGAGCGAAGTGGAGTTGACCTGCGGCAGCGTCACGCTCGACGTGATCGCCGGGGCGGCCGAGGTCGTCCTCGGCGGGGGCGCGACTGTGGTCACGGTGCCGACCGGAGCGAGCGCGACCGTGAGCGAGAATCCGGATGGGAGCTATGCGGTGGACAACCTCGGCGCCGTTGACGTCACCGTCACGGTCGACGGGATCGCCACGACCGTAGGACCGGGCGACTCGGCCGACTTCGAGACCTGGGACTTCCAGGGCTTCACGTCGCCGGTCGACAACCCACCCGTGGACAACGTCGCGAACGCCGGCCAGGCGATCCCACTCAGGTGGCGGCTCGTGAGCGCGTCGGGAGCGCCCGTGACGACGCTCGCGTCGGCGCAGATTTCGGCGACGTCTCTCGCCTGTGAGCTCGGCTCAACCGACGACCTCGAGGAAACCAGCCCCGGCGCCTCCGGCCTTCAGAACCTGGGCAACGGCTACTACCAGCTCAACTGGAAAACCCCCAAGGGCTACGCGAAATCGTGCAAGGCCCTGCATCTGGACCTTGGCGAAGGCATCACCCGGGACGCGCACTTCCGGTTCAAGAAATAGACGGAGTCCTGGACTGGCATCCGACGGCTTGGGCGGCGTCTGCCATTCGCGGGCGGTGCGCACCGCAGCCCTCTATCAAGGTGCCCCGTGCCCCGTTCTGAGGTCCTTGCGGATCTTGTCGGTCAGGTTCCCGGCGGCAGGCAGCTTGTCGAGCGCGTAAACATGGGCGCCGACGAGGGCGAAAGCCTCCCGAAGCTCGTCGACGGCCGGTGCGATTTCAGATGCTGGTGGCGCAGGACCCCCTGCATCCCTCGCGTCGTAAGCATTTGTAAGCAGCTCTTGACTTGCCTCTTCGAGCTTCATGAGCCACTCCTGAATCGGAGCCCTGGGAGGCAGCGTCGACATCGCCGCAAAGAGGCGGTCACGAATTGCGTCAACTCTCTCCGCAAGCGCGTTGAGTTCGGTGATGCCAGCGGACGTCCCAAAGCCGTAGCGGAGCAAGCGCTTTCCTCCGAGGAACGTAAACAGCTCGTGAAGGGCGGCTTCCACCGCGTCGTCGCTTCGCTCTAGCACCACCTGAGGGGGCCACCCAACCGTGAGCGACTTGAGCTTCCACGGCACGGACCTAACCCTCCCATCTGACCACGAGGAAGTCCACCCTGCGCCGGCGGCGTCCAATGCGCGCCGGTCCTGGGGCACAGTCGCGCGACTATCGCTACGGACGAGAAGTGGCTTATGGAAAGCGGGTGTTCGCGAGATACTCCGGGGGCGATGTCGCAGGAGAACGTGGAGATCGTGCGCGAGGCCTGGGATGCCTACTCGCGTGGCGACTACGATCGCATCGCAGGGTTCCACGACCCCCACATAGTGGTGATCAGCTTGGAGGACGGTGCCTTGTACGGCAACGACGCCGTGCTGGCGAACTACGAACGCTGGAACGAAGCCTGGGAGGGGGCCGAGACAACCCTCGAGGAGGTGATCGGGCGCGGAGACCGGGTGTTCGTGAAGGTTCGATTCCACGGCCGTGGTCGAGCGAGCGGGGTCGAAGTCGAAACCCGCTTCTATGAGGTCTACACGCTGCGCGACGGCAAGGTTCTGCGCATAGATGAGTACGAACATCGGGCCGAAGCCCTGGAAGCCGCCGGGCTGTCGGAGTAGGCGATGTCGCAGGAGAACGTGGAGATGGTTCGGCGCCCTCGTCGGCAGCAGCCGGGCTAGTCTCAGGCCATGACCGCTCGCTCCGCTCTGATTGTCGTGGATGTGCAGAGGGGCTTCGACGATGCACGGTTCTGGGGCCCCCGGAACAACACCGCCTGCGAGGAGAACGTGAGAGCGCTGATCGCCGCATGGCGCGGTAGCAACCAGCCGATCGTGTTCGTGCGGCATCACTGGGACGAGGACGGCTCACCGCTGCGATCCGACGAGCCCGGCAGTCAGTTCAAGGACGTGGTTGAGGGCGAGCCGGACCTGCTGGTCACGAAGCGAGTTAACTCGGCCTTCCACGGCGACCCGGACCTCGAGCGCTGGCTCACCGACAAGGGGATCGAGGGCATCGTTGTCTGCGGCATCCAGACGAACATGTGCTGCGAGACGACGGCTCGGGTGGGCGCCAACCTCGGCTTCGAGATGAGCTTCGCGATCGACGCAACGCACACCTTCGACCTCGACGACCACGAGGGGGGCACGATCGCCGCCGACGAGCTCGCTCGGGTCACGGCGGCGAACCTCGATCCGGAATTCGGCCGGGTCCTGACCGCTGCCGAGGCGATCGCCGAGCTGCGCTAGGACAGTCGGGCCGCGGGCGACCCGGTCCCCGCGGAGCCGCCGGGCTGTCGGAGTAGCCGCTTACGGACGAAAAGCGGCTATTTCGCTCTGCATGGAAGGCGCGTGCTGTCCGCTCAGGGGGACTGCACCCGGAGTCTCAATCCGAGCGTGCCAGCTTCTCGGCGACTTCCCCTGCCTCGCCGAACTTCTCGACCACCCAGAAGCCGGAGAACTCCGTGAGCACCGCCTCGAAGCGCTCGGCGACGTGGCCGGGCGCGACGGCGAATCGGCTGGGCTCGGCGCGGACCATCCTCCAGTCCTCGCCGGAGAGAGGGATGCGTTCCGTGCAGTCCTCCTGCCAGCACTCACACCGAAAGCCGGCGATTGCTTCGACCCCGCCCGCCCTATCGGCGTGGCGCTCATTGAGGCTGCGCGACCACGCCTCGTTTTCCGCGATGCGTTCCTCCCGTGAGGCGAACGGGGGTTTGGGGGGGTCGGCCACAAGCTTCAGGCTAGCGCTACTCCAACAGCCCGGCCGCTGGCGGGGCCGACTTTCCACGTATGTACGCCCGTCAAGGGGGCTAGCGTGGAAACTCGAAGGCCGGGCGCTGCCGGCCGCGCGGGGTATGGACCCCGTGACGGTCGTTCACTCGATGATTGTGCGCACCCGGGCGGCCGCCTCGTTCTCGTATCCTTGCGGCGATGAGCGAGAGGGCCACTTTCCGGGTCAAGCGAGGCCTCGCCGAGATGCTCAAGGGCGGAGTGATCATGGACGTGGTCACGGCCGACGAGGCACGGATCGCCGAGGAGGCGGGCGCCGTCGCGGTGATGGCGCTCGAGCGGGTTCCGGCCGACATCCGCCGCGACGGCGGGGTCGCGCGGATGAGCGATCCCACGATGATCGAGGAGATCCAGGCGGCCGTGACGATCCCCGTGATGGCCAAGGCCCGGATCGGCCATTTCGTCGAGGCGCAGGTCCTGCAATCGCTCGAGGTCGATTACGTCGACGAGTCCGAGGTCCTGACTCCGGCCGACGAGGCCAACCACATCGACAAGCACGCTTTCGAGGTCCCGTTCGTCTGCGGCGCGACCAATCTGGGCGAGGCGCTGCGCCGGATCGCCGAGGGCGCCGCCATGATCCGCTCGAAGGGCGAGGCCGGCACCGGCAACATCGTCGAGGCCGTCCGCCACCTGCGCGACATCACGGGTGGAATCAAGCGTCTCAAGGCGCTCCCGCGCGAGGAGCTGCCGGCCGCGGCCAAGGAGCTTCAGGCACCGCTCGAGGTGGTCGCCGAGGTCGCTGAGGCCGGCTGGCTCCCGGTGCCGCTGTTCTGCGCCGGCGGGATCGCGACGCCCGCGGACGCCGCGCTCACCATGCAGCTCGGCGCCGAGGGGAACTTCGTCGGCTCCGGCATCTTCAAGTCCTCCGATCCCGAGCGCCGCGCTCGGGCGATCGTCGAGGCGACGACCCACTTCGAGGATCCGGCACGGGTCACCGCAGCCTCGATGGGGCTCGGCGAGGCCATGCGCGGCGACGACATCGCGCAGCTCGCGGCGGAGGGCGAGCTGCTGCAGCACCGCGGAGCCTGATCATTGACCCCCTCCGAGCCGCTCGTGCCGCCGGTAGCGGAGCGGGTCGCGCTGCGGATCGGCGTCCTGGCCAGCCAGGGGGACTTCGCTGCCCACGTGAGCATGCTGCGCGCGCTCGGCGCCGACGCGGCCGAGGTCCGCACGCCGGCGGCGCTCGAGGGCCTCGACGGCCTCGTCATCCCCGGTGGCGAGTCCACGACGATCGCGAAGGCGGTCGAGCGCGACGGGCTCGAGCCGGCGATCCGGGCGCACCACGAGTCCGGGCGCCCGATCCTGGGCACGTGCGCGGGGATGATCCTGTGCGCCCGCAACCACCTCGGCCTGCTCGACGCGAGCTGCCGGCGCAACGCGTTCGGCCGCCAGCTCGCGAGCTTCGAGGCCGACCTGGAGGTCGTCGGGCTCGGTCCGGAGCCTCTCAGGGCGGTGTTCATCCGTGCGCCCTGGATCGAGGAATCCGGGCCGGAGGTGGAGATTCTCGCCCGAGTCGGAGAGCATCCCGTCGTCGTCGAGAGGGTCGCCGTCCTGGCGTGTGCATTCCACCCGGAGCTGACTGACGATTCGCGGATTCACGCGCTGTTAATGGCAATGGCAACCACTGTGCGCTGAGCGCGGACCGAGGCCGAGACCGAATAGGGGAAATTGAGAGGGTGAGGGGGCGAACTTGACAGATAGGGGGAGAACTTGAGAGACCCGAGAGTCGGGAACCTGGCAAAGATCCTCGTCGGCTACTCGACCGGCGTGAAGAAGGACGAGACCTGCCTGATCGAGGGCTCGAGCGCTGCCGAGCCACTGATCGAGGCCGTCTACGAGGAGGTCATGGCCGCCGGCGCCCACCCGGTCGTCGCGATGTCGTTCACCGAGCAGCAGTCGACCTACTTCGAGCACGCCTCCGACCCCCAGCTCGAATGGATCTCGCCGCTCCAGCAGTGGGCCGCCGACGACGCTGACTGTCGGATCGCGATCGGCGCCGACACGAATACGCGGGCGCTCTCCGGGATCTCACCGGAACGCCAGACCAAGCGCCAAGCCGCCACCCGCCCGCTGATGGAGAGCATGATGAAGCGCTCGGCCGACGGCGAGCATCGCTGGGTCTACACGATCTTCCCGACCAACGCCTATGCCTCCGACGCCGGCATGAGCCTCACCGCTTTCGAGGACTTCTACTTCGGCGCCTGCCTCGCCGACACGGGCGATCCGCTCCTGAACTGGAAGCAGGCGTCGGAGGAGACGCGCCGGCTCGCCGAGCACTCAAACGGCCACTCCGAGGTCCACATCACCGCGCCCGGAACCGACATCCGGCTCGGGGTCGAGGGCCGCACGTTCATCCCCTGCTTCGGGGACCGCAACATGCCTGACGGCGAGTTCTTCACCGGGCCGGTCGAGGACTCGGTCGAGGGCGAGGTCTCGTTCCACCTGCCGGCGATGGTCGGCGGGCGCGAGGTCGCCGGCGTGCGGTTCCGCTTCGAGGCCGGCAAGATCGTCGACGCGTCCGCCGATCTCGGCGAGGGGTTCCTGATCGAGCTGCTCGACACCGACGAGGGCTCGCGCCGGCTCGGCGAGCTCGGGATCGGCACCAACTACAAGATCGACCGCGGGACCCGCGACGTGCTGCTCGACGAGAAGATCGGCGGCACCGTGCACATGGCCGTCGGGGCGAGCTATCCGGAGTCGGGCGGCGTCAACGAGAGCGCCGTCCACACCGACCTCGTCTGCGACCTGCGCCAGGGCGGCCGGATCGACCTCGACGGCGAGCTGATCCAGGAAAACGGCAAGTTCGTCGTCTAAACGAGAGGGCCGTGGCCGGCCCCCGTGCCGGCCACAGCCCATCTCTTCGGCATCCCCACTTGGTACGAGCGCTCGAGTTGCCCGCGCCTTGGCGGCATCGAGGCATCCGGGCGCAATACGGGAAACACGCGCCTCCGCCTGAAGTTGCGTTCGTAGAATCGGCGTATGGCCGGACATTCGAAGTGGGCCTCGATCAAGCACAAGAAGGCCGCCACCGACGCGAAGCGCGGGAAGCTATTCACGAAGCTCGCGCGGGCGATCACCGTGGCCGCGCGGGAGGGCGGGGGAGACCCCGCGGGCAACCACCCGCTGGCCGCCGCGATCGAGAAGGCGAGGGGTTACTCGATGCCCAAGGACAACATCCAGCGGGCGATCGACCGCGGCACGGGCGAGGGTGAAGCCGGGGCGATCGAGCGTGTCGTCTACGAGGGCTACGGTCCCGGCGGCGCGGCGGTGCTGGTCGACGCCCTGACCGACAACCGCAACCGGACCGGGGCGGAGGTGCGCAACATCTTCGACAAGCAGGGTGGCAGCCTCGGCGAGCCCGGGTCGGTGGCATGGCAGTTCGAGAAGAAAGGCGTCGTGATCGTCGACGGCGAGCGTTACGGCGAGGACGACCTGATGCCCGCGATCGACGCCGGCGCCGAAGACGTGGCGGTCGATGACGATGCGCTCAAGGTCACCTCCGAGCCCGCCGCCCTGCCGGCGGTGCGCGCGGCTCTCGAGGCAGCGGGCATCGAGGTCGAGTCCGCCGAGCTCGCGATGGAGCCCAAGACCGTGGTCGAGGTGACGGAGACCGGCGAGGCGCGCCGCCTCGTCCGCCTGATCGACGCACTCGACGACCACGACGACGTCGACGAGGTCCACGCGAACTTCGACATCCCGGCGGAGCTGCTCGAGGAAGCGGACGCGGTCTAGGCGTTCGGCCCCCGTGTCGAGGGGGCTTTCGTGCTGCCACGCTTCGTGGCAAAGCCGCCGAAGGCGGTGAAAGGGGAGGTCCGGGAGGGGTAGATGCCTTTCCTGCCGCTGGGGCGCCAGAAGTGCATCCACATCGGTCCGGACGCCACTTCCGAGGAACGCAATCGGGATCGAGGGTCAGATGGACCCCGAATCCCGAATTCGATGAGACATCCGCCGCGGATCGCATCGAGTGAAGGGTTATGCCGGTTATGTCGGCTAAACCCTTCGCTCGATTGATGAGCCGGTCCCGGAGCCCCCGGAAGCTGGCCGCAGCGCATATCACCACCTCCCCGCAGACCGCCACTCTCACCCCCTTACCCAGCCCGACCCGCCTTCGCGGTCCACGAACCGCCCCACGAACGACCGCAGGCGCAGCGGAGCAAGCACGCCGGCGCGCACGCCCGGGGAGGCATCCGAGGGCGTAGCGAGAATCAGTAGCCGTGGTGGTAGTGATGGGCATCGACCCCGGCGTCGCCAACACGGGCTTCGGCGTGGTCCGTGTGGCCGGCGGCGCGATGAGCGCCGTTGACGGCGGCGTGATCGAGGCGCCCGCCGACCTCGAGCCCGCGGGGCGCCTCGCGCGGATCCACGCCGGGCTGAGCGAGCTGATCGCCTGGCACGAGCCTGCGGCGGTCGCGATCGAGGAGCTCTACTTCGGCAAGAACGTGCGCTCCGCGATCGGCGTCGGGCAGGCTCGCGGCGTCGCGATGCTCGCCGCCGCCGAGCGCGGCATCCCCTGCTTCGACTACACCCCGCAGGCCGTGAAGATGGCCGTCTGCGGTTCGGGCGCCGCGGCGAAGGCACAGGTGCAGCGCATGGTTGGGACGCTGCTCCACCTACCGTCCCCGCCGGCGTCGGACCACGCTGCCGACGCGCTCGCGGTCGCGATCTGCCACGCGAGCCATGTGCCGGCCGCCGCCGCGGTCGCTGGAGCGGCGTCTTGATCGCGTCGGTCCGCGGCGAGGTGCTCGTCCGCAGGCCCGACCACGTCGTCATCGAGACCGGCGGCGTCGGCTATCACCTGTCCGTCTCGGCCGAGACGCTCAAGGCGGTGCCGGCTCACGGTAAGCAGGCGACCCTTCACGCCCACCTCGTGGTCCGCGACGACGCCCTGCAGCTCTACGGCTTCGCGACCGAGGAGGAGCGCGACCTCTTCGTCCACCTCAACTCGGTGTCGGGTGTGGGGCCGAAGATGGCGATCGCGATCCTCTCGGGCGGCAGCCCGCGCGAGCTCCTGAAGGCGATCGCGCTCGGCGACCACAAGCGCTTCCAGGCCGCCCCCGGCGTCGGCAAGCGCACCGCGGAGCGCGTGATCGTCGAGCTTCGGGAGAAGGTCGCGGGAGAGCTCGAGCAGGCAGCACCGAGCACGGCCGCGGCAGACGGGGAGGAGGAGCCCAGGCTGCTTGCGCGCGAGGGCCTCGTCAACCTCGGGTACTCGCTGATGGAGGCCGAGCGGCTGCTCGACGGGGCCGAGGGCGAAACCCCAGAGGACCTGATCGGCGCCGCGCTGAGGGCGGCGGCCAACGCATGATCTCGCGAGACCCGAACTTCGACGGTGAGCTTCCCGAGGGCGTGGCGCCGAGCGTCGCCGAGATGCGAGTCGCGGATCCGGACGACGAGCTCGACCGCTCGCTGCGGCCGGCGCGACTCGCGGACTTCGTGGCGCAGGAGGCCGTGACCGACCAGCTCGCGGTCTTCATCGAGGCCGCCCGCGGCCGGGGCGAGCCCCTCGACCACGTGCTGCTCTCGGGTCCTCCCGGGCTCGGCAAGACCTCGCTGGCGCACATCATCGCCGTGGAGATGGGCGTCCCGCTCGTGCATACCGCGGCGCCCGCCCTGGAGCGCAAGGCGGACATCGCGGCCTTCCTGACCTCGCTCGAGCCGAACTCCGTGTTCTTCATCGACGAGATCCACCGGATGCCGCCGGCGATCGAGGAGACGCTCTACCCGGCGATGGAGGACCGGCGCCTGCCGGTGGTCCTCGGACAGGGGGCGGGAGCACGTACCGTCACGCTCGACCTGCCGCCGTTCACCCTGGTGGGCGCAACGACTCGCGCCGGCCTGCTCTCGAAGCCCCTTCACGACCGCTTCGGCGTCTCGCACCGACTCGAGCACTACGACGCCGCCGACCTGGCCGTGATCGTCCGCCGCTCGGCCGGGATCCTCGAGGTCGAGATCGAGCCCGCCGGCGAGGCCGCGATCGCCTCGCGCTCGCGCGGCACGCCGCGGGTCGCGAACCGGCTGCTGCGGCGGGTGCGGGACTTCGCCGAGGTGCGCGGAACCGGTGTCGTCACCGGCGAGATCGCCATCGAGGCGCTCGGCCTGCTCGACGTGGACGAGGCCGGCCTCAACCGCCACGACCGCGTGATCCTCGAGACGATCGCCAACAAGTTCTCCGGCGGCCCCGTGGGCCTGACGACGCTCGCCGACGCGATCGACGAGGAGACCGACACGCTCGAGGGCGTGTACGAGCCGTACCTGATCCAGCAGGGCCTGATCAAGCGCACGCAGCGCGGCCGGGTCCTGACCGAGCGCGGCTACGAGCACCTCGGCCTGCCGGTTCCCGAAGGCGCGGCGACGCTCTTTTAGCTGCCCGAAAGGCGGCGCGCGTTTACTAGCCTTGATTTCTGGTGCCCTACTTCATCTGCCCCAACTGCGGAAACAGGGAGCTCTCCGGTGACCGCACCGCCGGCTTCTCGAACCGCCCGAAGGGCTGCCCGAAGTGCGGGTTCGGATTTCTGTTCGAGCTGCTCGACGACTACTACCCGGCGCCGGACGCCGCCTTCTTCACGTGTGACAAGGACGGCCGGGTGCTCGACGTCGGCCGCGGTGGCTACGAGCTGACCGGCCTCAAGGACGAGGACGTGATCGGGCGCCCGGTGCAGGACGTCCTCGGCCTCGAGTGGGTCGACCCGGGCGACGGGGGCAAGGAGGCGGACGCGGACCGCAACGGAACCACCGACCCGATCGAGACGACGCTCGAGTGGGGCGTCCGCTCGCTCGGCAAGCGCGTCCAGGTGAACGCCGAGGGCGACCTGCCGGCGGAGGCGGTGGCCGATCTCTTCCCCGCCTACGACGACGACGGCGGGCTCCTGCTCGTGCTCACGCCTGAGTAGGGTGCGCGTCGCGAACCCGCCCGGCGCCGCCGAACGGCTCGATAGATAAATGGGAAGCCGCCGCCGCAGCACGATCATCCTCGTCCTCGTGATCGCCCTGATGATCGGGTCGGCGTGGGTGATCGCCGACAAGCCGACGCAGCAGGGCCTCGACCTCCAGGGTGGGACCGAGCTGGTCTACGAGGCGCGCGGGACGCCGGCCGTCCCGGACCCAAGCCCCGAGGACGTCGACCGCGCGGTCGAGCTGATCCGCGACCGGGTCGACTCGCTGGGCGTCTCCGAGCCCGAGATCGCGCGGATCGGGGAGCTCCAGATCTCAGTTGGGCTGCCGCAGGTCCAGAACGCCCAGGACGCGATCAACCAGGTGGGGCAAACCTCGCAGCTCTTCTTCTACGACTTCGAGCCGAACGTGATCAGCGCCACGCCGGGCGGGGGACCGAGCGCGGAGCCGCGTCCTTTCAACCGGCTGATTGACGCCGTCAGGGAGGCGCAGGAACAGGAGCCTGAATGCGCTCCGGATGAAGAAACGGGAGAACCGCTCTGTACCTCCGAGGACGGCTACTACTACCTGTTCGACGAGAACTCGCTGCAGCCGATCGGCGTCGACGGCCAGCCGGTCACCGACGGCTCGGGCGTGGGGCCGGCGCGCGAGAGGGATGACCTCTTCCTGAGCTTCCCGGACAACCGGCAGCCCCCGGGGACGGTCGTCGAGAAGATCCCGCAGGGCTACGTGATCCTCCGCGAGGAGGAGACGCCGGACAACCCCGACACCGACGTCAACGAGTCCGAGACGACGCCGCGGGGCTGGTTCCTGCTGCGCGACCGCCCCGAACTGACGGGCGACCAGATCCGAAACCCGGAGCAGCAGACCGACCCGACCACGGGCGAGCTCGCGGTCACGTTCGACTTCACCGACGAGGGGCAGGACGCGTTCCAGAGGGTCACGCGCAGGATCGCGGACCGCGGCGCCGCCAAGCCGGAGGCATTCCAGGCCACCACGCCCGAGCAGGCCGCAGCGATCTCCGACTCGTTCGCCGTCGTCCTCGACGGCGAGATCGTCTCGCGCCCGATCATCAACTTCCGCGAGAACCCGGACGGGATCCCCGGCAATACGGGCGCTCAGATCTCCGGCAGCTTCACGCTCCAGGAGGCGCAGGACCTCGCCGAGTTCCTGCGGATCGGCGCGCTCCCGGTCGAGCTGACCCTCCTGAGCCAGAGCACCGTGTCGGCCACCCTCGGGCAGGAGGCGCTCGACGGCGCAATCCTGGCCGGGCTCGCGGGCCTGGCGCTCGTGCTCCTCTTCCTGGTCGCCTACTACCGGTTCCTGGGCTTCGTCGCGGCGCTCGGGCTGTTCGTCTACGCGCTGTTCTACCTGGCGCTGATCAAGCTGATCCCGATCACCCTGACCCTGCCCGGCATCGCGGGATTGATCCTCACGGTCGGCGTCGCGGCCGACTCGAACATCGTGATCTTCGAGCGGATCAAGGAGGAGATCCGCCACGGGCGCTCGATGCTGTCGGCGATCACGCAGGGCTATCGCAAGGGCATCGCGACGATCATCGACGCGAACGTGATCACCCTGATCACGGCGTTCGTCCTGTTCGTTCTCGCGACCGCAGGCGTCAAGGGGTTCGCGCTCACCCTCGGGATCGGCACGATCGTCTCCCTCTTCACAGCCGTGCTGTTCACGCAGGCGGTGCTCGCCGTGCTCGGGCGCGCGCACTTCCTGCGCTCGCCTCGGTTCCTGGGCGCCCGCGAGCGCGACGCCGAGTGGTCGTTCGACTTCACCGGGATGTCGAAGTACTTCTTCTCGGCCTCCGGACTGATCCTGACGATCGGCGCGATCGCCTTCGCGACCCAGCAGTTCAACTTCGGCATCGACTTCGAGTCGGGCACCCGGATCAAGGCCGCGCTCGCCGAGGAAGCGACATCGGACGAGGTTCGCAGCACGCTCCAGGGCGCGGATCCGCCGATCGACGGCATCGACAACGCGGAGATCACAACGGTCGAGGAGCCCGAGTTCGGCGAGAACGTGATCCAGATCCAGGGCAAGATCCCCGCCGATCAGGCGCAGGACGTGCAACCGGCGCTGGAGGAGGCGTTCGGCCTCGAGCGGGCGGACGGAATCGACACGGATTCGGTGGGCCCGACCTTCGGCGAGCAGATCGCGCGCAGCGCCGTGATCGCGCTGATCTTCTCGCTGATCGTGATCTCGGGGTACGTCGCGATCCGGTTCGAGGCCAAGTACGCGGTCCCGATCCTGATCGCCCTCGTCCACGACCTCCTGATCGCGGGCGGGATCTACGCGCTGCTCGGCTTCGAGGTGAACAGCGGAACGGTGGCGGCGTTCCTGACGATCCTCGGCTACTCGATGTACGACACGGTGATTGTCTTCGACCGGATCCGCGAGAACGTGCCGCGGATGCCGCGCGCCGCGTTCTCACAGATCGTGAACCGCTCGATGAGCGAGGTTCTGACCCGGTCGCTGATCACGGGCCTCTCGACCGTCTTCCTGCTGACGATGATCCTGATCTTCGCCGACGAGACCCTGCGCGGCTTCGCGACGGCGATGATGATCGGGATCGCGTCGGGTACGTACTCGTCGATCTTCATCGCGTCGCCCGTCCTCACCGAGTGGAAGGAGCGCGAGCCCGCCTACCGCGCCCGCCGCCGCAACATCACGGAGCAGATGGGATACGTCCCGGTCTTCCCCGAGCAGAACGTGGTCGCCAAGGTCGAGGGCCACGAGGAGGAGGAGGAGGCGCCCGAGCTGCCCGCCGCAGAACCGGAGCCGGTCGCGCCTGAGCCCGAGGCTCCAGAGCCCGAACCCGCCGCCGAGGAGCGCGCACCCGCGGCTCTGGCCGATCAGCCGGAGGCCGCGGCTGAGCCCGAGGCCGAGCCCGCGCCGCCTGCCCCTCCCGAGCGCCCGCGCCGGCAGCAGCGGAAGCGTCGCAAGCACGGGAGGAGGCGCTAGTGGCTGCGCTCGTCTGGTTCACCGTCGGGGTCGCCCTCTGGCACTTCACCGTGCTCCTCCCCGACCGCTTCTGGGGCGGGATCGTGGGCGCGCTCCTCGGCGCGGTCACGGGCGCGATGGTGTCCGGGGCGCTGGCGCAGATCGCCCTTGGAGAGTCGATCGGCCAGACCGACTTCGCGACCGTCCTCTACGCCGTCCCCGGCACGGTGATCGGGCTCGCGGTCACCTACGCGGCCGGCGTCCGCGCCGAGCGCGACGCCGTCCAGCACTGATCTAGGGGGAGATTCCGTCTGCGGCCGTCCCTAGCTTGGGGCGGTGAGTCCAAGCGACCGCAGCCCTCCGGCCGAGTTCACGCTCGCGCCGTTCAGCTACGACGAGGCGGCGGCGCTGATGCGGGAGCTTGGCCTGCCCGAGCCGGTCGCCGTCGCGCTCGTGCGCCGGGGCCACCGCACGGCCGAGCAGGCCCGTGCGTTCCTCGCGGCCGAGGAAACCCACGACCCGTCCCTCTTCGGCGGCATGGGCGAGGCCGTCGCGGTGATCCGGGACGCGATCTCGCGTGGCGAGCTCATCACCGTCCACGGCGACTACGACGTCGACGGCGTCACCTCGACCGCGATCATGGTCTCGACCCTGCGCGAGCTCGGCGCCGAGTGCGACTGGCTGATCCCGGCGCGAGCCGAGGACGGGTACGGGCTGACCGCGGCGACGGTCGAGCGCTTGGCCGAGCGCGGCACGGGCCTGGTGGTCACCGTGGACTGCGGGATCACCTCGGTGGCCGAGGTCGCAGCCGCAAGGGCCCGCGGGATCGCCGCGGTCGTCACCGACCACCATCAGCCGGGCGAGGAGCTGCCCGACTGCCCGATCGTCCATCCGATCGTTTCCGGCTACCCCTACGAGCACCTGTGCGCGGCCGGCGTCGCCCACAAGCTCGCCGCCGCGCTCGCCGGCCCCGAGCGGGCGGAGCGCGACCTCGACCTCGTCGCCCTGGCGACGGTCGCGGACATGGTCCCGCTGACCGGCGAGAACCGCTCGCTGGTCAGGCGCGGGCTCGAGCAGGCGCGACGCGGTGCCCGCCCCGGGCTGCGGGCGCTGATGGCCGTCGCTCAGGTCGTCCCCGAGCGGCTCGACGAGGGCGCCCTGGGATTCCGGCTCGCGCCGCGAATCAACGCGGCGGGCCGGCTCTACCGGGCCGACGGGGCCGTCGAGCTGTTCCTGACTCGCGACGACGAGCGCGCGGCCCGGATCGCGGCGGAGCTCGACCGCTCAAACCAGGAACGCCGCCAGACCGAGGCCGAGGTCCTCGCCGCCGCCGAGCGCGCGCTGACCGAGCTGGGCACGAGGGGGGAGGAGGCGCCGGCGATCGTGCTCTGGGGCGAGGACTGGCACCCGGGCGTGGTCGGGATCTGCGCGTCGCGCCTCGCCGAGCGGCGCCTGAAGCCGACCGTCCTGATCGCCCTCGACGGGTCACGCGGCCGGGGCTCGGGGCGCAGCGTGCCCGGATTCGACCTCCTGGCCGGGCTGGGCGCCTGCAAAGAGACCCTCGCGCGCTACGGGGGCCATCGTGCCGCGGCTGGGCTCGAGATCGAGCGGGAGCGCCTCGATGAGTTCCGCGACCTCTTCTGGGCCCACGCGAAGGATGTGATCGATCCGCGCTCGGCGATGGGTCTGGAGACGGTGGACGCGGTGGTGGGCGGCGAGTCGCTCGGCCACGACGTCGCCACCGCGCTGGAGCGGCTTGGGCCGTTCGGCAAGGGCAACCCGGAGATCCGGCTGCTCGTGCCCGCCGCGAGGATCGGGGACGTCCGGGCGATGGGAGAGGGCGAGCGGCACGCTCGGTTCAGCCTGGCGAGCGGCCCCGCCCGCGCGTCGGGCGTCGCCTTCGGGGTGGGAACATCGCTCGCGGGCGTGGCCGAGAACGGCCCGCTCGACGTGTCGCTCAGACTCGAGCTCGACGAGTGGAACGGTGCGGTGTCGCCTCGGATCGTGCTCGGCTCGCTCTATCCCTCGCCGGCCGGCGGAGGGGCCGACCTGCATTGTCCCGACGAGGAGCACGCCGGCCGCCTCGCGGCGGCGCTCGAACGTGACCCCGTCCTGGACGAAGCCTCGGTCGCGTTCACACATGCCCGTGTCCGGGTCGATCGCACCCGAGCTTCAGCAACCGCGTCGGTCGCCGCGCTCACTTCGTCGGGCGAGCCGGTCCTGGTGGTCTGCGCGGATGCGGTCTGGCGGCGCGGGCTCGTCGAGAGCGCCGCCAGCCCGGCGCGCTTCGGAGGGGGGCGCAGCGCGGTCATCGCCAGTCGCGGATCGGTCGAGTCCGGCCTCGCCGCTTCCGCGCGGCTGCTCGAGGAGGGCAGGGGTGGGATCGCCCTGGTCGACTGGCCCGTGCTGGCGCTGCACCCCGAGCTCGCCGCCGAGTTCCCGCACGTCGTGCTCGCCGACCCCGCGCCCGAGCCGCGGGTCGAGGCGGTGGCGTTGGCCGCGGCCCGACGGGCGGCCGGTCACGCGCACGTCCTTAGCTCGCACGAGGACCCGGCCCTCTCCCTCCGGGCGCTCGAGCTGAGCTTCCCGTCCCGGGCTGCTCTGGGCCCCGTTTACCGCGAGCTTCGCGACCGCGCTGCCCGCCCGCTCGGCCTCGAAGCCGTGCGCGGAGCAGTCGAGGCGGGCGGAGCCGAGGTCCGCTCACCCGAATGGTGCGGCCGGGCGATCCGGATCCTGGCCGAGATCGGCGTCGTTCGGCTGGCCGGTAGCCGCGCTGCACCGATGCTCGAGGTCGTATCCTCGGTGCGCGGGGAGCTCGAGCGTTCGCCCAGCTTCGCCGCCAACCAGAAGGCTCACGAGGAGTGCGTGCGATTCCTGACCAGGGGCAAAGAACAGAGCTCGATCCCGATGCCGGCGGCGGCCTAGACGGCGAGCCGCAAAACGGCGATCCGGCGGCCGCGGACGGCTCGCTTCCGGTCACCGACGGTCACACCCGGGTCGGGACCCGGGAGCACACGACCGTCATCAAGCTCGAGGACGACGAATACACGCGCTCGCTTGCGCCTGAGGACCGGGCGCTCCTGGGCGACCTGTTCGCGGTCGTCACCGAGCACGCGGAGGAGGGGACCGACCCCCTCGACCGACGTGCCGCCGAGCAGGCCTTCGCGTTCGCCTGCGAGCGCCACGCCGACCAGCGCCGGCGCTCGGGGGAGGACTTCATCACGCACCCGGTCGAGGTGGCCAAGATCTGCGCGGGCCTGCGGCTCGACACCGAAACCCTCTGCGCTGCGCTTTTGCATGACACGGTGGAGGACACGTCGGCGAGCCTCGAGGAGGTGCAGGAGCTCTTCGGCGAGTCGATCGCCGGCCTGGTTGACGGCGTCACGAAGCTGACCGGGATCACGTTCCAGAGCCGCGACGAGAACCAGGCCGAGAACTACCGGAAGATGATGGTGGCGATGGCCACCGACGTGCGGGTCATCCTGATCAAGCTCGCCGACCGCCTGCACAACATGCGAACGCTGAGCGCGTTGCCGAAGAACAAGCAGATCGAGAAGGCGCGCGAGACGCTCGAGATCTACGCACCGCTCGCCCACCGCCTGGGGATCCACGCGATCAAGTGGGAGCTCGAGGACCTCTCGTTCCAGCGCCTCCATCCGCGCAAGTACGACGAGATCAAGAAGCTCGTCGCCCAACAGCGCGACGACCGCGAGAGCTACGTGACCGAGGCGGGCGAGTTCCTGCGCAAGGAGCTCGCGGCAGTGGGGATCGAGGCCGAGATCTCCGGCCGCGCCAAGCACTTCTATTCGATCTACTCGAAGATGACCAAGAAGGGGCGGGAGTTCAACGAGATCTATGACCTCACCGCGATGCGAGTCCTGGTCGCGTCGGTCAAGGACTGCTACGGCGCGATCGGGATCATCCACTCGATCTGGAAGCCGCTGCCCGGCCGCTTCAAGGACTTCGTCGCGACGCCGAAGCTGAATCTGTACCAGGCCCTCCACACGACCGTGATCGGTCCCGAGGGCCGGCCGCTCGAGATCCAGATCCGGACGCCGGAGATGCACCGGATCGCCGAGTACGGCATCGCCGGGCACGTGCTCTACAAGGAGTCGCCGTCGGGCGTCCGGACCAAGTCGAAGGGCGGCGACGTCGCCAAGGAGAAGATGACCTGGCTTCGGCAGCTCCTCGAGGCCGAGGGCGATCAGGAGCCGGCCGAGTTCCTCGAGTCGCTCAAGGTCGACCTGTTCGAGGACGAGGTCTTCGTGTTCACGCCGAAGGGCGAGGTGAAGAACCTCTCCGCGGGGTCGACCCCGCTCGACTTCGCCTATGCGGTCCACACCGACGTCGGGCACCGCTGCGTGGGCGCGAAGGTGAACGGCAAGATCGTCCCGCTCCACTACCAGCTGAAGTCGGGCGACATCGTCGAGGTCCTGACCTCGAAGCAGGAGCGCGGGCCATCGCGCGACTGGCTCTCGGTCGTGCGGACCACGAGGGCGCGGAACAAGATCCGCGCCTTCCTCAACCGCGACTGGCGCGAGGACTCCGAGCGCCGGGGCCGCGAGGAGCTGCAGGAGGCGCTTCGGAAGCAGGGCCTGCCGCCGCAACGGATCGCCGGATCGCCGCTCCTCGCCGACGTGATCCGCGAGATGGGGTTCCGCAAGGGCGACGACTTCTACGTCGCTCTCGGCGGCGCCAAGATCTCGGCCCGCACCGTCGTCAACAAGGTCATGCAGCGGCTGAAGTCGGGCGAGGCCGTTGCCGGCGACGAGACCGAGGCCCGTCTGGCCGGCGTGCTCGAAGGCCGCGACGAACGCCAGCGCCGCACCCAGGAGGCGTCCAACTACGGGATCGTCGTCCAGGGAATCGACGACGTCATGGTCCGCCTGGCCAAGTGCTGCCGGCCGGTGCCGGGCGACGAGATCGTCGGCTACGTCTCGCTCGGGCGCGGGATCACGATCCACCGCGAGGACTGCAAGAACGTGAAGGCGCTGATGAAGGCCCCCGAGCGGTTCACCGACGTCGCCTGGGAGGGCGAGAACGCCGCGTCGTACCGGGTTGAGCTCGAGATCGACGCCTGGGACCGCCCGCGCCTCCTGGAAGACCTCTCGCGGACCTTCGCCGAGACCGGCGTCAACATCATCGAGGCCTGGTGCTCGACCAAGCACCCGATGGTCAAGAACCGGTTCGTCGTCGAGGTCGGGGACTCAGAACAGCTTCGCCAGTGCGTCTCGCGCCTGCGCCACGTCGACGCGGTGTTCGATGCGTACCGCGTGACGCCGACCGCTTAGTGGCCCGGCCGAGCGTCTCCGTAGTCGTGCCCTTCCGGGGCAGTGAGGGGGATGCCCGTAGGCTGGCGGCGAGCCTCGAGCGCCTCGAGTTGCGGCAGCGCGACGAGCTGATCGTGGCAGACAACTCGGGGGCGGAAGCGTCTCACTACGTCTATGAACCGGGGGGTGGGAGCCAGACGCAGCGTCGTGTCGTTCGGGCCGGTGGCGAGCGCTCCTCGTACCACGCACGCAATGTCGGCGCAGCCGCCGCGCGCGGTGACTGGCTCCTCTTCATTGACTCGGACTGCCTACCGGGCCCGGACCTCCTCGATTCCTACTTCGACCCGCCCGCGGATACACGCGCCGGCGCCCTCGCAGGCGCGGTAACCACCGACCCCGGCCAGGACGCCTTCCTCGCCCGCTACGCGAGCGATCGCAAGTTCCTCGACCAGGAGAGTGGCCTCCACACGGCGGGCGCGGCCGCCGCGACCGCGAACCTCATGGTTCGCCGCGAGGCTTTCGAGGCGCTCGGCGGCTTCGCCGAGGGGATCCGGTCCGGCGGGGACGTCGACCTCTGCCGGCGGTTGCTCGCCGCGGACTGGACGATCGAGCGCCGGCCCGGCGCGGTCGTACACCACCTCCACCGCGAGTCGCTGGTCGACCTGCTGGGCTCGATCGCCCGTTACGCGGCGGGCGCGCGCTGGCTGAACGAGCGCTATCCGGGCACGGCGCCGCGGTGGCCGCTGGGGCACGGCCTGGCGCTCTGCGCGCGCGATATCACCCTCGACCTCGCGCGACTGCGCTTCGAGCGCGCCGCGTTCCGCAGCGTCGACGCGCTCGGAATGTTCGCGCACGTGATCGGCTACTCGCGCTCGAACGCCGCTTGTCGCTAGCGCAGGTGCCAGACGAGGAGGGCAGCCACGACCAGGCCGGCCGCGATAGCGCGGCCGGCGATCTGGTTGACGTCGATCGCCGGCTCCCAGCGGACATGAGCGCCGGTGATCACGTATGCGCCGACGGGGCGGGCGCCAAGCCCGAAGCCGCTGCCTCCTCCGGTCCCCTTGTTCGGCTCGATGCTCTCGCCGCTGCCGCCGCCAGCACCGCCGCCGACCGCGGCCGCGGGGATCACGGTCACGCCGTCCCGCTCGTACGGGTCGCCGTAGACACGCTTCACCGTGATCGCGTCGCGCGCCTGCGCGATCGTCTCCTGAACGTCCATCTCGCATCACCTCTCGCTCGAACGACGGATCTCCGGACATAGTGTCCGGGAATCCGCCGCGGGGCTACTCGAGGCCCGCCGCCCGGCGCGCCTGGTCCTGGTCGAGGAAGTGCTGGATCCGCACGATCTTCCCGTCGCGCACGGTGTAGAGGGCGGCCGCCTGCGTCTCCAGCTCCAGCCCCGAGCCCGCGAAGCGGCCGACCGAGTCGCCGAGCAGGAGCACGTTGCCATCCCCCGCATCGATCAGCTCCGTGGCCCGAAACGTCCACGATTCCCACGCTGCGGTCCATTCGAGCCAACCGGTGCGAAGACCATCAGGGCCGCGGAACGGGCCGGCCATTTCGCCCACGAAGCCACCGTCCGGGGTCACGAACTCGACGTCAGCGTCGTCAGTCATGGCGGCCGCGAGGTCCGCGACCACGCTCTCCTCGGCAAAGAACGCGGCCATATCGATCTCGACGCCTGGGCCCACGCCGCCGAACGCGCTCGCGACCAGCTCGAGGTCGGCCTGCGTCATCGCGCCTTCTCGAGCTCCGCGCGGATGCGAGCAGCGACCTCGCCCGCCTGCTCGTCCGACGCCGTACTTCGTGCGCGGCCAGAAGAAGCCGCGCAGCCCGTCCTTGCGGTTGCGCGGGACGAGGTGGACGTGGAGGTGGGGGACCGACTGCGAGACGACGTTGTTCATCGCCACGAACGCCCCCTGGGCGCCCATCGCGTCCCGAACCGCCGCGCTGAGGAGCTTCGCGTTCGCGAACAGGGGTGCCACCAGTTCGTCGGGCAGGTCCCAGAGCGTCTCGTGATGCTCCCGTGGCAGCAGCAGCGAGTGGCCGGGGAAAAGGGGCCGGGCGTCGAGGAACGCGACGCAGAGCTCGTCCTCGAAGACGAAGTGAGCGGCCTCCTCGCCGGCCACGATCCTGCAGAAGAGGCAGCTCTTGTCAGGCAACTACCGTCAGGGCGCCGGGGTCCACGCCCAGCTCGAGCGAGGTGTGGTCGCCGATGTAGTCGCCGTCGAGCTGGACCGGGAAGCTCATGGTCTCGCCGTCCGGGACCTCCGACACCGAGTCGACCCTGGCCTCGCGCAAGCCGGCGAAGGCCTCGATCTGACGGTGGCGCCACGGCGGGAACCGGTCGGAGTCGGCGAGGCACCGCCACATCACCGTCGGCATGTCCCGCAGGGCGGCCCGCTTCAGCATCGCCACCGAGATCGTCCCGTTGTCGAGCGCGGCGCCGTCGCAGACGCGGACCGCGCGCTCGCCGAAGTAGGTGAACGGGTCCGAGTTCTGCGCGACGGTGGTGATCCCCTCGACCTCGCCGCGCTCGGAGCGCAGTCGCATGCGTGCGGGGTCGCTCAGCAGGTACTGGCGGTTGAAGCCGGTTATGGCGGCCCACGTGTAGTACCACTCGCCGGCGCGCGCCTTCAGCTTCGGGTGGGCGTCGACGCGCTTCACGACCATCGCGTCGAGCCCGGCGCCGCAGGCGAACACGAAGCGCCGGCCGTTCGCGAGCCCCAGGTCCACGGGCCGCGGGTGGAAGCTGTCCGCGAGGCCGAGCAGGTGCTCGGTCGCGTCGACGACGTCGTTCGGGATCCCGAGAGTCCTGCAGAACACGTTGGTGGAGCCGCCGGGCAGGACGCTCACCGGCACGCCGGTGCCCGCGAGGCCGTTGGCGACCTCGTTGACCGTCCCGTCGCCGCCGAACGCGACGACCACGTCGTAGCCGCCGGCGACGGCCTCTCGCCCGATCTCGGTCGCGTGGTTCTGGGCTTCGGTCGTGACCGCCTCCACCTCGTAGCGCCCCTGAAGCGCGTACACGACGAGGTTCTTGAGCCGGTCGGAGACCGTCGTCGCGTACGGGTTGACGATGATCAGCATGCGCTTCTTGGCCGCCCGTGGCGGCGCGCCGTTGGTCGCGCTTGCGGGGACCGGCGCCGCCTCGGTCACGGCGGTGGTGCTCGCCTGCATCGCTGACATCCTCCCTGATCGCTCCGGGTTACGTGGCCTCGTAGCGGACGACCTCGCCGTCGAGCGCCTCGCGAACGAGGCCCTCGTTCTCGAGCAGGTCGAGATGGCCGATCACCTCGGACAGCGTGAGGAACGCCTGCGTCACCGCGACGTTCCCCCAGAGCTCCTGGGCGATCTCGTGCCCCGTCTTGGGACGCTCCCGGACGAGCCCGAGGATCTTCTCCTTGCGCCGCTCGGTCTTCTGGAGCCGCTCGTCGATCAGGGCGACGTGGTCGGTGATCGGGTCGCCGTGTCCCGGCAGCACGATCTCGGCCGGCAGCTCCCGGGTCTTGCGCAGCGAGTCGATGTAGCTCACGAGCGCCTGCGTGCGCTGCTCCGAGCCGTCGAGCGGCCGGGTGATCAGCGGGTTCGACGAGATCGTCGGAAGCAGGTGGTCGGCCGCGATCAGGATGCGGCGCTCCGCGTCCCAGAAGACGGTGTCCGACGGGCTGTGGCCCGGGCGATGCATGACCTCGAGCCGTCGGCCCGCGAGCTCGACCTGCTCGCCGTCTGCCAGCGGCTTCGTGACGCGGGCGCGCGAGCCCCAGGCGCGGAAGCTTCGCGACACTCCCTGGAGCGCGATCACGACGTTCTCGGGGATCCCGTTTCGGAGCATCAGGCGGGCGGAGAACTCGTCGTCCAGCTCCGCGTCCTCGGAGAAGTTCGCGAGCCTCCGTGCCGCCAGACCGATCGCCGCGACCTCGGCGCCCGAGTGCTCGACGATGATCTCGACCAGCCCGAGGTGGTCGATGTGCTGGTGCGTGAGGATCACCAGCTCCAGATCGTCGATCGAGCGCCCGCGCTCTGCGAGCTGGCCCTGGAGCTCGTCGAGCGCCTTGCCCGAGTTCGGCCCGGTGTCGACCAGGGTGAGCGGGGTGTCCTCGATCAGGTAGCAGTTGACCCGGCCCACGGCGAACGGGGTGGGGATGCGGAGGCGGTGAATGCCGGCCGCTGCGGCTCGTTCGAGCGCCTCGTCCGGGGTCACGACCGGATCAGCGCCAGGACCTCGTCGCGCTTGCGCTCCATGTCCTCGCGCGAGACCAGGCTCTCCAGATTCAGCCGCAGGAGTGGCTCGGTGTTCGACGGCCGGACGTTGAAGTGCCAGTCCGGGTAGTCGACCGAGACGCCGTCGAGCCAGGAGACCTCCCCGTCCGGGTGCGCAGCGGCGATCTCTTCCATCTTCGCCTGCTGGTCTGCCACCTCGGAGTTGATCTCGCCGCTGATGAAGTACTTCGAGCGCAGCTCGTCGACCAGCTCGGCGAGGGGCCGCGACTCCTTCGAGAGCAGCTCGAGGACGAACAGGGCCGGCAGCGTGCCCGAGTCGGCCGACCAGAACTCGCGGAAGTAGTAGTGGCCGGACACCTCGCCGCCGAAGGCGGCGTCGTGCTCGCGCATGCCGATCTTGAAGAAGGCGTGCCCGACCCGGTTGACGCGGGAGGTGCCTCCGAGGCGTGCGACGGTGTCCGGCACGGCGCGGCTCGCCCGGACGTCGTACAGGATCGTGGCGCCGGGATGGCGGCTCAGGACCTGCGCGGTGATCAGCGCTGTCAGGAAGTCACCGTCGACGAACTCCCCGGTGCCGTCGATGAAGAAGCAGCGGTCGGCGTCGCCGTCCCAGGCGATGCCGAGGTCCGCCTTCTCGGCGCGCACTCGCTCGATGATCAGCTCCCGGTTCTCGGGGAGGAGTGGGTTCGGCTCGTGGTCAGGGAACTCCCCGTCAGGGGTCCAGTACATCTCGACCGCGTCCAGGCCGAGTCGCTCGACGAGCGGCCCGATCATCGGCCCGGCCATCCCGTTACCGCCGTCGAGGACGACGCGCAGCGGCTTCACGGCCGCAGCGTCGATCGAGCGCAGCGCGTGCTCGTGGAACTCGGGATAGATATCGACGTCGGAGACCGAGCCGCCGCCGGGCGGCTCGGGCATCCCCGCCTCGATCGCCGCCCGCACCTCGCCGATGCCGGCGTCGCCCGAGAACGCCAGCGCGCCCTCGCGCACCAGCTTGACCCCGGTGTACGCCTTGGGGTTGTGCGACGCGGTGACCATCGCGCCGCCGTCCAGCTCGCGCGAGCCGACGAGGAAATAGAGCATCTCCGTGGCGACCATCCCGGCATCGATCACGGCGCAGCCCTCGGCGACGATGCCGTCGCGCACCCGCCCGGCCATCTCGGGCGCTTGGATCCGCATATCGCGGCCGAGCGCGACGCGGAGCTCCTCGGTCGCCTTGCCGCGTACGTCGGCGAGCACGCGCGCGAACGCCCGGCCGACGAGGTAGGCGGTCTCGCCGTCCATCTCCGAGCCGTAGAGGCCGCGGATGTCATAGGCCTTGAAGATTCCTGCCGGCGGAACCGCCATCAGGGACATTCCCCTACCGGGGGGGCGAACATGCTTTCGCGACAGAAGTCGCTCACCTAAAACCTGCCCACCAGCGCCTCGTACGTCTGCTCGAGCGTCTGGGGCATGACCCGGGTATCGGCCAGCACCGGCATGAAGTTCGTGTCGCCGCCCCACCGCGGGACGACGTGCATATGGATGTGGTGCTCGACCCCGGCGCCCGCCACCCGGCCCTGGTTGAAGCCGACGTTGAAGCCGTGCGGCTCGTAAGTCCCCTTGAGCACCGTGATCGCCCGCTGGGCAAGCGCCATCATCTCGGCGGTCGTCTCGGCCGGGAGGTCCTCGAGGCCCGCGACGTGCTCGAAAGGCGCCACCATCAGGTGCCCGTTCGTGTACGGGTAGAGGTTGAGGATCACGAAGCAGCGCTCGCCGCGATGAACGATCAGGTTCTCTCGGTCGTCGTCCTCGGCGGGCTTCGCGCAGAAGATGCAGCCCTGCTCGACGTCCTTCGACGCGTCCTTCACGTAGGCGAGGCGCCAGGGCGCCCAGATGCGGTCGGTGGCCACACCGCGTGATCCTATGGAGGGCGCTCAGGTCTCGGCCGTCAGGCGGCGGACCAGCTCGGCGCCGAGGCCAATCGCGGTTGCGATCAGGATCGTGGCTGCGAGGACGCTGACGGTGCTGTCGCCGAAGGCGCTGCCGCCGGCGTACCCGGCAAGCGATGCGTAGAGCGCCCAGGCAGTAACAGCTACCGCGTCGATCCGTGCGAACCGGCGCCACTCCATCTCGAGCGCGCCGGCGGCGAAGGTCGTGGCGGTCCGGCCGGCCGGGATGAACCGCGCGGTCAGGATGATCACCTCACCGCGCTCCTCCAGCTTCAGCCGAGCCCATTCGAGACGGCGTCGAGAACGGTCCGAGCGGAACATCCGTGCGGCCGCCCGCGGCCCGTAGTTGGCGCCGAGGAAGTACGAGCAGTTGTCGCCGAGGGCGCCACCGATCAGCCCGGCGGCGATCACCAGGACCAGTGAGAGCTCACCGTCGCCCGCGAGGATGCCACCGCCGATCAGGGCTGCCTCACCGGGGAACACCGGGAACACGCCGTCGGCCGCGACGAGGGTGACGATCAGGAGATAGCTGACGAAGGCACCGGCCCCCGTCTGGAGGAACGAGGGGTCAAGCGGCAAGTTCGAGGCGCGTTGGGGGGCTCTCCTCCAGCGGCGCGACCAGCGGGGAGAAGATCTCGGGGAGCCGCGAGCGGAAGAAAAAATGGCCATCCCGCTCACTGATCCGCAGTTCGGCGTCGGGGAGTTCGGAGGCCATCCAACGCGCGGCGGCCAGTGGGACCAGGTGGTCGTGCGCCCCGTGCCAGACGTGCACCGTGGCGGCAACGCGGGAGAGGCCGAAGCCCCAGTCCGCGGAGCAGACGCTGTAGTCCTCGATCATCGGTCGGACGCCACGACGGGCGGCCTGGAAGAAGCTGCGCACAGCGGTGTCGCGTGCCTCCCCTTCGCTCAGCAGCCGGCGGTCGGATCGCGGGGCGCCGCTCGCGAGGGTCCGTGCGAGCAGCCCAGGATGCCGGCGCAGGAACTCCAGGATGCGATCACCCGCCCTGATCGACGCTCGCGGATGCGCCCTGAGGATCCCCAGGCCGGCTCGGTAGCGAAGGCTCATTCCCCGCGCCCGGCCCGGGGCGAAGCCGGGCGGCATCGCGCTGACCGCGGCGGTAGCGGCGACCCGCCTGCCGAGGAGCGCAGCGCAGGCGATCGCGTACGGAGCGCCCGCCGACACACCGACGACCGAGAACCGCCCGAGGCCCAGGGCGTCCGCGAGCTCGTCGACGTCCCGCGCCCAATCGGCAACCGTGCGGCCCGGGAGAACGCTCGACAGCCCGAACCCCGGCCGTTCCGGCATCAGATAGCGGATGCCGAGGCTCGAGATCGTCTCGGCGAGCTGGTCGGAACAGCGCACCGGCGAGCCGATGGCGCCGTGCATGTAGAGGACGGGACGGCCGTTGGGTGGGCCGGCCGCCGAATAGCCGAGCCGGCGCCCGTCGCGCAGGACTACGTGACCTTTGGCCGTGAGCACAGCTTCGTCATCCGCTTAGAGCGCCAAAAAATCCCTGCAAACAAGGTACGACGGCGGGGTGGGGGGGATGTCACGAATCGGTGACCGCGGCGAGCGCCTCGCGCACGGCGCCGGCGAACGCCTGTGGCCGCTCCACCTGTGGCACGTGCCCCACGTCCGGGATCCGGGTGATCGCGGTTGGTTCGCGGATGGCGGCGATGCGCTCGATCGTCCGTATGGAGATCACCGGGTCGCGCTCGCCCCAGATCAGCGCGAACGGGCCCTCGACCCGGCGCAGGTCCTCGGAGAGGTCCGCTGCGGCGACCGACGCCACCGCGGGGCCGAGCACGTGCGCGTTGAGCGATCCGCGGTAGAGCTCGCGGGCCGCCTCGGCGTCGAGGGAGCCACCGTCGGCAACCGTCGTGGCGAGCAGCAGCCGGCGGGCGAGGCCGCTGCCGGCCGTTGGAACCCCGACGAGCCGCCGCAGCGCGAGCGCGGGCTCGGCGAGCGCGCCCGCAGCACGGGACACGGTCGCAGAGCGGGGGGCGAACCCGGCCGGCGCGCTCAGCACGAGGCCCCGAACCTGCGCCGGGTACCGGGCCGCCAGGCTGATCGCGACGGCGCCGCCCAGCGAGTGGCCCAACAGGTCGAACGGCTCGCCGAGTGCGTCCTCGAGCCCGGCGGCGAGCGTCGCCGCCACCTCGGCGAGGTCGTAGCCCGAGGTCGGCGGGGGTGAGTCCCCGAACCCGGGCAGGTCCGCCGCGAGGATCGTCCGCGTGTCCGCGAGGTGAGGGGTCGCTCGCCTCCAGACCTCGCGGCTCGTCCCGACGCCGTGGAGCAGCACGAGCGGCGGGCCGTCTCCGGTTCGGTCGAGTCCCAGGGCCATCGTGCGCAAGATAGGCGGGTCAGGCGCGCGCGCCAGTCCGTTCACAGGACGGAGACATCCGGGTCGCGAGTCGGTAACCGCCGGCCACCCGCACGCTGGGATCATGAGGGCATGAGCCGAGCCGTCGCCGCTCCGCGCTCAGACTCACGCAAGCCGGTGGTCGCGGACGTCGCGATGTTCTACGGCGAGCGCAGCGGAGGGATCCGCACCTATCTCGACGAGAAGGCCGCCTACGCCGCCCGGACCGGCGCGTTCGAGCACCACGTGATCGTTCCCGGGCGGCGCGCGCGCCACCACGCCGGCCGCCACGAGGTTCGCGCCCTCCGGCTCGCAGCGTCGAACGGCTACCGGATCCCGCTGGGGGCCGGATCGGTCAAGGACACGCTGCGGGTCATCCAGCCCGACTTCGTCGTGCTGCACGATCCGTTCTGGCGCCCGCTGGGCATCACCCAGACCGCGCACCGCCTGGGGGCGAGAGTTGTCGCGGTCCACCACGCTTCCGCGGCGCTGAACGCGGCGGGCCTGCCAGGGCCGGACCGCCTCTACCTGCCGCTCCTGCGGGGCGTCTACCGGCACGCCTACGAGCACGTCGACGCGGTGATGTCGGTCGTCGACGCCGAGCGCGACAGCAGGCGCGCTGCGACGATCCCACTCCGATTCGGGCTCCATCCCGCCTTCCGCCCGGCCCCCGCGGAGCGGGGTGAGCACCTGCTCTACGTCGGCCGGCTGTCGCTCGAGAAGCACGTCGACGACCTGTTCGCGGCGGTTCCGCTGCTTCGCGCGCCACGTCCGGTGGTGGTGGTCGGCGAGGGCCCGGCGCGGGGCGCGTTCGAGGCCCGGGCGCGGCGGCGGGGGGTGGAGGTCGACTTCAGGCCCTTCGTCTCGAGCCGCGAGGAGCTGGCGCGGCTCTACCGGCGGGCGGCTTGCGTGGTGAACCCGGCGCCGCACGAGACGTTCGGGCTCGTGGTCCTGGAGGCGGCGGCAAGCGGCGCCCGCGTCGTGGCCTGCTCGTCGACGCCCGCGGCGTGGGTCGACCCCGGCCTGGTCGAGACCTACGAGGCGAAGGACGTCCGGTTGCTCGCCGCCGCGATCGGGCGCGCGCTCGCCCGGCCGGGCGACGCGGCCCGCGCCGGCGCACTCGGCGAGTCGCTCACTTGGGAGCGCGTCTTCGCGGCCGAGTTGGCGGAGTTCGACAAGCTCCGGCCATGATCAGCGCCGAGCGGGCGAGCGACCTGCGCGCCCGGGCCCACCGAATGCTCGCCGGGAACTGGCGGGAGGGACACACGGCCGACGGCACCCCGTACGGCTTCACCGTCCCGAGCCCGTTCCGCTACCGCCACCAGTGGTACTGGGACTCATGCTTCCACGCGATCGTGTGGCGCCACCTCGACCCGCCGCGGGCGCGTGACGAGCTGCGAACGCTGCTCCGGGCCGGCCGCCTCGACGGGTTCATCCCGCACACGGCGTTCTGGCACGAGTCGCCGGGCTGGCGCCGGGCGCCGTTCTACGCCATGCACCCCTCACGGGGCGATCGCGGCACGGCCCATATCCAGACGCCGATGATCGCGCTCGCCTGGGAGCAGGTCGCGGACTCGAGTCACGACGATCCCGGTTTCCGGACCGAATCCCTCGACGCCCTGCGGCTGCACTACGACTGGCTCGCCGAGCACCGCGACCCCGACGGCGACGGGCTGATCTCGATCATCCACCCGGACGAATCCGGCCTCGACGACTCGCCGAAGTACGACTCGGTGTTCGGCTGGATGAGCCACTACCTGCCGGGCTACTTCTGGCTGGTTCAGCGCTCGCGCCGCCTGGGCTACGACTCGCGCTCGATCATCGAGCGCTACGACGAGCACATCGAGGACGTGCTCGTGAACGTGATGTACGGCCTCTCGCTGCGCTCGCTCTCACGACTGATGGGGGAGATGAACGGGTCGGAGTACGCGCGCCGGGCCGAGGCGGTCACCGAGGGGCTGCTGGAGCGCTGCTGGGACGAGCGGCGCGGGCTCTTCTGGGATCTCGCGGGGCGCGCGCAGCGCCCGATCGAGATCTCGACCTGGTCCTCGCTCGCGCCGCTCGCGCTGCCGGACCTGCCTGAGGACGTCGGACGCCGCATCGTCGAAGAGCACCTGCTCGACCCCGCCCGCTACCACGCGCCGGTCGGGGTGCCGTCGGTGGCAATGGACGAGCCGAGCTTCCAGCCGGGCTTCCATCTGTTCCGCTGCTGGCGCGGCCCTTCGTGGATCAACGTCGCCTGGCTGCTCGTGCCGCCGCTTCGCCGGCTGGGCTACGAGGACGAGGCCGCCCGGATCGTCGACTCGCTCGTCGGCGCGGTCGAGCGGCATGGCTTTCGCGAGTACTACAACCCACTCGACGGCGACGGCCTCGCCGCGCGCCGGTTCGGCTGGTCGACGCTCCTGGTCGACCTGCTCGCGGATTCCGCTGCCGCGAACGGTGACGGGGCCGCCTACCGCCCGCCCGACCTTCCTTCGGTCGACGAACGCTCGACGGACGTCGACTCGTCGGCGGAGCGTGTTTGGGAGGCGCTCCTGGCGACGCTGCCGTCGGCGCTTGGCGTCCGCGGCGCGGCGCCGTTGGCGCGCCTTCTCGGCTGCGACGTGGACACCTTCGACGGCTCGCCGGCGGACCCGGGATCCACGCTTCCGGGATTCGAGGTCGCGCACTCCGAGCCGCCGTCGCTGCTCGTCCTCTCTGGCCAGCACCACTTCGCGCGCTACGAGATCGAATTCCGCATCGAGAGCGTCGGCCGCGGCCGCAGCCGGCTGAACGCCTCCACGCTCGCGGCGTTCCCGCGCGCCCACGGTCGCGCCTGGCGCCTCGCGTTCGTGAAGACCGGCGGCTACGGCGCCGCGGTGGGCATGCTGCTGACCGCGGTCCGTCGGCGCGCCGAGCGCTAGAGCCAGCCGCGCTTCCGGAAGAACGCCAGCATCCCGATCAGGATCACCAGCATCCCGGCGACGACGCCGTAGAAGTCCTCGGGGTCGCCCTCGCCCGGGACGCCGACGTTCATGCCCCAGATGCTCGCGATCAGGGTCAGCGGCAGAACGATCACGCTGATCGCGGTCAGGACGCGCAGGATCTCGTTGACGCGGTGCGAGATGTACGACTCGTTCGTCTCCTCGAGCGCCTGGACGACCTCCTTGTAGTTCTCGAGCATGTCCCAGATGCGCTCGTGGGCGTCGCCGATGTCGTCGAAGTAGATCTCGAGCTCCTCGCCCTCCTCAGGCGGGACGAGAAACCGCTTCTTCAGCCGCTCGAGGTCGGTGAGGACGGCGCGCTGCGGCCGGATCACCTTGCGGAAGTTGATGATCTCCTGCTTCGCGTTCGAGATGTCGCGGACGATGTCCTCGGAGCGCCCCTCGAAGATCTCGTCCTCCAGCGCGTCGAGCTTGTTCCCGATCTTGCGCAGCATCGGAAAGCAGTAGTCGAAGCCGTCGTCGACGATCCGGTAGAGGACGAACCCCGACCCCTTCGAGAACAGCTGCTCGCGCAGCTCCTCCTTCTGGCGACAGCGCTCGAACAGGTACTCCACCGGCTGCAGCGGCGTGTTCGGGATCGTGACGATGAAGTCGCGGCCGACGAACAGGTCGAGCTCGCCGGCGTTCAGCCGGCCGACGCTGCGGTCGAACACGGGGAAGTGCAGGACGATGAAGAGGTAGTCGTCGTACTCGTCGATCTTCGGCCGCTGGTTGCGCGAGAGCACGTCCTCGAAGTCGAGGGGGTGGAAGTAGTCGAACTGCTCGGCCAACCACGCGGTCTCGAGCGGGGTGGGCCGCTCGATGTGGATCCAGCGAAAGCCCTCGCCGGCGACGACCTCGACCTGCGGCTGGCGCTCGGTCGGTTCAGTCGCAGGGACGACGGAGTCCGCGCGGGTGGGGCGGCGTAGTCTCGGCTTCGGAAGGCTCGGCATCGGCCTGGTCCATTTCCAGCTTCTCCGTCATCGCGCCCTAAGGGTACGTCACTCGGTAGACTCCACGCGACATAGCCGCTGCATCCAGAGGGGTGGAGGGACTGGCCCTTAGAAACCCCGGCAACCACCGAGGACCTCGCGGTCCGAGGGCAGGTGCCAATTCCAGCAGGCAAGCAGCCTGGGAGATGTGAGTCGGAAGTCCGGTTTGGACCTCTGCTCGCACAAGCAGAGGTCTTTTTCGTAACACCACCGGACAGGAGGATCGAGAACCGAAATGGCGCCCAAGGCCCTCTCGTGTAAGGAGTGCGGGACGGAATACCCGCTCGATGCCCGTTACGTGTGCGAGTCGTGCTTCGGCCCGCTCGAGGTCGCCTACGCGGCGGCCGGCGCGGACGCCGAAGAGCTTCGGCGCAAGATCCAGGCCGGGCCCGCGGGGATCTGGCGCTACGCCGACTTCCTGCCGTTCGCGGACCGCCCGCGCGATCCGCTCGAGCCCGGCCTGACGCCGCTCGTCCGCGCGGACCGGCTCGCCGAGCGGCTCGGGCTCGACGAGGTCTGGGTCAAGAACGACGCCGCCAATCCGACGCACTCGTTCAAGGATCGGGTCGTGGCGGTCGCCGTCGCCAAGGCCCGCGAGCTCGGCTTCGAGACCGTGGCCTGCGCCTCGACCGGGAACCTCGCCAACGCCGTCGCCGCGCACGCCGCGGCCGCGGGGCTCTCCTCGTACGTGTTCGTGCCGTCCGACCTCGAGGAGCAGAAGCTCCTCGCCACCGCGGCGTACGGGACGAACCTCGTCGGCGTTCGCGGCAACTACGACGACGTCAACCGCCTCTGCACGCAGCTCTGCGAGGAGCGCCCGTGGGCGTTCGTCAACGTGAACCTCCGCCCTTACTACGCCGAGGGCTCGAAGACCCTCGCCTACGAGACGGTGGAGCAGCTCGGCTGGACGCCTGCCGGACCGGGTGGTGGTGCCGATCGCCTCAGGCTCGCTGTTCACGAAGGTCGGCCGCGGCTTCACCGAGTGGCTCGACCTGGGCCTCGTCTCGGGCGAGCTGCCGGCGTTCAACGGCGCTCAGGCCGACGGGTGCTCGCCGGTTGCGACCGCCTACGCCGAGGGGTGGGACGTCTGCAAGCCGCAGAAGCCCGAGACGATCGCGAAGAGCCTCGCGATCGGGAACCCGGCCGACGGGCCCTACGCCCTGGAGCTCGCGCGCCGAACCGGAGGCGGGGTGGACTCGGTGAGCGACGACGAGATCCGCGCGGGGATCCGCCTGCTGGCGGAGACCACGGGCATCTTCACCGAGACCGCCGGCGGCGTCACGATCGCGACGCTGCGCAAGCTCGCCGAGCGGGGCGAGATCGGCACGGGCGAGCGGGTCGTCGCCTACATCACCGGGGACGGCCTGAAGACGCTCGACGCGGTCCGCGAGGGCTTCCACATGCACGAGATCGACCCCTCGGTGGAGGCGCTTGACGCCGAGTTTGCTGCGGCGGGCGCGGGCGCCGCTTAGTAGATTCCGGCCCGATGGCGGTCACCGTGAAGATCCCCAGCCAGCTGCGGCCGGCTACCGGCGGCGAGGGCGAGCTCGAGGTCGAGGGAGCGACCGTGGGCGAGGCGCTCGACGCCGTGTTCGACCAGCACGAGGGGCTGCGTGAACGGATCACCGAGGACGGCACGCTCCGCCGCTTCGTCAACGTCTACGTCTCCGGCGAGGACATCCGCTTCCAGGAGGGCCTGGAGACGTCGCTGACCGACGGCGACGAGGTGACGATCCTTCCCGCCGTCGCCGGTGGTTGAGCGCTGAGCGCCGGCCCGATAGGAGCTCGCTAGAGCGAGTCCGCGGAGGCTCGTGATTCTCAACGCCCGCACCTAGCGAGCGGGCTCGCGTCGACGACGGTCAGTTTCGGTCGCCCTAGGCGTTGTTCGGGCAGTTAGGACACGTCTTCCGGCACGACCGCCAACACGACGATCGGAGCTAGCTGCGGATGCGTTACTTGATTACGGGGGGTGCTGGGTTCATCGGGTCGCACTTGGTCGACGCGCTGACCGTGCGCGGCGAGGACGTCCTCGTGCTCGACGACCTCAGCACCGGCCGGCTCGACAACCTTGACGGCCTCGATCACGAGCTCAACGGCGACGGCGATCCGGATGTTGGCGATCAGACGCGCGGCCGGCCGGCCGCCGTCGCGGCGGTTCGCGATGCCGCACGGGAACCGGCCCGGCTCGGTCGAGTTCGTCGCCGGCTCGGTCACCGACGAAGCGCTGGTCGACGATTGCATGTCGTCGGTGGACGTCTGCTTTCACCTCGCCTCGGCGGTCGGCGTGCAGCTGGTGGTGAGTCAGCCGCTTCAGTCGCTCCTGCGCAACATCCGCGGTTGCGACATCGTGATCAGCGCGGCGGCACGGCACGGCCGTCGGCTCCTGTTCACCTCCACCTCGGAGGTGTACGGCAAGGTGAGCGACGAATGCCTGTCCGAGGACTCCGACCGGATCCTCGGCTCGCCGTTCCAGTCGCGCTGGAGCTACGCGATGGCCAAGTCGTTCGGAGAGAGTCTCGCGCACGCGTACCAGCGCGAGCTCGACGCGGAGATGATCGTCGCCAGGCTCTTCAACACCGTCGGGCCGCGGCAGACGGGCGCCTACGGGATGGTGCTGCCGAGGTTCGTCCGCCAGGCGAAGGCCGGCGACGACCTCACGGTTTACGGGACGGGGACGCAGGTGCGCTGCTTCACCCACGTTCTCGACGCCGTCCATGCCCTGATCCTCCTCTGCGACAGCGACGGGGGAATCGGGAACGCGTACAACGTCGGAACCTCGAACCCGGTCTCGGTCATCGAGCTCGCCGGCAAGGTGATCGAGCGGATGGGCTCGGACTCGAAGATCAGGCTCGTGCCGTACGACCAGGCGTACGGCGCCGGGTTCGAGGAGCTCGGCCGCCGGGTGCCGGACACGACCGCCCTGCGGGAGCTCACGGGGTGGCGGCCGTCGCGGACGATCGACGAGATGATCGATGACGTCATCGCGTACGAGCAGCGTGGCGCGGCGGCCACCCGGCTTCGAGCTCCGAGCCCGCGCCGAGCGTCCTCCGGGTCGCTGGATGACCGGGGTCCGGGCCTAACGCTGATGCTGCTGCCGCCGTTCATCGCGTCCTATCTGGTCGCGATCGCGGTGACCCCGCTCGCGATCCGCATTGCCGCGCGGACCGGCTTCCTCGACCACCCGGTGGGGTACAAGGCGCATTCGAGGGCGACGCCGTACCTGGGCGGCGCCGCCGTCCTCGCCGGGTTCCTGGCCGGAGCCCTGATCTACGGCGCCGTCGGCGACTCCCGCCTGACGCCGATCTTCGTCGGCGCGGTCTTCCTCTGGCTCGTCGGGACGATCGACGATCGCATGCTGCTCGGCCCGCGGATCCGGGTCGTTTCGGTCGTGCTCGCCGGAGCCGCGCTTTGGTACGGCGATCTCGGCTGGACGCTGTTCGCGAACGATCTTGCGAATCTCGCGGTGACCGTCCTGTGGGTGCTCGGGATCGTGAACGCGTTCAACCTGATGGACAACCTCGACGGCGCGGCGGGAACCGTGGCCGGCGTGTGCGCCGCCGGGATCGCACTCGTGGCGGCTTACGAGGGACCCGAGGTCGTTGCCGCGCTCAGCGTGGCGGTGTGCGGCGCATGCATCGGGTTCCTGCACTTCAACCTGACCCGGCCGGCGCGGATCTTCATGGGCGACGGAGGCTCGATGCTCCTCGGCTTCCTCATCGCTGCGCTCGCGATGACGGTCTGGCGGTTGAACGGCATGGCCGGCACCGCGTTCCTGCCGGCGATCCTCCTTGCCGGTCTCCCGATCTTCGACATGACCCTGGTGATCGTGTCCCGGCTCCGCCGCGGAGCTCCGGTCTACAAGGGCGGGCGGGATCACACCACGCACCGCCTGCTCCCGAAGGTCGGGTCGACCTGGGCGGTCGCGCTGGCGCTGGCGCTTGGCCAGGGCGCGCTCTCGCTGGCGGCCTTCGCGCTGATGGATGCGAGCCGGAGCGCGATGCTGGTCGGCGCCGGCATCGCCTTCGTCCTCGGCGTCGCCACCATCGTGCTGCTCGACTCACCGCCGTTCAGGCCGGATTCGAAGGGCGCGGCGGCCGGCGACGGACAGGCTCCGGCCCCGCCTCCGCGTCCGCATCAGCCGTCGCTCGCGCCGTCGAGCCAGTCCTGGGAACGCGCGTCGATGTCGACGCCACGCAGGGACGGGGCGACCTCGGGCAGGTCGCTGCCCAGGACCGGCCCCGGACCGTGATCGGGAACGGCGCCGGCCGGGTCATTCGCCGTGAACCTGCTCCTCTTCAATCTCACGATGGACGCGGACGACTCCGTCCACGGCCACACGACGGCGTGGACCAACGCCCTCGCGCGCCACTGCGAGAGCGTTTCGGTGATCACGATGCGGGCCGGGCGGATCGACGTCGACGACAACGTGCAGGGTTTATTCGCTCGGGAAGGAGCGCGGGCTCTCCGAGCCGCGCCGACTCCGCCGCTTCTACGGCCTCGTGCGCGCGATCATGCGCGAGCGGCGGATCGACGCCTGCTTCGCGCACATGGCGCCGCTCTTCACGGTGCTGTTCGCCCCCGTGGCCAAGCGATCGGGGATCCCGGTCGTGCTCTGGTACGCACACACGAGCGTGACGCCGACGCTGCGGCTGGCGCACGCGCTGGCGGACCGCTGCCTGACCGCCACGCCCGCCGGGTTTCGGATCCCCAGCGAGAAGCTCTTCATCATCGGCCACGGAGTCGACCTCGACCACTTCCGCCCGCCGGCGCGCAACGGCCCGCTCTATGACCGCACGGTGCTGACCGTCGGCCGGATCGCGCCGGTGAAGCGACTCGAGGAGATGATCGATGCGATCGAGATCCTCCGGGATCTCGGAGTGGACTTGGATCTGAAGCTGTACGGGGCTCCGTTCGCGGCCGACGATCGCCGCTACGAGGCCAGCCTCCGGAAGCGCGCCGCGGCAGCGTGATCTGAACGGCCGCGTGAGCTTCGAGGGCGCCGTTCCGTTTCATCAGGTCCAGACCGCCTACCACGCCGGAGGCATGTTCCTGAACCTCAGCGAGACCGGTGCGATCGACAAAGCGATTCTCGAGAGCATGGCCTCGGGATGCATCCCGGTGTCGCGGAACTCGTCGTTCCGGGACATTGCCGGGGAGAACGGGCTCGAGTGGCTGGTGCCGGGCCCGGGGCCGCGCGAGGTCGCCGAGCGGCTCGCCGATGTGCTGCGGAGGCCCAAGGACGAGCGCGCCGCGCTCGCCGGGCGGATGCGCGAGATCGTCGCGGCGGACCACAGCCTCGATCGCCTCAGCGAGGTGATCGTCGGACACCTTCGCGAGCTGAGCGAACGAGCGGGAGCCGCCCGATGACCGGCTCGGTGGCGGTCAGCGCCCCGGCCGACGCCGCCTCAGTCACCCGCCGGCCGCGCGTCCTGTTCGTCGGGGCGACGCGATACGACCTGCCGCTCCCGGCCGGCCTCGCGCGCAAGTGGGACGCGCTGCGAGGACCGGCTCGATCTGCGGGTGGTGGCCCGCGCGGGGTCCGTCAGTGCCGGCGACGACCGGTTCCGCCTCGTCGACACCCGATCGCCCGCGGGGAGGGGCTGCCGTTCTACGCGTCGCTCGCCCGGGTCGTGGCCGCCGAAACGAGGGAGTTCGGGCCCGAGGTCGTGGTCTGCCAGAGCCCCTACGAGGCGTGCTCCTGCCTGGCGGCGTGGAGGCTTCGGCGCCGGCGGCCGAAGCTGATCGTCGAGCTTGCATGCGGACTGGCGGACCGCGACCCGCCTCTACGGCTCGCGACTGCGCCGCGCGCTCGCGCTTCCGGCCGACCGCGCCGCCCTCTTCGCGATCAGGCGCGCGGACGCGACCCGAGCCCTGTCGCCATGGACCGCTCGAATCGCCGAGGAGGCAACCGGACGGCGTCCGGTCGCGAGCTTCACGACGTACTTCGACCTGGAGAGCTTCACCGAGCGGCCGGTCCGCCCGCTGCCTGAGCGGCCGGCGGTCGCCTGGATCGGCGTGCTCGAGCGCTACAAGGACCCCGAGATGCTCGCCCGGGCCTGGCGCGTCGTCGCGCCCGAGGTGCCCGAGGCAACCCTGACCATCGTCGGCAAGGGCCCCCTCGAGCACGTGATCGACGGACTTCGTGCGCGAGTTTCCGGGCCGGGTGCGCGCGGCGCCCAGGCTCGAGCCGCGCGCAGATAGCCGAGCTCCTCGACGACAGCACCGTCCTCGCGATGTCGTCGGCGGAGGGCGCCGAGGGAGTTCCGCGCGTGATCATGGAGGCCTTCACGCGCGGCCGGCCGGCGATCTGCACTGCCGTCGGGGGCATACCGGACATCGTCGAGCCGGGGCGAAACGGCCTTCTGGTCGGACCCGGAAGGCCGGACGAGCTCGCGCGAGCGCTCGTCCGCGTGCTCGGTGATCGGGAGTTCGCCGAGCGGCTCGCGGCTGGAGCGCGGGGCAGCGCCGAGGCGGCCCGCTGGGCGCCGGGCGCCTACGCGCAGTCGGTGCGGGAGATGATCGACCGGGTGATCGCGGGGCCGTGACCGGTGAGAAAGCAGCGCGCCAAGCCGTTTATGAGCGGGGTGGAATGATGCGAAAGGCGACGCACCGTTGATGGCCGGATTCGGGCTCGGGTCGCGGAAGGAGCCGCCGCGCGAGGAGCAGGAGGCGAGCAACGGCTCGCCCGAAGTCCCTGAGAGGGTCGCCAGTCTTCGCGACCTCGACGAGAAGATCAGGCGCCGCGACGGCGAGCTGCGTTCGAACAAGGAAGCCGAGCGCGCGGCCCCGGCCGCCACCATCGGACCTGGCGAAGCGAGCCCGGGAACGGAGTCAGCCGACTCAGGAAGCGCGGTGGGGGCGACCCTGGAGGACATTCGCAAGGAAATCTTCAAGTTCGCCGGACGCGTGGAGGCGCTCGAGTCGAGCGTTCCTGAGACCCAGCGGCGGAATTGGGAGGCGCTGCAGGAGCAGCAGAAGCTGGTGGAGGAGCAGCTCGGCGGGCTCGAGAAGTTGGCGGGGGACGCGCTTGCGGAGGCCACCGACGCTGGAGCCCAGGCCGACGCCCGGCTCAAGAAGCTCACGGTCAGGATCAAGGCCTTGGACGAGCGGCTCAGAGAGGTGCGGGATGAGTCCCGAAGCTCGGTTGAGGAGGCTCGGAATGCCCAGGGGCCATTCGAAGAGCGCCTCGCCGGCCTCGAGAAGCTCGCCGCCAGAATCGAGGCGCTCGAGAAGCTGCCCGAGCGGGTCGAGGCTCTCGACGAGCGGCTCGGAGCCGTCCGGGACGAGTCCCGAAGCTCGCTCGAGGAGGCCCGGAGCGCCCAGCGTCCGCTCGAAGAGCGCCTCGCCCGGCTCGAGAAGCTCGCCGCCAGGGTAGAGGCGCTCGAGGACCTGCCCGAGCGGGTCGAGGCGATGGGCAAGCAGGTCGTTTCAGCCCGGGAGATCGCGGACGGTGCGCACGCACGGCACAAGCCGCTGGCGGCGCGAGTCACCGAGCTGGAGGCGCTCGAGAGGAAGGCTGCGAGCGGCAGCCGAAAGCTCGAGCAGCGCGCGGTGGAGACGATGGAGAGCCTCGCCGCTCGGACCGAGCTCGCCGAGGTGGTCGGGAGGCTCTCGGCACGCGTGGCCGCGCTCGATCGCCGCCTGAGCCAGGCCGAGAAGGAGTCCGCACGCGCCCAGGAGCGCCTCGCGAAGCAGCGGGGTCGAGCTGAACGAGGCCACGTTCGAGCAGCTGCGCAGCCTCGGGCTCTCGGCCACCCAGGCGGCGCGGGTGATCTCGGCCAGGGACGGCCTCGGGGGATTCACCTCGACCGGCCAGCTCGACGGCATCCCCGGGCTCCCCGAGAAGGACCTGCAGGAGCTGAAGCGGGGCGTCCGCCTGAGCGCGGGCGACGCGGGATGACGGCTTAGAGCCTCCCGCTCGTCGCCTCCTCGTAAACGGACAGGGTGCGCTCGACCATCGCTTCCAGCGAGAACGCGCGTCTGGCCCTGGCGTGCGCCTGCGCGCCCAGCCGCTCGCGCCGGTCCTGATCCAGGGCAAGCTCAACCAGGGCCTCGGCCAGCTCAGCCGGTGCGCCGGGGTCGAACAGCATGCCTCCGTCGGATCCGACCACCTCGGGAAGCGAGGACACGGCCGAGGCAACGACCGCTCGCTCCGCCGCCATCGCCTCGAGCGCCGCCAGGCCGAACCCCTCGCCGAACTCGGGCTGTGACGGGAACACGATCACGTCGCACGCCCCCATGAAGCTGCGGATGTCGGCGACGAAGCCGAGAAAGCGCACGTCGCCGTTCTGCGCCTTGGCCTGCTGCTCGAGGGCGCCGCGCATGGGCCCGTCGCCAGCGATCAGAAGCCTCAGTCCCGGGCGCTCGGCGCGCCGCGTCGGCGTACGCCCGGAGGAGCAGGTCGTGGCCCTTGTGCGGGACCAGCCTCGAGGCGACCCCGACGGCGACATCGCCGGTGCCCAGGCCGAGCGTCTCGCGGGCTCTGGCGCGCGCCGGCGCCGGGCTCGGCCACTGCGACGCGTCGATCCCGTAGTGGACCGTGCGAACTCGGCCCGGGCGCGTGATGTGAAGCCGCTCGAGGAATCGCTGCACGTGGTCGGAGATCGCGATGGTCAGCCGGGCCGAGCGCCCGGCGATGGTCGCCGCGCTTCGGTACGGCTGGCGGCCGTAGAAGTCGTGGGTGCTGTGGACTGACGAGACCGCCGGGATCCGAGCGAGGCGGGCGGCAAGCTGCCCATGGAGGTCGGCGTGGATGAGGTGGGTGTGGACGAGATCGGGGCGATACGAGCGCATCTCGCGCCACAGCGACCCGACCAGCCTCGGATTGAGGTCGGGCCCGGCGGCGATCAGCGAGTGCGGCACCCCGCGCTCGTCGAGGCGGCTGACGAAGTCCCGCGCGCCAGCGTCGCCGAGGACGCACATTCGGACCTCGAGCCCCGCGTCGAGCAAGCCGGGAAGCAGCGAGAGCAGGTGCCGTTCCGAGCCGCCGATGCCGTTCACCTTCTGGACGTGGAGGACCCTCACGGTGAAACGGGGGACGGGTGGTCGCCGGCCGTCGCCGGATCGGCCGAGCCCAGGACCTCGTGGATCAGCGGGGCGACGTCTCGCGAGATCGCGTCGATCGAGAACCGGCGTCGAAACAGCTCGTGCCCCGACCGTGCGACCGCCTCCCGCCCGGCGTCATCCTCACTGGCCTTGACGATGGCCGCGGCAAGCGCATCCGGGTCGCCGGCAGGGCAGAGCCAGGCATGGCGGCCATCCACCAGGGACTCGCGCGCGGCGGGGGTGTCGGCCGTGATCACGGGCCTCGCGCACGCGAGCGCGTCGAACACCTTGTTCGGAATCACGCGCTGGGTCTTCTCTCCCGTGCCGAAGATTCCGAGGCAGACATCGCTCTGCGCGATCAACTGCGACAGCGCGTGCGGCGGACGACGCGGAAGGAAGGTGACGTTGGCGCGGGGCGAGCGATTCGCCAGGGCTTGAACCTGAGCGAATGTCTGGCCGTCGCCGCAGAGGACGAATCGGATGCCGTCGCGCTGCGCGCCCACCAGCGACGCCGCCTCGACGATGTGCTCGATGCCCTGCAACGGGATGAACGTGCCGTAGAAGAAGACCGTGAACGGCTCGGCGGGAGCCCGTGGGGCCGGCCTCATCACATCGTCGTCAGCGCCCACCCAGACCCGCCGGAACTTCGTGTCCGGAATACCGAACTCCCGTGCGAACCAGTCGATGTGGGATCGCGTGTCGAGCCAGATGGAGTCAGCGAGCGAACAGGAGAGCCAATCGGTCAGGCGACGGCGGAATCCGGCGACGCTGTTGCGCCGGGTCCCGTGCCTGTCGGTCGCCGTTTCCCAGAGCGAGGTCAGGGTGCTGAATACGATCGGTACCGACCTGAAAGCGGCTGCGAGCTTTGCCGTGCCCACGTCGGAGTGCCCGGGAAAGCCGGTGACGAGCACGTCGACGCCGGTGGTGGCCACGGCGCGCGCGAGCCGGGGAGCCCGGCGAGGGAACCGGCGCTGATCGGAGATCGGAATGACCGTCGCACCGGCTCGGCGGAGTGCCTTGATCAGCACGCGGTTGCGCGCATAGCCGGGGTCGAAGTGGCCGATGTAGCCGATCGTGATCCCGGAAAGTCGAAGCATCCGCGCTATCAACGCGCGGTAGTTCGGCGCATTCTCAGCGTCGATCAACGAGGCCCGGTCCGCTGTTCTTCGACGCAGCAGCCCGTGTGAGCTCGGCCTCGATCGTCCCGTAGACGACGGCCTTGCGATAGCGCTCGCTCGCCCGAAGCGCTCCGGCGCGGAGACTCGCCCTGAGCTCGTCGTCCTCGCTGACGCGCGCCATCGCGGCGGCGAGGGCGTCGGGGTCCCGCGGAGGAACCAGGATCCCATTGACGCCCGACTGGACGATCTCCGGCACGCCGCCAACCGCGGTCGCGATCACCGGCGTCTCGACGGCCAGGGCCTCGACGGCGGCGTGCGGGAAGTTCTCCCAGTCGCTCGGCAGGATCGACGCGTCGGCGGCACGCATGTACTCGATCGCCTCGGATCGCGGCAGGGCGCCCGCGAGCGTCACCCGGTCGCGCACGCCGGCCTCGTCGATGGCTCGCACGAGCTCGGCCCGCTCGGGACCCTCGCCGACGACCACGAGCGACGCGCGCGCGACCCGGCTCAGCGCGGAGACCGCGAGCGGCAGGTTCTTCTGCGGGGCGAGCCGCCCCGCGAAGACGAAGGTCGGGAACTCGAAGCCGAGCCGGTCGCGCAGCTCCGCCCGCGAGGTGGTCCCGTTGACCGACGGGGCCGGATTCGGGACCACCCGAACCCGCTCCGGCGGCGCGCCCCAGCCGTAGGCGATCTCGGCCAGATAGCGGCTCGGGATGATGATCCGCTCGGCGCGCTCGACGACCCATCGGCGCGCCGCCTTGAGCAGCGCCAGGCGGCGGCCCGGATGCGGCGCCTGAAACTCCTCGAGCGTGCCGGCGAACAGACCCAGGCGCATGGCCCGCTCGTAGGCCGGATCGTTGACGAGCTTGAGCACCAGCGGAACGCGGTGGAGCGCGGCGGCGAGCGCGCTGCGGCCATAGAGCCCGGTCGCGTAGACGACGTCGACTCCTCGCGCGGCGGCGAGGACGGTCAGCGCGGCCGCCGGCTGGCGGACGAGTTGATGTCGGTCCTTGCGCGATGCGCGGATCGGGAAGCCGGCCGGCTCCGGGCCGCCCGGGCCCGCGGTGGTGACGGCCCGAACGCGGTGGCCGCGGTCGGCGAGGAAGCGGCCGAGCTCCGGCCCGTGCGAGGCGGGGCCGCCGACCTCCGGCGGCCAGATCCCGGACGAGATCAGGACGCGCACGGCTCGGCTCCCCCCGGCTGCGGCTCGGCCCGGTCATCGCAGCGGCTCGACGACGGGCGCCGACGTGCGCCCCTTGATGTCCTCGGCAGTGACAGTCAGCTCCGACGCTCCCGGGCTCAGCTCCGCGGTCGGGCACCGACCAGCGCATCTCCCATTCGAACCCGGCGTCCTCGTCGCCGCCGAGCACCTCCCAATGCATCGTCGGCGACGCCGGAACCGCCCTGGTCGTCCTGCCAGCGCACCGCTCTGATTGCGAGGTCGTCAGTGGCGGTCCCCGTGATCGCTCGGCGCGGGCCCGGCGGCCGCGATCTCCACGGTCGGGTCGGTCTCGTCCACGGTCCCGGGACTGCTCGCCGCCTGCATCGCGGCCACGTAGTCCTCGTACTCGGCGGGGTCGAGCCCGCCGTACACGTAGTTCGCGAACTCTCCTCCGGTGCCCCACTTCCTGAAGGCCTCGAGCTGCTCCGCGACGTACTCCGGCGGCCGGGCGTCGTCGAACTCGCTCGTCTCGTCCGGGCCGGCGTTGAGCCAGCTGAACGGCGACAGATGGACGCGCTCCGAGGCGTACTCCCAGTTCTCGAAGCCGCGCGAGAAGGCGGCGAAGATCTGGTTGGTGTCGTGGGTCAGAGCGGCGTCCCAGGTCCCCAGGTGCGGGGTCTTGTAGAAGATCGAGTTGTAGAAGCGGATCGCCGAGTACCCCTCGACCGAGGTCATGCCGTCCCAGAAGTCAAGGTGGAGCAGATCCTCGGCCGCGTCCTCGACCCCGCCGAACTCCTCCTTGACCAGCTCGTTCCAGTCGCCGGGGAACAGAGAAGTGGTAGACCGCGAGCTCAGCCCCCGGGAACTCGCCGAGCACCGTCTCCATGACCTGCTCGCCGCGCTGTCGCGCAGCTTCCCGCACCTCGTCCTCCGAGTGGGTGTTCCCGGGGTAGTCCCACTCCCAGGTCGCCGTCGCGACCTGGTCCTTCTGGCCGTAGAGCTCCTGGTCGAGACGCGAGCCCGTCGAACCCGAGGAGCCTCGCGGCCGCGGCGAGGTCGCCAAGCCGAGGAAGTGCGACCTGCGACCAGGCCTCATCGTCGAACCAGTCGACGAGCGGCGTCGAGCCGTGTTGTTGTAGTTCGAGAGGTAGGCGCCCAGGTACATCTTCATTCCGCGCTCCTGCGCCCGTTCGACGATCTCCGAGTCGCGCAGCGTTCGCTGGAGCTCGAACTGATCGCCGGCGAGCGACGCGTCCTCATCGCCGGTGAAGTCCTGGGTGCCCGCCGAAGTCGCGCAGGCGCTCCGACCATGCAGACGAACCCGTCGACGCCGCTCTCCTCCAAGAAGTCGAGCTCGTCGTCGGTGAGCGCCGCGACGCGCTCGCAGCCGGCCCAGAAGATCAACCGGTCGGCGGCGGCGCCGCCACCGGCTGCTCCCGGTTGCTTCGGCTGGCGGAGGCTCGCCGGGCGGGCCGGCAGGAGGATCGCCATCGCCGCCACAGCCCGCGATGACGCAGGCGGCGATAAGGCACAGAGTCGCAGCCGCGACGCGACGTGGCATGCTCTCCGAACAACGCCGCCCGTCGCCGCGCACTCACGGCGGCGCAGGGCGGTGCTTAGCGGCGCTTGACGTGGAAAGCGCCCGCGCTGCCCGGCTGCGTGCGGGGCCTCGGCGGCGATCGCCGGCCCTGCCCAGCGTGACCACACGCGGCGCCGAGATGTTGCGCTTGATGTCGACGGCGTGCACCGTCACCGAGCTGGCGCCGTCCGTGAGCGCCTCCCGGGGGACGCTCCAGTCCATCTGCCAGTCCTTGATGTAGAGCATGTCCCCCTCGGTGATCGTGAAGTCCAGCTCGGCGACACCCCTTCCTCCCAGGTTGTCCCGCCAGCGGACGACCCAGACCGCGAGGTTGTCGTGGGCCGTTCCGTGGATCTTCCCCGCAGTGGCTGCGGCGTGGAGCGTGGGCCGGTCGCGTCGACGTTCCCGGGCGTGGCGGCGGCCCGCATGGTGTCGGCGTACGGGGCGTACCACGAGGGCGTGAGCCCGCCGCCGTAGTGGTAGTTCGCGAAGCCGCCGCCCATCCCGAACTTGCGCACTCGCGGTGAGCTGGGTCTGGACGTAGCTGGGCGGTCGCGCGTCGTCGTACGACGACTCGAGGGGACCGGCGTTGATCCAGGTGAACGGTGACGAGTGGTAGCGCGCTGCGGCGTAGTCCCAGTTCTCGAACTCCTTCGAGAGGAGCTCGGCGGTGTTCGAGACGTCCGCTCGCATCGCGTTCTCCCACCTGAGCGTGTCTCCCGGGGGCGTTCCCGAGCCGCCAGTTCTTGGCGAACACGAAGTTCCACTGGCGGATCGCCGAGTAGCCCTCGACCGACGTCATCCCGTCCCAGAAGTCGATGTCCACGCGCGGACCGAACGGGTCGGTGCTCGGCGCGCCGGGGTAGGGGCGGGCTGCCGGACTCTTCGTAGATGAACTCGTTCCACGAGTCCTTCTGCATGAAGTTGTAGATACCGATCTCGACCCCGGGGAAGCCGTCCAGGATCGCCGTCATCGCCTCGCGGCCGCGCTGCTTGGCCTTGGCGCGGACCTCGGCCTCGGTGTGCGTGTTGCCGGGGTAGTTCCAGGTCCAGCGCGCCTTCCCGCCGTAGAGCTCCTGGTCGATCGCGATTCCCCGGAAGCCGAGCATGCGCGCGGCCCCGGCGAGGCCGCCCATCTTCTCGGCTGTGCGCGCCCAGCCCTCGTCGTCGAACCAGTCGGAGTACGGGGTCGAGTCGTTGCGTGGGTTGGCGGCGAAGAAGCCGAGATAGAGGTCGATCCCGCGCGCCGCGGCGCGCTGGACTATCCGCGAGTCGCGGATCTGCCGCTGCAGGGCGTATTTCCCCTCCCGGTTCAAGTTGGCGTTCGGATCGTCGGTCCACCCGTCGGTCAGGAACTGCGTCTGCATCATGAACGCGCCGACCCCCATGTCCGCGAAGGCGTCGAGCTGGGCGTCGGTCAGGTTCACGACCTGGTCGAGAGCTGGTCCAGAACGTGATCTCGTGGGCGCTGTTCGCGGCGGGCTGAGCGCGCGGCGGCGCCGGGAAGCGCTACCAGCACGAGCGCGGCCAGCGCGACCGCGCCGGCGAAGCGCGCCGCTCGGCGCGGATTCGGTCGGTTTTCCCGGGGGGTGGGCACGTCCTTGTCGTACCATCGGCCCGGCGCCCGCCCCGCACGCACCGAGTCCGCGTGATTATGGACGTTTGTACGGGGTTTCGCCAGGGTTCGCGCCAGTCGCGTGCGCGCCGCAATCCGGCTGCCAGGCCGCGACCCGTCGCGTCGTTGCTCTAGCGCATGGACCCCGTGTTCCTATTCGGCGTCGATCACTCCGGCACCACGGTCGCGTACCGGATGCTCGCCTACCACCCGGATCTCGCCTGGTTCTCGCAGTTCACATTGCGGGACGGGACGATCCCGGGACGCTCGCGCCGGCCCGGCGCCGGCTTCCTCGAGCCACGGCTTCGGTTCGTGCCGCACGCCTGGGACAAGGGGGACCCAGCGTGGCGCCGGTGGCTGGGCCCGCGACCGGGCGAGGAGGGGCAGATCTGGGACTACCTGCTCGCCGATCCGCAGTCGGCTCCGACTGCCGTGCGCGACTGCCTGACCGCGTTCAGCGAACGCCACGGCGGCAAGCGGGTGCTCGCGAAGCGGCCCGGCCTTCGGACGTCACCTCGAGGTCCTGCGCGCGGCGTTCCCGCGCGCCCGCTTCGTGCACATCGTGCGCGACGGGCGACCGGTCGCGATGAGCCTGGGGGCGAAGATCATCGCCGCCGGACCGCCTGACGATCCGCCGCCACGCGCGGCGGCCGTGCTCGCCGCGGCCCGGGAGTGGGTGGAGGCGCTCGATCGCGCGGCCGCGGCGGCACCCAAGCTCGCGCTGCTCGAGCTCCGCTACGAGGACTTCTGCAGCGACGTGCACGGCGCCCTGCGAACGCTGCTCGAGCCACGCCGAGCTCGACCCCGAGGTCTTCCCGTTCTGGCGGTGCCCGCGGACGCTCGACCTCCGCAACGCGCGCTGGCTCGAGGGCGCATCGGATCGTGAGCTCGCCGACGTGAGCGCCGTCGAGCACGAGATGCTCGTCCGCCACGGGTACGAGCCGCGTCGGCGCGCTAGACACTAGCCGGACCGCGGCTGGGTCATCCGCGCCACCGCGGCGATCATCCCGACCAAGAGCACCGGGATCACCGTCTCGGCCTGGCCGCCGAACAGCGGGGTTTCGTTGTGCCAGATCACCGCCGCCAGCAGGCAGAGGCTCATCGCGAACGTCTCCGGATAGAGGTCGTGCTCGCGGCCGAGGCGCCGCAGGAGAGCGACGATCCGTACCGCGAGGGTGATCAGCAGGGCGGCGAACAGCGAGAATCCGATCAGGCCCAGGTCGGCGAGGATCTGGATGTAGGTGTTGTGGACCGACGCCGGCGTGACGTCGGGGAAGAAGGTCGGCCGGGCATCGGGGAATTGGCGCCTGACCTCGGTCGCGATCTCCCGGTCGCCGATTACGTCCGGCGCCGTGCTCTGGCGCCAGCCGACGCCGACGATCGGGTTGCGCTCGAAGATCTCGAGGCCGGCCGCGGCGACGACGATGCGCTGGGTGGCCGAGCGGTCGTTGAAGTCCTCGGAGCCGGGAAGCTGCTCGGGCCGAAACACCTGGATCGAGGTGAAGACGACGATCACCGCGAGGCCCATCGCCAGCGCGACGCGTCCCGCCTGCTGCCCCCCGGTGCCCGGTCGCGCCGGGGTGGCGAGGACGGCCCCGAGCGCCACGGTCACGCCCGCGGCGACGAACGACCCGACCGACTTCGCGAGCACCAGGCCGAACACCGCCAGCGCCGCCAGCGGATAGCGCAGGTTCGGGCTCCAGCGGCTGAACAGCGCGAGCAGCAGCAGGAGCCCGGAGACCAGGCCGAGCGGGTTCTTCCCGAGCTCTCCCTGAGCGCGGGCGCTCAGGAGGTCGCCGCCGCTGAAGGCCGCGACCAGGATCCCGATCACGGCTCCGGCGACCAGCGCGGCGAGCACCAGTCGCAGGTCGCGGCGGCGTCTCGATCATGCTGGCCGCGAGGAACGCGAGCAGGAACGTGTGGATGACCCGAAGCAGGGACACGAGCGGCCCCGGGTCGAGCTGGTGCAGCGCGAGCAGCGCGAGCACGGCGTAGGCGAAGAAGGCGATCGCGGGGACCTGCCCGAACGCGACGGTCGGGCGGCTGGGCACGCCGCGGACCGCGCGGTCGATCACCTTCAGCAGCCACCAACCCGCGAGCCCCGCCCAGAAGATGTCGCTCGCCGTGGCGTTGAACTCACCGAGCTGCGGCGATGCCGGGATCGAGCCCGCTCGCGGCCAGCGCGGCGATCGCGGCCAGGCACGGCACGGGTCCGGACATGATCACCCAGGCGCAGACGAGGCCGCTGAGCGTGAGCAGGGCCGCCGGAGCCCACGCCCGACGTGAACCCGACGTAGGTGGTCGACGAGCCAGCCGAGGGCGACGGCGAGCACGCCCGCCACAACGATGACGACGCGGTGTCCAGGACCGGGCCCGGGCGACCGGTGGCGGACGCGGGCGCGGAGGCGAGTGCCACGTTCCGGCGTCGTTGCGCGTTGATTGAGGGCGAGACCGCCATCATCGAGCAACGCCCGAGCCCATGCCGAGTTTGCTGACCGCACATGACAAGCCCCCGCGTGGGTCGATTCCGACGCGCGCGACGAGGCCGCCGACGAGGCGCCGGAGCCGATCCGCGTCGCGAGCGTCCTGGTCCTGCTCCGCCGCCGGTCCTGGTGATCGTGATCGCCACCGCTCGGGGTCGCCGCGGCCGCGCTGGCGCTCACCTTGAGCGCCGAGCAGCGCTACGAGGCGTCCGACCTCGATGCTCTTGGCCACGCCGGACTCCGACGCGCCGGAGCTGGCCTCGGAGTCGGCGGCGCGTGAGGTGGCAGCGAACCTCGAGCTCCTCGAGCTCAGGCCCGTGAGGGACCGAGTCAACGAACGCCTCCAGGAACCGTTCACGGGCTCGATCGATGTCACCGCGGACGGCGATCAGTCCTCGCTTGGCGCGAATCACGATCACGGATTCCGATCCCGAGCGCGCGGCGCGCGTGGCCAACGTCTGGGCTCAGGAGTACGTCGCGCTGCGGCGGGAGCTCACCCGCGAACAGATCGCCGATCAGCTGGCCGTGCTGCAGGAGGCAATGGCGGCGCTTCCCCCGGGGTCGGACGAGCAGGCGGCAGCGCTCCAGGAGCGGATCGACGTGCTGTCGGTGGCGAGCATCGCACCGACCGGCGTCCGCCAGATCGACCGCGCCAAGCCCCCGACCGACGCCGTCCTCGCCGAAGCCGGTCCAGAACACCCTGATCGGGGCGCTCGTCGGCCTCGCCCTCGGCCTCGCCCTGGCGATCGCGCTCGAGCGCCGCGACCGCCGGGTCCGCGACCCGCGCTTCATGGAGTACGTGCTCGGCGGCCCGATCATCGGCCGGATCCCGCGCAGCCGGGCGCTGGCCCGCTCCGGGCGCGGCACCCGCGCCCTGCCGGCGCCCGAGGCCGAGGCGTTCCGGACGGTGCGCGTCAACCTCCGCCGCCAGCTCGAGCAGCAGGGCACCCGCTCGTTGATCGTGACCTCGGCGATCCCCGGCGAGGGCAAGACGACCCTGGCCTGGAACCTGGCCCGGATCGAGGCCGCCTCGGGCTCGCGGGTGCTCCTGGTCGAGGCCGACCTGCGCCGCCCGAGCCTCGCCCGCAGCCTCAAGGCCAACGGCGACCGCCGGCCTCTCCGACCTGCTCGCCGGCGACGAGGCCCAGCTCCAGGACCTGATCCGCCCGGTCGAGTTCGACGACGGACTCGACCCGAACGGCGCCGAGGGCGGCGCGGTCGACGTGCTGTTCGCCGGCGCGCCCGCCCGCAGAACCCGGCCGAGCTGCTCGACTCCGAGCGGATGCAGGCGGTGCTCGAGGTGATCCCCGACCGCTACGACCTGGTCGTCGTCGACACCCCGCCGACGGTCGTCTCCGACGCGATGCCGATCCTCGAGTACGTCGGCGGCGTCGTCGTCGTCGGCCGCCTCGGGCTCTCGACCGACGAGTCCCTGATCGGCCTGCGCGAGCAGCTCGACCAGCTCGACGCGCCGACGCTGGGGGTGGTGGTGAACGGGGACGCGGCCAGGCCTGGCGCCGGCGGCATCCGGAGCTGGCCGCGCGGCTGACTACCGCGCAGCGCCTCCGCGTGATGATCGGCGCCAGCCGCCGCGCCATGTGCCGCGTGGTCAGCTCGCGCTCGACCAGGTCCGCCCGCGGCCCCATTCCGGCGGCCAGATCGCGGTCGCCGAGCAGCCGCTCGATCGCCGCCCGCAGGGCCGGCGGATCCTCCGGCGGGACGATCAGGGCGGTCTCCGAGTCGCGGACGTAGTCGGACAGCGTCGAGCGCTCCAGGCGACGACCGGCCGCCCCATCGCCATCGCGTCGAGCAGCACGGTCTGCCCGGAGCAGTCCGCGCCGTAGCGGTAGCCCTCGCGCGCGGGTCGGGAGGACCACGCAGGCCGCCCCGGCGTAGAGCTCCCGCAGCTCGGGGTAGGAGACGTCGAGCCGAAGCTCGACGTTCTCGGGAACCTTCACGTCCGTCAGGTTCCGCTCGCTCGCGACGATGATCCCCCGGGCGTCGAGGCCGTCGACGGCGCTCGGCGAAGGTCGCCGTAGTCGCGAGCCATGTCGCGACCCACGGCGAGCACATAGCCGTTCGCGGGCGGCGGGCGCGGGCGGTAGAAGCGCTCGTCGACGCCGAACGGGACCATGTGGACCCGCTCGGGGTCGAGGTCGTGCTGGCGCAGGAGCCGCTCGCGCTGCGCGGAGGCGAAGCAGACGACTGCCGTGCGCCGATCGGAGCGCCGCGCCCATCAGCCGCCGCCGCGGCCGCGAGCGCGCAGGTAGGTCGTGCAAAGCGCCGACGTTGAACGCGACCACCGCCGGCCGGCCGCGCATGCGGGCGACGAGCGGGAAGAGCCGCGTCCAGAACGAGCAGACGACGTCCGCGTCCGAGCTCCCAGGCGACCGGGATCTCGCGCACGTTCCACAGCAGCCGGTGAAGGAGCCCTCCTGCCCGTGCTTGACCTGCATGCGGGGCGCCTCGGCACGCTGGCCTCGATCCCGAGCTCGCCGAGGTGGTTCGAGCCCAGAAGCCCCGTGTCCGGCGCCGTCCCGGCCTTTACGTCGGCGAGCAGCCGGTCGCGCGGGTTGTGGTAGAGGAAGACGGCCCTCACGCCTCCAACAACGGCAGCGGCGCGCGATCGCTTCCGGCGGCGCCATAAGCGCCGAGGGCCCGGGGCGAGTTATTGACTGATGAGCGAGCGGAGACCCCAGCGGGCAGAGACGAGGGACGCGGCCGGCCCGAGCGGCCGCGGGGATGTCTTCTGGACCAGCCGCGCTGGTGGCGGCGCACCGGCCATACCGCGGCCGGCGTCTGGATCGCCAACGGGCTCTCGATCCTCGGCACGATCGTCGCGGCGCGGGCGCTCGGGCCCGAGCGAGTACGGCTCGGTACTGCTCGCGCTCGCGGCCGTCCACGCACTCGTCGATCTTCCTCGACGTCACCTTCGAGGAGGCGACCAACTTCTACGGCAACCGGGCGCTCCACGACCGGGACCTCGCCGGGCTCCGCGCGCTGCTGCGCCTGTCGCTGAAGGTCGACATCGCGATCGGCGTGGTCGTAACGGCGCTCGTGGTGGCGCTGTCCGGGGTGCTCGCCGACCTCGCGAGCGCCGGGCAGCTCGACCCGACCTCGTTCAGATCAGCGCGCTCTCGGTCCTGGTCACGACCGCCGACTCGACCGCGTTCGCGGCGCTCGCGCTCGCCCGGCGCGTAGACCTGCGAGCCCGGGCGCTCGCCGCGACCAGCGCCTTTCGCCTGATCGGGGTGATCATCGCGGTCCAATTCGGCGGCGCCGAGGCGGTCGCGATCTCGTACGTGCTCGGCGGCGCGGCCGGGAGCCTGGTCCTGGCGACGGTACGCGTGGCGCGAGGGCTGGCGCCGGTGGGCGCCGCGAGTCCGGCTCGGAGCCCGAGCGCCGCCCGGTCGGCACCCGGGAGCTGCTTCGCTTCGGCTTCCACTCGAGCCTGACGACGAGCGTGCAGTCGGTCTCGGAACCCTCGTGCCGGTGATCCTCGCCCGCGCGGCCGGGACTGCGGCGGTCGGCATCTACCGCGTCGCAAGGCTCCCGATCGTCGCCGCGAACGCGCTCCAGGCGCCGATGCGGCTGGCGATGTTTCCCGAGCAGTCGCGGCTGGTCGCCGCAGGGGCGGATGGCCGAGGTCCGCCGGCTCGACCAGGGGCTACACGCTGATCGCGTTCGGGCTCGGGCTCGTGGCCGCGCCCGTCGCCTACGTGATCATGCCGTGGCTGATCCCGTTCCTCTACTCCGAGAGCTTCGAATCGGCGGTGACCCCGGCGCGGATCATGCTGATCGCCGCGGTCTTCAACCTCGCGCTCCTGTGGCGGAAGACGCTGCTCGCCGCGCTCGGGCGGCCCGAGATCCGAACCCGCCTCGCCGCGCTCGAGGTCGTGGTCGTGCTGGCGGTGTTGCTGGTCCTGGCCGACCGGGGCGCCGAGGGCGCCGCGATCGCGGCCTCGGCCGGGGCGGTCGCCGCGGGCCTCGCCTGGGCTCTTCGTGGCGCGCGGGCTCATGGCCGACCGGCCCGAACGGCCCCGCCCCCCGGGACGAGTCCGACGGCGCCGGCGCAGCCGCGAGCGAACGGCGGCAGGAGCCGCCGGAGCGGTTCGGTGACCCGGAGCGATGGGCGAGGGGCGCCGCTGCACCGTCTTCCTGCACATCCCGAAGACGGGCGGGGTGACGCTCCGGGGGGCGCTCCGCCACAAGTACCCCGGCCGGGTGATCACCCTCCACAGCCCGCGCGAGCCCGACGCGGGTGGGCGAGCTGCCGGTCGAGGAGCGCCGCGCCGCGCGGGTCCTGACCGGGCATCTGCCCTACGGCGTCGACCGCTACATGCCGCAGGAGTGCGACTACATCACGATGCTGCGCGAGCCGGTGGCCCGGGTCGTCTCGACCTACCAGCACGTGCTGGATCACCCCGGGCACTGGTTCCACGACGAGGCCGGTGCGCAACGGCATGGGCCTCGAGGACTTCGTCGGTGCGGTCGAAGGGCCGGCGGACAACCTCCAGACGCGGCTTCTCTCCGGCCGGGTCGAGGGCGAGCTCGTGACGCGTGCGGCCGGCTCGGTCGAGGTGACGGCGCTCGGGGCCGCCGCGCTCGACGAGGCGCGGGCGAACCTGGATCGGTTCCTCGTGGTGGGGCTGACGGAGCGCTTCGACGAGAGCTTCATCCTCGTCCGGCGCGCGCTCGGCTGGCGGCTGCCGATGTACGCGAAGCGGAACGCCGCCCGGGGGCCGCGGCGCGCGCGGCCCAGCGACCGTGCGGCGGCGCTGATCGCCGAGCGTGACCGGCTGGACGTGGAGCTCTACCGGCATGCGCAGGCGGTCCTGGCCGCGGCGATCGAGCGGGAGGGCCCCTCGTTTCCGCGCGAGGTCGCCGCGTTTCGGGTGCTGAACCGCATCCCGAACGCGGTCGGGCCCAGGGTTCCGGCGCCGCTTCGCAACCCGGTCCGCTCGCTGCGGTCGCGCGCCCGTGCCCCGGCGCTCCGCTCGCCCGGCAAGAACCGCCCGCCGGGAGGCGTTGATCGGGTTGATGCACACGGTCGAGCCCGAATGGCCGAACGCCGGTCGGCCGAGCCGGGCCGAGCCGCTGCATCATCTTCCTGCACGTGCCGAAGACGGCCGGGTGGACGCTGCGGGGGGTGCTGCGCTACAAGTACCCGTCCGAGATCCTCTTCCTCGACGACCGGTTCGACCCGCCTCGGCGGGATCGAGAAGGTCCCGCTCGAGGAGCGCCGGCGAGCGCGGGTCGCGACCGGACACGTCTTCTACGGCGTCCACGAGCACATCCCGCAGCCGTCCGACTACATCACCGTCCTGCGCGACCCGATCGCGCGCGTCGTCTCGATGTACCACCACATCCTGCGGCGGCCGCAGCACCGGCTCCACGACGAGGTCGCCGGGTCCGGGATCGGGCTCGAGGAGTTCGCGCGCACCGAGCGACGATCCGGGGCTCGACAACCAGCAGACCCGGCTGATCTCTGGCCGGGGCGCGGGCGAGGTGCGGCCGCTCGCGTCCGGCGGCCGCAAGTGGGTCGCACCCCCGCTCGAGCGCGGCGATCTCGAGCGGGCGAAGCGAAACCTCGACGGGTTCGCGCTGGTCGGCCTCACCGAGCGCTTCGACGAGACCTTCATCATGCTGCGCCGGCATGTTGGGCTGGCGCCTTCCCATGTACGCGACCCGCAACGTGGGCCGGGCGACGACCGGCACGCGGCCCGAGCCCCCGTCAGCGCGCGCGATCGAGCTGATCAGGGAGCGGAACCAGTTCGACCTCGAGCTCTACGAGCACGCTCGCCGGCTCTTCGAGGAGGCGGTCGACCGGCAGGGCCCCTCGTTCCAGCGCGAGGTGGCGGCGTTCAGGGCGCTCAACCGGATCCCGAACGCGCTCGGGCCGAGGATCCCGGCGCGCCTGCGCCACCCGCTGCGGGCCGTGCTGCCGCGCTGAGCGATGCGGGCCAGCGCCGATGACGCCCGCGACGACTGCCAGGGGATGGATGCATCGTTTCCTCCACCTGCCGAAGACCGGCGGCCAGCACCGTGGCCGCCGCGCTTCGCTACAAGTACCCGTCGCGGACGCTCTTCCTCGACAGCCTCACGAGCCGCTCTGAGCGGATCGAGGAGATCCCGCTCGAGCGCCGCCGCGCGGCCCGGGCAGTCACCGGCCACCTCCACTACGGCGTCCACCGCCACATGCCGCAGCAGTGCGAGTACATCACGATGCTGCGGGAGCCGGTGGCGCGGGTGGTGTCGATGTACCGCTTCATCCTCGACAACCCCCGCAACTGGCTCCACGACGAGGTCGTGGGCTCGGCGATGGCACTCGAGGAGTTCGTGCGGCGCGGGGCCGATCCGACCGTCGACAACCAGCAGACGCGCCTGATCGCCGGGGTCGGCGCCGGCGAGATGATGGCGCTCGGACCCGACGGCCGGCTGCGCGCGCCGTCGAAGCCGCCGGCCGCGGTGACCGAGCAGACCTCGCCCGGGCGAAGCGGAACCTGGAGCGCTTCCTCGTGGTCGGGCTGACCGAGCGCTTCGACGAGTCCTTCATCCTGATTCGCCGCGCCCTGGGCTGGCGCGTGCCGATGTACGAGACGCACAACGTCAGCCGAGCGCGGATGCCCGAGCCGCCGACTCCGGCGGCCATCGAGCTGATTCGCGAGCGCAACCGCTTCGACCTTGCCCTCTACGAGCACGCCGCGGGGCTGTTCGCCGCCGCCGTCGCGAGCCAGGGCCCGTCGTTCGCGCGCGAGGTCGCGGCGTTCAGGGTCCTGAACCGGATCCCGAACGCGATCGGGCCGCGGATACCAACCCGCTTGCGCCATCCGGTGCGGGCGGTCCTGCCGCGCTGACCGCGACCGTCTCGCCCGCCGGGATGCGGCTCGTCGATCGCCCCGTAGAGCTCGGATCGGCCGCCACGCCGCGGAAGCCGGAAGGCCGCGTACGCCCAGGCTCCGGCGAGCTTGCCGTGATCAGGGACCCTTCTGCCGAGCAAGGCGTTGCGGGCGGTGCGGGCGAGCGCGCGGCGCCGCAGTCCGCGTAGCCGCGGATACCGCCGCGCCTCGTCGAAGGAGAGGATGCCCTCGAGCATCCATACCGTGTCGAGCCAGGGCCTGGCCGACTCTCGATTGGTGACCCCGAGCGACGTGTTCCGCACCGACAGCCGGGCCAGGGGCCGATCGACGAAGCCGACCTCGTGATCGAGCATGGCGCGGATCCAGAGGTCCATGTCGCCCTTGTCGTGCATCCGCAGCGGGAACGTCCCGACCCGAGCGAGGCACTCGCGGCTCATCATCACGTTGCTGGGCTCGCCGATCCAGTTGTCGGCGAGGCGGTCGGCGAGCCACGGCTCGAGCAGCGCCGAGCCGCTGTTGACCTCCTGCAGCTCGCCGAAGCGCTCGTGGGTGCGCTCGTGTTTCGCCTTCCACCGGCTTCCGGACGCGTCGGCCGGGTCCTCGAGCACGATCGCCCGCGGCGTGAAGCAGAGGCCCACCCGTTGGCTCAGCGCGAACGGGCGGAGCATCTCCTCGACGCAGGTCGGCTCGAGCGCGTCGTCCGCGCAGAGGAACTTGATGTAGTCCCCGCGCGCGAGGCCGATCGCCCGGTTGAAGTTCCGGAACACGCCGAGGTTGCGGGAGTTGGCATAGAGCCGGACGCGGGGGTCATCGATGCCCCGGATCCGCGCGACCGTCCCGTCCGTCGAGGCGTTGTCGACGACCACGACCTCGAGGTCGCGATGCGTCTGGTCGAGTGCCGAGCGGACCGCGCGCTCGATCCAGCCCTCGGCCTCGTAGGCCGGGATGCAGACCGACACGGTCGGACGGGCGCTCATCGGCTGTCGGGCTTCCGCGCTGGCACCTTGAGAGAAACGTCCCGGCGTGAGTTTTCCTTCCCAATTGTGGTTACTCGGATGTGGGTGCATCGAACGATGCCGTGAGCGGGGGTCGCGCCGCCGCGCCCGGCGGTGCAGAGGTCCCGCAGCCTTCCGGCGCAGGCGGTTTCCTCCGCCGCCGCTGGTGGGCGATCCTGATCCCGCTGCTGCTCGTGCCGGCCGGCGCGCTCGCCTTCTCGCTCCTGCAGGACAAGGAGTACCGGGCCGAGACCACGCTCCTGTTCCGCGACACCGGCCCCGTGATCGCCTCCACCGAGCCCGAGCGCGAGGCCGCGACCAACGTGCGTCTCCTGCAGCTGCCGGCGCTCACGGACCGGGTCGAGGCGCGGACCGGTGAGGAGCTCACGGCCGAGGTGGACGTGGTCGCCGAAGCCGAGTCGAACCTCGCGACCGTGATCGTTTTCGCGCCGAGCGCGAAGGAGGCGGCCCGGATCGCGAACGTCTACGCGCAGGAGTTCATCGATCTCCGCGAGGAGGACTACCGCGACGAGCTCGCAAGCGAGACGAGCGCGGTGGAGGAGCAGCTCGCCGGGCTGAGCGACGCCGAGCTCTCGGGCCGCGAGGGCCAGGAGCTGCGAGACGCGGCTCGAGGAGCTCGAGCTCGCGGCGGCGGGCAGCCGCGGCGCCCGTGGTCCAGATCGACCGCGCCAAGCCCCCGGCCGACGCCGCCTCGCCGAAGCCGGTCCAAAACACCCTGATCGGGGCGATCGTCGGCCTCGCCCTCGGCCTCGCCCTGGCGATCGCGCTCGAGCGCCGCGACCGCCGGGTCCGCGACCCGCGCTTCATGGAGTACGTGCTCGGCGGCCCGATCATCGGCCGGATCCCGCGCAGCCGGGCGCTGGCCCGCTCCGGGCGCGGCACCCGCGCCCTGCCGGCGCCCGAGGCCGAGGCGTTCCGGACGGTGCGCGTCAACCTCCGCCGCCAGCTCGAGCAGCAGGGCATCCGCTCCTTGATCGTGACCTCGGCGATCCCCGGCGAGGGCAAGACCACCCTGGCCTGGAACCTGGCCCGGATCGAGGCCGCCTCGGGCTCGCGGGTGCTCTTGGTCGAGGCCGACCTGCGCCGCCCGAGCCTCGCCCGCAGCCTCAAGGCCAACGGGACCGCCGGCCTCTCCGACCTGCTCGCGGGCGACGAGGCCCAGCTCCAGGACCTGATCCGCCCGGTCGACTTCGACGACGACGTCGACCCGAGCGCGCGCCGAGGGCGGCGCGATCGACGTCCTGTTCGCCGGCGCGCCGCCCGCGAACCCGGCCGAGCTGCTCGCCTCCGAGCGGATGCAGGCGGTGCTCGAGGTGATCCCCGACCGCTACGACCTGGTCGTCGTCGACACCCCGCCGACGGTCGTCTCCGACGCGATGCCGATCCTCGAGTACGTCGGCGGCGTCGTCGTCGTCGGCCGCCTCGGGCTCTCGACCGACGAGTCCCTGATCGGCCTGCGCGAGCAGCTCGACCAGCTCGACGCGCCGACGCTGGGGGTGGTGGTGAACGGGGACGCGAAGAACTCCAACCCGTACACCAACTACGTCTCGAAGAACTGACGAGGATGAGCTCCGAGCGACTGGCGCCGCACCAGATCCCGGTCGTGATCCTCGCCGGCGGGATGGGGACCCGGCTGCGGGAGGAGACCGAGAAGGTCCCGAAGCCGCTCGTCCCGATCGGGGACAAGCCGATCCTCTGGCACATCATGAAGATCTACGGCCATCACGGCTTCCAGCGCTTCGTGCTCTGCCTCGGCTACAAGAGCTGGCTGATCAAGGAGTTCTTCCTGCGCTACCGCGAGCAGGTCTCGGACTTCACGATCGCGATGAACGACGACCACAGCCCGTGTTCCACGACAACCACGGCGACGAGCACTGGGAGGTCACCTGCGCCGAGACCGGCCTGACCACCGCGACCGGGGCGCGGCTTTGGCGCGTGCGCGACTACGTCACCACCGACACGTTCATGTTCACCTACGGCGACGGGCTCGGGGGCGTGGACGTCACCTCGCTGCTCGAGTTCCACTACGAGCAGGGGCGAATCGGAACGGTGACCGGTGTCCATCCGACCTCGCGCTACGGCGAGATGCGCGTGGCCGGGGACGTCGTGACCGAGTTCAACGAGAAGCCGACGGTGCCCGAGGGCTTCGTCAGCGGCGGCTTCTTCGTCTTCCAGCGGGAGTTCTTCGACTACCTCAACGACGACCCGCAGCTGTTCTTCGAGCACGAGCCGCTCCGCAACCTCGCCCGCGACGGCGAGCTCTCGGTCTTCCCCCACGAGGACTTCTGGATGGGGATGGACACCTACCGGGAGTTCACCGAGCTCAACGAGCGCTGGGAGAGCGGCGACGCCCCGTGGAAGGTCTGGGGCGGATCGGCGCCGCAGCGGCATCAGGCCGAGCGGAGCGGCGTCCCGTGAGGTTCACCGAAACCCCGATCGCGGACGCCCAGGCTCGTCGATCTGGAGCGCCTCGAGGACGAGCGGGGGTTCTTCGCGCGCACGTATTGCGCGGAGGAGTTCGCGGCGCATGGCCTGCAGCCCGTGGTCGCCCAGGCGAACCTGTCGTTCAACCGCACGCGCGGGACGCTTCGCGGGATGCACTACCAGGTGGACCCTGCCGAGGAGACCAAGCTCATCCGCTGCCCGCGCGGCGCGATCTGGGACGTGATCATCGACATGCGTCCCGACTCGCCCACGTACCTCTCGCACTTCGGCGTCGAGCTGACCGCGGAGAACCACCGGGCCCTCTACGTGCCGGCGCTGTGCGCCCACGGCTTCCAGACCCTGGTCGACGACACCGAGGTGAGCTACCAGGTGGGCGATTTCTATCGCCCCGGTCACGAGCGGGGCTTGGCCTACGACGACCCGGCCTTCGGGATCGAGTGGCCGCTCCCGGTGAGCGTGATCTCGGAGAAGGACCGGGCCTGGCCCCCGTTCGCCGCTCGCGCGGGAGCGGTGAGTTGATCATCGTCGACGAGGCGCTGCGGGCTCGCGCCGAGGCCGGCGATCCGGTGCGAGTGGCGATGGTCGGCGCGGGGTTCATGGGCCAGGGCGTCGCCAACCAGATCCTCAACTCCGTTCCCGGGATGGAGCTGGTCGCGATCTCGAACCGCCACGCCGAACGCGCCCGCGAGGCCTACCGCTACGCCGGCGCGGAGGAGGTCGCGTTCGTCGCGTCGCCCTCGGAGCTCGACGCGGCGATCGGCGAGGGCCGGCACGCGGTCACCGACGATCCATCTGCGGTCTGCCGGGCCGAGGGCGTGGAGGCGATCCTCGAGGTCACCGGGGCGGTGGACTTCGGGGCGCGCGTTGTGCTCGACGCGATCGAGCACGGAAAGCACGCGGTGGTGATGAACGCCGAGCTCGACGGGACGCTGGGGCCGCTGCTGAAGCTTCGCGCCGATCGCGCCGGGGTGGTCTACAGCGCGAGCGACGGGGACCAGCCGGGCGTCCAGATGAACCTCTACCGGTTCGTCAGGGCCCTCGGGGTGACCCCGCTCCTGTGCGGCAACATCAAGGGGCTTCACGACCCCTCGCGCAACCCGACGACGCAGGAGGGCTTCGCACGCCGCTGGGGTCAGAACCCCTACATGGTCACGAGCTTCGCCGACGGGACCAAGATCTCGTTCGAGCAGGCGACGGTGGCCAACGCCACCGGGATGACGGTGGCGCGGCGGGGCATGCTGGGTTATGAGCATCGATGGCCACGTCGACGAGCTCACGGACCGCTACGACGTCGACGAGCTGCGCGAGCTTGGCGGGATCGTGGACTACGTGGTCGGGGCGAAGCCCGGCCCCGGCGTGTTCGTCCTCGGAGCCCACGACGATCCCAAGCAGCAGCACTACCTGAACCTCTACAAGCTCGGCGAGGGCCCCCTGTACAGCTTCTACACGCCCTATCACCTGTGTCACTTCGAGGTGCCGCTATCGCTCGCTCGCGCCGTGCTGTTCGAGGACGCGGTGATGGCGCCGGCCGGACCGCCCCGCGTCGAGGTCGTCACCGCGGCCAAGGTCGACCTCAGCGCCGGGGACAAGCTCGACGGCATGGGCGGATACCTGACCTACGGCCTCTGTGAGACCGCCGCGACGACGGCGCGAGCAGGGCCTGCTGCCGATCGGGGTGGCCGAGGGGTGCGTTCTGAGGAACGATGTCGAGCGCGATCACGTGCTCACCTATGACGACGTCGAGGTGCCCGCGGGGAGGCTCTGCGATCGGCTGCGCTCCGAGCAGGGCGAGGCGTTCGCAGACGAGCGCTCGATCGAGGCGCTGGGGCGGTGAGCCCGGGCCGTAGCGGGCCTCCTCGGGCGGAGGATCGCTGCGTGGTGTTCGTCCACCTGCCAAGGACGGGCGGGACGACGATCGAGCGGGTGCTCGACCGCAAGTACCGATCGCGCGTGCTCCACGTCGAGACCCTCCGTGAGCCGCTCGCGTCGGTCGGGGACCTGCCCTTCGACGAGCGGGCGGCGGCGCGGGTCGTGGCCGGCCACGTTCACTACGGCGTGCACGAGCACATCCCGCATGAGTGCGTGTACGTCACCATGCTGCGCGAGCCCGTGTCCCGGGTCGTCTCGATGTACCACTTCATCCGGGGCAACCCGAAGCACTGGCTCCACGACGAGCTGGTCCGAAGCGGGATGGGGCTCGAGGAGTTCGCGCGGACCGCGGCCGATCCCGGGAGTCGACAACCAGCAGACGCGGCTGATCGCCGGCATCGGCGCGGGCGAGCTCGAACAGCCGCCGTCCGAGCTGGGTACCGAGGCGCTGGAGACGGCGAAACGGAACCTGCGCGCCTTCCGGGTGGTCGGTCTCACCGAGCGCTTCAACGAGAGCTTCATCCTGCTCCGCCGGGCTCTGGACTGGAGGCTGCCGATGTACATGAGCGTCAACGCTGCCCGAGGACACGGAGGGCGCGCCGGTCGGCGACGACGCGGTGGCGGCGATCCGGGCGCGAAACCGGCTCGACCTCGAGCTCTACGACTTCGCCCGCGAGCTCTTCGAGGGGGCCGTCGCCGCCCATGGAGCGTCGTTTCGCCGCGAGCTCGCCGCCTTCCAGGCGCTGAACCGGATCCCCGACAGGCTGGGGCCGCGGACGCCGCCCCGCCTGCGCCGCCTGGTCAGGCTCTTGCCGCGCTGATCACGCGACGACCTAGAAGCCCGTCGCCAGCGCCGCGACCTCGCTCGGGGTGAGCGCCTCGCTGAACAGGCGGACCTCGTCGAGCCCGCCGGCGAGGAACTCGCTGCCGGCGAGCGGGTCGGGCCCGTTCGCGTTGGCGCCGAGCAGCACTGGGCGCGAGCTCGCGACCAGCGCTCCGGTCTTGGCGACGCGTGCCCGTTCGACCCCGTTCACGTAGAGGATGATCCGGGCGCCGTCGTAGGTGCCGGCGAGGTGGACCCATTGGCCGAGCGGCACCGACCCTGACCCCGCCTTGGTCGTTCCCGCTCGGGCGTCCTCACGCCGAAGTTGGGGGTCGCGCCGTTGAAGCCGAGGAAGAACTGGTCGGCGTTCGTAGCCAGCGCGCGCCGGGCCGAGATGAGCGCGGTACCGGGCGCGCGCTGCCCTGCGCCCCCGCGAGACAACCTGTCGTGCGCGCAGCCGGCGTCGGCTCGGCCTGCCGCGAAACCAGCTGGTGCCAGCCCGCCGGCGCGGAGGTGCGCCGGACCCAGCCGGCGACGGTGAGCTCGTCGCCGAACGCGAGGCTGGGCGCGTCGGCGATCGCCGCGAGGTCGCCGGCCCCGTCGAGCGCGAGGCCGCCACCGGTCTGCCCGGGTCCCCAGGTGGCGCCGTCCCGAAGTTCGGCGTCGTTGGCGTTTCCGGACGAGTCGAACGCGGTCATCCCCTGGCCCTCGGAGAAGCCGAGTGAGGCCACCAGGGGCGTCGCGCAGACGTCGTCGCTGAACGTGGCGGTATAGGTGGCTGCCTGCGCCGGGACCGTGATCGTGTGCGTGGCCGCGCCGCCGTCCGACCAGCTCTCGAACTCGAAGCAGCCGGAGCTTTGCGGCACCGAGAGGACGCGCGACGCGCCGACGTTGGCCGCGACCGTGAGCGGGGCGCTGCCAATCGCCTCCCCGAGGCTCACCTCCAGGCCGCTGGGCACGGAATCGACCGTCACCATGGCGGTTCGGGGTCGGACGTCCACGCAGTCGCGCCCGACACCGCCGGCACTGTTCTCGACCTCCGCGCAGAGCTCCACGTAGGTGTTGTCGTCATGGTCGAGGAGGGTGAAGCTCCCGCCGGCGCCGGTCGTGGACGGCATCAGATCGGGGTGGGTGTGCACATTGTGGTGGAGGACCGCGCTCCACTCGATCTGATCGGTGAGGTCGCCGTCCACCGGATCGTCGGCGCTGCCCGCGAACGTCACCTCCGAGCCGACCTCGAACTCGGCCCCAGTCGGCCGGCGTCTCGATCTCCACCTCGGGCGGCTTCGCCAGCGCCGCGACCGCGCTCGGGCTGAGCGCCTGGCTGAACAGGCGGACCTCGTCGAGCCCGCCGGCGAGGAACTCGCTGCCGGCGAGCGGGCCGGATCCGTTGGCGTTGGCCCCAACGAGCACCGGGCGCGGAGCTCGCGACCAGGGGGCCGGTCTTGGCGACGCGCGCCCGTTCGACCCCGTTCACGTAGAGGATGATCCGGGCGCCGTTGTAGGTGCCGGCGAGGTGGACCCATTGGCCGAGCGGCACCGACCCCGACCCCGCATTGGTGTGCCCGTTCGGCGTCCTCACGCCGAAGTTGGGGGTCGCGCCCTTGAATCCGAGGAGGAACTGGTCGGCGCTCGTGGTGGTGTGCTGGCGCGAGACCAGCTGGTGCCAGCCCGCGGGCGCGGAGGTGCGCCGGACCCAGCCGGCGACGGTGAGCTCGTCGCGGAAGGCGAGGCTGGGCGCGTCGGCGATCGACGCGAGGTCGCCCGCGCCGTCGAGCGCGAGGCCGCCGCCGATCTTCCCGGGGCCCCAGGTGGCGCCGCCCCGAAGCTCGGCGTCGTTGGAGTTTCCGGACGAATCGAACGCGGTCGTCCCCTGGCCCTCGGAGAAGTCGAGGGTGACGGGCTCGGGCGGCACGGGCGGCGGCTGGCCGGTGAAGCGCAGCCGGTAGACGGTGCCGTCGTTGATCGAGACCCAGTGGATGTCCCCGTCGGGACCGGCGGCCATGTCGACCACGCCCGAGGTGGCGGCGTTGTCCGCGAAGTCGGCGACCGCGTAGCCGCCGCCTGTCGGGGCGGATCGTCTTGATCCAGCCCTGGCTGTAGTCGGCAAAGAAGTGCGCCCCCTGATACGCGGCTGGGTACGTCGTGCCGTGGTACCAGTCGCCCGGGACCACCGCGCCGCCCGCCTCGGTGTGGGCGTACTCGTGGATCGGCGGCCGCGGCCCGTCCGCGTACTCGGCCTTGGCAGACCGGGGTGTTCCGGTACGGACCGTAGACGTGGCTGCCGCCCTCGTAGCACGGCCACCCGTAGTCCTTGCCCGGCTCGCCCAGGTGCAGGGCTTCCCAGGTGCTGGCGCCGACGTCCCCGATCAGGATCTCGCCGGAGACCGGGTCGATGCTGAACCGGAACGGGTTTCGCAGGCCGAAAGCCCATGCCTTCGAGAGGTTGCTGTTCGGATCGCCGTTGAAGAACGGGTTGTCGGGGAGCCCTGCTCCGGTCAGCGGGTCGATCCGCATCACCGCGCCGATCATGTTGGCGGGATCGCGCGGGCCGGTCGGGAGGCGGTCGACGTCGCCGTTCCCCACGTAGAGCGCGCCGTCGGTCCCGAACGCGACGGTGCCGATCTGGTGCCGGTAGCTGTCCTGGGGAATGCAATCCGGGACGCGGGCGCCGTCGCGCCGGCAGCTGAGCCTTCCCGGCACCCCGATCGGCGGCGGGCTGGGGTCGGGGATCGCCGACGCGTCGCCCTGGCGGCCGAGCAGCACGGTCCGCGCTGACGGAGAGGTCGACGCGACCGCGGGGTTCAAGGGGTCCGCCTCGATCCGCTCGAGCCGGGCGACCCGGGCCCCGGCGTCGTCCTTCGGCAATCCGGGCGGATCGTGGGTGTAGAGCACGTAGACGTATGGCACGGACGGGAACGAGGGGTGGAGGGCGAGGCCGAGCATTCCGTGCTCGAACCGGTCGTTGACGTCGGCGGAGATGTCGATGAAAGGCGTTGGCAGGAGGTCGCCGTCGCGGACCACGCGGACGACGCCGCGCTTCTCGGCGACGAACATCGTGCCGTCTGCGGCGAAGTCGATCGCGACCGGGACTTCCAGGCCGGACACCGCCGGCTCGACGACGAAGCCGGGGGGCGGGGGGGCGGCAAAGGCGCTTGGAGAAAGCAGGGCGGCGAGGGCGCCGGCGCACGCCAAGGCCGACGCGAACGCAGATCTGCGAGCTGTACGAGCCATGTCTCTGTCCAAGCCTCCGACTCTTGGACGTCCCCTCCGTGGGCTGATACGACCTCAATGAGGTTCTCTGATTATGAACGGCCTGTCGACCCCGATCCTTCCATCGACTCGAGCGCGATTCGCATCCCGCGGGGCGTGCCGATGTCGACGTAGCTCGAGGACAGAATGGCGCCTGCGACCGGGTGGTCGCGGCAGAACTCGCTGAAGAGGTCGCCGGGGTCGTCCCAGTCGCGCAAGCCGCGCAGCACCGATGCGCGCGCGACAGCGCAGCCCCAGACGAGGTGGGGAGGAGGCGCGAGCGAGCCGACGTCGATCCGGGTGACGCGTAGGGGGTCGCGGAGCCGACGACTTCGACCGCGTCGGGCCGCTCGACGTTCGCGGTCCGGAACAGGCCAAGCGCCAGTTCGGCGCCCGCCTCGACGAGCTCCACCAGGCCGCGGAAGCCGTCGAGCGGCTCCCAGATCGAGTCCGGGTAGCCGAACGCGACCACGTCCTCGTCGTCGAGGCCGTCGAGCCCGGTCAGGAGCGATGCGGCGGGGGTCGCCGGCCGGGCCTCGATCACGACCGCCCCGTGCCGCCGCGAGTTCTCGATCACGTCCAGCTTCTCGGGCCGCGTGACGACCCGCACCTCCGCGCAGCCGCCGCGATGGAGGCGTCGATGAGGTAGTCCATCACCGGGCGGCCGCCGATCGGCTGAACCTCCTTCGACGAGCTCAGCGGCTGCAGGCGCGTCGCGCGCCCTGCCGCCGGGATCACGCCGACGATCACGTCAGAGCGGCCTCCCGCAGCGCCTGTGCGTACCAGTCGTACGTGGCGGCGAGGCCGTCCTCGAGCTCCCAACGCGCTCGCCAGCCGAGCTCGTCGCGGATCGCGCTCGAGTCCAGATATTGGCGGTCGGTCCGACCGGCGACGGGCGTGCCAAGAACCTCGGGCTCGAGCTCCGAACCGGCGACCTCGCTCAGCGCCCGGACGAGCGCCAGCACCGAAACCGGGCGGTCCGAGCCCGCGTTCCAGGCGCGGCCGTAATTCGCGGGCTCCGCGAGCGAATCGGCGACCGTCATGTAGGCGTCGACCGCGTCCTCGACGTAGAGGTAGTCGCGCTCCGGCGTGCCGTCCGACGCGATCACCGGCCGTTCGCCGCGGACCAGCGCGCGTGCCGTGTCGGGGACGATCCGCGACCAGTTGAGGTCCCCTCCGCCGTAGATGTTGGCGAGACGCGTGACCGCAACCGGCAGGCCGTAGGTGGCGGCGTACGAGCGCGCGACGAAGTCGGCGCAGGCCTTGGATGCCGCATACGGAGAGGTCGCGCGCAGGGGCGTGTCCTCGCTGAAGGGACCGTCCGCGCGGGGGCCGTACGCGTGATAGGAGGACGCGACCACTAGCCGAGGGGCGTCCTCGGCCAACGAGCGCGCCGCCTCGAGCAGGTTGTAGGTCCCTCGCACGTTCGTGTCGAAGGTCGCCATCGGGGAGCCGTTGGCGGTTGCGACGATCGTCTGGGCGGCGAGGTGGTATACGACTCGCACCATGCCCTCGTTCAGGACTCGGAGCACCGAGCGGGGGTCGAGCAGGTCGAGGTCGACCAGCTCGCACGCCTCCTCGAGTCCCTCGCGGGCGAAGCGGGAGGCGGGGGCCAGGGGCCGTCGCGGAGCGATCACCCTGGCACCGGAGGCGAGCAGCCGTTCGACCAGCCAAGACCCCATGAAGCCCTGTGCGCCGGTGACGAGGACACCGGCGCCCTTGTAGCCCGGATCGCCCGTCATGCGACGTCGGCGACGAACGACGCAGCAGCACCGCTCAAGTAGCGCTCGTACCAGCGGTACGTGACCTCGAGCCCGCTCTTCAGGTCCCACTTCGGGGCCCAGTCGAGACTCTCGCGGATCGCCGTCGAGTCCGGGTAGAGGCGATCGATCTCGCCGAGCGGCGCGGCCGGGCCGCGGATCTCGGGTTCGAAGTCGTTTCCGGACACCTCGATCAGGGTCTCGACGAGCTCGAGAACCGATACCGGCTGCCCCATGCCCACGTTCCAAGCCGCCCCGTGGTTTGCGGGGTCGTCGAGGGAGCGGGCGACCGCCAGGTAGGCGTCGACCGCGTCCTCGACGTAGAGGTAGTCGCGCTCGGGTGTTCCGTCGGATCGGATCACGGGCGGGCGGCCTGCGACCAGGGCGCGGGCGGAATCGGGCACGATCCGCGACCAGTTGAGGTCGCCGCCGCCGAATGTGTTCGCCATCCGGGTCACCGCGACCGGGAACCCAGCCACCTCCGCGTACGAGCGCGCGACGATGTCGGCGCAGGCCTTCGAGACGTCGTACGGGTAGAGGGCCTTGATGGCGAAGTCCTCGCGGTGGGGCAACTCCTCGTGGTCGCCGTACGCGTGGTCGGACGAGGCGACCACGACGCGCGGCGTCTCGCCACCGCCTTCGGCCACGGTCCGGCAGGCCTCGAGCAGGGCGTACGTGCCGCGGATGTTGCTCTCCAAGGTCGAGTAGGGAGAGCGGTTCGCGATGCCGACGATCGGCTGCGCGGCGAGGTGGAAGACCAGGTCGACGCCGTGCTCGGCCAGGGCGCCCGCCATTGCGCCTTGGTCGAGGATGTCGGCGTCCACGATCGCGCAGCGCTCCTCGATCCCCTCGAGCCGGAAGCGAGACCGCGGCTCGACGCTCCGGCGGGGGACGACGACGCGCGCGCCTTCGTCGAGCAGCCGCTCGGCAAGCCAACAGCCGATGAATCCCTGCGCGCCGGTCACCAGCGCGGTCTTGTTCCGGAACCCTTCAACCATCCGCGTCGGCGCGGAGACTATCGGTGGCTCAATTCACCCAGCGCAGGTTCGAGTCCAGGCGTCCAGCCTCGATCAGCCGCTTGATTTGGGCGATCCGGTGAAAGCTCGGGCCCTGGAATCCCTCGGCGGTGACGCCGTGCCGGCGCAGCGCGTCCAGCATCTGCTGCGCGCCCCGATCGACCGTCCACCGCGGCCGGAATCCCGGCAGCGCCTCGGCGAGCTTGTCGAAGCTGACGCGGTAGCTGCGGTGGTCCGGCCCGGCGCCGGGGGCGAACGAGATCGTGCTGTCCTCGACGGTGCGGTGGACGATCTCGGCGACCTCGCGGATCCGGTAGTTCTCCTCGTTGCGGCCGACGTTGAACGCCTCGTTGTGCACCGCGGCCCGGTCGGCCTCGAGCGCGGCGAGGAACGCGCCGGAGATGTCCTCGATGTGGACCAGCGGGCGCCACGGGGTTCCGTCGCTCAGGAGCCGTACCTCACCCTCGGTCGCGGCGTGGCCGACGAGGTTGTTGACGACCAGGTCGGCGCGGTGCCGGAACGACTGGCCGTAGGCGGTGGCGTTGCGCAGGAAGGTCGGGCTGAAGTCGTCGTCGGCGAGGCCGGCGATGTCGCGCTCGGCCAGCACCTTCGAACGCCCGTAGGGGGTGACCGGGTTGAACGGCGCCTCCTCGTCGACGAGGCCGTTGCCGGCCGCCCCGTAGAGGCTGCAGGACGAGGAGTAGAGGAACCTGGAGACGCCGGCCGCCTTGGCGGTCTGCGCCAGCCTCGCCGATGCGAGATGGTTGATCTCGTAGGTCACGTCGGGATTGAGATCGCCGACGGGGTCGTTCGAGACCGCCGCCAGATGGACCACCCCTTCGAAGCCCTCGAGATCGGCGACCTCGACGTCCCGGATGTCGGCGCGGATCTCGTCGATCTCGAACCCGCGCTCGCCGAGCCCGCAGTGCTCGAACAAGCCCGAGTCGAGCCCGACCACGGTGTGGCCCGCCTGCTCGAGCAGCGGCACGAGCGCGGCGCCGATATAGCCGTCGTGGCCTGTGACGAGGACCCTCACGCGTTGCCTACGACGAGCCCCTGTTCGGCTCCTCCTCGCTGAGCTCCGCGAGGGTGAAGCCGGGTTCGATGTCGAAGTTCCGCTGCAGCCGCTGCTGGAAGAGCTTGTAGCGGCGGACCGCCTCGGTCCGGCGCCCGCGCCGCAGGCTGAGCTCGATGTGCCGGCGCTGCGCATCGTTGTCGTAGGGCTCGGTGTCGGCGAGGCGCCGCGCGTGTCGTGCCGCGCCCTCGAGGTCATCCACGGCCAGCCGCAGTTCAATCAGGGCACGAAGGGCGCGGCCAGCCAGCTCTTGGAAGCGGTCCCGCTCAGAAAGCGCCCAATCCGCGTACGGCTCGTCGGCCAGGAAGTCGCCGCGGTAGAGGTTGGTCGCGGGCTCGAGCCGGTGGAGCGCGGTCTCGCGCTCGCCGGCCGCAAGGGCCGCGAGGCCCGTCGCCACGAGCTCCTCGAACTCGGTTGCGTCGACCCAGACGCGCTGGGTGTTCACGCTGTAGCCGCCCCGCCGGGACTCGATGAAGCTCGACGGGGTCCTTGGGCCGCGCGTCGGCTCGAGCCGGGTGCGGAGCGCGTGCACGAAGTAGCGCACCGAGCTGAGCGCCCGGGCGTCGGTCTCCGGCCACAGGGCCTGCGCGATCTCCTCCGCCGCGACGAGGCGGCCGCGGGCGCAGATCAGGTACTTGAGCACCTGGCCGGGTCGCTGTTCGATCCACTCACCCCCGATCGAGCCCGCGGCGGAGCTCTCGACGCGCGTCCGGCCGAACGAGAACACGCGCAGCCGGCTCGCCGCGGCGGGGGCTCCGTGCGACTCGGTCGCCTCCGAATCGTCGGCCCGGACGTGGAAGATCGCACCGGCGTCGCCTCCGAGCGGGGCCACGGTGACCCACGCGACCTCCGACGGGCCGCCGGGTGGAAGGTCGACCTGGACCTCCCCGAGGGGGCCGCCGGCCTGAAGCGCCTCCGCCGTGAGGCAGGCGGACGCCTCGTCGCCGCCCGGGTCAACGACCCGGCTGCAGACGAGGTCGCAACACGTGAGCAACTCCCTGGAGGGGCCGCGCTTCCGCGCGAGGAGGAGGCCCCGGCCGGCACCGTTCACGGCCAGGACGGCGCCCGAGCGGTTGACGGTGAACAGGCCGTACGGGATCTGGTCGAAGACGTCGACCGTCTCCTCCCAGGGCGTCACGCGGCGACCGGATCGACCGGCCTCACCCCCGGATTGCACGTTCAAGTCGTTCACTCGCTCTCCTTAACCCACCGGACCGCCCCTCGAAGCGATCCGGGGGCCGCCTCGAAGCAGCGTGACACAACCCTAGTCCGCGCATGTGAAGCGTGCGTGAGCCTTCGATGAGACTTCTCTCATTTTGGAGGCCGTCTAACGCACAGCCAACACAAGTCCGCGCAGCCTCTAAGCCCCTCCTAACGTCCTGTCGGACCTCCAGCAACCCGCGCCGCCCTACCGTCGCCCCGGACGAAGCCTCGAAGGGAGGAGCTACGTGGCGATCGAACGCGAAGCGGGCACGGTCGGAGGGGCGTGGACCACCGCGCCCGTGTTCCGGATCAAGAGCTCCCTCGCCGACGAGGACCGAGCCGATCGCGCTCGACTGCGTCGCGTCGTCGCGCGGGCGAAGGGCGGGGATCGTGACGCGCTCCGGCAGCTCTACGAGCGCTACGCCGACAACGTGTTCAGCTACGTGCGCACGATCATCCACGACGAGCACGAGGCCGAGGACGTCACTCAGCATGTGTTCACGAAGCTGCTCACGAAGATCGACCGGTACGAGGAGCGGTCGGTCCCGTTTGCGGCGTGGTTGCTCCGAATCGCGCGCAACTGCGCGATCGACCACGTCCGCGGGAACCGGGCGATCTGCTACGAGGAGATCCCGTCAGTCGCCCGCACCGCCTCCGAAGACGTCGCCGCCGACCGGCGCCATGCGATCGAGGATGCGCTGCGCGCGCTGCCCGAGGGGCAGCGCCGGGTCGTCGTCCTTCGGCACGTGATCGGCCTCTCGCCACGGGAGATCGCGACGCAGATGGGCAAGAGCGAGGGAGCGGTGCACACGCTCCACCATCGCGCCCGCCGCGCAATGCGCACGGAGCTCCTGCGGCGCGACACCGCGCCGATCGCCATGCATCCGAAGGCGGTTTCGGCCGTCGCTTAGCCAGGCGGCTAAGAACATGTAAGAACTGTTGCTTGCCGCCCGTAAGTCGGGCGGTGGCTGCGAAGACCGAAACGCCCCCGTCGGTCCTCTCGCATCGCGAGAGGCAGATAATCCGGTACGCCGCTCAGGGACGAAGCGACGACGAGATCGCGCGCCACCTGTACCTCGCGACGACCGCGGTGAGGAGCCACCTCAGCTCTGCTTTCACGAAGCTGGCGGCGACGTCGCGGAGGTAGACCTGCTCACCGAGGCCCAGCAGGATGCGACCGGTGCGCGCGAGGTGCCATTCGTCCACCTGGGTCGCCAGCATGCGGAGCTCGCCGAGGAGCTGCGCGCCGTCGTGGACGGTGTCCTGGCGGAAAGCGACGCCGGCCATGCCGCCGAGGTGGAGGCATTCGAGCGCGAGTTCGCGGACTTCTGCGGGGCGCAGTACGCCGTCGGCGTCGCCACCGGGACCGCGGCGCTCAGCCTCGGGTTGATCGCGGCCGGGATCGGCCCCGGGGACGAGGTCATTCTGCCGGCCTACGCGCCGATCACGGCGGCGCTCGGCGTTCTGCACTCGGGCGCGACCCCGGTGCTGTGCGACGTCCGCGCCGACACCGGGCTGATCGACACCGCGTCGGCGGCGGAGCTGGTCGGTAAGCGGACGGCCGCGATCGTCGCCGTCCACCTGTTCGGCCAGGTCTGCGACATGCACCGGGTCGGTGAGTTCGCCGAACGCCACGGCTTGCTCGTCGTCGAGGACGCCGCCGAGGCGCACGGCGCCAGCTTCGCCGGCGCCCGCGCCGGATCGTTCGCGGATGTCGCCGCGTTCAGCTTCCATCCGCGCAGAAACCTCGGGACCCTGGGGAACGGCGGGGCGGTGTGCACGGGCGACCCGGCGGTTGCGGAGCGCGTTCGCCGCCTCCGGGACCTCGGGCAGCGCGATTTCGGCGAGCACGTCGAGATCGGCTTCGAGGCCGACCTCGACGGGCTCCAAGCGGCCGTCCTTCGCGTCAAGCTCCGGCATCTGGAGCGGAAGAACGCCGCCCGCCGGGCGTGGGCGAACATGTACCGGGCGGTGTTGCCCGCGGACGTCACCACCCTCTGGGAGGACCCACGGGGCGAGTGCGTTTACCACCTCTTCCCGGTGCGGCTCCCGAACCGCGATGCGGTGCTGGCGGGCCTGCGGGACGCGGGCGTCACCGCAGGCGTCCACTACGATCCGCCGCTCCACGTCCAGCCGCCGCTGATCGGCCGTCGGATCGCGCACGTCGGGGTCGGGGCCAGCGAGGAGTGGAGCAACGAGGAGCTCTCGCTTCCGATGTTCGCCGAACTGACGGTCGAAGAGGTCCAACGAGTCGCCGAGGCGCTTGGATCGGCGCTCGATCAGACCGCTTCCTGAGCGCGCTGAACTCGCAAGAAAATGCCGCTGGTTGCGCGAACGCGCGCTCCGCCGGCGCCGCAAACTCCGCGATTCTCGCCCACCCCCCTGTTTGGGGTATTCTCGTGCGCCAGGCGCCGAGGCTGTGGTACAGGTTCCGCAGACACTCCGTGTACAGGAGCCGGGGGGAACGGGTCCAAGCGTGTGGAAGGCGCGAACTGAGCGCACCGTCAAAATCGGGTGATAGGGCGAAAACGGAGCACGCGGCGCGGCCGTTCAGCCGCCGGGCGCTGTTCCACGGGTTCCCCTGTGGGCTGGTCCTCGTCGACGGGCACGGCCGCGTCCTGGCCCTGAATCAGCGCTCGGAGGAGTTCCTGCGCGTGGATTCGGACGGGGTCCTCGCCGCGCAGGCAACCTGTTGCGAGCTGATCTGCGCGAACCTGGATCCGCCCTGGGGCGGCGAGTGCCTCACCCGTCTGGCGGTCGCCGAGGAGGCGGGTTCGCTCGATGAGATCCAGGTACGCGCCGGTGGGCGCTCGGCCTGGGTCTCGGCCGCCAACGTCGGCAACGGCACGGCGCGCGTCCTGTTCCACGTCCGGGCGGCCGAGCCGCGTGGCGCGACCGGCGCCGGGCGCGACCCGAGCTCGCATGGCCTGCGGATTCACGCTCTCGGCCGGTTGCGCGTGGAGACCGCGACGGGGCCGGCTGACGACGAATGGCTGCAACAGCGCCCCGGCCAGCTCCTCAAGTATCTCCTCAGCCAGCGCGCCCGCCCGGTAGCGAACGAGCAGATCGCCGAGGCGCTGTGGCCCGAGGCGTCGCACCGCGATGCGCTGACGCGGGTCCGCCAGTACGTGCACCAGCTTCGTATCAGCCTCGAGCCCGGCCGCAGCCCCCGATCGCGCTCCTCGTTCATCGGCACGCGCCGCGGCGGGTACGCCCTCGAGAACGTCTGGGTGGACGCGGATGAGTTCGCGCGCAGCGTCGAGGCCGGCCTGCGGGCCTATGCCGACTCCGACTTCAGCCGAGCCCGGTTCGAGCTCGACGCGGCCCGCCGCCTTTACCGTGGTGATTTCCTGGCCGGCGATCCGTACGCCGAGTGGACGCTCGTCGAGCGCGACCGGCTGCGCGAGCTCGGCTCGCGGGCGCTGCGGACCCTGGTCGAGCTGGAGGTCAAGGCTGGGCGGTTGGACCTCGCCACCGACCGCGCTCGGGCGCTGACCGAGGTCGACTCGTTCGACGTCGACGTCTGGCGCCGTTACCTCGAACTCTGCCTGCGTCGCGGGCGGCGGAGCGAGGCGGCCCGCCAGTATGGGCTTCTCAAGGACCGGATGCGCCGGCAGTTCGGGCAGGAGCCGGACTTCACCTTGCGCGACGTCTCCGCCGTCGCGGTCGGCGACGAGCCTCAGGCGGGAAGCCTGCTCGGATCCGATTCCACGGCGCTGGCCGCGGCCAGGTAGCGGATCGCCTCCGCCACCAGACGGGGCGATTCCAGCGGCGTCATGTGGCCCACGTCCGGGTCGACGCGAAGGCCCAGCGAGTGGGGGAGCGCGGCCTCGATCCGCTCGGCGTGGGCGACGGGCGTCATCAAGTCGCGCTCGCCGGCGATGACGATCGTCGGCGCCTCAAGCGCGTCGAGCTTGTCGATCAGGTCCATCGTTGCCATCGCGCGGCCGCAGCCCGCTCGGGCGCGTGTCCGGCAGTCAAGGGCCATCCGGGTGGTCAGCTCGACGTCGTCGGGGTCGGCGCCCGGGCCGAGGGCGGCGTAGGCGGCGGCGGACCGAAGGAGCGGCACGGGCACGCCGCGAATCGAGACCGGGGACTCGAGGAAAGCGTCTGCGAGCCTGCCCTGGAAGGTGGAAAACGGGCCCGGGAGCGGCACCGCGAGAGCGGTCTCGGCCGTGAGGTGGTCGAGGCCGGTGGAGAGCAGCGCGACCCCACGGACCGAGCCCAGAACCCTGCCGCGGTGGGTTTCGGCCCACGCGGCGATCGTCATCGCGCCCATCGAGTGGCCCGCGAGCAGGATCGGCCGGCCATCGAACGCGGCCGATTCGAGCACGATTGCCAGGTCTGCGGCGAGTGCCTCCAGCGAGTAGTCGCCGTCCCGGGCGTCGTCCGAGAGGCCGTGCCCGCGGTGGTCGTAGGTGACGATCCGAAATTCGCCCTCGAGCGCCGCGACCTGCTTGTGCCAGAGCTCCTGAGTGCCGGTCCAGCAGTGCACGAGGACCAGCGTGGGCGCGTCCTCAGGGCCATGGACCCGAGCGTGCCGGGCGCCGCCGTCGGCGCCCCGGATCGTGAGCGCCCTCCCGCGGTCGTTCGCGCCGCGCCGCGCCCGGCTCTCGGCCGCGGTCCGGCGGGCTGTCAGCCAGCCGACACCCGCCACCGCGCCGGCGATTCCGGCGGCGAGCAGGGCCTGGTTTCGCGACGGGGCGCTCACGGGTGATCCTCGGGATCATTGCGCCTGCGCTCGATTGCCCGCATCGCGACGAGGCCGCCGACGATCAGGAGCGCCGGCAGGAAGAAGGGCAGGGTCGAGACGATGTCGCCGTGGTCGGCGACGGGCAGCGACAGCGCCGCCGCCCCGATCGGCTCGAGCACGTCCGTCACGCCGGCAGCCCGCTCCCGACACGGGCGGCGGCTTGCGGGCGGGTCGGAGCTGCTTCGGCAGCGGGCTCCACCGCTTCGGCAACGACCGCGAGGCGGTGGAGCGCCCAGGCGATCAGGACGAGCAGCCCGAGGGCGATCAGCGCCACCGTGACGTACGCGAACGCGGTCAGCCAGCCGGCGGCGTCCTTCTGCTCGCGCTGGAGGACCTCGTGGTCGGCGACGAACGGGCGCTCGAAGCTGGCGCTCGCCGGGACGCCCTCGGCGGGGATCGCCGGATCCTCGGGCAGGTAGATCGGCATCGCGCTCAGCGTGTTGCCGCGCGAGACCCGCACGAGCGTCTTCCAATCGCCGCTCACCGGGACCGGGTCGGCGGTGGTGTAGGTGCCGGGCTCGCCGGTCGGCTCGAGCGGCTCGATCACGAGGCCGCCGCCCTGCCACGCGGTGATGTTCATGAACTCGGCGCCCTCAGCGGCGCTCGGGCGGCGACATGCGGACCGTCGGGATGGCCTTCCCGGGGCCGGCGTCGGTCAGCGTGACCCGGGCCGTAACCCCCTCCTGCGCGGGCTTGTTGAGAGCGAAGCCCACGATCGCGAAGATCGCGAGCGCGCCGGCAACCGCGCCGTAGCGGGTGGGGCGGAGGCGGGGAAGCTCGTCGGACCCGAGGCGCTCGCCAACCCAGGCCCCGACGAGCGAGCCGGCGACAGCCGCGAGCAGGCCGAGCACGGCGCCCTCCGGCAGGAGGTCGGCGTTCCACGGGATCGGCATCCAAAGGTTCGTCCACGCCCACTCGGCCGCGAGGCCAAAGGTCCCGATCGCGAGGCCCGACCAGAGCCCGAGCGTCAGCGGCCGGGCGCGCGGAAGCGCGAGGAAAACGGTCTCGACGGCGAGCGCCTCGACGATGAACAGGGCGAAGTGGGGGGTGGTCTGCCCGAGGACCGGGCCGACGATCACCGAGACGACTCCGCGGACGAGCAGGAAGAACGCGACCGCGCCGAGCGCGGCGCCGCGCCCGAGCCAGATCCGGGTGGCGACCAGGCCGACGCCGGCGGCCAGCATCACCAGGATCGGGCCATAGACCATGCGGAACTGGGGCACGCCGAAGTCGAACTCGACGTAGAAGACCATCAGGCCGATCAAGAGCCCGCCGCTGAGCGCGACGCGCCGGAGCCAGAGGACGAACGGCGGGAGCTGTCCCTTGCCCTCCACGGACGGGCTGCGGCCGCCCTCGACCATCAGGATCGCGATCCCGACCAGGGTCATCGCCGCGCCGCCGATCAGCATCAGGTGCGTGGGTCCCCACAGGGTCACGTCCTGGCCGAAGAGCCGGTGCCAGACATCGTCGAGCGGGAAGCCGATCAAGGCGAACATCCCGCACGACGCCACGATCACGCCGCCGAGCGGCGCATACCAGTCGCCCACGATGCGGATCGCGCTGCGCGAAGGACGCTCGAGCGGGAGCACGCAGGCGAGGAAGCCCGCGGTGAAGATTCCGAACAGGCCGCCGAGGATCGGGTAGTGGGCGAGGTTTGCGAGCGGCCCCTCGTCGCGGCCCTCGTCGATGTGGATCGAGACGTCCCAGAGAAAGCCGAGAAGGGCGACGAGCAGGGAGATCGTCGCGATGGCCGACGGCAGCGCGACCCAGCCGGGGAGGCCGCTGACCCGCTCCGAGAAGCCCGCGAGGCGGCCGAGGTAGGGGACTCGTCCTGAGCGGTGGCCGAGGCCCAGGAAGAGCAGGGCGCCGGTGAGGAGCATCGCGCCCGCGGTTGCGAGGATGATCTGATCGAGTGCGGCACCGCCGGCTGGGGGTGCGGCGGCCTGGGCGAGAAGGTTCATTTCGTCGTTCTCCTGGATCCGTGCCTGGGGTTCGGGTACATAACCCGTGTCCCCGAATCACGTTACATCAAACGATGTCACGTTGAGGAAGGGATCATCATCAGGTGCTAGCCTGCGAGCGCGATGGCAGCTGAGCGCCTGCGCGCCGTTCCCGAGGATCCTCACGCCGGCTCGGACTCGCCGAACCAGCTGACGATCGAGCAGCTGGCCGCCGAGAGCGGGATGAGCGTCCGCAACATTCGCGCCCACCAGGCGCGGGGGCTCCTGAGCCCGCCGGAGGTCCGTCAGCGGGTCGGGTACTACGGCCCGGACCACGTCGCCCGCCTGCGGCTGATCACGGAGCTCCAGGCCGACGGCTTCAACCTGAAGGGGATCGAGCGGCTGCTCGCCGGCGAGGGCGCCTCGGAGGCGATGCTGAGCTTCCGCCGGGCGATCACGGCGCCGTTCGAGGACGAGCAGCCGGAGATGATCACCGCCGAGGAGCTCGCGGAGCGCTTCGCCGGCGGGCAGGAGCCCGCCGCGCTCGAGCGCGCGGTCAAGCTCGGGCTCCTCACCCCGGTGGGCGATGAGAGCTTCGAGGTGCCAAGTCCACGCCTGCTGCGGATCGCGGAGGAGGTCGTCGCGCGCGGGGTCCCGATAGGCGCGGCGCTCGACGTCGTCGAGGTGATCCGGCGCTCGAGCCGCTACGTGGCCGACGCGTTCACGCAGCTCTTCCTGGACTCGATCTGGAAGCCGTTCGAGAAGGAGGGGCGGCCCAAGGAACGCTGGCCGGAAGTCCTCGAGGCGATCGAGCGGCTCCGTCCGATCGCCTCGCAAGCGTTGGTGGCGGTGTTCCAGATGACCATGACCCAGCACGTCGAGGACGCGTTCGGCAAGGAGCTCGACCGGATGTCGGGCGAGAAGAGACGCCGGTGAACGTCAAGCTTCCGCTCGACCTCGCCCCGATCTCGGACGGGCTGCGGGCGATCTCGGACACGATGCGGTCGATCCGCGACTCGGTGGCCCTGCTGCCCGAGGTGGCCGCGACGCTGGCCGAGATCCACGAGGGCGTCAAGTACATGAGCGACGAGGTCCACATCATGCGCACGGGGGTCGACGACCTTCGGGTCGAGGTGAAGGGAATGCGCGGTTCGGTCGAGCCGATGGTCGCGCACCTCGACATCGTCGCGGCGCGGGTCGAGGCGCTCGAGCCGCGGCTCGAGGAGATGAGCCTCGCGATCCATCCGCTCCGCCGTGCGACCGGCAGGCTGGGCCGGCGCCGCGCCGCGAACGGCGACGCGCCCGACGACGACGGCGATCAGACCTCGTCGACCGAGAACGTGTCGCAGGACGCCGGGTCGGCCGAGGAGTAGCCCTCCTCGAACCAGGTCCGGCGCTGCTCGGAGGTGCCGTGGGTGAAGGTCTCCGGGTTGACGCGCTGTCCGGCCTTCTCCTGGAGCCGGTCGTCGCCGACCGCCTCCGACGCGGTCATCGCCTCCTCGATGTCGCCCTCCTCGAGGTCACCCTCGGCGAACACGGTCGCCGCCCAGACGCCGGCGTAGCAGTCGGCTTGCAGCTCGAGGCGCACTGACAGCTCGTTCGCCTCGTCGGGCTCTGACTGTTGGAGGCTGGTCACTTCGGCATTCGTCCCGTCCACGTTCTGGACGTGATGCCCCATCTCGTGGGCGATCACGTAGGCCCAGGCGAAGTCCCCGGACGCGTCGAGCTGGCGCTCCATGTCCTGGTAGAAGGTCAGGTCGACGTAGACCCGCGAGTCGGCGGGGCAATAGAAGGGGCCGACCGCGGACGAGGCGCTCCCGCAGCCACCGGTATTGACGGCCTGGGAGTAGACGACGATCTTCGCGTCCTCCCAGGGGTTGCCGGCGGCCTGGAACGACTCGTCCCAGGTGTTCTGGGCGTCGGAGAAGACGGCGTGTGTGAAGTCCTTGAGGTCCTTCTGGGGGTCCTCATCGTCGGGCAGGGGCTGCGGGTTGTCCGCGCTGGGGGGCGTCGCGCCCCCGAGGATCGAGCCGAGATCGAAACTGCCGCCGTTCCCGCACATCTGCAGGCCGATCACCACGAGCAGGATCACCAGGCCGAGCCCGCCGCCGATGCCGCCGGCGCCCATCGGGATCGGCAGGCCGCCCATCCCGCCGCCGCTCCGCCCGCCGCCACGTGGAGGCTCGGCGCCGCGGATGTCGATCAGATCGCCCTTGTCCTTCTTGCCGGGCCGCCGCCACTTCATCGCGAAACCTCAGCCTAGTTCCTCGGACGAAGGGCGGCGTGCAGGCCGGATAACGGCCGTCAAGCGGGGAGGAACCGGCGGCGCAGGCTCGTAAGCCGAACCGGGGCAACGAGCAGAAGGAGACAACGGGCCAATGCCAATACGTCCGGGAATGGGGGGCACGAGGAGGTTCGCCGCTGCGTGCGCGGCGATCGTGGCTGTGGGCATGGGAGGCACCGCGACGCCTGCCGGAGCCTCGGTCGCGCACGTCGTACAGCCGGGCGAGACGCTGTGGTCGATCGCCTATGCGAACAACCTGACGACCCGCACGGTCGCGGTATTCAACGGTCTTTCGGAGGACGCGATCGTGGTCGAGGGCCAGACGGTGAACGTGCCCACGGTCGACGAGGGCGCCGCGGCGCTGGCGAGCGCGGGAATCACGCCCGGGAGCGATACGTCCGGCACTTCTACGTCGAGCGGCGGCGCCGAGCACACCGTTGTCTGGGGCGAGTCGCTCTGGTCGGTCGCGACCGCGAACGGCATCAGCGTCGAGGCATTGGCCGCCGCCAACGGCCTCGCGGCCGACGCTTACCTGATCGAGGGGCAGACGATCACCGTCCCGGCGGGCACGAGCGCGCCACCCGGCCTCGCGCCGATTCCCGGGCCCTCCGGCGACCTGTACCTGACCCCTGAGGCCGCCGGCCAGTGGAACGCGATGCGCGACGACTCGATCGCGAACCACGGCGTCGACCTCTACCCGGGCGGCCCCGCGTCGGCCTATCGGACGACCGAGCAGCAGCAGGAGCTCTACGACCTCTACCTCTCCGGCCAGGGCGAGCCGGCGAACCCGCCGGGCACCAGCACCCACGAGTCGGGCATCGCCGTCGACGTCGCCGAGCCGATCATGCGCGACGTGATCGACCAGATCGGCGGCGGCTACGGCTGGAGCGGCACGATCCCCTCGGAGTGGTGGCACGTCGAGTACGGGTGGTAGCCCCTGCCGGGCTTCGTGCAGCGACCGTCCTTAGACGGGGAATCCCACGAAGTCGACCTGTGCGCGCACACGGCGACGCGGACGCGCCCGGCAGGATTCGAACCTGCGACTTCTCGCTCCGGAGGCGAGCGCTCTATCCACTGAGCTACGGGCGCTAAGCCGAGAAGCTTAGATGGCAGCTCGTCGTGTGCCCAGACAAGCGAACGTACGTTCTGTCCGTCCGGCAACGTAGTGTGAGCGCATGCGACGGGCTACCGCCGGAAATGCAGCGGAGGCGGCTGTCCTCGGGGCGTTCCTGCAGCGAGGCCTTGACTCCGCCTGCCGTTCGGGAGCGTGCGGCCACGCGTTGACCTCGATGTCGAGGACTGGCACCGAGGGCATTCCGTGCACCTCCGAGCAGAAGGCCTGGCCGCAGGGTGGTTCCTCCTGCTCAAGTCGCTGGCGACCGATGACGGTCGTGGCGCTCGGTCATACGTCGGCTTCGCCGATGCGTTCGGCGTGTACTTCCCTCCAGGCAACTCCGTCTACGTCGTTCCCGTACATGAGGTCTCGGGTAGCGAAGATCAGTTGCGTCTTGAACTGGTCGCAGTAACCAGCGACGGCGGATTCGGTTCGCGGCCGACTACGAGATCACCCAATGGAACGCTGTCGCCTTCCTCTACTTGGCGATTGGATCCTCTCAGGCGCGGGATGGCCAGGGTAGCTCAGACCTCGTCGGCCAGAAGGCGGACGACCGTGGCGGCGTCGCCACCGCGTAGTGCCCCGGCGCAGCGCTCCACCAGCGCCCGGGCGCTGGTATCGGCGAGCGCGTCGAGCCCGGGTCCGTCATCGGATGGAACCTCCTCGAGGGTCTTCCGGGCCCGCTGGAGTGCGCTGTTCACCGCGGCGACCGTGGTATCGAGCGCGGCCGCGGTCTCGCGGGCCGAGAATCCGAGCGCTGTGCGCATCACGAAGACGGCACGCGGCAGGGGGTGAAGACGCTCGAGCGCGACGACGAACGCCCGCTCGACGGTGTCGCGCTGCTCGTGTTCGACCTCGGGCGACCGGGCCTCGGATCCCGGGATCAAAGGGACGGCGTGGGGATCCGCGCCCTGCTCGTAGTCGATCGGCACGACCGGCTTCCGGCGCTGGATCGCGTCCAGGCACGCGTTGGTCGAGATCCGGTAGAGCCACGAGCGGAGCGAGCTGCGGCCCTCGAACTTCGGCAGTCCTCGCCAGGCGCGCAGCAGCGCCTCCTGGAGCGCCTCCTCGGCGTCGTCGGAGGAGCCGAGCATCCGGTAGCAGTGGGCGTGGAGCTCCCCGCGGAAGGGCTCCACGAGGCGCGTGTACTCGTCGTCGAGCGAGTTGGTGGCCGGCATGCCGCGATCTTGGGAGCCGCGGCCGCAATGGGAAAGTCCGATCGGTTATGGCGGTGATGCGCGGTCGGCATGGCGTCGTACGCTGAGGGCCGGATAATCGTGATGTGGACGAAACGGGCAACGTGATCGCCTTTCCGCAGGCAACGGATGCGGTGGAGCTGCGGCATCTGCGTGCGTTCGTCGCGGTCGCGGAGGAGCTCAACTTCGGCCGGGCGGCCGACCGGCTGCACATCTCGCAGCCCGCTCTCAGCCGCCAGATTCGGTCGCTCGAGCAGCTCGTGGGCACCGAGCTCCTGCGGCGCTCGACGCACAAGGTCGAGCTGACGATCGCGGGCGAGGCCCTCCTCGACCGCGCCCGGAAGGTCCTGGGGGACATCGACGAGGCCGTCACTGCCGCGCAGTCGGTGGGAGGCGAGCTGATCGCCCGGGTCGGGCGCCTCTGGCAGCCGATCGAGGACACCGCCGCCGCCGACCCGGATCTGCAGGCGATGCGAGATGCGTACGAGCAGCTCCACAGCCAGTTCCCAATCCCGGAGGGCATGAACGTGCGTCCGGTCAACGCCGGCGGCGTCAATTCCCTGGTCGTGAGCGGCGAGCCGGCGGCTCCGCCCACGCTCCTGTTCCTCCACGGCGGCGGCTTCGTCCTCGGCTCAGCCTTCGGCTACCGCCCGCTCGCCGGAGCGCTGGCCGCGGCGGCGGAGACGGGTGTCCTCGTGCCCGACTTCCGTCTCGCCCCGGAGCATCCGCACCCGGCGGCGCTCGATGACTCGGTCGCCGCCTATCTGTGGCTACTCGAGCAGGGCGTGGATCCCGCCACCGTCGCGGTTTCCGGTGACTCCGCGGGCGGAGGGATGGCGACGGCGCTGCTGCTCGCGCTCAAGGACCGCGGCCTTCCGCTCCCAGGCGGAGCGATCCTCATGTGCCCGGCGGTGGACGTCGAGCACAAGCTCGGCGGGACGGACGTCGACCCGGAAATCGCAGCAACACGCGAGATCATGGCCCATTTCACGCAGGCGTATCTCGGCGACCACCCACCCGATGACCCCCTCTTCAACCCGCTCTACGCCGACCTGACCGGCTTGCCTCCGCTGATGATCCAGGCCGCTTCCGGCGACAAGGTAGTCGCCGACGCGTACGCGCTCGACAAGCGCGCGCGAAAGCACGGCGTCTACACGCGGTTCGAGATGTACCCGGTCGAGACGCACGTCTTCCAGCTGTTCTGGTCGTTCCTTCCTGAGGCCGCAGAAGCGCTCGAGAAGGCCGGCGAGTTCGCGCGTGACATCCGGATCGCCGCAGGTGCCGAAGGGGGCGCCGAGGCGTCCAGCTAGTGGGCGCGGACGTCCAGAACCCGGTCTTCGCGCGGCTCTTCGACCGGTTCGCGGCCAAGGACAAGGGCCGCGGCGAGGACCGGCTCCGCGACGAGCTCGTCGCCGGCCTGGAGGGCCGCGTCGTCGAGGTCGGCCCCGGGAACGGGATCAACTTCAAGCACTTCCCGGCGACCGTCGAGGAGCTGGTCGCGGTGGAGCCCGAGCCGTACCTGCGCAGGGCCGCTGAGCGGACCGCCGAGGACCTGGCCGTGAACGTCCGCGTCGTCGACGGCACCGCGGACGACCTTCCGCTCGAGGCCGGCGCGGTCGATGTCGGTCGTCGTCGCCGGCGTCCTCTGCTCGGTTCCGGACCTGCCTGCCGCGCTGGTCGAGTTCCGCCGGGTGCTCCGCCAGGGCGGCGAGCTCCGCTTCTACGAGCACGTCCGCTCCGAGCGGCCCGGCTTCGGCCGCTACCAGGACGCTGCGGACCGGATCTGGCCCCGTCTCATGGGCGGCTGCCACCCGAACCGCGACACGCTGGCGGCGATCCGCGAAGCGGGCTTCCGGGTCGAGCGCGTGCGCGGCTTCGGGTTCCCGGCGCACGCTCGCGCGTACCCGGTGTTGCCGCGAATCCTGGGGTCGGCGCGGGTCGAGTAGGCGCGCGGCTACGGTTGCGCGATGGACCTCGACGTCGTCTTCCTCGGCACGGGCGGTTCCGTGCCCACCGCGCGGCGCGCGACCGCGTGCGTGCTCGTGCGCGCCGGAGGCGACCGCCTCCTGATCGACTGCGGCGAGGGCGCCCAGCGCCAGATGCAGCGCTCCACGGGATTGGTGCAGGTCGACGAGATCTACCTCACGCACTACCACGCCGACCACTACCTCGGCGTCCCCGGGCTTCTCAAGACATACGACCTGAACGAGCGCGAGGCGCCGCTCCGCGTGTTCGGGCCGCCGGGCCTACGCGACCTGTTCGACGCGATCCAGCGAATCACGGGCCGCGTCCGCTATCCGGTCGAGCTCGTCGAGCTCCGCGAGGACGAGCCCGTCCGGCACGACACCTACGAGGTCCGCCCGTTCGCGGTCGAGCACCGCGTGCGTGCCTACGGGTACGCGCTGGTCGAGGACGAGCGCCCCGGACGCTTCGACCCCGACGAGGCAAAACGGCTCGGGGTCGCGGAGGGCCCGGACTTCGCCCGGCTCCAGGCCGGCGAAACCGTGGACGGCGCCGACGGGCCCGTCGCGTCCGAGCAGGTGGTGGGTGACGCCCGGTCAGGCCGCAAGGTCGTGATCGCGGGCGACACGGCGCCCTGCGAGATGACCCGGATCGCCGCCCACGAGGCCGAGCTGCTGGTGCACGAGGCGAGCTTCGCCGACGAGGAGCTCGCGCGAGCGGGGGAGACCGCCCACTCGACCGCGCGCCAGGCCGCACGGCTCGCCCGCGAGGCGCAGGTGAAGGCGCTCGCGCTGGTCCACATCTCCTCGCGCTACCACGTCGGCGCCGTGCTGGACGAGGCACGGGAGGAGTTCCCCGACGCCTTCGCCCCGCGCGACTTCGACCTCGTCGAGATCCCGTTCCCGGAGCGCGGCGAGCCGCGGCTGATCGAGAACGGTGCCCGGGAGCGGCCCGAGGCCGAGCCGGCGGTCGAGCCCTAGCCCAGAGGGGCGGCCAGGTCGGCGATCGCCTGGCCGACTTCGGAAGCGTGGTCCTCCTGGAGGAAGTGCTCGCGCCGGCAGCATGATCGCGTCCTCCAGGCCGAGCGCCCGCTGGCAGCTCTCGAGCTTGTCGAGCCCGAGCGCCCGGTCGCGCTCGCCCCAGACGAGGCGTGTCGGGTACGAGCGCGCCCCGAGGCCCTCGTGGAAGAAGCGCTGCTTCTCCTCGGTCAGCTCGAAGCCGCGCATGATCTTGAGGAACGCTCGCCCGCGGTCCCTGCAGGCGGAGCAGCGCGATGTGCGCGTAGATATCGGAGCGGGGAACCGCCGCGCGGTTCGCCACACCCGACCGAATAGAAGATCTCCGAGAACAGGAACCGGGGGCTAGCGCGGAGCCAGACCTCGCCGATGCCCCGGATCGAGAACGGGTGCATCGGCCACGGCCGGCGGAAGTCGGCCGACGTCGACCAGCGTGTTCAGCACGGTCAGCGAGAGCACCCGGTCGGGGTTTCGGATCGCCCACTCGAACCCGATCGGCCCGCCGATGTCGTGGACGACGAGATGGACGCGGTCGAGCCCGAGCGCGTCGATCGCCTCTTCCGTCCACGCCGCGAGTCCCGACCACGAGTAGTCGAAGTCGTCGGGCCGCTCCGCGAGGCCCGAGGCCGGGGAAGTCGAACGCGGTCGCGCGGAGACCCTGGTCGTCGAGCACCGGGAGGACCTTGCGGTAGAGGAACGAGGAGGTCGGCACTCCGTGGAGCAGGACGACGTCCGCGCCCTCGCCCGTCCTGGCGCGCGAAGCTCCCGACCCCGCCCGCGTCGAACAGGAAGCCCTGCGGCGCTGTGGCGGGCGATCGCCTCGTTCACGTCGCGGTCGATCTTGTCGCAGCCGCCCGGGTCGCGGACCGGCCGGTGCGGCATCGGCATGCGACGCTGGGCTCGAGCCTCGTCCTCAGCCATCGGCGCGATCATTGCCGATCGGGCGGCGCGACGTTCCCGCAAGCTGCGGGAAACGCCGCCTGCGCTCGCCGAATCCCCTGCTAGTCTCGCTGCGTCGGTTCCTTTAACCCGGTCCGGAGAGACCAGGAAGGGGCGCGAGTGCAGACCGCGGAAAAGGTCGTCCTCGACCGTGAGGACCTACGCCGCACGCTGGTGCGGATCGCGCACGAGATCGTCGAGAAGAACGCGCTCGGAGTCGCTCGCGATCGTCGGCATCCACACCCGCGGAGCGATCCTCGCCGAGCGCATCCACACGCTGGTGGGCGAGCTCACCGGCGAGAGCATCCCGCTCGGCGACCTGGACATCTCCTTCTACCGCGACGACATCGAGGCCCGGGCGCCCGACGCGCAGCCGGTCGTCCTCTCGTCGCACCTCGACTTCGAGCTCGAGGGGCGGACCGTGGTCCTGGTCGACGACGTCCTCTTCACCGGGCGGACGGTGCGAGCGGCGATCGACGCGCTCTTCGACTACGGGCGCCCGCAGCGGGTGCAGCTCGCGGTCCTCGCCGACCGCGGGCACCGCGAGCTTCCGATCCGCGCCGACTACGTGGGCAAGAACCTGCCGACCGCGCGCGACGAGCGGGTCTTCGTGCGGCTCGAGGAGCACGACGAGGTGGACGAGGTCACGATCGGCCTCACCGAGAAGACGGCGGCGAACGTCGCGAGAGGAGATGCGGATGAGCGCCTTTAGGCGCGAAACGGACTTGGCCACCCTGGTAAGGGAGGGTATCTGATGAGGCACCTGCTGGCGATCGAGGACCTCGATCGTGCCGAGATCGAGCGCATCATGGAGCGCGCGGACAGCTTCGCCGAGGTGGGCCGCCGCGACATCAAGAAGGTCCCGACCCTGCGCGGGCGGACGGTCGTCTCGCTCTTCTACGAGTCGAGCACGCGCACCAGCGCCTCGTTCGAGCTCGCCGCCAAGCGGCTCTCGGCCGACCTGATCTCGATCAAGGCGATCGGCTCGTCGGTCGACAAGGGCGAGTCGCTGAAGGACACGATCGCGACGCTCTCGGCCTACGAGCCCGAGGCGATCGTCATCCGCTCGCCCCACGCCGGCGCCGCGAAGCTCGTCGCCGGCTGGACCGACGCGGGCGTGGTCAACGCCGGGCGACGGCAAGCACGAGCACCCGAGCCAGGCGCTGCTCGACGTCTACACGCTTGCGCGGCCGCGTCGGCGAGCTCGACGGCAAGCGGATCTGGATCGTCGGCGACGTCCTCCACAGCCGCGTCGCCCGCTCCTGCGCCCTCGCCTTCCGGCTGATGGGCGCCGAGGTGACCCTGTGCGGGCCGCCGACGCTGATCCCGCGCGACGCCGCCGCGGCGCTCGGCTGCGAGGTCAGCCACGACATCTCGGGGCTGGGCGAGGCCGACGTGGTCTACGCCCTGCGGATGCAGCGCGAGCGGATGAGCGAGAGCTTCGTCCCCTCGATCCGCGAGTACGCGATGCGCTTCCAGATCGACGGCCGGCGCCTCGGTCCGCGCCAGCTCCTGATGCACCCCGGGCCCGTGAACCGCGGGGTGGAGCTCGCCCCGGATGTCATCGACGGCCCCAACTCGCTGATCACCGAGCAGGTGCGAAGCGGGCTGGTCGTGCGGATGGCGATCCTCTACGAGCTGCTCGCCGGGCAGCGAGCGCCCGCGCGGCGCCCGCGCCCCGGACGACGCGGAGCTGCCCGCGCCGACGCCCATCGGGGAGCCCGCGTGACCGCCCGATCTCGAGCGCTCGACTGGCGCGGCGCCGAGGCCGCGCCCGAGCGCGACCTGATCCTGCGCTCGGCGACCGTGCTCGACCCGCGGGCCGGGATCGAGGGCCCGCACGACGTCGTGATCCGCGAGGGCAAGGTGGCCGAGCTCGCGGCGCCCGGCGCGGGCAACGCCCAGGACGCCGAGGTCGTCGAGGCCGAGGGGCTGCACGCCGTGCCGGCCTTCTTCGACCCGCACGTCCACCTGCGCACGCCGGGGCGCGAGGACAAGGAGGACATCGAGACAGGAACCCGCGCCGCCGCCGCCGGCGGGCTACTGCGGCGTGCTCGCGATGGCGAACACCGACCCGCCGGTGGACACGCCCGCCGCGATCGAGTCGCTGCGCGAGCGCGCGGGCGACGACGCCTGCCTGCCCACCGGCTTCCTCGCGACCGTCACCCGCGGGATGGGCGGCGGCGAACTGACCGACATGGCCGAGATCGCAGACGCCGGCGCCGTCGGTTTCTCGGACGACGGCCTCCCGATCCGAAGCCCGCGGGTGATGCGGCGCGCGCTCCAGTATCAGGCGCTCGCCGGCGCCCAGATCGCGCTCCACGAGGAGGATCCGGAGCCTGTCGGGCGCGGGCGTCATGCACGAGGGTGAGGTCTCAGCGATTGCTCGGCATGGAGGGGATCCCCTCGGTCTCGGAGTCGACGATGATCGCCCGCGACGCGCGCTCGCCGCCTACGAGAGCGCGCGGATCCACGTCCAGCACCTCTCGGCGCGCGAGTCGGTCGAGGCCGTCGACGGCGGCAAAGGCCGGCGGGCGTCGCGATCACCTGCGAGGCGACTCCCCATCACCTGACGCTGACCGACGAGGAGGTCCGAAGCCTCGACGCGCAGCTTCAAGATGAACCCGCCGCTGCGGAGCCGAGGACGACCGCCAGGCGCTGATCGAGGCGCTCCGCTCGGGCTTGATCGACTGCATCGCCACCGATCACGCCCCGCACGCGCCGGAGGAGAAGGAGGTGCCCTTCGAGCAGGCGGCGATGGGCGTCACCGGCCTGGAGACGGCGTTCGCGGCGATCCACACCGACCTCGTCCTGCCCGGCGTGCTCGATCTCGCGACGGTGGTCGACCGGATGAGCGCCGGGAGCCACCGCCTTCGGATTCGAGCTGCCGGGGCTGGCGCCCGGCGCCGAGGCCAACGTCGCGCTGCTCGACCTCGAGGCCGAGTGGGAGCCGGGGGTCGACGGCTGGGAGAGCCGCTCCGCCAACTCCTGCTTCGCCGGCCGCAAGCTCACGCGGCCGGCCGCTGATGACCGTGGTGGCCGGGCAGGTCGCCTACCGGCAGCGGAGCTTCGCCATGGGAGTCGCGTGAGCTTGAGCGACGGCTACGTCCTGCTCGAGGACGGGACGCGGCTCGACGGCGAGCTCTGCGGCGCGGAGGCGCGACGCGGTCACCGGCGAGGTCGTCTTCAACACCTCGATGACCGGCTACCAGGAGGCGATGACCGATCCCTCCTACGCCGGCCAGCTGATCACCTTCACCTACCCGATGATCGGGAACTACGGCGTCGCCGCCGAGCGCGATGGAGTCCGACCGGATCCACGCCCGCGCCGCGATCATGCGCGACGCCCGCAACTCCGAGGACGCCGCCACCGCCGAGGGCGGCTGGCTCGACTGGCTGCGCGACTGCGGCGTCACCGCGATCACCGGCGTCGACACCCGCGCGCTCGTGCGCCACATCCGCGACGAGGGCGCGATGCGGGGCGGCGTGTTCTCCGCCGCGGTCGCCGACGCCGAGGCGCGCGAGCGGATCGCCGCCGAGCCGTCGATGGAGGGCGCCGACCTCGCCCGCACGGTGACGCCGGACGAGCCGGTCGAGATCGCGGGCGACGGGCCGCACGTCGTCGCGCTCGACACCGGGATCAAGCTCTCGATCCTCCGCCAGTTCCGCGAGCGCGGCGCGCGGGTCACGCTGCTGCCCTGCACCGCCACCGTCGCAGGAGGTCCTCGACCGCGATCCCGACCTGGTCTTCCTCGCCAACGGCCCCGGCGACCCCGCCGCGCTCGACTACGTCGTCGGCGAACGTGCGCGAGGTGGTCGGCAAGAAGCCGGTGGTCGGCATCTGCCTCGGCCACCAGCTGCTGTGCCGGGCCGTCGGGCTCGAGACCTTCAAGCTCCCGTTCGGCCACCGCGGCGCCAACCACCCGGTCAAGGAGCTCGAGACCGGCCGGATCGAGATCACCTCGCAGAACCACGGCTTCGCGGTCGCCACGCCCGACGGCGGCGGACAGGATCGAGGGCGACGAGCCAGTCCGCTGGGACACCGACTTCGGCGCCTGCGAGCTCTCGCACCTGAACCTCTACGACCGCACGGTCGAGGGCCTCGTGCTGAAGGACGTGCCGGCCCGCACCGTCCAGTACCACCCCGAGGCCGGCCCCGGCCCGCACGACGCCCGCCACCTGTTCGACGAGTTCCTGGAGCTGGCGCCTGATGCCTAGGCGCGACGACATCCCGAAGATCCTGCTGATCGGCTCGGGGCCGATCGTGATCGGGCAGGCCGCCGAGTTCGACTACTCGGGCGTCCAGGCCTGCAAGGTGCTGCGCGAGGAGGGCTACGAGGTCGTCCTCGTGAACTCGAACCCGGCGACGATCATGACCGACCCCGAGTTCGCGGACCGCACCTACGTCGAGCCGCTCACGCCGGAGTCGGTGGCCCGGATCGTCGAGCGCGAGCTGCCCGACGCGCTGCTGCCGACGCTCGGCGGCCAGACCGCGCTCAACCTGGCCAAGGCGCTCCACGACGACGGCACCCTGGCCCGCTTCGGGGTCGAGCTGATCGGCGCCGACTACGAGGCGATCCACCGCGCCGAGGACCGCGAGGCGTTCCGGGAGACGATGGAGGGCGGCGGGCCTGCGAGTGCCGTGGTCGACGATCGTGACCTCGGTCGCCGAGGTCGAGGCCGGGCCTGGCGTCGACGGCAACCATCGAGCTGCCCGCGATCGTCCGGCCCGCGTTCACGCTCGGCGGGCACGGCGGCGGGGTCGGCAACGACCGAGACCGAGCTCCTCCAGGTCGTCTCCGAGGGGCTCGCGGCGAGCCCGATCAACCAGGTCCTGGTCGAGGAGTCGGTGCTCGGCTGGGGCGAGTTCGAGCTGGAGGTGATGCGCGACCGAAACGACAACGTCGTCGTCATCTGCTCGATCGAGAACGTGGACCCGATGGGCGTCCACACCGGCGACTCGGTCACGGTCGCGCCGGCCCAGACGCTCACCGACGGCCTCTACCAGGAGCTCCGCAACCAGGCGCTCGCCGTGATCCGCGCGGTCGGGGTCGAGACCGGCGGCTCGAACGTGCAGTTCGCGGTCAACCCCGAGAGCGGCGAGATCGTCGTGATCGAGATGAACCCGCGCGTCTCGCGCTCCTCGGCGCTGGCCTCGAAGGCGACCGGCTTCCCGATCGCGAAGATCGCCGCGAAGCTCGCGGTGGGCTACGCGCTCGAGGAGATCCCGAACGACATCACCCGGGCGACGCCGGCGTCGTTCGAGCCGACGATCGACTACGTCGTCACCAAGGTCCCGCGGTTCGCGTTCGAGAAGTTCCCGGGCGCCGAGGGCGCGCTGACGACGCACATGAAGTCGGTCGGCGAGGCGATGGCGATCGGGCGGACGTTCCGCGAGTCGTTCGCGAAGGCGATGCGCTCGCGCGAGCTCGACGAGCCCGCCGACATCCCCGCCGACACCGACGAGCTGCTCGACCCGCCTCGAGACGCCCAGCTCCGACCGCTTCGACCTGATCGCCGAGGCGTTCCGAACGCGGGGTGGAGGTGGAGACCGTCAACGCCCGCACGGCGATCGACCCCTGGTTCCTGCGCGAGCTCCAGGCGCTCGCGACCGAGGGCGACGGCACCGACGGTCTCGAGCGCACCTACAAGTCGGTCGACACCTGCGCCGCCGAGTTCGAGGCCGGACGCCCTACTACTACTCGGCCCACGAGCGAGCAACGAGCAACGAGCAACGAGCAACTCATCCGGGCGAGGTCCGGCGCGGCGACAACCCCTCCGTCGTGATCCTCGGCTCGGGGCCGAACCGGATCGGCCAGGGGATCGAGTTCGACTACTGCTGCGTGCACGCCGCGATGACCGTGCGCGACTCCGGGCGTGACGCGGTGATGATCAACTGCAACCCGGAGACGGTCTCGACCGACTACGACACCTCCGACCGCCTCTACTTCGAGCCGCTGACGGCCGAGGACGTCCTCGCCGTGATCGAGGTCGAGCGGCCCGAGGGCGTGATCGTCCAGTTCGGCGGCCAGACGCCGCTGCGGCTTGCCGCGCGCGCTCGAGGAGGCCGGCGTGCCGCTCCTGGGCACGCCCGTCGACGCGATCGACCTGGCCGAGGACCGCGGCCGCTTCGGCGCGCTCCTGCGGCGGCTCGAGATCGCCCATCCGCCCTACGGGACGGCGTTCTCGGCCGAGGAGGCGGCGGTCGTCGCCGAGGACGTCGGCTTCCCGCTGCTCGTGCGGCCCTCGTACGTGCTCGGCGGCCGGGCGATGGAGATCTGCTACTCGGCCGAGGGCCTCGAGGCGTACCTGCGTGCGCACGTCAAGGCCGACCAGGAGCACCCACTGCTGCTCGACCGGTTCCTGGAGGACGCGATCGAGGTCGACGTGGACGCGCTCTGCGACGGGAACGACGTGGCGGTCGCCGGGATCATGCAGCACGTCGAGGAGGCCGGCGTCCACTCGGGCGACTCGGCCTGCGTGCTCCCGCCGATGAGCCTCGGCGAGGAGATGCTCGACCAGATCCGCGAGACGACGACCAGGATCGCGCTCGAGCTCGGCGTGGTCGGGCTGATCAACATCCAGTACGCGGTCGCCGGCCGGCGAGCTCTACGTGATCGAGGCGAACCCGCGCGCTTCGCGGACGATCCCGTTCGTCTCGAAGGCGATCGGCGCGCCGCTGGCGAAGATCGCGTGCCGCCTGATGCTGGGTGAGCGCCTCGCCGACCAGGACCTTCCCGAGACCCCCACGGACCACGTCTCGGTGAAGGAGGCGGTGCTGCCGTTCGCCCGCTTCGCCGGCGCCGACGCGGTGCTCGGCCCGGAGATGAAGTCGACCGGCGAGGTGATGGGCATCGCGCGCGACTTCCCGACCGCGTTCGGCAAGGCGCAGGCAGCCGCCGGGGTCTCGCTGCCGCTCGAGGGCACGGTGTTCATCACGGTCACGGACGGCGACAAGGCGGCGGCGACGCAGCTTGCCGCGCGCTTTCACGACCTCGGCTTCCGGATCATCGCCACCGGTGGCACCGCGCAGGCGATCTCGCGGATGGGCATCCCGGTCACGGCGATCAACAAGATCGCCGAAGGCTCGCCGCACGTGGTCGACTACATCCGCGACGAGGAAGTGGACCTCGTGATCAACACGCCCACGGGCAGCGGCGCCCGCTCCGACGGCTACGAGATCCGCAACGCCGCCGTGCGCCACGGCATTCCCTGCGTGACGACGATGACCGGCGCCTCGGCCGCGGCGCGGGCGATCTTCGCCGCGCGGACCCGCGGGGCGGAGCCGCGAAGCCTGCAGGAGCTGCATCAGGAGCACGCGGCACGCAGCACGCAGCATGCAGAGGCGAGGTCTGAATCGCCTAGGGAGACCGCGTGACGACGCGGGTGCTCGCGCCGCCGGTGCGCCGCGCCTGCGAGGTCGTCGAGCGGCGGGAAACCGGCGGCTACGTCGTGTTCTCGGCCCTCGACCGCGAGGGCCCTGAGCCCGCCGCCGGGGCAGTTCTACATGCTTGCCGGGGACGGCTGGGGCGCGGACGGCGGGCGACCGTTCCTGCCTCGCGCGTTCTCCGTCGCGGCTGCCGAGCGCGGGGGAGAGGGGCTGCGCCTCGACTTTCTGGTCGAGGCCGTCGGCCCGGGAACAGAGGCGCTCGCGGCACTCGAGCCGGGCGACGCGCTCCACCTGCATGGCCCGCTGGGCCGGCCGTTCTCGGATCCGCACGAACTCGTCCCCGGCGCCGCCGGGGCGATCCTCGTGGGCGGGGGAATCGGCATCGCGCCGATCGCGATCCTCCGGGAGTCCCTGAGCGACCGCGCCGTCCCCGCGCGCACTCTCCTCGGCTTCCGCGACGAGGCGCATTCCGGAGGCCTCGAGCTCTTCCGGTGCCAGGAGGTCGGCCTCGCCTACGAGGACGGCGCCTCGGGCCACCGCGGCTACGTGACCGACCTGCTCGAGGTCGCGCTCAAGGGCGACGACGCCGCCTCGGCGGCCGTCTACGCGTGCGGGCCGCCGGCGATGCTCGAGGCGGTGCGGCTGATCTGCGCCGAGCGCGAGGTGGCAGCCGAGCTTGCGATGGAGGCGCCGATGGCGTGCGGCTTCGGCGCCTGCTTCGGCTGCGCGGTGCCGCTTGCGGCAGGCGGCTACATGCGGCTTTGCGTCGATGGGCCTGTGGTTCGCGCAGACGAGGTGGAGACAGCGCTCGTGGCCGGATCGGGACATGAGATGAATGCTCGTTGCTCGTTGCTCGTTGCTCGGAGTCGGCTCGTGACCGTCCGGATCGGCAGCCTCGAACTCGAGCACCCGGTCCTGAACGGCTCCGGGACCTTCGACGCGATCGCCGCCCAGCGCGCGTTCGGGGACGCGCTGCTCGAGCGCTTCCCGTTCTCCGCCTTCGTCTCGAAGACGATCACGCTCGGGCCGCGGGCGGGCAACCCACCGCCGCGCCTCTACGAGACGCCGAGCGGGATGATCAACTCGATCGGGCTCCCCAACAAGGGCCTCGAAGGGTTCCTCGCCGAGGACCTGCCGCGGCTCGCCCAGCTGCCGGTGCCGCTGATCGTGTCGGTGATGGCGACCGATCACGACGACTTCGCCCGCCTCACCGGCGACGTCGCGGCGCGTGAGGAGGTCGCCGCGATCGAGCTGAACGTGTCCTGCCCGAACGTGGCATCGGGGCTGATCGTGGGCGAGCAGCCGGCCGAGACGCTCGCGCTCTGCGAGGCGCTGCGTCCGCTGACCGAGAAGCCCCTGATCGTGAAGCTGACGCCCAATACGGCCGATCCCGCGGCGGTTGCACTCGCCGCTGAGCAGGGCGGGGCCGACGCGGTCTCGCTGATCAACACCCTGCGGGCGACGGGCCTCGATCCGGCGACGGGAAAGCCGTGGCTAGGTGCCGGGAGCGGCGGATTGTCCGGGCCCGCGGTCCGGCCGATCGCGCTCGACCAGGTCCGGCGCGTGGCCGCCGAGGTTGGGGTCCCGGTGATCGGGATGGGGGGCATCGAAAGCGGCGCCGACGCCGCCGAGTTCCTCGCGCTCGGCGCCACGGCGGTCGCCGTTGGCACCGCGAGCTTCCGCGATCCCGGGGCGGCAGAAAGGGTCCGGGCGGAGCTCGAGGGGCTGCCGGAACAGGCACCCGCCCTTCACCTCAACTAGAGGTCGAAGCGAATTTCACCCGAAATTGCCTGTTGCCCCTTGCGCCCTGCGCGGGGCGCGTTATATTCGCGCCCTCGCATGCCTCCCTCTTCTGCCGAGACCGCTGTCGCCGTTCCCGAAAGGACCCACTCGCAGCGGATGAGGGCGCTCGGCAGGGCGAACGAGATCCGGACCAAGCGCGCGCAGCTGAAGCGCGACCTCAAGGCGGGCAAGGTAAAGATCGAGAAGCTGCTGCTCGATCCGCCCGACTGGGTCCTCTCCGCGAAGGCCTTCGACATGATCCTCGCGGTGCCGAAGTACGGCCGGGTCAAGGCGAACAAGATCCTGACCCAGTGCAGGATCTCGCCGTCGAAGACGATCGGCGGCCTCTCCGAGCGCCAGCGCGCTGAGCTCGTGGGAATGCTCCGCCGGTAGCCCGGGGCACGCTGTCCGACACACGGGGTTTGATTCGGCGCATGGCGCCCCGCGTCTTCGTGATCACGGGTCCCTCGGGGGTCGGCAAGGGCACGCTGATCCGCTCCGCGCGCGAGCGCGTCCCAGGGCTCGAGCTCTCGATCTCGGCGACGACCCGCGAGCCACGGAGCGGGGAGGAGGACGGCGTCGATTACCACTTCCTGACCGCCGAGGACTTCGCCGCTCGCGCCGACGCCGGCGAGTTCCTCGAGCACGCCACGTTCTCCGGCAACCGCTACGGGACGCTGCGCTCGGAGATCGAGCGGGTGCTGGACGCGGGCAACTCCGTCGTGCTCGAGATCGAGGTGCAGGGCGCCCGCCAGGTGCGCGCCGCGCTGGGCGACGAGGCCGTCCTGATCTTCATCGCCCCGCCCAGCCCCGAGATCCTGCGCGAGCGCCTGGCGGGCCGCGGCACGGACTCCGAGCAGGCGATCGAGCGGCGCCTCGAGACGGCGAAGCAAGAGCTCGAGGCCCAGCAGGAGTTCAAGCACGTGGTCGTGAACGACGATCTCGGGCGCGCGGTCACCGAGCTGGAGGAAATCGTCCGCGCGGAGCTCGCAGGCGGCGACGGCAAGCAGGGCACCCCGTAGACTCCTGGCTCACATGATCAAGCCGAGAGTCGACAGCCTCCTCGCGCAGACCGATTCGCACTACGCCGCCGTGCTCGTCGCGGCGAAGCGCGCGCGCCAGCTGAACAGCTACTACCGCGCGCTGGGCGAGGGCAGCTACGAGGAGTACACGCCGCCCATGGTCGAGACGAAGTCGGGCAACTACCTGACGATCGCGCTCGAAGAGCTCGCCCAGGGCAAGATCAAGCACGAGTACAAGGCGTAGCCCGACCCGCTGAGGCCTGGCGCCATGGCACGCATCCTCCTCGGTGTAACGGGTGGGATCGCCGCCTACCGCGCGCTCGAGCTTGCCCGCCTGGCGACGAAGGCGGGCCACGGTGTCCGTGTGGTGATGACGCCCGCCGCCATGCGGTTCGTCGGCCCGGCGTCGTTCGAGGGCATTGTCGGGGCTCCGGTGCTGAGCTCCGAGTGGGAGCGCGATGAGATGCGCGGCGCCTTCCCAGGCGAGCCCCAGCCCGAACACGACCCGATCGGGCACCTCGCTGTGGTCGAGAACGCCGACGCCTACCTGGTGGCCCCGGCGTCCGCGAACACGGTGGCGAAGCTGGCCGCCGGAATCGCCGACTCGATGCTGACCACCTCGTTCCTCGCCTGCACCGCGCCGCGCCTGGTCGCGCCCGCGATGAACGACCGCATGTACCGCGACGGCGCCACCCAGCGGAACCTGGAGCTCCTTCGCGAGCGCGGTGTGATCGTGATCGAGCCCGACGAGGGCCCGCTCGCCTCCCGCGGCGAGCACGGGACCGGCCGCCTGCCGCAGCCCGACGCGCTCCTGCGCAGGGTGGAGGAGGCACTGCCCGGACCGGCGGGCCCGTGGGATGGCCTGCGGGTTCTTGTGACCGCAGGCGGCACGCGCGAGCCGATCGATTCGGTCCGCTTCATCGGCAACCGCTCGAGCGGGCGGATGGGCGTGGCGCTCGCGGAGGCCGCGGCACGGCGCGGCGCCAACGTGACGCTGGTTGCGGCGAACGTCTCCCTGCCGATCGCAGCCGGCATCGACGTGGTCCGGGTCGAGACCGCGGCCGAGCTGGCCGATGCTGCGCGTGCGGCGTTCGACTCCGCGCACGTCGTGCTGATGGCCGCCGCGGTGGCCGACTTCCGGCCCGCCACAGCGGCCGAGGGCAAGCTCCCGCGCGAGGGAAGCGGCGGCCTCGACCTCCGCCTCGAGGAGACCGAGGACGTGATCGCGGCGCTGGCCACTGTGCGTCGCCCGGACCAGACGCTCGTGGGCTTCGCTGCCGAGCATGGGGAGGACGCGATCTCCCGGGCGCGGGAGAAGCTCGAGCGCAAGGGTCTCGACGCGATCGTCTTCAACGACGTTTCGCGCTCGGAGATCGGGTTCGACTCGGAGCGCAACGAGGTGACGATCGTCGAACCCTCGGGCGAGCACGAGGTGCCGCTCTCCTCGAAGGAAGCGGTGGCCGAGGCGGTGCTCGACCGGGTCGCTGCGATGCGCGCCCGGCAGGCGCCGCGCCAGTCGTAAACTCGTTGGATGCCCGACTCGCTCTACACGCTCTACCGACGAGGCGTCGAGCTGCTCGAGGACGGCAACTTCGAGGAGGCGACGGTGCCGCTCGCCGAGGCCGCGCGCCAGGCGCCCGAGAAGAGCTCGGTCCGCGAGGCGCTCGGCCGCGCCTACTTCCGAAACCGGCAGTTCGCCGAGGCGGCGACCGAGTTCGAGGCGGTGGTCGAGACGCACCCGGTGAACGACTACGCGCACTTCTGCCTCGGCCGTGCGCTCAGCCTGACCGGCGAGACGCAGCGCGCCCGCCATCACCTGGCGCTGGCGTCGAACCTGCGGCCCGAGCGGCGCGACTACCGGCTCTACCGCGACCGCGCGCGCCGCGCCGCCTGACCCGACGCGCGTGCGGGCGCTCGTCCAGCGCGTGACCCGCGCCTCGGTTACGGTCGACGGCGCCGAGGTGGCCGCGATCGGCGAGGGCCTGCTGGTGCTTCTCGGCGTGGGCGCGGGGGACGACGAGGTCGTGGCTGACCGGCTCGCGGAGAAGGTCGCGACGCTGCGCGTCTTCGACGACGCCGACGGGCGCATGAATGAGCCGCTGGGCACGCGCGAGGTGCTCTGCGTCAGCCAGTTCACCCTGTACGGCGACACCCGGAAGGGCAACCGGCCGGGTTATTCGGGCGCCGCGCCGCCTGAGGTGGCCGAGCCGCTCTATGAGCGCTTCGCCGACCGGCTCGATGCCAGGCGCGGCGTCTTCGGCGCCCGGATGGCCGTCGAGCTGGTCAACGACGGCCCCGTCACGCTCCTCCTGGAAGCCTGAAACGAGCCGCTACCGCGGGGGCCAACACGCTTTCGCGACTTACGTCGCTCACCGGAATCCGTGCCTGTTCACGGCTATACTCAAGCGACCTCTTACGCGTACCCGAACCCTGTCGAGGTGGGCCCGGGCCCACCTTTTTTTCGGCTTGAACCGGGCTCGCGGAGGGTGTAGGCAGAGCAAAAGGAGAGAGGCTTGAGCACGCAGGACCTGGAGCAGACGATCGAAGCGAGGCTTCGGGACTTCGATCCCGAGGTCGAGTTGATCGCGCTCGAACAGCCGGCGGCGGAAACGCTTCGCCTCTACATCGACCGCCCGGGCGGTGTGGACCTGGCGCTCTGCGAGGCCGTGACCGGCGAGCTCCGGGATCTGCTCGAGCGCTACTCGCTCGAGGTCTCCTCGCCCGGCATCGACCGGCCGCTGACGAAGCCGGAGCACTTCCGGCGCTTCCTCGGGCGACGCGTTCGCGTGCGCACGCGGGAGGCGATCGAGGGGCGTCAGAACTTCACGGGCACCCTGGCCGGGGCCGACGACGACAGCGTTCTCGTGGCCGCCGAGGGTGCGCCGGTGCGCATCCCGCTCTCCGGGATCAAGCGCTCGAATCTTGTTGGTGATTTGGATCTTGGAGATGGAGGTGAGTCGTGAGCCGCGAGCTCGTCGATGCGATCAGGGAGCTCGGGACGGAGAAGGGCATCGAGTCCGAGATCCTGATGGGCGCGCTCGAGGACGCGCTGCTCTCCGCATATCGCAAGACGCCGGGGGCCGCCCGCTACGCCAAGGTCGAGCTCGACCGCGACACCGCCGATTTCAAGGTCTTCGAGCTGATCCTGCCGCCGGAGCTCGAGGAGAAGCTCCTGGCGCAGGTCGCCGAGGAGCAGGAGCAGACGATCGACCCCGAGACGGGTGAGCTGCGCGAGCCCGAGGAGCCCGAGCTCGACCCGGAGATCCTGGCCCCCTACGAGGACCAGATCAAGAGCCGCGACGTCACCCCCGACGACTTCGGCCGCATCGCCGCGCAGACCGCGAAGCAGGTGATCCTGCAGCGCGTCCGCGAGGCCGAGCGCCAGATGATGTTCGACGAGTACCAGGATCGCGTCGGCGAGCTGATCACCGGGATCATCCAGCAGTCGGACAACCGCTACACGCTGGTCCAACTGCGCGAGCGCGTCGAGGCGCTCCTGCCGCGCTCCGAGCAGGTGTGGAACGAGCGCTACGACCACGGCATGCGCGTCAAGGCCGTGATCACCGACGTCTCGGCCGAGGGCAAGGGCCCGTCGATCGTCGTCTCGCGTCGCAGCCCCGAGCTGATCAAGGAGCTCTTCGAGCTCGAGGTGCCCGAGATCGCCGACGACCTGGTCGAGATCGTGGGCGTCGCGCGGGAGCCTGGCTTCCGCTCGAAGATCGCGGTCATCTCGCACGCCGACGGGGTGGATCCCGTGGGCGCCTGCGTCGGCCCGCGTGGCTCGCGGGTGCGCATGGTCGTGTCCGAGCTGCGCGGCGAGAAGATCGACATCATCCCCTACAACGAGGAGCCCGCTCGTTTCGTCGCCAAGGCGCTCTCTCCGGCGCGCGTGCGCGAGGTCCTCGTCGACGACGAGACCAAGGAGGCCACGGTCATCGTTCCCGACGACCAGCTCTCGCTCGCGATCGGGCGCGAGGGCCAGAACGCCCGCCTGGCCGCGAAGCTGACCGGCTGGAAGGTCGACATCAAGTCCGAGACCGACTTCAGCCACGAGGACGTCGGCGACATCGAGGAGGGCGAGGTCGACGACGGCCGCTGCGCCGCGGTGCTCTCCGCCGGCCGCCGTTGCCCGAACGCATCGCTCGAGGGCTCACGCTTCTGCGGCCTGCCGCAGCACCAAGCGCTGGTGCGGTTCGGCACCAACCAGGTGACTGTCGTCAGCTCGCTGACCGACGAGGACGTTCAGATCCTCGCCGACCCGGACGCCGACGATGCGCAGGTCGCCGAACTGGTCAAGCGCGCCGAGGCGTCCGTGGAGGAGCCTGCCGAGGAGGCTCCGGCTGACGAAGCCGAGGAGCCGAGCGACGAGGCTGTGGCCGAGGAGGCTGAGGCCGAGGAGCCCGCCGCCGAGGTCGAGGCTGAGGAGCCCGAGGTCGAGACTGAAGACCCCGAGGTCGAGACGGCCGAGGAGCCGCAGGCCGAAGCAGACGATGAGCCGGAGGACGAGGAGCCCGCGGAGCCTGTGGCTGCGGAGGAGCCCGCCGCCGAGGAGGCACCCGCCGCCGAGGAAGCGCCCACGGACGGCGTGCCCAAGTCCGAGGAAGAGCCGTCGGAGGTTTGATGGCGAAGAAGCGGGTTCACGAGATCGCCAAGGAGCGAGGCCTCACCAGCAAGGAGGTCCTCGCGAAGCTTCAGGCCGCCGGCATCGAGGTGACCGCGGCCGCGTCGAGCGTCGAGGAGGACGTCGCCGCGAAGGCGCTCGGCGGCGGCGCGCCCGCAAAGTCCGCCGCTGAGGAGCCGGTCAAGGCCGCGGCGCCCGCAAAGCCGCAGGCCGCCGCAACGCAGGAGAAGCCCGCCGCCCCCCAGGACGGCAACGGCCAGGCACAGCGCCCGGTCCGGCCTGTCCGGCCCGCGCCCGACGGTGCCTCCTCGGGCGCCGGCGCGAAGGCCGGCAAGCGCCGGCGCGTCGTCATCGACTCGCAGGCATCGCGCCGCGATTCGATGGGTCCGCCGCCTCCGCAGCGCCCGCCGCGCCGCCGCGGTGGCCGCAGGCGCCGCCCGTTCCTCGACGAGCCGCCCGAGAAGGCGCCGGTCGTCGAGCTCGAGCCCGAGGTCCTCACGATCCCGTCAGGCGCCACGGTCCGCGAGGTCGCGGAGACCCTCGGCCACTCGAGCGCCGAGGTGATCAAGAAGCTGATGCAGCTCGGCGAGATGGCGACCCTCACCCAAACGCTTCCCGACGAGACGATCACAGTCCTCGCCGGCGAGTTCGACCAGAAGGTCGAGGTCGTGAGCGCTGCCGAGGAGACGGTCGAGGAGGTCGTCTACGAGGACTCCGAAGACGAGCTCGAGCCGCGGCCGCCGGTGGTGACGATCATGGGCCACGTCGACCACGGCAAGACCTCCCTGCTCGATGCGATCCGCCAGACCGAGGTCGTGGCGGGCGAGGCCGGCGGGATCACCCAGCACATCGGCGCCTACCAGGTGAGCCAGGACGGCAGGACGATCAGCTTCATCGATACGCCGGGCCACGCGGCCTTCACGGCGATGCGCGCCCGCGGCGCCGACGTGACCGACATCGTCGTGCTCGTGGTCGCGGCCGACGACGGCGTGATGCCGCAGACGGTGGAGGCGATCGACCACGCGCGAGCCGCCGAGGTGCCGATCATCGTCGCCGTCAACAAGATCGACGTCGAGGGCGCGAACGTCGACAAGGTCAAGGGCGAGCTCGCAAACCAGGGCCTGAACCCGGAGGACTGGGGCGGCGACACGATCTTTTCCAACGTCTCTGCCAAGACCAAGGAGGGCCTCGACGAGCTGCTCGAGAACATCCTGCTGGTTGCCGAGGTCGAGGAGCTCAAGTCGAACCCCGAGGCGGAGGCGTCCGGATCGGTGATCGAGTCCCACCTCGACCCGGGCCGCGGCCCCGTCTGCACGGTGCTCGTCCAGCGCGGCACGCTCCACGTCGGCGACGCAGTGGTCGCCGGCTCGCAGTGGGGCAAGGTCCGCGCGATGCAGGACCACACAGGCGCTCGCGTCGAGGCCGCCGGCCCCGGCGACCCGGTCGAGGTGCTCGGGTTCGACGGCGTCTGCGAAGCCGGCGAGCGCGTCGAGGTCGTCGAGAACGACCGCCGCGCCCGGCAACTCGCCGGCGAGCGCGCCCACCGCCTGAAGACCGAGGCGCTGGCCCGCCGCACCCAGCGCAGGGTCACGCTCGACGAGGTCTTCGCCAAGGCCCAGGAGGGCGTCATCAAGGAGCTGAACATCGTCCTCAAGGCGGACGTGTCGGGCTCCCTCGAGGCGCTCCAGGACGAGCTTGCGAAGGTCCCGCAGGAGCAGGTCCGGATCAATGTGATCCGCGCCGCTGCGGGCGGCATCAACGAGTCGGACGTGATGCTGGCCGCCGCCTCGGACGCGATCATCATCGGCTTCAACGTCAGGCCGCTGGCCGACGCCCGCCGCGCAGCCGACCAGGAGGGCGTCGAGATTCGCACCTACTCGGTGATCTACAAGGTCACCGAGGAGCTCCGCGCCGCGATGGAGGGCATGCTCGAGGCCGTCGATGTCGAGGAGACGCTCGGCCAGGCCGAGGTCAAGCAGACCTTCAAGGCCTCGCGCGTCGGCATGATCGCCGGCTGCGAGGTGACCGACGGCAAGGTGACCCGTGACGGCGAGGTCCGCCTGATCCGCGACGGCACCGTCGCCTGGACCGGGCGCATCGGCTCCCTTCGCCGTTTCCAGGACGACGTCAGCGAGGTCGAGGCCGGCCTGGAATGCGGCATCGTGCTACAGGGCTTCGCCGACATCAAGGTCGGCGACATCCTCGAGGTCTTCAAGACCAAGCAGGTCGAGCAGACGCTCGACAGCTAGCGCGCCGCGCGCGCGTTTCGCGCGGTTTCGCCTGCGACAATCCGCTTAATGGCAAGCGCGGACGTCGTCGAGCGGATCGACCGGATCGAGCGCCGTTGGGAGCAGGAGCGCGAGCGCTGGATGCAGCGTGACGTTGACATGAAGACCTTCATCGACGCGATCACGGAGCGCCACGTCAAGATCACCCAGGAGGCGATTGGGGCACTCCAGCTCCTCCAGGGGGAGATCGAGGACCAACGTCGCGCCATGCAGATGGAGATGGCCGATCAACGCGATGCGCTGCGTGCGCACACCCAGGCGCTGCTCAGACTTCTCGACGAGCGCTTCGGCCCCGATCCCCCTCAGGGCTGAAGCGCACCCGTGCGCCCCTTCGTCTGCCTGATCGAGGCCCGTCTGCACTTCGGCGAGTCGCAGGACCTCAAGGGCAAGCGCAAGCACCTGAAGTCGCTCAAGGAGGGGCTGCGCCAGCGCTTCGGTGCCGCGGTCGCCGAGACCGAGGGCCACGACACCTGGCAGCGCTCGACCCTGGTGATCGCCCTGGTCGGCGACGGCGCCGTCGGTGACCGGGCCGACGAGGTCCAGCGGTTCATCGAGTCACGCTGCCCGGACGGCTGCGTGTTCGACCGTACGCTGCAGACACTCGACGACATTCGGGAGTGAGAGCCCTCCGCCTGGCGTGTGATCAATTCGGCGCCGGCACGTAGTTGGGCTGGAGAATCGATGTGATGGGACCCTCGCCTCGCGCGCGAAACGGGCTCGGGGCCGCGGCAGCGGTTTGCGTGGCCCTGCTGCCCGGGTGTCTCGGCTCGGACGACGACGGGCCGGCCAAGTCCGTCCCGGAACGCGTGGACTCGACCGCGCGCTACGAGGGCGAGCGCGCGGCGGTCGCTTCGATCCTCGAGCGCTGGGAGGAAACCGTTCTCGCCGACGACGCCGGGCTCGCATGTCGCGATGTCTTCGCCGTCGAGGAGAACCGTGGCTATGACACCGACAACGGCGGCGTACGCTTCTGCGAGCGCGACGATGCGAACTCGCCCGCGGCGATCATCGCGGCGGCGGGCGGCGAGGACGCGTACGACCTGGTCGTCGAGGCAATCGTCCTCGATCGCCGGGCCGGAGGCGACCTGAGCGCGAAGGCCCGAATCACGGCCGGACGAACCCGTGAGGTCGTCTCGTTGCGCAACTCCGACCAGGGCGGTTGGAGGATCACGTCGCGGACGTTCCCGGAGGCCTGGGGAAGGTCGCGGCAGGACGACTGCAGGCTCGCCGTGGAACTCCAGGCCAGCCTCGTCGGGCCGCCGCGCGGTGCCGACAACCCCCGCGAGGCGGCGCTCGACGGCGTCTTCGCCGAGCAGGCCCGTCGTGTCCTGAGGCACGGAGGGTCGTTCGAAATCGCTCAGATCAGCTACCGCCCGGACTACACGCACCTATATGCGCTGCAGAGTCCGGAGGGACAGCTCCTGAGCGCGTATCCGGTCGGAGTCTGGGGCCCGCGCTCATACGACGCCTCGAGCAAGTACTTCTGCCAGGACGGCAGACTCACCGGGATCATCGCCTAGCCGCCGCACGGGATCGCCCACGTGGGGCGCAGGCACGCGGTTATGCTCAGTTGACCATGGCCACCGAGCGCATGAGGCGTGTCAACGAGGTCATGCGAGAGGTGATCGGGGACTCGATCTCGAGCGAGCTCGAGGACCCGCGCATCGGATTCGTGACCGTGACGGCAGTAGAGACAAGCCCCGACCTGCGCTCCGCGCGGGTCTACGTCAGCGTGCTCGGCGACGAGGCGGCGCGTGAGTCGACGCTCAAGGCGCTCGCGTCCGCTCACGGCGTCCTGCAGTCGGCCATCGCCCGCGAGACGCGCATGAAGCGGACCCCGACGCTCACGTTCCGCTACGACGACACGCCGGAGCGCGGCCAGCGCCTGACAAGGCTGCTGGAGGAGTGAGCGCCTCGCTCCCAACCACCGCTACCGATCTCGAACGCGTCGTAGCGGAGATTCGAGACGGCGACCGGTTCCTCCTGACGACGCACGAGGGGCCGGACGGTGATGCCCTCGGCTCGCTCCTCGCGCTGCACCAGTTGCTCGGGCAGCTGGGCAAGGACTCGGTGATGTTCCTGGCGGCGAAGGAGTTCCCACTGCCGCTCGAGTACCGCTTCCTGCCGCTGACCGACGTGTTCCACGAGGCGCCGGCCGACGTCGAGGACCGGACGCTGGTCTTTCTCGACTGCGGGAACATCGACCGGATGCCGGTCGATTTCCTCCAGCGCGACGGCACCCACATCCTCAACATCGACCACCACCACGACAACACGCTGTTCGGGACCGTCAACCTGGTCGACACCGAGGCCTCGTGCACGGCCGAGATCATCTGGCGACTCGCGAAGCTGCTCGACCTGCGCGTCACCCGCGAGATCGCGACCGCCCTCTACGTCGGCCTCGTCACCGACACCGGCAAGTTCATGTACGAGAACACGGATCCCGACTCGCATCGCATGGCTGCCGAGCTGATCGAGGCCGGGGTGAACGTCGACGAGATCTACCGGCGGCTGTATGAGCGGGTGCCGATCGAGAAGGCGAAGCTCGTCGCCCGCGCGATCGAGAAGATCGAGCGCTTCGACGACGGTCGCCTTGCCCTCACCTACATCTCGCGTGAGGACTATGCGGCGACGGGAGCCTCGGATCTGCTCACCGAGGGCATCATCGACCACGTGCGCGCGCTCGAGGGCACGGTCGTGGCCGGCGTCGTGCGGGACAAGACCGACGGCGGCAGGACTGCGCGCAAGGTCAGCCTGCGCTCCTCCGACGGCGCGGTGGACGTTTCTGCGATCGCGAGGGAGCAGGGGGGAGGCGGCCACATGCGCGCCGCCGGCTTCGGTACCGACCTCGAATACCACGTGCTCGTCGAGTTCCTGCGCGAGCAGGTCGCCAAGCAGCTTGGCTGATCCGGGCGTCCTCCTGGTGGACAAGCCGGCGGGAGTCACCTCGCATGACGTCGTCGCGCGCGTCAAGCGCGAGCGGGAGGTCAAGACCGGCCACGCGGGCACGCTCGACCCCTTCGCCACGGGCCTCCTCATCGTCCTCCTCGAGCGCGAGGCGACCCGGGAGCAGGCGCGGTTCATGGCCCTCCCGAAGACCTATCGGACGATCGCCCGGTTCGGAGCGGTCTCGACGACAGGCGACCCCGAGGGGGAGATCACCGAGACCGGCGTCGTACCCGAGGGGCCGCTCGAGCTGCCGACCGGCGAGGTCCACCAACGCCCCCCGGCGTACTCGGCGGTGAAGGTCGGTGGCGTGCGCGCCTACAAGCGGGCGCGGCGCGGCGAGGACGTCGAGATGCCGCCCCGCCAGGTCACCGTCCACCGGTTCGAGGAGCTCTGGCGCGAGGGTGACCGGGCCGAGTACGAGATCGAGTGCGCGTCCGGAACGTACGTGCGGAGCCTGATCGCCGACCTCGGCGATGCCTACTGTCTCGAGCTTCGCCGGCTCGCGATCGGCCCGTTCTCGGTCGACGAGGCGGGCAAGCTCCCGATCCCGCTCCCGGACGCGCTTGCGCGGGTCCAGGCTACGACTGCCTAGAGTTCGCGGCCGATGACGATCGAGGTGACGCAGCTCCCCGACGCGAAGCCGCGCCCGCGGCGAGTCGCGATCGGAACCTTCGACGGCGTCCACGTCGGTCACCGCAAGGTGATCGAGGGGGCCGACACGGTGCTGACCTTCGAGCCCCACCCGGTCAAGGTGATCGCCCCGGAGGCGGCGCCGAAGCTGATCATGCCCTTCGCCGCGAAGCGCGACGTCATCGACGGCCTCGGCGTCTCAGAGCTCGTCGTGATCCCGTTCGACCGCGAGTTCTCGAAGCGGACCGCCGACGAGTTCATCGAGCACGTCCTGAACGAGCAGCTCGGCGCCACCCATGTCTCGGTCGGCGAGAACTTCCGCTTCGGCGCCAAGGCGGCCGGCGACCACCGCATGCTCGCCGCGCGGGACGAATTCGAGACCCGGGTCGTGCCGCTGGTCGAGGTCGATGGCGAGACCGTCTCCTCGAGCCGGATCCGAGCATTGATCGAGGTGGGTGATGTCGAGACGGCGATGCGATGCCTCGGCGCGCCGTTCCTCTATGAGGGAACCGTCGTCGAGGGCGACAAGCGCGGCCGCGAGCTCGGCTTCCCGACCGCCAACCTGGTGCCCGCCGACGACCTGGTTCATCCGGGCCACGGCGTCTATGCGGGCTTCGCGAACGGCCGCCCGGCGGCGATCCACGTCGGCGTCAGGCCGATGTTCGAGACCGGCCGCGGGCTGCTGATCGAGCCATACCTGATCGATTGGGAAGGCGATCTCTACGGCCAGACCCTCCGGGTCGCGTTCATCGCCCGCCTGCGCGGCGAGAAGCGCTTCCCGTCGGTCGAGGAGCTGATCGCGGCCATCAAGCAGGACGTCGAAGACGCCCGGGGGATAACCGCGAACTTCCGCGGCCCTTAGCCCACCCTGACAGGAGCTTGCTCCTGGCAGGTAGTTATCCTAGGCCGCCGCGCATGAGCCTCACGCAGGAAAGAAAGCAGGAGCTGATCGAGAAGTTCGGCCGCTCCGAGGGCGACACCGGCTCCGCCGAGGTCCAGATCGCGCTCCTCACGGAGCGGATCAACGAGCTGACCGAGCATCTGCGCTCCCACACCAAGGACCATCACTCGCGCCGCGGCCTCCTGATGCTGGTCGGCAAGCGCCGCCGGCTTTTGCGCTACCTCGAGCGCGCGGACCTCGACCGGTACCGCCAGGTCGTCGCCGACCTCGGCCTGCGCCGCTAGCCAGCACTGCGCGCGCCTGCTGCCGTAATCGCGGTTGCGCCGCGTGGCGCCAGTGAGTAACTTGGCGTGCAGGGAGAGCGATCGGGAGGAGAGCGGGGCATGGTAGATGCGAGGGCGGATTCGAGGTCGGCAATCGGCCGGCGGGGTCTTGGGCTGAGCCTCGCGCTGGCTTGCGGTGCGCTGCTCGCCGCCGCGTCCGCGGCGTCGGCAAGCCACAACTCGCGCCACGTCTGCGGCGTCAAGCTCAACGACAAGGTCGCCTGCTGGGGGCAAGATGACGCGGGCCAGGCGACACCGCCGTCGGCGAGCTTCCGATCGGTCAGCGGCGGCTACGACTTCACGTGCGGCATCAGGCTCAACGACAAGGTCAAGTGCTGGGGCGACGATGGCTACGGCCAGTTGAGCGACGCGCCCACGGCAAACCTCCGCACAATCAGTGCGGGCGGCCACTACGCCTGCGGCGTCAAGCCCAACGACAAGGTCAAGTGCTGGGGCGACGACGACGAGGGCCAGGTGAGCGACGCGACCACGGCGAACCTCCGCTCGGTCAATGCCGGCAGCAACACAGCATGTGGCATCAAGCGCAACGACAAGCTCGTCTGCTGGGGCGACGACGCCTCCAACCTGGTGAGCGACGCGCCGACGGCGAACCTCCGCTCGGTCAACATCGGCGCTTACCACGCTTGCGCCGTCAAGCGCAACGACAAGATCGTCTGCTGGGGAGATGACTCGTACGGCTATTTCGACGACGTGCCGACCGCGGACTTCCGTTCGGCCGGCGCCGGCTACGAGCACAGCTGCGGCCTCAGGCTCAACGACAAGGTCGTCTGCTGGGGCGACGACAGCTACAACACGGTGGCTGGCACACCGACGGCCGACTTCCGCTCGCTCTCCGTCGGTGGCGCCCACAGCTGCGGGATCAAGCCCAACGACAGGGTCATCTGCTGGGGATCCGACGAGGTCGGCCAGGTGAGCGACACCCCCGGGGCAAGGTTCCGGCAGGTCGACGCAGCCGGTTACGACTGAGCGGCCGACGCGCCCGGCGACAGATCGTGCGCGCCCCGGCGGCGCGGTCGCACCCCTGTAACATCACGCGCGATCCAACGATCGAAGCTACAGGGTCGCCACCGGGCGATCAGATGGGAAACAGGAATACATGAGCATGTTTGACGTGAGCCGGGTCTCGGTTCAGATCGGCGACGGCGAGATTTCCTTCGAGACCGGCAAGCTGGCCCGCCAGGCCAGCGGTGCGGTTGTCGTACGCGCGGGGGACACGATGGTCCTCTCGACCGCGACGGTCGGCAACCTCCGCGATGTTGACTTCCTGCCGCTGACGGTGGACGTCGAGGAACGGCACTACGCGGTCGGCAAGATTCCCGGCTCGTTCTTCAGGCGCGAGGCTCGCGCCGGCGAGAAGGCGACGCTCACCGCGCGAATGATCGACCGGCCGATCCGCCCGCTCTTCCCGAAGGGCTGGCACTACGAGACGCAGATCGTCTGCCAGACGATGTCGGCCGAGCACGAGCACCCCTACGACATCCTCGCGATGAACGGCGCCTCCGCCGCGATCGCCGTCTCGGACATCCCGCTGCCGAAGCATGTGGGCGCCGTCCGGATCGGCAAGCTCGACGGCGACTTCGTCGTCAACCCCTCGGAGGAGGACTGGGACGACCTCGACATGGACCTGGTCGTCTCCGGTACCGACGAGGCGATCCTGATGGTCGAGTGCGGCGCGAAGTTCGTGACCGAGGCCGAAGTGCTCGACGCCCTCGACATCGCCCACGGCGAGATCAAGAAGATCGTCGCCGTCTTCGACGAGCTGGCCCAGAAGGCCGGCAAGGAGAAGCGTGAGGTCGAGGCCCCGGCGGTCGACGAGGAGCTGATCGCCTCGATCAAGGGCTCGCACGGCGCAAAGCTCGACGAGGCGACCCAGGTCGCTGAGAAGCTCGCCCGCCAGGACGCGATCGCCGCCGTCGAGGAGGAGGTCCTCGAGACCTACGCCGCGACGGGCGAGGGCGAGGAGGAGAACCCCGAGCGCAAGGCCGAGGTGGCCAGGGCGTTCGCCAAGCTCGAGAGGGACACGATTCGGCACCGGATCGCGGTCGAGAAGAAGCGCCCCGACGGCCGCGCCCAGGACGAGATCCGGCCGATCGAGTGCGAAGTGGACGTCGCTCCGCGCGTGCACGGCTCGGCGTTGTTCACTCGCGGCGAGACGCAGATCCTCTCGAACGTTGCGCTCGGCACCACCCGGATGGACATGAAGGTCGACAACCTCGGCCTCCAGGAGCGCAAGACGTTCTTCCACCACTACAACTTCCCTCCGTTCTCGGTGGGCGAGGCCGGGTTCATGCGCGGCCCGAAGCGCCGCGACATCGGCCACGGCGCGCTTGCCGAGCGGGCGCTGGCCGCGACGATCCCGGGCGAGGAGGACTTCCCATACGTGCTCCGGATCGTCTCCGAGACACTCGAGTCGAACGGCTCGTCGTCGATGGGCTCGGTCTGCGCCTCCTCGATGGCGCTCCAGGCAGGCGGCGTGCCGGTCTCCGCACCGGTCGCGGGCGTTGCGATGGGGCTGATCAAGGAGGACGAGGACTACATCGTCCTGACCGACATCGCCGGCGTCGAGGACCACCTCGGCGACATGGACTTCAAGGTCGCCGGCACGTCCGAGGGCATCACCGCACTGCAGATGGACATCAAGATCACCGGCGTCACGTTCGACATCCTGCGCGACGCGCTCGAGCAGGCTCGCCAGGGCCGGCTGTTCATCCTCGGAAAGATGGCCGAGGCGATCGACGGTCCGCGCGAGCAGATGTCCGAGTTCGCGCCGCGCATCGAGACGATCAAGATCGACCCCGAGAAGATCGGGGCCGTGATCGGCAAGGGCGGCGAGACGATCCGCGGCATGCAGGAGGAGTTCGAGGCCGAGATCGACATCGACGACGACGGCACCGTCCGGGTCTACGCGCCCACCGGTGCGCAGGTCGATGCCTGTATCGCGAGGATCGAGTCGATGACCCGCGAGGCCGAGGTCGGCGACCAGTTCAAGGGCAAGGTCGTGAAGACCACGACCTTCGGCGCCTTCGTCGAGCTCGTCAAGGGCACCGACGGCCTGCTGCACATCTCGAACGTGAAGCCCGGCGAGCGAGTCGGCGCGGTCGAGGACGTGTTGAGCTCGGGCGACGAGATCGAGGTAACCGTGGTCGAGGTCGACCGCGAGCGCGGCCGGATCGGCCTGCGGCTCTCCGACGACCCGTCGATCGCCGGCAAGACGCCAGAGGAGCTGGCGAAGGAAGGCACCGGCGATCCCACGATGGGCGGCGGCGGCCGCGGGAACGGCGGCGGCCGCGGTGGTCGCGGGCGTGAGCGCCTCGACGGCGGCGGTCGCGGTGGCCGCGACCGTGAGCGTGGCGGCCGGCGCTAGTCTCGCTCCTTTGAGCGATCTGCCCGAGAACACCCGGCTCACGGAGCTTCCGAACGGCGTACGGGTCGTAACCGAGGCAGTGCCCTCGGTGCGATCCGTGGCCCTCGGGCTCTGGACTCGCACGGGGTCTCGTGACGAGGGCCCGGGCCAGGAGGGCCTCTCGCACTTCCTCGAACACCTGCTGTTCAAGGGCACGGAGCGTTACTCGGCGATCGAGATCTCGGAGCGCTTTGACGGCATGGGCGCCGCGGCCAACGCGGCGACCAGCAAGGAATCGACGCACATCCACGCCCGGTTCCTCGACGAGCACACCGAGGACGCGTTCGACCTGATGGCCGAGATGATGCTCGAGCCGACGTTCCCCGACATCGACTCCGAGCGCGAGGTCGTGCTCGAAGAGATCGCGATGTACGAGGACGAGCCGTCGGACCGCGTCCACGACTTCCTCGCGGAGGCGGTCTACGGCGAGCACGCTCTTGGCCGTCGCGTGCTCGGCGAGGCGGACGTGATCGCTTCGATCCCGATCCCAAAGATCGCCGAGTACCACAGCGGCCGCTACGTCGCCGGCAACCTGGTGGTCGCCGCCGCGGGCCACCTCGAGCACGATCGGATCGTGGCCCTGGCCGAGCGCCTCGTGGAGCCGCCCGCGGGCACCGTTCCCGTCCCCAACGGCGACGACCCCGCCGACGAGCGGCGGCTCCGCTTCCACTCGAAGGACACCGAGCAGTTCCACATCTGCTTCGGCGCGCCGGGCATCGCCCGCGCGGACGAGCGGCGCTTCACCCTCGCCGTCGTCGACTCGGCGTTCGGCGGCTCGGTCTCGTCACGGCTCTTCCGCGAGGTGCGTGAGAAGCGCGGCCTCGCCTATTCGGTCGGCTCCTACTCGGAGCAGTACCTGGATCGCGGCACGGTCGCGATGTACGTCGGGACCCGCCAGGACAACGTCGCGGAAGCGTGCGAGATCATCGGGCGCGAGCTCGCTGCCCTGCGGGACGACGGGATCCGTGGCGACGAGCTCGACCGGGCGAAGGAGCACGTGAAGGGGAGGATGGTGTTGAGCATGGAGTCGAGCGCGTCGCGGATGTCGCGCATCGCGCGGTCGATCCTGTTCGGCACGCCGCTCCTCTCGATCGACGAGATGCTGGCGCGCGTCGACGCGGTCTCGGAGGACGGCGTCGCTGAGTTCGCGGCCGAGTTCTACGACCCAGGTCGGTTCTCGGCGGCCTGCATCGGCCAGGACGAGGACTGCTTCCGCACCGCCGCGGCCGCCGTCTCTGACGCCCTGGTGACATGACGCGCGTCGTCGTCGCCGGCGCCGCGGGCCGGATGGGCGCGACGAGCTGCGAGGCGATTGAGGCGGCTGACGACCTGGAGGTGGCCGGTCGCGCCGATCCCACGCTAGGGGTGGAGATCGCGGACCTGCTGGGCGACGCCGACGTGCTGCTCGACTTCACGACGCCCGACGCCGCCCCGGACAATGTCCGAGCCGCACTCGTCGCGGGCGTCCACGCGGTGGTCGGGACCACCGGCTTCGACCTCGGGCCGCTGCGCGAGGCCGCGGCCGGAGGAGGGGCGAACGTGCTCGTCGTTCCGAACTTCGCGATCGGCGCCGTGCTGATGATGCGCTTCGCTGCGGAGGCGGCCGTGCACATGCCCGAGGCCGAGATCGTCGAGCTTCACCACGACCGCAAGCTCGATGCGCCCTCCGGGACCGCGAAGCGCACCGCCGAGCTGATCGCCGCGGCCGGCGGGAACGTCCACGATCCGATCCATTCGGTGCGCCTGCCGGGCCTCGTCGCGCATCATGAGGTGATCCTGGGCGCCGAGGGCCAGACGCTCACGATCCGCCACGACTCGCTCGACCGCAGCTCCTTCATGCCCGGCGTCCTGCTGGCGCTGCGCGAGGTGGGCTCGCTCCCGGACCCGTTCACGGTCGGTCTCGAGCCCCTGCTCGATCGGGGATAATCAGCGCATGCCGCACTTCTCGGGCGTGATCACGGCGATGGTGACGCCGTTCACCGACGACGGCTCAATCGACCTCGAGCGCGCCCGCTCGCTCGCCTCGTACCTCGTCGAGCACGGGTCGCACGGCGTGGTCGTCGCGGGCACCACCGGCGAATCGCCGACTCTCGACGACGGCGAGAAGCTGCGGCTCTGCGAGGCGATCCTGGAAGAGGTGGGGGACGACGCGACCGTGATCCTCGGCACCGGATCCAACGACACGCGCCACAGCGCCGATCTCACGAAGCAGGCGACCCGGCTCGGCCCCCATGGCCTGCTGGTGGTCACGCCGTACTACAACAAGCCGAACGAGGCGGGCTTGCGTGCCCACTTCGCCGCGGTCGCCGAGGCCGCCGGCGAAACCCCGGTCGTCCTCTACAACATTCCCTCGCGCGCCGTCATCAACCTTCCCCCGGTCCTGCTCGCGTCGCTGGCGGCCGAGCTGCCCAACGTGGTCGCAGTGAAGCAGGCGAACAACGACGACATGGGGCCGATCGAGGGCCTCGACGTGCTCGCCGGAAACGACGACATCTTCGCGCGCTGCCTCGAGGTCGGCGGGACCGGCGGCATCCTGGTGGCGTCCCACCTCGTGGGGCCGCGGATGCGGGCGATCTACGACGCCGCGACCGAGGGCGACCACGATCGGGCTCGAGCGATCGAGGACGAGCTGCGCCCGCTCTACGAGGCGATCGCCGGCGCGCCGCCCGCCGTGTCGATCAAGGCGGCGCTCGAGGCGGAAGGGCTGATCGGCGGCGCGCTCCGCCTCCCGATGGTGTCGGCCAGCGACGCCGAGAGGGCCCAGGTCCGCGGGGCGCTCGAAGCGGTGCCCACCGCGTGACAGCGGTTCGGATCCTCCCGCTGGGCGGCCTGGGGGAGATCGGCAAGAACATGACCGCCGTCGAGAGCGACGGCCGGATCGTGATCGTGGACGCCGGGGTGATGTTCCCCACGGCGGAGATGCTCGGAATCGACCTGGTCCTCCCGGATTTCACCAGCCTGCGCGAGCGGGCCGAGGACATCGACGCGATCGTGCTCACGCACGGCCACGAGGACCATGTGGGCGCGCTTCCGTACGTGTTGCGCGAGCTCGGTATCCCCGAGGCGATCTACGGCGGCCCGCTGACCCTGGGGCTCGTGCGCTCGAAGCTCGAGGAGCGGAAGATCCGCGACGCGCCGCTCAAGGTCCTCGAGGCCGGGGAGCGGGTCACGGCGGGCCCGTTCGAGATCGAAACGATCCACATGTCGCACTCGATCCCCGACGCCCGCGCGGTCGCGCTACACACGCCGCTCGGAGCGGTCCTCGTGACCGGCGACTATCGCTTCGACCAGACCCCGATCGACGGCCGGCCGGCCGACATCGCGCGCCTCGCGGAGCTGGGCTCGGAGGGCGTGCTGTGCCTCTGCGGAGACTCGACCAACGCGGACCGTCCGGGCGTGGTCCCCTCGGAGGCCACGGTCGGTCCGGCGCTCTCCCAAGTGTTCGCGGACTGCGAGGGACGGATCATCGTGACCTGTTTCGCGTCGAACGTGCACCGGGTCCAGCAGGTGATCGACGCGGCTGCGGGCCTCGACCGCAAGGTCGCCCTCGTCGGCCGCTCGATGCGCAAGAACTTCAACATCGCATCGAACCTGGGTATCGCGAACGCGCCGGACGGGATCCTGATCCAGCCCAAGGAGATTGAGGACTTCCCCGAGCACAAGGTGATTGCGATCAGCACCGGAAGCCAGGGCGAGCCGCTCTCGGCCCTGCGCCGGATGGCGTTCAACGACCACCGCGACGTCGAGCTCCACTCCGGCGACACGATCATCTTCTCGGCGACTGCAATCCCCGGGAACGAGCGCTCGGTCAACGAGACGATCGACAAGATCTACGAGATCGGTGCGACCGTGGTCACGGCCGCCGATGCCCCGATCCACGTCTCCGGCCACGGCTCGCGCGAGGAGCTGAAGCTGATGCTGAACCTGACCCGGCCGCGCTACGTCTTCCCGTTCCACGGCGACCACAAGCGGATCCACCTGCACGCCGAGCTGGCGGAGGCGGTGGGGATCGAGCCCGACCGCATCTTCAAGGGCCGGAACGGGGTCGCGCTCGACATCGACGACTCCGGAGCCCGGTTCACCGAGGACTTCCACGCGGGCATGATCTTTGTCGACGGCGTCGACATCGGCGACCCGGACGACGTCGCCCTGCGCGACCGCCGCGCCCTGTCGGGCGACGGCGTCCTGATCGTCGTCGCGACCGTCTCGTCCGACAACGGCGAGTCCGTCGCGAGCCCCGAGGTGATCTTCCGCGGCGTCCCATTCATCGAGGGCGACGAGGCGCTCGAGCTGATCGAGGACGTCCGCGAGGTCGTGACCGACGCCCTCGCCGACGCCTCCGGCGACGGTGTCCGCGAAGCGGCGCTCCTCCAGGAGGACATCCACGACGACGTCGCCGAGTTCATCTACGAGCGCCTCCGCCGCCGCCCGATGGTCCTACCGGTCGTCGTCGAGGTCTGAGTCGGCGGGCGCTCGGCGGGCGTTCCACCGAACGCGCATTCCGGTCGCTGTTAGCCGCGAAATCCGCGGTTATCAGCGACCGCGTTTGAACGGAAATGGACCTTCGTCGCTGGCCGGTCCGTATCCCACGCGTGGAGAAGCTCCGCCGGATGGCCGGACTGCCCGCGGTGCTGATCTGGCTGGCCGCCGCTCCGGCGCCTGCGGCCGCCGGCTACGACATCGCCCACATCGTGGAGCGCACATGTGAGCCAGGGGGTCCGTTGATCGTCACGGACCTGTACAAGCTTCCTCGAGATCGAGATCGATTCCTCACAGAACCGGGCGAGGTGATCGGGTGTCCGCCGGCGGGGCCGGACAACGCGTTTCAGATTGCTGCGGGTCCTGAGGGGATTGGCGGGGAGCCATACCTCTGCACCTACCTCAGCCTCATGAATGGCGAAGGCGGAGACACGTGTTCTAGTAGCGCATCGGGCGGACAGCCAACGGTGAATCCCGTTCGGGCAGTGCAAGTCGGCGACTCGGGCCGACTGACAATCGTCGGGATAGTGACTGAGGATGTCGCTAGCGTGGCGTTGGCAGGGACCAGGTCAGTCTCGAGCGCTCCCGTGATGCCGATCATGGGCGACTGGATCGCGCGCTTGGGCTCGGCCCGTTTCAGCTATTTCGCTCTTGCAATCGATTCCCGCGCTGTATGCGCAGGCGAGCCAGTTCGGGTGCTGGGTCTCGACGGTTCTGGCCGACCGATTGCCGAAAACACGATCTCGACCTCGACTTCTCTGCTGAGCGATGAGGCGTCTGCGCGCAAGCTCGCGTCCCTCTGTCCAACGCCGGCCCCGGACACTCCGATCGCAGCCGGATGGCTCGCTGACATCAGCGCCATCCTGCGATCGCTCTTCAGCGCACTGATTTGAGCCGGATATCAAGCGCGGAGCGCCCGAAAAAACGGCCCGCCGGCTCTCAGGGAGGGGGAAGAGCCGGCGGGCCTTTAGCTTGGCTTCGAGTGCCAAGGGCTCGCCGTGATCGGGGGAGTCCGGGGGATCCGGCGAGCTGTGTCTCGTCCGTAGGAACGAGAGTAGGTCTCCGATGTAAATGAACCCTAAACGTTCGCTGAGAGTTTGTTAGGAGCCTCCACGGGCGCCTCTGAGGCCGGCAGCGTGACCGTGAACCGGGCGCCCCTGTCGGGGTCGTTGCCCGCGGAAACCGTGCCCCCGTGCGAGGTCGCGACCGCCCGGACGATCGCCAGGCCGAGCCCGGTGCCCGAGTCCATGGCGAGGTCGGCGGGGCCGCCGCCGCGGACGAAGCGGGAGAAGACCTGTTCTTCCATGCCCTCGGGGAGGCCGGGGCCGTCGTCGGCGACCTCGAGTACCGCCTGGCCGTCGCGCCGAGCGACGCTGACTTCGACGGTGGACCCGGGCGGGGTGTGGCGGACGGCGTTGTCGAGCAGGTTGACGGTGAGCCGGTGGAGCTCGTCGGGGTTGCCCGAGATCGGAACCGGTCCGTCGGTCGTCGAGCTCGAGCCGGTGGCCGTCGGCAACCGGGCGGACCTCGTCCACGGCGGCCGCGGCGATCTCAACCAGATCGCACGGCGTCCGCTCGCCGACTCGACCGGCATCCGCGCGGGCGAGCATCAGGAGGTCGGCGACGAGCCGGCGCATCCGCCGCGAGGAGCGCAGCGCGGAGTCGACCATCTCGCTCTCGTCGCCGCCTCCGGCCTCGAGGCGCTCCTGGAGCAGCTCGAGGTTCGCGAGGATGCTTGTGAGCGGCGTTCGCAGCTCGTGCGAAGCATCGGCGATGAACTCGCGCTGTGCCTGGACCATCTGCTGGGACTCGGTCCGTGCCGCGTCGAGCTCGTGGAGCATCGAGTCGAGCGTCCGGGCGAGCTCGGCCACCTCGTCCTCGGCATTCGGCTGCGGGCATGCTCAGCGACGGGTCACGGGTGGTTGCGATCTCCCGCGCTGTCGCCGTCAGGCCGGCGATCGGGCGCATCGCCCGCTGCGCGATCCAGAGGCCCGCGAGGGTGGCGAGCAGGGCGCCGCCGCCGACACCGACGCCCAGGAACAGCCAGAGGCGGTCGATCGTCGCGTCGAGCTCGTCGTGGTCGCGGGCGAACTGCACGTAAGACGGATCGGGGCGTTCGCTGGCCAGTGGTTGGACCTGACTGGTCGCAACCTCGCAGCTGGCCAAAAGAGACTGGTTCCGAGCTGCTGGGCTGGGAAGCGGGCGCTCGTCCGTGACCATGGCTCGTTGCCCTCCACGTCGACGATGCGGATCGGATCCGTCGGCGCCTTGAGCGATCTTGTCGAGCGGCGCTCGCATCGACCTGGGGCTGACCGCTGAGCGGATCCAGCGCGGACCGACCGTGAGCGCGAGCTCGCTCGCTTTCGCCTCGAGTTCGTCGCGGAAGTCCGCCCGCAGGCGGTTCTCGACGAGTCGCCCGACGCCGGCGGCGAACACGAGCAGGATCGCGAAGGTCAGCCCGGCCGAAACGCCGGCGATGCGCCAGCGAACCGGCCAGCGCGACGGGGACAGCGCCAGCGGGCGCTTGCCCGCGGGTGCCACGTCAGTCCTCGCGAGCCGAGCGCATGACGTAACCGGCGCCCCGCTTCGTGTGAAGGAGCCGCGGCTCGCCACCCTCCTCGAGCTTGCGTCGGAGGTTCGAGATGAAGACGTCGATCGTGTTCGTCATCGCCAACGGGTCGTACCCCCAGACCTCCTCGAGCAGGCGCTCGCGCGAGACGACCAGCCGCTCGTTCCGCATCAGGAACTCGAGCAGCTCGAACTCGCGGGCGGTGAGCTCGATCTCGCGGTCGCTGCGAACGACCTCGCGCGTCGCGGGGTTCAGCTTCAGGTCGCCGAGAACCAGGGCGGCGGCGCCGCGCGGGGGCCGCCGGCGCATCAGGGCGCGCATCCGCGCCAGGAGCTCCTGGCGCTCGAACGGCTTCACGAGGTAGTCGTCGGCGCCGGTGTCGAGGCCCTCGACGCGATCGTCCAGGTCCGAGCGTGCGGTGAGGATCAGCACCGGGACGTCGTCGTCGGCGCGCAGCCTTCGCAAGACCTCGACGCCGTCGAGCTTCGGGAGGCCGAGGTCGAGGATCACGACGTCCGGCATGAACTCCGCGGCGGCCGTGAGCGCCTCCTCGCCGTCGCCGGCGCTGCGGACCTCGTGGCCCTCCTGCCGCAGCGTTCGGCGCAGGACGTCGGCAATCTCCTGGTCGTCCTCGACGACCAGAACCCGCCCGGTTGCGGACTCGTTCTCGAGCATGGGGACTAAGGGTAGGCAGGTTGTGCGCTTTGCAGCGCAATCTTTAGCGCGAAATTAGGGGTGGCCCGCCAGGCGCGCCACGCACAAAGGGGACCGTGCTCAGGCGTCGAACCCATCTCCGATGGCCCGAGCCACGACGAGCACGCGTGCCCGCAGGGGCACGCTCAAGAAGCGCGCGCCCGTTCGCCGCAAGCCAGACCCGCGCCGGCGTGCGAAGGAGGCCTTCGAGGGGCTCGAGCAGCGGCACTTCGACCTGATCGGGCTGATCATGGTCGCCGCCGGGGTCTACGCCGCATTCGTCCTCTACCTCGACTGGGACGGCGGTCGGGTCGGCTCGTGGATGGAGACGGCGCTCGACTACTCGGTCGGGCGGGTCGCGTTCGTGGTCCCCGTCATGGTCTTCGGGCTCGGGCTGGCGCTGATCGCGCGGCCGATGATCCGCGCGCCGCGTGCGCTGAACGTTGGCGCTCTTCTGGTCCTCCTCGCGTTGCTTCTCGCGTTCGCCGCCGGCACCCTCGGGCTCGGGCCCGACCGGCCGGTCCGGGACGGCTACTTCGAGCCGCGCTTCTACACCGTGCATGGAGGAGCGGTGGGCGAGGCGCTCTACTGGGCGTCCACGACGCTGTTCCAGCGCCTCGGTGCGCAGATCCTGGCGGTGCTCATGCTGCTGTCGGGCGTGCTGCTGCTCAGCGGGATGACGATCGCGAACGTCTTCGCGAACGCGGGCGGCGCGGCTCGCCGTGCCCGTGACACCACCCGAGAGATGGCGAGGACAGTGCGTCCCGGCAGCGAGCCACCCGGCTGGGCGGAGCCCGCAGGCGACGACATCCAGATCACGCGCGCGAACGCGACCGAGCCGTTCGTCACCGAGCCGCTCAGCCACGAGCCGGTCTGGGAGGACGAGGGCGTCGCCGAGGAGGCGGAGGAGGCTGAGGAGAAGCCCGAGACCGGGACCCACGCCGCGTTCAGCTACGACCAAGCGCACGGCGCCGGAGCCGCGCCTCCAGAGGGGAGCGCCGCGCCGGCCGCGGAGTCGGAAAAGCCTTCTCAGGGTGAGCTCACTCCGATGGGCAACAAGCGGACCGACGGGATCACGGTGTCGGACGAGGCAGCGTACGTGCCGCCGGAGGTGAAGCTGCTCGAGAAGGGCAAGGGCGACCCGGGGCCGGATCCCCGCGACCGCGAGGCGACCGCGAAGTCGCTGCTCGAGGCGCTCCAACACTTCGGGATCGAGGCGCGGATGCTCGGGATGGTCTCCGGGCCGCACGTGAGCCGCTACGAGTTCCAGCTTGCGCCGGGGACCAAGGTCTCGAAGGTCGCTCAGCTCAAGGACGACCTCGCCTACGCGCTGGCGTCGACCGACATCCGCATCCTGGCGCCGATCCCCGGCAAGAAGGCCGTAGGCGTCGAGGTCCCCAACTCGCGCCGGCGCCTGGTTCGGCTCGGCGACATCTACGAGGGCCGGCCGAAGGGCTCGTCGCCGCTCGTCGCCTGGCTCGGCAAGGACGTTTCAGGCCATGCCTGCTGGACCGACATCGCGCTGATGCCGCACCTGCTCGTCGCCGGCACTACCGGGTCGGGCAAGTCCGGCTCTATCAACGCGATCCTGAGCTCGATCCTGCTGCACGCGTCGCCGAACGAGTGCCGCCTGGTGCTGGTCGACCCGAAGCGGGTCGAGCTGAACCACTACGAGACGCTGCCGCATCTCCTGACCCCGGTCGTGACCAACCCCCGGCTCGCCGCCAACGTGCTGGCGAACCTGATCGGCGAGATGGAAAGCCGCTACCAGGTGATGGGCGAGGCCCGCGCGCGAAACCTCGCCGAGCTGAACAAGGCGCGGCGCAAGGAGGGCGAGCCGCCACTGCCGCACATCCTCTGCGTGATCGACGAGCTCGCCGACCTGATGATGGTCGCCCCGGCCGAGGTCGAGGACTCGATCATCCGGCTCGCCCAGAAGTCGCGGGCGGTCGGCATCCACCTGGTGCTGGCCACCCAGCGGCCGTCGACCGACGTGATCACCGGCACGATCAAGGTCAACATCCCAGCCCGGATCGCGTTCGCGGTCGCCTCCCAGGTGGATTCCCGGGTGATCCTCGACCAGGGCGGCGCAGAGACCCTGTTGGGGCAGGGCGACATGCTCTTCCGGCCGATCGGCACCTCGAAGCTCCAGCGGATCCAGGGCGCGTTCCTGACCGAGGCCGAGATCGGGCGCCTCGTCAGCCACTGGTCGAAGCAGGGGGAGCCGGACTTCGACGTCGCCCTACTCGAGGACACCTCGGCCGACAGCGTCGAGCCGGGCGACGGCGAGTTCTCGCCCGATCAGGACGATCTGCTCGAGGACGCCGCGCGGATCGTGGTCGAGAGCGGGACCGCGTCGGTCTCGATGATCCAGCGCCGCCTGCGGGTGGGATACACGCGCGCCGGCCGGCTGATCGACATGCTCGAGCGCCGGGGCATCATCTCCGGCTACGAGGGCTCGAAGCCGCGGCAGGTCCTGGTCTCGATGGCCGATCTCTCGCGGGTCCTTGGCGGTGCCGGCGGAGGCACCGAGAGCGAACCGGAGCCCGAGCCCGTCGAACCGTAAAGATGCGTCTGTGACGCAGGCCGAAAACGGGGTGGTCCGCGCCGGGATCGTGGTCACCGGGACCGAGGTGATCACCGGCACGATCACCGACCGCAACGGCCCATGGATCTCGCAGCGCCTCGGCGAGCTGGGCGTGGAGGTCGCGCACATCCTCGTCGTTGCGGACCGGCCAGATGATCTCGAGGCGAGCCTCGCGTTCCTCGCCTCCGACGGCGTGGACCTGATCGTGACCAGCGGCGGCCTGGGGCCGACAGCCGACGACCTCACCGCCGAGGTCGTAGCCCGGTTTGCCGGCCGCGAACTGGTCCTCGACGAGGGCATGGAGTCCAAGATCGCCGAGATCCTCTCCGGCTTCGCCCGGCGGCTCGGCTTCGACCTCGATGCGCTTCGCGACGCGAACCGCAAGCAGGCGATGGTGCCCGAGGGCGCGACCACGATCGACCCGGCCGGAACCGCGCCGGGGCTGGTCGTGCCCGTGGACGACGGGCCGACCGTGATCGTGATGCCGGGGCCGCCGCGCGAGCTCCAGGTGATGTGGCCGAAGGCGCTCGAGACCGAGCCCGCGCAGGCGGTGCTGAACCGAGCCGAGCCGTACTCGGGCGCGATGCTCCGCCTGTTCGGGGTCCCGGAGTCGGAGATCGCCAAGAGCCTGCTCGAGATCGAGGGGGATGGGGTAGCACTCGACCGGCTCGAGATCACGACCTGCCTGCGCAAGGGTGAGCTCGAGATCGAGATCCGCCACAGGCCCGGGGCCGAGCGGGAGCGCGCGGCCTTGATCGACGGCATCGCAAAGCGCCACGGCCGCTTCCTGTTCAGCCGCGACGGGACGACGATCGACGAGCAACTGGCCGAGCTCCTCGAGGGCCACAAGATCGCGACCGCGGAGTCGTGCACCGGCGGGCTCCTCGCGGCGCGCCTGACCGAGCTCGACGGCGCCTCGGCCTACGTCCAGGGAGGCGCGGTCACCTACTCGAACGAGGCGAAGACCGAGCTGCTCGGCGTGCCCGCCGAGATGATCGAACAGCACGGGGCGGTTTCGAACGAGGTGGCCGAGGCGATGGCGGACGGCGCGCTCGGGCGGTTCGAGGCCGATATCGCTGTCGGGATCACGGGCATCGCCGGTCCGACCGGAGGCACCGAGGAGAAGCCGGTCGGCTACGTCTGCATCTGCGTCAAGACATCGAACGGAGCCAAGCTCGCCCGCGACCCGGTGATCCCGGGCAACCGCGCCGACATCCGCGAGCGCTCAGCGCTCCTCGGCATGCACCTCGTCCGGCGGATCCTGCTGGGCGAGGACTTCCCGCTCTAGCCGCCGCCGATCTGCCGCGGCTCTACGCGCGACGTGCCGTCTGGCGGCCTCCGTAGGCGACCAGCCCGTAGATCACCAGCAGGTCGACGATGAAGAGCATGAACGCTGCGAACGGGAATGCGTTCACCGTGAAGAGCAGGATGACCGCGTTCAGGCTGGCGCAGAAGATCCCGAAGGCCTGGCCGAACGTCTGCCGGTTCCAGATCGAGAACGCCGCGATCACCTGAAGAACGCCGACGATGAGGAAGAACCAGCCCCAGGCGTTGAGATCGTCGAACAGGATGTAGCGGCCCTCATCGGTGAAGAACGCCGAGTCGTCGATCGCCGCGATCCCCCAGATGAAGTTGAGGAAGCCGGCTATCAGCAGCATCACGCCTGCGAACGCAACCCATCCCTCACCGGCCTGGTATCCGGACTCGTTGGTGCCCACGGTGACTCCTTCCACTCGTGTCAATTGACGCTAAGGAGTGCCATTCTCACCCGGGCGCCGGACGGCAGGCGGGACGCGCTCGTGCGGATGCAAGGCCGCCTGCAACGCCGTTCAACGAGCCTGCTCGAGTGCCCACTCCAGCACGTCGTCGGCGATCTTCTCCCAGCCGTCCGCGGCCACCATCAGGTGCGGCCCCTCGTACTCGGTGATCTCGGTAACGGTGTCTGACTTGTAATGCCTGTGGTTGGACTGCTGGATCGACGGCGGCATGAGATGGTCCTCGCTGCCGGACACGAACAGCAGCGGAGGACGGTCGTCGTTCTTGTAATTCACGGCCGTGGCCTGCGGCCCGGGAATGAAGTTGGCGGTGACGCTGTCAAACAGAATCCGGCCTGACGCAGGGACGTGGTACCGCTCGTAGAGCTCCCGTGATTGCTCCTCCGGCAAGCCGTTGGTGAATGCGTAGTTCCATTGCTCAAACGTCAAGCCCACCGCCTTGTGGTGGTTCGCCGGGTTCTTCAACACGGGCCACGTGGACTTCACCTGGGACGGTGGCACGATCCGCACTCCCTCCGTCGGAGCCGAGTTCATCGCCACGCCAGCCGCACCGTAGCCGTGGTCCAAGAGCACCTGAGTGAACGCGCCGCCGGCAGAGTGGCCGATGATGATCGGCGCTGAATCCAGCCCCTTGATCGCGTTCTCGAAGTTCTCGATGATGGCCGGCACGCGAGCTTCCACGATGGGCGTGTCGTCTTCGTTCAACGCCTCCACCCCCACCTCGAAGCCGGGGTAGGCGGGCGCGATTACGTTGTATCCCTTCGCCTCATAGTGGGCGATCCAGTTCTCCCAGCTCCGGGGGGTCACCCAGAAACCGTGAACCAAGACGATGCTGTCGGGAGGAGATGCACTGCTCATGGGAATCCTTTCGGCTGGGGCTCGGGACTGGTCAGGAGACTATTCCCCGGTGTGAGGAGATCCTCGCGCGGCCTCTCGGGTCCCAGAACGAGAAGGGCGCCCCTCTCGGGGCGCCCGCTGCTCGCCGGTGTGGTTCCGGAAAACCCGTCTTAGACGGGACGCACGTTGATCGCGCGCGGGCCCTTCGGGCTCGACTCGGTCTCGAAGGTGACCTGGTCACCCTCCTTGACCGAAGCGCCGGCATCGACGCCGGTCTGGTGCACGAAAAGGTCCTTGTCACCGTCGTCGGGGGCGATGAAGCCGTATCCCTTCTCGGTGTTGAACCACTTGACTGTTCCGGTGGCCATTGAGCCTCCTGTCCTTTACTGATCTGCTTACGCTGCCGACTCGCCTGGCCTGCTCGAGCCGTCTCGAATGCGGACGGGATCCTGCGGGACAAACTTCCGGACCGGTGGCTCTGTGCCTCCGTCAGCGGGCAGCCGGAACGGTAGCAGTAGCGCGCCCGAGAATCGGTCTCGTGGCCCGGAATTGACGCTCTCGGCTCACGTGGTGCGTGCCTCGTGCGAGGCGCGCGCCTAGGCTCCGGAAGATGGCGAGCCCGACGGACAAGCCACTCAGGATTCGCAGCTTCGTTGCGCTCGACCTCCCCGACGGCATCCGCGCCGGGCTCGCCGCCTGGGGCGCGAAGGAGCTCCGCGACGAGGCGCTGCGCCCGGTCGCCGAGGAGTCGCTGCACGTGACGCTCTGCTTCCTCGGGCACATCCCGGAGGAGGACGTGAAGCGCGCGGCCGTGATCGTCACCGGTCTTCGCCCCCGCCCGGTCTCGATGGCGCTTCGCGCGGAACCCGTGGCGATGCCGAAGGGGCGCCCCGGCCTGTTCGCGATCGACGTCGACTCGCCGGCCGCAGCGGAGCTGCAGGAGGAGCTCTCGACGGCGCTCGTGGCCGCCGGCCTGTACGAGCCCGAGAAACGGCCGTTCTGGCCCCATCTAACCGTCGCCAGGGTGCGCACGGAGCGCGGCCGGAAGCGCCGTCCGCGGCGGGTTCGGGAGAGGCCGGGGGAGCTGCCGCAGGCTCTCGTACATACGTTCGGTTCTGTCCGAACCTCTCTCTACCGTTCGAATCTGCGGCCGGATGGGGCGCGCTACGAGCCCCTGGCCAGTCTGGACTTGCCGCCCGTGGAATGACCCGGGCGGGGAAGGGTGAAGAACGAAATGGCAGACGAAAGCAAGGCAGACGCGAAGGCGGCCGAGAAGGCGGCGAAGGCCAAGGAAGCCGCGCTCGAGGCCGCGAAGGCCCAGATCGAGCGCGAGTTCGGCGCCGGCTCGCTGATGAAGCTGGGCGACGGCGCGATCGAGATCGAGGCGATCCCGACCGGGGCGCTCTCGCTCGACCTCGCCCTCGGCGTGGGCGGCGTGCCGCGCGGCCGCGTGGTCGAGATCTTCGGCCCGGAGTCGTCGGGGAAGACGACGCTCGTCTACCACATCATCGCCGAGGCCCAGGCCCGCGGCGGCGTCTGCGCGTTCGTCGACGCCGAGCACGCGATCGACCCGATCTACGCCGGCAGGATCGGCGTCAACACGGACGAGCTCCTCGTCTCGCAGCCCGACTACGGCGAGCAGGCGCTCGAGATCGTCGACGTCCTCGTCCGCTCGGGCGCAGTCGATGTCGTTGCCGTCGACTCGGTCGCGGCGCTGACGCCGCGCGTCGAGCTCGAGGGGCAGATGGGGGAGACCCAGGTCGGGCTCCAGGCGCGGCTGATGTCGCAGGCGCTCCGCAAGCTCACCGGCAACCTCAGCCGGGCGAAGACCGTCTGCGTGTTCACGAACCAGATCCGCGAGAAGATCGGGGTCACGTTCGGCTCACCCGAGACGCAGCCCGGCGGCCGCGCGCTCAAGTTCTATTCCTCGCAGCGGCTCGACATCCGCCGGATCGAGACCCTCAAGGAGGGCACCGAGGCGGTCGGCAACCGGTGCCGCGTCAAGGTTGCGAAGAACAAGGTCGCGCCGCCGTTCAAGCAGGCCGAGTTCGACATCGAATACGGCGTCGGCATCTCGCATGAGGGCTGCCTGCTCGACCTGGCGCTCGAGCATGATCTGGTTACGAAGTCAGGGTCGTTCTTCTCCTACGGCGAGCTGCGGCTCGGCCAGGGGCGGAACAACACGAAGCAGTACCTGTCCGAGAATCCCGATCTGGCACAGGAGATCGAGGGCAAGGTCTTCACGCTGCTCGGGGTCGACCGCAAGCCGCGGACGATCGCGGCCGTGCCCGATCCCGAGACCGGGGACGAGCCGGCCGAGATCGCCGAGCCCGAGGCGAAGGCCGCCTAGCCGCGATGGCCACCGCGAGCCCGGGTCCGCGGGGCGCGTTCGAGCTCGCGGTTGCGGCGATCTCGCGCAAGGAGCGCACCGAGGCCGAGCTGCGGAGCTGGCTCGCCGGTCGCGACCTCGAGGAGGCGGAAGTGGATGCGGCGATCGAGCGGCTGACTGAGATCGGCGAGCTCGACGACGACCGCTTCGCCCAGCGCTACGCGGACGACAAGCGCGCCCTGCGCGGCTGGGGGCCGGAGCGGATTCGCGAGGCGCTCGTCGAGCGCGGTATCGAGCGCTCGCTGGCCGAGGCCACGGCGGGCGGGGAGGCGGCCGCCGATCAGGCGGAGCGCGCCGCGGAGCTGCTCCTGGGCCGCGGCGTCGACCTGCGCCACGACACGGGGCGGGGGCGGGCACTCGCGTATCTCGCCCGGCGCGGCTACGAGTCGGAGGTCGCGTACCAGGCCGTGCGCCTGGCCGAGCAGCGGGCGATCACGCCCCCGGAGTCCAGGGCCGCCTGAGCCCCGGTGAGCGCCTTGCGGGCGGTGACCCGCGAGCGTAGGATGGAGCCAAGCAACAGCGTGGCGTCGCCGCCGCGTCGAGCTTGATCTGACCGCGAATCTCGAGAGATTGAACATGAGCTTCTTCCATCCACGCGAATGCGCCCTCGCGGCGCGGAGGTGGCGCACCTAGAGCGCCGTCTGGGTCAGGAGCAGGGCTTCGCGGCGGCCTGACCGTCGCGATCTTCGATTCGCAGGTCGACGAGCGGACGCGGGAGCGGGCGAAGGCCCCGCGATCCGACATGACCATGAAAACCGAACTGAATCCGCCGTTCCCGACACCGATCGGGGCGGCCGAGGAGAGATTGCAATGGGAGCACGCTCGACGCTGTTTCCGTGGCGCCGCGGTGAGGGCGCGACGGAGCGCACCGTCGTATCACTCGAGACGCCCACACCCGAGCGAGGCGACGCGGCCGGTGAGCTGCAGGCGCGCCGCGAGGAGATCGCCCGCATGGAGGAGCGGGCCCTGCGAGAGGCCGAGTCCCTCGAGCTCGGCCGGGCGGACCTCGAGCGCCGCTCGCAGGCGCTCGAGGACCGCGAGCGCAACCTGGTCAACCAGATCGACGAGCTCAAGCAGGCCAAGCGGGTCCAGCGCCGCGAGCTGGAGCGCATCTCCGGGCTGAGCGCGGCGCAGGCCAAGCAGATGCTGCTGGCCGACGTCGAGCAGGAGGCTCGGCACCAGGCGGCGCTCAAGATCCGCCAGATCGAGGAGGAGGCGCGCCGCGAGGGCGACCGGCGGGCGCGCAACATCCTTGCGGTCGCCACCCAGCGGCTCGCGGCCAAGCACTCGAACGAGACCACCACGCGGCTGGTCGACCTGCCGAGCGACGAGATGAAGGGACGGATCATCGGCCGCGACGGTCGCAACATCCGGACGCTCGAGAAGGTGACGGGGGTCGACGTGATCATCGACGAAACCCCGTCGGCCGTCGTCCTCTCGAGCTTCGACGGCGTGCGCCGGGAAGTGGCGCGGATCACGCTCGAGCGCCTGATCGCCGACGGACGGATCCATCCCGCGCTGATCGAGGAGACCTACGAGCAGGCGAAGCGCGACCTCTTAAAGCGCGTGGTGGACGAGGGCGAGCAGGCGGCGCTGGAGGCGCACGTGCATGCCCTGGACCCGGAGCTCGCGAAGCTGATCGGCCAGCTCCGGTTCCGGACGAGCTATGGGCAGAACGTCCTCGATCACCTGATCGAGTGCGCGAACCTCGCCGGGATCCTTGCCGAGGAGCTAGGCGCCTCGGCCGAGACGGCTAGGCGCGCGGCGTTCCTGCACGACATCGGCAAGGCGGTGACCCACGAGGTCGAGGGGCCACACGCCCTGATCGGCGCCCGGATCGCGCGACGCCACGGCGAGACCGAGGCGGTGGCGCACGCGATGGAGGCGCACCACAACGAGGTCGAGCCGAAGACGGTGGAGGCGGTGATCGTCCAGGCGGCGGACGCCGTGTCGGGCGCCCGCCCGGGGGCCCGAGGCGACTCGCTCGAGCAGTACGTGGGGCGGATGAAGGACCTCGAGGAGATCGCCTCGCGCCACCACGGCGTCGAGCGCGTCTTCGCGATGCGCGCCGGCCGCGAGATCCGGGTCGTCGTCGACCCTGGGATCGTCGACGACGACCGCGCGGCTGTGATCTCCCACGAGATCGCCGCGGCGATCGAGAAGGAGGCCGAGCACCCCGGCAGGATCAAGATCACCGTGATCCGCGAGAGCCGGGCGACGTCGTACGCCGATTAACAGAAGATAGGATCGCGCCCGAATGACCGACCTGTTCTACGTCTTCGGCATCGCCCTGACCGTGATGGCGCTCGTCATCTCGTTCTACGGGCTGCGCTCCGAGCGCTTCCCGGACTCGAGGGCGGCGTACACGGGCGTACTGGGCCTGATGGTGGCGCTGGTCGTCGCCTCGTGTGCGTTCGCCGTGGCGCTCTCGCGCGAGGAGGCCGAGCACCGCTCCGAGGAGGTCGCCGAGTTCAGGGCGGAGCAGGCCGAGGTGCAGGCGGAGGCCGAGGAGGCCGCCACGCCACCGCCGGAGGGCGAGCCGCCGCCGGACGCCCCCGAGGAGGAGGTCCAGGGCGAGACGCCGGAGACGCTCGAGTTGACGTCGCCGGCAGACGGCGCGCTCGTGTTCGACCCCGCGTCGCTCGAGGCACGCGCCGGCGAGGTCGAGCTGAACTACACGAACCCGTCCCCGGTGCCCCACAACGTCGCGATCGAGGCCGAGGGCGAGACGATCGCCCAGGGCGCGACCGTGAGCGGCGGCGACGCGGGCGCCGCGATCGCAAGCCTCGAGCCCGGCGACTACATCTTCTACTGCTCCATCCCGGGCCATCGCGAGTCCGGGATGGAGGGCGACCTGACGGTCGAGTAGCCGCCCGGTGGTGGACCCCCGTTACGAGGTCCTCACGGATGCCGCCCGCCTGGCGGGCGACTTCATTACCAGCCTGCCCGACCGGCCCGTCGGCGCCGCCGCCGGGATCGAGGAGCTCCGCTCGCGCCTCGATCGCGGGCTGAGCGATGGGGGAGAGGACGCGCGGGCGGTTATCCGGGACCTGGCGCGGGACGCCGAACCGGGATTGATCGCCTCCCCCGGTCCGCGCTTCTTCGGCTTCGTGCTGGGCGGGGCGCTCCCCGTCGCCGTGGCGGCGGACTGGCTCGTCTCCGCATGGGATCAGAACGGAGGCGGGTACACGGCAGCGCCGGCCCTGTCGGTGGCCGAGGAGGTTGCGGCCCGGTGGGTGCGGGAGCTGCTCGGACTTCCGCCGGACTGCGGCGTCGGCTTCGTGACCGGCTGTCAGATGGCGCACTTCACCTGCCTCGCGGCGGCGCGAAACGCGGTGCTGCGCCGGGCGGGCTGGGACGTCGAGGCGAACGGCCTGCAGGGCGCGCCCGAGTTGCGGGTGATCGCCGGCGAGCATTGTCACGTCACGGTGCCGGTCGCCTGCCGGATGCTCGGGCTCGGAGCGGAGCGGATCGAGACGGTCGCGGCCGACGATCAGGGCCGGATGCTGCCCGGCGACCTCAAACAGGTCCTGGCGCAGGGCAGCGGCCCGTCGATCGTCTGCGCCCAGGCGGGCGAGATCAACACCGGCGCCTTCGATCCGCTCTCGGACATCGTCCAGGCGTGCCGAGCGCACGACGCCTGGTGTCACGTCGACGGCGCGTTCGGGCTCTGGGCGGCCGTCAGCGCCAGGCGGAAGCACGCGCTCGAGGGCTTCGAGGGGGCGGATTCCTGGGCGACCGACGCCCACAAGTGGCTCAACGTCCCCTACGACTGCGGCATCGCGGCGGTAGCCGATGCCTCGGCTCACCGGGCAGCCATGACCTCGACCTCGGCCTACATCCCGGATCACGAGGACATCCCGTGGGGTTTCGACTGGACGCCGGAGTTCTCGCGGCGTGCCCGCGGCGTGCCCGTGTACGCGGCGCTGCGCTCGCTGGGACGCCGGGGCCTCGAGGAGTTGATCGACCGCTGCTGCGATCACGCGGAGCTGATGGCCTCGAGTCTTCGGGAGGCAGACGGGGTCGAGGTGCTGAACGACGTCGTGCTCAACCAGGTCGCCGTCCGCTTCTTCGACGACGATGACGTCACCAACTCGGTGATCGAGCGGGTGCAGGACGACGGGACGTGCTGGCTCGGCGGCAGCACCTTCAAGGGACGGGCCGTGATGCGAATCTCGATCGTCGGCTGGCAGACGTCCTCGGATGACATCGAGCGGTCGGCGGACGCGATCCTGGCGGCGGCGCGCGCGGCGACTCCCGCCTAGCGAGCCTCGCTACCCTGCCCGCGATGGGGGCGAGGCGCTACCACGTAACCACCTTCGGGTGCCAGATGAACGAGCACGATTCCGAGCGGATGCGCGGGATGCTCGAGTCGCTCGGCTATGAGGAGGCGCCCGAACGGGACTCCGCGGACCTGATCCTGTTCAACACCTGCTCGATCCGCGAGTCGGCCGACAGCCGGTTCCTCGCGCACCTGGGCCAGGCGAAGCGGCTCAAGGCGGAGGACCCGTCGCGGGTGGTCGGGGTCGGGGGGTGCTGGGCGCAGTCGGTCAAGGACGAGGTCTTCGAGCGTTTCCCGTTCGTCGACGTCGCGTTCGGCCCGGGGCAGATCCACCGCCTGGCGGAGTTCCTCACCACCGAGTCGATCGGTGCTCAGGGCTTTTTCGAGTTCGAGGGGTTCGCCGGGCACCTGCCGATGAAGCGGACACGGGAGTTCCAGGCCTGGCTCCAGATCTCGCAGGGATGCAACTGCGCCTGCTCCTACTGCATCGTGCCCTCGACGAGGGGTCGCGAGGTCAGCCGGCCGCCCGGTGAGCTGCTGGCTGAGGTCAAGCGGCTCGCGGGCGATGGCGTGCGCGAGGTGACGCTCCTCGGCCAGAACGTGAACTCGTACGGGCGCGACCTCCGGGGGGACGATCGGATCTCGTTCTCCGAGCTTCTGCGCGCAGTCGACGGGGTGGAGGGCATCGAGCGAATCCGCTACACCAGCCCGCATCCCAAGGACATGCGTGAGGACGTGATCCGCGCCCACGCGGAGTGCGAGTCGCTCTGCGAGCACATCCACCTGCCCCTCCAGTCGGGCTCGGACGGCATCCTGAAGGCGATGCGCCGCACGTACAACCGCCGCCGCTACCTCGACCGGGTGGCGCTGATCCGCGAGCACGTGCCGGACTGCGCTGTCACCACGGACATCATCGTCGGCTTCCCCGGGGAGACCGACGAGGACTTCGAGCAGACGCTGGAGGTGGTCGACGAGGTCGGCTATGACGGCGCGTTCACGTTCATCTTCTCGCCGCGGAGGGGGACGGAGGCGGCGAACCTCGACGACCAGGTGCCGCACCCGGTGAAGCGGGAGCGCATGGAGCGCCTGGTCGAGCTGGTCCAAGCCCGTGCGCGCGAGCGGGCGCAGCGCTTCGTCGGGCGGATGATGGACGTGCTGGTCGAGGGGACCAGCCGCACCGACGCCACCCGCCTGCGGGGCCGCTCGCGCCATAACAAGGCCGTCAACTTCGAGGGCACGGGCGAGCCCGGCGAGCTCGTCGAGGTCGAGATCACCGCCGCGACCTCGATGACCCTCACGGGTCACGAGCGCCTCCTGAGCCGGATCGGCTGAGGCCAGTCGCAACGTTGAAGGCCGTCGCGATCTTCGGCCCGACCGCCGCCGGCAAGACCGGCGTCGCGATCGCGCTGGCCGAGCTCCTGCGCGCGCAGGGTGAGGAGCCGGTGGCCGTCAACTGCGACTCGATCCAGGTCTATCGCGGCCTGGAGACGCTCAGCGGCGCGGTGACGGCGAAAGAAACCCAGCGCCTCGAGCACCGCCTGGTCGGAATCGTGGCCACGCATGAGGAGTTCTCGGCGGGCCGTTACGCCGCGCTGGCCCACCGCGAGATCGACAGGCTGCTGCTAACGGAGCGCCGGCCGATCGTCGTCGGCGGCACCGGGCTTTACCTACGGGCTGCGCTCTCGGAGCTCGAGATGCGTCCGCCGGTGCCCGCCGAGATCCGTGCTCAGGTCGAGCAGGAGCTGGTGGATCGGGGGCCGGAGGTCCTGCATGCGGAGCTCCCCGAGGAGCTCGCCTCCGGCGTCCATCCCAACGACCGTAAACGGGTCGCGAGGCTCACCGAGCTCACGCGGCTCGGCATCGCGCCGCACGCCTCGACCGACGGGCTCTGGACGGAGCGCCTCAGGCACCCGACGGTGCTCGTTGGGCTCACGCTCGAGCGCTCGGAGCTCCACCGGCGGATCGAGGCCCGGGTAGACGCCATGGTGGCCGCCGGCGCCGCCGCCGAGGTCGCCCGGGCCGCCGGCGCGGGCGCGTCGCGGACCGCGCGGGCCGCGATCGGGTTCGAGGAGCTTCTCGCCGGGGACAGCGGGGCGATGAAACGCGCCCAGCGCGCCTACGCGCGCCGCCAGCTCACCTGGATGCGCCGGATGCCGGGGGTCCACGTGATCGACCGGACGGGGCGCGCGGACGAAGAGGTTGCGGCGGAGGTCGCGGCGCTCCTCGACGACTAGGCTCGCCGGGATGCGTTTCGAGAAATGGCAGGCACTGGGCAACGACTACGCCATCGTCGAGGCGGCGGCGCTTCCCTGGGAGCTGACGCCGGAGCGCGTCCGCAGGATCTGCGCGCCGCACTTCGGGGTCGGCTCGGACGGGATCCTGTTGCTGGAACCGGTTTCCGACCCCTCGTTCGTGGCCGAGCTCCGGATCTTCAACCCCGACGGCTCCGAGGCCGAGCTCTCGGGCAACGGTGCGCGCCAGGCGGTCCTCTACCTCCGCTCCGCCGGCTGGACCGACGGGGACACCTTCTCCGTTTTGACCAAGGCCGGCCCGGTGACGCCGCGGATCATTGACCCACGAACGGTCGCGATGGCGATCGGAAGGGCATCGACCGCTTCGCCCGACTACCCCGGCGGGCCGGCGGATGGCACCGGCACGCTCACCTCTGCCGGCCGGGAGTGGTCGTTCCGGCACGTGAACGTCGGCAACCCGCAGTGCGTGATCGACGTCGGCGACGAGATCGAGTCGCTCGACCTGACCGCGATCGGACCCGAGATCGAGGGGAACACGGAGCTGTTCCCGAACCGGACCAACGTCTCGTTCACCAGCGTCGAAGGGGCGACGGTGCGAGCACGCATCTTCGAACGTGGGGTGGGGGAGACCCTCTCTTCCGGGACCGGCGCGTCCGGGGCGGCGGTGGCAGCGTTCCTCGGCGGCGCGCCGAGCCCGATCACCGTGCGGCTCGACGGCGGCGAGCTGACCGTCGAGATCACGGACGAGCTCGACGTCACGCTCACGGGGACCGCCGAGCCGGTCTACCGCGGCGAGCTCTCCGACGAGCTCGTGCGGGCGCTCGAGCGCGTCGGCTAGCCTCACGCGGCCCATGTCGCTGACCGACCCCTCCAGGCGCCTCGAGGCGATCCCGCCGTACATGTTCGCCGAGCTCGAGCGGAAGGTCGCGGAGAAGAAGGCGTCCGGGATCGACGTGATCAGCCTGGGGATCGGCGATCCCGACACTCCGACCTACCCCCACATCGTCGAGGCGATGCAGCGAGCGGTGGCCGACCCGGGGACGCACCAGTACCCCTCGAACCGCGGCCGGGCCGAGTTCCGAGAGGCGTTCGCGCGCTTCTACGACCGGCGTTTCGGCGTCGCGATCGACCCCGAGAGCGAGGTGATCCCCGCGATCGGCGCGAAGGAGTGCATCTACAACCTCTGCTTCGCCTTCCTCGACCCCGAGGACGTCGCCCTCGCCTCGGACCCCGGCTACCCGGTCTACACGGGCGGCCCGATCCTTGCCGGGGCCGAGCCGGTGCGGTTGCCGCTGCGACCTGAGCTTGGCTTCGCGCCCGACCTCGATGCGATCGACCCCCTCGCCTGGTCGAACGCGCGGATCCTGTTCCTCAACTACCCCAACAACCCGACCGGCGCGGTCGCCCCCGACGGCCTGTTCGAGCGCGTGGTGGAGCTCGCACGCAAGCACGACGTGCTCGTGGTGCACGACAACGCCTACTCGGAGACCACCTACGACGGCTACGTCGCTCCGAGCTTCCTGGAGACGCCGGGGGCGAAGGATGTCGGGGTCGAGGTCTTCTCGCTCTCGAAGGGCTTCAACATGACCGGCTGGCGCTGCGCCGCGATCCTCGGCAACGCCGACGCGATCGAGACGTACTGGCGCCTCAAGACCAACGTCGATTCCGGCCTGTTCGAGGCCGTTCAGCTCGCCGGCGCGGCCGCGCTCGACGCGCCGCGCGAGCCGATCGAAGAGATGAACGCGGTTTACGCACGCAGGCGGGACCTCGTGGTCGCCGCGCTCGCCGAGATCGGTGTCGACGTCGATCTCCCCAGGGGAACGATCTACGTCTGGGCCCCGGTCCCGGAGGGCCATACGTCGACGTCGTTCGCCGAGCTTGTCCTCGAGGAGGCGGCCGTGGTCGTGTCGCCGGGCTCGATGTACGGACCGTCCGGCGAGGGGTTCTTCCGGATCTCGCTCACGACGCCGGACGAGCGCATCGCCGAGGCGGTCGAGCGGATGCGCGAGCACCTCGCGGCCTGAGCATGGATGCCGCGCGTCGACGAGTGGCGTCGGACTCCCCGTTCGAGGAGCGATACGGCTTCGCCCGCGCGGTGCGTGACGGCGATCGTGTGATCGTCGCCGGCACCGCGCCGATCTGGCCGGATGGCTCGTGCGACCCCGATCCCGCGGCGCAGATGCGCCGCTGCTGCGAGATCATCGTCGCGGCGCTCGAGGAGCTCGGCGCCGCCGCCGCAGATGTCGTGCGGACGCGAATGTTCGTGACGGATGCGGGAATCGCCGACGCCGTCGGGGCAGTACACGGCGAGTACTTCCGCATTGCCCGCCCGGCAGCGACTATGGTGGTCGTTGTCGGCCTGCTCGATCCCCGTTGGGTGGTGGAGATCGAGGCGGAGGCCATGGTTCGGCGGTAGGCCGGATGCGGGCGATGCCCTAAAGGGTCCGAGCGGACGCGTCGAAGTCAACTAGGCATGCCTGAACTGGGAATCATCTTGGCGCTCGTTTCCGCGATGGGGGCGAACGTCGCGTTCCTCTGCAAGCATCGGGGGGCGAACCGGGCGCCGGCGGTCCGCTTCTCGCATCCGCTGGCGAGCGCGCGGGCTCTGTTTAGATCGAAGTGGTGGGCGATCGGCTTCGCGATGGCGACGGTCGCCTGGGGCTTCCATGTGGCCGCGATCACCATTGCACCGCTCTCACTGGTCCAGGCCGTGATGGCGGGCGGCCTGGCGCTGCTGGCGATCCCGGCGCAGATGTGGTTCCGGATCAAGCTCGGCTGGCGCGAATGGACCGGGCTGGCGCTGAGCGCCGCCGGCCTGGCGCTCCTGGCGGTCACGGCCGACACCTCGCACGCCCACTCGACCTACTCGCTCGCCGGGCTCGTTGCGTTCGAGGGCGCGGCGATCGCGATCGGAGTCTTCCTCCTCATGCATGGCTCGCGCGGCGGCCACCACACGACCGGCGACGGCATCCTCTTCGGTGCGGCGGCCGGCGTGCTGATCGGCGTCTCCAACGTCGCGATCAAGGCGCTCAGTGGCGACGTCCCGGGCGACCTGCTTGCGATCGTGAGCCCGTGGACGCTGGTCGCCGTCGTGGCCGGGGCGGCGTCGTTCTTCGGCCTGGCTCGTGGCCTTCAGCTCGGGGCGGCGATCCAGGTCATCGCGATCTCCTCGATTGCCGCGAACGTGGCGGCGATCGTCGGGGGCGTGATCGTGTTCGGCGACCCCGTCGGCGCCGATGCGCTGGGGATCGTGGCGCGCTCCGCGGCCTTCGCAGCGGTGATCGCCGCGGCGGCCCTGCTGCCGGCGCCGAGGGCGCCGCGGCCCGCCGTCCTCTAACACCAAGGCAAGAGCCACTCGCGCGCTGCGAGCGGAGGGATGTTAGGGTGCCCTAATGACGCATCACCGCATCACGTAAGCGCGATGACCTACGCCGAAACCCTCCTGCTGGCCGCCGTGGCCGGATTCACGATCTACGCGGGCCTGCCGCTGGCCCGGATGGAGGTGAGCACCCGAACTCGCGTGGCACTCGCGATGTTCTCAGTCGGCATCCTTGCCTTCCTGCTCGTGGACGTGCTCGGGCACGGCTACGAGGACACGGAGGCCGCGGTGGAGGCCTTCGGGGAGGACGAGGGAAGCCTCGGCCACGCCGTCGCTCTCACGGTCCTGCTTCTCGGGGGATTCACCTTGGGGTCCCTCGGCCTTGGCCTCCTCGAGCGGTGGATCCGCGCACGCGGCGCTTCGCCGCCCCCGATGGCCGGCGGAGCCACGGATGCCCTCACGGTCGAACAATCGATGACGCTCACGGCGGAGGCCGACGTGACGAGGCAAGCGCTTCGCACGGGCCTGTTCATCGCCGCGGCCATCGGCCTTCACAACTTCGCCGAGGGGCTCGCTATCGGCGTCTCGGCGGGAACGGGGGAGATTGCCCTCGCAACCGTCCTGGTCGTGGGCTTTGCCCTCCACAACGCCACCGAAGGATTCGGGATCGTCGGCCCGCTCGGCGGTGTACGACCGTCCTGGAGCTGGTTGGGGTTGGCCGGCCTGATCGCCGGCCTGCCGGTCGTGATCGGCGCCAGCATCGGCTACAGCGTGGACTCCGAGCCGCTCGAGATCGCGTTCTACGGGCTGGCGGGCGGCGCGATCCTGTTCGTGATCGGCGAGATCTGGCATGGCATCAGGCGCTACGGCCACCGCGAGCTCGGCCTGCTCCTGCTGGCCGCAGGCTTCAGTGCCGGGGTCCTGACGGATTTCGTCGTGGCCTACGCGGGAGGCTGACCCGCACCCGACCGGCGGGTCACGATCATCACGTCATGAGCGAAGACAAGGCAGGGTTCTCCGAGCACTTCGACTCGCCCGGGCTCGACCCCGACGTCTGGGTTCCGCACTACCTTCCGCAATGGAGCTCGCGGGCCGACAGCGCGGCGACCTACGCGATCGCGGAATCGGAGCTGCGCATCACCATCCCGCCCGAGCAGGCCTTGTGGTGTCCAGAGGACCACCATCCCCCTCTGAAGGTGTCGGGCATCCAATCCGGCGTGTTCTCAGGAGAGGTCGGCAGCACCGTCGGACAGCAGCCCTTCCGCGACGGTGTGGTCGTCCGCGAGTTCCAGCCGGCCATGTGGGGGTGGACGCCGCACTACGGGCTGCTCGAGGTGCGGGCGCGAATGGACCTGAGCCCGCGCTCGATGGCGGGCGTCTGGATGTCGGGCCTCGAGGACGAGCCGACGCGCAGCGCAGAGATCTTGATCTTCGAGGTGTTCGGCGACGCGCTGGCCGACGACGGAGATGGGCCGAGCGCGGCCGTCGGGATGGGGCTCCGTCCGTTCCGCGATCCGGCGATCTCGGACTCCTTCGAGGCGCCGCGGGTACCGATCGACGTCACCGAGCATCACGTGTACGCCGCCGACTGGCGGCCCGGGAGGGTGGACTTCCTGGTCGACGGCGAACGGGTCAAGACCGTCGAGCAGGCACCCGACTACCCGGTGCAGATGATGGTCGCCGTGTTCGACTTTCCGGAGCACAGCGAGGCGGGCGCCCACGAGGGACACGTGCCGCTGTTCGCCGTCGACTACGTGCGCGGCACAGACTCGCGTTAGATAAGCCGGCTCAACAACGCCGGGGCTCGGCTTCGGGCTCCGCCCTCCGCCTCACAGCTTGCCCTCGGCCTCGAACGTCTGGCGCAGGCCGGTCTCGAGCCCGCGCGGGGCGAACCCCAGCTCGCGCACGGCCTTGTCCTGCTTGGCCCAGAACGTCACCCCGTCCGAGGACGAGATCAGCTCGCGCATGTTCGGCGGCTGGCCCATCACCTTGCCGATCACGGGGCCGAACGGTGCCGCGACCTTCAGGAGGCTGGTCGGGATGTTCGCCCGGGGCGCGCGCTTGCCCGCGACCTTGGCGGTGGTGTCCATCAGGCCGCGCATCGTCGTGATCTCGTCGCCCAGGACGTAGGACTCGCCGACCTTGCCGTTGTCGAGCGCGAGCAGGACGCCGGTCGCGACGTCCTCGACGTGGACCATGTTCATGCCGAGCTCGGCGAACGGGACGAACGGCATCCGTCCGTCGAGGAAGTCGAGCATCTGCTTGCCGAGCGCGGAATGGTCATCTGGTCCGTACACGCCGCCGGGCTGCACGATCACGCATGGCAGCCCCTCGGTGATCAGGCGCTTCGCGACCTGATGCGCCTGGTACTTGGTCTCCTCGTAGTAGGAGGTGAAGCTCTCTCCCGGGTGCTCGTAGCTCTCGTCGACTACCTCGCCGTGGGTGTTTCCGAAAGCGCCCACCGTCGAGACGTAGACGACCTTGCCGATCCCGGCGTCGAGCGCCGCTCCGAGCGCGTTCTCGGTGCCGACCACGTTCGCCTCGTGCATCGCCGGTCGCTCGCTCTTCGGGATTCCGACCTCGTAGACGGCGGCGCCGTGGATGACCGCATCGCAGCCCTCCATCCCGGCGGCGAGCGCGGCGCGGTCGGAGAGGTCGCCGGTCCGAAGCTCGGCTCCGAGCGCCGCGAGCGACGCTCCCTTCTCCGGGTTTCGGACCCACGCGACGACCTCATCGCCGCGTGCGCGGAGTTGGCGGACCACATGACCGCCGATGAACCCGGTTCCGCCGGTGACGAAGACCTTCACGAGTGCCGGGAAGCCTATCCTCCGAGGGATGACTCAGACGCCAAACGGCGAGCTCGCCGGCCTGCGCAACCCGCGGGCGCGCCAGCGTGCGCTCGCGATCGGCGCGCTGCGCAACACGCCTGTCGACGGCGATGACCCGCTGGCCGAGCTGAAGGAGCTGCTGCGAACCGCCGGCGTCGCCACCGCTGGCGAGATGGTCCAGGTCCGCTCCGAGCCCGACCCGGACCGCTATCTGGGCCGTGGCAAGTTGGCCGAACTGAAGGCGCAGATCAAGCGCTCCGGCGCCAACCTGGTCGCGTGTGACGACGAGCTCGTGCCGCGTCAGGAGCGGAACCTCGAGGCGGCGCTCGACGTGCCGGTGATCGACCGCACCGCCGTGATCCTCGACATCTTCGCCGACCACGCGCACACCGCCGAGGGCAAGCTCCAGGTCGAGCTTGCCCAGCTCGAGTACAACCTCGCCCGCATGCGGGGCCTGTGGACCCACCTCGAGCGGCTCGGCGCCGGGCGGATCGACGGCGGCATCGGCACCAGGGGCCCCGGCGAGTCCCAGATCGAGACCGACCGGCGCCTGGCCCGCGACCGGATCACCGCGCTGCGGCGCAAGCTTCGCCACACCGAGCAGGTCCGCTCGACGATGCGCGGGCGCCGCGAGGGCTCGGCGGTTCCGTCCGTGGCGCTCGCGGGCTACACGAACGCCGGCAAGTCCACGCTGCTGAACGCGCTCACCGACGCCGGGGTGAGCGTCGGCTCGCGCCTGTTCCACACGCTCGACCCGACCACGCGCGCCTACGAGCATGAGGGTCGCCGCTACCTGGTGACCGACACGGTCGGTTTCATCCGCAAGCTGCCGCATCAGCTGGTCGAGGCGTTCAAGGCGACGCTCGAGGAGACGCGGCTCGCGGATCTCATCGTGCACGTGGTCGATGCCTCCGAGGCCGACGAGCAGCGCGCGGGAGCGATCACGGCCGTAGACGAGGTGCTCGACGAGATCGGGGCGGGGGAGAGGCCTCGGCTCGTGGTCTTCAACAAGATCGACCTGCTCGAACCCGAGGAGCGAGCCAAGCTGCTCGTCGGGCGTCGCGACGTGGTCGGGGTTTCGGCCGAGACCGGCGAGGGAGTCGACGAGCTGCGCGACCGAATCGCTACGGAGTTCGAGAAGACGCTCGAGCCGCTCGAGTTGCTCGTGCCCTACAGCGAGGGCTCGCGCCTGGCCGAGCTGCACGAGCTCGCGGGCGATCTGGAGCGCGAGGAGCGCTCGGACGGGGTGCACGTCCATGTCAGGGTGCCGGCGGCGCTCGCGCACCGGTTCACCGAGTTTGCGGTGAACGGCTCGGGTGGGTGAGTGAGCGACGCAAGTCGCGAAAGCAGGTTTGCCCCCCGGTAGGGGACTCATCTGGCCTGAGCGCCCGTTAGGCTCGCCCGGTGGAGCTTGCCTGCCGCCTGCTGAGCGACGAAGCGACCCTTCCGACCCGCGCCCACGAGGGGGACGCCGGCCTCGACCTCTACGCGGCCGAGCGCGCCACCCTCGGGCCGGGTGAGCGCGCCGGCGTCGGCACCGGCGTCGCGGTCGAGATCCCGGAGGGGCATGCCGGCCTGGTCCTGCCGCGCTCCGGCCTCGCAGCCCGCCACGGGATCGCCCTGGTGAACGCGCCCGGGCTGATCGACGCCGGCTACCGCGGCGAGATCCGGGTCCTGCTGCTGAACACGGATCGCGCCGAGCCGTTCGAGATCGCTCCCGGCGACCGCATCGCCCAGCTCCTCGTCACGCCGTTCGCGTCAGCCAGCCCCGTCGAGGCTCTCGATCTGACCGTCTCCGAGCGCGGCAACGGGGGCTTCGGCTCTTCGGGCCGCTGAACCGGCCTCAGCCGCGCCGAGCTGCGGCGAAGGCGCTCTCGTGTGCTGCCGCCTCGAGCGCGTCGTCCAGTGGCTCGAGCTCGGGCTCCTCACCCCGCTGCCGCGCGAGGGCGAGCTGGATCAGGCGGTCGGCCAGCCCGGCGTTCTTCGGCAGGAGGGGCCCGTGGATGTAGGTGCCGATCAGGTTGCCCTGCCGGACCCCCTCGAAGCCGTCCTGGCCGTTGTTGCCGTGACCGTGCAGAACGCGGCCGAGCGGCGTGGCTGCGCTTCCGAGGTGAGTCCGGCCGCCGTGGTTCTCGAACCCGGCGAGGGTCATCGGCCCGGTGCCGAGATCGGCCTCGATCGCGATGTTGCCGATCAGGCGCGGGCCCTCCGCGCGCACCGTCTCGAGGTCGGCGAGGCCGAGCCCCTCGATCCGCTCGTCGCCGAGGTGGTACGAGTGCCCGAGGAGCTGGTAGCCGCCGCAGACCGCAAGTACCACGGCCCCGTCGTCGGCCGCCGCGGCCAGCCCGGCGCGCTTCGTGGCAACCATGTCGGCAGCCACCAGCCGTTGGTCACGGTCCTGGCCGCCGCCGATGTAGATCAGGTCGTGCGCCTCGGGATCGATCCCGTCGCCCGGCCCAGCCGTGGCGCTGTGGAAGTCGATGCCGCGCCACTCGCACCGCCGGCGCAGGAAGATGATGTTGCCCCGGTCCGCGTAGATGTTCATTTGCTCCGGATAGAGCGTCAGCATCCGCAGCTCGTGGCTCATCGCGCTCCCACCAGAAGGACGACGGTCGAGCCGACGTGGAGATCGCTCGTCGGGACGTCCCGGCGGCCCGCCGGGCGGAGGCCCGCGGCCTCGGCCTCGGCCTCGAGCATGGCGGCATCGAGGACCGCGAGCCGGATCTCGTCCATCTCCTCCCGAAGCTCGCCCGCCGGCGAAACGACCTGGCGCAGGCGGGTGAGGACGATCTCCTCGCCGTCCTCGGCGATGTCGAGCGGCAGGCTGGAATAGACCCAGCCGTCGATCTCAGCCACGTCCGGCAGCGGCTGCGCTGCCTCGCCGCCGCCACCGGGGACGCCCTCCACGATCGAGATCGCGATCAGCCCTTGGGGCGCGAGGTGTCCGGATGCAGCGCCGAGCGCCGCGGGGCGCTCGGCGGCTCCACCGAGGAGTTGAAGGGTCTGCATCGGGATCGCGATCAGCGCGAACTCCCGGTCGAGATCAAGCGAGCGGGCGTCGGCGACACGCGCGGTCACCTCGAGGCCCTGGCGGTTCGCCCGCTCGTGGAGCGCCTCGACGAGCACGGGCTCATTGTCGACGCCGGTGACCTCGTGGCCCTCCCGGGCGAGCTCGAGCGCGACACGGCCGGTGCCGCAGCCGATCTCGAGGACAGGCCCGGCATGCTCCCGCGCGAGCTCCCGCCAGAGGGGCAGGTCGGTCGCGTACGAGCCGCACTCGACGTCGTGCCAGATCACCTTCTCCTCCTGCACCGCCCTCACTCCCAGTACGCCTTCGCCAGGCCGCGGTCGGCGAGCAGGGTGCGGAGCTCGAGCAGCGCGGTGTAGGTGGGCAGCGCGAACAGCCGGCCGGGCGCGGCGGCCACGGCGTCGTCGAGCGAAGCCTCGATGTCCGAGCGCACCGAGATCAGCGCCGGGTCGAGCCCCGCGTACTTCAGCCGCACCGCCATCTCCGGTGCGCGGGTCCCCGCGCACGTCACACGGCGGACGGTGCCTGCGAGGAGCTCAAAGTCGGCGTCCCATACCCAGGAGACGTCGCGACCGTCGGCGATCCGGTCGTTCAGCGCGATCCAGAGGTCGACGCCGCCGCCGTTGTCGCGATCGGCCTCGAGCACGAGCGTGCGGAGCACCTCGTTGGCGCCGGCCGGGTTCTTGATCAGGAGGATCGAGACCGGAGTGGAGCCGACCGGAACGGTCTCAACCCGCCCGAACGCAGCCTCGACGCGCTCGAGGCCGCCGATGGCCTGCTCGGCGGTGACTCCGAGGTCGAGCGCGGCGGCCAGCGCTGCCAGGGCGTTGTAGACGTTGTAGACGCCGGGGAGGGGCAGCCGCAGCCGCAGGGGACCGGCGGGCGTGGTTATGTCAACCTCGGATCCGCTCATGCCGTCGAGGCGGATCGCCGTCGCGGCGATGTCCGGCGTGGGCCGGTCGGCCTCGCAGTTCGGGCACGCGTAGTGCCCGAGGTGGCCGACGAAGGCGCGCTCGTAGGCGTAGGCAGCGCCGCAGCGCCGGCAGTGCTTGGCGTCATGGGCGTGCTGGAGCGCCGGGAGCGCCTGGGAGGGGTCCTCGATGCCGAAGTAGGTCACGCCGTCGCGGCGGCGGAGCTCCCGGTCGCGCCCGAGGTCGGCCACCAGGGGGTCGTCGGCGTTCAGGACCCATCGGCTGCGCCCGTCGCGCTCGGCGACCATCGCCGCCCAGTCGTCGGCGAGGCGCTCGAGCTCGCCGTAACGGTCGAGCTGGTCGCGGAACAGGTTGCCGAGCACGATCAGCCGCGGATCGAGGTCCCGGGCCATCCGCGGCAGCCAGGCCTCGTCGACCTCGAACAGGCCCTCGGTGCCCTGTTGGTCGAGGAGCGCGGTGGCGACGCCCCAGCTCATGTTCGAGCCCGCGCGGTTGTGGACCGGGCGGCGGCCGGCCGCCGCGAGCGCCGAGGCGAGCATCCCGGCCGTGGTCGTCTTGCCGTTGGTGGCGCTGATGATCGTGCTCCCATCCGAGAGGCGGTCGCTCAGCCGGCGGATCGCGTCGGGCGCCATCCGCAGGAGCACGCGACCGGGGGCGGTCGTGCCCCCGCCGCGGCCGCTGCGCCGGCTCAGGCGCCCGACCGAGCGGGCCAGGCCGACCTTCGCCCGGAAGGCCGGGCCCGCCGCCGCGCTGGCTCGGATCACGGCGCTCCGCCCGGCGGGACGATCATGGTCAGCGCTGCGGGTAGCACGCGCAGCGAGGCGGGCAGCTCCGCGACAGGGTCGCCATCGGCGTAGATCGCGAACGGGCGGTCCGCAGTGATCTCCAGCTCGGAGCAGCGGCGAGTGGACACCTCGGGGTTGTCCACGTGCTCACCCTTGAAGACGGCGGGGAGCCCGCGCAGGAATCGGGTCTTCGGGACGTCGGAGATCGCCACGACGTCGAGCTTCCCGTCGTCGAGCTGGGCGTCGGGCGCGAGGAACATCCCGCCTCCGTAGGCCTTGCTGTTGGCGGCGGCAATCGTGTACCCGAGGACCTCGACGGGCTCGCCGTCGATGCTCAGGCTGAACCGCGCAGGCTTCCAGGCGGCCAGTGCCTTGAGCGCTGCGTAGGCGTAGACCAGCGGCCCGCGGATGCGCGACGCGTTCGCGATCCGGTTCGCGTCCGAGTCGAAGCCGCAGCTCGCGATGCAGAGGAACCGAGCGCCGTTCACCTCGCCGACGTCGATCCGCCGGGTCTGGCCGGCGGCGATGATCCCGGCTGCCTCCTCGACGTCGGCGGGTATCCCGAGAACGCGCGCCAGGTCGTTTCCGCGCCCGCCCGGGATGATCCCCATGACCGCGCCGGTGTTCGCGAGCTCGCCGCCCACCTGACCGATCAGCCCGTCGCCGCTCATCACGAGCACGCGGTCCCCGCGCTCGGCTGCCAGGCGTGCCTCCCGGCGGCCGTGCTCGATGCTCTCGGTTGTAATCAGCCGCGGCTCGATCCCGCCGTCGGCGAGCGCCGCGAGGGCGGTCTCGAGCAGCTTGCGCGCCCGGCCGCCCCCCGCGGACGGGTTCACCAGGAGCGTGTGCGTCGCGTGGTTCACCGAGCTGAATCTATTGGCGCGGTCCGGCGGGTCAGGCGGCGCGCCCGACCCAGTAGGTGCCGGGGCCCGCGCCGCCGGTGACCTTCTCCGAGATCCCGTGCTTTGCGAACCCCCTGGCGATCACTGACCGGGGCGTGAAGAACGGCGTTTCCTCGCCCCAGCTTGCGGCCGCCACAACGTGGCCGCCGGGCCGCAGCACTCGCGCGATCTCGCCGAAAAAGAACGGCATGTTGAGCTGGACGACCAGGTCGAACGAGTCGTCGGGCCAGGGGAGGTCGGCCGCGTCGGCGACCTTGAACGCGATCCGCCCCTCGGGATCGAGGCCCACCTTCGCCTTCGCCGCGGCGATCATCGCCTCGGAGACGTCGACGCCGCGGACGCTTGCTCGCGGGAACTCGCGGGCAACCAGCAGCGCGGCCTCGCCGGTCCCCGTGCCGAGGTCGAGGGCGCGCTCAGGGCCGGGGGCTACGTGGAGGAGCCCGGCGGCCAGTGCCGCGAGGTGGTCGCTGGAGCCGGCCCGCGTGCGAGCATCCCAACCCTCGGCCGAACGGTCGAAGAAGCGCCGCATCGGAGCCTTCAGGACCGGCCAGAGCCACGGTGCCCGGGCCACGGCGCCGTTCAGCGCCCGCCCCATCACGCGGATCCGCCTCGGCGTGGGCCGACCCTCCTCGCTCTCGGGCGTGCTCACCGTCGCATCATCGCAAGCGACGGGTAGCCTTCCGCGCGTGCGAGCCGCCGCGACAACGCTGTTTCTCGTCGCCTTGCTCTGGCTCGCCGCCTGCGGCGACGACGATGACGGAGGCGGGACGGCCACGACGGCCGAGGAGCCGTGCGAGGAGGTGAGCGCCCCGCCGCCCAAGGACGTCAAGCTCGACCCGCCGCCCAGCAAGCCCTCGTCCGACGACCTCGTCGCCGTCGTCGACACGAGCTGTGGGACGTTCGAGATCACCCTCGACACGAAGGGGAACCCGAAGACGGCGGCCTCGTTCGAGTACCTCGCCGAGAACGGCGTGTTCGACAACACCCTTTGGCATCGGATCGTCCCCGGGTTCGTGATCCAGGGCGGTGATCCGCAGGGCACCGGCAGCGGCGGCCCCGGCTATTCGGTCGATGAGCCGCCGCCGAACGACGCCGCGTACACGCGCGGGGTGGTCGCGATGGCGAAGACCGAGGTCGAGCCGCCCGGTCGGTCGGGCAGCCAGTTCTTCGTCGTCACCGGCGCCGACGCCGGGCTGCCGCCGCAATACGCGATCGCGGGCGAGGTGACCTCCGGCTTCGACGTGGTGAAGACGATCGAGGGCTTCGGCGACCCCCAGAGCGGCGGCACCGGCGCGCCGCTCGAGCCCGTCCTGATCGACTCGGTCACGATCGAGGCGGGCTGATGCCACCGGCCGGCGGGCCGGAGCTCGACCCCCGGCCGTTCGAGGCGCGCGCGGGCGGCGGCAACCTCCTGCGTGGCGAGGCGTCAGGCGCCGGGCCGGCAATCGTCCAGGCGCATGGCATCACCGCCGTCCGCTCCTACGTGATGCACGGTTCGAAGCTGCTCCAGCGGCGCGGCTTCACCGCCGTGCCGTACGACGCGCGTGGCCACGGCGAATCCGACCCCGCGCCGCCAGGCGAGGAATACACCTACGCGGAGTTGGCTCGCGACATGGGTGCGGTCGTCGAGTCCCAGTCGGCCGGCGAACGAGTCTTGCTTGCGGGCCACTCGATGGGAGCCCACACGGCTGCCGCATACGCCCTGGCCGAGCCGGATCGGGTCGCCGGTCTGGTCGCGATCGGCCCGGCCTCGCTGGGCCTGCCGCCGCGCCCGGAGACGGTCGCGTACTGGGACGGCCTCGCGGGCGGGCTCGAGCGGGGCGGCGTCGAGGGCTTCATCGAGGTCTACGACGACGGGAGCCACGATCCGAAGTGGCGGGACGTCGTGCTGCAACTCGCAAGGCGGCGGCTCGGCCTCCACCGTGACCTGAACGCGGTGGCCGCCGCGCTCCGCTCCACAACCCGTTCGATCCCGTTCGACGGCCTCGAGGCGCTGGAGGCCGTTGCGGTCCCGACGCTGGTGGTGGCGAGCAACGACGAGGCGGACCCGGGCCACCCCCGAGCGGTGGCCGAGGAGTGGACCCGGCGGATCCCGGGGGCGCGCATGGTGATCGAGGGCGAGGGCGAATCGCCGCTCGCCTGGCAGGGCGGCAAGCTCTCGCGCGAGATCGCCACGTTCTGCGAGGAGCCGGCCGTCAGGCAGCGGCTGGGCGCAGCGAGCTGATCAATCTCACTGCGCTGAGTCCGCGGGGATCCCGGCAGCCTCCAACGCGCGCTCGCGGCTCGAGAAGACCTCGAGCCGCACGACCTGACCGTCGCGGAACTTCCAGACGTGGGCCCCGCGGGTATTCACGTCCACCTTGCTGCCCTTGCCACGGCCGGTGTAGCGGGTGAGGGCCACGACGAACTCGCCCGCCGCGACGAAGTCCTCGGCCGCGCAGCGCCACTCCTCCCACGGGCTGAGCCACTCGCGCAGGCGGCTGCTCCTGACTTCCTCGGGGTCACGGGAGACCCCCGCGAGCCCCGGGAACTCATCCGACCAGCCCCACTCCATGTTGGGCGCGTAGAACTCGAATCGGGGTTCCCAGTTCCCGCGGCCCCACTCGTCGTAGACCCGGCGCAGGGCCTTGATGTTCTCCTCGGACATCACCTGGGAAGTATCCCTTGGGACGCCGGGGGATAATCGAGCCGATCGACCAAGGGGCGAGTTGCCATGGCCAAGCTCATCGACAGGCGCGTGACCGCCGAGATCGAGGGGGATTTCGTGGTCTTCCTGATCGGCATGCGGATCAACAGGTTCTGGAAGCCGTGGAAGTGGCTGCCGGTGTTCGTTGCAATGCCGAAGATGATCAGCGAGCTCGAAGACCGCCCTGATGCCGGGTTCCTCGGATACACCTTCAGTTGGGTCAGTCCGCGGAGCCCGCTGTTCGTCCAGTACTGGCGCTCGTTCGACCACCTCGAGAGCTACGCGCGAAGCAAGGACGCGGAGCACTGGCCGGCCTGGGTCGCGTTCAACAAGCGGGTTGGGTCGAGCGGCGACGTGGGGATCTGGCACGAGACGTACCTGGTCCCGGCGGGCCGGTACGAGTGCGTCTACAACAACATGCCGGCAACGGGCCTCGGCGCGGCCACGAACCTCGTCCCCGCCGCCGGCCGGAAGGCGACGGCCGCGAGCCGGGCTGGGGTTCGGGACGAGGCGTATCCCGAGGACGCCGGCACCGAGCGCATCGAGGTGTGACGCAGGCTAGTTCCTGGCCGCGGCGATCGCGCGCGATCGTCGCGGCGGTAGACGAGGCGCAACCCGGACCACGTCTCGTCGATCGCGCAGACCTTGTTGTCGACCATGCCCGCGCTCGACGCCGACGTCGCGCACGACGTCCTCGGTGATGTCCGTCGGGACTCCCGAGGAGCCCTTGGGCCAGGAGATCCATAGGCCCGCCGTCCACGTCGAGCGCGTCCATCAGCTTCGGCAGATGACGCTCGAACGCGCTCCGGCGGTTGAAGAACGCGACGACGACGTCGAGCCGTGGCGCGGAGGCGTTGCGCGGGACGCTCACACGACCGCGGACGGTCACGCCGTCCGGCAGCTCGCCCAGGGTGCCAGGGAACGTCGCGGGCGCGCCGCGGAACGCAACGCGGTCGCCCTCCTTGATGCCGAGCTTCTTCGGCAGCGGGGTGCCTGAGTATCCGGCCACGCGCGCTACTCTGCCAGCCGATGCCCGATGGCGAGCTGAAAGCGCTCGGGGACCTCGCGGCGGAGTACGCGGACAAGGCGGTGACCAGCACTGTCCAGGGGGTCCATACGGCGGTCTCGGGCCGCGTGTTCGACGCGGTGGGCGCCGGGTCGACCCTGGCCCGCGCGACGCACGACGCGGTGTCTGACGGCGTCTACGGGGCTCTCCGCCTCAGCGGCCAGGGCGTGGGCATGGCGATCTCGGGAGCCTCACGGCTCGTCGGCGGGGAGGAGGAGCGGCAGACGATCAGCTCGTCGCGGTTCGGGCGCGCTACACAGGCGGCGATCAATGGGCTGATCGGCGATCGCCTCGAGGACGACGAGAGCGCGCTGCGGATCAGGATGGCGCTCCGCCTGCCGGGACGTGACGTCGACGTGCGGCGCGAGGAGCTCGAGGCCGCGTTCGAGGAGAACACCGATCGTCTCGTGGTCTTCCTGCACGGACTGTGCGAGACAGAGGAGGCCTGGTGGCTCGGGACGCGGGCCGACCCGGCCGCCGGCGCGCCCGCGCCGCGCACCTACGGGGCCCGGCTCCGCGACGATCTCGGGTTCAGCCCGCTGTACCTGCGCTACAACAGCGGCCTCCATATCTCCGAGAACGGGCGGAGGCTCTCGTGGCTGCTGGAGGAGCTCTGTCGCGAATGGCCGGTGGAGGTGAGGGAGCTGGCCCTCGTCGGCCACTCGATGGGCGCCCTCGTCGCGCGGAGCGCCTGCCACGAGGCCGCCGACGAGGGGCGCGCATGGGTCGGCCGAACGCGCCACATGGTGTGCCTCGGGGCGCCGAACACGGGCTCATGGCTCGAGAAGTTCGTGAACGTCGGCGGCTGGGCGCTCCGGAACGTGCCGGAGTCGCGGCCCTTCGCCGACTTCCTCGAGCTGCGGAGCCCGGGCATCCGCGACCTGCGCTTCGGCTACCTGCGCGACGAGGACTGGCTCGGCCGCGATCCGGATGAGCCGCTCCACAACCGGGCGGCGCCGCCGGCGCCGGTGCCGGGAATCGCTTACCACTTCGTGTCGGGGGGCCTGACGGCGTCCGAGCGGCATCCCGTCGCCGCGGTTTTCGGCGACGTGCTGGTCCGGCGTGCGAGCGCGGCCCCGCCACGAGGGGCGGACGGCAAGCCGATCGGCGACGGCCAGCACGTGCAGGGCGCAAGCCACTTCCACCTGCTGAACCACCCGAGCGTCTACGAGCACGTGCGCGAGTGGCTCGGCTCCGGGTCAGCCGGCGAGCGCGCCGAAATATCATTGGAAGCGTGAGCGAGCGCGACGACGGCCACGCCGTCCACTACCTGACGGTCTCCCGCGGGACGCCGATCTACGGCTCCGACGGCGAGCAGGTCGGCGAGGTCGTCCGGGTCCTCGACAACCACCGGGAGCACATCCTCGACGGGATCGTGTTCGAGGACGAGGACGGCACCGTCCGGTTCGTCGACGGGCCCGAGGTCCAACGGACCTTCGAGCGGGCGGTGGAGCTGAACATCGACGCCGCGGCCGCGCGCCAGCTCGGGCCGCCGCCCTCGCACGGCGTGACCGATGCGGTCAAGAACAGCCGGCTCGGCCGGCTGTTCGGTGGCTAGGGCAGCCTCGGGCGCTCACGCTTGCGACGGCGATCGTCGTCGCGGGGTTATGCGGGCCCGTGGACGCCCACGGCGGCTCGGGGCCTGCGGTGCACGTGTACAACCTGGGCAAGGTCGATCTGCCCGACGCTGGCCCGCGCGGCCCGCTGCCGGTGCGAATCTGGGGCGCGATCGGCGTGCCCGCCGGCCCGGGGCCACATCCGCTGGTCGTCGTCGCCCACGGGCGCCACGGCGACGGCTGCCCGATCGACGACCAGGACTTCCCGACGTGGCCGTGCTTCGCGTCCGAGCAGCGCAACGACCTCGGCCTTCGCCATGTCGTGCGGGCGCTGGCCGAGCGCGGCTTCGTCGCGATCGCCCCGGACCTGAACGGCGCCTTCACCGCCGGTTGGGGCGAGCCGAACGACCGCGCGCGCTGGCCGCGCGTCGTGAACCGGACCCTGCGGCCGCTGGCGGCCGACGCTACGGACGGCGGGACCCGGTTCGGGACGGAGATGGCGGGGAAGCTCGACCTGACCCGGATCGGCGTCCTCGGCCATTCGCTCTCGGGCTTCAACGCGGCGCGCTTCGCCCGGTTCCGGGCCGACAACACGAGTGCGGCCGAGGTCGCGAGCGGGCGCGGCCCGCTGAGCGCGGCGTTCCTGCTGGCGCCGGTCGCCGGCTCGGGCAGCCTGCCCGACATCGAGGCCGCGGTCGTGCTGGCCTCGTGCGACGGCGATACCGGTGACGCGGGCCGCCGTTACCTGCTTCGCGCCCGCCGCACCCCGGGGCGGAGCGAGCCGCTTCACCTGCCGAGGCTGATCGGCGCGAACCACAACTACTTCAACCGCACCCTGGCGCGACTGGAGCAGGACGACGCGATGGGGCTCGGCGCCCGCTGCCGGCCGGGCCGGCGGCTCTCGGGCCGCCAGCAGCAGCACTGGCTCGGCCGGGCCGCCACCGGCTTCTTCAGGACCGTGCTCAGCGGCGCCCCGCGCCCCCGATGGTTGCGGTTGCACGGGCGACCACCTGTCCGTGCCTACGGGCGCAGGGTCGAGATCAGCCGGTTCGTGCCCTAATGGGAGGACGGAGTTATGTAGACCCGGGCTGTGTTGCGTCGTACTCCGCGACCAACCGCTTGGGTGCGCGCCGCCGCCACGACTCGATCACCAGCTCGCGCAGCTCCCCGGGGTCGACGCTCTCGAGGTTGACGAGGACCATCGGCCAGTCCTGATAATGCGGGGTAACCAGGAAGGTCGTGGGGGAGGACTGAACGAGCGCCTCACGCTCCATGAAGTCGACGAAGAGGACCAGGTGCTCGGAGTCCTCGCGCAGGCGCGCAAACAGCTTCTTACGCACCTTGAGCGCCGGCGTGCCATACGAGGTGCCGAGCTCGACCTCAGGAAGCTCGGCCTGGGCGAGGGTTACGACATGGTCCCAGTCAGGCACGGATTGAATGCTCGCTAACGCAGATTATGACGCCCTGACGCCTGGACGCCGATAGCTGCGCGTCGCGGACAAGCACGCTCTCGTGTTTTCTACGCGCTCGCGACTCCACCCCGACCGTGCGATCGCTCGATCACGGCATGGCGCCAGATCAAGAACTCGAGCTGCTTGCGTCCTCCCGGTGCGTGCTCTTCGAGCAAGTCCACGAGAGCCAGCGTGTCAGCATTAGAAAACACTGCCCAAACGGCTGACGGGTTCAGCCGGCCAGTTCGCGGTATGCGTGGACCGTATACGCGACCAACCCCGGTCGAATCGCGCAGGATGTGGAGCAGCGGCATCTCATCGGCTCGTACGTGAATCTGAAACCGCACGCGTCCATTCGAGTCGATGTTGAAGTGTCCCTCTGCCGTAATGAAGCCCGCGACGTATGCCTGCCAGCCGTCGTCCGAGAGAGGTGCACTCGCCGGGTCGCCGTGTGGTGGCGGCTTGTAGCTGTTCGCGAGCTGAATCTCGGCTTTCCATCTCGGAAAGGGTTTCCAGTCGCCAGGCGTGAGTCGTTTAGTGGCGTCATCACCTACCCAATGGAGCACGCTTTCCCGCCATGGTGTGTATGCCGCCTTCTTGTGCCCGCGGAACGGGAAAGCATCGATCACCCCTATGAGGCGTCGGCAGTCGCTCTTGGCACCTACCATCCATCGCACCTGAGGGTGCGAGGTGCGACGGGCACCCTCATACGTGATCCGGCCAATGTTGGTCGCCGTCTGTAACGCGCGCACTAGGTCTGCATCGTCTGCGCGGGCCACGAGGCTGAAGGTTGGCCGATATCCATAGCCGCGAGTCCGCTTTGCGATCGTGAAGCATCCTTCGCCCTCAATGAAGCCGGAGAGGAACGCGCCCATCTCCGTCGATACGTCAGGAAACCCGCCCTCAGGAATCCGGCCGTTTGTGCTTCCGACTGGGCGCATCCAGAAAGGTTGGCGTCTGCGCCGGACAGAACGTGTGTTCGTGTGAGTCCCCCGCGTCAGTCGCAGAACGGATGTGAGCTGTTGGACCCGGGGTTGATGTTCTTGACGAGCTTGGTGCCGCCCGCGGTGCCGTCGCTCGTCCACAGCTCGAAACCGTGGGTGCCGTCGTCTGCCGAGAAGTAGACGCGCTTTCCGAGCCGCAGGATCTGGCACGGATTCGAGCCGGTCGATCCCGGGATGATGTCCTTCACGCGCTTCGTCCCGTTGGCGGTTCCGTCGGTTCGCCAGGGCTCGGAGCCCGAGGCGTCGGTGGCGTCGAAGATCAGGAGGTCGCCCAAGCGCGCGAACCCGTGCGGATCCGAGGATTCGCCGGCAGGCTCCGGCACTATCTCCTTGAGCAGCTTCGTCCCGTCCGCCGTGCCGTCGGTTCGGAAGAGCTCATACCCCGTGTCGCCGTCCGTGGCCGCGAAGTACAGCCGGTTCCCGAGGCGGGTCAGGTCATCGGGAAACGACCCGTCGGCATCCGGCCAGATGTCCTTGACGAGCTGCGTCCCGGCCGCGGTGCCGTTCGTGCGGAACAGCTCGACCCCCGCCGTCGGGTCACCCGCCTGGAAGTACAGCCGGTTACCGAGCCGGGCCAGTTCGCTGGGAAACGACCCGTCGGCATCCGGCCAGATGTCCTTGACGAGCTTCGTGCCCGCCTTGGTGCCGTCCGTGCGCCAGAGCTCCGCGCCGACCTCGCCATCGTTTGCCTGGAAATAGGCGTGGTTGCCGAGCTTCTCGAAATCGCTCGGAAACGACCCGCCGCCGGGGAAGATGTCCTTGACGAGCTTCGTGCCCGCCTTGGTGCCGTCCGTCCGCCAGAGCTCGCCGCCGTCGCCGTCGGAGGCTTGGAAGAGGATCCACTTCCCGAATCTCGTCAGCCATCTGGGATTGGAGCTGTCGCTCCCCGGGAGGATGTCCTTCACCCGCTTCGTCCCAGTCTTGCTGCCGTCGCTCCGCCACAGCTCCGTGCCCGCGCCAGGCGTCCCTGCCTGGAAGTAGACATGCTTCCCGAGCTTCGCGAAGTTGAACGGGCCGGAGCCGGTGCTCCCGGGATAGATGTCCCTCACGCGCTTCGTGCCGCGCCGAGTGCCGTCGGACTTCCACAGCTCGTAGCCGGCACTGACGTCGGTCGCTCCGAACAGCAGTTCGCCGCCGAGCTTCGCGCCGTCCGCGGCGTGCGCCTGCCCCGCGCCCATGCTCAGCAGGAGCGCGACGCCCAGCGCCACGCGAATCCCCCGCGTCCTCACACCCCGAGCTTAGTTGATCAGTTGAGCGACGGGTCCTCCGGCATGCGTGAGATCAGCGCGTATTGGCCTCCCTTGCGGGCCAGGACGTCGTTCCAAAGCGATTCGGGGTCGTCCGGGAACAGCTCGCGCGGGATCGGGGCCTCGACGATCCACGACTCCTGCTCCATCTCGGCTTCGAGCTGGCCGGGGCCCCAGCCGGAATAGCCCGCGTAGAAGCGCCCGCGACGGACTGCCGGCGCCAGCTCCTCCACGTCGGTCTCGGCCGCCGCCAGGCCGACATCGGCGACCACCAGCCAAGCGGCGGCCTCCGGGTCGGAGAACTCGGCGAGGAGCACCACCGCCTGCGGCTGGACGGGACCGCCGATGAACAGCGGATCGTCGCCCGCGATCTCCTCCAGCGCCGGCAGGAGATCGCGCGCCGGCGCCTCCGCAGGCCGGTTCAGCACGATGCCCATCGCGCCCTCCTCGTTGTGCTCGGTCATCAGGACGACCGAGCGGGCGAAGTTCGGGTCGATCAGCGCGGGCGATGCGATCAGGAGCTTGCCGCGGAATGAGTCGTCCACGCCGTCCATTATCGACCACCGGCCGCCTCGCGCCGGGTCTACATAACGCGGGGCCGGCCCACACGCCCCGTTACCCTCGATTGCGTGATCTTCGACGTGACCGAGGCGGACTTCGAGGCCCGTGTGATCGAGCGGTCGCGCGAGGTTCCGGTGGTCGTCGACTTCTGGGCCGAGTGGTGCGGTCCCTGCCGCCAGCTCACGCCCGCCCTCGAGGCGGCCGTACGCGGTCGCGACGGCGCCGTCGAGCTTGCGAAGCTCGACGTCGATGCGAACCAGATGCTCGCCCAGGCATTCGGTGTCCAGGGGATCCCGGCCGTCAAGGCGTTCCGCGACGGCCGTATCGCCGGCCAGTTCACCGGCGCGATCCCGCCGGCGCAGGTCGAGAAGTTCCTGGACACCCTCCTCCCTTCCGAGGCCGACCAGCTCACCGACGCGGGCGACGAAGCCTCGCTTCGCGCCGCGCTCGAGCAGGACCCTCGCCACGGCCGTGCCGCGGTCGCGCTGGGGCGGCTCCTGATCAGCCGCGGTGACCGCGACGAGGCCCGGGCGCTCCTCGCCGACCACGCCAAGTCCGACTTCCTGGCCGGCGGGCTGCTCGCACGCCTCGAGCTCGAGTCCCGCGCTGCCGGCAACGGCGACGACGGCGACGAGGAGAGCGCCGCGTTCGCCGCGTGGGACGACGGCAGGCCCGCCGACGCGCTGGAGCTGCTCCAGTCCGCGATCGCCGCCGAGGGCAACCCCGAGCGCCGCGACCTGATCCGCCAGGTGATGGTCGCGATCTTCACCGAGCTCGGCCCCGATCACCCGCTCGCCTCGGAGCATCGCCGCCGGCTCGCGGCGGCACTCAACTAGCCCCGGGAACCCTCGCCTTGAACGATCCGATCTCCGGCGCCGACGTCCCGGTCGCCTTCGTCGCCGGTCTCGTCTCGTTCATCTCGCCATGCGTGCTGCCGCTAGTGCCCGGCTACCTCTCGGCGATCACCGGTTACCGGCCGGACGAGCTGGCGGACGCGGACTGGCGCAAGGTCCTGACCCCGAGCCTCCTCTTCATCGCCTCGTTCTCGACCGTCTTCATCCTCCTCGGCCTGACCGCGACCGCGATCGGCGGCGAGCTGCGCGACAACCAGGACGTCCTCACCGACATCGGTGCCGTCCTGCTGATCGTCTTGGGCCTGCTGTTCATCGGGGCGACGTACATCGACCGGCTGAACCGCGAATGGCACGTCGACGCGCTGCTCGCGCGCGCCGGCCGGGGCGGGCCGATCGTCGCCGGCGCCGCCTTCTCGATCGCCTGGACGCCGTGTGTGGGGCCCGCGCTCGGCGGCGTCCTGACGCTGGCGGGCATCCAGGGTGAGACCTTGCACGGCGCCTTCCTTCTGGCTGTCTACTCGCTGGGCCTCGCGCTCCCGTTCCTCCTGACCGCGCTCGCCTTCTCCCGGGCGACGAGCGCGTTCGCCGCGCTGCGGCGCCACTACCGGCTGATCGTCGCCGGCGGTGGCGCGATCCTGATCGCGATGGGAGTCCTGATCCTGAGCGGCGGCTTCACCGACCTGAACCGCTGGGCCCTGGAGGTCACGAACGACCTCGGGCTGAACCTGTAGCTCTAGACCGGGGCTCCCCCACCCCGCTCCGGTTGCCCGACCTCGATCGGCTCGCCGACGGCCTCGACCTCCTCGAACTCGTCGCCCTCCTCGTCGCCCGAGCACACGATCCGGAACCGGCCGGTCGTGATCTGCGGGTCACCGATCACCGGCAGGCCCCGGATCTGGTCCCAGCCGAGCCGCTCGACCTCGAACGGGTTCATGCGGACCTCGGAGGCCGGGAACGGGCACTCGTCGTTGTGCTTGTCGATCGCCTTCGAGATCGCCTCGAGGTTCTTGGCCTCAGAGTTCATGGGCTGATTCTAGGCGCCTACTTCGAGGTCAGGATCGTGCCGGTGCTGCCGAAGCCGAGGCGGTTGCGGGTTGCCTCGGTGAGGTCGAACTCGCGGCCGCCGACGTACGGGCCGCGGTCGATCACGCGGACACGAACCGTGTTGTTGCCGTGACGGAGCTTGAGCTTCGTCCCGCACGGCATCGACTTGTGGGCGACACCCAGCGTGCTCGGGCTCAGCGTCTGCCCGCAGGCGGTCCGGTTGCCGTAGAGGCCCGGGCCGTACCACGACGCGTACGCGGTGCGGTAGACCGTCAGCCTGCCCGCGCGGTCGCCGCTGCCGGCTGCCTCGCGGTTGCCGCGGGCGCGGGCCTTCACCTTGTAGGTGCCGGTCGAGCCCGCGCGCCAGTTGACATCGAACCGGCCGTGGCGGTCGGTGCGAGTGCTTACGTTCCGGCCACCGACGCTGACGACGACCCTGCGCTTGCCGCCGGGCTTGACGACGCCGTCGATCTCGACGCTGCGGCCCGTAATCGCGTGATTCGGGGCGTCCAAGTCGGTGATCGACCGGACCTTGACACGCTTCGCGCGCGTCTCGGCGTCGACCACGACAGGCTCCGGGGCCAGCGGGTCTTCGCTGGGCTCGGGCGCGCGCGGAACCGAGGTGAGCCGAGCGCGCCACATCCCGGTGCCGCGCGGCTTGACCCGCGCGGTCCAGCGGCCCTGCTCGTTCGTGCGGCGCGTCGCCACCTGATGGAAGCTCCGGCTGCCTGCGCTCCGGTACTGGAGCGCGACGGTCGCGTTCGGCGCGCCCGGGAACTGGCCCCGGAGGCTCACGCGCTCGCCGTAGAGCACGGCACCCTTCGCGGGGTCGAGGACAGCCTGCCTCTGCTCGGCGGCGTCTGCGGTTTCAAAGCCAATTGTCAGAGCGGCGACGGGCGCCAGCGCGATTGCGAGCGCACGCCTCCGCCGGATGCGAAAGCGTCGCATCGGGAGAGATCCCATTCCTTTCAGCTGCCTGCGGGGTTAGCTGACGGGCTCGCGGCGCCAATCGCCGTCAGGCTCTGGCGTCTTCGCTACCGGCGGATCACCGCCGGATTCGCCCCTGTCCGCTCACTCGGGCGGACTTCGGGTCCCCCACTCGCCCCTCTTCTTCCAGGGGCGACTCGGCAGGTCGTTTAACGAACTTCAGGCAGGTTAGAGCCGAACATGTGTTCTGTGTGTGACGCCGGTCACACTCCTTGCACCTTCGCAACACTTGCGGCATCTGGGAAGATCGAGGCATGGCTTCGGGCGATCGCCTCACGGGACTTGACTCCTCCTTCCTCCACCTCGAGGACGGCCCGGCGCATATGCACGTGGCCTCGACCCTGGTGTTCGAAGGACCGGCGCCCGACTACGTCGAGTTCCGCGACCACATCGAGTCGCGCCTGCGGCTCGTCCCGCGCTTTCGCCAGAAGCTCCGCTTCGTCCCCTACGGCCAGGGGCGCCCCGTCTGGGTCGACGATCCCCAGTTCAACCTCGACTACCACGTCCGCCACACCGCGCTGCCGGAGCCGGGGTCCGAGCAGCAGCTGCGCACGCTGGCGGGGCGCGTCTTCAGCCAGCGGCTCGACCGCAGCAAGCCCGTCTGGGAGCTGTGGCTCGTCGACGGCATGTCGAGCGGCCGCTTCGCGATCGTCGGCAAGAGCCACCATTGCCTGGTCGACGGCGTCTCCGGCATGGACATCACGACGGTCCTGTTCGACACGCAGCCCGAGCCGCCGGCCCAGCCGGAGCCCGACGAGTGGGCGCCGGGTCCGGAGCCGTCTGACACCCAGCTGCTCGGCCGTGCCCTGCTCGAGCGCGCGACGACCCCGGCAGAGGCCGTGCGGGGCGTCCGCGCCCTGTTCCGAGCCCCGCGCAAGGCCGCCGGCGCCCTCGTGGACGGGCTCGAATCGGTCGGCGCCCTGGCCCGGGCGGGGATCTCGGCGCCGCCCTCACCGTTCAACGTGGAGATCAGTCCCTACCGTCGCTTCGCCTGGGTGCAGGCTGACCTCGGCGAGTTCAAGCGGATCAAGGCCGCGACCGGCGGCACGGTGAACGACGTGGTGCTGGCCGCGGTGGCCGGCGCGCTCGGACGCTATCTGCGCGCCCGCGGCCACGCGACATCGGGGCTCGAGCTGAAGGCCATGGTGCCGATCAGCGTGCGGACGGCGGACGAGCACGGCGACCTCGGCAACCGGGTCAGCGCGATGTACGCGCTCCTGCCGGTCGGCATCGAGGATCCCGCCGAGCGGCTCCGCGCTGTCAGCGAGTCGATGGGCGACCTCAAGGAGTCGAAGCAGGCGGTCGGCGCCTCGATCCTGACCGGGCTCGCCGATTTCGCCCCGCCGACGATCCTCGGGCAGGCCGGGCGCATGCAGTCCCGCCAGCGGTTCTTCAACATGGTCGTCACGAACGTCCCGGGGCCGCAGTTCCCGCTGTACCTGATGGGCCGCGAGCTCCAGGCCGTGTTCCCGATGGTGCCGCTGGCCAAGCGGCAGGCAGTCTGCTTCGGGATCATGAGCTACAACGGCCAGATCAACTTCGGCCTGATCGGTGACTACGACGCGATGGCCGACATCGACTCGCTCGCCCACGACCTGAACGAGTCGATCGCCGAGCTTGCCACGCTCGCCCCGGCCGAGGGGCGCAGGGCGAAGGCGCGGCGCACGGTTCCCGTCTCCGAGCCCCGGTGAGCCTCGCCATCCGCCCGGCTGCCGCCACCGACGCTGTGGCGATCACCGAGATCCACAACCAGGGCGTCGCCGAGCGGATCGCCACCTTCCGCGCCGAGCCTCGTACGCCCGACGACGTCGCGGTCGCCCTCGCCAGCGGGCGTCCCACGCTCGTCGCCGAGCGCGATGGCAGGGTCGTCGCCTGGGCCGGGATCGGGCCCTATGACGACGCCAACGACTGGTACGCGGGGATCGGTGAGGCCACGGTCTACGTCGCCAGCGACGCCCGGCGAAGCGGCGCCGGCCTCGCCCTGCTGGAGGCTCTCGAGCGGGCCGCCGAGGACGACGGCCATTACAAGCTGATCGCGAAGATCTTCGATACGAACGAGCCGAGCCTCCGCCTGTTCGAGCGCGCGGGGTATCGAACCGTGGGCGTCCACCGGCGCCACGGCCGCCTGGACGGCGACTGGAAGGACGTCGTCGTTCTCGAGAAGCTGATCGGCCCGGCCGCGTAGCTACTTGGCCGGCGCAGCTGACCGCAGCGGCGGGAAGTCGGACGCCAGGCCCGCCGCTTCTGGCTGAAAAAGGGTCACCGGCTCAGGCAATCCCTGGAACCGGAAGGCGCCGAGTGGTGTCAGGCCGGTCTCGTCGGAGAGCGCCTCGCGCACGGCGGCCGAGAGCAGCACCTGGCCGCCGTGTCCCGCGAAGCAGATGCGCGCGACGGTGTGGACCGAGAGTCCCACGTATCCGGTCTCAGTGAGGGTCGGGCGCCCGCGATGCAGCCCGATCCGCAGGCGCACATCCTCTCCTCCAGGCCACTTGCCGGCGTGCATCTCGCGCTGGATCGCGAGGGCCGCCTCGAGCGCTTCCGGAGCGTGCTCGAACACGGCGAAGAGATCGTCGCCGCGGGCGTCTACCTCGTGGCCTTCGGCCGAGCGCACCGCGGCGCGTACCAGGCGGCGGACGTCGGCGAGCAGCGGGCCGTACTCGTCGCCGAGCCGCGCCAGCAGCTCGGTCGAGCGCTCGAGGTCGGTCAACAGGAACGTGACCTGGCCCGTCGGCAGCTTCCGCCTCGCCCGCAGCTGGGCGTTGAGGAAGCCGATCGGCATGATCCCGTGCCTCTGAGCGGCTCTCAGCAGCCGCGTGCGCGCCCGATCCCGAGCCTCCTCGCTCTCGAATACCACCTGGCTGAACCGTGCGAGGGCATTGCGGACATGCGACGCGTCGTGGATCGGCAGCCGCCGCTTGCCATCCGAGTCGATGTAAGCGAAGGCGCGGTCCGGCAGCGCTGCACGCTCCCTGGAACTGAGCTGGGCCACGCCCCGATGATGCCAGTCGGGCTAGAGGCCGAGGTCGCGCAGGAACTTCGGCTTGTAGCGGCCCAGGAGAACGAACTCGGGCGCGTGCAAGGGTTCCTCGCCCTCCTCGGCCTCCTGTGCCTCGTGCGCGCGCCGCTCGGCCTCGATCGCCTCGGGCGTATCCGGCAATGGCTCGTCGGCGTCCTTCCAGGCTTCGGCGTGGGGATGCCAGCGGGTCGCCCGCACCGTCCCCTCGAGGTCCTCGTCGGCGAGCACCTCACGGACGACGCGCTCGGCCTCGGCTGCGCTCTCGCGGCTGTTCGCGTAGAGGAAGAGATGCGGGCCGTCGCGGGTCACGATGACGCGTGAGCCGAGGCGCTCCTGCGCCTCGTCGTCCAGATCCAGCGCCTTCAGGCGCTCCCCGAGCGAGAGCCCGTGACCCTCGTCGGCGAGCTCGACCTCTACCCGGAACTCGTCTTCTCGTTCGCCGGTCATGACGGCGCCCAGGCTACTACGGGGATAGATTCGGCCGGTGGCGACGCCAGCAGAGGTCCGGAGGCGGCGGCTGACCGTGGGCGCGTTGGCGACCATCGCGGCCGTCGCCGGGGCCGTGGTGGGAGCGCGCGGGGGCGACGATGACCCGGCCGCGATCGCGCCCGCCTTCTGCGACGAGTCCGGCCAGCGCGCGCTCGAGCGTGCCGCCGGGCAGCTCGTGATGGTCCGGATGGAGGCGAGCGCGTCGCCGGAGCTGCTCGAGCAGGCGCGGGCGGGCCAGATCGGTGGGGTGATCCTGTTTCCGCCCGACGACATCGCCGGGGACCGTCTGGCCGACGAGATCAAGCGTGTCCAGGCCGCCGCAACGAAGGGTGGTGTCCCCAGGCTCCTCGTTGCGATCGACCAGGAGGGCGGCATCGTCGAGCGCCTTCCGGCGCTGCCCCCGCAACTCTCCCCGTTCACGATCGCGCAGAACGACGACCGCCAGGCGGCCTCGCTCGAGGGCGAGGCGACCGGCTTTCAGCTCCACGAGCTCGGCATCGACGTGAACCTCGCGCCGGTACTGGACGTCCCTGCCTCCGATCAACAGTTCATGGCGCCGCGCGCGTTCGGCTCGGATCCGGATCAGGTCGCCCGGCTCGCCCTTGCCTTCGCGTCCGGACTGCGTCGAGAGGCCGTAGCTGCGACCGGCAAGCACTTCCCCGGGCTGGGGCGGGCGGTGGAGAACACCGACTTCGCGCCGACCACGGTCGCCGCCTCGCGCCGCGACCTCCGCTCCGACATCGAGCCGTTCAGCGCGGCCATCGCCGACGGCATCGACCTGATGATGCTGTCGTCCGCCGCGTACCCCTCGCTCGGTGCCCGCGGGCCGGCGGTGCTGGAGCCCGCGATCGCGACCGATCTGCTGCGCGAGGATCTCGGGTTCACCGGCGTGAGCATCAGCGACGACCTGCTCGCGCCCGCGATCGCCACCGATCGCCCAGCGCGGCAGGCGGCAGTACTCGCCGCGGCAGCCGGCGTCGACCTGCTCCTGTTCGCGGCGCGGGACGCCCCTGGGATCGCCGCCGGGCTCGTCGCGGCGATCGGATCCGGACGCCTCGATGAGGCAAGCGTGCGCGCGTCCTGCGCGCGGATCGTGGTGCTCAAGGAGCGGCTCGCACCGGGCGAGCCGCTCGAGTGAGGCTCCGGCCTAGCGCAAGCCGGCCCGGAAGCGCTCGTTGTCGTGCAGGTAGTTCTCGGTGTTCCCGCCGCGCACCTGACCGTCAGCGTTGGCGACGACCGCGGTGATCCGCTCGAAGTCCTGGACGTCTTCGAGGGTGACCCGCTCGATCCCGCCGCGCCGCGCGTGCGCGAACTCGGTGGTGACGGTTCCAGTGTCGGCGTCGCCATCGCGGCCGACCAGCGCGATCCCGGTGTTCACGCCGCGAGCCACGCGGACCCTCAACGTGAGCCCGCCGGCGGAGCCGGGCTTCACCCGGATGAGCCGGTAGGCGGCGTGATCGAGCTTGAAGGCCTGCACAGCTCCGCCGCGGCGCAGCTTGCCGTTGCGCTTCACGTCGGGATACTCCTCGCGGTCGGGGAAGCTGAACTTGGGCGCCTGCCACTCGGCGGTCGCTGCCGTGAACCGCCCGAACTCCTTCGCGAATCCGCTTCCGCCGTTCGCCTTGATCCCGAGGTCGTAGGCGCCGATCCCGAAGTCCTTCGGGTCCGACTGGCGTGACTTCTGCCAGGCGTCGAGCACCACGTCCGGGCCGTAGCCGCGCCCGACGTCGAGCCAGTGGTTCCAGATGGCGGTCCCATACACGCGCAGGCCGCCACCGGCGTTGAACTTCGTGATCGGCTCGTGGGGCTGGCGCTTCCAGGTGTCGAGGTAAAACAGCCAGTCGTCGGCGTCCTCGAACACCTGCTCCTCGGACCACACCGCGGTCGATTCGAACATCCAGCCCTCCTGGGCGGCGTCGATCCCGAACTGGAGGACGTGGTTGTACTCGTGCGCCATCGTGACCGAAAGCGGGATGTCCGGGTCCGGGTACTCGAACTCCTCCGGCGCATAGTCGTCGTCCAGCACCAGGTAGGAGAAGCACTTGAACGGCGGCGTGTTGCAGTCGTTCGAAGAGTCGTCCGGACCGGCGTAGCCGAAGATGCAGGCACCCGGCTCGCAGATGTCGGCCAGGTAGACATCCGTCACGCCGTTCCCGCCGCCCCGGTCGCCGTCGGACTTCGCCGCCGGCCAGCCGAGGTCGTCGTTCTCGACCATCTCCGAGGTGTCGGCCCGGGCGGCGACGAGGTCGACGTAGTCGGGGATCCCGTTCGCCGGCGCGGTGTCGGCAGGATCGGGCGCGTCGGAGCCCACCTCCACCCAGTGGACCGCGAAGTCCCCTCCCGGCGTGATGATGAACTGGCGGCTGGTGGTCGCAGCGGCCGACCACTCGGCGCCGAACGGCTCGATCCCGCCGGCATCGCCCAGGCCGAGGCCGTTGTGGCTGGGCGGACGCGCCAGGATCGCACGGGCGTGCCGGCGCTCGGTGCCCTCCAGGGACGGCAGCGCCAGCGCCAGGTCCCGGAGCTCCTCGGTGGGGTCGGCGACCGCCGGGTCGCTCGTCGTGAGTGCATCGACCGCCTGGTCGAGCTGGGCGCTCGCCTCCGCCGGGGTGAACACGGGGTCCGTCCCCGCATCCTGCCCACTCGCCACCGCGGGCAGCGCCATGGCGCCCGCGCCGACCGTCACCGCTATCGCGACGCGCATCCGTTGCGCGATCCCCGCCTGCTCGCTCATGAATCCCTTCCGGAGTAGAACCGCAGTCACGATACTTAGTTGCGTTGTGGCTCGAAAGGCGAAACTCCGCTTGGCGCTTGCGCAGATCAACCCGACCGTGGGCGCGGTCTCAGAGAACGCCGCGCTGATCACGGCATGGCTGGACCGCGCCCGTGACGAGGGTGCCGACCTGGTGCTGTTCCCGGAGCTCTCGCTGCCGGGCTATCCGGCCGAGGACCTCTACCTCAAGCGCCACTTCCTGCAGGCGAACGCCGCCGCGCTGGAGGAGCTCGCCGACTCGGCCCGCGGGATCGCGGCCCTCGTCGGGTTCGCCGAGCCGCGGGCCTCCTCGCGCGACGACTCCGCGTTCGACGCGCCGGCACCGCGGGCCGCGCACAACGCGCTCGCGCTGCTCCGTGATGGCCGCGTCGAGCTCGTCTACCGCAAGCAGCGGCTGCCGAACTACGCCGTGTTCGACGAGCAGCGCTACTTCGAGCCGGGGACCGAGCCGGTCGTGGTCGAGGTGGCCGGCGCGCAGGTGGGCCTGACGATCTGTGAGGACGTATGGGAGCCAGGCCCGCCCGCGAGTACTGAGGCGGAGCGCGGCGCGGAGCTGATCGTGTGCCCGTCCGGTTCGCCGTACTACCGCGGCAAGCGCGCCGACCGCGAGGAGATGTTCGCCCGCCGTGCCCGCGCGTACGACACCCCGTTCGCCTTCTGCAACCTCGTCGGGGGCCAGGACGAGCTGGTCTTCGACGGCGCCAGCTTCGTCCTCGACGCCGGCGGGGAGCTCGTCGCGAGGGCCGGGCAGTTCGAGGAAGAGCTCCTGCTGGTCGACCTGGGCGGAAACGGCGGTCCGGTCGCGGAGCCGCTCTCGGACCTGGAGGAGGTCTACGGCGCCCTCGTCCTCGGCCTGCGCGACTACGTCAGCAAGAACGGGTTTGACCGCGTCCTCGTCGCGGTCTCCGGTGGGATCGACTCGGCGCTGGTCGCGCTGGTGGCGGCGGATGCCCTTGGCGGCGATCGGGTGACCGGCGTCGTGATGCCGTCGCCGCACTCGAGCTCGGAGACGCAAGCCGACGGCCGCGCGATCGTCCGGAACATCGGCGCCGACCTGGTCGATATCCCCATCGAGCCCGCGATGGGCGCCTACGACGTCGCGCTCGACGGCTCGATCGAGGGCGGCGCCACCGGGCTCGCGGCCGAGAACCTCCAGGCGCGGATCCGGGGCAACCTGATGATGGCGCTCTCGAACGCGCACGGCTGGCTCGTTCTCACCACCGGGAACAAGAGCGAGATGTCGGTTGGCTACGCGACGCTCTACGGCGACATGGCCGGCGGCTTCGCCGTGATCAAGGATGTGCCGAAGACGCTCGTCTACGAGCTGGTGCGCCACCGCAACGCCGTCTCCCCCACGCCGCTGGTGCCCGAGTCCGTGCTCGAGCGCGCACCCTCGGCCGAGCTGCGGCCCGGCCAGCTCGATTCGGACTCCCTCCCTCCGTACGAGGTGCTCGACGAGATCCTGGCCGCGTATGTCGAGGGCGACCGCTCGCGCGACGAGATCATCGCCGCCGGCGCCGATCCCGCCGTTGTCGACGAGGTCCTGCGGATGGTGGACCGCGCGGAGTACAAACGCCGTCAGGCGCCCCCGGGGATCCGGATCACCACCAAGGCGTTCGGCCGCGACCGGCGGCTGCCGATCACGAACCGGTTCGGCGGTTAGTCGGCCGCTGGTTGCGGCCGCACGGCGATCGTCATCCGGACCATCGCGCAGAGCCGCTCGGCGTCATCGGTGATCTCGACGTCCCAGATCCAGGTCGTGCGGCCCGCGTGCCGTCGCCTCGCGGTTGCGTGGACCGTGCCCTCGGTGATCGGGCGGAGGAACGTCGCGGAGTTCGATTGGCCGACCGGGATCATCCCGTCGGCCTTGACGGCCTCGAACGTGGCGTACGACGTGACGCTCTCGGCGATCAGCGAGTAGACGCCGCCGTGCACGAGCCCGGCCGGTTGCTGGATCGTCGCGGTCACGGGCACCGTGGCGCGGACCAGCTCCGGCCCGACCTCCTCGTAGGTGAGGCCGATCGCCTCGCCGGGGCCGTCCCCGCCCAATGTTGAGGCCTCGTTCACCCGCGCGAGCGTAGCGTTATGCCTGCAAAGTGAGTGGCGCGGGCCGGGATCGCGACTCCGTAGGCTCTTCAGCCGATGCCGCTCACTCCGGACCAGACCGCCGTCCTCGAGCTGTTGCTCGCCGGTCAGAGCTTCGCCGACCTCGAGGGCCTCCTCGGCATCTCGCAGGAGGAGGTCCGCGCCCGCGCCCGCGCGGCCCTGACCGAGCTTGGCGGCGCCGATCCGGACCGCAACGTCGGCCTCAGCGACTATCTGCTGGGGCAGGCCGACCCGATCGGGCGCGCCGACGCCGTCCGGCATCTTCGCCAGGACGCGGACGACCACGCGCTTGCCACGCGGATCTCCGAGCGTCTCGCCGAGCTGGCGCCCGCGGCGGAGCTCCCCAAGCTGCCGCCCGCCCCGGGTGGCGGCAGCTTCCTGAGCCGCGGCGCGCCGGCGCCCGTGCCGGATGAGGCCGAGCCCGGGCGGCGCTCGCCGCTGGCCGGCATCCCGAAGGACCGGGGGCGCCTCTACGCCGCGCTCGGTGCCGGGGCGTTGATTCTGATCGCGATCGTGCTCGGCGTCAGCGGCGTGTTCTCGGGCGACGACGAGCCCGCTGCCGACGCCACGACGACCGCCGACAGCGGGAGTGATCCGGCGGCCGGGCTGGGCGAGATCCCGGACGGCGAGGAGCTCTCGCGCGTGCCGCTCGAGGCACCCGGGAACGGCGACGCGCGTGGCGCTGCGATCGTCGGCCTCTCGACCGGGGACCAGCCCTACCTCGACCTCTTGATCGAGAACCTCGACGACGCGCCGCAGGGCGACGCGTACGTCGTCTGGTTCATGTTCGACGACAAGCACGGCTACCCGCTCTCACCGATCTTCCCCGAGAACGGCTCGTTCAACGACCGCTTCGCGATTCCCGCAGCCGTCACCGGGCTGATCGCCAACGCGCGTGCGATCGAGGTCTCCGTGTCGAACGCCGAGCAGACGCTGGTCGAGATCCAGAAGGCCGCCCAGGCAGAGACGTTCGAGATCGAGCGCCCGGGTCGCACCGTCCTGATCGGCGAGATCCCGCGCCGCCGGGGCGGCGGACAGGGCCAGGACCAGGGCCAGGAGGGCTAGCGCTCCGGCAGGAGCTTGCCCGGATTCATGATCCCGGCCGGGTCGAGACGCTCCTTGAGGGCGCTCAGGGCCTCGATGCCCACGTCCCCCACCTCGGCCGCCATATAGGGAGCGTGGTCGCGCCCCACCGCGTGGTGGTGGGTGATCGTGCCGCCGCTCGCGACGATCGCCTCGCAGGCCGCGGTCTTGACGGCGCGCCACTGCTCGATCTCCGCGCCGGCCCTGCGCGGGGCGACGAACGTGAAGTAGAGCGAGGCGCCGTCGCGATAGGCGTGCGAGAGGTGACACCACACCAGCCCGGGCGTTCCCTGGGCGGACAGCGCACCCCGCAGCGCGTCGCGAACCGCCCGGTAGAGCTCCTGGTAGCGGGACCAGGTGTGTGACGTTTCGAGCGTCTCGACGAAGTAGCCCAGGTCGAGCAGCTCGTCGCGCAGGTATGGGCCCTCGAACCGGCCGTGGCTCCAGGCCCGGCCGGGCGCGGCGCCGAGCTTGACCGCGCCGGTGTCGCGAAGGGTCCGCGACGAGAGCGCGCGCCGCCGTTCGACGTCCTCGGGCTCGCCCTCCCAGCCCACGATCATCATGCAGCCGCCCGTCCTCCGGCGCAGGCGCAGGTACGCGTCGAGTGCTGTCCGCTTCAGGCCCGCGGTGCCGGACAGCGCCAGCGAGACCCTGGTCTCCTCCTCGTCGGAGAGCCGGGTCACGTCGGGCAGCCGGTCAGCCTGCGCCAGCGACCGCACGGTCTCGGCGCCCGTGGTGAAGTCCTCGGCGATCCATCCCTCGTAGCGGGTGACCTCGGGCGCCGGCCGGACCCGGACGGTCACATCCGTGATCACGCCCAGGATCCCCTCCGAGCCGACGATCACATCGCGGAGCGCCGGGCCGGCAGCGGTGTGGGGCGTGGCGAGGGTCGCGACGCGACCTGCCGGGGCGAGCATCTCGATCGCAGTTACCAACTCATCGAAGCGGCCGTATCCGGCCGAGGCCTGGCCCGCCGAGCGGGTTGCCGCGAAGCCGCCGATCGTCGCGTACTCGAAGGACTGCGGGTAATGGCCGAGCGTCAGGCCCTGCGCACCCAGCGCCGCCTCGGCCTCTGGGCCGCGCAGCCCGGGACCGAGGCGCGCGGTCAGCGAGGTGCGATCCACCTCGCAGTGGCGAAGGCGCGCGAGGTCCAGCGCGATCGCGGCGCCGTGCGGCCCGGCGTGCGGATCGACGCCGCCGACCACGCTGGTGCCGCCGCCGAACGGCACCACCGCGACCCCGCCCGCCGCGCACGCCTCGATGAGCGCGGCGACCTGCTCGCTCGACTCCGGCATGACGACCGCATCGGGAGCCGCCGGCAGCTGGCCGCTGCGGGCGCGGAACAGGTCCGGGTAGCTCTTGCCGCCCGAGCGCAGCACGCGATCCTCATGCCCCGTCAGCAGCCCCGCGTCGCCCGCCGCGCGCGACCACGTCGTCGGGCAGAGGGCGTGCATCGGGAAGCGCGACGTCCTCGAGCGCTGCGCGCTCGGCCGGCTCCGACTCTCCGAGCTCGGCGCGGAGCATCGCCTGCGCGCCCGGGCCGATCTCGAGCCGCTTCTCCACGGCACCCCAGCCCCACCACTTCATCGGCTCAGCCACGGCGCTACTCGCCGCCGACGAGCGCGAGGTCGATTCCATCCAGCGCCTCGTCGAGCCGCTTGCGCGTCGCGCCGCGCATCATCGAGGACCCCAGCCGCGAGAGGCCGCGCAGGCGCTCCTCGCTCGAGAGCCGCACCTGGGTTGCCTCCGCGCCCTCCGGCTCGAGCTGGATCTCGACCCGCGACTCGCGCAGGATCCGCTCGAAGGGCGTGCCGTCGAGATCCTGGGTCCATGCGAAGCGCCGGTTGTTGGTGCTCGCCGCGCAGCGATAGTCGGCGCGCACGCCGGTTCCCCGCTCGGTCTGGAGCACGGCCGTCCAGCGAGCACGCTCGCCCTTGCCCTGGACGTCCTCGACGCGCATGATGCGAGGCCACCAGCGCGGCAGGCTGTGCGGGTCGGACACCAGGTCCCAGACGCGCTCGGCCGGGGCGCCGATCCTTCGCGAGCGCGAGACCTTTGGCATCGGCGGTCCGTCAGCCGGAGGCCGGGCTCAATCGTCCGAGCCCTTGAGCCGGCGCAGGTCGCGAACCAGGAGCAGCTGCTTCAGGTGCCCGCAGACCGCGGCCAGGTTCTCGAGGTTCTCGACCGCCTCGCGGCGGCGCGCCTGGCTGCGCGAGCGGAGCGAAGCCCCGAGAAGCTGCTCGAGAAGCGCGGCCTCGCGGTCCGCCGAGCTGCGAAAGACGCGGAGGTTCCGGCCGGCCACGCCATGGCGCGCCAGCTCCGCGGCAGCGCGCACGATCTCCAGATCGGTCTCGTCGTAGCTCGTGCGGCCATCGCGCCGATCGGGCTGGACGACGCCGTACTCGGCAAGCTCGCGCAGGAACTCGGCGCTGACGGCGGCCTGCTCGATCAGCTCGTCGGCGCTCATCGTCTGAACCGCCGAGTCCACCGTCATCGCACGGCGCTTCTGCCCGACCTCGCCGGCGGGCCGGCGCTCGGCGTCGAACGCGCCGGATGCGAGCTCCTGGCGGATCACACGAAGCGGCAGGAACTCGTCGCGCTGCATGCGCAGGATCGCCTGGAGCCGCTCGACGTCGGCCTGGCTGTAGAGCCGATAGCCGCCCGGAGTCCGGCGCGGGGCCAGGAGCTTCTGGTCCTCGAGGTACCGGATCTTCGAGATCGAGATGTCGTCGAACTCCTGGCTGAGGATCTTCGCGACCGCACCGATCGTCAGCGCCTTGCGGGGGCGCGACCCCTCGAACTGCTCGCGATCGCGGCGGCTCTTCTCGCCGCGCTCGCTGGTCCCGGTGCCTGTCGCGACCGCCATCTCAGCGCTCCAGGTAGCTCAGCTTGTACTTGCCGATCTGGATCTCGTCGCCGTCGGAAAGCTGGTGGGACTCGATCCGGTGGCGGTTCACGTAGGTGCCGTTCAGCGACCCGAGATCGTCGATGTAGAAAGCGTCTTCGCGCCGGACCAGCAGCGCGTGGTTGCGCGAGACGGTGACGTCGTCGAGGAACACGGCCGCGTCGGGCGTGCGGCCGATCGACATGCGATCGCCCTCAATCGTGAAGCTCTCGCCCGCCCGGCCGCCGCCGGAGCGGATCACCAGGGCGGCCCCGGCGTCGTCGACCTCGTTCTCGATGTCGACGGGCGTGTACTCCCCCGTCTCGTCGACCTTGTAGGTCATCGTCGTCGGCTCGTCGGCGCCCTCGGGCCGACCCAGGTACGCCCCGCACTTCTGGCAGTAGTTCGCGCCCTCCGGGTTGACGAACCCGCACTCCGGACAGTGGACGGCCATCAGCTCTCCTCGACAGTCTCCGGCTGCTCGACCTTCCCGAGGAGGATGTCCGTGAGCTGCTGCACGTCGGCGCCGGAGAGCACCGCCTCGCCGCCCTCGCGCTTGGCCTTGAGGCGATTGACCAGCTCGGCCCTCAGGATGTCGATCTGGCCATGCAGCACGCGCCGGCGGTAGGAGACCTCCCGCTCGTCGTCGGTCATGCGATCGATCGTCTCCTTGAGCTCCTCGTCGCTCATCGAGGCGGTGTCCGGGAAGGTCTCGTCGTAGTCCATGGCGGGGGATTATACGCCTGCTTGCAAAACGTCAAGTTGAGCTTGAGCGTTGGAAACGGAGCGTGCAGTCAGACCGCAGGTCTCCGGCGTCGGAAAGGTGCCGGCGGGCCGCCTGGACGTAGAGGAGCGTCGCGGCGACCCCCAGCCCGACGCCGATCAGGAAGATCGCGACCGTGACCCAGCTGTCGATCACGAGCGACCAGAACAGGCCGGCGAACGTGAAGAACGTAGCGACCCTGCCGACCCAGCTGATCTCGAGGTCGATGCCACGCTGAAGCGAGACCCGCGCGAGCGCCATCGTGACCACCTCACGCACCGCGAGGACGATCAGCGCCCAGTGCGGCAGGAAGTCGAAGTGCCAGCAGACGATCACGCCGGCAAGGGCGCTCAGCCGGTCGACCACCGGGTCCAGGAGCGCGCCCATTCGCGAGTACTGGCCGGTCGCGCGCGCGAGGAAGCCGTCGAGGTAGTCGCCGAGCGTGATCCAGAGGTAGAGCAGTGTCGCCGAGGCAACCCGCCCGTCGTCCGAGGAGAGCGCCAGGTACAGGAACAGCGGGATCGCCGCCAGCCGCAGGTACCCGACCAGGTTCGGCAGCGTGAACGGGTGGAGCGGCGCTCCGGCGCGGGTCTGCGTCGGGAGCGGGCCCGAACGGTCGAGTCCAAAGAGGCGCCGGAGGCTGCGCCGCGGCCTGGGCTGCGACCGCTCGCCACCGACCATGGATCTCAGTCTCCGAGCAGCGTGCGCACGCGCTCGACGGCCTCCGCCAGCGGGAGCCTGTGGTCCGCCCCGGAGGCGCGTTCCTGTGCCTCGACCTCCCCCTCAGCAAGGGCGCGCTTGCCCACGACTACGCGCAACGGGCAGCCCAGGAGCTCGGCGTCGGTGAGCTTCTCGCCCGGCCCCGCGTCGCGGTCGTCGTAGAGAACCTCGAGACCGGCGGCGGCCAGCTCCTCGTAGAGCGCATCCGCTGCGCTCGCGGCCTCGTCCCCGTTCTTGCCGAGGCCGACCAGCTCCACCTCCCACGGCGCCAGCGAGCGCGGCCAGACGATCCCCTTCTCGTCCGCGCCCTGCTCGACGGCGGCAGCGACGATCCGGGCGGGGCCGATCCCGTAGCTCCCCATCATGATCGGGCGCTCGACACCCGACTCGTCGAGATACGTCGCCCCGAGAGGCTCCGAGTAGCGGGTGCCGAGCTTGAAGATGTTCCCGACCTCGATCGCCGGCTCGATCGCGATCGCGCCGCCGCCGGGGGCGAGGTCGCCGGCTTCGACCGTGCGGACGTCGAGCTCCTCGAACTCGAAGTCACGCCCGGGAGCAACGCCGATGAGGTGCACGTCGGGGCGGTTCGCGCCGCAGACGTAGCCCTCACCCGTGATCGCCGTGTCCTTGACGACGGGCACCTCCGCACCGACGGGGCCGATGAACCCCGCGGGGCCGATCCGATCGCCGATCTCCTCGGGCGTCGCCTGTCTGAAGTCCTCGCCCAGGGCGTTGCGGAGCTTGATCTCGTTGAGACGATGGTCGCCTCGGACCAGCACCATCACCAGGCCTCGCCCCTCCGCGACGACGGGCACCGCTTTGAGGAGCGCGCCGGGGGAACTCCGAGCGCGCCCGAGACCTCATCCACCGTCACAAGGCCCGGGGTTGGGACCTCGCGCGGCGCGTCGAGCGCCGGCGGCAGTTCGACCGGCTGGGGCTCGGCGCTCGCCACCTCGACGTTCGCGGCGTAGCCGGGCGCGAGGGCGACCTCGTTCTCGCCCGCCGCGCTGGGCGCCATGAACTCGTGCGCCTCCGTCCCCCCCATCATCCCGACGTCGGAGGCGACCTCGTACCACATGAGCCCGCAGCGGTCGAAGATCCGCCCGTAGGCATTGCGCTGGAGCTCGTAGCTTCGGTCGAGGCCCTCCTCGTCGCGGTCGAACGAGTACGCGTCCTTCATCTTGAACTCGCGGGTTCGTAGCACCCCGGCGCGCGGCCGCGCCTCGTCGCGCTCCTTGATCTGGAGGTGGTAGAGCATGAGCGGCAGCTCCCGGTACGAGCGCACCTCCCGGGCGATGTGGAAGGTGAGGCTCTCCTCATGGGTCAGCGCGAGGACGTGCGGCGAGCCCTTGCGGTCGTCGAGCTTGAACAGCTCGTCGATGTCGTAGCGGCCGGTCCGCTGCCAGAGCTCCGCCGGCTGGAGGACGGGCATCAGCAGCTCGTGCGCGCCGATCGCGTTCATCTCCTCGCGGATGATCTGCTCGGCCTTCGCGTGGGCGCGGTACCCGGCGGGGAGCCAGGTCCACAGCCCGGCCCCGAGCTGGCGCACGAGCCCCGCCCGCACCAGTAGGCGATGCGAGACGGACTCCGCCTCAGCGGGGTCCTCGCGCAGGGTGGGCCAGAAGTACCTGGAAAGGCGGGTCACGGCGCGGCCAGCGTACAAGTAAGCCGGCTCAACGACGCCGGGGCTCGGCTCCGGGCTTCGCCCTCCGCCTCAGATAAGCCGGCTCAACGACGCCGGGGCTCGGCTTCGGCCTTCGGCCTCCGCCTCACATACGGCCTACCATCGTTGCCCGTGAAGCTGATCATCCAGATCCCATGCCTGAACGAGGAGGAGACGCTGCCGCGCGTCCTCGCGCAGCTCCCGCGCCGGCTCGAGGGCTTCGACGACGTCGAGTGGCTGGTGATCGACGACGGCTCGACCGACCGCACCGCCGAGGTCGCCCGCGATGCGGGGGCCGACCATCTCGTGCGCCTCACCAACAACAAGGGCCTCGCCGCTGCGTTCCAGGCCGGGATGGACGCGGCGCTGAAGCTGGAAGCCGACGTGATCGTGAACATCGACGCCGACGACCAGTACAAGGCGTCCGAGATCCCGAAGCTGGTCGCGCCGATCCTCGAGGGGCGCGCCGACATGGTGGTCGGAGACCGCCAGGTGAGCCAGATCCCGCACTTCTCGCCCACGAAGCGGGTCCTCCAGCGGCTCGGGAGTTGGGTCGTGCGCCGCGCGTCCGGCACCGACGTCCGCGACACGACGTCGGGCTTCCGCGCCTACAACCGCGAGGCGGCGCTGCAACTCCTCGTGGTCTCGAACTTCACATACACGCTCGAGAGCCTGATCCAGGCCGGGAAGATGCTGGTCGCTGTCGAGCACGTCCCGATCGCCACCAACCCGCAGCTTCGCGAGTCGCGCCTGGCGAGCTCGACCGGGAGCTACGTCCGCCGGAACGCACTAGAGATCTTCCGGGCCTACGTCCTCTACGAGCCGCTTCGGGTGTTCACGATCGCGGCCCTTGCGTTCGCCCTCGGCGCGCTGATCGCGTGGATGCCGTTCCTGCTCGACTGGATCTTGAACGGCGACACGACCGGCCACGTCCAGTCCCTGATCCTCGGCGCCGTGCTCGCCGTGATCGCGGTCCAGATGTTCGGGCTGGGGATCATCGGCGACGCGCTCGCGGGCCAGCGGGTGATCGCGCAGCGGATCTTCGAGCGGGTCCGCCGCCTGGAGCTCACCGCGGGGGTCGAGCCGTCGCACCTGGAGGCTCCCCCGGAGGCTCCGGCGACCCTGCCGCGCGCGCTTCGGATCGGTCGCCTGCGCGATCCACGTTGAAGACCAGCCCGCGGTAGACCAGGAACTTTCCGCTCGCCGAGAGACAGAGCGACGCGGCCGTGGCGAGCAGATAGTCGAGGTCGCCCCCCAGGTGCAGGCCGAGGAACACGCCGTACTCGAACAGGCGGAAGGTGATCGAGGCGAGCGCCGTCTCGGCTGCCTGGCGGCCGGCGCCCACGGTCTGGCCGGGGAACACCCAGCGCCGAAGCAACGTGAAGTTGACCCCGAACGCGAGCGCCAGGGCGAGCGCGACCGCGAGCGTCTCGGTAGCGCCGGCGAGTTCGTGGAAGCCCGCGGACAGGCCGAGGACCAGGCAAAAGCTGAACGCCGACGCGAGCGCGTAGCGCCAGAGGTCGCGGATCAGGGTGCGGCCACCCACCGGCGGCCAGTATGGCGCCCGGATCGGGGATCATCCGCGGCCGTGTCCGACCCCGGCGGCAACGTCTACGACAAGTACGCGACCCGCAACCCGGTCGAGCGGCGCCTGGTCGAGGGATTCTTGGCCGAGCTCGATGCGCTGGTCGAGCGGACCGGCGCCCGGGAGTCACACGAGGTCGGCTGCGGCGAGGGCGAGCTCGCGATGCGGCTCGCCACACAGGGCATCGCGATACGGGGCTCCGACGTCTCCGCCGATGTGGTCGCCGAGGCGCGAAGCCGGGCGGACGCGGCCGGCCTCGAGATCCCGTTCAAGGCCGCCTCGATCACCGAGCTCGAGCCGGAGGCCGACGCGGCCGAGCTGGTCGTCTGCTGTGAGGTCCTGGAGCACGTCGAGGACCCTGCGCGCGGCCTCGCCGTTCTGCGGAGCCTGGCCCGCCCCTGGCTGATCGTGAGCGTCCCGCGGGAGCCGCTCTGGCGGGCGCTGAACATGGCCCGGCTGAGCTACGTCGGCGCGCTCGGCAACACCCCTGGCCACCTGAACCACTGGTCGAAGGGCGCGTTCCTCGACTTCCTCGAGGACAGCGTCGAGGTGGTCGAGGTGCGCAGCCCGCTGCCGTGGACGATGGCCCTATGCCGGAGCGATGGGCCGTGAAGGGGGCTCTGACCTGGATGCGGGCGCGTGCCGGGCTGCTCGCGATCATCGCGGTGGGGGTCGCCTGGGGCACTGTGATGCACCAGATGGGCTGGGCCCAGCTCGGCCACTACGCCGAGGTCCGGGCGCTGGCCGACGGCCGCCAGGACGTCGACCCGTGGCACTGGGAGACCGGCGACGTGGCCTACATCGAGGGCCACTACTACTCGGTCAAGTCCCCGGGAGTTGCCGCCGTCTCAACGCTCCCCTACCTGGCGATCGAGGAGCTCGGCGGGCTCGATCTCGCCGCCGACGCCGCCGGCAACGCCGCCGGTTCAACCTCGCCGCGGTGGATCGCCGACCAGGAGCCGCCGTTCGCGCAGTACGGCTACGACGCGGACCGCGCGCTCGTGATGCAGGAGCGGATCGAGGACGCGACGCCGGTGGTCTGGGTGCTCACCCTCCTCGTCTCAGTGATCCCGTCGGTGCTGCTCCTGATCGGCGTCCAGCGGATCGCAGACCGGCTCGAGCCCGGGTTCGGGACGATCGCGGCGGTCACGCTGGGGCTCGCGACGATCCTCTCGACCTACGCGGCCGAGTTCTTCTCGCACGCGGTTTCGACCGCCCTCGCCTTCGCCGCGTTCGCGGTCCTGATGCGCGAGCGGGCCGGGCCGCCGCGTCCCGCCCTGATCGCCGCGGCCGGCCTCCTGGCCGGGCTCGCCGTCACGTTCGAGGTCCAGACGGGGCTCGTCGGCGTGGTGCTGTTCGGTTACGCGATCGCCCGCGACGACCGGCTGCGGCGCGGCGGGGTCTACGCCGCCGGCGCTTTCTGCGGCGCGCTGCCGCACCTCATCTTCAACTGGTGGATGCTTGGCTCGCCGTTCGAGATGGCGTACGGCGACGCGGTCGCCGAGATCGGGGTCTCAGGCCACGACGAGATCGGCCTGAACGACGACGGCTTCTTCGGAATCACGTTCCCCCGCCTCGACGGCTTCGGCGAAGTCCTGATCGGTGGCCGCGGGCTGCTCGTGCTGACGCCGGTGCTCGCGATGGCCGTGGTCGGGACGGTGATCATGTACCGGCGGGGGCGCCGCCCGGAGGCGCTCACGATCGGCGCGGTCGCCCTGGTCTACCTCCTCTACAACGCGGCCTACTGGCAGCCGCTCGGCGGCGGCACGCCGGGGCCGCGATTTATGACCCCGGTCCTCCCGTTCCTCGCGCTGGGTCTCGCGTTCGCGTATCGCCACCGCCCTGGGACGACCCTCGCGCTCGCCGTCCCCTCGCTCCTCTGGATGCTGGTCGCGAACATCACCTACCCGCTGGTCGGCTACGAGGGAGGCGTCGAGTGGCTCGACCGGCTAGCCGACGGCGAGCTCGAGCACACGCTGCTCGCCGTGCTCGGCGTCGAGTCGAACTGGGTTGCGCTGGTGCCGGTGTTCCTCGCGGTCGCCGCAGCGGTCGCGTTCGCAGTGGCAGCGACGCCGTGGCCGCGATTGGCCGCGAACGACCTCCGCCTCGCGCTTGCGGCACTGAGCGGATGGGCCGTCCTGTTCACGGTGGGTCCGACGATCACGAACGACCCGGTGACGCCGCTCGACGGTGGCGGCGATGCGCTGTGGCTGGCCCTGGCGGCGGCGCTCCTGGCGCTGGTCGCGCTGGGCCTGCTGCGCTACCGGGGCTCGGGTCCCGATCCGGGGTCGTCCGTGCCCGCCAAGCTCGCTCTGGGCGAACGCAGCTCGTAGACGATCACGCCGCCGTGCAGGAGCTGGCGCTCGAGGCCGAGCCCGGCGATCGGGCGGCCGAGAGCCAGGCCCTGCGGCGTGCCGATGATCCGGTCGGTGTGCAGGACGACGCTTGCGATCCCCTCGCGGCGCAGAACCGCGACGCTCTCTTCGTCGGGGAACGTCCGCATCGCGGCGATCACCTCGGCCGTGTACTCCGGCTGCACGCTGGAGCGGCCGTTGACGATGTCAGGGAAGCCGTCCGTCGACCACAGCAGGTAGCGACGGTTGTCCTCGGCGCGCTCGGCGGGCAGATGTAGCTGTGGTGCGGGGATGTCCGACACGTCGGCTGGCGCCTCGGGGACCGCCGGCTGCGCGAGGCTGTTGGTGGGGTCGAACGGCAGGGTCCGGCCTTCGATCGCGATCACGAGGACGAGCAGCCCACCCACCGCCGCGGCCGCGGCGGGTGTTGCGCGTGGCCCGGCACGTCGCAGCAACGCCATCGCGCCGGCTCCCGCGAGCAATGCGAGCCCGAGCGTCGCGAAGGTGAACAGGCGACCCGGGGTGCGCATCCCGTCCCAGCCGGGTAAGAGCTCGTAGGCGATCCGGTAGGGCCATAGGAGCCCGTCCTCCTCCTGGAGGCCGAGCGCGAGCAAGCAGGTGCCAACGACCCCCGCGGCAAGGCCGATCCGGAGACCGCGCGGCAGCGCGCCGGTCGCCACGCCGGCGATCGCGAGGCCCAGGATCAGCGAGGCCCGGGAAGAGCGTCTTCTCCTGCGGGTTCTGGAGGTCGTCCCGGATCCCCTCGGTCGCCTCGCCCCACAGCAGGTTCTCGTCCGGAGCGGTGGCGAAGATCGTGAGCGGGCCGGAGAACGCCTCGACGGTGGAGGGTGGGCGCTCGGCGTCCTTCTGCTCGTCCGCCACGCGCAGGTACGGAAGCGCGATCAATCCGGCGATCGCCAGATAGGCGACGGCGCCGCCGACCGTGGCCCAGGTCAGGCCGCGATCGAGCGGCGGACGCGAGCGTCGCAACCAGACGACCAGTGCGATGACGCCGATCAGGCACAGCAGGTATGTGAAGGGCAGGCCGAGCGTGGGACCCATCGAGAACTGCCAGGCACCGATCGCGAATCCCGCGAGGACCCATCCCGGGCGGCGCAGCCGGTAGCCGCGCACCCACGCCGCGAACGCCAAAGGGATGCCGCCGCTCGAGATCACGTGCAGGTGCCCGTCCTGCTCGAGGCGGAAGGGCGCGAACGCGAACGCCGCCCCGGCGACCGCCGCCCCGGCGGGCCCGAGGCCCAGCTCGCGCGCCAGCAGGTAGGCGGCGGCGAAGCAGAGCGCGTACGCGAACAGGAACAGCAGGTCGTAGCGGACGACCGCCGCCTCCGGCCCCTCGCCGATCAGGCCGGCAGGCGCGTACCCCACCAGCGCGTCGGAGAACGCCAGCGTGTCGTCGAGCGGCCAGAACTGGTTCGACTGGAAAAACTCGAGCGGCTGATGCTGAAGCGCGTGCCCGCCCCAGGCCACCTGCCACGACTGCGGCAGCGGGTCGCCGAGGTCCCTGGGGATCGACTCGCCCAGCTCGAGGACGAGCGGCCAGTTGAAGATCACGGAGAGGGCGAGGCCCGCGCCGATGACGAGCAGCAGCTCGCGGCCGGTGACCTCGCGCCGAGTTGAGCTCGTCACGGGCGCGCATCCTGCCAAGTCCGGGCGCGACAGGCCCGTGCAAGCGTTCTGCGGCACGAACGTTGCGCTCAGCGCAACGTTGCTGCCGCAGTTCTACGGTCGGTGCAGGATCTCGAGCTTGATGCCGTCCGGATCGTGGAGGAACACGGCGTAATAGCCGGGCGTGTAGTCGTACTCGGCGGGCCCGCTCTCGATCTCGGCGCCCACTTCCCGTAGCCACACGGTGCGCTCGTCGACGGTGGCGCGGTCGGGCGCGGCAAAGCAGATGTGGTGAATGCCCACTGCGTAGCGGTCATACGGGGTTTCGTGGGCGTCCGATTGGGCGGCGCGGAGGCTCACGGATGGGCGCGCTCCCTCCACGCCCAGGTACACGACACGCTCGCCGCACTCGCCCTCGATCTCGGTCTCGCGCGTGTACCCGAGCGGACCGAGCAGCCCGCGGTAGAACTCGAGCGAGCGCTCTAGGTCGGTGACGACCAGGTCGAGGTGGTCGACCGCGCTCACGCTCAGGTGCGGGTGAAGCGCCTGCCGGCGGTCGGCGACGCCTCTTCGCTCAGGCGCTCCTTCGCAGGCGCGGTGATGTCGTCGGCGACCTTTGCCGCCTCGGCCTCCATCGCCGCGATCCGCTCCGGCGTGAGGTCGCCGGCGTTCTCCTCCTCGATCTTGCGGAGCCATTCAGCGCCCTCCGCGGCCTTGGTCTCGTCGGAGACCACCTCTCCCCCGCGCTGGACTGACTTGTCGATCTCGGCGAAGAGCTCGTCGACGAGGTCGTCCTGCTTCACCTTCCGCAGCGGCTCTCCGTGGGCGAAGATCAGGCCCTCGTTCTTGGCGCCGGTGATCCCGAAGTCGGCGTGCGAGGCCTCGCCGATGCCATTCACCGCACAGCCCAGCACCGCGACCTCGATCGGGTCCTCGTAGGCCTCGAGGCGCTCCTCGATCTCGGCGACGACGGTGTCCATGTCGAACTGGAGGCGGCCGCAGGTGGGGCAGGCGATCAGCACCGGCCCGTGCTCGCGAAGGCCGAGCGCCTTCAGGATCTCCCAGGCGACCTTGACCTCCTCCTCGGCATGAAAGGTGGAGAGCGAGATCCGGATTGTGTCGCCGACGCCGTCGGCGAGCAGCGTTCCGAGCCCGACCGCGGACTTGAGCGAGCCCGACCACTTCGTCCCCGCCTCGGTGATCCCGAGGTGGAGCGGGTAGTCGATCCGCTCCGACAGCAGACGGTTGGCCGCGATCGTGTTCGGGACATTTGTGGACTTGATCGAGACCTTGAAGTCGGTGAAGTCGAGTGACTCCATCAGCTCGACGAACTCGACCGCCGCAGCGACCAGCGCCTCGACCGGCTGGTCGCGCTCGAGCTCATGCAGATGCTTCGGCAGGGAGCCGGAGTTGACCCCGATCCGCATCGGCACGCCGGCCTTCGTCGCCTTCTCCGCGACCTCGGCGACCTTCTCGCGGCCGCCGATGTTCCCTGGGTTGAGGCGGATGCAGTGCGCGCCGGCGTCGATCGCCTTCAGCGCCAGTGTGTGGTTGAAGTGGATGTCGGCGATCACCGGGATCGGCGAGTCGCGCACGATCGTCTTCAAAGCTTCGGCGTCCTGGTCGCGCGGGACGGCCACGCGCACGAGGTCCGCGCCCGCCTCGGCGACGGTGCGGATCTGATCCATCGTGGCCTCGAGATTGGCGGTCTCGGTCTTCGTCATCGTCTGCACGGCGACCGGGGCGCCACCCCCGATCTGAACGCCGCCGACGTTCACATGGCGCTTCGAAGCCATGTGGACATTGTGACAGCGGGGGTCCGCTCAGCGGCCCGGCGCCGTCACCCCTCGTTTGTGGCCTGTCTGCACGGATTGCGCGGCGCGCTGACTCCTGGCCGCGCGCTCGCGATCGGGCTCGGAATCGGCGCTACATCGCCCTGCAGGGATCCTGAATCGCGGGATACTGCGCAGGCGATGTCGGGCGAGAACGTGAGGCTCTACCAGCAGGGGATCGACGCGTTCAACCGGCGCGACCTCGACGCGTTCCTCGCGCTCGCCCACCCGGATGTGGTCGGGGTCTCCCGAGTCCTCGCAGTGGAGGGCGGCACCTACCATGGGCACGACGGGACCCGCGAGTGGTGGAACAACCTGCTCGGGGTGTTCCCCGACTTCACCGTCGAGATCGTCACCGTGCGCGAGGCCGGGTGTCTGACCGTCTCGGAGTTGGCCAACCGAGCCCACGGCGAAGAAAGCCCCGCGCCCCTGGAGGAGTCGGTGTGGCAGGTCTCCGAGTGGCGCGACGGACAGGTGGTCCGGTGGCAGATCTACGAGACCGAGTCGGACGCCCTTCAAGCCGCGGATATCGAGGAGTAGGCGATGTCACGGGAGAACGTGGAGATCGTCAGGGAGGGCTTCGAGCACTTCCAGGCGACCGGGGCGTTCCGGCCGGAGATCGTCGATCCCGACTTCATCTGGGACATGTCGAACTTTCGTGGTTGGCCGGAGGAGAAAACCTACGCCGGGATCGAGGGTGCTCAGCGGTTCATGCGAGATTGGCTCGAAGCGTGGGATGACTGGCAGCTCGACGTAAAGTCGTTTCACGAGGCGGGCGACAAGGTCGTCGTGATCGTGCGGCAGCACGGGCGCGCGAAGTCGACCGGCATGCCGATCGACATGACCTTTGCCCAGGTGTTCACGATGCGCAGCGGGAAGCAGGTCCGTATGCAGATGTACGCGGATCCCTCCGAAGCCCTCGAAGCCGCCGGAATTGAGAACTAACCGATGTCGCAGGAGAACGTCGAGCTTGTGCGCAAGGGGTTCGAGGCCTTGAATCGCGGCGACCGTGCGACCATGGCTCGCCTCCTGGCCCCAGACGTTGAGTGGCATTCGGTCGCAGGACCCATTGTCGGGGTAAGAACGATCCGCGGCCGCGAGGCAATGCTCGGGTTCTGGCAGGAAATCCTGGAGAGCATCGAGGGCTTTCGCGCCAGTCCCGAGGAGGTCACCGACCTCGGCGGCGACCGGGTCCTGGTCGTGGCGCGGTACGAGGGGCGCGGCCGAGCCAGCGGCGCCGAGGTCGACCAGCGAATCGCCACCATCTACGAGGTTCGGGATGGGATGGCGGCGATCGTCCGCGACTACGAAAGCAGGCCAGAGGCCCTCGAGGCCGCCGGGCTGTCGGAGTAGCCGGGTCACTTCGCCCTCCTGGGCCAAGAATCCGATCCTTGGGCGCGCGCGCCAGCGAGTCCCCACGCGGCCCCATGAACGAACTCGCCCGAGGGTCGCCCCCCACCGCGCTAGGGCAAGCTTTAGTAGCTACGTTCAAGTTTGAAGGGCGGTTGGGGTCGCCAGGAAGGCCGCGTTCCCCAAGACGACTCGGCAAGGGATTGCCTCGCCGTCCTTCTCTCCGGCCCTTGCCGCCTCCGGCTCGGCCACGCGCCAGCGGAGGGCCGTTAGCCCGAGCCCGTCGGTTCCCCCGATTCCGCTCTAGAAAGCCGAAAGGCGGCCTTTCGACCGACCTACGCTGGCTGGACATTGTGAGAGCGGGGGGTTAGTCTGAGGCCATGCGGGGGAGGCTGACCCTCTTTGCAGGATCGACGTTGGTTGCGGTCGTTCTTGCTGCCGCGCCCGCAATGGCCGACCATCACTTCGTCAAGGTCGTGGAGGTCTCGCCCGGCAGCAACTCGTCGGAGTCGCTCGAGTACGTCCAGCTCCAGATGACTTCCTCGGGTCAGCGCTTCTTCGGCGGGACGAACTCGACCGTGACGCTTCTGGACGAGAGCGGGACCCCCAATCTCACGACCCCCGTGAATGCCGACGTCGCGAACGGGCAGTCCGGCCGGCGCGTGCTCATCGGGGTAGCGAATCTCGAGGGCACCTTCCCCGCCGGCGACCCTGACTTCGAGTTCGTGGCCGGCAACTATCTGGACGGCGCCGGGGGCGGCGCGTGCTTCACCTCCGGTGTGTTCGGGCCGGTCGATTGCGTCACCTGGGGCAGCTTCGCCGGGACGCCCGCCAGCCCGACGGGCGGCAACACGGCCGCGATCGCCGACACGATGGCGCTCGTCCGTCGTACCCCTTCGTGCGGCCCCGGCCTCATCGACACGAACAATCCGTCGAACTGGGTTCAGGAGGCCCCCGACCCGTTCAACAACGCCCAACCGGCGACGACCGGCACGCTCTGCCCTAACACGACGCTCACCAAGACGCCGAAGAAGAAGACGACGAAGCGGCTCGCAAAGTTTGAGTTCGCGGCGACCCTTGGCGTCGACAACTTTCAATGCAAGCTCGACAACGGGCCGTTCAAGGACTGCGACTCGCCGTTCAAAAAGCGGGTCAAGGTCGGCAAGCACAAGTTCAAGGTGCAGGCCGACGGCGACCTCTCGCCGGCGAGCTACGGCTGGAAGGTCGTCAAGAAGAAGTAGCGGCGAGCTCGCGGCCCGCCCACGCCTCGAGCAGCCACCCCAGGTGGTACGGGCGGTCCGTCGGATTCACTTCGAGCGCTCGCCCGGCGTGCGCCATCCCGGGTACGCCGACCGACGCGAGCGCCGTGTTCGCGTAGAGCAGCCCGCGGTCAAAGGGCGCACGTCGCCTGATCGACCGGTAGAGGATCCCGGCCTGGCGGTCGAGCATCTCGCGGCCTAGCTCGTTGGTGCCGAAGATCCAGCCGAGCCCTCGCAGGGCGGCTTCGCGGTAGCGGTCGTCGCCGCTCACCTCGCTGAGCTCGAGCAGCGCCATCGGCGCCATCGCGTCCTGGTGGACCGAGTAGACCTCGTAGGGCTCGACCACCCGTCCGGTCCTCGCGTCGAAGATCCACGGCCAGCCGCTGTCCGGCCGCTGGAGCTCGAGCAGCCGCTCCGCCGCCCGGCGCGCGGGCGCCAGAGCCTCCTCGCGCCCGTGGCGGGCGACGGTTGCGAGCGCGAGCACGCCGTAGATCTGCGTGGCGAAGTTGGGAAACCGAGCCCGCCGCCCCGTGTCGCGATGGCGAAAGAGCCCGCTCACGGGCTCGACGCGAGAAAGCTGGCGCGCGAGCGCGTCGTCCAGCAGGATGTCCGCGCCGGCCTCCGCCGCCCCGATCACGACCCAACTCAGCTCGAGACCCTCGAGGTCGGGAGGGCGGGTACCGATCCTCCCGTGCAGGTTGAAGGCGATCTTGTCCTGCCACTTGCTGCCTGCACGGGCGTCCGCCCACAGCAACAGCCCCAGGTCGCCGATCGTGACCTCCGGCGCGTCGATCTCGTCGACCGCGAGCTCGTAGAGCTCACCGGGATCAACGGTCACCTCGAGTCCGGCGACGCGAGCTCGCTGAAGGCCGAGCAGGCAGATCAGCGTGTAGCGCAGCGAGCGGCCGCGCGGTTCGAGCGCGGGCGACTCGACCTCGTGGCAGAACGCGCCGTCGGGGAGCCTCATCGTGGGCAGGCGCTCGAGGGCGAACGCTTGGAGCTCGCGGACGCGGGCGGCCCTGTCGCCCTCAGCCACCCACGCGCTCCTGCGGCGGCACCGTGGGCGGCTCGGCGGGCAGCTCCCGGTCGTAGATCGTGATCCCCCTCCCCACCAGCTGCTCGAACACGTCGAACAGCGCCGACAGGCGGATCGCGAGGATCTCCCCGTGGCCAAGCGTCACCGCGACGCCCCCCGCGGCGAGGATCGCGTCGCGGTAGATGCCCTGGAGCCGCGGGTTCGAGTCGATTCGGCCCGGGTGGAGCGCCGGGTTGTGGACGAGGGTGCGCACGCTCAGCTCGTGCCCCTCCCGGTCGACGCAGCGCGTGTCGAACACGCGGTCCGCGAAAACGTCAAGCGGGAACGGCGGCACACGTACGCACTCGAACGAGTGGTACATCGTGATCGCGCCCGTGCCGCAGCCGAAGAAGAGTTGGAGCGCGTCGCGGGCACGAATCCGCGGGAACGGCGTGCCGTCGCCGAACGGCGTGTCGGCGCTCTCGTGCCCGGCGACGATCGCCTCGGCCTCCGGCCCACGGGCGCAGGTGGAATGGGTCGGGTGGACGCTGCGAAGGGTCCCGGGCGCGAGCCGGAACGCCTCCGAGATCGCTCCCATGCGCGACGGCGTGTTTCTCGCATCGAAGACCGGATCGGCGGCGAGATGCTCGATCGCCGGCCCGGTGAGCGAGTACGAGGGCATCGTGATCAGCCCGTCGGGGCCGATCACCGCCTCGAGCCCCTCCAGCGCCGTGTCCGGCCCGTTCTCGAACCCTCCGAACGCGCTCATCGCCGCCTGCATGAAGCATGCGTCGCCCTCCCCCAGTCCGGCCTCCCGGAGCGCCGCCGAGACGTCACTGGCGGACAGCACCGTCGGCCGGAACCGCTCGCGCAGGCGGTAGCGCGCGCTTCGATAACGCTTGCGGCCACCGCGAATCGCCTCGCGAACCGGCCTCGGCATGCTCCTCGCGATCTTGCGGGCGCGCTCACCCGGCGACGGGCTCATACCGGGCGATGTTCGCAGTGGCTACGCGTACAGCTCTTCGATCTCGGCCGCGTACTTCTGGTCGATCGGCTTGCGCTTGAGCTTCATCGTCGGGGTCAGCTCGTCGCCGCCCGGCATCCACTCGGTCGGCAGCACCTTGAACTTCTTGATCTGCTCGACCCGCGCCATCCGCTCGTTCGCCTCGTCGACGCCGGCCTGGATCGCATCGAGGACTGCCTGGTTGGTTGCCAGCGCCTCCGCGGAGCGGTCCTCGATCCCATTCTTCTCCGCCCAGGTGGGCACGAAGTCGGGATCGAGCACGATCAGCGCCGTGTTGTACGGGCGGGCGTCGCCGATTGCGACCGCCTGGCCGATCAGCGGGCTCGCCGCCTTGAGCTTCGCCTCGATGTTCGCCGGCGACATGTTTTTGCCGGCGGCGTTGATGATCAGCTCCTTCTTGCGATCGACGATCTTCAGATAGCCGTCCTCGTCGAGCTCGCCGATGTCCCCCGTGTGAAGCCACCCCTCGGAGTCGATCGTCTCGGCCGTCTTCTCGGGCTGGTTGCGGTAGCCGACCATGTTGGCGTCGCCGCGGACGAGCACCTCGCCGTCCTCCGCGAGCTGCACCTCCCAGCCGGGCGCGGGCGGCCCCACGGTGCCGAGCTTGACCTTCTCGGGCGGGTTGATCGTCACCACGCCGCAGGTCTCCGACATTCCCCAGAGCTCGCCGATCTTGATGCCGATCGCGTGGAAGAACTCGAGGACCTCGAGCGGCGTGGGCGCCGCGCCCACGTTGACCGACTTGGCCTCGTCGAGCCCCAGCGACGTACGCAGGACCGAGAACATCGCCTCGTCGGCCGCTGCGGCTCCGGCGGCGAGCTCGGCCGGGACCTCCTGGCCCGCCTGCTCGAGCCGGACCTTCTTGAGGGCCGCTTCGAGCCCGGCGCGCGCCTGCTCGCCCTGTTCGCCGGGGATCGCCGCCATCTTCGCCTCAAGTCCCGCCTTCAGCTTCTCCCAGATCCTGGGGACCGCGAAGAAGAACGTCGGCTTCACCGTCGGTAGGAAATCGATGATCGTGCGCGGGTCGGGACAGACGTGGATGGTCGCGCCGAGGATCACCGGCAGGTAGTAGTTCGCGCCGCGGTCGGCGATATGGGCGCTTGGGAGCCAGGAGATCACCTTGCCACCCCGGTCGGGGAACTCGACGATCCCGTTCACGCCGGCGACCAGGTTCATCAGGTTCCGGTGCGAGAGCTGGACGCCCTTCGGCGGCCCCGTGGTGCCGGACGTATAGATCAGGGTCAGGAGCTCGTCGGGCTCGATCGCCTCGACCGAGGAGCGAGCGTCGAACTCGGGATCGAGCTCTTCGATCTCGGCGAGCGTGTGCGTCCCGCCGTCGCCGTCGATGACGATCACGTGCTCGATCGCGGGCAGGTCCTTGCGCGCCTCGCTGAAGACGTCGAGGAACGCCTTCTCGACGATCGCGATCTGCGCCCCCGCGTCGGAGACCACGTATTGGATCTGCTCGGGAGAGGAGGTCTGGTAGATCGAGAACGGCGCCGCACCAAGGGACACGGCCGCCATGTCGCAGACGAAGAACTCCGGGCGGTTGTTCATCATCATTGCGACGGTGTCGCCCCTGCCCAAGCCGAGCTTGGCCAGACCGCCTGCGATCCGCGCTACCCGCGCCGCGAACTCGCTCCAGGAGATCGAGCGCTCCTCGTCTCCCTCCGCCCAGACGATTGCCGGATCGTCGCCAAGGCGATCGACGCTCTCGCCGAAGGCCAGCGCCAGGTTCTGCGCGTAAAGGCCTTTGCCGGGACCTCCGCTCGCGTAGCGCTCGGCGGTCGTGACCTCCATCTCTCCTCCTCCGTCCGAAAGGCCTGCTGCTGACGACGTCAGCCCCGAGAATCTACCGTTTGCGGGCCTTATCGCACGTCGAAGCCGTCGCCGGTCAGCCGGTCGATGTCGTTCGATAACCCGACCGCGAACAGCATCAGCACGAGGACGAACCCGACGACGCTGGCCCGCTCCATGACCCGGAACGGGACCGGGGCGCCGCGGACCTTCTCGACCAGGCTCCAGAAGATGTGGCCACCGTCGAGCGGGAGGAACGGGAACATGTTGATGATCGCGAGCGAGAGGCTGATCACCGCCAGCAGGGTCAGGGCGCGCACGGCGTCGAACTCGATCGCCTGCCGCGTCACCTCGTAGGAGCCGACGACGCTCGAGATCTGTTCCCGCTGCTCGGGGTCGAAGATCCGGACGATCACCCCGACGGTGCTGGTCGTTACCTCCCACATGAAGTCGAGTGAGCGCTCGGCCGCCTCTGGCGGCGAGAGGTTGAGTGGCTGGACCCCCGGCACGAAGCCCAGGAGCGGTCGCCCGAGCTCGGCGTCGTATTCGGGCCGGATCGTCCGGGTGATCTCCCGGCCGTCGCGAAGGATCGTGAGCGTCGCGGCGGTCTCGGCGACGCAGCCGTCCTCCTGCTCGCCCGCGCACTCGTGGGTGGAGATCTGGTCACGGAGGGCGAGGAAATCGCCGCGGACGCCGTCGACCGCGACCAGCTCGTCGCCTGGCTCGAGGACCGAGGCGGCCGGAGTGCCCGGTTCGACCGACTCGACGGATCGCGACGGCTCGTCCAGCGAATTCGCGAGGAAGAACAGGATCACGAACGCGACCACGACGTTCACGAACGGCCCCGCCGCGATCACCACGATCCGCTTCCAGACCGGTTGCGAGTAGTAACCGCGGTGCGCGTCCTCGGCGGGGATCTCCTCGTCTGGGTTCATCCCGGTGATCTTCACGAAGCCCCCGAGCGGTATTGCGCCGATCCCGTACTCGGTCTCGCCTCGCTTGATCGATGCCACCTTTGGCGGGAAGAAGAGGTAGAACTTCTCGACCTTCATCCCGACCGCCTTGGCGGCGGCGAAGTGGCCGGCCTCGTGGAGGATCACGAGCATCGCGAACCCGGCGAAGGCGAGCACCCAGCTCACGCAAATACCTCCCTTACCAGGGGGGTCAACCTGCTTTCGCGACTTACGTCGCTCATCGAAGCACCGCCCCAATCACGTTCTCAGCCCGCTCGCGCGCTTCGGCGTCGATCGCGTAGAGGTCCTGGAAGTGGGTGGGCTCGACCGCCGGCATCTCGGTGAGCGTCTGCTCGACAATCCGGGGGATCGCTGTGAACGGGATGCGCTCGTCGAGGAACGCGGCGACCGCTACCTCGTCGGCCGCGTTCAGCACGCAGGGCCCGGTTCCGCCGGCCCGGCCCGCCTCGCGCGCAAGCCGCAGGCACGGGAAGCGGTCGAGGTCGGGCGCCTCGAAGGTGAGCGCGCCGACGGTGGCGAGGTCGAGCGCCGGCACCGGCACGTCGGCGCGGTCCGGGTGGTGGAGCGCGTAGGAGATCGGGACCCGCATGTCGGGGTAGCCCAGGTGCGCGAGCGAGGCGCCGTCGTTCAGATGGATCACCGAGTGGACGATCGACTGCGGGTGGACGACGACGTCGATCGCTTCGTACGCGAACCCGAACAGGTGGTGCGCCTCGATCAGCTCGAGGCCCTTGTTGAAGAGCGTCGCGGAGTCGATCGTGATCCGCCCACCCATGTCCCAGGTCGGGTGCGCGAGCGCCTCGGCGACCGTGACGTCGGAGAGATCCTCGCGCTCCCGGAAGGGGCCGCCGGACGCGGTCAGGACCAGCCGGTCGACCGACCCGGGCGTCCGCTCTGAGTGGATCAGCTGGTAGAGCGCCGAGTGCTCGGAGTCGACCGGGATGATCGCTGCGCCGGTGGCTTCGGCGAGCACCGTGACGAGCGCGCCACCGACGACGAGGCTCTCCTTGTTCGCGAGCGCGAGGTCGATGCCCTCGCTGAGAGCGACGATCGTGGGCCCGAGTCCGGCCGAGCCGGTGATCGCGTTCAGAACGACGTCGGCGCCCGAGGTCGCGATGAGCTCGCGCACGCCCTCCTCCCCAACGAGGACGCCCGGATGCTCGCGGGCGCACCGCTCGGCCGCCTCGGGGTCGGCGATCGCAACGCCCGGGACGCCGAGCTTCCGAGCCTGCTCGCAGGCCTGCTCCCAGCTCGAGTGCGCCGAGATCCCGACCAGGTCGAGCTCATCGCCGGCCGCCTGGATGACCTCCAGCGCCTGCTCCCCGATCGAGCCCGTGGAGCCGAGTACGACGACCTTCTTCACCTCAGCGAGGGTACCGACGCGCCTCGGGCACACCGGCGATCCGGACTACCCTGATACGAGATGAGCTCACGACTGGGTGGAACCCGCTCCGTGCGGGAGGGCGCGTGGATCGGGGCGCTCCTCGTCGCGCTGACCACCGTGCTGGTCTACCCGCTCAAGGAAGTCGCGCCGGTCGAGGCGACGGGCGCCGTCTATCTGATCGCGGTAATGGCCGTCGCGGTCCGGTGGGGCGCCGTGGCGGGCCTCCTAGTCGCCGTCCTGAGCGCGACCGCATGGAACTTCTTCCACATCCCCCCGACCGGCCGGTTCACGATCGCGGAGGGAGAGAATTGGGTGGCGCTCGGCGTGTTCCTGATCGCGGCGATCGTCGTCAGCCGCCTTGCCGACGACGCCCGCCGCCGCGCGGAGGAGGCCGAGCGGCGCGAAGCCGAGGCGGTTCTGCTCGCCGACCTCGCGCGAAGCATGCTGTCGACGAGGACCGAGGCGGAGGCCCGCGCGGTCCTGGCCGAGCGCCTCGCCGGGGAGCTCGGCCTCGCCACCGGGGACGTGGAGCTCGGCGCCCGGACCGTCTCCGGCGAGCGCTGGCTCGTCCGGCTCGAGACCGACGCAGGTCGGCTGGCAGTGCTGCAGCTTCCGGCGGACCTCGGCCCCGCCCAGCGCGACACGGTCACGCGCCTGGCGCCATCGCTGGCGGTGCTTCTGGGCGCGGCGCGCCGCGGCGCCGAACTCGAGGCCGAGGCGGTGGAGGCCGCGGCGCTTCGCCGCTCCGATGAGGTCAAGACCGCGCTGCTTCGCGCCGTCTCGCACGATCTGCGCTCCCCGCTGACCGCCATCGCGGCCGCCGCCGACGGACTGGCATCGGGCGGCCCCGGGGCGGCTGAGCTGGTCGAGGTGATCCGCGCGGAAACCGACCGGCTGGCCCGCCTCGTCGCCGACCTCCTTGACCTCTCGCGGCTCGAGACCGGAACAGCGAGCCCGTCGCTCGACTGGTGCTCGCTCGAGGAGGTGGTGGCCTCGGCGATCAGCTCGCTCGGCGACCGCGCCGCCGACCTCGAACTGGCGATCGACCCCGATCTCCCTCTCGTCGAAGCCGACGCCGCACAGCTCGAGCGCGCGGTCGCCAACCTGCTGGACAACGCGATCCGGCACGGCGCCGGACAACCGGTCCAGGTTCGCGCACGCCGCGCCCAGTACCGGATCCGGCTCGAGATCTCCGACCACGGCCCAGGGATACCGAGCGAAGACCTCGAGACGGTGTTCGAGCCGTTCGTCCGCGGGACAGCTGCAGCGGGGTCCGGATCGGGCCTGGGCCTGGCGATAGCTCGCGGCTTCGTCGCCGCCTCCGGCGGCCGGCTGTGGGCCGAGTCGCCGGCGGGCGGCGGTGCCAGGTTCATCGTTGAGCTTCCGGTTCGAGTACCGCCGCGGCAACCGCAATCCGCGGGGACGGTTGAGTGAGCGAGCCGCGCCGCCGAGTCCTGGTAGTCGATGACGAGCCCCAGATCCTGAGGGCGCTGCGAGTCGTGCTCGCGAACGAGGGTTTCGAGGCGGTCCCCGCCGAGACCGTCGCCGAGGCGCTCGATCTCGTGGCGGTCGATCCCCCGGACGCGGCGATCATCGATCTCGTTCTCCCGGACGGCGACGGCGTGACGGTCTGCGAGCGGATCCGGGAGTGGAGCGAGATGCCGATCGTCGTTCTCTCGGCGGTCGGTGACGAGGCCGAGAAGGTGCGGGCGCTGAACGCGGGGGCCGACGACTATGTGACGAAGCCCTTCGGCTCCCAGGAGCTCGTGGCGCGCCTGCGAGCTGCGCTCCGCCGCGCTCCAGGCGGCGCCGAGGACGCCCGGGTCGAGGCGGACGGACTCGTGGTGGACCTGGCCGCCCGCCGCGTGCTTCGCGACGGCGAGGAGGTCCACCTCACCCCCACCGAGTTCGAGCTCCTGAAGGTCCTGGCGGGCCATCGCGGCCGCCTGATCACGCACTCGATGCTGCTGTCTGAAGTCTGGGGGCCGGCTTACGCCGAGGACACGCACGTCCTGCGCGTCCACGTCGCCAACCTTCGTCGCAAGATCGAGCCGGAGCCGAGCCGTCCCCGATACATCACGACCGATCCGGGAATCGGCTACCGCTTCGCGGCCTAGACCGGCCGGCCCGGATTCCGCGTCAGCGCCATCCCGCCGAATCCGTAGGGCTCGCCGGCGCCGTGCAGCAGTCGCTCTTGAGCGTCGCCTGGGCCTAGGTCCTCCTCGAGCACGAGTCCGAAGCGGCCGACGAACTCGCCGGTCGTCCCGCGTGGGATCCCGAACCTGAACGGCTCGCCGCCCGCCCTCACACGCCGGCGAAGTTGGGCCGCGCCGTAGAACGAGTTGTCCCCGTCGACCATCTCCTTCCACAAGTAGTCGAAGCAGATCGCGCTCTGAGGTCCGGTTTGAGACGCGAACCAATGCAGGCTGGATGCCACGCCATCCGGCTCCAGGTACGGCGTGACTCCGGACCAGAGCACGATCGTCCGCGCCGTGGGATCGAAGCCGTGGGCCTCCAGCCGCTCTGCTAGGTCTTGGGTGTTGAAGTCGACCTGGACGTACCGGACGTGCTCCGGGGGGCCGCCGAATACCGCATCAAGGCGCTGGCGCTTCACGGCCGCCGTGACTGGGTGATCGACCTCAAAGAGCGCCGCGCCGGCGAGCTCCTCACGCAGCCGGTAGGCGCGGGAATCGAGCCCGGCGCCGAGGAATACCACCTGGGTTGCGCCCGCGGCAACCTCGTCGCTCACGACCCGGTCCATGTGGTGGGTCCTCGCCAGCTCGAACCAGAAGCTGCCCGGCAGGATCCGCTCGAACAGGCGCGGCGTGAGTCGCCTGATACCCGGCACCTTGACCAGCGCGGTGAGCTTGAAGCCCGGTGAGATGAAGCGCTCGGCGAGATAGTCGGGGTTCCGAAGCCTGGGGTCGCGAAGCGTCGTCCCCGCCGCCCGCAGCGCACACGCCCCCTCGGCGGTCGACTGTGCAAGCTTGCTACTAGCCGCATCGCCGAGCGCCATCGCCGACAACCTACCCTTCGTCGCCCATGGGACGAGCTTGCGGCCGCGTGGCGCGCGGACGGTGTGCGAGGCGTGCCGGAAGTGCGCCTTGACGAAACCTGAACGCCGTGAGGGGCTCGCCTTAACGAGTGCTTGACGCCCACGGGCGCACGCTCTGGGCATGGACCTGATCTCGATCGCGATCGCGCTCGTCGCGTTCATCGCGTTCTGGTTCCTGATCGAGGGGCTCGACCGCATATGAGCGGCGCCGACGTCTTGGGACTTACGGTGGCGGCGATCCTCGCCGTCTACCTGCTTTATGCCCTGCTCCGGGGTGAGCAGCTGTGAGCTTCCAGGGGTGGATCCAGATCGCGATCTACTTCGCGATCCTGGCCGCGCTGACGCCGTTCCTCGGCGCCTACATCGCCCGCGTCTTCACGGGTGAGCGGGTCTTCCTGACGCCGCTCGTTGGACCGCTCGAGCGCGGCCTCTACCGCGTGATCGGGATCGCCCCGGACCGGCAGCAGGACTGGAAGGGCTATGCGAAGAGCGCGATCGTGTTCAGCGTCGTCTCGTTCGGCGTTCTCTACGTGATCCTGCGCACCCAGGGGATCCAGCCGTTCAACCCCGAGGACTTCGACTCGATGCCGTGGGAGGTCGCGTTCAACACGACCTCGTCGTTCGTTTCGAACACGAACTGGCAGTACTACGGCGGCGAGGCGACGCTCTCGTACTTCTCGCAGATGACCGGCCTCGCCGTCCAGAACTTCCTCTCGGCCGCGGTCGGCATGGCTGTGCTGGCCGCGGTGATCCGCGGCTTCGCGGCGCGGGGCGCCAGCCAGCTCGGGAACTTCTGGGCCGACGTCACCCGGACCACGCTGTACATCCTGCTCCCGCTCTCGATCGTCGGCGCGCTCATCCTGGTCTCGCAGGGCGTCGTCCAGAGCCTGTCCGACTACGTCACGACGACCACGCTCACCGGCACCGAACAGGTGCTGCCACAGGGTCCGGCCGCGTCGCAGATCGCGATCAAGCAGCTCGGCACCAACGGTGGCGGCTTCTTCAACGTGAACAGCGCGATGCCGTTCGAGAACCCCACCCAGTTCTCGAACTTCATCGAGGTCCTTTTCATCCTGCTGATCCCCGCCGCCCTTACCGCGACCTACGGCCGGATGATCGGTAACCGCCGCCAGGGCTGGGCCCTGTTCGCCGCGATGGCGATCATGCTGGTCGTCTCGATCGGGATCACCTACGGCGCCGAGTCCGAGACCTCGCCGGCGCAGGATTCCGCCGGCCTCGTCGCCGAGGCGGATGACGGGACCACCGGCGGTAACCTCGAGGGCAAGGAGCAGCGCAACGGGATCGCCCAGAGCGCCCAATGGGCGGGCGCAACGACGGCAGCGTCGAACGGCTCGGTCAACTCGGCGCACGACTCCTACACCGGCCTCGGCATCACTGGCCCGCTGGTGAACATGCTGACCGGAGAGATCATCTTCGGCGGGGTCGGGTCGGGCCTCTACGGGATGCTCCTGATGGCCTTGCTCGCCGTCTTCGTCGCCGGCCTGATGGTCGGGCGCACACCCGAGTACCTCGGCAAGAAGATCGAGGCGCGCGAGGTCAAGCTCGTCGCGGTCGGCACCCTGTTCGTGCCGCTCGTCGTCCTGATCACCGCCGGCGTGGCGATCGCGACCGACTACGGGCAGGTCTCGATCTACAACTCAGGTCCGCAGGGCTTCTCGGAGACGCTCTACGCCTACACCTCGCAGGGCAACAACAACGGGTCCGCCCTCGCCGGCTACACCGGATTCCTGCAGCCGAACGCTCCGGGCAACGTGGGCGCCTTCGGGATCACGTTCGCGAACATCGTCGGCGGCGGCTCGATGTTGCTCGGCCGCTTCGTGCCGATGATCGCGGCGCTCGCGGTGGCGGGCAGCCTCGCTCTCAAGCGCCCGACCCCGTCCGGCACCGGCACCTTCCGCACCGACACCCCCACCTTCGTGGTGCTGCTGATCTTCGTCACGCTGGTCGTCGCGGCGCTGGCCTTCTTCCCGGCGCTCCTGCTCGGCCCGCTCGTACAAGCGCTGACAGGGGAGCTCTTCTGATGAGCCTCGGCCGTGAGATCCGCGTCGGCGTGATCGCGATAGTGGCGTTCACACTGCTGCTGGGCCTGCTGTACCCGCTGGCGATGACCGGCATCAGCCAGCTCGTGTTCGGCGGCGACGCGGACGGCAACGTGATCGAGCGGGACGGCGAGCCCGTCGGTTCGAGCCTGATCGCCCAGGACTTCTCCGACGACGACAGCTACTTCCAGTCGCGACCGTCGCAGTCGGGCTACTCGGCCGAGGTCACGTTCTTCAACAACCTCGGGCCGAACAGCAAGAAGCTCGCCCGCCAGATCGATCGGCGGATCGACGCCTACCTGGAGCTCGAAGGCCCCTCCACGCCCGGCCTCGAGGCGGCTGACATCCCGGTCGACGCGGTGACGACCTCCGCATCGGGCGTCGATCCGCACATCTCCGAGGCGAACGCGCTGATCCAGGCCAACCGGATCGCCGAGGTCCGTGGCATCGAGCTCGAGCGCGTCGAGGAGCTGATCTCAGACCACACCGACGGCCGGTTCCTCGGCCTGCTGGGCGAGCCCGGCGTGAACGTGCTCGAGCTCAACCTCGCGCTCGATGAGGAGGAGGGCGAGGAATGAGCGACTCATGTCGCGAAAGCATGTTTGCCCCCCTGGTAAGGGAGTTGTCATGACCCCTCCGGGACCAACTGGCCTTCGCGACCCCTCGGTGATCCGGCGGGCGGTCGTCGCCTCGTTCACGAAGCTCGATCCGCGGCACACGATCCGCAACCCGGTCATGTTCGTCGTCGAGGTCGGCGCCGTGATCACCACCGCCGGCTGGCTCAACCAGGCGCTCGGAGGCGACCCTCTGGGCGGCGGCAGCGAGCCCGCGTGGTTCACCTTCGCGGTCGTCCGTCTGGCTCTGGCTCGACGGTCGTCTTCGGCAACCTGGCGGAGGCCCTCGCCGAGGGTCGCGGCAAGGCGCAGGCCGACGCGCTGCGCGCGCTTCGCACCGAGACGACCGCCACCCTCCAGGACGGCACCACCATGCCCGCCTCCGAGCTTCAGGCCGGCGACATCGTCGTCGTCGAGGCCGGTCAGCTGATCCCCGGCGACGGCACGGTGATCGACGGCATCGCATCCGTCGACGAGTCGGCGATCACCGGCGAGTCGGCGCCGGTCGTCCGCGAATCGGGCGGCGACCGCAGCGCGGTCACCGGCGGCACCAAGGTGCTCTCGGACCGCATCGTCGTCGAGATCACCCAGGAGCCCGGGGCGAGCTTCCTCGACCGCATGATCAAGCTCGTCGAGGGCGCCGAGCGGCGCAAGACCCCGAACGAGGTCGCGCTGAACATCCTGCTGGTCGGGCTCACCCTGGTGTTCCTGGTCGTCGTGGTCGCCCTGCGTCCGATGGCCGACTTCGCCGGCACCACGGTTTCCACGGCGACCCTGATTGCCCTGCTCGTGGCCCTCGATCCCGACAACGATTGGCGCCCTCCTTTCAGCGATCGGGATCGCGGGAATGGACCGCCTCGTCCGCCGCAACGTCCTGGCTCTTTCCGGCCGCGCGGTGGAGGCATCGGGCGACGTCGACGTCCTGCTCCTCGACAAGACCGGCACGATCACTCTGGGCGACCGCCAGGCGCGCGAGCTGGTGCCGCTTTCAGGCGTCGACGAGCGCGAGCTCGCGGAGGCGGCGCAGTTCGCGTCGCTGGCCGACGAGACGCCAGAGGGCCGCTCGATCGTGGTCCTGGCCAAGCAGTACGGAATCCGCGAGCACGACCTGGAGACCATCCACGCGCACTTCGTCCCGTTCTCGGCCGAGACCCGGATGAGTGGCGTCGACATGAACGGCTCGCTCTCTCCGCAAGGGGGCCGGCGACGCGATCGAAGCGTTCGTGCGCGAGCGCGGCGGGCAGCCGCCGGCGGAGCTGGCGGGACACCTCGATCGGATCGCGCGCGGCGGTGGCACCCCCCTCGCCGTCGCGCGCGACGATCAGGTGCTCGGCGTGATCGCCCTCGAGGACATCGTCAAGGAGGGCATGAGCGTGCGGTTCGACCATCTGCGGGCGATGGGGATCCGGACCGTGATGGTCACGGGCGACAACCCGCTGACCGCCGCGAAGATCGCGGACGAGGCCGGGGTCGACGACTTCCTCGCCGAGGCGAAGCCCGAGGACAAGATGGAGTTGATCCGCCGCGAGCAGGGCGAGGGCCGGATGGTGGCGATGACCGGCGACGGCACCAACGACGCCCCGGCGCTCGCCCAGGCCGACGTCGGGGTCGCGATGAGCTCGGGAACCCAGGCCGCGCGCGAGGCCGGCAACATGGTCGACCTCGACTCGAACCCGACGAAGCTCATCGAGATCGTCGAGGTCGGCAAGCAGCTGCTGATCACCCGTGGCGCGCTCACCACGTTCTCGATCGCCAACGACGTGGCCAAGTACTTCGCGATCCTGCCGGCGATCTTCGTCGCCACCTACGCCACCGGAGGCGGTGCGGGCCCGCTCGAGGACCTCAACGTCATGGACCTGGGGACGCCCCAGTCAGCGATCCTGAGCGCGATCATCTTCAACGCCCTGATCATCCCGATGCTGGTGCCGCTCGCTCTACAGGGAGTGCGCTACCGGCCGGTCGGGGCGACCGCGCTCCTGCGGCGCAACATGCTGATCTACGGCCTCGGCGGGATCATCGTGCCGTTCCTCGGGATCAAGGGCATCGACCTGATCATCCACAATCTGCTCGGGGCCTGAGTGGAAGTTCTCGTGGAGGCGTCGGACAATGCCCTGATGGGGTCGCGCAACGCGCACCACAAGGTCTTCCTCGGGATGGCCGCCGGAGTCGGCAAGACCTACCGCATGCTCCAGGAGGGCAACGCCGAAGCCGAGAACGGGCGCGACGTCGTGATCGGCTACCTCGAGCCCCACGGCCGGGTCGAGACCGAGGCGCAGGCGCGCGACCTCGAGCGGCTCCCGCGCCGCCGGGTCAGGCATCGCGACCTCACGCTCAACGAGATGGACCTGCCCGCGATCGTCGGCCGGGCACCTGAGCTCTGCCTGATCGACGAGCTCGCACACACGAACGCCCCGGGAGTCGAGCACGAAAAGCGCTACGAGGACGTCGGGGACGTGCTGGACGCCGGGATCGACGTTTTCTCCACGGTGAACGTCCAGCACCTCGAGTCCCTCAACGACCAGGTGGCGGAGCTCACCGGGGTCCGGGTCCGCGAGACGATGCCCGACCGGATCCTGGTCGAGGCGGACGAGGTCGTTCTCATCGACATCACGCCGGAGGCGCTCCTGCTCCGTCTGCGCGAGGGCAAGATCTACCCGAACGAGCGCCTGGACTCCGCGCTCAACAACTTCTTCAAGATCGAGAACCTCCAGGCGCTGCGCGAAACGGCGCTGCGACAGGTCGCCGAGGCGGTGGGCGAGACGCGCCTCACGCGCGAGGTGGTCGGGACTCGCGACGACATGGCCGCCGGCATGACCAAGGCGGTCGGCGAGCGCCTGCTCGTCATGTTCGAGCCCGGCCCATCGGCGCAACGCCTGGTTCGCCGCGCCTGGCGATCGGGTCGTCGCCTCGGCGCACCGATCGACCTGCTCTGGGTGAAGCGCCCGGGACGGGAGCCGAGCCCCGAGGAAGAGAATGGCCTGGCCGCGGTCCGCCGGCTCGCCTCGCTGCTCGGCGTGACCGTGCTGGTCGAGGAGGGTGACGACCTCGCCGAGACCGTGGCGAGGATCGCGAAGGAGCGGGGCACGACCTATCTGCTGCTCGGAAGGCCCGAGGTACGCCAGGGCGTCAACCGTCTCCGTGAGAGTCTCCCGGAGCGCCTCACCAAACGCCTGCCCGGCGTCGACATCCGCCTGGTCGCGGAGCGCTCGACGGAGGATCGGGCATGACCGTTGTGCTGATCGTGCTGGCGCTGCTCGTGGGCGTAGGGCTCGGTGCCGGCTTCCTCATCGCCCGCCGCCGGCGGGAGGCGACGACGAGCCCGGCCGTCAGCCCCCGCGTCGGCCGCATCCTGCTGCCGTTCACCGGTCCCTCGATCTCGCTGCGCGCGCTGGATGCCGCCCTGCGGCTCGCTCGCGCCGAGAACGCCACCCTCGTCCCCGCCTACGTCGCGACGGTCCCGATGACCCTGCCGCCCGAGGCACCGGTTCCGGAGCAGGCTGACATCGCGCTGGCGATGCTCGAGGCGATCGAGCAGCGCGCATGCGCGGCCCAGGTCCCCGTCGATTCCCGGATCGAGCGCGGGCGGACGCTCCGTGACGCACTCCGCAAATTGATGGCCGAGGAGAGCTTCGAACGCATGCTGGTTCCGGTCTCGAGCAGCGCTGAGGCCGGCTTCACCGGCGAGGACATCGCCTGGGTGCTGGAGCACGCGCCCACCGAGGTGGTGGCCTTCCGCTCGGTGCCCGGCTCGGAGCGGCTCAGCTCGCGCAATGGCGGCGTGCGTCAGCGTTCGGCGCTCGTCAACGGCGGCTGACTCGGAGCCGCCCCGCTGTATCGTGGGCTGACGGAGCCGGGAATGGAAACCACCTCTCGAGCGGCCACAGAGATCAAGGACTCGATCCTCGACACGATCGGCAAGACGCCGCTCGTCCGGCTTTCGCGGATTGCGGCGGGAATCCGGACTCCGATCGTCGCCAAGGCGGAGATGCTGAATCCGGGCGGCTCGATCAAGGACCGGATCGCGCTGGGGCTGATCGAGGCGGCCGAGCGCGACGGCAAGCTCCGCCCCGGCGGCACGATCATCGAGCCGACCTCGGGGAACACCGGTACCGGGCTTGCGATCGCCGCGGTGCTGAAGGGCTATCGGGTGATCGCGGTGATGCCGGACAAGATGTCCAGGGAGAAGATCGACCTGCTCCGCGCCTACGGCGCCGAGGTCGTGGTCGCGCCCACGAACGTCCCGCCCGACTCCCCCGAGTCGTATTACCGCGTGGCAGACCGGCTGACCGAGGAGATCCCGGGCGCCTTCCAGCCCAACCAGTACTTCAACCAGGCGAACCCCGAGGCGCACTACGCCAGCACCGGACCCGAGATCTGGCGCCAGACCGAGGGCGCGATCACGCATTTCGTCGTCGGCCTCGGCACCGGCGGCACTGTTACCGGCACCGGGCGCTACCTGAAGGAGCGAAACCCCGAGATCGAGATCGTCGGCGCCGACCCCGAGGGCTCGATCTACTCGGGCGGCCCGGTGCGCCCGTACCTCGTGGAAGGAGTAGGCGAGGACTTCTGGCCGGAGACCTTCGACCGCTCGCTCGTCGACCGCTACGTCACCGTCTCCGACCGCGACTCGTTCGTCACCACACGCATGCTGGCCGAAACCGAGGGAATCCTGGCCGGCGGGTCGTCGGGGATGGCCGTGCACGCGGCGCTCGAGGTGGCGCGCGAGCTCGACGACCCCGCGGCGCTCCTCGTGGTGATCCTCCCCGACGGCGGCCGTTCCTATCTGTCGAAGGTCTACAACGACGCCTGGATGCGCGAGTACGGGTTCCTCGAGCGGGGGCCCGGTCAAACGGTCGCGGACGTGCTCCGCCACAAGCACGACGAGGGCGCGATCCCGCCGCTCCTCACGGTCGAGACGCACGCCAGGGTGCGCGACGCGGTGGCGCTGATGCACGAGCACCGGGTCTCGCAGATACCAGTGGTGTCCGCCAACGACCCGCAGACCATCGCCGGCGCCGTCACCGAGCGCGGGCTGTTGCGCCGCGCGGTCGAGGACCCGAGCCTCCTCGGCGAGGAGATCGTCGAGGTCATGGAGCCGCCGTTCCACGCGATCCCATGCGAAGAGGCAGTGCGCGAGGCTGTGGAGCTCCTGAGCGGGGCGAGCGAGGCGTTGGTGGTCACCGACGGCGGTCTCCCGGTCGGCATCGTCACCCGGGCCGACCTGGTCGAGTCGCTCGCCAAGTGAGCACCAAACTCCCCGACGACGCCCGGTTCGCGACGCGCACCGTCCACGCCGGTCTCGACCCCGATCCGAGCTACGGCGGCGTGATCCCGGCGATCCACCAGGCGTCGACCTACGTCCAGGCCGCGCCGGGCGAGTTCGTCGGGGAATACGACTACTCCCGCTCCGCGAACCCCACCCGCTCGGCGCTGGAGAGCGCGCTCGGCGAGCTCGAGGGCGGCCACGCCTCGGCGTTCGCCAGCGGGATGGCGGCGACGCACGCGCTGATCACCGCGGTCTGCGGGGCCGGCGACCACCTCGTCATCCCGGCCGACCTCTACGGCGGCACCTACAGGCTCGCCGACAAGGTTCTGGCCCGCTGGGGGCTCGAATACGACCTGGTCGACCAGACCGATCCCGACGCGGTCGCCGCGGCGCTCCGGCCCGAGACGAAGCTCGTCTGGGTCGAGACGCCCACCAACCCCCTGCTGAACGTCGTCGACATCCCCGCCGTCGTCGAGCGCGCGGGCGACGCGCTCGTCTGCGTCGACAGCACCTTCGCGACCCCCGTCGTGCAGCGGCCGCTCGAGCTCGGCGCCGGGGCGGTCATGCATTCGACCACGAAGTACCTCAGCGGGCACTCGGACACGGTCGGCGGCGCGCTGATCGTTGCTGATCAGGCCCTCCACGAGCAGGTCCGGTTCGTGCAGAACTCGGTCGGGGCGATCCCGGGGCCGCTCGACTGCTTCCTCGTCCATCGCGGCCTGCGGACCCTCCACCTCCGCGTCGCGGCCCACACGGACAACGGTCGCGTCGTGAGCGAGTTCCTCGGCAACGCCGACGGCGTGATCGAGGTCAAGTGGCCCGGGTTCGGCGGCATGGTCTCCTTCCGCCACCCCGAGGCGACCCGGATCGCCGCCGCGACACGCATCTTCAGCCTCGCGGAGTCGCTCGGGGGCGTCGAGTCGCTGATCGAGGTGCCGCAGGCGATGACCCACCAGTCGGTCGAGGGCTCCGCCGCCGCGGTCCCACCCGACCTCGTCCGCCTCTCGTGCGGCGTCGAGGCCGCGGAGGACCTGGTCGCGGACCTCGCACGGGCACTGGCGGGCTAGCGCGCTCGCAAGGCGGCGGTCGCGGGTACAGGGCGTAGGCGAGATGGCGGCGTTAGCCGGGCACGAGACTGAAGGTATCACTGTGGCGAAACGATGAAAACGCTCTCGCGCGTTGGCATCCCGGTCGCCGCGTTCGCAACTGCTGGGCTGGTGATTCTGCTGATGTCCGACGCGCAGGAGCCGGGGGCTCCGACCCGGGCAGGCATCGAGGGGCTGCGAACCGAAGCTCCTGGTGATCACGCGCCGGATGTCGCCCGGACCAAGCGCCGACGTGCCCAGCGCGTCACCATCGCGGCAAGCGGCGACATCCTGATCCACTCCCCCATCTACCAGCGCGCCCTCGCGAATGGCGGCGGCTCGAGCTACGACTTCGCTCCCATGCTCGAGCCGCTCAGGCCATGGATCCGCGAGGCGGATGTCGCGCTGTGTCACGTCGAGACCGTGATGGCGGCCCCCCTCCCGCTCTCCGGATACCCGCGCTTCAACTCACCCCCATCGTTGGCGTCCGCGATCGGGACGACCGGATTCGACGCGTGCAGCGTGGCCTCGAATCATTCCGCCGATCAGGGACAGGTGGGGATCGAGGAGACGCTCGGCGCACTCGACCGCGCGGGCGTTGAGCACGCAGGCACCTCCGCCTCGGCCCCGGCGAGTCGCCGGACGCTCCTGATCCGCCACCGCAAGGCCAGGGTCGCCCTCCTCTCCTACACCACCGACCTGAACGGGCTGGAGCCGCCCACGCCGTGGTCGGTGAACCTCGTGAACGATCCCCGGACCGTCCTCGCCGATGCCCGGGGCGCGCGCGCCGACGGGGCAGACGCGGTCATCGTGAACATGCATTGGAGCTCCGGAGTGGTCCCCGAGTACACGCACGCGCCCAGTGCCTATCAGCGCGGGTTCGCCGCCCGGCTCGCGCGCTCACGGGCGATCACAGCGGTCGTCGGCCAGGGCCCGCACGTAGTCCAGCCGATCGAGCGGATCAACGGCAAGTACGTGGTCTTCAGCGAGGGGAACCTGATCTCGAACCAGGGCGCTGCCTCCGGGCTGCCGGCCGCAAGCCAAGACGGGCTGATCGCGTTCCTGGAGCTGGTCGTGGGACGCGACCATGCCCGGGTGGTAGGAGTCCGCTACCTGCCCGTGTGGGTCCGCCACCCCGACTACACCGTGCTCCCGGCAACCCGTCGGACCTCCGACGGAGCCCGGGCGCGGGTCGTTTCCGTGGTCGGCCGCGACAAGGGGGTCGCGCCGCTCCGAAAACCGGACGCGATCGGCTCGGGAAGGGGTCAGTAAACGAATGCGATCGAGAGGTAGTACCCCGCGACGATCGTGAACAGGACTGCGTCGAGGCGGTCGAGGAGGCCGCCGTGCGGACCCATGACCGTGCCCGAGTCCTTGACGCCCAGGTCACGCTTGACCATCGACTCGAACAGGTCGCCGATCGGGGCGACGAGCGCGATCACGGCGCCCATGATCAGCGCGTCCGTGCCGGAGAGCCAGTCCTGGTAGAGGCCCGCGAACCAGAAGCCGAGGGTTCCGCCGATCAGGCCGAACGCCAGCCCCTCGATCGTCTTGTTCGGCGAGATCACCTCCGAGAGCCGGTGACGCCCGAACGCGCGGCCGCCTCCATAAGCAGCGGTGTCGGCCACGATCGTGGCCACCAGCACGTCGACCAGGAGTGCGGCACCGTGGTCCGGGAGCTCGCGCAGCAGGACGGCGTGCGCGAACGGCAGCCCGATCCAAACGATCCCCAGCACGGTGACGGCGACCGAAACCGTGACTCCATCGATCGAGCCGCGCAGCGCGACCGCCACGAAGATCAGGGGAAACGTGGCGGCGAGCGCGAGGACCATCGAGTAGTGGTCGCCGAGGTATGCCGCCGCGACCAGCCCTCCCGCACCGATCATGGCCGTCAGCGCGAACGGTCGTGCCGGCTTTGCCATCGTGAAGAGCTCAGCGATGCAGAGGGCCGCGAGCATCACGACCGCGACCGCGAACACCGCCTCGCCGAAGACGATGATCGCGATCGCGAAGGCCGCCCACGGCAGCGCCCAGAGGACGCGGAGCGTCGTTTCCGACATCGGCTTCGGGGGCGGTGGCGGGCCGCTGCGCCGCGGCTTGGCCTGGCGTCGCCGCGTGCGCTCGGGCGTGCTCACGGCCGAGAACATAGGTCAGATGAGCGACGCAGGGCGCGAAAGCATGTTTGCCTGCCTGGCAAGGACTTACCTTGAGCCGAAGCGACGCTGGCGCCGCTCGAACTCGGCCAGCGAATCCTCGAACGCCTCACGACTGAAGTCCGGCCAGAGCTCCTCGCGGAACACGAACTCCGAGTAGGCGCACTGCCACAGCAGGTAGTTCGAGATGCGCTGCTCGCCGCTGGTACGGATCAGGAGGTCCGGGTCGTGCATCTCAGGCGCGTAGAGGCGCTGCCGGAACTCCTCCTCGGTCTCGCCCGTGAAGGCGCGCGCGGCGTCCAGGATCTCCGCGCGGCCGCCGTAGTTGAAGGCCACGAACAGGGTGATCCGCTCGTTGCTCGCCGTGGTCTCCTCGGCCCAGTCCATCCGCTCGATGAGGTCCGACGAGATCCGTTCACGCCGCCCGATGAAGCGCATCCGCACACCCTCGTCGTCCAGCTCCGGCGTCTCCGACTCGATCCGCTCGGCAAACATCGCCATGAGGCCGCTCACCTCCTCGTCGGAGCGCGACCAGTTCTCGGTCGAGAACGAGAACACGGTCAATTCCTCGACACCGAGGCGGGCGGCGTCCCGCAGCCGCTCCTTGACCACGTCGGCTCCCGCTCGGTGCCCCTCGATCGTCGGCAGCCCGCGCTGCTCGGCCCAGCGCCCGTTGCCGTCGGTGATGATCGCCACGTAGCGCGCGGTCGCGCTCACACTTCGAGGATCTCTTCCTCTTTGGCCTTGAGGAGCGCGTCGATCTCCTTGGTGGCATCGTCGGTCAGGCGCTGGAGCTCCGATTCGGCGGTCCGCTCGTCGTCCTCGCCGACCTCGCCCTCTTTCTTGAGCTCGCGGAGGTCGTGCATCACGTCGCGGCGGATGTTGCGGACCGAGACCTTGCCGCCCTCGGCCACCCCGTGGACGACCTTGACCAGCTCCCTGCGGCGCTCCTCGGTCAGCTCCGGGATCTGCAGCCGGATCACGTTGCCGTCGTTGTTCGGGGTCAGCCCGAGGTCGGACTCCTGGATCGCCTTCTCGATCAGCCCGATCGCGTTCTTGTCGAACGGCGTGAGCGTGAGCAGGCGCACGTCCGTAGCGGCAACGTTGGAGAGCTGCCTCAGCGGGGTCTCGGCCCCGTAGTAGTCGACGATCACCCGGTCAAGCAGGTGCGGCGACGCGCGCCCGGTGCGCACGGTCGCGAGCTCGTTTCTGAATGTTTCGACCGACTTCAGCATCCGCTCCTCGGCATCATCGAGCAGCGCGTCGACCATGGTTTCGTCGGCGGCCATCGGGGCGATCCTAATTAACCCGTCGTCACGATCGTGCCGACGCGCTCGCCGCGGACGATGCGGTCGATGTTCGCGACGTCGGCGAGGTTGAAGACATGGATCGGCAGGCCGTTGTCCATGCAGAGCGAGAGCGCCGTCGAATCCATCACCTTCAGGCCACGCTCGATCGCGTCCATGTGCGTCAGCTCGGGCAGGAACTCCGCGTCGGGGTTCTCCATCGGGTCCGAGTCGTAGACACCCTCCACGCCGTGCTTTGCCATCAGGATCGCGTCGGCATGGATCTCGAGCGCCCGCAGCGCCGCCGCCGTGTCGGTCGTGAAGAATGGGTTGCCTGTCCCGGCGGCGAAGATCACGACCCGGCCCTTCTCGAGGTGGCGGATCGCCCGCCGGCGGATGTAGGGCTCGGCGACTTCCGTTACCTCCATCGCCGACATCACGCGCGTGTAGGCACCGGCCTTCTCGAGGGCGTCCTGGAGCGTGAGCGCGTTGAGGACCGTGGCGAGCATCCCCATGTAGTCGGCGGTTGCCCGGTCCATGCCGGCTGCCGCCCCCGCCAGGCCGCGATAGATGTTCCCGGCGCCGACCACGACCGCCACCTCCACTCCGCTCTCGGCAACGTCGCGAACCTCATGCGCGATCGCATCGAGCCGCTCGGCGTCGGTCCCGTATTCGAGGGAGCCCATCAACGCCTCCCCCGAGAGCTTCAGCAGGACGCGCTTGAACACGGGGTCGGCCACGGCCGGGAAGCGTATAGGGGTCTAGGAAGGCTCCTCGCCCACCCGGAAGCGGGCGAAGCGCGCGATCCTGATGTTCTCGCCGGTCTTCGCGGCGAGCTCCTTGCGCAGATCCTCGATCGTCTTGCCCTCATGCATGTCGGTGCGGATGTGCTCCTGCTCGAGCAGCGCGACGTCCTTCGACCACTTCGAGATCTGGCCCTCGACGATCTTCTCGATGATGTCCTCGGGCTTGCCCTCCTCGGCGGCCTTCGCGGCGTAGACCCTGCGCTCGGCCTCCTTCGCGTCCTCGGGGATCTCCTCGGCCGACACGTACTGAGGGACGTTCGGCGACCCGGCGATGTGAATGGCGACCTCACGGGCGAAGTCCTGGAAGTCCTCGTTGCGGCCGACGAAGTCCGTCTCGCATTGGATCTCCACCAACACGCCGATCTTGCCGTCCGCGTGGATGTAGGACCCGATCGTGCCCTCCGACGTTGTGCGGCCCGCCCGCTTGTCGGCCGACGCCTGGCCCTTGACGCGCAACAGGTCGATCGCCTTCTCGATGTCCCCATCGGCCTCGGCGAGCGCGGCCTTCGCGTCCATGATCCCGGCGCCGGTGCGCTCGCGCAGATCCTTGACGTCGCTGGCGGAGATGCTCATGACTCCTCCTTCGGCGGCTCGGGGGTCGGCTGGGGCGCGGGAGCAGCGGGCCCGGCCGGCGGTGCCGCTGCGGCCCGGGCCGGCTGCGGTTGCGCCGCGGCCGCCTGGGCCTGCGCTTCGGCCTCGGCCTTGGCGGCCGCCTCGGCCTCCTGGCGGGCCTTCTCCGCCTCCTCGGCGCGGCGCTTGGCCTCTTCTTCCTGGCGGCGCTTCTCCTCCTCCTCGGCGCGGCGCTTGGCCTCCGCCTGGCGCCAGCTCGTTGCCGCGGCCTCGATCGCCTCGCCGATCGTGGCGATCACCAGCGAGCACGAGCGGATCGCGTCGTCATTGCCAGGGATCGGGAAGTCGACGGGCACCGGGTCGACGTTCGAGTCGACGAGTCCGATGATCGGGAGTCGCAGGCGCTTCGCCTCGGCGACGGCGATCTCCTCGGTCTTCAGGTCGATCACGAAGACCGCGTCGGGGAGGCGCTTCATGTCGCGGACGCCACCGAGGTTGTACTCGAGCTTCTCGAGCTCGGCCTGACGCGCCATCCGCTCCTTTGTCGGGAGCAGCGCGAGCTGGCCGTTGTCGGCAAGCTCGCGCAGCTCATGGAGGCGGTCGATCCGCTTCGACATCGTGTTGAAGTTCGTCAGGAGCCCGCCCAGCCAGCGCTGGTTCACGAAGGGCATCCCGCAGCGGTCGGCCCACTCCTTGATCGAATCGCGCGCCTGCTTCTTGGTACCGACGAACAGGACGGTCCCGCCACGGCCGGCGATCTCGGCCGCGAAGCGGCGCGCCTCGGCCAGCAGATGCTCGGTCTGCAGCAGGTCGATGATGTGGATCCCGTCGTGCTCGCCGTGGATGAACGGGCGCATGCGCGGGTTCCAACGCCGCGTCTGGTGGCCGAAATGAAGGCCCGCTTGAAGGAGGTCCTTGACCCCTGGCTCTGCCATCAGAACGGCCTTACCAGGCAGGCAAGCATGCTTTCGCGCCTTACGTCGCTCATTTGATCCATGTTCCCTTCGGTTGAGGTGACGTGGCCCGCCGGCGCTTCGGGGACCCGGTCTTCGTGAGTCGCTGGGCTCACGACCGGGCAGGGCCCCTCCGCGTGGTCGGCGGGGTCGGTGACGGTTTGCAGGACGAGAGTCTAGCCAGCCCGTGCGTGATCGAGGGCATCCCGCAGGTCCGCGGGCAGCGCGGAGGTGAACTCGAGATCCTCACCGGTATCGGGATGACTGAACCCGAGCCGGTGGCTGTGGAGGAACTGCCTGCGAAGGCGGTGCGCGCCGGCGCCCCCGTACCGAGGGTCGCCCGCCACCGGGTGCCCGATCGCGGCGAAGTGCGCGCGGATCTGGTGCGTGCGCCCGGTCTCGAGCCGGACCCGCACGAGTGAGTCGGCGCCCACCGGCTCGATCACTTCGAAGTGGGTCCGCGCCGCGCGCGAGCCCCGGCCGCCCACCGCGCGGCGCTCGGGCCTGCGATAGTCGCGGCCGAGCGGTGCGTCGATCGTGCCGGAGCGCGAGCGCGGCCGGCCGGTCACCAGCGCGAGGTACTCGCGACGGACCTCCCGCGCCTTGATCGCGGCGGCGAGCGCGCGGTGCGCGCCCTCGGTCCGTGCGACGATCATCAGTCCCGACGTATCGCGGTCGAGGCGGTGGACGATACCCGGCCGCACCGGGTCCGATCCGCCGCCCAGGACGTCCTCGAGGACGTCGACCAGGGTCGTCCCGTGGTGCCCGGGAGCCGCGTGCACGACCAGGCCGGCCGGCTTGTCGACGACGGCGAGGGCATCGTCGAGGTGGACGATCCCGACGCCGCTGCGGTCAGTTGCCACCGGGAGCTTCCTCGGACGCCGGCTCGGGCTCGGCGAACGCAGCCAGGACCAGTGCCGCGGCGCCGAAGGTGATCGCCACGTCCGCCAGGTTGAACGACGGCCAGAGCGGGAGGTCGATGAAGTCCACCACCGCATCGCGGAAGAGGCGGTCGGCGAGGTTCCCGATCGCCCCGCCGGCGAGCAGCCCGATCGCGAGCCAGCTCCACGGACGCATCGGGTCGTGCAGGAACCAGGCGAAGATCAGGAGCAGCGCGCCGGCCGTCACCAAGAGGACGGTCGTGCGGTCACCCTCGCCCAGGAACCCGAACGCGATCCCCTCGTTCATCACGTGCACGAGGTCGAGGAACGGCAGCACCTCCACCCGCTCGCCAGGCTCGATCGCCCCCACGATGATCGCCTTCGAGGCCTGGTCGACGACGAGGACCGCGGCCACGACCAGCGCCAGGCGCCGCCAGCCGTCCGCTCGCGAGGCGGGAGTCAACCTTCGATGGCGTTGACCACGAGCGACTGCACGATGAGGAGCAGGAAGATCGCGAAAATCGGGCTCAGGTCGATCCCGGCGCCGCCGACCCGGAGCGGCGGGATGAAGCGACGAAACAGGTTGAGGTACGGGTCGACGCTCTCCTCGATGAACCCGATCACGGCACGCAACGCCAGGTTGTAGGGGAGCGGCCGGAACTGCTGGATCCAGCTCAACACGATCCGGGTGATGATCAGGATGAAGTAGACCGTGAAGAGCGCGCCGACGTAGGTGGCGATGTCGTCACGGGTGAGCGCCAGGAACAGGCTCACCGGAGGCGCTCCAGCGAGGCCTCGACCGCGGCGGCGATCGCGTCCTCGAACCGATTTTCCCGTAGCGCTTCGAGCCCCGCCTCGGTCGCTCCGCCCGGAGGCGCCACGGCGCGGCGGATCGCCTCGGGGTCGCGCTCGCGAAGGAGCTCGGCGGTCCCCTCCAGCGTCCCGGCGACGAGCTCCAGCGACTGCGCACCGTCGAGGCCGTTGCGCACGCCGCCGGCCGCGAGCGCCTCGGCGAACAGCGCCACGTACGCCGGCGCGCAGGACATCACCGCCATCGCGGCGTCGATCCGGTCCTCGGGCACGGCGACCGCCATGCCGAGGCCGCCCAGGAGGCCGATGAGCTCGTTCGCCAGGTCCTCGTCCATGTCGGCCGGGGGGACATAACAGAGCACGCCGCGCCCCACCTCGGCGGGCTGGTTGGGCATCACCCGCAACACCGGGACCCCGGGAAACGCCTCCTGAAGCCGGGTCACGCCGGTGGCCGCTATCACCGACAACAGTGCGGGCGCCCGGCCCTCGAGCTCTGCCGCGACCTCGTCGAGGGCCGCGGCCTTGACCGCGAGCAGCACGACGTCGGAGTCGTCGCGGAGCTCGGCGAGCGAGCCGCGGGTCTCCCCGCCCGCGCCCTTGGCGAGAGCCGCGGCCCGCTCGGCCTGCAGGTCGCAGAACAGCATCTCGAGCTCGGCGTCGGAACGGGCCCAGCCGCGCGCCATCGCCGAAGCCATGCTCCCAGCGCCTGCGAACCCGATCCTCACGGGCGCAAGGCTAGTGGCCCACCCTCCGCGCCGACGCCCCGGCCTGCGGAGCCGGGGCGTCGCGCGCTTCTCGGTCCTCAGTCCTTGCTGACTGCCTGCGCCGTCACCGTCCGCGCCGAGCAGTCGACTCCACCCGGATAGCTCACCCCGACGGTGATGTCCGTGGCGGGGGTGCCCGACGCGGCCTGCCTGAACGCGTGGAACCGCAGGGTGTCGACGTCAAAGAACCCGAACGTCTCCAGACTCTCCCCGTCCGCCAGGACGTCCTCCTCGAAATCGCCGGCCGCAGCCCGCTCGACGGTCGCCGCCAGTGTCTTGCCCGACGTGTTCTTGAAGCGGACGAGCGTCCCCTTGCTGCAGAGCGCCTGAACCTTTCCGACGCCCGGAACCGACAAGACCGTCTCGTAGGCCTCGGAGCTGATTCCCTTCTCGCCGCCGAACTTGACCGTGCCGCTGCCGTTGACGGCCGCCAGCGTGACGCCGCCTCCGATCGCCAAACAGACCGCCAGGGTCGCCACTACGTTCGCGTAGGTCAGCCGACCGCGGATTCGCTCGAGCATCCGTGCTCCCTCCGTTCGCGGAAGCCCTGCTCACCAGGACCCCCCGTCGGGGGAGACACTACGCGCTAGGACTGGTTGAAGAAACCCTTCTCGACCAGCTGAGCGGTCTGCTCGGCCGAGACCTCGACGTTGCGCGGCGTGAGCATGAAGGTCTTCTCGGCGACCTTCTGCATGCCGCCGTCGAGCGCGTAGGTGAGGCCGGAGGCGAAGTCGATCAGCCGCTTGGCAAGCTCCGCGTCGGTCGTCTGCAGGTTGAGGATCACCGGCACGTCCCGCTTGAAGCGGTCGGCGATCTCCTGGGCGTCATTGAAGCTGTGCGGGTTCACGAGGTGGACGCGCACATCGGCGCCGCCGTTGCCGACCGGGCGCAGTGAGCGCGCCCGCGGCGCCGGGGCGTCGTCGGAGAAGATGTCATCGATCTCGTCCTGGCTTCGCCGCCGGTCGCCGAGGCGGCTGACCGTAGCCCGGGGCGCCGGGCTCTCATACGAGGTCGTCGCCGCGCCGTGCGTGCCCGTCTCGGGCTCGTAGAGGTCGGGCTCTTGGTAGTCCGGGTCCTCGGCGAGGCCGAAGTAGACGAGTGCGCGATGCCATGTGTCTCTAAGCGCCATCAGAGCCGACTTTTCGCCTTGCGCGGCAGGAATCCTCTCCTGATTATGACGCCTCTTGGCCCTGCAATACCGCAGTCCCCAGCCGGATCAGGGTGGCGCCCTCCGCGACGGCGACGTGCCAATCCTGGCTCGTGCCCATCGAGAGCACACCCAGGGAGTGCTCTCGTGCAAGCTCGGCGAGGCGCGCGAAGTGCGGGCGCGATGCTTCGGGGTCGTCGGTGAACGGAGGCATCGTCATCAGCCCGACGACGGTGACCGGGCACCGGGAGATGAAGCCCGCCAGATCCGGCACGGCGACGCCGGCCTTGCTCTCCTCCCCCGCCACGTTCACCTGGACCAGCACCTCGGTCTCGGGCGGCGCGGCGCCGAGCTTGTCGAGGACCGAGTCGGTCGAGACCGAGTGGATCAGGCTGACGCGCGGGACGACGTCGCGCACCTTCCGGCTCTGAAGCGCCCCGATGAAGTGCCATTCGAAGCGGTCGCCGGCCAGCGCCTGCTTTCGCTCGAGGTCCTGCAGCCGGTTCTCGCCCACCAGGTCCACCCCGGCCTCCGCAAGCGCCGGGAGCTGGTCATCCGGCACGTACTTCGTCGCGACGAGGATCCGAACCCCCTGCCCCGCCCGCTCGCGGACCCGCTCGAGGTTCTCGCGGACGACGCCGGGGTCGATATCGGTGATCAGCTCGGCCATTGCCTCACAACCACGCCCGCCTGGCGTCCGGTCTCGCCATGGTCGCGGCGGTGCGAGAAGAACAGCTCCTCCTCGCAGCTCGTGCAGAGGTTGGCGCGCTCGATCGCGGTCACGCCGGCCGCCTCGAGCTGGCGCTCCGACACCTCGGCCAGGTCGAGCATGCGGCCGTCGGCGATCCCTTCCCCGAGATGCTCGAACCTCGCCAGGACCTCGTCACCGACCTCGAAGCAGCAGCGCCCAATGCCGGGTCCGATGGCCGCCGCCACCGCGCCTACCTCGGCAACGCCGCGCTCGATGATGCCGGCTGCGAGCCCGCGCCACCCGCAATGGAGCATCGCGACCCCGCGCTCACCGCTGAGCGCGACCGGCAGACAGTCGGCGACGAGGACGATCGGCGCCAGCCCGACCACAGACGTGGCGTGCCCGTCTGCCTCCGGGGGATTCGCCGGCGGACGGAGATACGGAACGCCCTCTGGGGCGCGGTCGTGGCGCATGATCTCGGCGCCGTGGACCTGAAACCCGGTGAGCGCGTTCGCTGGCTCGAACTCGGCCGCCCGTGCGAGGCGGCGACGGTTCTCGTAGACGCTCTCGGACTCGTCGCCCGTGATCCAGCCCAGGTTGAGGCTCTCAAACGGGCCCGTGCTGATCCCGCCCTGCCGGGTCGAGAACACGGCGCGGGCCTCGGGCAGCTCCGCCTCGAGCCACGGGACGCCCTCTCGCTCGCGCCAGTCCATCGCCCAGTGAGGCTACGACGGCCGGGCGGCGGCGAGGGCGACCCCGAGCTCGTCGTCGCGGCCCGAGGCCTTGCCGTCGAGCTTCGCGTCGAGCGCCGCCGCGAGGGCCCGGCCGACCGCCGGGCCCTGTGGGACGCCGGCCTCCATCAGGTCGGTCCCGTCGATCTCGAGCTCGACGTGGCGCCAGTCACCCACGTAGTCGTCGAGCCAGCTCGCTCCGGCGACGCGCGCGGCGGCGAGCTCGACGGGCAGCCTGCCGCGGGCGAGCGCGACGCCCTCCGACGGGCGTGAGGGGCTCGCCGTCGATAGGCGCAGCGCTCCCGCCTCCAGCTCGGGGTCCGGGACAGCCATCGCGTAGGTCGCCTCGGCGCGATCGACCATGTCCTCCCAGCCGGGCTCGGCAAGGACGGCTCGCAGCGCCTCGAGGCGGGCGCCGACGCCGGTGTCGATCCCGGCGAGCCGCCAGCGCGAGAGCAGGTCGAAGGCCTGCGGGGCGGTGTCCTCGGCGGCGATCCGCCGCAGCTCGGTGTCGATCCTGTCCTTCGAGACGGTCCCGAGATCGGTCGCGGTCAGGAGCTGGAAGGTGGCGGGCTCGACCTCGAACCCGAGGCGAGCGGCGTAGCGGGCGGCACGAAGGGCCCGGGTCGGGTCGTCGACGAACGACTTCGGGTGGAGGACGCTGAGGAGCCCTGCGCGAAGGTCATCGAGCCCGTCGTGGGGGTCGATCAGCTCCGGCTCTCCGGCCAGCGGCACCGCCATCGCGTTGATCGTGAAGTCCCGGCGCGCGAGGTCTCGCTCGAGCGGCGCCGGCTCAACCTCCGGGAGCGCCCCCGGCTGCGGATAGCGCTCCGCCCGGGTCGAGGCGAGGTCGATCCGGACCCCGTCCAGATCCGCGGTCGCGGTGGCAAAGCGCTCGTGAGAGACGGTCTCGGCGCCGAGGCGCTGCGCGATCTCCGGCGCGTCTCCCTCGACGGCCACGTCGAGGTCGGGATGGTCGGCGCCCAGCAGCAGGTCGCGAACGGCGCCGCCGACGAGGTACGCGCGCTCCCCCGCCAATGCTTCACGGAGCCGGTTTACGCCCGGGGCGGCCGCAATGCGCTCGGCGAGCCGTGCGGGGTCGATCTTGGAGTCGTCGGCGTGCATTTAGGAGCGGCGTAGGACGGCTTGCCTACCATGACATCTTCGCGTGGGCAGGCTTTTGGCCATCTGGCGCTCCTGGAGCGTGAAACGGCGTGCCATCACGGCCGGTGTCGTGGCGATCGCGGCTGCGGGTCTCGGCGTGCTCGCGTACGAGCTGCTCAAGCGCCCGGCGGACGTCTCGAACCCCGATGTCGAGTTCGCGGCGCAGGAGCAGCCCGAAAAGAAGCCCGACCGGCCGGAGGACACGACGGTCGACTGGCCGACCTACGGCTTCAACGACGCTCGCACCCGCTACTTCGCGACCGACGCCGTCAAGCCGCCGTTCAAGCCGTCGGATTGGAGCTACCAGAACGGCAAGCTGCTCGAGTTCTCGCCGATCATCGTCGACGACGTCCTGTACTTCCAGGACTTCGAGGGCCGCGTCTACGCGCTGGACGGGGAGAAGGGGAAGGTCATCTGGCGGAACGGCATCGGCGAGAAGACCGCCTCCTCTCTGGCCTATGCCGAGAACCGCCTGTTCGTCACCAACCTCGAGCCCGGGCAGGCCGTGGCGCTCCGGGCCCGCGACGGCAAGGTGCTATGGCGCCGGCCGCTGCCGGGCCGCTCCGAGTCCTCGCCGCTCGCCTTCCAGGACAAGCTCGTGATCTTCGGCTGCGAGTGCGGCGACGTCTTCGCGCTCGACCAGAAGGACGGCTCGATCGAGTGGACGGTCGCCACCTCGGGTGAGATCAAGGGCGGCCTCGCACAGGGGTCGGGGAACGTCTACGGCGGCAACTACGCCGGCGAGATGTTCGCGATCGACGCCGAGAGCGGCGAGGAGGAGTGGCGGGTCACCACGAGCGGCGGCAGCTTCGGCCGCGGTGGCGGCATCTACTCGACCCCGGCCGTCGCCTTCGGCCGCGTCTACTTCGGCTCGATCGACTCCCGCGTCTACAGCCTCGACATGGACGACGGCCGGATCGCGTGGTCGAAGTCGACGGGCGCCGAGGTCTACTCCGGCCCGGCCGTCGCCGACACCAAGGGCACCGGCGCATCCGTCTACATCGGGTCGGCCGACGACAACGTCTACGCGCTCGACGCCAAGACCGGCGCGACGCGCTGGCAGCAGAACGCCGGTGGCGACATCACGGGGGCCGGCAGCGTGATCGGGGACGTCTTCTACGTCTCCGTGATCGGCGATATCGGCACGATCGGCTACGACATCCGCAACGGGGAGAAGGTCTACGAGCACGAGCTGGGCGAGTACAACCCGGCGATCACCGACGGCGAGCGCCTCTACCTCACCGGATACTCGGAGGTGCGCGCCTTCCCGCCCGACGATGGCAAGAAGAAGGGCAAGAAGAGCAAGCGCGGGGAGCAGCAGAAGGGCGACGGCAAACCCGAGGGCGCGGGCGGTGGCTCAGGCTGACGGCCTGACTGAGGTCCGGGACGCGATACCGGACGACTGGCCGGCGATCTGGCGCTTCTTCCAGCCGATCGTCGCGGCCGGAGAGACCTATGCGTACGAGCCGGGCATCGACGAGTCCGCTGCTCGCGAATTGTGGATGGTCGGCCCACCGGGCCGGACCGTCGTCGCGACGCGGGACGGCGAGGTGGTTGGCTCCGCGAACATGTACGCGAACCGGCCCGGGCGAGGCTCCCACGTCGCGAGCGCGAGCTTCATGGTCGACCCCGGCCAGTCCGGGAAGGGCGTCGGCCGCGCCCTCGGCGAGCATATGATCGCGTGGGCGCGTGGGGCGGGTTTCCGGTCGGTGCAGTTCAACGCCGTCGTCGAGACGAACGTGCGGGCGGTTCGCCTCTGGCAATCGCTCGGCTTCGAGATCATCGGAACGGTCCCGGAGGCCTTCGAGCACCGAACCGAGGGCTTCGTCGGCCTGCACGTGATGTACCTGCGCCTCTAGCCACGGGCCTTTAGGGAACATTTCGAGTGGTGTCACGGCCGTTTCATCGGCCGTCCATACCGTCGCTCCCAGGTCAAAACAAACGCAACCAAGGAGTGACAGATGACGAAGAAGATGAAGACCATGCTCGCGGCGATTGCCGCCGTGGGCGTCCTCGGAGCCGGCGGCGCAGCGATCGCGAGCGCGACGGGCGCCGGCGACTCAGACGGCAACGAGACCGAGGTCGCAATCAGCGGCAGCGCTCTCGACCAGGCGAGCGCCGCGGCGCTCGAGCACACGGGCGGCGGCCAGGTCACCGACACCGAGGTCGGCGACGAGGAGAGCTACTACGAGGTGGAAGTCACCCTCGACGACGGCAGCGAGACCGACGTGCAGCTCGACCGCGACTTCACAGTCGTGGGCTCTGAGGCCGACGGCCAGGACGGCTGACGAGGCGAAGACAACCGACCACCGGCCCCGGGCGTCACAGCGGCGCCCGGGTCGGCGTCCTTACAGCCGCACCGGGATGCCGGCCGCGTGCAGGTGCTCCTTCGCCTCGCGCACCGTGTGCTTGCCGTAGTGGAAGATCGAGGCGACGAGGACCGCGTCGGCGCCGCCTTCGAGGATCCCGGCCGAGAGGTGCTCGAGCTCGCCGGCCCCGCCCGAGGCGATCACGGGGACACCGACCGCGTCGGCGACCGCGCGCGTCAGCTCGAGCTCGTAGCCGTCGGCGGTGCCGTCGCGGTCCATGCTCGTCAGCAGCACCTCTCCCGCCCCGCGCGCGGTCGCCTCGCGTGCCCAGGCGACCGCTTCCCGGCCACCGACGCGCTCGCGCCCACCGGCGACATAGACATCCCAGCCATCCGCCGCCCGCTTCGCATCCACGGCTATCACCACGCACTGCGAGCCGAAGACCTCTGCCAGCTCCTCGATCAGCTCGGGCCGCGCGAGCGCCGAGGAGTTCACCGTGACCTTGTCGGCGCCGGCGTCCAGCACAGCCTGCGCGTCCGCGACCGACCGGATCCCGCCGCCGATCGTGAACGGGATGAAGACGTTGTCGGCGGTGCGGCGCGCGAGCTGGACGATCGTGTCGCGCTTCTCGTGTGAGGCGGTGATGTCGAGGAAGACGAGCTCGTCGGCGCCTTCGGCGTCGTAGCGCTCGGCGAGCTCCACGGGATCGCCCGCATCGCGGATGTCGACGAAGTTGGTGCCCTTGACGACGCGCCCCGCGTCGACGTCGAGGCACGGGATGACGCGTTTCAGCACCACCGTGGCCTCCGCCGTCAGGCGTGGCGGGCGGCGGTGAACGCCTTCCCGGCCAGGTCGCGCGCGCGGGAGCGCTCGCGCTCGGTCAGGTTCGACGGCCGCCCCTTCGACTTCTTCGCGAGGTCGAGCAGGCGCTGGCGCTCGTCCGGAGTCAGCGCTCGGGCCGCCGCGCTGCCCTTGCGATACACGAGGGCAGCCGCGAGCATCACCTTCTTCCACGGGATTCGCTTCGCGGCTGTGACGATGGGGGCTGCGCTCGGCATGGTCGGCTGAGATTAGCGCCCCGTAGCGAGCGCCTCGATCGCCTCGGCGACGCCGAATCGCCCCTCGTAGAGCGCCCTGCCGACGATCGCTCCGCCCAGCGCCGGCAGACGTAGCCCGGCCAGGGCACGGAGGTCCTTGAGATTGCCGACGCCGCCCGAGTAGATCAACTCCGCATCGAGGTCGTGCGCGATCATCCGCAGCTCATTAAGGGGCGGCCCCTCCATCGTGCCGTCCACCTCGATCGGCGTGAACACGATCCGGCTCGCGCCGCGGTCCGTGAGGGCCCTGATGAAGGCAGCTGCCGGCTCGTCCGATGTCTCGACCCATCCCTCGGTCGCCGCCCTGCCGCCGCGAGCATCGACGCCCACGACCACGCGCTGGCCGTGCCGGTCGAGCATGGCATCGAGGAACTCCGGGTCGCGGAGCGCCGCGGTTCCGATCACGACGCGTTCCGCGCCCGCGCCGAGCGCGGCGTCGACCGCCTCTTCGTCACGCAGGCCGCCGCCGACCTGCAACGGCACGCCCACCGAGTCGGCGATACGTCGCACGTGATCCAGGTTCCGCGACTCGCCCGAGCGGGCGCCGTCGAGGTCGACGACGTGAAGCCACTCCGCGCCGCCCTCGGCCCATCGCTCCGCGGCGTCGACCGGGTCCGCGTCGTACGCCGTCTCGCGCGCGTAGTCGCCCTGCATCAGCCGCACCGCCCGGCCCTCGCGGATGTCTATTGCGGGGTAGAGGATCAAGCGGGCTGTGAGGCGGAGCCCGAAGGGCGAAGCCGAGCCCCGGCGTTGTTGAGCCGGCTTGTCTCAGCGCAGATGCCCGCGAAGTTGCGCAGGAGCCGCAGGCCGGCGCCGCTCGACTTCTCCGGGTGGAACTGGACGCCGAATGAGTTGCCGCGCTCGACCGCGCAGCAGAACGTCTCGCCGTAGGCGGCGGTGCCGAGGACGTCGCCCGGATCATCCGGACGTGGGGCGAACGAGTGGACGAAATAGAACGGCTCGCCTTCGCCCAGTCCCTCAGTGAGCCGTGACTCCTTCGCCCAGGAGACCGGCGACCAGCCGATATGCGGGACCTTGAGGCCGCCGGCGTCGAGCTCGGTCACGGGCCCATCGACGATCCCGAGGCCGCCCGCCCCGCCGAGCTCGGTCGACGAGGAGAAGATCAGCTGTAGGCCGAGGCAGATGCCCAGGACCGGGACGCCGGCCTCGACGCGCTCCGCCACCAGCCCGTCGAGTCCGCCCTCGCGGACGCGCTCCATCGCCCGCGGAAACGCACCGACCCCCGGCAGGATCACGCCGTCCGCGGCCCTGGCGCGCGCGTGGTCATCCGTGATCTCGGCGGTGACGTCCACGTGCTCGAGCGCCTTCTCGACCGAGCGCAGGTTGCCCATGCCGTAATCCAGGATTGCGATGCGGGTCATTTGAGCGTGCCCTTCGTCGAGGGCACGCCGGGCTCGTCCGGGTCGATCGAGACAGCCTCCCGGAGCGCCCGCGCGAACGCCTTGAAGCACGCCTCGACCATGTGGTGCGCGTTCGAGCCGTAGCGGGTCCCGACGTGCAGCGTGATCCGGGCGTTGTTCGCGACGGCGCGGAAGAACTCCTCGGCGAGCTCGGTGTCGAACCCGGCGATCGAGACCGGCGGGAGGTCGGCATCGAACAGGCAGAGCGGGCGGCCCGAGATGTCGATCGCGCACATGCCGAGCGCTTCGTCCATCGGCACGGCGACGTAGCCGTAGCGGTGGATCCCGGCGCGGTCGCCGAGCGCCTCGTCGATTGCCTGGCCGAGGACGATGCCTACGTCCTCGACGGTGTGGTGGGCGCCCGTCTCGAGGTCGCCGGTGGCCTCGACCTTCAGGGCGAGCCGGCCGTGGCGGCCGAGCAGGTCGAGCATGTGGTCGAGGAACCCGACCCCGGTCGCCGCCTGGACCTCTCCCCCGTCGAGATCGAGCTCCAGGCTCACGTGCGTCTCGCCGGTCTTCCGTTCAATCTTTGCCGTTCGTGCCATCGCTTCCAATCTAGCCGCAAATCAACGCTTTCCACGCTTGGCCCGCTCGCGTGCCGATTCGCCGTGCACGGGCAGCCCCTCGGCCTTGGCGATCTCGGTCACCGTCGGTGCGAGCGCCTTTGCGGCCTTCCGGTCCAGGTCGACGACCGAGGTCCGGCGCATGAACGTCCGCGCTCCGAGCGGTCCCGCAAACCGGGCGGCGCCGCCGGTGGGCAGCACGTGGTTCGACCCCGCCGTGTAGTCGCCGAAGGCCGTAGCCCCGGCTTCGCCGACGAACACGCAGCCTGCCACGCGTTCCCGCGCAACCACCTCGTCGGCACCCTCGAACTGGAGCTCGAGGTGCTCGGGTGCGAGCGCGTCAACCAGCTCCAGCGCGGCGGCCAGCGACGGCGCTTCGACCAGGGCGAGCGGCGCGTCGGCGACGCTCGGCCGGTTCTCGGTCTCGGTCGCGATCCGCGCGGCGATCGCGTCCAGTGCGTCGCCGTCGGGCGAGACCGCAACCAACGGACTGTCGGCGCCGTGCTCGGCCTGAGCGAGCAAGTCGAGGATCAGCGCAGTGGGATTCGCGCTCGAGTCGAAGACGATCGCGAGCTCGCTCGGCCCCGCCAGGCCGTCCACGCCGACCTCGCCGAAGAGCTGACGCTTCGCCTCGGTAACCCAGGGGTTGCCGGGGCCGGCCACGATGTCGACCGGGTCGATCGTCTCGGTTCCCAGAGCCAGCGCGGCGACCGCGTGTGCGCCGCCGAGCGCGTAGACCTCCTCCACCCCGCCGATCGCGGCCGCAGCCAGGGTCACGGACCCGACGCTCCCATCCGGCTCGGGCGGCGTCGCGAGCGCCAGGCGCCCGACGCCGGCCGCCTGCGCGGCGACGCAGCACATCAGGACGGACGACGGATACGCCGCCCGGCCCCCCGGCGCGTACACCCCGGCTGCCGCCATGGGCCGCTCGACGATCTCCACCCGCTGGCCCTGAGGCAGCTCGACGGTGACCGGGCCGGCGCTCAGCTCGGCCTCGGCGACGGCGCGGATGTTGGCGGCGGCCAGCTCCAGCGCCTCGATCAGTCCGGGGTGCACGTGGTCGCCCGCCGACCCGATGAGCTCGGCGTCGATCCGGTGGGTCTCGGGTCGCTCCACCACGCCGTCGAGGTGGATCGTGAGCTCGTTCAGGGCCGCATCGCCGCGCTCACGAACCGCCTCGATGATCTCGGCAACCCTCTTCACCAGTCCCGGTGGGGGCGGCGCGGATGCCCGGATGCCGTCGACGATCTCGGCCGGGTCGCGGCCGTCCCACCGAACCCGCGCGACTCTCATGCCGCCGCCTTTCTCAGCCTCGCGACGAGCTCGTCGATCTCCTGTGCCCGCAGCTTGTGGGCGACGCGGTTCGCAATCAGGCGCGCGGTCGAGGGCGCGATCTCCTCGCGCACCTCGAGCCCGTTCTCGCGAAGCGTCCGGCCGGTGTCGACGAGGTCGACGATGGCGTCCGCCAACCCCGAGATCGGGGCGAGCTCCACCGACCCCTTGACCTCGATCACCTCCGCTCTGCGCCCGGTCTCCTCGAAGAAGCGCTCGGCGATCCGCGGGTACTTGGTGGCGATGCGAACCGCGCCGAGCCTGCGCTCGTGCTCGGCCAGGTGCTCGTCGCCCGCCGGCGCCGCCAAGACCATCCGGCAGGCGCCGTAGCCCAGGTCGAGCAGCTCGTAGAAGGCGCGGTCCGACTGCTCCAACAGGACGTCCTTGCCGGTGATGCCGAGGTCGGCGGCCCCGGCCTCCACGTAGGTCGGGACGTCGGATGGGCGCATCGTCACGAGGACCAGCCCGCCGGCCTCGAAGACGAGCGAGCGCGAGTCGCTGCGGAGCTCGGCGGTGGGGACTCCGATCGCGTCGAGCCGGTCAAGCGTGCCCGCGAACAGCACGCCGCGCGGGAGCGCGACCCGCAGCGGTCCCTGGGCGAGCGCCCGGGTCGGCCTCGCGATCCCACTCATGCGTCAGTCCCCCCGTCAGCGGTTATCCGTTCCTCCTCCGCCTGCGCGACGTGGAGGCGCTCGAGGTAGAGCGCGAATCCGACCGCCGGCAGCGGTCGGCCGAACCGGCCCATGAGCTCGTCGTAGCGCCCGCCGCCGCCGAGGACGTGGCCGAGCGCCGGGTCATAGACCTCGAGAATCGCGCCGGTGTAGTACCCGAGGGCGCGCAGCAGCCCGAGGTCGAGGCTGACGCGCGCGGCGATACCCCGCTCGGCAACCTGCTCGTAGGTTTCCGCGAGCCGCGCGACCGCGCGGTCGGTCGCCTCCCCTCCGAGCTGGCGGGCACGCTCCAGCACCTCGGGCCCGCCGCGCAGACCCGGGATCGCGGTCAGGAGCTCGCGCTCAGGCTCAGAGAGGCCGAGCCGGCCGATCTCGCCGCCGAGCCCGACCAGGTCGCGGCCCGCCAGCAGGTCCAGCACGCGCGCGCGATCGTCCCCCGGGACGCCGAGCTCCTCGAGCAACTGGCCATAGAGCGCTGCGTCCCCGAGCCCGATCACGGCCCGCCCGAGCCCGGCGGCGTCGAGCGCTGCGCTCAGGACCTCGACGATCTCCACCGTGCCCTCGGGCGCGCCGGAGCCGACCAGCTCGACGCCGGCCTGGAAGAACTCGCCCATCTGGCCGCGCTGGGGCCGGACCTCACGGTAGGCACGGGCGTTGTAGAAGAAGCGCAGCGGGAGCTCGGCCGCGGCATACCGGTTGGCGACGAGACGGGCGATCGGCACGGTCATGTCCGCACGCATCGCCAGCAGCTCCCCATGCGGGCCGAAGAATCTGTGCGCCGCGGGCGCGCCGGACACGTCGCCGGCGCGGGCCAGCACCGAGTCGTACTCCACGGTCGGCGTCGCGACCTCGCCGTAGGAGAAGCGCTCGAACACCGCCGCGAGCTTCGCCTGGAGGACGCGCAGCTCGCGCATCTCGTCGGGGAGGATGTCGCGCGTCCCCGGAGGGATCGGGTGAGTCATCTCCCCGACCCTTCCGGCCTAGGCCGGGACGCGGTCGACCGCAACCCGCTCGATCCGTGCGCCCAGGTCGCGCAGGCGATCGTCGATCGACTCGTAGCCCCTGTCGATCTGCACGATGTTGCCGATCTCCGAGATTCCGTCCGCCGCGAGAGCCGCGATGAGCATCGCCATTCCCGCGCGGATGTCGGGGCTCTCCACTCGCTCGCCGTGAAGACGGCTCGGCCCGCTGACGATCGCCCTGTGGGGATCGCAAAGCGTGATCCGAGCGCCCATTGCCACGAGCTTGTCCACGAAGAACAAGCGGTTCTCGAACATCTTCTCGAAGATCAGGATCGTGCCCCTCGCCTGGGTCGCGAGCGCGAGCGCGATCGAGGTGAGGTCGGCCGGGAACGCCGGCCATGGGCCATCCTCGATCTTCGGGATCGCGTCACCGAGATCGTCCCGGATGGCCAGCTCTTGGGTCGCGGGGACGACCACGTCGGTGCCCTCGATCTCCGAGCGCAGCCCGACACGGCCGAACTGACGGCGGATGTTGACCAGATCGGCGGGCTCGGTCTCGAGAATCCGCACCCGGCCGCCCGTAACCGCAGCAAGCGCCATAAAGCTCGCCACCTCGATGTGGTCGGCGGCAATCCGATGCGAGGCACCACCCAGTTTGTCCCGGCCGTGAACGGTCATCACGTTCGAGCCGATGCCGTCGATCTCGGCGCCCATCTTCACCAGCAGGCGGGCGAGGTCCTGGACGTGCGGCTCTGACGCGGCATTGGCGATCGTCGTCGGCCCCTGGGTCAGGGCTGCGGCCATCAGCGCGTTCTCGGTGCCCATCACGGACGGCTCGTCCATGAACACTGAGCACGGCTTGAGCCCGCCGTCGGGGGAGCTGAGCTCGACCCAGCGCGAGCCCTCGACCTGCGCTCCCATGTCGCGGAAGGCGTCGAGGTGCGGGTCGAGCCGGCGCCGCCCGATGAAGTCGCCGCCCGGCGGTGGCATTCGGGCCTCGCCGAAACGGGCAAGGAGCGGGCCCGCAAGCAGGAACGAGGCGCGGATCCGCGCGGACAGCTCCTCGTCGGGCGAGGTCTCGCTCACCGCGTCGGCCTGGAGACGCAACTCATTTGGGGCGCTCCACTCGACCCTGACGCCGAGGCGCTCGAGAATCGCCAGTTGCGCCTCCGTGTCGCGGATCCGCGGCACGTTCTGGAGCAGGATCTCCTCGTCGGTCAGCAGGCAGGCGGCGAGGATCGGCAGCGCCGCGTTCTTGTTGCCGGCGGCCGAGATCTCGCCGGTGAGCGGCTCGCCGCCCTGGATCACGAATTTCTCCGTCATTGGCAGGGCTAGGGTAAAGGACACCGTGAGCGCCGATCCGACCCGACAGGACGCCTGGGACCTGGTCTGCGAGTGGGTGCAGTCCGACTCGCTCCGAAAGCACCTGCTGGGCGTGGAGGCGGCAATGGTCGCCTACGCGGGCAGGCTCGGCGGCGATGAGGGGCGCTGGGCCGTGACCGGGCTCGTCCACGACCTCGACTACGAGCGCCACCCGGAACTCGACGACACCGAGAACGGGCACCCCCGCACCGCGCTGCGCCTCTTCGAGGAGCTCGGTTGGCCGCAGGACATCATCGACGCCGTCGCGGGCCACGCCACCTTCCTCGGCGTGCCGCGTGAGACCGAGATGGCCAAGGCCCTGTTCGCCGTCGACGAGCTCTCGGGATTCATCGCCGCCTGTGCCCTGGTGCGGCCGACCGGGATCGAGGGGATGGCGCCGAAGTCGGTGAAGAAGAAACTCAAGCAGCCCTCCTTCGCCGCCGGCGTCAACCGCGACGAGGTCTACCAGGGAGCCGAGGAACTGGGCGTCGACTTCGACGAGCACGTGGCGTTCGTGATCGCCGCAATGGCTGATCGCGCTGAGGACCTCGGCCTCTCATCGCGCGAGTGAAGCGCGGCTGGAAGATCGCGCTCGGGGTGCTGGGGGTGCTGGTCGTCCTGCTTGCCGTCAACACGGTCACGACGAGCAGCCAGACCAAGGAGGCCGAAGTCACAACCGACGGCGCCCAGATCCTGGAGCTCTCTCGCGGGGACGTTCAGATCACGGACAGCGGGCCTCCGCCCACCCCGCCGGCGCGGACGCGAAGCGGAGCAGCCGGCGGGCCTGTATCTGGGGGGCAACCCATTGTGTTGATCCACTGCTACGCCTGCTCGCTTCACTGGTTCGACAAGGTCGAGCCCCTCCTCGCCGAGGAGCACCGCGTGATCCGCATCGACCTGCGGGGGTTCGGCGGCTCGGAGAAGCCAGAGTCGGGATACGAGATTCCCACCCAGGCGCAGGTGGTGGCGGAGGCGCTGAACCAGCTCGGCGTCTCGGGAGCACTCGTCGCGGGCAACTCGATGGGCGCGATGGTCACGGCCTCGCTGGCGGAGCAGGCGAGCCAGTTGGTCGACCGCGCCGTGGTCATCGACATGGCGCCGAACACGACGGACTTCGGCTCCGGCCTCCCTCTGCTCGCCCGGCTCGCATACACGCCCGTGCTCGGCCAGGCGATGTGGCGACTGACGCCGGACTCCGTGGTTCGCAGCTCCTACGACGAGTCGGTCGCCCCGGGCTTCGACCTCGACTCGGGATTCGATGACCCCGATCAGGTCGTGTCCGACTTCCGGGCGATGACGTACACGTCGTTCGACGGCGCGCACACGGCAAGCGACGACTACCTCGACGAGCTACCGCTCGACGAGCGCTTCAAGGGCGTCCCGGTCCCGCTGATGGTGATCTTCGGCGCCGAGGACCAGATCTTCGACGCCCAGCAGGCGATCGATGGCTTTACGGACGTGCCCGGGGTCAAGACCGAGCTGGTCGAGGGCGCAGGCCACGCGCCACAGATCGAGAAGCCGGAGGAGGTCGCGGGGCTGCTCGAGGAGTTCTCGGTGGACGTTGCGCCGGCCGAGCCGGTCAACCGTCAGGAAGGCCGCGCAGTCGCGAGGCTCTCGTTCGCGTAGCGGTGGTCGTCGGTGACCTCCGCCCCGAACCAATCGGGTGGCTCGAACGCATGCGCAGCATCCTCGTCGGGGAACTCGACCTCGGCCACGCGGAGCCCCTCCAACTCTCCTTCGAAGATGTCGAGCTCGACCTGCAACTCGCCCAGCGGGACCACCCAGCGCTCCTTGTGGACGCGGGCTCCGGCGGTGAGCGGCCAGAGCTCGTCGAACTGCGCCTCGTCGAGCCCGAGCTCGACCTCGGTCCGCACCTCGCCAGCCCCGTGTTTGACCGTAAGCGCTTGCCCGCCGGGCCAGCGGCGGACTCGCACCTCCGTGCCGTCATCCGTGATCGCGAGGTAGCCCTGATCGATCCGGCGCGGCCCGCTAGCCGACGCCGGCCTGGAGTCGAACAGGAACTTGCGCTCGATCTCCATCAGCTCGTCTGCCAGCGGCCGCCCGCCTTCGCCCACTCGACCATGTGGTCGACCGAGCAGAAGGGGTCGCCCACCCGGTGCTCGGCGCGGTGGCGGACCAGCAGTACATGGACGTCGCCGAGCTCGATGTCGCAGTGGGAGCAACGAAGCGGCGCCTCGTCGAGCGCCGCCGGCTCGTCGAGCGTCCCGGCCTGCCAGTGCGCACCCTGGATGCCCCACGGGACGACGTGCTCGAGCCGGCAGAACACGGCGCGCCTTTCTCCCACCGGTTCGTAGGCGCGGAAGCCGTCGCCGGCCTCAACCGAGTCGCCGCACCAATCGCAGCGCTCATGACTCACGACCCGTCGGCTCCTCCGCTGCGCGTCCGGGACCGACGGGGTGGGTGATACTTCGCCGCCATGGCTCCCATCACGATAGTCGCGCTCGACGGCGACGAGACCGGCCAGGAGCTCCTCGAGCAGTCGCTGCGAGTCCTCGACTCTGAGGTACTGGGGCTGGAGCTCGAGGTCGAGCGCTTCGACCTCTCGCTCGAGAACCGCCGCCGGACCGACAACGAGGTCTGTATGGAGGCGGCCAACCGGATGCGCGAGACCGGTCTCGGCCTGAAGGCGGCGACGATCACCCCGGAGGGAGCGGATGACGTCGGCAGCCCGAACCGGATCCTGCGCGAGGCGATCGACGGCACCGTGATCGTCCGCACCGGCAGGCGCATACCGGGCGTTACGCCGGTCGCGGGCGTCCACCATCCGATCTCGGTCTGCCGGATGGCCGTCGGCGACGCGTACGGGGCCGAGCAGTGGCGCGAGCCGGACGGCGAGGACGAGCTTGCAAAGCGGACCGAGGTGATCCGTCGCTCCCACTGCCGAGCGGTCGCCGAGTTCTCGTTCCGTGAGGCGAAGCGGCTCGGCGGGCGCGTCTACGGCGGCCCAAAGTGGACCGTGAGCCCCGTCTACGAGGGGATGCTGAAGGAGGAGATGGACGCCGCCGCGGCGCGGCATCCGGACTGCGCGTACCAGCCGGTGCTGATCGACGCCACGCTCGCCGGGCTGGTGTCGGGCGCGGCCTCGGAGCCGCTGGTGATCCCTTGCCTCAACCGCGACGGCGATCTGCTCTCGGATCTGGTCCTCCCGCTCTTCGGCTCGATCGCCGGCGCCGAATCGGTGCTGCTCGGCCTTGACGCCGAGCTGCGCACGTCGGCGGCGATGGCGGAGGCGCCCCACGGCACGGCGCCGGCACTGTTCGGCAAAGACATCGCCAACCCGATGGCGATGATCCTCGCGGTCGCGGCCCTGCTGCACTACGCGGGCGACACCACGGCCGCCGGGGACGACGCGCCGGCCGAGGCCGACCGCCAGGCGGAGTCCGCCTCACGCGCGGTCTACGAATCCGTCCTCGAGACGGTCGCGGCCGGGACGCGAACCCCTGATCTGGGCGGCCACGCCGGCACCACCGAGTTCACGGATGCGGTGATCGAGGCGATCAAGCGCAAGCTAGAGACTTGGTCGAGCCTGGGCGCGAGCGCATAGGAAATCGACACTCGTCCCTGCAAGCGGCATAGGATCGGCGATCGGTATGGAGGCTGCGGAGATGGCCGGCGCGCCCCGCAACGGGCTCGCGACGGCAAGGGAATGGATGAGCGAGAACCCGGCCTGGGTCGCGCTGATCATCCTGGCGCTGATCGCCGTGGCCCTGATCATCGGCGAGGGCCTCCAGGAGTTCGCGCAGCGGTCGGTCAACGGGATCATCTCGGGCTCCTACTTCGCGCTCGGCGCGATCGGGCTGACGCTCGTCTACGGGATCCTCAAGCTCGTCAACTTCGCCCAGGGCGACATGCTCACGTTCGGGGCGTACATCGCCTTCCTGTTCGACGCCACGCTCGACATGCCGCTCGCCCTCGCGCTGGTCGCGGGAGTGCTGGCCACGGCGGCGCTCGGCGTCGCCCAGGAGCTCGCGATGTGGCGGCCGATGCGGGCGAAGAAGGCCGGGATGCTTCAGCTGCTCCTGATGTCGCTCGGGCCTGGCGTTCGTGCTGCGCTACGCGATCCAGTTCATCTGGGGCACGGAGCCACGCTCGCTCGACGCCGACGTGACGTCGTCGATCTCGTTCCTCGGGCTCAGCATCGGCGAGACCGAGCTGATCGTGGTGATCATCTCATTCGTCGTCCTCGCGGCGGTCGCGGCGATGCTGCGGGCCACGTCTCTGGGCCGCCAAATGCGGGCGCTCGCCGACAACTTCGACCTGGCGGAGACGACGGGCATCGACACCGGGCGGGTCGTGCTCAAGACCTGGGTGCTCGCCGGGGGCCTGGCAGGGCTCGCCGGCGTCCTCGTGGTGGCCGCGACCGGGAGCCTCACGCCCAACACCGGGTTCTACCTGCTCCTGCCCCTGTTCGCGGCGGTGGTCCTCGGCGGCATCGGTAACGCCTATGGCGCGCTCGCTGGCGGCTTGGTGATCGGCCTTACCCAGGAGTGGTCGACGCTGATCGTCGAGTCGCAGTGGAAGGTGGCGGTCAGCTTCCTCGTGCTGATCATCGTCCTGATCGTGCGGCCGCAGGGCATCTTCGGCAAGGAGCGCACGCTGTGAGGCGGAGTCCGTCAGGACGGAGCCGAATCCCACCGTCGTTGAGGTGGCTTGCATGATCGAGCTCCCCGTTGCCATTACCTTCGACTTCCTCACTGCGTGGGACTTCTGGATCGGCGTTGGGATCCTCGCCGGGATCTACGGGATCTTCACGCTCGGCCTGCAGCTCAACGTTGGCTACACGGGCGTCATCAACTTCGGCCAGGCAGGCTTCATGGCGATCGGCGCCTACGCCGCGATCATCTTCGTCGTCGAGTTCGGCTGGAGCTACTGGCTCGCCCTGCCGGCCTCGGCGCTGTTGACGATGATCGTCGGCCTCCTGATCGGCCTGCCGTCGCTGCGGCTTCGGGCCGATTACTTCGCGATCGCGACGATCGCGTTCTCGGAGATCGTCCGCGACGTCGCCCAGAACGCGCGCGACCTGACCGGCGGCAATCAGGGAACGATCAACGTGGAGCTCGAAAACGACCGCTTCTTCACCGATCCCTGGTTCAACGCGTCCGACTGGATCGAGCAGAACCTGCTCGATCCGATCGGCCTCTCCGGCCAGGAGTTCGGCGACCTGCCGCTGTTCCTGGTCGTCTGGGTGACGCTCGGGCTGCTCGCGTTCGGCCTTCACCTGCTCGTCCGCTCGCCCTGGGGACGGGTCCTGAGGGCGGTCCGCGAGGACGAGGACGCCGCGCGCGCGCTCGGCAAGAACGCGTTCTCGTACAAGCTCCAGTCGCTTGCCGTCGCGGCGGTGCTCGGTGCGATCTCGGGCTGGTTCCTCGCCTTCAACCTCGAGTCGGTCTCGCAGACGGCGTTCGAGCCGCTCTACACGTTCCTCGGCTTCGGTGCTCTGATCCTGGGCGGCCTCGCGAGCTTCGGCGGCGTGCTGGTCGGCTCGGTCCTGCTCTGGACGCTGCTCGAGGGGTTCCGGTTCCTGGATCTGCCGCTCTCCGCCGACAAGGTCTCCGCGCTGCGATTCATCATCGTCGGCCTGATCCTGATCCTCCTGATGGCGTTTCGCCCGCAGGGCATTTTCGGCAAGCGGGAGGAGATGGTGCTCGGTGAATGACGCCGTCCCAATCTTCCGAGCCGAGGGCGTCGTCAAGCGCTTCGGCGGGATTCGCGCCGTCAACGGCGCGACGATGGACATCCGCGAGGGATCGATCACCGCCTTGATCGGCCCGAACGGCGCCGGCAAGACCACCTTCTTCAACGTGATCACGGGCTTCTACAAGCCGGACGGCGGCATGGCCACGTTCGACGGGAAATCGACCCTGGGCCACCCCCCATACGCGATCGCACGGTTGGGGATGGTGCGGACCTTCCAGATCACCAAGGCGCTCGCCGCGATGCCGGTAATCGACAACATGATGCTCGCGGCGCCGGACCAACCAGGCGAATCCCTGTTCGGCACGGTCTTTAGGCAGCCGGCGAACCGCCACCGCGAGCGCGAAGTGCGAGATCAGGCGGGCGAGCTGCTCGAGATGTTCAACCTCCAGGCCCTCGCGGACAACTACGCCGGGACGCTTTCGGGCGGCCAGCGCAAGCTGCTGGAGCTGGCGCGCGCGCTGATGACCAAGCCGCGGTTCCTGCTGCTCGACGAACCGATGGCCGGGATCAACCCCACGCTCGGCCGGCGACTGCTCGAGCACATGGAGCGGCTGCGGACCGAGGACGGCGTCACGTTCCTGTTCGTCGAGCACGACATGGATGTCGTCATGAACCACTCCGACCGGATCATCGTGATGGCCGAGGGCCGCGTGATCGCCGAGGGCGAGCCGCACGAGGTGCGCGCGAACCAGGCCGTGATCGACGCCTATCTGGGCGCGGGCGCGCCGGCGGAGGCGAACGGCGATGCCTGACCCGGTCCTGAAGGTGAGCGGCCTGATCGCGGGCTACACGCCGGAGGTGGACATCCTGAACGGCGTCGACATCGACGTGAACCCGAACGAGATCGTGACGATCGTCGGTCCGAACGGCGCCGGCAAGTCCACCCTGATGAAGTCGATCTTCGGCCTGGTGCCGCCGCGCGAGGGCTCGATCAAGCTCCACGGCGACGAGATCACGGGCGAGATGCCGCACACGGTCACCCGCAAGGGCGTGACCTACGTCCCCCAGCTCGACAACGTCTTCCCCAACCTGACCGTCCAGGAGAACCTCGAGCTCGGCGCCATCGCCGGCGGCGAGGGCTCGGTCGACGAGCGCATGGCGCGCATCTTCGGCCTGTTCCCGCGCCTCGAGGAGCGCCGCCGGCAGGCGGCCGGCACGATGTCAGGGGGCGAGCGCCAGATGGTCGCGATGGGCCGCTCCCTGATGCCGGACCCGGAGATCCTGCTGCTCGACGAGCCCTCGGCGGGCCTCGCCCCGGCGTTCGTCGACGCGATCTTCGAAAAGGTGCTCGAGATCAACGCGTCGGGCGTGACGATCCTGATGGTTGAGCAGAACGCGCGGCGCGCGCTCGCGATGTCGCATCGCGGCTACGTGCTCGACCTCGGGCACGAACCGCTTCAGCGGCCCAGGGCCCGGAGCTGATCGCCGACCCCAAGGTCGCCGACCTGTACCTGGGCGGCGGCAAGGGCGGGTTGACGCCTCAGAGTCCCCCGCCGGGGACGGTCCGCAGGTCTGAATGCCGAAGGGCCCCCGGCCTCGCGGCCGAGAGCCCTTTCAACATGCTTGAACTGCCGCGCTACTACTCGCCCGCGGCCTTCTCCACCTTGCCGGTGACCTCGAACTCGCCCTGACCGTCGTAGGCGTAGAGGTCATAGAACCCGATTGCCGGTTCGCCGGCGTCGTCCAGGTCGAGCGGTCCGGAGACACCCTCGAAGTCGATGTCCTCACCGGCCTGGAGGGCGGCGATCGCATCGGCCATCGTGGTGTAGTCGTACTGGTCGCCTGGAGGTCCGGAAACCGCCTGGATCTGCTCGGCGATCGCCGGTCCCTCGTTCGAGCCCGCAGCGACGGCGCCGAGGACGCACAGCGTCACGGCGTCGAAGTTCTGCGCGTCGAACGTGTTGCGTGATTTCGTGCCGGGCGCCGACTTGTACAGCTCGTCGAACGCCTCAGCGGCGGGACTGACCTCCTCAGGCCCCGACGGGCGGGAACCCTTGGCGTTGGCCAGCGTGTCGGGCGGAACCGAGGTCGCCCCCGCTCCGTCCTCGAACGCGAGGCCGTCGGCCGTCCAGAGGTTGGCCGGGTCGAAATCGCCGGTCCGCGTCAGCGCGGGACCGACCTCGTTGTACGGCTCCTCGAAATCGATGATCACGAAGAGGTCCGGGCTGTTGGCGACGATGTCGCCCGCCTCGGAGTTGTACGTGGACAGCTCCACGTCGTAGAGGATCGGCTCACCGGTGGTGGTGCCGCCCTTGGCCTCCCAGGCCTCCGTGAACGAGGTTGCGATGCCCTCGCCGTACGCATCGTTGCGGGCAGCGACGGACACGACCGCGTCGGTTCCGCCCTCGTCCTCCTCGATCGCGTCGGCCAGGACCGAACCCTGGATCGCGTCCGACGGCGCCGTCCTGAAGACGAAGCCGTTGTCGGGGAGCTCGGTGATCTCGGGGCTGGTCGCTGACGGCGAGATCAAGGGGATCTCGTCACGAGCCGCGACCGACCGTCCAACCGGGACCACCTCGTCCGAGGCCCATGGTCCGACGAGGCAGTTCGCCCCCTCCGAGATCATCTGCTGCGCCGCCGATTGAGCGGCTGTGGCCTTGGTTTCCGTATCGGCGCTATTCAGATCGCTCAGCGTGATGTCGGTGCCCTCGAGCGCCGCCTGGGTCTCCTGGACGGCCAGATCGGCAGCCTTCTCACCGGCCGGTCCGAACGGGCTCAGGGATCCGGTCAGCGGCACCAGCGCGCCGACCGTCATGTCGAAGCTCGCGCCGGAGACGTCGCCGCCACCGTCATCATCGTCATCGTCGTCCCCGCACGCGGCGATTCCCAGCGATGCGAGCGCCGCGACCGCCAGTGCGAGCAGGACGAGCTTAAGCCTCTGCATACACACTCCTCTCTCTGTCTTAACGGGGTGGATTCCCGTGACTCGCATTCCTATCACGCCTGGTTCGAGATCTCCGGTTAAGACACCGTGCTTGGTCCCTCGCTACCAGGGAGGCCGACCCGGCGCCATTCGATGATCTTCGATCCCTCGATCACGAACGCGGTCTGCGCCGTGCCCCCCACCCCGTCACCGCAGACTCCCGGGCCCGGTCTCTCCTGCAACCGGAAGGTGGCGGTGGTGAATTCGCCCTGGGTCTCGGCCTGGATGAGCTCGGCGCCACAGGGAAGCGACGCGTTGAAGCGGAGCGCGTCGTCCTCGTCCTCGATCTCGTAGAGGATCCCGTTCTCGGCAACGCTGGGGGTCGCGAAGAACGCGGCGGCACCCTCGACGTCGCCGGCGGCCAGGGTCTTGGCCCAGTCGTCGATCACCTGGACGTCATCGGGATCGGCGTCGCCGGGGATCTCCGTGGCGGTCTCTTCCGGCGGATCATCGCCGCCGCCGCAGGCAGCCAACAGAAGCGCCGCGGCCAGCATGAGGATTGCGGCTCTGCTTCCTTGCATGCCGGGATTATCCCTCTGAAACACGCCCCTACCGGGGAGGCAAACACGCTTTCGCGCCTTACGTCGCTCATTTGACACCGATGCGAACATATGTTCGTAGTGATCGCATGCGTGCTCATCCCCCGCTTTGGCCTGGTTGCCGCCGTGGCCGAGCGGCGCGAGCTGCTCACTCGCCCGGTCGCGCTTGCGCCTGAGCCCGGCGGACCGCAGGTGGTCGGTGAGGTCTCGGGCGCGGCGGAGGCGTTCGGGATCACGGAGGGGATGCGACTGGCCGAAGCGCTCGGCCGCTGCCCCACTCTGGCCCTGATCCCTCCCGACCCGGCGCGCGCCGAGGAGGCATGGGAGGAGCGGCTGGGGCAAGTCGAGGCGATCGGGGCCGCGGTCGAGTCAGGCCGCCCTGGCGAGATGTTCTTCGGGCTCGACGGTTTGCACGGGCTGTGGGGCAGGCCAGAGCGGACGATGGAACGTGCGCGGCTGGTGGCCGGCAGGGGCGCCAGGCTTGGTGCCGGGCCGACCAGGCTCTGCGCCCTGGCGGCGGCGCTGCGCTCGCGCCCCCGTCGCGCCGGCCCGCTCGTCGTCGCCGAGCGGAGGGCGAGGTCGTTCCTCGAGCCGCTGCCGGTCGGGATCCTGCGCGACCGGCTGGGCGACGAGCCGTGGACCGGAGTGAACCTCGTGGACACGCTCGAGCGGCTGGGGGTCGGCACACTGGGCGATCTGGCGGCACTGCCCGATTCCGCGGTGGCCGACCGGTTCGGCACCGACGGCATGCGGGCGCTGGCGATGGCACGCGGGATCGAGGAGCCGCTGCGGCCCCGCCCGCCTCGCGAGGAGCTCCGCGAGGAATTGGAGCTGCCTGACGCGTCCACCGGTGGCCAGCTCGAACGCGCGCTGGAGCTCCTGGTCGACCGGCTGCTGGCGAGCCCCGATCGGAGGGGCCGCAGCTTCAGGCGCCTGCGGCTCGAGGCGCGCCTGGCCGGCGGGGGCGGTTGGCGGATCGAGGCCGTTCTGAGGAACGCGACGGTCGACCGTGAGCGGCTGCTCCTGGCGCTGGGGCCGAAGCTGGCGTCGCTGCCGGCACCGGCCTCGCACCTGGCGCTTCGCGGGCTCGAGCTGGGCGACGGCGCTCCGCAGCAGCCGGCGCTTACGAGTGACGAGCACGAGCGCCGCCGTGGCCTGATCGCCGAGGCGGTGCGCCACGCCCGCGCCGCTGCGGGGCGCGGCGCGGTGCTGCGGGTGCTGGAGGTGGATAGGGACTCGAGCGTTCCGGAGCGGCGGGCGACCCTCACACCGTTTCCCGAGGATCGATGAACCTCTATACGCCTCGCCCTGCCCAGGTACGGGCCAACGAGCACGGGTGGCCGCTGGCGGTTGCCGGGGTGGAGGTCGAGGCGGTACGGGAGGAGTGGCTGGTGGAGGACCGCTGGTGGTCGGAGCGGCCGATCTCGCGCCACTACTTCGAGCTTGCGCTGGCGGACGGCCGCTGCGAGGTCGTCTTCCGCGAGCGCGAGAAATGGTTCCGGCAGCGGGCATGAGCTACGTAGAGCTTCATTGCCACTCAGGCTTCTCGTTCCTTGATGGAGCCTCGCATCCCGACGAGCTCGCGGCCGCCGCGGCCGCCCATGGCCACGAGGCGCTCGCGATCACCGACCATGACGGCGTCTGGGGCGCAATGGAGTTCGCGCAGGCGGCGAAGCCGCTCGGGGTGCGGCCGATCGTGGGCGCCGAAATAACGGTCCAGCATGCAGCTTGCAGCACGCAGCATGCAGAGTCGGATCCATCTGCGTGCTGCGCGCTGCGTGCTGCGTGCTTCCATCTCACCCTGCTCGTCGAGAGCGTCGAAGGCTGGCGCAATCTCTGCCTGCTGCTCACCGAGGCGCACGCCGGCACCCGTCCGGTGCCGGGGCGTGAGCCCCTCCCCCCTTCCCTCCCGCTCGAATCGCTCGAGCGCCGGGCCGGGGGGCTGGTCTGCCTCTCGGGTTGCGCGCGGGAGGGCGCGCTGGCCGGGGTCTTCGAGCGGGAGGGCGGGCGCCCCTCCGCCTCCGCCGCGCGGTGGGCCGAGGCGGTTGGCCGGCGGCTCGTGGACGCCTTCGGGCGAGAGCGGTTCCGCGTGGAGATCCAGCGGCCGCTTCGGCGCCACGACCTGGCTCGAAACCGCTGGCTTGCGAGCCTCGCCGAGCGGCTCGGCGTCCCCTGCGTGGCGACCGGCGACGTCCACGCCCACGACCCGGCCCGGACCCCGCTTCAGGACGCGCTGGTCGCGGTCCGGCTGGGGGCGTCGCTGGACGAGACGGAGTCGCTTCGCCGGGGCAACCGGCAGGCGGTGCTGCGGACGCCGAGCGAGATGGCGGAGCTCTTCGCCGAGCATCCGGACGCGGTGGCCGAGACGGAGCGGCTGGCGGAGCGGCTGCAGTTCGACCTCACGAGCGACCACGGCTATCGCTATCCGGGCGCGGAGGACGAGGACGCGAACCGCAAGCTCGCCGAGCTCTGCGCGGCCCGCTTCGACGGCCGCTACGCCGGCTCGCCCGAGCTCCGGGAGGCGCGGCGGCGGCTGGAGGTGGAGCTGCGTGTGATCCGCAGGCTCCGGCTCTCGGGCTTCTTCCTGCTCCACGCCGACCTGCTGGAGTTGGCGCGAGAGGTGGCGCTCGAGGTGCGCGGCCCCGAGTCGGCGCGGTCCGTCCTGCCCCCGGGCCGCGGACGGGGCTCGAGCGTCAGCTCGGTCGTCTGCTACCTGACCGGGCTCTCCCATGTGGATCCGGTCGCGTCCGGGCTGTTCCTCGGGCGCTTCCTGAACGACGAGATCACCGAGGCGCCGGACATCGACCTGGACTTCCCGCGCGACATTCGCGAGCAGCTGATCCCTCGCATCCACGAGCGCTACGGGCGCGACCGCTCAGCCCTGGTCGCGGCATTCCCCACATTCCGGGTGCGGGGCGCGGTGCGCGATCTCGGCAAGGCGCTCGGCCTGCCGCCGACCGAGATCGAGCGGGTGGCCCGCGCGGTCGACGCGTGGGCGGGCGAGGGGTTCGACGCGGACATGGCGATGGCTATCGGCAAGCGGCGGGCGCAGGCGCCGCGGTGGCGGGCGTTGGCCCGGCTGGTGCGCGATGCCTGGGGTCTGCCGCGCCATCCCTCGCAGCATCCGGGCGGGATGGTGCTCTCCACCACCCCGCTGACCGAGCTGTGCCCGGTCGTTCCCGCGGCGATGGAGGGGCGGCAGGTCGTCATGTGGGACAAGGACTCATGTGCCGACGCAGGCTTCCTGAAGATCGACCTGCTCGGCCTGGGCATGCTCTCGGCGGTCGAGCGATGCGTGGACCAGGTCGCGCGCACTCGGGGCGAGCGGCTCGACCTCTCGCGGATCCCGCTCGACGACCGGGAGGTGTTCCGCGCGATCCGCAGGGCCGAGACGACTGGCGTGTTCCAGATCGAGAGCCGCGCGCAGATGCAGATGCTGCCCCGCAGCCTGCCTGAGGACCTGGACGACCTCACCGTGCAGGTGGCGCTGGTCAGGCCGGGCCCGATTCAGGGCGGGGCCGTCCACCCGTATCTCACTCGGCGCCGGCTGCTGCGCGAGGACCCGGAGTACGAGGTGCCGTACGAGCATCCGTCGCTGGAGCCGATCCTGAGCGACACGCTGGGGGCGATCGTCTTCCAGGACCAGGTGATCCAGGTGGCGATGGCGCTCGCCGGGTTCAGCTCTGGCGAGGCCGAGGGGCTGCGGCGGGCGATGAGCAGGAAGCGCTCCGAGGAGGCGATCAACGCCTACCGCGACCGGTTCCTGGACGGGGCCGTCGCGCAGGGTGTGGAGCGGGAGGTTGCAGAGCGGGTCTTCGAGCAGATCAGGGGCTTCTCCGGCTTCGGCTTTCCGAAGTCGCATGCGGCCGCGTTCGGACTGCTCGCCTACCAGTCCACCTGGCTTCGGGTTCATCGGGGCCCGGAGTTCCTCTGCGCGCTCCTGAACGAGCAGCCGATGGGGTTCTATCCACCCGATGCGCTGGTCCACGAGGCGCAGCGGCGCGGGATCGAGGTCAGGGGCCCGGATGTGAACGCGAGCGGGGTCGAGTGCGCCGTCGAACTAGTAGCTGGTAGCTCGTCGCTGGTTGAGGCCGATACCAGCTACCAGCAACCAGCCACCAGCTTTGCGTGCGGATCGGGCTTGGCTACGTGACCGGCCTGCGCGAGGACGATGCAACCGTGATCGTCGCCGAGCGGGAGCGCGGCGGGGCCTATCGCTCGCTTGGAGAACTGGCTTCGCGCGCAGGAGCCCGCGGGGAGGCGCTGGAGCAGCTCGCCTGGGCTGGCGCCTGCGAGTCGGTGGGCGCCGAGGAGGCGCCGGCACGACGGCCGGCGCTCTGGCGCCTTGGGATCGCGGAGGGGATCGGGCCGAACGGCCAGCTCTCGCTGCCGCTCGAGCTGCCGACGGCTCCCAAGCTGGCCGAGCTCTCAGACTGGGACCTCGCCGTCGCCGACTACGCCTCGACCGGGATGACGCTGGAAGCTCATCCGCTGGCCCTGATGCGCCCGCAGCTCGCGGGGCTCGCGACCAGCGAGGACACGACGACGATCCCGGACGGGACGAGCCTGGAGGTGGCGGGAATCGTGGTCGCCCGCCAGCGGCCCGCGACGGCGCGCGGCGTGGTCTTCATGCTGCTCGAGGACGAGCTCGGCGTGATCAACGTAATCGTGCCGCCGCCCGTGTATTCGAGCTGCAGGCTGGCGGTGCGCACGTCCTCGTTCGCCAGGGTGCGCGGGCGTCTCGAGCGCCAGGGGAAGCGGGTAGTGAACGTGGTCGCAGCGCGGGTGGAGCCGCTGGCGACGCCGGACCTCGAGCTCGCCGAGGTCAGGCCGCTCGAGCCTCCGGTCGAGCGCGAGACGGGCAGGCAGGTCGAGCCGGCCGAGGAGCCCGCGCTGGCCGCAGTCGCCGGCGGGCTCGCGGCGGTGGCCCCAAAGCCACACAGTTTTGGGCGGCGCGGGCGCTGAGAGAGGACACTTAAGCCTCTGGCGCCCACCACCAGGTACACGAAGAGCGGCTCGTACAACATCGCCTACCAGGTCGTCGGCGAGGGGAATCTTGACCTGCTGTGGATCCCCGGCTGGGTCTCGAACGTGGAGCTGTGCTGGGAAGAGCCGCTGCTCGCGCGGTTCCTGACCCGCCTGGCGTCGTTCTCACGCCTGATCCTGTTCGACAAGCGCGGGACTGGCCTGTCGGACCGGGTGCCCGAGGAGGCGCTGCCGATGCTGGAAGAGCGGATCGACGATGTCCTGGCGGTGCTTGATGCCGCTGGATCAGAGCGGGCAGCGCTGCTGGGCCATTCCGAGGGCGGCAACCTTGCGGTCCTGTTCGCGGCAACGCATCCGAGCCGGTGCACAGCGCTCGTCACCGCGGGAATCTTCGCCAAGCGGATCTGGAGTCCCGACTATCCCTGGGCGCCGAGGCCGGAGGAGCGGGAACGCTACATGGAGAAGATCGAGGCCGAGTGGGGTGTGGACGCCGACGTCGAGCATCTAGCACCGAGCGCCGCGCGCGACGAGGACTTCGCTCGCCGCCTGGCCACGTACTTCCGCCGGAGCGCGAGCCCCGGCGCCGCCGCGGCGCTGATCAGGATGAACAGCGAGATCGACATTCGGGCGGTCCTGCCCGCGATCCGAGTGCCGACACTGATACTCCACCGTACCGACGACCGGGACGCAAACGTGGAGGAGGGCCGGTGGATCGCGGATCAGATCCCCGATGCCCGATTCGTGGAGCTGCCCGGCGAGGACCATCTGCCCTGGGTGGGCGATCAGGATTGCGTGCTCGACGAGATCGAGCAGTTCCTGACCGGTCAGCGGACTCCGCCCTCCCCGGACCGAGTCCTCAAGACGATGCTCTTTACCGACATCGTTGCATCGACCGAGCGGGCGGCGGAGCTGGGCGACCGGCGGTGGAAGGTCCTGCTCGAACAGCACCATGCGATCGTGCGCGAGCAGCTCGCCCGGTTCGGCGGCGAGGAGGTCGACACTGCGGGCGACGGGTTCCTCGCGACGTTCGATGGCCCCGGGCGAGCGGTGCGAGCTGCGGTCGGGATCGGGGCGAAGCTGCGGCCGATCGGGATCCAGGTGCGGGCCGGCGTGCACACCGGCGAGTGTGAGCTGATCGGAGGCAGGATCGGAGGGATCGCCGTCCACGTCGCCGCGCGGATCCAGGCCGCCGCGGAACCCGGCGAGGTCCTGGTCTCGAGCACCGTCCGAAGCCTCGTGGCCGGATCGGCGATCTCGTTCACCGACCGTGGGAGTCAGCGCCTGAAGGGCGTTCCCGAGGATTGGGAGCTGTTCGCCGTCGAGGCCACCTGAGCCGCCTGCAAGATGCCTTGCAGGTTTTCCGTATCCGTCCGGAGCCGCGCGTACCTTGCGAACCCATGTTCGAGAGACGAGGAATCTGATGAGCGACGCAAGGCGCGAAAGCATGTTCGCCCCCCCGGTAGGGGCGGTTTCAATTGCCGGCCGGGTGGCCGGTGCGATCGACCTCCTGGTCGACTTCGCGACACTTGGCGAATACGGGCTCGAGCCGCTTCCGGCGGACGGGCGTTGCGAGCAGGACGGCCGCCGGGCCGGCTGGGAGGCGCTCGCAACGTCCCGCCGCGGGGGCTGCCGCGCCTCGCGCGAGCGCGCCGGACGCGCTCGCGCTCACGCCTAGCCTGTCTACTCCGGAGGCCGCTGTTCGCGCCGCCGGCGCTTGCCGCCTCCGCCGCCACGGCGCTGCTCCGGCGGTGAGACCGGGGCGCCGGCCGTCGCGGGTGCCGCGGCGGGCTTGTCGGATCCGCTGCCGACGAACCGCTCGTAGAGGAAGAGCAGGATCATCGCGCCGATGATGGCGCCGGGGAGGCCGCCGAGGTCGAACTTGTCGGTGTCGCCCCATCCGAACAGGCCCTCGAAGATGTAGAAGCCGGCGACGGCTCCCGCGATCCCCAGGACCACGGTCATCAGGAAGCCCATCTGCTGCTTGCCCGGGAGCAGCGCCCGCGCGAGATATCCCGCGAGGATGCCGAGGATGACCGCGCCGATGATGTTGCCGACCATGGGAGTCCTTTCTGTCGACGGACCGACAGAGTGACCCTACCCGCGATTCGCCGCCGACAACCGGCCCGGAACGACGAAGAGCCGCCTCGCGAGGCGGCTCTTCAGGTGAAAGACCGGCGGCGACCTACTCTCCCAGGCCCTTGCGGGCCAAGTACCATCGGCGCTGAGAGGCTTAACGGCTCTGTTCGGAATGGGAAGAGGTGTTTCCCTCTCGCTATTGCCACCGAAACACGGCGAGACCGTGCCTCGGAGAGGCTTGAAAACTGCACCTCGGCCAAGAGGGTAAAACGAAAAACAACGTCAAGCCCTCGACCCATTAGTACCGGTCGGCTGAGTGGGTTACCCCGCTTGTACCGCCGGCCTATCAACCTGGTGGTCTACCAGGGGTCTTACTCCCTCAAGGGGATGGGAGAGCTCATCTCGAGGTCGGCTTCCCGCTTAGATGCTTTCAGCGGTTATCCGATCCGCACGTAGCTAATCTGCGGTGCCCTTGGCAGGACAACAGATACACCAGAGGTGCGTTCATCCCGGTCCTCTCGTACTAAGGATGACTCCTCTCAACTCTCCAACGCCCACAGCAGATAGGGACCGAACTGTCTCACGACGTTCTGAACCCAGCTCGCGTGCCACTTTAATGGGCGAACAGCCCAACCCTTGGGACCTACTCCAGCCCCAGGATGTGACGAGCCGACATCGAGGTGCCAAACCGCTTCGTCGATATGGACTCTTGGAAGCGATAAGCCTGTTATCCCCGGCGTACCTTTTATCCGTTGACCGACGGCGCTTCCACTTGCAACCGCCGGATCACTAAGCCCAACTTTCGTTCCTGCTCGACCCGTCGGTCTCGCAGTCAAGCTCCCTTGTTGCCTTTACACTCTACGCACGATTTCCAACCGTGCTGAGGGAACCTTTGGGCGCCTCCGTTACACTTTAGGAGGCGACCGCCCCAGTCAAACTGCCCACCTGACACTGTTCACATGCCGGATCACGGCAATGTGTTAGAAGCCCAGAAGCTCAAGGGTGGTATCTCAAGGACGGCTCCCCCGCGGCCGTAACCGCGGGTTCAAAGCCTCCCACCTATCCTGAACAGGAGATCCCAGACTCCAATATCAAGTTGCAGTAAAGGTGCACGGGGTCTTTCCGTCTTGCTGCGGGTACGCGGCATCTTCACCGCGACTTTAATTTCACCGAGCCCCTCGTTGAGACAGCGCCCAAGTCGTTACGCCATTCGTGCAGGTCGGAACTTACCCGACAAGGAATTTCGCGTTTCCGCTGTTACTACCCAGTCTCCTAGTGCACGTCCTGGGATCGACGCGCTTAGGCGGGCGGGCCGGTCATTTCTGCCGGCCTCTGCATGTCGCCATGTAGGGCGGACCATATCTTCCCGTCATGGACAGAGCCCGGCGTGTGGTCTCTGAGGGGTCAAATCGGGATGTGCTTCCTGATGGACTTCCCTGCTGATTGTCCGCACTGTCGCATTGTCACTGAGCCGGAGGCTCAGTAGCGCCAGATACTCGGAGTTTCCAGCGGATATAGCGGGCAGGTTTTACTAAGGCAACGAATTCCGTGACCTTAGGACCGTTCCTTTTGTTACTTAGTACCGCAGGACCGTTCGGAGGTCCTGAGGCGGACACGCATTTCTGCGTGCCTCTCATGGTCGCCCATGAGAGCGGACTATCTCATCTCGGTTCAGGACTGAATGAGCTCGGCGTATAGTCTCTGAGGATTCTCTCCATCGTGTAGCGCCGCTTTCCGCCTCCGTTCATCTGCTCTCTGAGCTCGAGAACGGACACGTCGTCGGCGTCTGAAAGCCTTCCGCGGCTCAGGATCGCAACGGCGTCCCTGAAGCGCTCGAAGTCCTTGGCTTTCGTCCCAACGAGCTGGAAGCGCTCGAAGAACGGAACGATGAGTCCGCTGAGTGCCAGGAGGGCATTGACCTCCCAGTAGCCAGCCACCGATTGCCGGCCTTGGGCGCATGCTTCCGCAACCCACAGTGTCCCGGAGCAGATCGGAGCGGGGCTCGATCCATCTGATAGACACATTGAAGGCTGCATGAAAGCTTCCACCGCCGCCCGTAGTCGCTCCTGCGACTGACAGGCGATCATGAAGCTGGCCTCGCCAAGGGCGAAACCGGCCAGGAAGCTTCCAAGCGCTGTTGGGATCTCCGCAATCGGAGAGCCTTTCCTGCTGATTACCTGCACCCGACACATTGTCACTGTAGCCGCGGCGTCGGCGCGAAAGTCCGACCAACGGTACGAGTAGTGCGGGATACTGGATACTTTTCGGAACAGGCATTCCAGCATATAGCCGAGTTTTTTAACTAGCCTCGGTCAAACTAATAGTTACGGCCGCCGTTTACCGGGGCTTGGCTTCGCTGCTTCGCGGCGAACCGCTAACAACTCCGCGTAACCTTCCGGCACCGGGCAGGCGTCAGCCCCTATACGTCGTCTTTCGACTTAGCAGAGGCCTGTGTTTTTGGTAAACAGTCGCTTGGGCCTAGTCACTGCGGCCCCCTCAGGCTCCACGCGCAAGCGCTTCACCCTACCGGGGCGTCCCTTCTCCCGAAGTTACGGGACGATTTTGCCGAGTTCCTTAACGAGGGTTATCTCGCTCACCTGGGTATTCTCTACCAGTCCACCTGTGTCGGTTCTCGGTACGGGCACGAGCATCCTGCCTAGAGGTTTTTCTCGGAGGCATGGGTACAGGGACTCGCCGGCGGTCAAGCCAGCTGGCATCGCACCTCGCGTAATAACGCCGCTGCGGATTTGCCTACAGCGACTGGCTACGTGCTTGCCCCAGGACGACCATCGCCTGGGTTCCCTTCCCCTTCCTCGTCACCCCATCGGTCATAGCGGATGCGACGTGGTACAGGAATATCAACCTGTTGACCATCGGCTACGCCTTTCGACCTCGCCTTAGGTCCCGACTAACCCTGAGCAGACGAACTTTACTCAGGAAACCTCGGACAACCGGTGGAGGGGATTCTCACCCCTCTTGCGTTACTCATGCCGGCATTCTCACTTCCTGACGCTCCACGGCTGGCTTACGCCGCCGCTTCAGCAGCGACAGGAACGCTCTCCTACCGCTCGAGCGATCCGCAGACCGCTCGAACTCACAGCTTCGGTGGTTGACTTGAGCCCCGTTGAATTATCCGCGCCCGAACACTTGACCAGTGAGCTGTTACGCACTCTTTCAAGGATGGCTGCTTCTAAGCCAACCTCTTGGTTGTCTGTGCATTCGGACATCGTTTCCCACTTAGTCAACACTTAGGGACCTTAGCTGGTGATCTGGGCTGTTCCCCTTTTGCGTACGAAGTTTATCCCTCGCACACTGACTCCCGAGGTACACGTAACGGTCTTCGGAGTTTGCCTGAAGTCGGTAACCTGGTAGGGCCCCTAGTCCAAGCAGTGCTCTACGGCCGAAACGCAATTACTCGAGGCTATACCTAAA
>CAVWCC010000008.1:1007500-1146766 GCA_963753385.1 uncultured bacterium
TACGGAGGCCGAAGCTTCCTTTACACATCACACTGGTGTGTGATGGGCACATCCGGTATTAGCCCGAGTTTCCTCGGGTTGTCCCGATCATCGGGGCAGGTTACCCACGTGTTACTCACCCGTTCGCTGCTTTGCCCCAGGGCAAGCCCTGGTTCGTCGCTCAACTTGCATGTGTTAGGCACGCCGCCAGCGTTCGTCCTGAGCCAGGATCAAACTCTCCGTGAAAAACTCGAAAAGAGTTTCGAACTGAGAGTCGTCATGCGTTTCGCGCCGCCCGGTACACCGTGGCGGCACGCATGACGGGGTCTGATTCAGTCTGCCGGGCGCATGGTGCGCCGGCAGGTCGAACCTGGACACGACGGGATTGGACATCCCGTCGCGCGCTGCTCAGTTTTCAAACACCGCGTCCGCCGGGCGCAAGAGGGACTCTCAGCGCCGGGCGAAGCCGCCTTACGGGCGACCAACCAGTATATAGGCCGCGTGAGGGCCAGATCAAGCCCGGCCCCATCCGCGGACGCGGCAGTGTAGCGGAGTCCTCGTGAGACATTTCCTGCCTGGCGGGCGTGGGCTCAGGCGATCCGGACGAACCTGCGCTTGCCCAGCTGAAGCACCCTCCCGCTCAGCTCCGAGGCCGGCAGGTCGAGCACGTCGCCCCCGACCACATCGCCGTCGAGGCGCACTCCCCCCTGTCCAAGCAGCCGCCGCGCCTCGCTGTTCGAGATGTCGAAGCTCGAGGCGAGTAGCGCGGGCAGATGAACAGTCTCGCCGTCGGCAAGCGCAACGGTCGGGATCTCGTCCGGCACCTCGCCCCGCTTGTGGACGGCGTCAAACCTCGCCTCCGCCGCCTCCGCCGCGCCGGCATCGTGGAAGCGCTCCACCAGCTCCCGGGCGAGCGCACGCTTCGCCTCGTTCGGGTGAGCGCCCGAATCGAGCTCGCGCCCGAGCAGGAGCACGTAGTAGTCGCCCATCACGTCGTCCGGGATGCTCATCAGCCGGCCGAACATCTCCTCCGGCTCGTCGGTGACGCCGACATAGTTGTCGTAGCTCTTCGACATCTTCCGCACGCCATCCGTCCCGACCAGGAGCGGCATCGTGAGGATCGACTGCGGCGGCCGCCCGAACGACTCCTGCACGTCGCGCCCGAACAGCAGGTTGAACCTCTGATCGCTCCCGCCCATCTCGACGTCCGCCTCGACGGCCACCGAGTCATAGCCCTGAAGCACCGGGTACAGGAGCTCGAGCGCTGAGATCCCCTCGTTCCGCTCCATCCGGCGCTGGAAGTCGTCGCGCTCGAGGAGCCGCGCGACCGTGAAGCGGCGCACCAGCTCGAACAGCTCGGCGCTCGGCATCTCAAGCCACTCGCTGTTGTGCCGGATCTCGGTCCGCCCGCGGTCGAGAACCTTGAACGCCTGCTCCTGATAGGTGCGCGCGTTCTCGGCGATCTGCTCGGCGCTCAGGACCGGACGCCCCTCGTCCCGGCCACTCGGGTCCCCGACCCGGGCCGTGTAATCGCCAACGATCAACACGACCGTATGACCGAGGTCCTGGAACGCACGGAGCTTCATGAGCACGACGCAGTGGCCCAGATGGATGTCCGCGCTGGTCGGGTCCATCCCGAGCTTGACGCGCAGCTGCTTGCCGGATTCGAGCTGCTCGGCGAGCCGCCCACCGGGCAGCGCGTCGACCGAGCCGGCGAGCAGCCGCTCGAGGCCGGAGCCGTCGCCGGAACCGCCGGGAGCCATCCGCCCGAATGCTAGCCTCGACCGACCCCCGGGCGGGCCCCTCCCCTCTCCGCCACCCAGCCGAATGGGACTCAAGGACACACGCAAGAAGCGCCGCGCTGAGCGGGCTGAGAAGCGCGCCGCGCGCGCCGACGGCCCGGGCGCGGCCGAGCGCGCGCAGGCACGCATGGAGGCGCGCGAAAACGGCGACGGCGCCGAGCCCACGGCGATCGAGAGCGATAGCGGCAACGGAGGCGGTCCACCAACCCCGCCGCTGACGGTCCTGCCCGGCGGCGGCGGCGTCGAGCCTCCCCGGACGAAGCCACGCCTGAAGAAGCTCCGCGCCGCGCTCGTCGTCGCCGGCCTCACCGTCCTCGCGCTCGTCTCCTGGATCTTCGGGATCATGATGGCGGTCGCCCAGGACCTGCCCAAGCTCGAGAACAGGGCGCAGTACGAGCGGGCCGAGAACTCAGTCGTCTTCGACCGGACCGGCATCCCGCTCGCCACCCTCACGAACAACGAGGGCCGCATCCTGGTCGAATCGGACGAGATCGCACCGGTGATGAAAGAGGCCGTCGTCGCGATCGAGGACCAGCGCTTCTACGAGCACCGCGGCGTCGACTTCCAGGGCATCGCCCGCGCGCTCTACCAGGACGTGCTCTCCGGCTCGGCCTCGCAGGGTGCCTCGACGATCACGCAGCAGTTCGTCAAGAACGCGCTTGCCGCGCAGGACGACCGCACGATCTTCCAGAAGCTCCGCGAGGCCGCGCTCGCCTACCAGCTCGAGCGCAACTGGTCCAAGGACAAGATCATCACCGAGTACCTGAACTCGATCTACTTCGGCGAGGGCGCCTACGGGATCGAAGCCGCCGCCCGCACGTTCTTCGGCTCGGTCCACGAGGGCTGCGGCGAGGAGGGCCAGCCCAGCTGCGCATCCGAGCTCCTGCCCCACGAGGCCGCCTTCCTCGCGGGGATCATCGCCTCACCGGACGCCTATTCACCGCGCAACGACTTCGACGCCGCCAAGGCGCGGCGCGACCTTGTCCTCTCGAACATGGCCGAGCAGGGCTTCATCACATCCGAGGAGTACGCGCGTTACACAGGCGTGCAGTACCCGCTCCCGCGCGGACTCCAGATCGAGCCACCCGCCGATAACTCCGCCGCGCCCTACTTCACCTCCTGGCTGCGCCAGCAGCTGGTCGACAAGTACGGCGCAGGCGAGGCGTTCGCCGGCGGCCTGGAGATCAAGTCCACCCTCGACCTCGAGCTCCAGCAGCAGGCCGAGGCGATCGCCGAGAGCACGGTCGCCGGCGTCGGCCTCGACGCGTCGGTCGTCGTGCTCGACAACGAGACGGCGGGGGTGCTGGCAATGGTCGGCGGCTTCGATTACCAGGAGGCGCCGTTCAACCTGGCGACCAACGGGCTTCGCCAACCCGGCTCCGCGTTCAAGCCGTTCACCCTCGTCACGGCACTCGAACAGGGCCACTCGACGAGCGAGGTCTACGCATCGGCGCCACAGTCGCTGCCGTTCAGGGTGAAGGTCGCCACGAAGGGCGGCGGCTCCAAGATCGTGAACGAGCTCTTCGAGCCGGCGAACTACGAGGACTCGTACCTGGGATCGGCGTCCCTCGCGACCGCCACCACCTACTCGGACAACTCCGTCTACGCCCAGGTCGGGATGCAGGCGGGTCCCGAGAACGTCGCCGAGACCGCCGGCAAGATGGGCATCAACACGGACCTCTCGACGGAGAACGAGTACTCACCCGAGGGGCACGACTTCGCCCCGTACAACCCGGCGCTGATCCTCGGCGGCCTCTCACAGGGCGTGTCTCCGCTCGAGATGGCGCACGCCTACAACACCCTCGAGGAGGACGGCGACCGGATCACCGGCACCCTCGGCTCCTCGCGCAAGGGCCCGGTGGGGATCGTCGAGGTCCGCGAGTCGTCCGACGAGGGCAGCGCCCTCACCGGCGAGCCGGTCACCGACAAGGACGACAACGACGGGATCAACCAGACGATCCGCGACGAGGTGATCTCTCCGGAGACCGCCGCAACGGCGACAACCACCCTCAGCTCCGTGATCACGTCGGGAACCGGACGGCGCGCGGCGACCGGCGAGACGGAGTGGGGCAAGACCGGCACCACCGACAACAACGGCGACGCCTGGTTCTGCGGCGCGACCGCGGACATCACGGCCTGCGTCTGGGTCGGGCACGCCGACTCGAACGAGCCGATGCTGACCGAGTACGCGGGCGGGCCGGTGGACGGCGGCACCTTCCCGGCCGAGATCTTCGCCGACGTCGTGAACGCGTACGTGTCGCTGGCCGAGGCTCGCGAGGCGGAGGAGTCCAACGGCTCGGGGGACGACGGCGCCACGAGCGACGCCGGAACCACCACGCCGACGACGACCACGACGACCGACCACCACCGAAGCGCCGACGGACGAGGCAGCCGTTCCGGACACTCAGCCCACCGAGCCGACCCCCGAGGCGCCCGCCACCGACGGCGGCGCCGGCGCGATCAGCGCCGGGCGTAACCGCTAGAGACTCACGCCGCGCGTGCCCGGGGGCGCGGCAGCGGCCGCGATAGGTATGCGCTGTCTCGCGCAGTAGCGCCACGGCAGCTCCACCGCCCGCGTGATCCCGATCCGAGGCGCGACCGCGACGGTCTCGGCGCGCCATGACGCCGGGCCCCTCCGCAGCGCGAACGGCGGCGCCGACAGCGATCGCCGGTTGTGCTCGAGCCCCACCCCCAGGGCCTGGGTCAGCTTGCCCGGGCCCGAGCAGAGCAGCCGCTCGTCCTCGAGCCCGCGGCGCGATCGCATGACGTCGATCCCCCACATCGGCTCGATCGCGCGGATCAGCGCGGCGGCAGCGTCGCCCTCGGGCTCGGCGACCACGTTCAGCAGGCTGTGGATTCCGTACGAGAGGTAGACGTAGGCGTGACCCGACGGGCCGAACAGCGGCTCGGTGCGCTCGGTGAGCCCGGAGTACGCGTGGCATGCCGGCTCGTCGGCGCGGTAGGCCTCAGTCTCGACGATCACCCCGCCCACGCCATCGACCAGGAGGGCGCAGCCCACCAGGTCGTGCGCGACCTCGAGCACCGAGCGCTCGTAGAACGCCGGGGGGAGCGGCTGCCCGGGAGCGTCGCTCGGCGCGCTCACACCGACTCGAGCGCCGCACGGGCTTCCGCGAGCTGCTCCGCCACGCGCGCGGACGCGGTGCCACCAGCCGACACCTTCGACTCGATCCAGGCACCGCCGCTCAGGACCTCGTAGTACTCGCTGTCGAGCAGGTCGGAATGCGCCCGAAGCTCGTCCTCGGTCAGCTCGGAGAGTGCGCGTCCGCTTGCGAGGGCCTCGCGCACGAGGCTCCCGACGACGCCGTGAGCCTCGCGAAAGGGCATCCCCCGGCGCACCAGAAGATCGGCGATGTCGGTCGCGGCGAGGAACTCGTCGGCCGCGGCCGTCGCGAGCGCATCGCGGTCGAACCGCATCCCGTCAAGCATCCCCTCCGCGGCGGCAAGGCTGGTCTCGAGCGTGTCCACCCCGTCGAACAGCGCTTCCTTGTCCTCCTGCAGGTCCTTCGCGTAGGCGAGCGGCAGCGCGTGGAGCACGCCGAGGACGGTCTGCAGCGACGCGGCCACCCGCGGCGCCTTGCCGCGCAGAAGCTCGGCGGCATCGGGGTTCTTCTTCTGGGGCATGATGCTCGAGCCCGAGGCGAAGTCGTCGGCCGGCTCGCAGAAGCCGAACTCGCTGCTCGACCACAGCACCAGCTCCGATCCCAGCCGGGACAGGTGGGTTGCGCAGATCGCGGCGGCGCTCAGGTAGTCCAGCACCGGCTCGCGCGTCGCGACCGCGTAGATCGAGTTCGGTGCCACACGGTCGAACCCGAGCTCGGCGGCCGTGCCTTCGCGATCGAGCTCCCAGTTGAGGCCCGCGAGCGCGCCGGAGCCGAGCGGCATCTCAGCGCGAGCGCCCGTCGCGACGGCCTCGAACCGCACCCGGTCCCGCTGCAGCATCCAGAAGTAGGCGAGCAGGTGATGGCCAAGGTAGACCGGCTGCGCGCGCTGCAGATGCGTGTAGCCGGGCATCGCCCAGTCGGCGTGCCGCTCGGCCAGCGCGAGCAGCGTTCCCATCAGTGCCTCGAGCAGCTCCCGGGCGCGGCCGGCCCGGTCGATCACGAACAGCGCGACGTCCGTCGCCACCTGGTCGTTGCGCGACCGGCCGGTATGGAGCTTGCCTCCGACAGGCCCCACCAGCTCGGTCAGCCGGCGCTCGATCGCCATGTGGATGTCCTCGTCCCCGTCCGTGAACGGGAACTCGCTGCTCTCGAGCTCGCCGGCGACCCGCTCGAGGCCGTCCACCAGGGTCGTCAGCTCGTCGTCCGCGAGCACCCCGGCGCGGTGGAGGGCGCGTGCGTGCGCAATCGACCCGCGGACGTCCTGCGGCCACAGGCGCCGGTCGAACGAAAGCGAGGTATTGATCGCGCGAAAGAGCGGATCCTGCGGTGTGTCAAAGCGCGCCATGTCAGGGCTTGAAGATCCGTGGCAGAGTGAGCGGCCGCTTGCGGAGCATCGGCCAAACGACGTGTGCAAGGCCGCGATAGAAGCCGTCCCGCGGAGCCGCCGCGTTGACCTCGCGAAGCTCGTCGCGCGTGAGCCCGCTGCGGAACAGCCCGCCCGAGACCTCGATCCGGTCGGCCAGTCGCATCGTCTCGACCTCGGCGCCAAGCTCCCACTTCGAGCGCACCGAGTGGTGGTAGGCGCACGCATCCGCGCAGAGTCGCGCGCGCCGCTCGTCCCACCCGGCCTCGAGCGCCATCTGGTGCGCGAGCTCAGCGCCCTCCTCCGTGTAGACGCCGCCATGCGTCACCGAGTCGTACACGCCGATGTCGTGCAGGAACGCCGCGCACAGGACGACCTCGCGGTCCAGGTTGGCGTTGTGGCGCGCCGCGAGCTTCTCGCAGAGGAGGAAGTTGCGCACGCAGTGGCGCTCCATCGGGCCGTCGGTCTCGCCGCTCGCGTCGCGCAACGCCGCCAGCGCGCGCCGCTCCTCGTCGCTCTGGACCAGGCCGTCGGCGGCGGGCGTCATACCCAGTCCCCTCCGAGGCCCTCGTCGAGCGCCTCGCAGACCCGATCAACCTGTCCCTCGGCCATGGCGGGGAAGAATGGCAGCGCCAGCGAGCGCGAGGACACCTCCTCGGCGACCGGGAACCGGCCCTCCTCGAAGCCGAACCGCTCGCGGTAGTGCGGCATCAGGTGGATGCACGGCAGGTAGGCCTTGGAGTCGATCCCACGCTGGGCGAGGTCGGCGATCACGGCCTCGCGGTCGGCCACGGCCGGCAGCCTGATCGGGTAGACGAACCACGAACGCCGCTCGGCGCCCCGGTCGGCGCACGGCAGGACCAGCCCGTCCGCCGGTCCCTCGCCCGCCGGACGGCCGCCGAGCTGCGCCAGCGCATCGGCGTAGAGGGAAGCCACCCGCGCCCGCTCGGCGAGCAGCTCGTCCGCGCGCTCGAGCTGCGCGATCCCGAGCGCCGCCTGCATCTCGCTCAACCGGTAGTTGAACCCGAGCCGGTCGTGGTCGAGCCAGCCCATGTCGACGGCGCGGCCCTGGTTCCGCTCGCTGCGCAGCGCGGCCGCCTCCTCGGGGTTCCGTGGCACGATCATCCCCCCCTCCCCCGTGGTGAGCTGCTTGTTCGCATAGAACGCGAACGTCGCGAGGTTGCCGCGGGCGCCCAACCGCACGCCCTCGGCGTCGACGCCGCCGAGGGCCTCGCAGGAGTCCTCGAGCACGCCCAGCCCGCGTTCGTCGGCCAGCGCCTGGAACTCGGGCATCGCCGCCGGATAGCCGAAGATGTCGACCGGCAGGATCCCCGCGGTGCGCTCGCCGACGGCGGCGCGAGCCGCCTCCGGGTCGAGGTTGAGCGTCACCGGATCGATGTCCGCGAACACGGGCGTCGCGTTCTCGTACAGGAGGCAGTTGGCGGAGGCGGCGAAGCTGAACGGCGAGGTGACTACCTCGTCACCCTCTCCCCAGCCGAGCATGCGGACGCCGAGGTGGAGCGCCGCGGTCCCCGACGAGACGGCGACCGCGTCCTCGGTGCCGAGCCACGCAGCGAACTCCCGCTCGAAGCGGTCCTGCACCGGGCCCAGCGAGAGCCGCCCCGAGCGCAGCACCTCGAGCACCAGCTCGGCCTCGCGGTCACCGATGTCGGGCTTCGCCAGTGGGATCTGTTCTGCGGTCATCTGCGCTTGAGCATGCAGCATGCAGCGAGCAGCACGCAGAGTCAGGTCCTGACTGGGGCCGCTGTCTGCTGCCTGCTGCCTGCTGCGCGCTCTCTTGGCTGGAACGCGTACTCCAGGCTGTCGACCAGCGCCTCCCACGACGCCTCGATGATGTTCTCGGAGACCCCGATCGAGCCCCAGGAGTCGTGGCCGTCCGAGGAGTCGAGCAGCACGCGGGTGATCGCTCCCGTGCCGTCGTGCGAGTCGAGGATCCGCACCTTGTAGTCCGTCAGCTCGATGTCCGCGAGGTGCGGATGCAGGTCGGTGATCGCCGAGCGCAGCGCCCGGTCGAGCGCGTTCACCGGGCCGTTGCCCTCCGCGGTTCGCACGTAGCGCCGCCCCTCGACCCAGATCTTGATCGTCGCCTCGGTCTCGACGTGGCCGTCGGCCCGCTTCTCGGTGATCACCCGGAAGCTCTCGAGCCGGAACAGCGACGAGTACTGGCCGGACTCGCGGCGGAGCATCAGTTCGAACGAGGCATCAGCGGCCTCGTACTGGTAGCCGCGGTGCTCGCGCTCCTTGACCCGCTCGACCGCCCGCTTCGCGGCGTCGGCATCGAGTCCGATACCCGCTCGCTCCGCCCGCGAGACGATCGAACCCTTGCCCGAGAGCTCGGAGATCAGGACGTCGCGGCTGTTGCCCACGACCTCGGGGTCGAGGTGCTCGAAGGTCCGCGCGTCCGCCTGGACGCCCGCCACGTGCATCCCGCCCTTGTGGGCGAACGCGTTGCGCCCGACGTAGGCCTGGTCGGCGTCGGGCACCAGGTTGAGGAGCTCGCTGACGAAGTGCGAGGTCTCGGTGAGGAGCCGCAGCCGCTCGCTTCCGACCACCTCGTAGCCCAGCTTCAGCTCGAGCGCCGGGAGGATCGAGACCAGGTTGGCGTTGCCGCACCGCTCCCCGATCCCGTTCATCGTCCCCTGAACCAGTCGTGCGCCCGCGTCCACCGCGGCGAGCGAGTTCGCGACACCGCACTCGGCGTCGTTGTGGGTGTGGATCCCGACCTGGACCCGCTCGCCCAGGTCGGCCACGACCGCCGTCGTTGCCTCGGCCACCTCTGACGGCAGGCTCGCGCCGTTCGTGTCACACAACGTGATGTTCTCGGCGCCGGCCGCCGTGGCTGCGCGCAGGCACTCGAGCGCGTAGCCCGGGTCGTCACGCCAGGCGTCGAAGAAATGCTCGGCGTCGTAGACGACGCGCTTTGAGTGAGCGCGGCAGAAGTTGACCGAGTCGACGATCATCGCCAGGTTCTCCTCGCGCGAGACCCGCGTGACCTTCTCGAGATGAAGGCCCCAGGTCTTGCCTACGAGGGTGCACACCGGGGCGAACGAGCCGACGAGCGTGCGCAGCGCCTCGTCCTCGTCGGCCGCCACCCCGCGGCGCCGTGTCATCCCAAACGCGCAGACGTCGGCGCTCTCGAGCTCGACACCGGCAAGCAGCTCGAACAGCTCCTCCTCCTTCGGGTTCGAGCTGGGGAATCCGGCCTCGATGAAGTGGACGCCGAGCCGGTCGAGTGCCTGGACGACGCGAACCTTCTCCGCCGCGGACAGGGACATGCCCTGGCCCTGCATGCCGTCGCGGAGGGTCGTGTCGTAGAGATTGACGGTGGTCACGTGATGAGCCTTTCCTGGGCCTCGGGGAATCGAACGAGTTGGGCGCGGGGTTCGTGATCCCGCGCGGCCACGGCGCCGCGTTACGCCGCGGCGCGCCTAATTCGCTCGATCGCTCCAAAGCGAAGCTGCATCAGCCGGAAACCTTACTCGGCTGTTCGACCAGGTCCAGCCATTCGGCGTACTCCTGCGCGCGGCCGTGCAGCGCGTCCTCGAACTTGGCCTGGATCACCCGCGTGATCTCGCCCGGCCCGCCCAGGTCGTGGTCGTCGATCTCACGCACGGGCACGAGCTCGGCCGCGGTCCCCGACAGGAAGACCTCCTCGGCGAGGTAGAGCTCGGCGCGGGCGACCTCGCGCTCGACCACCGTGTAGCCCAGATCGCGGCCGATCTGAATGATCGACTTGCGGCTGATCCCGTCGAGGATCGACGCCGTGTGCGGCGGGGTGACGATCTCGCCGTCACGCACGAGGTAGATGTTCTCCCCCGAGCCCTCGCAGACGTGTCCGGCCTCGTCGAGCAGGATCGCCTCGTCGTAGCCGGCCTTCGCGGACTCGGTCTTCGCGAGGATCGAGTTCAGGTACTGGCCGGAGGCCTTCGCCTGCGGGATCAGCCCGCCCGGCGAGATCCGCCGCCATGAGGAGACCTTGGCGCGCACCCCGTGGCGCTTTCCCTCCTCGCCGAGATAGGCGCCCCACGGCCAGACGGCGACGATCACGTCGACGGGAGCCGACTGCGCGTAGAGACCCATCTCGCCGTACCCGCGGAACGCGAGCGGGCGGATGTAGCAGCTCGAAAGCCCGCAGCGGCGGATCAGCTCGTGTGTCGCATCGCGTATCTCGTCGACGGAGTGCGTGAGCGGCAGGTAGTACATCTCGGCCGACCGCCGCAGGCGCTCGAGATGCTCGCGATGGCGGAAGATCGCCGGGCCGCGATCGGTCTCGTAGCAGCGGATGCCCTCGAACACCCCGGTTCCGTAGTGGAGCCCGTGGGAGAGCACGTGGACCTTGGCGTCGTCCCAGGCGACGAATTCGCCGTTCATCCAGATCCACTCCGACTTCTCCACCGTGTCCCTCCGGGTCGCGTTCTCGTCGCTGGAGTATGCCGGAGCACCTCGAAGCCGTCCAATCGGCGTTCATCTCGTATCGTCGCTCTCATGAGCGTGACCTGCCCTCGTTGCGGGATCAAGGCGGCCGACGGGGCCCGGTTCTGCTCCGCCTGCGGAGCAGCGCTGGATGCCGCCGGCGGGCGCGAGCGCAAGCTTGCGACGATCGTCTTCGCGGACCTCGTCGGCTCGACCGAGCTGGTCGAGGGGCGCGACCCCGAGGAGGTTCGCCGCACCCTCGAGCCGTTCTTCGGGCTCGCCCGGCAGACGTTCGAGGAGCACGGCGGACACGTCGAGAAGTTCATCGGCGACGCCGCGATGGCCGTGTTCGGCGTGCCACAGGTCCATGGCGACGACCCCGATCGGGCCGTGGCTGCCGCACTGGTGCTGCTCGAGCGGCTGCCGGAGCTGAACCAGCGGCTCGAGCTCCGGATCGGCATCGAGACTGGCGAAGTCCTGGTGGAGTCGGGCGGCGCCGACCTCGGGATCACCGGCGACGCGACCCACGCCGCCGCCCGGCTGCAGCAGGCCGCAAGCCCGGGACAGGTGCTGGTCGGCGAGCGCGCGGCCGCAGGCTGTCGCCGCGCGATGCTCGGCGAGCCAACCGAGATCGGGGCGAAGGGCTTCGCGGAGCCCCTTCGCGCCCGACCGGCCGTCGGTATGAGGGGAGCGAGCGAGATCGCCAGCACGCCGTTCGTCGGCCGCGCCGCCGAGCTGGAGCGCCTTCGACTCGGCTACATGCGGATGAGCCGTGAGCGTGAGCCGACCCTGGCGCTGGTCGTCGGGGAAGCCGGAATGGGCAAGACGCGGCTCGTCCGCGAGCTGCTCGACGTGTTGCGCACCCTCCAACCCGCTCCCGAGATCCTCGTCGGCCGCAACCCGCCGTACGGGGACGGGATCGCGTTCTGGGCGCTCGGCGAGATCCTGCGCGCGGCGGCCCGGGCCGGCTCCGATGCTACCCCCGACGAGATCCACGACGGCCTCGAGGCGCGTCTGACCGGAGTCGAGCCGGGGCGCCGCTCGGAGATCGCGAGCACCCTGGTGGCCGTGGCAACCAGCGGGGAAGGTGGCCAAGCCGGCATCACGAGCGGCGCGCTGAGGATCGCCTGGCGGCGGCTCCTCACGAGCATCGCCTCGAAGGGCCCGCTGCTGATCGCGGTCGACGACGCGCACTGGGCGGACGAGGAGTTCCTCGAGCTCCTCCAGGACTCGGCAGCCACTCTCAACAACTACCCGATCCTGATTCTGAGCACGGCTCGCCCCGCCCTCCTCGCCGATCGGCCCGCATACGCGGAAGACGGCATCAGGGTCGAACTCGGCCCGCTGGAGCCGGAGGCCGCGGTCGAGCTCGCGGCGGAGCTACTGGTGAACGCGGACTCAACGGTTGCCCGCCAGGTCGCCGAGACAAGCGCCGGCAACCCGTTCTTTGCGGAGGAGATCGCGCACTCCGTAGCGGCTGGAGATGGGGCACCGGGGCGGCTTCCGGACACGGTCCAGACGGCAATCGCCTCGCGCCTCGACGGCCTCCCCGCCCGGGAGAAGACGGTCCTGCAGCACGCCGCGATTCTCGGCGACAGGTTCCGCGCGGCGACTCTGGCTGACCTGCTCGAGGGAAAGCCCGAGGCAGAACTCGAGCGCCTCGCGTCGCAATCGCTCGTCCACGATCAATCCTCCGTGGAACCTGGGCTGTTCACGTTTCACCATCAGCTGATCCGGGACGTCGCCTACGACTCGCTCCCGAGGACCGACCGCACCCGCCTCCACGAGCGGGCAGCCGCCGGGATTGGCCCCGAGTCGGTCGAGCGCCATCCCGAGCTCGCCGAGGTGATCGCGTTTCACCTCATGCAGGCGGCCGAGCTCGAGCCGAGTCCGGCGCGGGCCAGGGCCGCCTACGAGGCCGCGCGAACCGCCAGCGCGCTCGCGGCGCGCCGTGGCGCGGCGCCGCGAGCCCAGGAGCTGCTCGCGCGGGCGGCGGGAATCGCTCCCGCCACCGACGAGCGGATTCAAGCGCTTTCCGATGCGGCGTTCATCGCGATGAGCCGGGCTCGCGGCGACCAGGCCTACCTGTTGCTGCGCGAAGCGGGCGAGGTTGCCGAGGCGGAGGGCCTCGCGGAGCTGGCCTCGTTCAAGTACGCCCTCGCGGTCGAGGTCCCGACCCGCTCCGGAGGAATCAGCGGCTACACGAACGAGTCGGAGCTCCTCGAATTGCTTGGGCGCGCGCGTGCGCTCGCCCCCGATCCGCCTCCAGGTCTCAGGGCGCAGCTCCTCCTCGACGAGGGATGGTTCCTGTGGCGAGAGGGACCCGAGATCGAAATGGGCGGGCCGGCGCGCGAGGCGCTCGAACTGGCCCGTGCCGGCGACGACGTTCGCCTGCTCTCGAGCGCACTCGACGCGGTCGGCGCGGTCAGCCAGATGGAGGGCCGGTACCAGGACGCCGTCGCCACATCTCGGGAGCGGCTCGAGGCGCTGAGCCGGGTCGAGGAGGAGGGGAACCTCGTGTACGAGCGCTACGACGCGGTCCTCATGCTCTGCGAGGGCCTGATCCACATCGGCGACCTGCGCGGTGCGATCGAGGAGGAGGAGGCGATCGCCCCGGAGCTGCTCCTGGTGTCGCCGCATCGGGCGTACGCCAAGACACTGCACCCCCTCCTCCACCTCGGCGACTGGGACCGGGCGATCGAGAACGGGATGTCGGTTCGCGCCAACTGGCTCGAGCAAGGGCGTCCGCCCTTCGCCCCGCTGGCCGGAGATGTGGCCTGCATCGGCTTCATCCACGGGGCGCGCGACGACGAGCCGGGCGCCCGGGACTGGTTCGCGTTCGCCGCCGAAATGGCGGCGGAGCGCAAGCCGATCTCAGGGGTCCGTCTGTTCGAGGCCGACCTGGAGCTCTACCGCGGCAACCCGCTCGGGGCCCTCGAGTCGCTGGACTCGCGGCCAGAGGACTTCTGGTGGGGGAATGAGACCCGGGTCAAGCGGGCAGAGGTCTTGAGCGCGATGGGTCACCCGGACGCAACGGACGCGATCGCCGACGCCGAAGAGCACGCCACGGACGACCCGCTCCTCAACGGGCTGCTCAAGCGGGCGCGAGGGCATCTCGACGGCGACCCCGCACGTTTTGCAGAGGCCTGCGAGATCTTCGACCGGCTCGACTACGCGTTCGAGGCAGCGCGGACGCGCTGGTTCCTGGGTGGCCCGGAACGGGAGCGGGCGCTCGCCGCCCTTGGCGAGATGGGCGCGGTCGTCCCGGCCGAGCCCCGGCCGGGCTAGCGGTGCTCGGCGGTGCGGAGGCGCTCGACCAGAAGCTCCAGCATCCCCCAGGCGACATCCGCGTGCTCCTTGACGAAGGGGCGGAACTGGAACGACGCCAGGGTCTTGCAGCGCAGCTCGTCGATGGCCGTGACGGTGGCCGTGCGCGGGCCCTTCGCGATCAGGGCGAGCTCGCCGAACCAATCGCCGGGGCCGAGGGTGTTGATGACCTCCCCCCCGCGCGACACGCTCGCGGTTCCTGTTTCGATCAGGAAGAAGAAGTCGAGGCCCGTGCGACCCTCGGCCGCGATCTCATGGCCGGGCGCGAACACGTCGTCCTGGAACATCATCGAGAGCTGCTTCAGCGCCTTGTCGTCGAGGCCCGAGAACAACGGCACCTGTCGGAGGGCGTTGACGTCCGCGTCAGCCATCACGGCGATCATAGTGCTCCACGGCCGAATCGCCCACCGTCAGCGGCGACGCCGGCCGCGGCGCCTCTCGGGCGCTCCGATCGCGTCGTCGACGTCGGCCTGGTCGGGCAGCTCACCAGCGGGGCTGACCCGGTCGACGACCTGCGGGAGGGCCTCCGCGAGGAGCCCCGCCGTCTGGTCTTCTGAGATGCCGAGCCGGCCCGCGAGCTCGCTGATCTGGTCCGCCCCCACCACGCTCCGTGCCTGATCGGCGGTGATCGGGAGGTTGGTCCCGGTGCTTACCCAGGAATCCGCCTCAGCGGTCAGCCCCTGCGCGCGCATCTTGTCGAGGATGCTCGAGAGCCCTCCGCCCCCCAGCATCGAGAGCAGGAGCGGCAGCAGGATCGACATCAGCGGGTTGTCGGAGCCTCCCTCGGAGCCGCCAACCCCGGCCTTCTCCAAGACCCTTCCCAGGATGTCCTCGACCAGCGACATTTCGAGCCTCCGTTCTCCTCGATTGACGGCGCCTTGCGAGCCTACGGCCTGAGCGACTCGAGCACCGCCTCGGTCATCTCCGCCGTGCCGGCGGCGCGCTCGCCGTCGGCCCCGCTGGCCAGATCGGGTGTCCGAAGGCCGGATGCGAGCACGCTCTCGACCGCCGCCTCGACTCGCGCCCCCTCCTCGTTCATCCCGAGGCCGTCGCGCAGCAGCATCGCGACCGACAGGAACGTCGCGAGCGGGTTGGCGACCCCCTGCCCGGCGATGTCGGGAGCCGAGCCGTGCACCGGCTCGAACAGGCCCGGGCCGTCGCCGCCCAGGCTGGCCGACGGCAGCATCCCCAGCGACCCGGTGAGCATCGACGCCTCGTCGGAAAGGATGTCGCCGAACATGTTCTCGGTCACGATCACATCGAAGCGCGACGGGTTCGCGACCAGCTGCATTGCGGCGTTGTCCACCAGCATGTGGTCGAGGGAGACGTCGGGGTAGCCCGATGCCAAGCCGCTGACCACCTCACGCCAAAGGCGCGAGGTCTCGAGCACGTTCGCCTTGTCCACCGAGGTGACGATCGCGCGGCGCTTGCCCGCGGCCTCGAACGCCACCCTCGCGATCCGCTCGATCTCATCCGCGGTGTAAAGGCAGGCGTCGCTCGCCGATCGGTCGGTGCGCGTCTTCTCCCCGAAGTAGATCCCGCCGGTCAGCTCGCGGACCACGAGCAGATCGGTCCCGTCGATCACATCGGGGCGGAGCGGGCTCGCGGCAACGAGCGCCGGGCTCGGGCGTACGGGCCGGAGGTTTGCGAACAGGCCAAGGCCCTTGCGGAGGCCGAGGAGGCCCTGCTCGGGGCGCGGTGCGTCGGGATCGGTCGTGTCCCACTTCGGGCCGCCCACCGCACCGAGCAGCACCGCGTCGGCCGCCCGGCAGGCCTCGAGCACATCGGTGGTGAGTGCCGTGCCGTTCGCGTCGATCGAGGCGCCGCCGACCAGGTGCTCCTCGTAGTCGAAATCACCGACGGCGTCGAGCATGCGCCGAGCCGCGGCCACGATCTCGGGGCCGATGCCGTCCCCGGGCAGGAGCGCGATCGTCGTCAGGCGGGCCTCCTGGCCGAGATGTTCAGGCGGACGTAGCCGACGACGAGCGGCCGCGTGGTCGAGCCCAGTACCGCCGCGGCGAAGTCGTCACGAAGCTCCTCGGGCAGCCGGTCCAGATGCCAGGGGAGGACAACCGTGGCCAGGTAGCGGTGCTCGTCGCGCGGCTTCACCGGCCAGGGCTCGAGCCAGGCACTCACCTCGTCGAACCCGGCGCGGGCGAGGCGCAGCTCGGTGTCCCCCACGCTCGCGTAGTTCCAGGGACGTCGCTCGGTCCGCAGATACGGGGCGAACCGCTCGTCGCCCGACAGCGCCTCCAGCGCGCGCTGGATCTCCGCCACGTTGCCGTCGCCCCCGCATTGCGCCTCGAGCCGGCCACCCGGGCGTAGCAGCGCGAAGATCCGGTCGAACAGGGTCTGGTGCTCGGTGATCCAGTGGAAGACCGCATTCGAGACGACGATGTCCACCGGCTTGTCGAGCGTGAGGTCGAGGAGGCTGGACTCGATCAGCTCAATGCCATCGCCGAGGTTCGCCCGCGCACGGGCGAGCATCGCGGGCGACGAGTCAGCCCCGATCAGTGTCAGGCCGGGATGCCGGTCGCGAAGCAGCGCGATCATCCGCCCGGTGCCGCAGCCCGCGTCGAGCACGGTCTCGTCGCCCTCGAGATCGAGCCGGTTCAGCACCTGCTCGGCCCAGGTGTCGTGGGGCAGGTCGGTCAGCTCGTCGTACGCGGCCGCATCCCAGTCCGCCGGCGTCCCGGTCACGGATAGACCGGCTGTTCATCCGTGGTCATAGCGACGTCGTCACCGGGCCGCGGTCGGCGGCGCCCGAGGCCTCGAAAGCGTCGATCGCGTCGGCGGCCTGGAGCGTTACGCCGATGTCGTCCAAACCGTGGAGCAGGCGGTGCTTGGTGTCCTCGTCGATGTCGAATCGCACGACCCCGCCCGCGTAATCGACCGTCTGGTCGTCCAGGTCGATCCGGGCGAGCCCCGCCCCGGCGACACCGCGGACGTGCTCCTCCGGGAGGATCACCGGGAGCAGCCCGACCTTCATGCAGTTCGAATAGAAGATGTCGGCGAAGGACGGGGCGATGATCGCTTCGAACCCGAAGTCCTGGAGCGCCCAGGGGGCGTGCTCGCGGGACGACCCGCCGCCGAAGTTCCGGCCGGTCACGAGGATCGGGTTCGCCTCGAGCTCGATCTCGCCGTCACGGATCCAGTCGTAGAACAGGAACTCACCGAACCCGGTCCGCTCGACCCTCTTGAGGAACTGCTTCGGGATGATCTGGTCGGTGTCGACGTCGGCGCGGTCGAGCACCGAGACCCTGCCCTCGATGATGCCCACAGGCTCCACTACGCCCACTCCCTGATGTCCACGAAGCGGCCCTCGATTGCGGCCGCTGCCGCCATCCTCGGCGAAACCAGGTGGGTCCGCCCGCCCTTGCCCTGGCGGCCCTCGAAGTTTCGGTTCGAGGTCGAGGCGCAACGCTCGCCCTCGGCGAGGATGTCCGGGTTCATGCCCAGGCACATCGAGCAGCCGGCCGAGCGCCAGTCGAACCCCGCCGCGCGGAAGATCTCGTCGAGGCCCTCGGCCTCCGCCTCCGCCTTCACCCGCGCCGATCCCGGAACCACCATCGCCTCCACGGTCGGCGCGACCTTGCGGCCTTCGAGCATCGACGCCGCCTCGCGCAGGTCCTGGATCCGGGAGTTCGTGCAGGATCCGATGAACACACGGTCCAGGCGGATGTCCTGGATCGGCGTACCCGGGTCGAGGGCCATGTAGCGCAGGGCGCGCTCCTGCGTCTCGTCCTGCGGATCCGGGACCGAGTCGGTGACCTGCGCGACCTGGCCGGGCGTCGTGCCCCAGGTGACCATCGGCGAGATCGCCCCCGCGTCGATCTCGACCTCGGTGTCGAACCTCGCACCGTCGTCGGTGGGAAGCTCGCGCCAGCCGGCCACCGCGGCATCGAGGTCCGCGGGCGCCGCGGTCCGGCCCGCGATCCACTCGAACGTCGCGTCGTCCGGCGCGATCATGCCGGCCCGGCCGCCGCCCTCGATCGTCATGTTGCAGATCGTCATCCGGTTCGCCATGGTCAGGCCCCGGATGGTCTCACCCGCGTACTCGACCGCGTGCCCGGCCATCCCGCCGGTCCCGAGCTTCCCGATCGTGGCGAGGATCAGGTCCTTCGCGACCACCCCGGAGCCGAGCCGTCCGTGGTAGTTGATGCGCATCGTCCTCGGGCGCTTCTGGATCAGGCACTGGGTCGCGAGCACGTGCTCGACCTCGGAGGTCCCGATCCCGAAGGCGAGGGCCCCGAAGGCGCCGTGGGTGGAGGTGTGGGAGTCGCCGCAGACGATCGTCAGGCCGGGCTGGGTCACGCCGAGCTCGGGCCCGATCACGTGCACGATGCCCTGACGGTCAGAGCCGAGCGAGAACACCGGGACGCCGAACTCCTCGCAGTTCCGCTCGAGCGTCTCGACCTGCTTGCGCGAGAGCTCGTCGGCGATCATTCGCGCCGTCGGTGTGCCGTCGGTCGGCACGTTGTGGTCGGCAGTCGCGACGGTCTTGTCCGGGCGCCGGACCTTCCGCCCGGCCAGCCGCAGGCCATCGAAGGCTTGCGGTGAGGTCACCTCGTGCACGAGGTGCAGGTCGATGTAGATCAGACCGTCCGCGACCTCGTGGGCGGCCCAGATCTTGTCGAACATCGTCCGCGATAGATCCCCTGGCGGCGGGCCCAAGTTCGTTCCGCGCCTAGCGTCGCTCATCGAATACCTCAGCTTCTCCGCAACCCCGCTGCGACCACCGCGATGAACTCGGCCGGGTCAGAGCCACGGTTCTCGAAGTGGTGGTGGAGATCGGCATCGAAGGTCACGGCGTCGCCCGTGCGGAGCGCGTGGTCCTCGCCGTCGATCACGAGCGTCAGCTCACCCGACAGGAGCAACGTGGTCTCGCGGGCGCCCGGCTCGTGCAGCGGCGGGTCCGACGGGCCTCCCGTGGACGCGTCCGGTTCGAGCACGTGCCGTGAGACGTCCGCCCGCTGGCCCGGCAGCGGCGGCGTCAGCTCCTGAAGGCGGTGGCCCGCACGCTCGCGCTCCCGTCCCTCGCCCGAGCGGACGACGACGACGTGCTTGGCCTCGTCGAGACGAAGCAGCTGCGAGAGGGTGAGATCGAGCCCCGCCGCGATCCGACCGGCGACGGCCAGCGTCGGGCTCGTCTCGCCGCGCTCGACCTGGGACAGCATCGGCGCCGAGACGCCGGTGCGGTCCGCGAGGTCGCGGAGCGAGAGACCCATCGAGTCCCGGAGGGCCTTGATCCTGGTGCCGACCGCGCCGTTCTCGGTTGCTACCGCGCTCACCGCGCGTACGTTATCACGTACAGACGTACACCACCCTGCCCATCATCACGACGATCGTCCCTCGCGGGGGTGTATAGCCCGCCGCGCGGGACGTTCACCGCTTTAGCGGGTCTGGCCCGAGGGGCGCACGAGAACCTCGTTGATCGAGACGTGCTTCGGCTGGGAGAGCGCGTAGACGATCGCGTTCGCGATGTCCGCCGCCTCCAGGACCTTGCCGGTCGCCTCGCGCATCTGCTCGATGCGCTCGAGCACCATCGGGTTCTTGTTGTGACCCTGCAGCTCGGTCTCGACGAATCCAGGCTCGACGCACGTGACGCGGATCCCGATGTGCGCGCATTCCTGACGCAGGGCCTCCGAGAATCCAACGACGCCCCACTTGGTCATGTTGTAGACCGCGCTCCCCATCGCCGCCACCCGTCCGGCGACCGAGGAGACGTTGACCACGTCCCCTCCCCCGCCGTCGCGCATCACCGGCACCGCGGCGTGCGTGCAGTAGAGGAGGCCGAGGAGGTTCACCTCGATCATCCGCCGCCACTCGTCGGTGTCGGCCCCCTGAATAAGGCCGAGCAGCATCACGCCGGCGTTGTTGACGAGGCCGTCGAGGCCGTCGAGCTCCGCCGCCGCCTGCGTGACGAGCGCGCTTGCCTGTGCCTCGTCGGCGATGTCGGCCTCGAACGCGACCGCGGTCCCGTCGAGCCGCGCGGCGAGGTCGTCGAGCCGGTCCTTGCGGCGCGCGCCGAGGGCGACGGCCCCGCCCTCGCGGACGATCGCCTCGGCCGCGGCCTCGCCGATCCCGGACGAGGCACCGGTGATCAGGATCCTTCGACCGTCGAGCGAGCCCACGACCGCGACTCTATTGACTGATGCCTACGGGCCCGGAGTGCGCTCGGCCACCGCGTCTGCGGTGACGCCCTCCGCCTCCCGCACAGCAGCCCCGTCGAGCGCGTTCGACAGCGCTCTGACGTAGGCGCGCGCCGAAGCCTCGAGGATGTCGGTGGCGACGCCCTGCCCGCTCGCCAGGCGCCCGTGGGCCCGGAGCGTGACCGTCACCTCACCGAGCGCGTCCTCGCCCTCGGTGACCGCCGAGACGGTGTACGAGCGGAGCTCGCACTCGGTGTCGACCGCGTTGCGGATCGCCCCGAAGATCGCGTCGACCGGGCCGTCGCCCGAGGCCTCGCCGACCGATTCGGTGCCGGCGGGAACCCGGATCGCCACGCGAGCCGCCGGCTCGCGGCGAGAGCCGGCTTCGACCTCGAACCACGCGAGCGCGTACGAGTCCGTCCGCTCGCGCATCTCGTCGGAGACGATCGCCTCGAGGTCGAGCGCGGTCACCTGCTTCTTCTTGTCAGCGATCTCCTTGAAGCGCTTGAACGCCTGGTTCAGCGCCCCGCCCTCGACCTTGAACCCGAGCTGCTCGAGCGCATCGCGCAGCGCGTGCCGGCCCGAGTGCTTGCCGAGCACGATCGAGTTCGACTCGAGGCCGACGGCCTGCGGGTCCATGATCTCGTACGTCGTCCGCTCCTTGAGCACACCGTCCTGATGGATACCCGACTCGTGCGCGAACGCGTTGCGGCCGACGATCGCCTTGTTCGGCTGCACGGCGTAGCCCGTGAGGCGTGAGACCATGCGGCTCGTCCGCGCCAGCTCGCGGGTGTCGAGGCCGGTGTCGAGGCCGTGCTCGTCGCGCCGGGTCCGCAGCAGCATCACGATTTCCTCGAGCGAGCAGTTGCCGGCGCGCTCGCCGATTCCGTTCACCGCGCATTCCACCTGGCGGGCGCCGGCCAGGACCCCCGTGTAGGAGTTCGCGACGGCAAGTCCCAGGTCGTCGTGGCAATGGACCGAGACGACCACGTCGCTCAGCCCCGGTATCAACTCGTAGAGGCGGCGCAGGTAGCTCGTGTACTCCTCGGGCGTCGTGTACCCAACCGTGTCGGGGATGTTGATCACGTTCGCGCCCTCAGCGACCGCGATCGCGCAGACCTCGGCGGTGAACTCGACGTCGGCGCGCGTCGCGTCCATCGGCGAGAACTCGACGTCCTCGCAGTACGACTTCGCCAGCGCCACCGCGGCCTTCGCCTGGCCCTTCACATCCTTGCGATCCGTCTTCAACTGATGCTCGATGTGAATGTCCGAGGTCGAGATGAAGGTGTGGATCCGCGGGCGCTGCGAGTCCTTGATCGCGTTCCAGGCGGCGTCGATGTCGGCCTTGTGGGTGCGCGAGAGTCCGCAGATCACCGGGCCCTCGACCCCGCGCGCGATCGCTTCGACAGCCTCGAAGTCGCCGGGGGAGGTGATCGGGAAGCCGGCCTCGATCACATCCACGCCAAGGCGTGCGAGCTGCTGCGCGATCTCCACCTTCTCCTGCGTGTTGAGCGAGATCCCGGGCGACTGCTCGCCGTCGCGCAGCGTCGTGTCGAAGATCTGGACGCGGCGCTCTTCCGGTACTTCCGCAGTGTCGTGCCCGCTCATGCTGATGACTCCTTCTCTGCTCGAAACCGATGACCTGTGCTCGCGGCTAACGCGCCGCCCGGCGATAACTCCCCCTAGCGGGGGAGGAGAAGGAGAAGCGCCAGGCTGTCGAGCCGGTGGCTCATCGGTCCGCGCAGCGTAGCAATCGCTCGCCGCCCGTCAAGCTCCGCATCCGAGGCGTCACTCACACCCGGCCACGTCATCGTGGCCCGGGCCTCCCCGGCACCTGTCGTTGCCGGCACCGCCTCGGATCCGGTCGTTGCCGGTCTCGCCGCGGAGCTTGTCATTCGCTCCCCGGCCGCGGAGCTCGTCGCCCCCGCCTCCGCCGGAGAGCGCCTCCGGTCCGGATCCGCCGGTAAGGCTGTCGCGGCCCCCGCTGCCGCCGGCCTTGATCTCGAGGTCGTCGAACCGGCTCGCGATGTCGAACGAGTCGTCGCCGGCGAGTAGCGAGGCGATCACTCGCCGTGTCTCGCCATGCGGGTTGCAGAACACGGGGCCGCCGGTGCCGCCACTGCAATCCGTGCGCTGGTTGACCACGTTGTCGCTCGCGATCGTGATCGCCGAGCCGTTGGCGCTGCTGAGGACCACGAGATCGTCGGCCGAAGAGCCGGAGATCGTGACTACCCGGTGCAGGGAACCATCCACGGTCACGGTCGAGTCGTTGCCGCCCGCCGCCGCCCCCGCAACCGCGAGCGCCGTCGCGATTCCGGCCGCCACTACCGTGATGGCGCCTGCCGCGACCCGCCACTGACGCACGCCCGGCATCAGCTCACTCGCAGCTCTCGATGACATCCCTGCCCGGCCCTCCGCGGCAGGTGTCCTCCCCGGGCCCGCCGATCAGGACGTCCTTGCCGACACCACCGCGCAGCGTGTCGTCGCCCTCGCCCCCGAGGAGCCTCTGCTTGCCGCGGGTGCCGTTGAGCTCGTCCGTGTCCGGCCCGCCCTTCCCGATCTGCTTCACCTTCCCGGCGCTGGCGCCGAGGTTGATGTCGAGGCTGTCGTCCATCGGGCCGAGGAACACCACGATCCGCTTGACTCCGGCGATCGGGCACGTTGACACCGTCGAGGCGACACAGCCCGGCTCGGACTCTGGGTCGACGGCGAAGGGACTGAATCCGTTGTTCACGAAAGTGAAGCTCGCTCCTTCGCGCCCGATCACGACCAGCTCCTGGGAGTTGTGGCCGACGTGGTCGAGCACCCTGATCAGGGGCGGCTTGTAGTAGAGCTCGGGCTGGAACGTCGCCTGCGCGGCGCCGGGGCCGAGCAGCGCAGCGGCTACACCGCCCACCAGGCCGACTCCCCACCGAAGCCTCATGCGGCGACCCTACCCGAAGCGGGCTCGGGCTTTCGCGCACTTCGCCTCGGAGTAGAACGTGCGCGCCCAGAGCGAGGTGGGCTTCCCGAGCCGGAAGGCGGCGACGATGCCGACGGGCGGAATCAGGAACGACAGAAGCGCCATCCCGAACTTCTCCTTGGCGGCGTTCACGATCGCTGCGAGGAGCCCCACCACGCCAGCGCCGGCGACGATGGCGAAGACCTCGGTCTCGACCGAGTCGGCGGCATCGACCCATTCCCGGTACCCGGTTGCGGCGAGGCCGGCGAGGATCGCGACGACGATCACCGCGTCGATCGAGCGCCGGCCCTCCTTCTCCCAGTAGACGTCGCGCAGGTTGAGCCACAGCGCGAACTCGTCCAACGCCAGACCGGTGCCGATCCCGAAGCCGATGATCGCGACGTGCTCCCACGGCGCATCCGGCTGCTCCACCGACCCGACGTAGCCGCAGATCAGGATCAGCAGGATTCCCCAGACGAGGTGATGGATGTGGGTGCCGCCCACCTGGACGTTTCCCGGCCACCAGCTCACCTGGGCGCGGATCATGTGGGCGCTCGTCCGGATGAAGCCGAAGCTCGCCAGGAAAGAGACCAGGAACAGCAGCTCGGGCTCGCGACTGTCCATCCAATATCAGCCCCTAGCGGGGGCCAAACCTGCTTTCGCGCCTTACGTCGCTCACCGAAACAACTACGGAACCAGCACGACCTTGCCAACGTTCTTCCCCTCGCCGAGGAAACGGTGCGCGTCGCCGGCGCGGTCAAACGGGAAGCTCTCGGCAACGACCGGCACGAGGTTGCCGGCCGCCAGCTCGACCGCGAGCGGCTGGAGCACGCGGTCGAGCCCCTCCCGGTCCCACCAGCTCAGCATGTTGAGTCCGAAGATCCCCTTGTTCTCGTTCATCTGCGAGAGGCTCTTCCACCAGGGGACCGTCGCGAACGGCATCCGTGCGAGGCTCTTGACCAGCGCAGGGATATCCCGCCGGTCGCCGGTCTGGGCCTCGGCCAGCCCGAACATGATCAGCCGCCCACCCTGTCGCAGCACCCGGTAGCTCTTGCGGAAGCTCGACGGGCCGATCGCGTCCATGACGACGTCGACGCCCTCGCCGTTGGTGATCCGCATCACCTCGTCGGCGAAGTCGACCGAGTGGTAATCGATCGGGTGGTCACAACCCTGCTCGCGGATCGCGTCGTGCTTGGCGGCGGACGCGGTGCCGAAAATCTCGGCGCCGATGCCCTTCGCGATCTGGATCGCCGCAATGCCGACGCCGCCGGCGGCTGCCTGGATCAGCATCCGGTCTCCGGCGCGCAGCCCGCCCATCATCACCAGGCCGACGTATGCCGTCGTGTAGTTGACGACGATGGCGGCGCCCTGCTCGAAGCTGAGCGCGTCGGGCAGCGGCAGGACCTGCCCCGCATCGACCAAGACCAGCTCGGCGTACCCCCCGAACCGGGTCCCGGCGATCACCCGGTCACCGACCCCGAACTCCTCGACGCCCTCGCCGACCGACTCGACCTCGCCGGCGACCTCGTAGCCCACCACCGACGGCAGCGGTGGCGCTTCGGGATAGACGCCTGATCGCGCCATCAGGTCCGCGAAGTTGATCCCCGATGCCCTGGCGGCGACCCGGACCTGACCGGGGCCGACGGCCGGGTCCGGCCGCTGCTCGACCTGCAGGACCTCGGGGCCCCCGTGCTTTGTGATGACGACCGCGCGCACTGTGGCGGACTCTATTGGCGCCGCGGTACGGTGGGCACATGGATCCCCCGATGCTCTGGCAGTACAGCTTCTCCAATTTCAACGAGAAGGTCCGCTGGGCGCTCGACCACAAGTCCGTCCCACACGTCCGCCGCTCCCTGATGCCGGGCGGTCCCCGGGCGATGATGTTCTCGCGGCGCGGCACGGTGCCCGTGCTCGATCTCGACGGCGAGCGCCTGGTCGACTCGACGCGGATCATCGCGGCGATCGAGAAGCGCTTTCCGGACCCACCGCTCTACCCGGCCGACCCTGCTGAGCGCGAGCGGGCGCTCGCGCTCGAGGAGTTCTTCGACGAGCACGCCGGGCACGAGATGCGAAGGGTCGCGTTCTACGAGCTGCGCGAGCATCCCGAGTACGTCGCGGCGTTCCTTGCGACCGACCAGCCGCCCCGGGTGCGCCGCCTTCTGAGCGCCGTGACCCGGCTTCCCGGCTCGATGGCCTATGCGAACCGGCGCTACCGCATCAACGCTTCCGACGTCGATGCGTCTCGACCCGAGCTCCGGGCCGCGCTCGACCGGATCCTCGAGGAGCGCCAACCGAGCGGGTATCTCGTGGGGTCGGCCTTCAGCGTCGCCGACCTCACGGCAGCGTCACTTCTGTATCCGCTGGCCCAACCGGAGGAGTTCCAGTACGAGGTCCCTGAGCCTCCGCGGATTGCGATCGTCGAGGACGTCGCCGATCATCCGGCCGTCGACTGGATTCGGGAGATCTACCGAGACCACCGGGGTGTGTCGCACGCGATCGCGAGCTGACCGCGCGGCGGGCGCTCAGAGGTCTACCGCGCGCCCCTCGGCGAAGCCGTCGAGCTCCAGGATGCGCTCGATCGTCGCCCGCGAGACCGGCGCATCGGTCGTCAGGACCATGACCGCCCGGCCGCCGTCCGCCTCGGCGCCGACGGCCGCGGACACGATGTTCACGCCCTCCTCGCCGAACGCGGTCCCAACCCGCCCGATCATCCCCGGCTGGTCTGAGTAGCGGAACACGGCCAGGTGCTCGGCCAGCGGCAGATAGAAACTCTGACCCCACACTCCGACCAGGTAGGGGACGTTCCGTGGGCCGACGCCGGTTCCGGCCACCTCGACCGCCGCCGGACCATGCCCGGCTCGGACGGTGATCAGCTCGGTGAAGTCCTCCGAGGTCGAGTCGTTGATCTCGGTCAGCTCGATCCCGCGCTCCTCCGCCAGGGAGCCCGCGTTCACCAGGTTGACCTGCTCCTCGGTGTGGCCGCGAAGCGCGCCGGCGAGGACGGCGATACCGAGGACGCGGGTGTCGTGCTCGGCGATGCGACCACGGAATTCGGCCTCCAACCGCTCCACTCCGCCCCGGGCGAGCCCCTGCGCGAGCGCGCCGAGGTCCTCGCAGAGCGCGACGAACGGGGCGACGGCCTCGGGGAGCGGCGCGCCGAGGTTGACGGCGTTGGTGACGACGCCGCCCTTGAGGGCCGCGGCAACCTGCCTTGCCGTGTCCATGCCCGCCCGGTCCTGCGCCTCTGCGGTCGAGGCTCCGAGGTGCGGAGTGACGACCACGTTGTCGCGCCCGAACAGCGGGTGCTCGGTGGTCGGCTCGGTGGGGAACACGTCCAGCGCCGCTCCCGCGACCTTGCCGGAGTCGAGGGCGGCGGCCAGCGCCTCGAGGTCGATCAGCTCGCCGCGAGCGCAGTTGACGATTCGCACCCCGTCCTTCATCCGGGTCAGAGCCGTGGCGTCGATCCAGTTCACCGTCTCCGGCGTCTTCGGCAGGTGGATGGTGATGATGTCGGCGCGCTCGTACAGCTCGTCGGTGGTCTCGACGCCCTCGACGCCGAGCTCGCGGAAGCGCTCCGCCGAGACGAACTTGTCGAAGCCGACGACGTGCATGTCGAACGCAAGCGCACGCTTGGCGACGAGCTGGCCGATGCGCCCGAAGCCGATCACTCCGAGCGTCTTGCCGTAGAGCTCGTTGCCGCCGTAGCGCGACCGCGCCCAGTCCCCGCCGATCAGCGCGCTGTGCGCCTGCGGAACGTTGCGGCAGAGCGCCAGGGCGAGCGCGAGCGTGTGCTCGGCCGCCGCCACCGAGTTCGACTCGGGCGCGTTGACGACCAGGATGCCGCGTTTGGTCGCCGCCTCGATGTCGACGTTGTCGACGCCGGTGCCGGCCCGGCCGACCACCCGCAGCCTCTCGGCGCGCGCAATCAGATCCGCTGTGACCTTGGTGGCCGACCGCACGATCAGTGCGTCGAACTCCCCGATCCGCTCCGCGAGGCGGGCGTCGTCCCAATCCAGCCCGAGCTCGACATCGAACTCCTCGCGAAGCAGCTCGACGCCCGACTCGGCGATCTTCTCCTTCACCAGCACCTTCAAATCAGCCCGCTCAACAACGCCGGGACTCGGCTTCGCTTCGCTCCGCCTCATGGGCGCACATCCTGAACGTTTGCGAGGACCCAGTCGATGCAGGCCGTCAGCGCCTCGACGTCGGCCGGCTCGACCGCCGGGAACATCCCGACCCGCAGCTGGTTGCGACCGAGCTTGCGGTAGGGCTCCGTGTCGACGATTCCGTTCGCGCGCAGGACGGCCGCGAGCGCCGCGGCGTCGATCTCGTCGGCGAAGTCGATCGTGCCGACGACCAGCGAGCGCTTGGCGGGGTCGGCGACGAACGGTGTGGCGAGGTCGTGCCCCTCGGCCCAGGCGTAGAGATGCCCGGACGAAGAGCGCGTGCGCTCGACGCACCACTCGAGGCCACCCGCGCCGAGCATCCAATCGACCTGGTCGGCCATGAGCAGCAGGGTCGCGACTGCCGGGGTGTTGTACGTCTGATCCTTGCGCGAGTTCTCGAGCGCGGTCGCGAGCGAGAGGAAGGCGGGCTGCCACCGCCCGTCCGCTCCGTCGAGCTCCTCGATCCGCGCGATGGCGGCCGGGCTCAGCAGGGCGAGCCAGAGGCCGCCGTCGGAGGCGAACCCCTTCTGGGGCGCGAAGTAGTAGACGTCCACCTCACCCGGGTCGAGCGGCAACCCGCCGGCCCCCGAGGTCGCGTCGACGAGCACCAGCGCCTCGCCGACACCGTCGGGGCGCCTGACCTCGGCCATCACGCCGGTGGAAGTCTCGTTGTGCGCCCAGCAGAGGGCGTCGGCGGCGGGGTCGGCCACCGGCGCCGGGGCGTCGCCGGGCCCGGCCTCGACCAGGATCGGATCGGCCAGGAACGGCGCGCCCGCTACGACCTTGGCGAACTTGGACGTGAACTCACCGTAGGTGAGATGCAGCGAGCGCTCGCGCACGAGCCCGGCCGCGGCGGCATCCCAGAACGCGGTGGTGCCGCCGTTTCCGAGCGCGACCTCGTAGCCCTCAGGGGCGCCGAACAGCTCGATGAGCCCCGTGCGGACCCGCCCGACCAGGTCCCTGACCGGCTTCTGCCGGTGCGACGTCCCCATCACGTCAGCCCGTTGGGCGAGTCTCGCCAGGGCCTCCGGTCGCACCTTCGAGGGCCCGCAGCCGAACCGGCCGTCGGCGGGCTTGAGCTGGTTCGGAATCTGGGGAAAGTCGTCGGACATGCTGCGATGGGCGGGGCAGGCTATTAGGGTGCGCGGCGTGAGCGACGAGGTTAGAGAGCCGATCGAGGGCGACGGCTACGCCCTCGGGAGCCTCGACGGACTGGGCGAGGGCTACGGGTTCCGCAAGATCCGCCGCGAGCTCGGCGTCAAGGAGTTCGGGGTCAACGCGATCGTGCTGCCGGCGAGGCTATGAGACCGGCTTCCACTTCCACGACGAGCAGGAGGAGCTCTACTTCGTCCATTCGGGGCGGGTCGAGGTCGAGTTCGGCGACGGCAGCACCTTCACCCTCGGGCCCGGCGGGATCGCGCGGGTGGATGCGCCCACGCACCGAAAGCTGCGGAACGTCGGCGAGGACGACGCGGTCTATGTCGTCGTCGGCGCCAAGGACGGCTACGTCGGGCGCGACGGGCGCCTGCCCGAAGGCGAGGAGCGCACGCGCCAGACCCCGTCCTAGCGCGCGGCCCTCACTCCCACTCGAACGGCGGGTAACGGTCGATCAGGAACAGCGCATACGCCTGCCCTCGGTACTGCCAGCGGTACGGGATCAGGATCAGCTTGAACATTCCGTCGGGGAGCTTGCCCGTGAAGAGGATCACGAACGCGCCGATGATCGCCACCGCAAACGCGATGTAAGTGAGGACGCCCGCGACGATCGCGTACGGGATGACGAGCAGCCATTGCACCAGCGGCCGCCAGTTGGCGATGCCGTCCTCCGGATAAGGGAAGTCGAACGTCGCCGGGTAGCTCGGATCCGCGGCCAGCGCGAACGGCGGATAGCGGTCTGTGAGCAGGAACGTGTACGCGGTCACGTTCCAGCTCCAGCGTCCGACCCCGATGACGTAATTGAAGATGCCCTGCGGGTATCGCCCCGTGAACAGGACCGCGAAGAACGCGCCGGTGACCGCGAAGAACGCGCCGATGATCAGGAAGAACAGGACGATGTAGTGCGGAATCGCGAGCAGCCAGAACTTGAAGAACGGGAGCGCGCGGTTGTACTCCTCCTGCCGCTCACAATTGATGATGCTCGGAAACCCCCCGGGCGGTGGAGCGGACGGCGGAGGCGGTGGCGGGAGGGGCTCGGACGACGGCGCGGGATCGTTCATGGGCCGACCATACCCCTAGCGTAGGCCGGAAGAGCGCTCAGTCGAAATCAGCCCCTACCGGGGGGCAAACATGCTTTCGCGACATAAGTCGCTCATTCGATTTCCTGGTCGATCCAGGGCATCATGTTCCGCAGGTCCTTGCCCACGGACTCGATTTGCTTGCCCGCGGCCTCCTCGCGCAGCCGGTTGAAGTTCTCGGCCCCGGCCCGGTTCTCGGCGATCCACTCCTTGGCGAACTCGCCCGACTGGATGTCGGCGAGGATCTTGCGCATCGCCTCTCGCGTGGGCTCCGAGATCACGCGGGGGCCGCGCGTCATGTCGCCGTACTCGGCCGTGTTCGAGATCGAGTAGCGCATCCCCTGGAGCCCCTTCTCGTACATCAGGTCGACGATCAGCTTGAGCTCGTGCAGGCACTCGAAGTAGGCGAGGCGCGGGTCGTAGCCGGCCTCGACGAGGGTCTCGAAGCCGGCCTGGACCAGCTCGGTGGCGCCGCCGCAGAGGACCGCCTGTTCGCCGAACAGGTCCGTCTCGCACTCGTCCTTGAAGGTCGTCTCGATGATGCCGGCGCGTCCGCCGCCGATCCCGCTCGCGTAGGCCAGGACGAGCTCGCGTGCGTTGCCGCTTCCGTCCTGGTGGATCGCGATCAGGCAGGGAACCCCGCGGCCCTCCGAATACTGGCTGCGAACGAGGTGTCCGGGGCCCTTCGGGGCGACCATGCCGACGTCCACACCCGGCGGCGGCTCGATCTGGCCGAAGTGAATCGAGAAGCCGTGGGCGAACATCAGGAGGTTCCCCTCGGAGATCCCGTCGCTGATCTCGGACGCCCAGATCTCGGCCTGGCGCTCGTCCGGGAGCAGGATCATGACCACGTCGCCGCGGCTCGCGGCTTCGGCGACGTCGAGCACCTCGAGCCCCGCGGCTTCGGCCTTGGAGCGGGAGGACGAGTCGGGGCGAAGCCCGACGACGACGTCGTGCCCGGACTCCTGGAGGTTGAGCGCGTGCGCGTGACCCTGGGAGCCGAAGCCGAGGATCGCGATCTTCTTGCCCGCGAGCGCCTCGGGGTTGGCGTCGGCGTCGTAGAAGATGTCCTTGTCGGCGCTCATCCGGCGCGGGAGACTATTCGGTCGGCCTCTGCATGAACCACTCCGTGAACTCCGAGCAGCGGCCGTCGGCGTCGAAGCGCAGCACGTAGCAGTTGTCGTAGACCGTCGGCGGGTCGGTGTAGGTGCTCGACCCCACCGCGACGGCAACGTCTCCCTCGACCGCGACCGGCCTGTACGACGCGTCATAGGTCCCGGGCTTGTCCCTGGTCGACGCGACGCTCGGATCGCCCTCGCCGAGCCAGGCGGCGACGACCGCCTCCCGGCCGCGGACCGGCTCGTCGTACGGGTGGTACCGGTACTCCACGTCTTCGGAGAACAGCGCGCCGATCGCCTCGGCGTCGTAGGACTTCCAGGCCGCGACGTACTCGTCGAGCCAGCGTTGAACGTCCGCGTGCTCCATCTCTCCTCCTACCGCAGCTCTCGCCGCAACAGCTTGCCGGAAGCGGTGCGCGGCAGGGCCGCGACGAACTCGAAGCGCTTCGGCACCTTGAACCCGGCGAGCTGCGAGGCGCAGTGCTCGCGGAGGCGGTCGGCGTCCGCGGCGGCGCCCTCGCGGACGACAACGACCGCGGTGACCGCCTCCTGCCAGGCCTCGTCCGGTCGCCCGACCGCGGCGGCGTCGGCGACGTCCGGGTGGCGGAGCAGGACCTCCTCGATCTCGGCCGGCTGCACGTTCTCGCCGCCGGTCACGATCATGTCGCCGAGCCGGCCCTCGACGTAGAGGAAGCCGTCCTCGTCGATGCGGCCGAGGTCGCCGGTGTGGAGCCAGCCGTCCTCGTCAGCGGTGCCGGGAGCCACGGTCGGGCCCTGGACCATGATCTCGCCGTCCTGGATCCGCAGATGGGTGGTCAAGAGGGGACGGCCCGCCGAGCCCGCCTTGGCCCGGGCCTCGGCGGGCGTCAGCGTCGTCACCTGCGAGCAGGTTTCGGTCATCCCGTAGGTCTGGACCACCGTGGCGCCCCGGCCCGTCGCCTCCGCGATCACGTCCACGGGCACCGGCCCGCCGCCCACGACGATCGCGCGCGGGCCGGAGAGGTCGACCTCGGCCTCGAGCAGGCGGACGAGCTGGGTCGTGACCAGCGAGACCAGGGTCACCTCGTCCTCGGAGAGCGATTCCGCAACGCGGTCCGGGTCGAACCCGTTGTGGATCACCGCTCCGGTGCCGTAGATCACCGACCGCATCAGGATCGAGAGCCCGGCGACGTGGTGGAGCGGCAGGCAGCAGAGCCAGCGGTCTGCCGGGTCGACGCCGAGGTTGAAGGCCGACCCGACCGCGCTCCAGAGGAAGTTGCCGTAGCTGAGCCCGACCGAGCGGGGGCGGCCCGACGTCCCGCTGGTGGAGAGGCGGCAGTGGATCGCATCGAGGTCGTGCTCACCGAGGAGCGGCATGTCGGCCTCGGTCGCAGTCAGGTCGAGCTCGGAGCCGAGGACGAGCGCGCCACCCACCCGCTTGAGCTCCTCCTCACGCTCGGCATCCGTGAGACGCGTGTTCACCGGATAGGCGACGGCGCCGAGCTTCATCAGGCCGTGGAGGACCGTCGCGTAGTGCGGCCCCGGCTCGAGCTCCAGGGCGACCACCGCGTCGCGCCTGACGCCGTGGGCGGCGAGGCGACGCGCGGTGGCCGCGGCCTCGAGCTCGAGCTCGGCGTAGTTGAGGTCCACGCCTCCCGAGCGAACCGCCAGCCGGTCCGGGCAGGTCTCGGCCCGCTGCGCCAGCCAGTTGTCGAGGAACATGCTCACGGGAATACATTCGTTGCCACTGGGGCAAACCTGGTTTCGCGACAGAGTCGCTCATCCAACCCCTGGGATAATCGCGGACGTGCCGATCAGACACCAAGACGCCCCGCCCGAGGAGTCCCTCTACGCGCCGATCGCCTGGGAGCCCGCCGCCGAGTACCGCGACCTGCTCTACGAGACGGCGGACGGGATCGCGAAGATCTCGATCAACCGGCCCGAGGTCCACAACGCCTTCCGCCCGCAGACGCTGGCAGAGCTTCGGGACGCCTTCAGCCGTGCTCGCGACGACACGGAGATCGGCTCGATCATCTTCACGGGCACCGGCGACCAGGCGTTCTGCTCGGGCGGGGACCAGCGGATCCGCGGAGACGACGGCTACATCGGCGACGACGAGGTCGCGAAACAGGGCATCGGCCGGCTCGACGTCGGCGACCTCCATGTCCAGATCCGCCGCCTCCCGAAGCCGGTCGTCGCGATGGTGGCCGGCTACGCGGTTGGCGGCGGGCACATCCTGCACCTGGTCTGCGACCTCACGATCGCAGCCGACAACGCGAGGTTCGGCCAGACCGGGCCGCGGGTCGGGAGCTTCGACGGCGGCTTCGGCGCGTCGCTCCTCGCCAACAACGTCGGCACCAAGCGCGCCAAGGAGATCTGGTTCCTGTGCCGCCTCTACGACGCCGGCGAGGCGCTACAGATGGGGCTCGTCAACACCGTCGTGCCGCTCGGCGAGCTCGAGCGCGAGACGGTCGCGTGGTGCCGGGAGATGAACGCGCTCTCCCCGCTCTCGCTGCGCCTCCTGAAGTCGAGCTTCAACGCCACCGAGGACGGCCTGGCCGGGATCCAGCAGCTCTCACACGACGCGACGCTCCTCTTCTACATGTCCGAGGAGGGCCAGGAGGGCCGCAACTCGTTCCAGGAGGGGCGCTCGCCCGACTTCTCGAAGTTCCCCAAGAGGCCTTGAGCCCGTTCCGGATCTGGTTGATGGCCGCGCGGCCGCGGACGCTGCCCGCGGCGATCGCGCCGGTGCTGGTCGGCACGGCGGCGGCGCTGTACGCCGTGGACGACATCCGCTGGGGCGCGTTCTTCGCCGCGCTCGCCGGCTCGATCCTGATCCAGATCGGGACGAACCTCGCCAACGACTACTCCGATGCCAAGCGCGGAGCCGACACCGCCGAGCGGCTCGGGCCGGTGCGCGTCACGTCGTCGGGGCTGGTCGCGCCGCGGCGGGTGCTCTATGCGACGTGGATCGCGTTCGCGGCGGCGCTCGGCGTCGGCATCTACCTCGCGACCGTCGCCGGCCCCGAGATCCTCGCCGTGGGCGCCGTCTCGATCGCCGCCGGCATCCTCTACACCGGCGGGCCGCGTCCCTACGGCTACGCCGGCCTCGGCGAGGTCTTCGTGTTCCTGTTCTTCGGGCTCGTGGCCGTCAACGGCTCCTACTACGTCCAGCTCGAGGACGTCGACCTGCTGCCCTTCCTGCTCTCGATCCCGGTCGGCCTGCTGTCGACCGCGATCCTCGTCGTCAACAACGTCCGCGACCTGGACACCGACGCGCGGGCCGGAAAGCGAACGCTGGCGGTCCGCCTCGGGCGCGATCGCACGCGGGACCTCTATGTAGTTCTGGTGGCCGGAGCGTTCGTCTTGCTCCCGCTCGGCCTCTGGCTCGGCGACGGGCCCGCGGAGGGCCTGATCGCGCTCGCGGCGGCCCCGCTCGCGCTCTCGCCGGCCCGCGCGGTCCGGACGCGGACCGACGGCCCCGCGCTGAACGGCGCCCTGGCCGCCACCGGCATGCTGCTTGCCGTCTTCAGCGTCCTCCTGGCCGCGGGCCTGCTGCTGGGCTGATGCTCGTCGAGCGCGTCGAGACGATTCCGTACGCGCTGCCGTTCCGCGAGCCCTACGTCACCGCTCGGGGGGCGCTCGAGCAGCGCGAGATGGTCCTGCTTCGCCTGCGCACCGACGACGGCCCGGAGGGATTGGGCGAGGCGGTCCCGTTGTCGCTTCGTGCGGGGGACGGGGTGGCCGAGGTGGACCAGGCGCTCCGCGAGGCGGGACAGCGGCTGATCGGGCTCGACCTGAACCCCGGCGTGGAGGAGCCGCTGGCCGTTGCCGTGGCGACCTTCCTGGAGCTCGTCCGGCCGCGGAAGCTGCCGGCGCCGGCCGCCGCGGCGCTCGAGTGCGCGCTGTTCGACCTCGCCGCGAAGGAGCTCGACGAGCCTCTCTGGACGACGCTCCGGGCGAGCGAGGCGAAGCCGGTCGAGACCAACGCGACGTTGACCGCGGCCGAACCGGACGCCCTCGTCGCACAGGCCCAGAACTGGGCAGCCGAGGGCTTCCGGACGTTCAAGCTCAAGCTCGGCGCCGGGGACGACGTGGCCGGGGTTGCCGCAGTGCGCGAGGCGGTCGGCCCCGCCGCGAGGATCCGCGTGGACGCGAACGAGGCGTGGGAGCCCGACGAGGCGATCGCGATCCTCCAAGCGCTCGAGCCAAATGACATCGAGCTCGCCGAGCAGCCGGTCGCCGGCCTGCGCTGGATGGCTCGCGTTGCAGGGGACGTGGCGATCCCCCTCGCCGCCGACGAGTCGGTGAACGACGAGGCCGACGCGCACCGGGCCGTCCAGCGCCGGGCCTGCGCGTTCGCCACGGCGAAGCTCTCCAAGGTTGGCGGGATGGGCACGGCGCGCCAGATCGCGGCGGTCCTCCCCACCTATCTGTCGAGCGCGCTCGACGGACCGGTGGGCATCGCCGCCGCGGGACACGCGGCCCAGGTTCTGCGCGAGGGCGGCCTCGACCCGGGAATCGCGCACGGCCTGGCGACGCAGCGCCTGTTCGCCGAGACCGTCGCGAGCCGCGAGTGCGAGCTGCGCGACGGCCAACTCCACCTCCCGGACGGCCCGGGCCTCGGCGTCGAGATCGACGAGGCCGCGCTCGAGCGCCACCGGATCACGGGGTAGGTTCAGGCCCTGTGGACGCGACCAACCGCAACACAGCACTCGCATCGGCGCTGGTCGAAGAGCTCGCGCGATCGGGGGTCGAGCGGGCGGTGATCTGTCCCGGCTCGCGCTCGACGCCGGTCGCCCTGGCCCTGTTGCGGGAGCGCGGGATCGCCACGACGAGCGTCGTCGACGAGCGCTCTGCGGCGTTCCTGGCTCTCGGAGCCGCGAACGCCACCGGCAAGCCGGTCGCGGTCACCTGCACGTCGGGGACGGCAGCCGCAAACCTTCACCCCGCCGTCTGCGAGGCCGATGAGGCCGCGGTTTCACTGATCGTGCTCACCAGCGACCGGCCGCCGGAGCTGCGCGGTGTCGGCGCCGGGCAGACGATCGACCAGATCGGCCTCTACGGCTCGGCCGTCCGCTGGTTCTGCGAGGTGGGGACGCACGACGCGGACGACGACGGCCTGCTCCACATGCGCTCCACCGCCTGCCGCGCCGTCGCCGCTTCCGCCGGCGACCCCCGGCCCGGCCCGGTCCACCTGAACCTGTCCTGGCGCGACCCGCTGGGGCCGGCGCCGGGCGAGGGCGAGGTCACGGCGCGCTCCGCGCGGGCGCTCGCTGGACGTGGGAACGACCTTGCGCTGACCGAGGTCTACCGCCCCTCGGCGGCGCTCCGGTCCGAGGACGTGAAGGCGATCGCCGCCGACCTCGGCGAGACCGAGCGCGGGCTGATCGTCGCCGGGCGCCAGACCGACCCGGCGCTGGGCCCTGCCCTCGCCGCCCTCGCCCGCGCGACCGGCTACCCGATCCTGGCCGAGCCGACCTCGCAGGTGCGCCTTGGCGGTCACGACCGGAGCAACGTCGTCTGGACCTACGACGCGATCGCCCGGGCGCGGCCGGCAGCGCTCGACGCGGAGCTCGTCCTGCGCTTCGGCGACACGCCGACCTCGAAGGCGTTGCGCCAATGGCTCGCTTCGCTGGACGGCTGCGCCCAGCTCGTCGTCGACCCACAGGGCGACTGGAACGAGCCGACGAGAAAAGCCGGGTTGGTGCTTCGGGCTGATCCCACCGGGCTGGCGACCGCGCTGGCCGAGGCGCTCACGAGCGCTGGAGGGGAAGGCCCCTGGCTCGCCGCCTGGGAGCGAGCCGGGGATGCGGCCGAGCGGGAGATCGCGGCGGAGCTCGCCGGTCTGCACGAGCTCACGGAGCCGGGGTTGCATGCGGTCCTGGGCGACGCCTACGCGGGCGGCGACCTCGTCTTCACCGCCTCGTCGATGCCCGTGCGCGATCAGGAGGGGTTCCTCGCGTCTAGCTCGGCCGACGTCTTGTTTCTCTCGAACCGTGGCGCCAACGGCATCGACGGCGTCGTCTCATCCGGGATCGGCGCGTCGATCGCGAGCCAGCGCCCGACCTGGATCGTGCTCGGCGACCTCGCCCTACACCACGACTCAAACGGGCTCGCCGCCCTGCGTCAGGTCGAGACCCCGGTGCGCCTGGTCGTCCTCAACAACGATGGTGGGGGGATTTTCGAGTTCCTACCGCAGGCCGAGCAGGTCGAGCGCGCCGAGTTCGAAGCGCTCTTCGGAACCCCGCTTGGCCTCAACCTGGCGGTGCTCGCCGCGCTCCACGGGATCGAGCACCGCCTGATCGCGCAGCCGACCGACGTACAGAACCTGCCCCGCGACCGGCACGTGATCGCCGAGGCTAAGGTCGACCGGCGCGCAAACGTGGCGGTGCACCGTGCGCTCTGGGAGAGCGCGGCCCAGGCGATCAGGATCGCGCTCGACGCCCCAGACGCCTAGGGGATAGGCGACGAGGGGTCTGAATTACCGAACCACCGGTTTGACCGCTTTGCATGGAAAGCGGTCAGGTCAGGGTTACACCAGGTGTAAGTCGGGGGTGTAGTGTCGTGCGGCGCGGGACGGAGCCCGCGCCTCAACCAACGGGGAGGAAGTCGATGGCTCGGCGCAGCTTCCTGGCGATCCTGGCGCTCGCTTTCGCGGGCGGACTGGCCTTCGTGCGGCCAGGCGTTCGCGAACCGCTGTCAGCTGTGGCGATGAGATCCCGGGCGGCCCGGACTGCGACGACCAGGCCTCGCAGTCCGGCTCCACACCGCCGGCGTCATCGATCGACCGTGCCGCGGAGCCCCCGACCGCGGACGCACGACGCTCGACAGCGACCTCGTCAACCTGCGATGAACAATCGGCATCGTGAGTCGGAGCTTCGACGACGATCACCCTCGATCTGGACGGCCACCGTGATGCGCCCGGCGGCGAGAGAACTCTCGCGAATATCGTTGGACGAGATCGGAATACAAGGACTGCGGAATGCCGACGAGGCTCCTGCGTTTCGCGCAGAGAGGAGCGCTGCCTTCCGCAAGGTCTTCAATCAGACACAAAGCGGCTGAATCCGGAATGGAGGCGATGAACGCTCACATCTCCCTCCCCCAACGACACCGCCTTGTCGTGCAACTGCCTCAGCGCTTTCTCGCTCGGCTCGCCATAGATACGGATGGATGACAGCGTGATGAGGTCCGCCAATCTTCGAAACACGGGTCCGGCTACGTCCATGTGGTACTCGAGGGACGCGGAATCAGCATGTATGTGTACAACGGTCATCTGGCTGCCATCGTCGCTGAGGTAGACTTGTACGCGATCACCCTCGATCTGGACGGCCACCGGATCGACGGCGACGGCGAACCCACCGAAGACTGCGTCTCGATCTGCGACGTCGGGGTCGTCAACGACGGCCACGACGGCGTCACCGTGAGGCACGGTTCGGTGCGCGAATTCGGGGAAGGCGTGGGGGTCGGTAACGCGCGTCACGTCCGCATACTCGGCATTTCCTCGTCAAGGAACCAGGCCTTCGGCATTCTTGGTCTTCGGGTCGGCACGAAGCCTGGTCCGAACAGCTCGTTTAGCCGCAACATCGACCGGGATCGTCGTCCTGGCGCTACTCATCGCCGAGGGCGGCGGCAGCGGCATTCAGTTAGCGCGAGGTCGCCACCTGTGGGAGGTCGAACGAGGGCGTGCGACAAGCATTCGCGTCAACTGAACCCAGTCGATGCCCTCGACGCCGCCGGGCTGCGCGAGAACCTCAGAAGTATCGCTTTGGACGAAAAGCGGTAACCTGGGGGTGTCGCCCTCGACGCGGGGATTACGCTCCGGCGATGGCTGGGTTCAGCGAACGGCGGCAGAGCCTAGTCGTCATTGGTCTCGTGCTTTTGCTCTTGCTCGCGATGGCCGCGTTTGCCTACCGACCGACCCCGATCCTCGGCGTAGATGGAGGATCACTAGCCCGGTCAATCGAGTTCATCGGCGCGTTTGAGGATGCGTGGACGCTGAATCCGACTGGACCTGTCCGATCTTTGATAGCAGCCAATTGAGCGGCGAGGTCCCGTACCGGGTCGCCGTCGACAGCCGGGGATGCTGGTCGCCGACCGCCTGAGGTACCTCGAGCACGGAAGTACCCCGCCTCATCTGGACGGCTGCATCAGCCTGTTTCACCACTTCGACCCTTGAGCCAGGCTGCGTCGGACGAGGAGCGTTACGCCACGCTAGGAGCGCGGCAGCCGCTGGGATGACGGGTCCGCAGCGCGCGCGCACGGTCTCGACGATCTCCGCAGTGTCGATCCCCTGCAGGTAGACCGACGTGACGCCTAGATTGGCGTGACCGAGTTGACGTTGGATCACGTTGAATGGCACGCCTTCCCTGGCCATCTCGACCGCGTGAGCGTGGCGGAGCTGATGAGGCGCGAAGCTCGACGAACGCCAGCCTGGGCAGCGAGGACGCGAAAACGCTGGCGAACCCGGCATGCCAAACCAGCCGGCGCAGGGCGTGATCGACGCAGAAGAGCGGCCCCACAGGGAGCGGCGCCGGTGCTCGAGCCAGGGTCGAAGCTGCTCCCAACCCCAAGCGTCCATGCCGACTACCCGCCTGCGCCCATTTGCCGGCGCGAACGAGGACCGAACCCTGTCCGGGATCGAGGTCGGTCTCAGCGAGCCCCAACGCCTCCGCGATACGAAGCCCAGCTCGCCAGACGATGACGATCAGACCACGAACTCGTAGGCCGTGAGGTCGCACCCCGGCTTGGCGCATGACGGCGACTATCTCTTCGACTCGGGGCGGATCGGCAGGATAGTGACGGCCCTTGTTGGCGGGGGGTCGGCGGGAGTACCGCAACGACTCCGAGTTCATGACTCCTCCTTCGTGGTGGAGCCCCGAGCTTCCCGCGACCTACCCTCCGCTCCTCGTCCATGCGGCAGTCGAGCGACTACGACAGTCCGCGCGGCCAGCAGAACACTTCGACTCGAACCCCATCGGGGTCGAATGCGAAGAACGCGTAGTAGCCAGGCAGGTCGCGATCCTCCTCGGGCGGGAAGTGAATGCTCGCGCCGCTTGCGAGGCAGCGTGCGTGCGCCTCTTCAACCTCTTCTCGCCGATCAACCTCGATGGCGAAGTGCTCGATGCCAACGCCGTAGTAGTCGTGGGTGCCGCCGTCGGCTGGGCGCAGGCCGATCCCGCCGAAGTAATCGAGCTCTGGGCCGTCGTCACCGACTCCTTGTCGCACAAGGTAGACGACCTCCTCCGTGCCTCTGTAGGTCGGATACCTGACCTGCTCGGTCCATCCGAGCGGCCCAAGCAGCTCGAGATAGAAGGCGAGCGAGCGCTCAACGTCGGCGACGGCCAGATCAACGTGGTGTATTCCTCGCGCTGGCATCGTCCAGCAGCGCTAACTCCCCGACTCCCGCATGCCGGCGGCTTCGAGGGCCGTTCCGAGATCCTTACCCCACTCGAACCGCGTGATTCTGCCCTCTCGGAGACCCCAGGTATGGGCCTCCTCCTGGAGGAGCTCGCTTTCGCTTCCTCGGCTGCGGGTGTACCAGCTAACGGAGGCAACGACGACGTTGCCACCATCGAAGAGCTCGTGGAGCTCGTGCCGGGAGTTCTCCCACACCTCAGCGAAACCGCGCATCGCTCGAACCACGGCGTCGGGTCCATGGCGAACTCCCGGTTCGACCGCATACGGGGGATTGACGTATTCGACGTCCGGGGTGGCCAGTTCGAGGAGCCATTTTTCAGGATCTCGATCGATCAGCCCCTCGTCGTAGATGCGCCGCACGATCTCCACGTGCTCCTCCGACATCGCCCGCGCAGTATCTCGCAGAATGTGCCGCTTTCCATGCGGAGCGACTAACCGCTTCTCGTCCTAAGCGGTAGCTCCCAAACTCGCTCGCGCCACCCGACCCCTAGGAGTAAGCTAGTTGAGCTGGCCCTGCGGCCAACAATTCTGGCTGAGGAGCGCCCTTACGCCGACACGCGACTAGCGCGGCGAGGCAACTCACTCCGAGGCAAACGGGATCGACCGCGGGGTCAGTCGCGACTTGCGGCCAACCCCGAGCGGACCGCTCCAGCCGATTAGCGCCCTGCTGCGTGCGGCGAGGGGCTTTGCGACCCCGGCCGAGAAGCTCGCCGAGCGCTGACGTCGACAGCGCTCGGACCAGGTGGAACGATGCGAGCCGTCAGGCTGGTGCAGCGATCGGTTGAGATCGCGATGCAAAGCGGCACTCTTGGCGGGTATTAACCGGGACTTGGGAACACAAGCACAGAGTCCCCCTCGCACCGCTTGGTCCGCCTCACCTTCGCAGTCACCTTTTCGAACCCGGTACGCCTTGATTTCGTGGCCCAGGCATTTCCGGGAAGGCTGGTGAGGTCCCAGTCGAGCAGCCTCGTGGTGCCATTCGGGCGCTTACCGATCAGCTTGACGGGTCGTTCATCACAAGGCACGCGGGTGATCATCCGGCCACTATCGACCCAGTACCCGTCCTCCACCTCCACCGAGCTGTCGATTGTGAGCGTTGTGGGAGCCCGCCCGAGCGCGGCTGTACTACCCACTCCTAACGTGCTTCCCACTGCGAGGAGCAACGCGAGACATCTGAGCTTCATTCTCATTCCCTCCGTGATCCGGTTCCGGTGACCCTCAGCCCGGCGGCTTCGAGGGGCCAGCGAATCACACGCTGCGACCATCTGCTGCTGAGTAAAGGCGGGTCGCCGGTCTCGCCGCTCACGAAGCGCTTGACGCGAATTCGCTATCCAGCCCACAAATCACTCCTCGGTCGACGTTCCTGGAACGAGCGCGGCGGAGTTCCCCCCGACCGCGTTTCGCCTCTAGGTAACGCGGATGCGCACGCGCCCACGCATCGCGCGGGCCTTAGTCAGCGTCTTGCAATCTTCGTCCGGCAGCCGGTACACCAGCTTCTGATGCTGCGTCCCCCGATGGACCCAGATCGCGGGCCCGGAGCCGTCGCAGTCGACGGCGGTGACCCAGAGCGCGATGCCGCCGCGAGCGGTCACCTCGACGCGAAGGGTGCCACCGCGCTCGTTGGTCACGACCTTGGCAGTGCGCCCGCTGTCCGTCGCTGCCTCGGCGTGAACCGCTGCGACCGCCGCGAGTCCCATCGTTGCAAGCGCGACGGCGAGCGCGCGTTTGATTCGCTCGAACACGAGATGTCTCCCTTCGGCGCCCTATTCCCCGGATCCCCCCGGGGCGGCTTGGAGGCTGATCCTAGAACCCCGATTTACACCTGGCGTAAGCTGACCCGGCTGTGTCAACCCGGCGGTTGCTCGACTACGCGGGCCCCGTCTTGCGCGCCGCTCGTGAGCGCGCTGGCGCGACGCAGCGAGAGATCGCCGACCGTGCGGGGTCGAGCACGGCGACCGTCTCCCGGCTGGAGACCGGCCAGGCGTTGCCGGCCGACCCGCTCATCGACGCGATCCTCGACGCTTACTCCGTCGTCACCGGGATCCCCCGGCTGGAGTTGTTGGAGCGCGCCACGGCCGACTGGCAGCGGGACGAGTACGGCGGAGTCACGGGGCTCTAGGTTCATCGGCGGGGGCCTGGCCCACAGCCCTTCGGTCGAGATCGAGAGGCGTCGACGAACTGATCGACTTGACCCGGGCCCGGCGTGCTCGGGTACCGGCGTGCGTATCTCGCGACAAGCGGAATGCCGCTCTCCATGCGAAGCGAAAAAGCCGCTTCTCGTCCAAAGCGCTAGTCAGCAGAAACGAAGCCCCTCCGACGCTTGAGGGCTAAGACTCATCTACTTGACTTTGATCACCCAGACGGTCGCTTCGAGCGTCGCCTCTCCAGACCTTGCCGTGAGATGCCAGCAGCCTCGGCCGGGAAACACGAGGGCGCCCGGAATGACCTCGCTCTCAGGACCTAGGTGGTTGTCGTAGCGGCCACGCATCCGATCCCGACCCGGCCGTCGGGTTCCCCTGACGCGGAGTTTCCCGTAGGCGCTGCTCTCGCGGAACCACGGAACCTTTCCCTCGATAGACCCGTCCCGCCGCAGATCCATCGGATATGTGCCGGGAGGCTCGTGCCGCGCTTTGCGAGGCAGACCGGCGTAGATGGCCTTCTGTCCGGCGGCGGCGAACAGACCGTCCTGCGCGATCCAGTAGTTCGGGCCAGGGGTGCCGGGGGCAGTGGTGAGCTGCGGCTTGGTGATGTCACAGCCCGCACTGTTCGCCCCGTAGGCTCCGCGCGCGTCCTCTGAGGCGTATTGCAGCGCGAAGCAGCCGATCATTGCGGCGAGCAAGGTGCTGAACCGCAGCATGAGCAGAAGTGTAGGCGGGCGACGTGGCCCGAATCGCCGTCCACGGGCTATCTGGCAGGTAGCGAGCCGCACGCGTTATCGCGGGGGGCCGCCTCGGCGGATAGGGTCGGATTACTGACGAATACCCCCAGGCATGGGAGAGACCCGTGATCACTCTTGGAATCGTCTTGTTCATCCTCGCGCTTATTGTCGACAGCGCCATCCTTTGGATAATCGGTGGCATCTTGGTCGTCCTAGGCGTGATCTTTTGGATATTGGGCGCAATTGGCCGCGCAGTGGGCGGCCGGCGTCACTACTACTAGGGACGCAGGGCCCCGGGCCGTTGTGGAGTTAGAAAATCCAGGGCCAAGTCCTGCTGGCTGTCCGATCCGATGCCCGGGCCCTAAGCCTGCTTAGAGCGTGGAGAAAGCCTGGGGTAGGTTGCTGACGTGACTGGATCCGTCCGCGACCACGACATCGTCGTCTACGGGGCGACCGGCTTCGTAGGAGTACTGACCGCCGGGTACCTCGCCGCGCACGCGCTGCCCGATGTCCGGATAGCACTCGGCGGCCGCTCTCAGGCCAAGCTTGAGCAGACGCGGGCCGAGCTCGGCGTCGATTGGCCGCTTGTAATCGCCGACTGCCAGGATCGCGATGCGGTCGCGGCGCTGGCGGAGTCTGCGCGCGTCGTAGCGACCACGGTCGGCCCTTACTTCAAGTACGGCAAGCCGCTCGTCGAGGCCTGTGCGGCCGCGGGGACGCACTATGCCGACCTCACCGGCGAGGTGCTGTTCATGCGCTGGGCGATCGACGCCGCCGACGCCGAGGCGCGGGCCAGCGGGGCCCGGATCGTCCACACCTGCGGCTTCGACTCGATCCCGTCCGACATCGGCACGCTGCTCCTGCATGAGGCGGCGCAGGCGGGCGGTCATGGGGAGCTCGAGAAGACGTCCTTCGTGCTCAAGGCCATGAAGGGCGCCGCGAGCGGAGGGACGATCGACTCGGCGCGAACGGCGGTCGACACGGTGAAGAAGGACCCGCCGAGCCGCCGCGTGTTGGCCGATCCGTACGCCCTCAGCCCGGACCGTGAGGCGGAGCCCGATCTCGGCTCCGAGCGGGACTCCATGAAGCCGCTCCATGACGACCGCCTCGGCGGCTGGCTGGCGCCGTTCGTGATGGGCAGCGTCAACACACGCGTCGTGCGCCGCAGTAACGCGCTGCGGGATCACGCCTACGGCCGCCAGTTCCGCTATCGCGAGCTCATGCTCACGGGCGATGGGCCGCTCGGCCTCGCCAAGGCCGCCGCAGTCGCGGGGGGCATCGTCGGCGGGTTCGCGGGCCTCGCTACCCCGGGTGCTCGTCAGGTGCTCGACCGCGTTCTCCCGGACCCCGGCGAGGGACCCGACGAAAGCACCAGGGAGCGCGGGTTCTTCAGTATCGACATCCACGCAACGACGAGCAGCGGCAAGCGGCTTCGCTGCGAAATCCGCGTCCAGGGCGACCCCGGTTATAAGGCGACGGCGGTGATGCTCGGCCAAAGCGCGCTCTGCTTGGCGCTCGACGATCTCCCCGACGCAGCGGGCGTGCTCACGCCCGCTTCAGCCATGGGCCACGTTCTCGCCGACCGCCTCATCGCGGCGGGGCACAGCTACCGCGTCGTGGCTGAGTGATCAGATCTGAAATAGCCGCTTTCCATGAAAAGCGGAACTATCCGTCTCGCATCACATTTCACTCGCGGAGAGCCACTCGGCTCTTTGAGATCGCGCCAGACTGGTTTTCGACCCTCCCCGGGGGGATACTGCGGGGCCGACGTGTTGCGAAGCAAGGACGCTCGATGGTGGCTTTGGACGGGGGTGATCAACCTCGGTGCGGCGGTTCTCGCCGTCACCTGGGACGCGATCATCATCACCGTGATCGCCGGGGTTATCGCTGTCCTCTCGTTTGGCTGGGCGTACCAGCTCCGCCGTGAGGAGCGAACGGGCGGGGGCAACGGGCTGACCTGACCCGAAGCCGCCGGGATTGAGGAGTAGTCCATGGCTTACAGGGGGTGAAAACCGGTCGGCTAGGTTGACCCGTGCTCGGGGAATCATCCTTGCTCTCCGAGGAGGCCCGTCCGGCGGCTCCTCTTGGCAAAGTCGTGCCGTCGGCGGGTCGCATTTTCTCTGTGCTGGCGTTTCGGCTCACCGGCGGTCGCGGTCGCCAGCCCCGCCAAAATACCCGCCGCTACCCGGCCGACACCAGATCGCGCGACTTTCGTACACGCTCTCGCGCTTCTCCTTCATCGCGGCAAGCTCGGCCACGGCGTAGAGCGCCGCCATTAGCGCGCGGTGTGCGCGCCCTTATTGCGCCTTTCGTCCAAAGCGGTACCTCTCGGGGTCTCAGCGGAGCGCCTTGCGGAGGTAGACCAGGGTGACGCTTTCGTAGACGCGGCGGGCATACTCGACGTACCCGACCCGCTCGTACAGCTCCAAGTTTTCGGTCGCCGCGTCGGCGGTGTAGAGGTAGATCGAGTCGAAGCCGGCTTGCCGCGCCGAGGCCTCGGCGTGCTCGAGTAGCGCTCTGCCGACCCCTGTCCGGTGATGCGCGGGGTCGACGGCGACGTTGTCTACCAGGAATCCTTCGTCGTCGATGCCCAGAACGACCAGCCCGACGATTTGGTCCTCGCGCTCGGCAACGGTCGTGCGCCCGCGGCCGACCACTTCGCCATAGTCGTCGGTCAGCGGCCTCGGCAGCCTGCCCAGGCGCTCGGCGAACGGCCCGTAGGCTGCCTGGACGAGTTCGGTGATCCTCGGAACGTCGCCGGCCTCCGCCGGCCGAAGCCGAACGTCCCGAATACCGTACTCCGCGAGCCTGGCGGCTTCGAGGGCCTCAGCCTCGCTCAGCACTACCCGGCTCCAGATCACCTTCCCGTGGCGCCACTCACCGACGTGCCATTGCGTCTGCTCCATGGGCACGTCGCTCCCCGCTCCGCGGCCGTGAGCGCGGAGCCGCGTGAGGGTGACGTCACAAAGGTCTCGCACCTCCTCGATGTCCACCCTGAAGTCCGGGGAAATCGCGAGGAGGCCCGCCCACCAGGTTCGCATGCCGTCGTGGCCGCGGTAGGGGCCGCCGCCCTCCAGGTCCACGATGCGGGAGGAGTACTCAACGTCGGCGTCGCAGAGCGCGAGGAAGGAATCGAGATCGCGGCGGTTGAACGCGTCGATGGATCGGTAGACCAGTTCAACGTTCTCCTGCGACATCGCCTATTCCTCAAGCTCGGCGGCTTCGAGGGCTTCCTGCTTCGTCTGATAGAGGGTGAGTGAGGTTTGCTTCCCGTCCTGAATCGTGATCAGCCAAGCGCTCCGAGCCTGAACCTTGATGCCCTCGCGTCCTTGCAGGTAGGTCACGTTCTCAAGCATCCAGAGGCCGTCCTCGACCTCTACCGGCCCATCGACGATCTCGATCCGAACTTCCTCCCACGCCGCGAGGAACCCCTCAGTGAACGCCCGGATCTCGTCGTGCCCCCGGTAGACGCCCGCCTCGAATGTGCGAGCGTTGGACCAGTCCACGACGGCGTCGGGCGCCCACTCCTCCAACATCCCGTCGGCATCACGGCGGTTGTACGCATCGGTAGCGCGGCGGATGAGCTGCTCGACGTTCTCTTGCGACATCGCCTACTCGGACATCCCGGCGGCTTCAAGAGCGGCGGCCATGTCCGGGTAGTTACGGACGCGGTAGACCAGGCCGGACCGCAGCGAGCCGACCGAGACCAGCGTCAGTTCCACCGGGGTGCCGCTCGCCTTGCCCCGCCCGCTGATCCGCACCGAGCCGATCACCTGCTCGCCAGCGTCGATGAACTTGTCCGGCTCGATTCGGAGATCGTCGAACTCGTCTTCGAAGGTTCCGAAGTACCGGCGCAGGCCCCCGTGGCCGCGAAAGGTGCCTCCCCCGATCAACGCCTCCGTCGTGGTCCACTCGATCTCGGGGTGGTAGTAGCGCAGGCTCCCGTCGACACCTTCGCGCCCGAACGCCTCAATGGCATTGCGAACGATCTCGACGTTCTCCTGCGACATTGCCTACGCCAGCAGCCCGACGGCTTCGAGGGCTTCGCTGGGGTCCCCGGTGCTCCACACCACAGTCACCATGCCGTGCTCGAAGGTGACAAGCGCACCCAGCGGCACCTCGGCCTCGATGCCACTGCCCCGGCCGCGTGCGCGGAAGGTGCCAATCGCGAGGACCCGGTCGCCAAGGTCGCGGACATCCGGGTATTCCCAGTAGAGCTGGTCGAAGGACTCACCGAACTCTCTGAAGAAGTCGCGGACGCCCGCGTGCCCCGTGTAGACCATGCCCGCGCCGCCCAACAGTTCCTCAAGGAACGCATGCCACTCGACCGCCGGGTGCAGGTCCTTCAGCACGGCTTCGATGTCGCCGCGGTTGAGCGCGGCAACTGCCAGCTCGAAGCGCTCCACGTTGGCCTGCGACATGGGCTACCTACGAATCCCTGCGAGCACGGTGGGTCCCCCTCAGTAGACGACGGTGACATCCATGCTCTCACGCGGGTTTGCGCCCAGCGCAAGCACCGACTCCCCGCGACATCGCGCCGGCCGCACCGCGCGGGCCGGAGGTATGCGCTTTCCATGCAAAGCGGTCAAACCGTCGGTTATCAGCCCCCTCGACGCCTATCGCCCCAGACGCCTAGCTCGTAAGCCAGGCGCCCATCTCGGCCAGCGCCACGTCGGCGTCGGCCAACATTCCGGCGTGGAGGTGGAAGTCGTGCCAGAGGTCGTCGAAGACACGGAGCTCGGCGTCCACCCCCACCTCGCCGGCACGGGCAGCGAGCGCTCGCGCATCGCTGAGCAGCAACTCGTTGGCGCCGGCGTGGATAAGAAGCGGCGGCAGCCCCGAGAGGTCCGAGCGGATCGGCGAGCAGATCGGGTCCTCGACGCCGAGCCGCGCCGCGTAGCCCTCCGCGCCGCGCTCCAGGGAGCTGCGAGTCAGCAGCGCGTCCCTTCCGTCGTTCTCCGTGATGCTGGCGCCCGACAGCGTGAGGTCGACCCAGGGCGAGATCAGGGCGATACGCGTCGGCGCGGGGAGCCCCCGATCGCGTGCCGCCACCGCAAGCGCCACCGCGAGCCCACCGCCCGCCGAGTCGCCTGCCAGCGCCACCTCCTCCGATTCCGTGAGGATCGCCTCGTAGGCGGACAGCGCGTCCTCCAGGGCGGCCGGCGCTGGATGCTCGGGCGCCAGCCGGTAGTCCGCCGAGAACACGGGGAGCCCGCTGCGGAGCGCGAGGGTTGCGACGACGTTCCGGTGGGTGGTCGGCGAGCCCACTTCGTACGCCCCGCCGTGCAGATAGAGGACCCGTGCAGGCCGGAGATCGCCCGCCGGCCTCGCGAGGTCGCCGAAGACGCCGCCCCGCGCCTGGCGGGACACCTCCGCCCCGTCGGGGATGAGGCTCGCCTTCGCGAGCAGTTCCGACACCCGGCGCCTCGCACGCGGGGGAACCGCCCACAACGGCCTCACGGTGTACCGGGCAACCGCCTCGACGACCGGCCGCGGGAGCGATGCCATGCGCCGCACCCTAACCGTGCCCTATCGCTTCTTGCGGACCTTCCAGGTGTATGTGTCCGGGGTCGCATCGACGTTGAACCCATCGTCGGCGCGGACCTGGAACGCGTGCTTCTTGCGCTTCAAGCGCTTGTACTTGATGGCGCCCGAGTCGCACGGCTTGAACGGCTTGCCGTCGATCTTGCAGTCGAAGTCGACGGCCGCCTCGTCGCTTCCGAATTCGAACGCGCCGGTGCGCTTCTTCGTGCGCTTCGGCGGGTTCTTGGTGATCTCGGTGTCGGGCGTGACGCCGTCGGACTCGTCCGCCCCGATGTCAACGACGCCGTTCTCGACTCGCGGGCCGAAGTCGATGTCGCCGCTCCCGAGGGCAGGCTCACTGGTATCACCGCTGTCGATCGTTGGCGAGCCGGGGAGTTGGCGATAGCCGCCGTCGAGAAGCGGCGGCGCCGACTGGTTGTCGTTCTCCGTTGCCAGCGTGCCGGTGGCGCCGTCGACGATCGTCAGCGTGTCGAAGTTCGAGTTGGCGAGATCGAGGTCCGCCGTTCCGACGTCCGAGGCGGTGGCGAACTGATCCTGCGCTGCACCCTGGGCAATGACGTTTCGCGCGGTGAGCACTGCGTCGGCGCCGGCGGCGGTCGCGCTCAGGAACACGCCGGTCCCGTTCGGGCTGGTCGCGACCGCGGTCACGTTGACCAGCTTGCCTGTCAAGTCGACCGGGCTGAAGAATCCCGCCGCCGCTCCCCCGCTGTCGGACGCGTTCTCGCAGACGCTGTCCCGGAGCAGCCCCGTGACGTAGCAGGTGATGTTGACCGCGCCGTCCGAGTGCACGAAGAGGCGCTCCGCGGAGCCACCCTCGAGCTGAAGGCCGTAGGTCTCCGAGGGGGCAGTCGACGAATGGTCGATGCTGAACTCGTTGAGCTGCGAGCTCGTTGAGCTGAACGCGACGTGCACCGCGATTGCCGCGGTCGATTCGATCACTACGCCGTCCGGCTCGCCGTCCTCTGCGGGCTGGACGTCCACGTTGTTGGCGACCGAGACCGTGTCCGTTTCCGCGTAGACCCCGGGCTTCAACAGGACCAGGGCGCCGACCGGCGCGTCCTCCACCGCGTCCTGAAGGCTGCACGGGTCGCCGGTGAGACAGGGCTCGGCACCATTGCCACCCGGTTCCGCAAAGCGGGTGGCCGCGCCCCCGGCCATCGCCGTCGCCGCGAAGGCAAGCGTGCCGGTCGCCGCCAGAAGTCCCACCCGTACGAGCATCCGCAGCAGTGTAAACGGGGCGTCAGCCGGTCAGGAGTGGCAACAGCGCGCCGAGCTTCAGCTCGGTTTCGGCCAGCTCCTCGGCCGGATCGGAGTCGGCGACGATCCCGTTGCCGGCGAAGACGTGGGCGGTGCGGTCGCGGAGCAGCGCCGAGCGGATGCCGACGCAGAAGTCGCCGTCCTCGGCGGCGTCCATCCAGCCGATCGCCCCGGCGTACCAGCCGCGGTCCATGCCCTCGAGCTCGGGGATAGCGGCGAGCGCCCGGTCGCGCGGCTCGCCGCCGATCGCCGGCGTCGGGTGCAGGACGCCGGCCAGCTCGACCGCCGAGCGCGAGTCCGCCAGCTGCGCGTGGATCGGCGTCGCGAGGTGCTGGATGTTCGCGACCCTGATCAGCACGGGCTCACCTCCGGTCTCGACCCAGACCGAGTGCGGCTTCAGCGCGCGCTCGATCCGCCGGACGACGATCTCGTGCTCGGACCGGTTCTTGCCCGATACCCGGAGCTGCTCACCCAGGTGGTCGTCGACCGAGGGGTCGGCGCTCCGGCGGGTCGACCCCGCGAGCGCAACCGTCTGCGCTCCTGCGCCGCGCCGGCGAATCAGGAGCTCCGGGCTCGCGCCCAGGAACGCCGCCTCCGGCGTTCCGACGCAGAAGCAGAAGCACGAGGGAAAGAGCTCGCGCAGCGCCCCGAACAGCGCGGCGGGATCGTGGGCACGCGGTGCCTCCGCCCGGACCTCACGCGCGAGAACGACCTTGTCGAGCTCGCCCGCCCGGATCCGCTCGACCGCCTCGGCGACCGCCGCCTCGAAGGTCCCCGGGTCGGCCACGCTGGCGACCCGAACCTGGCCGGACGGCGCTGGATCGAGCATCGGCAGTGGCTCGGTGCTGAGACTCGCGAGTCGACGGCGGATCCGGCCCGAAGCCTCGTTCGGGTCCGCGCCCGACTCGAGAGCCACATTCACCGTGATCAGGGCCCGGCCCTCGTCGCGGAGGAGCGACACCTCCGGCAGCACGAGCATCGCGGGCGGCAGCGACGACCACTCCGGGACCGCGCCGCCGCCGGGGTCGAACGCGAAGCCGCCAACCCAGGTCGGCCCCGCCCCCGCGGGAAGGTCGGTTGGCTCCTCAGACAGCCGGTTCGTCAGCGTGCGGGCGCAGTCGGCCGCGACGTCCGCGAACCGGGCGGCTCCGCGCGCGACGACCTCCGCGGCCGAGCCGACTCCTACAAGCGCGAAGCCCCGGTCGGGCTCCTCCCAGCAGAACCAGCGGTCGCCCGCAAGCCGTGAGGCGAATGCGAGAGCCGCCGGGTCCGCGGACTCGACCTCGACGGTCGCACTCACGAGCCGCCGCTCGGCCGCGGGCGCGCGAGCAAGGAGGGGTTCGAGCTGGGCTAGAAGGCTGTCCGCCTGTGCGATCAGCTGTCCGGCCGCGACTTGGCGATCGCAACCTCGCCGGTGCGGGCCATCTCGATCAGGCCGTGCGTGCGGACCATGCGCTCGAACGAGTCGATCTTGTCCTGGGAGCCTGTGACCTCGATCGTCAGGCTCCGCCGCGAGACGTCGACGATGTTGGCGCCGAAGATCTCGGCGAACTGCATGATCTCGGCGCGGTTCTCGACCGCGGCGTTCACCCGGAAGAGCGCCATCTCGCGCGCGACCGTCGAGTCGGGCTCCATGTCACGGATCTTGATCACGTTGACGAGCTTGTGGAGCTGCTTGGTGACCTGGTCGATCGGGTGGACGGCCCCGTCGAGCGTGAGGGTCACGCGCGAGACGTCGGGGTCCTCGGTCGGCCCGACGGCGAGTGTGTCGATGTTGAACCCGCGGCGGGAGAACAGGCCGGCGATCCGGGCCAGGACGCCCGGGCGGTTCTCGACCAGGAGGCTGAGGATGTGCTTGCGGCCGGTCAGCACGCTGGCGGCCTCGAGATCCTCGAGCTTGACCACATCCGGAGTGCCGGGCTCACCCATCGCCTTCGTCCTTCGTCACCAGCTACCAGCCACCAGCTACCAGCTACCCCACCATGTCGCGCGCCGCGTGGCCCGCGGGGATCATCGGGTAGCAGTTCTCATTCGGCGTCACGTGGACGTCGAGGAGCACGGGCCCGTCGGCCTCGAGCGCGGCGCGCATCGAGTCGCGCAGCTCGCCCTTGTCGTCGCAGCGCATCCCGGTCCAGCCGTAGGCGTCGGCGAGCTTCTCCCAGTCGGGGCTGGGTCCCATCTCGACCGACTGGTAGCGCTCCTCCCAAAAGAGCTCCTGCCACTGGCGAACCATGCCGAAGTGGCCGTTGTTCATCAGGAAGACCTTGACGGGGATGTCGTGGCGGTGGGCGGTGGCCATCTCCTGCGAGTTCATGATCAGGCTGCCGTCGCCGGCGAGGCAGACGACGGTGTCGTCGGGACAGGCGACCTTGGCGCCGATCGCTGCCGGGAGGCCGAATCCCATCGTCCCGAGGCCGCCGGAGTTGAGCCACCGGCGCGGCTTTGAGAAGTGGTAGTACTGCGCGGCCCACATCTGGTGCTGGCCGACGTCCGAGGTGATGATCGCCTCGCCCCCGGTGGCCTCGTACATGGCCTCGACCATGAACTGCGGCTTGATCTCCGAATCGGTGGAGTCCTCGTAGCGGAGCGGGTACTCGGCCTGCCAGGCGCGGATCCGCTGCCACCAGTCGGCGAGGCGCTCGCGGTCCGCCTTGAGCGCGCGGTATTCGCGCAGGAGCTTCGGCAGCACGTCCTTGGCATCGCCCACGATCGGGATGTGCGCCGGGACGTTCTTGCCGATCTCAGCGGGATCCACGTCGATGTGGACGAACTTGGCGCGCGGCGCGAACTCCGAGAGCTTGCCGGTGATCCGGTCGTCGAAGCGCGCGCCGACGCAGACGATCAGGTCGGCCTCGTCCATCGCATAGTTCGCCGCGCGGGTGCCGTGCATGCCGAGCATGCCGAGCCATTGCTCGTGCGGCGCCGGGAAGGCGCCGAGGCCCATCACGGTCAGGGTGACGGGGAAGTCGTCGGAGGCGCAGAACTCGCGGAACTCCTCGGAGGCCTCGGCGTTGATGATCCCGCCGCCGCCGTAGATCACCGGCCGGCGCGAGTTTGCGAGCGCCTTCGCGGCGATCCGGATCTGCTTGATGTTGCCTTCGAGTGGCGGCTTGTAGCCGGGCAGCTCAGGCGCGCCGGTCGCGGGCTCGTAGTCGATCTCCGCCCGCGACAGGTCCTGCGGGATGTCGACCAGGACCGGTCCGGGCCGGCCGGTCTTGGCGATGTGGAAGGCGCTGTGGATGTACTCGGGGATCTGGCGCGGGTCGGTGACCAGGAACGAGTGCTTGACGATCGGCAGCGTGATCCCGGTGACGTCGGCCTCCTGGAAGCCGTCGGTGCCGATCAGGTCGGTGCGGACCTGGCCGGTGATGAACACGGTCGGCACCGAGTCCATCAACGCATCGGCGATCGCCGTGACCAGGTTGGTGGCGCCCGGCCCGGAGGTGGCGAGCGCCACGCCCACCTTGCCGGAGGCCTTCGCGTAGCCCTCGGCGGCGTGTCCGGCCCCCTGCTCGTGGCGGGCCTGGATGTGCTCGAAGTCGGCGTCGTAGATCGCGTCGTATGTCGGCAGGTTGGCGCCGCCGGGGATGCCGAAGACGTGCTTGACCCCTTCGGCCTTGAGTGCTTCGCAGAGTGCGTCCGCCGCCCGCATTGGACGAGGGATGGTAGCGCCAGTCAGACGGCGCTCAATCGGCTGCAAGAACCAGCTCGAAGAGCTGCTCGAGCTGCGCCTGGAGGTGCTCCACCTCGAGGTGGTCGATGCCCTCGGAGAGCCGGTGGACGAGCATCCCGTCGACGCCGGCGACGAGGAGCGGAGCGAGGCGCTTCGGGTCGGAGGCCCCGGCGAGTGCGAGCGCTCCCTCGGCGAGCCGCGTGAACTCGCGCTGCCAGTGGGCGGCTGTGGCCCGCAGCCCGGGCCGGCGAGCGGCCTCCAGGTACACCTCGAACTTGGCGAGCAGCCCGCCCGCGGCCTCAGCGTCGGGGAACAGGACCTCGGCAACCGCGGCGGCGGAGCGGCTGGGCGATGAGATGTCGTCGCCGAGCGCGGCGGCGCGCTCTGAGACGCGGCGGATCTCGTCCTCGACCAGGATCGCGAGCGCCTCGCCGACGAGCTCGTCCTTGGAGGCGAAGTAATAGGTCGTCGCCGCGAGCGGCACGCCGGTCTCGCGCGCCACCGCGCGGTGGGTCACCGACGCAAGGCCGTCACGGACCAGAAGGCGCACGGTGGCGGCCAGGATCGCCGCGCGGCGCTCGGCGCCCTGCTCGGAGCGACCCTGCTGGGTCGTTGTCGCGGCGGTGGTCACGTCGCGTCCGCCACCAGCTCGCCCGGCTTCCACTGGGTCGTCGGCAGGATCGCGTCGTCGATCACCCGGTCCCGGTAGCGCTGGGCGATCCCCAGCACCGAGTGGACGAGCTCTTCGCCCAGGTAGTGCGGCTCGAGCCCCAGGTCGCGAAGCTTCGTGTTGGTCGCGTTGTAGTAGTGGCTCTCCGCCTCGACGCGGGGGTTCGGAAAGTTCTTGATCTCGACCGGGATGTCGAGCTCGGCGGCGGAGCGCTTCACGAGGCCGGCAAGCTCGGCGACCGAGAACTGCTCGGTGAACTGGTTGAAGACCCGGAACTCCCCGAGGTCAGCCGGGTTCGTGACGGCGAGCTCCACGCACTGGAGCGTGTCGCGGATGTTCAGGAACCCGCGGGTCTGACCGCCCTCGCCGTAGACCGTAAGCGGGTGGCCGATCACGGCCTGCACGCAGAAGCGGTTGAGGACGGTTCCGAAGTACTGGTCGTAGTCGAAGCGAGTGATGAGCCGGTCGTCGGCGCTCGACTCCTCGGTCTCGACCCCGTACACGACGCCCTGGTTCAGGTCGGTCGCGCGCAGCCCCCAGATCCGGCAGGCGAAGTGGATGTTGTACGAGTCGTGGACCTTGGAGAGGTGGTAGAGCGAGCCGGGGAGCTTCGGGAACGGCAGCACGTCGGAGCGGCCCTTGTGGTGGATCTCGATGAACCCCTCCTCGATATCGATGTTGGGGGTCCCGTACTCGCCCATCGTCCCGAGCTTCACCAGGTGGCAGTCCGGCACCTTGTCGCGGATCGCCCAGAGCAGGTTGAGGGTGCCGATCACGTTCGTGTACTGGGTCTCGACAGCGGCATCCCGGGAGCGCATCGAGTACGGCGCCGACGGCTGCTCCGCGTAGTGGACGATCGCTTCGGGGGCGACCTCGTCGATCACCCGGTCGACGAACGCCGCGTCCTCCATCGCGCCGATGTGGATCCGGATCTCCCGGCCTGAGACCTCGCGCCAGGCCGCCACCCGGTCGTCCAGCGAGGCGATCGGGGTCAGCGAGTCGGTTGAGTTCTCTGTGTGCCAGCGACGACGGGAGAAGTTGTCGACGATCGAGACGTCGTGGCCGTGCGCCGAGAAGCGCATCGCGGTGGGCCAGCCCAGGTATCCGTCGCCACCCAGGATCAGGATCCGCATAGGGCCGAGAGGGTAGAGGACGCGCCGGGGGTCCCGCCCGATGCGGCTCCTATCCTCATCCGACGCCCATGGACACCGTGGCCGGCCTTTTCCCGCCCGAGCTGACTGCGCTGCGCGCGGCCGGCCTCGTTCTCGCCGTGCTCATTGCCGGATTCGCGATCTGGCGGCGACGCAGCCTGCGGAACGCCGACGTCCTGATCCTGATGACGATCGCCCTCGGGCTTGCGCTTGTCGCCGGCACCGAGCTGCTCGACGCCTTACTCGAGGCGTTCTCGTTCCAGCGCGAGAACGGCACCCGGATCGTCGGGGTCGCCGTGCTCGCGATCCTGGTCCTGTTCGGGCTGACGCTGCGCGCGCTCGCGCAGGGCTCCAGGATCACCAGGGAGCTCTCGGCGGTGCTCGAGGGGCTCGCGTGGGAGCGCTTCCGGCGCGACGGGCACCCGGAGCGCTTCGCCGGCAAGGTCGCGATCCTGATCCCCGCCTACAACGAGGCCGAGAACATCGCGCACGTGCTGGACAAGCTGCCCGAAGATGTGTGCGGCGAGCGGACCGCGGTCCTGGTCGTGGACGACGGCTCGCGCGACGGCACCGGCGACGTCGCCGAGGCCCACGGCGCGACCGTCGCCCGGCACGTGATCAACCGCGGCGGCGGCGCGGCGCTTCGCACCGGCTACCGGCTGCTCTCGGACTCAGACGCGAACATCGTGGTCACGATCGACGCCGACGGGCAGCACCTGCCCGAGGAGATGCCGCGGCTGGTCGAGCCGGTGCTCTCGGGCGAGGTCGACATGGCGCACGGCTCGCGGGTGCTCGGCGAGGCCGAGCCCAACACACGCTCCCGCGAGGTCGGGATCGTCTTCTTCAACCGCGTGGTCTCGTTCATCACGAGGACCAAGGTGAGCGATTGCTCGAACGGCTACCGCGCGGTGCGGGCCTCGGTGTTGCCGCAGCTGGTCCTCCGCCAGGAGCAGTTCCACACGTCCGAGTTCATGATCGAGGCGATCAAGCGCGGCATCCCCGCCAAGGAGGTGCCGGTGACCGTGGTCGCTCGCCTCCACGGCCACTCGAAGAAGCCCGCGGTGTTCCGCTACGGCGCTGGGTTCGCAAATGCGATCGTCCGCACCTGGCTCCGCTAGGTCTTAGGTGATGGGCTCGCGGCCCTCGCGGACGGCCGCCGGGTGGCGGACCTCCGAGGGGTCGGGCAGGTAGAGGTCCTCGCCGCAGGTGCGGCAGACCTGGACGTAGATCTTCTGGACGCGCCCGCAGCGCGGGCAGCGGCGCTCGGGCTCGTCGGCCTCGACGCGGTAGAGGATCACCGCGATCAGGCCGAACAGCGGCAGCACGGCGCCGACGAAGAACCAGATGAAGAACGAGCTGCCCTTCGCCCGGCCGATGAACGCGGTCGCAAGGCCGAACGAGACGATGATGAGAAGCGCGGGGCCCACGCCTCAATTATGGCCCCGACGCTTCGAGGTGGTTGCTGAAACCCGTGAATACCGCGGGTAATAGCAACCACCTCGGCAAGGCGTACCCTCGCGTCGTGGACGTTCGCGTCGCCGACAACCCTGACGAGGGCCGGTTCGAGCTTTTCGCCGACGGCGAACTGGCGGGCTCGACCTACTACCGGATGGAGGGTGGAGCGATCGCGTTCACCCATACCGAAGTGGACGACAGGTACGAGGGACAGGGCCTCGGCTCGAAGCTCGCGTCGGCCGCGCTCGATGAGGTGCGGACCCGGGGCCTGTCAGTGCTCCCCTACTGCCCGTTCATCCGCGGCTACATCGAGCGCCACCCCGACTACCTGGACTTGGTGCCGGAAAGAGATCGCGCCAGGTTCGGCCTCAGAGATCGAGCTTCGCGCGAATCAGCTTCGTGACCTCGCCGCCGTCGGCGCGACCCTTGGTCTCGCGCATCACGTAGCCGACGATCGGGCCGATCGCCTGGCCGGTCCCGGCCTTGACCTTTTCGGCCTCGTCGGGATGGGCCTCGATCGCCGCCGCGACGATCGCCTCGAGCTCGCTCGAGTCCTCCACCCTGCCGAGCCCCTCGCGCTCGACGATCTCGGCCGGATCGCCACCGTTCGCCGCCAGCTTGGCCAGGACCTCGCGCCCGGCCTGGTTCGTGACCTTGCCCTGCTCGACCATCGCCACGAGGCTCGCGATCGAGGGCGCCGCAACCTCGCGCGTGCTCGGCTCGCCGGTGATCCAGTTGGCGAGCGCCGCGGCGCTGGCATCGCCGGCGGCGAGCGCGGTCTCGAAGAAGTCGCCGAGCTCGCCGTCGTAAGCGAGCTGCCTCGCCTGTGCGGCCGGCAGCCCGAGCTCGGACGCGTAACGCCCCTCGCGCGCCGCCGGAAGCTCGGGTAGGGCCGCGCGGGCGTCGCTCAGCATCTCCTCGGTCGGCGCGAGTGGGACGAGGTCGGGCTCGGGGAAGTAGCGGTAGTCGTGCGCTTCCTCCTTCGAGCGCAGCGGGGTCAGCGAGCCCGTGCGGGGGTCGAAATGGAGCGTCTCCTGGGTGACCCCCTCCCCACTCTCCGCCAACTCGAGCTGGCGGGCGAGCTCCGCCTCGATGCCGCGTTCGATGAACCGGAAGCTGTTCATGTTCTTGAGCTCGGTCTTGACGCCGAGCTCCTCGGCGCCGGCCGGCCGGATCGACACGTTCGCGTCGCAGCGCAGGCTCCCCTCCTCCATGTTCACGTCGGAGACGCCGAGCGCCTTGATCGTGGTGCGCAAGAGCTGGAGCCACTCGCGCGCCGCGGCGGGGTCGCGTAAGTCTGGCTCGGTCACGATCTCGACCAAGGGCGTCCCCCCGCGGTTGAAGTCGACGAGCGAGTGCCCGGACCCGTGGATCCGGCCGGACTCGCCGAGGTGGACGAGCTTCGCGGCGTCCTCCTCCAGGTGGACGCGGTGGATGCGGACGTCGCCGAGCCTGCCGTTGGTCGCAAGCGGGATGTCGTACTGGCTGATCTGGTACGCCTTCGGGTTGTCGGGATAGAAGTAGTTCTTGCGGTGGAAGATCGAGCGCGGGGCGATCTCGCAGCCGAGCGCAAGGCCGATCTGGATCCCGTAGCGGACTGCCTGCTCGTTGATCACGGGCAGGCTCCCGGGATGGGCCAGGCAAACCGGGCAGGTGTGGACGTTCGGGTCGTCGCCGAACGAGAGCTCGCAGCCGCAGAACATCTTCGTCCGGGTCGAGAGCTGGACGTGGATCTCGAGGCCGATCACCGCCTCGTAACCGTCGGGGAGCACGCTCATGCAGGCGGCCTCTCGCTGAACCCGATCGCCCGCTCGAGGGCATAGGCGGCGTCGAGCATCCCCGACTCCGAGAAGGCCGGCCCGGTGATCTGGAAGCCGACCGGCAGCTGCGGCCCACCGCCGGCGGGCTCCGCGAGCCCCGACGGGATCGAGATCGCGGGGATCCCGGCGAGCGGCATCGGGACCGTGCAGTAGTCGTTCATGTACATCGCCCACGGGTCGGCCGTCTTCGCCCCCAGCTCGAACGCGACGGTCGGCGACGTCGGCGTGACGAGGAAGTCGAAGCGCTCGAAGGCGCGCGCGAAGTCCTGCGCGATCAGCGTCCGGACCTTGAGCGCCTGGCCGTAGTACGCCTCGTAGTAGCCGGACGAGAGCGCGTAGGTGCCGAGCATGATCCGGCGCTTGACCTCCGCCCCGAAGCCGCGGGCGCGGGTTCGCTCGTACATCCCGAGCAGGTCCTCGGCCTCCGGGTCGCGGGCCCCGTAGCGGACGCCGTCGTAGCGGGCGAGATTGGCCGACGCCTCCGCCGGGGCGATGACGTAGTAGGCCGAGATCCCGTTGCGGGTGCTTGGGAGCTCGCACTCGTCGAGTGTTCCGCCCAGCTCCTCGATCAGCTTCAGCGTCGCCTCGAAGTTCTCGGCCACGCCAGCCTCGATCCCCTCGGCGTCGGACGAGAGCTCGCGCGGCACGCCGAAGCGCAGGCCCGCGAGGTCCTCGCGCGAGGGCAGCTCGACCCCGCCCTCGATCCCGACCGAGGTCGAATCGCATTCGTCTCGGCCCTGCATCGCTCTGAGCAGGAGCGCCGCGTCGGTCACGTCGCGCGTGAGCGGCCCGCACTGGTCGAGCGAGGAGGCGAACGCGATCATCCCGTAGCGCGAGATCGCTCCGTAGGTGGGCTTCATGCCGACGATCCCGCAGAGCGACGCGGGCTGGCGGATCGAGCCGCCCGTGTCGGTGCCGATCGCCCACGGCGCAAGGCGGCCGGCGACGGCGGCGGCCGAGCCGCCCGACGACCCGCCCGGCACCCGCGAGCGGTCCCACGGATTCAGCACCGGCCCGTACCCCGAGTTCTCGTTCGACGAGCCCATCGCGAACTCGTCCATGTTCGTCTTGCCGAGCACGCGGGCGCCCGCCTGGCCAGCCGCCTGACCGCGGTCGCGCTGTACGGCGGCCGGTAGCCCTCGAGGATCCGCGAGCCCGCCGTTGTCGGGATTCCCTCGGTGCAGAAGATGTCCTTGATGGCGATCGGAAGGCCGTGCAAGGGTCGGTCGTTGCTCGTTGCTAGTTGCTCGTTGCTCGTTGGGCCGGCGCGCCAGAGGTAGGCGTTCAAATAGTCGCCGGCCGCGGCCTCCGCGTAGGCGTCGAAGTACTCGTCGGAGCCCAAGTCGCCTGCGGCGATGCGGTCGAGCGCCTGAGCAGCCGTGAGCTCGAGTAGCTCGGAGTTCACGAAGCGCCCGGGGACGGGACGCGGAAGGCGCCCTCGGCAGGATCGGGGGCCTGCTCCAGAGCGCGCTCTCGCGGCAGGCTGGCCGGGGCTCGTCCGGGCGCCAGACGTTCTCGAGCGCGACCACGTGCGAGGTCGGCTCGACCCCCTCGAGGTCGAGCTCAGAGATCCGGTCGACGTGGTGGAGGATCCCCGACAGTTCCGAGGCCATCCGCTCGACCTCCTCCTCGGAGAGCTCGAGGCGGGCCAGCCGCGCGACGTGAAGCACCTGCTCGCGGTCGATCATCGCGCGTGATTGTAGGTTCAGGCGCCGCCGAGGTAGGACTTGGATCGCGCAGCGATCGACGCCGAATGCGCGGATTTCCGCGCAGCGCTCGACGGCGCGAAAGGCAAATATGTGGAGGCGTTCCTGACCGCGCCGTCGCCCGGCATCATCGCGACGATCGTGCAGAACGAGCACTATGACAGCTTCGAGCGCTACGTCGACGCGCTGAGCGCCGCGTTGCAGGTGGAATACGAAGCGATCGTCGGCGCGGGCTTCCTGCTGCAGCTCGATTGTCCCGACCTCGCGCTGAGCGCCATACGTTGTACCGCGACCGCCCGCTCGGCGACTTCGTCGGCTTCGTCGACCTGGTCGTCGCGGCGATCAACAAGGCGCTGCGCAACATTCCGCGCGACAAGGTGCGCCTGCACGTGTGTTGGGGCAACTATGAAGGCCCGCACGACCATGACGTCGCACTGCGCGACATACTGCCGTCGATCCTGAAGGCCAATGTGGGCGCGTTTTTCCTGCCGTTCGCGAATGCGCGTCACGCGCACGAGTTCAAGGTGTTCGGCGACATCCCGTTGAAGGATGACCAGTTGCTGATCGCCGGCGTGATCGACACGCTGACGAATTTCGTCGAGCATCCGGAGGTGGTTGCGGATCGGCTCGAGCGCATTGCCGCGGTGGTCGGCAAGGAACGCGTGCTCGCTGCGACCGACTGCGGCTTCGACACCTCGGCCGGCATGGGGCGCGTCGCCGAGGACGTCGTGTGGGCGAAGCTGCGCGCGCTGCGCGACGGCGCGAAGCTCGCGTCGGAGCGTCTGTTCGGGTAACGGAAGAAGAGCATGCTGAAGATCTGGGGCCGCACGAACTCCATCAACGTGCAGAAGGTGATGTGGACGGTCGCCGAGCTCGGCCTGCCGCACGAGCGAGTCGATGCCGGCATGGCGCACGGGATCGTCGGCGAGCCGTGGTACGCGGAGGTCAATCCGAACAGACTGGTGCCGGCGATCGACGACGATGGCGTCGTGCTGTGGGAATCGAACGCGATCGTGCGCTATCTGGCGGCGAAGCACGCCGCCGGAGTGCTGATGCCGACGGATGCCGTCACACGCGCGAAGGCCGAGATGTGGATGGACTGGCAGCAAACGTCCCTGCTCGGCTTCGGTCCGCTGTTCGTCAATCTGATCCGGACTCCACCCGAGAACCGCGACATGGCCGCGGTCCGATCGGGGCAGGAGAGCACCGAGGCGGGGCGACGCCCGTCGACAAGTACCTTAGCGGTCGCAGCTACATGCTCGGCGACCGCCTGACGGTCGCGGATATCCCGGTCGGGTGCGTCGCCTACCGCTGGTACGGCCTGCCGATCGAACGGCCGGACCTGCCAAATTTTCGCGCCTGGTATGAGCGCCTGACGCAACGGCCGGCGTTCCAGCAGCACGTGATGCTGCCGATCACCTAATGCTGACGTCCGCCACAAGCTCGGATTCGCCCGCATCCACTCAACATAGGCCGCGACGCCGGCGTCGAGCGTGTGCGACGGCTTGTAGCCCGTATCCTGCAGGAACCTGTCGCCGGCGAGCGGGCCGCGCAGCGCGGTGTATCTGCGTCCAGGGCTCGGTGCCGCCGGTCAATTCTATCGTCGCGCCCGGCACGGCCTTCATCACTGCCGATGCAGCCTGGCCAGCGGTGAAGTTGACGCCATGGCCGAAATGATAGATCGCATGGCGCAGCTCGCGTGCGCTCACCGCAGCCAGCAATGCTTCCACGACATCCGCCACGTAGGTGAAGCTCGCGCAGAAGTCCGCGCCGGCCTCGCGGATCGCCTCGCCACGCAGCGCGCGCAACAGATACGACGGGATCGGCCCGCGCTGCGGCTGATGGCTGATCACCGGCGGGCCGAACACCCACGAGATGCGCACGGTCGAAGCCGAGAGGCCGTACTCGGTGCGGTACATCCGCGTCAGCTGTTCGGCGCAGACCTTCGTGGTACGAGTAGACATTCGCGGGCTCGGGCGGCTGGTCCTCGGTGATCGGGTTCACGATGTCGCGCCGCAACTGGAACACCGAGCCGCTGCTGACCAGCACGAAGCGTTGCCACGCCCCTTGCTTCGCCACATCGAGCAGGTTCGCGGTCGCACCGACATTGGTGTTGATCGCGTCGAGCGGGTTGGGACGGGCGTAGGCTTCGTTCGAGATCGCCGCGCAATGGATGCAGGCGTCGACGTTGTACCGGCTCGCAAGATCGCGCACGGCGCTCACGTCGGCGAGATCGCATCCGACCCAGGTCACACCCTTCATCTCCGTCGCGCGAAACTCGCCGCGATACGTCGCAACGACCTCCATGCCGCGGCTCGCCGCCAGCTTGACGATCTCGAGCCCGATGTGGCCCGACGCGCCCGTGACCAGCAGCGCCATGGTTCAACGCGCCAGCATATCGTCGACGCGCACCGGCTTGCCGGTCTGCGCCGAGCGGGTGATCGCGAGCGTGGTCGCGAGCGTGGTCGTGCCGCCGCGTCCGCTCAACACCGGCTGCGCGGCGCCGCGGATGACGTCGGCGAAGTTGCGCATCTGCTCGTGATAGGCGTCGGCCGGCGTGATCTTGAGCCGCACCGTCGTCAGCGGATTGTCCCAGCTCTCCTGGCCCGGCTCGTGCCAGCGGTGCTGCAGATGCGGCACCGTGATCGAACCTTTCGTGCCGGCGACGAGGAACGCGTTCTCGGTGTCGTGCGGCCGGTTCGGGTTCTCGCGCGAGCCCCACTCCCACGACCACGGCGCCGAAACCGTGTCGGAGACGAGCAGCGTTCCGATCGCGCCGTTCTTGAAGTGCAGCACGGCGCCGGCCGTGTCCTCGACCTCGAACCTGCGCGTGGCATTCGCCGCCATCGCGCTCACGGTCTCGACGTCGCCGCACAGCATGCGCAGGCAATCGATGTCGTGGATCGCGTTGATCAGGATCGGCCCGCCGCCCGGCTCGCGCCGCCACGTGACGTCGAAGTAGCCGGCCGGCTTGTGGCTGAGCCACAGCCCGTTCGCCGCGACCACGCGGCCGATGCCGCCGCCGGCGATGACCTCGGCGGCCTTGCGCATGATCGGATTGTGGCGGCGGTGATGGCCGGTGAGGATTGCGCACCTGGCCTTCTCGCCGGCCTCGATCAGATCGAGCGCCTCGGCGACCAGTCCGCGATCGGCTTCTCGACGATGATCGGAATGCCGCGCGCGATGCTGGCGAGCCCGACCTTCACGTGCATCTGGTTCGGCACCGCGACGATCACGCCATCGGGCTTCGCCTGCTCGAACATCTCCTCGACGGTCGCGTAGACCGGATAGCCGAGCTTGTTGCCTTCCTCGGCGGCGAACGGCGCCGGATCGGCGACGCCCGCGAGCGTGTAGTCGGGGTTGCCCGCGCGAAGGACCGCGATGTGGGTGCGGCCGATCAGGCCCGCGCCGACGACCGCAATGCGTACCGGTGCCATGCTGCTCTCTCGTTATGCGTTGAAATGAGATGTCGGCATCAGCGCAGGATCGCGCTCGACGATCGGCGTGAACTTCATCCGCTCGAGGACGTCGCGGCGCACATCGATGCCGGGCGCGACCTCGGTCAGCGCGAGACCTTCTGGGTCAATCGGAACACCGCGCGCTCGGTGACGTAAACGATCTCCTGCCCGCGCTTCAGGCCCTCCGGACCCGAATAGGTGATCTGCTCCACCGTGTTAACGAGCTTCGTCACCTCGCCGTGCTTGCCGATGCGGAGCTTGCCGCCGCCGATATCCAGCTCGGTGCCCTTGGCGTCGAACGTGCCGCAGAACACGACCTTCTTGGCGTTCTGCGCGATGTCGATGAAGCCGCCCGGTCCGACCGTGACGCCGCCGAGCTTCGAGACGTTGACGTTGCCGGCCGCGTCGATCTCGCCGAAGCCGAGGAACGCGATGTCGAGCCCACCACCCGAATAGAAATCGAACTGCGACGGCCCGTCGATCATGGCGGTCGCGTTGCGCGCGTAGCCGAACAGCGTGCCTTCGAGCAGCTCGCCGCCATAGGTGCCGTGCTCGATGGTCTGGTAGTAGCGGTCGAGATGGCCGCGCTCGGCGATCAGCCGCGCCACGCCGTCGGGGATGCCGAAGCCGTAGTTCAGCACCGCGCCTTCGACGAGTTCATCCGCGGCGCGGCGCGCGATCAGCTGGCGCACCGTGAACGGCTGCGGCACCAGCGGTTTGGGCGGGCCCTTGATCTCGCCCGACATGGTCGGGTCGTGGACCAGGTCGTAGCCCATGCGCTGCTCGGGATCGACCACGACTGCATCGACGAGCGCGCCGGGCACGCGCACCGAGCGGGCCGGCAGCGCGCCGACCTCGACGGCGGTGCGCACCTGCGCGATCACCTTGCCGCCGGAGTTGTGCGCGGCGAGCGCCGCCGCATAGATGTCGACGTTCGCGGGCTCCTGATCGAGGCTGATGTTGCCCTGTGCGTCGGCGAACGAGCCCTTGATCACCGCGACGTTCACCGGGAACGATTTGTAGCGCAGCAGTTCCTTGCCATCGATGGTGACGACCTCGATCAGGTCGTCCTTCGCGGCCTTGTTCATGCGACCGCCTTCGACGCGCGGATCCACGAAGGTGCCGAGCCCGACGTGGGTGAACAGGCCGGGACGTCCGGCGCCGATCTCGCGAAACAGCTGCATCGCGACGCCGCCGGGAAACACATAGGCCTCGATCTTGTCCTCGCGCGCGAGCTGCTGCATGCGCGGCGACCACACCCAGTGGCCGCCGATCACGCGCTTGACCATGCCCTCGTGGGCGAAGCGGTTCATGCCGCGCGACTTGCGGTCGCCGATGCCGAGCGAGTGGATCACGGTCAGGCTGCGCGGGTGCTGCGTTTCGAGGAAGCGCTGCTCGATCGCCTCATGCAGGCAGCTCGCCTCGCACAGACCGCCGCCGCCGCCGATCAGCGCGACGGTGTCGCCGTCCTTGATCAGTGACGCGGCTTCCTGCGCGGTCACGAACTTGTTGATCGCCATTTCGTGTCCCTAGATGATGTCGGCGAAGCGCGCGGACGCCATGCTTCATCATCGATCGTGCGATGACGGTGCGGTGGATCTCGGACGTGCCGTCGAAGATGCGGAAGATGCGCGCGTCGCGATAGAACCGCTCGATCGGCAAGTCCTTGCAGTAGCCCATGCCGCCGAACACCTGCACGGCGCGGTCCGCGACGCGGCCGAGCGTCTCGGCGGCGAAGACCTTCACCATCGAGATGCGCTCGCGCGCGTCGCGTCCCTGGTCGATCTCGTGCGCGGCCTGCAGTACCAGCAGCCGCGCCGCGTTGATCTCGATCGCGCTGTCGGCCAGCAGTTGCTGGATCAGCTGCTGCTCGCCGATCGGCTTGCCGAATTGCTTGCGCTCGCGCGCGTATTCGGTGGTCATGTCGAGGATGCGGGTCGCCTTGCCGACCGCGCGGGCGCCGATCTGCGCAAGCCGAATGCGGCCAAGCGTCTCGAACGCGTGATTGAGCCCGCGCCCCTCCTGCCCGAGCAGATGCTCGGGGCCGAGCCGGACATTGTCGAAGAACATCTCGATGTGGCTGGTGCCGGCAAGCCCCATCATCGGCTGGTCGCGGCCGATGGTGAAGCCCGGCATCCCCTTGTCGACGATGAACAGCGAAATGCCCTTCGCGCCCTTCGCCGGATCGGTGACGGCCGAGACCACGAAGAAGTCCGAGAACAGCCCGTCGCTGATGAAGATCTTCTGCCCGCTCAAGAGCCAGCCGTCGCCGTCGCGGGTCGCGCGGGTCTTGATCCCGGCGGCGTCGGAGCCGGCTTCCGGTTCCGTGAAGCACACCGAGAACACGCGCTCGCCGCGCACGGACGGCTCGAGCCAGCGCTCGCGCTGCAGCGTCGTTCGCGAGCAGCAGCACCTCGTAGACATTGCCGAAGGCGCGGCGGATCAGGATGTCGGTGGTGTGGCCGAACTGCTCCTCGGCCAGGCACGTATCGACCGCCGAGAGGCCGCCGCCGCCATATTCGGCCGGGATGTTGACCGCGTAGAGCCCGAGCGCCTTCGACTTCTCGAAGATCGCGCGCGCGGTTTCCGGCAGAAGCGCCCGCGTCTGATCCAATTCCTTCTCGAGCGGCATCAGCTCGGTGCGCACGAAGCGGCGCGCCGTCTCGATCAGAAGCCGCTGCTCATCGGTCAGCGCAAAATCCATTGGGCTCTCACTGCGCCAGGTAGGTGGACTGCACGCCCTTCACCATCGCCACCATGACGTCGATGGTCGGCGCCGGGACCTTGTGCTGGCGCGCCAGTCGCGCGACCGCCCCGTGGATGGTGTCGATCTCGGTCGGGCGCTTGCGGATGATGTCCTCGCGCATCGAGGACTTGGAATTTCCGGTGCCGCCGCCCGAGGTATCGACCAGCTTCAGCAGCACCGAGCGCGCCTCCGCGACATCGAGCGCGACGCCTTCAGCCTTCGCGACCGCCGCCGCCTCGTCGACGGCGCGGAACACGATCTCCTGCAGCTCCGGAATGCGCATGATCTCGAACGAGCGCAAATCAGTGACCGCCGAGATGGCGCCGAGCGCCACGTTGCCGAGCAGCTTCTTCCACTTCTCGCGCTTGATGTCGGCGCTCGCCGTCACCGGCAGGCCATGCGCGGTGAACGCCTTGGCGATCGCGACCGTGCGGTCCGACAGGCCGCCCGCCATCTCGCCGATATGGGTCGGCAGGTCGCCGAAGTTGCGCACCACGCCGGGCCCTTCGGCCAGTCCCGCCTGCGCGGTGAGGCCGCCGATGACGTTCTTCTCGCCCAGCACCGCGCCGAGCGCCTGCTCGTTGCCGAGCCCGTTCTGGAACGTGATCGCGGCGGTCTGGCCGCCGAACAGATGCTTCACGCCTTCGCCGCCGCCGCGTTGGCGAAAGCCTTGCACTGGAACAGCACGACATCGGCGTTCTCGATCTCGCTCGGCGTCGGTCGTTGCCTTCACGTTGATGTCGCGGTCGCCGCCGACGCCGACGATGCGAATGCCCTTCTCCTTGATCCGCGCAATGTGCTCGGGCCAGGCATCGACCAGCGTGACGTCGAGCCCGCCTTCGGCGAGCAGCCCGCCGAACAGGCCCCCCATCGCACCGGCGCCGACCACGACGACCTTCGGATTCTCGAACGACATGCGTCCTCCAACTCAATACGTGGCGCGGCCGCCGGTGATGTCGAACACGAAGCCGGTGGTGAAGCTGCAGGCCGGGCTCGCAATCCAGGCGGCGAGCTCGGCCACCTCGTCGACCTGCACGAAGCGGCCCATCGGGATCTTCGCCTTCATGTTGCGGATGTGCTCCTCGGTCATGCCGTCGAGCAGCGGCGTCTCTGTCATGGCGGGCGCGATGCAGTTCACCGTGACGCCGGCGTCGCACAGCTCCTTGGCGAGCGCCTTGGAAAAGCCGATCACGCCGGCCTTCGCCGCCGAATACGCCGAGATGTTCGGCACGCCTTCCTTGCCGGCGATCGACGCCACCGTGACGATGCGGCCGTACTTGTTGTCGCGCATGTGCTTCGCGGCGAGGCGGCAGGCGTAGAACACCGCGGTCATGTCGATCGCCACGACCTGTCCCAGTCCTCGAGCGGATACTCCCAGGTCGGCTTGATCGGCCCGTTGATGCCGGCGTTGTTGACCAGGATGTCGATCTTGCCGAACTGCCTGGCTGCATCGTTGAAGGCCTTCTCGACCGACTTGTAGTCCGCGACATCGACCGTCTGCGCCAGCGCGGGCGCAAAGCCGCTGTCCTGCAACGGCGCCACGTCGCGATCCCACACGATCACCTTCGCGCCGCGCTCCGCAATCAGCCTGGCGATACCGAGCCCGATGCCGCGCGCCGCGCCGGTGACGATGGCGACCTGTCCGTCGAGACTGACCTTCATTTGTTCCTGACCCATTTGAGGATGTGCGTGCCGACCGCCACCAGCGTGCCGTCCTGGTTCTTGATGGTGATGTCGCCGGTCGAGCGGCGGCGCTCGATATCGATCGCGCTGATGCGGTAGTCGACCGTGACGGTGTCGCCGAAGTAGACCGGCGCGAGGAAGCGGATGCGGTCGTAGCCGAGCGAGACCGGCGTCTCGTCGGCATCGGCTCGCGTGTGCGCGATCGCGAGCGTCGAAGCGGTCGACATGTAGCCGACCATCAGGGCGCCATGCGCCTGCAGCCGGCCGTAGCTCGACTTCTCCATGTAGGCCTTGTTGGTGTGGTTCGGCGAGAAGTCGCCGGTGATGCCGGCGAACGAATAGACGTCGTACTCGCCGACCGTTTTCGAGAACGTCGAAGCGTCCCCGACCTTGACGTAGAATTCGGACACTTGCCTCTCCCTACTTTCCCTGCCAGCGCGGCTTGCGCTTCTCCACGAAGGCGCGCTGGCCTTCGCGGGCATCCTCGCTCGCCAGCATACGGTTCGCCGCCGGGTAATCGGCACGTAGTGCCGACGCGAGATCCGGCATCGCGAGACTTTCCAGCATCACGCGCTTCGATGCTTCGACGGCGAGCGGCGCACCCTCGATGATCTGCCCGGCCATCTGGCGCACGCGATCCTTCAGCTCGCCGCGCGGCACGACGTCGTTGATCAGGCCGATGCGCTTTGCCTCCTCGGCGCCGAAGCGGCGGCCGGTGAGCACCAGTTCCATCGCATATTTGAGCGGCAGATTGCGCGCGAGCCGCTGCAGGCCGCCGCCGCCGAGCGCCGCGAGGCCGACGCGCGGCTCAGGCAGCGCGAACTCGGCGTGGTCGGCCGCGATAGCGAGATCGCACGAGGCGACGATTTCCACGCCGCCGCCGAGCGCGAGACCGTTGACGGCGGCGATCACGGGCTTTGCCAGATCGAAGCGATGCGAGATACCGCCGAAGCCGGTCGGCGGATGGTCGTCCTTGTTGCCGATCGAGCGTGTCTTCAAATCGCTGCCGACACAGAACGCGCGCTCGCCCGTTCCGGTAATCACCGCGACGCGCAACGATGCGTCGGCGCCGAACTGGTCGAGCGCGGCCGACACCTCGCGATGCGCCTGCGGATTGAGCGCATTCAGCGCAGCCGGACGGTTGATGGCGATCCAGAGGATCGCGCCATCCCGTTCGGTCAGCACATGGTCGAACGTGGTCACTTTTGTGCCTTCTTGGCTTCCAGCAGGTCCGCCATCGCGTCGACCGCCAGCGGATAGCCGTTCACGCCGAGACCGCAGATCAGCGCGGTTGCGGCGAACGTGACGTAGGAGTGATGGCGGAACGCCTCGCGCTTGTGCGGATTGGAGATGTGCAGCTCGATGATGGGCGCCTTGATCATGTTGAGCGCGTCGAGGATCGCGACCGACGTGTGGGTGAACGCCGCCGGATTGATGATAATGCCGTCGGCGCCGTTGATGCCGCCTTGGATCCAGTCGATGATCTGCGCTTCGCTGTTCGACTGGTGGAACGAGATGGTGAGGCCGCGCTTGTCGGCGCGCGCCTTGCACATCTCTTCCACCTGCTTCAGCGTGGTCGAGCCGTAAATGTGCGGCTCGCGCGTGCCGAGCAGGTTCAGGTTCGGTCCGTTCAGGATCAGGATTTTGCTCACGCGTTTCTCCGTAAGTATGCGCGGGTTGACTTGACCAGCAGCGCGAGCCGCGCGCCGGGATCGAGATCGGGACGCTGGCTCGCGAGCGGCACCTCGACGCCGTAGGCGAGACCTGACTGGCAGCGCATCGAGCAGCGCCGCGAGATCGAGCTCGCCCGCGCCCGGCAGCAGGCGACGCGTGCGCGCTTCGGCGACAAGATCGTCGGGCGCCTGCGCGGGCGCGTCGCACAGCTGCACAGGGCCGAGGATTTTCGGATCGACGGCGTTGAAGAGTTGAATGTCGCTCTTCGAGCGGAAGACGTGCAGAACATCGATCAGGATATGCGCGTTCGGATGGTTCGCGCGCTTCACCACCTCGACCGCATCGGAGAGCGTTTTCACCGGCCGGAACGGCATGAACTCGAGATCGACCGCGAGCCCGAAGGTTTCCGCGAGATCGGCCATCGCGGCGAGCTTCTCGGCGATGACGGAAAAGTCCTCGGTATCGCCGCCGCCGACGGTGAGGCGCGAGGCGCCGATCGCGGCGCCCGTCTCCATCATCGGCTTGTAGTCAGTGGCGCGTAGCGCCGCCGTCAACGGCACCATCTCGACCTCGGCGATCTTCATGCCGTTGTCGGCGAGGCGCTTGCGCATCTCGGTCTGCTCGGCGGATGTGCTCAGCGGATATACGACACCGCCCGGCGAAGCGGGCGACGTGCGCAGCCCGATCGACGCGAAGCCCGCGCGCGCCGCAAGCTCGACCAGCGCGAGCGGAGGCACGTCGAGCTCGCTCAAGTGCGCGAGCGAGAGCGGAACGTTTGCCGGGATGGTGGCCATTTGCGCTCAGGTGAGAGTGAGGGTGAGCGCCGGCAGCCCGGCGAATTTGGCCGTCACGGTCTGTCCCTGGCGCACCGGCGTCGGCAGCGAGAGCGAGCCGGTAAGCACGACGGTGCCGACGGGAAGCGGCACACCGCGTGCGCGCAAATCCGAGAACGTCTCGGCGGTGATCACCGCGGGGTCGCGCCGATAGGCGCCGGTGTAGATCTGGATCGGCGGGCTGTCGTCGATGCGCGCGTCGATCTCCATGGTCTCAAACGGCAGATTCTGCCAGCCGTCGATGGCGGTGCCGAGCACCGCGGCACCGCCGGAGCCGTTGTCAGCGACACCGTCGAACGTTGTGGCGGCGCGATTGCCGGTGCCCGGCGCGAAGCGGCTTGCGGCGAGCTCGAATGCCGGATGGAACGTCAGCGAACCGGCGATCTCCTCCCGCGTCACCGGACCGCTGCCGCCCGGCAATTCGCTTGTGAGGCGGAACGCGAATTCGCACTCGACCTTCACGCCCTTGAACAGGCGCGCAGGAGATCTTCGCCGGGCTGTCAAACAGACGATCCGTGAAGATGCGTCCCGGGAGCGGGCCGTCATGGCCTTCGAACACCTGCACGGCACGCACGGTCGCGCCGACTTTCCAGCCCGCGACCTCGCCGCCGATCAGCGCGGCCATGCGATCCTGGATCTCGTACGCCTCGGCGCGCGACGCCGGCCCCTGCCCGGTCGGCGGCAGCGGAATCGTACCGCCGCTGCGCCAGGCTTCGGCGAGATCGCGCGCAAGCTGTTCGAACTTCCCACTCATCGTCCGTTTTCCTCCCTGGCGGCTTCGCGTGCCGCGTTTCCTTGGCGCGTTAGCGATACATCGTGTTTTCGCGCGTGATGATCTCGATCGGGATCCGCGCAACCATCGGCGAAGCCCTGCGCGCCGACAGGCAGGCGAGCGCGTCGGCGGCGATCCGCTCCATGTCCTGATGGACGAGCGCGTGGATCGTGCCGGAAAGCAGATACGGCTTGGTCTCGGGATTGTAGTTGTGCCCGATCAGCACGACCTGTGGCGCAAGCCCCGCCTGCTCGATGGCGTCGGCCGCACCGGCAACGCCGCCGCCGACACAGTAGATGCCGACGAGATCCGGATGCGCGGCAATTGCTTCACGCACGCGCGCTCGCGTCATCTCGGGATTGTCATTGCCGGTGATCAGCTCGACACTCTGCAGGTCGGGGCGCTCGGAGCGCAGCACGCTGCGGAAGCCGCTCTCGCGCTCCTCGTGCGAGCGATAGAGCTGGCCGCCCCACACGACCGCGAGCTTGCCGGTGCCGCGGCAGAAGCGTCCCATCAGCAGGCCCGCGGTCCGCCCAGCCGCGCGATTGTCGAGGCCGAGATAGGCGAGACGATCGACGCCGGCGATGTCGGTCAGCACGGTCACGACCGGGATTTCGGCGCGCGCCAGCTCGCCGACCGCCTCGCGCACCAGCGCATGGTCGAGCACCTGCACGGCAACGCCTGAGCTGCCGCGCTGCGCGCACAGCCGCAGGCGCGCGGCGAGCGCCGCCGGGTTCATGGTTTCGACGAACGAGATTTCGACGGTCGCGCCCGCTTCCGCGGCGACGCGCGCGAAACCGTCGGCAAGCGCCTTGGTGCCGCCGCCGCGCTCGCCCGACAGCACTGCATCGAAGCGCAACGCCGGATCGACGCTCGGCGCGACCGGCCGCTGACCGCCGGCGATCTCGCGAATGGCCTCCTCGACCCGCGCCACGGTTTTCTGATGCACGCCGCCGCGGCCATTGATGACCCGGTCTACGGTGGCGGTGCTGACGCCCGCTCGCGCGGCGACATCGGCGACTTTCGGTCTGCGCTCGAGCACGAAGACATTTCCCGGGCAGTCCGGCCGAGGGTGCTTCCGCTCGTCCGGCCGAGTTCTGATGGAAAAACATCAGAACGGAGGCTTACCGATGATGATGCTCCAATCTTCACATCAATTGCAACATCAAAAATTGAAAGCTTACACTCATTTTTCTTGACAGCAATGATGGCTTTCTCGCAAGGTCACCGCCGGAAGGATGAGGAGATGCCGCGCACCGTACGGCACGTAACCGGCACGCGCCGGCGATCACCGCAACCGGAAGGTCGAAAGCGCGGTTTCACGCCCGAGCTGCTCGCAAGGATGACCACAGCCGGCGAAGACTGGCATAGTGGGACGGATGGGATGGGCATCCTGAACGACGAGCCCGAAGCGGCCGCCAAGAATTGCCCAGCATACAAGACTGGCGCAATGCGCGAAACAACAGTGCAACAGGGAGGAAATTAGATGACAATCAGCATGAAGAACACGCTTCTGGCGCTCGCGCCGGCAACCGCGCTGGCGCTCGGCGCACTGGCGCAGCCCGTGCAGGCGCAGGACGGCGTCATCCGCATCGGCATCACGCTGCGCATGGTCGTGGAGAACGGCCTGAAATACGGCCAGATGGCGAAGGATGAGCTCGAAGCCGTCAACGCGAGCGGCGGCATCAACGGCAAGAAGATCGAAGTCATCCTGCTCGACGACGAGTGCAAGCCCGACAAGGGCATCGCCAACGTCAACCGCTTCATCCACCAGAACAAGGTGCACCTGGTGATGGGCTCGACCTGCTCGTCGGTCTCGCTGCCGATGGTCGACATCACCGCCAAGGAAGAAGTGCCGCAGATCGTGCCGCACTCGACCAACAGCAACATCACCAAGAAGAACAGCGCGTGGGTGTTCCGCACCTCGGTGTCGGAGCGCTTCTACGCCTCGGTCCACGCCAAGTGGCTCGCCGAGAACGCCGGCAAGAAGGTCGCATATCTGTTCACCAACGACGGCGCCGCGATCGGCTTCGCGAAGGACTACAAGGACTTCATGAAGAAGACCTACAACGTCGATCCGGTCTACGAAGCGCAGATGCAGGAGACCGATCTCGATTTCCGCGCGCACCTGCTCAAGATCAAGTCGGTCGGCGCCGACGTGCTGGCCATCGGCGGCCAGACTCGACGCGATCGCGCGCATCTCGCAGCAGTCCTACGAGGTCGGCATCCCGTCCAAGGTGCGCCGCGCAGCGGCATCCGCCGCCTCCAACGCGCCCGGTGCCGGAACTCGCCGGCGACGCGGTGGTCGGCCTCGTTTACGCGGCGGCGTTCAACTGCAAGGACGAGCGTCCGGTGGCGCAGGCCTTCGTCAAGCTGGTGAACGAGAAGTACAAGGTCCGCTGCCCGGATCACGACTTCAGCCAGGCCTACGAGACCGCGCAGATCATCAAGCTGGCGCTGACCAATGCGAAGCTCGGCCTCACCGACGCGACCCTGAAGGCCGACCGGCTGGCGATCCGCGACGCGCTCGCCAACATCAAGAACTTCACCGGCCTCGCTTCGGGCCCGATCAACTTCTGCGCCGACCCGACGCCGCAGTGCCGCGACGGCAACAAGACCGGCATCCTGGTCGAGTACACCAAGGGCGGCAAGGACTTCGACACCCGCGTGCTGGCACGCGTGTCGTTCGAACCCGACTTCGGCCTCTAAGCCGCAAGACACTGAAGTCTCCGGCTCTGCCGCTCGCCTCATCGGCGGGCGGCGGGGCCGCTTGAGCCGCCGCAGTAACGCGCCCGAGGGGAACCGAGCGCCGTGTCGGAAATCAGCAAAGAAATCCTGCCGGCCGCGGCCGCGCCGCGCGCCTGGTTCGGCGGCATGCACCCGATCGTGCCATGGCTGATCGCGTGCATCGCCCTGTCGGCGGTGCCGTTCCTGCTCAACAACGCCTATACGCAGTTCGTCGTCAACGTGATGGCGATCAACATCATCCTGGCGGTCGGCCTCAACATCGTGAAGGGCTTCGCCGGACAGGTCACCGTCGGCCATGTGGCCCTGATGGCGATCGGCGCCTATTCGTCCGCCGTCGTCTCGACCATGCTCGGCTTTCCGTTCTGGATCGCACTGCCGACCGCGATGGCGATCACGGCTCTCGCGGGCGCGATCGTCGGCATTCCGTCGCTGCGGCTTGAGGGCGCGTATCTGGCGCTCGCGACGCTCGGGCTCGCCGAGTCGGTGCGCATCTTCATTTCCGGCACCGAGTTTCTCGGCGCTGCAGTCGGCTTCGAGAACATCCCGCCGCCCTACATCGGCAGCTACTCGCTCGGCGGCCATCGCAGCTACTACTACATCGTGATGCCGGCGGCGCTGCTCGGGCTGTATTTCTCGTTCAGCATCCTCTCCTCCGACATCGGCCGCGCGTTCAAGTCCATCCGCGAAGACCCCCTCGCCGCCGCAGCGAGCGGCGTCAACGTGCCGAAATACAAGGTCATCGCCTTCGTGATCAGCGCGCTCTACGCGGGTTGCGCCGGCAGCCTGATGGCGCACATGGCGCCCGGCTTCCTGCATCCCAACAACTACACCATCGTCGAGATGGTGACGCTGCTGCTGATGGTCGTGTTCGGCGGGATCGGGCACATCTGGGGCGGTGTGGTCGGCGCGATCGTCGTGACGATCATCGATGACTTCACGCGCGACTACTACACCTACCGCATGCTGATGTTCGGCTCCGTGATCGTGCTGGTGGTCATGTTCATGCCGCGCGGCATCGGCGGCATCATCGACGACTTCCTGGTGCGGCGGCGCTTCAAGGCGATCCGCGACGCAAAGCCAGACGAAGGCCGACAATGCTGCTTGAGGTGAAAAACCTGACCAAGCGGTTCGGCGGCTTCACCGCCGTCTCCAAGATCGACCTCGCGGTGAAGCCCGGCGAGGTGCGCGGCATCATCGGGCCGAACGGGTCGGGCAAGAGCACGTTGTTCAACCTGATTTCCGGCGTCTACAAGCCCGAGCCCGGCGCCAGCATCATGTTCGACGGTGAGGACATCACCAACAAGGAGTCGCACGAGATCGCGCGGCGCGGCATCGCGCGCACCTTCCAGATGCTGCGCATCTTCCAGGGCATGAGCGTGATCGAGAACATGCTGGTCGGGCATCACGCGATGATCCGCTACGGCATGCCGTCGGCCGTGATCGGATCGCCGGCGGTCTGGCGCGAGGAACGCCGCGTACGCGCCGAGATGATGGAGCTGCTCGCCTTCATCGGCCTTGCCGACTATGCCGAGATGCCCGCCGGCGAGCTCTCGGGCGGGCAACGCCGCCTGCTCGCTCTCGGCCGCGCCATGGCGGCGAAGCCGAAGCTGCTGATGCTCGACGAGCCGGGTGCCGGATTGTCTCCGGCGAATGTCGACATCCTGCTCGACACCGTACGCGCGCTGCGCGAGCGCTTCGGGCTCACCGTCATCATCATCGAGCACATTCTGAAGCTGGTGATGGACACCTGCGAGATCGTCAGCGTGCTGGAGCACGGCGAGAAGATCGCCGAAGGTCCGCCCGACGCGATCAAGAGCAATCACCGCGTCATCGAGGCCTATCTGGGCAAGGAAATGAAGGACGAGGAAGTGCGCGCCTATATGAGGTCCGCGTGAGCGCCGCACCAATGCTCGAGATCAAGGACCTCGCCGGCGGCTACGGCAGCGTGCAGATCCTCAACGGCGCGAGCCTCAAGGTCGACAGCGGCCAGATCGTCGCGCTGCTCGGCGGCAACGGCACCGGCAAATCGACCTTGCTCAAGGCGACCTCCGGACTGCTCAAGCCATGGAGCGGTTCGATCACCTTCGACGGCGAACGGATCGACGGCCTGCGGCCGGACGCGATCGTGCGGCGCGGCCTCGTGCAGGTCACGCAGGGCAAGGAAGCTTTCCCGAGCATGACAGTCGAGGAGAATTTGCGGCTCGGCGCCTATGTGGTGCGCGACCGCGCCAAGACCGCCGCCGCGCTGGAGCGCGTCTACAGCTATTTCCCGGTGCTGAAGGACAAGCGCACGCAGTTGTCCGGAACGCTGTCCGGCGGCCAGCTGCAGATGGTCTGCATCGGACGCGGCCTGATGTCGTCGCCGAAGATGATCATGCTGGACGAGCCGAGCGCCGCGCTGGCGCCGCAGATCGTGATGGACATCTTCCGCACCATCCACCGCATCACGCGCGACGGCATGACGGTGCTGATGGTCGAGCAGAACGTGCGCATGGCACTGCTGCTCGCCACCTACGGCTACGTCATCAAGGACGGCGTGATCCACATCGAGGGGCCGGCCGAGAAAATGATCTACGACGACAACGTGCGCCTTTCGTATCTCGGCGGCACGGTCGCCAACCGCGAAGCGCGGCTCTGAGCGAAACGGAGGCTGATGTGGATTTCTTCATCGACCTCGTCATCATCGGCCTCTCGGTCGGCATGGTGTACGCGCTGGTGGCGCTCGGCATCTCGCTGATCTTCTCGGGCCTCGACATCATTCATTTCGCCCATGGCGAGATCTACATGCTCGGCGCCTTCATCGGCCTGATGCTGTTCCAGAAGGCGAGCATCCCGTATGTGCCGACGCTGCTTCTCGCCGTGATCATCACGGGGCTGATCGGCGTCGTCATCGAGCGCGTGTTCTACCGCCGCCTCACCAGCGCGGGCGGCGGCTACACGGTCGCCGGCATGGGCATGGTGATCGTCGGATTCGGCATGTCGATCGTGCTGCAGAACATCGCATTCGTGCTGTGGGGGCCGAAGCCGTTTCCGTTCCCGGTGCCGTTCGGCCGCCCGATCGAGGTCGGCAACCTCACGCTGCCGATGTCGTATGTGTGGATCGTCGTGACCGCGCTCGTGCTGATGTTCGTCCTCAATCTCGTGCTGCGCAAGACCATGATCGGGCTCGCGATCCGTGCGGTCGCGCACAACAAGGACATCGCGTATCTCTCCGGCGTCAACGTGCCGCTGATGATCTCGATCATCTTCGGCGTCGCCTGCGCGCTCGGTGCCGCGGCCGGCGTGCTGATCGCGCCGATCAACTACGTCCAGGTGCAGATGGGGGTCGGCATCCTGATCAAGGCGTTCGCGGCGGCGGTCGTCGGCGGCTTCGGCAGCCTGCCGGGCGCCGTGCTTGGCGGCCTGACCGTCGGCGTGGTCGAGAGCCTCGGGGCCGGCTACGTCTCGGGCACCTACAAGGACATCTACGCCTTCATCCTGCTGATCATCGTCTTGATGGTGAAGCCGTCGGGAATTCTCGGCGTCGAGGCGAAGGTGAAGGCATGAGCGTCAACAAGGAGCACAGGGAATTCCACACGCTCGACCTCGGCACCGGCTGGGAAGTACCGGCGGGCTATCCGAAGGGGATCGCGCAGAAGATCCTGTCAGGCGCTCTCGACGAAGCGAACAAGCGCGGCACGCGCACGCGGCTGTTGCGCTTCGCGCCGGGCGAATTCACCACCGCGCCGTTCGTGCACGACTACTGGGAAGAAGTGTTCCTGATCTCCGGCGACCTCACCGTCGGCAACGACGCGCAGGGCAACGGCGGCGAGCCGTTCTCGCCCAATACCTATGCGTGCCGGCCGCCCGGCGCCTATCACGGCCCGTTCAAGTCGAACGGCGGCTGCATGCTGCTGGAGATCCACTACTACGATCCGGTGTGAACGCGTCGCCGCGGCAACTGCGGTCCGTAGCCCGACTTGAGCGCCAGCGAAAGCCGGGGCGGTCTCGCCGCGGGGAAAGCTCCCGGGTTTCGCTCTCGCTCAACCCGGGCTACGGCCTTTCGACCTTCAATCCCTCACCAGTTCCTTCAGCCTGTAGCGGATGATCTTGCCCGAGCCGGTGCGCGGGATTTCGGCGATGATGTGCACCGCCTGCGGCACCTTGTAGGCCGAAAGATGCCGCGGCAGTGCGCCAGCAGGGCCTCGGCCTCGACCGCCTGGCCCGCGCGGGCCACCACGAACAGCAGCGGCACCTCGCCAAGATGCTCGTGCGGCGCGCCGACCACCGCGCAATCCAGCACCGGCGGAAACGTGTTCGCGACTTCCTCGATCTCCGCCGGCGCGATGTTCTGCCCGCCGCGGATGATCAGCTCCTTCAGCCGCCCCGTGATGGTGAGGAAGTTGTTTTCGTCCGCCTTGGCGAGATCGCCGGTGTGGTACCAGCCGTTGCGCAGGGCCTTCGCGGTCTCTTCGGGCTTGTTGAGATAGCCCGGCATGACGTTCGGCCCGCGCACGATCAGCTCGCCCTCCTGGCCCGGCGCGACGTCCTGTCCGCTCGCCGGGTCGACGATGCGCACGCTCAAGCCCGGCACGGACAAACCGCACGAGCCGAACACGCGCCCGCCGCTCGGCCAGTTCATCGTCACCATGGTGGAGGTCTCGGTGATGCCGTAGCCGTCGAGCAGCGGAATGCCGAAGCGCTGCTCGAATTCGCGGTTGAGCGTCGCCGGCATGATGGCGCCAGCCGAGATGCAGACGCGCAGGCCGGGAAGCTTGCCATCGCCTTGCGTCGCCTGCAGCAGGTAGTGGAACATGGTCGGCACGCCGGGGAAGACCGTGAACTCGCCGGTCTTGAGCAGCCGAACCGCCTCGCCGGTCGAGAACTTCTCCATGATGTATTCGCTCGCGCCGGTCGCCAGCACGGCAAGCACCGAGAGATTGAGCGCGTAGGAGTGAAACAGCGGCAGCGGCGACAGCATCGTGTCGCGCCCGGAGAGACCCGCGATCGGCGCCCAGCAGGCGGCGACGATCCACAGCATGCCGTGCACGGTGAGCAGCACGCCCTTGGCGCGGCCTGTGGTGCCGGAGGTGTAGAGGATGAAGGCGGGCTCGTGCATCAGCGGCGTGTCGCGCGGCGCGGATTTCGCCGGCGTCGCGAGCAGGACTCGTAGGAGAGCGCGTCGCTGCGCTTACCGCCGCGGTTCGTCGCGATGACGGTCTGCAGGTTCGGCGTGCCGGCTTTCAGCTTCGCGACGAGGTCGCCGCGCTCGCCGGTCGTCACGACCGCGCGGCAGTTCGCGTCTTCGAGGCGATAGGCGATCTCCGGCTCGGTCGCGTCATAGCTCACCGGCACGCCGATCGCGCCAGCGCGCGCGATGGCGAAGCAGGTCTCGACCCACTGGGTCGAGTTCGGCAACAGGATCGCAACGGTGTCGCCCGCCGCGATGCCATGGTCCGCGAGATGCGCGGCGAGACGGGCTGTGCGCTCTGCAGTTGTGCGTAGGTGACCGACGACTGCGCGTCGCGATACGCCACCTTGGCGCCGCGCTCGTGCGCGTGGCGCTTGAGCAGTTCCGGGATCGGCGCGATCAGGTCCGTGTGCAACATGGTTAGACCATACTGTACCCACCGCTGATGCTCAGCACCTGGCCGGTGATCCATCCGCTGTGCGGCGAGGCGAGCAGCGTCACCATCGGGGCGATGTCGCCCGCCTGCCCGAGCCGGCGGACGGGATAGAGCTTCACCAGCTTCTCGCGGTTCGCCTCGACCCAGTCCTTGTCATGGTCGGTCTCGACCAGGCCGAGCGAGACGGTGTTGCAGGTTGTCCCCGAGCGGCCGAATTCGCGCGCGAGCGACTTCATCAGCGCGACCACGCCGGCGCGCGCGGCGGCCACGATCGCGAGGCCGGATTCGCCGACGCGCGATGAGTCCCCGATCACCGCGACGATGCGGCCGTCCTTCGCGGCCTCGAGATGCGGCGCCGCGGCGTGGCAGCAGTGGATCGCGCCGTAGAGACAGGCGTCGATCTGGCTCTTCCAGTCGGCCGGCTTCGTCTCGACGAAGCGCTGGCGCAGCGCGAGGCCGGCATTATTGATCAGGATATTCAGAGCCGCCGAAATCCTTGACGATCGCGTCGACCATCGCGGTGACGGCCGCGAAGTCCGCCACGTCGGCCGGATAGGCCCTGGCCTTGCCGCCGGCGGCCACGATCTCGGCGACGAGCGACTCGGCATCGGCCGCCGACGAGCGATAGTTGACGGCCACAGCCGCGCCCTCGCGCGCGAGCGAAGCCGCGATCTCGCGCCCGACCCCACGGCCCGCGCCGGTGACCAGCGCAACCTTGCCTTTCAGTCCGACATCCATCGCTCAGTCTCTCTTGTGGCGCGCCGCCGCAATCAGGCGGAACAGGCGCTCCGGGGTGACGGGAAGCTCGTTGATCTCGATCCCGAGCGGCGACAGCGCGTCCGCAACGGCGTTCGCGACCGCGGCCGGCGCGCCGATCGTGCCACCTTCGCCCATGCCGCGGAAGCCACCGAGCGTGGTCGGCGACTCGGTCTCAAGATGCACCACATCGATCGGCGGTATCTCGCAGGCGGTCGGCACCAGGTAGTCGACGAGGCTCGCGGTGTGCAGCTGGCCCTGCGCGTCGTAGACGATCTCTTCGTAGAGCGCCGCGCCGATGCCTTGCGCGACGCCGCCGTGCACCTGCCCGTCGACGATCAGCGGATTGATGATGCGCCCGCAGTCTTCCGCGACGACGAAGCGGTCCATGCGCACTTCATACGTATCGGGATCGATCTCCAGCGCCGCGATGTGCGTCGCCGACGTGGTGGTGCCGAACACCGGATCGTAGGTCTTGGTCGCGGCGAGCTCATCGCGCGCCTCCTGCGGCAGCCGCGCCATGTCGGAATAGACCGCACGAGCCACATCGCGGAAGGTCACGCGCGCGATCGGTGCCGGCGACCGCGATGCGGCCGTCCGCGGCGACGAGGTCGGCGGGCGCGGCTTCGAGCAGATGCGAGGCGGCATTGAGCACCTTCTCGCGCAGCGTTTCGGACGCAAGACGCGCAGCGCCACCCGCCAGCACGGTGCTGCGGCTCGCATAGGTGCCGGTGCCGCCGGGCACCGCGGCGCTGTCGCCCTGCAGCACGCGGACATCCTCGACGCGGCAGCCGAGGTGCTCGGCGATCACCTGGGCGAGCGTGGTCTCGAGCCCCTGCCCGTGCGACGCGATGCCGAACGCCGCCGTGATGGCGCCGGTTGAGTTGATGCGGATGGTGGCGGTCTCGGTGCCGGTGTTGATCGGCATGCCAGGCGCGACCGAGATGCGCGAGCCGATGCCGGTCAGCTCGGCATAGCACGCGATCCCGATGCCGTACCATTTGCCGCGCGCACGCGCTTCGGCCTGCTTTCGCCGCAGCGCTTCGTACTCGGCCTTGGCGCACGCGGCTTGCAGACCTTCGACGAAGCCGGACTTGTCCCACACGATGCCGGAGCCGATCTTGTGCGGGAACCCGTCCGGCGGCACGAGATTGCGCAGGCGCATTTCCTTCGGATCGAGGCGCAGCTTCGCGGCCGCCATGTCGATCAGGCGTTCCATCACGAAAGTCGAGATCGGCCGGCCGACGCCGCGATACGGCCCGGTCGGCGCCTTTGGGGTCGCGACCGCCTGCACGCGGCCGCGGTAGTGCTCGATGCGATACGGACCGGGCAGGAAGCTCACCACCTGCACGGGCTCGAGCGCCGCGGTCCACGGATAGATCGAATACGCGCCGACATCGCCGATCACGTCGGCGCGCAAGCCCAGCATCTTTCCGTCCGCGTCGAGCGCGAGTTCCGCATCGACGATCTCGTCGAACGCCTGGCTGGTGGCGGACAAATCCTCCATGCGGTCGCTGGTCCATTTCACGGCACGCGCGAGCGCGCGTGCTGCCGCACAGACGAAAATCTCCTCCGGATAGAGCGAGCCCTTGCCGCCGAAGCCGCCGCCGACATCCGGCGCGACCACGCGCAGCCGGTGCCCCGGCAGGTCGAGCGCGGCCGCCAGCGCGTCGCGCACGATGCCGGGGATTTGCGTGGCGGAATGCAGCGTGAGCGCGTCGCGCCCCGGCTCGTACTCGGCGAGGCAAACGCGCGGCTCGATGGCCATCGCGGTGTGGCGGCGCATGCGGAAGCGCCCGCCGACCCGCACCGGCGCCTGCGCGAACGCGGCATCGACCTCGCCGCGCTTGAATTCGCGGCTGACGACCACATTGGTTCCGGCTTCCTCATGGAGCAGCGGCGCGTTCGCGCGCGACGCCTCCGCGGGGTCGCTCGCGACCAGCAGCGGTTCGAACGCGATGTCGATCAGCTCGAGCGCATCCTCGGCCAAGTAGCGGCTTTCCGCCACGACGCCGACAATCGGCTCGCCGACATAGCGCACCTTGTCGCGCGCCAGCGGCAGGATCGGCGTCGCGTAGTAGCCGCGCATGCGCGAGGTCGCGAGCACCGGCTTGACGTGCGCCAAGTCATCCGCCGCCAACACCGCCACGACGCCGGGTGCACCACGCGCCGCTGCGCAATCTATGCTGACGATCCGCGCATGCGGATGCTCGCTGCGACGGAACGCAACGTGCAGCACGCGCGCCACTTGCCGGTCGTCCGTATAGCTGCCGAGCCCGGTGAGCAGTCGGGGGTCCTCGGTGCGCCGGATGCGCGCGCCGATGTGCTTCGGCCGGGCGACCGCGGCGTCAGTCATAGAACGCCGCCCCCTTGCGCAGGGTGTCCCATTGCGCTGCGTCGTGCCCGCACAGGATGGTGGCGCCGCCCGCCTCGATGCGCCGGATCTCGGCGAAGGATTTCTCCAGTGCGTCGTGGTCCTGCACGTTGCGCGGATGCACCCCGGTGTCGAGGCTGACGCGCACGCTCACGGTGTCGGCGGCCAGCAGGAACTTGCCGCTGTTCTCGAGCTGCACCAGCGCGCCGATGCTGCCCGGCGTATGGCCGGGCAACTCGATCAGCACGATCTTGCCGTCGCCGAACACGTCCCGCTCGGCCGTCAGGGCATCGAAGGTCCCGAAATCCCATTCGGACGCGAGGTAGCCCATCGGCACGGCGTTCGGCTTGCGCGCGGCCTCGATTTCCCTGGCGTGCACCATGATGCTCGCGCGCTTGAAGAACGCGTTGCAGCCGCAGTGGTCGGGATGCAGATGCGAGCACACCACGACGTCGACGTCGTCGGCCGAGATGCCGACTGCCGAAAGGCCGGTCAGCACGTTCTCGCCCGGCGGCATAATCGGCGTCATGAATTTTTCCATGCCCTGCCAACGCTCGGGATTCTCAGGGACGGAAGGGTGGCAGCCGGTGTCGAACAGCACGTTACCCTGCGCGTGACGCAGCAGGAAACATGATACCGGCAGCTCGATCATCTCGCTGCGATCGGCGTCCGGTACATAGACCGCCTTGCGCATGCGGACGCGGCCGCCGGAGAGCGCGTGCATCTTCATCCGGCGTCCCTCACGGCGCGGACCGCGGCGACGATGTGCTCGTAACCGGTGCAGCGGCAGAGGTTGCCCGACAGACCCTCGCGGATCTCGTCGTCGGTCGCGAGCGGGTATTTCCTCAGCAAGTCGGTCGCCGTCATCAGCATGCCGGGCGTGCAGAACCCGCACTGCAGCGCGTGATGCGCGTGAAAGGACTCCTGCAAGCGCGTTCAACTGGCCGATCCGGCCGAGGCTTTCCACCGTCTCGATGCGGCAGCCGTCAGCCTGCACGGCGAACATCAGGCAGGCGCGCACGCTGTCGCCGTCGAGCAGGATGGTGCACGCGCCGCACACGCCGTGCTCGCAACCAACATGAGTGCCGGTGAGGCCGAGCGTTTGACGCAGGAAATCCGACAGCAGCAGCCGCGGCTCGACCGCGTGGCGATGCGCGGTGCCGTTGACCGTGACGGTGATGTCGCGCGTGCTCATGGATTGCTCGCGCGTTGCCATGCGACGGTGAGTGCCTTGCGGGCGAGCACGCCGACGAGATGGCGACGGTAGTCGGCCGAGGCGTGCAGATCGGTTTCGGGCTCGACGATCGAGCGGGCGGCCGCGATGACATCGTCGCCGACGCCCTGGTCGAGTCGTACCCCCGCCAGCAGGGCCTCGGCTTCGCTCGCGCGCCGCGGCGTCGGCGCTACTCCCGTCATCGCGATGCGTGCCTGCGCAATCGCGCCGCCGGACAGCGTCAGCGTCGCCGCCACGGCGGCGAGCGCGAAGTCGCCGCTGCGGCGCGCGACTTCCTCGAAACCCCAACCGGTGCCCGGCGGCAGCTTCGGCAGCACGATTTCGGTGACGATCTCGTCCTCGGCGAGATCGACGGTCAGCGCACCGCGGAAGAAGTCGCGCGCTGCGATTGTCCGCGCTCCCGCTGCCGAGACGATACGCAGTTCGGCATCGAGCAGCAGCGCCATCATGGGCAGCTCGGCGGCGGGGTCGGCGTGCGAGAGGCTGCCGCCGATGGTGCCGCGGTTGCGGATCGCGAGATGCGCCACATGCGTCATGGCGCAGGAGAGAACCGGAAAATGCCGCGCGATAATCGGCGAGGTCTCGAGCTGGTGGTGCCGCGTCAGCGCGCCGATACGAACGGCATCGGCCTCCTCGCGCACGTAAGCCAGATCCGGAATGCGGTTGATGTCGACCAGCGTCGCGGGCCGCAGCAAACGGAAATTGAGCATCGGCACGAGGCTCTGTCCGCCCGCGATGATTTTCGCGTCGCCGGCGGCCTGCGCCAGCGCCGCGACCGCCATCTCGACCGAGTCGGCGACGACATACTCAAACGCGGCCGGCTTCATGCGGTGATGGCGCCCCCTGTTTCCGCAAGGCTACCTCACGTGAAGACCGTCCGCTATCGTGTCTCGAGTTCCGCCAGCAGATAGTTCTGCAGCGCGACCGCGCGCGCGCCGCTCTCGATCAGCCGCTCCACGATGCCGGTGAGCCGCTCGAACTCTTCGCGGCTGAGTGAACCGAACTCGACGTCGTTCACCTTGCGTTGAATCGGCGCGAGCCGCTCCAGCGCGGCACGCCCCTGCGCCGACACCGTCAGGGTCACGCGTCGCCGGTCGCCCGCGTCGGTCCGCTTGTCGATCAGCCCGAGCTTCAGCAGCCGTCCGGCGACCGCCGTGATGAACGCGCCGGAGAGATAAAGGTGGTCCGCGACGGTCTTCACGTTCACGTCGCCGTCCTGCGACAGGTGCGCAATGGAAATCAGCACGGTGTATTCGATCCCGGCGAGCCCGATCACCTTGGCGTGGCCGGCGCGGATGCGCTCGTGATGCGCCGCAAAACCGAACAGGGCGTGGATCAGGTGGCGGAATTGCCGGTCGCGCCCACCGCTGAGCAGTTCCGGCCGCGAGGTGGTGAGCGGCAGGTTCGCGCGCGTCTTTCCGGCGCGCTGGACGGGGGCGGCCGTCTTCGGGACGCTTCGGGGCATGGCGCGACATTAGCACCCAATAGCGAACTTGAAAAGCTAACTGAGTTAGGTAATTATCAGCGGGTCGGCTTTATCCCCCGAGGGCGCGATCGATGCAGATCAAGCGGACGCTGACCTTCACGGAAGAGATCGGTGAGGCAGCCGGTCAGCGCATCGATCCGCCGCTGCGCAAGGTCGCGGTCGCGGCGATCGTCGACAATCCATTCGCGGGACGCTTCGAGCAGGATCTGTCGCGGCTGACCGACGCGAGCGCCGACATCGGCAAGCACATCTGCGGTCTCGCCGTCGCGCTGCTCGGCCCGCTCAAGCCGGAGAGCTACGGCAAGGCCGCCGTCATCGGCATGAACGGTGAACAGGAGCACGGCGTCGCGATGCTGACCACCGTGTTCGGCAACGTGATGCGCGACGCGGCGGGCGGCGGCAAGGCCTGGATTTCCTCGCTCACCAAGCGTGCCGCGCCGGGCGCCACGATCGACATTCCGCTGGCGCACAAGGACGCCCTGTACGTGCGCTCGCACTACGACGGGGTCACGATCACGCTACCCGATGCGCCGCTGCCGGACGAGATCGCGATCATCTGCGCCTACGCGAACCGCGGGCGGCCGAACCATCGCGTCGGCGGCTTGAGCGTGAAGGACATCAAGGGCGTCGACGGCCTGACATAATCTTTGTGAAGCATGATCTTCTCCGAAGACCGCTGCACACTTTTCGGGATCATGCTCAGGAGCAGACCATGAGCTGCAAGACAGGCGCGGAGCACATCAAGTCGCTGCAGGACGGCCGCACGGTCTACATCGACGGCAAGCTCGTCGGCGACGTGACGGTGCATCCGGCGTTCCGCAATTCGGTGCAATCGGCCGGGATGCTGTACGACTTCCAGGCGCGGCCCGAAAATCTCGAGCTGATGACCTTCAAGCCGAACGGCGGCAATCGCCGGATCAATCGCGCCTGGCAGATGCCGCGCAACTACGCCGAGATGGTGCAGCGGCGCAAGGCCATGCAGGCCTGGGCGCAGCTGTCCTGCGGCTTCATGGGGCGTTCGCCGGATCACCTCGCCTCTTCGGTCATCGGGCAGGTGATGGGCATCGAGGTGTTCGAGAAGCACGGAGCGGCGCGCGCCAAGGCGCTGCGCGACTACTACGAGGAAGCGAGCCGCAACGATTACTTCCTCACCTACGTGATCATCAATCCGCAGGCGGAGCGCGGCAAGGACTGGGGCGAGCAGGCGCAGGACCTCGTTGCGAGCATCGTCGACGAGGACGCCGGCGGCATCACGATCCGCGGCGCGAAAATGCTCGGGACGTCGTCGATCATGGCGAACGAAGTGTTCGTCGCGAACCTGCAGCCGCTCAAACCCGGCGAGGAGGCGCTTGCTTTCTCCTGCGCGCTGCCGATGAACGCCAAGGGGCTGCGCGTGCTGTCGCGCAAGTCCTACGAGGCCGCCGCGGTGTCGGTGTTCGACAACCCGATCTCGTCGCGCTTCGACGAGAACGATGCACTGATCTACTTCGACGACGTCAAGGTGCCGTGGGAGCGCGTGTTCGTGCATCGCGACCCCGACATGTGCCGCGCGCAGTTCCACGACACGCCGGGCCACGCCTACCAGAACTACCAGGCGCAGATCCGTCTCTCGGTGAAGATCAAGTTCCTGTGCGGCCTCGCGCACCGCCTCACCGAGGCGATCGGCACCACCGCGATGCCGCCGGTGCGCGAGGCAGCTCGGGTTCCTCGCCGCGCAGGTCAGCATGGTCAACGCCATGATGGCCGGCATGGAGGCCGAGGGCACGATGCGCGGCGAATGGTACGTGCCGAACCGGCACTTCATGTATTCGGCGCAGGTGCTGACCCAGGACCTCTATCCGAAGGTGATCAACACCATCCGCGACCTTGCCGGCGGCGCGCTGATCATGCTGCCGTCCTCGATCCATGATTACGAAGACCCGCTGCTGGCGCGGATCATCAACACGACACAGCGCGCCGCGAAGATGAGCCCGGAGGAGAAGGTCAAGTTCCTCAAGGCCGCATGGGATGCGGTCGGCTCGGAATTCGGCTCGCGCCACACCCAGTATGAGATGTTCTACGCCGGCGCGCGCTTCGTCACCACCGGCCACAGCTACCGCACCTTCGACTGGGCGGGGGCGACCGGCATGGTCGACAACCTGATGAGCTCCTACCAGCTTTCCGACGAACTGCGTCCGGCGTCGTGACATGAAGGTCGCGATCGTCAATCTCGGACAGATCGTATCGGGCAACTGGCGCGACCCGTTCGCGGCCGGCGACACGATCATCACCGAGGGCGAGCGCATCGTCTCGGTCGGCACCGCGCCGGCCGGCGCGGTCGAGAGCGCGGACGTGGTGATCGATGCCGGCGGCATGACGGCGATCCCGGGCCTGATCGACAGCCACGTGCACGTGACATTCGGCGACTACACGCCGCGCCAGCGCACGGTCGGCTACCTTGAGAGCTACCTGCATGGCGGCACCACGACGGCGATCTCGGCCAGCGAAGTGCACGTGCCCGGGCGGCCGCGTGACGTCGAGGGCGTGAAAGCGCTCGCGGTCGCGGCGCAGCGCTGCTTTGCGGACTACCGGCCGGGCGGCATGAAGGTGATCGCCGGCTCGGTCATCCTCGAGCCGGGGCTGAAGGAGGCCGACTTCCTCGAGCTGGCCGAGAGGGGCGTGCGGCTCGCCAAGGCCGGCTTCGGCGCGGTGCAGACCGCCTACGACTATGTGCCGATGGTGGCGGACGCGCGCGCCGCCGGGCTGATCACCACCTGCCACACCGGTGGCTCGTCGATCCCGGGTTCCGGCGCGATCACCGGCGATCATCTGCTCAAGATGCACCCGCACGTGTCGTTCCACATCAACGGCGGGCCGACCGCGATGCCGGACCGGGATTTCGAGCGGGTCATCCGGGAGAGCGAGATCGCCCTGCAGGTCTGCACCGCCGGAAACCTGCGCACGACGCTGCTCTGCGCCAGGCTCGCCGACGCCCACGGCGCGTTCGATCGCTTCATCATCGCGACCGACACGCCGACCGGGAGTGGCATCATGCCGCTCGGCATGCTCTACACCATCGCGCACCTTTCGAGCCTGACCGACATGACCCCGGAACGCTTCATCTGCGCCGCCTCGGGCAGCAACGCGCGCGTCTACGGCCTGGACTTAGGGCTTCTCGCGCCCGGCAAGGCCGCCGATATCGTGCTGATCGACGCGCCGGACGGCGGCACGCAGCAGACGGCGCTCGCGGCGATCAAGCACGGCGATATCGCGGCCATCGGCGCGGTGGTGACCGCCGGCGTCCCGCGCTTCGTCGGCCGCAGCCGCAACACGCCGGCCACCACCCGCAAGGCGCGCGTCGCAGTGTCGCGCGTGACACAGGACTTCGCGGCGGCCGCGCATTGAAACGGGAAGTGTGAGTTTGGTTGTGACGGACCGGCCTGCGATCTCCGACCTGCGACCGTCGCGCCGTTGCGGCGCCGAAAACGCGGTGCCTATAATGTCGACAGCTCCCGCGCAGCGTATCCGGCCGGCATGATTTACCAGCAGCTGATCAACGGCCTGATGCTCGGCGCCTCCTACGCGCTGGTCGCGATCGGATACACGCTGATCTTCGGCGTGCTCAACCTGCTCTATTTCGCCCATGGCGAGATCTTCATGGTCGGCGCGTTCGTCGGCCTGTTCCTCGTGCTCCACGCGGGCTTCGGCATCTATGGCGCGCTGGTCGGCGCGATGATCGCCTGCGCGATCCTCGGCGTGCTCTCGGTGTTCGTGGCGATCCGACCGGTGCCGAAGGATCGGCCCGCTTGCCCCACTGATCAGCACCATCGGCCTCACCATCGTGCTGCAGAACCTCTTCGTCTATTTCATCGGCGGCCAGCAGCTCGCGTTCCCCGAGACGATCAAGCAGACGCTCTATCACGTCGGACCGATCACGGTGAGCTCGACGCAGATCTTCATCCTCGGCGTCGCCATCGGCCTGATGGTGCTGCTCTGGCTGTTCATCGAGCGCACCAAGATGGGCCGCGCCATCCGGGCGGTCGCCGAGAACCACGAGACCGCCGCGCTGCTCGGCGTCGACGTCAACCGCGTCGTGATCGTGACGTTCATCATCGGCTCCGGCATCGCCGGGATCGCCGGCGTGCTCGACGGCCTGAAGAACTCGAGCATCTCGCCGTTCATGGGGCTCGGCGCCGCCGTGAAGGGGTTGATCGTCATGTTGCTCGGCGGGCTCGGCAACGTGCCCGGCGCCATGGTGGCCGGCCTGATGCTCGGCATGATCGAGATTCTGTCCGCCGCCTACATCGGCACGACCGAGCGTGACCTGTTCTCGTTCCTGATCCTGATTCTCATTCTGCTGTTCCGGCCGACCGGCCTGTTCGGCACCCGCACCGCCGAGCAAAGGTAGGCCATGTTCGACGGGCTGATCGACGGTTACACCCAATCGATCCTGATCTTCACCGGCATCAGCGTCATCGCGGCCTACAGCTTCTTCGCGCCGTTCAAGACCGGCCAGGTGTCACTCGGCCAGGCCGGCTTCATGGCGGTCGGCGCTTACGCGGCCGCCGTGATGACGCAGAAGTTCGGCCTGCCGTTCGCCGCCGCACTTCCGGTGGCCGGGATTTTCGCCGGTGTGATCGGCGTCATCGTCGGGTTTCCGGCGTTGCGCATCAAGGGCATCTACCTGCTGCTCCTGACACTCGGCTTCGGCGAGATCATCTCGGTGATTGCGCTCTCGTGGGACTATGTCGGCGGCGCGCAGGGCTACCGTAACATTCCATTCAATCCGCGCACGCTCGACTATGTGATCGGCACCATCATCGTGCTGATCGTCTTTTTCGGCCGGCTCGAGCGCTCGAGCCTCGGCCGCGCGATGGACTCGATCCATCAGGACGAGACCGCCGCCGAGGTGATGGGCATCGACGTCGTTCGGGTAAAACTGTTCGCGTTCGGGCTCGGCGCCGCGATCGCCGGCATCGCGGGTGCGCTCTACGCGCATCAGGCGACCTTCATGGATTCGACCACCTTCAACATCATGCTGGCGGTCGAGATTTTGACGTTTGTGGTGATCGGCGGCGGCAGCACCTACTGGGGTCCGCTGATCGGCGCGGTCGTGCTGTCGCTGCTGCCGGAGTTCCTGCGCACGCTGCGCGAGTGGCTGGAGCTGCTGCCGGCCGGGATGACGAACTTCTATCCCGCCAATCGCATCTACGAGTTCCTGCACGGCTTCCTCGATTTCGAGAACGCCAAGCGGCTCATCTTCTACGGCCTGATCCTCATGCTGATGATGATCGTGCGGCCGGACGGATTGCTCACGCGCGACTCGCTGCCGCGCCTGCCATTCATCCGATGGAAGGCGCGCCATGCCTGACGCGCCCGCGTATCTGGCAATCGAGGGGCTCACCAAGCGCTTCGGCGGCTTCTATGCGCTGAACGAGCTCACCATGGAGGTCGCGCGCGGCCATATCCATGCGCTGATCGGGCCGAACGGCGCCGGCAAGACGACGTTCTTCAATCTGGTAACCGGCGTGCTCGCCGCCGACTCCGGGCGCATCACCTTCGAGGGCGATATTGTCGACGATGCGCGCGCCTCGCGGCGCACGCTGCGCGGCATTGCGCGCACGTTCCAGAACATCCGCCTGTTTCCGCATCTCAGCGTGCTCGAGACCGTGATGATCGGCGAGCACTGCCGCTCGTATCCGTCGGTCTGGAAGGCGCTCGGCAGCGCGGTGCTGCAGCGCCCGTTCGGCGAAGCGCGCGAGGAACGCCACATGCGCGAGAACGCCATGGAGCTGCTGGCGTTCTTCGGCCTCGCCGAGAAGCACGATACAGGGCGTCCGACCTGCCCTACGGCGATCAGCGCCGGCTCGAAATGGCGCGCGCGCTCGCGACGCAGCCGCGGCTGCTGCTGCTCGACGAGCCGGCGGCGGGCATGAACCCGCAGGAAACCCATGAGCTCGACGAACTGATCACCCGCATCCGCGATCGCGGCGTGACCATCGTGCTGGTCGAGCACGACATGCGCCTCGTGATGGAGATCTCCGACCGCATCACCGTACTCAACTTCGGCACCAAGATCGCCGACGGCGTGCCGGCCGAAATCCAGGCAAATCCGACCGTGATCGAGGCCTATCTCGGCGAGGACGTGGCGCTATGACGATGCTGACCATCGCGGGCCTGCGCGCCGGCTACGGCAAGATCGAGGTGCTGCATGACGTCGGGCTGACGATCGCTCAAGGGCAGATCGTCACGTTGATCGGCGCCAACGGCGCGGGCAAGACCACGCTGTTGAAGACCATCTCCGGGCTGGTCCGTCCGAACGCCGGCACGATCACGTTCGAAGGCGAAAGCATCGTGCGGCGGCCCGCACACAAGATCGTCGCGCGCGGCTTGAGCCATGTGCCCGAGGGTCGCGCGATCCTCAAGCGCATGACGGTGTTCGACAACCTGCGCATGGGCGCCTACGTGCGTAGCGACGCCGAGGTCGGCCGCGACATCGACGCGGTTTTCCAGCGCTTTCCGGTGCTGGGCGAGCGGCGCGGCCAGATGGCCGGAACGCTCTCCGGCGGCGAGCAGCAGATGCTCGCGATCGGCCGCGCGCTGGTGGCGCGCCCGCGCCTGCTGCTGCTCGACGAGCCGTCGCTCGGGCTGGCGCCCAAATTCGTCACGCGGATTTTCCTCACGCTGCGGGAGCTCAGGCAGGAGGGCAAGACCATCCTTCTGGTCGAGCAAAACGCCCGTCAGGCGCTACAGGTTGCCGACACCGGCTACGTCATGGAGCGCGGCCGGATCGTGCTCAGCGGCACCGGCGAGGCGCTGCTCAACATGCCGGAGGTGCGGCGGACCTATCTCGGGCAGAGCGCCGCATAAAAGAAGGCTGCCCGGTTCGCGGAACGGTAGATGACGCAAGAAGACGGGGAATGAGACGGAAGCTGGCTCACGGTTTCGGGAGGTGAATATGCGAAACACACAGGATTCGATTCTCGCGGCCGCAGTGACTTGCCGCCGCGTTCGATTCCGCATCGCAGGCGAACGCACAGAAGCTCGAAGGCCGCTCGGTCAAGATCGGCTGCCTTGCGCCGCTCACCGGCAAGGGCGCCGAATGGGGCCAGGCCGCGAAGCCCTCGATGGAGATCGCCGCGGAAGAGATCAACGCCAAGGGCGGCATCGGCGGCGTGCCGATCGAGCTGATCTGCTACGACACGCAGACGCTCGAGGCCGAAGCGCTGAAGGCGATGAGCCGGCTGGTCGACCGCGACAAGGTGCTGGTGATCTCCGGCCCGTGCTTCAGCGGCGAGTTCGAGACCATCGCGCCGCAGCTCGACTCGCGCTTCAAGACCGTCATCAACTCCTACTGCTCGGCGAAGCCGGGGCTCTCGGCGATGAGCAAGTGGGCGTTCCGCAATACGCTGACCAGCGACAAGCAGCTCAAGCCCGTGGTCGAGGCGTGGGTGAAGGAATACAAGCCGAAGAAGGTCGTCATCATCTATGACGCCGAGGACGCCGTCTCGAAGGGCGAAGGCGCCGGCGTGCTGCCGGTGCTGTTCAAGGCGCACAACATCGAGGTGCTCGACCAGCTGACCTACCGCACCAAGGACACCGACTATTCGGCGCAGGTGACGAAAGCGAAGTCGCTCGGTGCCGAGGGCATCGGGCTCGGTGCCTGCTACCAGAACGCCGCCGCGATCGCCAAGGAGATGGCGAAGCAGGGGCTGAACGTGCCGATCGTCGGCGGCGCCTGCGCGGGCGCGCCGGGCTACATCGAGATCGCCGGCAAGGCCGCGGAAGGCACCTACATGTCGACCGCCGCATGGCTCGACGATCCGCGGCCTGAAGTGCAGGCCTACGTGAAGAAGATCACCGCGAAGCTGAACGGGGCGCAGCCGCCCTACAGCGGTCCGCGCGCGTACGACATCATGTATTCCTACAAGTACTGCATCGAGAAATCCGGCGTCACCAACAAGCCCGCCGAGGTCGACAGCGATCGCGACAAGATCCGCAATTGCCTGGGCACCCTGAAGAACTTCCCCGGCGTCGCGGGCGAGATCACCATGGACGAAGTGCGCGACGGCGCGGGATCGAGCGCGATCCTGAAAGTCGTCAACGGCAAGTACGTCAACATGGCGAAGCCGGCGACGAACTAGCCTGACTGCGTGAGAAAAATGCGGCGTTCGCGTCTCGTGCCCTCGCCCCGCCGCTTGCGGGGAGAGGGCTACTCCACCGTGTCAAAGCACTCATTTGGGTGAGGGGCCCCTCACCCGATCTCCCTCGTTGAAATACCGCGCAGCCCTCTCCCCGCAAGCGGGGCGAGGGCACAATTGCTACCGCCGCGGACCTCGGAGATCTCTTGCGAGAGTTCAAAGCTTTCTGACGCGGCAAGATCAAAGCCCCGCAAACCAGTTGTAGCCGTAGCGCTCCCAGTAGCCGCCGGGATACTGGTTCGTGACGTGGACCGAGGAGACGAACTTCGGCTGCTTGAAGCCGAGCTTGGTCGGGATCTTCACGCGCATCGGCGCGCCGAAGATCGGCTCGAGCGGCTTGTCGGCGTAGGTGAGGCACATGATGGTCTGCGGATGCAGCGCAGATGCCATGTCGATCGAGGTGTCGTAGCTGACCGGATCGTCGCAGCGGAACGCCACATACTTGGCGGACAGGTCCGCGCCGATCTTTTCCAGGAACGCGCGCAGCGGCACGCCGCCCCATTTGCCGATCATGCTCCAGCCTTCCACGCACACGTGGCGCGTCACGTCCGCGCGCTGCGGCAGCGATTTGAGCCGGTCGACCGTCCACGGCGTCTTGTCGGTGACGAGCCCGGTGACTTCGAGCCGCCAGGTGTCGGGGTTGATCTTGTGGATCTTCTCCGGCGGATACTGCGCGTTGTAGCGGAAGGTCGGCGCGACCAGGCTTTCCGAAAAGGTCGGCGCGAGCCTGTTCGGATCGAACAGCGCGGCCTGCACGCCGTCGTTGAACGACGAGATCATGCGCAGAAAGCCGTCGACCGGCGCCGTGTTGGTGATGACGTCGCAGCCCGACAGCAGGGTCGCGGCGCCGAGCGTCAGGCCGGTGCGCAGAAACAGGCGGCGCTGGACGTCGACGACCTCGCCCTTGTCGAGGCCGGCACGGTGCAGGCGGCTTTCGAGGTTCATGACACTTCTCCCTGCGCGTGCGCGGCGACGCCTTCGGCGGGCGCGCGGCCGGTGATCATCGGCGGCAGAACCTTGGGAACCAGCAGCGTGAGCGCGATGTGCACGATCACGAACAGGATGATCCCGCACATGCCGAAGAAGTGGACATAGCGCGCGCCCTCGTACTGGCCCATGATCAGGCCGAGCGTATGGAACTGCACCGGCTTCCACAGCACGAGGCCGGACAGGATCATCACAAGCATGGCGAACAGCGCGAACGCATAGAGCAGCTTCTGCACCGCGTTGCGCACGCCGATGTCATGGCCGAGCCGTCCGCGGAAGAAATCGCCGATGTTGCCGAGCACCTCGCGCGGCGTGACCGGCCAGTACTTGCGGCGGAAATGACCCGAAACGAGGCCGTAGACGACGAACACGACAAAGCTCAGGAACAGCAGCCACATCGCAAAGAAATGCCAGAGCAGCGCCGCCGCGAGGCCGAAATCGTTGTGCAGCTTGTTGGTGTCGGCATAGGAGCCGCCGAGCGTCATCCAGAGCGGGAAGTACCAGTCGTTCTCGAACACCGGCTCCTGATTGTAGATGCGCATCCCGCTCATGATCAGCAGGATGACGCCGAGCGCCCAGGTCCAGTGCGTGATGCGGACGATCGCCGGATGGAGAATTCTCTCGCTGCTCATTCGACCGTCTCCTGTCAGCGCTCCGTCGCTTGCCCGCATAGTCGAGGAGTACGGGACCAGGGTCCAATGCTTCCCGGCAATGGTTACGATAGCTTGAGCCGATCGTGCCCGGAAACCGGCTGCCGCCGCAGCGTCAGGGCGAGCCGCAGGAACGTGGTGGTGATCTTCCACGCCGCGCTCAGGCCGGCCGCGAGGTTGCCGGAAACCTTCGACACGCCGCCGCGGCGGCAGCGATGGTCGACTGGAACTTCCAGGATGCGCAGGCCGGCGGCCGCGGCGCGCATCTGCATTTCGAGGTTCCAGCCGTAAGTGACCTCGCTCATGCCGAGCGCGCGCAGCTCCGCGACGCGCATGGCGCGGAACGGCGACATGTCGGTGAAGCGCACGCCGTAGACGAGCCGCACGAGCACGCCGGCCAGATGCCCGGCGACAAGCTGTTGCGGCGTCATGCTGCCGGCCTCGCGCCTCCCGCGCAGCCGCGAGCCCATGACGAAGTCCGCCTCGCCCTTCGCCACCGGCGCCACGACATCAGCCAGGAAGGGCGGAACGTCGCTGCCGTCGCCGTCGAGGAAGCATACGATGTCGGCGTCGGAGCGCACCGTCGCCAAACCCGTGGCGCAGGCACGGCCGTAACCACGGCGTGACTCGCTCACCACGCGGGCGCCGGCCGCAAGCGCGCGCGCCGCGGTCGCGTCAGTCGAGCCGTTGTCGACGACGATCACTTCGTCGACGCCCTGCGCCATCACTTCGGCGACCACGCCGGCAATCGGCTCCTCCTCGTTGAGGCAGGGGATCACCACGCTGACGATCGCCGGTGTGCCGGAGAAGCGCATTTACAAGCTCCACCGCAGTCCGCAGTTCGCACAGGCCTGCGGCGGCGCGTCCGACAAGAGCCCGGCGCGGAAGGCCTGATAGCGCGGCCCATTCCAGATATCGCGCAAGCTCTCCTGCGTGGCGTCACCGAGCGTGTAGTTCTCGTAGCCGTGCTGCGAGAACGGCGCGATGCAGCAGGGCAGCGCGCGGCCGTTGGCGGTGAAGTACATCACGGTCCACGGACGGCGGCAGAGCGACCACGGATTATCGTCGCGTTTCTTCGCGAGACTCATGCCCGGCTCGGATGCCGCGCCCGAGGCGCTGAAGGTGAGGCCGAGCGACTTCGCTGTCCGCTCGGCTTCGTCCAGATAGGACGCCTCGTCCTTCGCCATCTGCTCGAACAGCGCCTGGTCCGGCCGCGCCAAGCCCGACCGTGTCATGATCGAAGAACACGAGGCGCTGCAGATACACTTCCTTCACGCCGATCTCCGCCGCGATGCGCACGAAGGCGGGAAGCTCCTCGACGGTTTCCTTCAGGCCGGTGAGCCAGGCCGAGACCCGCGGCTTGGCGTGTCCCTCGCGCTCCTGCATGGCGCGGAATGCCTTCACGTTCTTCAGGATGCGATTGAAGTAGTCCTTGCCGCGCACCTTCAGGTACGACGCGGCGTTCGCGGCATCGAGCGAGACGCGCAGCTCGTCGAGCCCGGCGTCGACCAGCGCGCGGCCGTTCTTCTCGTTCAGCACGGTGCCGTTGGTGTTGAACAGCACGTAGACGCCGCGATCCTTCAGGTAGCGCACCATTTTGGGCAGGTTCTTCACCAGCATCGGCTCGCCGACGCCATGCATCACGGCGCGCGAGACGTCAGGAACCTGATCGACGATGCGGCGGAACAGGTCCCACGACATGTCGGCCGGCGGCTCGAGCTCGACGTAAGTGCGCGGACATGTGGTGCAGAGCAGATTGCAGCGATTGGTGACCTCCAGATAGAGGCAGACTGGCGGGCGCACGGCCTCGCCGTCGTGGCGCACCGGCGCGGCCTCGAAGTAGCGGCGCGGATCGACCGGCTTGTCATCCATCGCGATGGACGTCAGTTCATCCATGCGGACTCTCCCTGCGAGACAGGCGCTGGCGCAACACGAACGCGCAGGCGACGATGAACGGGATGGTGGCGAGTGTTTTCCAGGCGAGCTCGTTGTGCGGCAGGAACAACGGCCGATAGAGCAGGAACGCGCCGAGGGTGAGTGCCCAGGCGGGCGCGCCGGCGCCGAGCGGGATGAGCGGAACGAGCGCGAGGAAGTACCAGGCGTAGTTCGGCGACATCAGGAACAGCCCGGTCGTGAGCAGCAGGACGATGGCGGCGAGGATTTCGCGCGGCGAACGTTCCGCGCCGAACGCGATGCGCAGTCCGAGCCAGGCCATGACCCCGGCTGCGATCACCAGGTAGATGACGGTGAGGCCTGGCACCTTGCCGACGAGCGCTTGCGCGAGGGCGACGAGCCAGATGCCTTCGCCGCTCGCGAGACCTTCTTCGGCGATATAGCCACCGGTGAGGAAGCCGAGCACGCCCCATCCGGCGCCGAGATACGGCAGATAGCAGGCGAGGATCGCGGCCACGACGGCGAGCGGCACGCGCCAGTCCCACGGTCTCCAGAACGCCGGCAGGATCAGCACCGCATAGGGCTTCACCACCGCGGCGAGCGCGACCGCGACAGCGCCGGCAACTCGGCGGGCACTGACCAGTAGCCAGACACCGAGCATCATCAGGGCGACCATGAGCGCCTCGACGTGGCCGTTGTTGGCGATCTCGAAGACGGCGAGCGGGTGCCACGCGTAGGCGACGACGGCGGTCTCGCTCTTTCCGAAGCGCCGCAACAACGCGATGAGAACGACGACGATTGCGATCTCGCAGCCGACCATTGCGACCCGCATCGCGATCGCGCTCTCGCTGATGCGGCCCACCAGGAAAAAGAACATCTGCGCGAGCGGCGGATAGGCCGTCACCGCATAGTCGGCGCGGTTGATGTGCGGATAGATCGCGGCATCGCGCAGCGCCGCGAGCGCCGGATCAGCCGGCACATAGGCGTAAGGATTGATGCCGGCGGCCTGCACCCGGCCGTCCCAGATGTAGCGATAGAGATCGGTCGACAGCAGCGGCTCGGCGCCGACCAGCGCGAGGCGCATCGCGAGCGCGAAGCCGAGTACGACCAACAGTCCGAGGCGCGCCGGCACGTTCACCGCGAGGCGCGCTGCCGCGATCGTGATCAGCCCCGACGCCGCGAGCGCCGGGATGAAGACCTGATAGCCGAGCGTGCGGACGATCCACGGCGCCGCCGCCGCGAAGGCCAGCATGAGGCTGCCTGCGGCGCAGAGCCGGATGAGCGCGAAATCGCGCCGGGTGGCGGGAGCTTGTGCGGTGACCGCCGTCACCGCACCGATCCGGCGCGCAGCGGGGCCTCGCGCGTTGCAAAGTGCGCGCGCGTCGCGGGCGCATGGGCTCCGGCAAGGCCGGGCTGCGTGAATGGCAATGGCTCGCCGGCAAGCTCCGACTGGAGCAGCGCGAGCGAGGCGGCATCATCGACGTCGTACCAGCCGGCACATTCACGACCGGCAGGCCGATCTCGGCCGCGCGCTCGACGGTCTTCTGATGAACCTCCGACGTGCTCCACGGAATGTCGGCGTAGAGCCGCTCGTGCAGCCGCGACACGCCGATCAGCGTGTAGCCGCCGTCGAGCGCGGGGCTGAGCACAACGGCCCCGCCGCGGCGCGTCGCGTCCACGGCGGCGCGCAGGATCGCGGCCGGCAGCGTCGGGCTGTCGGCATTGACCAGGATGGCGCCCACGTGGGCTTCGAGCAGCTCGACGCGTCGCCGTGGCGAGCCGCGTGCCGAAATCGCCCTCGCACTGCGGCAGGAGGCGGAATCCCGGCGGCAGCAGCGTGCGCAGCGCGCGCCTCGGTTCCGACCGGCGTAAACACCGCGTAACCGGTGACGTCACCGTTGCGGGTCAATTCATGGATCGTGGCGGTGAGATCGCGGATGAAGCAGGCCGAAAGCGCCGCGCATTCCTCGGGCCGCAGCGGCGGCGACAGGCGGGTCTTGGAATACCCCGCGGCCGGCGTCTTGCAGAAAATGCCGATCGCTACGGTCTGCACGCGTCGCTCCCCTCGTGTGCATCTGCGGAAACGATGCACGCACGGCGGAGTTCCGTCACTTCACAAACACTCAAGGCCGCATCACGGCGGCTACACGATTTCGTGCGAAGCGCTTGATGATCCTACCGCGGAGCGAAACGCGGGTACGGCCCGTCGGTCATGGTGTAGCGGTCGAGCACCATCTCGCGCATGCGCGCGCGCTGCACCTTGCCCTGCAGGCTGCGCGGCAGCTTCTCGATCACCAGGCAGGCGCGCGGCTGCTTGTAGCGCGCGAGGCCCGCGGTCGCGCTTGCGACTTCCGCCGTCACGTCGCCGCCCTCCGAGACCGCGACGATCACCTCGCCCCAATGCGCCGACGGGATGCCGACCACCGCGACGCCGCCCGGCAGCACGCGCTCGATCTCTTCCGGATAGATCTTGTAGCCGCCGGTCTTGATCACGTCGTTGGCGCGGCCGGCGAGGAACAGCCGCCCGCGCGCGTCGAGATAGCCGAGGTCGCCGGTCGCGTGGAATGCGCCCTCGGGCAGTTCATGGAAGCCCTGCGCATCCACATGGCCGATCATCATGTGCGGGCTGCGCAGGTGGATCTCGCCGTGCTCGCCCGCGCCGCACACGCGCGCCGCTCTCGTCGCGCACCACGACCTCGACGCCGGCGGCCGGCGAGCCGAGGCAGACCGCATCGAGTGCCGTCGAGGTCGCGGTAGTAGTCGGCCGCCTCGTCGATCTCCAGCACGGTGATCGGATTGTACATCTCCGACTTGCCGTAGGTGACACGGATCACCGCGCCGAATTTCGCGGCGGCCGCATGATAGAGCGCGGGCTGCAAGGTCGCGGTGCCGCAGAAGACGCACTTGATGCCTTCGATGCGCGCGTGTCGGGTGCCGTCGACGAGCTTCGTCAGCACGGTCGGCGGCGCGAACACCGCGGTGATCTCGCTGCGCGCGAACAGCTCGTCCGCATAGGCCACATCGACGCCGTCGATCAGCTCGACCGAGGCGCCGTTCTCGAACCACGCCGCGGCCAGCAATCCGGCGCCGTGCGAGAAAGCGGTCATCAGCAGCACGCGGTCGTCCGCGCCGGGCACGAACGGCAGATGCGAGCGCAGCAGCACATGCGCGTACCAGCGCCGGTCGTGGCGATGGATGATGCCCTTCGGCCGGCCGGTCGTGCCCGACGTCAGGGTGACCTTGGCCCAGGCGCGCCAGTCGAACGGCGGCGAAGGGATCGCGGCGCGCCGGCTGCGCGATGACGTCTTCCAGCACCAGCACGTCGAGCCCGAGCGTGGCGACACGATGCATCTCGCGCGCGCTCGGCGACGACGTGGCGCACGCCGCAGATCTTCATCGCATAGGCGATGTCGTCCGGGCCGAGATTGAGATCGACCACGAATTCCGCCGCGCCGCTCGCCATCACGCCGTAGCTCGCGACCACCACGCCCGGTCCGTTGCGCGCCAGGATCGCGACCGGCTCGCCGGTTTCGCGCCGGCCTCGATCACGGCGGCACGCACCGCGTCGGCCTGCGCGGCAAGCTGCGCATAGGTCAGCGTCCGTCCGCGCGACTCAACCGCGACGCGGTCGCCGAACCGCGCCGCGAAGGCGTGCAGCGAGGTCTGCCAGGGACTCACGGGAATTTCAGACATCGCGGGGACCGCATCTTGTGTTCCGCTGACCGCAACATCAGTGGGCGATTTTGCGTGCGCACGGGAAATCATCGCACGTTATACTGCGTCAACAACAGCGCGCGCATGGTGAGATGCGCGGGGAGGAATGAGTGACCGGGACGACCTACCGGGACGAAGCGATCGCCGGCACCGTGGTGTTCACCGGCGCGCGCTCGCACCAGGGCTACCGCATCAACAAGCTCGCGATGTCGCTGACCGATCCGGCGAACCGCGACGCGTTCCGCGCCGACGAGCGCGGCTACATGGCGAAGTTCGGCCTGACCGAAGCCGAGATGGACCTCGTCGCGCGGCGCGACTGGACCGGCCTGGTCGATGCCGGCGGCAGCATCTACGTGCTGCTCAAGATCGCCGCCACCGTCGGGCAGAACCTGCTGCAGATCGGCGCGCAGATGCGCGGCGAGACGCTCGACGCCTTCATGGCGGGCCGGCCCGGCAAGCAGGGCAAGGCGGTCGAGAGGAAGGGCTGACCATGGCACGCATCGTCGGCGGCATCGGCTGCTCGCACGCGCCCTCCATCGCGCATTCCTATGACCGCAAGCTGCAGAAGGACCCGATGTGGGCGCCGCTCTATGACGGCTGGGAGCCCGCGAAGGAATGGCTGACGCGCCTCAAGCCCGACCTGATGGTGGTGGTCTACAACGACCACATGAACCGCTTCTTCTTCGACGCCTATCCGAGCTTCGCGCTCGGCGCCGCCGACAGCTATCCGCAGGCCGACGAGGGCTGGGGCCAGCGCGACTTTCCGGACTTTCCCGGGCCACGCGGCGTTCTCCTGGCATCTGGCGCAGAGCCTGGTGGAGGACGAGTTCGACCCGACCATCTGCCAGGAGATGAGCGTCGATCACGGCATCCTGTCGATCCTGCCGCTGCTCACCGAGACGCACTGGCCGGCGCCGATCGTGCCGATCGCCGCGAACGTGATCCAGCATCCGATCCCGACGCCGCGCCGTTTCTTCCGGCTCGGCGAGGCGATCGCGCCGCGCGATCGCGAGCTATCCGGAGGACATGCGCGTGCTGGTCGTCTCGACCGGCGGCATGTCGCATCAGCTGCACGGGCCGCGCTTCGGCTTCCTCAATCCGGACTGGGACAACGAGTTCATGGACCGGCTGGAGGGCGACCCGATCTCGCTGACCAGGCTGACGCATGCGCAATACATGGAGCGCGGCGGCGCCGAGTCGGTCGAGATCGTGATGTGGCTCGCGATGCGCGGCGCGCTCGGCGAGAAGGTGCGCCGCGTGCACCGGCACTACTACGCGCCGATGCTGACCGGCTACGGCCTCGTGGCGTTCGAGAGCGCGAATCCTGATTTTCATTCTGGGAGAACCCGATGGGTATCCGCACCGGCCGGCAATATCTCGATTCGCTGCGCGACGATCGCCAGATGTGGATCGACGGCGAATGCGTGAAGGACGTCACGCAGGACCGCCGCTTCGCGGCCGCCGCCCACACGCATGGCCGAGCTCTACGAGATGCAGCACGATCCGGCGCTGCGCGACACGCTGACCTATGCCGTCGCCGACGAGCGGCGAGCGCGTCGGCCTGTCGTTCATCCAGCCGAAATCGATCGACGACCTGATCCGCCGCCGCACCATGGTGAAGACCTGGATGGACGCGACCTGCGGCATGTTCGGCCGCAGCCCGGATTTCATGAACATCACGCTGACCGGCTTCGCCTCCGCGGCCGAGACGTTCGGCGCGCGCGACAAGAAGTTCAGCCGACAACATCTGGAACTACTACCTGCATTGTCGCGAGAACGACGTCGCGATGACCCACACGCTGATCAACCCGCAGGTCGACCGCTCCAAGCCGGTGGAGCAGCAGGACAAGGATCTCGCCGCCAAGATCGTGCAAGGAGACCGACGCCGGCATCGTCGATCAGCGGCGCCCGCATGGTGTCGACGCTGTGCGCCTATTCGCACGACCTGCTGGTGATGCCCTCGACCTATCTGGCCAACAACGAGGAGGCGCAAGCCCTACGCGTTCGGCTTCGCGATCGCCGGTCAACGCGCCGGGGCTGCGGTTCGTCTGCCGGCCGTCGGTGATCCACCATGGATGCCGGCTCGCCGATGGACTATCCGCTCTCGGCGCGGCTCGACGAGACCGACGCGATGGTGGTGTTCGACAACGTGCTGGTGCCGTGGGAGCGCGTGTTCATCCACCGCGACGCCGAGATGTGCAACGGTCTCTACAACCGCACCGGCGCGATGCCGCAGATCATGCATCAGTTCTCGACCAAGAACCTCGCCAAGGCCGAGTTCATGATGGCGGTCGCGTTCGCGATCGCGCGCTCGACCAAGATCGACGCGCATCTGCACGTGCAGGGCATGCTGGCCGAGATGATCCAGTACACCGAGTTCGTGCGCGCCTGCCTGCGCGCGAGCGAGGCGGACGCGGAGCCGAACGCGCGCCGGCTTCATGACGCCGGCCGCGATGCCGCTGTGGACCGTGCGGATGATGTTCCCGAAAATGTTCATCCGCATGTGCGAGATCATCCAGACGCTCGGCGCCGGCGGGCTCGTCGCGGTGCCGTCCTATGCGGAGCTGAACGGGCCGATCGCGGCGGATGTCGAGACCTATTTCCAGGCCGCCAATGCCGAACTCGCGCTACCGGATCAAGCTGTTCCGCCTCGCGTTCGACGCCGCGGTGTCGTCGTTCTCCGGCCGCCAGCAGCTCTACGAGCGCTACTATTCGGGCGATCCGGTCCGGCTCGCCGCGACGCTCTACGACATCTACGACAAGAACACCTATGTCGACCGCATCGGCGAACTGCTCGACGATCTCGAAGGGCGGCAGAACGAGGCCGGAAATCCGATGAAGTTCCGGCCGCATCTCGCGGCGGCGGAATGATCAGATCGGATTGCGCGCGAGGTGGGGTAGCAGCAGCGCGTTCACCTGCTCGCGGCATCTGATCCTGCGTGAAGTGCCCGCCGCCCGGCAGCACGGCGAACTGGTACGGACCTGAGACCTCGTCGCGCGTGCCTTCCGCGGCCGGCGGCCCGACCGTGTCGTCGGCATCACCCCAGATGTAGAGCGTCGGCACGCGGATCGGCCCGAGCGGCGAGCGGATCGCGCCGCGCGCCCGATACCAGGCGAGCGCGGCTTCCATGGCGGCCGGATTGCCGAGCACCGACGAGGTGCTTTTCCTGCGCGGCCAGCGGCATGCCGGCCGCGGTCCAGCGCACGCGCAGCCACTCGGCATCGTCTCGCCAGCACGACCGATGCCGCATCGGGTTCGAGGAAAGCGCGATGATGACGCGAGCGATGCTTCTGCTCGCCGTCGGGCAGCGCGAGCGCGCGGTTGAACGCGTTCGGATGCGGGCGCGACAGGATCGTGAGCGAAGCGAGCCGGTCGGGGATATTTGTCGGCGATGCCCCACGCGATACTGCCGCCCCAGTCGTGGCCGACGAGATGAAAGCGCTTGCCGCCGCCGCTCGCCGCCGCGATGTTCATCGCGTCCTCGACCAGCCGGTCGAAAGGTAGTTGCTCGTGTCGGCCGGGTCCGGCCGCGCGCCGGGCGAATAGCCGCGCTGGCTCGGCGCGACCGCGCGATAGCCGGCGCCGGCGAGCGCCGCGATCTGAGCATCCCAGGTGTGGAACGATTCCGCGAAGCCGTGCAGCAGCAGGACCAGCGGCGCGCCTTCCGGGCCGTCGGCCAGCACGTCGAACACGAGCCCAGCACCGGTCGGAACTTTCAGAAGCGCGGCCACGTGCCTTAGCCCACCCGGTAGCGGTTCGAGCCGGCGAGCAGCGCGGAGGCCTCCTTCACCATGCGGTCGACCACCTCGGCCGCCGGCGGGATGTCGGCGATCATGTCGACGCCCTCGCCGGCGATCACCGCCGCGGTGTCGAAATCGCCCGCGCTGCGCGCCTTGTCGTAGCGCGCGGCTTCCTCGGCCTGATGCTGCATCAGCTCGGCCTCGCGGCCGCGCCAGCGCTCGGAGAACTCATTGCGCAGCACGCGGCCCGTGTAGGGCGCCGGCCACACGTTGCGCCGCGCGATGTCGAACAGGATGCTGCGGATGGTCTTGTCGCCGCTCGCCGCGACGATGCGCTCCTTGGCGGCGGTGGCGCCGACCGCCTCTTGCGTCGCATAGAAGCGCGTGCCGACGAGCGCGCCGTCCGCGCCGAGCATCAGCGCGGCGGCGACGCCCCGCCCGTCCGCGACGCCGCCCGCCGCCGCGACCGGGATGCCGCTTCGCGGCATCGACGACGGCCGGCACCAGCGCGAACGTCCCGCGCGCGTGGCCGTGGCCGCCACCTTCGGCGCCCTGCGCCACCAGCACATCTGCGCCATTGGCGGCGGCATCCTTGGCCTGCTCGACGGTCTGCACCTGGCAGATCATCAGCGCGCCGGCCTTCTTTATTTTCGGCGGCGTGCGGCTTGACGTCGCCGAACGACAGCATGATGGCCGCCGGCTTGCGCTCCAGCGCGATGTCCAGCAGCCGCGGGTTCTTCGCCATGCTCCAGGTGATGAAGCCGACGCCGACGCGCGCATCGCCCGCCGCGTCGAGCTCGCGCGTCAGCCATTCCTCGTTGCCGTAGCCGCCGCCAATGATGCCGAACGCCCCGGCCCGGGTTACCGTCGCGGCAAGCTTGCCGTCGGACACCAGGTCCATCGGAGCGAGCAGGATCGGGTGCTGGACCTTCAGCAACTCAGTCAGGCGCGTCGAAATCGGCATGTTGACCCTCCGGCGGCCGGCAGACTAATCCGTCAACCGGACAATGTCTCAAGCGATTCCCAAGCTGATCCTGGCCGCCGCCCTGGCATGGTCCCCGGCGTGCGCAGTCGCGCAGGAAGCGCCTGCCGGGCTCGCACCCTTCGTGCAGGCGCTCTGGCCGGACGCGCAGGCGAAAGGCGTCTCGCGGAAAACCTTCGACGCGGCCTTCGCCGGGCTCACGTCCGACCCGCGCGTCGCCGCGATCACCCGCCGGCAGCCCGAATACAACAGCGCGGTCGGCACATACGTCAACGCCATCGCGTCCCCGGCGCGCATCGCGGGCATCGCCGCGCGGGCGACGCAGTGGAAGCAAACGCTCGACGCCATCGAGCAACAATACGGCGTCGATCGCTGGATCATCCTCTCTATTTGGGGAATCGAGACTTCGTTCGGCGCGAACACCGGCGGCTTCGACGTGATCCGCTCGCTCGCCACGCTGGCGGCGATCGGCTACCGCACGGCCTACTTTCGCGAGGAGTTGCTGGCGGCGCTGCAGATCCTGCAGGACGGCCACGTGGCGCGCGAGAAGATGACCGGCTCGTGGGCCGGCGCGATGGGGCAGCCGCAGTTCATGCCGTCGAATTTCAGCGCGCTCGCGGTCGACTTCGACCGCAACGGCCGCAAGGACATCTGGACCAGCGTGCCCGACGTGCTCGGCTCGATCGGCAACTACTTCCGCCATCACGGATGGAAGGAAGGGATTGGACTGGGGCTACGAGGTCACGATCCCGCGCGGTTTCGACTACCGCCAGAGCCGCGGCACGTTCGCCGACTGGGCAAGGCGCGGCGTCACGCGGGCGGACGGAAAGCCATTACCCGAAAGCGGCGACGCGATCCTGCTGTTTCCGAGCGGCGCCGCGGGGCCGGCATTTCTGGTGACGGAGAACTTCTCCGTGATCAAGCGCTACAACATTTCCGACTCGTTCGCGCTCGCGGCCGGCCAGTTGATCGAATCGCGCGCGCGGCCTCGACCCGATCCGCGCGGCCTGGCCGGCGGATGATCGCCAGCTCACGCGCGAGCAGCGCATGGCGCTACAGCGCCGGCTGCAGGCGCTCGGTCACACGGTGAACGATTTCGAAGGGCGGATCGACTTCGACCTGAGGGACTCGATCCGAATCGAGCAGGCGAAGCACGGCATGCGGCCGGACGGGCATCCGACAGCAGCGTTGCTGGAGAAGATCGGGCCCGTAGCGAGACTAGACTGGACTAGACGAGCCTTGGAGCAAGCGTGTCGGGACCAGCACCTCGCCTTTCATGATCGGGCGCGCTGTGCGCAGCGTGCCGGCAACCACGTCCATCTCCGCGCCTTTGCCAGTCGTGCTCAGCAGCACGTCCACCATGCCGGACGGATGCTCGATCCACACGGTGCGCGGATTGGCGTCGTCGGCCTTGGCCAGCTCATGCGCGATCGTGCCTTCGAGCGCACAGGCGGTGGACACGCACACCGCGCCGGTCACCGCATGGGCGGCGTGCAGCGCGTGTGGCGTGAGGTAGCGCGACGCGATGGTGCCGCCATCGCGCGCGGCGGCGAGCAGTCCGACTTTGGGGATCACCTTGTCGGCGCAGTCGCCGAACCCCATGCGGCGCCCGGCTTCAAGCCGGATGGACTCGATGCGGGCGAACAGCGCCTTGTTGGGATTGATCTCGGGACGGCCCTCGTAGCCGGTGAGCCCCAGGTCCGTCGCGCGCAGCATGATCATCGGCATCGCGACATCGATGCAGGTCACCTCGACGCCGTCGATCGTGTCGCGCACGTTGCCGGTCGGCAGCATTTTTCCCGCGATCGAGCCGACCACATCCATGAAATTGAGGATGATCGGCGCTGCCGTGCCCGGCACGCCGTCGATGCGCGCATCGCCGGTGTAGACGACCTTGCGGCCCGGAGTCTGCACCACGGCCTCGATGCGCGACTCGGTGTTGACGTTGTAGATCATCACGCGCGTCTCGCCGTCCTGCGCCGGAAACAGCCCGGTCTCGATCGCGAACGGCGCGACGCCCGCCAGCATGTTGCCGCAGGACGGATTGGTGTCGACGATCGGCTTGCCGACGTCGACCTGCGCGAACAGGTAATCGACATCGACGCCGGGCCGCTCCGACTTCGACACGATCGCGACCTTGCTGGTCAGCGTGTCGGCGCCGCCGAGGCCGTCGATCTGGCGCAGGTCCGGCGAGCCCATCGCGGCGAGCAGCACGCGGTCGCGGGTCGCCACGTTCGACGGCAGGTCGTCGGCGCGGAAGTAGGGCCCGCGCGAGGTGCCGCCGCGCATGAAGATGCAGGGAATGCCGGTGAGGTCGCTCATGCGTCTCCGCCCATCTGTCTGGATACTTTAGGAACCGCGCGGCTGGCGCACAATCGCGTCGGTCATCGCGGGCGCGGCGCCGAGGTAGTTCGCCGGATCGCACAGCGCGCGCAGTTGGTCAGTCGGCAGCGCCGAACTGGCCGCCGGATCGGCGGCGAGCACATCGAACAGCGACTTGTCGCCTTCCAGCGCCCTGCGGCATGCCGCGTATACCACGTCATGCGCCTTCTGCCGGCCAAGATGCGGGGCGAGCCCCATCATGACCGCCTCGGCCACGATCAGCCCGCGCGTCATGTCGAGATTCTGGCGCATGCGCGCTGCATCGACCACGAGGCCCTCGGCCAGAACTTTCGCCTGCGCGAGCGACCCGGCCGTCAGGATGAAGCTCTCGCCCACCGCGAGCCATTCGACATGCCAGGGGCCGGTGGCGCGCTCGAAATCCTGGATCATGGCGTCGAGCATCAGGCCGGCGTGCTGGCGCACCGCCTTGGCGTTGGCGACGAGGATTTCCGACGAGATCGGGTTGCGCTTCTGCGGCATGGTGCTCGACGCGCCGCGATGAGTCGCGAACGGCTCGAACACCTCACCGATCTCCGTCGCCATCAGCAGCATGACGTCGAAGCCGATCTTGCCGAGCGTGCCGGTGACGAGGCCGAGGAACTGGACCGTCTCGACGATCGCGTCGCGCGCCACGTGCCAGGTGATGGCCGGATCACCGAGGCCGAGCGCGCGGGCATACTCGCGCCGCACGTCGAGGCCCTTGTCGCCGAGCGAGGCGAGCGTGCCGGCGGCACCGCCGAGCTGCGCGACGAGCACGCGGGGCTTCAGCTCGCGCAGCCGCGCGGCGTGGCGATCCAGCATGGAAAGCCAGACGGCGCATTTGTAGCCGAAGGTGATCGGCAGCGCCTGCTGCAGATGGGTACGGCCGGCCATTGGCGTGTCGCGGTGCTTCGCGGCAAGCTTCGGCAAGCGCCGCCGCAACGGCCGCCATGTCGCGCTCGACCAGCGCGAGTCCGGCGCGCACCTGCAGCACCGTCGCAGTATCCATGATGTCCTGGGTGGTCGCGCCCCAGTGCACGTAGCGTCCGGCCTCGCCGAGCTGCGCAGAAAGCTGCCGCACCAGTCCGACGATCGGATAGCCGACGTTCTCGGCGTCGCGCTTGAGCACATCGCGATCGAGCGCGATCGCCAGGCGCAAGCTTGGCGATCGCGTCGGCCGCCTCCTGCGGGATGACGCCGACGCGACCCTGCGCGACCGCGAGCGCCACCTCCGCCTCGACGTAACACCTGAGCAGATTGTCGTCGGAGAACACCGCCCGCATCTCGGGCGTGCCGAACATGTCCTTGAAGATGTCGCTGTCGAGGATCGTCGACGGCATGGCGCGGCCTTCAAGCTTTCCCCGTGAACGCCCGATGCTCCCGGGCGTAGCGCACCAGCGCGGCGAAGCGATAGAGGCCGTGCACGAATTTTCCGTACGGCATGGTGATGAACAGCGCGAACACCACGCCGAGATGCAATGCGAGCAGCAGCGGCATCGCAGGCGTCGCGCGCAGCACGAGCAGCAAGAGGCCGGTCGCGCTGGTGAGGAACAGCATGGCGAGGAACGCGAACTCCATGCCGAAGCGCTGCTCGTCGGTCATCACCGGATCGCGCCGCAGCTTGGCAATCATCAGGCCGAGCGGGCCGAAGATCAGCCCGATGCCGCCGATCGGTGCCGAGCACCACCGGCAGGTCCCACCACGGATAGGGTGCGATGCGGCCGAAGGCGTAGTGATAAACGGTCGCCACGCTGGTCGACGCGAAGCACAGCATGAAGCCGTAGAACGTCTGGTGGTGATAGAAGCGGCGCCGGTCGTTCGGCCGGTCATCGTGGTTGTAGCAGCCGATGCCGCCGCCATCGAGATAGCGCAGCTGTCCGGCTTCGCGGATCGCCTGCCAGAACGAGCCCGCGTCGAGCGAGACCGGATCGCCGATATCGCGCCAGAACGCGCGCAGGCCCATCGCCAGCGCGACGATCGCATAGAGGAACACCGCGCCGAACAGCGCCGCCATCGCGTTGTGCGGCATCAGCCGGTAGAACGCGCCCGGCCCGGTGTGGGTGCCGAACAGCACGCCCGCATCGTGCCACGCCGCGAAGCCGAGGATGAACGCCGCGACACTGAGCGCCGCCACCAGGCTGACCGCGAGGCCATTGCGCGCGAACAGCGGCGCCAGCGCCCGCGGCCACGCATAGGCCGCATAGGATTCCGCGCGCACCTGCGCCAGCACGCGCGGCACGTTCACGTCGAACTCGTGCGGCGGCGAGAACTGGCAGTCGACATAGCAGGCGCCGCAGGAATGGCAGAGGTTGGCGAGATAATTCAGGTCGCCGTCCGGAAATGCGCGGCGCATCTCCATGGCGGGAAACACCGCGCAAAGCCCCTCGCAATACCGGCACGAATTGCACACCGTCATCAGCCGGTCGGCTTCGGCGAGCAGCGCGGTCGCGTGCTGGCCCGGCCGGGCGCCGGCCTTCTCGGCAAGCGAAGTCAGTTGCGGGCATTCTTGGCCGCCTCCCCGCCCGCGATGCGGCCGAACACGCTGCCGATCGTCATGCCCATGCCGGCGGCGTAGCCGCGCCCGAGCACGTTGCCGGCCATGATCTCGCCGGCCGCGAACATGTTGGCCGACGGCTTGCCGTCCTGCATCAGCATGCGGGTCTCTCGGTTCACCTTGGTGGCCAGATAAGTGAACGTGATGCCGGGCCGCACCGGATAGGCGTAGAACGGCGCGGTCTCGATGCGCCGCGCCCAGTGGGTCTTGTCCGGCTTCAGGCCCGTCGTCCGGCAATCATCGAGGATCGTGTCGTTGAAAGTGCCGGGCTGCACCGCGGCGTTGAAATCGTTCACCGTCGCCTCGAACGCATCCGGATCGAGCGTGAGCTTGCCGGCGAGCTCGCGCAGGGTCGGCGCACCGATCGGCGGATAGAGCGTCGGCATGAACATCTTCACCACGGATGAATCGAAGATGATGTAGGCGATCTGGTCCGGCTGCTGCGCCACCAGCCGGCCCCAGATCGCATAGCGCTTCGGCCAGATGTCCTCGCCCTCGTCGTAGAAGCGCTGCGCGTGCTTGTTCACCACGATGCCGAAGATCACGCTGTCGTGGCGCGTGATGATGCCGCCGTCGTATTTCGGGGCGCGCGCGTCGATCGCGACCGCGTGACATTGCGTCGGATCGCCGGTTTCCTGCACGCCGCGATCGAGCAGCATCTTCAGCACAGTGCCGCGATTGTTCGGCGTGCCGCGGATCAGGAAATTGTCGGCCGCCGCGCCCCAGTACTGCTTCAGCCACTCGATATTCGACTCGAAGCCGCCGCAAGCGGCCACGAACGTGGCCGCCCGCACCGCATGGCGCGCGCCGCCATGCTGCACCGTCGCCGAGAGGAACATGCCGCTGTCGATGTCGAGATCGACCACCTCGGCATCGTAGGCGATCGCGACGCCGAGGCTTTCGGCCGTGAGGTACAGCGCGTTCAGCATCGAGCGCCCGCCGCCGAGAAAGAACGAATTGGTGCGGCCAAGGCTCAAGGTTCCGCCGAGCGAGGGCTGGTAGCGCACGCCCTGCTGCGGCAGCCAGTCCAGCACGGCCTTCGACTCGGCGATCATGTGGCGCGCCAGCGTCTCGTCGGTGTTCCCTTGCGTGACCGCGAGCAGGTCCTTGAAGAACTCGTCCTCCGAATAGGGCCCGCTCAGCGTCTCGGTCGCGGCGTCGTGGGCGCAGCGGATATTGCGGGTGTGGCGCGTGTTGCCGCCGCGATAGAACTTCGACGCCATCTCGACGACGAGCACGCTCGACCCCGCCCGGGCGGCCGCGATGGCGGCGCAGAGCGCCGCGTTGCCGCCGCCGGCAACCAGCACGTCGTACTTCTTGGTCAGGTCGGCCATCGGTTGTCCGGATGCCGCATGCAGCGGAGGCGGGCCACCTTTCAAGCAGAAGCCGCGCGCTTTGGAAATCCCCCGAAAGCGCCTCTCACAATGTGAGAGATTTCCACTGCGCCGGATTGCGCTCTATGCTGAATGGGCGACTTCAAGGGCAGGGATTCCCGACATGGCAGGCACTTGCGTTCACCCGATGCACGGGCCGAACAAGTTCAAGCTCGGCGTCTTTTCGATGAATTCGGACGGCGGGCTGACGCTGACCAAGGTGCCGGAGCGCTGGCCGGCGATCTGGAGCGAGATCGTCGAGGTGGCGCAGCTCGCGGATCGCGCCGGGCATCGAATTCCTGCTGCCGATCGCGCGCTGGAAGGGTTTTGGCGGCGAGATGAACAGCCGCGAGTGGTGCGTTCGAGACGCTGACCCATGCGGCAGCCCTCGGCGCCGCGACGCAGAAACATCGCGGTGTTCGCGACCGTGCACGTGCCGATGGTGCATCCGGTGTTCGCCGCGAAGGCGCTGGCCACCGTCGATCACGTGTCGAACGGCCGTGCCGGCCTGAACATCGTGTGCGGCTGGAATCCGGAAGAGTTCGGCATGTTCGGGCTCGAGCTGATCGAGGAGCGCTACGCGCAAGGGCTCGAATGGTTCGAGATCATGAATCGCATCTACACGGCGGATGCGCCGTTCGACTACGACGGCAAGTTCTACAAGCTGAAGGCCGTGTCGGGGAAACCGCGCCCGGTGCAGCAGCCGCGCCCGATCACGCTGAACGCGGCGTTCTCGCCGCCCGGACGCGAGTTCGCCGCCAAGGCCGCCGATTATCTGTTCACCACCTTCACCGAGATCGACAAGGGCCGCGAGCACATCGACGACATGAAGAAGCGCGCGGCCGCTGACAGGCCGCGAGGTCGGCGTCTACACGACCTGCCACGTGGTGTGCCGCCCGACGCAGGCCGAGGCCGAGGCGTATTACGAGCACTACGCCGTCACGATGGCCGACAGAGCGAGCCTCGATCACTACGTGAAGCAGAAGCAGACCTTCTCCGGCTCGCATGACGAGGAGGCCTATCGGCTGCACCGCAAGCGCTTCGCGGCCGGCGCCGGGACCTATCCGCTGGTCGGCACGCCGGCCTTCATCGCCGAGGAGATGGTGAAGATCGCGCGCGCGGGCTTTGCCGGAACGACGGTGTCGTTCGTCAACTTCAAGAACGAGCTGCCGTATTTCATCGACAAGGTGCTGCCGCTGCTGCGCGAGGCGGGGCTACGCGCGTAACCCTTGCCACACCTCGGCGGGATCGTCCGGCGGCACCGCGGCGAGCAGCGATGCGGGTGTAGTCGTGCGCGGGCGCGGCGAACACCTGCTCGGTCGGCCCGCTCTCGACCACCTCGCCGCGGTACATCACCAGCACGCGGTCGCAGAGATAGCGCACCACCGAGAGGTCGTGCGAGATGAACAGCATCGAGAAGCCGCGCTCGCGGCGCAGCGCGGCGAGCAGGTTCAGGAGCTGCGCCTGCACCGAGACGTCGAGCCCGGACACGATCTCGTCGGCGATCAGGATGCGCGGCACGGCGCAGAGCGCGCGCGCGATGTTGACGCGCTGGCGCTGCCCGCCGGAGAGCTGCGCCGGAAAGCGCGTCGGCGGCCTCGGGCGGCAGGCCGATCTCGCGCGAGCAGCAGGCCGGCGCGCGGCGAGGCGCTCCTCCCAGGATGGCGATGCCGGCCGCTTCGAGCGGCTGGGTCACGATGCTGGCGACGCGGCGGCGCGGGTTGAGCGCGGATTGCGGGTCCTGGAACACCATCTGGACGTGGCGGCGGCGATGCGCGTCGGCGTCCGGCGCTGCCGTCGATCTCCGTGCCGGCGATCGCGATGCGGCCGGCGGTCGGGCGTCTCGAGCCCGACGATCAGCCGCGCGAGCGTGCTCTTGCCGCTGCCGCTCTCGCCCACGATGCCGACGAACTCGTTCTCATGCAGCGCGAAGCCGACATCCTTGCACGGCCGTGAAGTGCGGCGCGGCGAAACAGCGCGCGCGAGGCGAAGCGCTTGGCCAGGCCCGACGACCTCCAGGATCGGTCGCGCTCGGCAGCCGGCATCGGTCGGCCGGCGGCGCAGCGCGGCGTGCAGCGATCGCCGGCGGTGCAGCGTCGGCGCGGATGCAGGCCGCCACGTGTCCGGCGCCGACCTCGACGAACGGCGGCGGCGCACGATGCGGCATTCCGCGACCGCGAGCGGGCAGCGCGGCGCGAAGGCGCAGCCCGCGATGTCGCGGTAGGCGCGCAGGCCCGGCATGCGCTCGGGCAGCGCATAGAGCGCGCGCCGCGCGCCGTCATCGCGCGGGTTCGCGAGCTGCAGGCAGCGCGTATAGGGATGGCCGGGCGCTCGCGAACACCTTGCGCGCCGGCCCGTATTCGGCGGCGCGGCCGGCATAGAGCACCAGGATGTCGTCGCACACCTGCGCGGCGAGCCGCAGGTCGTGGGTGATGAACACCACCGCGGTGTCGTCGCGCTCCTGCATCTCGGCGATCAGCCGCACGATGCGCGCCTGGATGGTCACGTCGAGCGCGGTGGTCGGCTCGTCGGCGATCACGAGCTTCGGCTTGCTGGCGAAGGCCATCGCGATCAGCACGCGCTGGCACATGCCGCCGGAGAGCTGATGCGGATAGCGCGCGAGCAGGTCGGCGCCGTGCTGCAGGTGCACCGCGTCGAACGCCGCCAGCATGCGGTCGCGCCGCTCGCGCGCCGCGACGCCGATGCGCGCCAGGTGCTCGTCGAACTGCGCGCCGATGGTGAGCACCGGGTTGAGCGCCGACAGCGGCTCCTGCGGGATGAACGCGATCTCGCGGCCGAGCAGCGCGCGGCGCGCCTCGCCGTCCATCGTCACGAGGTCGCTGCCGGCGAACGACAGGCTGCCGCCGGTCACCGCGAAGCCCGGCGGCAGCAACTGCGCGACCGTGCGGCCGACCATCGACTTGCCGGCGCCGGACTCGCCGACCAGCCCGAGCACTTTCCCCGGCTCCAGCGCGAACGACAGATCGCGGATCACCGGCACGCGCTCGCCGTCGAGCGTGGCCGAAACCGTCAGATCGCGTGCAGCGAGCAAGCTCATGCTCAAGCCCGCTGCGTTTCGGTGAGCCGCACGTCGAGCGTGCGGCGCAGCCCGTCGCCGAGCACGTTGAAGCCGAGCACCGTGACGAAGATCATCAGGATCGGGAAGCACCAGGTTCCACGGCGAGTCGTAGATGTACTGCCGCGCATCGGCGATCATCTGGCCCCAGGCCGGCGTGGTCGCGCCGACGCTCATGCCGACGAACGACAGGATCGCCTCGACGATCACCGCGATGCCCATTTCGAGGCTGAGCAGCGTGATCAGCAGCGGCATGGTGGCGGGCAGGATCTCGCGCGTCACCGTGCGCCAGTGCGAGAAGCCGACAGGCGCGCCGCCGCCACGTAGTCGCGCCGCGTCACCACCAGCACCTCGGCGCGCAGCACGCGGCAGAAGCGCGTCCAGTCGACCAGCACGATCGCGAGGATCACGTTGCGCAGGCCGGTGCCGAGCCCGACCATCAGGATCAGCGAGAGGATCACCGGCGGAAACGACATCCAGACGTCGACGGTGCGGCCGATCAGCCAGTCGACCCAGCCGCCGAAATAGCCGGCGACATGCGCCAGCACGGCGCCGATCAGCATGGCGCCGAACGAGGCGACGAGCGCGACCGTCATGGCGATGCGCGCGCCGTAGATCAGCCGCGACAGCATGCAGCGGCCGAGCGAGTCGGTGCCGAGCGGGAACGCGGCCTCGCCGCCGCTCGGCCCAGGCGGGCGGCAGGAAGGTCGAGATCAGGTTCTGCTCGTTCGGGTCGTGCGGCGCGAGCCAGCGGCGCGAGCAGCGCGACGAGCGCGATCGCGTGACGATGATCGTCAGGCCGAGTGAGCACGCGGCCGGAGCGCAGCCATGCGCGGCAACGGCGGCGCTCACGCGATCCTCAGCTTCGGATTGAGGATGACGTAGGCGCGTCGACCACGGTGTTGATGGTGAGCACGACCACGCAGTAGGTGAGCCCGACCGCCTGGATGATCGGCAGGTCGGCGTTGCGCACCGCATCGACCATCAGGTTGCCGAGGCCGGGATACGAATAGATCACCTCGATCAGCAGCGTGCCGCCGAACAGGAAGCCGAACTGCACGCCCATCAGGCTCAAGGTCGGCAGGATCGCGTTCTTCAGCCCGTGGCGGATCAGGATGCGCCGCTCGGAAAGCCCGCGCAGCCGCGCCTGATGGATGTAGTCCTCCTGGTAGACGTCGATCAGGCTCGAGCGCAGCACGCGCATGATGGTCGGCGAGAACGCGATGCCGAGCGCGAACGCCGGCAGGATCATGTGCTTCAGCGCGTTCGCGAACATGTCGGGCCGGCCGACCAGCAGCGTGTCGAGCAGCAGGAAGCCGGTGACCACCGGGCGCTGGAAGCCGGCCGACAGCCGGCCGGTGAACGGCAGCAGCTCGAGCGCCACGCCGAACAGCAGGATGAAGAACAGCCCCCAGAGGAACTCCGGCAGCGAGAGCAGCACGATCGAGCCGGTGTCGGCGATCGGCTCCTTCGCGGTGCCGCGCACGTGGAACATGAACAGCCCGCCCGCGATGCCGAGCGCGCCCGCGATCAGCATCGCGAGCACCGCAAGCTCGATCGTGGCCGGCAGGGTCGAGCCGATCAGGCCGGCGACGCCGCGGCGGAAATGGATCGAGGTGCCGAAATCGCCGTGCAGCACCTGGCCGAGCCAGATCAGGTATTGGCGGAACAGCGGCTGGTCGAGGCCCATCTCGTGGCGCTTCGCCTCGATCTCGGCGAGCGTCGCGTTCGGCGGCAGCGACATCGCGGCCGGATCGACCGGCAGCAGGCGCAGGATGCAGAACAACAGCGCCGAGACGATGAACAGGATGACGATCGAGACGGCGATGCGGCGCAGCGATGAGCGGGAGGATGGAGGTCATGGGCGACGCACTCAGCCGCGTCATGCCCCGCGAAGGCGGGGCATCCAGTAAACACCGGCGACTTGTAGCCGCGCCTGATCGCGTCAGACGAGCGTTCTGCGCTTACTGGATCGCCCGCTTTCGCGGGCGATGACAGCATGTCACGACCAGTCCATCGTATTGGCCAGGACCCAGCCGTTGCCGTATTTGCGCGTAGTTCAGGTTCTTCTTGCGCACCACCGTGATGCACGCTCTGCAGCAGCGGGATGGTGGCGCCGGCCTCGACCGCGCTCTTGTTGAGCGTCGCGATAGCCGTCGATGCGCTTGTTGTAGTCGGCGATCGTCGAACAGCTCGAGCACCTTCTCGCCGACGTCCATGCCCTTCCAGGCCGAGAACGGCATTTTCGGATTGAGCAGGTAGCCGGCGAAGATCTCCGGGTCGCCGGTGGCGTTGTCCCAGCTGTAGAGCGTCGCCTCGGGCAGCTTGGCGCCGCGATTGAGCTCGAAATATTTCGCGTATTCGATCGTCTCGAGCTCGGCCTCGATGCCGACCTTCTTCCACATCTGCTGGATCGCGCGCGCGATGTCGTAGTCGCTCGGGAAGTGGCCGTTGGTGGCGGCGAACTTGATCTTCGCCGGCTTGTCCGGCGAGAAGCCGGACTTCGCCAGCGCTCGGCTTGGCCTTGTCCGGGCTGTACTCGAACTTGAAGTCGGCGAGATAGCCGCGGGCGTGCCCGGCGTCGCCACCACCGAGAGCGGCACCGCGGCGCCGCCGTAGAACGCCTTCGACAGCGCCTCCTTGTCGATCGCGTGATGCGCGGCGAGGCGCACGTTCGGGTCGGCGAAGCCGAGATCGTTGCGCACCTGCAGCAGGATCACGCGGGTGATCGGGTTGATCTCGGCCGCGAGGTTCGGCGTCGCGCTCGCAGCCGCTCGACCTCGCGCACCGGCACGTTGATGGTGAGGTCGACCTGGCCGGACTGGATCGCGGCGACGCGCGCCGAGGGGTCCTTGATGATGTCGAAAATGACGCGCCGGAGCTTCGGCTTCGGCGCCCCAGTAATTGTCGTTGCGCTCGAGCACGATGCGCGAATTGAGCTGGTATTCGACCAGCTTGTAGGGCCCGGTGCCGACCGGCTTGTCGCGGAACGCGTCGACGCCGACCTTCTCCATGTAGCCCTTCGGCACCATGAAGCTGCCGAGGAACGCGAGCCATTGCGGCGCGGTCGGCGCCGGCGAGTCGAACTTCATCACCGCCTTGGTCGGCGACTGCGACTCTCGATGTCGGTGACCTTGCGCCAGGAATTCGCGGTGTCGACCTTGTGGCCGGCCTTGATGCGCTCGAAGAAGGTGTAGCGGAAGTCCTCCGCGGTCATCTTGTCGCCGTTGTGGAACGTGACGTCGTCGCGCAACTCGACCGTCATGCGTCAGCCCGTCGGCTGCGAGCTCCCACTTGGTGATCAGCTTCGGGATCGAGCTCGAGGTTTGCGTTCTGGTCGAGCGGCTGGTCGAACACCAGCTTGAAGATCGGCTGCGCGTCGGGCGTGAAGCGCTGGTTCGGGTCCCAGGACGGCACGTCGCTCGGCCAGCCGATGGTGACGCTGTCCTTCGCCTGCGCGAACGCGACGTCGCCGACAAGCGCGCTGCCGCGCCGCGCCGAGCCCGAGCAGTCTGCAACGCTGTTCTGCGATCGAATTCGATGGTCATGACGATCCCCCGCCAGTTAGGCCGAGAATTATTTGAAGCTTAAAATTATCCATGGAGCGCGCAACTGCGCCACGCTGGCCGCAATGCCGAATCTTTGAGCCACTGTTGCCGCACAGCCTTCGCGCGAAATTGGTGATTCGAGCGTCAGCCCACGAGCCGCGTGCGGTTCATCGGAAAATGCGTGTTGCGGCCGGTGAACGGCGGAAACTCGCGGAAATGCCGGCGCAGCTCCTGCCGCACCTGGGATTGCATCGCGGCATTGAACGCCGCGACGTCGTCGAACACGACCTCGTTGCCGATCATGTAGTCGGCCGGCTGCACGCCCGTGCGCCGCGATGCCTGCGGGAAGTAGCACATCACCGCGCGGATGCCGGGCAGCTTGCCGAGCGTCGGCGGATGGGTGTCGACGTAGTTCCTGATGAAGGCAGCTTCGTCCTCGGCCGGCTTGTGATAGCGCACCACATAGGAGAACGGCGCGGTCAGCGGCGCCGGCTCCGGTCGCGCCGCCGACGGGTAGAAATGCCGCTCGAAGCGCGGAGCCGGTCCAGGCGAGTCCCGGCGGCCGGCCGCCGAGGCTGAGCGCGAAGTCCGCGCTGCCGATCGCCTGCGCGAGCGCGTCGCGCGACGGGAAACGCCAGCATGGCGATGAACAGCGGGCCCGGCCCGTCATTGTTGAACGGATCATGCGCGCCGTCGGCGATCGGCACGGTAGAGGTCGAGCGCGGCGAGCCCGGCAGGCTCGCGCCAGGCGCCGGCCGCCCGGTTCGGCCCAGGCCGATCGTCATCGGTCATGCGGCTCGCCGGGCCGCTGCAGGTCAGCTCGAAGGCCCAATCCATCGCCATTCCTTGACTGCGAGTAACCATTGCGCCGATTGCGCGGCGCAAAGCCTTGCCCCGTGCGGTGACGACAATACAATATCCGCGCGGTCGGCTTGTCGCGTCGGGAGCGTTGCTAATGTTCAATTTCGGTGCGCTCGGGCTGCGCGCACGTCTTGCGCGCAAACTGCCGCTCGGCGCGTTCTGGATGGCACCGGCTCGACCGCCGTGATGGAGCTGGCCGCGAGCGCCGCGCCCGACGCGATCGTGATCGACGCGCAGCACGGGCTGTGGGACCGGCAGAACGCTCGAGCACGCGGTCGGCCTCGTCTCCAATCGCGTGCCGGTGCTGGTGCGCACCACGGACGCGAGCGCGATCGCGATCAGCCAGGCGCTCGACACCGGCGCCGAAGGCGTCATCGTTCCGTTGATCGAAACCGACACCCAGGCCGCCGCCGCGGTTGCGGCGGCGCGCTTTCCGCCGCACGGCGCGCGCTCCGGCGGCGGCGTGCGGCCGCTGGCGCAGGACTTCGCGCGCTACTACGCGGCCGCGAACGACCGCACCGTGGTCGGCGTGATGATCGAGACGCAGCGCGGCGTGCACAACGCGGCCGCGATCGCCAGCACCAAGGGCATCGACTTCGTGCTGATCGGCACCGGCGATCTCGCGATCTCGCTCGGCGGCTTTCCGAACGTCGATGCGCGCCACGAGCAGGCCTGCAAGGCGGTGTTCGACGCCTGCAAGGCGGCCGGCGTGCCGTGCGGCATCTTCACGCATGTCGGCCGAGGCGGCCGCGAAGCGCCGCCACGAGGGCTATGCGTTCGTGACGGTCGCGAACGACATCGACGTGCTGTCGCGCGGCTTCAAGGGCGCGCTGGCGAAATTCCAAGACATGACGGCCGCGCAGGGCCATACTGCCACGCAAAGGAGCAGCGGAATGTCCGGCCAGCTTCTCGCCCAGTTCGCCGCCGCGATCGCGGACGGCAGCGATCCGTGTCGTCGACCTCACGCAGACGCTGAAACCCTCGACGCCGGTGATCCAGTTGCCGCCGCCGTTCGCGCCGTCCGATCCGTTCCGCATTTCGGAGATCTCGCACTACGACGAGCGCGGGCCGGGCTGGTACTGGAACAACCTCTCGATGGGCGAGCACACCGGCACGCATTTCGACGCGCCGTGCCACTGGGTGACCGGCAAGGACAATGCGCAAGGGCTACACCGACACGATCCCGGTGCAGCGCTTCGTCGCGCCGGCGGTCGTGATCGATTGCAGCAAGGAAGCCGCGGCCGACGAGAAGTTCGTGCTCGAGCCGGCGCACATCGCAGGTGTGGGAGGGCAAGCACGGCCGCATCCCGAAGGGCGCCTGGGTGCTGATGCGCACCGACTGGTCGAAACGCGACGATCCGGCGCGCTTCCTCAACATGAAGGAGGACGGCCCGCATTCGCCCGGACCGTCCGCCGCCACGGTCAAGTTCCTGATCGAGCAGCGCGACGTGAACGGCTGGGGCGTCGAGGCGGTCGGCACCGACCACGGCCAGGCCTTCGCGTTCGAGCCGGCCTTCCCGGCGCATCACCTGATGCACGGCGCGAACAAGTTCGGGCTCGCGAGCCTCACCAACCTCGACCAGCTGCCGCCGACCGGCGCGGTGCTGGTCACGCCGCCGCTGAAGATCGAGAAGGGCTCGGGCAGCCCGTTGCGCGTGCTGGCGCTGGTGCCGGCGTGACGTAACGACGTCATCCTGAGGCGGCCGCGCGCAGCGCGGCCCTCGAAGGATCGGCCACAAGCTCCGCGTGCCGCCATCCTTCGAGACGCGCCTTTCAGGCGCTCCTCAGGATGAGGACCGTGCGCTATACTGAGGCTGGAGCACCCCCATGGCCGAACGATCCTTCAAGGAAGAAGTCGAGAAGCTCAAGCTCGGCGCCGGCGAGGAATTCCGCGGCGAGGGCATTCTCGCCATCACCAAGGCGCTGCTCGAATCCGGCGTGTCGTACGTCGCGGGCTATCAGGGCGCGCCGATCTCGCACCTGATGGACGTGCTCGCGGACGCCAACGACATCCTGGAAGGCCTCGGCGTCCACTTCGAGAACAGCGGCGAACGAGGCGACCGCCGCCGCGACGCTTGCGGCCTCGGTGAACTATCCGCTGCGCGGCGCCGTGACGTTCAAGTCGGTGGTCGGCGTCAACGTCGCGTCCGACGCGCTGTCGAACCTCGCGTCGGGCGGCGTGACCGGCGGCGCGCTGGTCATCATCGGCGAGGACTATGGCGAAGGCTCCTCGATCATGCAGGAGCGCGTGCATCCGTTCGCGATGAAATCGCAGATCTGGCTGCTCGACCCGCGCCCGAACCTGCCCTGCATCGTCAACGCGGTGAAGAAGGGCTTCGAGCTGTCCGAGGCGACCAACACGCCGGTGATGCTCGAGGTGCGCATCCGCGCCTGCCACGTGCACGGCCGCTTCGCGACGACGGACAACGTGCGGCCGACCTTCACGCTGCGCGACGCGATGGAGAACCCGCGCCGGGCGACCGACCGCATCGTGCTGCCGCCGGCGAGCTACCTGCACGAGAAGGAGAAGATCGAGAAGCGCTGGCCCGCCGCGGTGAAGTTCATCGAGGACCACAAGCTCAACGAGTTTTTCGACGGCGACCTGACCGACATCGGCATCGTGATGCAGGGCGGGATGTACAACACGACGCTGCGCGCGCTCGAGCTTGCCGGCCTTGCCGACTCGCTCGGCCATTCGCGCGTGCCGCTCTACGTGATGAACGTGACCTATCCGCTGATCGACCGCGAGCTCATCCGCTTCGCGCAGGGCAAGCGCGCCATCCTGATCGTCGAGGAAGGGCCAGCCGGAATTCATCGAGCAGGCGATCAATACGATCCTGCGCCGCGCCGACGTGCAGACCCAGATCGAAGGCAAGGGCATGCTGCCGATGGCGGGCGAATACACCGGCGGCGTGGTGCGCGACGGCGTCAACAAGTTCGTGCGCGCCTATCGCCCCGACGTGATGTCGGAGCTGCCGCACCAGAATCCGTCGAACGAGGCGACGGTGCGGCTCGCGACCGCCATGAAGGGCAGCGAGAGCCACGTGCATCCGCGCCCGCCCTCGTTCTGCACCGGCTGCCCGGAGCGGCCGATCTTCACCGCGCTGAAGCTGGTCGAGCGCGAGCTCGGGCCGCATCACGTCAGCTGCGACATCGGCTGCCACCTGTTCTCGATCCTGCCGCCGTTCAACATCGGCGCGACCACGATGGGCTACGGCCTCGGCGGCGCGGGCGCGGCGGCGTTCAACACCAAATCGGACAAGCGCGCGATCGCCTTCGTCGGCGACGGCGGCTTCTGGCACAACGGGCTGACGTCCTCGATCGGCAACGCGGTGTTCAACAAGTCCGACAACGTCACACATCATCGTGGACAACGGCTACACCTCGGCGACCGGCGGGCAGGACATTCTCTCGTCCTACAACGACAACAGCGATCCGCAAGACGCAGAACTCGATCGAGAAGGCGGTGCGCGGCGTCGGCGTCGAATGGGTGCGCACGCTGACCCACACCTATGACGTCGCGGGCATGCGCGACACCTTGCGCGAGGCGCTGACCACCAAGGAGAAGGGCCCGAAGGTCATCGTGGCGCAATCGGAATGCATGCTGAACAAGCAGCGCCGCGTGCGCCCGCTGATGAACAAGGCGATCAAGGACGGCAATCGCGTCGTGCGCGAGCGTTTCGGCGTCGATGCCGACACCTGCACCGGCGACCATTCGTGCATCCGCCTGTCGGGCTGCCCGTCGCTCACCGTCGCGCCGAACCCCGATCCACTGCGCACCGAGCCGGTGACGAAGGTGATCAACTCCTGCGTCGGCTGCGGGCTGTGCGGCGAGGTCGCGCATGCGGCCGTGCTGTGCCCGTCGTTCTATCGCGCCTCGATCATCAACAATCCGACCGGCTGGGACCGCTTCAAGGCGCAGCGTGCGCAACGCCGTGATCGGCTTCCTGCAGCGGCGCATCGCGCGGCGCCAGTTCGCGGCGGCCTGAACCATGAACGCGCCCTTCCCGCAGCGCACGCGGCCGATCTCCATTGCGATCCTCGCGATGGGCGGCGAAGGCGGCGGCGTGCTCGCCGACTGGATCATCGATCTCGCCGAGAACAACCACTACATCGCGCAGCTCACCTCCGTGCCGGGCGTCGCGCAGCGCACCGGCGCGACGATCTACTATCTGGAAATCTATCCGCGCGCCGGCATCGCCGACCCGGCGCACGAGCCGGTGCTGGCGCTGATGCCGGTGCCGGGCGACGTCGACATCGTGGTCGCGTCCGAGCTGATGGAAGCCGGCCGCGCGATCCAGCGCGGGCTGATCACGCCTGACCGCACCACGCTGATCGCCTCGACCAACCGCGTGTTCTCGATGACCGAGAAGGTCGCGATGGCCGACGGGCGCGTCGACGCCGAGAAGCTGATCGAGGCCTGCCGCTCCGCCGCGAAGACCATGCATGCGTTCGACATGGCGGCGATCGCCGAGGCGACGGGCAGCGTGATCAGCGCGGTGCTGTTCGGCACGATCGCGGGCGCGGGCGTGCTGCCGTTCCCGCGCCAGGCGTTCGAGGGCGCGATCAAGCGCGGCGGCGTCGGCATCAAGGCGAGCCTCGCGGCCTTCACGGCCGGGTTCGAGGCGACGACCAGCGGCGCCGCGACGGTGAAGACGCCGGCCGCCGACGCTGCCGCCGCCGACGCTCGACGGACAGGATTCGGACGAGACGCCGACGCAAGGCCGCGCCGCACAAGCCGATCCCGGCAGAGTTGCTGCAGCGAAGCCGAGACATTTCCCGCGCAGCGCGCGCGCGATCATCCGCGCCGGGATCGAGCGGACGCTCGACTATCAAGGACTCGACTACGCCAGGCTCTATCTCGACCGCCTCGCGCCGATCGCGCAGGCCGACACGCGACGGCCGCCTGATCGGCCGAGACCGCGCGCCAGCTCGCGCTCGGCATGGCCTACGAGGACACGATCCGCGTCGCCGAGCTGAAGATCCGCCCGTCGCGCTTCGCGCGCGTGCGCGAGGAAGTGCGCGTCAACGACGGCCAGATCCTCGAGATCGCCGAGTTCATGCATCCGCGCACGCAGGAGATCGCCGACACGCTGCCCGCGCCCGCTCGGGCGGTTCATCCTCGAACACCGGCTGGGTGCGCGGCCTGATCGACCGCATGACGCGCAAGGGCCGCGTGGTGAAGACGAGCGTCGCTGCGCGGCTTCCTGCTGCTCTACATGGTGGCGGCGTTCAAGCCGCTGCGCCCGCGCTCGCTGCGCTACGGCGTCGAGCAGCAGCATCTGGAAGACTGGCTTGCGATCGTGCAGCGGCTCGCCGCGACGCACTACGATCTCGCCGTCGAGGTCGCGGCCGCGCGCAACCTGGTGAAGGGCTACGGCGACACGCACGAGCGCGGCCGCGCGCGCTTCGAGACGCTGATGGGGTTGCTGCCGGCGCTGTCGCAGCGCCCGGACGGCGCCGCGCAACTCGCCGCGCTTGCGCAAGGCCGCGAATGCGGACGATACCGGCGCGGCGTTGAATGCCGCGATCGAGGCGATGAAGGAGCCGGCAACTGCCAGGCCTCACCGCTGAGCATCGTAGCCCGCGCTGAGCGAAGCGACAGCCGGGAAGGCCTCGCGGCGAGTCGGGTCCCCGGGTATCGCTTCGCTCAGCCGGGCTGCGACGCTCAATTCCCCAGCACCCGCGGCAGCCACGTGGCGATCGGCGGAAACAGGAAGATCGCCACCAGCACCAGCCACGCCGAACACGATGTAGGGCACGCTCGCCGCGTAGATCTGCTGCATCGTGATCGACGGCGGCGCCACGCCCTTCATGGTGAACAGCAGCAGCCCGAACGGCGGCGTCAGCAGGCCGAGCTGCATGCAGATCAGGAACAGCACGCCGAACCAGACCGGATCGACGCCGAGGCGCTGCACCAGCGGCATGAAGAACGGCAGCGTGATCAGCATCATGCTGACCTGATCGACGAAGCAGCCGAGGAACAGCAGGATCAGCATCATGCCGATGATGATCGTCGTGGCCGACAGCCCCTGCCCGGACACCAGCGCCACGATGCCGTTGGTGGCGCCGGAGAAGCTCAGCACCTGCGCGAAGGTCGTGGCGCCGAGGATGATGAACAGGATCGTGCCGGACACCGCGACCGTGCCGGTGAGCGCCTTCATCAGGTTCGCGACGGTGAGCGCGCGGTAGCATGCCGCCGCCACGATGGTGGCGGCGGCGCCGAGCGCGGCGGCTTCGGTCGGCGTCGCCCAGCCGCGCGTCATCGCGCCGACCACGATCGGCGAAGATCAGCACCAGCGGCAGCACGTGGACGATGAACGGCCGCCAGCGCTCCCAGAGGCCTTGCGCCGGCGGCAGCTCCTCGTTCGGCGCGAGGCTCGGGTCGATCACGGCGCGCGCGACGATGTAGCCGACGAACAGCACGCTCAGGATCAGCCCCGGCACGATGCCGCCGATCAGCAGGCCGGAGATCGAGATGCCGGCGATGCTGCCGAGCAGCACGGTGAGCGCGGAGGGCGGGATCAGCATGTCGACGCCGCCGATGCCCATGATCGGGCCCATCGCCATCTTCGGCTCGTAGCCGCGCGCCAGCATGGTCGGCAGCATCAGGCTGCCGAGCAGCGCCGTGGTGGCGATGGTCGAGCCGGAGATCGCCGAGAACACCGTGCCGGCGACGATCGCGATCACCGAGAGGCGGCCGGGCACGCGGCGGATCAGCAGCGCGAACGCATCGATCGCCTTCATGGCGACGCCGGTGTGGAACAGCACCTCGCCCATCAGCACGAAGAACGGGATCGGCGTCAGCGAGAAGCTCGTCACCGACTGCACGGCGTTGCGCGCGAGCTGCGCGAGGCCCGGCTCGCCGCCGAGGAACAGCCAGGCGCCGACGATGTTGAGGGCGAGGAACGCGAACGCCACCGGCAGCCCGAGCCCCATGACGGCGACGAGGCCGCCGAACAGGATGAGGCTTGCTTCGACCCAGCCCATCTCAGCCGACCGAGGTTGCTTCGATGCGGCGCGTGCGCGGCGCGCCCATCAGGCGGTGGAAGCGGAGCACGAACTCGAGCGCGAGCAGCGCGAAGCAGATCGGCAGCGGCGCGAGCAGCCACCATTCGGGAAACACCAGGTTCTTGATGGTGAGCGAGCCGAGCCGCGCGCTCTGCACCGTCATGACGCTGCCGTACCAGACCAGCACGAGGCTCGCCGCGAGCCCGACGATGTCGGCCAGCCGCCTCCATCAGCCAGGCGATGCGCGGCGGCACGAGCACCAGCGCCATGTCGATGCGCACATGCTGGCCGCGGCGCAGCAGCCACGGCGCGGTGAGCAGCGTGGTCGAGATAGAGCGCGTATTCGGTGACCTCGTTCGCCCAGGCGAAAGCCGACGCGCAGCGTGTTGCGCAGCACGATGTCGGCGGTGACCAGCGCCACCATGGCGAGCAGCAGCAGCGCCGCCAGCGACGGCGAGCGCTTGAACAGCCATTCACAGAATGTCAGATATTCTGTTCACAGCAAGCGTCTATCTAGATCTTTCGTTGGCGCATATCCGCGTGTCGGAAAACCGGCGACTCCCTAGTCCGGGATATGCCGGCAAAGCGGCGCAGTGCACCGACGTCCCAACAGCAAAGGTTTGCCTCGCCATGAAGGCTTTTCGCGCTCTCACGCTCTCTGTCGCACTGCTGGCCAGCGCACCCGCCGCGCAGGCACAGGTGGTCGATATGTCGAAATTGAGCTGCAAGGAGTTCGTCGGCCTGCGGCAAGGATGCGATCCTCATCATCTGGTCATGGCTCTATGGCTACTACGCGGATCAGGAGGCCGATCCGGTGGTGGATTTCGGCAAGCTGACCGCGAAGGGGCAGGCAGCTCGCCGAGGCGTGCCAGAAGTCGCCCGACAAGGACATCATCTCGGTCGCCGAGGACATCTACGAGAAGTGAGAGCTGTCTGGTGTCCCGCACGCGATGCAGCGCCATAGCGCGTCACAGACGCGCGTAAACGCGCTGGTGGCGGTGCATCGCAGATGCGGGACCCCGTTAGCGATGAAGCGGGTCCCGGGTCTGCATTGCGGCACTTCATGCCGCAACGCGCCCGGGACACGCTTCAATTCCCCGCCAGCTGCCGCAGCTTCGCGCCGCTCTCCGGCACGCGCTTGATGCACCGACTGCCACGCGACCTCGTTCGCCTTGTCGAGGAATTTCTTGGCTTCTCGTCGGCGCCGAAATCGATCGGCTGGATGCCGGCCTTGGTCTGACGCTCGACCTCGGCCTTGTTGATCGGCGAGTGTTCTCCGCGTCGAGTCTGCTCGAGCCAGGCGCCGGCGTCGCTCAGCACCTTGCGCTGCGCGTCGTTGAGCGCCTTCCAGGTGTCGAGATTGACCAGCACGTTCACCTCGACGCCGTAGAAGGCCGGCTCGAGGCGGAATTTCGTCACCTTGTCCCAGCCGAGATCGAAGATGCCGGAGACCGGCCAGCCATAGCCGTCGACCACGCCGCGTTCGAGCGCCGTATAGACCTCGCCCGGCGCCGTGGTGATCGCGGTGCCGCCGAGCGCCTCGACGATGTCCTTGTAGACCGGCGTCACGCGGATCTTCAGGCCGGTGAGGTCGAGCTTGTCGGGCTTCTTGTTGAGATAGATGTGGAACGGCACGTTGCGGAACTGGCGCGCCAGATAATGCGCGTTGAGCTTCTGGCCGTGCAGCTGGTTGAGATACTCGAAGGTGCCGTTCTGGCGCTGCTCGCGCCATCGGCTTGGTGATGAGCTTGAGCGCGTCGGCTTCCGGCATCAGGTTGGTGTAGAACGCGCCGGTGACGTTGGCGATGTCGACCACCTTGGTGCGCACCGCGTTGCCCACCTCGAACGGCGGCATCGCGCGCGGCCCGCCGATGTAGTTGATGCGGATGACGCCCTTGCCGTCGGCGTTCACCTTCTCGATGAAGCGCTCGAAGTTTTTCGAGAACTGCGTGCCTTCGGCGAACGACGTCACGGCGCGCAGCACGACCTCCTGCGCCGACAGCCGGCACGACGGCGAGCCCGGCCAGCAGCGCCGCCAGCCCCAGCAGTTTGCGCATGATCCCCTCCGTTTCTGACTGACCCGGCCGGGACGATAGCACAGAATTTGAAGCTTAAAATATTGGCCGGGATGCAACCCAAGGCCTGCTTACCGCCGCATCGCGGCGAACAACACAGCGGCGCCGGCCGCGGTCAGCAGCGAGACGGCAAGAAATGCCGACCGGTAACTCGCGGTCGCGTCGAGGATCAGCGCGAAGCCGACCGGCCCGACGATGTAGCCGAGGAACACCAGCAGGGTCGTGCCCGAGGTCGCTTCGGCGACGCGTGCCGGCGGAACGGCGGCGGCGACCTCCGCCAGCATCAGGCCGTTCCAGCTCGATACGGTGATGCCGGCAATCGCCGCGAGCAGCGCCAGCGACCACCAGGGCCAGTCCGGCGCCACGAGGCCGAAGGCCGCCGTGGTGATGGCGGACGCCACCGCGGCGACGCAAAGCATGCCGGTCGCGCTGCCGAGCCGGTCCGCCATGCCGCCGAGGAGGATGCGCCCGAAGATGCCGGCGACCTGGACGATCGCGAAGATCGCGCCCGCAGCCGCGAGGTCCATGTTCAGGCTGGCGACGAGAAAGGTCACCAGATACGCGAAGACCGCGCCCTGCGCGGCGGCGAGGCAGGACGACGCGAAGATCAGCGGCGGAATGCGCGGCGACATGCGCAGCGCATGGACCGGCATCAGCAGGTTTTCCGGTGCCAGGAAGGTGCGGGGCGACAAATCCTGCCCCCGATCGCGGTCGCGATCGATGCGGCGGCGCATCGGCTGGATCGCGGCGGTGACGAGCAAGGGCAGCGCGGCGGCAACGAGGATCGCGAGCCGCCAGTCGATCAGCGTGAGCGGCGGCAGGATCACGGCGGCGAGCACCCCGCCGAACGGCACGCCGGCCTGCTTGATCGAGAAGATCAGCGCACGGTGGCGCTTGGGCGCGAAACGCTGCAGCACGTCGCTTCCCGCCGGCGTCGAGGGCGCATAGCCGAAGCCGATCAGGAAGCTGCCGAGCACCAGCACCGCCGCCATTGGGAGCGCCATCATGGCGGTGCCGGCGGCCGCGACCAGCATGCCGAATTGCATGATCCGCACCGGGCCCGTGCGGCGGATCAGCGGCATCCCGGCGAGATAGAACAGGATCGATCCGACCGTCCCGACCGCCGCCAGATAGCCGATGAAGGACGGCGCGACCGCGGCCTCGACGATCAGCACCGGCGCGAGCGTCGGCACCATGCGGACCAGGAAGGCAACGACGCTCTGCGTCGCGACCGCGACGACCAGCGGTCCGGTGACGCCTTCGGGGGCCGGCGGCTGTTGTGGGGTCATCAGGCCGCGGGCTTGACCTCGGAGCGGCCGGTCACAACCGAACGGAAGATCGCGATCGTCGCGTCGACCGCCGCATCGTCGATGTGGCGGTGGGTCACCAGCCGGATCGACTTGCGGCTCCAGGCGCCGGAGCTGACGCCGGCCTTCTCCAAGGTCGCCATGAAGGCCTTGGCGTCCGTCGCCCATGTGGCCGATCTCGACCATCACGATGTTGCGTATCGACGAGTTTCGGATCGGAGAGGCGCGAGATCGATCGCGTGGATGCCCTTCGGCGAGGCGCTTGGCGCGGCGGTGATCGTCGGCAAGGCGATCGATCATCGTCTCGAGCCCGACGAGGCCGGCCGCCGCCATGACGCCGGCCTGCCGCATGCCGCCGCCGACCATGCGGCGATAGGCGCGCGCCTTCTCGATGAACGCCGGCCGAGCCGCACAGCACCGAGCCGAACGGCGCGCTCAAGCCCTTGCTGACGCAGAAGCCGATGCTGTCGCCGTGCCTGGCGATCTCGGACGCCGGCACGCCGAGCGCGACCGACGCGTTGAAGACCCGCGCGCCGTCGATGTGCACCGGCACGCCCTTCGCGGCGGTGAGCGCGCGCAGCTTCGCCATGTAGTCGAGCGGGATCACGGCGCCGCCGGCGCTGTTGTGCGTGGTCTCGACGCAGACCAGCGCGGTCGCGAGCTTGTTGGCGGAGAGTTTTTCGGTGAGATGCTCGCCGATGTCCTCGAGGTTGGGCGCGCCGCGCGTCGATACGATCGGGCGGTAGAACAGCCCGGCGAGCGACGCGATGCCGCCCATCTCGCTGCGCATGATGTGGCAGTCGCCGTCGAGCAGCACCTCGCCGCCGCGCCCGGTGTGGGCGAGCAGCGCCACCAGGTTCGACATGGTGCCGCTCGCGATGAAGATCGCGGCCTCCTTGCCGAGCTTGGCGGCCGCGGCCTGCTCCAGCCGCCGCACGGTCGGATCGCCCTCGCGCAAGTCGTCGCCGAGCTCGGCGGCGCGCATCGCCTCGCGCATCTCCTCGGTCGGCAGCGTGATGGTGTCGCTTCGCAGGTCGATCATCGGGCAACTCCTATAGCATCGACAGTTCGTGGCGCCGCAGCAGGCGGTAGACCAGCGCCACCGGCAGGACCGTGCAGATGATGAGCACGGTCGCGGCCGCCGCCGCAATGCCCGCGCTGGTGCCTTCGAGCGCCTGGAACATCGCGACCGTCATGGTGGTCCACGGGCCGCTGTAGAGCACGACGGTGGCGCTGAGCTCCGACGCGACCGTCACGAAGGTGAGCACGCAGCCCGCCGACGATGCCGCCGAGCATCAGCGGCACGGTGATGCGCAGGAAGGTCAGCGCCGGCGGCACGCCGAGATTGATCGAGGCCTCCTCGAGGCTCGGATCGATCTGGTGCAGGATCGCGCTCGACGAGCGCACCGAGAACGGCAGCTTGCGCACCATGTAGGCGAGCACCATGATCAGCGGCGGTGCCGGTCAGCGATCAGGAAGCCGCTGGAAAAGGCCATCACCAGGCCGATGCCGAGCACGGTGCCGGCGACGGCGAACGGCGACGTGGCCACGATATCGATCAGCGCCGAGAGGCGCGAGCGGTGGCGCATCACCACGTAGCCGATCGGCACGCCGATCAGCGTCGCGCCGACCGCCGCGAGGCTCGCGAGCAGCAGCGTGTTGGTGAGCGGCCGGTAGGAGCGCTGGAACAGCTGCGCGAAGTTGTCGAGCGAGAAGCCGGCATGCAGCACCGGCCCGCTGAACTTCAGGAACGAGATCACCACCACGGCGGCGAACGGCACCAGCGCGGCGCCGACCACGATCCAGCAGTAGGCGGCGCCGAGCCGGCGCAGCGCCGGGCTGACCTCGATGCAGCGGCGCGGAGCGGCGCGCGCCGGTGGCGTAATGGCGCCGCGCCAGCACGCGCGCGCTGGATCAGCAGCGCCACGATGGTGCAGACGACCAGCAGCACGCCGAGCACGCCGGCGGAGGCCGGGTTGTCGGTGGTCTCGCCGACGAACAGCTTGTAGGCCTCGACCGAGAGGATCGGCCGGTCCTCGGCGAGCACGAACGGCACGCCGAAATTCTCCAGCGCCTCGATGAAGACCAGCAGCCCGCCGGCGAGGATCGAGGGCAGCACCAGCGGCAGCGTGACGGTGCGCAGCATGCGCGCGCGCGAGGCGCCGAGGTTCTGCGCCGCCTCCTCGACCGAGACGTCGATCGACTTGAACGCCGCGGTCACCGGCAGCACCACATAAGGGTAGAGCGTCAGCGTGTAGACCGTGATGATGCCCTTGGCGCCGTAGATCGAGTTCGAACGGAATGCCGAGCGCCTGCAGCGCGCCGGTCACGATGCCGGAGCGGCCGAACATCAGCACCAGCGCATAGGCGCTGACGAACGAGGGCAGCACCAGCGGCAGCGCCGCGAGCGCGAGCAGCACCGGCTTGCCGCCGATCGGCAGCCGCGCGAGGCAGAACGCGAACGGCACGCCGACCAGCACCGCGCACACGGCGGCCGCCGCCGCGATGCCGAGGCTGTTGGTCAGGCCGTTGAGGAAGAAGCGGTTCGACAGCACGGTGGCGTAGTTCGCCAGCGTGAAGCTCTTGCCCGAGGCATCGAGGATGCTGGCGCCGAACACCTTGATCAGCGGCAGGAGGAAGAACAGGCCGAGGAACACGACCGCGACCGCGCCGACCGCGAGCGGAAAGGCGTGGCGGCCGAGCCGCCTCATGGCGCCGCCATGACGACGACGCGCTGCGGATCGTAGGCGACCGTCGTGGCCGGGCGCCGCGGGCGGCGCGAGCGCCATCAGGTGCAGCGGCGTTCCGTCGGCGAGCGTGACGGTAAAGCGCGTCACCGGCCCGAGATATTCGATCTCGCCGAGCGTGGCCGTGCAAGCGTGGCCCAGCCGGCCGGCACGGCCTCGTCCGCGCCGAGCAGCCGCAGCGCCTCGGGCCGCAGCGACAGCACCACCTTGTCGCCCGGCTTGCGGTTGCCGCCGCGCACGCGCACCACGCCGCCGCCGAACGCGACCTGCATCACGTCGTCCGCGTGATCCCGCACCACGCCTTCGATCAGGTTGGTGGTGCCGACGAAGCTCGCGACGAACGGCGTCTCGGCTGCTCGTAGATCGCGCGCGGGCGTCGCGACCTGCTCGACGCGGCCGGCGCGCATCACGGCGATGCGGTCGGAGATCGCCAGCGCCTCCTCCTGGTCGTGCGTCACGTACAGCACCGTGATGCCGAGCAGCTTCTGCAGTCGGCGGATCTCGCCGCGCATCTCGACCCGCAGCTTGGCGTCGAGATTGGAGAGCGGCTCGTCGAGCAGCAGCACATGCGGCTCGATCACGATCGCGCGCGCGATCGCGACGCGCTGCAGCTGCCCGCCGGAGAGCTGATGCGGCCAGCGCTCGCCATAGCCGTCGAGCTGCACCAGCTTCAGCGCGCGCGCGACGCGCGCGCGGATCTCCGTCGCCGCGCGACTTTGCGCGCGCGCAGCCCATAGGCGACGTTGTCGCCGACGGTGAGGTTGGGAAACACCGCATAGTTCTGGAACACCATGCCGGTGTTGCGCTTGTGCGGCGGCAGCGTGTCGATGCGCTCATCGCCGAACAGGATGCGGCCGGTGTCGAGCTCGCAGAATCCCGCCACCATGCGCAGCAGCGTGGTCTTGCCGCAGCCGGACGGCCCGAGCAGCGTGAAGAACTCGCCGTCGCGCACCGCGATCGACACGTCGTCGACCGCGCGCACGGTGCCGAACGTGCGCGCGACGCCGTCGATCGTGATCGCGGTCAAGCAGTCCCCCGGCCGGTTGAAGATCAGCGCGTGCGCTCGGATGATGTCCTGGATCTTCTTGGCGGTCTCGGCGCGCTTCTCGACCCAGGCGTCCTCGTCGTAGTCGATCAGCTTGACGTCGGAGAGCTGCGGCATCGCGCCGGGCAGCTTGGAGAGGTCGAGGTCCTGCCGCGCCGGGCGGCGGAACGCGAAGCGCAGGATCGCCTCGCGCACGTCCTTGCGCGACACATAGTCGACGAACAGCTTGGCGTTCTCGGTGTTCGGGCCGCCCTTGATGATCGCGACGCCTTCCATCTGCGCGATCGTGCCGTCGGCCGGATAGATCACCTTCACGGGCGCGCCGTTCGAGGACCACTGATAGCCGGCGTATTCGAGCGACATGCCGAGCGGAAACTCGCCGTTGCCGACGCCCTGGAACACGAGGCTCGAGCGGTTGAGCACCTTGGTGTTCGCGAGCAGCCGCGAGACCTTCTCCCAGGCGGCGTCGTTGCCGCCCCACAGTCTGCGCCAGCATGGTGAGGTTGGAATAGGCCGAGCCGGAATTCGCCGGGTCGGTGAAGGCGACCTTGCCCTTCCAGTTCCGGCTTCATCAGGTCGGCCCAGGTCTTCGGGCCCTGATCGGCCGGCAGCAGCTTGGTGTTCTGCAGGATCACCAGCAGGTGCACGTTGGTGCCGATCCAGTGATCGTCCGGGTCGCGGAAATGCGCCGGCACCGCGTCCTTGTTCTTCGACGCATAGGGCGCGAGCAGCGCCTTGTTGGCGCGCAGCAGCGTGCGGCTCACGCCCCAGACGATGTCGCCGAGCGGGCGCTCGCGCTCGGAGGCCATGCGGCGCAGGATGACGCCGGAGCCGGCCTCGACCTGCTCGACCTCGACGCCGGTCTCCTTCCTGAACGCCTCGAAGATGAAGCGGTTGAGGTTGGAGTTGTTCGAGGTGTAGACGACCACCTTGCCCTGCCCGAGCGCGGGAGCCGCGCGGTCGCGGCCGGCAAGCAGAAGCGCGGCGATCATTCGGGCCAGCATGGCGATCCCCTGTTGAGATGCAGCGGAACCGTATACAAACGACCGCGGAACACAATGCGCTACTTGCGTCGCTATGCGCGAGCGCCGTGGCGGCCTGCACGCCCGCTCCCGGGGCGAGGCGCGCGGCCAAGATCGCGCAGCGTGCATTCGAGATAGTGCAGGTCGGTGAGGATGTCCTGCGGGCCCGAAGAAGCCCATGGTGCCGATGCGGATGACGCGGTTGCGCAGCTTGGTGCGCTGGCCGGCGATCACGGTGCGGTAGTTCGCGTACATGTGGCGCACGATCGCCGACGCCGTCGAGCCCCTCGGGCACGACGCCGACCGTGACGGTCGGGGAGAACGCGCCTTTCGGAAACATCGGGAAGCCGAGCGCCTCGAAGCCCGCGCGCAGCGCCGCCGAGAGGCGCGCGTGGCGCTCGCAGCACCGCCGGCAAGCCCTCCTCGTCGATCATCGCGAGCGCCTCGCGCAGGCCGAGGATCAGCGAGACCGGCGGCGTGAACGGCGTCTCGCCCTTGTCGAGCGAAGATTTGGCGCGGCGGAAATCGAAGAAGTAGCGCGGGATGCCGTGCGCCGCATCGATCACGCGCATCGCCTTCTCGCTCACACGCCGCGATCGCGAGGCCGGGCGGGCACATCAGGGATTTCTGCGAGGCGGTCACCACGACGTCGACGCCCCACGCGTCCATGCGGAAGTCGACGCCGCCGACGCCGCTGACCGAGTTGACCACCAGCAGCGTCTCGGTGTCGCGCAAGCACCGCGCCGATCGCCGGCGAGGTCCGCGACCACGCCGGTCGCGCTCTCGTTGTGGATGACCACGACCGCGCGATATTGTCTTCGCCTTGACGCGCGCCGCGATCTGCTCCGGATCGGGCGCCTCGCCCCACGGGATCACCAGCCGGTCGAGCGCCACGGGAAGCCCTTCGGCGATCGACGAGAAACGCTCGCCGAACTGCCCGTTCTCGACGATCAGCACCGCGTCGCCGGCCGAGAGCACGTTGACCAGCGCCGCCTCCATGCCGCCGCTGCCCGACACGCCGAGCAGGAACACGTGCGCGCGCGTGCCGAGCAGCGCGCGCAGGGCCTGCGTCACCTCGTCGAGGATCGCGCGGAACTCGGCCCCGCGATGCGACAGGATCGGCAGCGCGGTCGCGGCGCGGACGCGCTCCGGGATCGCGGCCGGCCCCGGCATGCGCAGCCGATAGCCCGCCGGGAACCGGATTGTTGGTGGCCGAAAACGCCGAAATATTCACTGCACCTGCTCCCGTGCGGGTGGAAAGGGCCGACCGTTATAGAGCTGACGCGGGCGCCTGTCCTGACATCGCTAGGGCCCGCGCGCCGCGCGGTCCTTCTCGTTGACGGCGCGGATCGCCTCGCGCGCCACGCGCCACTGCTCGTCGTCCCACTCGCGCAGATCGTAAAATCCGCCCGCCGACACCAGATGCTGTCCGCCATCGACCGTGATCATCTCGCCATTGATCCACGCGCAGCCGTCGGCCAGCAGGAAGGCCGCGAGATTTTGCAACTCCTCCATGCGGCCGACCCGCCCCATCGGATTGACCTTGGCGGTGCGCTCGCCCGGCTCCTCGCCCGGCCGCAGCCGCTTGCTCGCGCCTTCGGTCGGAAACACGCCGGGTGCGATCGCGTTGAGGCGGATGCCGTAGCGGCCCCATTCGACCGCGAGCGAGCGCGTCATCGTGGTGACGGCGGCCTTGCTCATCGCCGACGGCACGACAAACGGGCCGCTGTTGCTGACCCAGGTGACCACGATCGACACCACGCTGCCGTGGTGCTTGCCGGCGATCCAGCGCTTGCCGACCGCATGGGTGACGTAGAAGGTCCCGTGCATCACGATGTTGGCGACCGCGTCGAAACCTTTCGGCGACAGGTCCTCGGTGCGCGAGATGAAGTTGCCGGCCGCGTTGTTGACCAGCCCGGTGAGCGGACCGGAGCGGAAAATGTCCGCGACCATCTCGTCGACCGCGGCGGCGTTGCGGATGTCGACGCCGTAGCTCGTCACCTGCCCGCCGGTCTTGTCGGCGAGCTCGAACGCGGTCGCGTCGCACACCGACTTGCGCCGGCCGCAGATGAACAGTTCGGCGCCGAGCTCGAGAAACCGCGTGGCCATCTCCTTGCCGAGCCCGGTTCCGCCTCCGGTCACCAGGATGCGTTGGCCCTTCAGCAGGTCGTGCTTGAACACGGCGTCTCTCCCTCGGTTCTTGCCCAGCGGCGTTCCGGCATATTGTGCATGGGCGGACCGCCTTGCATACTCGCATCGATCAGACGGTTTCGGGAGGCAATCAATGCGGTTGTGGAAGCAAATTCGGATCGCTCTCGCGCTCGGCCTTGCGTCAGCCGCCATCCCGATGGCCGGCGCCCAGGCGCAGAAGGTGCTGCGCGCCGTGATGCACGCCGACGTGCGCACGCTCGACCCGATCTGGACCACACAGACCATCGCGGGCATCCACGCGATGCTGGTCTACGACACGCTGTTCGGCAATGACGAGAAGCTCAACCCGCAGCCGCAGATGGTCGGCAAGATACGAGATCAGCGCGGACAAGCTCACCTACACGTTCACGCTGCGCGACGGGCTGAAATTCCATGAAGGCTCGCCGGTCACCAGCAAGGACGTGATCGCCTCGCTCAAGCGCTGGGGGGCGCGCGACAATGTCGGACAGCGGCTGTTCTCGTTCGTGGATCGCCAGGAAGCGGTCGACGCGAAGACGTTCCGCATGGTGCTGAAGCAGCCGTTCGGCATGGTGCTCGAGGCGCTGGGCAAGACCGGCACCTCGGTCGCGGTGATCATGCGCGAGCAGGATGCGCTGACCGATCCGCAGCAGCAGATCAAGGAGGCGATCGGCTCCGGGCCGTTCCGGTTCGCCAAGGACGAGTGGGTCCCGGGCAGCAAGACCGTCTACCTGAAGAACCCCGACTACGTGCCGCGGCCCGGCAACGAGCGGGCGTCGTTCTTCGCCGGATCGAAATTCGCCGGAGTCGATCGCGTCGAGCTCGCTCTGGATCTCCGATCCGCAGACCGCGATGTCGGCGCTGGTCAACGGCGAGATCGATTTCTGGGAGAATCCGAACATCGACTTCGTGCCGATCCTGGAGAAGGCGCGCGGCGTCAAGCTGATGAAGACCGGCGAGTTCGGCACCAATTCGGGCTTCATCCGGCTCAACCACCTGCACCCGCCGTTCAACAACGTGAAGGCGCGCCAGGCGATGTACCACCTGATCAATCAGGAGGATTTCCTGCGCGCCCTGGTCGGCGATCCGACCTATTACAAGGTGTGCCACGGCATGATCACCTGCGGCACGCCGCTCGCGAGCGATGCCGGCAACGCCATGTTGAAGGACTACAATCCGAAGAAGGCGCTGCAGCTGATGCGGGACGCCGGCTACAAGGGCGAGCCGATCACGATCCTGGCCGCGACCGACCACAACACCATCACGCCGGCGACGCAGGTGCTGATCCAGGCGATGCGCGAGGCCGGCCTCAATCTCGACGTCCAGTCGATGGACTGGGGCTCGGTGGTCTCGCGCCGCGCCAAGAAGGAGCCGCCGGCGCAGGGCGGGTGGAACATCTTCGTCACCACGATGGGCACGGTGGGGGCGAGCAACCCGGTGCTGCACTCGTGGATCGGCGCCGCCTGCGACAAGGGCATGTTCGGCTGGCCGTGCGACGCCAAGATCGAGGAGCTGCGCAACGCCTATGCGTTCGCCCAGACCGAAGCCGAGAAGAAGCAGGTCGCGCGCGACCTGCAGGCGCGCGCGATCGAGCAGGTCGTCTATATCCCGTTCGGGCAGTGGGACTCGCCCTACGCCTATCGGGCCGACCGGCTCGACGGCATCGTGCCGAACACGGGCCTCGCGGTGCTGTGGAATATTACGAAGAAGTAGGAATGGACCGCTCACCGACAGCGCCACAGTACCTCCCCCCTTGTGGGGGAGGTCGGCGCGAAGCGCCGGGAGGGGGATTATTGGGAGACCGTCGAGATCTACCCCCTCCCCCAACCCTCTCCCCGCAAGCGGGGGAGGGAGCACACCGCCCGCGCGGTCGCAGCCGACACATGACCGCCTACATCCTCCGCCGCCTGCTCGCGACCATCCCGGTCATGGCGGTGGTGGCGATCTTCGTGTTCTTCCTGCTGCGGCTCGCACCCGGCGATCCGGCGGCGATCATCGCCGGCGAGGACGCGACCGCGGCGCAGATCGCCGCGGTGCGCGGCAAGCTCGGTCTCGACCGGCCGATCCTCGAGCAGTTCGTGGTCTGGCTCGGCGGCATGCTGCAGGGCGATTTCGGCACCTCGATCTTCTCCAACCTGCCGGTGACGCGGCTGATCGCGCAACGCATCGAGCCGACGCTGTCGCTGATGCTCACGACGCTGCTGGTCGCCGTCTCGCTCGCGATTCCGCTCGGCGTGCTCGCGGCCTGGAAGGCGCGTCACCTGGTCGACCGGCTGGTGATGTCGTTCTCGGTGCTCGGCTTCGCGATGCCGGTGTTTCTCGTCGGCTACGTGCTGATCTACCTGTTCGCCGTGAAGCTCGGCTGGCTGCCGGTGCAGGGCTACGTGCCGATCCGCGAAGGTCTTGGCC
>CAVWCC010000009.1:0-17748 GCA_963753385.1 uncultured bacterium
AAGGCAGGGGTGCGGCTCTTCCTCGCCGGCGCGAGCGGGGTGATCGGCCCGCCGCTCCTCTCGCGGCTCGTGGGCGACGGCCACGAGGTGCTCGCGATGACGCGCACCCCCGGGAAGGCAGAAGCGCTTCGCGATCACGGGGCCGAGCCGGTCGTCTGTGACGCGCTCCACGCCGACGTCCTCGCGAGCGCGATCGCCGACGCGCGGCCGGACGCCGTCATCCACCACCTGACGAACATCCCGCAGAGCATCGATCCGCGCCGCGTCGACCGCGACTTCGCCGCCAACGACAGGCTGCGAACCGAGGGCACCGCCAACCTCGTTGCGGCCGCGAAAGCTGCGGGCGTGTCGCGAGTCGTCGCCCAGAGCGTCGCCTTCTTCTACGCGCCCGGAGACCCGCCGATCAAGAGCGAAACAGACCCACTCTTCGTGGAGGCGCCGGCTCCGTTCGACCGGTCGGTGAGTGCGCTCATCGCGCTCGAGAGCGCGGTCAGAGAGACCGACGGGATCGACGGGGTGGTCCTGCGCTTCGGCTTTTGGTACGGCCCCGGAACCGCCTATGACCGCGATGGCAGCACGGCGCGCCAGGTCGAAGCCCGCAGGTTCCCCGTGGTCGGCCACGGCGGGGGCGTGTTCTCGTTCGTGCACGTCGACGACGTCGTTGCGGCCACGGTCGCGGCGCTCGACGGGCCGCCGGGCACCTACAACGTCACCGACGACGACCCGGCGCCGGCGCGCGAGTGGCTTCCCGCGTACGCCGAGGCGCTGGGAGCTCCAGCGCCGCGGCGCGTGCCGAAGTGGCTCGCGCGCATCGTCGCCGGCGCCTACGCCGTCTACCTGATGACCGACCTCGCCGGCGCCTCGAACGAGAAGGCCAAGCGCGAGCTGGGCTGGGCGCCGGCGCACCCGAGCTGGCGCGAGGGGTTCGGGGAGGCTCTCGCATGATGGGCACTGCAGATCCCCATCAGGTGCTCGTCTCCGAGTTGCGCGAGCACGCTCTCGTGATTGGTGACGTGACTCTCTCGAGCGGCAAGACGGCGTCCTACTACGTGGACGCGAAGCGCGCCCTGCTGCTTCCCGCCGCCTTCCGCGCCGCCGGTGAGCTGGTCGCCGCCGCCGCGCGCGAGCTCGGGGCGACCGCGGTCGGAGGAATGACCATGGGCGCCGACCCGATCGCGTGCGCCGCGCTCGCGGCGCCCGACGGCGACCGCCTCTCGGCCTTCTTCGTCCGCAAGCAGCGCAAGGAGCACGGCCTCGAGCGCTGGGTCGAGGGCCCGGTCCTCGAGCCCGGAACTCCCTGTCTCGTCGTCGAGGACGTCGTCACGACCGGCGGCTCGACCGTGCGCGCCCTGGAGCGCGTCATCGCCGACGGCCTCGACGTCAGGGGGACCGTTTGCGTCGTGGACCGGCTCGCCGGCGGCCGCGAGGCGATCGAGGAAGCGGGCGGCGCTCCGTTTCGCGCGCTCGTGACGATCGACGAGCTCTACCCGGACCGCCCCGACCGCGGCTGAGCGCTACCCGCTCGAGCCGAGCGGACGGCCGCGCAGGGTGCGGACGATGCGCAGCGCCTCGTCGTAGTAGTAGTCCGATTTCTTCTCGGCGTTTCGCGCGACGAGGAGCGGATAGGTCACGACGCCGCGGCGCCGCAGCGCGACGAAGAGCAACCGCTGGCGCACGCCGTCCTTGACCCCCGCCGCGCCGACCGCCTGGGCCGCGTATTCGTCTCGGAACGGCCGCGGGCGTCCGACCTTCAGCTCCTTGAAGCGCGGCAGCGCCTCGGCGGCTCGCTCGACGTAGTCGTCGAGCGGGAACTCGACCGCCTCGAGCGTGCGGTCGGCCGAGATCGAGACCGCGACGAGTCGGTCGGGCGAGCGCAGAAGCGTCGAGGCACCGCGATGGGTGGCGCGCCACCCCGGCGGCCTGCCTATCGCGAACCCGACCTGGCGGTTGACGTAAGGCTTCCAGCCCGGGGGCAGCTCAGGCAGCTTGTCGACCGTCTCGCGCGGGCGCTCCGTGGGGGCGGGCTCGTCGTCCTCGCCACAGGCCCCAGGGCCACCGCGATGCAGAGGGCCGCGAGCCAGGCGAGGGCCCGTTCGGGCGCGGATCGCATGCGCGAAGTCTCTCAGCGCGCTCCGCGGAAGCGAGGACGCCCCGACCAGGATTCGAACCTGGGGCCTACTCCTTAGGAGGGAGTCGCTCTATCCAAGCTGAGCTATCGGGGCTCGCGCATGAAAAATGCGCTTTGGTCGATGCTACCGGCGGTCGCAGAAGCTGCCGAGGTACGAAATGGGTTCGACTCATCAGCCTGCATTGACCGACTCGTCGTTGTACCTCGCCGCGAGCGTTACGGATGGCCTCGTCGGCGGAGCCAGCTCTCTCATATTCGGGCCAGAGATGCGCGATCGGGTCATTGCACCTAACGCCGAGCGATGCGACAATCGATCGCGATGGCCGGCTCAATGGTCTACCGGCTGGAGGTGGGGAAGCTGTCCGCCACCCACATGGCGCCGTTTCGCGCTGCGCTGGCGGCGGCTCAGGGGACGATCAAGAGCACCCGAGCCCTCTTCTCAGCTTCGAGGGACTGCAGTTGACTACCTTCGGATGATCGTTACCCGCCGGGTCGGCTGTCCAACGACCCCGATCGGATGAGCCAGAGAGTGATCATTCTCGGCGGTGGGGTCGGCGGCTTGAGCGCCGCCCACGAGCTCGCGGAGCGCGACTTCGACGTCACCGTGTACGAGACGCGGCCGATCGCCGGCGGCAAGGCCCGCTCGATGCCGGTGCCGGGCTCGGGAACGGACGGGCGCCGCGATCTTCCGGGCGAGCATGGCTTTCGCTTCTTCCCCGGTTTCTACCGTCACCTGCCCGACACGATGAAGCGCATCCCGTTCCAGGGAAACCAAAACGGCGTGTTCGAGAATCTGGTTTCGGCCTCCGAGGTACAGATCGCCCGTTCGGGAGGTTCGGAGATCCTCTCACCCGCACACTTTCCGACCTCCTTGCGGGACCTCGATCTCGCCTTTCGCACACTGTTCACGTACGCCGCCGACGTCGGGATCCCAGTCCACGAGCAAGGCCACTTCGCCGATCGGCTCCTCTTGCTGCTCACCAGCTGCGAGAAGCGACGCTTCGCCGAATACGAGAACCAGAGCTGGTGGTCCTTCTCGGGAGCAGAGAGCCGTTCGCCGGCTTACCAGAAGTTCCTTGCAGATGGGCTCACCCGTAGCCTGGTCGCCGCCAAGGCGCGCGAGATGAGCGCCCGCACGGGTGGCTACATCCTGCTCCAGCTGCTCTTCGATCTGTCGCGTCCGGGAGGCGCCGCCGACCGGGTCCTGAACGGGCCGACAAACGACGTCTGGATCGACCCCTGGCTTGCGCACCTGCGCGGTATGGGCGTCCACTTTCGGGCGGAGCACCAGGTACAGGCGATCCATAGCGAACGTGATCGCGTCACCGGCGTCACCGTCGTCGCTCACGGTCAGGCGTTCGACGACGCGGCTGATTTCTACGTTGCGGCGCTGCCCGTGGAGGTCATGCGTCTGCTGGCCGACGACGAGCTCAAGGAGGCCGAGCCGCGACTCGCCGGCCTGCATCGTCTCCGTACCCGCTGGATGAATGGGATCATGTTCTACCTCGATCGGGACGTCCCGCTCTCCCACGGTCACACGATCTACATCGATTCGCCGTGGGCCCTGACCTCGATCTCACAGGCCCAGTTCTGGCCGAGGTTCCCTCTGGGGACGATGGGCGACGGACGGGTCGAAGGCATCCTCTCGGTCGATATCTCCGACTGGGAGCGCGAGGGCATCGTCCACCGAAAGCAGGCGATGTACTGCTCGAGCGACCAGGTTCGCCACGAGGTCTGGGCGCAACTCAAACAGGGCCTCAACGACGCCGGCATCGAACTGCTCGACGACGCCAACGTGGTCGCCTGGTTCCTCGATCCCAGCATCGTCTACCCGAACCCAACCGAGGCCGCGAACCTCGAGCCGCTGCTCGTCAACACGGCGGGCTCTTGGAGCGATCGGCCCGACGCCGTGACCTCCATCGAGAACCTGTTCCTCGTCTCCGATTACGTTCGCACGAACACCGATTTGGCGACGATGGAGGGCGCCAACGAGGCCGCGCGCCACGCCGTCAACGGGATCTTGAACGCCGCGGGCTCGAGCGCGCCCCGCTGTGCCGTCTGGCCGTTCGAGGAGCCCGCGATCTTTGCGCCCGCCAGAGCCATCGATCGCATCCGTTTCGAGCTCGACAGACCGCCGAGCGAGCTCGTGCGCATCCGCGACGGGCGAGTCGATGCTTCCCCCCTGCTCTCGGCCACGGCTCCCGTGGCAGAGCGGATCGCGCGTCTACGCGGGTAGGGATAACGCAGCCTGCTGGGCGCCGGTCACGGCTTCGGAGCCGGTACGCCGACGTTCTCCCAGCCCTCGTAGACGGCCATTGCCTCCTCGCTGCTCGCGCCGTGGAGGCGCTGCGCAACCCGCAACGTGATCCCCGCGAAGCGGCGGAAACTCGAGCGCGGCTGGACGCCGGGGTCTCGCAGAGACTCGTACCAGATCGCCCCGGCTCGCTCCCAGGTCCTGCCTCCGAGGCGGGTAGCGACTGTGTAGAAGGCGTGATTCGGGATTCCGGAATTGATGTGGACCCCACCATTGTCCTGAGTCGTGTCGACGTAGTCCTTCATGTGCGCGGGCTGGGGATCCCTTCCGACCACCGGGTCGTCGTAGGCGCTGCCGGGGGCCTTCATCGAGCGCAGAGCGTCTCCCTTCACGGTCGGCGTCCAGACCTCTTTGCCGATCAGCCAGTCCGCCTGCTTTGCGGTCTGGCCCTTGTTGTGCTGCTCGACCATCGAGCCGAAGACGTCCGACATCGATTCGTTCAGCGCCCCCGATTGCCCGAAGTACTCGAGCCCGGCCTCGTCCTCGGTGACCCCGTGGCCGAGCTCGTGCCCGATGACGTCCAGGGAACGGGTCATGCGCTGGAAGATCTTCCCGTCTCCGTCGCCGAAGACCATCCGCCGACCGTCCCAGAAGGCATTGGCGTAGCGCTCACCAAAGTGGACGACCCCGCGCAGGGGCATTCCGGCGTCGTCGATGGAGTCGCGGTCATAGACCTCATGGAAGAAGTCGAAGGTCTGGCCAAGACCCTTGTACGCCTCGTCGGCAGCCTTGTCCCCGGCCGCCTTGTCCCCCTCACGGCGCACCACGTCGCCCGAGACGTCCTCCCGGCCCTCGGCGTCCCGGATGTTTCGGCTCGGTTGCGGAGTGGGCTTGACGGCCAGAGCGTCGGCTCCCTCTCGCGGCCCGCGCGCCCGAACCTTGGCGTTCTCGACTCGGGCCAGCCTGATCGACTGGTCGCGGTTCATTCCCCGCGCTGCCCACGCGCGCTGCTCTTCGTCGCCGTGGACGGCGATGCTCTCGAGCACGAACGGGGGCAGAAAGCAGTGTCGCGGCTTACGCCGGCCATTCATTCGGCCACCTCCCTTTCATTTCTCGCGGCCCGTTCGGGGCCATAGACGTCCCAAAGGTCGCCCGCGAACAGCGCGCCGAAACGACCCAGGGCGTCCAGGCGCCCCGGCGGGTCGGTTCGGAATGTCGTGAGCTGGCGGGCGAAGTCAAGCCCGTGGATATGGATGATCCCCGCGGCGGCGACATCGGGCTCCCCGCTTGCTCCCTCCTCGACATGCCCCCGAACGACTCGGGTGTAGAGCGTCGTCGTGTCGCGCCACAGGTCGAAGCCGGGGTCGTCCTCGACGAGCTTGTGGCCCGCCAGGGTCAACGCCTCGCCATCTCCGCCCGTGAAGTGCAGGCGATAGAGCATTCGCTTGCTCCTGCGGTTGCCCTCCTGATCTATGAACAGGTTGAAGTCGCCGCGCTCCACCGGCAGGCGGCCCCCGAGCGCTTCGCAGTCAACCCACCCCTCCGCAACCGCCTTGTGCTCCCGGTCGGCGATGAACGCCTCGACGTCATCGGCGGTGATCGTGAGATGGAACATCAGCGCGGTGCGGCTGTCGCGGCCGGCGCGGAAGCCTCGCTCATAGTCGTGCTCGCCAATGGCGACGAATCCCTTCATCTCCTCCGTGAAGGAGACGGCGGGCGATCCTGAGGGCGCGCGGTACGGCTCCCGCGCGGGGTCCCGATCCGCCGAGAGAGCCGGCGCCTCCGCGCTGCGGCCCGCCGATATCCGGCCGCGCTCGTCAAGGATCGCGTCGGCGAACCGGTCCGCGAGGGCGGCGATCGTCAGGCTCGGGTTGGGTCCCACCGGCCCGGGCATGACCGAGCCGTCGGCGACGTAGAGGCCCGGATGGCCGAACACGCGCCCGTACGGATCCACGACTCCCTCTTCCGGGCTGCGGCCCATCGGGCACCCGCCAAGCGAGTGGACGGTGATCACCCGCCGCAGGAGCCACAGCGGGTTGTCCTCGAACTTCGCCCCCATCGCCTCGGCCACCCGTCGCGATTCCTCCCGCACGCGGTCGAAGTACGGTCCCGACTTGCGCTTGATCCAGTCCACATCGAGGTAGCCCCGCTTGGTGAGGCTCATCGTCCCGTCGGGGACGTCGCGTCCCATCCCCAGCAGCGGCAGGAAGCTTCCCGACAGCCTCCCGTCTCCGATGACGCCGGCCGCCTCGGCGCTGAGGTTGCTTTCGGGGTCGCCCAGAAGCCGCTGGCGCAGGATCCGCCAAGCGACCATCGCCGCGCGCCGCAGCGACCCAGGCGCTTCCGCGGACTGGACCAGCCACGGGACGAAGGAGGGCACCCCCGCGTCCTCGAGGTAGAAGCCACGGCCAGACTCGCCGGCGCCGTCGAGCTCATCGGGGTAGCGGATCGCACTGGTGATCACCGGCCCGTACGAGGGGTCGGTCGGCTCGGCTGTGCCGACGGCGAACGTGAGCAGGTCGCCGTTGCCGCAGAAGCGGGTGCCGAGCCTGTCGCTCAGCGCCGGAAGCGCCGGCCTGTTCTTTAGCAGGAGGAAGGTGGAGCCAAGCGTGCCCGCGGAGAGCACCAGGCGATCCGCGGTCAGCTCGTGCTCGGTGCGCTCGGGATGGGTCACGTATTTGATCCGGAAGCCGCCGTCCTGGGGCGTGAAGGAGCGCACCTCGGCCCCTGTGCGCAGCTCGGCGCCGGCCCGCTTGGCCGCCGAGAGGTAGTTGAAGTCGAGCGTGTTCTTCGCCCCCACGTTGCACCCGATATCGCACTCGCCGACCAGCCGGCAGGTGTAGCGCGGGAGTCCGTGCAGGTTGCCCTCGTCCTCCTCGATCCGCTCGCCCGGGACGGGCGGCCGTCCCTCGTTGGCGAAGCTCACCGCGAGCGGGGGCAGCTCGGCTCTCCTCCCGACACGCTCGGCCGCCGCCGCGAACACGCGCGTCTTCAAGGTGCGGTCATACGGCGGTTGGTCGAGTGGATAGCGCTGCGGCTTGATCATCGCCTCCACCCTGTCGTAGTGCGGGTCGAGGTCCGCCCGGGTGACCGGCCAGTGCTCGTACCCGCCGCGCTCGAGATCCTCGGTCACGAACCACTTCTCGTCCTTGCGCAGAAGCACGTTCGCGTAGATCAACGACCCGCCGCCGAGGCCGCTCGACACCAGCGCCTCGATCCCGGTGAACGACCACAGGTCATAGAGCCCGTAGTAGCCCTCGCTGGGATCCCAGAAGTTGCGGGACATTTCGCGAGGCGTGTCCGGAAAGCTGCCGGGCGGATACGGCCGGCCGCGCTCGAGTAGGCAGACGTCGAGCCTAGCTTCGGCAAGCCGGTGTGCCATCACCGACCCCCCGAACCCCGACCCGACGACGACCGCGTCGAAGTGGGTTTCGGCCCCGCCTCGCACCGCGGTTCAGGTCCCCGCCCGCGGACGAGCCACCGCGCTCTCCGGAGCGTCCAGCACGACCATCACGGCCACCGTCGCGCCCGCGATCGCGACGCATTGCGCGCCCGTCTCGAGCGCGTGCTCGAAGCCCGTGTTGGCGGCCCACCCCGTGAACGCGAGCTGGATCAGACCACCGGCGACGACACCGGCCGCCATTCCGACTCCGAGCCGGCGAGGAAGCCATAGCCCTCCGATCAGCGCGCCGATGACGGCGCCGATGGCTGCGATCGACAGAACGGAGAGGGCCTCGTTCATGTCCTCGGCGTCCGGAATCAAAACGTCCACGGCGCTGATCGCGCCACCGACCGTTCCGGCGGCTGCGCCGACGGCGAGGCCTATCAGCCCGCGGCGCGGGATCAGGCGGGCCTCCCCGCGCAGCGCGGTGATCCAGACCGCAAGCATGGCTCCGACCAAGGCCCAGGTCTCGGTGCGGCGCAGAACCTTGCCGGCGAACTCGGCGGCATCCGACTGTTGGTCGGTGGGAATCAGCTCGCCCAGCCATCGGGCCGCGAAGCCGGTAGCGCCCGCGACAAGGGCCGCCTGGAGAAGCACCCGCGCGGTCGGCCGCGTCCGACCCGACGAGGAGGGAGCCGCGGCTTCCGCCTGGGGCGCCTGAAATACCTGCGTTTCGGCCACGCGCTCCTCCAGCGCTTCGATCAGCCGCCCGACGTCGTAGCGCCACCGCGCGTCGCTGAGCTCCAGGGCATTGCGGCGCCCGAGCGCCTGGAGGCCGTCCGGCAGCTCCTCCGGTTCCGGCATGCGGGCGCCCGCGACGAGCACGGGGATGACGGTGACGTCGGGGCGGCGCAGCGCCGTCTCGACCTCCAGGCGGACGTAGTCCCCCTGCTCTGAAAGGCGCGGAGTCCCCTCCTCGTCCTCGACGGACGTCCACCTCGGGCCGATCACCGCGACGAGCACCTGACACGCACCCACCGCCCGAGTGATCCGATCCACGAAGTCCACTCCGGGCTCGAGGTCCACGTCCATGAACACTCCCGCCTCGCCGAACCGGTCGACCAGGGAGTCGTATATGCGGCCGGTGTGGCCCGCCGTCTCCTCCCGGCGGTAGGTGAGGAAGATCTTCGGCGCGGGACTACTCACTTCGATCGTGCTCTGGCTCCCCGGCATGCTCTTCCTCTCGGTGAGCGAGCCAGGTGGCATTCTCCTGAGAGACCAGGCCTTCCACCCGCTCGGCGAGCAGCCTTTCGGGCTCCGGCACGCCCGAATAAGGGCGGGCCCCAGCGATGTAGAGGAACTTCTCGTGTTTGAGCTGCTCGGATACCGAGCGGTAGTTGATCCAGTTTTGGTGGTACTGCTGCAGCTGCTGGAGTCCTTCGAGGACGACCACCACGGCGCCGCCGGCACCCACGGCCGGCGCGGACAACCCCGCCGCGGCTCCGACGGGGATCGCAGCGGCGACGACGAGCTGGCACACCTTCATTCCCTTGAACCAGCGCTGGTTGTGCTCTGCTCGGGCGTCATACCACGCGATCTGGTCCTCGAGCCGCTCCCACGTCGACTTCGGGTAGTCGATGTCCGCCGGCGTGTCGTCGCCGAGCCGCGTCTCGACCGCCTGTGCTTCGTTCATAGATCCTCCACCCGTTTGCGGGGGTGTAACCCACACCTGGTGCGCTGTCAAGTGTCGCGATCATCCGTCCACCGCCGCTTGAGGCTGCGACTTCGATCGGTTAGCGTCGGAGCGTGGCGGTGACCGAAGAGCTCGACTCGTATCAGCGAGGGATCCACAAGGGCCTCGACAGGGCCTTCGGAGAGGCCGGGGAGGTGGCGGTCGACGTCGGGTCGGAGCGACTGATCGTCTTCTCGGATCACCACAAGGGCGCACGCGACGGAGCCGACGACTTCCTGCGATGCGAGCGCGCCTATGACGCGGCGCTCGGCTACTACCTGGAGGCGGGCTATCGCCTGATCGTCCTCGGCGACGCCGAGGAGCTGTGGGAGTGCTCACCCGCAGAGGCGGTCGAGGCCCACCGGCCCTCACTCGAGCTCGAGGCACGGTTCCACGCCGATGGGAGGTACTTGCGCTTCTGGGGAAATCACGACGACCAATGGCGCGACGAGGGGGAGATCGAGGAGCACCTTGGTGAGCTGTTCCCCGGCTTGGAGGTCTACGAGGCGCTCAAACTCAAGCTCACGAACGACGACGATGAGGTCGGGCTGATGTTCCTCGTTCACGGACACCAGGGAACGCTCGAGTCCGAGCGCTTCGCCTGGTTCTCGCGCCTCGTGGTCCGCTACGTGTGGCGGCCGCTGCAGCGCAAGCTGAACATGTCCTCGACGACGCCCGCCAAGGACTTCGACCTGCGTCAGCGCCACGACCGAGCGATCTTCACCTGGTCGCGCGCCAACCCGGAAAACCCCGTGGTGATCGCCGGCCACACCCACCGGCCCGTGTTCTGGACCAGTCGGCCGCCGGATCCGAAGCCGCCCCTGGCCGATCTCGAGCGTAGGCTCGAGGAGTTGCGCAAAGCCCCGTCGCCCGACGTGGAAGCGATCGCCAAGCTGCGCGCGCAGCTCGAGTTCGGCCGCGCCGAGGAACGCCGCGGCGATCCTCCTCCGATCCCGATCGACCCTCCCTGCTACTTCAACACGGGCTGCTGCTCGTTCGGGGACGGCGACGTGACGGGGATAGAGATCGCCGACGGCGAGATGCGCCTGGTTCGGTGGCCGAACGATGCGGGTGAGGCGGAGTCCAAGGTGCTGGCGACGGAGGAGCTCTCCAGCGTCCTGCAGGCCGTCCGCGGTTAACCCGCGGCCCCACGGCGCCGGGTCCGGGCGTCAGCCCCAGCCGGCGCGCAGGACCCTCAATGCGTTCCCGGACGCGATCAGCTCTCCGTCGTCATCCCCGTAGCGAGCCCGCAGGGAGTCCTCCAGCCGCGCCATGTCGCCCATCGTCTCGAGCCCGCTCAGCGTCGGCTTGATGAACCCGTCGAGATCCGATCCGATCGCGGTATGACGGTGTGACCCGACGGCGTCGTGGATCGCGTCGATGTGGCGGCCGAGCACCTCGATCGAGTCCTCGAAGCTCTCGGTCGGCCCCTTGCGGATGGCGTCGTTGAGCTGGTGCTGGGCGAGGATCAGCCCGACGACCCCGTCGCGTTCGGCGATCCGGCGCAGCGTCTCCGCCGTGAGCCCGTATTCCTGGTCTGCGAAGCGAAAGCAGGCGTGCGAGGCGATCACGGGGGTGCGCTTCCCGGGATCGAGCTCATCCAGCAGCTCCAAGGTCTCCGAGAGCGCCCGCTCGCTCATGTGCGAGAGATCGATCAGCACGCGCTCGCGCACCATGGCCCGAATTGCCGCCCGGCCGAGGTCAGATAGGCCCTCGGCCGGCTGGTGGAAGACGGCCCGGTAGAGGGAATCGGGCATGAATGGAAGCGCCGGCGCATTCGTCGCCATGCCCCGCCACACGAGATGCGCCAGCACGACGTAGCCGACGCCCCGGCGCGCGAGCGAAGCCACGGAACGGTCGACGTCCTCAGGGGTTCCACCGAGGTGAAATCCCCCCTCCACGCAGTGGACCAGGGCCACCTTTCCCGCCTCCACGGCGGCGTCGAGCTCGGCGGCGTCGTGGGCCACCGCCGCCTCATCGGAGTGGTTCTCCTCGATGTCGCGCTCGACAAGGTCGATCTGGCGCAACAGGGCCTCGAGGTAGGAGCCGCGGCCCACCGAGCCGTACGGCACTTCGACGTCGAACTCGTCGAAGAACGAGTACAGAACCGAGAGGGCGACGCCGACACGGCCGGCGCGCATCGATTCGATCGTCACCCTGGGGCCGGACTCGAACGAGCGGTAGTTCGCGAATCGGCCCGCGAGGCCGACGAGCAGGGCACGCACCCGGTCGCGCAGGCGCGCGCGGCCGCGCGCGGTGGCGAGGGCATCGAACGCGCGGCCTTCCGCCTCGGGCACGAGATGCATCGGGTAATGGGCGTGAAGGTCGGCGATCACGGCTCGCGGCCTTGCCATTCCCCGCCCGGCTTTGAGATCCTTTCGGCACGCCCTATGGTGCGGCATGCCCGAGCTGCGCGACCACGCGACCATCGGGGACAGGAGGAGGAACGATGGACCGGGAGATCCCGCAGTACACGCTCGAGGGAGTCAGGGACGCCGACGTCTCGACGCACTACTTCAACACAGCCGACGGGCTCGGTCTCAGCATGATCCGCTTCACGCGCCACGCCGACGGGGAGGCGGTGCTGGTCATCCACGGCCTGACCACGTCGACGGACATGTACGTGATGCCCGAGCACGACAACCTCGTCTCGGTGCTCTTGGACGCGGGCTACGACGTCTGGTGTCTCGACTTCCGCATGAGCAACCGGCACAACTACAACCTCGGCTACCACGAGTACTCCCTCGACGACGTCGCCCTGTTCGACTACCCGCCCGCGATCGAGCTGATCCGCTCCGCGATAGGCGACCGCCCGCTTCACGTCATCGCCCATTGCCTCGGCTCAGCGTCGTTCGTGATGAGCCTGTTCGGCGGCGCGTCCACCGGGATCGCCAGCGTGATCGCAAACAGCGTGGCCCTCACTCCGAACGTCCCCGCGTGGTCACGCGTGAAGATCACGATCGCTCCCCGTCTCGTCGAGCTGCTCGGATTCCAGTACGTGAACCCGCGCTGGAGCGAGGATCCGTGGCTCACCCCCGGGAAGGCCTTCTCCAAGCTGGTCTCGCTCTTCCACCGCGAGTGCGACGTCCCTGCCTGCCACATGCTGAGCCTGATGTGGGGGACCGGCTGGCCGGCCCTCTACAGCCACGAGAAGCTCGACGAACGCACCCATAGGCGCAGCGGAGACCTCTACGGAGCAACGAGCATGCACTACTTCCGCCACGTTCGCAAGATGATGCAGGCGGGCCGCGCAGTCAAGTACGCGCCGGGCGACCCGCGCCTCGCGGCGCTGCCGGACGACTACCTGGAGCACGCGCGCGATATCGAGACGCCGGTCCTTTTCACCACCGGGGCGACCAACAACGTGTTCCGCGACTCGAACATCGAGTGTCACCGCCTCCTTCGGAAGATGGGCTGCGCACAGCACGAGCTCGAGGTCTTTCCGGGCTATGGCCACCAGGACGTGTTCATGGGCAAGGACGTGGCGCGAGACGTGTTCCCGGCGATGCTCGACTTCCTCCGCCGACATAGCCCCGAGGCGGCGCGGACTGGGTCCCGGGTCGGCGCCGGCGCCCGGAGCTGAGCAGCGAGGTGCTCCCACCATGACGGCCCGGCGAGAGCGCCCACAGGCCGGGGGGGTCACGGGCGAAGACGTCGTTCGCGGCGCCTACAGCGCGCTCAATGCGGGAGACGTTGAGGCGGCGCTCGGCTTCCTCGCTCCCGACGTGGAGTGGGTGCAGGATCCGAATTCGAAGTTCGAGCGCGGCACGTTTCGCGGCCGCGAGCGCGTGACGAGGTACTGGCGGCGGTGGCTCGAGGCCTTCGAGGACTTCCACCTCGAGCCGGAGCGACTGTTCGACGTGCCCGACGGCCGAATCCTCGTCTTTTCGACGTTCACGGCGACCGGCAGCGAGAGCGGGCTGTCGGTCGAGTTCCGGATCGCACACATATTCACGTTGCGCCAAGCCGGGATCGCGCACGTACGCGCGTACCTCGAGCGCGACGAGGCGATGCGGGACGCTGGATTGGCGGGATAGCCGCCGGCCGCAGCGCCGGGCGGTCCTACATGCGTCCAGCGGCTCCGCACGATCTGCAATTCGCGGCTCGCTTTTTAGCCCCGTAGGGAGCACACTTTGCGGTCATGGCTGTGATGACTGTGATCGCAGCGTGCATTGCCATCGCCGTACTGGCCGGCTGCGGGGATGGCCCGGAGAACGGCGCCGACGATCAGGGGGAGCCGGCGCGCCTCGGCTGTGGGCAGTTCTGCCAGCAGGCCGGTGGAATCGGAGACGGGAGCTCGGGCATGAAGATGCTGACGATCGACGTCGGTGACTCGGTCGAGGCACTTCCCGGCGGCGCGGTGCCGGTCGCCATGACGTGCCGCTTCACCGCACCCTGCGAGGGAGCCCTCCTGCTGAACTCCGACGCGACTCCCTACCCACCCGAGGAGGGGGGTCGATCCGATCTCCTGGTGGACGCCGGCGGCTCGCGCACGATCGCGGTCCCGCTCACGGAGGTCGAGCTCAAGGAGCTCGAGCGGGCCGGGCGGCTGGAGACGGCCATCACCGCGCTGCTCACGCCGGCGTGGGAGCCGCTCCCGACGAAAGAGCGAGAGGAGTGGAGTCCCGTCATCTCCGCGGTGACCGTGCTCACGGCGCCGGAGCCGTGATCGCGGCGCTGCGCGGCCTGTCCCCGCGCGCGCGGCTGCTGCCCGCGGTCGCGGTCGCCGCCGCGCTGCTTGCCCTGATTGCCTCTGAGAGCGGCGCACTGGACGCCCTCGAGCGCGACACCATCGACGCGCGTTTCGACGTACGGGGTGGCAAGGAGCCGTCCAAGGACATCGTGGTCGTGGGGGTGGACCAGGAGACCCTGGCCGCTCTCAACGAGCGCCCGCCGATCTCTCGCATCCACTACGCCCAGCTGCTCGACCGGCTGGGCGCCGCAGCCCCGCGCCTGATCGCGATCGACGTGCAGTTCACCGGAGCTAGCGACGAGCCGCGGACCGACAGGGCGTTGGTAGAGGCCGTCGCGCGCAACGGGCCGGTGCTCCTTGTGACCCACGAGGAGGCCGGCGTACCGTTGCCCGTGCCGGCGGGCCAGGCGGACGCGGAGGGTGCGGTACTCGCGAGCGCCGCGGTGGACTCCGACCCGGACAACGTCGTCAGGCGGATGCTCTACGCGCCGGTCGCCCTGAAGACGTTCGCGGTGCGGGGGGCGGAGATGGCCACGGGAGGCCCGGTCAGCGAAGCGGACTTCCCAGGCAACCACGCGTGGATCGACTTCCACGGCCCTCCCGGCACCTATCCCATCCATTCACTCGTCGACGTCCTCAGCGGGGAGGTCTCAGCCGACAGCTTCCGCGACCGGATCGTGCTCGTGGGCGCCACCGACCCCGTCGAGAAGGACGTTTTCGTCACCCCTGCGTCGTCGAGCCCGATGCCGGGGGTCGAGTTACAGGCCAACGCGCTCGAGACAATCCTCGACGGATTCCCGCTCCAGCCGCTCGGCGGGGGCCTCGAGATCGCACTCCTGTTCGCGCTTGCCGCGATACCCGCGCTGCTGGCCTTCCGGCTGCCCGCGCTTTACATGCTGCTGACCTCGCTTGGCGCGCTGCTGATCTACCTCGCCGCCGCCCAGCTCGCTTTCGACTCGGGCCGGATCGTGCCGGTGGTCGCACCGGTGCTCGCACTCACCCTGTCCGCCGGCGGCGCCGCGGGCGTCGACTTCCTGGTCGAGAGACACAGGCGCGAGGCGCTGGAGGACACGATCCGCCGGCTCCCCGGCGACACGGAATGCGACTACTTCATCTCCTACCGGCGTGACCAGAGCAGCTGGCCCGCACGGATGCTCAAGGGGGAGCTGGCGCAGCGCTTCGGAGAGGACAGCGTCTTCATGGACTTGGACTCTCTCGAGGCGGGCCAGCAGTGGCCTCACCGAATCGAGGAGGCGATCCAATGCGCCGAAGTCGTGCTCGTTCTGATCGGGCCGAGGTGGCTCGCAGCGACCACGCCGGACGGAAAGCGCCGGATCGACGAGCCCGGCGATTGGGTGAGGCTCGAGATCGAGACCGCGCTGACGGCTCACGTCGTCGTCGTGCCGGTGCTGCTGGACGGAGCGCCCATGCCGAAGGCGGAGGATCTACCCGACACCATCAGGGGGATCACCGATCGCAATGCCTTCTCGCTGGTGGCCGAGCGGTGGGGGCCTCAGGTCAAGCAGCTCATCGACTCGATCAAGGAGGGGCGCATCCGGGACTTCTTCTCGACGGAGCGGGCGCGGTCGACACGGGCGCGGTGAGCGTCACAGGGGGCTCAGGCTCGCCCGGCTGACTTCGACGTAGAGGCCACGCCCGTCGACCACGCGGCAGCGGTCGGGACCGTCGACGAGCAATGCGACCGGGGTCCCTGCCGGCAGCATCCCGGCGGGCTCGGCGTCTTGCCGAGGATCATCGAAGTGATACGGCTCGTCTTCCGAGAGCCGGTGGGTGAAGCGGTTCGGCGGCGGGCGTATGACGTTGCCCTCCGGCACCAGAGACCCGTCGGAAAGCACCGAGGCCTGCGGCCGAAGCATCGTCCCATGCGTTGGATCCGCGTCGGGGTCCTCGGTGGAACGGCGCTCCTCACCGGCCACGTCGGCGTGCCTTCGAGGGTGACTTCCGTCGCTTTGGCGCAGACTTGATGCTGTCGGGAGGCAGCGTCTGCGGAATGACCGGAAGCACCACGCCGAGGTCGATCGGTGCGGTGTGTTCGACGAGTGCCCCCGCCTCCGCGAGCGCAATCAGGTTCGGCAGCACGTAGGGCTCGCCGGCGAGGATGTCGACCTGATAGCCGAGGTCGCCCAGGCTCGCGACGGTCATCCGGCTCAGCGGGTTGCCGGGCTGAGCGATGAAGCCCGACATCAGCTCGTTGCGAAACACGGACTCGCGCCAGTGGCCGTCGGCGGTCCCGGGGCCGCCGGTGTTCTCGACGGGGACCCGGCGGCGGCGGCCGTCGCCCCGGAGCACCTTGTACTCGTCCATGGCGCCGTCGCCCGTGAAGGTCGGATTCGAGGTGCCCGGGCGTCTGATCAGGCCCTTGCGGTCCCACAGGGTGCCGATCCCGAGCACGTGACCCATCTCGTGGGTGATCACGTCGTTGAGGGTGCCGTCCGCCTCCATCTTTGCGAGGTCGGCCGTATCGAACGACATGATGCCCTTCGCGGTGAGGAACGCCGCGGCGCCCGCCGTTCCCGGCCGCAGGTGAGTCGGGCCGGCCTGCCCGAGAATCTTGCCGGGGCCGTCGATCGCGACACCTTGGGCGCGGATCACCACGTCGTCGATGACCTCGCCGTCCACGAGGACGCTCGGCAGGTCACCGACGATGCCGCGCGTCCAACGGTCGGCTGCAGCCGTGAACGCCGCCTTCTGCGTGGCGTTGAGCCCGCCCAGGAACCGGACCTCGATCGTGTACGGCGACGTCGTCGCCGCGACCGCCTTGGCGCGTCCCGAATCCGCACGTGCCTGGTAAGTCTCGTAGTCCGCCATGGCCGAACCTCCCGCGATCGGTGTGTATGCATGAGAAAGCTCCCTGGCCGTATGAGAGCACAGTTCCTGGCCGATCGCGAGCGCTTGCCGCAAGGGGTCGGTCGTACGTTGAGACGCGCGGACTTGGGGGGACGTCAGCGCCTGTGGATCGCGAACCCGGCCCGCTCGAGGCGGCGCGGAAGGTCTCGGACGGCCTGGCGGTCCTTCTCCTTCTCGGCATCGGACAGCTGGTGCCAGGAGACGATCGACGGGTGGGTCCGCCTCTCGCCATCCTCCGTTCTCGCCTGCGTCCAACCCGCTGCGGTGCGTTCGCTCACCCAGCGCTCGTGTTCGGCCTCCGCCAGCAGCTCGACCTCCCGCGGGGAGAACTCGACCGTGCTGTCGCGCGCCCCATGAGTCGCCGCCGGGACGATGGCGCAGCCGAGCTGGTCGAGCTTGACCGCCGTGTGATCGACCTGGTCGCGGTTCGACTCCTGGAGGTCCGGCGGTAACTCGTTCCAGGGAACGAGGGACCGTCTCTCGCCGAGTCGCTGGCCCTGGGCGAGTTGGCTTCGCAGGTAATCCTCGTGGGTGGCGCGGGCGAGCCGCTCGCGCGTCGAGTCAGCTTTCGAAGACCTTCTTTTCGAGGTAGGTGGCACTGTCATTGGCCTGTAGTTCAGCTGGTTTGGAGCGCCACCGCGGACCTGCCACGCAGGATCTCACAAGTGGGGCGCTGCGTTTGAGGGGTTGC
>CAVWCC010000010.1:0-341541 GCA_963753385.1 uncultured bacterium
ACGATGAGCAGCGCGAACGAGACCTGGAACACGGCCGGGATGAGCGGCGGGAGGCCGCGGACGTTGCGGCGGTTGTAGACGTTGCCGAGCGCATACGCCAGCGACGACCCGAGCAGCGCGATGCTCCCGGCGAGGTCCCCGGTCGCGCTCATGAGCCCGGGCGAGACGAGCAGCACGACCCCGATGAACCCGACCGCGAGCCCGACGACGCCGTTGAGCCGGATCGGCTCGTCGGGCAGGAACATCGGCGCGATCACGATCACGAACAGCGGGACCGTGGCGTTGAGGATCGCCGCCAGCGCGCTGTCGACCGACTGTTCGGCCCAGGTGATCAGCGCGAACGGGATCGTGATGTTGATCAGCGCCATCACGAGCAGGTGCCCGTAGATCCGTCGCTCGCGCGGGAGGGCCGTGCCGTTCAGGCGGACGCGACCCACAGGAACGCGGCGCCGATCAGCAGCCGCAGCGCGATCAGCGTGAACGTCCCGAACGAGTCCACGGCGATCTTGATGAAGAGGTAGGACGACCCCCACATGAAGCCGAGGGCGAGGAAGATGAGCCACTCGGCGCGGGTGGCGCGGCGCGTCATCCGCGCATGATAGGACCGTTGGCCTACCAGGTATGTCAAGTTTCGGCGGTGGCGCTCATCCGACTCTGCGGCCGATCACCGCCAGCGCGTCAGGATCGCCTCGCGATCGAACAGCCGGACCCCGACCCGCAGCCCGATCAGCGAGACGATCAGCACGATCGACCGCCAGCAGCACGTAGCCCGACCGGCCCCACGAGCAGCGTGCCTGTCGCCTGGACCAGCACGAGCGCGACGATCGGCACGATGACGACGCCGCCGATCTGCTGCGCGACCCGCGGATCGTTGACCCGCGCGCTGACGATGACCCCGGCCACGACCGACGAGAGCCCGACCGCCGGCCCGAGCAGGAACACGCCGGCGAGCCACGACGCATCGGTCACGACGCCGAACAGCGCCGGCCCGTACACGAACGACGCGAGCACCACGAACACGACGTAGGTCACCCAGCCCGCCAGCACGCCCGGCACGAGCGCGGCGATCGACTTGCCGGCGAGCAGCTCCACCGTCCGGATCGGCGCCGCGAGCACGGGCTCGAGCGAGCGGGCCAGCTTCTCGCCGATGATCGAGAACGTCGCGATCGACAGCGGGATGTAGGCCGGCATCAGCAGGAAGAACACGAGGAACTGCTGGACCGCGAACGCGCCGGCGAGCTCGCCCGGCGTGAACGCGGCCCACTCGGGCCTCTGCGCGAGGACCTGCGCGGCCAGCTCCGGCGGCAGGGCCCGCTCGCCGACGGCGCCGGCCAGGATGATCGGCGCGACGGTGAGGGCGACCGGCGGCAACAGGATGGTCGCGAGCAGGAGCCGGTTGCGGAGCGTCTCCATCCACTCCCGGCGGAGGACCGTCCAGACGATGTCGGCGCGCATCAGTCGACGCCTGGATGCCGTCGGCGCCGGGCCGGACGCCCATGACGTCGAAGTAGATCTGCTCGAGCGACGTCCGCTCGATCCGGACCTCGACGATGTCCGCGCCGGCCGCGACGAGGGCGCGGACGACGGCCGGGGCCGCCGATCTCCGGATCGCGGCGCACCGACCCGCAGCACGCCATCGAGCGCGTCCGCGGCGATCGACGCCGTCGAGCCCGCGCAGCGGCCGCGATCGTGCCGGCCGACGCGGCCGCGGCGAGGCGGATCGTGAGGCGCTGCGTCGCCGAGCGCCCCGCGCAGCGCCGGCCGGCGTGTCGACCCGGACGAAGCCCGCCGCGGACGAACGCGATGCGGTCGCACAGCCGGTCCGCCTCGTCGAGGTTGTGCGTGGCGAGCACGATCGTGCGGCCCGCGCTCGCGGAGCGTCTCGATCGCCTCGCGGACGATGAACGCCGCCTCCGGGTCGAGCGCCGCGGTCGGTTCGTCGAGGAACACGACCGACGGGTCGTGGAGCAGCGCGCGGGCGATGGCGAGCTTCTGCTTCATGCCCTTGCTGAACGTGCCCGCCACGTCGTCGCGGCGATCCCACAGGCCGAAGAGGCGCAGGTAGTGCTCGATGCGCTCGGCGCGCAGCGTCGGCGTCGAGGCCGTGCAGCCGGCCGAAGAAGTCGAGGTTCGTGCGTCGCCGACAGCCTGTCGTACAGGCCCGGTGTCTCGGTCAGGATGCCGACCCGCGCCCGGACCTCGTCGGGCTGCGTCGCGGACGTCGAAGCCGTCGACCGCGGCCGTGCCCTCGGTCGGCTCGATCAGCGCGGTGAGCAGGCGGACGGTCGTCGTCTTGCCGGCGCCGTTGGGGCCGAGGAGCCCGAGCACCTCGCCGCGGCGGACCTCGAGGTCGACGCCGCGGACCGCCCAGCGATCGCCGAACCGCCGGCCCAGCCCGGTCGGCGCGTGAGCGCGGGCCGGTCGCTCGGGCGCGGCGTGGCGGACGTCACGGCCGAGAGTGTCGCGGATCGATCCGCCGCGACGTCTTGGCCTACCTCCGTATGCCAACGGCGATACCATCGGCCCGTGATCGCCGTGCGCTTCCTCGTCCTCGCGCTCGGCGCCGCGCTCGGGGTCTTCTACCCGTTCATCGCGGTCATCCTCCAGAGCTTCGGGTTCGGCCCGGCGAGATCGGGCTCATCGCCTCGATCGGTGCGATCGGCTTCACCATCGCCGTGCCCGGCGTGGGGCCACCTCGCCGACGTGCGCCTCGGACGGCCGCGCACGCTGCAGGTGTGCGCGATCGGCGCGGCGCTCGCGATCGGCGCTGCTGCTGGCCGCTGGCCGGCGCTCGTCATCGCGGTCCTGTTCATGGCGTTCTGGGTCTTCGAGTCGTCGTGGCAGCCGCTCGCCGATGCGGTCACGGTCAACGCCGTTGCGCGGCCGGGACTACGGCCGGGTCCGGTTGCTCACGAGCCTGTCGTTCGCGCATCGCCACGATCGTCGCCGGGTTCCTCTACAACGTGACGGCTATCGAGGCCGCGTTCGGCTGGTGGTCGGCCTCGCCGTCGCGATGGCCATCGCCGCGGCGGCGTTCGTGCCGGACGTCGCGCGCGCCGACCTGGACGCGCGCGGCGCCGGTCGGCCGGAGCGGCCGCGCCCACGGCGGTCGCCGGTTCGGCCGGGGTCGCGATGCGGGTGGCGCCGCGCCTCGTCGCCGTGCTCCTCGCGGTGATGCTGCTGTACGTCGGGATCATCAGCGGGTTCACGTTCCTGCCGCTCCGGATCGGAGAGCCTGGGCGGCTCGCCGTCGGACATCGCGCTGTCGGCCGGGCGTGCGGCGCTGTCGAGATCCCGGCCATGCTCGTCGCGGCCGCGGTCGCCCGCCGGATCGGCTTGCGCGGGATGTTCGTCGGCAGCGCGCTGATCTACGCCGCTGCGACTGGCGTCGTGGACCGTGCTCGAGACGCCCGCTGCTGCTCATCGCGACGCGGGCCCTCAGCGGCGTCGGCCTTCGCTGGCGTCATCGTCGCGGTCGTCCTGACGATCGCGCCGCTGCTGCCGGCCGAGCTCCAGGCGACCGGGCAGTCGCTCTATCCAGACCGTCGCGTTCGGGGTCGGCGGCGATCGTCGCCAACATCGTCGGCGGCGTGCTGTACGACCGATCGGGCACGCCGCGGTGTTCGGCCTGGGCGCGTCGCTCGCGGTCGCTCGCGGCGCGCGCTCGGCTGGTTCGTCTTCCCGCGCGAGCGGGCCGCGAGCACGCGACCGCCGGCCCGTCGGCCTAGCCCAGCCAGACGGCCGTGTCGGCGGGCAGCAGCCCGTCGTCGGGCAGCCGGTCGCTCGCGAGCAGGACGGGCCGGCCGCCCGGCAGCTCGATCGGGGTCGGTACCGAGGTTGACGATCGTCTCGAGCGCCGCCCGGCCGATCGAAGCGCAGCACCGACTCCGGCGACGGCAGCCACGCCATGCCCGACCCGCGGAACCCGAGGTGCTCGCGCCGGAGCCGCAAGCGCGGTCCGGTACAGCTCGAGGAACGAGTCCGGGTCGCCGGTCTGCGCCGTCGACCGTTCGCTCGCGCCAGCCTGCGGGCTGGGGCAGCCACGGCATCGAGCCCGGTGGCCCGAACCCGAACGGCGGCGCGGTGCCCGGACCACGGCAGCGGCACGCGGCAGCCGTCGCGGCCGCGGACCGTGTGCCCGGACCGCAGCCAGGTCGGGTCCTGGAGCAGCGTCCTCCGGCAGGTCCTCGACCTCCTCGAGGCCGAGCTCCTCGCCCTGGTACAGGTACACGCAGCCGGGCAGCGCGAGCATCAGCAGCAGGCGGCACGGGCCCGCGCCGCCCGAGCTCGAGGTCGGTCGGCTCGACGCGGTCCGAGCGCCGGCGCCCGACCGCCCGCGCTCGGCCGCCGACACGCCCGAGCCGGGTCACGTGCCGCGCCTGGTCGTGGTTCGAGAGCACCCAGGTCGCCGGCGCGCCGACCGGGCCGAGGACGTCGAGGCTGTCGTCGATCGCCCGGCGCAGCGCCGTCGCGTCCCAGCCGGCCTGGAGGAACCGGAAGTCGAATGCCGTGTGGAGCTCGTCGGGCCGGACGTAGCGGGCCAGCCGATCGGCGCTCGAGACGAACACCTCGGCGACGAACGGCCGATCGCCGTACTCGTCGGCGATGGCCCGCCAGCCCGGTAGATGTCGTGGACGCCGTCCTGGTCCCAGTACGGGTTGGGCTTGAGCGCCGACTTCGGCGAGCGCGCCGCGGAGGTCGGGGAAGCCCGGGTCCTTGACCAGGCCGTGCGCGACATCGATGCGGAACCCGTCGGCGCCGCGCTCGTACCAGAAGCGCAGGATCGACTCGAACTCGGCGGGCGACCTCCGGCTCCGTCCAGTCGAGGTCGGGCTGCTCGGGCGCGAACAGGTGCAGGTACCACTGGCCCGGCCGCCCGTCGGGGTCGGTCGACCCGGGTCCAGGCCGGGCCGCCGAAGACGCTCGGCCAATCGGTCGGCGGCCGGCCGCCGCCGCGACCCCGCCGTCGCGGAAGATGTAGCGATCGCGCTCGCGGCTGCCCGGCCCGGCGGCCAGCGCGGCCTGGAACCACGGGTGCCGGTCGGACGTGTGGTTCGGGACGATGTCGAGCAGGACCTTGATGCCGAGCGCGTGGGCGTCGTCGATGAACGCCTCGGCGTCGGCGAGCGTGCCGAACAGCGGGTCGATGTCGCGGTAGTCGGCGACGTCGTAGCCGCCGTCGACCATCGGCGAGACGAACCACGGGTTGACCCACACGGCATCGACGCCGAGGTCGCGCAGGTAGGGCAGCTCGCGAGCGCATCCCGGCGATGTCGCCGATGCCGTCGCCGTCCCCGTCGGCGAAGCTGCGGATGTAGAGCTGGTAGACGACGGCGTCGCGCCACCACGGAGACGGGTCGGTCATGCCGCTAGCATGACGGGACACGAACCAAGGAGGGGTGCATGCGGCTGTGGGGCGGGCGGTTCGCCGAGGAGAACGATCGGCGGGTGGCCGACTTCACGCGCTCGATCGACCTCGACCGCGAGCTGGCCGCCGACGACATCGCCGGGTCGATCGCCCATGTCCGCGGCCTCGGTCGCGCGGGCCTGCTGACCGATGACGAGGTCGGCGAGCTGGTCGGCGGCCTGCAGGGCTGGCCGCGTCGGTCGCCGACGGCTCGATGGCCTGGGACCCGGACCTCGAGGACGTCCACCTCAATCTCGAGTCGGCCCTCGCCGAGCGGATCGGCTCGGTCGCCGGGAAGCTGCAGACCGGTCGCTCGCGCAACGACCAGGTCGCGACCGACCTGCGGCTGTGGCTGCGCCGCGCGATCGACCGGCTCGACGCGGCGCTGCTCGACTTCGAGCGCTCGCTCGTCGGCCTCGCCGAGCGCGAGGGCACGGCGATCCTGCCCGGGACGACCCACATCCAGCCGGCCCAGCCGGTGCTGTTCGCCCATCACCTGCTGGCCTACGTCGAGATGGCCGAGCGCGACCGGGACCGGCTGGCCGACGCGCGGCGGCGGGCGAACGTCTCGCCGCTCGGGGCCGGCGCGCTGGCCGGGGCCGGCTACCCGCTCGATCGCGAGGCGACCGCCGCAGGAGCTCGGCTTCGACGGGGTGACCGCCAACTCGCTCGATGCGGTGAGCGATCGCGACTTCGTGGTCGAGACGCGTCGGGCGCGATCGCGCTCGGGATGGTCCACCTCAGCCGGCTGGCGGAGGAGATCACGTGGTGGTCGAACCCGCGGTTCGGGTTCGTCCGGGTGAGCGACGCGTTCTCGACCGGCTCGTCGATCATGCCGAACAAGAAGAACCCCGATCCGGCCGAGCTGGTCCGCGGGCGCGCGGCCCGGGTCATCGGCGCCCAGGCCGGGCTGCTGACGCTGCTCAAGGGTCTGCCGCTCGCCTACCAGCGCGACCTGCAGGAGGACAAGGCGCCGCTGTTCGACGCGGTCGCGCGTCTACGAGGCGTCGCTCGGCGTGCTGGCGGGGCTGCTCGACACGGTCGCCGTCGACCGCGAGCGGATGCGTGCCGCCGCCGACGAGGGCTACACGACCGCGACGGCGGTCGCCGACGCGCTGGTCCGCCGCGGCATCCCGTTCCGCGTCGCCCACCACGTCGTCGGCTCGCTCGTCGCCCAGGCCGAGGAGGCCGGGCGTGCGCCTCGACGAGGTGCCCGACTCGATGATCGGGCTGGCGCTCGGCGCGAGCGGCGATCCCGGGCGCCCAGGCCTCGCCGCGGACGAGACGATCGGCGAGATCCTGCGCGGGGCCGCGTCGGTGGACGGCGCGCTCGCGTCCTGCGACGTCATCGGCGGCACGGCGCCGACGCGCGTCGCGGACGCGCTCGTGCGGCGCGGCGCGGCTGCGGCTCGAGCCGAGGGCTAGATCGCGATACGGTCGCGGCGCTGGGGTCAGTGGCCGACGCAGGTCCCGCCGTTGGCGTCGCTGTTCGTCGCCGTCCGGGCAGGTCGTGTTCGGCGAAGGTCGCGCGTCGCCGAGACCGCGTCGCCCGCCGCCAGTTGGCGCCGGTCGAGGTCGGCACCGCTGAGGTCGACGCCGTCGAGCCTGCGCGTAGCGCAGGTCCGCACCCGACGAAGCTCGCCGACCGCAGGTCCGTGCCGCGGAAGTCGATCCGATGCAGGTCGGCGCCATCGAACGTCGCGCCGTTCGCGAACCCGTCGCGCCAGGTGGCATTCGAGAGGTTGGCCGTCCGGGAACGGGCGCGAACGCCGCGCCGGCCCCGGTCGAGCGTCGCCCAGCGAGAGGTTCGCCCGGTTCGAGCGATGCGTCCTCGAGCGCCACGCCGGTGAGGTCGCGACCCGTGCAGGTCGGCGTCGGTCAGGATCGCGTCGCACAGCAGCGCGTCGACCAGGATCGCGCCGCGGCGATCGCGAGCACCGGCCAGGTTGGTCCGCGGCAGGTCGGGATCGCAGCCGCCGTTGACGCGCGACAGGTCCGACCACGAGAGTCGATGCCGTGCAGGTCCATGCCCGATGATCGTCGACGTCGCGCCAGGTCGCAGCGATGCAGGTCGGCATCCTGGCCGCGAGCGCGATGCTGCGGAGCAGTCGCGATACGTCGCGCGAGCCGGCCGCGCCGCGCGGCCGGCGACCGCGGCCGCGCCAGCCACGAGCAGGCCGAGGAGCGGAGCCGGAGCAGCCGCGGTGTCGGGCGGCGGTCGTCGGTGCACCGGCGCGACCCTCTGCCATGCAACGGACCCCGTCCGGCCGGGCCTCCCGATCGAGTCGAGGGTGACTCGAGGCCGCCGCGACGGGTCAATGGTCGAACTGCGACCACGCCCGCGCAGCCTTGTACCATCCCGCCACCATGCTGCGCCCGGAGACGATCCGCCAGGCGCCCAAGGCGCTGCTCCACGACCACCTCGACGGCGGCCTGCGACCGGCGACGATCGTCGACCTCGCCGCCGAGTTCGGCTACGACGGGCTGCCGACGACCGATCCCGACGAGCTGGCCGCGCACATCCGGCGGGGCGCCGACCGCAAGTCCCTCGAGCTCTACCTCGAGACGTTCGCCCACACGGTCGGGGTCATGCAGGAGCGCGACGCGATCGTCCGGGTCGCCGCCGAGTGCGCCGAGGACCTGGCCGCGGACGGCGTCGTCTACGCCGAGGTCCGGTACGCCCCGGAGCTGTCCACGGAGCGTGGCCTGACCCTCGACGAGGTGGTCGCCGCGAACCTCGAGGGCTTCTCGATCGGGGCACGCAACGCCGAGGCCGGCCGGCCACCCGATCGTCATGAAGATGCTGGTCACGGCGATGCGCCAGGCGGCCCGCTCGGTCGAGGTCGCGGAGTGCGCGGTCCGCTGGCGCGATGCCGGCGTGGTCGGGTTCGACATCGCCGGGCCCGAGGCGGGCTACCGGCCGACCCGCCACCTCGACGCGTTCGAGTACGTCCGCCGCGAGAACTTCCACATCACGATCCATGCCGGCGAGTCGTTCGGGCTGCCGTCGATCTGGGAGGCGCTCCAGTTCTGCGGCGCCGAGCGGCTCGGCCACGGCGTCCGGATCGTCGACGACATCACGGTCCGCGACGATGGCTCGGTCGAGCTCGGCCGGCTCGCGGCGTTCGTCCGCGACCGGCGGGTGCCGCTCGAGATGTGCCCGACGTCGAACGTCCACACCGGCGCGGCGCCGTCGATCGCCGAGCACCCGATCGACCTGCTCCGCCGCCTCCGCTTCCGGGTGACCGTCAACACCGACAACCGGCTGATGAGCGGCGTCACGATGTCGAGCGAGTTCGCGGCGCTCGACGAGGCGTTCGGGATCGGCCTCGGCGAGATGGAGTGGCTGACGATCAACGCGCTCAAGTCGGCGTTCGCGCCGTTCGACGAACGGCTGCGGCTCATCAACGAGGTCGTGAAGCCGGGCTACGCCCGCCTGCGCGCCGAGGAGTCGAGGGTCGTTGCCGGCCCGGTCTGAGCGGCGGCGACCCGTCAGTCCGTGTGGAAGACCTCGCGCAGCGTCTTCCACCACGTCCCGGCTCGCGATCGGGCAACGGCTCCTGCATCGCGTCGGTGAGGGCCCACCAGCGCTGCGTCTCGGGATCCGCGGCCATCGCCGCCATGTCCGCCTCGAAGTCGTCACCGACGTACTCGAAGTAGGCGAACAGCTGGGTCCCCTCGCGGATAGATCGAGTAGTCGCGGATGTTCGAGCGGTGGATCTGCTCGAGCACGCCCGGCCACGGCGCCGCATGCAGGCGTTCGTACGCGTCGATCGCATCTGGTCGGAGGTTGGAGCGCCGAACGCTCAGCGCGGCCCGGTAGCCGGGCCTCGCCGGCGTCGCGCGCCACTCGTCGCCGTCGAGGGAAACGGTAGCGCGCTAGCGAGGCCGGCCGGATCTAGCGCTGTAGCCGGGTCGCGTCGGGACGAGGTAGCGCGCATCGCGGATGACGACCGGATCGACGAAGTGCTCGTGGAGGTGGTCGACGTACTCGACCATCCGGCCGTCGAGCGACCCGAGACGCGACGTAGTCGACGATCGACAGGTGCTGCACCAGCTCGCACAGGCCGACGCCGCCGGCGTGCGGGCAGACCGGGACGCCGGCCTGGACGGCGAGGAGCAGGACCGCCAGGACCTCGTTGACGCCACCCCAGCCGGCAGGCGTCGATCTGGCGACGCGAGATCGTGCGCGGCCTGCAGGAACTGCTTGAACATGACCCGGTTGTGGACGTGCTCGCCGGTCGCAACGCAGATCTCGACCCAGACCGAGTGCGGCTTCAGCGCACGCTCGATCCGCCGGACGACGATCTCGTGCTCGGACCGGTTCTTGCCCGATACCCCGGAGCTGCTCGCCCAGGTGGTCGTCGACCGAGGGGTCGGCGCTCCGGCGGGTCGACCCCGCGAGCGCAACCGTCTGCGCTCCTGCGCCGCGCCGGCGAATCAGGAGCTCCGGGCTCGCGCCCAGGAACGCCGCCTCCGGCGTTCCGACGCAGAAGCAGAAGCACGAGGGAAAGAGCTCGCGCAGCGCCCCGAACAGCGCGGCGGGATCGTGGGCACGCGGTGCCTCCGCCCGGACCTCACGCGCGAGAACGACCTTGTCGAGCTCGCCCGCCCGGATCCGCTCGACCGCCTCGGCGACCGCCGCCTCGAAGGTCCCCGGGTCGGCCACGCTGGCGACCCGAACCTGCGCCGGACGGCGCTGGATCGAGCATCGGCAGTGGCTCGGTGCTGAGACTCGCGAGTCGACGGCGGATCCGGCCCGAAGCCTCGTTCGGGTCCGCGCCCGACTCGAGAGCCACATTCACCGTGATCAGGGCCCGGCCCTCGTCGCGGAGGAGCGACACCTCCGGCAGCACGAGCATCGCGGGCGGCAGCGACGACCACTCCGGGACCGCGCCGCCGCCGGGGTCGAACGCGAAGCCGCCAACCCAGGTCGGCCCCGCCCCCGCGGGAAGGTCGGTTGGCTCCTCAGACAGCCGGTTCGTCAGCGTGCGGGCGCAGTCGGCCGCGACGTCCGCGAACCGGGCGGCTCCGCGCGCGACAACCTCCGCGGCCGAGCCGACCCCTACAAGCGCGAAGCCCCGGTCGGGCTCCTCCCAGCAGAACCAGCGGTCGCCCGCAAGCCGTGAGGCGAATGCGAGAGCCGCCGGGTCCGCGGACTCGACCTCGACGGTCGCACTCACGAGCCGCCGCTCGGCCGCGGGCGCGCGAGCAAGGAGGGGTTCGAGCTGGGCTAGAAGGCTGTCCGCCTGTGCGATCAGCTGTCCGGCCGCGACTTGGCGATCGCAACCTCGCCGGTGCGGGCCATCTCGATCAGGCCGTGCGTGCGGACCATGCGCTCGAACGAGTCGATCTTGTCCTGGGAGCCTGTGACCTCGATCGTCAGGCTCCGCCGCGAGACGTCGACGATGTTGGCGCCGAAGATCTCGGCGAACTGCATGATCTCGGCGCGGTTCTCGACCGCGGCGTTCACCCGGAAGAGCGCCATCTCGCGCGCGACCGTCGAGTCGGGCTCCATGTCACGGATCTTGATCACGTTGACGAGCTTGTGGAGCTGCTTGGTGACCTGGTCGATCGGGTGGACGGCCCCGTCGAGCGTGAGGGTCACGCGCGAGACGTCGGGGTCCTCGGTCGGCCCGACGGCGAGTGTGTCGATGTTGAACCCGCGGCGGGAGAACAGGCCGGCGATCCGGGCCAGGACGCCCGGGCGGTTCTCGACCAGGAGGCTGAGGATGTGCTTGCGGCCGGTCAGCACGCTGGCGGCCTCGAGATCCTCGAGCTTGACCACATCCGGAGTGCCGGGCTCACCCATCGCCTTCGTCCTTCGTCACCAGCTACCAGCCACCAGCTACCAGCTACCCCACCATGTCGCGCGCCGCGTGGCCCGCGGGGATCATCGGGTAGCAGTTCTCATTCGGCGTCACGTGGACGTCGAGGAGCACGGGCCCGTCGGCCTCGAGCGCGGCGCGCATCGAGTCGCGCAGCTCGCCCTTGTCGTCGCAGCGCATCCCGGTCCAGCCGTAGGCGTCGGCGAGCTTCTCCCAGTCGGGGCTGGGTCCCATCTCGACCGACTGGTAGCGCTCCTCCCAAAAGAGCTCCTGCCACTGGCGAACCATGCCGAAGTGGCCGTTGTTCATCAGGAAGACCTTGACGGGGATGTCGTGGCGGTGGGCGGTGGCCATCTCCTGCGAGTTCATGATCAGGCTGCCGTCGCCGGCGAGGCAGACGACGGTGTCGTCGGGACAGGCGACCTTGGCGCCGATCGCTGCCGGGAGGCCGAATCCCATCGTCCCGAGGCCGCCGGAGTTGAGCCACCGGCGCGGCTTTGAGAAGTGGTAGTACTGCGCGGCCCACATCTGGTGCTGGCCGACGTCCGAGGTGATGATCGCCTCGCCCCCCGGTGGCCTCGTACATGGCCTCGACCATGAACTGCGGCTTGATCTCCGAATCGGTGGAGTCCTCGTAGCGGAGCGGGTACTCGGCCTGCCAGGCGCGGATCCGCTGCCACCAGTCGGCGAGGCGCTCGCGGTCCGCCTTGAGCGCGCGGTATTCGCGCAGGAGCTTCGGCAGCACGTCCTTGGCATCGCCCACGATCGGGATGTGCGCCGGGACGTTCTTGCCGATCTCAGCGGGATCCACGTCGATGTGGACGAACTTGGCGCGCGGCGCGAACTCCGAGAGCTTGCCGGTGATCCGGTCGTCGAAGCGCGCGCCGACGCAGACGATCAGGTCGGCCTCGTCCATCGCATAGTTCGCCGCGCGGGTGCCGTGCATGCCGAGCATGCCGAGCCATTGCTCGTGCGGCGCCGGGAAGGCGCCGAGGCCCATCACGGTCAGGGTGACGGGGAAGTCGTCGGAGGCGCAGAACTCGCGGAACTCCTCGGAGGCCTCGGCGTTGATGATCCCGCCGCCGCCGTAGATCACCGGCCGGCGCGAGTTTGCGAGCGCCTTCGCGGCGATCCGGATCTGCTTGATGTTGCCTTCGAGTGGCGGCTTGTAGCCGGGCAGCTCAGGCGCGCCGGTCGCGGGCTCGTAGTCGATCTCCGCCCGCGACAGGTCCTGCGGGATGTCGACCAGGACCGGTCCGGGCCGGCCGGTCTTGGCGATGTGGAAGGCGCTGTGGATGTACTCGGGGATCTGGCGCGGGTCGGTGACCAGGAACGAGTGCTTGACGATCGGCAGCGTGATCCCGGTGACGTCGGCCTCCTGGAAGCCGTCGGTGCCGATCAGGTCGGTGCGGACCTGGCCGGTGATGAACACGGTCGGCACCGAGTCCATCAACGCATCGGCGATCGCCGTGACCAGGTTGGTGGCGCCCGGCCCGGAGGTGGCGAGCGCCACGCCCACCTTGCCGGAGGCCTTCGCGTAGCCCTCGGCGGCGTGTCCGGCCCCCTGCTCGTGGCGGGCCTGGATGTGCTCGAAGTCGGCGTCGTAGATCGCGTCGTATGTCGGCAGGTTGGCGCCGCCGGGGATGCCGAAGACGTGCTTGACCCCTTCGGCCTTGAGTGCTTCGCAGAGTGCGTCCGCCGCCCGCATTGGACGAGGGATGGTAGCGCCAGTCAGACGGCGCTCAATCGGCTGCAAGAACCAGCTCGAAGAGCTGCTCGAGCTGCGCCTGGAGGTGCTCCACCTCGAGGTGGTCGATGCCCTCGGAGAGCCGGTGGACGAGCATCCCGTCGACGCCGGCGACGAGGAGCGGAGCGAGGCGCTTCGGGTCGGAGGCCCCGGCGAGTGCGAGCGCTCCCTCGGCGAGCCGCGTGAACTCGCGCTGCCAGTGGGCGGCTGTGGCCCGCAGCCCGGGCCGGCGAGCGGCCTCCAGGTACACCTCGAACTTGGCGAGCAGCCCGCCCGCGGCCTCAGCGTCGGGGAACAGGACCTCGGCAACCGCGGCGGCGGAGCGGCTGGGCGATGAGATGTCGTCGCCGAGCGCGGCGGCGCGCTCTGAGACGCGGCGGATCTCGTCCTCGACCAGGATCGCGAGCGCCTCGCCGACGAGCTCGTCCTTGGAGGCGAAGTAATAGGTCGTCGCCGCGAGCGGCACGCCGGTCTCGCGCGCCACCGCGCGGTGGGTCACCGACGCAAGGCCGTCACGGACCAGAAGGCGCACGGTGGCGGCCAGGATCGCCGCGCGGCGCTCGGCGCCCTGCTCGGAGCGACCCTGCTGGGTCGTTGTCGCGGCGGTGGTCACGTCGCGTCCGCCACCAGCTCGCCCGGCTTCCACTGGGTCGTCGGCAGGATCGCGTCGTCGATCACCCGGTCCCGGTAGCGCTGGGCGATCCCCAGCACCGAGTGGACGAGCTCTTCGCCCAGGTAGTGCGGCTCGAGCCCCAGGTCGCGAAGCTTCGTGTTGGTCGCGTTGTAGTAGTGGCTCTCCGCCTCGACGCGGGGGTTCGGAAAGTTCTTGATCTCGACCGGGATGTCGAGCTCGGCGGCGGAGCGCTTCACGAGGCCGGCAAGCTCGGCGACCGAGAACTGCTCGGTGAACTGGTTGAAGACCCGGAACTCCCCGAGGTCAGCCGGGTTCGTGACGGCGAGCTCCACGCACTGGAGCGTGTCGCGGATGTTCAGGAACCCGCGGGTCTGACCGCCCTCGCCGTAGACCGTAAGCGGGTGGCCGATCACGGCCTGCACGCAGAAGCGGTTGAGGACGGTTCCGAAGTACTGGTCGTAGTCGAAGCGAGTGATGAGCCGGTCGTCGGCGCTCGACTCCTCGGTCTCGACCCCGTACACGACGCCCTGGTTCAGGTCGGTCGCGCGCAGCCCCCAGATCCGGCAGGCGAAGTGGATGTTGTACGAGTCGTGGACCTTGGAGAGGTGGTAGAGCGAGCCGGGGAGCTTCGGGAACGGCAGCACGTCGGAGCGGCCCTTGTGGTGGATCTCGATGAACCCCTCCTCGATATCGATGTTGGGGGTCCCGTACTCGCCCATCGTCCCGAGCTTCACCAGGTGGCAGTCCGGCACCTTGTCGCGGATCGCCCAGAGCAGGTTGAGGGTGCCGATCACGTTCGTGTACTGGGTCTCGACAGCGGCATCCCGGGAGCGCATCGAGTACGGCGCCGACGGCTGCTCCGCGTAGTGGACGATCGCTTCGGGGGCGACCTCGTCGATCACCCGGTCGACGAACGCCGCGTCCTCCATCGCGCCGATGTGGATCCGGATCTCCCGGCCTGAGACCTCGCGCCAGGCCGCCACCCGGTCGTCCAGCGAGGCGATCGGGGTCAGCGAGTCGGTTGAGTTCTCTGTGTGCCAGCGACGACGGGAGAAGTTGTCGACGATCGAGACGTCGTGGCCGTGCGCCGAGAAGCGCATCGCGGTGGGCCAGCCCAGGTATCCGTCGCCACCCAGGATCAGGATCCGCATAGGGCCGAGAGGGTAGAGGACGCGCCGGGGGTCCCGCCCGATGCGGCTCCTATCCTCATCCGACGCCCATGGACACCGTGGCCGGCCTTTTCCCGCCCGAGCTGACTGCGCTGCGCGCGGCCGGCCTCGTTCTCGCCGTGCTCATTGCCGGATTCGCGATCTGGCGGCGACGCAGCCTGCGGAACGCCGACGTCCTGATCCTGATGACGATCGCCCTCGGGCTTGCGCTTGTCGCCGGCACCGAGCTGCTCGACGCCTTACTCGAGGCGTTCTCGTTCCAGCGCGAGAACGGCACCCGGATCGTCGGGGTCGCCGTGCTCGCGATCCTGGTCCTGTTCGGGCTGACGCTGCGCGCGCTCGCGCAGGGCTCCAGGATCACCAGGGAGCTCTCGGCGGTGCTCGAGGGGCTCGCGTGGGAGCGCTTCCGGCGCGACGGGCACCCGGAGCGCTTCGCCGGCAAGGTCGCGATCCTGATCCCCGCCTACAACGAGGCCGAGAACATCGCGCACGTGCTGGACAAGCTGCCCGAAGATGTGTGCGGCGAGCGGACCGCGGTCCTGGTCGTGGACGACGGCTCGCGCGACGGCACCGGCGACGTCGCCGAGGCCCACGGCGCGACCGTCGCCCGGCACGTGATCAACCGCGGCGGCGGCGCGGCGCTTCGCACCGGCTACCGGCTGCTCTCGGACTCAGACGCGAACATCGTGGTCACGATCGACGCCGACGGGCAGCACCTGCCCGAGGAGATGCCGCGGCTGGTCGAGCCGGTGCTCTCGGGCGAGGTCGACATGGCGCACGGCTCGCGGGTGCTCGGCGAGGCCGAGCCCAACACACGCTCCCGCGAGCTCGGGATCGTCTTCTTCAACCGCGTGGTCTCGTTCATCACGAGGACCAAGGTGAGCGATTGCTCGAACGGCTACCGCGCGGTGCGGGCCTCGGTGTTGCCGCAGCTGGTCCTCCGCCAGGAGCAGTTCCACACGTCCGAGTTCATGATCGAGGCGATCAAGCGCGGCATCCCCGCCAAGGAGGTGCCGGTGACCGTGGTCGCCCGCCTCCACGGCCACTCGAAGAAGCCCGCGGTGTTCCGCTACGGCGCTGGGTTCGCAAATGCGATCGTCCGCACCTGGCTCCGCTAGGTCTTAGGTGATGGGCTCGCGGCCCTCGCGGACGGCCGCCGGGTGGCGGACCTCCGAGGGGTCGGGCAGGTAGAGGTCCTCGCCGCAGGTGCGGCAGACCTGGACGTAGATCTTCTGGACGCGCCCGCAGCGCGGGCAGCGGCGCTCGGGCTCGTCGGCCTCGACGCGGTAGAGGATCACCGCGATCAGGCCGAACAGCGGCAGCACGGCGCCGACGAAGAACCAGATGAAGAACGAGCTGCCCTTCGCCCGGCCGATGAACGCGGTCGCAAGGCCGAACGAGACGATGATGAGAAGCGCGGGGCCCACGCCTCAATTATGGCCCCGACGCTTCGAGGTGGTTGCTGAAACCCGTGAATACCGCGGGTAATAGCAACCACCTCGGCAAGGCGTACCCTCGCGTCGTGGACGTTCGCGTCGCCGACAACCCTGACGAGGGCCGGTTCGAGCTTTTCGCCGACGGCGAACTGGCGGGCTCGACCTACTACCGGATGGAGGGTGGAGCGATCGCGTTCACCCATACCGAAGTGGACGACGAGTACGAGGGACAGGGCCTCGGCTCGAAGCTCGCGTCGGCCGCGCTCGATGAGGTGCGGACCCGGGGCCTGTCAGTGCTCCCCTACTGCCCGTTCATCCGCGGCTACATCGAGCGCCACCCCGACTACCTGGACTTGGTGCCGGAAAGAGATCGCGCCAGGTTCGGCCTCAGAGATCGAGCTTCGCGCGAATCAGCTTCGTGACCTCGCCGCCGTCGGCGCGGCCCTTGGTCTCGCGCATCACGTAGCCGACGATCGGGCCGATCGCCTGGCCGGTCCCGGCCTTGACCTTTTCGGCCTCGTCGGGATGGGCCTCGATCGCCGCCGCGACGATCGCCTCGAGCTCGCTCGAGTCCTCCACCCTGCCGAGCCCCTCGCGCTCGACGATCTCGGCCGGATCGCCGCCGTTCGCCGCCAGCTTGGCCAGGACCTCGCGCCCGGCCTGGTTCGTGACCTTGCCCTGCTCGACCATCGCCACGAGGCTCGCGATCGAGGGCGCCGCAACCTCGCGCGTGCTCGGCTCGCCGGTGATCCAGTTGGCGAGCGCCGCGGCGCTGGCGTCGCCGGCGGCGAGCGCGCTCTCGAAGAAGTCGCCGAGCTCGCCGTCGTAGGCGAGCTGCCGCGCCTGCGCGGCCGGCAGCCCGAGCTCGGACGCGTAACGCTCCTCGCGCGCCGCCGGAAGCTCGGGTAGGGCCGCGCGGGCGTCGCTCAGCATCTCCTCGGTCGGCGCGAGTGGGACGAGGTCGGGCTCGGGGAAGTAGCGGTAGTCGTGCGCCTCCTCCTTCGAGCGCAGCGGGGTCAGCGAGCCCGTGCGGGGGTCGAAATGGAGCGTCTCCTGGGTGACCCCCTCCCCACTCTCCGCCAACTCGAGCTGGCGGGCGAGCTCCGCCTCGATGCCGCGTTCGATGAACCGGAAGCTGTTCATGTTCTTGAGCTCGGTCTTGACGCCGAGCTCCTCGGCGCCGGCCGGCCGGATCGACACGTTCGCGTCGCAGCGCAGGCTCCCCTCCTCCATGTTCACGTCGGAGACACCGAGCGCCTTGATCGTGGTGCGCAAGAGCTGGAGCCACTCGCGCGCCGCGGCGGGGTCGCGTAAGTCTGGCTCGGTCACGATCTCGACCAAGGGCGTCCCCCCGCGGTTGAAGTCGACGAGCGAGTGCCCGGACCCGTGGATCCGGCCGGACTGGCCGAGGTGGACGAGCTTCGCGGCGTCCTCCTCCAGGTGGACGCGGTGGATGCGGACGTCGCCGAGCCTGCCGTTGGTCGCAAGCGGGATGTCGTACTGGCTGATCTGGTACGCCTTCGGGTTGTCGGGATAGAAGTAGTTCTTGCGGTGGAAGATCGAGCGCGGGGCGATCTCGCAGCCGAGCGCAAGGCCGATCTGGATCCCGTAGCGGACTGCCTGCTCGTTGATCACGGGCAGGCTCCCGGGATGGGCCAGGCAAACCGGGCAGGTGTGGACGTTCGGGTCGTCGCCGAACGAGAGCTCGCAGCCGCAGAACATCTTCGTCCGGGTCGAGAGCTGGACGTGGATCTCGAGGCCGATCACCGCCTCGTAACCGTCGGGGAGCACGCTCATGCAGGCGGCCTCTCGCTGAACCCGATCGCCCGCTCGAGGGCGAACGCGGCGTCGAGCATCCCCGACTCCGAGAAGGCCGGCCCGGTGATCTGGAAGCCGACTGGGAGCTGCGGCCCACCGCCGGCGGGCTCCGCGAGCCCCGACGGGATCGAGATCGCCGGGATCCCCGCGAGCGGCATCGGGACCGTGCAGTAGTCGTTCATGTACATCGCCCACGGGTCGGCCGTCTTCGCCCCCAGCTCGAACGCGACGGTCGGCGACGTCGGCGTGACGAGGAAGTCGAAGCGCTCGAAGGCGCGCGCGAAGTCCTGCGCGATCAGCGTCCGGACCTTGAGCGCCTGGCCGTAGTACGCCTCGTAGTAGCCGGACGAGAGCGCGTAGGTGCCGAGCATGATCCGGCGCTTGACCTCCGCCCCGAAGCCGCGGGCGCGGGTTCGCTCGTACATCCCGAGCAGGTCCTCGGCCTCCGGGTCGCGGGCCCCGTAGCGGACGCCGTCGTAGCGGGCGAGATTGGCCGACGCCTCCGCCGGGGCGATGACGTAGTAGGCCGAGATCCCGTTGCGGGTGCTTGGGAGCTCGCACTCGTCGAGTGTTCCGCCCAGCTCCTCGATCAGCTTCAGCGTCGCCTCGAAGTTCTCGGCCACGCCGGCCTCGATCCCCTCGGCGTCGGACGAGAGCTCGCGCGGCACGCCGAAGCGCAGGCCCGCGAGGTCCTCGCGCGAGGGCAGCTCGACCCCGCCCTCGATCCCGACCGAGGTCGAATCGCATTCGTCTCGGCCCTGCATCGCTCTGAGCAGGAGCGCCGCGTCGGTCACGTCGCGCGTGAGCGGCCCGCACTGGTCGAGCGAGGAGGCGAACGCGATCATCCCGTAGCGCGAGATCGCTCCGTAGGTGGGCTTCATGCCGACGATCCCGCAGAGCGACGCGGGCTGGCGGATCGAGCCGCCCGTGTCGGTGCCGATCGCCCACGGCGCAAGGCGGCCGGCGACGGCGGCGGCCGAGCCGCCCGACGACCCGCCCGGCACCCGCGAGCGGTCCCACGGATTCAGCACCGGCCCGTACCCCGAGTTCTCGTTCGACGAGCCCATCGCGAACTCGTCCATGTTCGTCTTGCCGAGCACGCGGGCGCCCGCCTCGGCCAGCCGCCTGACCGCGGTCGCGCTGTACGGCGGCCGGTAGCCCTCGAGGATCCGCGAGCCCGCCGTTGTCGGGATTCCCTCGGTGCAGAAGATGTCCTTGATGGCGATCGGAAGGCCGTGCAGGGGTCGGTCGTTGCTCGTTGCTAGTTGCTCGTTGCTCGTTGGGCCGGCGCGCCAGAGGTAGGCGTTCAAATAGTCGCCGGCCGCGGCCTCCGCGTAGGCGTCGAAGTACTCGTCGGAGCCCAAGTCGCCTGCGGCGATGCGGTCGAGCGCCTGAGCAGCCGTGAGCTCGAGTAGCTCGGAGTTCACGAAGCGCCCGGGGACGGGACGCGGAAGGCGCCCTCGGCAGGATCGGGGGCCTGCTCCAGAGCGCGCTCTCGCGGCAGGCTTGGCCGGGGCTCGTCCGGGCGCCAGACGTTCTCGAGCGCGACCACGTGCGAGGTCGGCTCGACCCCCTCGAGGTCGAGCTCAGAGATCCGGTCGACGTGGTCGAGGATCCCCGACAGTTCCGAGGCCATCCGCTCGACCTCCTCCTCGGAGAGCTCGAGGCGGGCCAGCCGCGCGACGTGAAGCACCTGCTCGCGGTCGATCATCGCGCGTGATTGTAGGTTCAGGCGCCGCCGAGGTAGGACTCGTCGAGGAACGACTCAAGCGTCGCGAGGGGCGCCCGGGCGAAGTCGTCATTCGAGCGCTCGGTGTCACCGCCGGCCAGCAGCGCCCGCTCCCAGGTCAGCGCGCGTGCCACCTTGGCTACGCGACATGCGAGTTCGAGCGTCTCGACCAGCTCCGCGTGCGGCCCCAGGTCGCGGAACTCGCCGAGGTACGCGTCGCGGGCATGAGCAAGCTCCTCGGGCGACCGGCGTGCCGCGAAGCCGAGCGGCACGAGCATCGCCGCGAACGGGTGCGCGACGACGCTGTCGCCCCAGTCGTAGAAGCGGAGCGAATCCGGCGCGAGCGCATTCCCGAGCACGTTCCACGGATGCAGGTCGTTGTGGTCGAGGCTGGCGCCCCCCGGTCGGGCGGCGAGCTCCTCGCAGAGGCCGTCGAACCGCTCGCGCTCCGCGCGGACCCGGTTCAACGCTGCGCGATCGTGGTCGTTGCCGAGCTCGTCGACGTAGCGCTCGCCTGCGGCCAACGCCTGATCGAAGCGGGCCGGCATGGCCTGCGGGCGCATGTCCTGGATGCCGATTGCGATCAGCTCGTCGACGTCGTCCCGGAGAGCGAGCTGCACCCCGGCGTAGCGTGCCACCGCCGCCCGCATTCCGGCAGCAAGCTCCTCGCCCTCGGTCGTCTCTCCAAGCGGCTTGCCTCCCTCGGGGAGGAGCACCCAACCGCGGTTCGGATCGGTCGCCACGGGGTCGAGGATGCGATCGGGAACCCTGCGCGCCAAGAGCTCGTAGAGCTCGACCTCGAACGCGGTCGTGCGGCCGGGGGCCTTGAGCCAGACAGTGCCGCGGTCCGTCTCCGCCTTCGCGACCTCCCCCCACGGCCGCACCCGGACCGACTCGAGCGGGCCCGTGCGGGACGATCCCGCACGGGCCAGCCGTTCATCGATCCAGGCGGCTGCCGCCTCGAGGTCGAGCACCGCCGTCAGGCCGACGCCACCTTCGCGAGCAGCTCGGCGAGCTGGTCGTAGCTCTCACCCATGCCCTTCTCCATCCCGGACTCGAGCATCCCGTCGCGGTCCTGCTGGCTGTCAAAGGTGGAGACCGTCCTCACCAGCGTGCCGCCGTCGTGCTCGGTGAAGGTCACAGCATCGACCGAGACGTGGCCAGGCATCCCCTCCCACTCGAACGTCCAGACGATGCGATCCGGTTTCTCGATCTCACGGAACTCGCCGCGGAAGCCGGTCTCGGTCCCGTCCTCCATCCGCTCGACGAACCGCCACGCCCCTCCGGGCTTGAACTCGAGCGTGTCGACGACCGTGTTCGTCTCACGCGGCCCCCACCACTGGGGGATCAACTCGGGATCCGTGAAGGCCTCCCACACGCGTTCGCGGGGAGCGTCGAACCAGCGCTCCGCGTTGATCTCGCGGTCGCCGGACTTCGCCACCTTCAACTTCTGGTCACTCATCGTGTAACTCCTTTCGTCCGCTCGAGAAACTCACCGAGGCGGTCAAGACGCTCTTCCCGCATGCGGCGGTGGGCCTCGATCCAATCGGATGCGTCCTCGAGTCGCTTGGGGCCGAGCCGGCACTGGCGGGTGCGCCCGACCTTCTCGGTGCTCACAAGCTCAGCCTCTTCCAATACCCGCACGTGCTTCTTGATGCCGGTCAGTGACATCCGGAACGGCCCCGCCAGATCGCTGATCGTGGCGGTGCCCTCCTCCAGCCGCTCCAGGATTCCCCGTCGGGTGGGATCCGCGAGGGCGGCGAACGTGCGGTTGAGTTGATACTGAACCATTCGGTTCACTGTATCAGAGCGTCCTGACCGGGCGGTCAGCTCGGGGATAGGATGCGCGCGCTCATGACCGGGGAACGCGCCGAGCGCTTCGTGATCCTCAACCTGCGGCTTCTGGCCGCGAGCTTCGCGCTGGTCGGGCTGCTGTTCATTGTCACCCCGGACGGCGTGCTTGGCACGCTCGACGACGTCGGCGACGCCTTCGGAGACTTCTCCCCCGCGCCGGAGACCGCCGAGCAGCTCTGGCTCGCGCTCGGCTTCGCCTACATGACCGTGATCACGGGGATCTGCCTGGTGGTCCAGGCGGACGTCGTTCGCTACCGGCCCGCTGCTCCTGGTCCTCGCCGCCGGCAAGGCGGCGAGCTCGCTCGCGGCGCTCGGCTTCTACCTCTTCGACGACGACGTCTTCGCCTACCTCCTGAACTTCCTCGTCGACGGCTTTCTGGTCGGCGTCGCGCTGTACCTCTGGTCGCTCGCGGGTAGGGTCGAGGCGCCGGCGGCGCCGACCTGAAGGCGCGCCCCGGGGCTCCACGCCGCCGAGCTGCGCACCCTGCGCGCGGTTGCCGAGGCGATGGCGCCGGGCGCCGCCGGGATGCCGCCGGCCGCGGGCTCGGATGACGGCTCGCCCGCTGCGATCGACGTTGCCGGGCCGCTCGCCGAGTACCTGAGCGGACTCCCGCACCGGCGGGTACTGCTCGTCCGGCTGGCCCTGCGCGCGTTCGAGTGGTCGCCGTTCCCGTGGCGCTTCAGCCGCGCGAGCCTCGATGCGCGCCAGGACTTCCTGCGGCGGATGGACGCCTCGAGCTCCTGGTTCCGCCAGGACCTGCTGCTCCTCTTGAAGGTGCTGACCGGGAGCGGCTACGCGAACGACCCGCGGGTCCGGGACGCGGTCGGCTCGACCGCGACGTGCCGGGTGGCACCGGAGGCCGACGAGCCGCGTCCGCCGCCCGCCAATCCGCTCGGCAGCCTCGAGCCGCTCGGCGACGGCGAGGACTGTGACTTCGCGATCGTCGGGTCGGGCGCGGGCGGCGCCGTCGCCGCGACGGTCCTGGCCGAGGCGGGCCACGACGTGCTGGTCGTCGAGGCCGGCCCGTACATGGATCGCCGGAGCTATCCGGATGAGCCCCTCGCGGCACTCTCCGCGCTCTACCGCGACGGCGGCCTGACGGTCGCCGAGGGTCTGCCCGCGATCCCGACGCCCGTCGGGCGGGCCGTAGGCGGCACCACGGTGATCAACTCGGGCACCTGCTTCCGGGCGCCCGACCCGGTCCTCGAGCGCTGGCGTCAGGACCACGGGATCGAGTGGATCACCGAGCTCGACCCCGAGTACGCCGCGGCGGAGGAGATGCTGCATGTGAGGCCCGTCGACCCGGAGCGAATGGGGCGGAACGGCCAGATCCTGCGCGAGGGCGCCGAGGCGCTGGGCGTTTCACACCACCCGCTTTCCCGGAACGCAGGGGCGTGCGTGGAGTGCAGCTCCTGTCCGTACGGCTGCAGGCTCGACGCGAAGCGTGCGATGCACGTTTCGTACCTGCCGCGAGCGGTCGTCGCCGGCGCGCGAGTCCGCGCGGGCGTCGAGGCCCGCAGGGTACGGTTCGAGCGCGACCGGGCAGTAGGTCTCGACTGCGTGGCCGGCGTCGCCGAGCGGGGCGGGGAGGCGATCCGACGGTTCCAGGTGAACGCCCGCCGCGGAGTCATCGTCGCCGCGGGGGCGTTCGGCACCCCGGAGCTCTTGATTCGCTCCGGCGTTCGCTCGCGCAGCGGGGCGCTCGGAGAGAACCTGCGGATCCATCCCGCCTGCTGGGTGGGGGCGCGCTTCGCCGAGGAGGTCCGCGGCTGGGCCGGGGTGATGCAGAGCTACGCGGTCGACGAGTGGCAGGAGGCGGGACTACTGCTGGAGGCCACGTTCACGCCCCTTGCCTTCGGGGGGCACTGGATGCCAGGCACGGGCGCCGAGCACCAGGAGCGCCTCGCGTCGTACGGCCACGTCGCCTCGACCGGGGTGCACCTGTCGGACCAGTCGCGCGGGCGCGTGGGGATCGCCGGCGACGGCTCGCTGCGGGTCACCTACCGGCTGACCCGCGAGGACTCCCGCAAGCTCAGCTTCGGCATAGCCCGCGCGGCGGAGCTCTTCTACGCGGCCGGCGCGACCGAGGTCTACCCGCAGCTCGCGGGGCTTCCAGTGCTTCCCCGCAACCGGATCGCCCAGCTCGACGCCGCTCCCCCGCCCGCGCGGCGGATGCGCCTCGAGGCGTTCCACCCGCTCGGCACCGCGCGGATTGACGCCGATCCCGGCTTTGGCGTGGTCGACCCGGCTGGGGCGGTCCACGGCTACCGCGACCTCCACGTGGCCGACGGGAGCCTCTTCCCCAGCTCGATCGGCGTCAACCCGATGATGACGATCGTGGCGATGGCCGCACGCGTCGCGCGGGGGCTGGCGGCGGCATAGAAACGGCCGCCCGAAGGCGGCCGTTTCTCACAGTGCTTTCGTGCGTTCTACGCCGCCGGGCCCGACGAGGACGGAGGCGTGCTCGGAGGCGGCGGCGGCGGAGGCGGAGGCGCATCCCCTCCCGCGCCCGCGGCCGGGCTGGAGAACGACGTCCCCTCCTCCTGCATCGCCGTCCAACCGCCGTATGCGATGCCGGCGGCCGCGATCAAGCCGAGGAACACCCCGTACTTGAGATCGGCGTCAAAGGGTGGATCGATGATCCGGTAGAGGATGGTCAACGTTGCGAGGCCGCCCAGCCCGGCGGTGATCGCACTCATCGCAACCGGCATGTTTACTTCCGAGCTCGTCATAGCGATCCCGGCCAAGGCGATACCGGAAATCGCGGCGAGGGCCCAGAGCAGGTCGAGAACGTCGGCCAGCTCCCAGGCGTTCGCCGTTGTGTCGACCTCGACGCCGGTTAGGTCAGCAAGATCGCCAAGGTCACCTGGCGCTCCCCACCAGCTGAGGAACATGATGATGAGAAGCGCAAGGCCTGAGGCGCCTGCGATCTTCGCTCCTGTCCCAACGTTGTCCATCTGGGTTCTGCCCTCCTGAGGTAGTGACCCGGGTTGTTTCGCGGAACCTATACGGCGCGTTCGGCGGAAAGCCTGCTACGGGATCGAGCCGCGAACAGCGTGTTGCGAAGCAGCATCGCGATCGTCATCGGTCCGACGCCGCCTGGCACAGGCGTGATCGCACCCGCCCGTTCGGCGGCGGCGTCGAAGTCGACGTCGCCCACGAGGCCGTCGTCGGTGCGGTTGATGCCCACGTCGATCACCGCCGCTCCCTCCTTGACCCAATCGCCGCGGATCATCCGCGGCGAGCCGACCGCTGCGATGAGGATGTCCGCACGAGCGCACACCGCGCCGAGGTCACGGGTCCGGGAGTGGCACACGGTCACCGTCGCGCTCGCGTTGAGGAGCAGCGCGGACAGCGGGCGGCCGACCAGGATCGAGCGGCCCACGATGACCGCCTCGGCGCCCTCGACATCGACCTCCGCCACGCGCAAGAGCTCAATCACCCCCTGCGGGGTGCAGGGCACCAGGCCCGGGCGTCCCTGCGCGAGGAGCCCGGCGCTGGTCGCCGTGAGGCCGTCGACGTCCTTCGCCGCGTCGATCGCCCCGATCACGTCGTCCTGGTCGATCTGGTCGGGCAGCGGCATCTGGACGAGGACCCCGTCCACCCCGTCGTCGGCGTTCAGCCGGGCGACGAGCTCGAGCAGCTCGTCCTGAGGGGTCGCGTCGGCGAGGCCGTGGTGGATCGAGCGGATCCCGACCTCCTCGCATGCGCGGACCTTGTTGTTCACGTAAACGCGCGAGGCCGGGTCGTCGCCGACCAGCACGGTCGCAAGCCCTGCGGGACGGCCGTGCTCGGCGGCGAACTCCGACACCCCTCGGGCGACCTCGGCGCGTACGTCGGCGGCGACCGCCTTGCCATCGATCACGCGGGCGGCCACGGAGCACCTCCGAGCAACGAGCAACCAGCAACCAGCAACTAACCGACCTTCTTGAGCGGCGCATAGTCCGCCATCAGCTTGCGCTCCGCGCCCTCGGACGCGAACCGCACGACGATCACCGACCCGGGCTCGACGGCGGTCACGACCCCTTCGCCGAAGCTCGCGTGGACCACGTCGTCACCGATCCCGAACTCGGCCTCGGGTTCGTGTGGCTGCTTGCGCTCGGGTGTGGCGAAGCCGCCGCCGAGCCGCAGGCCCCCGGTCCCGCCGCCGTCCGACCCTCCCTGCCAGCCCGTGCGGATCGCCATCGCCTTGTGGTCGACCAGGTCGTCGGGGACTTCCTTGAGGAACCGCGAGGGCAGGTTCCAGCCACCGGCCCCGTGCAGCATCCGGCGCCGCGCGCAGGTCATGTACAGGCGCTTGCGTGCGCGGGTGACGCCGACGTAGGCGAGCCGGCGCTCCTCCTCGAGGTTCCCCTCCTCGACCGAGCGCGAGTGCGGGAAGACCCCCTCCTCGCAGCCGATCATGAACACAGCGTCGTACTCGAGGCCCTTGGCGTTGTGGAGCGTCATCAGCGTGATCAGGCTCTCGGCGTCGCGCAACGAGTCCTGGTCCGTGTACAGCGAGATGCGCGCCAGGAACTCCTCGAGCGGCGTGTCCTCCGAAGGCCCCTCGACCGCGCGATTCACGTCGAACTCCCGGGCGACTCCGACCAGCTCCTGGAGGTTCTCGACCCGCCCCTCGGCCTCGAGCGTGCGCTCGGCTTCGAGCGCCTCCATGTAGCCGGTGTCGTGGAGCACGGACTCCAGCAGCGCGGCCACGGACTCGCCGTCAGCGCGCTCGCGCAGGCCGGCCATGATCGCCGCGAAGCGCGAGAGCGCCTTGACCGCGGCGGTGCCCAGTCCCGGGATAGCGTGCGGCCGCGCGAGGACGTCCCAGATGTCCTCGCCGGTCGTGTTGACGTGCGAGAGCACCCGCGCCTGCGTTTGCTGGCCGATGCCCCGGCGGGGCGAGTTGACGACGCGACCGAACGAGATCGCGTCGGCCGGGTTGGCGAGGAGCTGCAGGTAGGCGACCGCGTCCTTGATCTCGGCCCGCTCGTAGAACTTGGTGCCGCCGATCACCTGGTAGGGCATCTCGTAGCGGACGAGCGTGTCCTCGAGGACCCGGCTCTGGGCGTTCATCCGGTAGAAGACCGCGACGTCGTCGCGCGCGTAGCCCTCGTCCGAGACCAGCCGCTCGACCTCGCCCGCGACGTAGCGGGCCTCGCTGTGCTCGTCGTCGAGTTCGGCGACGGTTACGAGGTCGCCTTTGCCCTCGTTCGTGAACAGGTGCTTGCCGCGCCGCTCCGTGTTGTTGGCAACGAGGCCGTTTGCCGCGTCGAGAATCGTCTGCGTCGAGCGGTAGTTCTCCTCGAGCTTGATCACGGTCGCGTCGGAGAAGTCCCGGTCGAACTCGAGGATGTTGCGAACGTCGGCGCCGCGAAAGCTGTAGACCGCCTGGTCTTCGTCGCCCACGACGGTCACGTTTCGCTCCTCCCCGGCCAGGAGCTGCAGCAGCCGGTACTGCGCGCGGTTCGTGTCCTGATACTCGTCGACGAGGACCCAGCGGAACGTGCGCTGGTAGCGCTCGCGCACGTCCTCGAACAGCTCGAGCAGGTTGACCGTGCGGACCAGGAGGTCGTCGAAGTCCATCGCCGAGGCCTCGACCATCCGGCGCTCGTACAGCGCGTAGGCGTCCGCCACCTGCTCCTCGAAGAACGAGCCCTGGCGCTCCGCGTAGTCGGTCGAGTCCTCGAGCCGGTTCTTGCGCCGAGGAGATCGCGGCGCGGATCGAGCGCGGGGTGAAGCGCTTGGGGTCGATCTCGCACTCCTCCATGCAGCGCTTCAGCATCCGCAGGGAGTCGGCCTCGTCGTAGATCGTGAACGAGCGCTTGTAGCCAAGGCGCTCGGCGTTCGCTCGCAGAATGCGCGCGCAGGCGGAGTGGAAGGTCATCACCCACATCAGCTTCGAGACGCCGCCGACGAGCTCCTCGACCCGCTCGCGCATCTCCCCGGCCGCCTTGTTTGTGAAGGTGATCGCGAGGATCTCCGACGGCCGCGCCTGGCCGGTCGCGACGAGGTAGGCGACTCGCCGCGTGAGGACACGGGTCTTTCCAGAGCCGGCGCCCGCGATCACCAGAAGCGGCCCCTCCCCGTACTCGACCGCCTTCCGCTGCGGCGGGTTCAGATCCGCCAGCAGGCGCTCGATCTGGTCAGCCCCGGCGGTGATCGGGGCGAGGGTGTCGGTCTCGCTCACGACACCCGAATATAGATCGGGTGCCGGAGCTACCCGCCCGCGCTCGACGGACCCTGCTTCCGCTTCAGCTCCCTGACCTCCGCCTCGGCCGCGTTGCCGTCGATCTCGGCGAGGCGGCGCTCGGCGGCGGCGAGGCGGTCGGAGAGGCTGCGAATCGCGTCGGCGATCGGGTCCGGCAGGTGAATCCAGTCGGCGTCCGGGCCTTCGGGGCGCTTGCCCTCGACACGGACGGTGTGCCCCGGGTTCCCGACCACGGTCGAGTTCGCGGGGACGTCCTCGATCACCACCGTGTTCGCCCCGACCTTCGCCCCGTGCCCGATCGTGACCGGCCCGAGCAGCTTCGCCCCGGAGCCGATCGTGACGTCGTCCTCCACCGTCGGGTGACGCTTGCCGCGGGCGAAGCCGGTGCCGCCGAGCGTCACGCCCTGGTACAGCGTGACCCGGTCGCCGATCTCGGCGGTCTCGCCGATCACGACGCCGGAGCCATGGTCGATGAAGAACTCCTGCCCGATCCGCGCGGCCGGGTGGATCTCGACGCCGGTGATGGCGCGGCTCGCGAAGGCGATCGTGCGCGGGGCGAGTGGCACCTGTGCGTCGTACAGGGCGTGGGCCACGCGATGAGCGAGGAGCGCCTGCACCCCCGCCCAGCCGGTGAGGATCTCGAAAGTGCCGACTCCACGCGCGGCCGGGTCGCGGTCACGCGCCGCAGTGACGTCGCAGCCGACCTCGCGGACCACGCGGCGGAGCGTTCCCAGGCCGAACATCAGTCTGCGAAGAAGGGTAGGGACATGTAGCGCTCGCCCCCATCGGGCGCGATCGTGACAACGCGCTTGCCGGCCATCTCCGGTCTGCCCGCAACCCGCAGCGACGCGCAGATCGCAGCGCCGGCAGAGATGCCGACGAGCAGGCCGTCCTTGCGAGCAGCCGCCCGCGAGCATGCCAGCGAGTCCTCGTCCCCGACCTGGAGGATCTCGTCGATCACCGAGCGGTCGAGCACGTCTGGGACGAAACCGGCGCCGATGCCCTGGATCTTGTGCGGGCCGGCCGCGCCGCCGGAGAGCACGGGCGAGCCGGTCGGCTCGACCGCGATGACGAGCGCCTCGGGCCGGCGCTCCTTCAGCACCTGGCCGACGCCGGTGATCGTGCCGCCCGTACCGACGCCGCAGACGAACGCGTCGATCTCGCCGCCCGTGTCGCGCCAGATCTCCTCAGCCGTCGTGCGCCGGTGGACGTCCGGGTTCGCGGGATTCGAGAACTGCTGCGGCATGAACCCGTCGCGCTCTCGCACGAACCGCCGCGCGAGGTCGATCGCCTCCCCCATCCCGCCCAGCGACGGCGTCTCGTGGACCTCGGCACCGTAGGCCCGAAGCAGCTTGCTGCGCTCGCGGCTCATTCCCTCGGGCAGCGTCAGGACGAGCTCGTAGCCGCGCGCGGCGCAGGCCAGGGCCAGCGCGATCCCGGTGTTGCCGCTCGTCGGCTCGACGATCACCGACTTGCCGCGCTCGATCACCCCCTCCTCCTCGGCGGCGTCGAGCATCGCCACCCCGATCCGATCCTTGACCGACCCACCGGGGTTCAGGTACTCGAGCTTTATTGCGATCTTCCCGTCAACGTTCTCGGCGACGCCGTGGAGCGTCACCATGGGCGTCTCGCCGACCACCTGCGAGGCCTCGTCGGCGAGGCGGAGCGGTGCCTTGGCTGCTTCGGGGGCCATCAGATGTAGTACCTCGGCACGATCAGCAGGCTATCCCGCTTGCCCATGCGGGATTGACTTTGGTTCCGAGGCCTGCGCGCCATTTTGCGCGCCACTCAGCCTTCGGCAGCGTGCGGATTCATTGCGCCTTTCTCCAAAGCGGAATCAACACGGACCCCCTCCTGCCGCTGGCCCGCCCAGGCCCGCGACCTTGACTTCGCTAGCTGTCGGCGTAGGGTCGTGATGTTCAGCACAAACGTGCTGAGGCCACGGAACAGGAAGTTCCCGCTCGAATGCCTGACGCACGGCCGAAGGCCGTCGCTGATCTGCTCACCCCTCCGCACCTGGCAGTGATCGTGTTCGTGCTCCTCGTGGCCGGCGGGGTGCTGGCGCTGCCGCCTCCGGGCGAGAGGTCGGCCGACCCGCAGCGGGAGAAACCGAATGTCGTCGTGATCATGGTTGACGACCAAGACGAATGGTCGCTGCGCGTGATGCCGAAGACGGCGCGCAAGCTGGCGGGCCAGGGGATCACGTTCGAGCGGTTCTTCGCCACCTTCCCGCTCTGTTGTCCCTCACGGGCAACCATGCTCACGGGGCAGTACGCGCACAACCACGGGGTCTGGTCCAACGATTCCAACGGTCTGGGCTTCGATGACCGGACCGACCTGCCGATCGCGCTCCAAAGGGCCGGCTATCGCACCGCCTGGGTTGGCAAGTACATGCACGAGTACGGAAGAAAGCCGGAGACCAAGCGCGAGATCCCGAAGGGCTGGGATCGGTGGAGCGCCTCGGTGACCTCTTCCGAGAGATCGATCTGGGCGTCCAAATGGGGAAGTGCCTTCCACAGGATGTTCGGCTTCCAGCTCAACCACAACGGGCGCATCCGCAAGTACGAGGGGCGACGGCGTGAGTACCAGACCGATGTCTTAGCTCGGCGGGCGGCACGCGAGATTCGGAACTTGGCCAAGCGGCAGGAACCGTTCTTCACCGTGCTCTCCATGCTCGCCCCGCACGGCGAGACGTCGTCCCAGATCGGCCCCGTGAACCCGCGACCGGCGCCCCGGCACGAGGGTCGCTTCCAGAACCGGAGGCTCCGCCAGGCGCCCTCGTTCAACGAGCGCAACGTGCGTGACAAACCGCCTTTCCTGCGCAACCGCCCGATCGATCGCGAGCGCCGCCTCGACTTGCAAACGACCTTCCGCAGCCGGCTCGGCAGCCTGCTCGCGGTTGATGACGCGGTGAATCGCATCCTGAAGACGCTGCGCCGCGTGGGCGAGCTTCGGAACACCTATGTCGTCTACACCTCCGACAACGGCGTCATGCTCGGCGAGCACCGTCAGCGCGGCAAGGTTGAGCTCTACGAGGAATCAGCTCGGGTGCCGCTGATCGTGCGCGGCCCGAACGTGCCGCGGGGCGAGGTGCGCCGGCAGGTGGTCGGCAACATTGACCTCGCCCCCACCGTCCTTGAAATCGCGCGGGCCGACGACCCCCTGCGCAGAGTGGACGGCGAATCGCTGCTGCCCTACCTGCGCAGCGCCCGGCATCGGGTCGACCGCGCCATCCTGCTCGAGAACCGCGACGCAGAGGGGATCCGCACGCGGCGCTACGTCTACCTAGAGCACCACCCCGAAGGCGGCGGGGTCCAGTGGTATGAGCTCTACGACCTCCGCCACGACCCCTATCAGGTCAGGAACCTGATCGGGCCGGGTGACACCTCTACCCGCGCCAACGTCCCCGATGGCGTCGACCCCGACAAGGTTCGCGAGGTGCGCGCTCGGCTGAAGGGTGGGCTTGATCGGCTTCGCGACTGCAAGGGCGATGTGCAGTGTGCTTGGTCATTCCCCTAATAAATCCTGGGGCGCGCGCGAGCCCGACCTTGCTCTTCCGACCTGACGATTCGCGTCAATACCCAACGTAGCCAAGTGCTCAAGACCAACAAGGAGGCTGACGCTACATCACTCCGGACCCGCCGCACCTCCATTTTCGCCTGAGAGCAGAAGTGCCGCTTGGACGAGAAGCGGTTAGTCCGCTTTGTATGGAAACCAGAACCTTGCGGCGAGATACTGCGTTGGCGATGTCACAGGAAGGTCGACGCTTTCAAGCGCGGACTCGACGCGATTGTTGTGGTCACGGCCTGTTGCACTCGGTACGCCGGCGCAGCTACGGGATCGAGGCTGCCGATGTCGCGACGCGATGGCCGGACTAGTCTCCTGCCGAGGTGAGGCGACGCCGCTTGCGAGGCTTGGGGTCGCGAACCCAATCGACGCCCCTCCGACGCAGCTTGCGCAACCGCGGGCAGCGCCGGTTAGGAGAGCGGCGGCGACGCGCGGTCGGTATCACCGCGCCGGCGGGACCCGTTTTCTCGTTGTGGTCACCGTGGCTTTCCTTCCGTCTGCGGACGCCGACGCCCGCCTCGACGCCTTCGACGCCAGTCGTCGAGCCGGCATCTACGAGATCTCCCATACCTGGAGCGCGACCGCTGGAGACTTTAACGATGACGGCTGGGACGACGCAATCGTCGTCCGGCACAAGCGGGGTCTGCGCCTCTATCGCAACGACCGCGGCGAGCTCCGCGACGTGCGCCGATCCAAGTTCGGGACCGGGTACGAGGCCCGCAAGGATCGCCACCACTGCGTGTTCGGGGACGTCGATCGAAACGGGGATGACGACATCTATTGCACCGTCGGCGGGAGGATGGGGACGGGCCCGAACTCCAATCAGCTGTGGATGCGTCAGAGAAATGGGGTCTTTCGCCTCGAGACGAGTCGCTATCACGTACGGGATCGTTGGGGTCGTGGCCGCTTCGCCACCTTCCTCGACGCCGACGGAGATCGCTGGCCAGATCTATTCGTAGCCAACGAGTTCCCGCGCACGGACGGTCATCGTTCGGTCAACCGGCTGTTCCTGAACGTTCGCGGAAGGCGCTTCCACAGCGCGCCGCGGTTCGGCCTCCAGCGTGAGCTCGGCGGCAACAGCGTCCAGGCGATCGACTTCGATCGGGATGGGTGGGAGGATCTGGTGCTCTGCGGAAGCAACAACACGGGCGCGTTCCTGTTTCACAACCGTCGCGGAAACCGCTTCGACAACGCCCGAAACCGCATCGGCAACGGCCATAATTGCCGGTTTATATGGCTTGCTCGCCTCAACGGCGACTCCCGCCCGGACCTCGTTCGGCTCACCTCCCGCAAGCTCGTGATCAGCATCCAGCGCAACGGGCGCTTCGGCAACGCGTCCTACGGGCGGCGGGTGAGGGGTGGAAGGTCCCTCGCCGTCGGCGATGTGAACGGAGACCGTCGTGAGGACGTCTATGTCGTCCGGGCGGGTCCCCGCAACGATCGCCCCGACCTAATGTTGCTCAACCGCCGCTCAGGCCGGCGCTTCGTCAAGTTCCGGATTCCCCAAAACACACGTGGGATCGGCGACTCGGTGACGAGCATCGACTACGACCGGAACGGGCTCGACGACTTCATCGTGATGAACGGACACAACTCCGCGCGTGGGCCCATCCGGCTGATTGCGTTCCGCAGGTGAGCCGGCGCCCGGGATCGGCTATCTGACGTTCGCGCAGCGGAGCCAAGCTGTCCGCGCGAAAGCGGCCTTGGGGGACCTACCCCAACCCCATCCCCGAGCGCCACAACCCCGCGCAAGGACACGGCGCCCCATCGTTGACGCCTCGACTACGTTTGCGGCCATGGCGCACCGCTATCGCGTTGTCTACGCGTTCCACGGACTCGACTTTGATGCTCTTGCCGAAGCAGCCGACGGCTTCCCGGTTGAGAACTGGCTCGCGGTTGACTCCGGCGAGGGGGCATCGGAACTCGCGTTCTCGGTCACGGTCGAGAACGAGGAAGAGGCCGCAGCCGAAGGCGGGAACGTCCTCGGAGCGGTTCTCAGCGGTTCCCCAGCGGTCCTACTTGGCTCTAGCAAGCGGAAGCCCGCTAGGGACCGCGACGCCTTTCAGATGTAGTACATCTGCGAGCCCGCGTCGTCCGCCTCGCGGCGGGCGATGTCGGCGATCGTCGTCGAGCGGAAGACGCCACGGAGGGCCTCGACTCCCTCGGCCCAGATGCCGCCGGCCTCCTTCCCCTCCTCCCCGACCTTCCCGTCGAGCGCCTGCACGACCTCGAGCACGGTGATGTCCTCGGCGGGGCGGGCGAGCGTGTAGCCGCCCTTGACGCCGCGCTGGCTGTTCAGGAGTCCGCCGCGGCGGAGGGTCGAGAAGAGCTGCTCCAGAAACTGGACCGGCATGTCGCGGCGCTCCGCGATCTGGGCGATCGGAATCGGGCCGCCGTCGCTCGAGCGCGCGAGCTCCGCCATCGCGACGACCGCGTAGCGGGACTTGGAGGTGACGGAGATCATCCCCGTAGGTTCTACCGGAGACCCCGCCAGAAAAACCTCGCTGATAGCGAGGGCGGGCGGCGCCGGCCGCCGCGGGCTGGCTAGGATGGGCCGACCGGCCGCCAGGCCGGTGTGTTGTCTCGGGGACGGACCGGCCGCCTCCGCGTTCAGAAGGGGCAGAGTTGAGTGAGTGACGATCGTCGTTGCCTCGTCGTTGACGGGCATCCCGTGGTTCGCATCGGCGTGCGCGGCCTGCTTGACGGGCGCTACGACGTCGAGGAGGCCGCCGACTGGCGCGGCGCCCTCGATGCGCTGACCGAGACCGGTGCCTTCGACGTCGCGGTGGTCGAGCTCGACGCCCAGGACCGCCCGAAGGGCGAGCCGGGCGGCGCCTCGATGATCCGGGCGCTCCGCAAGGCGATGCCCGGAATGGGGATCGTCGCCCACGCGCGGCATGCCGAGCGCCACGGGGCCAGCGAGGCCCTGAAGGCCGGCGCCTCCGCCTATGTGGCCAAGAGCTCGCCGCCCGAGGCGCTCGAGCAGGCGGTGGAGGCGGCCGCGGAATCGAACGAGTTCGTCGATCCCGCGACCAACGGCCACGGGGCGCCGCTCACCCGCCGCCAGCGCGAGGTGCTCCAGCTGCTCGCCGACGGCCTTTCGACACACGAGACCGCCGAGCGCCTTGGGCTCCAGCCGGACACCGTCCGCACCCACACCAAGGGCGGGGTGCGGCGGCTCGAGGCACGCAATCGCGCCCACGCCGTGGCGCTGGCCCTGCGAACCGGCCTGATCGACTGAGCGGGCCTAGATCCAGCCGCGGTCGCGCGCGATGAGGACCGCTTGGGCACGATCGACGGCGCCGATCTTCTTGTAGACGTTGTGCAGGTGGGTCCGCACCGTGCTGACCGACAGCGAGAGCTCCTGCGCGATCTGCTTGTAGACCTTGCCCTCGGCGAGGCCACGGAGGGCGTCGAGCTCGCGCGCCGAGAGCGGCGAGGGCTCGGAGGCGCGCGGCCGCGAGAGCGCGGCGTGCGGATACTCGAACATGAGCTCGCGCAGTCCGTCCTCCTCGATCCCGATGCGCTCGGCGGCGTCGCGAAGCGCCTCCGGTGAAACCCCGTTGCCAGCCGCCTGATTGACCACGAGGTCAGAGAGGCCCACGGCGGCGGCGAGCCCCGTGGCGTCGGCAGCGTGATGGCGCTCGACGGCGCTCGCGATCGACGCTGGGAGCCCCCAGCGCCGGATCAGCACGGCACCGACGAGCGCGTGATCGATGCCAAGCTCGCGCCGCTCGCGGCGGAGGCGCTCCTCGGGATCCTCGTCTCCTCGGGACCCCGGACCGAATTCCTGGCCGTAGAGCTCGCCCAGGACGAGCCTGCCCACATCGTGGAACAGGGCCGCGACCGCAAGCTCGTCACGCTCCTGGATACGCGCGCGCTCGCCGACCCGGTCGGCGGCGATCCGCACCGCCATCGCGTGACGGCGGAAGCGCTCGAAGCGCTCAGTCTTGGACCCGGGGCTAGAGAGCAGGTCGTATGTCTCGATCCGGCTCGCGACCGATGCGACCCGGGGCGCGCTGAGCGTGGCCACCGCCTCGGGTACGCTCGCGGCCCGGCCGCGCGGGCCGCTGCCGTTGTTCGCGGCCTGCATCACCGCGATGGCGAGGGCGGCGTCCGCCTCCACGGCCTCCGCGATCTCGCCAGTCGACGAACCGGGCTGCTCGGCGAGCACCAGCAGCCGGCTGCGAGCTTCGGCTGTCGCAGGGATGCTCGAGATGGCGTCGAACGCCGCCGCCAGGCGACGGCCCCCGGCACCCAACGGTCGCGCCGTGGTCGACCCACCGGCACGCGCTTCCTCTGCCACAGCACTCATTGAGTCATTCATCCTCAGCCGAGCGCAGAGGCCGGCTTCCGACCCGCCTCCGAGCGCTCAGGCACTACATCGGCAGGAACCGGGCGTCCTTTTAGTCCCGTCGTCCGCGACTCAGGCGTCGGCGAGCGCGGCATCGAGGCGCGCGAGCACCTCGTCACGGCCCAGCGCCGTCAGCGAGTCGAAGATGCCGGGCGAGACGGTCGTCCCGGTGATCGCGACCCGGATCGCCTGGTAGAGCTGCTTCGGCTTCACCCCGGAGCGCTCGACGAGGGCCGAGAGCTCCGGCTCGATCGCCTCGGCCGTGAACGGCTCGACCGCGGCCAGGAGCCCCCGCGCCTCCCGCAGGAGGGGCATCGCCTCCGCCGCCAGGAACTTCGCACGGGCCTTGGCGTCGTCAACCGGCGGCTCGAACAGGAAGCGGACCAGCGGCCAGACCTCGTCAAGGGTCTGCGCCTTGTCCTGCGTGATGGCGCACGCGGCCCGCAGCCGGTCGGGATCGACGGGAGCCACGCCGGAACGATTCAGGTGGGAGGCCACCGCCGCGACGTATGCGTCGAGCGGCAGCTCGCGCATGTGCCGCCCGTTGATCCAGCGCAGCTTGCGCTCGTCGAAGATCGCCGACGCCGTGCCGACCCGGGCGACGTCGAAGCGCTCGAGCAGCTCCTCGGTGCTCAGCAGCGTCGTGTCGTCCTCGGTGCCCCAGCCGAGCAGCGCCAGGTAGTTGCGCAGGGCGGCCGGGAGGTACCCCCGGTCGCGAAGCTCCTGGACCGATGCGGCGCCGTGGCGTTTCGAGAGCTTCTTGCCGTCGGGCCCGTGCAATAGCGGCAGGTGCGCGTAGCGCGGCGGTTCGTAGCCGAGCGCGGCCAGGACGATGACCTGCTTCGGGGTGTTCGACAGGTGATCGTCCCCGCGGATCACGTCGGTGACCTCCATCTCGGCGTCGTCGACGGCGACGGCGAGGTTGTAGAGCGGCGTCCCGTCCCCGCGCGCGATCACGAAGTCGTCCTGTGCCTCGTTCGGGAACGTGATCTCGCCGCGGAGCATGTCCTCCACCCGCGTCACGTCATCGTCGGGGATGCGAAGCCGGATCGCGGCCCCGGGCTCGTCGCGAGGCTCCCCCGGTAGCCGCGGTTGCCGTGCTCGGCCTTCCACGCGCGGACCTCGTCCCCGGTCGCCGGGTCGGGATACGCGTGCCCTGACTCGACCAGGGCCGCGATCGCCTCCGCGTGGCGATCCCGGCGCTCGAACTGGCTGACCGGGTCTCCGTCCCAGTCGAGCTCCAGCCAGCGGAGCGCATCGAGGATCTGCTCGACGTTCTCCGGGGTCGACCGCTCGCGGTCCGTGTCCTCGATCCGCAGGACCAGCCTCCCGCCCGAGCCGCGCGCCGCAAGCCAGTTGTAGAGTGCCGTCCGCGCGCCCCCGATGTGCAGGGCACCCGTCGGGGACGGCGCGAATCGGACGACTTTCGGATCGGAGCTCACGTTCACGTGCTGATTGGCGCGCATGTTTCCATAGCGGGCGGGCTGCTCAATGCCGTGGAACGGGGTGTCGAGCGGGAATCAGACGCGATCCAGATCTTCCATCAGAGCTCCCGCGCCTGGCGGCCGAACGTCTACAGCGACGCCGATGTGGCGGCGTTTCGCGAGGCAGTCGGCGCTTCCCGGATCCAGTCGGTGACGATCCACGCCGTCTATCTCATCAACTGCGCGTCGGGTGAGGCCGAGGTTCGCTCGAGGTCCCTGGCGGCGCTGAAGAGCGCCCTGAGCCTCGGCCACCGGATCGGCGCCATCGGGGTCGTCCTCCATCCCGGGTCTCGGAAGGGCAGGGATTACGACGAGTCGATGCGGGCGGTCGGGGATGCCCTGCGCGAGGCGCTGGCTGAGACCGAGGCATGCCCGATCCTCCTCGAGGACACCGCGGGCGCGGGCGGCACGCTCGGCCGCAACTTCGACGAGCTCGCTCGCATGATCGAGCTCGCGGGGGCGGACGACCGGCTCGGCCTCTGCCTCGACTGCTGCCACCTGCTCGCGTCCGGCTTCGAGGTCCGGCGCCGTGATGCGCTGGCGACCGTGGTCGACGAGCTCGAGGCCAAGGTCGGCGTCGACCGGCTGAGCGCCCTTCACATCAACGACTCGATGACCGCGCTCGGCTCGAATCGCGACCGCCACGCGACGCTCGGCGACGGCGAGATCGGGGCGCGCGGCCTCCGGGTGTTCCTGTCAGAGCCCCGGTTCGAGGGGCTGCCGGCGCTCCTCGAGACCGGGCCGGAGGGCGCCGGCCCCGACCTCGACCAGGTCAGGATTGCGAAGCGCCTACGCCGCGAGGGGCTTCGGAATCGCAGGCGCGCCAAGGCGCGGTAGGCCCCCGGACAGGCCACCGCGCCGGCCCCCGGACCGGCGCGGTGTCCCCCCGTGCGCGTTACCCCCCGGTGCGCGCAACGAAGCGCGTGTTAGTCGGTGTCGTGCGCCTGCCTGGAGACGGCGCGCTGGAGCGCGAGCCCGAGGCCGGTCACGGCCAGGGCGACGGCCAGCATGGCCATGACGTCGAAGCCGGTGAACGGCAGCGGGCCGACCGGATCGGTGAGGCCGCTTCCGCCCTCGCCCGTCGATGTGTTGACCTTGACGACCGGGTCCTCGTACTGGTCGGCCGTCGGTCCCGACTCGCCCTGAAGGTTTTGGGCGCCGGCAGCGACCGGCATCCCGATGCTGAGCACCGCAACGGCGATCAGCGCCACAAGACCTGTCCCGAGCCTGCGATTAGTAGTGCGCACGTGAGTTTCCTCCCCGTAATTCAGACGACGGTCGAGAAACTAGGCCGGAGGCGTGAGAGAAGCGTGAGCCAGGCATGAGAGTTGCTCTCATCCTTGTTAAAAGCTCTCACACCCTTCTCATACCGATCTCATGATCGTGCGGGATCGTGGCCCAATGCGCATAGGGCCGGAGAGGGGGGCGGCGTGAGCTCCCGAATCGGGATCGTTCTCCAGGCCATCGTTGTGATCGCGCTGGGATCGATCGTCTATCTGGCCTTCTTGAGCCCCGAGGACCCCGATCCCCTGACCGGGATCGAGGTCGAGAACGGGGTTCGGATCACCCCGTCCCAGGTCACGGGCGGGCGGCGCCACGACGACCCCGGGTCCACACGCGCGCAGCGGCGCCGCCACCACCACGACCCGGAGGACCGGAAGCGCAAGCGCAAGCGCAACCGGCCGCGAAGGTCGGCGACCCTCCCCCGCCTGGTCGCTACGCCGCCGCCCTCATCGGCGGTGCCGCTGCCCGCGGCCAAGCCCGTCGTGACCGCGCCGATCGACACGCCGTCCGGCTCCCAGTATGCAGACGGTGTCGCGCGCATAGTCGGCATGGTTGGGCGCGCGCAACACTGAGCGAGCGCACGTTCGCCCCCGAGCGGCGGGAGCGCGGCGCCAGATCCGTTTCGCCCGGGGTATCGTCCCGGCGTGTCAACGCTGTTGGAGGGGACTTCGCGTACCGCTAGGCGCCGGCCTCTGCTGGGCGACGTCCGGACCCGGATCCTGGTCTCGTTCCTGATCCTGCTCGTCGTGTCGACGGCGGCCTCCCTGCTGGTCCTTCGCGAGGTGCTGCTCTCGCGAATCGGGGGCGAGGTCCAGGAACGCCTGACCGAACAGGTCGATGCGCTTCGCGTCTTATCCGAATCGGGAACCGACCCGAGGACCGGTGAACCGTTCCGCGGCGACCTGGAGCGGATCTTCAGGGAGTTCCTCGAGAGCGAGCGCCCGCTGGAGGACGGCTCGCTCGCCGCATTCGTCGACGGCGAGCCGTTCGGGTCCGTTCCCGCGGGGTTCCTGTCGGCGACCCTCGAGTCGCTGGCCGACGTCGACGAGCCCGTCAGTGGCGAGCTCGGCGACCCGCTGGGCGACATTCGCTTCGTCGCGGTCCCGGTAAGCGGGGACGGCGAAAGCGGCGTCCTCGTGGCAGGCAAGCTCCTCAACGACGAGCGCGACCGGGTGGAGAGCGCAGTGCGGATCGCCGCGGGGGTCTCGATCGTGATCACGCTGCTCGCCTCGCTGTTCATCTGGCTTGCCGCCGGCCGGGCGGTCCAGCCGCTCCGCGCGCTCGCCGGCACGACCCGCACGATCACTGAGTCCGATTTCTCCGAGCGCGTTGCGGTCAGCGGCGAGAGCGAGATCGCCGAGCTCGGGCGGACGTTCAACGGGATGCTGGATCGGCTGGAGGCGGCCTTCTCGTCGCAGAAGGAGTTCCTGGCCGACGTCGGGCACGAACTGCGGACTCCGATCACCGTGATCCGAGGGCACCTGGAGACGCTCGGCGACGACCCGGCCGAGCGCCGCGAGGCAACGGCCGTGATCAACGACGAGCTCGAGCGCATGAGCAGGCTGGTGGACGACCTCCTGCTCCTCGCTCGCTCGGACCGGCCCGACTTCCTGCAGGTCGAGCCGCTCGACCTCGACCTCCTGACGCACGAGCTGTTCACGAAGGCACGGACGCTCGGCGTCCGGCGCTGGCTGATGGACGATGCCGACGTCGGGCTCGTCCATGCGGACCCGCACCGCCTCACCTCAGCGATGATGAACCTGGCGCAGAACGCCGTGCGGCACACGCGGGGCGACCAGGCGATCGCGCTCGGCAGCTCACTCGACAATGGCTTTGTTCGGCTCTGGGTCCGCGACGAGGGCGAGGGGATCCCGCCGCATGAGCAGGAGCGGATCTTCGAGCGGTTCGCGGCAGGCAGTCAGACCGTCGAGGGCCACGGGATCGGCCTCGGCCTCGCCATCGTCAAGGCGATCGCCGAGGCGCATGGCGGTCACGTCGAGCTCGAGTCGACCCTTGGCAGGGGGTCTAGGTTCACCATCGTGATCCCCACCGGCGAGGTCCCACCCGAGGAGGCCGAGGCCAGTTGGCCAGAGTCCTGATCGCGGAAGACGAGCCGCGGCTGGCCGCCTTCCTGGAGAAGGGGCTGCGCTCGAGCGGATTCACGACGACGGTCGTGCACGACGGCCTCCGAGCCGCGGCCGCGGCCAACGAATCCGACTTCGACCTGTTGATCCTCGACCTCGGCCTGCCCGGCAAGGACGGCCTCGAGGTCCTGCGCGAGCTCCGTGCTTCCGGCAGCCACCTGCCCGTGATCGTCCTCACCGCGCGCGATGACACGAGCGACCGAGTCGCCGGCCTCGAGGCCGGCGCCGACGACTACATCGGCAAGCCTTTTCACTTCGAGGAGCTCGTCGCCCGGGTCCGCGCCCGCCTCCGCACCGACGCGCGCACTCCCGAGGACCGCCACGTCATCTCGACCGGCGGCATCACCCTCGACCTGCGCACGCGGTGGGTCTCGACGGGCGCCGACGACATCGAGCTGAGCGCCCGCGAGTTCGAGCTCCTGCGGACCTTCCTCGAACACCCGAACCAGGTCCTCAGCCGGGAACAGCTCCTCGCCCACGTCTGGGGCTACGACTACGACCCCGGCTCCAACGTCGTCGACGTCTACGTCGGCTACCTCCGCCGCAAGCTGGGGACGAGGAAGTTCGAAACGATCCGTGGCGTGGGCTACCGGTACCGGGCGTAGCTCCGCGATACTGCGAAGCGATGTCGGAGGAGAACGTGAAGGTCGTCCGCGACCATTTCGCGGCGACAAACGAGCGGGACTTTCCCCGTGCGATGACCTACTACGCGGACGACGTCGAGCTCTTCGTGGATCCGGACGGGTTCCTCGAGAGCGGCACGTTCAAGGGTCGCGACGCGGTTGGGGAATGGTTTGGCAACTGGTTCTCGACGTTCGAGCCCGGCTATCACTTCGACATCGAGGAAACGCGCGATCTCGGAGACCTGGTCTTCCTCATCGCCAGCCACCACGGGCGCGGCCGAACCAGCGGAGCGAAGGTCCACGGGCAGAACGGCTACATCTACGGGCTGCGCGGCGGAAAGATCGTCCGCGTCGAGCTCCACGCCAGCAGAACCAAGGCCCTGGAAGCCGCCGGGCTCCGGGAGTAGCGGTTCGCCCCGCGGCCTAGTGCAGCGCGTCGCGCAGGTCGAACGCGCGCAGGCCCTCGGGGCCGGATTCCGTGCAGTCGAAGAAGCGGCGGTTGACGCAGTCGAACTCGGAGCCGTGCCCGATGTAGGCGGGCTCGACGGTGAACTGACACTGCGGGAGCGGCTCGCCGGTCATCTTGAGACCACCGAAGCCGCCCGCGTTTTCGGCCAGCTCGAACATCTCGACGTCGACCTCGGCGCGGAACACCTTGCGCAGGCAGCCCATGTAGCGGTTGCCGGTGAAGCGGTCCTCGTAGCTGTAGAGGTAGCCGCAGCGCATCTCGAGACAGCCGCGGGGCTCGACCAGCTTGTCGCAGAACGCTGAGCATCGGCGGCATTCGCCGTGCTTGGCGACCTCACGCTGTTCGAGCGCCATGCGCGAAGTCTAAGCGGCCAGAGCCTTCGGACCCAGCAGCTGATCCAGCTCGGCGCGGAGGCCGTGGTCGGGGTCGACCCGGTAGCCATCGCCGAACCGAAGGTGGCGGGTGCCCTCCCGGGTCGCCATCTCCACCGTCACCTCGGTCCGACCGGGGTAGGCCTCGAACAGGCCCTTCAGCTCCTCGACGAGCTCGGCGCCGAACCGGCTGGCGTCGATCTTGAGGACGATGCTCGCCGGCGCCATGCGCTTGCGCGCCCGCTCCCGGGCCAGCGCGAGCTCGTCGGCGTCAGGCTCAAAAGGGCTCGCCTCCTGAACGACCAGGCTCATCTGGTCGCGCCCCTTCTGGTCGACCCGCCCGCGCACGACGACGACACGGTCGAGCTGGATCGCCTCGGCCTGCTCGCCGGCGGCATCCCGCACGAACAGCTCGACCTGGCCCTCGAGGTCGTCGAGCTTCGCGAACATCACGTAGCCGCCGCTTCGCGTCCGCACCTTCTTCGCCTCGGCGACGATGCCGCCGACCGTGAGCCAGGCCCCGTCCTGCTTGCCGGCGACGTCCGCGAGCGTGCAGTCGACGCGCTCGCGAAGCGCCTCCCGCACCTCGGTCAACGGATGCGACGAGAGGAAGGTCCCGAGCGTCTCCTTCTCGAGCGTGAGGAGCTCGCGCTGGCCGAACTCCTCGCCGGGAACCGGGGGGCGCTGCGGGCTGAACGCTCCGCCCGGCGAGGCCGGCCCGGCGTCGCCGTCCCCGAGGTCGAAGATCGACCCCTGTCCGCGCAGCGCGTCGTCCTGGGCCTTCTGCCCGGAGGCCTGCGCCTGCGGCAGGACCTCGAGCATCCCCCGGCGCGTGGCGCCGGTCGAATCCAGGCCGCCGCACTTTACGAGGCACTCGATCGCCCGCTTGTTGACGGCGCGCGCGTCCACCCGGTCGCAGAAGTCCCAGATCGACTCGAACGGGCCCGCGCGCTCCCGCGCGCCGATGATCGCCTCGACGGCCTGGTGCCCCACGTTCTTCACGGCGTCGAGCCCGAACCGGATCGAGCTGCCGGAGACGACGAACCCGTGGTCCGAGGCGTTCACGTCCGGCGGCAGCACCTCGATCCCCATCTCGTTGCAGCGGTTGACGAAGAACGGGACCTTGTCCTTGGTGGACATCACCGACGAGATCACGGCGGCCATGTACTCGGCCGGGTAGTTCGCCTTGAGGTACGCGGTGCGGTAGGCGATCAGCCCGTAGCACGCCGCGTGCGACCGGTTGAAGGAGTAGTCGGCAGCCGCCGTCATCAGCGACCAGAGGTCGTCGGCCACGCTGCGCTGAGTGCCCGATGCAGCGGACCCCTCCAGGAACTTGTCCTTCATCGTCGCCATCAGGTCGCGCTTCTTCTTGCCGATCGCCTTGCGCAGGTCGTCCGCCTCCGCCGGTGTGAAGCCGCCGATCTGCTTCGAGATCTCCATCAGTTGCTCCTGGTAGATGCAGCAGCCGTAGGTCCCCTCGGTGATCGAGCGAAGGCGCTCGTCGGCATAGGTCACGGACGCCGGGTCCCGCTTGCCGGCGGCGTAGTCGTCGATGTAGCGCATCGCCCCAGGTCGATAAAGGGCGACGAGCGCGACGATGTCGCCGAACTCGGTCGGGCGCACCTTTCGAAGCGCGTCGCGCATTCCCTCGGACTCGAACTGGAAGACGCCAACGGCGTCACCCCTGGCGAGCATCTCGTAGGACTTGTGGTCGTTCATCGGGATCGCTTGCATATCGATCCGGACGTCGCGCGAGCGCTCGATGATCGCCACCGCATCCTCGATCACGTCGAGGTTTCGCAGGCCCAGGAAGTCCATCTTCAAGAGGCCGATCTCCTCGATCGGGCCCATCGAGTACTGGGTCACGATCTTGCGCTGGCGCTCGAGCCTGCCGTCGGCACCCTTCTCCGCGGGCGCGTTGCGGTCCTCGGCGAGCTGGAGCGGCACGATCTCGTCGAGGGGCCGGTCGGCGATCACGACCGCGGCGGCGTGGATCGAGTTGTTGCGGACCTTGCCCTCGAGGCCCTGGGCGACGTCGACGATCCGCTTCGCGTCCGCATCCTTGTCGACCACCTGGCGGAGCTCCTGCCCCGGCTTCAGGCACTCCGAGAAGCTCGGGCTGCGGCCCATGATGGGCTCCGGGATCAGCTTCGCGACGCGGTCGCCGGTGGCGTAGTCGTAACCGAGGACCCGTGCCGCGTCCCGCGTGGCGGCGCGCGGCGCCATCTTGCCGAACGTGATGATCTGCGCCACCGACTCGCGCCCGTACTTGTCCTGCACGTACCGGATCACCCGGTCCCGGCCACGTACCGAGAAGTCGATGTCGATGTCCGGCATCGACTTGCGCGCGGGGTTCAGGAACCGCTCGAACAGGAGGTCGTTGGCAAGTGGGTCGAGGTCCGTGATGTCGAGCGCGTAGGCGACGATCGAGCCCGCGGCGGAGCCGCGGCCCGGCCCGACGGCGATCCCGTTCTCCTTCGCGTACTTGACGAAGTCCCAGACGATCAGGAAGTACGACTCGAATCCCATCTCGCCGATCACCCCGAGCTCGAACTCGAGCCGCTCGGAGGCCTCGGCCGGCAGCGGCTCCGAGTAGCGGCGGCGCAGGCCCTCCTCGGCGAGGCGCCGGAGCATCGCTTCCGGCTCCTCCCCGTCAGGGGCCGGGAACCGCGGGAGGAGCAGCTTGCCGAGCTCGATCTCGGTCTCGCAACGCTCGGCGATCTCGACCGTCGTCGGCACCGCCTCGGGCCAGGGCGCGAACGCCTGCTGCATCTCCTCGTAGCTCTTCAGGAAGAACTCGTTGGTGTCGAACCTCAGCTTGGGCTGCTCGAGCGTCGACTTGGTCTGGACGCAGAGCAGCGCCGCGTGGTGGTCGTAGTCCTCGCGCCGCAGGTAGTGGACGTCGCCGGTCGCGACCAGCGGCCGGCCGACCTCGCGCGCGAACTTGACGATGCCCTCGTTCGCCTTGTCCTGCTCGGTGATCCCGTTGACCTGGATCTCCATGTAGACGTTGTCCGGGCCAAACGCCTGCAGCAGGTCGTCCAGGTGGGCCCTGGCGTCGGCCGGGCGGTCCTCGACGAGGCGCCGGCAAAAGCGGGACTGGAGGCAGCCGGTGAGCGCGATCAGGCCCGCGGAATGGCGCTCGAGCATCGCCATGTCGACGTTGGCCTTGCCGCGGCCGAAGCCCTCGAGGAAGCCGGCCGAGCTCAGCTTGACGAGGTTGCGAAAGCCGTCGTCCGAGGCCGCGAGGAGCGTCAGGTGGTTGCGCTCGGCGCGCCGGTCCGCGCTCCGATGGTCGTCGAGGAAATACGCCTCGAGCCCGAGGATCGGCTTGATCCCCGCCGCCCTGCACGCCTTGTAGTGCTCGACCGCGCCGTTCATCACGCCGTGGTCGGTGAGGCCGAGCGCCGGCATCCCGAGCTCCGCGGCCCGCTGGGCCATCGGATATGTAATCCCCTCGGAGGTCTTCTGCTCGATCTTGCACGCCCCGTCGAGCAGCGAGTACTCGCTGTGGACATGGAGGTGTGCGACCGCTCCGCTCACCTTCCGGATACTGCCAGCGGGGTCAGATGGCAACCGGGGGTGATCCTGCAACGTGCGAAGCTTCCGCCGTGATCTGGCTGCTCCGACACGGCGAGGCCGAGGACAACACCCCCGACGACGCATCCCGGCGACTCACCGAGAAGGGCGAGCGCCAGTCGCGGACTGCGGGGCGGGCGCTGGCGAAGCTCGGGGTCGAGCTCGAGGCGTGTCTCACGAGCCCGAAGGTCCGCGCGCTCGACACCGCGCGGCTGGCGTGCGAGGCACTCGAGATCGAGCTGGAGGTGGAGGAGACGGAGTCGCTCCGTGGCGGCGACTTCGATCCCGAAGGCGTCGCGGCCGGGCGGGGGAACGTGCTCCTGGTCGGCCACGAGCCTGACTTCTCCCGCGCGATCCAGCGGGCCACCGGGGCCCGGGTCGAGATGAAGAAGGGCGGCCTTGCCGCCATCGACGACGGCCTCCTCGTCAGCCTGATGCGCCCGCGCCAGGTCCGCGAGATCGCCGGCTAGCCACCCTCGCGGGTGAGGGCGAGCAGGCGGCGCTCGGCGGCGGCCATGCGCTCGGCTGCCTTCGCCTCGAGGTCCGCCGCCTCACGCAGGCGGGTCTGGAGCTCGGCGGCGTGCCGGCTGAGCTCCGCCGAGGTCTGTGCGCGCGACGCCGACGCGAGCGCCCGCATCTCGATCGCGACCATCCGCTGCTGGGCTTCGCCCACCCGGCTCGCGACGCGGTCCACCCGCACGAGCGCCGCGGCGAGATGGCCGCCCGCCTCGCCCTCTGCCCGGCTCAGTTCCTCGGTCGCGCTCCGCAGCCGCTGCTCGGCGTCCTCGATCCGTTGAGCTGCCGCCGTGGCACGCGAGTCGAACTCGCCGAGGAGCGTCCCGCCTCGCCGTTCGATTTTCGTCAGGGCGGCGCTCACCCGCCGCGAGCTCTCGGCCCGCGCGAGCTTCAGCTCGTGGCGGCGCTCCCGCCACGACGGCCGCCGCTCGTGCCGCTCGGCCGCCGACTGGGCGACCCGGCGAAGCTCGGCGAGCTGCGAGGCATGCCGCGCCTCCGACCGGGCGCTCAGCTGCTGGACGGCCTCCTCGAGGCGCGTGGCCACGATCTGGTCCGAGGCCCGCTCGAGCTCCGACAGCGACCGCCCGAGCTCCGTCGCGGCCACTCGTGCGAGCTCCGCCGCCGCGCGCTCGCGGAGCGCCGCCGCGTCGCGCTCGGCCTCGGCGGCGAACTCGCGGAGCGTCTCGCCGATCGTCGCGCGCGCCTGCGCGATCCGCTCGCGCAGCTCGTCATCACCACCCGGCGAGGAGCCCGGCGGGGTCCGCTCGTCGTTCTCCGCCACCGGGGCGGGATGGTGCTACACGCGGCGGTCGCCAAAGCCGCGCCGGCGACCGGCCTCGCGCGGTGATACTAAAACTGAATCAGGCCGCGCTCGAGGACGAGCGCCACGGCCTGTGCCCGCGTGCGGGCGCCGAGCTTTGCCTTCGCGTTCCGCACGTGCGTCTGCACCGTGGCGGGTGACAGCTCGAGCTGCTTTGCGATCTGGGGGTCGGTTGCGCCCTCGGCGAGAAGGCTGAGCACCTGGAGCTCACGGGCCGAGGGACGGCGGCCGCCTGTCGGTGGTGCCGCGTGCTCCTCGACGTGCCCGGGCTGGGCGACCTCGCCGGCCGACGGAGCGACCGCGGCCCCGATCGGCGAGAGGACGAGCAGGTGCCGGTCCGGCATCAAGTTCGGCGTCAGCTGGATCTGGATCTCGGCGCCGCTCGCGAGCGTGAAGGGCCCGGCGTGACCGCCCGCCTCCGCGAACGCGGTCCATACGTGGCTGAGACGTCCGCGCATCGCCGGCGCCATCAGGCTGTCCAGGCGGCGGCCGACGATCTCGTCGCGGCTCAGCCCGATCAGCTCGCATGCCGACTCGTTCGCCTCGGCGCAGCGCCGGCGGTCGTTCACGACCAGTGCCGCTTGGAGGCCGGCGGCCGGTCCGCCCGCCAGCGCGCGGTCCTGGACGAGCGCCAGGTTAGCCACGGATTTGGTGCTCGTGGAGCTCGCTGATGAGGAAGCGCTCGCTCGGCGACCGCAGCGAGCGGTGCGCGTCGCGGAAGGTCTCGAGCGCCGTCTCGGCCAGGATCAGCGTGTCGCCCAGGAGCGAACGGTGCTTTACGTAGTAGAGGTCGTGGCAGAGCTTCCAGGCAGTGCCGAGGTCGGAGCCGGCGTATCCGCAGCGAAGCTGGGCCCAGCCCGCGATCCCCGGCTTCACGAGGTGGCGCCGGGTGTAGTGCGGGAACTGGCGCTCGATCTGGCCGACCAGCTCGGGCCGCTCGGGCCTCGGCCCGACCAGGGTCATCTGGCCCCGGAGGACGTTCCAGAGTTGCGGCAGTTCGTCGATGTGGGTACGCCGCAGGATCCGACCGATCGGCGTCACCCTGGCGTCGTCGCCGGCGCACCACTGGGGCTGCCCGTCGGCCTCGGCGTCCACGCGCATCGTCCGGAGCTTCAGGACCTCGAACTCCTTGCCGTTCTCACCGACGCGGCGCTGGCGGTAGATGACCGGCCCGCGATCGCCGAGCTTGATCCCGATCGCCGCCGCGGCGATCGCCGGAGCGAAGAGGAGCCCGATCCCGATCGCGCCGACGATGTCGAACAGCCGCTTCGAGATCGGCGAGGTCGCACGGAAGCGCGGATGCATGATGTAGCGGAACCACGCGCCATCGATGGTCCCGATCGGGACGTGCCCCAAGAGCTGCTCGTAGAGCTGGTTGGCGGCGATCATCTTGACCGGGAGATCGAGACAGAAGTCGGCGACCGTCTCGAACACGGCACGCTCCTCGACCTCGGAGAGATCGTCACCCGGGGCACACACCAGGAGCTCGATGTCCTGGTCGATCACGATCCCGCGCACCTCGCGAAGGCTCCCGAGCCAGGTCAGGCCGTGTCCGGCTTCTCCCGGGCGACCGATCCAGCCGGCGAGACGGTGGTCGTGGACCCCGGCCGCCTCGAACTCGAGCGCCAGCGCCAGCGCGAACGAGCGGTCACCAATCACGGCGATCCGCGCGCTGGCCACCTCGTCGACCCGGTAGCGGATCCACGCCCCAAGCGCGAGCACCAGCGAGGCACCGACGACGGCGGCCGCCATGTCGGCGAAGCTGATCGCAACATCGAGCGCGGCCATTGCGAGCACGGCAGCCCCCACTCCGAGGACAGGGGCGACGAGGGCCAGAAGGATTCGCGCCGCCGGCAGCAGGCTGAGCGGGAACGGCGAGCGCTCCAGGACCTGTCCGGCAGCGAGGACGCAGACGAACACGAACGCGCCCTGGCCGGGAGTGGTGTGGGACCAGACGATGAGGGCGGCGGTCAGGGCCGGGGCGACGCGAAGCCCGACGAAATCGATCGCGTGGCGCGCGTCGAGCGCGCGGATCCACCGCTTGCGGATGGCCAGCTCGCGACCCTCGGGGCTCATTCGGTTGCGCCCCGCGAGTGACTGAAGCGGCGGAGCGCGACCCCCGCGCCCAGCAGGCCCGCTGCGGCGACGAGGCTGAGCGTCAGGTCGAGGCCTGTGAACGGCAGGTCACTGGACGGATCGCCGGTGCCGGGATCCTCGCCCGAGCCGCTGCCGGTCAGGATCTGGGTGTGCGGGCAGTACTGGTCGCCCGTGGGCCCAGCGCAGTCCTGCCCCTGCGCGGCGGCAGCCGCCGCCGGGAACACGAGCGCGAGCGCGACGAGCAGGACCGCGGCAAAACCGCGGGCCCCCGTTGAAAGTGCAGTCGTTCGATGCTTCTTGATCTCGTTCACCCCCCTGGCCGCCCAGTCCTGGGCGGCCCCTAGTCTGACCGGGCGACCTGATGGCGATTGCCGGTCGAGGACACTGATGCTTTTTCGGAGGATGCGGCCTGGCTGCCTGCAATGCAAGCTGCACGCGCAAGGTTCTACGCAGGAACCGGGTACCGCATTACCGCATATCGGGGACTTGCTAGTCTCGCCACCAGTTCCCTTCCTTACGGGGGCTGAAGGGTGCATGTCTTGGCCGGATCCGAAGTAAAAGGGGCGTCTGGGGGCCGCTCGTCAGGCTCGCGGCCTCTGAGCGCCCGCGAGCGCGAGGTGCTGGGGATGCTCGCCGAGGGGCTGAGCGGCGCTGCCATCGCCGAGCGCCTGGTGCTCTCCCCCGAGACCGTCCGCACGCACGTCCGCAACGCAATGGACAAGCTCGGCGCCTCGACCAGGTCACAGGCCGTCGCCCTCGCGCTCGAGGACGGGCAGATCGGCGAGGGCGGCGCACAACCGACACCAACGACGACGGGGCGCCCGCCGACGGCACCGGCCCCCCCGCCTCCGGCCACGCCGACCGCGACCCTCACCGCGCTGCTCTCGGGCGTCGCCGCGCTCGCCGACGTCGACGCGGCCACGATCTACTTCGCACAGGAGGGGGGCCTGGCGCTCAGCCTTGGCGCACACGCGTCCAGTGCGCCGACCCCGACCCCGGCGCCCAAGCACGAGCTGACGCTCGGCGAGGGCAGCATCGGCCGCGTGGCGCTCGAGCGGCGCGCGCGGTTGGTCTCGGCACCGCAGTCCGACGACCATCCGAGCGGCGAGCCGATGCTGGTGACGCCGATGGTGAGCGGTGGCCGGCTGAACGGGATCCTCTGCCTCGAGGTCCGCTCGTCGCGCCCGACGAGCAGACGCGAGCTGCTGCTGCTCGAAGCGTTCGGGAACCGCGTGGCCGAAATCCTCGCCGGCGGGGGTGACCTGACGCCCGCGCTGCGCTCGGCGCTTCAGCGCTTCCGCGCCTCCTGGACCGGCACGCTCGAGGGCTGAGCCTAAGCGGAAGCCGAGGCCTCGCCCTCGGCGAGCGCCTCGTCCCGGCTCGCGACCAGGTCGCCGACGCTCGCGATGTCGCAGAGCTCGAGGACCCGGCGCACCCCGGAGCCGTGCGGCACCACGACGCTGAACGCCTGCCGGCGGGACGAGAGCCGGCGCGCCAACTCGAACAGGAGCTCGACGCCGGTGCTGTCGATGTAGGCGGTCTGACTGAGGTCGATGATCAGCGCCCGCGCGGTGGTGGGCATGTGCTCGGCGACGGCTCGCTGCACCTCTGCCGCGTTCGAGCCGTCGATCTCGCCTGCGACGGATGCGATCACCGTCTCGGCGCCGACCTCGTCGAAGCTCACCTCTGCCAACCGATCTCGCATCAGCAACCCCCTGACATCGAACACATACAGTCGCCACTCTGGCAAACCTGGTTTCGCGACAAGTCGCTCATCAGACGACTACCCCACTGGCCCGGCGCCGCATCCGAACCGTAGTACCTGCGATCCCCCGGTCGATCTCGAGTGAATCGGTCAGCTGCTCGATGAGGGCGAGGCCGCGCCCGCCCTGGCCGCCGCGCGGCGGGCGCCAGGCCCCGAAGTCGGAGACCTCGATCGAGAGCTCGTCGCCCTCGCGGCTCGCCCGCACCGCGAAGTGGGCCTCCCCGGGCGGGTAGGCGTGGGTGATCGCGTTCGAGCACGCTTCGCCGCAGGCGACCTGAATCTCATAGGCGTCGGCATCGCCGACACCGCTCGCGCGGAGCCAGCGCCCGAGCGCGCGGCGGACCGCGACCAGCGAGCCCGGCTCGGCGCGCAGGACCAGATCGAGCGTGGCGGGCGGAGCGTCCAGGCGGGCGACGAGGAGCGCGACGTCGTCGTGCGCGTGCCCGTCCGCCAGCGCCCGGTCGAGGAGCCGGCGGCAGGCTTCGTCGGGATCATCCGGCAACTCGGGGCCCACGTCGCTCAGGATCTCCATCCCGCGGTCGAGCGAGCGGTCCGAGCCCTCGACGAGCCCGTCCGTGTAGAGCACCAGGGCGCTGCCGGCCGGCAGCGCGAGCACCGTCTCCTCGTAGCTCGGGAAGTGGGTCGCGCCGAGCGGGTTCCCGGGCGGTCCCTCGGCGAACGTCGGCACCCCGTCGCCGTTCACGATCAGCGGCGGCGGGTGCCCGGCGCTGGCGAGGCGAACGGTCTCGGCGTCCGGGTCGACGATCGCAAGCAGGAGCGTCGCGGTGCAGCGCTTCTCGAGCTCCTCCACGAAGCCGTTCATCCGCTCGAGCACGAGCGACGGGCGCAGCCCCTCGAGCGCGTAGGCGCGGACCGCGCTCTGGAGGTGCGCCATCCGGGCAGCGGCCTCGATCCCACGCCCGACGACGTCCCCCATCACCAGCGCCAGGCGGCCGTCGCGAAGCGGGATCGCGTCGTACCAGTCGCCGCCGATCCGGGCTTCGCCGCTGCCCGGGAGGTAGCGCGCCGCGAGGCGCAGCCCGGGGAGCTCGGGAAGCTGCTGGCGGAGCAGGCTACGCTGCAGCGTCTCCGCGGTGGAGCGCTCGACCTCGACCTCTTCGGCGGCCCGTCGCAGCCCTTCCAGCGCAGCCCCGAGAATCGCGTCGCCGCCAGGATCGGCCGCAGCGCCCCCTCCCGGATCCGCGGGCGCCGGGTCTCGCTCGCGCGGTCTCAGGCCGTGATCTTCCACGTTCGAACGAGTGTAGATCAGCGCAGCGGCGTCAACGCGACTCCGGCCGACGCTTGGACTAGCGTTGTCACACCGTGCACGGACAATCACCGGCTGCCGAGATCGCCCGGTCGCCGGCCGCGTGGGAGCGCCTCGCCAAGGAATGGCTTGTCGAGGTGATCGAGCGGACCCCGCTGGCCGACGTCTCGGAGCTGCCCCTGGGCTGGATGGCTCAGGAGGCTCCGCCGCTGATCGCGGAGATCCTGGGGCAGCTCACCGACCCGGGCTCCGCGCGCGAGCTGGTGCTGACGCCGGCCGCACGCGAGCGCGCAGCATCGCTCGCCGCCGAGCTCGGCGCGAGCGGCGCCGAGCGGCTGCCGCGCGAGCTGGCCGCGCTCCAGTCGCTCTTGATACAGGCGCTCGGCCGCGAGATCCCGGAGCGAAGCCGCGGCGAGTTCGCCGCCGCCGTCGGCCGCCTTGCAGAGGTCTTCGGCGCCGTCCAGTCCGCCGCTCTCGAATCGCTGGTGCGCGACCGGTCGGGCCAGGCCGCCAAGGACCCCGAGACCGGTCTGCCCGGCCCCGCGGAGCTCAACGAGTGGCTCCGCATCCTGCTCTCGGAGCATCGGCGCACCGGGGCGCCGGTCAGCGTCGCGCACCTGGAGCTCGAGGGCGTGGAGCGCATCTCGGCGGGCTACGGCGGGGACGCGGCGTGGCGCATGGTCGCCGCGGTGGCGGCGATCGTCAGCGGCCAGCTCGCGGGACAGGAGCGGGCGTTCCGGATCGGCAACGGCCAGCTCGTGGTGCTCGCGCCGAGCCGCGAGCCCCGCGAGCTCGTCGAACTCGGGGTCAGGCTCGCGGAGATCGTCGAGGGCTCGCAGTCCGAACAGGGCCCGCGGGTTTCCATAAACATGGGGATTTCGGCCTGCCCCGAACACGGGGACTCGGCCGAGGCGCTACTCGAAGCGGCCGAGGAAGCCGCCTGGGGAGCCAGGGCGGCCGGCGAGGTCGTCCAGATCGCGCGCGCAGCTTCTTTGCAAGATCGCTGACAGCGACTTGCAAAAGTCGCCGAAATCCGGGAAAAACCCGCTGTGATCTTGCGATGACGGGGATTCGCACGGCCGCCGCGGCCGAGATGCTGGGCGTCAGCCCCTCCACCCTGCGCACCTGGGAGCGCCGGCTCGGCTACCCGCAGCCGGCTCGCACCCCGGGCAACCACCGCCAGTACGAGCTCGACGAGATCGAGGCGCTCCGCGACGCGCTCCGCGAGACGCACAACATCTCCTCCGCGGTCGAGATCGCGCAGCGCCGTGGCCGCGGCCCCGCGTCCCCCGCCAGGCTCCTGGCCGCGTTCGACCGCTTCGATGAGGGCTCCGCGGACCGGGAGCTCGAGGAGAGCCTCGCCGTGCGGACGCTGGAGCGCACGCTCGAAGAAGTGCTCCTCCCCGCGCTCGAGATGGCCGCCGGCCGCAGCGGCGGCGAGGCCGAGCTCGAGTACGCGTGCCGCTGGGCCACCGGCTGGCTGCACGGGGCACGCAGGCTCGCGCCGCCCGCCTCGCGCCCCGAGGGCGTGCTGCTGCTCGACTCCGGCCCCGCGCTGGACCTCGAGGCCGTGCACGCCCAGGCGCTCGAGCTCTGCCTCCGGCGCACCGGTCTGCGCGTCCTGCTGCTCTCGGCGGACCTCGCCGAACGGCGCTACGGCGCCGCGCTCCGCGCGCTCGAGCCAAGCGCCGTCGTGCTCTGCGGCGCCGAGGCCCGCCTCGACGTGCTCGGCGAACCACTCCGCCGGGCTCTCCGTGCCGGTGGCGCCGACGCCTTCGCCTACCGCGCGGCCCGCCTCGTCGGCGGCCGCGAGGGGATGCCGCAGCTCGGGACCCGCCCGAGCGAGGCGGCGCAGCGCCTTCTGGGCGCCCTCGAAACTTCCTGATTTCCAGGGGAGATCCCGTGCAACCTGCGCGGCCGTTGCAGGTTTCGGGATCGAAACCTGCGCATCGCTTGTGCCTGGCCCCCTACGGGCTTGCATACCTCACCTCGTTACCTGAAGTTAGGTAGCTGTAACCGCAGGTTCTGGCCGCTTTTCGCGGCTTTCTCAACGAAAGACAGGTACGGGGATGGAGAGCAACACCAACAGCAACACGACCCTGGCGCCCAACGCCCGGCTCCTCAACGTGGGCCAGGCCGCCGAGTACCTCGGCGTGAGCGCCGCCTCGCTTCGCAAGTGGTCGAACGACGGCCTCGTCGCGACCTACCGGACACCGGGTGGGCAGCGCCGTTATGCCCGTGACGACCTCGATCGCTTCATCGACTCGATGCGCGAGACGGGCGCCACCGAGCACCCGGTCCCGCGCCTCGGGCGCGGCGGCAGCGTCTCGATGCTCCGCGACTGAGACCGCACCGGAGCTAAGCCCCTCACGAGGCGCCCATGATCGGACGTCCTTCCAGGCTCGTGCTCGGCGCCGAGATGGCGGCGCTGGCCGCTGCCGTGGCAACGGGCATCGTGCTGGGCCCGGACGCCGACTGGGACCTCCCCCTGCTCGCGGTCCTGCTGACCCTCGCGGTGGTCAGCGATGTCCGGGCTGTCGAGATCACCGCCCACCGTGTCAAGGCCTCGGGCAGCTTCCTGGCGATCGTTGCGGCGGTGGCGATCCTCGGTGCGACCCCGGGTGCCGTGATCGGCGTCCTGACGATTCTCGCGAGCTGGGCCCAGAGCCGTTACTCCCGCGAGGACCTGCTGATCAACCTCGTCACGTACGCGTGGTTCCCGCTGCTCACGGGCGCGGCCTTCCACGCCGGCGTGGACGCGCTCAACCTCGACAACGAGGCCGCGAGCTTCTACCTGCTCGTCTTCGGGCTGTTCGTGACCGCGCTCGCCATCGACTTCTTCACGATCGCCGCCTACACCTCGTACGTCGAGGGCTCGAGCCTGATCGCCAGGATCCGCCGCTCCTTCCTCCCGATCGTGCCCTCGGAGATCGCGGCCGCGATCCTCACAATCGCCATTGTCTTCGCCTACGAGCAGGTCGGGCTGCCGGCCGTGGCGATGTTCGGCATCGTGCTCCTGACCTTCCAGTACCTCCTGGGGGAGCTCCTGCTCTCGCAGGAGCGGGCCGACGAGCTCGAGCTGCGGGCCAAGCAGCTCGCCGGATTCCAGGTCGCGCTGCTGAGCGCGCTGCTTCGCACCCTCGACCTCCGCGACCGGATGACCGCGCGCCACAGCGCCGCGGTCGCGCGCTACTCACGCGAGCTCGCCGCCCGGGGCGGTCTCACGGTGGAGGATCAAGAGCTCGTGCACACCGCGGGGCTGCTCCACGACATCGGCAAGTTCATCCTCCCGGACGACGTGCTGAAGACGCGCGGCAACCTCACCGAAGAGGATTGGGAGCAGATCAAGCGACACCCGTACGAGGGCGCCCGCATCGTCTCCCAGATCGACGGCTACACACCGGTCGGGGACATCATCCTGGCCCACCACGAGCGGATCGACGGGCTCGGCTACCCACGGGGCCTCGCCGGCGACGACATCCCGGAGCTGGCGCGGATCATCGCCGTCGCCGACACCTACGACGCGATGACCGCCCGCGACTCGTACACGGAGCCGCGCAGCTCGTTCGAGGCGATCGCCGAGATGCGCCGGGTCTCCGGCGCCCAGCTCGACGGCCGCTACGTAGAGCTCTTCGTCGAGATGCTCGCCGACAAGACTCTCGCCTACCGCCACGGCGAGGACGCGGACTTCGAGGCCGAGCTGGCGCTCGACAAGCGGATCCACGACTACCTCGCCACCCGCGTCGAGCGCTAGGCGCGAGCGTATTCCGGCACGGCAAAAGCCCCACAGCAGGGGGCTCTAGTCAGGCGTCGAAAACGCCTAGTTAACGATTGCCGTTGAGTTTGGTACTAGCCGCGACGAACGCCCATCCGTGTTCACCCCTCTGCATCTGCCATCCCGGCAGTGCTGATTTGCTTGCAGGAACTTCCTAAAGGAAAGCACAACTTGCGCAAAGTTGCAAGAACTACCTCGAACCGATGAACGAAATCCCGCAGCCGCCGATCGGACAAGGACGTCTCGCGACCCTCCGGCTGCCGGGGTTCGGGCGGATCGCGGGCGCCTATTTGGTCAACGAGCTCGGAAACTGGCTCGGCGAGATCGCGCTGGCGATCGTTGTCTTCGAGATGACGAACAGCCCGGTTGCGACCGCCGGGCTGTTCGTCGCGATGCAGTTCGTGCCGGCGTTCGCGACGCCGGCTCTGATCGCCCGGCTCGACTCCATGCACACGCGCCAGGCCCTGCCGCTGCTCTACGTCTCCGAGGCGATCGTGTTCTGCGCGCTGGCGGCCCTGGCGACCGACGAGGGCTTCGTCCTCGCCGCGGTGCTCGCGCTCGCGGCGCTCGACGGCACCCTGGCAACGGCGGCGCGGGCCCGGTCACGAGCGGCCGCCTCGGCGATTCTCGAGCCCAGCGGCCTCCTGCGGGAGGGCAACGGGATCCTCAACATCGGCTTCACCGCGGGTGCGGCCGCGGGGCCGGCGCTCGCCGGGCTGCTCGTGGCGGGCGCGGGCGCGCCGGCCGCTCTCCTTGCGGATGCGGCGTCCTTTCTCCTCGTCGCGGTCCTCCTTGCGACGTCCCGGTCCCTCCCGGCCGCCCATCCCGACGAGCCCGGCCGCTGGCTGGAGCGGTTGCGGAGGGGCTTCCGCTACGTCGCCGACCGCCCCGCACTCCGAGGCCTGCTCGCCGCCGAGGCCGCGGCGTTCGTGTTCTTCGCGCTCGTGCTGCCGATCGAGGTCGCGTTCGCCAAGGACACGCTCGGCGCCGGGGACTTCGGGTACGGGCTGTTGCTCGCGGCGTGGGGCACCGGGATGGTGATCGGCAGCTTGCTCTTCTCGTGGCTCCGCAACGTTTCGCTCCCGGGCCTGCTCGTGGCGGGCACGCTCGCGATCGGCCTCGCCTACACCGGGACGGCGCTCGCACCCACCCTCGCGGTGGCCTGCGCCGCGTCGATCGTCGGTGGCGCCGGCAACGGAATTCAGTGGGTCGCTGTCGTCACCGCCGTTCAGAGCCTCACCGCGCAGGCCTACCAGGCGCGGGTAATCGGCCTGCTCGAGTCGCTCGCAAGCGGGCTATCGGGCTTCGGCTTCCTGCTCGGCGGCGGGATCGCAGCCGTGCTCTCACCGCGCGCCAGCTACGCGGTCGCTGGCATCGGCGTGCTCCTGGTGCTGCTCGTCGCCGTCCTGGTCCTTAGGCGGACCCTCTGGCGGCGCGAGTCCGACGGGCTGACGACGAGGCCGCAGCTGGGGACCTAGCTCGCGCAGACCCAGGCGCCCGGGCCCGAGTCCGCCCAGATTTGAGCTGCGATCGCGTCCTGCTCGGCCGGCGACGCCTGGTGAGGCAGGCCCTTCCCGCCGTAGGCGTGCCAGGTCGAGGGGAGGATCTGGTACGCGCCGCCGGCGCCGGAGCTTGGGTTCAGCGCCTGGTAGTTGCCGCCCGACTCGCACAGCACGATCGCCTCGGGGATCGCCCAGGGACCGGTGCCGGCCCAGCCGGCGACCTCGGCGTCGGCGGCCGCGGCCGAGACCTGCTCGAGCTTCCGGACACGGTCCGACCAACCCGCCATCTGGGTCTGGAGCTCATCGAGCGCTGCGATCTGCGCGGCGCGGGCGTCGGCGAGCGCCGCCGCTTCGGCCTCGGCGTCGGCCCGGACGGCGGCGATCTCGGCGCGGGCCGAATCCACGCGCTCGTTGTGGGTGTCCGCCCGCTCCTTCGCGATCTCGAGGGCTGCTACCTCGTCGGCGATCGCTGCCCGCAGGTCGCGAACCCGCTCGGCCAGCGCCCGGTCGGCGGCCTGGATGCGGCCGAGAAGCTCGGCGCGAGTCGTCAGGTCGTCGAAGCCGTCGGCGTCGAGGAGGACGTCCACCTCGTTGGTGTCGCCGGTCTTGTAGATCGAGACGAGCCGGGCGGCGAGCGCGTCGAGTGCCCGCTCGAGCCGCGCCCTCGCCTCCGCCAGCTCATCGCGGGCCGCCCCGACCTTCTCGGCAAGTGCGGCCGCGCGCTCCCGGCCCCGCGCCAGGAGCTCGGCGAGCTCGGCCTCGCGGGCCGCGGCAACGCTCGCCCGCTGGCGGGCCGAGGCGAGCGCCAGGATCTTGTCCTCGACGTCGGCCCCGAGCGCCTCCGCCTCGCCGCGCGCGGCGTCGAGCTTCGCGTTCAAGCCGTCGATCGTCTGCCCGTCGGCGCTTGCGAGCGGCACCGCGAGGGCAACCCCGACGACGAGCACGACGACCGCGCGCGCGGCCAGTCCCGGCCGGCGCCATCCCGCGGGCGTGGCCCCGGGCTGATTCTGCGTTCGGTGTCCGATCACGTTCGAACGCCGGCCCGCGGAAGAGCGATTCGTGCGCGGCCGGCGAGGTTCGCGATGCTAGCGGATCGTTAGCGACCGCTAAGCAATCGCTCAGGAAGGCTACATAACCTGGGCGCGGAATTGCAGATCGGGGGCCTGCTCAGCGCCGTCTCGAGAGCGGGAGGCGGTCGAGCACCGCCCGCCCGTGGCGCTTGAGGGGCTCGCGCACCGAAGCGGGGAGGCGCTGCCCGGCGCGGCGGGCCTTGATCTCGGTCGCCGCCAGCAGGCGCGCGGGACGCAGCCGCGGGGCGATGAGCACGGTGCAGACCGGGCGGGAGGAGTCGGCGAAGCGGAGCTTGTACTCCTCGTCCCCGAGGAGCATGTCGTAGTCGGCCGCCCCCTCCTCGAGCGCTGCCCGGATCGTCTCGGCAAACAGGAGAAGCCCGACGCTCGAATCCCGAAACGCCGGATCGAACCCGGCCTGGTAGTAGGCGAACCGTTCGCCGATGCGCCAGCCGTACCAGCCGGCGACGGCTTTCGAGTCCACCTCCAGGAAGCCCAGGCGCAGCCAGCCCCGGGCCTGCGCCGCCGTGGCGAAGTCCGTGTGGAACGCGCGCGCCCGCTCGCCGGTCATCGTCGAGGTTCCCGCCCGCGCGTCCCAGCGCATGTCGTGCAGCCGGAATAGCGTCGCCATCCCCGCGGCGACATCGTCGCCGTCCGAGGTCCAGCGAACCGCGACGTGGTGGTCACGCTCGAGGGCCTTGCGCTTGCGCTTCAGCTGACTGCGAAGGTTGCGGCTGCGGCTCGCGAGGTACTCGTCCCAGCTGCGTCCGCGGAGGCCGGCGCTGGGCAGGACGAGGTGGCGATCGATGAGCGGCGCGCCGCTGTACCCGGTGGCGGCGGCCAGCGCGCGCCACCATTCCGCGCCCTCGTCGACGTTCTCCGCGACGACGACCGGCGCGCGCGAGAGCCCTGCGGCCAGGACGGTCGCCGCAGCGGCGGCGACCGCGGTCTCATCGCTCGGGAGCGCCACCGGATGGAAGTGGTCGCCGAGGGTGGAGCCGGCGAACCGCAGCGTGGCCGACCGCCCGTCCTCGAGGACGAGCGGGAGCAGGCCTCGAAGCGCCTGCCGGTCGTCGCGCACGACCACGGCCGCCGGCGTGCACCCGTCTCCGTAGTGGCGGAACCAGGCCCGAAACCAGTCCGGCGAGACGAACGCGTTGGCCCGCGCGACCGCCAGCGAGCGCCACTCGTCCTCGATCTCGTCGAACTCGCCCGGGTCCCTGACCAGGGCGGCGTTCCCCCCCGCGATTTCCCCGGCGTTCGGCACCGCCGAGCTAGCCCTCGGGCGGCTCCCTGCGGCTCAGCAGATAGCCGCCCGCGACCGCCGCCGCGACCGCGATCGCGCCCGCGATCTGGATCTGCCGCCCGAAACGCCACCAGGCGAGGCGGACGACCAGCCGGCCGATCAGCTCATAGATCGCGCTCATCGATCCTTCTCTTTCCCTTCAACGCGCTCGCCAATCCGATGCGCCATCCGGCTCTGCAGTGTGAACAGTTCGATGAATCCCGGGCTCGCGCCCTGCGCGAAGTCGCCGCCGGACTCGCCGAAGCCGGCCAGCGACTGGTCGTACAGTGCGTACGGAGACTCGCGCGCGACGACCCTGACCGTGCCCTTGTAGAGCTCCAGCGAGATCTCCCCCTCAACCCGGGCGTTCGCCGAGTCCATGTAGGCGTCCAGGTCCCGGCGCAGCGGATCGAGCCAGAGTCCCGCGTAGACGAGGTAGGCCCACCTGCGGTCGAGCGCGTGCTTGTGCTCGTTCTGGTGGATCGTCGAGACGAGCTTCTCGAGGTCCTGGTGCGCGGCGAGCAGGATCGCCGCGGCCGGCACCTCGTAGAGGTCGCGGACCTTGAGTCCCACGATCCGGTCCTCGATGTGGTCGACGATCCCGACTCCGTGGCGGCAGCCGATCTCGGCGGCGCGCTCGATCAGGTCCACCAGCCCGAGGCAATCACCGTCGAGCGACGTGGGCACCCCGCGCTCGAAGCCCACCCTGAGGCGCTGCGGCTCATCAGGCGCGTCCTGCGGGCGGGTGACGAGCTGGAAGACGTCGTCCTCGGGCGCCCTCGACAGGTCCTCGATCTCCTTCCCCTCGGACGAGCGGCCCCACAGGTTGTCGTCGATCGAGTAGGGCGCGGCCTCGGTGCCGCCCTTGACCGGAATGCCGTGCTCGCGCGCGTAGGCGATCTCCTCGTCGCGCCCCATCCGCCACTCGCGAACCGGAGCGATCACCCCCAACTCCGGCGCGAGCGTAGCGATCGTCGCCTCCAGGCGCACCTGGTCGTTGCCCTTGCCGGTGCAACCGTGGGCGATCGTGTCGCAGCCGGTCGCCCGGGCATGCTCGACCGCGAGCTTCGCGATCAGCGGGCGGCCCAGCGCCGTGAACAGCGGATAGCCGCCGCCGTAGAGCGCGTTCGCCCTGATCGCCGGCGCCACGTACCCGTCGGCGAACTCCTCACGGGCGTCGACAACGATCGCGTCGACGGCGCCGAGGTCGCGGGCTTTGCCCACAACCAGATCCCAGTCCTCGCCTGGCTGGCCGAGGTTGACCGTGAGCGTCACCACCTCCGCCTCGTAGCGGTCCCGGATCCAGTGGACCATCACCGAGGTGTCGAGGCCGCCGGAATAGAGCAGCAGCACCCGGGCGACGTCGTCCGGGGCGGCGAGGTAGGAGGCGATTTGGGGGCTCTCGGGGGATTCCTCGGCCATCGGGAGGCGGAAGTCTCGCACTCGTGGCGCACACGCGTGGCCCCGGCCGCCTGCCGCTCCGCAATGATTCGCGCGCGTGCACCGCTTCCTGCGAATCATCTCGACGACGCTGATCACGGCCGGCCTGGTGATCCTGATCGACGTCGGCCTGACGCTTGCCTGGAAGGAGCCGCTCTCGAGCATCTACGGGACGATCCAGCAGGGCAAGGCGAAGGACCAGCTCGAGGACCTGAAGAAGCGCTTCCCCGCCGCCGACGACCTCGCCGCCGCGGCCAGTCTGGGCTCGATCGAGAAGGAGGTCGAGTTCCTGGCCGGCAAGTTCGAGGACGAGGTCGAGACGGGCAAGGGGATCGGGCGGATCAAGATCGACGCGATCGACCTGGACGTGGTGGCCGTCCAGGGCACGGACACGGCCTCGCTGCAGAAGGGGCCCGGCCATTACTCGGAGTCCGACGATGCGGCAACCCGCAGGCAGGGCGACGGCTCGGCGTTTCCCGGGCAGGGCGAGACGGTCGGCATCGCCGGGCACCGCACCACCTACCTGGCCCCGTTCCGGCGCCTCGACGAGCTGGAGCAGGGCGACGAGCTGGTGCTCGAGATGCCCTACGGGACGTTTACCTACGAGCTCGAGAAGACGGAGATCGTCGATCCGTCGGAGTACGAGGTGGTCCGCAACGTGGACTACGAGCGGCTCGTCCTCACCGCCTGCCACCCGCTCTACAGCGCCGCGCAGCGCATCGTCGCGTTCGGCAGGCTGACCGATATCAGCCGGTTCGGAACCGGCGAGCGGATCTGGCAGGACCCCTGAACCGCTGAGCTCAGGCGCGCTCGGGCCGAAGCATCCGGTCGATCAGCGCCGCCGGATCCTCGACCCCGAACTCGGTCCGAAGCATCAGCTCGATCTCGGTCCGCTCGATGCCGGCCACCGCCATCTGGGTGGCGCGCAGGATCGCCTGTTCCGGGATCTTCTCGGCGGGGGCCGCGTCCGTGGCCGCCTCGGGATGCGGCTCGACGCCCTCGGCGAACCCGGCCAGGCTGCGCCGGGCCTGCTCGAGCGCCTCGACGAGCGCCGACGCCTCGCGCTGGAGGGTCTCGACCCTGCCCGAGAGCGACTGGGTCAGGTTCGTGAACTCGCGCACACCGTCCTCGACGGCCCGCTCGGCCTCCTGGCGGCGTTCGCGCAGGTAGCGGTCGGCGGCAGCCTCGGCCTCGGCGCGGATGTCGCCCGCGATGCGCTCCGCTGCGTCAAGGATCTCCTGCACGCGTTCGCCGACGTTGGCGACGACGTCTCCGAGCCCGGTCGAACCCCGGTCGGTGGCGTCCTCGCCACGTGGCCCATCGCTCTCGGGCGGCGATGGGTTGAACCTGGATTCCATGAGTGGGGCGATCCGGCCCGCTGGGACGTTCAGGTGCGTCCCGGATCGTCCAAAATCCGACTCGGGTCCTCGATCCCGAACTCCGCCCGCAGGACGCGCTCGATCTCGCTTCGGTCGCTGCCCGCGACCGCCATCTGCGCCGCGCGCAGGGCGGCCCGCTTTGGCACTCCGTTCTCGCCCGCGCGGGTGCCCGGGAACGCGACGGGCTCAAGCGGAGTCGTCTCCGCCGGCCGATCGGGAGTCGGAGCCAGCACCAGACCCCCGCCGAGACTCGCCAGGCGTTGCATCGCGGTGTCGAGCTCGCGGAGCAGGGCCGAGGCGTCGCGCTGGATGGCCTCCAAGCGCGCGGACAGCGAGGCGCTGATCTCGCCAAACTCGCGGACTCGGTCGGCTTCGATCTGCTGTTGGCGGCCCTGCTGCTCCGCGGCCGCCTCGGCCTCGGAGCGGATCTGCGCTGCGATCCCTTCCGCCATCGCCGCCAGCTGCTGCGCGGAATCGCTCAGGTTTGCAGCCGCCGGAACGCGAGGGGTCGCGGGCGGCTCGGGCCGATCCGGCGCCCTTGCATCTGACTTGCCGCCGAGCGGCTCTACCAGTCTTGAGTACACCCCCATCGCCCGGCTTAGATTACCCGACCTCGACCCCCGTGGCGCCACGTCGGGGGCGTGAGCTAGCCTCGCGCGATGCTGGCCGAGGGGAGAACCCGCGCGACCACGCTCGCCGTTGGGATCGCGATCCTGGTGCTCACCGGCGTCTGGTCCTGGTGGTCCGTGGACGAGGGCGGCTACTTCGGGACGGTCATGTACCCCGGCGTGGTCATCCTGTGCATCGGACTCGTTCTGGTCTCCTCCGCCGCCGCCTGGAGCCACCGGCTGACGCTTTCCGTGCCGGCGAAGCTCGCGGTCGGCTCGCTGCTCGGGCTCGCCGCGTGGTCGGCGATCTCGGCCGTCTGGAGTCCGTCCCCGGACATCGCCCTCGCCGATGCCCAGCGCATCGCCGGTTACGCGGTGGCGTTCGGGCTCGGGCTCTGGCTCTGCATCCTGCTCGGACGGCGTGTTCATCTCGCGATGGCGCCTTTGGCGCTGGCGGGCGCCGTGGCCGGGCTGATCACAGTCGGGGCCCTTCTGACCGGGGACGACTACGCCCGCTACATCGACGAGGGAACGCTCCAGTTCCCGATCGGCTACCGGAACGCGAACGCCGCGTTCTTCCTGATTGCCCTCTGGCCGGCGGTTGCGCTGGCGGCGACCGGAGAGCTTGACTGGCGCTTACGCGGTGTCGCCCTCGGAATCTCGACCCTCTGCCTGGAGCTGGCGATGCTGAGTCAGAGCCGCGGGTCGATGATCGCGGCGGTGGGCGCCCTCGCGGTGTTCCTCATCGCCTCGAAGGACCGCGCGCGAGCCGTCGCCTGGCTGGCGCTCGCGGTGCTGCCCGCGCTGCTCGTGCTCCCTGCCCTGACGGATCTCTACCAGGCGGCCGAGGCCGGCGGGCGCCCGGACACATCCGAGCTCCGTGCCGCGGGTCGCTCGGCGCTGGGCGGTGCGGCCCTGGCCGTGCTGATCGGTGGCGCGGCGGCATGGCTCGAACGACGCCAGCCGGCGTCGGATGCAACCCTCGAGCGCGCGAACCGCGTCGTCGCCGGCGGCGCCTTAGCGCTCGTCGCGGCCGGCGCGCTGGCGTTCGTGGTCGCCACCGGAGATCCGGTCGGATGGGTCGACGACCGCGCCGATGAGTTCCTCACCCAGGGCAGCCCGGGCGCCGACGACTCCGGCAGCCGGTTTGGGGTTTACGCCGGAACCGAGCGCGATGACCTCTGGCGGGTGGCGGTCGAGGCCGCCGGCGACGAGCCCGTGCTCGGGTTGGGGGGCGGCGGGTACCAGTACGAGTACCTGCTCGGCCGAAGCGAGGAGGGCACCGAGAGCGCACGCGACGCGCACAGTGTCGAGCTCGAGGTCCTGTCGGAGCTCGGCGTCACGGGACTGATCCTGTTGGTGCTCGCGCTCGCGGGCGCAGCCGTCGGAGCCTGGCGGGCCCGTCGGAGCGGCCCGCCCGCGGCGGCACTGGCCATGTGCGCGCTGACCGCCGGGACGTACTGGCTGGCCCACGCGTCCCTCGACTGGTTCTGGACGTACCCCGCGGTCACCGCCCCCGTCTTCGCGCTGCTGGGATCCGCATGTGCACCCACGTGCACGTCCACAGAGGGTGAGCGCCCGACGGCCTGGCGGTACCTCGCCGCGGCGGGCGCGGTGGCCCTCGCGCTGACCGTGGTCCCTCCGTACCTGGCCGAGCGCTACGTCGACGCCGCGTACGCGGGCTGGCGCGACGACGCCGCCGCAGCCCAGAAGAACCTCGACCGCGCCCGGGCCCTGAATCCGTTGTCGATCGAGCCGTTGCTGGCCGAGGGCGGGATCGCGCGGGCGCGAGGCGAGCGGGAGCAGGCGATCGCGGCGTTCGAGGAGGCCGTCGACGAGCGTCCGGAGGAGTGGGCTTCCCACTACTTCCTGGCGGCGCTCCACCGGACATCGGACCCGGCGCGGGCCCGGGCCGAGCTGGCTCTCGCCACCGAGCTCAACCCGCTGAGCCCAACCATCGAGGACCTCGCCGAGCGCCTCAGGGGCGACCAGCGATGAATTCGGCCAGCCGGCTGGTCTCCGCCTCGAGCGTGTGGGCTGCCGCATACTCGCCGCCGGCCCGCACGAGGCGCGTGCGAAGCGCCTCGTCGGATGCGATCGCGCGCGCCGCCTGCGCCGCCGCCTCCGCGTCCCCCGGGGGCACGAGGAGCGCCGCCTCGCCCACCGTTTCCGCGACCCCGCCGACGTCCGTGGCCACAACCGGCAGCCCGGCTGCGAAAGCCTCAGGGATGACGGCCGGGAAGCCCTCGGTCCATGAGCAGTGGAGCAGGAGATGGCTGGTGCGATAGAGCTCCATCAGCTCGGCCCCGAACGCCACGTACCCGCGCAGCTCGGCCCGATCTCGTTGCGAGAGCGCGCTCAGGCGCGCGTCCAGCTCGTCCGCTAGCTCGCCCTCGCCACACACGATCAAGCGCCAGGCCCGCGAGTCCGTGTTCAGGCGCGCGAGAACATCCGCGAGCAGAAGTGGGTTCTTCTCCTCGTCGAGCCGGCCGACGGCCAGCACCCGGACCTCCCCGTCATACGCTCGCTCGAGGGCGACATCCGGCTCGACGAGATCGCGTTCGCCGATCAGCGACACGGTGGCCTCCATCAGCTCCCTCGAGTGCCGGTAGTTGGAAGCGAGCGCGGGTCCCACGGCCACCACCGGGACGAGCCTCCCAAGGATTCGAAACGTACCCTCGAGCAGCCAGGCGGCCAGGCGCAGCAACGGGCGGTCCGGGTGGCGGCTGCGAACGTAAGCGGGCATGTCCTGGCGAACGCCGAGAACGACCCGCCGGCGCCGCGCCACGGCAAGCACGGCGAAGGCGATCGCGAGGGGATGGGGCCCGAGCAGCCAGACGCAGTCCACGTCGGCCAGCGACCGCCAGTAGATCGCCAGCGAGCGGCCGAGGGCGGGAAGCGCCTGGAATGGCCGGGCGAGGCTGGGATAGAAGGGCAGTGGGGCCAGCCCGATCCCGGACCCCACCGGATACCGCGCGCGATGAGTCTCGGAGCTGAGCCGCCCGATCAGGAGGAGGCTGTCGAAGTGATCCCGCAACCCCGCGAGGAAGAGCGCGAACGCGCGCTCCGCGTAGACATCGCCGTCGATGCGGTAGTACTCGTAGTCCGTATAGACGGCGAGCCTCACGGCGCGCGGCTTCAGTGGCTGATCACTGACTCGACGGCGGCGCGGGAAGCTCAACGCCGTCCGGGGACCACGCGCGGCCCGGCCCGTTGCTGGCGTCGCCGCCCAGCACGAGCTCGGTGCCCACCCCGTACTGGTAGGCGCCATAGCCGTAGGCCGTCGTTGCCACCGCCTCGTCGAGCAGGATGCAACCCTCCGCCTCGTACCCGCTGCGATCCAGCAACTCGCCCATCACCTTGAACTCCGAGCGGATCGTGGCCCCGACCCTGACGACCACGAGGACGTCGTCAACGCGCGGGATCAGCCGCAACGCGTCGCTGACCACGCCGAGCGGTGGCGTGTCGACGACCACGCAATCGGCGAACGAGCGCGCATCGTCGATGAGCCGCGTCTGCCGTCGCATCGCGAAGTCGACCCACTGCGCTTCGCCCGACCCCGGCTCGAGGGCGGTGGGCAGAACGTAGAGCGGCCATTCCGCCACCGGACGGACAAGCAGGTCCTTGATCTCGGTAGCGGGCTGGGCGATCTGGCTCAGCGGCCGCGTGTCCTCGATCTCCAGCGTCTGCGCGATCCTTGGATGGCGGAAGTCGCAGTCGAGCAGAGCCACGCTCTTCCCGGTCGCGGCGAGGGCGACCGCGAGGTTGATCGCGGACGTGGTCTTGCCGTCCTCCTTGCTGGCGCTCGTCACCAACAGCACTCGGGGAAACTGCCGGCGCTGCTCGAGCTGCACGACCAGCGACTGGTACTGCTGAAGGATCTGAGGCGGCATGTACCACTTGGACCCGGGAAGCGGCCGAAGCTCCCGCCGGGACAGGGTGGGAATGCGGGCAAGGACCGGCATCGGGTGCAGCGCCAGCGCCTCCTCGGCATCGCCGATCCTGCGCGACAAGAGATCTCGCAACAGCGCTCCGCCGGATCCCAGGGCGAATCCGGCGATCAGCACCAGCGGGATGATGATGACCGCACCTGCGCCGGTGGGCGAATCGGGAATCGTGGCCGGCTGCTGGAGCGTCAGCGTGGGGTCGCCGGTCTCCTGGATCGCCCGCAGGCTGTTCAACCGCTCCGACAGGACCACAGCGCTCGGGCTGCTGTCCGGGAGCGGCTCGAGCTGGGCCTCCAAACGCGGGATCGCGGCGTCGATGGCGCGCGAAAGCTGCTGAGAGCGGACGTCCAGAGCGCTTTCGGCGAACTGATCCGCGAGCCGCGCCGACAACGCCGCCTCCTCGGCGGCGCCCGTGACGCCGACGATGTTGCTCTCGCCCAGGGGCTCGACGCTGATCGCGTTGAGGACCTTGTCGGCGGTCCAGTCATCGCCGAGCGCCTCCGCGGTCTGCTCCGCGGCAAGGGTCGACTCGAGCAGCGTCGCGGCGGTCTGCACCGTGCGGGTGGCGTCGCCTGAGTCACGCAGGATGTCGAAGCCGATGAAGGTCTGGTCGTCCTGCGGCAGCGGGTTGACCAGGACGTTGGCCGTGGCTTCGTACGTCGGCGCCCTCAGCGCCAGAAAGGCGATCGCTCCAGCGAGCGCCGCGGCCATCGTGAGCACCACGAAGAGGCGATGCGCCTGAATCGCACGCAGGAGCGGGCGAATGGCGCCCGCCTCCCCGGTGCTCTGGAGTGGGCTTACGTTGGTTCCTGGCGTCAAAGTACCCGGGACAGTCTACGACGCCTCGCCTGCACAAGGGGCGGCAGGTTGGGTCGTGGGACGGCCCTCGCACTACACTCGCGCGGTGAGCGGAAGCGCCAGTTCTGCCCCCGTTGAGCAGCTCGGAAAGCGACCGATTTCGCCGACGAGCGACCTGGTGTCGGCGGTGTCGGCGGCCACCCTGCTATCGGCTGCCCTGGTCGGCGCTGCGCTGGTCGCCGAGACTCGCCTCGGCATCGCCCTGCTGCTTGGGCTGATCTACCTGCCGATCGCGATCGCGAACCTGCAGCTGGCGCTCGTCCTCTGGTTCCCACTCGTATTCCTCGAGGGCTCGTCCGCGTTCAACCTCGCGGCCAAGGCCGGCGGACTTCTCGTGGTCGGGGTCTGGGTCTTTGCGATCTCCGGGCTGCGCGATCACGCGGCCGAGATGTTTCGCCGCACCGCAACGGTCTGGCTTTCGGTCTGCGCACTGCTCCTGTGGTATTCGCTCTCGGTTCTCTGGGCCGACGACCGCGGCGGGGTTTATGCGGACCTCTGGCACTGGTACGCGGTGGCGCTGCTGATGTTGATCGTGGCCACCACGGTGTCGAGCGAAGAGGTCGTTCGCCTCCTGCTCGCCGCGTTCGTCGTCGGGGCGGTCCTTGCGGTCTCCGAAGGGATCGTCAGCGGGAGCCTCACGACGTCCGCAACCGCGATCGAGACGGCCACCGAGGGCCGGCTCGAAGGTGGGGTGGGGGATCCGAACTTCCTCGCGGCCGGGCTCGTGCCGGCCATCGTGCTCGCCCTGTGCCTCCGGGCCGCGGTGGGTAGCTTCTCCGGGCGCTGGCTGCTGCTCGGCGCGGCACTCATGCTGAGCCTCGGGCTGGTCGCATCCGAGTCCCGTGGAGGCATCGTGGCCGCCATCGTCGCCCTGATCGCGGCGCTGGTCGTCTTCAAACGCAGGCGGGCGTGGGTCTTCGCGAGCCTCACGATCGTCGTCGGCGTCGCCATCGCATGGTTTTCGGTCTCGCCCACGGCCTGGGACCGGGTCACCGACTTCGACAACGGCGGCAGCGGGCGATCGGATCTCTGGACGGTCGCATGGCGGATGACCGAGGCCAATCCCGTCGAGGGCGTCGGGCTCAACAACTACCCGTCGGTGGCGGACGAGTACCTCCGGGAGCCGGGCGCGGTTGAACGCGCCGACCTCATCGTCGACAACCCCCACGTGGTGCACAACGCCTACCTGCAGCTGCTTGCCGAGACCGGAGTGATCGGCCTCGCGATCTTCCTGGCCGTTGCGCTCGGCAGCCTGGTCGCCTCGTGGCGTGCGGCAGAGCTCTTCTACCGGGCCGGCGACCTGGCGATGGACACGATCGCACGTGGCGTCATCGTCGCCACGCTCGGCCTCTTGGGGGCCGCGTTCTTCATCTCGAACGGGGTGGACAAGCGCCTATGGGTGCTGTTCGGCCTCGGCCCGGCGTTGCTGGCCCTGGCCGCGCGAAGGCGCTCCGGTTAGCGAACCTCAGCGGCGCGCCAGGATGCGGGCGGCCCGCACCGCTCGCGAGACCTTGAGCTTGAACCGGCGCATGTCGTCGTCCCAATAGACGCCGATTCGCGGCCACTCGAACACGCGCCCCCGGTGAAGGCGGCCGGGAAGCGCTGCGCCGGCCCGGTAGCCGGCGGCGGCCGCGGCGGCGGCCACCCGCTGATCAACGTCGCCGTAGGGGTAGGCGATGGAGTCGCAGCGGCCCATCGCTTCGGCGCATTCCTGGCGCGAGCGACGCAGCTCCGCCGCGAGCTGCTCGTTGGAGAGCGTGGTCAGACGGGGATGCGTGCAGGTATGCGAACCGATCTCCCAGTCCATTTCGGCCAGCCCCCGGAGGTCGTCCCACGACATGCTCGCGAGCTGGTCGGCGTACGGTCCGTCGCGCCACTGGTCGATCCCGTCCCAGACAAGCGGCTCGCCGTGGGCCGCAAACCGCGTGACGGCGAACAGGGTGCCCGGAACCCGCAGCCGCTCCATGACCGGCAGGGCGCGATCGAGCACCGACCGGAATCCGTCGTCGAAGGTGACCACCAGGCTCTTCCGCGCCCGCGAGCCGAGCAACGCCTGTGTGAATGTCTCCCCCTCGTACCCCCGCTCGAGCATCAACTCGAGCTGCTGCTCGAATCGCTCGGGCCGAACCGAAAGCGGGGCCGGCCAGTCATGGCTGAGCGCGTGGTAGCAGAGGACGACCACGTCGCTCATGCAGCCCAAGGCTAGCGCTCACCGACGTCGGCCTGTGCGCATACCATCCCGCGCGTGGCACGAGGAGACGCCCAAGGGCCCAGGGCCGAGTGAGCGCCAGTCGCTCGCGGCGCCCGCCGGGCGAGGCGGCCGATCTCGGAGCCTACGAGTCGTGGTGAGGGACACCGGGTCGTGAGCGCCGCCGGCGGCAGCGCGTCCAGGGCCCAGATCAGAGGCTCGACCCTGCTCCTCGCGGGCCAGGGCTTCGCGGTGATCGTCAACCTCGCGGTCCAGATACTGATCGTCCGCTACCTCTCCCAGGAGAGCTACGGCGTATTCGCCTTCGCGCTTTCCGTGGCGCTGCTCGGCGAGGCCGTGGCGCGGTTCGGGATGCGTCGTGGCGCCGCCAGGTACATGCCGCTCTACGAGGAGACCGGCGACCTCCCGCGCGTCGCGGGCACGTTCGCGCTCGCGGTGGGCACGGTGCTCGCCATGGGCACCGCCGTCGTCTTGATCATCGCGGGCTTCCGGGGGGCCATCGCGGGGTCGTTTGCCGACGACTCGACCGCGGTCACCGTGCTCGTGCTCCTCGCGCTGATGGCGCCGATCGAGGCGCTCGGCTCGGTGCTCGACGCCGTGTTTGCAGTATTCGGGCGGCCGCGCGCGGTCGTCGCGCGCAGGTTCGTGCTGACCCCGTTGTTCCGGCTCATCGTCGTCGTCCTGCTGATCGCGCAGGACCAGGACGTGGTCTTCCTGACCGTCGGCTACGTCGCGACCGGCGTGCTGGGCCTGATGCTGTACGTGCCCTTGCTGGCCCGCGTCCTGCGGCAGCACAACCTGCTGGAGCGACTCCGTCCGGGCCGTCTGACCGTGCCGGCGCGCGAGGTCCTCAGCTTCACCGTCCCGCTGTTCTCGACCGATATCACCGGCGCGCTCGTCGCCGGGGCGGGCGCGATCATGCTCGGCGTCCTTGCGACGGCAACCGACGTCGCGGAGTTCCGGGCGGTCGCGCCCGTGGCGGGAACGATGGCCTACGTGCTCACGAGCTTCAGCACCTTGCTGGTCCCGCTCGCCGCGCGCCTCTACGTTCGCTCGGACGCGGCGGAGCTGAACCGCCTCTACTGGCGGACAACCGTCTGGACCGGGGTGCTCGCGTTCCCGATCATGCTCACCTGCGTCGTGCTCGGGGAGCCGTTGACCGTGCTGCTGTTCGGCGAGGAGTACGAACCCGCGGGAGCCGTGCTGGGCGTGCTCGCGATCGGCGTGTTCATCGACACGGCGACCGGGAGCAACGCCGCCATGCTCGACGTGTTCAGGCGGGTGCGGTTCACCGTGGTGGCCAATCTGGCCACCGTCGCGACCATTTTCGCCCTCTCGTTGGCGTTGATACCGCCCTTCGACGCCGTGGGCGCGGCGGCCGCGACTGCCGCGACGTACGTCGTTCTCAACGTCATTCGCCAGGTCGGGGTGGCGCGACACACGTCGGTCCACGGCATCCTCCCGCAGGCGGTGCCGGCATTCGCGACGATGGTGGCCGCGGCGGCCGTTGCGATCGGCGTCCAGCTCGTGCTCTCCCCGCCGGCAGCCGTGGGCATCGTGATGATCCTCGTGGCCGCCGGTGCCGTCTTCGCGGTCGCTCGTCATGAGCTCGCCCTCGGGGAGACCTTCCCGGAGCTCGAGCGAATCCCGGTCCTGCGCCGGCTCGTGGGGGCGGCCCCAGGCGTTGACGAGAAGACGGCGGCCTAGGGTCGGTCTCAGCTGACCCGAGCGGACAGCGGCCCGATCATCGCGGTCAGCCGCTCGATCTCGCCCTCGAGAGCGTCCTCGAGCCGGCCGCGCACCCCCGGGTCGATGGTGACTTCGAGGGGCCGCGACATCAGCGGGCGCAGCGGCCGGAGCAGCAGCGCCCGCGGCCGCTTCGGGATCCGCAGCACGACCTCCATGAGAGGCGAGCTGCGGAGCATCCGGCCGACCCGGTTGCGCCGGCGCTTTTGCTGGCGAGTGTTGGCTAGCTCCTCGAACCGCGGGGACGTGAACTCCTCGTCGACCCCGAGGAAGCGGAAGACGCGGCGCAGGATCTCGCTACGCCGTTCCAGCAGGTCCCCTTGCGAGACCACCAGGATCTGCTCGCGCGGAAAGAGGGCGAGATAGCGCTCGAGCTGCGTCGCGTACCGGCTCTCGGCGAGGTATGCGTTGTAGGGGTTGTCGAGGTCGCTGAGCGCCTCGTCGGCGCTGCGCCGCTCCTTCTCCCAGACCCGCGCCTCCGCGTACGCGGCGATGGCCCGTTCGGCCGGCTCGCGGACGACATAGATCAGCTTCGCCCCGGGAATCGCCTCGCGGATCCGCTCCGGTACTCCGGGAACGAGCGGGTAAGCCGTGTACGCCGGCGTTGCCTCCCCCCGCACCGGCGCACCCGCATCGAAGAACCGGGAGTAGTCGTCGAGTCGCTCCAGGCAGCGCGGGTCCTGGAAGAAGCGGAGCTCCTTGACGTCCGGCATCTGAATCTCCGGATGGGACGACAGGTAGCGATGGAGGCTTGTGGTCCCGCTCTTGGCAGCGCCGATGACGATCATGTTGGGCAGCGCCGGATCGCCTGAGAGGAGAGCCGGGCGCGGCTGTCGGGTGCCGGAGGACGGGCAAAGCGGGCAGCGGTGCGGGCCGCGCTCGAAATCGTCGAAGCGCCAGCCGGCCGCCCGCAGGGCCTCGGCCGTTCCGTCGATCAGATCGGGCGGGAAGCAGCCGTCGCACTGCACCATGGCGAACATGGCAACGGATCCGTCCTCGCCCTCGCGCTGCCATGTGTTCAGGACCGTCACCGGCGGTTCCTATTCGGGGGTAGCGCGATCCTCGGACCGCTCCCGGTCGCCGGCAAGTTCCTGCTCGAAGATCGTCTCGTAGGCGCGCACCGCGGCATCCCAGCTGTTGCCGGCGACGACGGCATCGCGGCCTCGGCTGCCGATCCGGCGACGCAGCTCCGCGTCGTCGAGGAGCGTCGCGAGCCCCTCCGCCAGGCCCGCCGCCGAATCGGCCACGAGGAGATCCTCGCCTGGAACGACCCTGATGCCCTCACACGCATGCGCGGTCGCCACGCACGGGGTGGCGCAGGCCAGGGCCTCGAGCAACTTGTTCTTGATCCCGGTACCGCTCACCATCGGGCATGCGAACGCCTCCGCCCGCCAGAGCCAGGTGCGGATGTCCGGCACCTCGCCGGTCACCTCCACGCCGTCGATTCCGCCCAGCCGCTGGACGTCCGGCGCCGGATTGCGGCCGACGATCGCAAGCCGCGCGCGGGGGTCGAGGCCTCGCAGGCGGGGCAGGATCTCGGTCGCGAGGAACCGCGCCGCCTCGATGTTGGGCGCCCAGTGCATCGCTCCGGTGAACACGACCAACCCCGGCTCCGGCGTCACCGCCGGGTTGGGCCGGAACGCATCGACGTCGACGCCGTTGGGCACAGTTTCGACCTTCAGGTCCGGGTTGAGTTCGCGGAGCGCGCGCTCGTCCCGGTTGGAAACGACGACGACGCGACGGTAATGAGCGAACTCGCGGGCCATGAAGCGGCGGACGTTGCGCTTCTCGAGGAAGTAATAGGGACGCATGAGCGGCGACCCGGTGCGTGCCTCGGCGACGACGTTGAGATCCCAGGCGTCGAGAGCGGTGAGCACGGCGGGAAGCGACCCCAACGATTTCGCGACGCCCGGGAGGCCCCCGAGCTGGGGGCCCGAGACCTGTGCGACGTCGAACGTGCGCTCGGTGAGCAGGCTCTCCAGGGCCGCCGCCATCGGCGGCGTGATGCGGCCCACCGACTTCGGGCGTCGTCCGAGGAGAGCGGAGAGCGCGGCGCCGACCTTCGCCGGCAAGCCCTGCCTGTTCAGGGGCACCGGCACCAATTCGCCCCACTCCAGCGAGGGGACCGGCTCGTCCGCCGGCACGAGCGCGAGCAAGGTGATGTCGTGCCTGCGGGCAAGGCCGGCTCCGATGCGGTCGAGCTGGAGGCGAAAGCCGTCGAAGGGCTGGGTCGGCGCCTGCACCGCGCAGATCACGATTCTCATGGTCTCGCCTCCGGTCCCCGCGGTGCCTCAGGCACGTGTCTCAGTCCGTGGATCCGTCGCATGCCCGCGGAGCGTACGGTCAACCGACTTCGAACGCACCCAAGTCGGGAGCGGCGCCGCGCGGACGCGGTATCAGCGTTCGCCGGCGGCGAGCCCCTCGAGCAGCCCGACGACGCGGTCGGCCTCGCGCTCGCGCAGGTGGTCGGCGGCGAAGCCCCGTGCCCGGCGGACCAGTCCCGGGCCCAGCTCGGCGTCGTCGCGAACGCGGCGTATCGCCCCTGCCAACGCCTCCGGGTTGTCGGGCTCGACCGTGATCCCGACGCCGTGCTCGCGGATGAGACGTTCAAGCTCGCCGTGGCAGACCGCGACGAGCGGACGCCCGATCGCACAGCAGTCGTAGAGCTTCGCGGAGACGGTCATCGCCTGGCGCTCGGCAACGAGCACCGCGTCGGCTGCCCGCAGGTGCCGGGCCGCGTCGGCGGGTGACATCAGGTCGCGGAACTCCACCAGCCCGGGTGGGAGCTCGGCCGCGCGCCGCTCGAGGGCGGCCCGGCGGGGGCCCGCGCCGATGATCAGCAACCGGAACTCGTCGCCCAGCGCGCCGGCGGCATCGATCGCCTCGTCGAGGGCGTGCGCCAGCCCGAGGTTGCCGGCATACGCCCAGATGAAACGGTCGGCAGGCATCCCGAGGCCGGCCCGATCGGCCTCGGCCTCGCCGGCGGCGATCCACTCCCGGGTCGTCCCGTTCGTGATCACCTCGACCGGGCCACGCGCGCCGCGGTCTTCGATCGCTCGGCCGAATGCCTGGTTTGCGGTCAGGACCAGGTCGGCCCGCCGGTAGAGACGGCGCTCGAGCGCGGCCGCCGCCCGCACCGCTCGCCCCTCCGACAGCTCTCCCAGTGCGACCGCCGACTCGGGCCACAGGTCGCGAACGTCGAACGCGAACGGGCGACGGTGGCGAGCCGCCACCGCTGCTCCGGCGGCGCCGACGGTCAGCGGAGGCGAGCTCGCGAGCACGACGTCGGGCCGCGGCAGGGCGCTGCCGACGAGGGTCGCCCCTGCGGCGTACGAGCCGTACTGGCCGAGCCGGGTCAGCATCGTCTTGCGCGGCCGCGCGTGAACCCAGATGTGGTGCACGCGCAGGAGCCCGGTTGACCTTCGGACGAGAGGCCGGCCGCGGTACGCGGGCTCGATCACTCCCGCCGGGTGGTTGGGAACCGGGCAGACCACGTCGACCTCGTGGCCGGCCCGCGCCAGTGCCTCGGCAAACGGCCCGAGCCGGAAGCTGCCAGCCGTGATCTCGGGAGGGAAGTGCTGTGTCAGAACGAGCGCGCGCACCGCGAACCGTCAGCCATGGCGCGCGGACCGGAGGAGCCCTCCCTACGGGGAGATCCCGCCCGAACCGCTGCCGTCGGACCCACTGCCCGAATCGTCGTCGTCGCCCGTGGTCGTCGTATCCGTGGTCGTCGTCCCGTCGTCGTCGGTCGTCGTCGTGTCGTCTGTCGTCGTCGTGTCGGAGGTCGTCGTGGTGCTCGACGTCGTGGTGCTCGACGTCGTCGTCGCGGACGTGGTGCTCGAGGTCGCCGGGGCCGGCTCGTCGTCGCTGCCGTCATCGGATGCGACAACCGCCAGGGCCACCCCGAGGCCGACGACGAGCGCGGCAAGGAGCGCGATCGCGACCTTGGCTCCGCGGCTCATCCCGCCGCCCTCCGACCCGCCGGGCGGCGGCTCGCCTGGGTCGGGCTCGGCTGGCATGTGGCGCGTGGGGTCCTCGTGCATGGCGCGCACGATACGGAGCCGGGCCGACGGCCGTCAGCCGAGCGCCTGTACGAGGAGCTCCAGTGCCTCGTCGACCTCGTTCCCACCGACGATCAGGGGCGGCAGGAAGCGCAGCATCCCGGGTCCCGGGCAGTTGATCACCAGGCCGGCCTCGAGGGCGCGGTCGCGCACCGCCTGCGCGTCGGCGCCGTCGGCCAGGGTGACTCCGATCATCAGGCCGCGCCCGCGCACCTCGGTCACCGCCTCGAGCTCGCCGAGGCCCGCCATGAACCGCTCGCCCATGTCACGGACGCCGCCGAGCAGCTCTTCGTCTGAGAGCAGGTCGAGCGCCGCCAGAGCGGCGGCCGCCCCGACCGGTCCGCCCGCGAAGGTCGAGCCGTGATCGCCGGGCTCGAACACGTCGCCGAGCGCCGGCGCCGTGACCACCGCGCCCACCGGCAGACCGCCGCCGAGCGCCTTGGCGCTGGTCATCACGTCGGGCCGGACGGGGAGCTGCTCGTGGGCCCAGAGGGTGCCCGTCCGCCCCATCCCCGTCTGGACCTCGTCGAAGACCAGCAGCGCGCCGGTCGCGTCGCAGGCCTCGCGGGCCGCGACGAGCACCTCGTCCGCGATCGGGAAGATCCCGGCCTCGCCCTGGATCGGCTCGATCAAGACGGCCGCGGTCTCGGGGCGGACCGCCTCACGCAGGGCGTCCGGGTCGTCGCGCGGCACGGCGACGAAGCCGCGTGGAAGCGGCCCGAAGCGGTCGTCGTCGGCGAGGCGGGGCGTCGCCGCAAGCGCGCCGAGGGTGCGGCCGTGGAAGCCGCCGTCGAGGCTGACGATCTCCGGGTAGACGTCGTCGCGAGCGCGGGCGTGCTTGCGGGCGAGCTTGATCGCGCACTCCGCGGCCTCGGTGCCCGAGTTGCAGAGGAAGACCTTGCCGCCGAGGCTCGAGCCCGAGAGGCGCTCGGCGAGACGCAGGGCCGGCTCCGAGAGGAACAGGTTGGACGAGCCGGCGAACCGCGCCGCCTGCTGAGTGATCGCGGCGACGATCCGCGGATGGCAGTGGCCCGCGTTGTGGACCGAGAGCCCCGCGAAGAAGTCCAGGTACTCCTTCCCGTCCGCGTCCCAGAGCCGCACGCCCTCGCCGCGCACGAACTCGACGTCCGCGCGCAGGTACGTCGGCATCGTGTAGCGAGCCTCCAGGGCGCGGAGGCTCAAGGAGTCACCATCGTCCCGATGCCCGCGACGGTGAACAGCTCGAGCAGGAGGCTGTGCGGGCGCCGGCCGTCGATGATCTGGGCCGAGCCCACGCCGCCCCGGATCGCCTCGACGATCGCGTTCAGCTTCGGGCGCATCCCGCCCTCGACGTCGCCGAGCGCGCGCTCGACCTCGTCCACCGTCGCGCGTGAGATCAGGCTCTGTGGGTCCTCGGGATCCTCGAGCCAGCCCGGCACGTCGGTGAGGAAGATCGCCTTGTGCGCGCGCAGCGCCGCGGCGACCTTGCCGGCCGCGGCGTCGGCATTCACGTTGTAGGAGTTCCCCTCGACGTCGGCCGCCGCCGACGCGACCACGGGAATGTAGTCGACCGCGATGTGGTTGAGGACGTCCACGTCGACGCGCTCGATCTCGCCGACGTTCCCCACCTGGTCGGCGTTGTCGACCGGCCGGACCGAGAACATCGCGCCGTCCTCGCCCGAGAGCCCGACGGCGGGCTGGCCGTGGCGGTTGATGCGGTTGACGATGTCCGAGTTGACCTTGCCGAGGAGCACCATCTTGGCCACCTCCACGGTCTCCGGGTCGGAGACGCGCAGCCCCTCGTGGAAGCGGACCTCCATCCCCAGGCGCTTCATGTACTCGGTGATGTCGGGGCCTCCGCCGTGCACCACGACCGGGTTGAGGCCGACGTACTTGAGCAGCACCACGTCGGTCGCGAACGCCTCGCGCAGCCCCTCCTCGCGCATCGCGGCGCCGCCGTACTTGATCACGACCGTGCGGCCGTGGAACTGCCGGATGTACGGGAGCGCCTCGAGCAGCGTCTCAACGCTGGCGACGCCCTCCTGCGTCCTTCGCTCCGGCGTCACGTCGTGTACTCCGCGTTGATCCGGATGTATTCGTGGGTGAGGTCCGAGAAGTAGACGTGCGCGCTCGCCTCACCGCGGCCGAGCGCGATCCCGATCTCGGCCTCCGGAGTGTCCGTCCCCAGCTCCTCGAAGTCGATCGAGTGCGGGCCCGGCTCGGCGAGCTCCTCGCCAGCCAGCGCCATCCCGGCGGCCTGCGCGATCCGGCCCCAGTTCGCGTCCCGGCCGGTAAGCGCCGTCTTGACGAGCGGCGAGTTCGCGATCGCCCGCGCGACCCGCTCGGCCTCGTCGGCGTCGGCGGCGCCGGTGACCTCCACCCGCCCGACCCGGTCGGCGCCCTCGCCGTCGGCGACGACCTCGAGCGCGAGCTGCAGCATGACAGTGTCGAGGAGGCCTTCGGGCAGCGGCTTCCCGGCGGCGCCGGTTGTCTGGAGGAGGACCGTGTCGTTGGTGCTCATCTGGCCGTCCACCGTGATCCGCTCGAACGAGCCGGCAACAGCGCGGCGCAGCGCGTCCTCGGGATCGGGAACCTGGGCATCGGTCTGCACGAAGCAGAGCATGGTGGCGAAACCGGGCTCGATCATTCCGGCGCCCTTCGCCTGGGCGGAGACGGTCACTCCCCCTGCCCGCAGCGTGCACTGCTTGGGGCCGCGATCCGTGGTCATGATCGCGCGGGCGAACTCGGCGCCGCCGTCCGTCGCCAGCGTTGCGGCCGCCCGCTCGATCCCGTCGAGCACGGGGCCGACGACCATGGGAACCCCGATCACACCGGTCTCCGCCACCGCGACAGCTCGCGGCTCGAACCCGAGCGCGGTCGCGGTCGCGCGCTGCATCGCGATCGCGTCCGCGTACCCCTGCTCGCCGGTCGCGGCGTTCGCGTTGCCCGAGTTGACCACCGCGGCCCTGACCGCCGCCTGGTCGAGCTCCTCACGGCAGACGCGGATTGGGGCCGCGGCCGCGGCGTTGGGGGTGAGCAGGATCGCCGACGAGACAGCCTGCCCGTCGCAGGCGAGCACCGCGACATCCGTCTCGCCGCCGCCCTTGAGTCCACAGTGCACGCCGCCCGCCCGGAACCCGGGGGCAAGCACCGCCGGGTCCATCTCCTCGACCCCGTCCGGGGCCTGCACCCAGCGCGACCGGAAGAAGCTCTGCGAGCTGCGAGCTGCATGCTGCATGCTCACCGCAGCCCCTCCCCCTCATCGAACCCCAGCATCAGGTTCAGGTTCTGGATCGCCTGCCCGGCGGCGCCCTTCCAGAGGTTGTCGATCGCGGCGAACGCCATCACGCGGCCTCCCTCGCGGTCGAGCGCGACGTGCACGCGGCAGTAGTTCGTCTCGCGGACGTCGGCGACGCCGGGCGGGGCGTCCACCAGTTCGATGAACCGCTCGTCCGCGTAGCGGCCCAGGTAGAGGTCGCGGAGCTCGGCCTCGTCGGTCTCGCGCGTGGGCGTCACGTAGCAACTCGCGAGCAGCCCCTGGTCGAGCGGAAGCAGGTGCGGCACGAACGTCACGTTCCCCGTGGCGCCGAGGCCACGGAGCTCCTGCGCGAGCTCCGGCGAGTGGCGGTGGCCGTCGACCTTGTACGGCTTGAAGTTCTCGTCGACCGTGGAGAAGTGCAGCGCGTCTCCCCCGCCCCGGCCCGCGCCGGACACCCCCGACTTGGCGTCGACGACGACGCCGTCGATCAGCCCGGCCTCGGCCAGCGGTGCGAGGGCAAGCAGCGCCGCCGTCGGGTAGCAGCCGGGGTTCGCCACCAGCGACGTCTCGCGGACCGCGTCGCGGTTCAGCTCCGTCAGGCCGTAGACGGCCTCGTCGAGGAGCGCGGGCGCGCCGTGCTCGCCGTACCAGCGCTCGTACTCCTCGGGGTCGCGCAGGCGGAAGTCGGCGGAGAGGTCGACCACGGTCGCACCGAGCTCGCGCAGCTCGGCGACCAGCGGAGCGGCGGCCCCGTGCGGATAGGCGACGATCGCGGCGTCGACTCCGTCGAGCTCTTCGAGGTCGAGCTCCGTGAGCTGAAGCGGCACCCTGTGTCGCGGGTAGATCTCGTCGAGCCGCCTCCCCGCCTCGCTCCTCGAGGTGACCGCCGCAAGCTCGAGTCGCGGATGCCCCCACACGAGCCGCGCGGCCAGCGCCCCGCTGAATCCGCTCGCCCCGGCGACGAGCACGCTTGCCTTCGCCTGATCAGACACGCAGCGAGCCCCCGATCGCCTCCAGGGCCCGCGCGATCTCCTCCCGGCGCCCCGCCACCTCCTCGTCGGTGAGGGTCCTGTCGGACGCCCGGAACTCGAGCCGCAGGGCAAGGCTCTTCCGGCCCTCGCCGACCTGGTCGCCGCGATAGAGGTCGAAGATCCGAACGCTCTGGAGCAGGTCGCCGCCCGCCTCGTCAACGGTCGAGCGAACGTGCTCGGCGGGCGTGTCCTCGGGCACGACGACGGCGAGGTCCTGGAGCACCGCCGGATGGGTGGTGACGTCCTCGTAGAGCTCCTCCCCGCTCTGAGCGGCCGCGAAGAGCGGCGCTGCATCGATCTCGAACGCGGTCCCGCTCGGCAGATCCCATTCGCGGGCGACCGCCGGGTGGAGCTCGCCGATCCATCCCGCGCTCACGCCGGCGATCGAGATCGCGGCGGCGCGACCCGGGTGCAGGAACGGCTCGCTGTGGGGCTCGAGCGAGACGGACGTTCCCAGGCTCGCGGCTACCGCTTCCAGCACGCCCTTGAGAGTGAAGAAGTCGCCCTCGCCGGCCTCGCCCCGCCACGCGGGTGGCGTGAGCGGCCCGACCAGCAGGGCCGCGAACCGGTGCGGCTCGCGGTCGGGCGCCGGCATCGTGCCGGGGAAGGCGCCGGCCGCGGTGCCGCCCTCGTCGGGCGCTGCGTCGGCCAGATAGGCCCGCCCCGACTCGAACAGCGCGACGCCGTCGGCGTCGCGCGCCAGGTTGTAACGGGCGGCGTCGAGGAGGCTGCCGACGAGCATGGTGCGGAGCAGCGAGCCGTCCTCGGAGAGCGGGTTGGCGATCCGCACCGCCCGTGCCCGGCGCTCGTCGTCCGCCGACAGCCGCAGCCGGTCGGCCAGCACGGGCGCCACCAGCGGCCAGCCGATCGACTGGTCGAACCCGAGATCGCGGAGCGCATCCTCGGCCCGGCGCCGGAGGCGCTGCTCGCGCGTGAGCTCCCCGCGGCGGGCGCCGTGCGACGGCAGGGTGCGGGGGAGCTTCTCGAGGCCGTGGAGGCGCCCGACTTCCTCGATCAGGTCCACCTCGCGCGAGACGTCGTAGTGGCGCTCGGGAGTGATCTCGACTCGGAGGTCGTCGTCGCCCTCCGGCTCGACCTCGAACCCGAGGCGGCCGAGGTTCGTCGCCGCCTCGTCGCGATCGATCGCCACGCCCAGCAGCCCCGCGACCCGCGACCCGCGAAGCGTGATCAGGTGCGGCGCGGGCGGCTCGGTGGCCACGTCGATCGTTCCCGGGACGAGCTCCGCCCCGGCCAGCTCGCAGATCAAGCGCGAGGCGACCCGCTGCGCGCGGATCGTCAGGGCGGGGTGGAGCTGCTTCTCGAACCGTGTCGAGGCCTCCGAGCGCAGGCCGAGCTCGTAGGAGGTGCGCAGCACGTTCGGGCCGTTCCAGGTCGCCGCCTCGAGCAGGACCCTGGTCGTGGCGTCCGACACCTCCGAGACCTGGCCGCCCATCACGCCGGCGATGCCGGTCGGCTGCTCGCGGTCGCAGACCAACACCATCTCGTCGTCGAACTTCCGCTCGACGCCGTCGAGGGTCGTCATCGTCTCGCCGTCCCGGGCCCGGCGCACGATCACCTCGCCGGCGGGCACCTTGTCGAGGTCGAACGCGTGCAGGGCCTGGCCGGTCAGGAGCATCACGTAGTTGGTGATGTCGACGACGTTCGAGATCGGCCGCTGGCCGGCCGCGGCGAGCCGGGCGCGCAGCCACAGGGGTGACGGCGCCATCGAGATCCCCGTGAACGCGCGCGCCGTGAAGCGCGGACAGAGCTCCGGCACCTCGACCTTGACGGACGCGAGGTCCTCGACCGTCCCCCCGCCGGTCGCCTCGGCGTCCCGCTCCCACGGCGGGGGCGCGAGCGGCGCTCCGGTGACCGCGTGGACCTCGCGGGCGACGCCGTAGACGCCCAGGCAATCCGAGCGGTTCGGGTTCAGGTCGAGCTCGAGCACCTGCTCCGTGACGGGGATCACCTCGCTGAGCGGCGTTCCGGGCGCCAGGCCGAGGTCACCCAGGACCATGATCCCGGCGTGGTCGTCGCCGAGCTCGAGCTCGTCCTCGGCAAGGATCATCCCGGCCGATTCGACGCCGCGGAGCTTGGCCTTGCCGAGCACCTGGCCGCCCGGCATCACGGCGCCGGGAGGCGCAACCGCGACGGTCTGGCCGGCGGCGACGTTCGGGGCGCCGCAGACGATCGTGCGCTCGCCGTCGCCGGCGTCGACCGTGCAGACCGGTGAGACGGTCGGCGTCCGGGTGCTTCTCGGCGGCGAGCACGTGCCCGACGACGAACCCCTCGGGCGACGGCGGTCCCACGGTGCTCACCCTCTCGACCTCGACCGCCCGCATCGAGAGCAGCTCGGCGAGCTCCTCGGCGCCGATGCCGGGATCGCAGTACTCCCGCAGCCATGAGAACGGGACCTTCACGTGAACTGCTTCAGGAAGCGGACATCGTTCTCGTAGAAGATCCGCAGGTCGGGCACGCCGTGCCTGAGGAAGGCGATCCGCTCGATTCCCATCCCGAACGCGAATCCCTGCACGCGGTCCGGGTCGTAGCCGTGTTCGGCCACGAACCCGTACACGTTCGGGTCGACCATGCCGGCGCCGAGGATCTCGATCCAGCCGACGCCCTTGCAGACCGGGTCGCGCACGCCCTCTATCAGGCCGCTGCCGCCGCAACGGAAGCACGAGACGTCGACCTGGACGCTCGGCTCGGTGAACGGGAAGAAGTCCGGCTTGAGCCGCGTCTCGCGCTCGGGCCCGAACAACGCCTTGGCGACCTCGTCGAGGGTGCCGGCCAGGTCCGCGAGCGTGATGTCGTCGCCCACGGCGAGGCCCTCCACCTGCGAGAAGACCGAAAGGTGCGTCGCGTCCATCGTGTCGCGGCGGTAGACGGTGCCCGGGACGATGATGAAGAGGGGCGGCTCGTGCTCCTGCATCGCGCGCACCTGGTTCGGCGAGGTGTGGGTGCGAAGCAGCACATCCCTTGGGCCGGGCGGCAGCCCGTGCTCGTTGACGACGCCTTCGGCGAGGCTCTCGGGCGCGACGTAGAAGGTGTCCTGGAGCATCCGCGCCGGGTGCCCGGGCGGGTGGTTGAGCGCGGTGAAGTTGTAGAAGTCGTGCTCGACCTCGGGCCCGTCCATCACGCGATAGCCGAGGCCGATGAAGATGTCCTCGATCTCCCGGCGCGTCTGGTTGAGCAGGTGGAGGTGCCCCGTCCTGACCGGCGGGGTGCCGGGGAGCGTCACGTCGAGCCGGTCCTCAGCGAGGCCCCGGTCGAGCTCGGCGCCCTCCAGCTCCGCGGTCCGGGCGGAGAGGAGCTCCTCGATCGCCGCTCGCGCCTGGTTCGCGCCTGACCCCACCGGGCCGCGCTCGGACTGCTCGAGGTCGCCGATCCCGCGCAGGATCCCGGTCAGCTCGGACTTGCGACCGAGGAACCGGACCCGAAGCTCCTCGAGCGCGGCCGAGTCGCCGGCCGCGGCGATCGCGGACTCGGCCTCGGCACGCAGCTCGTTGATCCGATCGACCCCGTTCATAGTTCCCCGTCGGCGGCGGCCGACGATATCCGCTCCAGCGCGATCGCAGCCGCCGCGGCCACGCCCAGCGACTCTGCCTGGCCGGTGAGCGGGATGGTCCAGATCTCGTCGCACGCCGCCGCGGCCTCGCCGGAGAGGCCCTCGCGCTCGGCGCCGAGGCAGAGCGTGGCGGGCCGCATCGCCGGCGGCCAGGCCCCGCCTTGGGCGCTCATCCCCGCGCGCGGCGCCGGGGTGTCCCTGACCTCGCAGCGCGCCAGCGCAACGGCGAAGACGGATCCCATGCTCGCTCGAGTGGCCTTCGGCGAGTAGGGGTCGGCGCTGTCCGGGTCGAGCGCGACGCTGCGCGCCCCCAGCGCGTCCGCCGCACGCAGGATCGCGCCGACGTTCCCGGGATCCCGCACGCCGTTCAGGTAGACGCAGAGCGCCTCGGGGCGCTCCACCCAGCGCTGCTCCCAGACCGCGATCGCGCGGGTGCCCGAGCCCAGCGCCGAGACGCCGTCGAGCAGCGCGCTGTCGACCTCGTCGCCGCCCAGTCCCGACCCGGCCTCGGTCAGAAGCATCAGGGGCTCGGCGCCCGAGGCGCGACCGGCGGCAAGGAGGTCCTCGCCCTCGGTCACGAACCGGCCCTCGCGATCGCGATGCTTGCGCTCATGGAGGCGCCGCACCAGTTTCAGCTTCTCGTTGTCCTTGCTCGTGATCGTCATCAGCTACCAGCTACCAGCTCGCCTCAGGCAACAAAAAGGGCGCCAACTCGGCGCCCGGTTCAGTCGCATCGGCGGTCTGCACAATGCCTCAGGCCGCCGCGGCCTCCCGGGCTAGCTCGGCAAATCGGCGGAACGCCTCCTCGTCGCGGACGGCGATGTCCGCGAGCATCTTGCGGTTGACCTCGACGCCGGCCTTCTTCAGGCCGTGCATCAGCTCCGAGTAGCTCATGCCCTCGCGGCGCGCCGCGGCGTTGATCCGGACGATCCACAGGCGCCGGAACTCGCGCTTGCGGACCCGCCGGTCGCGGTACGCGTAGTTGCCCGACCGCATGACCTGCTCGTTCGCGAACCGGTAGCTCGAGTGCTTGCGCCCGTAGTAGCCCTTCGCCTGCTCGAGCGTCTTCTTCCGCCGGCGACGGCGGGCGACGGAGTTCTGCGCCCTGCTCATCGGCCCTTGCCTCCGAGCATTTTGTTGACGCGCTTCGCGTCATGCGGGGAGATCTCCGACGGCTTGCGCATGTTGCGCCGGCGCTTCGACGACTTGTGCTCGAGGTTGTGGCTCGAGTTCGCGCGCTTGCCGCGGAGCTTGCCGCTCGCGGACCGCTTGAAGCGCTTCTTGGCGCCCGAGTGGCTCTTCATCTTCGGCATGGGAACGGACTATTGAAGCAGGTCAGCCCGCAGCGGCTTCCGGCTCGGAGGCGGCCGGACCATCGCTCTCGGGCTCGGCCGGCGGCGGAGCTTCGGCCTCACCATCTTTCGTGCGCTTCGCGTCGCGCACGGCCTCCTTCGAGGGCGCCAGCAGCATGTGCATGTTGCGGCCCTCCTGGAGCGGGTTCTGCTCGATCACGCCAAGCCCGTCGAGGTCGTCGAAGAGGCGCTGGAGCAGCATCCGTCCCCGCTCGGGGTGGGCCTGCTCGCGGCCGCGGAACATGATCGTGACCTTGACCTTGTCGCCGCCCTTGAGGAACCGCTCCACGTGGCCCTTCTTGGTCCGGTAGTCGTGGTCGGCGATCTTCGGGCGCAGCTTGATCTCGCGCACGTTGATCTGCTGCTGGTGCTTGCGCGCGGCCTTGGCCTTCTGCTCCTGCTCGTACTTGTACTTCGAGTAGTCGAGGAGCCTGGCCACCGGCGGGCGCGAGTCGGGCGCGACCTCAACCAGGTCGAGGTCCCGCTCCTGCGCCATCTGGAGCGCCTCCTTCGTATCGATCACCCCGATCTGCTTGCCGTCCTCGTCGACCAGCCGGACCTCGCGAACGCCGATGCGCTCGTTGATCCGAGTCTGGTCCCGCTCGGGCATCCGGCGGTCGAAGCGACGCGGAACCGGCACTAGGTGGAAGCTGAGTGAAGCGGCATTACTGGGAAGGGCACGGGCGCGTCAGCGGCGCAGCGTGGTTCGGGTGCCCTTCATCTGTGCGCCAGTATAGAGCGGGAGAGCTCGCCCACGGGCATCTGGCCCAAATCGCCCTCTGAGTGGGAGCGAACGGCGACCTCGCCGGAATCGAGCTCCTTGTCGCCGATCACGACCATGAACGGGAGCTTGCGGAGCTCGGCGTCGCGGATCTTGCGGCTCACCGACTCGCCGCGCTCGTCGACGCTGACCCTTAGCCCTTCGGCCTCGAGCTCGGCGGCCACCTCGCGCGCCCGCTCGTTGTGGCGATCGGCCACCGGCAGCACGCCGACCTGCACCGGCGCGAGCCAGGCCGGGAAGCGACCCGCGTAGTGCTCGATCAGGATCCCCGCGAAGCGCTCCATCGAGCCGAGGAGCGCGCGATGGATCAACACGGGCCGGTGCTCGGCGTTGTCCTCGCCGCGGTATGCCAGCTCGAACCGCTGCGGCATCTGGAAATCGACCTGGCAGGTGCCGCACTGCCACGAGCGGCCGAGCGCATCGGTGATGTGGAAGTCGATCTTCGGCCCGTAGAAGGTCCCATCCCCCGGGCTCACCCGATACTCGCGCCCCTGCCGCTCGAGCGCCTCACGCAGTGCCTCCGTTGCGCGATCCCACTCCTCGTCGGTCCCGATCGACTTGTCGGGCCGGGTGGAGAGCTCGACCTCGTACTCGCCGAACCCGAAGCGCTCGTAGAGCTCGTCCACCGCCTCGCAGATCGAGTCGACCTCGTCGGCGACCTGCTCCATCGTGCAGTAGACGTGCGCGTCGTCCTGGGTGAAGGCACGGACGCGGAGCAGCCCATGAAGGACGCCCTCGCGTTCGTGCCGTGAGACATGACCGAACTCCGCCAGGCGCAGCGGCAGGTCGCGGTAGGAGCGCCGCTCGGAATCGAACACAAGGCACGCGCCGGGGCAGTTCATCGGTTTCAGGGCGAACATCCGCCCGTCGACCTCGGAGAAGTACATGTTCTCGCGGTAGTTGTCGTAGTGGCCCGAGCGGTGCCAGAGATCGACGTCCATCACCTCGGGGGTCTTGATCTCGGCGTAGCCACGCTTGCGCAGCTGCGCCCGCACCTCGGCCTCGATCAGGCGGAGCAGCACGGTGCCCTCGGGCAGCCAGAACGGCATCCCGGGCGACTCCGGGCGCAGGCGGAACAGGCCGAGCTCGGGCCCGAGGCGGCGGTGGTCGCGGGCACGCGCCTCCTCGAGCAGGCGCTCGTGCTCGGCGAGGTCCTCCTTGCTGAAGAACGCGGTGCCATAGATCCGGCTCAGCATCTGACGGCTCTCGTCGCCCCGCCAGTAGGCGCCCGCCACCGAGGTCAGCTTGAACGCCTTGATCCGCTTGGTCGACGGCCCGTGGGGCCCGAGGCAGAGGTCGGTGAACGGCCCGTTCCTGTAGAGCGACACGGTCTCGACGCCCTGGTCGCGCACCAGGTCGTCGATCAGCTCGACCTTGTAGGGCTGGTTCTCCGCCGCGAAGCGCTCGCGCGCAACCGCTGCCGGGACGTCCTCGCGCTCGAACTCCTCGCCGGCGGCGACGTGAGTCGCCATCACCTCCTCGATCCGCGCCAGGTCGTCCTCCGAGGGGCGGAAGTCGTTCGCGAACTCGAAGTCGTAGTAGAAGCCCGAATCGATCGCCGGGCCGATCGAGACCTTCGTGTCCGGCCAGAGGTCGAGCACCGCCGTCGCCAGGACATGGGCCGTGTCGTGCCGGATCAGGGGCAGGGCGTCGGGGTCCTTGTCGGTGACGATCGCGATCTCGGCCCCGTCTTCGAGCGGGCGCGTCAGGTCGCGGAGCTCGCCGTCGACCCGAATCGCCAGCGCTGCCCTGGCCAGGCCGGGGCCGATCGCCGCCGCCGCGTCGGCGCCCGTTGCGCCCTGCTCGAGCTCGAGCGGCGTCCCGTCTGGGAGCTTCACCGTGATCGTCGCCATCGAGCGGCTGATCCTATGTGAGGCGGAGTGCGCAGCACGAAGCCGAGCCCCGCCGTTGTTGAGGCGGCTAATCCCGCTCCCGGGAGGGCCGATTGCGCTGACCGCTGGCGGTGCGGTCTACCCGAACAGCCAGTCGGTGAAGCCGAGGGCCCGGCCCATATTCGCTGGCTCGGTGTCGAAGTTCTCGTCGTAGAAGTGGTTCGCGATCCACGACTGGTGGAGCTCGACGCTGGAGCCGTTCCCCTGCGGGATCCCCTCGCGCTCGAGCCACTGCATCACCCGCAGCAGCGCCTGGTCGCCCCAGGCGAAGGGCTGGTAGCCCTGGCGCTCGAGCAGGATCGCCGAGAACAGGAGCGCCTGGTAGGACTCCATCGTGTAGCCGATCCCGGTCTTGTCGTAGGAGTCGAACGACCCCCCCGAACGGGAGATGTCCTCGACGATCATCCCGTCCTTGGCCGGCCCGCAGTCGGCGGGGTTGATCGCCCTCCACTGAGCGCCGCCGGGCTGGCACGCGTAGGTCGCGTCGAACGCGCTCGAGGGGCTCCACTGGCTGCCCGACATGCTCTCGCCGAGGAAGCGCTGGTAGCGGCCGACGGCGGTTGCGAGCTCAGCGCCGTCGCCGAGGTAGATGTCGATCGCGATCCGGGCGCCGGTCGCGAACGCGCCCCAGTTGTGGCCGCGCTGGTTCGAGCAGTCGACGATCGAGTTGCAGTTGGCGGGGGCGCCGATCGTCTTCGTCCGCAGCGCTCCGAGCCACGTATCCCAGCGCGTGCCGGTGAAGCCCGAGCGCGAGCCGGTCGTCTCGCCGGGCATCCCGACGAGGTCGGCGGCGAGGACGTAGGCGCCGATGTTGCGGGCGGTTGCGAGGGTGCGATCGTGGTCGGCGGTGCCGTCGGTCGAGGCCGAGTTCTCGGAGCCGATCAGGTAGCGGTTCGAGGCGATCACCAGGTCGCGGTAGGCACTCTGGCCGGTGCGGGCGTAGGCGAGCGCCGCCGCCAGCGTCTGCACGCCTGGCCGGCGGACGTTGGTGGTGCCGTTGTAGTTGGGGAGCCAGGGGCTCGCCGTGCTGGGACTGCCCTCGACGTCGAGGTTGGTGCGGGCGGCGTCGGCCTGCTGCTTCATGTAGTCCCAGGCGGGGCCCGAGGTCGGCAGCGAGGCGAGGTGCTCGGAGGAGACCAGCATGCCGGGGGTGAACGAGGTCGGCGGCGGCGGCGGGACGCCGACGCCGGTCTTCAGCGTCAGGATCCGCCGCCTCAGCCAGCGCCGCTCGGCCGCGCGGCCGTGACGGCGCCGGGCCTTGCTTAGGCGCCGGACGTCCCGCGCGGGCACCCGGGCGACGACCTTGCCCCGCTCAACGCCCGTCCGGGCCTTGGCGAGGCCGAGGGGCAGCGAGCGCCCGCCGCTGCGAACTGTGGCGCGCTCGAGGACGTCGGCCTCGACGCCGCGGGGACGGAACGTCACCATACGCCCGTGCTGGTCCTTCGCTCGGACCTTGACGACTTCGGCGGAGGCCGTCGCCGGAGCGCCGGCGAGCGCCGCAAACGCGAATAGGGCTATGCAGGCGGCCGCGACTGACGGCCCGCGCCGATACCTCGGATGCACGGAGAAGCTCCTGATGAATCGGGACGGCACCGACCGAATGGGCCAATGCCTCGTGCCACGTGATTCGGTTCCGTGGCACGGACCAGCAAACGGACGCCCGATTCCTGGACATATGTGCGACGCCACGCCAAGAGCCGGCGCGGGCTCGTGCGTGGCGGCACACGCTGGTGCGGTTGGATGCGGGCGGCTCCCCCGGTTGGTCGAGCGGCCGCCGGATCGAGCGCTCGAACGGACCATCGGGCGCGTGGTCTACTACAAATTAGTACCTGAAATGACGTATGGACATACCACGAATTGCGGTAACTTCACAGAACCCCCAGAACCCTCATCGCAATGGGCGAATCCGCCCAGCCGCGGGGCGAAGCTCGTGATCCCGGAGCCGCGCCCGCCGGCGGTCCGAATGCCCTGAGGCCGAAGGTAGAATCGCCGCATGGACGACCGGCTGGAGCGCGAGCGCACGTTCCACGACGCTCGCTTCGGCCACGAGGATCACCGGGCGGCCGACCGCTTCTACGCCGTCAACGAGGCGAGTGACCGCTTCTTCCGCGACGCGATCGAGGCGCTGCCCGCGGGATCACGCCTGCTCGACTACGGGTGCGGGGAGGGCGCCTACGCCGCCCTGCATGCGGCTGAGCGTGGGCACGATGTCGTCGCGATCGACATCTCGCCGGTCGCGATCGAGCAGGCTGCGCAGAAGGCGCGGGACGCCGGCGTTGCCGAGCGGATCGACTTTCGCGTGATGAACGCCGAGGCGCTCGAGTTGGGCGACGGCGGCTTCGACGTCGTCATTGGCCTCGGCGTCATCCATCACCTCGACGTAGCCACGGCGATGCGTGAGGTCGCCCGGGTCCTGAAGCCGTCGGGCCACGCCGTCTTCGTCGAGCCGCTTGGCCACAACCCGGCGATCAAAGCCTTCCGGCGCCGCACGCCGGAGCAGCGCAGCGTCGACGAGCACCCGATCGTCATGTCCGACTACGAGGTCATGCGCGGCTCCTTCTCCGGGCTCGAAGCGACCTACTTCCATCTCTTCGGCCTGCTCGCGCTCCCGCTGCGCGGCCGTCGCGGCTTTGATCGCGCCGTGCGAGCCCTCGACGCGGTCGACCGAGCCGTCTTCCGCCGGGTCAAGGCAGCCCGGCGCCACGCCTGGATCGTCGGGCTCCGGCTCACCGGTCCGAAGGCCGCGGTCTAGGGCCGCGTCGCGAACAGCCAGTCCGTGAACCCCAGGGTGCGGCCCATGCCGGCGGGGACCGTGGGGAAGTCCTCGCTATAGAAGTGATTCACGATCCATGTGTGGTGGCGCTCGACGCTCGCGCCGGTCCCCTGCGGAACCCCCTCTCGTTCGAGCCACCGCATCACCCGCAGCAGCGCCTGGTCGCCCCAGGCGAACGGGTCGTAGCCCCGGCGGTCGAGCAGGATCGCCGCGAACAGGAGCGCCTGGTAGGACTCGGACGTGTAGGCGATCCCGGTCTCGTCGTAGTCCGGGAACGCTCCCGCCGAGCGCGAGATGTCCTCGACGATCATCCCGTCCTTGGCAGGGCCGCAGTCAGCCGGGTTGATCGCCGTCCACGGCGACCCGCACGCATAACTCCGGTCGAACGCGCGCGAGGGTGTCCACTGGCTGCCGCTCCGGCTCTCGCCGAGGAAGCGGCGGTAGCGCTCGACTGCGGCGGCGAGATCGGGCGCGTCGCCGAGGTAGATGTCGATCGCGATCCGTGCCGCCGTCGCGAACGCGCCCCAGTTGTGGCCGCGCTCGTTCGAGCACGAGGTGATCGAGTCGCAGTTGGGCGTCGCCTCGCTGGTCTGCGTGCGCAGGGCGGCGAGCCACTCGTCCCACCGGACCCGGGTGTAGCCCGGGCGTGAACCGGTCGTTTCGTGGGGCATGCCGACGAGGTCGGCGGCGAGGACGTAGGCGCCGATGTTACGGGCGATCGCCAGGGTGCGGTCATCGGCGCCCGTGCCGTCGGTCGCGGGCGCGTCGTCGGATCCGATCAGGTACCGGCTCGCCGCGATCACATGGTCGCGGTAGGCCTCCTCACCGGTCCGGGCGTGGACGAGCGCGGCCGCGAGCGTCTGCACGCCCGGGCGCAGGACCGTTCCGGCGCCGTTGAAGTTCGGGAGCCAGGGGCTCGCCGGGCTCGGGGTCGAATCGAGGTCCATCCCCGCGAGCGCCCGGTCGGCCTGCTGCTTCATATAGACCCAGGCGGGGCCCGAGGTCGGCAGCGAGGCGAGGCGCTCGGAGGAGACGAGCATGCCTGGGGCGGCGTCGCGCCCGGCATGGTTCAGCGAGCTCGCAAGGCCGAGCGCGACGGCAACCCCGCCGACGACCACGAGGACCGCGGGCCAACCTGCCCGCGCGCTGCCCTCGCTCGTACCGTCGGGGCTGCCCCGGTCCGCGCGCATGGTGCCATGCTAGGCGCGCGGTGTTGCCGACAGGGAAAGCCACACCGAGGAGGAGCGATGACGAGGAAGCTATCGCTGGCACGAGGCGTGGTGGCGCTGGTCGCCGCACTCACGATTACGCTGGCGGCCGCGGCTGTCGCGGACGCTCGCGGGGGCGCGGACGAGGGCCTGGTCCTCACCGAGCCGCGCGGCGAGCGGATCTATCACGCCGCCTACCCCGACTTCGGCGACGCCGAGCAGCGCGCCGAGCGGGGTCCGGTGCGGCGGTTCGAGCGCCTCGCGGATCGGCGGCTCGCCTGGGTCTACTTCTCGAACAACTGGTGGCGCGGGCGCATCCGGTTCCCGTACGAAGCGGTCTCCCGGATCGTGGGTCTTTCCAGGACGCCGTTCATCCGGCTGATGGCGCGCTCGAGCTGGCGCCGCGGGCGCGACCCGAACTTCCCGACCGGCCGCATCGCCGCCGGCGACTGGGACCCTGAGCTCCACGACTGGTGTGCGGGCGCCGCCGCCGCGATCGATGTCCTCGACACGCCGCTTCTGGCGGAGTTCGGCACCGAGGTGAACGGCGACTGGTTCCCGTGGAACGGACGCTGGAACGGCGGCGGGCGCACCGACGGGTACGGCGACCCCAACGAGCCGGATGGTCCCGAGCGCTTCCGCGACGCCTACCGGCGGATCGTTGACATCTGCCGCTCAGAGGGCGCCACCGACATCACCTGGTTCTTCCACGTCGACGCCGGCTCGAGCCCGGCGGTCGGCTGGAACCGGGACTACGCGAACTACTACCCGGGCGACGACTACGTGGACTGGCTCGGGCTCTCCGCCTACGGCGCGCTCGAGCCGGGCGAGCGGGCCAGGGACCTCCGGAGGCGCGTAGATCGCGCCTATCCGCGCCTCGCTGCGCTGTCGCCGGACAAGCCGATCGCGATCCTCGAATACGGGCACGCGGAGGACCGCGATCCCGAGCGCAAGGCGCGCTGGATTCGCAAGGCGATCCAAGCCGTCGCCTCGGGGCGCTGGCCGCGGATCGCAGGGCTCGCGTACTGGCACGAGGTCTGGCGAAACGGCGACGGCTCGATCTCGAACCTGCACATCGATTCCTCGCGGCGCGCGCTGCGGGCATACCGGCGCGGCGTAGCCAAGCCGGCGTTCACCGGCCAGCCGACGTTCGAGCCGCGCTAGCGGTTGCCATTTCCCGCGAATAGCGCGGGTTTCAGCAACCACCTCGCGAGAGCTTCAGCCGCCGGGGTCGGCCCGGTCCCCGTCGGCGATGAACGGGCACTCGCGGTCCGCAGCGGAGATCGACGCGGGTACCCGGTGCAGAGTGGCGCCGGGCCCATCGAACTGGACCAGATGGTCGACACCGCGCGGGACGCTCACGCCTCCCTCGGCCGGCGACGGCTGTTCATGGCCTGCGCAGACCCGCCCTCCACGCAGCTCCCAAAGCGCGAGATCCTCGCCGTGCTGCTCGACCATCAGCCCGTACGAGCCGGTGACGAACGTGTCGTCCCCGCTCTCCCCGCCCGGGCCAAGCTCGCCGCTCTCGCGCAGCTCGATCAGTTCCGGGGTCCACTCCGTCGGCCCGACCGGCCCGTTCGCCAGCGCGAGCACGCTGCAGGCCGCAGCCGGGACCAGGAATGCGACCGCCAGCGCCGGGACGGCCACGGCGCGCCCGGCGACGCTGCGCAGTTCGGCCAGCGGCGGCGTCGCCTCGAGCAGCGCCCGTGCCGAAACGAGCATCGCGAGCGGCGCCGCGATCGCGATCGCCTTCGCCTCCTGGTAGGGCGTGCCGGCGACGAGGGCGTAGAGGTAGAGGATCGCCGCTGCCGCGAGCGCGGCCGGAACCGCCCGTTCGCCGCGCCGGAGCCACCAGCGCAGTCCGAACCCGAGCGCCACCAGGGCAACCAACCCACCAAGCCAGAAGGCGGCGCTCGGCGCGAACCCGGCTCCCGGGTCGAGCCGGAAGTCGCCGGACGGCCAGATGCCGAGCGCCTCGAGCGGCGAGATCGCGTTGAAGAGGTTGCCGAGCCCCTCGCCGTCGGGATCGAACGTCTCGAAGCTCGCAAAGTCCGCCAGCCGGCCCAGCTCCGGCGCGACGGCGACGAGCAGGACCCCGGACGCGATGGCCGCGGGCGCGAGCGCCACGCGGACCGGGACTAGGCTCCGGCGCACGGTCACCTCGGCGAGCGCCCAGATCCCGACGGCGCCGAGCAGCCACGTCAGTCCCGGGAAGCTGTACGTGTAAACGGAACCGATCGCGAGCATGGCCAGCGGCACGCCCATGAGGAGCCGCCAGCGCGAGGCCGGCTCGGCGCGCCCGTGCGCCCGTGCGGCCAGCTCGTGGAGAGCGATCGCGAAGGCAAGGACGAAGAGCGCCTGCATGGTCTCCTTGAACGCGCCCTGGATCAGGTACGAGGAGGTCATGTAGGCGAGGCCCACCAGTAGCGCGCCGCCGATCGCCCGCGCCGGCGCGAGCCGGCCAAAGAGCTCGAGCGCGGCCAGCGACGCCGCGACGGCCACCGCCAGCGTGAGGCCCGAGAACGCCGCCACCAGGCTCGGCCCCAGCTCGGCGACACCGACCACGAGGGCGTGGGGCCCGAGTGGGTAGCCCTCGGCGATCAGGCGCTCCTCTCCCCCGGTCGCCAGCCGGTCGGCCGCGAACAGGTGCTGCGACATGTCGGGGTTGAGCGAAGTGCCGAGGATGCCGAAGCGCCCCTCGACGGCAAACGGCAGCGACGCCAGAAGCGCCGCCCCGAGCAGGACTGCCACGGCAACTCCCGGCCGGACCCGCCCGGCCTCGCCCGCCACGACGCAGAGCCCGAGTCCCGCGATGCCGAGGAGCACGACCGCGACGAGGGCTGCCGCCGGCTCGTCGGTGACGCTGAGCACCCCCCAGGCCAGGGCCGCGCACGCCGCGAGGCCGACCGCCGGCGAGAGCCAGCTCCACTCGCGCCGGCCGCAGGCGATGAACAGACCCTGGCCGGCCGCGGCCGCCGCGGCGAGGATCACCGCCATCGATAGGTACGTGCCGGCCATCGGCCGGCGAGCCTACCTGCGCGCCGCGGCGCGTCGCGACTGCGCGACCTGTTCGGCGAGCCCTTCGGCGAGCCCCGTCGTGGGCGCGAAGGAGAGATCCCGGCGCGCCTTTTCGGTGTCTCCTCCCGTGTGCCGCGCGTCGCCCGGAACCGGCGGCAGGTGGCGCACCTCGATCTCGCGATCGACGAGCCCGCGGAGGGTCTTCAGGACGTCCAGCACGGTGGCCTGCGACCCGCCGGCCACGTTGTAGACCTCCCCCGGGCGACCCGCCTGTCCGGCCGCGATCGTTGCAGCGACGGCGTCCGCCACATACGTGAAGTCGCGGCTCTGCAGCCCGTCACCGAAGACCTCGACCGGATGGCCCCCGTTGGCCGCCGAGATGAAGCGGCTGAAGGCCATGTCGGGCCGCTGGCGCGGGCCGAAGACCGTGAAGTAGCGGAGCATCACAGCCGGAACCTCGAAGCGGGAGAAGTAAAGGCGGCAGAGGTGCTCGCAGGCGAGCTTGGTGACCCCGTACGGGGAGACCGGCCTCGGCTGGGCCGACTCGGGCGTGGGAAGCCGCTCGGCGTCACCGTAGATCGACGACGACGAGGCGAACACGAACGGAACCGGCGCGTGCGCCTTGACGCCTTCGAGCAGACGCTGGGTGGCGAGCACGTTCTCGTTCGTATAGACCGCGAATTCCTGGCCCCAGCTCCGCCGGACGCCGGGCTGCGCCGCCAGGTGGAAGACGACGTCGACGCCCTCCAGGACCTCGCTGAGGTCAACCTCGCGGAGGTTCCCCTCGACCAGGCGGAAGGACGCGGCGTCCGCCAACCCTGCAAGGTTGTCGCGCTTCAGCTCAGCGTCGTAGTACGGCGCGAAGCTGTCGACGCCGACGACGTCGTTCCCAGAGGCGACCAGCGCCTCTGCCAAGTGCGAGCCGATGAAGCCCGCGACCCCTGTGACCAAGGCGCGCATGACAGTCGCAGGAGGCTAGCTGGCGTCAGAGCTCGCGCTCGTAGAAGATCATGAGCGGGCCGTCGGGGTCGCCTTCGCGATCTGTGAAGCCCAGCTTCTGGTAGAGCCCGCGGGCGGCCTTGTCGTCGGTGCTGGTGCCGAGGTGGATGAACTTCGCGCCGGCTTCGCGGGAGGCGTCGAGCGCCGCCTCGAGCAGCTTCTCGCCGAGACCCTCGCCGCGCCGGGCGGGCGCGACGTAGAGCTCCTCGAGGTAGGCGTCGATCGTCGGTGTCCAGAGCGCCGGCCGGAAGCGCAGCACCGCCACGCCGTCGGGGGCGTCACCGCCGAGGAGGATCGTGGCCTCTCCGGCCCCCAGCAGCTCCTCGAGCCGCGCGGTGAGGGCGGGCACCCCGGGCGTAAAGTCGCCGAACTCGGAGTTGAAGTCGTGAAGGAGCCGGGCCGCCGCTGCGGCATCCTCAGGGCCGGCGCGCCGGACTTTCAGCTGGTCGCTCACCGGTGATGGGCACTGCTGGGCTCGAACCAGCGACCTCCGCCTTGTCGAGGCGGCGCTCTCCCAACTGAGCTAAGCGCCCGGGACCCGGAATCTAGCAGCGGCCGGGCTCAGCCCAAGCCGGCCGCGTTCCCCTCTTCGATCGCCTTGCGGACGGTGTCCGGGTAGCGGAAGATCTGCTCGAGGGTGGCGTCCGGGACCTCGTATCCGAGCCGGTCGAGGTAGCCCGAGGTCTGGAGCTCGATCATGTCGTGCGGCTTCGCGCGCTGCGCCTGCTCGCCCGACTGGACCGCGCACGGGGTCGCCACGATCGTGGCCGGGTCGGCCAGCGCGGGCGGGTTCGGGTCCGGGTTGCGCCAGTCGAAGGTGCGGCCGATGTTGGTGGCATATCGGTGGCGCTTGTTGAGGTGGCCCAGGCGGAATTTGTAGGAGATCAGCTTCAGGATCGACTCGTGGGTGACCGGCATGTGGCTGACCCGCCCGCCGCGGGTGAACGGCGAGACGCACACGCCGGGGATCCGGAAACCGGTCAGGCTCCAGTCCTCGTCGATGTTGCGCCGGTTGCTGCGGTCGTCGGGCACGAACGGCGGGGGCACGTGGTCGAAGAAGCCGCCCCACTCGTCGTAGTTGATGAACAGCGCCCCGCGCTCGTATTGAGGGGACTCGATGAACGCGTGGACGATGTCCGACATGAACGCCTGCCCAAGGCGGATGTCGCCGTGCGGGTGCTCGTCGGCGGAGAGGCCATTGCCCCCGCCGCCGTCGAGAAACGGCGGGTCGACGAAGCAGATGTTCGGCAGGTTGCCGAGAGCGGCATCGGCGTAGAACGTCGCGATCGGCCGGACCCAGGGAGTGCCCGGGCGCCGTACAGCAGGCCGAACGGGAGATCCGACGGGTAGTAGCCGACGGTGACGCCGTTCGCGGTCGCCCGGTCGAAGATCGTCTCCCAGGTGAACCCTGCACCGGTCGGGAACTCGTTCGACTTCTGGCCGCCGTTCTGCGCCCCCCACTGGTAGTGCCGGTTCGGATAGGTGGACGCCATGATCGAGCAGAACCACCGGTCGTAGAGCGTGTAGGCGTCGGCGGCGTGCGGGATGAACGGCACGTCCTCCTTCAGGTAGTAGCCGATCGCGAACTCGTCGCTGCCGGTGCCCGCCTCGTTGCCCGTGACGAAGCGGTCGTTGCGCCCGCGGTGCCACTGCCAGCGCCCCCCGTCCCAGCCGTGGTCGGGGTCCCGGAATGCACACCCCTGGAAGTCCGGGGGGAGGTGGTGGGTGGGGACCTTGTTGCCCTCGGCGTCCGGGTAGCGGAGGCCCGTGTTCCGCGCGTCCGCCTTCGGATGCCAGCCGAAGTAGTGGTCGAACGAGCGGTTCTCCATCATCAGGACGACGACCGTGTCGAGCGGCATGTTCTTCGGCGACGGGAGCCGGCGCCGCGCGGTCCTGCGGGCCGCCTCCGCGATCAGCTGCTCCGCGGGCAGGGTTGTCGCAAGCGCCGCGCCGCCGGCGACCGCTGCGGTCCTCGCGAGGAACTCGCGGCGTCGCAGCGTGCCCTCCTCGTCCAGCGCCATCTGCCGTTCGAGCTGCTCCCGATCGGCGAGCTCGCCGCGCGCGAGCGAGCTGGAGTGGTCCTTCGGCCTACCGATCACGGCTTCACCTCCGGTTCAACGATCCGTTCGCAGTTGAAGACCCCGTCCTCGACCAGGTCGACGATGACCCGATCGCGCCCCGGGCCGCAGTCGATCAGGTCCGGGCCGTGGTCTCGCGCGCGGATCAAATCGCGGCCGCCGCCTGCCCGGATCTCGTCGAACGCCTTGCCCGGCCTGATCCGGTCGCGCGCCGCACCGCCGAGCAGCAGGTCACCGCCCCCGCGCCCGCGCAGGACGTCCTGTCCGCCTCTGCCGAACAGCTTGTCGCCGGTCGCGCTGCCGACCAGCCGATCGGCCTGCGGTGTCCCGTGCACGACGTTCGCGGGGGCGTGCGAAGAAAGCGCGAGCGCCAGCAGCCCCGCGGCGGTCACCACAAGCGAGCTCCGAGCCACAGTCCCCGGATGTTTACACCGGATCGCGAATGCGGTGGGCCGGTTCCTGTTAACGGCCGGTAACGCGCTCGGCCTCGTCCGGGCCGATCCGCACGGTCAGCCCGTCGACCTCGAGCACGCGTGCACGCTCACCCTGCTCGAACGTGCGGCCGTCGGCCGAGATCGCCGCCCAGATCTCGCCGTGGACCTTGACGCGCCCCTCGGGAGCGCATTCCTCGATCACCTCGGCCCGCTCGCCGATCATGCCCTCGGCCCCGCCCTGAACGCGGTAGCGATCGAGGAACCGCTTCCAGAGGTAGAGCTCACCGACCTCGACTACGGCCGCGACGCAGAGGGCGATCACGTTCCAAGGGCTCGGCAGGACGAACAGCCCGACGATCGCGGCGGTGAGCAACATGGGCCCGGGACGCTACCCGGGCCCTGGCTGCTAAAGGTCTAGTCCTCGTCTGAGTCGTCGGCCTCGTCGCCGACAACGTTGAAGGAGCGGTCGAGCTGGACGTCGGTCTGGCTGCCGTCGTCGAGAGTGACCTCGACCTCGTAGTAGCTCTCCTCGTCGCCGACCTCGGTACCGGACACCTGGCCGCCGCCGGTGTGGGCGAGGGCCGCGGCGCTCGCCTGGTCGAGTGCGCCCCCGGTGATCGGCTTCTCCGTCGCGTCGTCGTCGCCGCCGGCGCCGGCCGCTATGCCCGCACCGCCGGCAGCGAGTGCGGCTACCGCGGCACCACTCAGCAAGATCTTCGTTCGCTTCGTCATCTCGAGTCCTTCCTGGCTTGGACGGTAGCGCCGTTTCTACGCCGCGTCCATGAAATGACGGTGAACGCCGTCGGGCGGCTATTCGAGATCGCGGCGTCGCAGGAGGAAGGCGCCGGGCAAAAAGAACGCCGCCACCCAGGCGAGCATGGCGAGCGCGGCGAGACCGGGCGCCAGAAGCGTGGTGTCGATCCCGAGCCCGTCCTCGGGAAACTCGGCCACGCCGGCCGGGAGCCCGAAGAAGACGCCGAACCGGGCGACATCGGGAGCGAACGCCATCAGTGCGGGCTCGACCGCGAACCCGAGCACGAGGACGCCCACCACGCCGACGACCTGGTTGCGCACCACCGAGCCGAAGGCCACCCCAAAGGCGCCGAGGAGCATCGCGACGATCGCGTTCTTGCCGATCAGCTCCAGGACCTCGCCGAGCTCGGGGACTGGCTGGCCCCGGGACTCGAGCACCGAATAGCCGAGGACGGCGACGCCGATCGAGATCAAGAGCGACAGCACGAGCCCCGCCGCCGCGAACGCAAGCGTCTTCGCGAGCAGGAACCGGACCCGGTCGGGCGCGGCGAGCAGGGAGCCGGCGATCGTGCGGTGGCGCCATTCGCCGGTGATCCCCACGATCGCGAGGAGCAGGATGAAGAGGGAGCTCGTGTCGGACGCGAACACGTCGACCAGCACCGATTCCTCGGTCACGTCGCTGAGAAGCGCGGTGAGCCCCGCGAGCAGCGCCGACGTGGCGACCGCGACCGCGGTCAGCGCGGCAAAGGTTCGGGTCGTCCGGAGCTTCAGGAGCTCGGCTCGAAGCAGGGCGCTCATGCGGCCACCTCCGTCAGTTCGAGGAACGCGTCTTCGAGGCTGCGTGCCGCGACCCCGAGCTCGATCAGCGCGAGTCCGTGCTCGGCAGCCACCCGGCCAACCGCGAGCGTCTCGGCGCCGCGCACGAAGAGGCCGCCGTCAGCTCCCGGCGTGGCGGCGAACCCGCGTTCCGCGAGCAGGCCGGCGAGGCGCGCGTCATCGACGGAGCGGACGCGCGTGGTCGGCCCGTCGGGCGAGCCGAGGACCGTCTCGAGCGAGCCGCTGCCGCGCAGCTTGCCGCTCGCGATCACGACAACGTCGTCGACGCTCTGCGCGACCTCGAAGAGCAGATGGCTCGAGATCAGGACGGCGCTCCCCCGCTCCGCCTGGGCCCGCACCAGGTCCCGCATCCAGCGGATCCCGGGCGGGTCGAGCCCGTTCGCGGGCTCGTCGAGGATCAGCACACGAGGGTTGCCAAGCAGTGCGGCCGCGATCGAGAGCCGCTGGCGCATGCCCATCGAGTAGCCGCCGGCCCGGCGGTCCGCAGCGCCCGACAGCTCGACCAGGTCGAGCACCTCGTCGACGCGCTCGGGAGGATGCGACCCCGCCGCGGCGAGCACGCGAAGGTGGTTGCGCCCCGTCCTGCCGGGATGGAAGCTGGCGTCCTCGAGGACCGCCCCGACCGCCGCGCTCGGGTGGTCGAGGTCCTCGTAGCGCACGCCGGCGAACGTGGCCGTGCCCGCATTCGGATGGACGAGGCCGAGCAGGGCCCGCAGCGTGGTGCTCTTGCCGGCGCCGTTGGGGCCCAGGAAGCCGGTGACGCGGCCGGCATGGGCTTCGAACGACAGGTCGTCGACGGCCCGGAGCGACCCGAAGCTCTTGCTCAGGCCGGTGATCTCGATCGCAGCGTTTGCCATGCCCGGAACGTTAGGTGCACACCCCGTTGCGCACATCGGGCGCGAGTCGGAGGATCGCCTCCTACCTCAGGATGAGCGCGGCCGGACCAGGCCCACGTCGTAGGCCAGCACCACGGCCTGTACGCGATCGCGCAGCCGGAGCTTTCGCAGGACGGACGAGACGTGGGTCTTCACGGTCGCCTCACTCACCGCCAGCCGTTTCGCGATCTCTGCGTTCGAGAGGGCGAGGGCCACGAGCCGCAGCACCTCGACCTCGCGCTCGGTCAGCTCGTCGAAGTCCGGGACGGCGTCGGCGCGCTCAGGGAGCTGCGGGGCGAAGCGGTCGAGCAGGCGCCGGGTGACACTGGGCGCGAGCAGCGCGTCGCCCTCCGCCACCACCCGGATGCCCTCGACGAGGACGGTGGGCCTGACGTCCTTCAGGAGGAAGCCGCTCGCGCCCGCCCGGAGCGCCTCCGAGACGTACTCGTCGAGATCATGGGTGGTGAGGACGATCACCCGCGCGTCGCTGCCGGACGCGACGATCCGCCTGGTGGCCTCGAGCCCGTCCATCCCGGGCATCCGCACGTCCATCAGCACGACGTCGGGCTCGAGCTTGCCGACGAGGGCGACCGCCTCCTCCCCGTCCTCGGCCTCCCCGACGACCTCCATATCGTCGCGATCCTCGATGATCATGCGAAAGCCGCTGCGGACCAGCGCCTGGTCGTCGGCGATCAGCGCTCGGACGCTCATCGGTCGCTCTCCAGCGGCAGCCGTGCGTGGACGCGAAAGCCTCCACGCGGTAGCGGGCCGGCCTCGAGCGTGCCGCCGATCAGCGCGGCGCGCTCCCGCATCCCGAGGATCCCGTGACCTCCCTCCCCCGTGCCGTTCGCGTTGGCGCCGAGGCCGTCGTCGTCGATGACGAGCTCGAGCACGCCGTCGGCGAAGCGCACCACGACCTGGGCGCTGCTCGCGCGGGCGTGGCGGAGGGTGTTGGTGAGGGCCTCCTGCACGATGCGGTACGCGGAGAGGTCGACGCCCGGCGCCAGCGCCTCGCGCTCTCCCTCGCGGCGAACGATCACCTCCACCCCACCCGACCGGATCCGCTCCACGAGCTCGTCGAGCCGGTCGAGCCCCGGTTGCGGCCCGCTCTCGGGATCGCCCGCTTTGACGGCGGCGAGCAGGCGGCGCAGCTCGCCCATCGCCTCCCGGCCCGAGCTCTCGATCGAGCGGAGAGCGGTGCGCGCCTGCTCGGGCTGCGAGTCGAAGACGTCGTCGGCAGCCGCCGCCTGCACGACCATCACCGAGACGCTGTGCGCGATCACGTCGTGAAGCTCGCGCGCGATCCGGGCCTGCTCCTCGCCGACCGCCCGCTGCGCCTCCTCGTGGATCGCGACGCGCCGGTTGCGGACCGCCTCGCCGAGGGCCCAGGGCACGACGGAGACGGCGACCGCAAATGCGGCGTCCCCGGCCGCGACCTCCGGGAACAGGAAGTTCAGGCCGGCGACGAGCATCAGGCCGCCGAGCGCTGGGAGCGACCGCCGCGGAGGCCGTGTGGCCGCAAACGACCCCATCGCGAACAGCCCCGCGACGGGAAGCACCATCTCGGGCGCGATCAGCATCGTCGCCACGCCGCCCGCGAGCGCGATCGCCATCACCGGCTCGGGGTGCGTCCGGCGCCAGCGAAGCGCGGTCCCCTGCAGCCCGCCGAGGCCGATCGCGATGCCGAGGTCGACGAGGTCGTTCGGCTGGCGCTCCTCCAAGATCGTGAGCGCGATCAGGACGCCGACGCCCCAGGGAATGAGGAAATCCCCGACCCGGCTCAGTCTCCTTCGCGCCACGGTGCCCACCCCTCGATCCTGGCGGATCGACCCCACCTCCGCATCCGCCTCGAGGATGAGTTGGGCGGCGCCGTGCCTAGCCGACCAGCTCGCGCAGGCGAGGCCCGGTCTCCTGGGCGAGGCGCTCGACGAAGCCGAGCGGATCGTCCTCCGGCACCCCGACGAGCAGCGTCGTAAAGCCGAGCTCGGTCACGCGGGCGAGCCGGTCGGGCCAGCCGCCGGGGTCGCCCTCGAGCGCCATCACGTTCGCGGCGCGCACGATCGCGGCGGGATCGCGCCCAGCCTCGCGGGCCGCCTCGTCGACGACCGCTTGCGCGCGCTCCGCATCCTCGTCGCTCAGGTAATGCGTGCCGAGGCTCGGCAGCCAGCCGTCCCCCACGCGGCCCGTCAGGCGCAGCATCCGCGGCCGGTAGGCGCCGATCCAGAGACCGATGCCGTGCTCCGGGATGGGCCCGGGCTTCGCACCCCAAACCCGGTAGTGCTCGCCGTCGAGGCGGATCGAGCGCTCGCCCGCCCAGAACGCTCGGATGATCGTGATCGCCTCCTCCAGCGCGTCGACGGACTCCTTGGGGGTCCGCTTGGGACCGCCCATCGCCTCGACCGCGTCCCAGAACGCGCCCGCGCCGATCCCGAGGTCGAGGCGCCCGCCGCTCAGGATGTCGAGCGAAGCCGCCGACTTCGCGAGCATGGTCGGAAGGCGGAGCGGCAGGTTGACGACGTCGGTGACGAAGCGGATCCGCTCGGTCCGGCCCGCGAGGTACGACAGCAGGGTCCAGGTGTCGTGGTAGCGCCGCTGATAGGGGTGGTCCTGGATCCCGACGATCTCGAGGCCCGCACGGTCGGCCGCGATCACCTGCTCGACGATCGACGGCCGGTCGCCCGAGTTGGGGACGGCGAAGGTGCCGAGCCTCACGTCCACGCTCTCAATCTAGCGACGAGGCTAGGCTGGGCCCATGGCTGATCTTGCTGAGGCCGTCAAGCAGGTGACGGCGCCCGGAAACGTCACCCGGATGCGCGCGACCGGGCCCGAGGAGCGGTTCGCGGTCAACCAGCACCGGGTGATCAAGGCGCTGCGCGACGCCGGCGCCGGCAAGGCCGAGGCGCGCGAGCTCGCGCTGAAGGCGCTCGAGGAGGTCTCGGGCGGCGCCGAGATCCACGCCAGCCGCGGCGCTCCGGCGGTGGGCCGCGGCGATGCCACCGAGGAGCACTGGTGGGTGCCGCGCGAGGCCGTTCGCTTCTGAGGCCTGGCGCCCGTATCATGGCCGTCGTGGGGGATCGCGGAGACGGCCGCTTGCTCTGGAAACTCGGCGCCTACGAGTCCTGATGAACTCGGGGGTGATTCTCGAGCGCGCCGGGCGGCCACGTCCGTCGAGGCGGTTGCGGACATCGACAGCATCGGGCCCGAGTGGGATGCGCTGGCGGACCGCCTCTCCGCCGCCCCGTTCATGCGGCACGGTTGGATCGCCGCCTGGAATCGTGCGTTCGGCAAGGGCGATCTGGAGGTACTCGTGGCCCGGCGCGACGGCGTCGTTGTGGGCGTCCTTCCCGTCTCCGCGCACCGTGGAGTTCTCCGCTCGCCGACCAATTGGCACACCCCGCGGTTCGGCGCGCTCGCGGAGGACGAGGAGGCCGCCGACCGGCTCGCGGAGACGGTCCTGGAGCGGACCCGGCGCTGGTTCGACTTCTCGTTCGTTCTGAGCGCCGACCCCCTTGCCGGCGCTCTGGCCAGGCTGGGACTAGGGACACTCGACCGGGTTGTCATGCGCTCGCCCTATCTCGAGATCGAAGGCGAGTGGGAGGCGTTCCTCGAGCGCACGCTCTCCGGAAGGCGCCGCGGCCGAATTCGCCGTTTCGAGCGCAGGCTCGCCGATCGAGGCACGGTCCAGTACGAGCTGATCGACGAGCCGGTGAACCTGACTGCAATCCTGGACGAGGGCCTGGCGATCGAGGGGTCTGGGTGGAAGACCGAAGCCGGGACCGCGATCCTCTCGAGACCGGACACGACCCAGTTCTACCGCGAGATCGCCGACTGGGCGGTGGGGCGTGGCGAGCTGCGGCTGTGCTTCCTCCGGGTCGACGGCGCTCCGGTGGCGTTCGCGTACTGCCTCGAATCGGACGGGGCCTTCTACGAGCTCAAGGCTGGGTTCGATCCTGATTACCGACTCCAGGCGCCCGGCATCCTCCTCACCCAGGAAAGACTGAAACACGCGTTCGAGAGCGGCCTGCACCGGTACGAGTTCCTCGGCGCCGCGCTCGATCACAAGCTCGAGTGGACCCAGGCCGCGCACGACTATCACAGGATTCAGGGCTTCAAGCGCACCCCCGGCGGCATCGCGGGGGCCGCCGCGTGGAAGTACGGGAGGCCGATGGCCCGCCGGGTGATCGAACTGCGCGACCGCCTCAGAGGTCGCCAGGACTAGCTCGCCTCAGGGCTTCGCTCTCACCTCGACGAGCGTCAGGTCGTTGTACGCCGTTGCCCAGACCGAGTCGCCGATCACGACGACGTCGCCGCCGCTTGGCAGCTGCGGGGCCTCGATCGTCTCGGCGATCTCCTGCGCCGCCGGGTCGATCCGCGCCAGGAAGTGGTTCCCCTCCTCCCGCACCCACACGGCGTCGTCGGTCGCGAAGATCGCGCCACCGTACGCGGGATAGAGGTCGTAGACGGCGAGCACCTCGAGGGCCTCGGGGTCGACCTGGGCGACGCCCCCCTCGAATCCGACCCAGAGGTCATCGCCGACCGCGGCCGTCCGCGCATCGGGAAGCGGAACCTCACCCGTCACCTCCGCGGCCTCGGCGTCGACCTGGAGGACGAGGCCGTCGATCGCGCACATGACCCAGACCGTGTCGCCCTCCGCCGCAAGGTCGGTGCAGGTGCCGCCCAGCGCGATGCTCTCCGTGGGCTTGCCGGTCCTCAGATCGACACCGGTGAGCTCCTCTCCCGACTTCGTCAGGACCCACAGCCGCTCCCCGGCGCTCACGAGTCGTCCCTGCTCGGGCAGCCCGTCGATCCGGATTGTGTCAGCGACAGAGTTCGACTCAGGGTCGATCCGCGTGATCGACCCCGCAGCGGGGCACGACCAGATCGCGTCGTCGCTGGCGCCGATGCCCTGGCACAGCTCGGCGGCGCCACCGGCCGGGATCGTGGCGACCTCCTTAGCGCTCCCGGGATCGAACCGGACGACGTCGCCGCTGTCGATCTTCACCCACAGCGATGAGAAGGCAGAGACCATCCGGTCGGCCGCCGGCAGCTCGATCTGCTCGACCAGGCGATCCTCGAGATCCACGCTCTCGGCGCCCTCGGCCGTGATCGGCTCGGGCAATCCCGACTCAGCCGATTCTTCGGTGGTGGCCGCCTGCGTGGTCTCGGCCTGATCGTCGTCGTCATCCCCGCAGCCGCCGGCCGCGAACGCCAGCACGGCGAGCAGCAGCACGAGGCCCAAAGCGCCCATCGCGCGACCCCCGATCCCACTCACGCCAGGACCCTATACCCGAGAGGCGCCTACCGGAATCGAACCGGTGTAAACGGCTTTGCAGGCCGCTGCGTAACCACTCCGCCAAGGCGCCGGACGAGGGCTAGCGTAGCGAGGGATAGGGTGCCGCCATGGGCGTTCCTCAGCTGCACCGCGATGCCTCGATTCCCTACCGGGAGGCGGCCCCGCCCGGCACCGCGAGCGGCGATCCCGTGCTGCTCGTGCACGGCTTCCCCGAGAGCTCGCTGATGTGGGAGCCACTGATGAGCGCCCTCTCCGAAGCGGGACGCCGATGCGTCGCGCCCGATCTCTACTGCCTCGGGGATTCGGATGACCCCGGGCCGGCCACGTTCGAGCGGAACCTCGAGGCGTTCACGGTCCTCCATGCCGAGCTCGAGCTCGAGCGGGCCGCGGTCGTTGTGCACGACTGGGGTGGCTTCATCGGGCTCGCCTGGGCGTGCGAGCACCCGGCCCTCGTCTCGGCGCTCGTGATCAGCGATACCGGGTTCTTCAGCGACGGCAGATGGCACGGGCCGGCCCAGGCGATGCGAAGCGAGCAGGGCGAGGCGCTGATCGCTGCCCTCGACCGCGACGGCTTCGCGGGCCTCCTGCGGATCGACGGTGCCGACTTCAGCGACGACGAGATCGACGCCTACTGGCGGCCCTTTGCCGAGGGCCGCGGCCGTGAGGCGACGCTCGAGTTCTACCGCTCGATGGACTTCGAAAAGCTCGCCCCGTACGAGGGCAAGCTCGGCGAGCTGGGGGTGCCGACGCTGCTGCTCTGGGGCGCGGAGGACAAGTTCGCGCCGGTGGGCGGCGCGCACCGCTTCCGGAAGGAGATCCCTGGCGCGGAGCTGGTCGCGATTGATGGCGCCGGCCACTTCGTCTTCGACCAGGAGCGCGGCGCGACCACCGCCGAGGTCGTCCGGTTCCTGGCCGGCACGCCAGGACCGGGCGGGTAGGTCGGTGAGCTGAGCCGATTTGACCGAGTGCGCGTCGATCTTCTCGGACTTCTGGAACGACCAGCTGGTCGAGCACGATCGCCAGTGGCTGTTCCTCGTCCTGCTGGGGATCGTGGGCTCGTTCGGGTTCATCCGGATGTCGGCCCGCCTCATGCGGAGCCCGCGCGTGCCCTGGTGGCCGGGTTCGGTCGTCAGCGAGGGTGGCCTCCACGTCCATCACCTCGTGTTCGGGATCGTGCTGATGATCGCCGCCGGGTCGATCAGTTTCGCCGGATGGGCAGTCGACCCGATCTACGAGATCTGCGCCTTCCTGTTCGGCGTGGGAATCGGCCTGACGATCGACGAATTCGCACTCTGGCTGCACCTCGACGACGTGTATTGGTCCAAGGAGGGCCGCAGCTCGGTCGACGCCGCGGTCGTCTGCGTCGCGTTCCTCGGCCTGATCCTGGTCGGAGCTCGCCCGATCGACCTCTCGGACAGCACCGCTGGGGCGGTCGTGGCGAGTGTGATCAGCGTGGTGCTGCTCGTCGCCTGCGTCGTGATCTGCTTCATGAAGGGGCGCTTCTGGCACGGGTCGCTCGGGTTTTTCCTCTTCCCGCTGGCGCTCTATGGCGCCTGCCGGCTGGGCAAGCCCGACTCGCGGTGGGCGCGCCGGTTCTACGGCGAGCGCAATCCTGCGAAGCAGGCTCGATCCGAGGCCCGCTTCCCGCCCAACCGGCGCAGCGAGCGCATCAAGAACTCGATTCGGGATGCGCTCGGGGGATCGCCGGAAGACGAATACCTCGCGAAGGTCGCCGCCCGGGCGGATCAGGACAAGGCGGACTGAGCCCGCTGTCGGTCAGTTGGAGGGGTGCGAGAGCCGGCGCTCAGCCGGGCCGCACCAGCTCCATCGGCACCAGCTCGTAGGTGCAGGTCCCGCTCTGCACCGCGGGGTCGCCCTCCCCGATCGCTTGCGCGGCCAGCTCGTCATCGAGATCGAGCAGGCCGAGGCCCCAAGGATCCTCGGGATCATGCACCGGACCGAAGGCCAGTGCCGCGTCGCGGCTCAGGAGGTCCTGCCAGTAGGCCACGTGACGCTCCATCACATCGGCCTCCGCTGAACTCATGTCCTGGACAAACGTTCGACGCGGCGGCAGAAGGCGGTAGAGGAAGGCCATCGCGACGCATTCTCTCACGGAGCTCCCCTCGAGCTAAAGAGCGCGCGACCGGGCCCGCCGTGGAGGCGGGCCCGGTTCGCGATCGGCGTTGCGGTCGCCGGTCAGCCGACGCTGATCTTGCGCTCGCGCACGGTCCTGTTTCCGGCCGCGTCCGTGGCCGCGACGCGGAGCTCGACCTTGATCTCGTCCGCGCCGCCGAGCGCGCGCTGATCCGGATTCAGGCGCAGACCGCGCTCACCGGCCTCGACGCGGAGCGTCTTCTCGGCGAGCAGGACGTTTGCCCGCACGCGATCCGTGCTGATGCGCGCGAACTCGACCCGGCGCGCGGTGGCCACCAGCCTCGCGTCGATCGTGGCCGGCTCGTCGGTGCGCAGCTCGAGCCTGAGGCCCTTCGCGAACTTTCGGAGCGTGAGCTCCCGCGGGACATCCTTGACCCGAAGCCGCGGACCGTCCGCGTCGGGTTGCACGGGCTGCGGCTCGCCATAGATGAAATCGTCCATGGCGACGATGTCCGCCGGGCCACCCTGCGTGATGTCGGGGTCACCGAGCGGCGCGCCTCCGGTTGTGATTCGCGCCGACGCCGCGCCGTCGCCGGGGTCGAGCTTGATCCCGAGGAACGACAGGTCCTCGTCGCCCGCGGACGCCGGAACGTCATACACACCGAGGCTCTCGCCTTCGGCGTCGAGCAGCTCGATCGTGGTCTGCGCCGGGGTGTCGACGTCGGTGAACACGACGCCGAGGCCGTTCGTCTGCGCCGGGGTGTCCGTGGCGGCGATGACGAATTCGGTCTCGGTCACGTTCGAGCCCACTGGCGCGAACAGGCGCTCGGCCGAGAACGGCGCGAACGCCCCGGGGTAGCCGGCGTTCAGGTTGGCGAACTCGACCTGGTCCGGGTCGGCATCGGGGGCGCCGGCGTCGTCATTGTCGTCGCCTGAGACCTGGACTCCGGTGCCCGGCGTCGTGAACAGGGCGCCGCGACCGCGGAACTGGCCCTCAGGCATGAACGAGGGGGCGGAGCGGTCGTCGGGCACTCCGTCCCAGTTGATCTCCCGGCGGCCCGCCGGCTGCGCCGGGCCGGTGCCGTTGTTGACGCCCAGTGAGTTCCTGTACGCGTCCACGGCCGCCTGGATCGCGGCGGCATTGGCGCCGCTCGCCTCGGTGACCACCGGGGCGCCGCTCGCCGCTGGGACGGCCGCGATGCTCGCGGCTCCCGCGACGGCAACGGCAACTGTTGCTGTCAATCGCTTGCTTGGCATGTTCCCTCCTGCTGATGGGGTTCGAACAACAGGAGCAAGGACGCCGCCCGCCGCGATTTATTCCCGAGGTCGTGCCGCGACGTGCGTCGAGGCGTCAGAACGTGACCGCGCCGTCGCCCTTCCAGGCCGCCAGCTCGAGCAGCGTCGACCGCTCGACGCCCTCGCCGGCGAGCACGCAGCTGTGCCCGTCGCGCAGCCAGGTCACGCCGCTCGTGCCGTCGGCGGCGAATGTCTCGAACTCGACGCCCTCGACGGTCGACCGCTCGCCGCCCGACGGCGACTCGAGGGGCTCCCCCGAGACGATCGTGTAGCCGATCCGCTGGCCGTCGTCGTTCTCGTAGAAGACCGTGTTGGTCGGTCGCCCTTCGAGCTCGTCGGAGCGCTCGCCGACGGCCCGCCAGCCGAACTCGCGTTCCCAGTCGGGATAGGCGAGTCCCTCGAAGCTCGCGGCGAGCAGCGTCGGCTGGCCCTCTTGCGTCGCCGGCGCGGGCTCGGTGGCCGGGCGAGCGGCCAGCGCGGCGGCATCGTCAACGGTCGGCGTGCCGGCGGGAAGCACGACCAGGGCGAGCGCCGCAGCCGCGGCCACGGCGCTGGCCGCCCCGATCGCTGCCCAGCGCCCCCACCGGCCTCGCTCGGCCGGCGCGGAACGGGCCTCGGGGCTGGCCGGGGCCTCGCCGCGGAGCGCGGCGACATTGGCTCGTAGACGGGCAGGGGCGGCGACCTCCGACCCCGCCGCGCGGATCGCGGCGAGCCCTCGCCGTTGGCGAGCGAGCTCGTCGCTGAGCACGGCCGAGCCGGCGACTCGCGCCTCGACCTCGGCCCGGCGACTCTCCGGGAGCGTGCCGTCGGCGAGCGCCGCGAGATCGCGGAGCTCCGCCTCGCTCGGACGGCCCGCCTCGCCTGGATCGAACTGCTGGTCGTTCATCGAATTTGCCCCACTAAGAAGGACGCATGCGCGCCGCTCGGTATTCCCGCCATGACCGTTGCGGCGCCCATCCGCATCATCCCGCCTCCTCGGTCGCGAGCGCATCGGCGACTCGAGCCCTGCCCCGCGAGAGCCTGCTCATGATCGTCCCCTCGGCGACCCCGAGCGCCTTCGCGGCCTCGGCGTAGCTGAGGCCGCCGATGTCGACCGCCGCAACGGCGTCGCGGTATTCCTCGGGCAGGTGCGCGACGGCCGCGAGGACCTCGCGAGCCTCCAGTGAGAGCTGGGGATCGCCGCTCCTGGCGACCATCCGGTCGGCGGCGAGCTCCGCCTGCTGCGGGCGCGCGCCGCGCGCCCGCAGGTGGCTGAACCAGACGTTCCGCAGCGTTCGGATCAGATAGCCGAGGTCGTCGTCGCGGCGCAGGAACCGCGGCCGCGACAGCACCTTCAGATACGTCTCCTGGACGAGGTCCTCAGCGGTCTCAGGCGAGCCGCACATCGCCAGCGCCGTTCGGTAGAGCCGGTCGAGGTGGTCACTGGCCGACTCGGGATCGAGCCGGCGGAGCCCGTCCGGCGCCCGGGATTCACGAGAGCTGCTGGGATTCTGGCGCGTCGACGGTCCCGCCCCGACTCGTTGGTGGATCCGGGCGAGCGTAACACCGCCTAGACGAATCGCTTCACGGAGTCGAGTCGCGTGCCGCCTGGACGCCAGCCTGACTGCGACGCGAGGAACCGGGCGGCCCCGCCACCGACGACCTAGGCGGGCTTGCGCACCGGTGATCGCGACGGCCAGAATCGTGTTCGGTCGGCGAGCCTCAGCGAGCGCGCGTGACACGCTCGAGTACCCGGCCTGTGAAGGGCATCTTCGGAGTGCGCCACACGTGTCGCTGCTCGAAGGGCCAGGCGTAGATCGGGCTGCCGTCGCGGACCAACTCGAGCAGGCGCGGTTCACCGAGCTCCTCGGCTGACCACTCGTACAGACATTGCAGCCGCGGCACAATCACCGCGTAGTCGAGCATCCGGCCAAGGCGCTGCTCGTCGGCGATATAGCGCTCCACGTCGAGCGGGAGCGGGTAGCGGTTTGGCAGCACGCGGCGGAGTGAGAGGAAGACGCCGGCCATCCCGAGCCGGGGGTCGCCGAGCAAGCGGCCGAGCGGACCAAGCCGTCCGAGCGCTAGGCGCGGCGCCGCGGCGAGCGCGTGCGCGTATAGGACACGTGCCAGCGCGACGTTCATAAAGAAGCGCTCCGGTGCGCCCTCCGCTTCGGCGAGGTTCCGATACTCCAGGTATCCGGCCACGATGCTCGCGTTGTGCGCTCGGTACCAGTTGCGTCCCGTCGGTCTCGCGCTGAACTCCAACCAAAGCCGCACGGTCTGCGATGACGGCTCGCCGGCCAACCCACCGAGGAGCGCGATCGTTTCGCATCCATCCCGCAGCAGTCGCTCGTTGACCGCCCGCCACCACACGCTGCCGGGCGGCGACGCGTCGAGCGGATTGAGCACACCGCGGCGCGCCTGCCAGCGCATGAACGACAACGCCGCTCGTCGGAACGGCAGGTGTCGCGGTGCGCGGCCCGTCGGCCCGTGGAACACCCGCGCCATCAAAGCAACGCGCGCCGCCGGATCGTCGCGAACGGCCGCGACCTGCGCCCCGGCCAAGGCGAGCGCGCCTGCGTGGTGGCTCATCGCGAGTAGTGATAGCGATTCGCCGAAGACAGGCAACCTTTCAGGATGTAGAGAGCGGTGAAGATCTTCAGCACGTCATGGGTGAGCACGAGATCGGGGTCAGCGATGCTCGACGTGGTCAGCGTGGCGACCGCGAAGTAGCACCCGTCGACGATATTCCAGCCCTCACCGAGCGTGTAGACCACCGTCCCTGTGAGCGCGAGGGCGGCCGCGGCTCCGACGACCGCAAGAAGGTCTCTTCCTTGGCGGTGCGCCTGATCGCACCTGCGAAGCGATGCGCGAAGAGCGTGAGCGGCCGGTAGACGCCTCGGGTCGCACTCGGCTCTGCTACGAGCTGAGCTACCACTCCCACGCAGAACGGCGCGTAGCCAGTCCCTCCGTCCCGCTTGCCACGGGACGCGCAAAGGCCGGTAGCTGAACCGTGGTTTCGTCCGCCCGCGCCGCCGCGGACTGGGTGCTGATTTCACGCGGAAGCGGAAGCCAGTCCGCCGTCGCCTGGCCGGTCACGGGCGGCTCGGCTTGGGACTCGACAAGCGGCGCGGTCGAACTCCATCGACGCTTGCTGTGGCCGCCGGACTGTGAGCGCCTAGAGCGCGAGCATCGCCGCCGCGACCTCACCGGCGGCCGCATCGGGAATCGCCGTCGCAGCCTGTTCCAGCACGAGCAGCCGCGCACCGGGGATCTCACGCGCGAGCGCTCTGCCGTTGCCGACAGGGAAGAACGGATCGCGGCGACCGTGCACCACCAGCGCTGGGGTCGCGAGCTCGGACAGGCGCTCGCGCCAGCGCGGCTTGCAGTTGAGCTTGGAGAACACCATGCCCATCTGGTTGGCCATCTGCACCGCGGGCTCCGTGCCCGGCGTACGGTCCCAGATGCGCTCGGCGGTCGAGCGCGCAGCGGCGGGGTCGTCGCCGAGGATCTCCGCGCCGTCGGCGGCATACTCCGCCACGGCGGCGCGGTCGGACCAGTCGGGCATCGAGCGTGAGAACAGCCGGTCCATCGTCGCCGCGTCATGGTCGGGCAGGTCCTTGTCGACTGGACCTGGAGCGACGGCGCGCGTACCGGCGAGGGTGAGCGCCGAGAACGCGTCCGGGTGCTCAAGCGCAGCGACCTGGGCGACCATCCCGCCCACGCCGATGCCCGCCAGGTGCGCCGGCCGGTGGTCGAGCTCGCGGGCGAGCGCGGCGGCGTCGGCTGCGAGATCGCGCAGCGTGTACGCCGGCGCCTTGGGATCGACGGTGGTCGACGCGCCGGAATCGCGCAGGTCGTACCGGACGACGTGGCGCCCGGCGCGCGCGAGCGCCTCGCAGAGCGCGTCGGGCCAGGAGAGCATGGTCGTGGCGCCCGCGAGCAGGACGAGCGGCGCCGCCGCGTCGCCGAAGTGCTCGACCCCGAGCGTGACGCCGTCCGCCTCGACCGTCGTCATCACGCGTCCGCCGTCTCGCGATGGCGTGCGTTCGATCAGGCGTCCTGCGGGTCCTGAAAGGCGCGCACCTCGATGCGGCCACCCAGTGCCTTCGACGCCTGCGTCGCCCACCGGACCGCGGCATCTTGGTCTGCGGCCTCGATCACCCAGAAGCCGCCGACGTACTCGGGCGCCTCAACGAACGGTCCGTCGACCACCACGGGCTCGCCGCTGGTGGCGTCGACGGTCTTGGCCGACGACGGCGGGTGCAGGCCCCCGGCGAAGCGAAACGCCCCGGACTTGTGTAGATCGGCGTTGAACTCCTCCACGGCGGCCAGCGCGGCCTCTAGTTCGGCCGGGTCCATCGACGCCATGGTCGGCTCCTCGGCCGAGTCGTGGGGGACGGTCAAGAAGAACTGCATCACTTGTCGCTCCTTCTGGCGGGTGGTACGGGCCACGCTGTCAGCGGCCCCTGATCACCTGGGCTTGTGGGTCTCCACTTGCCCGATGCCCTACTTGACTGCCGCGCTGGCCGAAACTCATCGGTCACGCTGCATTGCCGGCGAGGACGCGATGGCAGCATCCCTGTAGCCGATCCCTTAACGGGACAGGCAGTCCTCTCGCATCGAACAGATCCGGGCCTCGCATCGCTCGCCGCTGCTCTCACGCGCGAAAGGAGGGGTCGAGCAGCGGTGCATACGACGCTCGCGCTTCGGGCGCGGATTCAGCTCACGTGCCCCCGGCCTTCACCAGGCCCGTCTCGTAGGCAAGCACGGCGGCCTGGACGCGGTCTCGCAGGTCGAGCTTCATCAGGATGTTGCTGACGTGGGTCTTCGCAGTTCCCGGCGTGATCACGAGTTCCTCGGCGATCTCGGCGTTCGACATCCCGCGCGCTATGAGCCGAAGCACGTCGACCTCGCGGGGCGTCAGCTCGTCGAGCGCGGCCGGGCGGGCCGCCTCGGCGGGTGAGCGCCGGGCGAGCTCAGCGATCACCCTGCGCGTCACCGACGACGAGAGCAGCCCCTCGCCGGCGGCGACCGCGCGCACGGCCTCGACGAGCTGTTCCGGCGGGGAGTTCTTGAGCAGAAACCCGCTGGCCCCGGCGCGAAGCGCCTGGTGGAGGTTCTCGTCGTCGTCGAACGTGGTGACGATGACCACGTAGGGCGGCGGATCGAGGTCGGCGAGCAGCGCGCGCGTCGCGGCGACGCCGTCGAGGACCGGCATGCGGATGTCCATGACGACGACGTCGGGCCGGGTGCGGCGGGCGGCCCGCAGGGCCTCCTCACCATCACCCGCCTCGCCGACGACCCGCAGGTCGGGCTCGGCCTCCAGGATCATCCGAAAGCCGGCGCGCACCATCTCCTGGTCGTCGGCGATGAGGACCTGGAGCGCCATCAGCGATCCGCCGTCGGGAGACGAGCGACAACCGCGTAGCCCCGCCCCGGCCGTCGCCCGGCCTCGATCGTGCCTCCGTACAGAGCGACCCGCTCGCGCATGCCAACCAGTCCGTACCCGCCGTCGGCCGAGCCGTTTGCAGGTCCCGAGCCGCCGTCGTTCTCGACCTCGATCAGGAGCTCGTCGGGTGTGCGTCGCAGGGTGGCCTGCACACGGGATCCGGGCGCATGCTTGAGCGCGTTGGTGAGCGCCTCCTGCAGGATCCGGAACGCGGCGAGGTCCCGGCCCGCGGAGAGGCCGTTGAGCTCCCCGTCGATCACCAGGTCGACGTCCAGCCCGGCGAGCCTCATCTCGCTCACGAGGTCGTCCAGCCGCTCGAGAGTCGGCGTGGGCGCGGAGCCTTGATCCGTACCTTCGGCGGGACGCAGGAAGCCGAGCAGCCGCCGCATCTCCGTCACCGCATCGCGCCCGACGCGCTCGACGCCGAGCAACGCCTCGCGCTCACGCTCCTGCTCCGGCGCGAGCACGCGCCGCACCGCGCCCGCCTGCACGCCCATGACGCTGATGCTGTGCCCGATTACGTCATGGAGCTCTCGCGCGATCCGGGCGCGCTCGGCCGCGACGGCGGCTCGCGCCGACTCGTCGCGGCTGCGCTCGAGCTCCGCGGCGTGAGCCGTGAGGGTGTCCGTCTCGAAGCCCAGCTTGCGCACCGCGAGACCGACAGCGAGCGCCGCGGCGATGCCCGGCACGACCAACGCGAGGTCGGACATCTGCTCGGAGGGGCTGCCGGCGACGACGACCGTGAACGCCGCGAGAACCATGCACATCGCGGCGACCGTCTCGCGCCGGGAGGCATGTAGGCCGACGGAGTAGACCGCGACGAGCGGCGCAAGGTACGGCACGATCAGGTCGCCCGCGGGGAAACCCAGGAGCGCTGCGAGGGCCAGGCCCCCTGTCGTAAAAGCGGCCGTGAGCACCGGGGCTATCGACCGCCACGCGAGCGGAAGCGTGGTTGCCGTGACGGCGATGACATCGGCCGCTGTCGAAGACGAATGAGCTGTGAGGAGCGTTTCGAGCAGGGCGCCGACGAAGAGCAACGCGGCCACCGACGCGTCGGCGGCCCCGGGTCGCGCCCGACCGTCAACGGCTGAATCGAGCACTCGATTCATCGCCCTCACGTTAACCCCGCGAGTGGCCGCTGGCGACCCCTCACGGGCAGATCTTTCGCGACGTCGTATGCCGCGAGGGGTAGTCGAAAGATCTGCCTCCAGGCCGATGCGCAAGCGATCGACCGGGCGTAGCGTGAGGCACCGCTCGACTCACCCCCGAAAGGAGACCCAATGATCAATCGAACCACGCTCGCCGCCCTCGCTGCGCTGACCCTCGGGCTGTTCATCGCGGGAGCCGTGATCGGCGAGGACAACGACGTCCTCTGGATCGTCGACGACATCGTCTTTATCGGCTTCCTGCTGTGTGCGCTCGCCCTCGTCGTCTCGACCGTCGCGGTGCTGGTGCGGGGACGGCGTTCATGAGGCGCGTTGCGAGGATCGCGACCGCCGGCCTCGCCGGGCTCTCGCTCGCCCTCGCCGGTTGCGGCGACGACAGCGAGCCTGCGTCCACCGGCACCGATCGCCAATCGAAGCAGGAGTTCCTCGCCTCGGCCGACCGGATCTGCATGAGGGCCGGCGAGAAATCCCACGCCATGATCGACGACTTGCCGCCATTTGAGGAAATCGCTGCTCCGAATGTCTCGCGGCGCGTGATGCTTGAGGTCGGCAGGGCGGCCCCGCGAATCGCCGCGGTCGAACGCGGGCTGGCGCGGGAGTTGTGGGCGCTCGATGCTCCCACGGACCTCGCCTCCCGATGGGACCGTGCCCTTACCGCACTCGAGCAGCGCGCCGTCGCGGCAGCGGACATCGGGGTTGCCGCCGAGGCGGGCGACAGGGGCGCCTATCTCCAGGCCTTCCAGCGCTTCGTGCGCGGGGGCAGCGTTTCGAGCGCGGCACTGCGCGGCTACGGTTTCGAAGTGTGCGCGGTCGTGCCCGCATGATCGCCGCGTGCTGCGGTCGCACCGCTTGCCACAGGCGAGAGAGGCGCTAAAGAGCGGCTGATGTGAGCGAAATCCCCGCCATCTTGCTTGTTCATGCGGGCTGCACGCGGGCTGCTACTAGCCGAGCTACCAGGTTCCGTGGTGCCGAGGGCGCCGGCACTGGTAGCGGTGGCGGGGGTCGCCCAGTAGACGCGACCGGCGACTCCGACTGTTGCTCTCACGCGTAAACGGAAGCGACCCTTGGCGGTGCGATAGCCAGCGGGTCAGCGAGCCTAGCCGTAGCTGCCTTCGCCCGGAGGTATCAGGGAGAGGGCACGTAGCGGTTGAAGAAGGCGATGACCTGAGCGGCGTACTCGGCCGTAAACTGGTGGACGGCCAGCTGGAGCGCCGTCTCGTTCTCAATCTCACCCGAGTCTGAGCGCACGGACGCAGGCAGGTTCACCGATGCCGCCCGGGCGACGGCGCGTCGGATGTCGGGCTCGACTCGAGCACCCTGCGAATCCCAGACTCCGGTCGCGATCAACGCGTCGACGATCTGCTGTGCCTCGTTCCCGTCGATCCCCGGGATCCGCTCATACTGCGCTGCGCTCAGGTTGCGCTCCCGCGAGATGTACAGGGCCGTCGGGGTCCCTGCGCTGCGAGCAGTGTTGAAGTTAGTGATGATCGGGCCGGGAGGAGAGGTGAAGTCGTTCTCCGCCGTAGAGAAGACCGTTGGCACGGTCAGTTCGCCCGCGCCGTCGAACGGTGGGGCGGTGCGGCCCATGCTCGCCCAGATCGCTCTCACCGGGTAGCCAGCGTTTCTCCAGGCCTGACCCCAGAGGGTCACGAAGCGGGCCCCGTTCGATATCCCGATCCCGACCAGCGGCGTAGACGCCTCCAACGGCGTGGTGGCCACCAGGTGGGCCTGCAGGCGCCCGAGCCGGGCCAGGTCTGCATTTGTGGTCAAAGAGGGGTCGAAAACGTTCCAGCGCTTGTCGCCAGTCCGCTCGGTCGAAGAGGTCGACGCGAACCCGTAACCCTTGGCCACCAGGCGATTGATGACGTCGGTCGTCTCAACCCGGTCCACGAAGTTCGCGCTCCCGTTGCTGCCGTGGAAGAAGTACGCCATCCCGCGTGGGTGCTCGGGTACGTACGAGATCACGGTAAAGCCTTCGAACGACGAGCGCTGCCATTGCGCCAAGGGCGTGACGGCGCAGGCGGTCAGCAGCGCAGCAACGACCAGCGCGAGCAGGGTTGCCACGACGGCACGAGCCGGCTCGATCTGGCGTCTCAACACCGGCAGCGGGCCTTAGGAACCCTCGTGCCGGAGCCCCGCACTCTCAGCGCAGGGACGTCGGTAACCTCGAGGTTCGAGGGCGGCTGGCCGTAGACGGTGGCGACGGGGGCCTTCATGGCGCGCTCCATCTCGGTTGGTGGCAAGCGGTCGGTTCCACCCTAAGCCTTCCGCAGATTGACTGCCCGAGAACCGGGGGTTCTTCGTCCCGTGCGGAAGCGATTGCTTGTCATCTACGGGCCGGCTGCCCTGCCGCTCTCACGCGAGGAGCAGCACCGGTCGACTGGACTGGCTGGGCCGTCCGCTCAGCGGGCGTCGTCGAGCAGGATCCGCGCCACGTCGTCGGGGGCCTCCAGTGCCGCGAGATGGCCGGTGTCGCGCAGCACGATGTCACGCGCGCCCGGAACCGACTCGATGTTGGCCTGTCGATCCGAGGGCCGCGACCAATCCTCGTCGCCATAGATCAACGTCACCGGGACGTTGATGCGCGCATACCGCCCGCGGGCCGCGATCAGGCTCTCCAAGCTGCGGTAGATCGCCCTGGCCACCGTCGGGTATCCGGGCCGCCGCCCGACGCGTCGGAGCTCGTCGAGATAGTGGTCGGGCAGTTGACGAGGGTCATGCAGTCCGCCTCGCATCACGCCCCTGAGCAGCTGCTTATGCAGCAATAGCTTGGCGCTTTTAGCGGTTGGCTCGACTCCCGCATCGCGCGGGGAGCGGCAGTTGCAGAAGCGCCTGCAGCCGCACCCTCCGCTGCTACCAGCTGAGCTACCACTCTCGCCCCAAGGGGCGCATTCCGGCGGTGCCTCGGGCTTGCCACGACACCGGTATAGGCGCTGAAAAGAGCGGCTGATGTGTTGAAAATCCCCGCCAAGTGGCTTGTTTATGCGGTCCGCGAACTAGCTGGTACCAGCGTTGCTACCAGTTTTCGGCAATACACGGCTGCGCGACTGGTAGCAGGGTGCGCCTACGACGGAAGTGGGAGTGCGAGGGGCGGCTGAACGGTCGCTTACGCCTGGGGCTCGATGTTCTGGTTGACGCGAAACACGTTGTCCGGGTCATACGTGGCCTTGATCCGCGCTAGCCGGTCGTAGTTTTCGCGATAGCTGGCGCGGACCCGCTCCTGACCCTCGTCCATCATCATGTTCACGTACGCGCCGCCGGCCGAATACGGGTGGAGCGCCTCGAAGTAGTCCACGGTCCAGCTCCGGATCTCGTCGACGTTGGCCGGATCGGGGTCGACGCCGGCGAACACGGAGCCCCAGAGCGCATCGCGGTAGCTCCAGGCCATGTCGGACGAATCCGGGTCGTGGGCCGCCCCGTCGATCGGATAGAGGTGCATCGTCGACTTCCAGGTCGGCATCGCGGCGCCGTATTTCGCGTGCGCCTCGACCGCCTCGTCGGGAATCTCCTTGACGAAGTCGGCGCGCCAGTACCACTGGTCGCCTGGGGGATAGACCTCATCGAACGCGCTTTGCAGCGCCGAGTGCGGCATCGGCTGCACCCCGTGTAGGAGCGGCTCGGGCAGCTGCTCGAGCAGCGGAGCCATCGCCTTCGCCGCGTCCTCCTCGCCGCCGACGTAGCACCAGACGACGCCGCTGACCTGGCGCAGGTGCAGCTCCTCGGGGAACGGCGGGCCCGGCGGCACCGAGCCGTAGAGGAAGAATCCGTTGAGCTCGCGCGGGGCGTTCGGGAGGAACTCGCGGTAGGCGGAGAGCACCTCGGAGCCCGCCTCGACGGGCCAGAAGGTCGGACCGGCGATCACCGTGCCCACCTCGTGCAGCCGGAAGAGGAACGAGGTGACGACGCCGAAGTTGCCCCCGCCGCCTCTGATGGCCCAGTACAGATCGGGGTTCTCCTCCGCGCTGGCCCGGGTGCGCTCACCGCTGGCCAGGACAAGCTCGGCCTCGAGCAGGTTGTCGATCGAGAGCCCGCACTTGCGGGTCAGATGGCCGAGGCCGCCGCCGAGGGTGAGGCCGCCGACGCCGGTGGTCGAGATGATCCCGCTCGGCGTGGCTAGCCCGTGCTCGTTCGTCGCGCGGTCGACCTCGCCCCAGGTACAGCCGCCGCCGACGCGAACCGTGCGGGCCCCCGGATCGATTTCGACACCTTTGAGAGCCGCGAGGTCGAGCACGACACCGTCGTCACACGTTCCCAATCCGGCGCCGTTGTGGCCACCGCCGCGGACGGCCACGAGCAACTCGTGATCACGGGCGAAGTTGACGATCTTGCCGACATCGCCAGGCCCCGCGCACCGCGCGATCAACGCCGGCCGCCTGTCGATCATTGCGTTGTAGACGCTGCGTGCCTCGTCGTAGCCGGTGTCCTCGGGTCCGATGAGCGTGCCGTCGAAGGCCGTGATCTCGCGGCGCGCTGCGCCTGCTGAGTCGACTTGGGTCATATTCCCTCCATGTCGTGCGGCGGGAACCCGCCGCAGGCTCGAGCCTAGCCGCCCTGAGATGCGCGCGTGAACTCCTCGAGCTCTCGGTCGAACCGCCCCGCCGCCTCCCAGAACGGCATATGCCCGACCTCGTCGTACCAGGACGCAACGGCGGGCTTGCAGACCTCGAGCATGTGGTCCGCCATCGAAGGCAGGACGATCGCGTCGTCGCGACCGTGACTGACAAGCACGGGCACGGCCACGCTCGCGAGGGCGTCGTCGCCGTCGATCTCGCGCGCGATCAGCGCGCCACGGACGTCCGGTGGAACCACCATGTTCCAACACAGCGCCGTCGTCCACTCATCCTCGTCGAGCGGCTGGACTGTGCACGCATGCAGGAACCGGCGGATCGCGGCGATGTTCGTCGCGAGGTCGAGGGCGCACATGTCCTGGGCGTTTTCCAGCAGTCCCGGGCCGAGGTGGTCAAACGTCGGCGGCCTCAGGATCGCGGCCGCTCCGACTAGGTTGATCCCCGCGATCGCCGCGTCGCCGTAGGCACGAAGGAAGTCGCCGACGATATACCCGCCGTACGACCATGCGACCACGACCGGCCGCTCGAGGCCGGTCTGCTCGATCACAGCCGCCAGGTCGTCCGCCCAAAGCCGGCCATCCGCGTAGTGCTCGGGACCCGATGGCTTCTCCGACAACCCGTGGCCGCGGATATCGAACGTGATGATTCGATGGCTCGCCGCGAGATCGCCGTTGAGCTGCTTCGTCCAGCAGAGGTCGCTCTGCGAAAGACCGTGCACGAACAGAAGCGCGGGTCCTTGAGGATCGCCCCACTCCCGCACGTGGAGCCTCACACCTCCACCACCCCGAATCTCGTGCGTCGCGATCGGCTCGGCTCCATTGACCAGTCTGTTCTTGAGCATGCGAGGACCGTAGGGGGTGGAGGTCGCGCCGACATCAGCGCCACCACCCAACTTCTAGCCCGCGGCCTGGCGGCCTACACGTAGCTCAACGAGGAGCCCACGGCGGGTCCGCCAGCTGCGAGAACCGCGCCGCGGCGGCGGCGCGCGCAGCCTTCCCGGAGACCCCCAGCTTCGCGTAGATGTTCGAGAGGTGCCGCTCCACCGTGCGCACGCTGAGGTACAGCCGCTCGGCGATCGCCTCGTTCGTGAGCCCCGCAGCAACCAGCTCGAGCACCTCCAACTCCCGTGCGCTTAGGTCGGCGGCTTCCGCCGGCGGCGCTGCGGCGGGTCCCATGCCGAGGAACGCGTAGAGCTCGGAAACGAAGTACTGCCATGCCGGCTCGTCGGCGAGCAAGATGTGGTTTGCCGACTCGAGGAGGACCAGGCGCGCGCCCGGAATCAGGGCGGCGAGCCGCCTCCCCTCCTCGACCGGAACGACTCGGTCGTCGCGCGCGTGGACTACGAGCGTCCGTCCACGCACCTTCGGGGCGAGTCGGCGCACGTCAAGCGAGCCGCGCGCCTCGATCAGCCGTACCGCGGTCTCGGCCGAGGTGGAGCTCCGGAGCAGCTCCTCGTACCACGCCATCTGCTCGGGCGTGCCATGCGGAAGGAACAGCGCGCTGAATACGCGGCGGAACGTCGGGTCAGGCGTATCCCAGCCGGCTCGGATCGCCGCGATCACCGCGTCCTCTTCCCTGCTCTGGTCGCGATGCCTGCGGCCGCGCGCGTAGCCGCCGTAGAGGACGAGATCGGTGACTCGCTCTGGATGGGCGGCCGCAAAGCCCACGGCGACCGCGGCTCCTTGCGACACGCCTACCAATGTGAAGCGATCCAACCCGACCGCATCGACGACTGTCTCGAGATCGGCCACCCAAGTATCGAGCGAGAGATCGCCAGCTTCCGAATCCGAGAGCCCGCACCCTCGCTCGTCGTACCTCACAACGGTGTGGCGCTCACCGAGGGTGGCCAGCCAGTGGCGCCAGACCGGGCTCTCCCAGTCGGAGTCGAGATGGGTGAGCCACGTCGCCACCCTGACGAGCGGCGGCCCCCGTCCATGCACCGCGTACGCGAGGCGGATGCCATCCGGAGCAGTGCAGAAGCGAACCTCCTGGTTCACGTCCGGAACGTACCGCTTCATCGCTCGCGAGCACGGGCGTTGCGCTGAAAAGAGCGGCTGATGTGTTTGAAAACCCGCGCCATCTGACTTGAGCATGCGGTCCGCGGACCCGCTGCTACCAGTTTCTGACGCATCGTCGCGTCACGGAGTGGTAGCGGTTGCCCATCATCCGCCCCACTCGACCGCGCGAATCCGACCGCCGCGGGCTCGGCCGCTGATTTCACGTGAGGAAAGCCCGGGTTGGTGGCCCGAACCTACCCGCCGACCGCCAGCGCGACCACCAGCAGATACTCGTACCGGTACTCCGCGGCCGCGCCGGACGGTGCGCTGTTCGCGCGCGTCGCGAAGTCCAGGAAGTCGCGGTCGAGCGAGCCTGCGCGGTCGGGATCGTCCACGAGGCTCATGTATGTCGCGACCACCGGCCCGAACGTCTGCTTGAAGAGCTCGCGGTAATCGCACGGGCTGTCCGCCCGCTCCAGGTAGTGCCTGCGGCTCATCTCGAGTGACTCCACCCGGTCGGCGAACAGGTCCCGCACGTGTTCCTCGCTGCCCCACAGCGGCGGCGGCATCGCCCCCGGTGGGGGCGGTGGCATGTAGGGCGCGAGCGCAGCGAAGAAGTCGGAGATCAGGCCCTCGGGCGTGAAGTTGAGCATGCCGATCGTGCCCCCAGGCCGGCATACGCGCAGCATCTCGTCGGCGACCGCTTGATGGTTGGGGGCGAAGATCGCGCCGAACGACGAGGTGACAACGTCGAACTCCCCGTCGGCGAAGGGAAGGGCCTCGGCGTCGGCCTCGACCCAGCCGAGGTCGACCTTCTGCGCCGCGGCCTCGCGGCGCCCGGCCTCGAAGTTCTCGGGCGTGAGGTCGGAAGCCACAACGGTGGCCCCGGCCTGCGCCGCGCGGATCGCAGTGTTGCCAGTGCCCGCAGCGACGTCGAGTACGCGCTGACCCGGGGAGATTCCACATGCCTCGACCAGCACCGGCCCGACCTCCCAGATCGTCGCCTTAGCGAACCGGTGGTAATCGCCGAGCCCCCAGGCCTGCCGGGCAGCCGCCTTGGCCTGCCGATCCGCATCCGCATTGACAGTCGCCTCTACCACTCGATCCGCGTCCATGTCCATCCTCCCGTGCGTTGCCATCTCCTCGATCCTCGCGAGCGCCGCTACCTCTGCCATCAGCCGGCGCGGCGAGGTGTGACGCTCCATGACCGGCACGGTAGTCCGGGCGGGAAGCCCTGACTTCGCCAAAAGCGAACATCTTCGGGCGCCTCGGCGAATGGCCAGATCTGGCTATCTGTGCGGTTCCTCGGATAGGCCGAGGCGGGCGGCCAAGGCTGCTGCGGCCGTACGCGAGGGCAGCTCGAGCTTGCGCAACATGTTCGTTACGTGGCGGTGGATCGTGTGCTCGCTGACCACGAGACGCTCCGCGATCTGGCGGTTCGTGAGGCCCTCGGCGACGAGGCACAGCACCTCCCGCTCTCGCGGCGTCAGCTCCGGAAGCGGAACCCCAGCCTCGTCGCCGACGCTCGCTCCCTCTCCCAGTCGTCGGGCACGCTCCGCATCCGGCGCGGCGCCAAGCTCGAGGAGTTGGTTGCGAGCGTTTGCCGCCTCCTGCTGGGCGACATCGAGGCGACCGAGTGCAACCAGCGTGGTCGCAAGCTCGATCCGCGCTTCCGCGGCCTCGAATGGCGCGCCACAGCGCTCGAAGCGATCGCAGGCATCCTCGAACAGGGGTCGGGCCCGCTCGTGGTCGCCTCCCACCGCCGCGACCGACCCCTCGACGAGGTCGACAGAGGCTCGGAGGGCTTCGGTACCGACCCTACGTTGGATCTCGCGCAGGGCCTCGAGCGCCGCGCCGGCCTCCTCGAGCTCCCCGCGCGCCGCGCGCGCCTGGGCGAGCACTTCAAGGCCCGGGCCGCGATCGAGCTGGCGATCAGCGGGCACCTGGCGGACGCAGCGCTGAGCGAGCTCCGCCGCGCGAGTGGCGTCCCCGCGATCGAGCGCCATCCGCGCGCGACAGAGCTGCGCGTTCGAGGACGGACCGGCCCGGTCGAGCAGCTGAGCAGCCTCCTCCCACCGGCCCTGACGGCGCCTCAGCTCCGCCAGGCCCGCCAACGGTCCCCCGACCATCGCCGGTCGCGATCGGCCGAAGTCCTCGATCGCTGCCTCGAGCATCGCCTCCGCCTCCGCCCACCGGCCCCGCCACAGGTGCACCGCCCCGTACTCGGCGCGGCAGAAGGCGAGCATGTAGCGGCTTCCGTAGCGCTCGGCGAACTCGGCGATCCGGTCGCACCACTCGAAGGCTCGCTCGTAATCACGCACGGCCGTGCACGCCGTGACCAGGAAACAGCACGCCCACGCACCCGAGATCGGGACCGTGGCAACGCCGCGCATGGCGCTCGCGGTTGCTTCGTCGAGGCAACGCATGCCCTCCTCGACGCGAGCGCATGCCACCAGCGTCGCCCCCTCGACGGCGAGTCCGAGCATCTCCAGATCGGGAACGCGGAACTGCCTCCCGAACTCGGCCGCGCGGCGCCCGAGCTCACCCGCCTTAGCGGTCTCGCCACCCGCGTGGGCGATGTATCCCTCGAGGAAGGCAAGCCAGCCGTGCTCAGGTCCCGACTCGAGTGGGTCGAGGAGGCGATGGGCGCGAGCGAGCCAACCGGCGGCGACGGCGAACGCGCCGTGGAAGTCGAGCTGATCGGACGCAAGCCAGGTCGCCATGCGGGCCGCGTCCGCGGCGTCGCCGGCGGCATCGTAGAGGTGGAACGCCCGCTCACGGGCGGCGAATACCGCCTCGGCGTCGTCGAGCCACCACGCCGCCCAGCTCAGCCCCTCGAACGCCTCGGGCGTCTCCTCGGCCTCGACCGCCTGCTCGAACAGCGACGCCGCCTTCTCCCAACGCCCCGCACGGAGCTCACCCCAGGCACTGTCGAGTCGGGTAGGAGGAGACTCGTGGGATTGCTTCGTCACGCGAGCGCATTCTCACACGCACCCGGTCGCGCTTATCGATCGCGGCCGCTCCTCGCGCATCGCGACAGCCTGTCGCGATCTGACGGAGGTCTGAAAAGAGCGGCTGATCGGATTCGAACCGACGACCTTCTGCATGGCAAGCAGACGCTCTAGCCAACTGAGCTACAGCCGCGCGAGCGGACGAGTTTAGCTCGCGCGCTCCCCCGTCTCCAGTCGCCCGCAATCGTGATCCGCTCCGCCCACCGGCGCATCACCGTCGTTAGCGGTGGGCTCGCAATCGCTACCCTCACCTTGGTGACGGTCGCAACCCGAGGCACCGCCAGGGCTGAGGAGGTCGCGATCGTTTCGAACCTCGAGGCGATCGCGCCCGAGTGGGACGCGCTGGCCGACCGCGTTGCCGACCTCCCGTTCCTGCGCCCGGGCTGGTTCAGAGCCTGGGATCGGGCGTTCGGCCGCGGCGATCTCGAGGTCCTCACCGTCCGCCGCAACGGAGCCTTGACCGGGGTCGTGCCGATCGTGCCCTGGCATGGAGTGCTCCGCTCACCGACCAACTGGCATACGCCATGGTTCGGCGCGCTCGCCGTTGACGACGCCGCCCACCGCGAACTCGCCTCGGCGCTCCGCGAGCGGGCCCGGAACTGGTTCGACCTCTCGTTTCTGCCGGCAGCCGACCCCTTCGCCCGCGCGGTACGCGACCTCGAGCAGACCACCATCAGCCGGGTCGTCCAGCGCTCGCCCTACATCGTCACCGAGGGGAGCTGGGACGAGTTCCTGCGCGCCCTCCCCCGGCGCCGCCAGCTGCGCAAGGCCGAGCGGCGCCTTGGCGCGAAGGGCGCGGTCTCGTTCGAGGTGGCCGACTCCGGGCCGCGCCTCGAGGCCGCGCTCGAGGAAGGGCTCGCCGTCGAGGACTCCGGCTGGAAGGCCGAGGCCGGGACGTCGATTCTCTCCCAGCCCGCGACGGCGCAGTTCTACCGCGAGCTCGCGGACTGGGCCGCTGCCCGTGGGGAGCTCCGCCTCTGGTTCCTGCGATTCGACGGCCGGGCGATCGCGTTCGCCTACTGTCTCGAGTCAAGGGGGATCCACTACCAACTGAAGACCGGCTTCGACCCCGAGTACGGGAGGTTCGGCCCCGGCGTCCTGCTGACCCAGGAGAAGGTCAAGCACGCGTTCGAGCAGGGGATACGGCGCTACGAGTTTCTCGGCGCCGACGACAGCCACAAGCTCGAGTGGACCGACCGCTGCCACGAGCTGCTCCGGGTGCAGGCGTTCTCGCGCACACCGGGCGGCCTTGCGGGAGCGGCGCTTTGGCGGTACGGGCGGCCGGTGGCGAAGCGGGCCGTCGAGCTCCGCGGCCGGTCGCCTAGGCGGCGGCGTCGAGCGCCTGGTTGACGAGCTCGTCGGCGTGGGCGTTGTCGTCGCGGCGGACGTGGTCGAACGTCCACGCGTCGACCCCGGAGAGGGCCGTGCGCGCCTCGGCGTGGAGCGGCCGAAGTCCGGCGTCCTTCACCTTGTACTCACCGCGGACCTGCTTCACGACCAGCTCGGAGTCGCCGTAGATCTCAAGCTCTGAGGCGCCGTGCTCGCGCGCCAGCTCGATCCCGCGCAGGAGGGCGCGGTACTCGGCGACGTTGTTGGTTGCCGCGCCGATCGTCTCGCCCACCGCGTGGACGACCTCGCCGTCGGGCTTCGCAAGCACCACTCCGACCGCGGCCGGCCCCGGGTTCCCGCGGGCCCCGCCGTCCACATGGACGACCAGCTTCACCAACAAGCCCCTACCGGGGAGGCCCAATTCCTTTCGCGCCTTGCGGCGCTCACCTACGCACCTACTTCGGCTTCCGCCTGGCTGGCTGCGATCACCTTCTGGGCGATGTGGCCCGGGACCTCCTCGTAGCGGAGGAACTCGAGCGTGTAGTCCCCGCGTCCGCCGGTGATCGCGCGCAGGTCGGGGGCGTAGTCGAGCACCTCGGCCATCGGCACCTCGGCCTTGATCTCGGTCATCGAGCCCTTCGGCTCCATCCCGAGCGGCCGCCCGCGCCGCGAGTTGAGATCGCCGATCACGTCGCCCACCACGTCCTCCGGCGCGGCGATCGTCATCTCGACGATCGGCTCGAGCAGGTAGGGGTCCGCCTCGGCGGCGGCCTGCTTGAACGCCATCGAGCCGGCGATCTTGAACGCCATCTCCGACGAGTCGACGGTGTGGTACTGGCCGTCGTAGAGGCGCACGCGCACGTCCTTCACCGGGTACCCGGCGAGCACTCCCTTGCGCATCTGCTCCTCGATGCCCTTCTCGACCGCGGGGACGAAGCCACCGGGGATGACGCCGCCCTTGATCGCGTTCACGAACTCGAACCCGGCGCCGGATTCGGCCGGCTCGATCTCGATGTGGCAGTCCCCGAACTGGCCGCGCCCTCCGGTCTGCTTCTTGTAGCGGCCGTGGGCCTTCGCGGGCCTGCGGATCGTCTCCAGGTAGGGGACCTGCGGCGGGTGGAGCTCGATCTCGGCCCCGAACCGGCGCTTCATCCGGTCCACGATCACCTCGACGTGAACCTGCGTGAGCCCGGCGATGATCTGCTCGCCGGTCTGCGGGTCGCGGTGGACGTCCAGCGTCGGGTCCTCCTCCTCGAGGCGCCGGATTGCCGTCGCGGCCTTCTCCTCGTCGCCCTTGGTCTTGGGCTCGTAGGCGAACGCCATCACCGGGGCGGGCAGGTCGAGCGGCGGGAAGTGGATGTCAGTCGCCTTCTCGGCGATCACGTCGCCCGCCCGCGTCTCCTTGAGCTTGGCAACCGCCCCGATGTCGCCCGGGCCGAGCTCGTCCACGGGGTCCATCTCCTTGCCCCAAGGCGAGGCGAGCTGGCCCACCCGCTCCTTCGCGTTGCGGCTGGCGTTCAGGACGTGCGAGTCGGAGCGCAGCACGCCGGACTCCACCCGTAGGAGGTTGATCCGCCCGGTGTAGGGGTCGGCCGTGGTCTTGAACACGTACGCGATCATGTCGCCGGACTCCTCGGGGGCGATGTCCGCGTCCGCGTCCTCCGCACCGAGGGCGTGGATCGCGCCGCGCAGCGCCGGCGACGGCAGGTCCTCGAGCAGCGCCTCGAGCAATCGGTCCGACCCGAGGTTCTTGGTCGCGATACCGCAGGTGACCGGGAAAAGATGTCCCTCGGTGACGCCCTTCTTGAGCGCGCCGACGATCTCGTCGTGCGAGATCTCCTCGCCCTCGAGGTAGCGCTCCATCAGCTCGTCCGAGTTCTCGGCGACCTCGTCCATCAGCTTCTCGCGGTACTCCTGCGCGCGTTCGGCCAGGTCCTCCGGGATCTCCTCCTCGCGCGAGTTCCCGCGGCCCTCGCCCTCGTAGACGAACGCCTTCATGTCGATCAGGTCGACCACCCCGCGGACCTCGTGCTCGACGCCGATCGGGATCTCCGTGGCGACGACGTGCGGCCCGAATGCCGCCTTGAGCGAGTCGAGCGTACGAAAGAAGTCCGCCCGCTCGCGATCGAGCATGTTCACGAACACCAGCCGCGAGAGGCCCTCGTCGGCGGCTCGCTTCCAGAGCCGCTCGGTGTGGACCTCGACGCCGGTCACCGCGTTCACCACGACCACGGCCGAATCGACCACGCGCAGCGCTGCGAGCGCATCGGCGACGAAGCTCGGCTCGCCCGGCGTGTCGATCAGGTTGATCTTGCGGTCGTGGAAGTCGATCGAGGCGACCGCCGCGTCAATTGACATCTGGCGCTCGTGCTCGTCGTCCTCGTAGTCGCAGACCGTCGTGCCCTCGACCACCGATCCGAGCCGGTTGACCTTCCCCGCCTCGAACAGGATCGCCTCGGCGAGGCTGGTCTTGCCGCTGCCGCGGTGCCCGATCAGGGCGACGTTGCGTATCCGGTCGGGAGCCCTATGCCCCATACGCCGGAGAATCTATCCGAGGCGGAGTCCGCAGGACGGAGACGAGGGCCCGGCGTTGTTGAGCCGGCTGTTATAGGGGCGAGGCCTGGAAGCGCGAGCGCAGCGCGAGCACGGACTTGGTGTGGAGCTGGGACACGCGCGACTCGGTCACGCCGAGGACCTCGCCGATCTCGCGCAGGGTCAGGTTCTCGTAGTAGTAGAGAGCGATCACAAGGCGCTCGCGCTCCGGGAGCGACTCGATCGCGTCCGCCAGCCGGTCCTTGAGCTCGGCCGTGTGGGCCTCGGACTCCGGGTCGAGCGCGTTCGGATCCTGGATCGTGTCGAGCACGGAGATCTGGCCGCCGCTGCCATCCGGGTCAGCGAACGTCCAGAGGTCGTCCAGCGCGAGCACGGACGAGTTCGCGATCTGCAGCAGGGCGTCACGGAACTCCTCGACCGAGACCTCGAGCTTCCCGGCCATCTCCTCGTCGGTCGGCGCGCGGCCGAGCTGGCCCTCGAGGGCGGCGTGCGCGCGCTCCACGTCCCGGGCCCGTGCCCTGACGCTTCGGGGGACCCAGTCGAGTGAGCGCAGCTCGTCGATGATCGCGCCCTTGATCCGCGCGACAGCGAAGGTCTCGAACTTGATCTCGCGCTCGAGGTCGAAACGCTCGATCGCGCCGATCAGGCCGAACAGGCCGTAGGAGATGAGGTCGCCCTCGTCGACGTGGGAAGGCAGGCCCGAGGACATGCGGCCCGCGATGAACTTGACGAGCGGCGAGTAGGCGACGACGAGGCGTTCCCGCGCTCGCTCGTCGCCGTCGTTCTTGTAGCTGCGCCAAAGCTCGCGCAGCTCCACAGCCTTGACGTTGATTTCCATCGTGGACCCCTTAGCTCAGGAACGTTAGTTCTTTACGCACGGGGATGGGCCCGCTCGTACTCCCGCCGCAAGCGCGATGGCTCGACCCGCGTGTAGACCTGGGTCGTCGAGACGCTGGAATGCCCGAGCAGCTCCTGGATCGACCGCAGGTCCGCGCCTCCCTCGAGCAGGTGTGTGGCGAACGAATGGCGCAGCGCGTGCGGCGAGATCCGGCCTGCCAGGGCAAGCTCGGAGACCCACTTCTGCAGCCGGCGCCGCACGTCGGAGGTCGAGAGCCGCCGACCCGTGCGGGAGAGGAACAGGGCCTCCTCCGCGCGGCTCTCGGCAAGCGTGTGGCGGGCGGTCTCGAGGTACCGGCGGAGCGCCTTTTGCGCGGGCTCGCCGATCGGAGCCAGCCGCTCCTTCGATCCCTTCCCCAGGACGCGTACCTGCTCGCCCTCGAAGTCGAGCGAGGCCATGTCGAGGTTCACGATCTCCTCGGCGCGGAGGCCACAGGAGTAGGCAAGCTCGAACATCGCGCGGTCGCGAACCTCGAGCGGGGTCCGCGCCGGGATCCGGTCGAGCAGCTCGGCCACCTGCTCGCGCCCGAGGGCGCGCGGCAGCCGCTGCTCGCGCTTCGGCGTCGGCAGGAGCTCGGCCGGGTTCGCCTCGATCGCGCCGGCCTTCAGCATCCCGTCGAGGAAGCCTCGCACCGCGGCGAGCTTGCGCCCGACGCTTGACTTCGCGAGGCCGCGCTCCGAAAGCATCGCCGCGAAGGCGCGCAGGTCGCGGTACCGGAGCTCGTCCGGCTCGGTTCCGCGCCCGGTCGACCAGACCGCAAGCTCGGACAGATCGGCGCGGTACGCCCGCCGGGTCGCCGCCGCCACTCCCCGGCGGTCCTGGTCGCGAGCGAAGGCAAGCAGCGCAGCCTCCCAACGGGCGCTGATCTCGACGCCCGCGTCATTCTTGCTCACCGTCGCCTCAGCCATGACCGGGGACTTCCCGGTCTCGGCGCGGTTACCTACCCGCGCAAGCGATCTGCCGCCCGTTACCCGATGTAGATAGGGGTGCCGATGGGGACTTGGTCGTACAGCTCGATCACGTCCGGGATGGCCATCCGGACGCACCCGTGCGAGGCGGCGCTGCCCAGCGACCCGGTGTCGTCGGTCCCGTGGATGCCGGCGCCGTCGTAGATCCCCATCCACCGCTCCTTCAGCGGGTTCTCCGGGACGCCGCCGGGGACGGTGGTCCCCGCGAGGTCTCCGGCCCAATCGCTGTCGGGAACGTTCCAAACGGGGTCGACGGCCTTGTTCTGGATCGAGTAGAGCCCCGCCGGCGTGTCGAACCCGACCGCGCCGATCGCCACCGTATAGGTCTTCGCAAGCTCCAAGTTCTGCCAGAGCTTGAGCTCGAAGGTGGAGCGGTTCACCGTGAGGTAGACGGGGTACTCCTCGGCGAGCTGTTCGGTCGTCACCTCGGGCTCGACGGTGTCGACCGCAGCGGTGACGCGGCGGTGGTCAGGGCTCTGGACGGCGGCGATCAGCTCCTGGTGAAGCTCGTCCTGGCGGACCGTGCGGCCCTCCTGGCCGGCGACCGGCTCGATCGTCCCGGAGCTGGGCTCGACCGAGGCGTTGACCGGCTCGCGATCGATCTCGGTCGCGACCCGGTCCACGAAAGCAGCGACCTCGCCCTTGTCGTAGACGACCTCGGGCTCGATCGATTCGTCGACCTCGCCACCGGTCGCGTAGCGCCAGAGACGGGTCGGAAGGCCACCGTCCTTGCTGGCGGCGAGCGCCTCGTCGATCATTCCCTCGATGTCGGCACGGACGGCCAGGCGCTCAGCGCTCAGCTTGTACTTGACGCCGTCGGAGGTGACGACCAGGTCGCGGTCGAGCGGCTCGATCAACTCCTGGGTGAGGAGCGCCTCGGCCTCGGGCTCCTTCATCCCGCCGACGTCGACGCCCCCGATGTCGACCCCTTCGGCGATCTCGTCAGAGCGCGACTCGTCCCAGGCATAGGCGGCCACAGCCGCGCTCAGGAGGAGCACGACTGCGAGAGCGAGCGCGATGTAGAGCTTCCGTCCCACGGATCGAACTGCAGAAAGTGTAGGCAGGCTTCTTTGCATCCCCCTCACCTCCTGCCTACGGCGCAAACGCCGTTTCAGATGCCGAGGGGCTCGTGATCGGCGTCGACGCCCTCAGTCGGACGCTCGCGCCGCACGTGCGGGCTCCAGCGCAGGAACTCCTCGACCTCGCGCTCGTAGCGGTACTCCTGATCGATTCCTCGCATGACCGGAGTGACGCGCAGGTGGTGCCCGAACTTCGCCACGGTCTCGCGTGAGGTGTGGCCGTAGCGGAACCCCGCCGCCTGGAGGCGGCGGTTGTCCACCCCGCGGCCGTAGCGCAACAGGTTGAGCATCTCGCTGGGGATCCGGAAGCCGAGGCTTCTCAAGGGGCCCGCCACGAGGCCGGTTCCCCATGGCGGCAGCACCGGCGCGGGGCGCTTCGAGAGCAGCGAGATCGCCTCGCTCAGGGCCAGCACCCCGTCGCCCGCGACGTTGTAGACGCCGGGCGCCTCGTTGAACACGCAGTGCTCGAGGGCGTGGACGACGTCGTCCTCGTGGACGAACTGGAGTCGCGGGTCGAAGCCGAGGACCATCGGGACCAGCGGCAGCGAGAACATCCTGGTGAACGCGGTGTCGACGTCCGGCCCGAGCACGTTCGCGCAGCGCAGCAGGCTGACCTCGACGTCCGGCTGCTTCTCGGCGAACTCGGCGACCGCGTTCTCCGCCTCGACGATCTCCCGCTCGAGCGGCGTGCGTGGAGGATGGGGCCTTCGCATCCTCTCGGTGAAGAACGCCGGGTCATCCTGCTCGGACCCGTAGTACATCGTCGAGCTCTTGAAGATGAACCTGCGAACCGGCGAGTCGTCGCCGGCGCAGGCCGTGACGATGTTCATCGTCCCGACGACGTTGTTGTCGTGCGCGGTCCGCGGCGGCGCGGACACGGAGTTCACGATCAGCCGCGCGTCGACGACCGTGTCGATCTCCGCGGCGCGGACGATTCGCGCGAGCAGCGAGTGCTGGTTCGTGACCTTGACGAACTCGGTCCGCTCGAGCTCGCGGGTCGGCTCCCGCGAGTCGACGCCGATGATCGCCTCGACCTCCTCGAACGACTCGAGCGCCTGGGCGAGGCGGCCGCCCCAGTAGGTCGAGAGCCCGGTGACGAGGATCCGCCGGCTCACCCGCTCACCCGAACCAGACGCTTCGCCGCTTGCCGAGCATGTCGTGCAGGTTCTCCTGGATCCGGGCGCGGATCTCCTGCGCCACCGTCTGGACCAGGGCTCGGTCCGTCGCCGCCTCGGGCCCGCCCAAGGCGACCGTGTCGATCGGCTCGAGGAACCGGATCTTGAACTTCGCCGGGAGGTAGGCCAGCATCCCCAGCGGTCCCAGCCACGGGAACGTCGGCGTGATCGGGAAGTAGATGAGGCCGGTCAGCCTGCGCAGGACGTCCACCTGGGCGAAGACCGGCATCGCCTCTTCGGCGCCCACCACGCAGAGCGGCACGAGCTTGGCCTCGGCGCGCATGGCGGCCTCGACGAAGCCCCCACGCCCGAAGCGCCGCAGCCGGTAGCGGTCCTTGTAGAGCTTCTCGGTGCCCTTGCGCCCCTCGGGAAACACGAGTACGAGCTGGCGCTCGTCGTAGAGCAGCCGGTGCACGTTCGCCGGGTGTGCCGCAACCCCGCCGATCTTCGGGATCAGCATCGAGAACCCCGGGTAGCCCTTGAAGAAGTGCTCTACCGTCAGGTAGAGGTCGCGCGGCTGCGGGTGCTCCTCCCGGATCGCCTTGGCGATCATCGCGGCGTCCGGCGGCAGTGCCCCCGCGTGATTCGAGACCAGGAGGGCACCCCCCTCGGCCGGGACGTTCTCGATCCCCTCGACCTCGGCCCGGAACCAGTAGCGGTAGAAGAACTCGTAGAGGGTCGAGTCCATCAGCCCCTCGATCCGCTCCGAGCGGCCCCAATCATTCAGCGTGCGCTCGGGCTCGATCGGCGACAGCAACTCGCGCCCCGGCTCGCGCGTCGCGGGCAGGAGCCGCGGCGCATCGGAGACCGACTCGTCCGCCGGTGCCTCGGGATCGACGAGTCGGGTCCGGTCGCGCGCCATCCGTGGCATTCTCGCAACCTCCTATGGCAAGCGATCCGCCGCCGCCATCCCCGGCCGAGGGGCCCGACCCGTACGGCAACCCCGACCCCGAGTGGCTCGGGATCGACTGGCGCAGCCACGTCCGGCAGGTCGAGATCGGCGGCGCCCGGGTCAACTACGCCGAGCTCGGCTCCGGCGCGGAGTCCCTGCTCCTGGTGCACGGGCTCGCGGGCTGCTGGCAGAACTGGCTCGAGCAGCTCCCCCACTTCGCTCACTCGCGCCGCGTCGTCGCCCTCGACTTGCCCGGGTTCGGGCACTCGCCGATGCCACCCTGGGAGATCTCGATCCCCGCCTACGGCGAGCTCGTCCGCGACTTCGCCGCGGAGCTCGGGCTCGAGCGCGCGACCGTCGTCGGGAACTCACTTGGGGGGTTCGTCGCGGCCGAAACCGTGTGCGCCAATCCCGGGCGCTTCGACCGGCTCGGCCTGGTCTCGGCGGCCGGGGTCTCGACCGCAGGCCAGCGGCCCGAGCCCGCGGCGCTCGTCGGCCGGCTGATGGTCAGGCTCGGGCCCCTGTTCCTCGGCCTGCAGGACGGCGCCATGCGCCGTCCGGGCCTGCGCCGCGCCGCGTTCGGGTCCGTCTTCTACGACCCGATGGCTCTTCGCCGGGAGCTCCTGTACGAGCAGTACGCGCACGGGAGCGGAAGCCCCGGGTTCGTGCCCGCGCTGAGCACCCTGGTCGGCTACGACTTCCTCGACCGGCTGGAGGCGGTTGAGACGAGGACGCTGATCGTCGCCGGCCGCAACGACCGGATCGTCCCGCCCGCGGACGCGATCGAGTACGGGCGGCTGCTCCGCAACTCCGAGACCGTGATCTTCGACCGCACCGGGCACTGCCCTCAGCTCGAGCGGCCGGTCCGCTTCAACCGGCTCCTCGAGGCGTTCCTCGAACGCCAGGGCTAGCCGGTGATCGCGCCGGTGGACGCGCTCGAGACTGTCGCTGCGTACTTCGCCATCACGCCCGTCGGATATGCGGGCTCGGGTGGCTCGTAAGCGGCGACCCGCTCGGCGATCTCGGCGTCGGAGAGCGCGACCGAGAGCTCGCGCGCGTCGATGTCGATCGTGATCTCATCCCCGTCGCGAAGCGCGGCAATCGGGCCGCCCTTGACGGCCTCCGGCGCGACGTGCCCGACCATCAGCCCGCGCGTCGCGCCCGAGAACCGGCCGTCGGTGATCAGCGCCACCTCCTCGCCAAGACCCTCGCCCACGATCGCCGCGGTCACCTGGAGCATCTCGCGCATCCCAGGCCCGCCGGCGGGTCCCTCGTTGCGGATCACGACGACCTCCCCGGGCTCGATCAGCTGGTCCTTGACGGCGCGGAAGCACTCCTCCTCCGAGGCGAAGACGCGGGCGGGCCCGGTCTGGCCGCGTCGCTCGGTCCCCGCCAGCTTCACGACCGACCCCTCCGGCGCCAGGTTGCCGCGCAGGATCGCGAGGCCGCCCTCGCTCTTGAGTGGGTCGGACAGGGGGCGGACGACCTCCTGGTTGGGGGTCTCCGTGGCTGCCGCTGCCTCCTCGCCGATCGTCCTGCCGGTCACGGTGAGAGCGTCCTCGTGGAGGATCCCCGCCTCCGCCAGGCGGTTGAGGATCAGGGGCACGCCTCCGGCCGCGTAGAGGTCGGTGGCGACGAAGCGCCCGCCGGGCTTCAGGTCGGCCAGGAGCGGCGTCGCCTTCGAGATCCGCTCGAAGTCGTCGATCTCGAGCGCGATTCCGGCCTCGCGTGCGACCGCGAGCAGGTGGAGGACGCCGTTGGTCGAGCCGCCCGACGCCGAGACGCACGCGATCGCGTTCTCGAGCGACTCGCGCGTGATCACCTGGCTGGGCCGGAGGTCCTCCGCGAGCACGTTCATCACCAGCTCGCCGATCTCTTCGGCGACCGTCGCCTTGTCCGAGTCCTCGGCCGGCACCATCGCGGAGCCGCCGGGCGAGATCCCGAGCGCCTCGAACGCGCAGGCCATCGTGTTGGCGGTGAACTGGCCGCCGCAGGCACCGGCTCCGGGACTGGCGACGTCCTCGAGCGAGCGCAGCTCCTCGTCGCTCATGTTCCCGGCGGCGTGGGCGCCGATCGCCTCGAAGACGTCGACGATCGTCACGTCGCGGTCGTGCCAGCGGCCCGGGGCGATCGAGCCGCCGTAGAGCATCACCCCGGGGATGTCGAGCCGGGCGAGCGCCATCACGCAGCCCGGAATCGTCTTGTCGCAGGCCGACAGCGCGACAATCGCGTCGAACTGGTAGCCGCGCGCGGTGAGCTCGATCGAGTCCGCGATCACCTCGCGGCTCACCAGCGAGGTCTTCATCCCCTTGGTCCCCATCGTGATCCCGTCCGAGATCGCGACGGTGTTGAACTCCATCGGCGTGCCCCCGGCGGCGCGCACGCCGGCCTTGACGTGCTCGGCGAGGCCGCGGAGGTGGAAGTTGCAGGGCATCGCCTCGATCCACGTGTTCGCCACGCCGATCGTGGGCCGCGAGAGGGCGTCGTCGTCGAACCCGATCCCCTTCATGTAGGCGCGCGCAGCCGCGCGGTCGGGGCCGTCGAAGACGGCGGCGGAGCGCGGGCGCGGCAGTGCTGTCTTCGCCTGGCTCACGGGATGAGGGAGTGTATGGCTGAGGCTGATCAGTCCAGACGCGGCGGCTCGATCTCGCGCCGCCTGACGCCCAGTACGTCGACCGGCCCGGGCCCGGCCCCGAGCTCGCGCAGCCCGTGGCCCACGGCCTCGGCTGCGATCTCGCGCGCCCAGCGCGCCGCGTCCGGTAGCTCCATCCCGCGCGCGAGCAGTGCCGCCAGCGCCGAGGAGTGCGTGCAGCCCGAGCCGTGCGCCGCCCCGTCCGGATAGCGGGGGCCGTCGATCCGGATCGACCCGTCGTCGTCGACGAGCACGTCGGCGCCGTCGTCCACGTGCCCTCCGGTGACGATCACCGCGCGCGGCCCGAGCGCGAGGATCGCCTCGCCGAGCTCCTCCGAGCGGACGTCGCCCGAGCGGCCCGCGAGCTCGAGGGCCTCGCGCAGGTTCGGGGTCACCACCGTGGCCCGCGGCAGGATGCGCTCGATCAGCGCCGCCTTGGCATTCGGGTCGAGCAGCGTCGCGCCGCTCTCCGACACCATCACGGGATCGACCACGACGGGGACGCCGCGGCGGTACTGCTCGATCAGGTCGAGCGACTCGACCACCGCGGCGATCGTGGGCTCGTCGCCCAGCATCCCGATCTTGACCGCGTCGACGCCGATGTCCGAAGCGACGGCGCGCACCTGGGCGACGATCATCTCCGGCGGGGTCGGCACGATCGCGTCCACCCCGGTCGTGTTCTGGGCGGTGAGCGCGGTGATCGCGGTCATCCCGTGCGCGCCGCAGCGGGCGATCGCCTTCAGGTCTGCCTGGATCCCGGCGCCGCCGCCGGAGTCAGAACCGGCGATCGCGAGGACGGCGGGCACCCGGGGCTGCACCACGCCGTGAGCGTAGTTACTCGGGCGCGGCCAGGGTGGAGCGCGCGTAGCGCCCGGAGGCGTCGGCCGTCACGTAGCCCATCAGCTCGAGGCGGGCAAGGGCCACCGCCGCATCCCCTCCGTCGGCTCCCAGCTCGAGCGCGACGCTGTCGCAGGTCGCAGCGCCGCCCTCGATAGCGAGCAACGCATGCCCGAGGGCCTCGTCGAGCGCGGGGCCGACGCCCCGCACGCTCGCCACCCCCACGCCGAGGCCGACGTCCAGCAGGTCCTGCGCGTCGCGGATCATCGCCGCACCGTCGCGGATCAGATCGTTCGGGAGCTCCGACAGCGTCGAGGTGACTGCTCCGGGCACGGCGCCGACGTCGCGGCCGAGCCGCGCAGCCTCCTCGGCCGTCGAACGGGTGCCGGAGCGATGGCGGCCCTCGACGATGACCACGACTCCGCCCAGCGCGGCCATGATCCGGTTGCGGGCCGGGAAGAACCGGGGCTCGGGCTCGCGCCCCGGTGGTTGCTCGGCGATCACGGCACCACCGGCGCGCACGATCCGGCGGTAGAGGTCGGCCTTCGAGCGCGGGTACGGAAGGTCGGGGCCGTTGCCGAGGACCGCCACCGTGGGCCCGCCCGCGGCGAGCGCCCCCTCGTGCGCCGCGGAATCGCACCCGAGCGCCATACCGCTCACGACCAACATGCCGGCGGCTCCCGCGCCGAAGCCGAGCTCCTCGGCGACGCCGAGCCCGTACCTGCCGGAGCGGCGCGAGCCCACGATCGTGACGGTGCGGTCCGGCTCGAGCGCACCGACCAGCTCACGGTCCCCGATCCCGTAGAGCACCGGCGGCGTCCGGTCCCCGAGCTCGAGCAGGCAGCCAGGAAACTCCTTGTCGGCCGCGCCGATCGCCCACACCGGATCATTCATTCGGCGCCCCTTCGCCGGAACGAGAGGGCCGCGGCAACATGGTCGGCGTCGACCCGATCGCACGAGCGCAGGTCGGCGACGGTCCGGGCGACCCGCAACACGCGATCGTGGCCGCGTCCTGAGAGGCCCATTCGCCTGTGCCCCAGGGCAAGCTCCGCCCTGGCCCGCGCCGTCAGCCGGGCCTGGCGGCGGATCTCGGCGGGCCCGAGCTCGGCGTTCGGACAGCCCTGGCGGCGGTGCGCCGCCTCGCGAGCGGCGATGACCCGATCGCGAACGACCTCCGACGACTCACCCTCCGCGCCAGCGAGCGCGTCGGCCGACGGCTGCTCGACGGTCAGCGCCAGGTCGATGCGATCGGCGAGCGCGCCGCTGATCCGGTTGCGGTAACGGCGGGCAGCGCCGAGCGAACACCGGCACTCGGGACTGTCCTCGCCGTGGCCGCACGGGCACGGGTTCGAGGCCGCGACGAGCAGGAACCGGCTCGGCAGGCTCACCGAGTGCCGGACGCGCGTGATGTCAACATGGCCGTCCTCGAGCGGCTGACGCAGCGCCTCGAGCGCCGAGCGCGCGAACTCGCCGAGCTCATCGAGGAACAGGACACCGCCGTGGGCCAGGGTGACCTCGCCCGCCCGCGGCGGGTTGCCGCCGCCGACGAGCCCCGCCGGCGAGATCGTGTGATGCGGAGCGCGGAACGGCCTGCGAACCCCACCTGTCCCGGGCCGCCGGCCGCAGGCGCTCGCGATCCTCAAGACCTCGAGCGCCTCGGCCTCGGACAGCGGCGGCATGATCGACGGCAATCGCCGAGCCGCAAGGCTCTTCCCGGCCCCGGGCGGGCCCATGATCAGGATCCCGTGGCCGCCCGCGGCCGCGACCTCGAGCGCGTCCCGCAACGCGGGCTGGCCCCGCAGGTCGGCGAGGTCCGGCCCATCGCCGACCGGTGTCTCGAGCGCCGGCGAGGGGGCCTTGAATCCGTTCGCCTCCGAGTTGCCGAGCTGCCTCAGGTCGGCGAGTCGCTCGAGCGGGACCACCTGCGTCGCCGCCCCAGCGACCGCGCCCGGCAGCGCCGCCTCGTGCGCGCTCGCCGGCGCGACAACGATGCGCTCGACGCCCGTGGCCCCGGCCCGCTCGGCCATCGCCAGCGCGCCCGGGACGGGCCGCAGCGTCCCGTCGAGCGCGAGCTCGGCAGCGAGCGCGGTCCCGGTGAGTGCCGCGCCCGGCAGCTCGCCGTGGGCGACGAGCACCGCAGCTGCGATCGCGAGGTCGAAGCCCGGCCCGGCCTTGCGCAGGTCGGCGGGCGCGAGGCTGGCCGTGATCCTGCTCTGGGGGAAGCCGAACCCCGAGTTCTGAATCGCCGAGCGCACCCGCTCGCGCGACTCGCGGACGGCGGCATCGGGTAGCCCCACGATCGCGAACGACGGCAAGCCCGAGGCGACGTCGACCTCGACGGTGACATCCCTGGCCTCGATGCCGATCAGCGCGTAGGTGCCGACGCTCGCGAGCACGGCGGCGACGCTAGGTCCGCTCGCCGACCGCGTGGTTCACGTACTGCGACGAATTCGCGTCAGTACGCGAGCCACACGCGACCCGTCGCGGCCTACGGTCGCCGCATGACCGCAAGCCGCCAGGCGCTTGGCCGTCGCGCCGAGACGATCGTCGCCCGGGAGCTCGAGCGGCGCGGGTGGCGGATCGTCGAGCGCAACGCCAGGCCTGCCGAGTTCCGCGGCGAACTCGACATCGTCGCCCTCGACGGAGCCGAGCTGGTGGTCGTCGAGGTCAAGGCCGGCCGCGTGGGCGCGACGCTCGGGCCGGTCTCGCCGCTCGAGATGGTCGGGCCCCGCAAACGCGCCCGCCTGCGGATCCTCGCCGCCGCCTGGGCGCGCGAGCACCGGACCGAGCTGCCCGGCGCGCTGCGGCTTCGGATCGACGTCGTCGGCCTACGCCTCGACGCCGCCGGCCGCGTCGCCGAGTGGCAGCACGTCCGGGCCGCCTGCTGACCGAGCGAGCCCCCACGAGCGTGTTGTGGGAGCCCGGGCGGACCCATGTGCGTCTGCGAGCTTCGGGGCGACTCGGGCCGATGAGGGGAGTGCGCTTGACCAATTTTGGTTGCTCGGCAACCGAAATCGGTCACGCGGTCATCTTGAGCGGGATTCGGGGTCTATATGACCCCGAATCCCGCTCTCGTTTCGGCGGCGGGCCTGCCAAGCACCCCGTTGATGCGGTTATTGCCGCTGAGCGGCAGAAACTGCATCCACGTTTGTCAAGGGAGGGTCGTCCTGGGGGTGAGCGTCGAACGGCGAGTCGGCGTCGAGCGCGAGCTGGGTGTAGGCGATCGATTGGAACGAGCGGCGGTGGAGCGTCGACGGGCCGAGCTCGATCACGGCGTCCCGGTGCTCGGGCGTCGAGTAGCCCGCGTTCTCGGCGAACCCGAAGCCCGGGTAGAGCGCGTCGGCGCTGCACATGTAGCGGTCGCGGGTGACCTTGGCGATCACCGAGGCGGCGGCGATCGCCGCGCTGCGCGCGTCGCCGTCGATCACCGGCTGGTGCTGGACCGCGCAGCCGGGCAGCGGGAAGCCATCCACCAGGCACGCCGCGCCGGGCACCGCGACTCGCTCGAGGCTGCGCCTCAGGGCCGCGATGTTGGTGACGTGCAGGCCGCGCGAGTCGATCCCGCGGACGCATCGGACGGTGACCGCGACCCGAGCGGAGGCGCGGAGCACCGCCGGGTAGAGCTCCTCGCGCTCCTCGGGCGAGCGCTTCTTCGAGTCGTCGAGCTCGCCCAGCGCGCGCCGGTCGCGCATGCCGAGCGAGCCGTAGTCGATCAGGACCGCAGCGGCAACCAGCGGGCCGGCAAGCGAGCCACGGCCGGCCTCGTCGCACCCGGCGACGAACCTGGTGCCCTGCTCACGGTCGAAACGGAAGAGCTTCGCGGCCTGCCGGCGGCGGCGCTTCGTCGCCTTTGAGGCCGGCGCCCGCTTGCTAGAGGATGCCGATCTCCTTTGGGGGCCAGTAGGTGAAGAAGGCCTTGCCGATGATCCAGTCCTCGGGGACGGGTCCCCAGTATCGGCTGTCGTCGCTCGCCCCACGGTTGTCGCCCATCATGAAGTACTGGCCGGGCGGGATCTCGATCGGTTCCAGCAAATTGCAGTCAGGGTTTCCGTTGCAGGGCCTGATGTAGGGCTCGTCCTCGTTCTTGACCCCGTTCACGACGGGATGCCCGTCCTCGATGTACAGCTCGTCGCCGGGGCCGGCGACGATCCGCTTGATGAAGTTCTGCTCCGACTGCTCGTCGGTGCCCTCGGAGCAGGGCTGATCGTTGCCGCGGTCGACGCCGCAAACGCGGCCGTTGCCGGTGTCGGCCCCGGTGGGCGGGTGGAAGACGACGACGTCGCCAATGCTGGGCGAACCGCCGAGCGTGTAGCTCAGCCGGTTCACCAGGACCCGCTCGCCCGGGACCAGCGTGGGCTCCATCGACGGCGAGGGGATCTGGTAGGGCTTGACGAGGAACGCCTGGATGCCGAGCGCGAGGCCGATGGCCATCGCGACGATCACGATCAACTCGAGGACGGCCCCCAGCGTGCTTGTGGGCTTCGGGATCAGCTCTCGTCTGAATCCTCGGAGTCCTCGGCCTTAACGGCCTCCGGCTCCTCGGTGGACTCAGCTCCTGCCGACTCTTCTCCCTCAGCGGACTCCTGCTCCACCTCGCCCTCCTCCGGCACCTCGGCCTCGGGGTTGATCTCGGGCTCAGCCTCCTCGATCGACCCGGCCGCGTCCTCGGCGACGGGCTCGGGCTCCTGGGCGAGGACCAGGTCGTCCTCGATGCCCCAGCGCCGCTCGGCGACCCGGGCGCGCTTGCCGACCCGGCCGCGCAGGTAGTACAGCTTCGCCCTGCGGACATCACCACGGGCGACGACCTCGAGCTTCTCGATCTTCGGCGAATGGACCGGGAACATGCGCTCGACGCCGACGCCGAACGACTGCTTGCGAACGGTGAACGTCTCGCGCGCGCCGGAGCCCTGGCGGGCGATCACGATCCCCTCGAAGACCTGGGTGCGCTTACGCGTGCCCTCGATGACCTGGAAGTGAACCCGGACACGATCCCCGGCCGCGAACCGCGGGACGGAGCGCAACTGCCGCTGCTCGATGCTCTCGATGATCGTGCTCATGGGCGAAAGGATTCAAAGGTCAGAAATGCGCGAAGAAAAAGCGCGCGCCCAAGGCCCGCGCGGCGGGAGAAGCTTAGCGAACGACCTTCAGCCGCCCGGCTCGCGGCGCGCCCGGCTGCGCTCGAGCCGCCACTCCCGAACCCGGGCGTGATCGCCCGACAGGAGCACCTCCGGCACGTCCCACCCGCGGTAGCTCGCGGGACGGGTGTAGTGGGGGTACTCGGGCCCTCCCTCCAGGGCCTCCGAGAAGGACTCCTCGACCACGCTGTCGGCGTGTCCCAGCGCCCCCGGCAGCTTGCGCATCACCGCGTCGGCGACGACCATCGCCGCCAGCTCGCCGCCCGAAAGGACGTACGGCCCGACCGAAACGGCGTCGGTCGCGAGGTGCTCGCGCACCCGTTCGTCGACCCCCTCGTAGCGGCCGCAGAGGAGGGCGACGTGCGGCTCGGCGGCCAGCTCCAGCGCCAGTGCCTCGTCGAACTGGCGGCCCGACGGCGTCAGGAGGATGACCCGGCCGGGCGCGTCGCCCTCGGCGTAAGTGGCCTGAAGCGCGGCGTCGACGACGTCGACTCGCAAGACCATCCCAGCCCCGCCGCCGTACGGCGAGTCGTCCACCTGCCCACCGGTTAGCGGCGTCGTCTCGCGCCAGTGGCACGTGTGGAGCTCGCTGCCGGCCGCGAGCGCGTTGGCGACGTGGCGCTGCCCCCGGAACCACTCGAACCATTCGGGGAACAGCGTGAAGACGTCGATGCGCAACGGCGCCAGCTAGTCGTCGTCTTCGACGATGTCGACCGCGACGCGGCGGTCGTCCCGGGCGCCGGCGGCGCGGGCGATCGTCCTGATCGCCTTGGCGACGCGGCCCTCGCGGCCGATCACGCGGCCGAGGTCCTCGTCGGCGACCTTCACCTCGAGGACGAGCTCGCCCTCTTCCTCGAACTCCTCGATGGCGACCTCATCCGGGTTCTCAACGATCGAACGGACCAGGTACTCGACGAGGTCGGCGGCGGTGGACGCCATGGGGTTAAGTGCCCGCGGCTTCGATGCCCTTGGTGCGCAGCAGGCGGGCGACGGTGCGGGTCGGCTGAGCGCCGTGTTCGAGCCAGTGCTTGGCGCGCTCCTCGTCGAGGACGATCGTCGAGGGCTCGGTCTGCGGGTTGTAGTGGCCGATCGTCTCGATCGTCCGCCCGTCACGAGGCGAGCGCTTGTCGGCGACCACGACGCGCCAGATCGGGTTCTTGCGCGAACCCACCCTTCTAAGCCTGATTCGAACTGCCATAAGCGGCCGCGAAGGTTAGCGGGCACCTTTGAGCAACTGCTGCATGTCGGGCATCTTGCCCTTGCTGAGCGCGGCCATCATCTTCTTCATCTGGCCGAACTGCTTGACGAGCTGGTTCACGGCCTGGATCGTGGTGCCGGAGCCCAGCGCGATCCGCTTCCGCCGCGAGCCGTCGATCAGCTCCGGGTTCGCCCGCTCGGCCGGCGTCATCGAGAGGATGATCGCCTCGATTCGGTCCAGCTCGCGGTCGTCCATGTCGGCCGCGCGGAGCTGCTTCATCGCCTTGCCCATCCCCGGCATCAGGCCCAGCACGTTCTGGAGCGGCCCCATCTTGCGCACCTGCCGGAGCTGGTCGAGGAAGTCCTCGAGCGTGAACTGCTGCTTTCGGATCTTCCGTTCGAGCTCGGCGGCGGAGTCCTGGTCGTGGACCTGCTCGGCCTTCTCAATCAGGGTCATCACGTCGCCCATGCCGAGGATCCGGGTCGCCATTCGCTCCGGGTGGAAGCGCTCGAGCTGCTCGATCCGCTCGCCCACGGAGGCGTAGAGGATCGGCTTGCCGGTGACCGCCTTGATCGAGAGCGCGGCGCCGCCGCGGGCGTCGCCGTCGAGCTTGGTCAGGACAACGCCGTCGAACGGCGTGCGCTCGCCAAAGGCCTCGGCGACGTTCACGGCGTCCTGGCCGGTCATCGCGTCCACCACCAGGAGGACGTCGTGCGGCTTCACTCGCTTGCGGATCTGGGCCAGCTCGTCCATCAGCTCCTCGTCCACGTGCAGGCGGCCGGCGGTGTCGACGATCAGGACGTCGCGTCCCTCCCGCTTAGCCTGCCCGAGCGACCATTCGGCGATGTCAACGGCGCTGCGGTCGGTGCCCTGCTGGTAGACGTGCGCGTTCGCACGCTTGCCCATCGTCACCAACTGCTCGACCGCGGCCGGCCGCTGCGTGTCGCAGGCGGCGAGCGCGACGTCCTTCCCCTGCTCGCCGAGGAGCCGTGCGAGCTTTGCGCTGGCCGTCGTCTTGCCCGAGCCCTGGAGTCCCGCCATCAGGATCACGGTTGTCCCCGAGGGCGCGATCGCGATGTCGCGTGACGCGCCGCCCATCAACGCCGCGAGCTCCTCGGTCACGATCTTGATGACCTGCTGTCCCGGGTCGAGGCTCCCGAGCACGTCCGAGCCCAGACAGCGCTCCTTGACCGTCGAGGTGAACTCCTTGACGACCTTGAAGTTGACGTCGGCCTCGAGCAGCGCGAGGCGGATCTCGCGCATCGCCTTGTCGACGTCGGCCTCGGTCAGCTTTCCGCGCGAGCGGACGTCGGAAAGGGTCGCCTGCAGGCGGTCGCCCAGCGCGTCGAACATCAGCCCAGCTTAGGGACAGACCGCGAGCTATTCCCCCAGCAGGGCCTCGGCGAACTCGCGGGCATCGAATGGGCGCAGATCCTCCAGTCCCTCGCCCACGCCGATCAGCTTCACCGGGATCCCGAGCTCGTTCGCGATCGCGAGGGCGATCCCGCCCTTCGCGGTGCCATCGAGCTTGGTCAGCACCACACCGGTGACGTCGGCGGCATCGGCGAAGGCCCGCGCCTGGCGCAGGCCGTTCTGCCCGGTCGTCGCGTCGATCACGATCAGCGTCTCGTGCGGGGCACCTTCCATGCGCCCGGCGGCTACGCGCCTGACCTTCGCGAGCTCCTCCATCAGGTTGCCGTGCGTGTGGAGGCGTCCGGCGGTGTCGACGATCACCACATCGGCCCCGCGCGCCTCGGCGGCGGAGATCGCGTCGAAGACGACGGCGCCGGGGTCGCCGCCAGGCTGACCACGGATCAGTTCGACCCCGGCGCGCTCGGCCCAGGTCTCGAGCTGCTCGATCGCGGCGGCCCGGTACGTGTCGGCGGCGGCCACCAGGGTGTCCTTGCCGAGGCTGCCCTGGAGGAGCTGCGCGAGCTTCCCGATCGTGGTCGTCTTGCCGGTCCCGTTCACGCCGACGACCATCACCACGGTGGGCTTCGCCGAGAGGTCGATTCGGGCTGCGCCCGCCGGTGCGGCGACCTCGGCCAGCAGCTCGACGAGTCGCATGCGCGCAGCCGCGCCCTGGCCCACGGCCCCCGAGGAGACCTCTGCCTCCAGCTTGCCGACGACCTCCGCGGTCACGGGGGCGCCGACGTCGGCGAGGATCAGCGCCTCCTCGAGGCGCTCGAACGCCTCGGTGTCCAGTCTGTCGAAGAAGCTCGAGGAGACCTCGGCGGTGAGCGCCTTACGGCTGCGCGCGAGGTTCTCCCGCAGCCGCCTGAACATTCCCCCGCGCCTGTCCGGGTCGCCGGCAGCGGGCGCCCGCATGCCGGCAGTCGGCGCGTCCTCCCCCAGCTCGAACACCTCGTCCCACTCCCGCGCCATGCGTGCGGGAGGCTAGCTCAGGCCGACTCGGTCACCGCGTCCGTTTCGGCCGACGACCTCGCCGGGATCAGGAGCCAGGCCGTCGCGATCGCGCCGGCGAGCGAAATGACTGCGCACACGATCAGCGCGTTGTGCAGGCCATCGACGTATGACTGGAGGTTGCCCCCCAGCGCCGCGTCCGCCGGCACGAGCGTTCCGAGCGCTGCGATCCCGACCGCGACGCCGGTCTGCCGGAACGTGTCGTTCGCGCCGACCGCGAGGCCGCTCTGTGTCTCCGGCAGGGCGTTAAGCGCCAGCGCGCTGGCGGTTGGGTTGAAGAGGCCGGTGCCCACGCTGGTCACGAGCAGGCCGGGAAGGATCACCGCCCACGATGTGTCGACCCCGATGAGCAGCATCCCGGCGAGGCCAACGGCCACCAGGGCCAAGCCCAGGCTGGCGAGCTTCGCCGGCGAGGCGTTGGCTCCCAGCTGGGCCGTCATCCCCGAGACGACGAACACGAGGAAGGTGCCGGGCAGATAGACCAGCCCGGTCTCGATCGGCGAGAGGCCGAGGACGGTCTGCAGGTACAGAGTGAGATAGAAGAACACCGCGAAGAACGACGACGCGATCGCGAAGACCGCGACCTGCGCGCCGGCGAACCGCCGCTCCCCCATCAGGCGAAGCGGCAGCATCGGTTCGCGCGAGCGCTCCTCCACGATCACGAACGCGACCAGGAACACGGCCGCGCCGGCCAGCGCCGCGACGATGCCGGCGCTTCCCCAGCCCTCCTCGTTGCCGCGGAGCAACGCAAGGATGAGCAGGAACAACCCGACGATCAGGGTGATCTGTCCGGGGACGTCCACCCGGCGGGGTGTCGGGTCGCGACCTTCGGCCACCCAGCGGTACGTGATCCACAGGGCAACCGCCCCGATCGGCACGTTGACCAGGAAGATGGCGCGCCAGCCGAACAGCTCGGTGAGCGAGCCGCCGATGAACGGCCCGAGCGCAAACGACGCGCCGATCGCCGCGCCGTAGGCCGCGAGAGCCTTGACCCGGGCTTCGTGCGTCGGCGTCACCTGGGAGATGAGCGCGAGGGCCGTGGCGAACATCATCGACGCGCCCAACCCCTGGATCGCGCGTGCTCCCACGAGCACCTCGATGCCCGGTGCTGCGCCGCAGAGGGCCGATGTCGCGGTGAAGAGCATCAGGCCGAGGACGAAGAGCTTCCGGCGGCCGAACCGGTCGGCGACCGCGCCGGCCGTCAGGACGGTGGCAGCAAGCGGGATCGTGTAGGCGTCCACGACCCACTGCAGCCCGCTGAGACCGGTGTCGAGGCCGCCCGCGATGTCCGACAGGGCCGTGTTGATGACGCTGATGTCCAGCATCAGCATCGCGGTCGCCAGGCAGGCGACGGCGATCGTGATGTTGGGGCTGGATCCTTCGGGTCGGTTCATTCCGATCGGGCGGGCAGGCTAGCGGGATGTGCCGGCGTCGCCCGATAGGTCCTGACTAATGGCACGGAAAGGCGTGGTTCTCCTACTGGAGGAAGCCAAGTTGAGACTGCGGACGAAACCGGTCGATTGCCCGGAATGCGGACGAGACCTCGCAGCGCTGGAGGTGGAGATCATCACGCCCGTCGAGGAGGACGCCCTCACCGCTGCGGAGGTCCGGCGCCTCGGGACGATTACGTGCCCCAATTGCGGTTCCTGGTTCTTCCACCCCCTGCGAGTCTCGTCGACGGTGGAGCGCCCGCCGCGGCCCGAGCGGCCGGATCGCACCTAGGCCGCCTCGGCGTCCTCCAGCGCGGGCTGCTCCGGGTCCTGCGACATCCGGCGGGAGACGACCTTGGTGACGCCGCCCCGGCCCATCGATACGCCGTAGAGGACGTCGGCGGCGTCCATCGTTCGCTTCTGGTGGGTGACGATGATGAACTGGGCGCGGTCCGAGAAGCGGCGGACGAGCTGCAGGAAGCGGTCGATGTTGGCGTCGTCGAGCGCGGCCTCGACCTCGTCGAGGATGTAGAAGGGCGAGGGCCGGGCGAGGAAGACCGAGAACACGAACGCAAGCGCGACCAGCGACTTCTCGCCGCCGGAGAGGAGCTGGAGCTTCCGCATCGCCTTGCCGGCGGGCGTCACCTCTATCTCAATGCCTGACATCTCCTCCGCTTCGCGTCCGGGGATGTCAGGGTCCTCGTCACCCTGCTCACCCTCCTCGACACCGGGGGGGGTTCCCTCAGTCGGGGCATCGGCGCCGCCGAGCACGGGCCGCGGTCCCTGCTCGGTGACGAGGCGCAGCCGGCCCCGGCCTCCCGGGAACAGGTGCTCGATCAGCTCGCCGAAGTTCGCCTGGGCCGCATCGAACGTCTCCTCGAAGGCCTCGGTGATCTTGCGGTCGGTGTCGCGGATCAGGCTCTTGAGCTCCTTGAGGGCGTTGTCGAGGTCCGCGCGCTGCTCCTCGAGCTCGGTCACGTAGGCACGGGCCTCGTCGTACTCCCGCTCGGCGAGCGGGTTCACCGGCCCAAGCGCCTCGCGCCGGCGGGCGAGCCGCTCGAGCTTGGCGTCGATCCCCGCCCGATCCTCGTCGGAGAGCGGCTCGGCGGCCGGCTCGAGCTCGCGGCCGAGCGCCTTGCCGATCCGCGTGAGCTCGCCCGCCGCCTCGTCGCTGCGGTCGCGGAGGTGCGCGGCGCGGACCTCGGCCTCGGTGACGGCCTCGCCCGCGGTCCGCAGGCGGGCCTGGATCTCGGCGTCCTGCCGCGAGCACTCGCGGAGTGCCGCGGTGGCGTCGTCGCCCTCGGACTCGGCGAGCATCCGGCGCTCGAGCGAGGCGGCGCGCTCGCCGGTCGCGTCGCGGGCTCCCGCGGCGGCTTCGCAGAGTTCGGCGAGCTGGGCGAGGAGGTCGGCCTCGACCGTGATGCGCCGTTCGAGCGAGTCCTGGCGGCGACGTCCGATCAGGCTCTCGACCCGCCGCGCCTCGAGCGCGGCACGATCGGCCGCGGTGCGGACGTTCGAGATCTCGGTTGCGCGTTCCGACTCGCCGGCGGCGCTGCGGGCGCGTTGGACCGCCTCGAGCGCCTCCTCGAGGGCGGCCCGGGCCCGGTCGATGCCAACGTCCACCGGATCACCGCCGGTCCGCTCGGCCTCAGCGGTGATCTCTGCCGCGAGCGCGCCCAGGGCCGCCTGGCGGTGCTCGAGCTCACGGGCCAGCCCGTCACGCCGGGCCGCCAGCGCGTCGGCGCGCGCGGCGAGCCGCTCGTTCGCGGCGCGGATCGCTGTCAGCCTGCCCCAAGACTCGGTGCGCTCGCGGTCGCGCTCCGCCAGCCGGCCCTCGATCTCGTTGCGGCGCTTGGTGACGACCGCGAGCTCCTCCTCGATCTTGCCGCGCGCCGCGCGGGCCTCGGCCGCGCGCCGCTCGGCCGCTGCCAGCTCCTCCGCGCCCGCACCGGCCTCGGCGGCGAGAAGCTGCGCGCGCAGCTCGTTCGACTCGCGCTCGAGCCGCGTGTGGATGTCCGCGGCCTGGGCCTGCTGCTTCAGCGGCCGCAGCCGGCGCCGCGCCTCGCGCTCGACGTCGAGCGCGCGGTCGAGGTTCTCCTGGGTCCGCTCGAGCCGAAGCTGCGCGCGCCGGCGGCGCTTGCGGTGCTTGCCGAGGCCGGCGGCCTCCTCGACCAGGGCCCTGCGGTGGTGAGGCTTCGAGTGCACGATCTCCTCGACCCGCCCCTGGCTGATCACCGAGTGCATCTCGCCGCCGAGGTTCGCGTCGGAGAGTGTGTCGATCACGTCGATGAGCCGGCAGCGGGCGCCGTTCAGCCGGTACTCGCCCTCGCCCGCCCGATCGAGCCGGCGGCGGACCGAGACTTCGGCGAAGCCCAGCGGCTGCTCATCGTCCTCGTCCGCAGCGAGGATCACTTCCACCTCCGCGTAGCGGCTGGGACCGACGCCCTCGCCTCCGGTGTAGACCATGTCCTGCATCGACTGGCCGCGAACGCTCAACGGGCTCTGCTCGCCCAGCGCCCAAAGCACCGCGTCCGTGATGTTCGACTTGCCGCAGCCGTTCGGGCCGACGATCACGCTGACGCCCGGAGAGAACTCCAGGCGGGTGCGCTCAGGGAAGGACTTGAAGCCCTTGATTGCGATCGAGCTCAGATGCATTGTGTGAGCGACGCTTAGGCGCGAAAGAAGGTTGGCCTCCCTGGTAAGGGAGTTGTTTGGCGAGGGGTGGTCTTCCGGAAGGCTCGCGGGACGGTCGGACGGATGTTTATTCCCTGGTAATCATGGGTCGAAGCGCTCGAGCGCTTCGGCCGCCGCGGCCTGCTCGGCCGCCTTCTTTGAGCGTCCGGAGCCTTCCCCGATCTGCTCCCCGTCGACGCTGACGCTGACCTCGAAGCTGCGATCGTGCGGCGGTCCCGACTCGCTCGTGACCTCGTAGCGTACGCGGGCCCCGTCGCGGGCCACGCGCTCCTGGAGCGTGGACTTGAAGTCGAGGACGGTCTCGGACGCGAGGTCGACCTCTCGCCGGAACGCGCCCACCACCGCCGGGGCGGTTCGCTCGAGGCCGTGGTGCAGGTAGCAGGCCCCGATCACCGCCTCGCAGACCGAGGCGAGCGCCCGCTCGCTCGTGAGCAGTCCCTCGAGGTCGATCCCGCCCTCGACGTGCCGCGGCTCGACCTCTGCCATCAACGCCGGCAACCCGAGGTCTTCCGCCACCTTGGCGCAGGCCCGGCCGCTGACCGCCTGGCCGTGGACCTTTGTCAGTCGGCCGATATCGGCCTTGGGCAAGCGGACGAACAGGTGCTCGGCGATCGCCAGGCCGAGGACGCCGTCGCCGACGAACGCCAGCCGGCCGTAGGCGTCGGCCCGGTGGTCCACCCACGAGGAATGGGTCAGGGCCCGCCGCCGGAGGTCAGCGGGGAGGTCGTCGAAGAGCGCCCTCAGGGCAGCCGGACCGTCGGCCTCGCGGCTGCGAGCCTTCCTCCCCCCGCGAGTGATCCCGCGGATGCCGCGCGCCATGGATCAGCTGGCCACCACGAAGTCCACGGCCTGGCCGACGGTCACGATGCCCTCGGCTTCCCGGTCGCTCATCTTCACCCCGTAGGTGTCCTCGAGCTCCATCCTGAGCTCGTAGAGGTCGAGCGAGTCAGCGTCGAGATCGTCGCGAAAGTGGGTCGCGTCGGAGATCGAGCCTGCGTCAACCCCCAACTCCCCCGCGAGGTGCGTGCGCACCTTCTCGAACACCTGGTCTCGATCGGGGCTCACCGGGGATTTCTTATCAGTTCGCCAGCTCGCCGCGGGTGGCCCCGGCCGATTGGAGGAGCTCCGCCGTGCGTTCGATCGCCTGCTCGTCGACCGAACGGGCGGCGAGCCGGATCGCGTTCGCGATCCCTTCGGGCCCGGAGCTTCCGTGAGCCACCACCGCGACTCCCCGGAGCCCGAGGAGGATCACGCCGCCGGTCGTGTCCGGGTCGAGCTCCCGGCGCAGGCCGCCGAGGGCCGGCCGCAGCAGCAGGCCACCCACGGCGGCGATCGGATTCGAGCGCGCGGCGTCGCCGACGGCGGCGGCCACCGCCTTCGCGGTGCCCTCGAGGGTCTTCAGCGCGATGTTGCCGGTGAAGCCGTCGGTGACGATCACGTCGGCGACCGACGAGAGCAGGTCGCGGCCCTCGACGTTGCCGACGAATTCGATCCCGTCGAGGCTCGCGAGCCGCTCGTGCGCCTCGACCACGATGGCTGTGCCCTTCTTCGGCTCTTCGCCCACCGACAGGAGCGCGACGCGGGGAGCCTCGACGCCGAGGACGGCGCGCGAGAAGGCGGTGCCCATCACACCGAACTGCACGAGGTCCTGGCTCCGGACCTCGGTGTTGGCGCCCACATCGAGCAGCACGGTCGGGGGCCCTGACCGGCCCGGCACCACGAGCTGGAGTGCCAACGCCGGCCGGCGAACGCCCGAAAGCCGCCGCAGCGCGAACAGCGCGGCCGCCATCGTCGCGCCGGTCGGTCCGGCGCTGACCAGCGCCTGCGAGCGCCCCTCGGCAACGTCGCGGGCGGCGAGCACGACCGACGCTTGCTCCCGCGAGGCCACGGCACGAACGGGGTCCTCCTCGTTAGTGATCTCGTCCGGGGCCTCGACGATCTCGGCGCCCTCGATCTCACCGAGCTGCTCCGGGTCGCCGAACACGCGGATGCCGATCCCGTCGGCGAGCGCCGCCCTGGCACCGGCCCGGAGCACTTCGGCGCCCCGCTCGACGCCTCGCCCGTCGAGGGCAACGGTGACCGCCAAGGCGCTACTCGGGGGTGGGGCCGCCGAGCTCCTCGGCGACGTCCTGCGCGATCACCTCACGACCCGCGTAGGTGCCGCAGGTCGGGCACACGCGGTGCGGAAGGCGCGGAGAATGGCAGCGCGGGCAGCGGTTCAGCCGCGGGGCGGAAACCTTGTGCGTGGCGCGCCGCTTGTCGCGGCGCGTGCGGGAGGTTCTCTTCTTGGGGACTGCCATCGCGGGCCGGGATGGTAGCGACCTCCCGGGCTTACTCCATCAGCTCGCGGAGCTTCGCCCAGCGCGGGTCGGGTGGCTGCTCGTGGACGTGCGTGGCCGGATCGAGGTCGTTGAGCGAGACGCCGCACTCCGGACAGAGGCCCGCGCAGTCAGGCCGGCAGAGCAGCGACTGGGGCACCGCGAGGGCGATCGCGTCGTGGGCCCACGCGGCGACGTCGAGGACGCCTTCGTCCACGTACGGGCTGCGCAGCTCCTCGTCGTTCGAGCTGGGCTGCTCGACCTCTCGGGCGTCGGCCTCGACCGCGAACGTCGAGCCCTCGAGGCAGCGCATGCATGGCCCCGCGAGCGTGCCGCTCGCGCGCAGTCGCAGCGCGTGGCCGGCCGCGGTCCGTGAAATCTCGAGCCGGACCGCGACCGCCCCCGGGTCGAACTCGTAGCGCTCGCCGCCCAGGTCGAGTGATTCCGGGCGAATCTCGACGTCGACGCGCCGACCCTCGCCTGGCTTCAGCGCCAGGGTCGCGAGATCAATCGTGTTGAATGGCGCCGGCATGCTTGGAACCGAATGTAGCGCCGCCGCGTGAACGCGCAATTCCACTGGGACCCCGCGACGTACCTCGAGCTGATGCACTCGGAGGTGCCGCGCTACGACGCGCTCCAGGAACAGGCGATCGCCGCGATTCCGTTCCCGCCGAAGCGCGTGCTGGAGCTGGGATTCGGCACGGCAGAGACCACCGAGCGGATCTGGGCGGCCTACCCGGAGGCGAGGATCACGGGCCTCGACTCGAGCCCCGAAATGGTCTTCCGGGCGCGCGAGCTCGGCTGGGACGAGATGCGGCTCGGCCGGATCGAGGACCCGCTCCCGGACGGGCCGTGGGACCTCGTGATCTCGGTGCTCACAGTTCACCACCTCGACGCCGACGGCAAGCGCGACCTCTTTCGCCGAGTCCGCGAGCACTCGCGCGCGCTCGTGATCGGCGACGTCGTCGATGTCGAACCCGAGCGGCGCGTCGCCCCGCTCGAGGAAGGCTTCGACATGCCCTCACCCGCGGCCGACCAGGCCGAGTGGTGCGGCGGCGAGGTGGTCTGGGAGGCCGACGACCTGGCCGTGATTCGCGCGGTCTACGACTGAGGTCGCGGTGCCGAAGCTGCTCTACGAGAAGCGCGACCGGATCGCCTACGTGACGATCAACCGGCCCGAGGCCCGCAACGCGATCGACCCGGACGTCCACCGGCTGATGATGGAGACCTGGGCCGACTTCGCCGAGGACGACGCCGTGGACGTCGCGATCCTCACCGGCGCCGGCGAGGCGTTCTGCGCGGGGGCCGACCTCAAGACGTACATCCCGCCCAAGATCGATGGGGCGACACCGGCCGACCTGCGCGAGATCGCGGAGCTTGGCCTGAACGGCATCACCCGCGGCATGCACCGCATCTATAAGCCGATCATCGCTGCGGTCAACGGCTGGGCGCTGGCGGGCGGCCTCGAGACCGCGCTCGCCTGCGACATCCGGATCGCCTCCGAGCACGCGATGTTCGGCTCGTTCGAGGCTCGTCGCGGCTACCACCACGGCGACGGCGGCATCGTCCGGCTGGTCAACACCTGCGGGGTGGGCGTCGCGATGCAGATGCTGCTCACGGCCGAGCCGATCGACGCCGACCAGGCGCTCCGCTGCAACCTGGTCGCGAAGGTCGTGCCGCACGACTCGCTGATGGACGAAGCGGAGACCGTCGCCCGCCAGATCCTTCGCAACTCACAGCGCGCGGTGCGCTCGGCCAAGCAGACGATCCTCGACGTGATCGGCCAGCCACTCGACTTCCAGCTCCGAACCGAGGCCTGGAACGCCTACACCTCATTCGACCGAGAGGAGACGCTGGCGCTGCTCCAGCAGTTCTACGAGAAGACGGACGCCGGCCGCGCCGGCGAGCACGAGACGGAGCTATAGATCAGACGCGAAGCTGCCGCGGCGTGAAGTCGGGCTTGAGCTAGATGATCGTGTCGCGATCTCCTGCAGTCGGTGCCCCGGGCCACCGCCCCGCCAGAACTGCGTCACTTCCGTTGCGCTCAGCGCAACGTTGGTGACTCAGTTCGCGCGCGGGCGAACCGAAGACAGCACTGACGGCGGATGCGCGCTACTCGACTTCGACCGGCTCTTCGTCGCGGCCGGCGAGGCGGTCGCGGCCGCGCTGGACGGCGGCGAGGAACTTCTGGAGGTTGACCTCGAGGGTCGAGAGGATCTCGTCGGCGTAGTCCTCGGCGCCGAGGCGGATCTGGCGCTCGGTCTCGCGCGCGTCCTCGATGATCTCCTCGGCGGCGCGCTCGGCCTGCTTGTAGACCTCCTCGTCGGAGATCAGCCTGGCCTGCTGGTCGCGCGCCTCCTTGACGACGCGCTCGGCCTCGCGCTTGGCCTCGGCCAGCATCTCCTGGCGCTCCTTGACGATCCAGCGCGCCTGCTTGATCTCCTCGGGGATCGTCGCCCGCATCTGATCGAGCAGGTCGTAGATCTCCTCGCGGTCGACCCGGACCTGATCCGTGAGCGGCACGGGCCGCGCGTTGTGGATCAGGTCGTCGAGCTTGTCGATGAGAACGAGGACGTCCATTTGCGGGGGAAAGCTTATTCGGCCGGGCTGCTTCCGGCTGTGACAAACGTCATTTCGGCACGAGCCTGCAAGCTCCTGCCCAGCGCCGAGCGTAGCCGGGCCCGCCCTGGCCGTCGAGCCGGCTCAGCGCTTGACCCGCTCCGCCAGCATGGTGGCCACCTCGGCGGGCACGAGGTCGCTGACGTCGGCGCCGAAGGTGGCCATCTCCTTCACCCCGGTCGAGGACAGGAAGCTGTACTCGGCGGAGGCGAAGATGTAGATCGACTCGATGTCCGCGGCCAACTTCCGGTTCAGCTGGTTCATCTCGAACTCGTACTCGAAATCGGAGATCGCGCGCAGGCCCTTGACGATCGCGGTCGCGCCGCACTCGCGCGCGAACTCGACGAGCAGGTTCGAGAAGACCCTGACCTCCACGTTCGCGAGCCCGTTCGCGCCGACGGCGCGCTCCAGGAACCCCTGGCGCTCCTCGGGCGTGAACAGGGTCGTCCCCTTGCGGATCGACTGGCCGACGACCCCCACGACCACCCGGTCGAACACTCGCGACGTCCGCCTCAGGATGTCGAGGTGTCCGTTGGTGACGGGGTCGTAACTGCCGGGGCAGACCGCTACGCGCTCGTTACTCACAACAAGCCCTTACCAGGGAGGCCAAGATGCTTTCGCCCCTTGCGTCGCTCACTCGACCACATAGATCCTCAGCAGTGCCTCGCCGTAGCGGCGCTCGCGCACCGGCTCGAGCGACAGCTCGAGCGGCTCGCGGGCCGAGCCCTCGGTGACGATCCGGCCGCCGGGCCGCACGTGCCGAGGAAGCAGTTGGTCGAGGTCGGGGCCAAGACGGGCGGCGAGTCTATACGGCGGATCGCAGAGGATCAGGTCGAACCGGCGGTCGTCGCCGCGAAGGAAGTCGAGGGCGTCGCCGGTCACGATCTCGGTCCGGTCCGCCAGCCCGACCGCCTCGACGTTGGCGCGAGCGGCGTCCGTTCCCACGTCCACCAGCGTCGCGCCGGAGGCCCCGCGCGAGAGCGCCTCGATCGCGAGCGCTCCGGTCCCTGCGAACAGGTCGAGCACCTCCAGCCCCGAGACGTCGCCGAGCATCGAGAACAGGGCCTCACGCGCCCGGTCTGAGGTGGGCCGAACCTCGTCGCCGACGGGCGCGCTTAGGCGCCTGCCCTTGAATTCACCAGCGACGACGCGCACCTATGCAGCGATCCCCTCCTGCCGCTCGTCGCCGAACCGGGCGCGCGCGGCGTCGAGGAGCGGGCCGAGGGCCGGATCGTCCAGCGCCTCCTCGCGCCCGAGCAGGTCGAGCGTCTCGCGCCGCGCCTCCACCAGAAGGGGCGCGTCGTCCGGGAGCTCGGCAACCCGGAAGCGCGGCAGGCCGCTCTGGCGGGTGCCGAGGATCTCGCCTTCCCCGCGGAGCGTCAGGTCCACCTCGGCGAGCTTGAAGCCGTCGCGCTCGGCGGCGATCGCGTCGAGCCTGCGGCGCGCGGTCTCCGACGCCGGGTCGCCGAACAGGATGCAGAACGACTCGTGCTCGCCCCGCCCGACCCGGCCGCGGAGCTGGTGGAGCTGCGAGAGCCCGTAGCGCTCGGCGCCCTCGATCACCATCACTGTCGCGTTCGGAACGTCGATCCCGACCTCGATCACGCTGGTGGCCACCAGGACATCGGCCTCGCCGGACGCGAACCGCTCCATCGCCCGCGCCTTCTCCTTCGACACCATCTGCCCGTGGAGCAACTCGACCTCGAAGTCCCGGAGCTCACCGCCCGCGAGGCGCTCCGCCTCGTCCGCGGCGGCCTTGGCCTCGAGCTTCTCGGAGCCCTCGACCAGGGGGCAGACGAAATAGGCCTGGCGGCTCTCGCGCAGGCGCTCGCGAACGAACTCGTAGGCGCCGGCGCGCTTCTCCTCCCCGACCACCCAGGTCTTCACCGGGCGGCGCCCCGCGGGCAGCTCGCGCAGCACGGTTGCGTCGAGGTCGCCGTAGGCGGTGAGTGAGAGGGTGCGCGGGATCGGCGTCGCGGTCATGTGGAGGACGTGCGGGGCCGCACGAGCCTCGCCGCCGGCGAGCACCGGTCCCTTGGCGTCGAGGGCGGCGCGCTGCCGGACGCCGAAGCGGTGCTGCTCGTCGACGACGCAGACGGCCAGCCGGGCGAACTCGACCTCGGGCTCGATCAGCGCATGCGTGCCGACGATCAGCCCGAGCTCGCCGGTCGCGAGCCTCGCCAGCGTCTCTCGCCGTGGGTTCGCCGCCGTCGAGCCGGTGAGCAGGGTGAACGGGATCGTCGAGCCCGCGAGCAGCCGGTCGATGGTCTGCGCGTGCTGCTCGGCGAGCGTCTCGGTCGGCGCCATCAGCGCGGCCTGATAGCCGGACTCGACCGCCCGGAGCATGGCGAGGAGCGCCAGCACCGTCTTCCCGCTGCCCACCTCGCCCATCAAGAGGCGTTGCATCGGCTGCCCGGAGCGCAGGTCTTCCTCGATCTCATCGCACGCGCTGCGCTGGCCCGCGGTCAACTTGAACGGGAGCGATTCGACCCACGAACGAGTCAGATCCGTCGGCGGGTCAAGGGCGATGCCTGGACGCGTCTCGCGACGGCCGCGGCGCCGCGCGGCGAGCGCGACCTGATGGAGGAAGAGCTCCTCGAACGCGAGCCGCTCGCGGGCGGCGTCTGCCGCCTCCGCGTCGTCCGGGAAGTGGATCGTGAACAGCGCGTCGGCAGCGCCCGGCATCCGCCGGCGGGCCCGAAGCTCCGCCGGCAGCGCCTCGACCGCGTCGCGCGCCCGGTCGCGCGCCTGCCAGACCCACTCGCGGACCCGGTCGGCGCTGAGGCCGTCGGTTACGGAGTGGACCGGGACCAGCCCGACTGTGTGAAGGCCCTGCCCCGCGAGCGTGTCGCCGTGAATCAGCTCGTGGGCGGTGACCCGGAACCCGGCGCGATCGAGCCTTCCCGACAGCAGCACCTTGGTCCCGGGGCGCAGCCGCTCAGCCAACCACGCCTGGTTGAACCACACGGCCTTCGTCGCGCCCGAGCGGTCGGCCACGGTCGCCTCGACGATCCGCAGGTTGCGCCGGCGCGTGGGCCGGACGCGAGCGGAGCGGACCTCGGCCAGGACCGTCGCCTCCTCGCCCAGCCGTAGCTCGCCGATCTCGAGCACGTTCGAGCGGTCGCGGTAGCCGTGCGGCACGTGCCAGAGCAGATCGCCGATGTCGCCGACGCCGATCCGCCCGGCGAGCGCCGAGAGCTTCGGGCCGGCTCCCTTCAGGCTTTGAATGGGTGTCTGCAGCCGGCTCGGACGCGGGAGCGTCCGCAGCTCAGCGCGCTGGAGGTCGTCGAGCGGCTGTGACTCCCCCGACCCGAGCGCGCGCGGCGGGTCGGCGGCTTGGGCGGTCGCCTGCGGGGGCACGTATCTGAGGCTACGGCTCGGGGAAGATGAACCGCGGGGGTCTACAGTCAGAGCAATGAGCGAGGACAACGTCGGAACGGAGTTCGCCGAGGCGCTTTCGCGCAAGGATTTCGCGCGCGTCGTGGAGCTGGTCGACCCGGACCTCGACTTCCGCGGCCTGACGCCGAACCGGACCTGGCAGAGCTCGAGCGCCGCCGAGTTCGTCTCGGAGGTCCTCGAGAAGTGGTTCGAGGAGCCCGACGTGATCGAGGAGATGATCGGCCTCCAGGCCGGGGCGTTCGCCGACCGCGATCAGGTCGCCTACCGGTTCCGCGGCCACAACGGTGACGGGCCCTTCGTCGTCGAGCAGCAGGCGTACTACACGACCGAGGCCGGCCGGATCAACTGGCTGCGCGTCATCTGCTCCGGCATGCGCCCACCGCCGGCGTAGCCCGACCCGCTACTGCGCCGCGACCAGCCACCACCAATTCGGCTGGCCGCCCTGGTGCAGCTCGACCTCGATCCCGTTCTCGAGGCCCAGGTCCACGTCGTCGAGAGCGAGCGGCGGATCCTCGCCCTCGATCAGCGTGACGATCTCGGCGCCAGCCGCGATCTGCGCAATGGTCTTGGCAAGCGTCGCCTTCGGCTCGCCCCAGGCAACGACCTCGTCGCCCTCAAAACCCACCGCATCGCCCTGAGTGAAGCGACCCTCCACATCGTCCCGCGCCGCCGGCGCGACGCCCCCGACGCGGATCGAATCGAGCACCTCGGCAAGACGCGAGGCGTTGTCCGCGGCGCTCGCCTCGCGATCGAGTTCGACCATCGCCGCGAGCGCCCCCTGTTGCGAGATGGTGGGCACCACCACGGCCTCCTTGGAGCTCAGCTTGGCGGCCTCCTCCGCGGCCAGGTGGACATTCTTCGAGTTCGGCAGGACCACGACCTCGGCGGCCGGCACCGAGTCGATCACGCTCAGGATGTCGTTGGTGGAGGGGTTGAGCGTCGTGCCGCCGTCGACGACCGCGGCGCCGAGGGCTTCGAACAGGAGGTGCATCCCGGCGCCGGACGCCACCGCCACCGCGACGGTGCGCCCGCCGAGGCGAGCCGCCCGCTCGGCCATCTGGAGGCGCATGTCGGCGATGTCCTCGTTCTCGATTCTCCCGATCCCGTCGAACAGCGCCTTGGCAGCGTCCGGCTCGTCGGTATGGACGTGGACGCGGAGCGTCGTCTCATCTCCGACGACGAGCACCGAGTCGCCAAGCGCCTCGAGCAGGGGCTCGAAAAGCCGGCGGTCGAGGCGCTCACCGATGACGGCGAAGTTCGTGCAGTACCGGTAGCGCGAGTCGGCGTGGTGAACCCCGTTCGCCCTCGCCGGTGCATAGTGCGGGATCTCCGGCAGCTGGACCTCCTCGCCCGCGAGCCCGGCGATCGCCCCTCGCACGATGACCGCCAGGCCGAGCGCGCCAGCGTCGACGACGCCGGCGTCGGCGAGCACGTCGAGCTGCTCGGGCGTGTGGCTGACCGCATCCCCCGCGGCCTCGAGCGCGGCGCCGAGCATCGCGCCCAGCAGCGCGTTCTGCTCCTCGTCGCTCGCCTCGGGCGACAGCTCGTGCTGCTCCCAGTGGGCGAGCTTCTTCGACACCGCAGCGGACATCTCCCTCGCCACCGTGAGCATCGTCCCCTCGACAGGGTTGCGGATCGACGCGTACGCGGCGCGCTCGGCATTCGACAGCGCCGCCGCGATCAGCCGCGGGTCGATCAGCCGGCCTGGCGGGCTCGCCAGCTCCTCGGCCGCGCCGCGGACGATCTGGCTCAGGATCACCCCGGAGTTGCCCCGGGCGCCCATCATCGCCGCGCGGGCGACCGTGCGGACGATCTCGGGCCGTTTCGGATCGCCCACGGACTCGGCCTCGAGCCGCTCGAGCTCGGCGAGGACGGCGCGCATCGTCAGCGCCATGTTGTCGCCGGTGTCGCCGTCGGCGACCGGAAACACGTTGAGATCGTTGATCTCCTCCCGCCGCTCCTCGAGGTGGGCAAGCGCGACCGACATCACGCGTCGGAAGCGCTGGATGGAGGCATCGGCCATAGGCGGCCGAGAATCTACTCGGGTGCCCCCGGAATCCGGGATCTAGGCGTGCTTGGTGACCGCGCCGGCCTTGAGGCAGCGGGTGCAGACGTAGACGCGCAGGGGACGGCCGCCCTCCTCGATCCGGACCTTCTGGAGGTTCGGGTTGAACCGCCGCCGGGTGGCGATCATCGAGTGGCTCCGCGAGTTACCGAACGCGGGCTTCTTCCCGCAGCTGTGACAGACCTTGGCCATCGCGAGGCGAAAGGGTAGCGCCCCGCCTAACGGTCGGCGAGCCTTTGAAGCACCAGCGCCGAGCGCAGCACGGCCTCGGCCGCGTGGCGGCCCTGGTCGCGCTTCGAGCCGTCGGCGCGCGCCTCGGCCTGCTCGCGCGTGTCGCAGGTGATCACGCCGAACGCGCAGGGCACGCCGGTAGTGAGCTGGACGTCCTGGATGCCGCGCGCGGACTCTGAGCAGACGAAGTCGTAGTGGTCGGTCTCGCCGCGGATCACGACGCCGAGGCAGGCGACGCCGGCGAACCGGCCGGACTCGGCACAGGCCTTCGCGGCGAACGGCAGCTCGAAGGCGCCCGGGACCTCGAAGGTGTGGACGGAGGCCGGGCTGACGCCGCCGTCGGCGAAGCCCTGGAGCGCGCCGGCGATGAGCCGTTCGGCGAGGTCCTCGTAGAAGGTTGCGACGCAGATCGCCCACTCCGAGCGGCCGAGGAGCTCGCGCTGCTCCTCTGAAAACTCAGTCACGTTCGGACTCGGCATCCTGGACCTGCTCCTCGTGGATCATCTGCTCGTCGAACGGCAGGCCCTGGTGATGCAGGATGTGGCCGAGCTTGTCGCGCTTCGCGTTCAGGTAGTCCTCGTTGTGCGGGTTCGGGACGGACTGGATCGGCACCTGCTCGCTGACCGACAGGCCGTAGCCCTCGAGCCCGTGGATCTTCTTTGGGTTGTTGGTCAGGATGCGGATCGAGCTGAGGCCGAGGTCGACCAGGATCTGGGCGCCGATGCCGTAGTCGCGAAGGTCGGCCGGCAGCCCGAGCTTGAGGTTGGCGTCGACCGTGTCGAGCCCCTCCTCCTGGAGCTTGTAGGCCCGGAGCTTGTTGAGGAGCCCGATGCCGCGGCCCTCCTGTGAGAGGTAGAGGAGCACGCCGCGCCCCTCGCGCTCGATCATCGCCAGCGCCGCTTCGAGCTGCTGGCCGCAGTCGCAGCGGAGCGAGTGGAAGACGTCGCCGGTGAGGCACTCGGAGTGGACGCGCACGAGCACGTCGCTCTCGCCGTCGACGTCGCCCTTGACCATCGCAACGTGGTGCTTGTCGTCCACGAGGGAGCGGTAGCCGACGGCCGTGAACTCGCCGAACGCCGTCGGCAGCCCGGTGTCCACGACGCGCTCGACGAGCTTGTCCTTGCGCCGCCGGTAGGCGATCAGGTCGGCGACCGTGATCATCTTCAGCCCGTGCTCGCGGCAGTACGGGAGCAGGTCCGGCACCCGGGCCATCGTGCCGTCGTCGTTCATGATCTCGCAGATCACCCCGGCCGGGTTGAGCCCCGCCAGGCGCGCGAGGTCAACCGCGGCCTCGGTCTGGCCGGTGCGCTCCAGGACGCCGCCGGCCTTCGCCTTCAGCGGGAACACGTGGCCCGGCTGGACGAGGTCGTGGGGCTTCGTCTCGGGATCGACCGCGACCTGGATCGTGTGCGCGCGGTCCGCGGCCGAGATCCCGGTCGTGACGCCCTCGCGGGCCTCGATCGCCACCGTGAAGGCGGTCTGGAGCGGCGTCTCGTTCTTGGCCGCCATCAGGTCGAGGCCGAGCTCGTCGCAGCGCTCGGGGGTGAGCGCGAGGCAGATCAGGCCGCGTGCGTGTGTAGCCATGAAGTTGATCGCCTCGGGCGTCGCGAACTGGGCCGCCAGCGTCAGGTCGCCCTCGTTCTCGCGGTCCTCGTCGTCGCAGACGACCACCATCTTCCCGGCACGGATGTCCTCGAGCGCTTCCTCGATGGTCGCGAACTCGGTCTTGGTGGTCTCAGGCATCGGGATTCCCTTCTGTTCGGAAGCGTAGAAGCCGGTCCACGTAGCGGGCGATCACGTCGAGCTCCACGTTCACCCAGCCCGGCAGGCCGAGCGTGGTCCGCTCCAGCGTCTCGGGGATCAGCGAAACCTCGAAGCCATCGTCGGTCAGGGCAGCGACCGTAAGGCTCACCCCATCGAGCGTGACCGAGCCGTGCTCGACGACGAACTTGCGGTACGCCTCGGGTAGTGCAATTCGCAGACGCCGGGCGAACCCGTCGTCGCGAGCGTCCACGACCTCCGCCCGGCAATCGACGTGCCCCTGGACGATGTGCCCGCCGAGCGGCTCGCCCGCACGGAGCGCCGGCTCGAGGTTCACCGGCTCTCCTTCGTCCAGATCGCCGAGCGTGGTCAGGTCGAGGGTCTGGTTCATCACGTCAGCGGTGAACGCCCCGTCGCCGAGCGCGGCGACGGTCAAACAGACGCCGCTCACGGCCACCGAGTCGCCCTCGGCTGAGGTCGCCGGCGAACGTCGCTTCGATTTCGAGCCGCGCCCCGTCGTCCCCGCGCTCCGCGGAAACGACGTGACCGATCTCCATGACGATCCCGGTGAACATCACCACTCCTGCAACCGGGCTCGGATCAGCACGTCCTCGCCGATCCGCTCGTACAGGACCGCCGAGGCCCGGCGGGCCTCGCCGATCGCGTCCGGGTCGGAGCCGGCGAGCAGCGGCCTGGCGCGCTCGCCGCCCAGGACGAGCGGCGCGATGAAGAGCCTCAGCTCGTCGATCTGCGCACGATCGAAGAATGTTCCGGCGAGGTGGGCCCCGCCCTCGAGCAGCAAGGACGTGAGGTCGCGGCTCCCGAGCTCGTCGAGCGCCGCCTCGACGCGATCACCCGCGTCGCCCTCGAGGACGACGACGTCGGCGCCGGCCGCCCGTACGGCTTCCACGCGATCGGCCGGCGCGGCCTTGCCGGCGAACACCAGCACCGGCGCCTCGCCGAGCGAACCGAGGAGGGCGGACTTCAGCGGTAGTCGCGTGCTTGAGTCGAAGACAACACGGAGCGGCTGCCTCGCCGCAGGCGGATCCACATCGCGCGCGGTCAGCAGCGGGTCGTCGGCCAGCGCTGTCCCGATCCCGACCCCGACCGCGTCCGCCTCCGCCCGCCAGCGGTGGACGAGGGCCCGGCTCTCAGGCCCGGAGATCCAGCGCGAGTCGCCCGAGGCCGTCGCGGTGTGCCCGTCGAGCGTCATCGCCGACTTCAGGGTCACAAGAGGGCGGCCGGTTTGGGCGTGCTTGCGAAATGCCTGGTTCATCAGCCTCGCAGCCACACCCTCGGCGCCGTCGGACGTTTCGACCTCGATGCCGTGCTCGCGAAGCCGGGCGGGCCCGCGGCCACTCGCCTTCTCGGACGGATCGTCCGCGGCGTACACGACCCGTGCCACACGAGCCTCGACCAGCGCATCCGCACACGGTGGCTGGCGGCCCTCGTGCGCGCAGGGCTCGAGGGTCACGAACACCGACGCGCCCGCGGGATCGTTGCCGCGTCTTGCGGCGTCGGCCAGCGCGGCGCGCTCCGCGTGCAGCCCGCCGAGCTCGGCGTGCCAGCCCTCGCCCATCGTCTCCTCGGCACGCGCGATCACGCATCCGACGAGCGGATTCGGCGAAACCCTGCCGCGCCCGAGCTCGGCCAGCTCGAGGGCTCGCCTCAGGTGGCCCCGATCCTGATCGGAGAGGCTTGCGGCCACGTCACGCCCCTACCGGGGGGGCAATGTCGCTTTCGCGCCTTGCGTCGCTCATCAGATACCTCAATCGTACCCCTTGACTGACCAGTCAGTCAGGGCGTCGCCAGATACGGTCCACCGGTGAGCGACCTGCGCCCCGGTGCGGAGACGAGGCGCTTCGGGCGCACCGCCAGCCTGCTGTCTGCGGGCGTGGGCGCCGCGGGGCTCCTCACCTACCTGTTCTTCTCCCTCGCCTCGCACAACCTCGGCAGGACCGAGTACGGCGAGATCGTGGTGCTGTGGTCCGCGGTGTTCGTGACGATCTCGGTCGCGCATCGCCCGGTCGAGCAGATGCTCACGCGGACGCTGGCCGAGCGGCGCGCCCGGGACGAGGAGATCGGCAGCGCGCTTCGCGTCGGCGCCGGCATCCAGCTGGCAGTGGCGGCGGTGCTCGGGGTCACCGCCCTCGCCCTGCGCGACCAGCTCCAGGACGGGCTGCTCTCGGGCTCGGAGACCCTCTACTGGGTCCTCGTCTTCGCGGTCGTCACGTTCGGCGTCAGCTACTACGCGCGCGGCGCGCTGGCGGGGACGCGGCGCTTCGCCGCGCTGGCGGCACTGCTCGTCTGTGAGTCGGCCGCGCGCTCGGCGTTCGCGCTTGCGGTCGCACTCGGCATCGCCGAGGGCCAGACCACGGTCGCTTTGGGGGTGGCGGCCGCCCCGGCGTTCAGCCTCGCGGCGGTGCCGCTCGCCCTGCTTGTGACCCGCGGGCGGCGTGTTGGCATCGACCCCACTGATTCCCCTCCTCAGCCGGTGACCGTCGCGGCCGGCGGCAGCTTCGCGGCGGCTGTGCTCGTGGTGATGCTCAGCGAGCAGGCGTTCCTGAACGCTGGGCCGCTGCTGGTCCGCGCATTCGAGGATGCCGCCGCCGCCGGCTTCATCTTCAACGTGCTGATGGTCGCTCGCGCGCCGGTGCTGGTGTTCCAGGGGGTCGCGACGAGCCTGCTTCCCCACCTCACCCGGCTGCGCACCCGCGGGGCAGGCGGCGAGGAGGCGTTCCACGATTCGATCCGGTCGACCCTGATCGCCGTGGCCGGCTTCTCCGCGGTGGTGCTGGCGCTGGTCGCGGCGGTCGGGCCGGAGGCGATGCAGGTGGCGTTCGGCGACGAGTTTGAGTACGACCGGCTGGGATTGATACTCGTGGCGGCCGGGATGGGGTTCTATCTCGCGGCCACGACCCTGAACCAGGCCGCGCTGGCCCACGGCGCGGCCGCCCGTGCCGCGCGCTGCTGGGCGGTGTCGGCGGCGCTGTTCCTCGCCTGGTGCCTGGTTCCACTCATCGAGGATGTGGACCGGCGGGTTGAGACTGGGTTCCTCGGCGGGGCCGTCCTCCTCGCCCTGCTTCTTGCTCGGGTCTACGAGACGGTCCCGAGCGGCGGGATCGGCCCCGACTCCCCCGAGGAGATCGAGGCGCGCCTGGCGGCAGCCGACGAGGCCGGGTAGGGGCCGACAGGTATTGGATGAGCGACTCATGTCGCGAAACGAACATTGCCCCCCGGTAGGGGAATAAATTGTCCGATGCCGAGCTGATCCTGATCGCCGGCCTGCTGATGGCCGCGGGCCTCGTTGCGGCCAAATTCGCGGACCGCCTTCGGGTGCCGGGCCTGCTCCTGTTCCTCGCCCTGGGGATGCTCGCCGGTTCGGACGGCATCGGAGGCGTGGAGTTCGACGACTACGAGCTGACGCGGACGCTGGGAACGATCGGCCTCGTCCTGATCCTGTTCGAGGGTGGGCTGGCCGCCGGGTGGAGAGAGATCCGGCCGGTCGCGGGCACGGCGATCTCGCTCGCGTTCATCGGGACGATCACAACCGCCGTGCTCGCGGGCGCCGCGGCGAGCTGGCTGTTCGACCTCGACTTCCTGGAAGGCCTGATCATCGGCTCGGCCGTTGCCGCGACGGACTCCGCCGCGATCTTCGCGGTACTGCGCGGCTCGCGCCTGCGCCGGCGCCTGGCGCGCGCTCTCGAGGGCGAGTCGGGCCTCAACGACCCGGTCGCGGTGATCCTGGTGCTCGGGTTTATCGAGTGGATCGAGGGACCGAGCTACGGCGCGCTCGACATGGCGGGCGACTTCGTGGTCGAGCTCGGCATCGGCCTGGTCCTGGGGCTCGCGGTGGGATTTGCGTCGCGGGCGTCCTTCCGCAGCCTCGACCTCCCCTCACCCGGCCTCTACCCGGTGGCGTCGCTTGCCACGGCCGGGCTGGCGTTCGGCCTCGCCGACGTCTCACACGGATCGGGGTTCCTGTCGGTCTACGTCGCCGGCCTGGTTCTGGGAACCGGTCCGGTTCCGGCGCGCGGCTCGACGATCGCGTTCCACCAGGGGATGGCGTGGATCGCGCAGATCTCCCTGTTCTTCCTGCTCGGGCTGCTGGTGTTCCCGAGCGAGCTGGCGGACGTCGCGCTCGAGTCACTCGCGCTCTCGGCCGTCCTGATCTTCGTCGCCCGCCCGATCGCCGCCCTGATCGCGACCGCGCTAGCGCCGTTCGAGCTGCGGGAGCGGCTGATGCTGGGCTGGGCGGGCCTTCGCGGGGCGGTGCCGATCTGGCTGGCGACCCTGCCCGTGATCGCCGGCGTGGCCGCGAGCCAGGACATCTTCAACGCGGTGTTCTTCGTCGTCGTCACCTCGACCCTGATCCAGGGCGCGAGCTTCGATCCGATCGCGAACCGGCTCGGGCTGACCACCGACGAGCCGGCGGTCCCCCAACCGGTGGTCGAGACAGGCACCGTCCGCCGGCTTGGAGGCGACTCGTTCATCTACGTCGTCCGCACCCAGGACGCGGCGGCCGGAGCGCTGATCCGCGACCTCGGCCTCCCGCGCGAGGCGCTCGTCAACCTGATCGTGCGCGAGGGGAGCGCGATTCCACCGCGCGGATCCACGCAGATCGAGGCGGGGGACGAGATCCACGTCCTGGCCCGCCGCGAGGCGATTCCGGCGGTCCAAGCGCTGACCGAGCGCTGGCGCAGCGGGCCCCTGGGCGAGGCCCCTCCCCCACCGCTGCCGATCCGCGGCGCGCCGCAGGTCTTCACCGTGCGCCGCAGGACCGCCGCCGACGGGGATCCCGGCGAGCCGCATGAACTGGAGGGCGTCCCCGTCTCCGTGCGCCTGCGCACCCGGCGCGACGAGCCGGGGGTGCTGGTAGGCCTTGCGGACGGCCGCTACGGAGTCACGGACCGGCAGTTGGTCGCGGTCGGCGCTCGCCGCCAGATGGCCGACTGGGTCGGCCGCCGCGCCCGCCTCGAGGACCTGTCGCCGACCGCCCGCGCATGGTGGGAGGAAGTCGCGGGCGCCCTCAACGCCCCCGCCCGCCGCCGGCCGGAGTCGGCGGCGGACCGGACCGGGGGGTAAACCACGCGCTCCGCGGACGCTTGCGCCCTTTCGTGGGCGGGGGCGGGTTGTGAGGCCGGGGTTGGGCTGGGTAAGGGGGTGAGGGGTTGGCGAGGACGCCGCGGTAAGCGGCGCGGGCTACCGACGTGTGAGGCCAGTTCGCCGCGGGTTCGCATCGAGAGCGGGATTCGGGGTCTATATGACCCCCAGTCCCACTTTCGTTCGGTTCGCAAGCGTTTTCGCGTTGAGTGTGGGTTCGCACCACAGAGTTGGTGTCAATCCCACACTCGGCGCCCGGACCTCCCCCTCAATGCCCTTGAGCGGCTTCGCAACGCCCCGCCGCCACGGGCAAGTCCGGTCACGCCGCGAAAACCGACCCCCTACTCCGCCCCGGCCGCCTGAGCGATGCGCTCGTACGCGCCGCCCGGGTCGGGGTCGCCGAAGACGGCCGACCCCGCCACCAGCAGGTTCGCGCCGGCGGCCACCACGCCGGGCGCGGTCTGAGCGTCGATACCTCCGTCGACCTCGACCGCGCAGCCGTCGACGGCGAGCGAGCGGAGGCGCTCGACCTTCTCGGGCGAGGTCGGGATGAAGCTCTGGCCACCCCAACCCGGGTTTACGGTCATCGCGAGCAGCAGGTCACACGAGGCGGCGGCGTCGCGCACGGCCTCTGCGGGAGTGCCCGGGTTGATCGCCAGGCCGGCCAGGGAGCCGGCGTCGCGGATCGCTGCCAGCGTGCGGTGGGCGTGCGGGTCCGCCTCCTGGTGGATCGTGATGCAGTCGGCGCCCGCCTTGGCGAAGGCGTCGACCTGGTCGCCTGGTCGCTCGATCATCAGGTGCACGTCGAGCGCGCCCCCGGCGGAGTGGACCCGGTCGGCGATCGAGCTCGCGACCAGGGCGCCGATCGTGATCGGCGGGACGAACCGCCCGTCCATGACGTCCACGTGGATCACGCGCGCGCCGGCGGCGATCACCTCGTCGACCTGCTCGCCGAGGCGCGCGAAGTCGGCGGACAGGATCGAGGGAGCGACGCGGCGCGTCGCGAACAGGTCCCTGGCGTTGCTCAAACGGGCCTCAGCATCGAGTGGCGGCAATGCTGGCAGACCATGTCCTCGGAGCGGCTCATCCGCACGATCGTCTGGTGCTCGCCGCAGTTCGGGCACTGCGAGACCAGCTCGTAGCGGTGCAGGCAGAAGACGCAGCGAAACCGGGCCGGTAGCGTCGTCGGCCGCAGCCACGGCTCGCCGCAGCCGGGGCAGACCGGCCGCGGGAGGGTCTCCTTGTCAGCCACCGGCGGGTCCCTGAACGAGGCGCGCGATGAAGAAGCCGTCCGTGCAGTCACGGTCGGGCCGCGTCTCGAGGATCGACCAGGCACTCTCGGGGAGGCCGGCCGCGGCCACGACCTCGCGGTTCTCGCGGTTCGAGATCGTGCAGGTCGAATAGACGAGGGTGCCGCCGGGGCGGAGCGCGCCGCGGCCGTTGGCGAGGATCGAGGCCTGCTCGGAGGCTAGCCTCGCGATCGTCCCGGGGTCCTTGCGCCAGCGGGCGTCCGGGCGGGAAGCGAGCGTTCCCAGGTCGGAGCAGGGCGGATCCACGAGCACCCGATCGTAGCCCCGGCCCAAATCGGCGGAGCTCGCGTCCGCGACCTCGACCGCCACATTCCGCGCGCCGACCCGCCGGCAGAGCTCGACGATCTGGCGGGCGCGGCCGGCGTCGCGCTCGACCGCGACCACCTCGCCCTCCGCCCGCATCGCGGCCGCGATCTGGGTCGTCTTCACTCCCGGCCCGGCGCAGAGGTCGAGGACGCGCTCGCCGGGCTGGGGGTCGAGGACCGCGACCACCGCCTGGGCGGCCCGGCTCTGCGCGACCAGCGTGCCCTCAGCGAGCTCGGCGAGCGCGCGCTCGCCGAGCGGCCCCGCCCAGACCAAGCCGCCCGGCAGGTCGACGCCTGCCACGGGCGCGGCCGGATGCACAGGCTCGCCCGTCGCTTCGAGCTCAGCGCCAAGGGCGGCCGGGTCGGCGCGCAGCGTGTTCACCCGCAGCGCCGTCTCGGGTGGATCGTTGATCGCGCGCAGCAGCGAGCGGGCGTTTTCAGGACCGAGCTCCGTCCACCACAGCGCAGCGAGCCAACCGGGGACCGAGTGCGCAATCGCTGCGTGCCCGGGCTCGTCGTCTGAGAGCGATTCCAGGATCGCCTCTCGCTCGCGGGCGGCACGGCGCAGAACGGCGTTGACCAGTCCCGCCGCGCCCGCGGCCCGGCGCGCACCGCCTCGGCGCATTCCGCCCTTCGCGAGCTCCACGGCGCCGTCCACCGCCGCGTGGGCGGCGGCCGCGTCCGAGAAGAGCAGCTCGAACAGGCCGAGGCGAAGCGCCGCCCTGACCGGCGGATCGAGCGTCGCGACGTCGCGCTCGGCGAGGCGGCTCGCAACCACGTCCGTGGTCCCGCGGCGCTGGACCGCGCCGAACGCCAGACGCTGCGCCTGCGCCCGGTCGCGCCCGGTCAGGCCGTGGCGCTCGGCGGCCGCGGGAAACGCGCGGTCGGCCCACGCGTCGTGCTCGAACGTCCTCCGCAGCACCTCATACGCCGCCCGGCGCGCCGGGGTTGCGGCGTCCGCGGAGCTCACCGCGGCGCGGCCGGGCGGGGCGCCGGATGACCGCGGAGGTACTCGGCGGCCGTCATCTCCCGCCTGCCCGCCGGCCGGACCCGCGTGATCCGAAGCGCGCCCGGATCACAGCCGAGGACGAGCACGTCACCCTCGCCGCGCAGCTCACCCGTCGCGACCGCGGCGCCGGCGGCAGCCGCGGCGGCCACGACCCCGAGGCGATCCCCGCCCTCGAGTTCCAGGGAGCTGCCGATATGCGGGTTGAGCGCCCGGACGATGCGCTCCAGTTCCACCGCCGGCCGTCGCGGATCGAGCAACCGTTCAGCCGGATCGATCTTCTCGGCGTAGGTCATCGCGGAGTGGTCCTGCTCGGTGAACTCGAGCGCGCCCTCGGCGCGCAGGTCGAGCGCTCGTACCGCGAGGCCGGCGCCCAGGTCCGCGAGCCGGGCCGAGATCGAGCCAAAGTCGTCGTCGGGCCGGATCGGCTCCTCCTCGCAGAGCGCAACCGGCCCGGCATCGAGCTCCTCGGTGACACGGATGATCGCGACTCCGGTGCGCCCGTCGCCGGCCATGATCGCCCGCTCGATGGGAGCCGCCCCTCGCCACCGGGGCAACAGCGACGGATGGACGTTCAAGAGCTCGAGCCGGGCGAGGAGCTCGGCTCTCAGGAACTGCCCGAACGCACAGACGAGGCCGAGGTCGATGCGGGCGCGCTCCAGCGCGGCCAGCGATTCGGGGTCGTTGACGTCGGCGGCCTGGTAGAGCTCCAGCCCGAGATCCCGGGCCGCGTCCGCGGCGGGCGGCGGCGAGAGCCGGCGGCCCCGTCCCTTGCGCCGGTCGGGCGGGGTAACGACGAGCGCGGGACGGTGGGCGCTCGCGGCGAGCCGGCGCAGCACCGTCGCCGCGAACTCAGACGTCCCGAAGTAGGCGAGCCGCGCCGGGCGCGACGCGCTCATTCAAGCCGCCTCAACAACGGCGGGAATCGGCTCCGTCCTCGCGGACTCCGCCTCATGGGCTGCTCGGCTCTTCGCTCTCTTCGTCGTCGTGATCCGGCGTGAAACTCGTGCCCTCGCGGAGCGCGCGCATCGCCCCCTTGCGCTGATCACGCTCGGTCCGGTCGAGGATCAGGACACCGTCGAGGTGGTCGATCTCGTGCTGCAGGACCCGAGCCTCGAGTCCCGCGGCCTCGATCAGGGTCGACTCGCCGGCCAGGTCGACCCCGCTCACACGAACGTACAGCGGGCGCTCCACATCCACTATCACCCGCGGCAGCGACAGACATCCCTCTGCGGCGGTCGCGAGGTCGCGCTCCGACGACCACTCGATCACCGGGTTGGCGACCGCGGTCGGCGTCGCGTCCGGGCCGGCCTGGAACACCAGCAGCCGCCGCAGGATCCCGAGCTGGGTGGCCGCGAGGCCGACGCCCATCGCATCGCGCATGATCCCGATCATGCGCTCGGCCTCCTGCGCGAGCTCGGGGCCGAACTCGCGGATCTCCGAAGCGCGAGAGCGCAGCACCGGGTCGCCGAAGGTGACGATCCTCGCCAGGGCCTCGTCGCGGCGCCGAATCTCCTCCTCGGTCGGCTCCGCGGGATGCGCATCTGCCTCAACCGGGCCCTCGGACGGCTCCGCCTCGAGCGCAGGATGTTCCGCGGTATCGGTCACGGACTAAGTATCGCTAGATGATTGATCCCACGGACTCGCGTACGCGGGGGCGCACGGCACCGAGCCGGGCGTGCACCGGGGACGAAGCCTGTACCGGTTGGTACAGGCGAGGAGCCGGGGTGCGATCCGGCGAAGTGTGTCCGTGCGTCATCCGCGTGCGTGAATTCGTGGGATCACTCATCTACTGCGGATCGACGTCGACCGAAAGCTGGACGCCACGGAGCACCTTGGCGGCGATGGCCGCATCGACCGCGGTGCGCACCGCGTCCACCGCCGGCTCGCGTTCCGGCGCCTTCACAAGGAGCTGCCGGCGCTCGCGGTCGCGCAGGCGAAACCGCGGTGCCGGGCCGAGGAGCGTCGCTCCGGCCGGCAGGAGCGGCCTGATCCGAGCCGCTGTCTGCGCGCCGGCGTTCTCCGCCGCGCGCGCCTCGGGCGCCGAGAACTCGACGCGGATCAGCGTCGCGAACGGCGGGTAGCAGAGCTCCCGCCGGCGGCCGAGCTCGGCGGCCAGGAAGGTGTCGGCGTCGTGCGCGGCCGCGCAGCGGATCGCCTCGGCTCCTGGGGCCAGCGTCTGGACGAGCACGCGACCGCCGCCGGCGCCGCGGCCGCTTCGGCCGGCGAGCTGCGCCACCTGGGCAAAGGTCCGCTCCTCCGCGCGGAAGTCGGGGAAGCGGAGGCTGGAGTCGGCGTCGACGATCACGCTGAGGACGACGTCGGGGAAGTCGTGTCCCTTGCCGACCATCTGGGTCCCGATCAGGATCCCCGCCGGCGCCCGCTCGAACTCCGCGAGGATGCGGGCGTGCGCCCCCCGCCCGGCGGCGCTGTCGGAATCGAGACGGAAGACGGGAAGCGGTGCCGCGAGCGACGCCACGAGCTGCTCGATCCGCTCCGATCCCGCGCCGTGGCGCACAATGGACACCGATCCGCAGTCGGGACACGCCTCGGGAACCGGCTCGGAATGCCCGCAGTGGTGACAGCGAACGGCCCCGCGCGCACGGTGGAGGACGAGCGAGACGTCGCAGTTCGGGCAGCGCCAGGCGCGGCCACACGCGTGGCAGCTCAGATGGGGCGACCAGCCGCGGCGCGGCACCATGACGATCGCCTTGCCGCCATTCGCGCGCAGCTCCCCCAGCGCGGCGCGTGTGCGGGCGTGGAGCGGCCCCTCGCGCCCGTCGCGCTCGCGCATGTCCAGGACGTCGACCGGCGGCAGCCGGGCGCCGTCGGCCCGCTGCGGGAGCTCGAGCCGGTCGAGCCGCAGCCAGCTCTCGGGCCGCGGGGTCGCGGAGCCGGCGACGAGCACCGCCTGCGCCGCCTCGGCGCGGCGCCGCGCGACGTCGCGGGCGTCGTAGCGCGGGTCCGACTCCTGCTTGTACGAGGGGTCGTGCTCCTCGTCGACCACGACCAGCCCGAGACCGGCGACGGGGGCGAACACGGCCGAGCGCGGCCCGACGCAGATCCGCGCCTCGCCGCGGCGCAGCCGCTGCCACTCGTCCCGGCGCTCGCCCTGGCTGAGAGACGAATGCATGACCGCCACCCGGTCGCCGAAGCGCGACTGGAAGCGCGAGACGGTCTGGGGCGTCAGCCCGATCTCGGGGACCAGCACGACGACGCCCCTCCCCCGCTCGAGCGCCGCCTCGGCCGCCGCCAGGTAGACCTCGGTCTTCCCGGAGCCGGTGACGCCATGGAGCAGGAGCTCGCCGCCCGAACCGTCGAACCCCGCCCGGATCCGATCCACCGCGCGAGCCTGGGCCGGGTTGAGCTGCGGGCTGCCCGCCGGCGCACCCACCTGGGTCGAGACCGGGCGCCTCGAGACCTCGACCTGGGTCAGCGCGACCAGCCCGCGCTTGGCGAGCCGGCGCACAGCGTCGCGGTCGTCGGGGACCGGGGAGGGTTCCGGCTCACCCGCCAGCCGCTCGAGCACGAGCCGCTGTTTCGGGCCCAGGCGCTCGCCGCCCTCCAGCGCTGCTCGGCCCCCCTCGGTCAGGGCCGCTCGCAGCTCGCGGCGCGGGGCGACGTCCCGGCCCGCCGCGGTCGTGCCGGGCGGGAGGACGAGCTCGAGCCCGCGCGCAGGGGTCGAGCAGTACTCGCGACCCACCCAGAGGCCGAGGTCGACCAGCTCCGGCGTCGCGCCGGCCTCGAGCGCGGCGATCGGCTCGGCGAGGCGCTCGGGCGCCACCTCGGACTCGGCCGCGAGGGCGACGACCACGCCGAGGATCCGCTGCCTGCCGAACGGGACGAGGAGCACGCTGCCGACGCCGACCTCCCCGAGCCGGTCGGGAAGCAGATAGTCAAACGGCCCCCGGAGCGCGCGGGCGGTGGTCAGCGGTTCGACCTTGGCGATCGCAGCGTTCACGTCTCCACGGTAAAGGGCTTCCCGGCGTTGGCTTCACCGGATAATCTCCGGGCGTGGCGCCCAAGCTTGGCCCCGGGGAGCGAGTCCTGTTCGAGGGGCACCCCTCGTGGCGCGCGATCCTCGCCTTCTACATCAAGGGCATCGCGATCACCGCGGTCGTCTGTCTGCTCGTCGCCCTGGGCACGAACCTGTTCGGGGACGAGACCAACAGCAGCCTCGTCGTGCTGCTCGCGATCGCCGGGGTCGGGATCACCATCCTGGCCGGGTTCATCCTGCGGGTCGCGACCAGCTACACGATCACCAACCGGCGCCTCCACATCAAGCGGGGCATCGTCTCCCGCACCATCCAGGAGACCCGCCTCGAACGGGTGCAGAACGTGAACTTCAGGCAGTCGGTGGTCCAGAGGATGCTGCAGGTCGGCGACGTCGACTTCGACACCGCGGCGGGCGACGACTACAACTTCGTCTTCGCCGGGGTCGCAGACCCAGCCGACGTCGTCCACCAGGTCGACGCAGCGACGCGCTCACTGGGAACCGGCGGCGGCGCGCTCGGCGACGACGAGCACGGCCGCCAGCCACCGCCGGCGCAGTGAACGTCCCTCGCTGCGCGCTATAGACCCCCGCGCGGGACGTTCACCGAGAAGGACGGCGTTTTCAGGCGGGCGCAGGCGAGTTCTGCTCGGCGCCGATGCCCGCGGCCTCGCGGAGGGTGTCGGCGCGGTCGGTGCGCTCCCAGGTGAAGTCGTGGTCCTCCCGGCCGAAGTGGCCGTAGGCCGCGGTCTTCTGGTAGATCGGCCGGTGGAGCTTGAGCTCTTCGCGGAAGGAGCCCGGGCGCAGGTCGAAGTGCTCGGCGACCAGCGCCGCGATCTTCGCCCGCGAGATCCGCTCGGTGCCGAACGTCTCGACCATGACCGAGACCGGATGGGCGACGCCGATCGCGTAGGCGACCTGGACCTCGCAGCGATCGGCGAGACCGGCGGCGACCACGTTCTTGGCGACGTAGCGCGCGGCGTAGGCGGCCGAGCGGTCGACCTTCGACGGGTCCTTGCCCGAGAAGGCGCCGCCGCCGTGGCGAGCCATGCCGCCGTAGGTGTCGACGATGATCTTGCGCCCGGTGAGGCCGGCGTCGCCGACGGGGCCGCCGATCACGAACCGGCCGGTCGGGTTGACGAGGAGGTTCTTCTTGGTGTTGAGCTTGGCCGAGTCGTAGAGCTCGGCGGGCAGGATCGGGTGCAGCACGTGCTCCCAGAGGTCCGGGCGGATCAGCGTGTCGCAATCGACGCCGTCCTTGTGCTGGGTCGAGATCAGGACCTTCTCGATCTCGATCGGGCGGCCGTTCTCGTAGCGGACGGTGACCTGGGTCTTGCCGTCGGGCCGCAGGTAGGGCACGACCTCGGCCTTGCGGACCTCGGCGAGCCGGTGGGCGAGCTTGTGGGCGAGCGAGATCGGCAGCGGCATCAGCTCCGGCGTCTCGCGGGTCGCGTAGCCGAACATCATGCCCTGGTCGCCCGCGCCCGCGACATCGAGCTCGTCGTCGTCGGCGGGATCGGTTCGCGCCTCGAGCGCGTGGTCGACGCCCTGGGCGATGTCGGGCGACTGCTTGTCGATCGCGTTGATGACGGCGCAGGAGTCGGCCGAGAAGCCGAGGTCGGCGTCGTTGTAGCCGATCTTCGAGATCGTGCTGCGCGCGACTTGCTGGATGTCCACGTAAGTGTCGGTCGAAATCTCGCCGGACACGACGACCAGGCCCGTGTTCACCAGCGTCTCGCAGGCGACGCGACCGTAGGGGTCGTCGGCGAGGACGGCATCCAGGACTCCATCGGAGATCTGGTCGGCCACCTTGTCCGGGTGCCCCTCCGTCACCGACTCGGAAGTGAACAGGAACTCGTTGTCGGAAAACTCTTCGCTCGTCATCGTCGCGGTGGCAGGGTACCGAGCCAGGGATTGGATGAGCGCCGTAAGGCGCGAAAGCAGGTTTGCCCCCCCGGTAGGGGAGGTGTCAGCGAGCTTCAGTCGACGAGCACCCGGGCGTCGATCGCAAGCGTGTCCCCGGACTGGGTCACGGCAAGGCCGACGCTGCCGAGGCGCCGCAGATCCGGCGCGAAGCCGCTGTAGGCGGTATCCGTGGCGAGGCCGCTCTGCTCGGCGAACGAGAGTAGCCCGCGCAGGTCCAGGTACGCCAGGAGGTCCGGCTCGTCGGGGAGGTCGTCGACCGTGTCGTGGTACCGGTCGGCATCCGCAAGGGGATCGTCGACCCCCTCCGCCAGGCGCTCGACCGCCGCGAGGTCGTTGGCGATCACCAGGCGAGAGTCGGACGTGGCATAGACGATCTGGGCGACGGGCGAGAGTCGCAGGATCTCGGCGTCGAGATCCCCGAAGCTCCGCTGTTCGAACACCGGCGCGCCGAGCTCGGGGTCGAGCGAGCGGGCGATCGGGCCCTGCAGGCGAGCCAGAGCTTCGCGCGCGCGCTCCTCGTCGACGTCCTTCGCCAGGAACTCCAGGTAGGGCGTCGGCGTGCTCGCGGACGGAGGGAGCTGCGCTTCGGGGTCGGCGGGCGCCCGCGGCACGACGGTGAACGCCGCCTCACCGCCGAGCGCCTCGAGCAGGTCGCCCTGGATGTCGACGTCAAAGTCCCCGCGGAGCTCCTCGATCAGGTCGGCGAACCCGGCCGCGATCCCGGGCGCCCGCACGGTCGCCTGGCGAAGGAGAGCCGCGATCGTCCCGCGCGGCTGACCCAGCCCCAAGTAGGCGAGCGTGTCGGCGGCGAGCTCGTCCGGGAGCTCGGGCTCAAATGACTCGAAGGCCGCGAAGAAGCCGGGATCCGATTCGGCCCGCTTGGGATCGAGCACGCTGCGTACCGCGAGCTTGAAGCCGTCGTCCTCCGCGCTCAGCGACAGCGCTGCGCCGCGCGAGGCGGCCGAGTCCACCAGTGGCTCGAACGTCGCCAGCGAGCCTCGGGGCGACGCCACGAACGCTTCGATCCCGTCGGCGGAGAGGTACGCCTCGGCGACCCGGTGCTCGGGCAGCTCGTCGAGCGCCTCGATGGCCGCGTCATCGCCGCCGAGAGACTCGGCCCCCTCCGCGCCGGTGGCGACGTCGATCACCGCGCGCACGCCCTGGCTCGTGCCGAGCACCAGGAAGCCGTTCGTCACGGCGCTCGCCACGCCGCGGGCGTCCTCCGTGACCTCGACGTCGCGGTACTGGCTCGTCTCGGGGACCCCGCCGGCGACCGATTCGACGTACGCCCGGGAACCGCCGGCATCCGTCGTCTCGAGTAGCTGCACCCGCTCGGCATCCGCCTCGCCCCCGATCACGATCGCCGCGGCCTCACCTCCGAACCAGTCCTCGGTGGCCGCGCCGAGCGGGGCTCCGGCGCCAAGCAACGTTGCCGCCTGGCCGATCAGCTGACGGCTCACGAGGGGCATCCGCCCGGCGATCTCGGCTGCCTGCGCGGCCTGGTCCGTGTCGGGATCGAGATTCACGTGGATGTAGGCGACCGAGGCGGCGGGGGCGAGGTCGAGGGCGTCGTCGTCGGGCGCGCACTCGTCCCCGCCCGGGAGCGAGCACGGAAGGTTCGGGACGACCAGCGTCACGACCAGCAGAACGACCGCAACGGCGCCGAGCGCCGCCACCAGCCGCCTGCGGGCGATGATCGGAAGTGAGCGCCAGAACCCCGCCGCGCCCCTCGCGAGCGCCCGGGGGACGCGCGCGAGCGCAAACAGCAGGTCGCTGATCAGATAGCGAAGCCCGCGAAGCCGCTCACCCACCGCGCCCAGCATCCCGCGAGGGGAAGGAATCCTCACGCGCGGCAACCTACCTGCGCGAGCGCTTCGGGATGTAGTCGATGATCAGCGGCACGCCCTCGAGGCCGTACTCCTCGCGCGTCCGGTTCTCGAGGTGAAACGCCCAGTCACGGGTGATCAGGCGCCGGTCATTGACCTGAATCGCGATCCGCGGCGGCGCCGTGCCGACCTGTGCGGCGTAATAGAGCCGCAGGCGCTTGCCCCGCTTCGACGGCGGCGGATGGCGGGCCACCACGTCAGCGAGGAGGCGGTTCAGCTTTGGCGTCGGGATCCGCTCCGCTCGCCGGTCGGCGAGCTCGATCGCGGTGTCGAGGAGCTTGGCGACGTTGCGCCCCCCGGTTGCTGACACGGTGATCACGGGTGGCCGCTGCCGCACCCTCGTGGCGATCCTTGCCTTGGTGTCATCCAGGTCCAACTCGACGATGTCCCATTTGTTGAGGGCGAACACCGTCGCGCAGCCCGTCTTCATCGCCAGCTCGGCGACCCGCAGGTCCTCTGACGTCAGGCCCTCGGAGGCGTCGCAGACCACGATCGCGGTGTCGGCGCGCCCGGCGGCCCGCTCCGAGCGCAACTGCGCGTAGTAATCGACTGTGCCCGCGACCTTCGAGCGCTTGCGGAGCCCGGCGGTATCGATCAAGACGACCTCCCGGCCCCCGACGAGCAACTCGGTGTCGATCGCGTCGCGGGTGGTGCCCGCCATCTCGGACACGATCACCCGCTCCTGCCCGAGAATGCCGTTGACGAGCGAGGACTTCCCCACGTTCGGCCGGCCGATCACCGCGATCCGCGGCCGGACGGCGCCCTCGCCGTCGTCAGCCGCCTCCGGCGGCGGGAGCGCTGCGGTGATCCGGTCGAGCAGGTCGCCGGTACCCCGCCCCTGGGTGGCGGACACCGGCATCGGCTCGCCCAGCCCGAGCCCATAGAGCTCGGCCGCGCCTGGCTCATCGGCCGGTCCGTCGACCTTGTTAGCGACGACAACGACCGGCATGTCGGCGCGGCGCAGGATCTCGGCAACCTCGGCGTCGCCCTGGCGCAGGCCGGCGCGCGCATCGAGGACGAGCGCGACCACGTCGGCGTCGGCGATCGCCATCCGCGCCTGCTCCTGGATCGCGCGCGAGAGCCGATCGCCCGCCTCGAGGTCGACGCCGCCGGTGTCGACCAGCTTGAACTCGCGGCCATTCCACTCACACTCCAGCTCCTTGCGGTCGCGCGTCACCCCCGCCTCGGGATGGACCACGGCCTCACGGCCACCAGCGAGCCGGTTGACGAGAGTCGACTTGCCGACGTTCGGGAAGCCGACCACTGCAACACGCGGTACGGGACTCATTGAAAGCCCTTACCAGGGGGGCCCAGTCTCTTTCGCGACATAAGTCGCTCATCAGATACGAGACCCCGCTCCCGCGCGAGCTCCACGACCCGCGCGACCACCTCGTCGACGCCGAGGCCGGTGGTGTCGAGGTCGACCGAGTCGTCGGCCGGGCGCAGCGCGCCGTGCTCGCGCTGGCGGTCGCGGGCGTCGCGCTCGCGCTGATCGGCGAGCACGGATTCGAGCTCCTCGCCGGTCTGCGTCGCCCGACGCCGTGCCCGCTCCTCCTCGCTCGCGGTGAGAAACACCTTGAGCGGCGCGCCGGGGCTGACCACGGTGCCGATGTCGCGGCCCTCGGCGACGTAGGGCGCCGACTCGATCAGCTCGCGCTGGCGGGCGACCATCGCGGCGCGAACGCCCAGGTGCACCGAGACCAGCGATGCGGCGGCGGTGACGTCCGGGTTGCGGATCGCCCCGGTGACGTCCTCGTCGTCGAGCAGCACGCGTTCGCCCGCGAACCCGATCCGGATGCGCTCGGCCACCTCGGTCACCGCGACCGGGTCGCCGGGATCCAACCCGGCGTGCAGGGTCGCGAGCGCGACGCAGCGATACATCGCCCCGGAGTCGAGGTACGTGATGCCGAGCGCCGCGGCGACGCCGCGGGCTACGGTGGACTTGCCGGCCCCCGCGGGACCGTCGATGGCGATGACCATGGAGGTATTCCAGTGAGGGGCTTTGCCCCGAAAGAAGCAGGTGCTCTTGATCCCAGGATAGATTGGGCGGTAGGGAACGCCGGCTGGAGGAGGAATCGATGAAGGCCTGGAACGTCGCCGAGATGGAGCTCGAGCGCCACCACCCCCGGGTGCTGGGCTCGGAAGACGAGGGGCGGGTGATCGTGCTCAGGCTGCCGGCCGGCGAGACGATGCAGGAACACCAGGTCCACGAGCGCGCGTGGCTGATCGTCGCGGCCGGGGCGATCGAGATCGACGACGCCGAGGGCGAAACCGTCGGCGGCGGCCCCGGGTTGCTCGCCGAGTTCGACCCGAAGGAACGCCGCCAGATCCGTGCGACCGAGGACTCGCGCCTCGTTCTGGTCCTCTCCCCCTGGCCCGGCGACGGGCACCCGAGCCGGCGTTAGTTGATCAGCGACTGCAGGTCGCGCTCGAAGCCCGGGTAACTGACCGCGGCGGCGTCCATACCGGTCACTTCGACGCCTTCGCGCGAGGCCAGCCCCGCGATCGCGCCCAGCATCGCCAGGCGGTGGTCGCCGTGAGATGAGATCGCGCCCCCACGAAGCCCGCCCGTGCCCCGCACCGCGAAGCCGTCCTCGGCGGCATCGGCCTCACCGCCGAGCGCCCTGACCGCGTCGACGACCGTCGCGATCCGGTCGGACTCCTTGTGGCGGAGCTCCTCGGCGCCGGTGACCACCGTCACGCCCTCGGCGAAGCACCCGGCGAGTGCGACCAGCGGCAGCTCGTCGATCGTAAGCGGTACCTCCCCCGCGGCCACGCGCGTTCCCCGCAGCGTGGAGTGGCGAGCGTCGATCACGCCCTGGGGCTCGCCGCCTGACGGGATCCCCTCCTCGACCTCGATCGCCGCGCCCATCCGCGTCAGGATCCCGAGCAGGCCGACGCGGGTCGGGTTCAGGCCGACGCCCTCGAGCCGAACGCGGCTGCCCGGGACGATCAGCGCAGCGACCAAGAGGAACGCGGCCGAGGAGAAGTCGCCGGGAACCTGGAACCCGACCGCCGCGAGCCGATCCGCCCCCTGAACCTTGATGCGCCGGCCGGGAAGCGTCCCCCGGATCGCGATCCCAGGTCCCGGGATCTCTGAGGTCAGGTGAGCGCCCGCTGCCGCCAGCATCCGCTCGGTGTGGTCGCGCGACGGCGCCGGCTCGATCACCTCCGTTGTCCCGTCAGCGGTCAGAGCCGCGAGCAGGACACAGGACTTCACCTGCGCGCTCGCCACCGGTAGCCGGTACTTGATCCCGCGCAGCGCGGAGCCGCGAACGCGCAGCGGGGGCAGCCTTCCGTCGCGGCACTCGACGTCCCCTCCCATCTCCCGCAGGGGCTCGACGATTCGGTCCACAGGACGGCGGCGAATCGAATCGTCCCCGTCCAGGGTCCACTCGCCCGCCTCCTGCCCGGCGAGCCAACCCGGGACTAGACGCAGGAGGGTGCCGGCGTTGCCAACGTCGATTTCCGCTGGGCCCGCCCCGCGCAGGCCGATGCCCTCGACCGTGACGTCAAGCGCCCCGGGTACGTCCGTTGCGGCCTCCTCCACCCCGGCACCGAGCGCCCTGACCGCGGCCAGCGTGGCCCGCGTGTCGGCCGCGTCGAGGTAGCCGCCGATCCGCGACTCCCCGTCGGCCATTGCAGCGAGCAGCGCGGCCCGGTGCGAGATCGACTTGTCGGGCGGCGGGCGCAGCGATCCCGACAGCGCGCCCGCGGGGTCGAAGCGGGACGCGCTCACGTGTCGCTCGCGAGCGGAGCGGCGCTATGGCCCAGTTCGCGAACCACGTCCGCCGCCCGCTCGGCGTCCGCGTCGCCCGCTACCCAAAGCGAGATCGCCCCCGTGCGCATGTCGGCGGCCGGATAGAGGGCCATGTCCTCGATGTTGACGCCCGCGCGGCCGAGCGCGAGCGCGATCTCGGCGACGACGCCCGGGCGGTTGTCGACGCTGACACGCAGCTCACGCAGATCGCCGCCGGCGACGCCCGCCTCAGCCAGCCGCTGCCTGGCCGAGCCGGCCTCCCGTTGCCAGGCGTCCACGGCCCCGGGGTCGCCGCTGCGAAGCAGCGCGGCGGCGTCACGCAGGCGCTCGACCACGCGGTCGATCTCGCCCGCGACCGCCTCGCCGTTGGCGGTGAAGATGTCGGTCCAGATCGCCGGGTTCGACCCGGCGACCCTGGTCGTGTCACGGAAGCTCGGCCCCACCTGGGGGAGCCGCTCGGACTCCTCCGAGAGCGCCGCCTGCGCCTGGGCGACGAGCACGTTGGCGAGCACGTGCGGCAGGTGGCTCACCGTCGCCATCACCCGGTCGTGCGCGTCGGCGTCGACGGCCTGCGGGCGTGCCCCCATGCCGGCGACGGCCCGCTGGAGGCGGTCGTAGTGCACTCCCCCGGCTCCCGCGCCCGGGACGAGGTACCAGCGCGCACCATCGAAGAGGTCTTCGCGTGCGTGCTCGACGCCGGCGGTCTCGGCGCCGGCCAGCGGATGACCGCCGATGAAGCGATCCGCGGCGGGATGGCCGGCGACGCTCGCGACCAGCCCGCGCTTGGTCGAGCCGACGTCCGTCACCACCGTCTCGTCATGGCTGGCGCCGAGCGCCTCCGTCACGACCTCGGCGAGGGCGCGCACGGGCGCGGCGCAGAACACCAGCTCGGCGTCCGCGACGGCGGCCGCTGCCGAATCGGCAATCTCGGTGAGTGCCTCGAGCTCCAGCGCGCGGTCGAGGTTGGCGCGATCGGAATCGAACCCGACCACACCGGCCCCGAGGCGCCGCCGCGCCGCCAGCCCGATCGAGCCGCCGATCAGGCCGACGCCGACTACCGCGATCCGCATGTCAGCAGGCAGCATGCAGCATGCAGATCCCGACCCGCGGCCTCTGCGTGCCGCGTGCTGCGTGCGGCGTGCTCATACGCGGCTGACCAGCTTGCCGGCGACCTCGGCGACCGCGAAGACCTGGTGGGCGTAGTCCGCGAACGTCTCCGTCGGCAGCGCCTGCGGGCCGTCGCAGATCGCCTCCTCGGGCTCGTTGTGGACCTCGACGATGATCCCGTCCGCGCCCGCCGCAGCTGCCGCCAGCGACATCGGCTTCACCAGGTCGCGCCGACCGGCCGCGTGGCTCGGGTCGACGACGATCGGCAGGTGGGTCATCTCCCGCAGGACCGGGACGGCCAGCAGGTCGAGCGTGAACCGGTACGCCGTCTCGAACGTGCGAATCCCGCGCTCGCAGAGCATCACCTGCTCGTTGCCCTCCTTGAGGACGTACTCGGAGGCCATCAGGAGCTCCTCGAGCGTCGCCGAGAGGCCGCGCTTCAGCAAGACCGGCAGCCCGGCGCGACCGAGCTCGGCCAGCAGCGTGTAGTTCTGCATGTTGCGCGCCCCGACCTGGAGCACGTCGGCGACCTCGACGACGTCCTCGATGTCGCGGACGTCCATCACCTCGGTCACGATCGGCAGGCCGGTCTCGTCCTTCGCCTCCTGGAGGAAGCGCAGGCCCTCGACGCCGAGGCCCTGGAACGAGTACGGCGAGGTCCGAGGCTTGTAGGCGCCGCCGCGCAGCATCGCGACGCCGGCGTCCGCAACCACCCGAGCCACCTCGAGCGTCTGGTCGCGGCTCTCGACGGTGCACGGGCCCGCGATCAGGCCGAAGTGCTCGCCGCCGATCCGGCGCTCGTCCACTTCGACGACGGTCCGCTCGCCCTTGCGGAACTGCGCCGAGGCCAGCTTGTAGGGCTTCAGGATCGGCACGAGGTGGTCCACTCCCGGCGCCCCCTCGAGCCCCAGCGATGCGACCCGGTCACGGTCGCCGATGGCGCCGATCACGGTCAGCAGCTCGCCCGTCGAGATATGCGCCGAGCAGCCGACCTGCTCGATTCGCTCGACGACGTGGCCGATCTCGGCCTCCGTCGCTCCCTCTTTCATCACGATCATCATCTGTCTGTCAAGCCTTTCGGGATCAAGGTACGGGTAGATCAGTGCCACGGCGCCCGGCGGAAGTTGTGGAGTTGGCTGGGTCGAGCGACCCGGGCCGGACGCCTAGCTAAATCGCCAATAGGTAAACCACTGCTCGCACGCGGACGCACCCTGGCGGGCGGTCGACGAAGGCTGCGCGAGGACGTGATTCACGGTCGGCGATTTGTAGCAGGGAGCGGGGAGAACCGCAAATCCCGTCGTTATCTTGGTCCCCGTGGTCGCGCTTGCGCTCGCCACCGTCCTTCTCGTCGCCGGGCCCGCCGCCGGCGGCCTACCGCCCGCTGTGGAACGCGCGGGAGCACCCCCCTTCCAGGTGGAGACGAAGCCGATCAAGGGCGAGGTCCGCGAACAGATCACCGGCAGCTCGTGGCGGCCCGGTTGCCCCGTGCCGCGGCGCAAGCTACGGCTGATCCGGGCGACGCATTGGGATTTCCAGCGCGACGTAGAGTGGGGCCGGCTGATCGTGCACAGGGAGGAGGCCGGCGAGGTCTCGCGGGCGCTGCGGGAGCTCTACCGGGCGCGCTTTCCGATCCGCAGGATGGAGCTGATCGACCGCTACGGCGCCGACGACCACCGCTCGATGGACGCCGACAACACCTCGGCCTTCAACTGCCGGTTCGTCGCGGGGACGACCCGCTGGTCGGAGCACGCCTACGGCCGGGCGATCGACATCAACCCGATCGAGAACCCATATGTGTCCGGCAGCCACGTCTCGCCGCCGGCGGGTCGCCCGTACGCCGACCGCTCGCGCAACGCCAAGGGCATGATCCACCACGGCGACGGGGTCTGGGACGCATTCCGCGACGTCGGCTGGAAGTGGGGCGGCGACTGGTCCGGCATCAAGGACTACCAGCACTTCAGCTCGACCGGGAACTGAGTCGCGGAGTTAGGCTGGCGCGATGGACGAGATCGAGCACGGGTTCCGCGAGGGCCAGAAGGTCTGGGTCGAGGACGGCGACGGCAAGCACCACCCCGGGATCTTCGTCGGCGACAACGAGTCCGCCGGCTGGTTCGGCGGCGGGCCGAGTGCCTACGTCGTCCACCCCGAGGCGCACCAGGCCGAGGTCGTCTCGATCTTCCGGATCACGCCCAGGGACGAATAGTCCGCATCGCATCCATCGCCCTCGGCGAGTGTTACATTCGGCACTATGTCAGGGAGGACTGCGCGCGCCGTCCCGCTCGCACTCGCCTGCGGCCTGATCGCCGGGCTCGCAGTCACCCCGGCGGTCGCGGCGCCGGCCACCCTAAAGGGCAAGCTCTACTTCTCCGCCCGAGACGAAGGGCACGGCACGGAGGTCTGGAGGACCGACGGCACCAAGGCCGGGACCAGGTTCGTCGTGGACATCAACAAGGGTGACGACGACGGCTTCCCGGGACCGGACAGCTCCTTCCCCTCCGGATTCGCGCGGCTCGGTGACCACGTCTTCTTCGCCGCCAACGACGGCGTGAACGGCCTGGAGGTCTGGAAGACCGACGGGACCAAGTCAGGAACGAAACTCTTGAAGGACATCCATCCGGGGGATGACGAGGACCACTCGTTCCCATCGGGGTTCACGCGGCTCGACGGGCGGCTCTACTTCAGCGCGACCGACGGAACCATCGGGTCGGAACTCTGGCGGACGAACGGCACGCGTGCGGGCACCAAGCTCGTGAAGGAGATATTCCCTGGCGCGAACAGCTCGGCGCCGAGCAGCTTCCTGGCACGCGGCGGGCGACTCTACTTCCGAGCCCAGGATCCCGACAGCGGGGCCGAGCCTTGGCGAAGCGACGGAACGAAGCAGGGCACGAAGCAGCTCCACGACATCAATCCCGGGATGCCGAGCTCGCAGCCGTTCGCGTTTACGGCGCTCGGCGATCGCATCGTCTTTCGCGCCGACGACGGCACAAGCGGACCTGAGCCGTGGAAGACGACCGGCAAGCCGGGCAGCGCGAAGCTGGTGAAGGACATCAACCCCGCGGAAGGCTCGGGGCCGGTCGAGTTCACGCGGCTCGACGGCCGGCTCTACTTCGGCGCGGACGACGGGACCCGAGGTTCGGAGCTCTGGCGGACCGACGCCAGCGGCGTGGGGACGAAGCTCGTGAAGAACATCAACCCCGGGTCGGCCGCATCATCGCCCTTCCGCCTCGCGACCATCGCCGGCCGGGTCTACTTCTCGGCTGACGACGGCAGCCACGGCCGGGAGGTCTGGCGGACGAATGGCCGCGGACCGGGCACGAAGATCCTGCGGGACATCCGACCCGGATCGGACAGCTCGATCCCGTGCGCGCTCGTGGGGCTGCGGCGGTCGGCTCCTCTTCGGCGCATACACCCCCGCCAAGGGTTACGAGCCGTGGCGAAGCGACGGGACCGAAGGCGGGACGAAGCTGCTGAAGGATCTCCGGCCCGGGCCGGACAGCAGCACTCCGTTCGGCTGCGATTGACGCGAGCCGCGGCTCAGGCCCGGACGGCTTCGGCCAGTGCATCCAGGAAGCGCTGGTTCTGCGCGCGCGTCCCGTAGCTGACGCGGACGTGGCCGGGGCCGCCGAGCGGCGTCCCGGGCCGGACGACCACGCGCTGCTCGGCGAGCGCCGCCACCACCTCGGCCTCGTCGGCCTCCCCCAGGTCGATCCACGAGAAGTTCGCGTGCGAGTCCGGCGTGTGGAGCCCGAGCTCGCGCACCCCTTCCTCGACGAACACGCGCTCGACGATCGTGCGCTCGACCCGGCTCGCGACGTCGTCCTGGTGGCGGATCGCCTCGGCGCCCGCCGCCTGGGCGAGCGCGTTGACCGAGAACGGCTGGCGAACGGCGTCGAGGGCGGCACGGACGCGGGCTGACGTGAGCGCGTAGCCGACCCGCAACCCCGCGAGGCCGTAGCACTTCGAGAAGGTGCGCAGCACCACGAGGTTCTGGCTCCGGCGCCAGAGGTCGACGCTCTCCTCGGGATCATCGTGGAGCTGGTACTCGGCGTAGGCCTCGTCGAGGACGACGAACGACGTGGTCTGGCACCGCCTCGACGAACTCGGCGATCCGGGCGATCGGGATGTGAGTGGAGGTGGGGTTGTTCGGGTTGCAGACGATCACGATCTGGGTCGCGGCGGTGATCTCGGCGAGCATCGCGTCGAGGTCGTGCTCGTCGCCGTCCGTGAGCGGCACCCGGATCTCGCGCGCGCCCGAGAGCGGGGCGACGTACGGGTAGATCGAGAAGGACGGCCAGGCGTAGACGATCTCGTCGCCCTCCTCGCAGAGCGCCGCCCCGGCGGCCAGCAGGAACTCGCACGAGCCGTTCGCAACGGCGATCGCGGCCGGGTCGGCGTCGTGCCGTGCCGCGATTCGCTGCCGCAGCAGCGTCGCGGCCGGATCCGGGTAGCGGTTCATCGCGCCCGCCGTCCGCTCGATCACCGCGAGCACCTCGGGGTGCGGCCCCCAGGGCGACTCGTTCGAGGCGAGCTGGGCGATGTCCTCGGACGCGATCGCCTCGGGCGCCTTGCCCGCGGGCACGCCGGCCTTGTAGCCGGGGATCTGGTCCAGCCTGTGTGAGAAGCGGATCGGCACTATTGCGCCGAGTGTAGGTCCGCCCGCAGCCGCCTCGTCTCGCCCACGTAGACGTGCTCGGGCTGGTGGTCCGCCGCGGCGTGGTAGTGGGCGAGCACCCGGATCACCCGCGGCATCGCCCCCGGGACGTCGATCTCGCGGTTGCAGAGGAGCGGGACCCGGTCGAGCCCCAGCTCGCGCGCGGCGACCGCGGGGAACTCGGCGTTCAGGTCGTCGGTGGAGGTGAAGATCACGCTGACGAAGCTCGCGGGCTCGAGCTCGTTCCGCTCCATCAGCGCGCCCATCAGCTCGCGGGTCGCAGCCAGGATCGACTCGGCGTCGTTGCGCGCGGCCTGCGCCGCGCCCCTCACTCCCCATAGGCGCTCAGTCACGGCCCGCATCCTTCCAGAGCTGCTTCACCTCCGGCGCCCGCAGTCGCCGCGCCTGGCCTTCGGCGAGTCGCGCCAGCCGCAGCGGGCCGAACCCCACGCGGCGCAGGGAGACCACCTCGTTGCCGATCGCCTCGGCCATGCGCCGGACCTGGCGGTTGCGGCCCTCCCGGATCGTGATCTCGATCCCGCGCTTCCCGGCGCGCCGAACCCGGGCGGGCCGGGTCGGGCCGTCCTCCAGCCGGACCCCCTTTCGCAGCCGGGTCAGGTCGCGCTCGCTCGGCGCCCGACGCAGCGTCGCCCGGTAGGTCCGCTCCACTCCGTAGCGCGGGTGAGTGAGCCGGTTCGCGAGCTCACCGTCGTTCGTGAGCAGGATCAGCCCGGTCGAGTCGGCGTCGAGCCGCCCGACCGGGTAGAGGCGGCGCTTCGACGGGACCAGCTCGGTCACGGCCTGGCGGGCGCCCGGCTCGCGGGCGGTGGAGACCACGTCGAGCGGCTTGTTGAGCGCCCAGACCTCGTGCGGCTCCGGGCGCACGCGCTCACCATCGAAGGCGACGCCGCTGCTCCGGTCGACATCGCGGGCTGGATCGGTCACCACCCGGCCGGCCACGGTCACGCGACCGGCGGCGATCATGGTCTCGGCCTTGCGCCGCGAGGCGACGCCGCAGTGAGCGAGGTACTTGGCGAGGCGCACGACGGGTGACGCTACCGCGCGCTTGCTGCCGCTCTTTGCGCGTAGCAGGAGCGGGGCTTAGCCCGACGGTAGCGGGACGTCGAGAACGACTTCGACGGTATCGCGCACCTTGAGGGCACCCATCATCCCCCGATAGGGCTTGATTCCCCACTCGCTCTGGGTGACGGGCAGCGTCCCGCGCACCCGGCCGTCCGCGGTTGCGAGCTCGAAGCTCGCCGTCCGCCTCGTACCCGCGAGCTCGAGTTCGCCGCGCACGGTCAGTCCACCGGCACCGGGCTCGACCGCAGTCGAGCGGAAGGCAATCGGCCGTCCCCCCAGGACCTTCTCGTCGATGGTCTTGCGGATGTCGGCACGGTCCCTGTCGGTAAGTGGCTTGATCCCGTGCAACCCCTCGCGCACCTGGAGTGAGTGAGGGTCGGCGTCGAGGTGGACAGCAGAGAGCGTGCCGTCCTCGCGGACATCGGCCGTCGCCGCCCACTGCCCGACATCGATGATCAGGTCGTGGCCTACCTTCTGCGCGAAGCCCTCTCGGTAGGTGCGTACCTGCAGCGTTCCGTTGTCACCGCCGACCCTATGCGTGCCAGCTCGAAACACCACAAGCGCGATCGTAACGTTGCGTCAAGCCCCCGCGGCGCCGAGGCGTTCGATGTCGTAGTGGAGTGTCAGGAAGCGCTGGCCGGCAAGGTAGAAGCTGTGGTCGGTCCTCAGCTCGCCCTCGGTGACGTAGACGAAGATCCGCTCCTGGAAATAGAGCAGCTTGAGGACGGTCAGCGCATCTCGCTCGCTGTCGACCGAGCTCAGGTAGTGGCCAGGGAACGCTAGGTCGCTGCGCGAGGTGAGAACGAAGTCGTGCTCACCGGTGTTGCACGGCAGGAGCGTGGCGGTGAAGTTGGCACTGGGGATCGGGAAGCCGACGCTCACGTAGCCGCGGTCCTGGTGCCTGAAGCTGGTGTAGATGCCGACGTAGATGGGCTTGCCGGAGTCCGCGAACGTCCGAATCCAGCCGCGGATGTCGATCTCCTCGCCGCCGTCGAGGGCGATCGTGTCGATGGTGCTGACCATGCCGCGCTGCGCCTCCTCGATGTTGGAGGGGATCGTCGCCTGGCCGAGCGGCTCCGCGACCACGAGCTTGAAGAGCTCGTACCCCGGTTTCATCCAGCGCCGCCACTCAGGGATGATCGAGAGCCGGAAGCGGCTGGTGTGCTCGTAGAACTCGCGGATCAGGGGGTGCACCCGGCTCGGGTCGAAGGTGGGGCCCTGCAGGCTGTCGAGTGAGGCGAGGATTCCGACGTCGGGTGGGTTGCGGCGGAAGGTGCCCCCGCGCGCCTTCGCGAGCTGCTCGACGTAGTCGCCGCCGACATACCTCGAGCGTGCCTCGAAGGGCACGACGTACTGCAGCTCCGAGGCGGGCACCTCCTCGGCCATCACTCGCACCAGCTCACGCCCGCGATAGACGATCGCCGCGATCACCCGATAGGTCAGTGCGACCGACGCCGCGACCAGCGCCGGTTCGACATCGCCGTCGAGCGCCTGGAACACGGCTCCCAGGACGGCGCCGACGAGGAGGCCAAGGAGCGCCTTGCCCGGGCGCAGGCCGAGCAGGCCGATGAGAGCACCGCTGATCAGCGCGGTGAGGAGCGGCTCGTCGGGACCGTAGATCAGGCCCAGCAGCCAGCCGAACAGAGCCATCAGCAGAGCGCTGCTGAGGATGCGGTACCAGAGCGGCTTCACCTCGGCGGGCCCCCGACGAAGGCTCGTGATCACCTCTGCCGGCGCGTAGAGCGCGGCGCCGATCAAAGCGCCGAGACCGGCTCCGAGCCCGTCGATCGCGTCGCCGAGCACCGCGCCGGATGCGGCGCCGAGGGCCGCGCCCCAGATCACCCCGTCGAGCACCCGCCCGGAGCGGCTTCGCCTGCGTCGGTCCGGTTGCGCCATGCCCGCAGTATCGCTGCGGCCGTGTGGTCGGCGCGTGATCTCGTACGATCGATTAATGGAGGCCCGGGACTTGGCGGTCGGCTTGGCGGGCGGAAGGATCGCCATCGGCGTCGTGTCGCTTCTGGTGCCAGGACTTGTGGGCCGCGCGATGATTGGCCCTGACGGGGACTCGGACGGGACGCGCCTATTCCTGCGAGTAGTTGGGGCACGCGACCTCGCCCTCGGGGTCGGCGTGCTCGTTGCCCTGGACCGCAACGGACCCGTGGGTGGCTGGCTGCGAGCATCGGCCGTGGTGGACGGTCTCGACGCGGCCGGATGTCTGCTCGCCCGCCACCACCTTCGCCGGACCGTGTTTCCAGCAGCCGCCGGCGCGGCGACCTCAGGAGCGCTGATCAGCGGCTGGCTGGCAGGGCGCCTCGACGCATAGCGGCGGGTGGACCCGCTGGGATTCGGTCGAAACGCGGGCGCAGCGTCTAGGCCGCGCGCTGCTCGCCCGCCTTGAGCAGGCGCTCGCGCAGGTCCTGCTCGTCCTCGGGCGTCGGGTCGAAGCGGGCCGGATCGGGCAACACGTCGAGCCCGGAGAGGCCGAAGACCCGCTCGAACAGCGGCGTCGTGCGATAGATCGTCGCGCCGAAGCGCGAGCGCCCGGACTCCTCGATCAGCCCGCGCTCGCAGAGCGTCAGCACCGCGGACTCGCCCGAGACGCCGCGGATCCGCGAGATCTCCGGTCGTGAGACGGGCTGCAGGTAGGCGACGATCGCGAGCGTCTCGGCCTGCGCCTGGGTGAGCGGCGGAGTCTTCGGCCGCGAAAGGAGGCGCCGTGCCGCCTCCTCGGCAACGGGGTCCGCCGCAAGTGTCCAGCCGCCCGCGACGTTGCGCAGGACGACGCCCCGCGAGCCCTCGGCGAAGGCCCCGCCGAGGCCATCAAGCGCGCGCTCGACCTGGGCCTCGGTGGCGTCGGTTGCCTCCACCAGCTCGGCGACGGTGACCGGCTCCGGTGAGAGGAACAGAAGCCCCTCGATGATCCGTTCCAACCGCGGCGCTTCCATCAGGCCGCTTCCTCCTTGGTCTCCGAGCGAGCGGTGATCGTTATCGGGCCGAACAGGTCCTTCTGCTGCCAGGTCGCCTCGCCGCGTTTGTGCATTTCGAGCAGCGCGAACAGGGTCACGGCCTGGGTCAGGCGGTCCTCCCCGCCGAACGCCTCGTCGAAGTCAAGCTCGGAGCGACCGTCGAGCAGTTCGCGCAGAACGGCCAGGCGCCGCTCGAGCGAAACCGTCGGGCGGATGTGCGAGGTGTCGGGTGCCACCGGCATCCGCAGGAGCTCGCCGATCGCCGTGGCGAGCCGCTCGCCGTCGTAGACCGGCCGTGCGGCTTCGAGCGAGATCCGGCGGAGCTCCGGCGGTAGCGGCGCGCGCCGGTAGAGGTAGCGCCGCCCGTCGGCGAACAGCTCGGCGAGGTGCGCGCCCGCGCCGCGGTAGCGGCGGTACTCCAGCATCCGGGCGAGGAGCTCCTCGGCGGCCTCCTCGGGCTCGAGCTGCTCCTCGTCGGCCTCCTCCTGCGGCAGCAGCAGCCGCGACTTCAGCTCGAGCAGCGCGGCGATCAGGACCAGGAACTCGGTCGCGGCCTCGAGGTCGAGCTCGCCCTGCTCGTCGAGGTGGTCGATGTAGGCGACGACGACCTCGCCGAGCTCGACCTCGGCGAGGTTGACGCCCTCGCGAAGGACGACCGCCATGAGGAGGTCGAACGGGCCCGCGAAGACGTCGAGCTCGAGATCGAGGTCGGCAACCGGCACGAGGAGAGCTTAGGGGCGCTGTGGGACGGTCTAGCGCGGCGCGCCGACGCCCATCGCGTCACGGACGTCCGCGAGCGTCTCCGATGCGTTCGCGCGGGCCTTCTCCGCTCCCTGCGCCAGGATCGACTCGAGCCCGGGCTGGTCGGCCCGCAGAGCCTCGTACCGCTCACGCACGGGCGCGAGATATGCGACAACGTCGTCGGCCACCGCGGCCTTGAAGTCGCCGTACCCGGAGCCGTCGAACTCGCGCTCGACCTCCTCGGGCGCAACGCCACGTACCACCGACAGGATCTCGATCAGGTTGGTGATGCCCGGCTTGTCGGGCGCCCGCCGCACCTCCGACCCCGAGTCGGTGACGCCACTGCGGACCTTCTTGGCCACGACCTCAGGCGGGTCCAGGATGTAGACGGTGCCCTGCTCGGAGCCGTACGTCGTGGACATTCGCGACTCGGGGTCCTGGAGGTTCATGATCCTCGCCCCGACCTCCGGGTAACGGCCCTCGGGAACGACGAGCAGCTCACCGAACCGTGCGTTGAAGCGCTCGGCGACATCGCGCATCAGCTCGATGTGCTGGCGCTGGTCGTCGCCGACGGGCACCTCGGTCGCCCGGTGCGCGAGGACGTCGGCGGCCATCAGCACCGGGTAGAAGAACAGGCCGGCCGAGATGAGCTCGCGCTGCTGCTCGGACTTCTCCTTGAACTGGTGCATCCGGTTCAGGTCCCCATGGGAGGTCACCGCCCCGAGCAGCCACGAGAGCTCGGCGTGCTCGTGGACGTCGGACTGCCGGAAAAGGATGCAGCGGGAGGGATCGAGCCCTGCGGCCAGCAGGATCGCGGTGGTGTCGTAGAGGCGTTCGCGCAGCTCGGCGGGGTCGTAGGCGACGGTCAGCGCGTGCAGGTCCACCACGCAGTAGATCGCCTCGCCGCGGTCCTGGGCCTCGACGTACTGGCGGATCGCCCCGATGTAGTTGCCCAGGTGCTTGCGCCCGGTGGGCTGGATGCCGCTGAAGGTCCTCGTCACGGCGCTGAATCTATTGGGCAGCCACCCCGGCCTCGCGCAGGGCCTCGTCCCAATCGAGGAAGAACCGCACGCGTGTCGTGAGCCCGCGGCGCGTGTCGAGGTCGGTGACCGAGCCGTAGCGCTGGGACAGCGCCGCGCCGCTGGCTCGTCCCGCCCCCCGCATTTCGGCGAGGAACACCACCCGGTCGCCCAGGTCATAGAGGGCGACCGGCTCGTGCTCCAAGCGGCCCCAGTCCTCCGCCCACGCGAGATGGAATCGCTTCACGCCCCCCGGGCCCACGTAGACGTCGTCGGCTCCCGCCCATGCGGAGGCGCCGCCGCGGCGCGCCATGACGTATTCGATGTCGGGCGCGAAGTTGGCCGTGAAGACCTCCCAGTCCTCGCGATTGAGCGCCGCGATCGTGCGCTCGACGACGAGCCGAAGCAGGCGGCTTCGGAGCTTCGCTCCCGGCCTGAGCCTGAACGCGAGGCCCAGCAAACCGTCGCCGCCCGGGAGCCGCCGGAGACGAAGGACGGTTGCGTCGGCGACCGTGCGGTCGGCCCGCGCCGCGGGCGAGAGCTTGATCGGCTCGGTCACGGCTCGGGCGGCTCGCGGAGCTGATGGGCCGAGGTGAAGAAGCCGCGGTAGGCGAGCTCGGTGGCGACCAGGGACGAGATCGCGACGCTTCCGAGTAGCACCCAGAGCAGGATCAGCTGGAGGCGCACCGCGTCGATGGGATCGGCGCCCGCGAGCAGCATCCCGACCATGGTGCCGGGAAAGAAGATCAGCCCTGTCGTCTTGGTCGAGTCGACGAGCGTGATCATTCCCGAGCGCAGGCTGCGCCGGACGATCGGGGCCGCCGCCTCGGCGGAGCTGGCGCCGAGCGCGAGCGTCGCCTCGATCTGCCGCGCCGATGCCTCAACGTCGTCACCGAGGCGGTTGAGCGCCACCGCTGCCGCGGTCATTGCGTTGCCGATGACCATGCCGCCGACCGGTACGAGGTAGCGAGGAGTCGGCTCGAAGATGCCGAGCGCGAGGACAAGTCCCAGCGTCGCGACAGCCGCCAGCGAGAGCGCGATCAGGAGCGGCACCAGGGGGTCCGGGACCTTGGCGGCTCGCGCCCGCGCGGTGTACGCGCCGAACACCACCATCACGATGATCAGCGCGGCGACGAGCCAGAGGCTCTCCTCGGCGAAGATCGCCTGGATCACGTAGCCGATCGCGAACAGCTGGATCGCGGAGCGGACGACCGCGATCGCGATGTCCTCCTCGAGCTCGGCCCGCCGCCAGCGCGAGACCGCGATCGCGATCGCGACCAGCACCAGGCTCGCGGCGACCTCTCCGAGCGTCACTTCGATGCTGACGTTCACGCCGTGAGCACCCCGCTCACCGATCCCTGCTCGACCGCCCGCCCAGCGTCGACCCGAACGACCCAATCGGCTAGGCGGCGCGCCTGTGCCGGGTCGTGGGTGACCACGACCGTGGAGAGTTCGAGGCGTCGGCGGAGGTCCGTAAGGGTTCCCTCCACCGCGTCCCGCGCGTCCTCGTCGAGCGCCGAGGTCGGCTCGTCGAGCAGCAGCACCCGTGGCTCCAGGGCGAGCGCCCGCGCGAGCATCACCCGCTGTTGCTCGCCGACCGAGAGGCGGCCGGCGTCGCGCTCCGCGTAGCCGGACTCAAGCCCGCTCAGCCGAAGCAGCTCGGGCACGTCGGCCTCGAGCCCGCCGCAATCCGCCGCGAACTCGACGTTCGCGCGCACGGTGCCATCGATCAGGGCCGGCAGCTGCGGCACCAGGCAGACCTCGCGTCGCAACTCGCGCGGATCGCGCTCGCAGACGTCGGCGCCGCGGTAGGAGACCGTGCCGCGATCCGGGTCGGCGAGCCGGTTCAGGAGCCGCAGCGTCGTCGACTTGCCGGAGCCGGACGGGCCGACGAGGGCGGAGGCGCCCTCCGGTAGCGAGCAGGTCGAGGTCGCGCAGGACCGGGCGACCGGCCCGCTCGAGGTGGACGCCGTCGAGTTCGAACAGCACGAGGGGATTATCGGCGGGACCTGAGACGGCACCCGAGACGTAAGGAGATCAGATGCCAGACCGATCCGGGAGGTTCGAGATGCTCCGCGCCGTCGTCACCGCACCGTTGGCCTTGATGTGCCTCGTCCTGGTTCCCCCCGCCGCGGCGGCGGACGGCCTGCCCGTGCCCGTCGACGGAGCCAACCCGGCGAGCGTCGTCGCACCGAACGGCGATGGCCCGCGGTACGCGACCGTCGACGCCGGTGAGGACACCCAGCTGCTGCGCATCGACCGAGAGGGCGGGGAGATCACCGCCGCCCGCCGGATCGACGGTGAGTTCTCGGTGCCGCTCGTCGCGATCGATGGCTCCCCGTCGGGGCTCTCGGCCGACGGTGAGACACTCGCCCTGATCAACCCGCGCACCCGGTTCCCGCGTCGCGAGAGCACCTTCGTGATCGTGGATGTCGGGGCGAACGGCGGCCTGCGGCCGCGAGAGCCGTTCACGCTCGAAGGGGACTTCAGCTTCGACGCGCTTTCCCCGGATGGCAGGATCATGTTCCTGGTCGAGTACACCTCGCGCGACTACAACGACTACGCGGTCCGCGAATACGACTTGGCGCGGGAGCGGCTCCTTCCCGACCCGGTTCTCGTCGCCCATGAGGTCTCGCCGGACGAGATGCGCGGCCTGCCGTTGACCCGCGCGACGAGCCCGGACGGCGTCTGGGAGTACACGCTCTACAACGGTGGGGGCCGCGCGCAGCGATACGGCGTTCATCCACACACTCGACACCGAGCGCGGCATCTCGCACTGCGTCGACCTGCCCATGGTGAACGGGAACGAGGCCTGGCGGGTCGGCCTGGAGCTGACCGACGGCGGCGGGACGCTGAACGCGACGCGCGGCGGCGAGACCCTCGCGATGCTCGACACACAGACGTTCGCCCTCACCGAGCCCCTCGCCCCTGAGCTGACTGTCGCCAGTGACGGCGGCGGCATCCCGGGAGGCATCGCGGTCGGCGCCTTTGCCGTTGGCGTTTCGCTCCTCGTCGGGACTGCGCTCGGGCTGCGGCGCCGACGGCGAGCAGCGGCCCTGCCGCCCGACCCGTTCGGCCCGGGCGAGCCGGAGGCGGCGGCCGAGCGGGAGCCCGAACGCGATCGAGTGTCGACTTAGTTGCGCCTCTGGCCACAAAGTCGACTCTCGGTTGCAGGTGGGGCGTTCGCCCTCGCACCGTTGGCCGCTCAAGCGGGACAATCGGCCGTGGCGATGGACGCGGAGCCGCGTGCCTTGGGCGCGATCGGTACGGATGCGGCGCCGATGGGGCGGCGGCGTGAGCGAGCGCTAATCCGGGAGGCGCAGCGGGGCTCCGAGGAGGCGCTCGAGGAACTCTTCCGGCGCCACTGGCGCAGCGCCCACCGTGCCGCGTACCTGGTCGTGCACGACGGCGCCGCCGCCGAGGACATCGCGCAGGAGGCGTTCATCGCGGCGATTCGCGCCCTCGAGCGCTTCGACCGGCGCCGCCCGTTCGGCCCCTGGCTCCACCGGATCGTCGTCAACCGCTCGATCGACTGGAGCCGCGCGCGCAAGGCGCGGCGTGAGCTCGCCGGCGAGGCGGCCGAGCAGTTCGAGCCTGTCGCCGACGAGGTGGATCTCGCGGGACTCGCGGACTCGGACCGCGTCGTCGCGGCGCTGCGCTCGCTCGGCCCCGAGCAGCGTGCGGTGGTCGTGCTGCGCTACCTCCTCGACTACACCCCGGGCGAGATCGCGGAGCTGCTCGAGCTTCCGCGCGGCACCGTGAATTCGCGCCTGCGCCGGGGGCTCGATGCCCTCGCGCAGCGGCTGCCGCGGGAGGAGGCCGAATGACCCGGCACGACGAGAAGCGGGTGCGTGCGGCACTCGCGGACGCCGGAGCCCCCGGGGAGGGCCAGGCCGAGGAGCGGGGCTGGCTCGTGGTTCGCGAGGCATTCGCCGAGCGCGAGGCGGCCCCTCGCCGGGCCCGCCCGATCCCACGAGGCGTCGTCGCGGGAGTCGCAGCCGCGCTCGTCGCGGCGTTCGCGCTCACCCCCGCGGGCGCTGAGGTGCGCGACTGGATCGCCGATGCGATCGACGTTGGCGAGGAGAACGCGCGACCCGTCCTCGGATCACTGCCGGCATCCGGATCGGTGTTGGTCGAATCGCCCGCTGGCGTTTGGGTTGTGAACGACGACGGCTCGCGCCGACTGCTCGGAAGCTACCGCCACGCCACGTGGTCGGCGACGGGCCTCTACGTCGGCGTGAGCGACGGGCGCGAGCTGTTCGCGCTCACCCCGCAGGGCGATCAGCGCTGGGTGCGTACCGCCCCGGCCACGATCCGCTCGCTCGACTGGTCTTCGGACGAGGGCTACCGCGTCGCCTACGTGGCGGGACGCGAGCTGCGGGTGGTCGCCGGCGACAACAGCACGGACGCCTCGCTGGCTCCGGCGGTGGGGTCGCCGGCGGTGGCCTGGCGACCCGAGGACATCGAGGGTCAGGTCCGACACGAGCTCGCCTACGTCGACCCGGGGAATCGGGTCGTGATCGTGAACACCGACACCCGCCAGGTGCTGGGACGTTCGAACCGGGTCACCGAGCGGGTGAAGAGCCTGCAGTGGTCGGCCGACGGGACCCGGCTGATGGTCGAGGCGGCCGGGTCCGCGACGTTGCTCGATCACCGCGCCCGTGGCCTCTTCAAGGGGCCGGTCGCAACCGGCACCGCGGCCACGCTGGCGGCCGATGGCGAGCACATCGCCGTCGTGCGGCCCGACCGCGCCGGACTCGCCGAGCTCTCCCTCCTGCGGGTAGGAATAGATGCAGGGCCCGGGCGCGTGCTGTACCCGACCGCTGCTGGCACCGGAGGAGTCAGCTTCGGCGCACCCGCGTTCTCGCCCGACGGCGAGTGGATCCTGCTGCCGTGGCCGCAGGCTGACCAGTGGATCTTCGTCCGGATCTCTGACCGGCGCGTGATCCCGGTGGGTGACATCTCGCGCCAGCTCGATTCGGACCGCGCTGGCGCGGCCGACTTCCCGCACATCGCCGGCTGGTGCTGCTGAACATAATCGCGGGGTGGCGCATCCCTTCCCCCGCGATCTCCAGCCGATGCTTGCAACGACGGCGACCGAACCGCCGGGGGACGACGGCTGGGCCTTCGAGATCAAGTGGGACGGCGTTCGCGCGCTGACCTTCCTCGACGCGGACGGGACGCGGGTAGCGAGCCGTCGAGGCGAGGACACGACGCACCGGTACCCCGAGCTGGCGCCGATGGCGAACACCCTGGGCGGTCGCGAGGCGGTGCTCGACGGCGAGGTCGTGGCGCTCGACGACGAGGGCCGCCCGAGCTTCCAGACGCTGCAACTGCGGATGGGCCTCTCCAGGCCGGAGACGATCCGCCGCCGCGCGGCCGAGGTCCCGGTCACCTACGTCGCCTTCGACCTGCTGGCCCTCGACGGCGAAGCGCTGCTCACCGAGACCTACGAGGCCCGGCGTGAGCTGCTCGCCGGGCTCGACTTCGAGGCCGATCGGTGGCGGGCACCGGCGCACCACGTCGGCGGCGGCGAGCAGTTCCTCGAGGCGGCCCGAGCCCAGGGCCTCGAGGGGATCGTCTGCAAGCGGCTAGGGAGCGTCTACCGGCCAGGCGCCCGCAGTCGCGACTGGCTGAAGATCAGGGCACGCCGCGGCCAGGAGCTCATGATCGGCGGCTACATGCCCGGCGAGGGCGGACGGTCGGGGCGGGTCGGCTCGCTGCTCGTGGGCTACTGGGACGCGACCCCCGAGGAGGCCGAGGGCCTCGGCCGCCCGCAGCGGCTGGTGTACGCGGGCGGGGTCGGCACCGGCTTTACCGATGCGATGCTCGACCGGCTGATCGGCCTCCTACGACCGCTCGAGATCCCGGAGTCGCCGTTCGAGCTCGGCGAGGACCCGCGCCTCAAATACCGGGCACGGGCCCGGGAGCGCGGAGCCGGCCCGGTCTGGGTCCGCCCCGAGCTGGTCGGCGAGTTCGAGTTCACCGAGTGGACCCGCGAGGGCACGCTGCGCCAGCCGGCGTTCAAGGGCCTTCGCGATGACAAGGACCCGCGGGAGGTCGTGCGCGAGACCTGATCGTCAGCGCGATCGCCGGCGACGGAAGCCGGCGCCCCTCCGTCGTGCCCTCCCCCATTTGCACGGCCGCGAGCCTAGTCGCTTGCGCGGCGCCGCGCAAGATCCAACCCGCGTTATGTCGCCGGGCAGGTTGCGGCGCTACTGTGGGGTACTAGTCCCTGCACCCGCGATGAGTTTCCGGGTAAGTCGAGGTCTGAGAGTCAAATGGCACGCGCAATCTGGACAGGATCGATCTCATTCGGGCTCCTCAACGTGCCCGTGAAGCTCTACAGCGCAGTTTCGCGCAAGAACGTCTCGTTCCGCGAGCTGCGTGCGTCGGACTCCTCCCGCATCCGCCACAAGCGGGTCGCCGAGGCCGACGGCGAGGAGGTGCCATACGAGGAGATCGTCAAGGGCTACGAGCTCGCTCCCGAGCAGTACGTCATCCTGACCAAGGACGAGCTCGACGAGATGAACCCGAAGAAGACGCGGGCGATCGAGATCGAGGCGTTCGTGGACCTCGACGAGATCGACCCGATCTACTTCGACCACCCGTACTACCTCGGGCCCGACAAGGGCGCCGAGAAGGCCTACGCGCTCCTCACCAAGGCGATGGACGAGCAGAGGAAGGTCGCGATCGCGCGGTTCGTCCTGCGCAACAAGGAGAACCTCGCCGCGATCCGGCCGATGAGTGGCGTGCTGACGATGGCGACGATGCGGTTCGCCGACGAGGTCGTCTCGCCGGACGAGATCTCCGAGGTCTTCGGCGAGAACGGCGAGTCCCCGCGCAAGGCCGAGGTGGACATGGCGAAGCAGCTGATCGACTCCCTCGCCCAGGACTTCGATGCGGCCGAGTACAAGGACGAGTACCGCGAGGAGCTGCTCGCGCTGATCGAGCGCAAGGCCAAGGGCGAGGAGATCGTCGAGGTCGAGGGCGAGGCTCCGAAGCCGACCAAGGCGCCCGACCTGATGGCCGCGCTCGAGGAGAGCCTTGCCGCCGTGAAGTCCGAGCCGCTGGCCGAGGGGTCGAAGAAGCCGGCGCCCAAGAAGCCCGCGCCGAGCACCGCCAAGAAGACCTCTACGACCTCGAAGCGATCGCGGGCGAAGACCGCCAAGTAGTAGAGGTCGACGGCCGGGAGCTTTCGCTCTCGAACCTCGACAAGGTCCTCTGGCCGAAGTCGAAGACGACCAAGGCGCAGGCGATCGACTACTACGCACGCGTCGCGGACACGATCTTGCCGCACCTGAAGGGCCGGCCGCTGACGCTCGTCCGGTTCCCCGAGGGCGTCGACGGCTTCCGGTTCTACGAGAAGCGCGCCCCGAAGGGAGCGCCGGACTGGGTGAAGACTGCCAGGGTCGGCTTCGACCGAGCGGGCGAGATCGACTTCGTGGTCTGCGAGGACAAGGCGACCCTGGTCTGGCTCGCGCAGCTCGCGGCGCTCGAGCTCCACCCGTCGCTGTCGAAGGCGCGCAACATGGAGGTGCCGACCTCGATGGTGTTCGACCTCGACCCGGGCCCGCCGGCCGCGATCCAGGAGTGCTGCGTGGTCGGCCTGCGGGTCCGGGAGCTGTTCGAAGGCATCGGCATGAAGTCGTTCGCGAAGAGCTCCGGGTCGAAGGGGCTCCAGGTCTACGTGCCGCTGAACGGCCGGGCGAAGTACGAACGGACGAAGCCGTTCGCCCAGGCGGTCGCTCAGGCGCTCGAGCAGGCCGAGCCCGACCTGGTGGTCTCGAAGATGACCAAGAAGCTCCGCGTCGGCAAGGTCCTGGTGGACTGGTCGCAGAACACGCGCTCGAAGACGACCGTGGCCGTCTACTCGCTGCGCTGCCGGGAGCGGCCCACGGTGTCGACGCCGGTCACCTGGCAGGAGGTCGAGGCGGGCGCGAAGGGCAAAACCGAGCTCCGCTTCGAGGGCGAGGACGTGCTCAAGCGGATCGAAAAGCACGGCGACCTGTTCGCTCCCGTGCTGGAGCTCAAGCAGAGCCTGCCCCGCGGCAAGGGCCCGTGAGCCCCGGCTTTGCGCGCAAATTGCACCGCACTGCCGTCATCGCCGCGTTCGCGCTCGCGGCGGGGGCAGCGATCGCCTCCGGCTCGGAGCAAGGCAGTCACGCCGGGCTCGGCGGCTGCGAGCTGCTGCCCTCAGCCGACGCGTTCCACCAGGACGTCTCAGGCCTGCCTCAGGCGGGCAACTCCGAGGCCGTGATCGACCGGATCCTGGCCGACGGGGGCGACCACCTGCACCCCGACTTCGGCTCGAACCCCGACTACGGCATCCCGTACGAAGTCGTTGGCCCCGGTCAGAAGCGGGTGCGAGTGAAGATCCGCGCCTACCCTCACGAGTCGGATGGCGGCAGGCAGCCGATCCCCCGCAACGCGCGGGTCGAGGGCGGGCGGCGCTCGGACGGGGACCGCCACGTCCTAGTCGTCCAGCGCCGCAACCCAGACTGCCGCCTGATCGAGCTCTACCGCGCGTTCCCGCGAAAGCGGGGACGGTGGCGGGCCGATCAGGTCAGCGTCTTCGACCTCGGGGACGAGCTGCCGCAGCGCCCGGACGGGTGGACCTCCGCCGACGCCGCGGGACTGCCGATCCTCCCGGGCCTCGTCCGTTACCGCGAGGTGAAGCGGGGTGAGGTCGACCACGCGATCCGCATGACGTTCGAGCGGACCCGCCGCGCCTATCTCTCCCCCGCGACCCACTACGCCTCCGAGGAGTGCGGGCCGAACCTGCCGCCGATGGGCATGCGCCTGCGGCTCGAAGACGGCTACCCGCTCGACGGGTTGAGCGCCTCCGCCAGGACGATCGCCGAGGCGCTCAAGGCTTACGGCGCGATCGTCGCCGACAACGGCTCGAACTTCTTCATCACCGGTGCCAGCGACCGCCGCTGGGCCGATGGCGAGCTCAACGACCTCAAGGAGATCCCTGGTGGCGCCTTCGAGGTCGTCAACACCGGCGCCGAGCTGACCGAGGACTGCCCCTAGATCGGCGCCGCGGCGCCGCGGGTGGCTGCCGGGCGGGTGCTCAGCGCCCGCAGCGAGGCAGCGATGCGGCGCACGCCCTCATTGAGATCGGCGGGACTCAGATAGCCGAACGAGAGGCGGATCGAGAGATGCGGTGAACGGGCGATCCGCATCGCGCCGCCGGGCGCGTACGCGACCCCTTGCCGACGTGCCTCCTCGACCAGGTCGCGCTCGGCGACCGGGGAATCGAGCGTGACCCAGACGTGGCCGCCGCCGAGTGGCGGGACGAAACTCGCGATCGGGCCGAGGTGCTCGTCGATCGCCTCGAGCAGCGCGTCGTGGCCGCGGCGGTAGTGATCGCGCGCGAGCTCGAGCTGCTGCTCATATGCACCGCTCGCGAGGTAGCCGGCGACGACGAGCTGGGTCAGGGTGGGGGTGTGGATGTCGTCGGTCCGCTTCTCGGCGATGATCCGGTCGAGGACGGGGCCGCTCGCGGCGACCCAGCCGGCGCGCAGACCGCCGCCGACGGTCTTCGAGAGCGAGTCCGTGTAGATCACGTGCGCGGGGGCCTCGGCGCGAAGCGGGCGGAGCGGCTCGTCCTCGAGGCGCAGCTCGCCGTAGATGCCGTCTTCGACGATGAAGAACCCGTGGCGGCGCGCCAGCTCCAGCAGGCGCTCGCGACGCGCGGGAACGAGATCGCGCCCGGTCGGGTTGTGGGACCGTGGCTGCAGCGCGAGCGCCTTGATCTCGGTCTTTGCCAGGAGGGCCTCGAGGGCGTCAACCTGGAGCCCGTCGATGTCCACGGGGACCGGCTGAACGCGGGCGCCCGACGTCCGGATCGCCCTGATGACCGACATGAAGCTCGGGTCCTCGCAGGCGACCGTGTCGCCTGGCCGGAGGATCGCGCGCATCGCAAGCGACAGGCCCTGCGTCGCGCCGCTCGTGACGATGATGTCCTCGGGATCCTCGGCCGCCCCGCGTCGCGCTGAGAGCTTCGCGATCTCCTCGGCCAGCTCGGGGATGCCGCGCACGTCGGTGTACTGAAGCGCCCGCTCGGGCTGCTCGCGCATCACATCGGCCGCTAGGTCCCGCATGCGCGCGACCGGGAAGATCAGCTCCGAGGGATAGCCGACCGACAGCGGCAGGAGACCCTCGATCCGGACGTGCTGGTGCATCTCCGCGAGCACGCGGTCACCGTAGGTCTCGTCGTTCTCCGGCAGGACGTACCGCTGCCACGCGATCGAATCGGGGACGTTGCTCTGATCCTGGACCGGCGCGGCCGCGCGCACGAACGTCCCACTGCCGACCTTCGAGGCGACCAGCCCGCGCTCGGCGAGCTGCCGGTAGGCGCGGGCGGCCGTCAGGTGGTTGACCCCGGCCAGCTCGGCGAGCTGCCTGGTCGGCGGGAGCTTCGCTCCCGGGCCGAGCTCGCCTCCGGCGATCGCCTGCTCGAAGATCTCGACGATGCGCGCGGTGACGCCGGTCCTGCCGTCGCCGCCCCCGGTCGCGCGTATATCGGTCAATTTTCCTCTGTACGACATTGACGGACATCGTACTGCCTCCTACCATGGCTTGTCAATAGGACAATACTTGTATAGACGCAAATGCACGACCAGCGGAGGTCACACATGTCACACAAGATCACGACAAATCCTGAGATCCGGATCCGCGTTGCCCGCGAGGACGACCTGGCCGCCGTCACTCGGGTGGCGGGCCGCGACACGAGCCAGCCCCCCGCGTGGCCAATCCTCGTCGCCGAGGTCGGCTCCGACATCCGCGCCGCGATCTCGTTGACCGACGGCGAGGTCGTTGCCGACCCGTTCCACCGCACCACCGAGCTCGTCGAAATGCTTCGGATCCGGGCAGGTGGCGCCACTGCGGCGCTCGACGGCGACGTGGTCCGCTTCGAGCGTCCGCGGCGCGAGCGGCTCGCGTTCCGCACCGCGGCGTAGTCGGCCCGTGAGCTAGCCGAGCGGCTGGCGGATGACCGGCTTGCGGCTCGCGGCGGCCTCGTCGAGGCGGCGCACCGGAGTCGTGTATGGCGCTTCGGTCACGATCGACGGATCCTCCTCGGCCTCCGCGAGGATCGAGTCGATCGCGTCGGCCAGCTCGTCCAGCGATTCGCGGGTCTCGGTCTCGGTCGGCTCGAACATCAGGGCCTCGTCGACCAGCAGCGGGAAGTAGATCGTCGGCGGGTGGAAGCCGTAGTCGAGGAGGCGCTTCGCGATGTCGAGCGTCTTCACCTTGAGCTCGCGGGCCGCGGGGCTGCCGGTGAGGACGAACTCGTGCATGCACCGTTCCCCGAACCCGAGCGGCAGGTACCGGCCGCCGCGGCCGGCGAGGAGCCTCGCGAGCAGGTAGTTGGCGTTGAGGACGGCCGTCTCGGACGCCTCGCGCAGGCCGTCGGCGCCGAGCGAGCGGATGTAGGCGTAGGAGCGGACGAACACGCCGAAGTTGCCCTGGAACCCGCGGAGCCTGCCGATCGACTTCTCGCCCGAGTGGTCGAGGTCGAAGCTGGGCCGGGACCCGTTCGAATCCTCCGACCGGACGATCCGCGGCACCGGCAGGTATGGCGCGATCCTCTCCGAGACCGCGATCGGCCCGGCGCCGGGGCCGCCGCCGCCGTGCGGCTGCGAGAACGACTTGTGCAGGTTCAGGTGGACGATGTCGAAGCCCATGTCGCCGGGCCGCGACCAGCCCATGATCGCGTTCAGGTTCGCGCCGTCGTAGTACAGGGTGCCGCCGACGCCGTGGGTGATCTCAGCGATCTCGCGGATGTTGCGGTCGAACAGGCCGAGCGTGTTCGGGTTGGTGAGCATCAGGCAGGCGACGCTCTCATCGGCCTTGGCGCGCAGGTCGTCGAGGTCCACCCCGCCGTCCGCCGCCGTCTCGACCTTGACGACCTCGTACCCGGCCATCGTCACCGTCGCCGGGTTGGTGCCGTGAGCGGTGTCGGGGGTCAGGACCCGGGTCCGCTCCTGGCCCCGATCCTCGTGGTAGGCCCGGGTCAGGAGGAGGCCGGCGAGCTCGCCATGCGATCCCGCCGAGGGTTGGAGCGACACGTGCGGGAGCCCGGTCAGCTCGGACAGCGCCCGCTCCAGGTTCCACATCAGCTCCAGCGCCCCCTGCGCGCGCTTCGGGTCCTGCGCCGGGTGCAGCCGGGCGTGGCCGGGCAGCGCCGCGACCCGCTCGTTCAGGCGCGGGTTGTGCTTCATCGTGCACGAGCCGAGCGGATAGGGCCCCGTGTCGAGGTCGAAGTTGCGGCGCGAGATCCGGTTGTAGTGGCGCACGATCTCGGGCTCCGAGACCTCGGGTAGCGCGGCCGGGCGCTCGCGCAGGAGGTTCCCGGGGATCAGCTCGGCCAGCGGGATCTCCGGAACGTCGGTCGGCGGGAGGACCGCGGCACGGCGACCCTCGACCGAGCGCTCGAAGATCGTCACGACCGGTTCGCGCTGCATGGGCGTGGGGACCTCGGCCGTCCGGGGCGGCTTCATCCGGCAACCTCTGCGTGCTGCGTGCTGCGTGCTGCGTGCTGAATCGCATTGCCAAGCGATTCCGCTAACCGGTCGATGTCCTGCTTCGAGCGGCGCTCGGTGATCGCGACGAGCAGGCCGTTCTCGTGCTCCGGGTACTCGCGTCCGAGCGGGTAGCCGGCAGCGATTCCGTCCGCGGCGCAGCGGTCGAGCACCTCCTGGACGGGCGCGTCGACGGTGACCGCGAACTCGCGGCAGACCGGCGCGTCGTGAAGGAGCTCGACGCCGTCGACCGCGGCGAGCCGCTCGCGCGCGTAGGCCGTCCGGCGGACCATGAGCTCGCCGAGCTCGACCAGGCCGCGCTTGCCGAGCCAGACCAGGTGGATCACACCGCCGAGCGCGATCAGCGCCTGCGAGGTGCAGATGTTGTGGGTCGCCTTCTCGCGGCGGATGTGCTGCTCGCGCGTCTGCAGCGCGAGGACGAAGCCGCGGCGTCCGTCGGCGTCGGTCGTCTCGCCGGCAATGCGCCCGGGCATGCGGCGCAGGTGCTCCTCGGTCGCGCAGAAGAACCCGAACGAGGGACCGCCGTAGTCGAGCCGTCCGCCCAGCGGCTGGCCCTCGCCGACGGCGACGTCGATCCCGGCGTCGCCGGGCGGGCGCAGGACGCCGAGCGTCATCGGGTCGACCGCGGCGATCGCGAGAGCGCCCGATTCGTGCGCGGCGGCGGCGAGCGACTCGAGGTCCTCGATCCCGCCGAGGAAGTTCGGGTTCTGGACGAAGATCGCGGCACGTCCGTGTCGATGTAGTTCTCGAACTCGGCGCGGTCGGTGAGCCCGTCGCGAAGGCCGACCTCGACCACCTTGGCGCCGAAGCCCCGGGCGTAGGTCGCGAGGGTCTCGCGGCTGTGCGGGTGAAGGCCGCGGGAGACGACCAGTCGCGTACGCCCCTTGCCGCGCGCCGAGCGCCAGGTACGCGGCCGACGCGACCGACGAGGGCCCCTCGTACATGGACGCGTTCGAAACCGGCAGCGCGGTGAGCTCCGACATGCAGGTCTGGAACTCGAACATCGCCTGGAGCCCGCCCTGCGAGACCTCGGGCTGGTACGGCGTGTACGGGCGTGAGGAACTCCGAGCGCGAGAGGATCGCGTCGACGATCGCCGGCACGTAGTGGTCGTACATCCCGGCGCCGAGGAAGCAGAGCTCGGACTCGCGCGTCGGCGTTCCGTGCCGCGAGCTCTGAGAGGTGGGCGTAGACCTCGGGCTCCGACAGGCCGTTCGGGAGGTCGAGCGCGCGGTCGAGCCGGACCTCGGCAGGGATCTGCTCGAACAGCTCCTCGACCGACCCGGCGCCGATCGCCTCGAGCATCGCCTGCCGGTCGGCATCGGTGGCGGACGTGTAGCGACTCATCCCCGAATCAGCTTATTGGCACGCCCCGCACAGGCGACCCCGTTGGACGGATCGCGGCCGATGCCCGGCGGCTATCGTCAGGGCGAGTGGAGATCGTCGCCCACATCACGTCCGCGGAAGGTCCCGGGATCCTCATCGTGCTGCTGGTCGGGGCCGGCGCGGGGCTCCTGCTCGGCCTGGCGATTGCCGGGTTCCGTCAGCGCCGCCGACGCTAGTCGCCGGCGAGGAGCTCCTGGTACGCCGCGGCGTCCATCAGGGCAGCCGGCCTCGGACGGGTCGGAGAGCTTCACCTTGACGAGCCAGCCCTCGCCGTAGGGGTCCTCGTTGATCCGCTCCGGGTTCTCCGCGAGCGCGTCGTTCACCGCGGTGACCTCGCCGGAGAGCGGCGAGTAGACGTCGGAGACGGCCTTGACCGACTCGACCTCGGCGTAGGTCGAGTCCTTCGACACCGTGGCGCCGACCTCGGGCGGCTCGAAGAAGACGACCTCGCCCAGCGAGTCCTGTGCGTACCAGGTGATCCCGAACGTCGCCTCGTCGCCCTCGATCCGCGCCCAGTCGTGCTCGGGGTGGTACTTGAGCTCCTCGGGATAGCTCTCCTCGACCGCCAACTCGCCTCCTCTCGGTCCTGCCGTGTAGAGCGGCTTGGACTCTATGCGCGCCGCGCGGCGCTTGCCGCGGACGTCGATCTCGACCTCGGTGCCCGGCTCGGCGAGCGGCGCGTCGACGTAGGCCATGCCGATCCCGCGCTCGAGCGACGGCGAGTGGGTGCCGCTGGTGACGACGCCCGCCTCGCCGCCGTCCGGACCGATCACCGCGTTCCCCTGGCGCGGGATCCCGCGCTCGGTGATCACGAACGGCGCGAGCTTCTGGGCCGTCCCCTCGGCCCGCGCGGCGGCGATCGCCTCGGAGCCGATGAATCCCGTCTCCTCCTTGCAGCACCAGCCGAGGCCGGCCTCGATCGGGTTGCGGTCCTCGGAGAGGTCGTTGCCGTAGAGGTGGAAGCAGACCTCGAGCCGCAGCGTGTCGCGGGCGCCGAGGCCGGCGGGGACGGCGCCGCGCGTCGAGCGAGCGCGTCCCAGAGCGTCGGCGCGTGCTCGGGCGGGCAGAGGATCTCGACCCCGTCCTCGCCGGTGTAGCCGGTGCCGCAGACCAGGCACTCCGCGCCGGCGACGGCGACGTCGCGGTGTGCATCCGCGCCGGCAGCTCGCTCTCGGCGAGGGCGGCCGACGATCCCGCGCGCGTCGGGCCCTTGGACCGCCAGCATCGCCCAGTCGGCGAGTCGGTCGCGGACCTCGCAGTCGAACTCGCCCGGCGTGGTCACGGAACCACGCGAGGTCGCGCTCGTGGTTGGCGGCGTTGGTGACCGTCAGGTAGCGGTCGCCGCCGAGGCGGTAGGTGAAGAGGTCGTCGAGGACGCCGCCGTCCTCGCGGCAGAGCACCGAGTACTGGGCGCCGCCGACGTCGAGCTTCGCGACGTCGTTCGAGAGCAGCCGCTGGAGCAGACCGAGCGCGCCCGGGCCCTCGGTCTCGATCTCGCCCATGTGCGAGACGTCGAACACGCCGCAGCCCGAGCGCACGGCGAGGTGCTCGGCGGACACGCCCTCGTACTGCACCGGCATCTCCCAGCCGGCGAACGGCACCATCCGCGCGCCGGCGGCGACGTGCGCTCGTAGAGAGGCGTGCGGCGGAGCTCGGTCAAGCCCGCCGCAGGCTACTCAGCCGTGTGCCTCAGGACCCGCGCAGGAAGTCCGGGACGTCGATGTCGCCGTCGCCGACGGTGAGGTCGCGGCGCTCGCGGTCGCCCAGCGGGTTGACGCTGCGGCGGCGGCTCCGCTCGCGGACCCGGATCGGGCTGCGGGCCATCGTCTCGAAGCCCTCGAAGCCGGTGGCGATCACCGTCACCCGGACCTCGTCGCCCATCGTCGGGTCGATCACGGTGCCGAAGATCACGTTGGCGCCCTTGTCGGCCTGCTCGACGGCGATGTTGGCCGCGTCGTTGACCTCGTGGAGGTTCAGGTCCTCGGAGCCGGTGATGTTGAGCAGCATCCCGGTCGCGCCCTCGATCGGCTGCTCCATCAGCGGCGAGGAGATCGCCTGGGTCGCCGCCTCGATCGCGCGGTTCTCGCCGGCCGCGGAGCCGATGCCCATCATCGCCGAGCCGGCGTTCGACATCACGGTCCGCACGTCGGCGAAGTCGAGGTTGATCTGGCCCGGGGTCGTGATCAGGTCGGTGATGCCCTGGACGCCCTGGCGCAGGATGTCGTCGGCCATGCGGAAGGCCTCCTGCATGGTCGTCCGGCGCTCGACGATCTCGAGCAGCTTCTGGTTCGGGACGATGATCAGCGTGTCGACGTTGGCGCGGAGCTGGTCGATCCCCTCGAGCGCCTGCTGCATCCGCCGCTGCGCCCTCGAACTCGAACGGCTTGGTGACGACGCCGACGGTCAGCGCGCCGATCTCCTCCTTGGCGATCTCGGCGATCACCGGGGCCGAGCCGGTGCCGGTGCCGCCGCCCTCGCCGGCGGTGACGAAGACCATGTCGGCGCCCTTGAGCGCCTCCTTGATGTCGTCGCGCGACTCGGCCGCGGCGCCCGACCCGACCTCGGGGTTCGCGCCCGCGCCAAGGCCCTTGGTCAGGTTGTGGCCGATCGAAAGCTTGATGTCGGCGTCGCAGGACTGGAGCGCCTGGACGTCGGTGTTGATCGCGATGAACTCGACGCCCTTGAGCCCGGCATCGACCATCCGCGAAACGGCATTCGTGCCGCCGCCACCGGCGCCGACGACCTTGATCACTGCGAGATATGACGACTCGACCATTTCCTTCCCTGGACGTGCGGGTGCCGATGTTCCGTCCGAGGCTGAACCAATACTAAAGGGTTTTGCAGGCACAAAGGCCTCGACTTGAGGCCGACCGTACGACATCCGCCAGTCGCCTGTCAACGCGCGGGTTGCCACGCCGGCACGGAATCGTGCAACGGCCGGAGTCTCGACTCCTTGCTTGAGGGTTTGTGGGATTCTCCGAAAGTCTCGACTACTGCTTGAGGGTTCCTCTTCTACGGGTGACGGGCGCTCCAGTGACCGGTCTCGGGCGTCGTCGTCTCGGTGGTGCTCTCGGTGACGGTCGGTGCGGCCCCGCCCAGGGCGGGCCGCTCGGCGCACGCGCACGTCGAGGTAGGTCAGGGTGTCGACCTTCGGATCGGCGAGCACGGCCGCGGCGGCGGCCCACTTGTCGGCGGCGTCCTCGCCGCCGCCGAAGTAGACGGGCATGTCGCCGCGAAGCGTCACCGTGACCCCTTCGGTCACCCCGAACGTCACGTCCTCGACGAGCTCGACGCAGGGGCTTCGGCGCGGCCCCCATCACCAGCGCGATCTCGAGCGCATCGCCCGTCAGCTTGCCCTGGGCCGGCAGCTCGGCGACGCCGATCTCGGGGAGGTCCTCTCCGGAGGCGTCGACGCCGGCGAGGACGGTCCCGTCACCCGCCACTGGCAGGGTCCGCCCACCGGCGGCGGCGATCAGCACCGGCGGCCGCTCGTGGACCGTGATCGCGAGGCCGTGCGGGAAGTCGGCGTCTGCCTCGACGTCGACGACGGTGGCAAGACCCGCGACCGCAGCCCGCAGCGCGCCGATGTCGACGTCGAGAGTGGTCATGTCCTTCGCGGCCTTGGTCAGTGCCGCCTCGGCGGGCCCCCGTTCGGGCCCTGTCATGCCGGCCACGGTCACCCGCTCGACGGCGACGAACGACGAGCTCCGAAACCAGAGCTGATAGCCGACGGCGAGCAGTCCGGCGACGACACCGGCGACTGCCACGATTCGGAGCGCTCGGGAGCGCTTCGTCGCGCTTCGCTTCCTGGTCGCGCGGCGCGGCTTCGCCGTCCGCTTCGGCGCCTTGGCCTTGGGCTTCGTGGAAGCCCTGCGCGACTTGGGGGCGGTCCGCTTCGCGGTCGCCTTCGCGGGAGCCCGCTTCTTTGGCGCCGCGCGGCCGTGTCCTGCGCTCGCCCCACGGCGAGCGCTGCGACGCCGTCCCGCAGGGGTCGAAGCACGCGAAGAGCCCATCCGGCTCCCTTTCGCGCGCGGCCCGCTCACTCCTTCCCGCGCGGTCCCTCTACCCGGAGAGGTTCCAGCCGGCCGGCCACGAGACCTCGCCCAGGACCTGGACCTCGGGCTCGAGGACCACGCCGAAGCGTTCGTGGACGAGCCGCCGCGCCGCCGCCATCAGCTCGAGCACGTCCGCGGTGGTTGCGTCGCCCATGTTCTCGACGAAGTTCGCGTGCTTCTCGGACAGCCGCGCGCCGCCCACCGTTAGCCCGCGGGCCCCGGCGGCGTCGAGCAGCTGCCCGGCGCTGCGGCCCTCGGCGCGAGGGTCGTCCGGGTTCTTGAAGGTCGAGCCGAAGGTCTTGATCCCCGAAGGCTGGGCCTCGCGCCGCTTGTCCCGCATCTCGGCGAGGGTCGCTTTGACCGTGGCCGGCTCGGCCTCGGCAAGCGCGAACGACGCGCGTGAAACGACCTCGCCGGGGGTCAGATTCGAGCGGCGGTACGAGAACCCGAGCTGGTCCGGTTCCCGGCGCTCGACCCCGCCGGGGCCGCAGACGTTGACCCACTCGAGCACCTTCGCCAGCTGTCCGCCGTAGGCGTTCGCGTTCATGCGCACGGCGCCGCCCACGGTGCCCGGGATGTTGATCCCGAACTCGAGGCCTGTCAGGCCCCACCCCGCCGCCTTGGCGGCCGCCGACGGGAGCCGGACGCCGCCGCCGCAGACCAGCCGGGTCCCCTGGCGGTCGAACCCGGTCAGCTCGCCCGCCAGCTTCAGCACCAGGCCGCGGACCCCCTCGTCCGCCACCAGCAGGTTCGACCCCGAGCCCGACGACCTCGACCGGATGACGCTCCGCGCCGGCCCATGCCAGAAGCTCGACCAGCTTGTCCTCGGTCTCCGGGCGCGCGAACAGCTCGGCGTTGCCGCCCGCGCGGACGGTGGTGAGCCGGGCAAGCGAGAAGTCACGCTCGACCGTTCAACGCCACCAGCTCCTCGGCCAGCTCGTGGATGTCGCCCCGCCCCGATCGTCACCAGCAGATCACCCTCGCGAAGGCGCGACGGGAGGGTCGCGGCCGCGGTCTTGACGGTCGCGCAGCCAGAGCACGGGCCTGCCGCCCGCCCGGTCCGCGGTCGCCCGCGCGACCATCAGCCCGCTCACGCCCTCGAGCGGGCCGGTCGGCTCCTCGCGCGCGGCGTAGACGTCGAGCACGCCGACCTCGTCGGCGGCCGCGAGCGCGGCGCCGAAATCCTCGGCGAGCGCCTTCGTGCGTGAGTAGAGGTGCGGCTGGAACACCGCGAGCAGACGCTTTGGCTCGAGCTCCCGCAGCGCCTCGAGGGTCGCGCGGACCTCGGTGGGATGGTGGGCGTAGTCGTCGTAGATCAGGGCTCCGTCGCGCCGGCCCTTGAGCTCCTGGCGGCGGAGCATCCCCGGGAACTCGGCGAGGGCCGCAGCCGCCGAGTCGGTGTCGAACCCGGCGAGCCCGAGCCGCGGCGAGGGCCGCCCGGGCGTTCAGCAGGTTGTGACGCCCCGGAACGCGGAGCGGCAGCTCGACCGGGCCCGGCGTCGCCTCGTCGAAGCGCTCGACGGTAGCGCCGGCCGGGGCGAGGGCGTCGAGGCCGGCACCGACCGCGAGCGCCGCTCGCGCCGTCCACGAACCGCGCGAAAGCCTCGGTCAGCTCGGCTTGCGAGGACCAGCGCGAGTGGTGGTCGAGCTCGACGTTGGTGACGATCGCGACCTCGGGCCGGAGCTCGAGGAAGCTGCCGTCGGACTCGTCGGCCTCGGCCACCGCCCATTCCCCGGCGCCCCAGCCGGCGTTCGCCACTCCCCCGTCCGGGCCGGCGCCTGGGAGCTCGCCGCCGATGAAGAACGCGGGGTCAGCGCCTGATTCGCGCAGCGCGTGGACCAGCATGCCGGTTGTCGTCGTCTTCCCGTGCGTGCCGGCGACGGCGATCAGCCTGCGCTCGGCGCAGAGCTCGGCGAGGAGCCGGCCGCGGTGGAGGATCGCCTGTCCGCGCTCGCGCGCGCGAACCAGTTCGGGGTTGTCGTCGGGGATCGCGCTCGAGACCACCACCTCGGCGTCGGCCGGAACTGCCTCGGCGTCGTGCCCGACGAGCGGATCGAGCCCGGCGGCGCGAAGGCGCGCAAGGTAGCTGCCGCCCTCGGCGCGGTCCGAGCCCGTGACGCGGGCGCCGAGCTGATGGCAGACCAGCGCGAGCCCGCTCATGCCGGCGCCGCCGATCGCGATGAAGTGGAGCTTGCGTCGGGACCAATCCATTCAGCTAGCCCTTACGAGGGGGCAATGTTCCTGTCGCGACATGAGTCGCTCATCTACCAAGAGTGGCGAGTACCTCGGCCGCGACGCGCTCGGCGGCGTCCGGCATCGCGAGCGACGCGGACGCGGCGCTCATCGCGTGAAGGCGCTCGTCGTCGCCGAGCAGCTCGCTCGCCCGCTCCCAGACGAGCTCGCCGGTGAGCTCGTCGTCCTCGATCACGGCGGCCGCCCCCGCGCTCGTCATCCACGCGGCGTTCGCGTGCTGGTGGCGGCCGGTCGCGTGCGGGTAGGGCACGAGGATCGCGGGTCGTCCCGCAGCGGCGAGCTCGAACACCGAGGCCCCAGCCCGCGCGAGGACCAGGTCGCACGCGGACAGAGAGTCGGCGAGCCCGGGCTCGTAGGCGAGCAGCGTGTAGTACTCCCCGCCGGCGCCCGCGGCGGCGAGCCGCTCGCGGCAGGCCTCATAGTCGCGCTCGCCGGAGATGTGCAGGACGTGGAACGGGCGCCCGGGCCGCAGCAGGCCGTCGAGCGCGGCCTCGTTGATCGAGCGGGCCCCCTGGCTGCCGCCGAAGACCAGAAGGCAGCGCTCGGCCGCGCTCAGCCCGAACCGCTCCCGTGCGGCACCGCGGTCCGCGCTCGCGATCGCCGCCGGGACGGGCCTGCCGGTCACGATGTAGCGCTCCCCCTCGAGACCGGCGATCGGGAACGCCAGGCAGACCCGGCGTGCGCGGCGCGCGAGCATCCGGTTGGCCAGTCCCAGATGGCGATCGGCCTCGGTCAGCACCAGCGGCAGCCGCAGCGACAGCGCCGCAACGCCAGCCGGCGCCGCCACGTACCCGCCGCCGCCCAGCACGACCTGGGCTCCACGTGCCCGGAGTGCCGATCGGGCGGCCGGCACCGCCATGGCGGCGAGGCCGAGCGCGCCGGCCGCACGCACCGGGTTGCCGCGGTCGAGGCCCCGGACGCGGAGGAAGTCGATTTCGTAGCCAGCCGCCGGCACCAGCTCGGCCTCCGCGCGCTCGGAGGTGCCGAGGAAGCTGACCCCGGCGCCGCTATCCCGTAGCGCGTCGGCGACCGCCAGCGCGGGCACCACGTGCCCGGCGGTTCCGCCCGCTGCTATCGCGACTCTTGGTTTGTCGTTGCTTGCCACCGTCGACGACGCGCAGTCTCGCACCGGGCGCACGGGCGATGTTCAGGAGCAGGCCGACCGCGGCCAGCATGCAGAGCAGGCTCGAGTTGCCGTATGAGACGAACGGCAGCGGCACGCCGGTCAGCGGCGCCAGGCCGAGGACCGCGAACAGGTTGATCGTCGCCTGCACCAGGACGAGGGCGGTCAGGCCGGCCGCGAGGAGCTTCGTGTACCGGTCGCGCGCCTTCTGGGCCGTCTTCAGCCCCGCATAGCCGAACATCGCGAACAACCCGATGACCATCCCGATCCCCATCAGCCCGAGCTCCTCGCCGATCACCGCAGCGATCATGTCGGTGTGGGCCTCGGGCAGGTAGAAGGCCTTCTGCAGGCTCTCCCCCAGACCGACGCCGAAGATCCCGCCGCTGCCGAGTGCGATCCGCGCCTGGTTCGCCTGGAAGCCTGCTCCCGACGGGTCGGCGCTGGGGTCGAGGAAGCCGGTGAGGCGCTCCATCCGGTACGGCTCGATCATGATCGCAAGTGCGATCACGAGTGCGATGGCACCGCCGATCAGCGCCAGGTCGCGAATCCGGGCGCCGGCGGCGATCAGCATCGCAGCCGCCGAAAAGCACGCCACCATCGCGGTGCCAAGGTCAGGCTCGACGACGACGAGCAGGCAGATCAGCGCGACTGCGGTCAGGAACGGCGTCATGTCGCCGATCGACCGTGTGAGCTTCGGCCGGGTTGCGAGGAGGTGCGCTCCGTAGAGGACCAGCGCCACCTTCGCGAGCTCGGACGGCTGGACCTGGAAGAGGCCGGCGCCGATCCAGCGCTTGGCGCCGTTGACCTCGACCCCGACCCCGGGGATCATCACCGCCACCAGCAGGCAGACCGTCAGCGCCATGAAGACGCCGGTCAGGGGCCGCATGATCCGCACGCCCTTCACCGAGAGCACCCGCAGGACCAACAGACCGACCGCCCCGTAGAGGAGCGTGCGCTTCAGGTAGTAGGTGCCGTCGCCCGACTCGCCCAGGAGCGACGTCGTCGAGCTGGCGCTGAAGACCATCACGACGCCGAGGGCAACCAGGCAGAGCGTCGCCGTCAGCAGCAGCGAGTACTCGATCGGCTGCGATTGCTTGCGGCGCTTCGCCGGGCTCATCCCGCGAGCTCCCGGACCAATTGGCGGAAGTGCTCGCCCCGGAACTCGTAGTCGCGATAGGCGTCGAAGCTGGCGCAGGCCGGCGCCAGCAGGACGGTCTGCCCGGGCTTGGCAGCGCCCGCGGCGGCCGCGAAGGCCTCGTTGAGATACTCGAACCGTTGGAGCGGCACGCCGGTCCCCTCGAGTGCCGCCCCGATCGGCTCGGCGGCGGGGCCCATCAGGTACGCGGCGACGGCGCGCTCGGCGACGGGCTCCCCGAGCCCCGCGAAGTCCTCGCCCTTGAGCGAGCCACCGAGGATTACGTGGACTCCGCCCTCGAAGGCGCGCAGCGCGGCCGCCGCGGCGGCGACGTTGGTCGCCTTGGAGTCGTTCACATAGGCGACGCCGTCGATCTCGGCGACGCGCTCGAGGCGGTTGGGGACACCCCCGAACGTCGCCACCCCCCGTTCGATCGGGTCGAGCTCGAGACCGCGCGCCTGTGCCGCCGCGATCGCGAAGCGGGCGTTGGCGGCGTTGTGGGCACCGACGAGCCAGTCGCCGGCCGGCGCGAACGGGAAGTCGGCCGCGGCGATGTCGATCTCGACCGCGTCGCCGGGCAGGTCGAGGCGCGCGATCGCGGGATCGGAACGGTCCACGATCGCCGTGTCCTCGGGGCCCTGCCAGGCGAACATCCGCAGCTTCGCCCGGAGGTACTCGTCGAAGGTCCGGTGGCGGTCGAGGTGATCGGGGCTCGCGTTCAGGAGCAGCGCGCACTCGGGCGCAAAGTGGGTCGCGTCCTCGAGCTGGAAGCTCGACGCCTCGCAGACGATCGTGGTGTCCTGAGGGACGTCGCCCACCAGCGAGGCGAGCGGCGTTCCCACGTTCCCGGCGACCGCGACGGGCTCGCCCGCGGTCCGCCAGATGTGGCCAAGCAGCTCGGCGACCGTGGTCTTGCCGTTCGTCCCCGTCACCGCGACGAACGGGTTTGGGAGCAGTCGCCAGGCGAGCTCGAGCTCGCCGATGACCGGCACCCCGAGCGTGAGCGCGCGTCGGATCGCGGGCGCCTCCCGCGGGACCCCCGGGCTCTTGACCACGCATCGCGCACGCTCGACCAGCGCGTCCCGATCACCATCCAGGTTCACTTCGACGCCGGCTTCCCGCAACCTCTCGGCGCCCTCGGGCGCCCCGGCGTCGGCCCCGATCACCTCCTCCCCGCGCTCGGCCAGGAGCCGCGCGGCGGCCTGGCCCGAGCGGGCGAGCCCGACGACCAGGAACGGCCCTTCAGGCAGGGGCGGACGTGGGTGGTGCGAGGCCACGCATGTAGGTTCGCCCCGCACGCCCGGCACCCTGCGCGGCGGGTAGGGTCGCGCGCGTGTTCGAGGCCAGTCACTCCGAGCGGTCCAGCGCGGCGCCCGCCGCCATCTGGGCGCTATGGGCGGACGCGTCGCGCTGGCCCGCGTGGAACGAGCAGCTCGAGTCGGCCGAGCTCGAGGGCGAGCTAGCCGTGGGCACCGAGGCCACCGTCAAGTTCAAGCGCGGCGGCAAGATGAGGTTCACGGTCACTGAGCTCGAGCCCGAGCGGCTGTTCGTCGACGAGGCGAAGCTCCCCGGCTGCCGCTTCGGGCACGAGCATCGAGTCGAGCTGGCCGGCCCGGGCAGCGAGATCACCCACCGCGTCTATCTCACCGGCCCGACGTCGGGTCTCTTCTCCCGGCTCTTCGGCCGCAAGCGGCTGGAGCAGTCGGTGGTCGGCTTCATCGAGCGCGAGCGCGAGCTGACGGAGTAGGCCCTCAGCCCACGGAGTTCTGGAACAGCGTGTAGCCGATGCCGGCGCAGACGGCGGCGACGATCCAAAAGCGCAGCATGATCTTCGTTTCCGACCACGCGAGGAGCTCGAAGTGGTGGTGGATCGGGGCCATCAGGAAAATGCGGCGGCGGGTGAGCTTGAAGAAGATCACCTGGAGCGCGACCGAGAGGGCCTCGATCACGAAGATCCCGCCGAGGACGATCAGGAGCAGCTCGGTCTGGGTCATCACCGCCATCGCCCCGATCGCGCCGCCCAACCCGAGCGAGCCGGTGTCGCCCATGAAGATCGATGCCGGGAAGGCGTTGAACCACAGGAATCCGACCGAGGCGCCGACGAGACACGCGGACAGGATCGCGAGGCTCTCCTGGCCGCTCGTGATCGTGATCGCGGTGAACGCCAGGAAGACGATCGCGCAGGAGCCGGCGGCCAGGCCGTCGAGGCCGTCGGTGAGGTTCACCGCGTTCGACGCCCCGGCGATGACCAGGAAGATGAACACGACGTAGGCGACCGGGCCGACGTCGAGCTCGGCGTCGAACACGCGGGACTGGATCTGGGTCTCGAGCCCGACCTCCTCGGTGGCGACGTACCAGAGGCCGACCGCGAGCGCGATCTGCGCGACCAGCTTGTACCGCGCCGAGAGCCCGAGCGAACGGCGCTTGGTGATCTTGATCACGTCGTCGGCGAAGCCGATCGCCGCGCAGCCGAGCGCGACCCCGAAGACCGCGAGGCTCTCGATGTCGCGCTCCGAGAGGACCAGATAGGGGACGGCGATCCCGAGGAACACGATCAGGCCGCCCATCGTCGGGGTCCCGGCCTTCGCGTGGTGCTCCTGCGGCCCTTCCTCGCGGATCTGCTGCCCGAACTCCTTGACCCGCAGGTACTCGATGAACCGCGGCCCGACGAAGATCGTGATCAGCATCGCCGCCATGCCTGCGATCAGGACCTCGCCGCGGTCGATCAGGTCCGCGCTGCTTATCTGTGCGAGCTCAAGCACCCCGCCTCGCCACCAGTTCGTCGGTGAACCGCTCCAGCCCGACCGAGCGCGAGCCCTTCACGAGGACGGCGTCGCCGGCGCGCATCAGGCGATTCGCCACCTCCACCGCCTCGTTGGGGTCGGGCGCCCAGTGATCGGGCGCGTAGTCGCGCGCGAGCTCGCCGACGCCGATGATCGGGCCGATCCCAAGGCCGCGGGCGAGCGCCCCGATCTCGCGGTGGTAGTCCGCCTCGGCGGGGCCGAGCTCGGCCATCCCGCCGAGCACCGCCATGTGGCGGCCCTCGGCGGGCATCGCGGCGAGGCTCTCGAGCGCGGCTCGCATCGAGATCGGGTTGGCGTTGTAGCAGTCGTTCACGAGCGCGACCCCGCCCGGCAGCTCAAGGAGCTCGCCGCGCAGGCGCGAGAAGGTTATGTCCGGCGCCCGACGTGCCATCTCCGCCGGCTCGACCCGCAGCGCGATGCCGACGGCGACCGCCGCAAGGGTGTTGGTCAGGTTGTGGGCCTCCGGGAACGGCAGCTGGAAGGTCTGATCGCCTGCGGGCGTCGAGATCAGCGCCTCCATCGAGCGGCCGCTGACGGCCGACGACACCGCGTGGACCTCGCCCCCGGGCCCGAACGTGATCGTCCGAAGCTCATCGGCCAGGTGCGGCTCGAGCGCCTCGGCATCGACCGGAACGATCGCCTGGCCTCGCTCGCCGAGGCCCCGGAGCAGCTCTGCCTTCGCCTCTGCGATCGCCTCCAGGGTGCCGAGCAGCTCGAGGTGCACCGGGCCCACGTTCGTGATCACGCCCACGTCGGGCTCGGCGATCTCGGAGAGCTCTGCGATCTGCCCCATCCCGCGCATCGCCATCTCGAGGACGAGCACCTCGGTGTCCGGATCGGCCGCCAGGATCGCCAGCGGCAGACCGATCTCGGTGTTGAAGTTCTCCGGGCTCGCGTGGACCCGCAGGGGGAGCACCGCGTGCACGATGTCCTTGACCGACGTCTTGCCGGTCGAGCCCGTGATCCCCACCACCCGGCAGGAGAGCGCGCGGCGCCACTCTCGCGCGATCGCCTGCAGCGAGCGGAGGGGGTCGTCGCTTCGGAACACCCAACCCCCTGTGTTCGGCGCCGCACGCCGAGCGTGCTCGGGGGGGACGACGACGCCCCACGCGCCCGCCGCCAGAGCGCCGGTCGCGAACTCCCCGCCGTCCGCGGTCGCACCCGGGAGCCCGAAGAACAGGTCGCCCTCCTCGACCTTGCGTGAATCGATCTCAGCCCGGCGTGGGCGCCCGTCCGGCCCCGTACGGACGACCTCGAGATCGCCCGCGGCTGCGACCTGCTCAGGAGAGAGCTCGATCACTGGATCAGGCCCGCTCCGCGACCGGCTCGAGCCGGCGCAGTTCCTCCCTCGCGACCTCACGGTCGTCGAAGGGCAGCTTGCGCCCGCGCTCGAACTCCTGGCCCTGCTCGTGCCCCTTGCCCGCGATCACGACGGCATCGCCCGGCTCGGCCAGGGCGAGCGCGTCCCGGATCGCTGCGCGGCGATCGGCCTCGACCACCAGGCCGTCGCGTTCACGCCCGCCATCGATCCCGGCGAGGACGTCGGCGATGATCGCTTCGGGGTCCTCGGACCGGGGGTTGTCGGAGGTGAGCACGGGAACGTCGGCCAGCCGGGCCGCGATCGCACCCATCAGCGGCCGCTTCTCGCGGTCGCGATCTCCCCCACACCCGAACACGCAGATCAGCCTCCTCGACGTCAGCCGGCGCGTCGCCCGCAGGACATTCTCGAGCGAATCGGGGGTGTGCGCGTAGTCGACCAGCACGGCGAACGGCTGGCCCTCGCTGATCGCCTCCATCCGACCGGGCACCAGCTCGGCGCGCGCGAGGGCGCCGGCAGCAGCGGACGGGGACGCGCCGAGCTCGACGGCGGCCACGATCGCCGCCAACGCGTTCTCGACGTTGAAATGACCGGGGAGGGGCATCTCCACCCGGTGCTGCCCGAGCGCGCCCTCGATCTCGAATCGCGAGCCGGTCGCGTCGAAGGTGACGTCACTCGCGCGGACCGTCGCCTCCTCGCTCCCAGCAGCCGAGAAGGTCACGAGGTCGTCGCCGTACTCGTCGGCGATCTCGTCCGCCAGCCGGCGCCCGTAGGAGTCGTCGACGTTGACGACGGCCGTTCCCGGACGCTCGCCGCGGGCGGGCAGGAACAGCTCGCGCTTCGCCGCGAAGTAGTCCTCCATGTCGGAGTGGAAGTCGAGGTGGTCCTGGGTCAGGTTCGTGAACACCGCGACCTGGAAGCGGACCAGGTCGGTGCGGCGCAGCCGCAGGGCGTGTGACGAGACCTCCATCGCGCAGGCCCGATCGCCGGCGTCGAGCATCGCGCGGAAGGTTGCGTGGAGGTCGATCGCCTCCGGCGTCGTGCGCTCGAGCTCCGACTCGATGCCGCCGATCACCGCCTTCACGGTCCCGAGCAGGCCGGTCCGCACGCCGCCGGACTCGAGCAGGTAGCGAATCAGGAACGCGGTCGTCGTCTTCCCGTTCGTCCCGGTGATTCCCGCGATCGCGAGCTCGGAGGTCGGATCGCGGTAGAGCGCCCGGGCGGCCGGCGCCATCGCGGCCCGCGCGTCGGCCACGAGCGCCTCGGTCACGTCGAAGCCGAGGCGCCGCTCGACGACCAGCGCTGGGCTGCCGGCCTTGACCACCTCCCCGGCGAAGTCGTGCCCGTCCGAGCGAGCGCCCGGCACGCAGAAGAACAGCACCCCCTCGCCGGCGCGGCGGCTGTCGTAGGCGAGCCCCTTGATCTCGACGCCCGGGTCCCCCTCGATCTCGGCGTCTAGGCCCGAAAGCACCTCGCGGAGCTCCATCGCGTCGATTCTAGGTTGCGGGTCAGGCGGCGCCGCGCGAGCGGGTCATGGCGCCGCGGGCGGCGTGTCAGGCGGCACGCCGAGATGTTGAAGCGCGAACTTCGCGATCTCGCCGAAGGCGGGGGCTGCCACGGTGCCGCCGGCGTGGAAGCCGTACGGCGGGGTGTCGACCACGACCGAGACCAACAGCCGAGGGTCCTCGGCCGGGGCGAAGCCGATGAACGAGCCGACGTACTCGGTCTCGGAATACGTCCCATCCACGACCTTCTCGGCCGTACCGGTCTTGCCCGCCAGCACGTAGCCCGGGACCTTCACGGCCTCGGCGGTGCCGCCCGCCTCGAGCACGCCCTCCAGCATCTCGCTGAGCCGCGCCGCGTTCTTCTCCGAGATCACGCGCTCGCCGGGGTCGGTCTCGACCGGTGCGCCGTCCTCCTCCAGGATGAGCCGCGGCTCGCGGAGGACTCCCCCATTGGCGATCGCTGCGTACGCCGCTGCCATCTGGATCGGCGTCACCGACAGACCCTGGCCGATCGGCATGTTGCCCATCGTTGAGCCCGAGTAATCGTCTGGGGCCGGAACGATCCCCTGCTCCTCGCCGGGAAAGTCGATCCCCGTGGGCTCGCCGAACCCGAAACGGCGGATCCACGTGTCGAAGGCGTCGTCGCCCCGCTCCTCGTTGAGCTTCAAGCCGATCGTGACCGCGCCGACGTTCGAGGACTGGGCCAGAATGTCGGCGACGCTCAATGTGACCGGACCGCGCGGGTGCGCCTCCTCAATCGTCCGGTCGGCGACCGTGATCGTCGGCGCCAGGCTGAACGGCGTCGACGGCTTGACCAGGCCCTCCTCGAGCGCGCCCGCCACCGTGAACGCCTTGAACGTCGATCCGGGCTCGAACGTGAAGCCGGTCGCCATGTTCATGAGGTCCTCGGGGTTCGCCTCGTCTAGCCCGTAGGGATCGACGCTCGGCCAGTTCGCCATCGCGAGCACGTCGGAGGTGCGCGGGTCCATCACGATCGCGGTCGCGCCCTCGGGCAAGTAGGCCTCACCGATCTCGCTGATCACCCGCTCCGTCTCGGCCTGGATCGCGGCGTCGATCGTCAGCGTCAGGTCCGAGCCGGCGGCGGCGGCGTCGATCGTGTCGCGCTCGAGCTCCTCGCCGAGGGCATCGCGCGTGACCTGACGTTCGCCGTCGGAACCGTGGAGCACCTCCTCCTCGGAGGCCTCGAGCCCGGTCAGGCCCTGGTTGTCGATCCCGACCGCGCCGATGACCTGCGAGGCCAGCTCGCCCTCGGGGTAGACGCGGCGGCTGTCCGGCAGGAAGCCGATGCCCTCTAGCTTGAGGCGGCTGATCTCATCGGCCGTCGGCAGGTCGACCTTGCGGGCCAGGTACTCGAAGCCCGAATCCGGATCGGCGAGTTGCTTCAGCAACCTGCCCTCGTTCACGCCAAGGATCGGGGCGAGCTTGGCGGCGGCCGCGGGCGGGTCCTCGACCTGGTACGGCGTCGCGATGACGCTCGCCGCCTCCTCGGACACGGCGAGCTCGTGGCCGTTGCGGTCGAAAATCGCCCCGCGGACGCTTGGCACGGTGACCATCTGAGTCTGCTGGCTGCGTGCGTCCGCGCCGTACTCGGATCCCTGCACGGCCTGCAGCCAGGCGGCTCGCACCAGCACGAGCGAGAACAGCACCACGAACGCCGCGAACAGCAGGCCCAGCCGGCGGTCGATCAGGCTCACGGCGCGGCCGTGATCCCACCGGCCGCCGGGGCGGCGGGAGTCGCCGTGGCTGGATCGGCGGCAGCGGTCGCATCGGCGGTAACGGTCGTATCCGTGGCCGCCTGATCGGTCGTCACCGGCGTCTCGGCCGCGGGCGGCGCCGCAAGCTCGGGCACGACCGGCGCCACGGGCGGCACGTACGTGGTGCCGATCGTGATCGCCCCTCGGCGCAGGCGATCCGCCGCCGCGGCGGCGTCGCCCGGCCTCGGGTCAAGGAAGAGGACCGCCCCGGGCTCGGGGACGATCAGGCCAAGCCTGGCGGCCGCCTGTTGGACCCGCTCGTTCGAGAGCCCGTCGGCGATCTGGGTAGTGAGTGCCGAGTTCTCGCTGCGCAGCTCGTCCGCGAGCGCCCCGGTCTTGCTCGAGGAGGCGTTGAGGCTGAGCGCGAACACGTTCAGGGCGACGATGCCCACCAGCAGCGTGCCCAGCAGGCCGATCCAGATCCGGCTGCGCGTCAGCCGCAGGACCAGGCCGGAATCGGCGAGCCCACCGACCGCGAGCGCAGTGCGTCCCACGGCCACGGGAACCAGGCGAGGCGCGGGGCGCGGCGCGGGCCGCGGGGAGCGCCGGGGCGCCGGGCGCGCTGCCCGCACCGGCGCAGGCCGCGCGGCGCGGCGGGTCCGCGCGGTGGCGCGGGGGCTTGTCCTGCGGGCTGTGGCGGTCGCGGCCATTGCGGTTGTCAGTTCGGCGCGGGGCCTTGAGCTTCCTGCGCAGCGAGCTTCACCGCAGCGCGCAGGTGCGCCGAGCGCGAGCGCGGGTTCGTCTCCATCTCGCCCGCGGTGGGAGCGACGGCGCGCCGTGTCAGGAGCTCGGCCTCGGGCTCGTGCCCGCACTGGCACACGGGCAGCTCCGGCGGGCAGATGCAGCCGCGCGCGCGGTCGGCCAGGAACCTCTTTACGCGGCGATCCTCGAGCGAGTGGAAGCTGATCGCGCCGAGGCGCCCGCCCACCCTGAGGAGCGCCCAGGCCTCGGGCAGCGCCCGGTCGAGCGACTCGAGCTCGCCGTTCACCGCGATCCGCAGTGCCTGGAAGCTTCGCTTCGCCGGATGGCCACGACCGAACCGGTAGGCCGGCGGGACCGCGTCGCGGATCGCGTCGACCAGCTCGGCGGTCGTCTCGAACGGACGCCTGGCGACCATCTCCCGGGCGATCGCACGGGAATGCCGCTCCTCGCCGTACTCGCGCAGCACCTGGGCGATCCGGTTCTCGGGCCACTCGTTCACGAGCTCCCGGGCGGACAGCGGCGACGACGAGTCCATGCGCATGTCAAGCGGCGCGTCGTAGGAGTAGGAGAATCCGCGCTCCCACGCGTCGAGCTGCATGGATGAGATCCCGAGGTCCATGTAGATCACGTCGGCGACCACGCCGTCGGCGGCGAGGCCGGCCAGTCCATCGGCGAAATCGGCCCGCACGAACGTCGCGGGGCAGGCCAGCTCGCCTTCGATCTCGGCGAATCGCTCGGCTGCGGTCGGGTCGCGGTCAATGCAGATCAGCCTGCCGGTGGGGCCGAGCCGTTCGGCGACGAGGCGCGCGTGCCCGCCGCCGCCGAAGGTGCAGTCCACCGCGAGCTCGCCCGGCTGCGGGTCGCAGAGGGCGATCAACTCGGGCGCGAGGACTGGAACGTGCTCGGTGGGCATGTAGGTCAGTGTGGCCATCGCGTCGTTATCCGCCCGCGCCCGCGGGCCAATCGCTCGCGGCGAGCTCCTCGGCGACCGCGCTCGCCTCGGCGTCGATCTCCTCCGAGTGCTTCGCCCAGCGGTCCGGGTTCCAGACCTCGAGGTGATCCTCGACGCCGACTACCACGCAGGTCCCGGCGAGCTCGCCGTGGGCGATCAGGTGCTTCGCGACCCGCAGGCGCCCGGCCGAGTCGAGCTTCTCGTCCTGGGCGTTGGCGTGAAAGCGCCGACGCAGCATGCGCGCCTTGCTCGACAGCGGGTTCAGCCCGGCCAAGATCCGCTGGGCGAAGACGTCGAAGCCTTCGCGCGGCCAGATCTCGATGCAGGGATCGAGCCCGGCGACCAGGACCGCCCCGTCGGCGAGCTGGGCGCGAAGCCTCGAGGGGATCGTGAGGCGATCCTTCGCGTCGAGGCTGTGCTCGTGCTGGCCACGGAAGGCCAAGGTTCCGGTCCTCTCTCCTCGAATAGTGCGTTGAAGCTTTGTCCGCGCCGCGGAGACTTCGGGCCGGGGAGGTGAGGTGGGAGGAGCCTCGCCACCCCGGCCCTCTGGTCAACTTGGGCGCCACGGTAACCCACGACGCCCCACTTCGCAACACCATTACTTCCCGCGGCATTTGACCCGCTCCGTCGGACGGAACTGCTACCGGAGTCTGGTTGACCGCGTTTATGGCTTGATCATGGGAGTTTCCTCCCGCCGGAAGGAGTCGCGGAAGGGCCCGCGAACGGCACCGGAACTGCAACGGCTGTTGCAGCCAGGCGCTAGGGTTCCGCCGCGATGAGCGACGACGCGCCGGCCTCCACCCCGCCTCCGGGCGCCGAGGAGGTGGCCGCCGCGGGCGTCCCAGAAGGCGGGCTCCAGGAGGCTCCGCCGGTGGCGGAGATCCCCGACGACGCGAAGGACACCCGCGGCAACCACCTCCGCTCGCTGATGGGGAACCTCTGGGTCCTGGGCCTCACCTGGACGATCGCGATCATCGTCCTGCTCGCCGTCGGGACCCAGGTCGGCTTCGGGATCGGCGCCGGCGGCGCCGCGGTCGTCCTGGTGCTGGCGCTCGTGATCGTCTGGCTGATCGCTTCGAGCCGTGCGGCGAGCGACTTCTTCACCGCCTACGCCAACGGGCGTGGGCTCACGCGGGTCTCGGGCCGCTCGAGCCTTCCCCCGGTCACCCCACTGCTCCAAAAGGGCGATCGGCGCTACACGCAGGAGCTCTTCAACGGCACCCTGCCCGGAGGCCTCGTGGGCGCGCTGGCACTGTACACGTACGAGGAGCAGTCCACCGACTCCAAGGGGAACCGCCAGACGACCTACTACCACTTCACGGTCGCGGTGACCCAGCTTCCCGAGACCGCCCCGTTCCTGAGCGAGCTCGCGCTCCAGCGGCGCTTCGGCTTCCGGTTCATGGACTCCGCCGAGGATGTCTTCCGCAGCCGGCAGCGCGTCGAGGTCGAGAGCGAGCTGGCGGACAAGAAGTTCGAGATCTTCGCCGGGAAGAACGACGACATGAGCCGGGCGCGCCAGGTCTTCACCCCCACGTTCATCGTGTGGCTCGGCGAAGAGGCACACGAGGGGCTCGCGTTCGAGCTCTCCGCCGGAGGCCTCGTCGTCAACATCAAGGGCCACAAGAAGACAGCGCACGAGCTCGACGCGTTCTGCGAGGGCGCAGCGGTGATCGCGCGCCGGCTGCACGAGGAAGCCACCGAGTAACGGCTACAGCGCGCCGAACAGGGCGTCCGAGTGGGCGACCAGCGCCGCCGCGATCGCCAGCAGTGCCGAAGGCACCAATACGAGGGCGACCACGAGCTGGATCTTCGGGGCGGCGCGGGCCGCGCGCTCCTCGACGCGGCGCCGTTCCTCGCGCCGCAGGGCTGCGGCCTGGGCGTGGAGCTGGTCGGCGAGCGGCGAGCCGTAGCGCCGCGAGCGCTCGAGCGCGGCGCCCAGCGCGCCCACCTCGGGGGCGCCGGTGCGGGCGCGAAGCCGAGCGAGCGCGCCGGCGAGCGGCGTGCCGATGTCGAGCTCGGCGACCGTGACGGCAAGCTCGGTTGCGAGCGGCCCCTCCCCTCCCGCGGCGATCTCCGTGAACAGGGCCGCCGGGCTGCGGCCGGACGCCGCGCCGACCGCGAGCAGGTCGAGGGCGTCGGGTAGCGCATCGACGAGCGCGGCCCGGCGGCGGCGCGCGGCACGCTCCGCATACGCCTGCGGGGCCAGGAAGCCGGCGGCGACGAGCCCGATCGCAAGCGGCGGCGCGAGCCGCCCGGGCGCGGCGGGCGCGATCACCAGGAACGCGAGGCTGCCGGCGAGCATGCCGACCGCCCTTGGAACGAGCGCATCCCGCGAGCGCACGAGCCTTTCCCCGACGCTCCGAACGCGGCGCGGCGCACCGAGGCCCATCAGCTCCCAGGCGGCCGCGAACAGCAGCAGGCCGGCCATCCCGGCGAGTACCGGGCTCACGGGACGCCTACCCGCCCGAGCCGCCCGATGGCAGCGAACCCGGCCAGCTGCAGGATCGCCCCGGCGGCTAGCAGCGCCAGCGACGCCCCGTTTCGCATCAGCCCGCCGACGAACCCCGGTGCGAGGAGCTCCGCGAGCAACGCGGCGCCCGCCGGCATCGCGCAGACGAGGAGCCCGGTGAAGCGAGCCTGGGCGGTGGCCGAGCGGGCATCGGCCTGCGCCCGCTCTCGCGCGGCTGCAGCCTCGGCATAGCGGCGAAGGAGCGCCACCAGGTCGCCACCCGCGATTCGCTGTGAGAGGAGGACGGCGCAGAACGAGTCCACCCGCGGCGAGCGGATGCGCTCGCGAAGGCCGCCCAACGCTCCCTCGAGCGGCGCGCCAAGCTCGAGGTCGGCGCGCACCCGCGAGAGCTCGACGGCCGCCGGCCCCTCCAGCGAGCCCGCGGCTCCGTGCAGGGCCGCGCGGGTCGACCGGCCGGCGGCAAGCGCATCCGCCGTCGCGGTGGCAATCCGGGGCAGCGCGCTCTCGATCCCGCGCCGGTAGCGCCGGGAGCGCGAGGCCACCGCCCAGCTCGCCGCCGCGGGCCCGGCGGCGGCGAGGGGCGCCGCCGGCGCCGGGCCGAGCATCCACGTTCCCGCGAAGAGGAGCGCGGCTCCCAGCAGCAGGCCCAGCCGCCGCCGCTCGGCCGCGCTCGGCGCATAGCCCTCGCTGCCGGCGCGGCGAAGCGGCTCGACTGCCTGGCCGAGCCACTCGGCAACCGACGGCGCCGCCCGGAGCGCATCCCGCGCCGCGACGGCGGCGAGGCCGCCGGCGACGCCGGCCGCGAGCACCGCCGGGGTCAGGCCGCCCACAGCTCGCGCACCGCGACGGCGCCCGCCGCAGGCACCACCTCGCCGATCGCGACGAGGCGGCGCGCCCCGTCCGCCTCGCGGCGCATGTGGGCGATCAGGTCCAAGCCCCGCACCACCTGGTCTCGCACCGCGTCGTGGGGCAGCCCCACCCCCGCCATCAGCGCCAGGGTCTCGAGCCGCCGCAGCGCGTCCTCGGGGGAGTTCGCGTGCAGGGTGGAGAGGGCGCCGTCGTGGCCGGTGTTGAGCGCGGTGAGCAGGTCGAGCGCCTCGGCGCCGCGCACCTCGCCGATCACGATCCGATCAGGGCGCATCCGCAGCGCGTTTCGCAGCAGGTCGCGGATCGTCACCTCCCCCCTTCCCTCCACCGACGCCGGCCGGCTCTCGAGCCGGACGACATGGGGCTGGCGCAGGCGAAGCTCGGCCGCGTCCTCGATCGTGATCACCCGCTCGGCCGGCTCGATCCAGGCCGAGAGCGCGTTCAGGAGCGTTGTCTTGCCGGAGCCGGTCCCACCCGTCACCAGCACCGTGCGCCTGGCGCGCACAGCGCCCTCGACCAGGTCCGCCGCCTCGGGCGCCACCGACCCCGACGCGACCAGCTCCGCGGGGCCCGGGCGCTCCGCGCCGAAGCGCCGGATCGAGATCGCGGGACCGTCGACCGCCAGCGGCGGCACGACCACGTTCACGCGCGACCCGTCGGCGAGCCGCGCATCGGCCATCGGCGAGAGCTCGTCGACCCGTCGCCCAGTCGGCGCCAGCATCCGCTCGATCGTCTCGCGGACCTCGCGCTCGTCGCCGAACCTCACCGGCGCCGGCTCGATGCGCCCGCCCCGCTCGACGTAGATCCGCTCCGCCCCGTTGACCATCACCTCCTCGACGGCGGGATCGGCGAGCAGGTCCTCGAGCGGCCCCAGGCCAGCCGTCTCGCGTATGACCAGCTCGGTGAGCTCGGCCCGCCGTTCGTCCCCCAGGACCCCGGCCTCGCGGTCGACAAGGTCAGCGACGGCGTCGGCGAGGTCGCCGCCGAGGCGCCCGGCCGCCGCCTCGGAGCGCCGCTCGGCGGCGAGGCGCTCGCGGAGCTCTTGGACGAAGGCCTGGGTGTGGCGCTCGGCGGCGTCCATCACCCATAAGAGGCTGTGCGGTCGCTAACTCTCCCCCACCGCGAGCCGGGCCGGCGCCTCGCGCCGACGCCGGCGCGGCAGCGCCGTCGCCACCGCTGCCAGGCCGGGCGGCAGCCTGCCGCCGGTCGAGAGCCACGATCCGGCGAGGATCAGCAGCATCCCCGCGACCGCGGCGGCCCCGAGGCTCTCGCCGAGGATCGCGACGCCGAGGAGGACGGCGACAGCCGGATTCACGTAGGTGATGACGCTCGCGCGCGTCGCGCCGACGTCGGCGATCAGGTTGAAGAACAGAATCAGGGCGAGCGCCGAGCAGACGGCGCCGAGCACGACGATCGAGGCGATCGCTCCACCGCTCACCTCCGAGCCGGGGATCGAGCTGAGCCCGGCCGGTGCCAGCATCACCGTGCTGATCGCAAGCGCCACCGCGACGGCCCCGATCGGGTTGACGTCGGAGAAGTGCCGCTTGACGATGAAGAGGCCGGTCGCGTAGCAGAGCGTCGCCCCCAGAATCGCGAGCGCGCCGAGGAGCTCGTTCGACTGTCCGCCAACGTCGATTCCGAGCAGCAGGACGACGCCCCCGAGACCGACGAACAGGCCGACGAGCCGCAGGCCCCGCACACGCTCGGTGTGATCGATGCGGAACGCGATCAGCGCCGTCACGAGCGGCAGCGCGGCGATCAGGATCGCCGCGAGCGAGGAGGACACATGCTGCTCCCCGAGCGGGATCAACCACCACGGGAGGCCGCACTCGGCGATCGAGAAGGCCACCAGCGGGCGCGCCTTCGAGCGCAGCCCGTCGAGATATCCCAGCTTCCAGGCGATCGGCAAGAGGAGCGCCGCGCCGATCGCGACCCGGCCCCATGCCACGAGCAGCGGCGACGCACCATCGTCGAGCGCGATCTTGATGAACAGGTACGGAACGCCCCAGATGACCGAGACCGAGGCGAACAGGATCCAGGCGCGACGGGACATCCTGGATCCAAAATAGCGATGGCGGCTAGCCCGAGCTCCTCGTTTGCCCCGCGGCCCGGCCGCGCTCGACCTGCGCGGTCATCGCGTTGGCCGCCTCGGAGTCGGCCGGCGCGTCGTACTCGTCGTGGCGCCTGATCCACACGTTGGCCGGCGTCTGCGGGTAGCCCTCGGGCGAGTCCTCCCAATCCTCCTGGCGCCCGAGCGCGGTGATGTCGAGGTAGGCCCAGAGGCCGCCCAATGCCTCGTCGCCGCGGCCGTCGACGAAGTACGTGCGGAAGATCCGATCGTCATCGTCGCGGTAGAAGACATTGGTTCCGTGCCACTCGCCGACGTCGAAGTCGCTATCGAAGTCGTCGGTCAGCGTGTACCAGGGGAGAGCGTCCCAGCCCATCCGCGCCTTCCAGCGCTCGAGGTGGGCCTGCGGCGCACGCGAGACGAGCGCGATCGTCGTGTCGCGAGCGTTCAGATGGGCGGGGTGGGTGATCTGATCGGTGACCCAGGAACAGCCGGGACAGCCAGCCTCGGGCCAGCCATCGACGCCGGGCTCGTAGAAGAAGCGGTAGATGATCAGCTGACGGCGTCCGTCGAACAGATCGAGCAGGCTCGCACGGCCATCGGGGCCATCGAACGCGAACTCCTTCTCCACGGCCAGCCACGGCATCCGGCGCCGTTCGGCGGCGAGCGCGTCACGGGCGTGGGTTAGCGCCTTTTCCTTCACGAGCAGTTCCTCGCGCGCGGCCTTCCACTCCTGCGCCGACACGATCGGATGTGTGTTGATCGCGTTCTTGGTCTCGGTCTGCATTGGGGTTCCTCCTGTCTCGTTCCTCTTTCCGGTCATCAGGCGGTCTGCTCGGCGAGCCGCTTCAGCGCGGCGAGCCGCTGGTCCCAGTCCGACGCGAGGCCGGCCATCCAAATCGCTGTCTCCTGGAGCGGCTCGGTTCGGATCGCGAAGATGACCTCTCGGCCGACCCGCCGCCGCTCCACCAAACCGGCGCGGCCGAGCACCGCGAGGTGCTTGATCACCGCCGGGCGGCTCACGGGCATCTCGCTCGCAAGAGTCGTCGCGGTGCCCCGTCCCCGACCCGCCAGCGCCTCCAGGAGGCGCCAGCGAGTCGGATCGGCCAGAGCCGCGAACACGTCGGTCCGGGCGTCCTTCACGCGCGCACCTTGGTCGCGTAGTCGACGAGCTCGCCGAGTTCGAACGACCAGCCCTCGGTGTTGCCCTCGTAGTTGCGGGCCTGCTGCTCGGGCGAGGCCTTGAGGCCGGCGAAACCGGTCTCGACCACACGGAGACGCGTCCCGTCGCCCTCGGCGACGAGCGTGAACTCGACCAGCGTCGAGTTCCCGTTGACCGGCTCGCTGCCGCCCGGATCCTTGAACGGCGCCCAGCGGAACGCGAACGCAGTTGGCTCGTCAACGCGCTCGATCCGGCCGCGGGCCTTGCCGTGCTCCGCCCAGCGAAGCTCGAGCTCGCCGCCCTCGCGCAGGTCGATGTCCGCCCCGGCGTCGCCGAACCACGTGCCGAGGTGCTCGGCCTGGGTGATCAGCGCCCAGACGCGCTCGACCGGTGCCTCGATCAGCACATCCCGCTCGATCCGGTCCTCCGTCATCCGATCCTCCTTTGCTTTAGTGAAACCGTTTGGTTACTCCTGAACTGTAACACATCGGTTACTCCTGCGGAGGGCGATAGCGTGAGACACGTGACCAAGCCGAGAGTGCTCGTCTGCCGCCGGCTCCTGCGGACGGGCCTGGACCTGCTCACCGGTGCCGGCTGCGAGGTGCGCGAGGGCGGCCTCGACGCGACGAACGAGGATCTCCTTCGCCTCGCGCCCGGCTGCGCGGCGATCGTCGCTGACCCGAGCGTGCCGGTCCGGGCGGAGCTCCTGGACGCGGCGGGCCCCGAGCTCCGCGTCGTCGCGAACTTCGCGGTCGGCTACGACAACGTCGACCTCGACGCCTGCCGCGAGCGCGGCGTCGCGGTGACCAACACGCCCGACGTGCTCACCAACGCGACCGCGGAGCTGGCGCTGGCGCTGACCGTGGCGGCGGCGCGGCGGACGAGCGATGCGGAGGCCGAGCTTCGGGCGGGGCGCTGGACCGGCTGGGACCCCGAGGCCTTCCTCGGCCTAGAGCTCAGCGGGGCGACCTTCGGGATCGTTGGCCTCGGCCGGATCGGCACCCGCTACGCCGAGCTCGTCCGCCCGCTCGCGGGCGAGCTGCTCTACGCGGCCCGCTCGGACAAGCCCGAGGCCGAGCGCGTGCTGGGCGCGACCCGCGCCGAGCTGGCCGAACTGCTCGAGCGCGCGGACGTGGTCAGCCTGCACGCCCCGGCAGGCGCTGAGACCCACCACCTGATCGGCGCGGCCGAACTCGACGCGATGAAGCCCTCAGCCGTGCTCGTGAACACCTCACGCGGGCCGCTCGTCGACTCGGCGGCGCTCACGCGGGCGCTCACGGTCGGCGCGATCGGCGCCGCCGGGCTCGACGTCTACGAGCACGAGCCCGACGTCCCGGCCGAGCTCCTCGCCGCCCCGCGCTGCGTGCTCCTCCCCCACATCGGCTCTGCGACCCGAACCGCGCGCGACGGGATGGCCGAGCTGGCGGCGCGCAACGCGCTCGCGGCGCTCGCGGGCGAGGAGCCGCCGAATCGGGTAGTGATCTGATGAGCGACGCAAGGCGCGAAACGAACTTCGCCCCCCCGGTAGGGGATTGATCTATGGGGACGATCGAGGCCATCGACACCGACATCACGAAGCTCGAGGTCGACGCGATCGCGAACGCCGCGAACACGGACCTCGCGCACGGCGGCGGGGTCGCCGGGGCGATCGTCCGCGCGGGCGGGCGCTCGATTCAGGAGGAGTCGAGCGCGCTGGCGCCGATCGGCCTCGGCGAGGCCGTTGCGACCGGCGCCGGCGATTTGCCGTGCCGCTGGGTGATCCACGCGGCGACCATGCAGCTCGGCGGCCCGACCTCGGCCGAGATCATCCGCGCCGCGACCGCGGCGACGCTCCGGGTCGCCGACGAGGTCGGATGCAGATCTCTCGCCCTCGTCGCGTTCGGGACGGGGGTCGGCGGGTTCCCCCTCGACGAGGCCGCCGCGATCGAGGTCGAGGAGGTCCGTCGGCACCTCGCTGAGGGGAGCGGGCTCGAGCGCGTCGTCTTCGCGGCGCGCGGCGAGGACGCGGTCGCCGCGTTCAATCGTGCACTGGGCGAATGACGGCCGCCGGCGCCGAGGAGCGCGACGCCGAGATCCTGCGCCGCGTCCGCTCGATCCCGTCCGGCTTCGTCGCAACCTACGGTGACCTCTGCCCGGAGGCCCCGCGGCGGGCGGGCGCCGTGCTGGCCAACGCGAACGAGCCGGACCTCCCATGGCACCGCGTCGTGCGGGCCGACGGCTCGCTCGCCGTCGGTGAGCGCCAACGCCGGCTTCTCGAGGCCGAGGGGGTCCCGTTCCGGGGCGGGCGGGTGGACCTGCGCGCTGCGTGGTTCGCGGTGGACGACGCGCTGCGCTCCTGATCAGCGCGCGAGCAACCGGATCGAGGCGGCGGCGGAATCGGCTCGGATCAGCCGCAACGCCTGCCCGCGGGTCAGCGCCAGCGTCGCGATCCAGCGGTCTGTGCCGAGCCCGGTTTCGGCCGGGGCCTTCCTGAGAGCGAGCAGCGGGACGCCCTCGGCCGCGACGCGCGTGCGACCGACCGCGGGACCGGGGCCGGGCTCCCCGCTGACGACCACGGCAACCGCGGCGCCGGCCTCGGTCCGGCTGGCCTCGAGGGCACCGGCGCCGACGACGGTGATCTCGACTGGCGTCGTGCCGCGTGGCGAGCCCGCGCGCGCCGGAGGCCGACCGGGACCGGAGGCGAGGCTCGCCGCCGTGAGGTACGAGCCCGCCGGCAGGGAGACGGCGAGCCGGCGGCCGAGCGCCTCGGCGGGGATGCCCAGGACGTCGGGTGGGGCGGACGCCACGGGGACTCGCCGCTCCTCGAGAGCGCCTTCCACCTGCGAGCGTTCCAGGGTCGTTCCCCGCTCGAGCGGCGCCGCGGTGACCACCACGGGACGCAGCTCGCCGAGCCCGTTTCCGGGCGGCGCGGCCGCGCCGCCCGCGAGCGCGGCCGAGAGCAGCCCGCAGGCGAGTGCACCCGCGGCGAAGATCCCGGACCGGACCCGCGGGCTCACCGACGCTGGTGCGCGGGAGCGGCCCCCGTGCGCCGCTCGCGGCCCGCGGCCATCGGCAGCTCGAGGGCCGCGACGGTTCCGTGGCCGGCGGTTCGCATGCGAAGGCGGCCACCGTTCCCGCGGGCGATGGCACGTGTCAGCCGCAAGCCGTGGCCGCGACGCGGCTCGCGCTGCTCGCGGACGCGCTGCGGCCGCCGGGCGCCACCGTCGCGCACCGCCAACTCGATCCGGGCGCCGCGCCGGGCGCCCTCGATCGTGATCTTGCCGCTGCCGTGCTCGAGCGCGTTCGCGATCAGGTTGTCGAGCGCCTGCGCGACGCGCACAGGGTCAACGTCGGCGATCTCGTCGGTGCACCGCCAGCGCACGGCGATCCGCCGCCCCGCTCCGGCTACCCGGGCGCGCCAGCGCTCGGCCGCGGCGATCGCGAGCATCCGGGCCTCGACCGGGCGACGCCGCAGCTCGGGCCGCTCGCCGTTCACCTCGCGGTCGAGGTCGCGCAGGGCCGCCAGCGCAAGCTCGAGCGGGTCAGGCCCGCTCGCCGGTGCGGGCTTCGCGGCAAGGACGAGCGCCTGGAGCGGCCGTCGCAGCTCGTGCAGGCGTTCGTTGAGAGCTCGCCGCCGGCGCCCCCCGCGGACCCGGTCGCGGACCGCGACGACCGCCATCGTCATCGCCACCGGCAGGGTCGCCCCGGCGATCCCGGCGAGCTCGGCGAGCGGATCCACGTTCACGACGGACAAGCCCTTACCAGGGGGGCCAACCTGCTTTCGCGACTTACGTCGCTCATGAGGGCACCAGGCGGTAGCCGACGCCCCAAACGTTCTGCACGAACCGACAGCCCTCCGGATCGAGCTTGCGCCGCAGCCGGCTCGCATGCGAGTCGAGCGTGCGAGTGCGGCCCATCGTCTTGAAGTCCCAAACGTCGCGCAGGAGCTCCGACTTGGTGAACACGCGCCGCGGCTCGGACGCCAGCGCGAGCAGCAGCTCGTACTCCTTGTTGGCAAGCGTCACTTGCTCGCCGTCCACCTGAACCTCGCGACGCGATGCGTCGATTCGGAGATCACCGATCCGGATCGCGCCACCGCGCTGGTCGGAGCGGCGGCGAAGCACCGACCGGACACGAGCCGATAGCTCTGGGTAGTGAAACGGCTTGCCGACGTAGTCGTCCGCGCCCTCCTCGAGCCCGCGGACCCGGTCGACCTCGCTGGTGCGGCCACTCAAGACGATCACGGGAAGGCCCGAGTCGTAGCGGCCGGTGGTGCGCTCGGCCGAGCGGATCTCCCGCAGGACGTCGAGCCCGGAGGCGTCGGGCAGGACCAGGTCGAGAAGGAGGAGGTCCGGGCTTCGGTACTGGCAGTGACGGAGCGCGTCGGCGGCGGTCGGCGCCGGGACGACGTCGAACCGGTCCGCCTGCAGGTGGTCGCACAGGAGCTCGAGCGTCGCGGCGTCGTCCTCGCAGACGACCACGACCCCGAGCGGGTCGATCTTCGGGAGCATCAGGCGGGCCTTTCGTCGCGGAGGGGCACGAGCGCGACAGAGAACCCCGGCGGCCCCGCGCGTGCCCCGGCCGGCCGAAACGGGCTCCCTTCGACGTCGGCGGTGCAAACCCTCGTTCAGATGTGATCATCTACTGGCGAGGACCGACGATTTCGGAAAAGATGGCCCGGCTCGCTTGAACGGCGGCCGAGTGGCCGTCAGGGGAAATCGGAGAAGAAGGAAGAAAGTGGAGAAGGCCACCCGCCGGGGCAATTACGAATCAGGTTCGGACTACGTCCTCGAGTACGGCGAGCTCCGGTTCTCCTTCAACGAGCAGGACTTCGCGCAGCGGGTCGAGCAGGCCGCGGTGAAGCTCGACTTCGTCGAGCACGGGCTCGCGACCGACGAGCTCCACGACCTGCTCGAGCTGGCGGTAAACGGCGAGATCCGCGAGCCGACCTCGACCCTGGGCGAGCACATAAACGAGCACTGGACCGAGCTCGTTGGCCCCGCGAACCGCAGCCTGGTTCACTGGCTCCGCCGCCTGGTCTTCCGCGGCGCCTGGCTCGACCAGCGGGTGAAGGAGGGCGAGTTGGACGTCGTCTTCGACGACACCACCCACAGCTTCGGCTACGTCCAGCCCGAACGCGACGCCGAGCCGATCGAGCTCAGCCGCGAGCCCTCCTGGGCGACCCTCGCCTACCGGCGCTAGCGACCGCGTCAGACGCCGGCGTCGGCGACGACCTCGTCGACCGTGAAGACGCCGGTCTCGGTCGTCGCCACCGCACGCTCCGCCGCGCCCTCGTCCTCGCCGTCCGCGAGAGTCGTGGCGACGACCGTCAGCGAGCCGGTCCCCTCTTCGGCCAGCTCGCGACCCGACCCGAAGAGCCGCTTCACCTCGGCGACCCCGTCGGCTGCCACCGCAAGGCGGGTGAGCGAGTCGCAGATCAGAACCGCGTCGCCACCGGCCTCCGCGATGCGTCTCCCGCGCTCGAGCGCCAGCTCGGCGATCCGAATCTGCTCGGACGGGGCCAGGTCGGCCGGGGCGAGCGCGAGCTCGGCCTGCGGCAGCGCCGCCTCCCACGCTGGAACCTCCTCGGGACGCTCGTCGATCAGCAGGACGATCAGTCGCGCCTCACCGGCAGCGATCCCCTGGCCGAGCTCGCGCAGAAGGGCCGTCCGCTCCGGGCGTGGGGCCGCGCGGACGAGCACGCGCTGGCCGTAGGCGAGCGGCGAGAGCCGGTTCGCCGAGCGCGCCAGCGGGCCGGCGTCGGCGGCAAGCTCGATCGGGCGCGATGGTGGGACCGGGGTGAGCGAGTCGAAGTCGGTGCGGCCCTCCTCCTGGGGCTCGCCCCCGTTCACCTTGTCCACGTGGACCAGCGCGCGGTGGCGCTCCCCGCGGCGCGGCTCGCGGGCGGGACCCGAGACCTCGTCGCCGGGGCGCAGCTCGCAGCGGCGCACCTGCGAGGCCGAGACGTAGACGTCGTCATCGCGCGTCCGCAGGCCGCCGAGCCGCAGGAACCCGTGGCGCTGGCGGGTCAGCTCGAGGATCCCGGTCACGTCCTCCGTCGCGTCGGGCTCCGCGTCCTCGCCGGCGCTCGGCCGGTCCCGCTCGCGACCCCGGTCCCCTGACGGCCGGTCCTCGGCCGCGAGTCGCTCGCGTTCACGCCCACCCCGGCCGCGGCCGCCACGGCGGCTGCGGCGGCGCGGGGGACGCTCTTGCTCCTCTTCGTCGCCGCCGCCTTCCAGGCGCTCGATCAGCTCGTCGCGGCGAAGCAAGCGGTAGCCCTCGATGCCGGCCTCGGCCGCGCGGGCGTGGAGGTCGGCCAGATGCAGCTCTTGCAGCTCGGAAGCGCTCATGCGAGCGCCGAGTTATATCCGGTCGCTTAGTCCTACTTGGCCCGGACGGTCTGCTCGCGCGTGGCCACGAGCCCCTTCAGCCACTCGCCGAACTCGGGCCGCGTCTCCCAGTCCGCCTTGAACTTCTCGGCGCCGGCGGTGGTCAGCGGGTGGTCGAGCATCTGCCGAAGGACCTTGGCCGGGACGGTCGCGATCTCGCAGCCGAGCTGGGCGGCGGTAATCACGTGCTCGGGGTGCCGGATCGAGGCGGCGATGATCTGCGAGGTCACGCCTCCGGCCCGGAAGCACTCGACGATCTCGGCGACGACGCCTCCGGAATCGACCGAGATGTCGTCGAGCCGGCCCATGAAGCACGACACGTAGGTCGCCCCCGCGCCGGCCGCGAGCAGCGCCTGGTTCGGCGAGAAGACCAGGGTCATGTTCACGGGGATCCCGTGCGAGGTCAGCGCGTGCGTGGCCTCGAGGCCCTCCTTGCAGAACGGGACCTTGACGACGACGTGCTCGTGCAGCTCGGCGAGGGCGTGGCCCTCGGCGATCATCCCGTCGGGATCCTCCGAGACGACCTCGGCCGAGGTCGGGCCGCCGGCCAGGTCGCAGATCCTTCTCACGATGTCGCCGGGATCGCCGTCCTCCTTCGCCAGCAGCGAGGGGTTCGTGGTGGCGCCTGCGAGGACGCCCCACTGGGCGATCTCCTCGACCTCGGCGACGGATCCGGTGTCGATGAAAAGCCTCATGCGCCCAGGTTAGATCAGCGGGCGGTCGTCAGCCGCCCGCCGGGTCGATCCCCTCGGCCGCGGCGTCCGCGACCCAGCGGTCAGCCTCGGCCGCAACGCGGTTTGCGTCCCACCCGAGCTCGCCGCCCAGCGCCTCGGCGACTGGCATCACGTCGCCCGCCGTTCGCAGCTGCGGCGCCGCCAGGAGCCCCAGCCTCGTACGGCGCAACAGGACGTCGGCGACCGAGCGGGCCTGCTCGAGCCGCGCGGCGATCACCGCCTCCGCCAGCAGGTCGGGCATCCCGTCGGCGATCGGACGCGCCAGTTCGGGGCGGTCGCCCGCGATTCGGAGGACGTGACGCGCGGCGTGCCCGTAGCGGAAGGCGAGCAGCTCGCGGTGGCCGTCCGGCAGGGACCCGTCGAGGCCCGACGGCGGCGCGAGGTCCTCTTCGTCGGCCGGCATCCCGAGCGGCAGGTCGTGAGTCCGGCAGGGCGCATCGCGGCCCTCGCGCTCGACCAGCCGGTCGACGACCTGCTTCGCCATGCGGCGCCAGGTTGTGAGCTTGCCGCCGGTGATCGTGATCAGCCCCGACGACGTCTCGTACAGCTCCGCCTTGCGCGAGATGTCAACGGACTTGTGCGGGTCGCCGGAGGAGATCAGGGGCCGGACGCCGGCGTAGGCGCCGGTGATCCGCGAGCGGTCGAGCGACGTGCCGAAGAAGTCGTTGGCGGCCTGGAGCAGGTAGTCGATGTCGTCGCCGGAGGGCTCGACGTGGTCGATGTCGCCGTCGTAGTCGCGGTCGGTGGTGCCGATCAGGGTCCGGCCGTACCAGGGCAGGGCGAAGATCCGGCGGTCCTCACCCGCGGGCACGACGCAGGCCGCGCGCCCGATGTCGAGGTCGTCGAACGACACGGTCACGTGCGTGCCGCGGCTCGGCGAGATCCGCGGGATCTCCTCCTCGTCGTGGATCTCGTCGGGCCGGAGCCGGTCCGCCCACACGCCGGTCGCGTTGACCACGTTCGCGGCACGGACCTCGAAGCGCTCGCCGGACTCGGCGTCTTCGCAGACCACGCCCGCGGCGCGACCGCCCTCCTCGATCAGGTCGACGACCTCGGCTCCGTTCAGCGGCACCGCCCCGAACCGCTCGGCCTCGCCGAGGACCGTCAGCACGAGCCGCACGTCGTCGGTCTGGCAGTCGTAGAAGAGATAGGCCTCGCGCGGCTTCCGCGGCCGAAGCGCCGGAATCAAGTCCGCCGCCTCCTCGCCGGTGATCGTGCGGTGCCGATCGGGCGCCCACTGCTCGGGCGGCGGCGCGGTCTCGGAGCCCTCTCCCCGCAGCGCGGTCTCGCGGCGGCGCTCCCGGCGGCCGGAGCCGACCCGGGTGGTCGCCATCACGTCGTACATGTTGAGCCCGATCCCGAGCATCCGGTTCTTCGGGTCGTCGCCGAGGCTCGGGACGAGGAATGGAGTCGGATAGACCAGATGCGGCGCCAGCTCGACCAGGAGCTGGCGCTCGAGCAGCGCCTCGCGGACCAACCCGAGGTCGAAGTTCTCGAGGTAGCGAAGCCCGCCGTGGACCATCTTCGACGAGCGGCTCGACGTGCCCGAGGCCCAGTCGGCTCGCTCGATGATCGCGACCGTGTAGCCGCGGGAGGCGGCGTCCAGCGCAACCCCCGCGCCGGTGATCCCGCCGCCGACGACGACGACGTCGAACTCCTCCTCGGTCAGGGCACGCTGCGCGTCGGCGCGGGAGAGCATCAGTCGAGGTAGGTGACGACGGCTTCGGGCGGCGGGCGCTCCGGGGCGGGCTTGTCGCCGGCGGCCTTGCCGAGGTGGATCAGCCCGACGAAGCGCTCGGTCTCCGGCACCCGGACGGCCTCGAGTCCCGCAGGGTCGCGAAAGACCGCCGGCGTCCGCCAGTACCCGCCGAGGCCGCGGGCGTGGGCACCGAGCAGGACGATGTACGCGGCGATCCCCGCTGCGTGCAGGTCCTCCTCGTTCTGGACCTCGTCGTCGGTGAGCGCGCATGAGCAGACGACCAGCGTCGGCGCACGGTCGAGCTTCGCCGCCGCCTCCGGCCCCGCCGCCACCTTGAGGCGCTCGAGTGCCTGCGGGCCGAGCACCCGGAACCGCCAGGGAATCGTCAGGTTGTGGTTCGGCGCCCAGCGCGCCAGCTCGAACAGCTCGTCGAGTACCTCGGGCGGCACCGGCTCGGGCCTGTACGCCTTATGCGTGCGCCGCCCCCGAATCGCCTCGTCAACGTCCACGGACAGAACCTACCGACGCGCCACACCGGGGTGGTTGCTGTTTCCCGCGCTATTCGCGGGTATTGGCAACCACTTGGGCGGAGCGGATCACGGCAGCCGCCGCCGGTACCAGAACCAGCCGGCACCCAGCGCCAGCGCCAGGCACCCCAGCCCCGCCGCGACGAACGCCGCGGTCGAGTCCCCGTCCGGCTCATCGGACGCTGAACTCGTCCCGGACGCCTGCTCAGCGAGAACCGCGGCGGCGGGCTCAGCGGGCGCGGCCGGACCTCGCCCAGCTTCCTCTCCCCCATCATCGCCCTTCTTCGAGCGCTTGCGGTCGCGGGCACCCCGATCGGAGCTGCGCGGCTTCGAATCGCCGGACGCGGGCTCCGGCGCGGTCGACGCAGGCGGCTCCACGCCCGACTCCACATCAGGCGACGGCGCGCCGCCGCCACCCCGCGGAACCGGCTCCACGGGCAGCGCCTCGCGGCTCACCGCCAGCGCCGCCTGCGACGTAACCCAAACCGGCGTCTGGGCGCTCGCGGAGTTGTAGGCGTAGGAGCCGTCCCCGCGCTGGCGCGCCGCCAGGTAGTCGAGCCCCGAGCGGCCACGGCGCTCGACCTCCCCGGGATCGACACCCCCGGCCACGAGGCCCTGCACGGCCCACGCCGTCGACTGCGAGTTCGTCACACCGGTCTCGTTGAGTCCCCAGCCGCCCTCGCGGCGCTGGGTTTCCCGCAGATATGTGATCGCGTCGCCGAGCGCGCCCGACCCCGCGGCCGCCAGTCCCTGCATCGCCGCGCCGGTCGAGTCGGGATCCGACGGCTGCGAGGGGCCGAAGCCGTAGCCGCCGTCCTCGTTCTGCGCCGATCTGAGCCAGCCGGCCGCATTCGCGACCCCGCTCGAGCTGCCGGCGGCGCGCAGCGCGAGCACCGCGTAGGAGGTCAGGTTGACCTGACCCTGCCAGGAGCCGTCCGCCGATTGCCTGCGGCGCAGGTCGGCGACCAGGTCGCGGCCGGTGAACCGGCCAGCGTCCACCCCGGCCGCCTCCAGCGCCAGGATCGCCAGCTCGAGCTCGTTCGGCGAGCGGATCTTGCCCACGTTGTGCCGTAGGTAGTCGACCGGGGTCCGCCCGCGAGGGCCGACGTCGAGCGGGTTGCGACCCGTGGCCTCCAAGCCCAGCATCGCCCAGCCAGTCATCTGCACGCTCGGGCTGGAGCCGGGCGTCGCCGCGTAGCCACCCGAATCCTCGCGCGCGCGCTCGAGCCAGGCCTGCGCGGAGCCGGTGTCGCCCGCCCGAGCGGGGTCGGGCGGTCCGCTTGCGACCGCCAGCGCGAGCGCTGCCAGGGCGATCGGAAGCGCGCCGGCCGGATGCCACCGGAACTCGAGGCGCGACCGGTAGCGCTCGATCATCGCCACCAGCGCCGGGCCGGCGGCGAAGGCGATCACGAAGTTCCCGAGGGCGTGGGCGACGTTGAACGGGATGCCGCGGGCCGAGAGCGCGAGGTAGCGGTCGAGCGATTGCTCGCCTCCGTAGGTGACCATGACCGAAAGGTCGAGCAGCGCGCCGTAGACGAGCCCCATCGCAGCGCATGCGCACGCGAGGCCGAGACGGCCGACGTGGCGGCCGAACGCCCAGGCGAGCCCCGCCCCGGCCAGGCCGGCCATACCCCACCCGGCCATCTGCCAGATCGTCCACGGGCCCTGGCCGAGCCAGATGTTCGAGATCGGGGCCGCCAGCGCACCGACGGCGAACCCTGGCGCGCCGCCGAGCGCGTAGCCGGTCAGGAGCGCGACGTCGGTCGTGCCGACCACGTTCGGCACCGGCGCCAGCACCAGGCGGCCGGCCACCGCGAGCGCGGCGAGCGCGGCGACCAGGGCGACCACCCTTGAGCTCGGCCGGGTCCGCTCGTACCACGCGAAACCCACGACGAGCACGATCGCGAGCCCGGCGAACGACGCGGCCTGCCAGCTCATGAGCCGACCCCGTCGGCATCGGCGGCCGCCGCGCTGCGGCCGAGCAGCTCGATCCCGGCCTCGGGTGTGACGGCGGCTCCGTCGAGGACGCGGGCGACCTCGGTGGCGAAGTACCAGCCGCCCGCCAGGACCTCGGTCGGTGGCCCGTCGGCGAGGAGCTCGCCCTCGCCGAGCAACAGGACCCTGTCGGCGAAACGAGCCGCGAACTCGACGTCATGCGTCGCGACCAGCACCGCCGAGCCTGCCTCGGCCACGCCCGCGAGCCAGTCGCGGAGACCCTGCTTGCGCGCCGCGTCCATGCCCCGGGTTGGCTCGTCGAGGCAAACGAGACCCGGCAGCAGCGCCGGTGCGGCCGGCCATCGCCAACGCGAGCGTCAGGCGCTGGCGCTCGCCGCCCGACAGGTCGCGCGGATCGCTCTCGCGGGCCGCGCCGAGGCCCACGAGCTCCAGCGCGGCCCGGCCCTCGTCCCCCGGAAGCTCGTCGGCCACGCGGTCGCGCACGATCATGTCCGCCGGGCTCTGTGCCGCCAGCGCAACGCCGCCGGGCGCCGCGATCGAACCGGCCGCGGCCGGAAGCACGCCGGCCGCGGCGCGCATCAGGGTCGTCTTCCCGGCGCCGTTCCGTCCCATCAGGACCACCCGCTCGCCACGGCCAATCTCGAGCGAAAGCCCACGAAGCACGCGATGCCTGCCGGCCCCGGACTCGAGCTCGACCCAGAGTCGCCGGGCCGTCAGCGCCGGCGCCGCCGACGGGCCGAACGTCCCGGGATGCCCCTCATAGGAGGCACCGCGGGACGTTCGGCGGTTGGAGGGCTTGATGCCGTCGCTCCGCGAGCGCGCGCCTTGCCGCCTTCACCCCGACCGGCAGCGGGCGGATGCCGAGGCCGTCGAAGAGCGCCGCCGCCGGGGTTGCCAGCGCCGGGTCGGCGGCGACGGTCGAGTCGAGGAACGCTCCGGGCGGGCCGTCGAAGCGAAGCCGGCCCTCGGCGAACGCCACGACGCGATCGGCTGCGGCGAGGCAGCGCTCGAGGCGATGCTCCGCGATGAGGATCGTCGCCCCCCACTCCTCGTTCAGCCTGCGAAGAACGCCGATCAGCTCGTCGCCCGCGACCGGGTCCAGCTGGGAAGTCGGCTCGTCGAGAAGGATCAGCCGGGGCCGCGACACGAGCGCGGCCGCCAGCGCCACGCGCTGGAGCTCGCCCCCCGAAAGTGAGGCGGTCGGGCGCTCGAGGAGGCGCTCGATGCCGAGCGCGAGTGCAGCCTCCTCAACCGCGCGGGCGCGCGCGGCGGGCGCCTCGCCCCGGATCTCGAGCGGCAGCTCGAGCTCGCCGCGGACGGTGGCGGAGACGACCTGGGTCTCGGGCTCCTGGGCGACCATCCCCACCAGTGCCCCCAGCTCCGCCGGCCCGTTGCGGGCAAGATCGAGTCCGAGGATCCGGGCGGAGCCCGCCACGTCGCCGCCGTGGAAGTGCGGGATCAGCCCGCAGGCCGCGCGCAGCAGCGTCGACTTGCCCGAGCCCGAGCGGCCGGAGAGCACCACCATCTCGCCCGCCTCGATTCGCAGGTCGACGTCGCGGAGCGCCGGCCCGGACCCGCCCGGGTAGCGGTACGAGAAGCCGGTGAGCTCGATCGCCGGGTCAGTGGGCATGGCGAAGCTCCGGGATCCGGCGAGACCGGATCCTGTCGAGGGCAAGCGGGACGAGCGCGGCGGCGGGAAGCGCGGCGGCGAGCGCCAGGGTCGAGGCGTCGGCGTCGAGGGTGATCTGCGGGTAGGACTCGTAGCCGGCGACGCCCGCGAGGCGCGCGGCCACCGCCAGGCCGAGCGCGCCGAGCCCCGAGAGCGCGAACGCGAGGTCGCCGGGCGCCCGCGGCCGGCGGGTAGCCCGGCCCGGCGCTTTGCCCGCGTATCCGCGGAGCTCGAGCGTGGCGGCGACGTCGACGGCGCGGTCGAGCGATCCCGATACCAGGCGTCGAAGCAATGCAACGCGGCCGACGGGCGCCGCCCCCGGGCCCCGCAGCGCGACGGCCTCGCTGACCCGGGCGTGGTCGGCCGCCGCCAGGGGCGCGAGCCTGGCGATCAGGGTCGCGGTCAACGCGGAGCGCCTGGCCAGCGGGCGGGCGAGGCGCATCAGACGGTCGGGGTCGACGCAGGCGGTGTGAACGGCGAACGCCGCGAAGACGATCGCGATCCGCAACGCCAGGACGCCGCCCTCCGCAAGCGCCTCGCCGGTGATGTCGAGCGTCCCGAGGACGGGTACCTCGGGGCCGCGGACGAGGATCGTGTCGCCGCGCTGCGACGCGAGCGCGTTCACGGCCACGATCACGATCCCCAGCGTCGCCCCCCAGCGGACGGCGAGGACGAGCGCAGCGCGGGCGCCGGCCGCGACGCCGGCGATCGCGACCGCGAGGGCGCAGCCGGCGAGGACGATCGGGTTCGAGACCACGAACGCGATCGCCGCGAACGACCAGAGGTGGATCGCGGCGGCTCCGGGGGCGGCGCGCCCCAGCGGCGTCGGCCGCGGCGCGTAGGCGAGCGCCGAGCTCATCAGCCCTCCACCACCGGTACCGGCAGGCTCTCATCGCTGCCGAACGCGACCACGACGGCAAAGCGGTCCCTGAGCGCGTCCTCGCCGAGCGCCGCCGCCGCTGCGCGCACCCCGGCCTCGTCGACCCCGCTCACGAGCCACGTCGGCGGGCGCTCGCCGTCGCGGACCGCCGCGACCAAGCCCGCCCCGGCGCCGAGCCGTGATGCGGGCTCGGCGCGCTCGCTGAGCGCAATTAGCTCGAGGCCGGCGCCAGCCGGAGTGAAGTCGGCGAAGACGCCGCTGGAGGAGGGGCCGTCCTCGAGCTGCGCCGCCCCGGGATCCCGCCTGATCGCGTTCCAGGGGCCGACGAGGACGCGGAGCGCCTCGCCGCCGGGATCGCGGCCGAAGGGCACCTGGCTGACGGTCACGCCCTCGTCCGAGAGACGGTCGGCCGCAACCCGGCAGGACTCGCGCTCGCCTGCGCACTCGACCCGTACGGGCAGCCGGTCCTCGCCCGCTGAGTGCTGCAGAAACGGCTCGGGCCAAGAGCCGACGACGGCGGGCACCCGCATCGCGTCGGTCCAGTCGCGGTGATCCCACCAGACGCGGTCGCCGCCACTGACCTGCACGTCCGCCGATCCCACCGGCGACTCGATCCCGTTCATGTAGAAAAACCAGTCGAAGCGCCGGTCGCCCTCGGTCGAGCCCGAGACGCCCTCGATCGACTGGACGAAGCCGCCGCCGTAGCGGGTCTCGATGTCCGCCTCTCGATCGAGCAGTCGCAGCACGGTCTCGGACTCGTCAGGGTCGGAGACCTCGGCCTCGACCATCGGAGTCTGACCGTACTCGCGGGTCACGGTGAGGGTCGCGGTGCCGTCGGAGGAGGAGCCGGGACCGAGGCCGCAGCCGGCGATCGCCGCGGCCAGTGCCGCAAGCGCCAGCCGTTGCGACCTCGATCCCAATCGCTCAGGTCCTCCGGACCCGCTCGCAGTCGTCCGCGATCGGGTCGTCACCGTCGCCAGTCTTGATCCTGACGACGTCGTCGCCCTTGCCGCAGTCGGCGCGGTCCTTGCCGCCCTTGCGCAGGTCGATCGCGTCGTCCCCGGCGCCCGACGAGATCTCGTCGAACCCGCGCGTACCGCGCAGCTCATCGCCACGATCGGAGCCGAAGATCGTTCTGCCGTGTGCCTTCGGGCACTTGGCGAGCGGCGTCTGCGAGCAGGTCTCGACGTGGTTCGAGGGAACGTCGACCCCGCGCTCGGCCGTGAGCACCGAACGCCCGTTACCGACGGTGATCTCGTACTCGCCATCTCCGATCGGGGTGACGCTCTCGGCGCCCTCGATCGTCGCGTTGCTCACCGGCGAAGGCGTACCGTCGAAGTCGTGGCTGACCACGCGGGCGGTGAACTCCCCGTCCGCGTCGCGCGCCGGGACGCCCTTGAGCTCCAGCGGGAGGCCGGTGTTGATCGACGGCTCGCCGATCTGCGGCGGGTCGCTCGGGAACGTCGCGTGGTACCAGAGCACGCTCTGCCCGTTTTCGATCTCAGCGACGTCGGGGCTCGAGAAGCCGCTGACGTAGTCGACCCAGTAGAGGAAGCCGGCGCTCGCGTTCGGGTAATGCCCGAAGCTCTTCTCCTCGCCGACCTGGCAGACCTGCGGGCCGAGATCCGTGCTCCGGTAGCGGACGGCGCGAAGGTCGGAGTTCGCGTCGTCGGCTGAACCGAGCAGGGTGAGCGCGGTCACGCCCTTGAATAGGGTCGAGCCGGGGCGGGGAACGCACTCGTCGGCCTGGGTCGCGCGCTTGATCCGGTCCGAGCCCACGACGTACCAGGCGCCGGGCTCGAGCGGCCCGGTCGGGCCTTCGACGCGCAGCTCGACGAGCGAGGTCTTTGCACCGGACGTAGCCGGGAGCAGGAACAGCAGGGTTGCGGCAAGCGCCAGCGCTGCCGCCGTGACGCCGGCGACCGGCGCGGTGATTTCTCTCATGGGAGCCACCCTTTCCTCGAGGGGTTGAAACGGCTGCCGCGGGCAGGTCTCCTGGCTCCCGGCTTCGGGGCCGCGCCTTCCCGGGTTGCTAGGGCTCCCCAGTGGCTTCGTGCGACCCCTCGTCGCCGGTCACAGTGGCGGGACCGCGCCGGTTTCTCACCGGACTTCCCTTGACCACGCGGCCTTATTGACCGGGCCAGTCTACACCCGGCATACCCAGCGCTGCGAGCGCGTCAGGCCGGGATGTTGTGGTTGCCGCTGATCAGGCCGTTCGGGTCGTAGCGGCGCTTCACCTCGCGGAGCCGGTCGAGCGTCTCGGGCGCGAAGATCGAGTCCGCGTTCGTCGGCCGATCAGCGAAGTTGAAGTAGACGCTCCCCGTCGCCCACGGCTGGAGCGCGTCGCAGACGGCGTCGATCTGACGGTCGATCGCTGCGCCCATCTCCGGGCTCATCGGCAGGCCGATGCCGCAGAACACGTACTGGGCGTCGAGGTGCGAGAGCGCGCCGCCTCCTTCCGCCGGCTCGCCGAGCGCGCCGCCGCACTGACGCAGCTCAGCGGAGAGGAGCGGCGAACCGGACTCCGGGCCACCCGTCTCGATGAACGCGTCGACGGCCTCCTGCGGCGCCTCGCGGAGCGACGTCGTGTAGACGAGGCCGGGCACCGGCTCCTCGGGCTCCATGTGCACCCTGGGGAGCTCCGAGGGAGGCATGGTCTCGAATGTGTCCATCACCGGGTCGCCCAGCTCGCGCATCGGCTGGACCAGCTCGGCTCCCTCCGATTCCGGCCCCGCGTAGCAGGCGCCGATCGTGATCAACGGCCTGTCCTGGAGCGGCTCGGGGATCATCGGCAGCGGCGGCAGCTGCAGGAACCGCACGATCGTCGTGACGTCGACTGGGAGGTCGTTCGCCCAATCGAAGTACCGGCTGACGATCTCGCTCGTCCGCTCGTCGGCGGGATAGATCGCGCTTCCAGCGAACACCTCGCGCAGCGGGACGAGGTCGTACTCGATCGCGGTGACGACGCCGAAGCTGCCGCCCCCGCCGCGCAGTGCCCAGAACAGGTCGGCGTCGTTGGAGGCGTCGACGCGGCGCTGCTCGCCGTCAGCGGTCACCAGCTCGACCGCCCGCACGCTGTTGCAGGCGAGGCCGTAGGCGCGGGCGCACCAGCCGAAGCCGCCGCCGGTCGTGTAGCCGACGATCCCGATGTCCGGGGCCGAGCCCGAGAGGTTGGCGAGGCCGTGCTCGCCGGCGGCGGGATTCGCCTCCATCCAGAGCACCCCGGCCTCGTAGCGGCCGGTGCCGCTCTCGGGATCGACCTCGATGCCCTTCATGCGCTCCATCCGCAGCAGGAGAGATCCGTCCAGCGGGCCGCGCGCTCCAGCGCCGTGGCCGGTGCCCTGGGCCGCTACTCCGAGCCCGTTGGCTCGCGCGAAGTTGATCGCCGCGGAGACATCGTCAGCGGTCTCTGGGTAGGCGACCAGCGCCGGATTCTGGTCGGCCGCGAGGTTCCAGGCGACGCGCGCATCGTCCCAACCGTCGTCGCTCGGCTTCACCACCTTCCCAGCGAAGGTCCCGTTCAGCGTTGCTGTCTCCACCTCTGCTCCTCCCGTCGATTCGGAAAACGCCCCTTCGCCCCGATCCTAGTCCGCGCGCCTGAGTTGCGCTCGGAGCCGAAGCGGAATTATCGCCTTGCTTGGAGGGGGATACTTTTGCCATGAATCGGCGCGCCACGGTTGCGTCACTGCCCAACCCGGAATACCTCGCGCCGCGCTCGCCCGCCGAATGCGCAGCGCGGGGGCGGAGCGCGCGCGAGCAGGTCCCGCACGAGCATCATGCGGCGTGGGCCCCAGCGGCGAACAGGGCTGATCCCGTCGCGATTCTCGAGCGACAGGCTGAGCAACGCATCCCGGACCTTGTGCCGATTCGGCACCAGCGAATGGCGATCTCGGCGTTCGCGTTCTATCGCGGCGGGGCCGGGATCATGGCCGCCGATCTGGCGGCCATGCCCCACAGCGGGCTCCCTGCGCAGCTTTGCGGCGACGCTCACCTGCTCAATTTCGGGATGTTCGAGACACCTGAACGGACGTTGATCTTCGGGCTCAACGACTTCGATGAGACGCTTCCCGGTCCATTCGATTGGGACGTAAGACGGCTTGCCGCCAGCGTCGAGATCGCCGGCCGGGACCTGGGGTTCGGCGCCGACTCGCGAAGGCAGGCGGTTCTCGCGACCGTGCGGTCATACAGGGAGGCGCTCTCGGAGTTCGCCGAGGAGGGCCACCTGGGTGTGTGGTACGCCCGCCTTCCGGCCGAGGACCTGCAAAATCGACTTGGCGAGCTGGCCGATCATGAGTCGGGCAAGGCGGTCAAGAAGAGCATCCGCAAGGCGCTACGGCACGATCACATTCGGGCGTTCGATCGTCTGGTTACGGACGACGACGGTGGACTCAGGTTCGTGAGCACGCCGCCACTGCTCGTGCCGGTCGAGGAGTTGCTCGACGCCGGCCAGCGTGCGCAGTACGTGGAGGTGGTCCGGTCCTTCCTGCGCCAGTACCGCGAGAGCCTGCCGCCGGACCGCCGGACGCTGGTCGAGTCCTACCGGTTCGTCCACATCGCTCGGAAGGTGGTTGGGGTAGGGAGCGTCGGCACGCGCTGTTGGGCCGTCCTGCTGGTGGGACACAGCCCTGAGGACCCCCTCATCCTGCAGCTGAAGGAAGCACCACGATCGGTGCTCGCGCCCTACCTCGGCGACACGGCCTATGAGTCGCAGGGCCGAAGAGTGGTCGAGGGCCAACGGCTCATGCAGGCGGCGAGTGACCCATTGCTCGGCTGGTACCACCTCGAAGGGTGGGACGGGCAGCACCGCAGCTTCTACGTGCGCCAGCTCTGGGACGGCAAGGCTTCCGTCGATCTCTCGAAGCTGAGTCCGATCGGCATGCAGGTCTACGGCGAGAACTGCGGCTGGACGCTTGCCCGCGGCCATGCCCGTTCGGGCGACCGCGTCGCATTGGCTGCCTACGTGGGCGAGGACGACGCCTTCGATCAGGCAATCGCGGCCTTCGCGGCCGCCTACGCGGATACCAACGAGGCCGACCACCAGCGGTTTCTCGACGCGATCAGCGACGGGCGAATCGCCGCAGCGGACTCGTAACCGGTCTCCGAGCCGACCTACGGCGCCGGCGGGTCGTAGGGCCGGCCCTCAGAAGGTCAGTCGGTCTTGCGGTCCTCGACCTTGGCGACGAGCTGCTCGTAGGCCTCGGGCATGGCCTTCTTCATGCGCGAGAGCTCCCAGTGCTCGATCTTGATCAGCTTGATGTCCGCGGTGGAGGAGACGGTCGCCGAGCGCTCGGAGTGCTCGAGCAGGCCCTGCTCGCCGAACACGTCGCCGGGCCCGAGGTCGGCCAGGTGCTCGCCCTCCCGCTCGACCTTGGCGGTGCCGGACTCGATCGCGTAGAAGTGATTCGAGAAGCCGCCCTCGCGGACGATCTCCTTGCCAGCGGGCCACTCCTCGAGCGTCGCGAACGGGGCGATCTTGGCGAGCGCCTCGTCGGGCACCTCGGCAAACAGGGGGATTCGCTTCAGCTGGCTGACGTCCATGGTCGGGCAACCTAACCGATTTCGCTGGGAGGTCGAGCAGGATCTGTAGAGAAGGACGCTCCCGCTAGCTTCGTGACGTGGCCGTCGAGCGGGTCCTGAGCGAGCGCGAGCTGAACCGGGCAGTCCTGGCGCGGCAGCTCCTGCTGGAGCGCTCGAGCCTGTCGCCGCCGAAGGCGCTCGAGCGCATCGGCGGGATCCAGGCGCAGTACGCGCCATCCATGTACATCGGGTTGTGGTCGCGGCTCGAGGGGTTCGAGCGGGAGGCCCTCGACAGCGCGCTCGAGCGCCGGTCGGTGGTGCAGGCGACCCTGATGCGCGCGACGATCCACCTGGTCTCCGCGCGCGACTACTGGCCGTTCGAGGTCGCGGTCGCGAAGACGCGGCGCGAAGGCTGGCTCAAGTACGGCTCCCGCGCCACCGAGACGAACGCCCGCGAGATGGCCGGACTGGCGCGGACGATCGAGGCGAAGATGCGCGGCGGCGAGCTGACGCGCAAGGAGATCCAGGAGGTCACCGGGGATGCGATGCGCACCAACGGGGTCGGGATGTGGATCGACCTGGTGCGGGTCCCGCCGTCGGGCACGTGGGAGCGCCGGCGCGCCGACCTCTACGCGCTCGCCGAGGACCGGGTGGGCCCCGCAAGGGTGGAGGCCGACGCTGCGCTCGAGCGGCTGGTCCGTGCGTATCTGACTGGGTTCGGGCCGGCGACGCCCCCGGAGATCGCCGACTGGGCGGGGCTTGGGGTCCGGACCGTGAGCGGGGCGCTGGGTGAGATCAAGCTGCGCCGGTTCCGCACCGAGTCCGGAGACGAGCTGGTCGACCTGCCGCGGCTGCCGCTGCCCGATCCCGAGACGCCGGCCCCGCCGCGCTTCATCCCGATCTGGGACGCGAGCCTGCTCGCCCACTGCCGCCGGGCGCAGATCCTGCCCGAGGCATTCCGGCCGCGCGTGTTCAGCACGAAGACGCCGCAGTCGGTGTCCACCTTCATCGTCGACGGGCAGGTCGCCGGGACCTGGCGCTACGAGAGGGGCAGGGTGAAGCTCGACCCGTTCCGCAAGCTCACCGGCGGCGAGCGCAAGGCGCTCGATGCCGAGGCCGAGGGCCTGGAAGCGCTGCACGCCTGAGCGTCAGCCGATGGCCTCGGCCAGAAGCACGGCGGCGCCGAACACCGCGCCGGCGACGACCGCCGCGGCGACCAGCTTCTCCGGGGGGCCGCCGTGGATCCCGGTCTCGTGGACCGCGGCGTGGCCCTTGCCGCGGGCGAGCAGCCAGCGGTTGACCGGCACGGTCACGATGAAGGCGATCACGAGCGCGGCCGAGAGCGAGCCCCAGAACAGGACGTCGCCGAGCCCGGCGTCCATCGCGCCGGGGATCAGCAGGATCAGCGCGTTGTCGACGACCTCCATCGTCGCGATCGAGAGCGTGTCGGACGCAAGCGCGATCGGAATCACGACGGAGAGCGCCAAGCCGGCGCGAAGCAGGGGCCAGCTCGTCAGCGCGTAGCCGAACAGGAATGCGAGGCCGATCGCCAGGGCGATCGTCGCGAAGTCCGTCCAGCCGAGGGCGGTGCCGATCGCGATCCCGGCGACCTCGCCGATCGCGCAGCCGGTCAGGCAGTGGAGGGTCGCGCTGACGGCCAGGCCGGTGAGAGCGGTGCCCTCGGTGGGCATCTCGTGCTGGTGCTCAGCGTGGGCTTCCATCGCGCGGAAGCGTACCATACCCCCTAGGGGTATGAACTACGAGAGTGCTTGGCCGCTCGCGTCGAGGACGAGCCAGAGGCCGCCGAACTCGGACACGTTGTGGCAGAGGACCTCTCCCGGCCCCTCGTGCGCGTAGTAGTAGAGCGGCTGACCCGCGTAGGTGACCTGGGTGGTGCCGTCGTCGCGCTCGGTCGTGCCGAGCAGGCTCTTGTCGGCGGCGCCCGATGCGACGGGCTCGCCGTCGGTCAGCACCGGCGGCCACGCCGCGGCGCAGTCGCCGTAGCACTCCGGCGTCGAGGTCGTCTCCCTGTCGAAGAGGTAGATCGCCTGGTTCGAGCCGTCGAAGATGACGTCGCCGAACTGGCTCGAGGACACGGTGATCTCCGTACCGGGCTTCGGTTCCAGCTTCTCGTCCTTCGCCCCGCTCTCCTCGTCGGTCCCTTCAGCGCCTCCGGTCTGGACGCCGCCGCCGTAGGGGCTGCCAGACTGCGCCGGCGCCGTGGAGCCGCCAGCCTCGCCGTCGTCATCGTCGCCGCACGCCACGAAGACGAGCGACGCTCCGAGGGCAACGATGGCCAGAAGGCGTGCGGGTCGCATGCCCCCTAAGTCAAGGGGACCGGGAAAGCGTTACGCGGCCGACGAGCGCTCAGTCGTCGTCCAACTCCGACTCGCCGGACTCGTCCTCGCCGGCACCGTCGTCGTCAGTTGCCGTGTCAAGGGGCTGGAAGCCTCCGCCCACGTGCACTTCGACCTGGGAGCCGTCGTCCTTTTGGACCTCGACCTCGTAGACACCGGCGCCGTCGCCGTCCTGTAGCTCGATCTCGGTGACGGTTCCACCGCCGACCATGTCGAGCGCCGCGGCCTTCGCCTGCTCGGCGTTGGGCCCGGTCACCGGCGCCTCGGAGTCGCCGCCTCCGATCGCGCTCGCGACGGCCACGCCGGCGGCCGCGAGGGCGGCGGCCACGGCCGCGATCGTCACCGTTTTCCGGCTGATGCTCACTTGAATCGTCCTCCTTGGTGCACCTGTTCCGCTTCTACGCCGTCGAGATGAAATGACCATGAACGTGCGCGACCCGGCGGCTAGTGGAGAGCGGCTCCTGAAACGACGAAACCCCGCTCCAGGAGCGAGGTTCCAGTAGCACCGCTACGGGGATTCGAACCCCGGTTTCCGGACTGAGAATCCGGCGTCCTAGTCCCCTAGACGATAGCGGCAGGGTCGCTCGATGTTAGCAACGGTTTCGAGCCGTTTTCGGCCTGTCAGGAGCCCGTGCGACGGGCGTGTGAGAGCGTGTAGACGTCCGGCCGGTAGCGCAGTACCGGGTCGCTCGAAGCCTCGATTCCGTCCACGAGTCGCATCGGGTCGTAGACGATTCCGTCGTCCGCGTCCTCGTCGATTCCAGTCACCTCGAGCGTGCCGACGGTCACTCGGTCGCGGTCGTCGGGCCACTCGTCCGATGGGTCGTCCGGGTTGTCCCCGGCGCCGGCGATCTGCACCTCGAGGAGCATGCGGACGGGCGCGCGGGCGAGTCGCTCCCGCAACTCGTCGAAGAGCCAGTTCCGGCCGCGCTCCCTCGCCTCTTCCTTCGAAACGTCGGGCTCGTCCACCGTCGGGTGCCACGTGTAGCGGACGAAGCGCTGGCCCCCTGAGGCATCGAGCCACTTGAACGCGTGGAACGGGAAGTAGCGGCGCGCGGCGAAGCTGGCGAGTCGCCGGGCCTCGACGTCGGCCTCGCGGAGCCGGGGAATCGCCCTCGGATGGCGGATCAGGAACCCGGGAAGCCGCAGCAGACTTCGCAGGTTGCGCTCGGAGACGGCCAGGGCGGCGAAGAAGCCCTGCTCGTCGGGAAACGGGAAGTGCGGGAGCGTCTGGGCGAGGATGTCGGTTGCCGAGCCGTCCGGGAGCTGGAAGCTGACCGCGAGCCCGCGGACGTCGGGCGCGTAGTCGGGGACGTTGGGATTACCGCCGCCGTTCGAGAAGCGGACCTTCGCCGGGACCGGCGCCTGCATGTGGCCGGCGCGGGTAAGCCGGGCCGCCTCCGGCGTCGGGGTGAAGGAACCGACGCAGTGAATGCCCTTAGCGTGCAGCGCTCGGTGCCGATCGTGGGCGCCGAACCGCGCGTGGATGTGCCGCATCGCCTGGTCCGGGCTGGTGGCCATGGACCGACCCTAGCGTGCGTGAGTAGATGCGGCTGGTGGGATTCGAACCCACACGTCCGTTAGGACACGACCACCTGAAGATCGCGAGTCTGCCGATTCCTCCACAGCCGCGGGAGAGTTCAAAAATACACGGGGATCAAGTCTTCAGCCCGACGTGCTCAACCATCCGGGTCACGCTGTCACGTCGGTTGATGCGCAACTGATGTATCCCGCGCCTCGATCCGGAAGTCAATCGGTACTCGACCCCAACGCATCTGAGCGCGAACGCCAGCAGGTTCGCGATGTCGCGAGACATGTTCGCGAACGCGTAGCTCAGATACTCGTACGGTCCTGTTCGGTTGACGAATGCGCATCCATCCGTCCGAATGCAGCCACGGATGAAGGGCCAGGGCGCGGCGATCGAGCAGCGCCAACTGCCACTCCTCGAGCGCGATGCGGCGCTGGTGTTTCGTGCCTGGCGCGTGTTGGGGAAACAGGCACGGAGATGGCTGTTGTAGACGCGAGACGTTGACGCACGCACCATCGTGGAACGGAACGACGTCCACGGAGTTCTCCGGGAAGCACCTTCTCAGCAACCCTCGTGCATCGTCGATGATGTTCGGATACTTGTTGTCGAGCGAGATCCGTAGCCGGCACGTTCGGGCGCCGGGCGAGAGGCAGCCGTCACCTAGGTACATGGCGAGCAGCTCCGAATAGTCCTCGATTGCGAATCGGATCGGCTTGGTAGCCCTCCAGCACCTGTGGCAGCTCTCGACCTCGTGCGTCTTCACGTACCTGGGAGCGCGCCAGTCACGGACGGTCGAACGCGGAATCCCCAGCCGCCGCCCGATCTCGCAGTCGTTGAGCCCTTCGGCGACGAGCCGCAGCGCCTCCTGCTTGACCTCGGGCGGGTGCATTCCCGCAGGGTGCGGGGAAAAGTGTGACTTGTGTGTGCCTAGGTGTGCCGACTTTGTGTCAACTTCGCCAGCGTGGCGCGCGGCCTACCAGGCCCCGCCGCCGCCGCCGCCCGAGAAGCCGCCGCCGCCGCCCGAGAACCCGCCTCCGCCGCCCGACGAGGACGATTGCGGTGCGACCTGGCTCGTGAAGCTCGAAGCGAAGCCCTCGAAGCTCGGCGTGACGCCGGAGTGCACCCCGCCCAGATGCGGCACCAGCCAGACGCCGGATGTGGTGGCCTCCCGCATCACCGGCTCGGGTATCCGGCCGGAGGCGATCACCTTCTCAGCCGTGCCGAACGCGACCGCGTAGACCAGGATCCGCCGCCACAGCTTGAGCGTCGCCGGCGGATCGTCGCTGAGGCGCGGGAAGTCGCGGGTCCAGGCCGCGAACGCGTTCCAGCCTGCGTGCCGCGCGCGGCTCGCTGGGTCCAGCCGCCTCAGCGTCTTCGCCGGCTGGAGGTAGATGAACAGCATTCCCGCGAGCGCCGCGAAGATCGGGATCGCGACCTGATGCGTCCGGTCCCAGTACGCGAGCCCGATCACCACGTAGCCGGCGAGCGCCACGAGCGCGAGCACCGAGCGGGGGCCGGTCAGGTCGCGCTCCCAAACGAGCTGGCCCTCTTCGGCCCGGTCTAGCGATTCGCGGAGTGTCTCCCATTTCGTCCGCCAGCTCGACGAGTGCTTCGGCACCCGCTCCTTGAGCCTGCCGAGGTCCCCCGGCCCCTCCTCGAGCAGCCCGTCGAAGAACGCGATCGCGTCCCGCTCGTACCCGGTCAGCTCCGCGTCGTCGGGCCGATCCTCCGGGATGCTCAGCCGCAGGTCCAGCTCCTCGCTCTCGCTCGCGCGCCCGTCGTAGTAGCCGCGGTCGACGAGGTCGAGCAGGGTCGCCAGCACGAGCCGGTCGTCGAAGTCGCCCTCCTCCGCGAGCTGGTAGGCGAGCGCGGGCGGGATCTCCTCGGGCGGCTCGGAGAGGTGGCCGGCGACGGGGCTCCGCGGGTCCCGGCCGCGCATGTAGAGGAACATCGCGATCCCGACCACGAGCGCCGTCCAGATGATTTCGATCGGAACGATGTTCGCGCCGACGAAGCCGGCGATCTCGTCCCCGAGGCCCTCCTCGTCGTCGACCTCCACCTCCTCCGCGCGAACCGTCTCGAGCCCCAGCCCGGGCCGCGCGCTCGCGCCCGCCACGGAGGTGAATGCCTCGCGCGGGAAGACCGCCCTCAAGACCGCCTCTTCCTCGGCCGACAGCCGCGTCGCCTCCACCGAGGCCGAGCCCGGTGCCAGATCCGGATCGGCGCCCAGCTTGCGCGGGCGCATCCAGGCCTCGATCGGCTCGTCCGAGCCGGAGGCGAGCACGATCTCGGCGTCGAGCTCGTCGAGCCAGAACTCCCACTGGCCACCCCAGACCGCCCACGGCACATCAACCACGTCGCTGTACGCCCGTGCTGCCCCGGTGACGTCGTATTCGACCTGGAACGTGCGATTCTCGTCGACCGCGCTGTAGTGCCAGACGACCCGGAACCCGGCGGTCGGCCCGCCGTCCGCGTCCGTCAGGCGAAGCTGCTCGGCGCCGAACGTCCCCGGCAGGTCGTACGAGCCTAACCCCGTATTGCCTCCCGGCCGGTACTGCTCGCCGTCTTCCGACACGCTCACGTTTTGCGCTCGCACCCCCTCCGCGAGCAGGACGTCCCGATAGGCGCCCGAGAAGTCGCCCGAGAAGTCGAATTCGAGCTGCTCGGTCACATGCAGGCTCGCGTCCTGCTGCACCTCCACGTTGACGTCGGCGTGCGAGATCCGGAAGTGCTTCGGCTGGCTCGAGAGCACGACCTGCGAGAGCCCGTAGAGGATCCCGCCGGCGATGGCCAGAATCACAAGCCGGACGACGATCCGCTTGACCAGCGAGCTCACGCGCCCGCCCCTCCGCCGATCTCGACCCGCGGCGCCGCCTCGGCCTCGACCGGCGCGTCGAAGAACTCGCGGCGCTCGAACCGGAACGCCCGCGCGACGATCACCGGCGGGAAGACCTGGATCTTGGTGTTGTAGGTCTCGACCGTGTCGTTGTAGACGCGGCGCGTGATCGCGATCTTCTCCTCGACCTCGTTCAGGTCGCGCTGGAGACGCGAGAAGTTCTCGGTCGCGAGCAGCTGCGGGTAGTCCTCGGCGAGGATCATCACGCCCCCGACGCGGCTGCCGAGCGTCGCCTCCACGGCGCCCCGGGCGCCGGGCGGCTCGTCGTTCGCGGCCTCCGCGGCTGCCCGCGCCCGCGTCACCTCCTCGAGCGTGGTGCGCTCGTGGCTCGCGTAGCCCGCGACCGCCGCCGCGAGCCGTGGGACCAGGTCATGGCGCAGCCGCAGGGCGACGTCGATCTGCGACCACGAGCTCTCGCACGCCAGGCGCAGCTGGACGAGCCGGTTGTAGGTCAGCACGCCCCACAGCGCAAGCAGCGCAACGGCGGCGATGGCGACGATCACCCAGGCGGACACGCGGGGAACGTATTCGACTCATCAAAGGCTTGACGACCGAACCAATGGCTACGCTTCACGCACGATGCGAGTAGGACTCGTGCTCGGCGCAGGGGGCATCCAGGGCGGCGCCTGGCTCACTGGCGGCCTCTACGCACTGGCAACCGAGACGGGCTGGGACCCGATGGACGCGAAGCGGATCGTCGGCACCTCGGCCGGGTCGATGATCGGCTCGGTCGTCGCGGCCGGCACCCCGCTGTGGTGGATGGTCGCCCACTCCGCCGGCGAGACCATCGAGGGCCTCACCGACGCCCGGGGCCGGCCGGCATCCGACGCCGACCGCTCCGCCGGGGCCGTGTTCCGCCCGGCCAGGGCGCTGCCGCCGATCGGCCCCGGCTCCTGGCCGCTCGCACTCCGCACGCTCGCGAGACCCCACCGATACCCACCGGCCTCGATCGCCGCCGGTTGGCTCCCGCGCGGCTTCATCTCGACCGAGCCGCTGAAGGACATCGTCCGCCGCTCATCGGGCGAGGGCTGGAGCCCCCATGACGGGATGCGCGTAGTCGCCTGCGACTACGCCACCGGCCGCCGGGTCGTCTTCGGGCGCCCCACCGCCCCGAAGGCCACGCTCGCCGACGCCGTCGCCGCCTCCTGCGCGATCCCCGGCTTCTACCACCCGGTCGAGATCGCAAGTCACCGCTACGTGGACGGCGGCATGTACTCCACCTCGAACCTCGACATCCTGCGCGACGCCCACATGGACCTCGTGATCTGCCTAAACCCGACCTCGTCCCTCCACCCCACGCGCGCCTGGAACCCGCTCGAATGGGGCGCGCGCCTGATCCGGAACGGGACCGGGCGCCGGCTGGGCTACGAGGCGAAGACGATGCGTGAGCGGGGCACCGACGTCGTCCTGGTCCAGCCGCTCGCCGATGACCTCCAGGCGATGGGCTCGAACCTGATGAGCCGCCGCAACCAGCACCGCACGCTCGAGGTCGCGATCGAGACGGTGAAGCGGCAGCTGAACGAGCCGCAGAACGCCGAGCTGCTCGCGAAGCTCCCGCAGGCGGCGCGCCTGGAGAAGATCCACCGGCCGGCCGGGCCCCCGTCCGAGTGGCCCTCCCTTCAAATCGAGGACCTTCGCCCCGGCTCGCCGCTCTACAACGGCAACGGCACCTCGTCCGCGCTGCGCGACCCCGCCTGAGCGCTACTCGCAGCCCAGCAAGGTGTCGCTACCGTCCGTGCCCCCGCTGACGGTGTCGGTGCCGGCGCCGCAGTCAAGGAGGTCCGGAGCCATGTCGGCGAACACGAGGAGCGTGTCGTCGCCGTCGTTGGCGCGAACCGTGTCGGCTCCCTGGAACGGCCTCAGCGTCTCGTCGCCGTTCGAGCCGATCAGGACGTCGCCCCCGAAGCCCCCGCTGACCTCCTCGATCCCAAGCGCGTTGTCGCCCTCATCGGAGAACGTGCAGGGATCGTCCGCGCAGACGCCATCGTTCGCCTGGCCGTCGAGGTTCACGAAGATCGTGCCGAACGACCCTCCCTGGAGCAGATCGTGGCCGCCGCCCCCGGCGAAGCGATCGGCGCCGTTCTCATCGCCGGCCATCTGGAACGTGTCGGCGCCCGGCCCGCCGCGTGCCTCGTCCGGGCCATCGCCGGCTGTGAACAGGTCGTCGCCCGCGCCCCCGACCGCCTTGTCTCTGCCCGCATCGACGTGCAGCGAGTCGTCCCCTCCCCTCCCCCGCAGCCGGTCGGCGCCGGCCTGTCCGTTGAAGTTGTTCTCGATTTCGGTCCCGACGAGGACGTCGTTCCCGGCGCCGCCGGCCACGCCCTCGATCGACGTCAGCCGGTCGCGCCGCGGACCGTCCTTTCGTCCCCCGTCGTTTCGCTTGCCGTCGCCGAGCGTCACCGTCAGGTCGTCGGACCGCTCGAGGTAGGACGCGAAGTCCGCGGCGCCGCCGGCACCATTCATCACGTCGGGACCGGTGCCGCCGTCGAGGAAGTCGAGGTTGGGACCGCCCTTCAGCCGGTCGCTGCCCGCCCCGCCGAACGCCCTGAGTGAGAGGAACGTGCCATTCACTCGGACGCGATCGTTCCCGCCCCTCAGCGTGGCTTCGACCGGCACTCCGCCGTTCGCGCTGCAGGTCACCTCGTGCACGGTCACCTCCGTGCAGGCCGCCCCGGGCTCGATCTCGGCCCCCGTGTCGGTGATCGTCACCCCCAGGCCCTTGCTTTCCATGACGAGCCGGTTCACCTCGCCGGGGCCCGCCTCGTAGAAGAGCAGATCGTCCTCGCCCCCGACCACGAACACGGCTGACGCCGACGCCGACGCTGGGCACACGAGCACGATCCCAAGCGCCAGCGCGATCCGTGCGCATCCCCGCATCAGAGGGTCAGGGTACCGCTCTGGAAAGCCACCCGCTGTAGAAGCCCTCGATGTCGGGCAGGAACTCGTGGACGACCGGATAGCCCGGCGGCGAGCACTCCACCTCGAGCTGCCGGGCGCACCCGGGACAGTGGAATTCCCGGAGCTCCATCCACTCCGGATCCGCGTGCGCCATCTTCGGGAAGACCTCGCGCATCGCGTCCTCGGAGTCCCGGACATGGATCGCGGCGTGCATCTTCCAGTTCCGCTCGGGCGGGCAGAAGTCGTGCCCGCAATCGCAGCGTGTGACCAGCGCACCGTCGGCGCCGCGGATCACGTTCAGCCCCTCGCCGAGCGGCAGCACGATCAGCTCGTCATACGGGACCTGCTCCTGGAGCACCGCGATCCACTTGTCGAACCGGTCGGTGTCCTTGTAGCCGGACTGGAGGTCCTTGACCTCGCGCCGGGTGAGCTTCTCGTCGAGCAGCGCGCCGAGGGTCTCGGGCTCGACCGACCCACCGACCCCGACCTGCTGGACGCCGCCGCTGACGTCGGATGACGCGAGGAACTCGTCGGCCGCCTCATCCGGCGTCACCTTGCCCGGCTCAGCCCGCTCGACCTGCGGGATCGTCGGCGTCGGCGCCTCGGCGAACTCGAAGTCCTCCGGGAGGTCCCAGAAGCCGCGGTACTCCGCCGCCCACCGTGGCGAGAGCTTCATCGACTCCGCGTACATCACCTGGATCGGCATCGGCACGTCGCGCTCCAGCACCCGTTCGCGCTGGGCGGCCCACCAGTCGGCCGCGGGCACCGCGCGCTCGAGCCGCGCGCCGCGGATCGCGTCCCGCCGCGCGGCCGTCGCGCCCTCGTCGACCTCGCCGCCGTCGCGAAGCGCAACGCCGTAAACCGAGTCGGCGAACCGGGGCAGCAGGTGGTTTGCCTTGATGTCCTCGGACACCGCCTCCGGCGCGCGCAGCAGCGGGTCGCCGAGGCCAGAGCCGCCGCGCAGGACCAGCAGGTACAGGTCCCCTTCGCCGATCGGCTGCTCGGTCGTGAAATTGTCCTGCTTGTACTCGTGCTCGCCCCCGAGCTCGAGGAGCGCCGGCTCGTCGAACGAGCCGTCAGCGACCGGATACGCCTCGCCCGCCGCCGCGCGCTCGCGCAGGTCGGCGCCGCGGACGTTGTGGACGTACGCGAGCCCGCCCGGGTAGCCGCCAAACAGCCCGGGCGAGGTGAAGACCCGGCCCGCGCCCATGTTCTGGACCGACCAGAACGGCGTCTTCGAGTGCAGGAAGAGCGCCTCGTGCGAGGAGCCGCCCCGGTGGCGCCCGGCCCCGGCCGACGACGCCTTGCGGCGGCGCGAGAGGTAGACGATCGGCGTGATCAGCTCCCACATCTCGATGTCGCCCATGTCACCCTCGGGGTTGAACATCGCCGCGGCGTGGTCGGTGCCGTCGAGGACGTACTTGGCGCCCATGCCCTGCGCCGCGAGCTCGAAGTGGGTGATCGCCGAGGAGTTCCCGTACTGGTCGATGCCGCCGCCCTGGTAGCAGTTCCCGGCGCACGCGTAGGCGCCGATCACCTCCTCGATGAAGCCCCGGGCCTGGAGCGCGCGCGAGAGCGTCCGCGGGAACCCCGTGAAGGAAGGGATCAGGAAGCCCCACGCCGCCCCGGTCGACCCGCCCGCGTCGCCCATGTTCGCGATCGTCCCGGGTGGGAAGTTCGTCTTGAGCGCCAGGTACGCGCCGTCGTTCACCTTGTCGTTGCAGACGAGGGTCTGCGTGAACTGGACCCAGATCGCCCCCTGCATCGCGGACGGGGTGCAGTTGAGCGAGTGGTGCCCCCACGCGGAGCAGCCGTCGTAGTCGAGCTCGTAGGTCCCGTCGCCGCCGATCCTGACCTCGAACGGCGAATGCATCAGGAAGTCGCGCCGCGCCTGCGCCGGCAGCGCCTCCTTGTCGGCGAGTGTCAGCTCGCAGAACGCGGGCGAGCGATAGCGGCCCGGGACCGTCATCTCGCGGATCCGCGACTTGAATGAGCGCCGCCCCTCCTCGATCACCTCGCGCGAGAACTGCTTGAACGAGTCGATCCCCTCCTCCAGGATCACCCTCTCTGTGGCCTCGCGGATCAGATGGCAGCCGGCGAGCCTGGTCTTCTCGTCGAGCAGGTAGTACATCGGCGCGCGCGTCTGGGTCTCGCAGCGCTTCAGGTGCCAGGCGGCGAGCTCGTCGTTCTCGCCGATCTTCATGCACGGCAGGTCGAGGCCGTCGTCGAGCCGCGTGATCGGGCCGAACGGCACGCCGCCGGGCGTCTTGGCGCCGATGTCGAGGACGTGGGTGACGCCGCCCGCCCACGCCACCAGCTCGCCCTCAAAGAAGATCGGCACGAAGGTCTGGACGTCGGCGTTGTGGACGTCGCCGATCACCGGGTCGTTGTTGGCGAAGATGTCGCCCGGCCTGATCTGAGGGTTGTCCTCCCAGCCGTTTCGCACCATGTACTTGATCGCGTCGGACATGGTGTGGATGTGGACGATGATCCCGGTCGAGAGCGCGATCGAGTCACCCTCCGGCGTGTAGAGCGCGAAGCAGAGCTCGCCGAGCTCCTTGACGATCGGCGAGGCCGAGATGTTCATCGCGGTCTCGCGCGCCGACACGAGGCCGCCGCGCAGACGGCTGAAGAGCTTCTCGTAGCGGATCGGGTCCGAGGCCTTCAGCTCGAGCTCGCCCGTGAGGCCGTGGTAGGAGCCGGTCTCGGCGAACAGCCGCTCCGAGATGGCAAGCATCTCGTCGAGCCGCTTGCCGTCGAAACCGATGCCGGCGGCGCCCGGCTCGAGCTCGCGGGTTGCGTCGACGATCGTCATCGGTCCTCCTCGGGATTGCCTGCCGGAGCCGGCGCGCCCGGGAAACCGGCGCGCGTTGCGTTGGCCGTGATCGCGTCCGCGACCTGCCTCCAGGTAGCCGGACGGAAGGTCGTGGCCCAAGCCTTCGATCACGACGAGGCGCGAATCCTCGATCGCGCCCGCCGTCGCGCGGCCGCCCGAGATCCCAATCAGCGGATCGGCATCGCCGTGGATCACCACCGCCGGCACCCGCAGCTTGCGCAGGCGCGGGGTCCGGTCGCCGGATGCGATGATCGCCACCGTCTGGCGCAGCGTCCCGTCCAGGTGGTAGCCGCGATCGAAGCTGAGCCCCGCGTTCTCGCGGGCCCATTCGACGTCGAGGGGGAACGCAGGCCCCGCGAGCAGCCCGCGGGCCCGGACGGTCGACTCGATGTACCCGTCGCGGTCGGTCGGCGCGACGGTCGTCAGCGCCTCGAGCCCTTCCGGCGTGGGCTTGCCGACCTCGGGGTCGCCGGTGGTGGACATGATCGAGGCCAGGGAGAGCACGCGCTCCGGGCGCTCGATCGCGAGGGTCTGAGCGACCATCCCGCCGAGTGAGGAGCCCGCGATGTGTGCGTGCTCGACACCGAGGTGGTCGAGCACGCCGATGGAGTCCGCGGCCATGTCCGAGAGCGTGTACGGCGCCTCACCGACCTCCCCCCGCAGCGCCTCGCTGATCGACGGCGCCGGGGCGTCGTGCAGGACCGTTGAGCGGCCGCTGTCGCGGTTGTCGAAGCGGATCACCCTGAACCCGCGCTCGGCGAGCAGCTCGCACAGCCCGTCGGGCCAGAGGATCATCTGCGCGCCCAGCCCCATGATCATCACGAGCGGCGGGTCGGCGTCTTCGCCGAACTGCTGCCAGCACAGCTCGATCTCGCCGACCCGGGCGAAGCGCTCCTCGGACGGAGTCATCCGCCCCCGCCCGGCGAGAGGTGGAAGATCTGGCTCCCGTCGAGCCGCGCCTCGCGGCCGGGCGGCACCCCGAACGTCGTCGCCACGGACTCGACGATCGCGGGCCCCGCGACCGTCTGGCCCGCACGGATCTCGTCGAGCTCGTAGATGTCGGTTTCCGCGAAGCCGTCGCGCCACCAAACCGGGCGCACGCCCTTGCGGTTGGGCGTGCCGCCCTCTTCCTCCAGGGCCGGCAGAGCGGGCTTCTCGACCGCGGCCCTGCCGGTCACGATCGCGTGCGTCACCAGGTACCCGAGCTCGGGCGAGCGGGCCGAGCGGGCGTAGAGAGTCCCGTAAGCGTCCTCGAACGCGGCGATCAGGTCGTCGAGCCCCGGGGCGTCCTCGAGCTCGGCGTGGGGCGAGACGATCTCGATGTCGTTCAGCTGGCCGTAGTACTGCATCCGCGCCATGTGGGTGAACTGGATCGCGGCGCGGTCCACCCCGGACTTCGCGAATTCCTCGGCCACCTTGTCCTGGAGGCCCAGCCACGCGCCGGTGATCATCACCGCGATTCCCGCCTTCTCGAGCTCGTCCTGCCCGGGCTGGATCGGGTAGTCGATCGTCTGGTCGTAGCGATACTCGAAGTCCGCGCAGGCGCAGCCGTATGCCGAGAACCCGGCAGCCCACGCCGGGATCAGGACGTCCTTGTAGGCGACGCCCTCGGTGTAGCCGGCGACGTGGAGCGGGCCGCCGCCGCCGTAGCAGAGCAGCGAGTAGTCGGCCGGCGAGTAGCCCTTGCCGAGGATCCGGCCCACCGCCTCGTTGCGCAGAGTCTGCTCGAACAGCTCGATCACGCCGGCGGCCGCTGCCGGCACGTCGAGCCCGAGCGGCTCGGCCAGCTGGCGGCGTACCTCGGCCTCCGCGCGCTCGGGGTCGAGCTGCACGTCTCCGCCGAGGAAGTACTCCGGGTTCACGCGGCCGAGGACGAGGTTGAGGTCGGTCACCGAGACGGTCTCGAGGCCGCCCTCGGGCCAGCAGACGCCGATTCGCGCCCCGGCGGAGTCGGGGCCCAGCTCGGGCCTGCCCGAGTTCGGGTTCACCCGCACGAAAGAGCCGGTCCCGGCGCCGATCGAGTCGATGCGAACCGACGGCATGTTGAGCATGAACCGGGCGATGTCCGGCGTGGGCGTGATCTCGAACCGGTTGTCGGTGATCAGCGCGATGTCGAAGGAGGTCCCGCCGATGTCGGTGCAGAGCACGTTGCGCTCGCCGAGGCGCTGGGCGAGCGCCGCGCCGCCGACCACCCCGCCGATTGGGCCCGAGACCAGCGTCCGCGCGAGCTCCTTCGCCTCGATCGAGACCGTGCCGCCGTGCGAGGCCATCACCCGGAGCTCGAAGCCCGCGCCGGCGTCCTTGGTCTTTGAGCGGACCTGCTGGAGCGTGCCGCGCGAGGGCTCGGCGGCATATGCCTCGATCAGGGTCGAGTTCAGCCGGGGAAGGTCGCGCCGCATCGGATAGAGGTCGGACGAAAGAAAGACCGGCACGTCACCGTCCAGTCCCCGCTTCTCCTTCTCCTCGGCGAGGATCTCGCCCACGCGGATCTCGTGCTCGGCGTTGCGGTAGGAGAAGAGCAGCGAGACGACGACCCCCTGGACGCCGGCATCGAGGAGCGTCACGGCCGCCTCGCGCGCGTCCTCCTCGCGAAGCGGCAGCACCTCCTCCCCGAACACGTCGATCCGCCCGCGCACCCCGAGCATCCGCTCCCGCGGCACCAGTGGCGGGTTGTGGTAATGGGTCGCGACGTGCAGCCGGTCGGCGTACGAGTAGCCGAGGAAGGTCTGGATCCCCCGCTCGAGCTCGAGGTAGTCCTCCTGCCCGTACGAGACGATCGCGCCGATCTCGAGCCCCTGGCGCGCGAGCAGCCGGTTCAGCATCGCGGTGCCCGAGTAGATCCCGGAGGCCACCAGCGGGAACGCCTCTTCGGGCGAGGAATCCCATTGCTCCAGCGCGTCCCGCGCCGACTCCATGAAGCCGGTCGACTCGTCCTCAGGGGTCGTCTGCGCCTTGCCGACGACGAACGCGCCCCGCTCGTCGACGATGAACGTGTCGGTCATCGTCCCGCCGGCGTCGATCGCGAGGACCCGGGGGTTCCGTGCGCTCATTGCGGTGACGCTAGCGCGCCGCGGGCCTGCCGATCGCTAGCGATTCAGCGGAACGAGCAGGCACGCTTTGTGCCCGGGGCACAAAGCGCCTGTGCGCATCCATTTCACTGTGGCGGTCGCTCATGGAGCCGCTTCGCGATCGAGTGAAGGGTTTCGCCGATATACGCGGCTCAATCCTTCGGTCGATGTGATCAACGGGACGTGGATGCACTTCTTGCCGCCTAGTGGCAAGAAGTGCATTAACCCCCCACTCCCGGACCTTCCCCTCATTGCCCTTGAGCGGCTACCGTGGCCCTCAGGAGCCAGTTGAGCGGAGCTCCAGGAGGCGCAGTGCCGTCTCGAGTTCCGCGCGCCGCGCGGTTACCGGGCGGCCCAGGCGCTCCTCGATCGTGCGCAGCCTGTACGAGACGGTGTGCTCGTGCACGCCGAGGAGGGCGGCGGCGGCGCTGGCGTTCTGGCCGCTCGCGAAGTACACCCGCAGCGTCTCGCGCAGGCGATCGGAGCGGGCGTCCGCCCCGTCGAGACCCCGGAGCTCGCGGGCGATGAAGTCGCCGGCCCGCTCGTCGTCGCCGATCAGCGACTCGAGCGCGACCTCGTCGTAGCGAACCAGGGCGCCCTGGGGCCGCGCCCTGAGCGCCACGGCGTGTGCGTCGCGCGCCTGCCGGTGCGAGCGGCGGAACCCGTTGCTGCCGGCTCCCGGATCGCCAATTGAGACGACCGTCCCGTCCGGCGCCTCGACCCGCTCCGGGAGCTCGAACGGGCGGGTCCGCCCGAGCCAGGCCCAGGCCGTGTCCCTTGCGAGTGAGATCACGAGGCGGTGATGCGCGTCCAGCGCACCGCCCAGGTCGCGGGCGACCCGCTCGGGGTCGGCGCCGCGGATCACCAGGGCGAGATGCTCGAGCCGGAGGTCGTAGTCGAGCTCGCGCATCGCCTCGGCCGGGTCGGGATCCGCGCCGTCGATGACGTCGCGGACGAGTTGCGTGCGCCGCTGCTCGCGCGAGCGCATGAACCGATCGCGCTCGGCGGTGTGCTCGCGGGTGAGGAGGGTGGCGAGCCGGTCGACGTAGCCGAACAGGAAGTCCGACACGACGTCGAGTGCCTCGCGCCGCGCCTCGTCGTCGGGAGCCTCCCGCTCGATCGCGTCCGCCCAGGCCTGCCAGATCATGCGGTGTCCGACCCTGTACGAGGCCAGCAGAGCGGCGACCGACAGATCGGCCCGCGCGCTCAGAAGGGCGAGCTCACGCGCGTCCTCCGGGATCGAATCCGGCAGCGAGCGATCGTCCGCCAGCGACGAAAAGCCGGTCTCGAGATTGGTCACGCACGACGCGCGCACCACCTCCCACAGCTCGGGGCCTCCGAACTCGGCGAATTCAGGGACGCCCTCCCGAATCCGTTCCACCATCTCATCGCCGAGCTCCTCGCGCCGCGCCAGGAAGCCGGCCGCCAGCTCCTCGACGAGGGTCGCCTGGGCCGCCATGCCGCCACCACTGTAGACGACGATCTCCCGCCCCACGCAACCCGCCTGCCAAGCTTTCCGCGTGCCGCTCCCGCAGTCCACACCCGGCCGGATCGCAGCGCTCGTCGGCGCCGCTCTCGTGCTCCTCCTGGTCCTGACGCAGCTGTTCCTACCCGGGATCGGCGCGGGTGCGATCGAGGACCGCCTGACCGAGGGTGGCGGGGTCGCCGACGTTTCGCTGGGGGCCGTGCCGGCGGCCCGCCTGCTCTGGGGCGACGGCGACCGGATCGAGATCTCGGCGAGCGCGCTCGACCTCGAGCTCGACGAGCCGGATCCGAACGTCTTCGCGGACCTCGACCGATTCGGTGAGGTCCAGATCCTCATCGCCGACAGTCGAGTCGGGCCGTTCAACCTCGAGAGCTTCGTGCTGACGCGCGACGGCGACGAGCCCTATTCGCTCGAGTCGCACGGGGCGAGCTCGTTCTCGGACGTCGCCGAGTTCCTCGCCGAGGACTCCGAGCTGCCGGGCTCCGACATCCTTGGCGGCCTCCTCGACTTCACCGGCGTTGGCGGCACCGACCTCGACGTCGATCTCGAAATGAAGCTGGAGTCGGCCCGGGGCGAGATCCGGGTCGTCGAGGGAAGCGGCGAGGTCGCGGGCATCCCGACCGGGCCGCTGGCGGCGTTGATCACGCAGGCGATCCTCGAGCGGCTGTGAGGGTCACAGCCAAGACTCGGAGCGGCCTTGCCTACGAGGCGGCCGGCGACGGCGCCCCCGTGCTGCTCATGCACGCCGGGCTCAGCGACCGCCGGGTGTGGGATCCGCAGTGGCGGCAACTCGCCGACCGCTTCCACGTGATCCGCTTCGACGCCCGCGGGTTCGGGGCCTCGGCCGACCCGACACGGCCATACACCCTCCACGGGGACGCCCTCGACGTGCTCGACGCCCTCGACGTCGAGCGCGCGGCCGTAGTTGGCTCCTCGATGGGTGGCGGCGCGGCACTCGACATGGCGCTCGCCGTCCCGCACCGGGTCTCGGCGCTCGTGACCGCCAACGCGACCCCATCGGGGTGGCCCCACACACGCGAGATCATGCGCGCTTGGGAGGCGGTCGACGAGGCCTACGAGGCCCAGGGCGCGGACGCTGCCAACGAGCTCGAGATGAAGATGTGGCTCGACGGGCCGCACCGGCCGGCCGGCGAGGTTGACCGGGATGTGCGCAGATCGGTCGCCACCGTCAACCGCGTGTTGCTCGAGCGCCAGGCCGCGTTCACGGTCGAGCCGGGCGAGCTCGACCCACCGGCGATCGACCGCCTCGCCCAGCTGCGCTGCCCGTTGTTGGTGATCACCAGCGAGCTCGACCAACCAAGCGTGCAGGCCGGCGGGTTCGAGCTCGCGCGCCAGACCGGCGCAGAGCACGTCGAGATCGCCGGCGCGGCGCACCTGCCGAACCTGGAGCGCCCGCGCGAGTTCCTCGCGGCGCTCGTGCCGTTCCTCGAGCGAACGGCTGCCGGATGACCATCTAGACTGGCGCTTGGAGCAGGAACGGGAGGGACCCTGACACCCCGCTCCCCTTCCGAAACTCGGTTTGGCGCAACTCCTATACCGGCTTGGATCGTTCGCGGCCCGCAGGCGATGGGTCGTTCTGGGTGCGTGGGTGCTCCTCCTCGTCGTCGTCGGGTTCCTGATCCGCACGCTCGGCGGCAACACGTCGAACAACCTCGACCTGCCTGGCACCGACAGCCAGGCGGCATCCGACCTCCTCGCCGAGCGCTTCCCTCCGCAGCAGAACGGCGCCAACCCGATCGTCTTCCACACCGGGGTCGGCAAGGTGACCGACCAGCCGCGGATGCAGGCGATCAAGGACTCGCGCGCGGCGATCCTCGCCCTGCCCCACGTCGACACCGCCCCGAGCCCGTTCGGCAAGCGAAGCGCCTCGCAGATCTCCGCCGACGCTCAGACCGCGTTCATCCCCGTGCTGCTTGAGATCAGCAACGAGGAGCTGACCGAGGAGATCGCGCAGCGGTACCTGGACGCCGCCGAGCCGGCCCGGCGCGCCGGGATGGAGGTAGCTGCCGGCGGACAGATCGGGAGCGAGCTCTCCGAGCCGGCGACCGAGTCGAGCGAGCGGATCGGGATCGCCGCCGCGATGGTGATCCTCGCCTTCACCTTCGGGACGTTCGTCGCGATGGGCCTGCCGATCATCTCTGCGGCGGTCGGGCTGGTGATCGGCCTGTCGCTGATCGGCCTGCTCGGCCACGTGACCGAGGTGCCGTCGATCGCGCCGACCCTGGCGACGATGATCGGCCTCGGGGTCGGGATCGACTACGCGCTGTTCCTCGTCGTGCGCTACCGCACCGAGCGAGCCGAGGGTCTCGAGACCCACGACGCGATCGCCACCGCGGTCGCCACCTCGGGGACCGCGATCGTGTTCGCGGGGAGCACGGTGGTCCTCGCGCTCGTCACGCTTCTCGTGGCGGCGATTCCCCTGGTGACCTCGCTGGGCTACGCCTCGGCGGTCGCGGTGATCACCGCCGTTCTCGCCGCGATCAGCCTGCTGCCCGCGATCCTGGCCGTGATCGGCAACCGCATCGATTCACTTCGCGTGCCCCGGATCCCGAGCCCGTTCAAGGGCCTCGGCGCCGGCGGCGTGTGGGCGGCGTGGGCCCGGTTCGTCGTCACCCACCCCCGGCGCTGCATAGTGATCGCCCTGGCGATCCTGCTGCCCCTGATGATCCCGTTCCTCTCGCTCGATCTCGGCCAGGAGGACATTGGCGCAACGCCGAAGTCGACGACGGAGCGCAAGGCCTATGACCTGATGGCCTCGGGCTTCGGGGTCGGGTACAACGGACCGCTGCTGGTCGCGGTCGAGCTGGGGTCGCCGGCGAAGCCGAGCGCGAACTTCAAGAGCCAGGACCAGCAGGCCAAGAAGCTGCAGCGCAAGCTCGAGGACGAGCAGCAGCAGGGCCAGGCCCAGGCCGCGAGCCTGACCGAGCAGGGGGACGAGCTCCAGGGCCAGCAGGCGGAGCTCGAGGCGGAGCAGGCGGCGCTCGAGGGAGAGGCGGCCGGCCTCGACGCCCAGCGGGCGCAGATCGAGGCCTCGCGGGCCGAGCTCGAGCAGCAGCGCATGCTCCGGGCGCAGCTGAGCTCGATCGTCTCCCAGGCCGAGGAGCTGGCGCGCGAGGACGCGAGGCTCGCCGCGGAGGAGACCGGCGTCCGTGCGGCGCTCGGCGCCGTCCAGGCGGAGCAGTCGCGGATCGAGGCGGAGCTCGCCGGCGACCCGCCCCCCGGGCGGCAGGCACGCCTCGAGGCGCGGCTCGCCCGCCTGAACGAACGCGAGGCGGAGCTCGCGGGCCGCCTCCAGCAGCTCGCGGGCGAGCGGCAGCGGCTCGCCGAGCAATCGCGGGCGCTGGCGGGCAGCGCGGCGGCGCTCCGAGCCGAGGCAGCGGCCCTCGGGGGCGAGGCGCTGGCGCTCGCCGGCGAGGCCGAGGCGGCCGCCGTCGAGGCGGTTTCCCTCAACCAGCAGAAGGCCTTCCTCGAGCAGCAGGCGGCCTCTGCCCAGATCCAGGCCGCGAACCTCGAGGCCCAGAAGGCGGCGCTCGAGGCGGATCAGAAGGTGGCGAAGATCCAGGAGCGCGAGGCGAAGGAGCTGAAGCGCGAGCTCACGACGGAGCTGACGAACGCCGGCGGCGACAAGCGGGGAACCGATCCCCGGCTGGTGTCGCTCCAGCGGGGCCTCAAGCAGACGACCGGGGTCGACCTCGTGTCGCCGCCCCAGATCAACGACGCCGGCGACGCGGCGATCTTCAACGTCATCGCTACGACCCCGCCTGCGGATCCCGAGACCGCCGACCTCGTATCGACGATCAGGGACTACGTGATCCCGCAGCGCACCGCCGGCACCGATGCGACTGCACATGTCGGCGGACAAACCGCGAGCTACGTCGACCTGGCAACCGGGATCTCGTCGCGCCTGGGCATCGTCATCCTCGCCGTGATCGCGCTGGGCTTCATCGTCCTGATGACGGCGTTCCGCTCGGTCGTGGTCCCGGCGCAGGCCGCGGTCGCGAACGTGCTCTCGGTGGCGGCCGCCTTCGGGGTCGTTACGGCCTGTTTCCAGTTCGGCTGGGGCCTCGAGCTCGTCGGCATCGACACCACCAGCGACTCCGATCCGATCGCGAGCTTCGTCCCGCTGATCATGTTCGCCGTCCTGTTCGGCCTCTCCATGGACTACCAGGTATTCCTGATGAGCCAGATCGAGCAGCACCGCGTGGGCGCCGAGTCGGACGAGGACGCGATCGCGGCCGGACTCGCCGCCGGGGCGAAGGTGATTACGGCAGCGGCGCTGATCATGATCTGCGTCTTCGCAAGCTTCATCCTCAACGGCGATCCGACGGTGAAACAGTTCGGGGTGGGGCTCTCGGTCGGGGTCGCCCTGGCGGCGATGTCCGTGCTGCTCCTGGCGCCCGCGATCCTCGTTCTCGCCCGCGCCAGGAGCTGGTGGGTGCCGGCCTGGGCAGATCGCTTCCTCCCCCACATCAACATCGAGGGCGCGCGGGCGGCTTCAGCGGCCGAGGCCGAGAGCCGCTAGCCGAGCCAGTCCGCGATCAGGGCGCCAATCTCCTCGCCCGCGTCCTCCTGCAGGAAGTGCGACGCGTTCTCGATCTTGCGCGGCGGATCGGCGTTGATCGCCGCGGCGAACCGCTCGCCCACCTTGAACGGGATGATCGGGTCGGAGTCGGCCCAGAGGTGAAGCTTGGGCCGCCCGTCCTCCCGCAGCGCCTCCAGCACCCGCTTACCCGCGGCCGCTCCCGGCATCTCGGGCGACGTCGGCAGCATCAGCGGGAAGGCTCTCGCCCCGGCCTTGGCCTCGGGAACGGGAAACGGCGCGTCGTACGCGGCCGCCACGTCGTCGTCCATCCCGCGGGCGACGGCGTTGCGCACCAGCATCGAGATCGGCAGGTCCTCGGTGCGCTCGACGAAGTCCCGGAAGACCTTCCACGGCTCGGACATCGGCTGCTCGCCGGTGAAGAGGCCCGTGTCCATCACCGCCATTGTCGAGAACCGGTCCGGCATCTCGACCGCGCAGCGCAACCCGATCGGCCCACCCCAATCGTGGACGACGGCGACGGCGTCGCGCAGGTCGAGGTCCTCGAACAGCGGTTTCATCAGCTCGGTGTGGCGGTCGTACGAGTACCAGCCGAGGTCGGTCGGCTTATCCGAGCGACCGAAGCCGGCGTAGTCCGGCGCGATGCAGCGGTAGCCGGCGTCGCGCACCGGCGGGATCACCTTACGCCAGAGATACGACCAGGTCGGCTCGCCGTGGAAGAAGAGGACGGGGCGGCCCTCGCCCTCGTCGAGGTGCGCCAGGCGCAGGCCGTCGAGCTCGCGGTAGTGCGGCTCGAACGGGAACCCAGGAAGGCCGTCGAAGCGATCGTCCGGTGTGCGGAAGGCGTCGGTCACTCCGATGGGAATCTACGGCTCCCGAGCCAGTAGGGTCGGCACGGCAAGCGTCCGGGAGGAGATGCAAATGGCTGTTGCGCAGGCGGTTCTGAGCGACGAACGCCGCGGTGTGCTCGAAGCGCTCTGCGACACGTTCATCCCACCGGTCGACGTCGAGACCGGCGATCCGATCGAGCGGGCGTTCATGGCCCGGGCCGCCTCCGACCTGGGGGTCGCAGCCAAGATCCAGGACCTGCTCTCGCAGGCGATGCTGCCCGAGGAGATCGAGGCGCTGGCTGGGCTGCTCGACGCGCTCGCCACGGAGGGGTTCGCCGATGCGCCGCTCGACGCGCGAACCCAGATCGTCCACGCCTTCCGCGACCAGGACCCGCAGGCCAAGCACGGACTGCATCAGCTCAAGGCGCTCACCTACCTGTTCTTCTACGCGCTCCCCGACGAGGTGGGGTCGAACCCGAACTGGGAGGCGATCGCCTATCCGGGCCCGAGCTCGCCGCCACCTTCGCCCGAGGCCGCGCCGAAGACGATCGCGGTCGAGAGCGTCAGCGGGAACTCGGCAACCCTCGAGTGCGATGTCTGCGTGGTCGGGTCCGGGGCCGGAGGTGCCGTGGTCGCCGCCGCATGCGCGGCCGCGGGCAGGCGCGTCCTCGTGCTCGAGGCGGGCGGGTACCGCAACGAGGCCGACTTCAAGCAGCTCGAGCTGCCGGGCTACCTCGAGCTCTACTACGGCGGCGGCCTGGCTGCCTCCGAGTCCGGGTCGATCGCCGTCCTGGCGGGAGCCACCCTGGGCGGCGGCACCGTCGTCAACTACATGAACTGCGTACGCCCCCCGCAGCACGTCCTCGAGGAATGGGCGGCGCACGGCGTCGGCGGGCTCGACGATTCCGGGTTCGTCACCGACCATGTCGACGTCGTGCTCGAGCGGATCGGCGCGAACACCGAGGCGACGACCCAGAACGGAACCCACCGGCGCCTGATCGAGGCCTGCGACGCCCTGGGCTACGAGCACCGTCCGATCTGGCGCAACGCAACGCTCCACGACGATCCCGCGAATTGCGGCTACTGCCCGGCGGGCTGCCAGCACGGCTGCAAACGCTCGGCGATGAAGACGTGGCTCCAGGACTGCTCGGACGCGGGCGGGCGGGCGATCGTGGGCGCGCACGCCGACCGGATCCTGACCGCCGACGGCCGGGCAACGGGGGTCGAGGCGACCGTCACCCACGAGGACGGCACCACGACGGCGCTGCGGGTGGACGCGCCGACCGTGGTCGTGGCCTGCGGCTCCGTGGAATCACCGGCCCTGCTCCTGCGGAGCGGCATCGGCGGACCGGCGGTCGGCAAGAACCTCCGGCTCCACCCCGCGTACGTCGTGATGGGCGTCTATGACGAGCCGGTCGAGGGCTGGCGCGGGCAGATCCAATCCGCCCTCTCCGACCACTTCTTCGACGTCGAGGACGGCTGCGGGTTCCTGATCGAGGCCACCGGAGTCTTCCCGGCGCTGCTCGGTGCCTCGTTCCCGTGGGAATCGGGCGAGGACTCGAAGCTCATCATGCAGAGCCTCCGCTGGCAGGCGCCGTTCATCACGGTGGCACGCGACCACGGCTCGGGCGAGGTCGTCCTCGACGCCCACGGGCGCGCCGTGGTGCGGTGGGAGCTCGACGACGAGGTCGACGCCCGCCTCGCGCGGCGCGCGAACCTCGAGCTCGCCCGCCTTCACGCGGCGGCCGGCGCGATCGAGATCTTCACCGCCCACGCTCGCGCGGTGCGATGGCGGCACGGCGAGGACTTCGACGGGTATCTGGATGGGGTCAACCGTGCCAGCTACGCGCCCAACGACATCGCCTGCTTCACCGCCCACCAGATGGGCTCCTGCAGGATGGGCTCGGACCCCGAGACCTCGGTCGCGGACGGCGACGGGCAGCTTCATGACGTGCGCGGCGTCTGGATCGGCGATGCGAGCGCGTTCCCAACCGCGCCGGGCGTCAACCCGATGGTGACGATCATGGCCCTCGCGCATCGGACAGCGGGCAAGCTGGTCGCCGCCGGCTCGTAGCACCTGTGACCACCGCGATCGTCTCGGACCTGCACCTCGGAGCGGGCAACGACTCGGACATCCTGCGCCGCGAGGACGCGCGGGAGACGCTGCTCGAGGCGATCGGCGGCGTCGAGCGGCTGGTGCTCCTGGGCGACGTGATCGAGCTTCGCGACCGCCCACTCGCCGAGGCGTTCGAGCTGGCCGTCCCGGTGCTCCGCGAGCTGGCCGATGCTGCTGCCGGCGAGGTCGTGCTCGTTCCGGGGAATCACGACCATCGCCTCGTGAGCGGCTGGCTCGAGCAGCGCGCCCTCGCCGGCCGGCGGCCGCTCCGGCTGGCCGACCGTGCGCGGCTCGACACGTGGCCCGCGTCGGCGCTCCGCGACGCGCTCCGCGACGTCCCCCTGCGCCTGTCGTACCCAGGGGTCTGGGTCCGCGACGGCGTCTACGCTACCCACGGGCACTATCTCGACCGCCACCTCACAATCCCCACGTTCGAGCGCCTGGGACTCGGGCTGGTGGAGCGCACGCTCGGGCTGGCCCCTGCACTCCCGGACCCGCTCGACGCGCCAGGCCAGGCGCGCGAGCCCGATTCTCCGGACGACTACGAGCGCGTCACCGCTCCGATCTATGCGTTCCTGTTCGCGCTCGCCCAGGCGGGCGCGCTCAGCCGGCACCCGGGCGGGACGCCGTCGAAGCGGGTCTGGGACGCGCTCTCCGGTGGCGAGGGGACGGCGGGGAAGATCCGCGGCTGGCTCCTGGGCTCCGTCGCGCTCCCGGGCGCGGTCGGGGTCGCGAACCGGCTCGGCCTGGGCCCGGTGCGGGCCGACCTCTCGCCCGGGGCGATGACCAGGGCTGGGGTCAGCGCGATGGGCGAGGTGGTCGATCGCCTCAGGATCGATGCCCGGCACGTGATCTTCGGGCACACCCACCGCCGTGGCCCAATGCCCGGGGAGGACGATTGGCGCCACGGGGACGACGTGAAACTGTGGAACGCCGGGGGTTGGGTGCACAGCCCGAGCCTGCTCGGCACGCGCGCCGAGACGAGTCCGTACTGGCCCGGCACCGTGGTGTTCGTCGACGACGACGGGCCGCCCCGGCTCGAGCACCTGCTCGACGGCTGGACGCGAGAGGAGCTCGAGGGGCCGTGAGTGTTGAGCCGGCTTCCGGCAGCGCAACGCTCAGGGTCATCGAGGAGGACGCCGAGCGCCTCGCCGGTGCGATCTACGGCACGATCGTCGTCACCGGTGTCCTGATCGCGACCGCGGGGGTCGGCGAGGGCGGCACGGTCGATGCCGTACGAGCCGCCGGCTACGCGGTCGTCACCACCGTCGTGTTCTGGCTCGCCCACGGCTGGTCGCTCGCGTTGGGGCGCCGGCTGGCCGGCGCGTCCCGCACTGGCGTCGGCGCTGCACTTCGCCGCGAATGGCCGATGGTGCTGTCGGTCGTGCCGCCGATCGCCGTCATGGCGGTCGCGGCGCTTCTTGGCGCCGACGACGACGAGGCGATTAGCGCCGCCGTTTGGGGCAGCGTCGCGATCCTGGCCGCGATCGGGGGCGGCGTGGCCCACCGCGAGAACGCGTCAGCCGGCCAGATCGTCCTCGCGGCGCTCAGTTCGGCCGCGCTCGGAGGCCTCATGGTCCTCCTCAAGGTCCTGGTGCACTGACCGGGTCAATGCCGCGCGTCGCGGCCACGAAGCAGCCCGAGCGCGTGCTCGAGGGACGGGGTGATCGCGGCCCCCGCCTGCTCGATCGCGTTCGGATTGCCCGGGAAGTTCAGGATCAAGGTGCGCCGGCGGGTGCCGGCGATCCCGCGCGAGAGGAACCAATGGTCGGGCACGTGCTCGCGTGATGCCAGGCGCATCGCCTCGGCGAAGCCGGGGGCCTCACGGTCGATCACGTCGCGCGTCGCCTCGGGCGTCACGTCATCAGCGGACAGGCCCGTGCCACCCGTGGTGACGATCAGGTCGCACCTCTCCTCGTCCGCGTAGAAGCGAAGCCGGCCCGCGATCAGCTCACGCTCGTCCGGGATGAGCTCGACCGCCATGACATCGCAGCCCGCGGCCTCGAGCAGCTCGCGTAGCCTCGGCCCCGAGACGTCCTCGCCGTCGCCCGCCGATTTCGAGGTCGAGACGGTGATCACGGCCGCTCTCATTCGGGTACCCGCCGCCACTCCCCGCTTCGCCCGCCGCTCTTGGAGAGCAGGGCGACGCGCTCGATCTCGACTCCCCGCTCGATGCCCTTGACCATGTCGTAGACGGTAAGGGCAGCGACCGAGCACGCGGCCATCGCTTCGAGCTCGACCCCGGTCCGGTCGACCGTCCGCGCCTCGCCCGTGAGCACGACGATCCCGTCGGCTGCGTCGATCTTGGCGCGGACGTCAACGAACGTCAGGGGCAGGGGATGCGCCAGGGGGACCAACTCGGCCGTGCGCTTGGCCGCCTGGATCCCGGCGATCCTGGCGGTTCCGATCACGTCGCCCTTCGGCGCGTCGCCACGCTCGACGGCCGCCGCGGCATCGGGGCTCATCCGCACGCGGGCCTCGGCGACGGCGACCCGCTCGCTCACGTCCTTGGCTCCCACGTCGACCATCCGCGCGGCGCCGTCCTCGTCGAGATGCGTAAGGCGTTCGCTCACCCCCGTTGGTTCGCGCTCCGCCTCGATTCGGTTCCCTTTTTCGTGCTCCGCGCTCACGGTAGCGCCCCCTCGACCCAGTGCTCGCCGCCGTCCGCGATCTCCTTCTTCCAGATCGGCGCTTCCGCCTTGATCCGGTCGATCGCCTCGCGCGCGCCGGCGAAGGCCTCTCCCCGGTGCGCCGCCGAAACCGCCACGATCACGCTCGGCTCGCCGAGCGGCACCTCGCCGACCCGGTGCTCGGCGGCGACCGCTCGAAGTCCATGGCGCTCCGCGCAGTCGCGCAGGATCGCCTCGAGCCGCGGCTCGGCCATCTCGGCGTACGCCTCGTATTCGAGGAGGTCGACCTCGCGGGTCACTCCCTGGAAGGTGACGATTGCGCCCGCCGCCGGGTCGCCGACAAAAGCCACGAGCCCGGCGAGGTCGAGGGGCTCGGCGCTCACGCGGGCGCGGACCACCCTTGCGACGTCGTCGGCACCGCCCGAGACCGGCGGGATCGCGGCAAGCTCGTCACCGGGGGAGATCCGGGCGGAGTCGTCTGCGTACTCGCGGTTCACCGCGACCCGGAAAGGCATCTTGCCGGCCACCGGCGCCAGCGCGCTGACCGCGTCGGCGACCGTTGCCCCGTCCTCGAGCTCCAGCTCGATGGAGTCGGCGCCGGCGCGCTCTCGCAGCACGGCGAACAGGCGTACCTGCACTCTCATCAGCTCCGATGCTAGACCGGAAGCAGCTCGACCGGCACGCGATCGCCCGCCCGGGCAGGCTCGGGCCCGGCCTCGACCACGGCCAGCGCGTCGGCGTCGAGCATCGACGTGAGCACGTGCGAGCCCTGGGGGCCGGTCGGCGTCGCGGCCCAGCCCGAGTCGGTGAGCTCGAGCGCGCAGCGGATGGCCTGGTCACGCGCGGGCAATCGCGGGACGTCGGCGGTGAGCATCGCCGTCGCGCTGTCGACCGTCTCCGGCGCGCCGACGAGCGCCCGCAGCGCGGGGCGCACGAAGAGCACGAAGGTGACGAACGCCGACACCGGGTTGCCGGGCAGCCCGAACGCCAGCCCACCGCCGGACGCGGGCGGGCCACCCCGCGTCCCGAACCATGTCGGCCGCCCCGGCCGAAGTGCGACACCCCAGAACGCCTGCTCGGCGCCGAGCTCCGCAAGCGCCGCCTTGACGTGGTCGTGCTCGCCCACGGAGACGCCGCCGCAAACGACCGTGACGTCCGCGGCGAGCGCCCGCTCGAGCGCGTCGCGGGTCGCTCCGGCCTCGTCCGGGCAGCGCTCGACCGAGACGACCTCGGCGCCCGCGTTCCGGGCCAGCGCCGGGATGGTATGGGCGTTCGAGTTGCGGACCCCGCCCGGGCGCATCGGCTCCTCGGGGCCGAGCAGCTCGTCACCGGTGCAGACCAGCGCGAGCCGGGGGCGCCGGGCGCACGAGGGCTCGGGCACCGCGAGCGACGCCAGCACTCCGAGCTCGGCGGCGCCGAGGAACGTGCCGGCCTCCAGGACCGTGGCGCCAGCCCGGACATCGTCCCCGGCCCGCCGGATGTCGCGCCCGGGGCCAACGGCGACCTCGAACTCGATCGCCCCTTCCCGCTCGACGGCCTCCTCGAGCCGCACGACCGAGTCGGCGCCATCCGGGAGGACGCCTCCGGTCGAGATTCCGAACGCCTCGCCGGGTTCGAGCGCCCGTGAGGCCGGTGAGCCGGCTCGTGACTCGTCAGCGATGCGGAGCCTGACCGGCGACCCGGGGGCGGCCCCCGACGTGTCGGCCGCCAGCACCGCGAAGCCATCCATCGCCGAGTTGTCGAAGCCGGGCACGTCCTCCGGCGCGACCGCACTGGTCGCGAGTACCCGGCCCAGCGCGTCGTCGAGCCGCACCGCCTCGGCCGCCAGCGGCTCGCCCACGCGGACGAGGACCGCTTTCCGAGCTTCCGCCACAGAGATCAACTCAGCCACGATCGGCCACCCTACCCCCGGCGAACGTCCCTCACGGGGGTGCATAGCGCGCCGCGAGGGACGTTCACCGCTGCGAAGGGGCAGTACGGTCACCGAGTGACCGCGGAGGCGAAGCCACTTGGTGCGGTGCTCGCCGGTGGTGCGGGGAGCCGGCTCGGCGGGTCGAAGGCGACCGTCGAGCTTGCGGGGCGGCCGCTGATCTCGTACTCGCTCGCCGCCTTCGCGGAGGCCGGGATCGAAGCCGTTGTGGTCGCCAAGACAGACACCGAGCTGCCGCCGCTCGCCGTCCCCGCCGTCACCGAGCCCGGCGATCCAGTCCACCCGCTACTCGGCATGATCACTGCGCTTGAGCATGCGGCGGGCCGCCCAGTGGTCACCTGCCCCTGCGACACCCCGTTCGTCACGGCGGCCCTGCTCACACAGCTTGCCACCGCGACAGTTACCGCTGCGGCCCATGACGGCCGTCGCCTCCACCCCCTCATCGCCCACTTGCAGGCTGCGGCACTCGAGCCGCTGCGTGAGGCACTCCAGGCGAGAAGATCCGCGACGGGTGCGATTGAAGCACTCGGCGCGGAGTTGATCCGAACCGACGAGCGCACCGCCTTCAACATCAACACGCCGGCCGACCTCGAAGCGGCAACCGCAAGCCTCCGGGGCTAGGCTGCGGCCGTGGCCGGCCACCGGATCTTCGCCGCGGTCTACGACCGCCTCCTCCAGGAGAGCGAGCGAAAGGGCCTCGGCGATCTGCGCTCGGAGCTCTTGTCCGGCGCGGCGGGCCGGACGCTCGAGATCGGCGCCGGCACGGGCTTGAACCTCGAGCACTACCCGCTCGCAGTCACGCGGCTGGTCCTGACCGAGCCCGATCCGCACATGGCGAAGCGCCTCCGTAGCCGGCTCAGCGAGATCACGCCGGTTGCGCCCACCGAGGTCGTCGAGGCGGGCGCCGAGGAACTTCCGTTTGACCACACGAGCTTCGACACGGTCGTCTCGACGCTCACTCTATGCACGGTGGCCGACCCCGAGCAGGCTGCCACCGAGGCAAAGCGCGTGCTTCGACCCGACGGCCGCTTCCTGTTCATCGAACACGTGCGCGACGAGGATGGAACCGGGCGCGCCCGCTGGCAGGACCGCCTCGAGCGGCCGTGGGGATGGATCGCAGGCGGCTGCCACCCGAACCGCGACACCGGGAAGCTCCTGGCCCAAACGTTCACGGCGGTCGAGTCGAACGCCGCCGAGTTCCCGGGATCCGGCACGGCGCTCGTCAACCCGGTGATCACGGGCAGCGCCCGTCCCTAAGGCGCCCTACACCGCCTGGATCGTCACCTGCGCGTTGTAGTCGGGGATCCCGGCCTTGGGCGAGCGCACGCCGCCGGCGATCAACCGGTTGCCCTCCGGCCAGTGCACCTGCACGTTGCCGGGTGCGATCGGGGCCAGGTGCACGCGGCAGCGCAGCTCGCCGGAACTGCTCCGCACCAGGACCTCCTGACCGCTCTCCAGCCCGAGGCGCTCGGCGTCGTGCTCCGAGATCAGCACTGCCTCCCGGGCCGCCCCGGTCAGCGCATCCTTCGACTCCTGCACCATCGAGTTGAACTGCTTGCCGCGGCGGGTGGAGAGCAAGAGTGTTCCGTCACCGCCGCCGGCGTGGGGCGCCGGCCGAATGAGCGCGAAGCGCGCGCGTCCGTCGGCGGTGTCGAAGCGCATTCCCTCGCAGAGCAGCCTGCCGCCGTACTGGAACGAGTCGCCGCCCTCGTGCAGCTCCGCGATCTCGGCGTAGGCGGGAACCGCGCGGGCGATCTCGGCGCGCAGCTCCGGCGTGCCCGACGCCACCAGCGCGGGCGCCAGCTCGGGCCGCACGCGCGCCGCCAGGTCCAGGAGGACGGCCGACTCCGGGCGCGCCTCGCCGATCCTGGGTCCCTCGATCTCCGGACTTAGGACCACGCGGCGCTCGGTCGTGGTCTCGGTCACCCCGCCGGGGATCTCGTATCGGGTCGCGGCCGGGAGCAGCAGCACCGTCTCGCCGGGGTCGGCGAGCATCTGCGAGGAGACCACGATGTCCATATGAACCCGCAGCGGGGTGCGCTCGAGCGCCTCGCGCACCCGGGCCGGGTCGGGCAGCACGTCGAGGAAGTTGCCGCCCGAGGAGAACAGGACATCGAGCTCGCCGGCGTACGCGGCGTCGAGCATCTGCGGCGACGTCAGGCCGGGCGCAGTCGGCACGTCGAAGCCCCACAGCTCGGCGAACGTGCGAGCGTTGTCCTCCGTGACCGGAAGCCCGCCAGGCAACGCCGTCGCGTAACAGCCCATCTCGGCTCCGCCCTGAACGCCCGAATGGCCGCGGATCGGCATCAGGCCGCAGCCGGGGCGGCCGACGAACCCGCGCGCGAGCGCGAGGTTGACGATCGCCCGCACCGCGTCCTCGCCGCCCCAATGCTGCGTCACCCCCATGCTCCACACGAGGACCGCGCGCTTCGCCTCACCGAGGAGCCGTGCCAGCTCGAGCATCCGCTCGCGCGGCGCGCCGGCCGCCTGCTCGAGCGTGTCCCAGCTCGAGGCGAGGACCGCCTCGCGAAGCTCCTCGAACCCGGTCGTGTGCGCGGCGACGAACTCCTCGTCGACCCAGCCGCGCTCGATCAAGTGCCGGAGCGTGCCGGTCAGGAACGCCACGTCGCCGCCGATGTTGATCTGCATGAACCGGTCGGCGATCTTCGTCCCGAACAGCGCGCTCTCGGCCTTCGACGGGACCCAGTAGCGCTCCATCCCGGGCTCGCGGAGCGGGTTCACCACCGCCACGCGAGTGCCGGCCTTCTTCGCCTGGTGGAGGTACTTGGTCGTGACCGGCTGGTTGTTGGCGACGTTCGAGCCGATGAAGACGATCAGGTCGGTGCCGATCCAGTCCGAGTACGAGCAGGTCGACGCCGCGACGCCGAGCGCCTCCTTGAGCCCGAACGTGGAGGGGGAGTGGCAAACGCGCGCCGCGTTGTCGATCGAGTTCGTGCCGATCGCCCGTGCGGCCTTCTGCGCCGCGTAGTACGACTCGTTCGGCATCCCGCGCGAGGTCAGGTAGAAGCCGATCCGCTCGGGCCCGGCGGCGCGGATCCGGTCGGCGGCGAGGGCGAGCGCCGCGTCCCAGCTGACCCTGGTGAAGCCTGGTTCGCCGGCTCCGCGCAGCATCGGGTGCGCCAGGCGGCCGAGCCGGCGCAACTCGTCGCCGCGCAGCGCGCGGAGGGCCTCGACGTCCGCGAGCCGCCCCTCGTCGAGCGCGCCCATCGTGTTCAGCCGCAGGAGACGCAGGCGGATGTTGCACAGGTGGACGCCGGGGATCGTCCAGTCCCTCATCCCTTTGGTGCCGAGCGCGCAGCCGTCGCAGACGCCCTCGCGCAGGATCCGCATCGCGTAGCCCGCCTGGTCCCGGTTCTCCCACCCCGCGCGGAGCACCTCGGCGAAGTTGTTCGGCCGCTGCTCGCCGATCCCGAACGGCTTCCAGCTCGCCCAGTTCGACGGCGTCCAGCGCCGCTTCGGCTTCCGCAGCTCCTCCATGGGGCTATGTTCGCTCACTGTGGACGAACCCGCGGACCAGCGCGCCTACCAACGCGTCGAGCGCGACGGCGGCGAGGACTTCGTCGCGGTCGAGGAGCCGCTCGAGATCCGGGTGGACTCCGAGCCGCTCGCGGTCACGATGCGCACGCCGGGAAACGACGAGGAGCTCGCCCTCGGCTTTCTGTACGGCGAGGGGCTGATCGACGTCCCGCGCGAAGCCGGACCGGACGCGGAGCTCTCGGCCAACGTGGTCGAGGTCGTCGGTCCGCTCCTGCGGGACCCCGGCGATCGGCGCTTCTACACGTCCTCCTCATGCGGCGTCTGCGGCAAGGGAGCGATCGAGGAGGTCGCGGTGATGAGCGCGCCGTTGCCGCCCGGCCCCGAGGTGGCGCGCGAGCTGCTCGCCGCGCTGCCTGACCGGTTGCGCCAACCTGCGTTCGAGCGGACCGGCGGCCTCCATGCGACCGGGCTGTTCAGCGCGAGCGGCGAGCCTCTGTGCGTCCGCGAGGACGTCGGCCGCCACAACGCGATGGACAAGGTCGTCGGCTGGGCGCTCGGCGAGGGCTCACTTCCGCTTCACGGCCGCGTGCTTTGCGTCAGCGGCAGGCTCTCGTTCGAGCTCGTGCAGAAGGCCGCGGTCGCGGGCTGCCCGATCCTTGTCGGAGTTGGAGCTCCCAGCTCCCTCGCGATCGAGCTGGCCTCAGAGCGGGGCCTGACGCTCTGCGGCTTCGCCCGCGAGAGCGCGGTCAACGTCTACACGGGCGCGGAGCGAGTCGAGTAGCTAGAGGGCCTCGAGCTCGACTCGGTTGTCGTTGAACGTCGGCGCCGCCCCCAGCTCGGTGAGGCGCTGGGACGTCGTCACCTGCCCGCTGCGCCCGTGCGCATAGTCGCCGCTCCACCACCCCATGGGCGCGACCACCACTCCCTCCCGGGCGTCGTCCGAGACCTGCGCGGCGCACTCGAACGAGCCGCGCTCGTTGAACACGCGGACCGTGGCGCCATCCGCGATCGAGCGCCCCTCGGCGTCGGCCGGGTTAACGACCACGTACGGCTCGGGCTGGGCCGCGTGCTGGCGGTTCTGGTTCGCGAACGTGGAGTTCAGGAACAGGTGCGTCTTCGGCGTCACCAGCGCCAGCGGGAACTGCGCCGCGAGCGCCTCGTCGGTGGCCTCGGCGGGCGGGTCGAAGAACGGGACCGGGTCGACGCCCGCGTCCACCAGCCAGTCCGCCCGCAGGCCGAGCTTTCCCGTCGGCGTCCCGAAGTTGCCCTCGGCGTGCGGAATCGGCCCGTGCCCGGTGTCGATCTTCTGCCAGCCGCGCTCGCGCAGCGTCGCGAGCGACACCCCCGCCGGATCTCCCTTCAGCAGCAGCTCGAGCAGCTCCTCGTCGGACTCGTGGAACGCCGGGGCGTCGAAGCCGAGCGCCGCCGCGAGCAGCCGAAACGCCTCGGTTGTCGTCTTCGCCTCGCCCGGCGGCGCAATTGCCGGCTCGTTGAGGGTGAAGTAGTGATGGCCCCACGAAAAGACGGCGTCGAGGTGCTCGAGCTGTGTGGTCGCGGGCAGGACAACGTCGGCGTAACGCGCGGTGTCGGTCATGAACTGCTCGATCACCACGGTGTGGAGGTCGTCGCGCCGGAGGCCCGCAAGCACGCGCTCCTGGTCGGGCGCGATCTGGGCCGGATTCGATGACCACACGACGAGTGCTTTGACCGGCGGATCGAGCGCCTCGTCGGTGAGGGCCTGGCCCAGCTGGGACATGTTGATGTCGCGCGACGGCCCCGTCCGCAGCTCCGCCCCGTCGAGCACCGCGCTCGGCACCGCGACCGCGGTCGCCGTGGGGACGTACGAGCAACCGCCGCCGCGGTGCCGCCAGGCGCCCGTGATCGCCGGCAGGCAGGCGATCGTGCGGTAGGCGATCGGGGCACCAAGGTGACGCTGGGCGCCCACTCCCAGGCGAAGCAGGGCGGGTTGCGTTGTCGCGAAGTCGCGGCCGACCCGCTCGATCGTCTCCTCGTCAACACCGCAGATGGCCGCGCACTCGCCGACCGTCCGCTCGCCGAGCCTCTCGACCAGCTCGTCGAAGCCGTCGGCGTGGGCCCGGCACCATTCCTCGTCCACGAGCCCGGCGTCGAGAACCGCCCGCATCATCCCCAGCGCGAGCGCCGCGTCGGTCCCGGGGAGCGGGCGCAGGTGCTCGTCGGCGACCCGCGCCGTGCGGCTGCGGAACGGATCCACCACCACAAGCCGCGCGCCGGCCGAGCGCGCCTCGAGGAGCTTCTTCCAGAGGTGCGGCGCGGTGGACATCGGGTTCCACCCCCAGACCAGAAGGTAGCGCGCGTGCGGCCACTCCTCGGGGTCGACCTCCGGCGAGATCCCGTGCGTGGCGGTGGTCCCGGCGATGCCGGCGCTGGCGCAGATCGTCCGCACCAGCTCGGTCGCACCGATCGCGTTCATGAGCCGGTTTGCGATCGAGCCGCCCTGGATCGCGCCCTGGGTGCCCATGTAGCTGTACGGCAGGACGGCCTCGCCGCCGTGGGCGTCGGTCGCATCGCGGATGCCGGCGGCGGCCAGCTCGACCGCCTCCTCCCAGCTTGCCCGGCGGAACTCTCCGCCGCCCTTCGCGCCGGTCCGGACGAGCGGATGAAGGACGCGGTCATCCGCGTAGACGCGATCGAGGTAGTTGGAGACCTTGCCGCAGAGGAACCCCTGCGTAATCGGGTGCTCCGGGTCGCCCGCGATCGACACCGCGCGGCCGGAGGCATCGACCTCGGTCAGCATCGCGCAGGTGTCCGGGCAGTCGTGGGGGCAGGCGCCTCGTACGGTTCGAAGCTCCTGCGCCATGCGCCGCGCTATGCCGCGGCTCCGACGGCGTCCGCCTGGGCCGGCGCCGCCGCGGCAGCTACGGGCTCGATGCGGATCGGGATCCCGTTCAGGTGGGCCATGCCGGCAAGGCGCTCGAGCTCCGACGGATCCGAGGAGGCGAGGGCGTTCGAGTTGGCGCCGCCGGCGCGGTTCGCCACCCGCCAGCCGCCGCCGCGGTGGCCCCAGCCGTGCGGTACCGCGACCGTGCCGCGCTTCATCTCGTCGGCCAGGTTCGCGGGCAGCTCGATGGAGCCGTGCGCCGAGGTCACGCAGCACGTCTCGCCATCGGCGATCCCGGCCGCCGCCGCGTCCTCGGGGTGGATCCGCGCCGTGTGCCTGCGATCGCCTCGCATCAGGAGGGGCGAGTTGTGCATCCACGAGTTGTGCGAGCGCAGCTCGCGGAGTCCGATCAGCCGCAGCGGGAAGGCCGGGTCGTGGCCGTTTCGAGACGCCAGCGTCCGCGCGTCGGCCAGCACCTCGGGCGGGTCGAGGCGCACGCGCTTGTCGCGGTGGCGGATCTTGCGACGCAGGACTCCCCCGGCGAGCTCATCGCCGAGCACGATCCCGTGCGGGTTGCGACGCAGCTCGGCCACGCTCAGGCGCCCGCGCCGCAGCCCGAACCAGTCGCCGCCGGGACCGGCGCGCAGGATCAGGTCGACGAGCCGCTCGGGCGAGAGGCGCACACCGGCCTTCCCTGCCCACCGCAAGAGCCGCAGGCTCGACGGCACGACGCCGGCCCGGCGCGAGATCTGGTCGATGACCTCCCACTCCTGGCGGGCCTCTCCCGCGGGCTCGACCACCGCGTCGGTCATCTGGATGAACGGCGTCGTGAACAGGCTCAGGAACGGGAGCGGGAAGTCCTCGCGCTCGTACATCGTGGTCGCCGGGAGGACGAAGTCGCAGTGGCACGACGTGTCGGACACGTAGAGGTCGATCGCGACGCTGAGCTCGAGACCGGCCATCGCTTCCTCGAGCTCCGCCCCGTTCGGCACCGACAGAACCGGGTTCCCGGCCGAGACGAAGAACGCCCGGATCTGCCCCTTGCCCGGCGTCGTCATCTCCTTGGCCATGACCGACGCGGGCAGGCTGCCGAGCACCTCGGGGAGGTCGCCGATCCGCGAGCGCACGCGGTCGTAGGTCGCGAGGTTGACCATCGACGCGAGGCGCTCGAAGTCGATCGGCGGGTCGCCGAAGACGGCGCCGCCCTCGCGGTCGAGGTTGCCGGTGACCAGGTTGAGCGCGTCGAGCAGGAATGCGACGACGGTCGCGTTCCGGCCGAGGCACGAGCCGGTGCGACCGTAGACGGCCGCCCGCTCGGCCCGGGCGAGGTCGCGGGCCAGGCGGCGAACCTCGCGCGCCTCGACCCCGGTGTGCACCTCGGTCCGCTCGGCTGGATGTTGCATCGCCAGATCGCGCAGCGCCGCGACCCCGCGCGACTGCCGGCCGATCGCCTCCTCATCCTCGAGCCCGTCGGAGAAGATCGCCTCGAGCATCGAGAGCAGGAGGAAGGCGTCGCCGTCGGGATGGATCGCGACGTGCTCGAACGCGCGGGCGGTCTCCGAGCGCCGCGGGTCCACGACCACCACTCTGCCGCCGCGCTCCGTGATCGCGCGGAGTTGATCCTTCACCCGCGGGGCGCTCATCACGCTGCCGTGCGAGACGAACGGGTTCGCGCCCACGATCAGCAGGAAGTCCGTTCGGGCCAGGTCGGGGATCGGGACGATGTATGGCGAGCCGTAGAGGAAGTGGCTCGCGGCGAACCGATTCGAGACGTCCTGGCTCGACGCCGTGTAGAAGTGCGGCGAGCCGAAAGCATCGACGAAGCCCTTGGCCCAGAGCGGATGCGAGTACGAGAACGCCGCCGGGTTGCCCATGTAGTAGCCGACCGAGTCGCCGCCGTGCTCGGCCACGATCTTCTTCAGCCGGGCTCCGATCTCGTCCAGCGCCGCGTCCCAGCTCACCCGTTCGAACTCGCCGCTCGCGTTCTTCCGCAATGGGTGCAGCACCCGGTCGGGGTCGTTATGAAGCTCGGCCATCGCGATCCCCGCCGGACAGGCGAATCCCTGCGACAGCGGGTGCTCGGAGTCGGGGCGGAGCTTGACCAGCTCGCCATCCTCGACCGTCGCGACCATGCCGCAGAGCGGCTCGCAGATCCGGCAGTAGGTGACGCGTTCGTCTGTTGCCAAGCGACCTCCCCTATGGACCGGGACGATCGTACCGGTCGGAATCGCCGGAGGCGCTCCGTCAGTCGAAGTTCTCCCCGATCGGCTTGCAGGCGAGGCGCCCGCCGCCGCTGCGAACCACCTTGCGGGTAACCGACACCCTGCCTTCAACAGAGTTGATCTCCTCAACGCCGCCGCCGGCCCAGTAGCCGTTGGTGCTCGTCCGCGCGGTGTCGATCAGCTTCGGCTCCCCCGCGGCCGGGAACCGGCGGATGATCTTCACGGTCCTGCCGCCGACGCACTTCCTCTTCGCCGACGAGACGGTGCCGATGATGTAGTCGGACGCGCCGTTGCTGTTCGAGTCGGCAAAGCTGACCAACGTCAGCGTCGTGTTCGCCGACTGCCCCCGGGCGCCCGCTACGGACGCTCCGATCAAGATCGCGGCCACGCCCACGAGCGAGACGATCAACCTGGCCTTCACGCGTGCACCTCCAGCGTTTAGCGGGACAGGATCATCCCACGCGTTCGGCGGCGGCCCTCAGCTCGTCGAGCGAGCGCCCGTCGCGGCCCGCCATGTAGCAGGCGATCGGCGCGGCGATCCGCTCCGAGGCGTGAGCCGCGGTTGCCGCCAGGTCAAGCAATGCAGCGGTCGTCTCCTCGTCGGGCGCTTCGGCGCCGATCTCGGAAGCGAACGCCTCAAGCCACTCGTCTGCCTTCCTTACGTCGCTCATCCAATGCCTTCCTATCGCTCGACGACCCGGGTCGCCGAAGCTTTCCAGACGCACACGACCTCGCGTCCGGGGGCAAGCTCGAGCTCGGCGACAGCCGCCGGGGTCACCTCGGCCGCGAGCGCCTGGCCGTTGGCCTCGAGACCGACGCGGACCCTGCTGCCCAGCTCGGTGACCGAGGCGACCCGCGCGGCAAGGCGGTTGCGGGCCGAGCTCGGCACGTCCGCGAACGCGGGCTCGAGTGTGATCTCCCAGGGGTGAACGCTGACCGCGACCGGCCCGGAGCGGTCCTCGTCGATGCTCGCGACCACCCCGCCCCCATCGAGCCGGACGTCGGTGCCACCACCGGGGCGGGGCGCGGCCACTCCGGTCAGGACCACGGAGCCGATCAGGTCGGCCACGAACGCGGCGGCGGGGCGCGACGCAAGCTCGCCGGGCGCGCCCTGCTGGACCAGGTGGCCTGACTCGATTACGGCGATCTCGTCGGCCAGTGCTGCGGCCTCCTCGAAGTCGTGGGTGACAAGGATGGTCGGGACGCCGGCCGCCGCGATCGTTCGGGCGAGCTCGCGCGATGCGTGCGCCCGGGTGCGCGCGTCCAGCGCCGCGAGGGGCTCGTCGAGGAGCAGCGCCTTCGGCTCCACCGCCAAAGCCCGGGCGAGCGCCACCCGCTGGCGCTCCCCGCCCGAGAGCGTCCGGGGGCGCTCGTCGGCGTGGGCCTCGAGCCCGAAGCGCCCGAGCAGCTCGAGCGCAAGACGACGACGCTCGGCTTTGCCGACGCCCCTGATCGGGTAAGCAACGTTGGCCCAGACCGGGAGGTGGCCGAAGAGCGCGTAGTCCTGGAAGACGTATCCGCAGCGCCGCAGCTCCGGGGGCAGCGCGGTCCCGCCGGCGCCCAACCAGGACTCGCCGTCGCATGCGATCGTTCCGCGCTCCGGCGTCACCAGGCCCGCAACGCAGCGCAGAACCGAGGTCTTGCCGGCGCCGGACGGTCCGACCAGGGCCAGGCAGCGGTCCGCCCGGACGTCGAGCGAAAGGTCGAGCTCGAGCCGCCCCAGCTTGAGCCCGAGGCCGTCAATCGACAACAAGGCCGTAGCCCCTCCCGCCCGAGACGATCTTGACCGCGGCGAGGAGCGCGGCTGAGAATCCCACCAGCACCGCCGACAGCGCCAGGGCGCCGGTCAGGTCGCTGCCGTACAGCTCGACGATCGCCAGCGGCGCCGTCTGCGTGATCCCCTGGAAAGAGCCCGCGAATACCAGCGTCGCGCCGAACTCGCCCAGGGCGCGGCCCCAGGCCAGCGCCCCGCCGGTGACCAGGCCGGGCGCCGAGGCGGGGATCGCGACACGGCCGAACGCACGGGCCTCCGAGTCGCCCAGGGTGCGCGCCGCCTCGAGCCAGGTCGGTTCGAGCGCCTCGAACGCCGCCTGCGCCTGGCGGACGTAGAACGGGCTCGCGACAAACGTGAGCGCGACAATTACCCCGGCCGTCTCGAACACGAGCTGGACACCCGCGTCCTCGATCAGGCCGCCGATCAGGCCATCGGGCCCGAGCGCCACCAGGAGCCCCAGGCCGGCGACCGCCGGCGGGAGCACAAGCGGCAGCTCGATCAGGGTGATGGCCGCGGCTCGCCCGCGGAAGCGCCGTGTGGCGAGCAGGTAGGCGACCGGCGTTCCGATAAGCACGATCAGCGCAAGCGCCGATACGGAGCAGACGAGGCTGAGCCGGAGCGCGTCGAGGGTCGTCTCGTCGCCGAGCGCGTCCCAGAGCTCGGCCGGGCCGGCCTCGAGGAAGATCGCCGCGACCGGCACGGTCAGGAACGCGAGCGCAAGGACCAGCAGCCCGGCCAGGACGGCAGGGAACGCGCGTGCGCTCAAGGCCCGCCGGCTGGCGGGAGGAAGCCGGCGTCGGCGAGGTCTTCCGCCCCGGGCCCCTCGAGCAATCCGCTGACGAACTCGTCCGCGAGCTCGGAGTTGTCCGACGCGGTGACCACGGCGATCCCGTACGCGACCTCGGGCTCGAGCTCGGCCGGGAGCTCGATCGCGGTGAGGTCATCGCCCGCCGCGACCACGTCGGTCGCGTAGACGAAGCCGGCATCGGCGGCGCCGGCGACGAGCTTGCCGACGATCCCCTTCACCTCGGGCTCCTCGGAGCGGACCGAGTCGAGGATCGCCTCACGCTCGGCGGCGGGCAGCCGATCGAGCACCTCGCGCGTGTAGTCGCCCACGGGCACCCCCTCGGCACCGATGACCAGGTCGGCCCCGGCGTCGGCGAGGTCGTGCACCGAGCCGATCTCGGAATCCGCCGGCACCGCCAGCACGAGCTCGTTCCGCGCGAACTGGATCGGCTCCTCGACTAGGTCGTCGGCGTGGAGCGCATCGGGCAGGCTGGTGTTCGCGGAAGCGAACACGTCGACGGGCGCGCCCGCGCGGATCTGCGCCGCGAGCTCGTCGGAGCCGGCGAACGAATACCGGGCGTCACCCTCGAAGTCCTGGTCGTACGCCTCGAACGCCTCGGTCAGCGACGAGGCGGCGGACACTGTGAGCTCGCCGCCCGCCGCCTGATCGTCGTCCGAGTCGTCGCCGCAACTCGCCACCACAAAGGCGAGGAGCGTGAACACGAGGGCCAGACGTGGCGTCATGCGCTGCCCCGGATCACCATCACGGAGGTCGCCTTCACCATTGCGGTCGCCTCGACTCCCGGCTCGAGCCCGAGCTCCTCGACCGCGTCGCGGGTGATCGCGGCGGTAACCCGGTGCGGACCGGCCTCGATCTCCACGATCGCCATCACGCCGTCGACCTCGACCGATCTCACGATTCCGGGGAACCGGTTGCGCGCGGACAACTCGTCGCCCGCCCGGTGGCGCTCTGCCCGGCCGCCGAGGCGGCGCACCTCCGCCAGCGACACCAGCCGCCGGTTGCGGTCATCACGCGTCGTCTTGATCTTCCCGGCGCGGTCCCAGCGCCGGAGCGTGTCGGCGCTGACGTCGAGCATCCGGGCGGCCTCGCCGAGGGTCACGCGCTCAGGCATTGCTGCCTAAGCATTACATAGGTACGCGCCTAACCCCCAATCGCGCGTCATGGTCCGCGGCGGCGCCACGAACCCCGGCTCGTTCACGTGGTGCTTCAGTTCCTTGCGCCAGGCCGCATCTCGGATGATCCCGATCAGGTCCTCGTCGCTCGCCCCGGACCGCAGAGGCTCTCGCAGGTCCGTCTCGCGGATCGAGAACAGGCAGGTGCGGAGCTTGCCGTCGGCCGTCAGCCGCAGGCGGTTGCAGTCAGCGCAGAACGGCTCCGAGACGGGGTTGATGAACCCGATCTCGCCGCCGCCCTCGGCGAACCGGTAGACGCGTGCGGTGGCGTGCGGCTCGCGGGGCACGGGGACGAGCTCGTGGCGGGTCTCGATCAGCGCCCGGATCTCTGCGCCGGTCAGCACCTGGTCCATGTCCCAGGCGCGATCGCCGTCGAGCGGCATGAACTCGATGAACCGGACCTGGTATTCGCTCGAGCGGGCGAGATCGCAGAAGCGGAAGACCTCGTCCTCGGTGAAGTCGCGCATGGCGACCGCATTCACCTTGATCGGCCGCACGCGCTCGTGCGCCGCGATCGCCGCGAGGCCGCGGAGCACCTGTGGCAGCGCGTCGCGGCGCGTGATCTCGTGGAAGCGGTCGCGCGCCAGCGCGTCGATCGAGACGTTGATCCGGTCGATCCCGGCGGCGACCAGGGCGTCCGCGTCGCGCTCCAGCAGGTAGCCGTTGGTGGTAACCGCCAGGTCGCCGATCCCCTCGATCGTGCGAAGCATCGCGACCAGCTTGGGGAACTCGCGGCGGGCGAGCGGCTCGCCGCCCGTGAGCCGGACGTCGCGGATCCCGAGGGCGACCAGGACCCGCACCAACCGCTCGATCTCCTCGAACGAGAGCAGGTTGGAGCGGTCGAGCCACTCCATCCCTTCGGCGGGCATGCAGTAGCGGCAGCGGAAGTTGCAGCGGTCGGTGACCGAGACCCGCAGGTCGGTGAGCTCCCTGCGATGGGCGTCTACCAGCGGCTCGAGTTCCCGGCTCATCCAGGGAATGATGACGCCCTGCGAGACTTCGGGCGTGCGCGTGCTCGCGATCGTCCACGAACCCGACGCGGGACCGGGGGTTTTCGGGGAGGCGGTCCGGGCCCACGGGGATGAGCTCGACGAGTGGCTGCTGCCCGATGGCGGAACCCCGCCGGCCGACCCGGCGGGCTACGAAGCGGTGATGACCTTCGGCGGCTCGATGCACGCCGACCAGGAGTCGCAGCACCCGTGGCTCGCCGGCGAGAAGGCGCTGCTGCGCGAGCTGATCGAGGCCCGGGTGCCGCTGCTCGGCATCTGCCTCGGTTCGCAGCTCGTCGCCGAGGCCGCCGGAGCACCGGTCGAGGCCGCGCCCGAGCCCGAGATCGGCTGGTTCCAGGTCGAGCTGACCCCCGAGGGCGTCGCCGACCCGCTGCTGGCCCCGCTGGCGCCGCGCTTCACCGCCTTCCAATGGCACAGCTACCGCTCGCCGCTGCCCGCCGGCGCGGTCGCGCTCGCCCGAAGCCCGGCCGCGGTGCAGGCGTTCCGGACGGGCGAGCGGGCCTGGGGCATCCAGTTCCACGCCGAGGTCACGGAGCGCGACGCGATCGGCTGGACCGAGCGCTACGAGGAGGACGAGAAGGCGGTCGAGATCGGCCTCGACCCCGATGAAATGACCGCCTCGATCCGCGAGCGGATCGGGACGTGGAACGAGATCGGCCGCGCGCTCTGCGGAAGGTTTCTCGATCTGGCTAGACGGAGATGAGGAGAACATGGGAATCGTGAGGTGCCACATCTCGGTGTCGGTCGACGGCTACGTCGCCGGCCCCAACCAGAGCCTCGAGGACCCGCTCGGCGAGCGTGGCGAGGAGCTTCACGGATGGGCCGTCGAGCTCGACCGCTGGCGACACGAGCACGGCAAGGAGGGCGGCGTCACGAACGCCTCATCGCCGGTGATGGAGGAGACGATCGCAAACGTCGGCGTCGAGATCATGGGCCGCGGCAAGTTCGGCGGCGGACCAGGTCCGTGGCCAGAGGATCCTTCGTGGGACGGCTGGTGGGGCGAGGATCCGCCCTTTCACCATCCGGTCTTCGTGCTGACGCATCACGAGCGAGAGCCGCTCACCCTGAGCGATACGACGTTCCACTTCGTCACCGACGGCCCGGAGGCCGCGCTCGAACTGGCCCGCGAGGCCGCGGGCGACGCGGACGTCATGATCGGCGGCGGCGCCGAGACCATCGACCAGTACCTGCGCCTCGGACTCCTCGACGAGCTCGAGCTCCACGTCGCCCCGATCGTCCTCGGCGGCGGCTCGCGCCTCCTCGAGGACGTGGGCGACCTGAAGCTCGAGCAGCTGCGCGCGGTGGAGGCGCCGGGCGTGACGCACCTGAAGTACCGCGTCGTGAAATAGGCCCGGGTTGCATTCCGGCGGCCGATGGTATTTAATGGCTCGGTTAATTAACCGAACTGTTAGATGCCGAACGACCAGCTCAGCCTCACCTTCGCCGCCCTCGCCGATCCGACGAGGCGCTCGATCCTGACCCGCCTCGCCGAGGGCGAGGCAACCGTCAACGAGCTTGCGGAGCCGTTCCCGGTGAGCAAGCCGGCGATCTCACGTCATCTCAAGGTGCTCGAGCGCGCGGGCCTGATCGTCCGCAGCCGGGAGGCCCAGTGGCGCCCGAGCCGGCTACAGGCCGACCCGCTCGACGAGGCCGTGGACTGGATGGAAACGCGCAAGCGGACGTGGGAGGCACGGATCGACCGCCTCGACGCGCACCTGCGCTCGAAAGGAGAGCAAGAGTGAACGACCCGACCCCAGTCGCCACCGATCAGCAGGTCCTGATCACGCGGATCTTCGAAGCGCCGCGCGCGCTCGTGTTCCGGGCATGGACCGATCCCGACCAGGTCGCCCTGTGGTTCGGCCCGGAGCACATGGACACGCCGCGCGAGGGAATCCACATCGACCTGCGGGTGGGTGGGCGCTACGAGCTCACGATGGTCCGTCCCGGTGGCGAGGGCGAGATGAAGATCGGCTACGAGATCGTCGAGCTCGTCGAGCCGGAGTTGATCGTCCTGCGCTCGGATCCAATGCCGCAGGCGGGAATGCACGAGGGCACCGTCGTCCGCGTGGAGCTCCACGACCACGGCGCCAAGACGCGGATGACCCTCAGCGACGGGCCGCTCCCGGCGGCTGGCCGCGACCACGCCGAAGCCGGCTGGAGCGCCGCCTTCGACAAGCTCGCGACGGTGGTAGCGCCCCGGGGCGCTCCCTAGTAGCCTGCGGGCGATGAGGAGGCGAGGGGTCTTCGGGGTGGTCGTGGTCGTGGTCGCGCTCTGCCTGCCGGCCGCCGCGGCAGGGAAGGCGTTCAAGGTCACGACGAAGGCGGACCCCCTACCCGGGGACTGCACCGCCGGGAGCTGCTCGCTGCGCGAAGCTGTCCTCGCCGCCAACGCCCGGCCGGGCAAGGACAGCATCGTCCTGCCCTCACGCAAGGGCGCGTACAAGCTGAGCCAGCCGAGCAGCAACGAGGACGGCGCGATGGACGGCGACCTCGATATCACGAACGACCCGCTCGACGTGCTCCACAAGGGCCAGGGCCGAGCGACGATCGATGCCGACGGCACGGACCGCGTGTTCCAGGTTTTTCCCGGGGCACCGACGAGCTTCACGAAGCTGGTCATCCGCGGCGGCGCAGCTGACGCCGCCAGCCTCGACGGCTCCGGCGGCGGAATCATCGCGCAGGCCGACGTCGCCCTCGTCGCGGTCCAGCTGCTGAGGAATGAAGCCGTGGACGACGGCGGCGGCATCTCGATCCATAACGACTCGGGGGCATCGCTGACGATCCGGAACAGCGTGGTGACGCGGAATGTGACCGGCGATGACGGCGGCGGCGTAGCGATCGAGGAGGACGGTGACGGGGAGGCAACCGGGAAGCTCGTGATCTCGAAGTCGAAGATCACCCGCAACCAAGCGGTCGGCAACTTCGGTGGCGGGGTCTTCGTCCAGCGCCCGGCGCTGATCACCAAAACGACGATCGACCGCAACCGCGCCGAGAACGCAGCGGGGCTCGGCGTCGAGGACAACCCAGCAACGGTCAAGGCCACCGCAATCACCCGCAACGTCGCCACCGATAGCGAGGCGGGCGGGGTCGAGCTCGAGGCGCCCGGGCGACTCGTCAACGTGACGATCGCCAACAACCGGGCGGCCGGGGAGGGCGGTGGCATCTGGACCGACGTCGAGGGGAGCCGCCTGAACGGAGTCACCATCAGCGGCAACGTCGCGAACACCGGCGACGACGGAGCGACGGGCGGCGGGATCTTCCTGGAGGGCAAGGACTCAGGGATCCGCTTGGACAACACGCTGCTCGCGAAGAACCGTCTCGCCGAGGGCACCAAGGACACCTGCGATGGAACCGAGCCCACGAGCGGCGGCAGCAACCTCGCCGACAGCGATTCGGCCGATTGTGGGCTCGAGGCAGCGAAGAAGGATGTCCGAGACAAGCCGGCCGGCATCGGCAAGCTCGGGCGGAACGGCGGCCCGACCGAGACGGTCCCACTTAAGGCTGGCTCGCAGGCGGTCGGCAAGGCCGGCGGGGACGCGCCCGGTCGCGATCAGCGCGGGGTCAGGCGCAACGACCCCGACATCGGGGCGTACGAGCGCCGCTAGGCCCCAGCCTCGTCGACAGCGCGCAGCGCACCATGCCGGTTGAGATCAGAGCCCGGTTCGTCGAACTCCCCGGAGATTCGGAGGGCAGCATGTGCTGCCTCGATGGTGTTGGCCAGACGTTCAACGGGGTTACTCATCCGGGGTCGAAAAACAGCGGCCCCCGTCCGTCGAACGCGAGCTCATGTGCGATCGCGAGGCCCCGCGTGCGTGGGTTCTCGAGGGTGGCGACCTCGGCCGCCAGGGCGCGCAGCTCTCGCTGGCAGCGACGGATCGCGTCGCGACTCAGCGGCGCCTGAGCCGTGCCGCGCCACGCCGGCCGGATGGAATCGGCGAGAGCGCGGTTGAGCGCGGTGGCGATCCGGCGCCGGACCCGGGGCCTCCGGAGGCGGTCGGCTCGGAGCCGATGGGCAGGGGTGGCCGATGGATGAATCCCGGCTGCAAGATCGGCGTCGAGGGTCGGTGCACGTACGATCGCAACGAGCCGTGGGAAGACTCGGCTCCGGGGTGAGCCAGTTCGACCTGCAACTCGCTTGGCAATGCCGGGACGGAAAGTCATGTGCGCCTCTCGTCGAACGTCTCAACGACGCCGACCAGACTTCCCGGCACACCTGATTTGAGGATATCGCCCCCAGCCGGACCACTTGACGGCGGCTAGACCTGGCCTGGGGTCAGGTACGCGCCCGAGATCCCCCCGTCGACCATGAAGGTCGTGGCGGTGACGAAGGTCGAGTCGTCGCGAGGCCAGGAACAGCGCCGCGCGGGCGATCTCCTCGGCCTCGCCGAAGCGGCCCATCGGGATGTGGACGAGGCGCTTGCCGGCCTTCTCGGGGTCCTTCGCGAACAGCTCCTGCAGGAGCGGGGTGTTGACCGGTCCCGGGCAGAGCGCGTTCACGCGGACGCCGCGGTCGGCGAACTCGACGCCGAGCTCGCGCGACATCGAGAGCACCGCGCCCTTCGACGCCGTGTAGGAGATCTGCGAGACGGCCGCGCCCATCACCGCGACGAACGAGGCGGTGTTGATCACCGACCCCCCCCGCCCTCGACAGATGCGGGATCCCGTGTTTGCAGCACAGGAAGACCGAGCGCACGTTGACGTCCTGGACGCGCTGCCAGGCGTCGAGCGGCGTCTCGGTCACGGTGGTGTCGTCGTTCGGGTTGATGCCGGCGTTGTTGAACAGGACGTCGACGCGGCCGAGCTCGTCGCGGACCCGCGTCGTACAGCGCGCCGACCTGATCCTCGTCGGTCACGTCGGCGTCGATCGCGAGCTCGCCCGCCGTCGCTCTCGCTCGAGGTCGACGCCGACGACGCGCGCACCCTCCGCGGCGAACACGCGGGCCGACTCGGCGCCGATCCCGCTCGCCGCCCCGGTGATCACGCAGACCTTGCCGTCCAGGCGTCCAGCCATCGTCAGCCCTCCCCAGTCGCGTAGTAGACGTTCTTCACCTCGGTGTAGTGGTCGAGCGCGTCCGGCCCGAGCTCGCGCCCGACGCCCGACTGCTTGAAGCCGCCGAACGGCGTCGAGACGCGGACCGAGGTGTTCGAGTTGATCGAGACGACGCCGGTGTCGATCGCGCGGGCGACGCGCAGCGCCCGGGCGCCGTTCGCGGTCCAGACCGAGCCGGAGAGCCCGTAGATCGTGTCGTTGGCGAGGCGCGACCGCCTCGTCCTCGTCCTCGAACGGGATCACGCACGCGACCGGGCCGAAGATCTCCTCGCGCGCCGGCGCGGTCGTCGTTCGACACCGGCGCCAGCACGGTCGGCGGGAACCAGTAGCCGGGGCCGTCCGGCGTCGCGCCCCGGAACGCGACCGGAGCGTCGTCGGGCACGAACGACGCCACCTGCTCGCGCTGCCCGGCCGAGATCAGCGGCCCCATCTGCGTCTTATCGTCGAGAGGGTCGCCGACCCGCATCGCCTTGACCGCCGCCTCCAGCGCGGCGAGGAAATCGTCCAGCGCGTCGCGCTCGACCAGGATCCGCGAGCGCGCGCAGCAGTCCTGTCCCGCGTTGCCGAAGACCGCGATCGGCGCCGCCGCGGCGGCCGCCTGCGAGGTCGGCGTCGGCGAACACGACGTTCGCCGACTTCCCGCCGAGCTCGAGCGTCACCCGCTTGATCGTCGCCGCCGCGCCGGCGGCGATCCCGCGCCCGACCTCGGTCGATCCCGTGAACGCGATCTTCGCGACGTCGGGATGCTCGACGAGCCGCGACCCGCAGACCGAACCCGGCCCGGCGACGACGTTAAGGACGCCGTCCGGCAGCCCCGCCTCGAGTGCGATCCGCTCGAGCTCGAGCGCCGTGAGCGGGGTCAGCTCGGCCGGCTTCAGCACGACCGTGTTGCCGGCGGCCAGCGCCGGCGCCACCTTCCACGAGGCGATCACGAGCGGGAAGTTCCAGGGGACGATCAGGCCGACGACGCCGAGCGGCTCGCGGAAGGTCATGTCGACGCCGCCGGCAACCGGGATCGTCTTGCCGAGCAGCCGCTCGGGCGCCGCCGGCGTAGTAGCGGAAGCACTCGACGACCATCCCGATCTCGCCGCGGGCGTCCGAGATCGGCTTGCCCGCGTTGCGCGCCTCGATCGTGGCGAGCTCGCCGGCCTCGGCCTCGATCGCGTCGGCGAGCCGGCGCATCACCGCCGCGCGCTCGGCCGGCTCGACCGCGCGCCACGCCGGGAACGCCGCCTTCGCGGCGGCGACGGCGGCATCGACCTCCTCGGCGCCCGCGCGCGGGACCTCGGCCATGACCTTCTCGGTCGCGGGCTCGACTGACCTCGATCACGCTGCCACCCGCTCCGCGCCGCCTCGACCAGCGAGCCGATGACCTTGCTTCCCGAGTCCTCCTCCGGGTGCCAGAGGATGCCGAGCGCGAACGCCGCCCGGGCAGCTCGATCGCCTCGACCACGTCGTCGGGCTCCGCCCAGCCGGTGGCGACGAGCCCGTCCCCGAGCGCGTCAACGCCCTGGTGGTGATGCGACTTGACCGATAGGCGCTCGGCGCCGGCGGCGCGGGCCGCGAGCGAGCCGGGCTGAGCCTGACCTCGTGGTCGCCGAAGCTGCCGGGCGTGTGCCGGTGGCGGTCGGAGCGGATCCGATCGGGAAGGTTCTGTTCCAGCGTGCCGCCGCGGGCGACGTTCAGCATCTCCATCCCCCGGCAGGTGCCCGAGCACCGGCATGTCGCGGTCGACCGCACGACGGGCGAGCGCCGACCTCGAAGGCGTCGCGCTCGGGCCAGGCGCCGCGCGTCTCAGGGTGTGGCTCGGCGCCGTATGACTCCGGGTCGACATCGCTCCCACCCGCCAGGAGCAGGGCGTCGAGGCGATCGAGGAACGCATCGGGATCATCCTGCGCGGCCGGGTCCGGCGGCAGCAGCAGCGCGATCGCCCCGGCCTTCTGGACTGCGATCGAGTACGAGCGCTGGGCCATGGTCACGGTCTCGTCCCACGGGCCCCGGACAACGCGCTCAATCGCGGCGCAGATCCCGACGACCACGGGCAACGGCGCCTACAGCCTCTCGAACCCGCGGTAGTGCTCCCAGTCGGTCACCGTGGCCTCGAACGCGGTCAGCTCGATCTGAGCACGGTTCAGGTAGTGGTCGACGACCTCCTGCCCGAAGGCCTCCCGAGCGAGTTCGCTGCCCGCGAAGAGATCGCGCGCGTCGTAGAGGTTCTGTGGGACATGCTGCTTGTCGGAGGTGTAGGCGTTGCCCTCCATCGGGGGCTCGAGCGGAAGCTCCTGGTCGATGCCGGCCAGCCCGGCGGCGATCATTCCCGCCAGCGCGAGGTACGGGTTCACGTCCGCGCCCGGCAGCCGGTTCTCGACGCGCAGCGCCTCGCCGTGGCCGACCACCCGCATCGAGCACGTGCGGTTGTCGTTCCCCCACGCGACCGCCGTGGGCGCGAACGAGCCCTCGGCGAAGCGCTTGTACGAGTTGATGTGGGGCGCGTAGAAGAGCGTCAGCTCGCGCAGCGCCGCCAGCTGCCCCGCGACGAAGTGGTCGAACATCTGCCGGTCCTCGGCGAAGGCGTTGCCGCCCTTCGCCTTCCCGAGCGAGCAGTGGATGTGGCACGAGCTGCCCTCGCGCTCGTCGAACTTCGCCATGTACGTGATCGCGTACCCCTCCTGCGCTGCGATCTCCTTGGCGCCGTTCTTGTAGATCGCGTGGTCGTCGGCGACGCCGAGCGCGTCGCCGTAGCGGAAGTTGATCTCGTGCTGGCCGAGGTTGCACTCGCCCTTCGAGTTCTCGACCGTCATCCCGGCGGCGGCCATCTCGTTGCGGATCCGCCGCAGCAGCGGCTCCACGCGCGCCCCGCCGAGCATCGAGTAGTCGTTGTTGTAGAGGTTGGCCGGCTCGAGGTCCCGGTAGCCCTTGTGCCAGGCCTCCTCGTAGGTGTCCCTGAACACCATGAACTCCAGCTCGGTGCCCGCGTTCGCGACGAGCCCGCGCTCCTCGAGCCGCGCGAGCTGGCGGCGGAGGATCTGCCGCGGCGAGGCGACGACGTCCGTTCCGTCGGCCCACGCCAGGTCCGCCATCAGGAGCACGCTGCCCGGGGTGCCACGGGATCGGCCGCAGCGTGTCGAGGTCGGGCTTCATCTCGAAGTCCCCGTAGCCACGCTCCCAGGACGACATGTCGTAGCCCGCGACGGTGTTCATCTCGACGTCCACGGCCAGGAGGTAGTTGCAACCTTCGGCGCCGTGCTCGAGCACCTCGTCGAGGAAGTGGTGCGCGGTGAGCCGCTTGCCCTGGAGGCGGCCCTCCATGTCCGCGATGACGAGCATCACGGTGTCGACCGAGCCGTCGTCGACCGCCTTCTTCAGCTCATCCAGGTTCATTTCTGAGGTGCTTCCTCCAATAAGGTTCGGAAACTAGGCCTTTCGCGCCGCAGCCTATCCAGGGGACTCCCGATGTCAAGATCCGCAGCGGTCAGCTCCGACTTCCAGGTCGCAGTGGTCGGCGGCGGCGTGGTCGGCGCGGCGATCGCGTTCACGCTCCCGCGCCGCGGTGTCTCGGCGGTGCTCCTCGAGGCTCAGGAGGCGCTTGGGCTGGGCGCCAGCGGGACGAACTCCGGGATCCTCCATACGGGGTTCGACTCGACGCCGGCGAGCTCGAAACCCAGCTCATCCTGCGCGCGGCCGCGCTCCGCGACCCCGTGCTGGACGACCTCGGGGTCCCGGTGCTGCGCTGCGGCGCCGTGGTCACACCTGCCGACGATGGCGAGCGCGCCACGGTCGCGAGAATGCGCGATCACGCGCTTGCGAACGGCGTCGACGTGAGCTTGGCGCCGGCGGCGCCCTCGAGGTACCGGGCGAGTCGGTCACCGATCCGGTCGCGTACACCCTCGCCCTTGCCGGCGCCGCGCGCGGGAGCGGCGCCGAGGTTCGACCGGGTTCCGCGTGGCGGCGGTCGCGCGCGAAGGGTCGCGATCCGCCTGGCCGCGCGGGCGGCGAGGCCGTGACCGCGCAAATCGCCGTGAACTGCGCGGGTCTCCACGCCGACGAGGTCGCGCGACTCGCGGGCGACGACTCGTTCGAGATCTATCCGCGCAAGGGCGAGTTCTTCGTCTTCGACCCGCCCGCGCCGCTCGAACGCATCCTGCTGCCGGTTCCCACGGAGCGGACGAAGGGGTGCTCGTGTTTCCGACCATCGACGGCAAGGTGATCGCCGGGCCCGACGGCGCACGACCAGGAGGACAAGGAGGACTGGTCGGTGCGCGCCGACGCGGCCGATGAGGTCCTGCCGAAGGCCGCTCGCGGTTCCCGCCGCTCGAGGGCGCCGAGCCGATCGCCACGTACGCCGGCTTGCGGCCGGCGGGGCGGGGCGTGAACTACGTGATCCGCCCGTCCCCCGCCTTCGAGGGTCTCATCAACGTCGCGGCGATCCGCTCGACCGGCCTGACCGCCTCGCTGGGCATCGGCGAGCACGTCGTCGGCCTGGTCGCCGAGCAGGGGATCGAGCTCAAGGCCGAGCGGCGTTGCCGCTCCCCGACGCCACGCCGGACCGCCGGCGAGCCCTGGTGGCGGCGAACCGCCGCCACCGCGCGGGGGTAGCGTCGTGAGCGGGCGCTGCTCCTCGGGCGTCGACGAGGGCACCACCGGCGTGAAGGCGGCGCTGTTCGACGAGGAGCTGCGGCCCGTTGCCGAGGCGCGGCGCGACAAGGTCAATCGCCACCCGCGAGCCGGGTGGGTAGAGCAGGACGGCGAGGAGGTCCTCGAGCGTCGTGGTGGAGGCGATCGCCGAGGTGCTCGAAAGCGCGCCCGGCGAGGTCGTCGCCACCGGGATCGACCACCAAGGTGAATCGGTCCTCGCGTGGGACGCCGAGTCGGGCAAGCCGTTGAGCCCGATCGTCGTCTGGCAGGACAAGCGCTCGCAGGAGGTGCTCGACCGTCTCGCCGATCGCGAGGACGACGTGAAGGCCGCGAGCGGCCTGCCCTTCGACCCCTACTTCTCGGCCGCCAAGCTCGCCTGGCTCCTCGAGAACTCCGACGAGGTCGCGCGAGCGCGCGACGCCGGCACCCTCCGCATGGGCACGGTCGACTCGTTCCTGTGCGACCGCCTCGGCGCGGGCTTCGCCACCGACCCGTCAACCGGGTCGCGGACCCAGCTCCAGCGCATCGACACGGCGGGCTTGGATCCGGACCTCTGCGAGACGTTCGGGGTCCCGCGCGACGTCCTCCCGGAGATCCGCGACACGGCCGGGGATCTCGGCACCCTCAGCCATCCGAGCTGGCCGGTCGAGCTGCGGCTCTGCGGGCAGACCGTCGACCAGCAGGCAGCGCTCGCGGGATCGGGCTGCACCGTCCCGGGCAGGGTGAAGGCGACCTACGGCACGGGCGTCTTCGTGCTCGCGCACGTCGGCGACGAGGTCCCGGAGCCGGCCGGCGGCCTGCTCCCCACGATCGCCTGGCGCATCGACGGCACGATGGAGTACGCGCTGGACGGAGGCGTCTTCGCGGCCGGCGCGATGCTCGAGTGGATGTGCAGGGAGCTGGGCATCGCCGCAGGACCCGGCCGCCCTGGGCGAGCTTGCGCGCGGGGCCGAGGGCTCCGGCAGCGCCCGGGTGCTGCCCGGCGCTCGCCGGGATCGGCGCGCCCTGGTGGCGACCGAACGCCCAGGCGGTCCTCGCCGGGCTCGACGGCGGGACCACGGGGGCGATGGTCGCCCGCGCCGCGCTGGAGGGGATCACCTGGCGGGTCGCCGACGTCGTCGCGGCGATCCGGGAGACGGTCGAGGTCGCGAGCCTGCGCGTGGACGGCGGGCTCACCAACGAGCCACTGGTGCTTCAGCTCCAGGCGGACGCCATCGGCGTGCCGGTGGAGGCCGCCGGTGCGGACGCGACGGTGCTCGGCGCGGCGGCATTGGCGGCGGTCGGGCTCGGGCGTGATCGCGTCGCTCACGGACGCCGCGGAACTGATGCCCGTCGATCGCACGGTCGAGCCGACGCGGGACGAGGCCTGGCGGACCGAGGAACATGAGCGCTGGCGGACCTTTGTCGCGGCGACTGAGGCGCTCGACCGCGCGTGAGGCGAACGGCCGCGCGGCCGGCACGAGGCCGGCCACGCGATCCAGTTGCTTCGCGCCGTCGAGCGTCGCAGGCGGCGGCGGCGGCGGCGGTGGCGGCTCGGCCGGCTTCTCCTCGACGATCCCGAGGCCCTCGTCGAACTCGATGGTCCGCACAGGGCCCTTGTAGCGGTCCTTGGCGCCCAGGACCCAGGCCAACCAGGTGCCGACCAAGACGACACCGACGACCAGAGGCGTGTAGTTGAAGAAGCTCCAGTCGAAGTCGTCCTCCCAGGGGACTCCGAGGCTGGAGTACGGCAGCATCAGGATGATGAACATGAGTACGACGAAGACCACCGCGACCGCGTTGATCCACTTGTACCTCGGCCCGAGCGTCCACGAGCGGGGCTCGAACGCATCGCCCTGCCGCCAGCGCAGGTACACCGGCGTCACGTAGGCGATGTAGAGCCCAACCGTGCCGATCGCAGTGACCGCGAAGAAGGCCACCGGCGGGATGTAGGTCTCGGAGGCGAAATAGGCCGGGAGCACGATCAGGAACGCCAGGGCGCAGCTGCCGAGAACGGCGCCGGCCGGCACGCCGCGCTTGCCGCTGACTCGGCTCCACAGCTTCCAGCCGGGGACCGCGCGATCCCGCGAGAAGGCGAAGAAGGTCCGCGAACAGCTCGTGACGCAGGCCAAACCGCAGAAGAACTGGCCGATTATGGCGATCAGGATGATCGCCTCGGCCCAGTTCTGGTTCATCTCAGCCGAGGTCAGAACCGCGATCGACGAACCGAAGCCTTCGTTGACGGCGTCGACGTTGGTGGCCGCGAACAGCAGCGCGAGCAGCACGAACCAACCGATCAACGCCGAGGACGCAACCGATTGCCAGATGCCCTTGGCCGCGGCCTGCTCGGCGCCCACCGTCTCCTCGGCCACGTGGGCCGAGGCGTCATAGCCGGTGATCGTGTACATCGTCAGCAGGAACCCGACCGGCAGGACGAGGAACCAGAACGTTCCGCCGCCGATCGCTCCCTCGGCGAACCCGGAGTTGTTGATCCTCTCGGTGAAGACGAAGTCGGCGCTCTGGTGGCTGTCGGGGACGAAGACCAGGATGCCGATGATGATCAGCACCCCGATCACGTGCCACCACACGGAAATGCTGTTGAACAGCGCCACCAGGTGCGACGAGTAGATGTTGATCAGAGCGTGTAGGGCAAGGATGATCATGAAGACGAAGAAGATCTCCTTGACGATGTGCAGGTCGTCGGCGAAGTTGATGAAGCCGAGATCCCAGCCCCAGAGGCCGAACAGCTGGGTCGAGAAGAACGCGAGGATGTAGTCCACGGATGCGACGATCCCGATCAGGCCGAGCACGTTGAACCAGCCCGTGAACCACGACCAGCCGGCGCCTCCCAGATTGTGCGCCCACCAGTACGGGCCGCCGGCCGTCGGGAACTTCGAAGCGAGCTCGGACATGCTGACGGCGACCGTGAGGATGATCAGGGCGATCACCGGCCAGCCGATCGAGATCGCGATCGGCCCGCCGTTGTTCCACGCCACGTAGAAAACGGTGAAGCAGCCCGCGAGGACGGAGATGATCGAGAACGAGATCGCGAAGTTCGTGAACCGGGTCCAACCGCGAGGCAGTTCCTGCTTGTACCCGAGCTCGGCTAGGCGTTTCTCATCGGCAGTCGGATCGACGGTGCCCTCAGGTGCCATACGAGTCTCCTCCTTCGCGCCTGGTCGGTCATGCGATAAAAGGTGTGCCTGACCGACCTATGGACGACGCCAGCCTAAGCGCACGCATCGGACGCGAGTCAACCCCCCGAGCCCGATCTCGGCCGAATTGTCCAGCAAATAACGCCTAAGTTGGGTGAACTGGAGGGCCGTCCCGAGCCGCTCGAGGGCGGGATCACAAACCGCAATTACCGGGTCCGCATGGGAGGCGGGGACTATGTGATCCGGGTGCCGGGCAAGGACACGAACCTGCTCGGCATCGACCGCGCGGCAGAGCACGCCGCAAACGAAGCGGCCGCGGCGATCGGGGTGGCGGCCCCGGTCGCGGCGGTCCTGACCGACCCTCCCGCGATCGTCACGGAGTTCATCGCCGGTCGTGGGATGACCCCGGAGGAGCTGCGCGACCCCGAAGCCCTCGGCGACGTGGCCGACGCCCTGCACGCGATGCACGACGGCGGTCCGATCCCGTCGACGTTCAATTCGTTCCGGGTGGTCGAGGACTATGCGGCGACCGCTCGTGAGCGAGGCGGCGAGGTCCCGACCGCCTACGACGACGCGCTCGCGCGTGCGGCCGAGATCGAGGCCGCGATCGGTGGTCCCGAGCACGACCCGGTGCCCTGTCACAACGACCTGCTGGCGGCGAACTTCATCTGGGACGAGCGCCGGGTCCGCATCGTCGACTGGGAGTACGCGGGCATGGGCGACCGCTACTTCGACCTCGCCAACTTCGCGGTCAACAACGGCCTCGAGCCGCGCGCGCAGCACGCACTGCTGGAGCACTACTTCGGCGCCCGGCCGTCCGAGCTCCAGCTCGCCAGCCTGCGTCTGTTCACGTTCATGTCCGACTTCCGCGAGGCGATGTGGGGCGTCGTCCAGACGGTTGCGTCAGAACTCGATTTCGACTTCACGGGATACGCGACCCAGCACTTCGAGCGGATGGCAGCACCGCCGCCGCTCCCGAGTTCTCGGAAGCGCTCGAGGCGGTGCGTGGGCACTAATCGCGACCTTCCCGGCTCGGCCAGCTGCGTGATCATCGGCGGGGGCGTCGGCGGCGTCTCGATCGCCTACCACCTCGCCGAGCTGGGCTACGCCGACGTCGTGCTGGTCGAGCGCTCGCAGCTGACGTCGGGCTCGACGTTCCATTCCGCCGGCCTGGTGGGTCAGCTTCGCGGCTCGGTCTCGCTGACGAAGATGATGATGCACTCGGTCGACCTCTACCGGCGCTTGGGCGACGAGTCCGAATTCGACCCAGGCTGGGTCGAGTGCGGCGGGATCCGCCTCGCCTCCTCGAGGAGCGGATGGAGGAGCTTCGCCGCCAGGCCGGGTGGGCGAAGACGTTCGGGCTGCCGCTCGAGCTGATCTCCGCGGACGAGGCGCGCGAGATGTTCCCCCTGATGTCGACCGAGGGCGTGCTCGGCGCCGCCTGGCTGCCGACCGACGGCTACCTCGACCCCCCCAGCTCACCTACGCGATGGCCGACGGCGCGCGGCGAGGTGGCTGCCGGATCCACACCTCGACGCGAGTCACCGGCATCGAGGTCACCGGCGGGCGGGTGCGCGCGGTCGAGACGGACGGCGGCCGGATCGAGGCCGAGACCGTCGTGAACGCCGCCGGGATGTACGCGGCCGAGATCGGACGCCTGGCCGGGGTCAGGATCCCGGTGATCCCGATGTCCCACCAGTACGTCGTGACGCAGCCGGTCCGATCGAGGGCCGACGGCGACGACCGGCTGCCCACCCTGCGGGACCCCGACCTCCTCGTCTACTACCGCGAGGACGGCGACGGCCTCGTCATGGGCGGCTACGAACGCCACTCGAAGCCCGCGTTCATGCCGAACGGCACCGGCGGCTTCGACCGGATCCCGCCCGACTTCAACGGCCGGCTCCTCGAGGACGATCCCGACCGCTTCGAGGAGATCGCCGAGAACTCGAAGCGCCGCGTCCCGGCGATGGCCGACGTCGCGATCACGAAGCTGATCAACGGCCCCGAGGCGTTCACGCCGGACAACGAGTTCTGCCTCGGCGAGACCGAGGTGGCGGGGCTGTTCGTCGCCGCCGGCTTCTGCGCGCACGGCCTGGCCGGCGCGGGCGGGATCGGCAAGGTCATGGCCGAGTGGATCGCCGAGGGCGAGCCGTCGCTCGACCTTTGGCACATGGATGTCCGCCGCTTCGGCGCCCAGTACCGCTCACCCGCCTACACCCACGCGCGCATCACGCGAGACGTACGAGACCTACTACGACATCCGCTACCCGAACCACGAGCGCGAGGCGGGCAGGCCGCTGCGGGTCTCACCGGCGAACGCCTGGCACCGCGAGCACCGAGCCGCGTTCGGCGAGAAGTCGGGATGGGAGCGGGTCAACTGGTACGAGGCGAACGCCGGCGCCGGCGACGAGTCGCTGCGCCCGCGGGGATGGGCGGGCAGCACTGGTCGCCCGCGATCGGCGCCGAGCACGCCGCGACCCGCGAGCGCGCGGCGATCTTCGACGAATCGTCGTTCGCGAAGCTCGAGATCACGGGACCCGGCTCGGCGGCGTTCCTCGAGCGGCTCTGCGACAACCGGGTCGCCCGTGACGTCGGGAAGATCACCTACACGCAGATGCTCAACCGCCGCGGGGGGATCGAGTGCGACTTCACGGTGGCCCGCCTCGCCGACGAGCGCTTCTCGATCGTGACGGGCACGGCGTTCGGCAACCACGACCGCGAGTGGATTCGCCGGCACCTCCCGGGGGACGGCTCCGTCCAGGTCGCGACGTCACCTCGGCCTGGGCCTGCTTCGGGGTCTGGGGGCCGGTCGCGCGGGACGTCCTGGCGCCGCTCACGCCACAGGACCTCTCGACCGGGGCGTTCCCGTACATGTCGGTCCGCGAGATCACCCTGGGCAACGTCCCGGTACGCGCGCTGCGGGTGACGTACGTCGGCGAGCTGGGCTGGGAGCTCTACTGCCCGTCCGAGTACGGGCTGGGCCTTTGGAACACGCTGTGGGACTCCGGCCGGGAACACGGCATGGTGGCCGCCGGGTACCGCGCCATCGACTCGATGCGCCTCGAGAAGGGCTACCGCGTCTGGGGCGCCGACATCACCCCGGACGAGACGCCGTACGAGGGCGGGGTCGGCTTCTGCGTGAAGCTCGACAAGGACGGCGGCTTCATCGGCCGCGATGCGCTCGTCGAGGCGAACGAGCACGGTCCGCGGACGAGGCTCGCCTGCGTTGTCCTCTCGGACCCGCTCTCGGTCGCGCTCGGCAACGAGCCGGTCCGGATCGAGGGCGAGATCCGCGGCCGGGTGACGACCGGCGGCTACGGATACACGGTCGGACGATCGATCGCGTACGCGTACGTCCCGCCGGACCGGGCCGAGCCAGGGATGCCGGTCGCGATCGAGATCTTCGGCCGCTGGATCGAGGGCGAGGTGGCGGCGGAGCCGCTGTTCGACCCGAAGGGCGAGCGGATCCGGGCGTAGGTCAGGCGGAGCGCGGGCAGCAGCCCGGCGAGGATGTGCTCGGTCCCCTCGATGTGCTCGCGCATCAGACCGACGGCTCGGGTCGCATCACGGCGGCGCAGCAGCTTGACCAGCGCCGCATGCTGGGCGTTCGAGTGGGTGAGCACCTGCTCGGGGTGGGCGATCAGCGCGATCAGGTCGCTCATCGCCCCCTGGACCTCGGTCATCTCGATCACGAGCCGGGGCGAGCGGGCGGCCTCGGCGACGCCGATGTGGAAGCGGATGTCGGCGCGCCGGTAGTCCGGAGAAGTCCCCGGGCTCGGCCATCGTCTCGACCAGCTCGTCGAGGCGGTCGAGGGCCGGCGACTCGGCGCGCTCACAGGCGAGGATCGTCGCCCCGGCCTCGACCGCCACGCGGTGCTCGAGACCGACCACGCCTCCTGTCCGAGCGGCTCGGGTTCCCGTTCCGCCAGCGGCGGGGCCTTCACCACAAACGTCCCCCCGCCCCGTCCCCGCTGCGCGATCAGGTGGCCCGACTGCGTGAGCGTCGTGAGCGCCTCGCGCAGCGTCGAGCGCGAGATCCGCAGCTCGGTCGCGAGCTTCCGCTCGGGCGGCAGCTTGCTGCCCGCGGGCAGGAGCCCCAGCCGGATCGCGGTGCCGAGCCGCTCGACCGTCTCCTCGAACGTGGTCGGCGGGCGCACCGGCTTGAAACACGGCCTCGAGAGCGGCATCACGCGCCATCGGCTCTACGGTAGCGCCCGCGCTCAGCGGCGGCGAAGGTGGGCGCTCAGCGCTTCTTGAGCTCGTACGAGCCGGCATCACAGCGCGAACCCTGAGGCCGCTTGACGCCGCGCTGGTCGCGCTTGCGGGCAGCCCTGCTTCGGTGCGACGTTGACGGCGTCGCTGGACGTCTTCAGCGCGTGGGTCTTGGTCGGGCCGCCGTTGCGGGCGAGCTTGCGAAGCCGGGCGTTCGCGTCCGCTTCGTCGCTGCCGTTCGTGAACAGACAGGTGTCGGTCTCGCCCTCGACATTGCCGCCCTCGGAGAGCCAGTTGCCCGGATCGCTGACCAGGCAGTTGTCGGACCCGCCGGGCGCGTGGTTGGCGGCGACGATCGTTCCCTGGAAAGTCAGGTACGGCGGACTGGGTGGGCCGGGTGGCTCGGCGGTATCGAAGACTCCGCCGCCGGCAGTGAGCGCGGTGTTGTCGGCCACGGTGCTGAACAGGACGTTGATATGAGCCTGCTGCCAGACGAAGATGCCGCCGCCGCGGTCGGCGCGGTTCCCGCTGACCGTGGAGTTGACGACGGTCATGTCCGATTGGTTCTTCACGAAGATCCCGCCGCCGGCGTCGGCCGCGGTGTTGCGGCTGATCGTCGAGCGATGATCCGCGCGTCGGCCGCGTTCTGGTTGAAGATCGCGCCCCCTCCCTCGCCGGAAACGGCGCGGTTGCGTTCGAACACCGAGTTCTTGACGATCATCCTCGCGTCGTTCTGGTTGTAGATCGCGCCGCCGCCGAAGCTGACCTCGTTGCCGCGAAACACCGAGCGGGTGACCGTGACGACGCTGTCGTTGTTGTGGTAGAGCGCGCCGCCGAAGGTGGCCTCGTTGCCGGTGAACGTTGAGCGGCTGATCCGCAGCCGGGTATCACCGAAGGCAAAGATCGCGCCACCGTGAGAGCCGAAGCCCGACCTGAGCGCGGAGCGAGTGATCGTCAGCGAGTCCTCGGCGAAGATCAGTCCGCCCTGGGATCCGAACTCCGAGCCCTTGAGCTCGAGCTTGGCCACCGCGACATTGCTTCCTTCCAACGTATGGAGGATCCGGTCGATGACGCTCGCGGCGATCGTGGTCCTCTTGGCCCCCCTTCCGGTAATCGTCAGCTTGCCGGACCCGCGAGGATGTCGAGGTCACCCGTGAGCGCCTCGTCCTCGTCCTGTCCGGGTTGTGTGAGCACGTAGGTCTTGGCCTTGAGCACGACCCGATCCGGGCCGGCGCTTGCGTTCGCGCGACGAACCGCCTCGCGCAGCGAGCAGTCGTTCGCGGTGCAGGCGCCGGGCACTGGGTCTCCGGTCTTCGTTGACCTTCAGGGTCGCGGCGGACGCTCCCTGCGCGAGGACGCCCGCAGCCAGTGCCTGCCACGGCGAACCCTCCAGATCCTGGTCCCCCTCATCGCGTGGAGCCTACACGTGGCGTAAGCACCCTGGGCGTGTTTGTACGCGCGGATAACCGCTGTCCCCTTCCCGCCCACTAATCTGCTTCGTCTCTTCCCAACCAACCAGTCGCGGACTGGGCGCATCCCTGCGTGGGTGCGCCTCGCGCGCGCTCAGGAGGCTCAACCAACACATGCCGAGGATCCGTCAGCAGAACGTCACCGCCGCCCAGTGGAGCCCGAACGGCGAGGCCCTCGGGACGCTCGACCTGAGCAGGGACGACGCCTACCCGTTCGCCGCCAACGTCTTCTCGCCGCAGGTCCAGAAGGAGCGGCTCTCGCGCGAGGCGTACCGGAAGCTCCAAGGGCGTGCTCGAGACCGGCGAGGCGCTCGACCCCGAGCTCGCCGACGAGGTCGCCGAGGCGATGAAGGAGTGGGCGCTCGAGAAGGGCGCGACCCACTTCACGCACATGTTCCAGCCGCTGACCGGCCTCACGGCCGAGAAGCACGACTCGTTCTTCGATCCCACCGGTGACGGCGCCTCGATCGCCAAGTTCAAGGGCTCCGAGCTGATCCAGGGCGAGCCCGACGCATCCTCGTTCCCGACCGGCGGCGTCCGCGCGACGTTCGAGGCGCGCGGCTACACGGCCTGGGACCCGACGAGCCCGGCGTTCATCCTCGAGAACCCGAACGGCGCGCTGCTCTGCATCCCGACGGCGTTCGCCTCGTGGACGGGCGAGGCGCTCGACATGAAGATCCCGCTGCTGCGCTCGATGGACGCGCTCTCGAAGTCGGCGATCCGCGCCCTGCGGCTGCTCGGCGACGAGGAGTCACAGCGGGTGTTCACCACGGTCGGCGCCGAGCAGGAGTACTTCCTGATCGACGAGCAGTACTACTTCGAGCGCCACGACCTGGTCACGACCGGCCGCACCCTGTTCGGCGCGAAGCCGCCGAAGGGCCATGAGCTCGACGACCACTACTTCGGCTCGATCCCGGAGCGGATCCTGGCCTGCATGCTCGATGCAGAAACCGAGATGGCGAAGCTCGGCATCCCGGTAAAGACCCGTCACAACGAGGTCGCCCCGAACCAGTACGAGATCGCGCCGGTGTTCGAGAACTCGAACGTCGGCTCGGACCACCAGCAGCTGATGATGCAGATCATGCAGTCGGTGGCCCGCCGCTATGGCCTGGTGTGCCTGCTCCATGAGAAGCCGTTCGCCGGCGTCAACGGCTCGGGCAAGCACAACAACTGGTCGATGGGCACCGACACCGGGCACAACCTGATGGAGCCGGGGGACACGCCGGCGGAGAACACGAACTTCCTGTTCTTCTGCGCGGCGGTCATCCAGGCGGTCAACAAGCATCAGGGCCTGCTGCGTGCCTCGGTCGCGAGCATCGGCCAGGACCATCGCCTGGGCGCCAACGAGGCGCCGCCGGCGATCATCTCGATCTTCCTCGGCGCGGAGCTGGAGAAGGTGTTCGAGGCGATCGCGACGGGCGAGGGCGACCCGCACACCCCGGGCTCGTTCCTGGAGCTGGGGGCGTCCGTGCTGCCGCCGTTGCCGATGCACGGCGGCGACCGGAACCGGACGTCGCCGTTCGCGTTCACGGGCAACAAGTTCGAGTTCCGGGCGGTCGGGCTCCAGCGCCTCGCTTTCGTTCCCGAACACGGTCCTGAACACGATCGTCGCCGAGGCCATCGACGACCTCGCCGACCTGCTCGAAGCCAAGGGCACGGACGACGTCCCGGCCGCGGTCGCGGAGATCGTTGGCGAGTCGTACTCCGCCAACAAGGCGATCTGCTTCGACGGGGACAACTACGACGAGGCATGGCACGCCGAGGCGGAGCAGCGTGGGCTCAAGAACCTGCGCACCACCCCGGACGCGCTGCCCGAGGTCGTCTCGGCGCCAACCGTGGCGGCATTTGGCAAGTACAGCGTGCTCTCCGAGCGCGAGCTGGAGTCCCGCTACGAGGTATGGCTCGAGCAGTACGTGATCCGGGCAAACATCGAGGCGGAGACGACCGAGGCGATCGCCCGGACCCAGCTCCTCCCGGCCGCGCTGCGGTACCTGGCGCTGATCGACGATGCCGAGGTCGGGACGGTCGCCGACGAGGTGAAGCCGCTCACCGAGGAGCTGATCGCGGCGATCGGCGCGCTGGATGAGGCCAACCAGTACCCCGATGGCGTCGAGGGCCTAGAGCTCGCCGAGTACGCACGCGACAGCCAGATCGCGGCGATGGCGAAGGTCCGCGAGGCGGCGGACAGGCTGGAGAAGGTCGTTGCCGACGACCTCTGGCCGCTGCCGAAGTACTCCGAGATCCTGTTCATCAAGTAACGGGCTCGGACAGCCCGCGGCGGGGGCGGATCAGATCAGATGCCGCCCCCGCTCATTGCCATCGCGAGCGCGAAGCCGACCGCGAAGCAAACGCACACGAACGCGAAAACGAACCTAACCGAGATCCTGGAACGCGTCATCAAACCCCCAAGAGTTCACTAGCCGCCGTTCGAGTCCCACGCTATTGAGCGGGCGGTCTCGGTGCCTGAGGTCCCCTCAAATCGGGGATGGGGGTTTCCGGGATACCGGCTACCTGGTTTCGTGGTGCTGGCCGGGCCCGAGCCGAGCGTCGGTCAGGCCTTCTCGAACACCAGCCGGTAGTGCTCGAGCAGCTCGCGCTCGAAGCAGACGCTGTTGGCGCTGACGCCCGAGGTGAACGCGAGGCGGAACTCGGAGCTGGTCAGCCATCTCGGCACCAGCTGCAGCTTCATCAGCCGCTTGCGCCAGCTGGGCTGCGCGAAGCGCGCGCGCCACTGCTTGATCGTCTCGATGTAGTCGAGTCGGCCGCTCGAGCTCTCGACGAGCCGGAAATCGGGTGCGGCGGTCTTGACGATCTGCTCGGAGCCGAACGGGAGGAACGAGCCCGGGAACTGGTGCTGCATCAGCGCGAGGTACCACTCGTCGGAATCGCGCGGTGCGTCGATCGAGACCCGTTCGGGGTCGATCATGTTCGGGCCGAAGACCATCGTCTGGAGGTAGAGGCGCCCGCCCTCGGGCAGGACCGTGGCGGTGTTGGCGAAGAGCTCCCGGTAGACGTCCTCCTGCCGCCCCGCCCGATAGTCCTCGGGCGAGCAGAAGTGCTCGAAGGCACCGAGGCTCGCGACGGCGTCGAACGGGCCGAAGGTATCGCGGGTCACCTGCCTGGCGTCCTGGATGCGTACGTCGAGGCCGTTCCGCCGACAGGCCTCGGCCTGGGCGGACGAGAGCGTCACCCCCACTCCCTCGCCGCCGCGCTCGCGCACGAAGTTCAGCATCGGGCCCCAGCCCGAGCCCAGGTCGAGGACGCGCCGGCCGGGGCCGATCCCGACCTGCCCGGCGACGTACTGGTGCTTTCGCCGCTGCGCCTCCTCGAGGCTGAGCGAGAAGTCACCGTCGTACTTGGCGCCTGAGAAGTCGGCCATCTCGCCGAGGCTGAGCCGGAAGATCCGGTCGATCAGCGAGTAGGTGAACTCCAGATCGGCGCGGTCGGCCACGAAACGAACGCCCTACTTACCCGCGCATGTGCCGGGCGATCACGACCCGCTGGATCTCGTTCGTGCCCTCGTAGATCTGGGTGATCTTGGCGTCGCGCATCATGCGCTCGACCGGGTACTCGTTGACGTACCCGTAGCCGCCGAGCACCTGCACGGCCTCGACGGTGACCTCCATCGCGGTGTCGGAGGCGAACAGCTTCGCCATCGAGCTGTACATGCCGAGCTGCGAATCGTTCCGGTCGGCCATCGCGCACGCCTTGTAGAGCAGCTCGCGCGCGGCGGCGGTCCTCGTCTGCATGTCGGCGAGCTTGAACTGGATGCCCTGCAGCTCGTTGATCGGCTTGCCGAACGCGGTCCGCTCCTTGGCGTAGTCGTTCGCGTAGTCGGTCGCGCCCTGGGCGATCCCGACGGCCTGCGCGGCGGCGCCGAGGCGGGTCCGCTCCAGGGTGCCGAGCGCCACCGAGAGCCCGCGCCCGACCTCGCCGATCAGGTTGTCGGCGGGCACGCGCACGTCCTCGAACAGGGGCTGCCCGGTGGGCGAGCCGTGGATCCCGAGCTTGTGCTCGAACTTCGGCACCGAGAAGCCGGGCGCGTCCTTCTCGACCACGAACGCCGAGATTCTCTTGCTCTCGCGGTCAGTGACACAGAAGACGACGTAGAAGTCCGCGACGCCGGCGTTCGTGATCCAGTTCTTGGTGCCGTTGATGACCCAGTCCGAGCCGTCCTGGACGGCCGTCGTCCGCATCGCGGCCGGGTCGGAGCCGGCGTCGGGCTCCGACAGGCAGAACGCCGGCGACTTTTCACCGGTCGCGCAATCGGGCAGGAAGCGCTGCTTCAGCTCATCCGACCCGAACAGCTGGATCGGCAGTGTGCCGAGCTCCTGAATCATGAGAATCAGGGCCACCGCGGCCGAGGCCTTCGCGAGCTCCTCGACCGCGATCTGCAGCATCAGCGTCCCGGTACCTGTGCCGCCGTACTCCTCCCCAAACGGCAGCCCGAGGATGTCCTGCTCGGCGAGGAGCTTGCGGATGTCCCAGGGGTACTCGTCGGTCTGATCGATCTCGGCCGCGCGCGGCGCCACCCGCTCGGTCGCGATCTGGCGCACCAGGTCGCGGAAGTCCTGGTGCTCCTGCGGGATCGCGTAGAGGTCGGCCGGAAGCGTCGTCGTCATGCGCCCATCCTGTCAGGCAACGCGAGGGCTCGTCAGTAGACGACGACCCGGGTGCCGATGTCGGCGAACCGGTAGAGCCACCGCGCCTCCGGCTCGGGAATCCGGACGCAGCCGTGCGATGCGGGGTAAGTGGGCACGCTCGCGTACTCGTGGAACGCGATGCCCTGGAAGAAGTAGGACGCGAACGGCAGCCACTGCTGGAACGGGTACGACCAGGACATCTTCTCCTTGCGAAAGACCTCGAACGTCCCGGCAGGGGTGGCCGTGCCGGGCGCGCCGGTCGAGACGTGGATCGCCCGCAGGATCCGGCCGTCGCGGACGACGAGGGCGACACCCTTCTCCCGGAAGACCTCGATCCGGGGCTCATCCCCGGAGCCGCGCGCCCGCGGCTTGCGGGCGTCGGCGAGCGCCGCGCGCGTGATCGGCCCGACGATGCCGTCGCGGGCGAGTCCCTCCCAGGACTGGAAGGCGATGACTGCCTGTTGCATCCGATAGCCGGCGACGCCGTCGACCGCGCGCTTCGGGAGGAAGCGAAGGCGGGCGAGCCGCCGCTGGATCGCCCGCGTGTCCGCGCCCTGGGCGCCGCGCGGACGGGGCTCCGAATCCGCGCGGCGCTCGGGCCTCGAGTAGTCCTTGCGGTCGAGCGGCTGCTCGACGCCGACTCCGCCCGAGACGACCTTCGTCTCCTCCACCTGCGCGAACTGGGTCAGCGTGTAGGTGACCTGGCCGAGGCGGGCGTCGAGCTCCTGCTGTTGGGCGGGCGTGCGCTGCGACTCCTCGGGCGGAACACCGGCGAGGAACTCCCGCGAGAGCCGCACCGTCGCGGTGCCGTCGTCGGCGACCTCGACCGCCTGGACCTCGACCTCCTCGGGGATCTGGGTCTGGGCCTCGACGCGGGCGGCGCGCTCGTCCTGGGTCGGGCCGGCGACTAGCGCCTCGACCGCGGCCTCGACCGCCGAACCGCGCTCGGGCAGGACGCGCTCGACCTCGCGGAACTGCTCGCCGGAGGTGAAGTACAGGCGCGTCCCACCGGAGTCCTCCTCGGGCGCCTGTGATTCGGCCGGGCCGTCGGCCGGCGGCGCGTCGGCGCGGGTGGTCGTCGGTTCGGCTTCGACCGGTTCCTCGTCGCCGCCCCCACAGCCGGCGGCGAGGAGGGCCGTGGCCAACAGCGTGGCCGTCATCGCCCCCACCCCGCGCTCGTACCACCGGCCCGCCATGCGGGTGGAGCGTACCCACCGAGGCCGGTTCATCGGGCTTTCATCGCACTGTCATCGGACGTTCATGGCGGCTCCGTAGAGATGCGCCACCGCGGCCGATCGGCGGCCGCTAACGAGACGAGGTGAGAGATGAACAGGCGCATTCAGGCCACGATTGCGGTCGGACTGGCGGGCGCGGCGATCGGCATCGCGGCGTGCGGTGGCGAGAGCGGCGCGACGGCCGAATCGGTGGCTGCTGCGGCAGCGGCGAAGCCGCTGCCGCAAGGGAGCGAGCCGGCCAACCTGGATCCGGCCGACTTCACGACGAAGATCGACAACCCGTACTGGCCGATGAAGCCGGGGAACCGATGGGTCTACAGCGAGACCGACACGAAGGGCAACGTCGAGCACGTCGTGGTCGAGGTCACGAACGAGATCAAGACGATCGCCAACGGCGTCGAGGCCCGGGTGATCCGCGACACCGTCACCGAGAACGGGGTCCCGGTGGAGATCACGGACGACTGGTACGCCCAGGACTCTGCCGGCAACATCTGGTACCTCGGCGAGTACGTCACCAACTACGAGAACGGGAAGGTCGTCGACCACAGCGGCTCGTTCGAGGCCGGCGTGGACGGGGCCGAGGCCGGGGTCGCGATGCCCGCGAACCCGGAGCCCGGGATGTCGTACCGCCAGGAGTACTACGAGGGCGAGGCCGAGGACCGTGGCGCCGTGATCAGTGTCGGCGACGAGCACGTCCAGGTGCCGTTCGGGTTCTTCGACAGGGGCGTCGTGATGACACGCGATCTAGTCCCGACCGAGCCCAAGGTGCAGGAGCTCAAGTTCTACGCGCCAGGAGTCGGGCCGGTCCTCTCGGTCCACACCGACACTCCGGGCGGGCGCGGCGAGTTGGTGAAGTTCACGACCGGGCGCTGAGCCCTAGAACGCGGGAGCGGTTCCCTGGAGCGCGCTGCGGGCGCGCTCCAGGAGCCACTCGTAGGAGCCGGGCAACCCCGTCTCCGCGATGCGGCGCCAGCCCGCGAGCGCCCGGTCGAGCGCCTCGGGCGCAAGCCGCGCGAGGACGGTGACCGTGGCGTCCTCCGCTTCGCCTGAGTGGCGAACGGCGTAGAGCTCCTGGGTGTCGGCGATCCAGGCGGCGCGGTAGGTCGTGCCGTGGACGCTCTTCCAGGTCACGCCGAGGTCGCGCTCGAGCGAGGGGCCGCGCCGCGGGTCGGCCGCGTAGAAGGCGCGCATGCCGGCGTCCATCGAGTCGCTGGCGCGCTGCCGGGTCCAGCGCCCGATCTTCGCGGCGCGGCTTGAGGGCTTGGAGGAGGTGGGGGTGGATGCCATGGGGTCCCCGAGATGATGCGGATCCCGAGCCGCCGCCTCAATGCGGCGGGCCACCGAATGGGGGTGCGGTTATCCCTACTGCCGCTTGGTTGGCAGGTGGGACGCTCGGCGTGCGTCCTTCGCTGCGCTTGCGTTCTGTCCGGGCCGGGTTGGACGCGCTGCGGCCCGATGGGCGGCGCTCGACGACTTGCGATCGAGTGAAGGATTTGCCCGCCATATGCGGCTAAATCCCACACTCGATGCGATCCGCGCTGCGTCTCGGCAACGAGGGCGGGATTCGGGGTCTATATGACCCCGAATCCCGCTTTCGTTTCGGGGCCTCAGGCCTCGGAGTACGCGGGCTCGACCCGGCCTGGCTCGCGCTCCGACCCGGTCTCCTCCATCGCGGCCGCCGCGCTCTCCTCGGAGCGCAGCACCACGAGGGCCACCACGATCGCGACGCCCACCAGGGCGGCGCCGATCAGGTAGGCCAGGTGGTAACCGGAGTTGAGCGCTTCCAGGCTCGAGACGCCATCGGCAAGGAGCGCGTCGGTCCGCTCGGTCGCGAAGGTCGCCAGCACGGCGAGGCCGATCGCGCCGCCCACCTGGACGGAGGTGTTGACGAGACCGGACGCAAGTCCCGAGTCGCTCGGCGTCGCGCCGGACATCGCGAGCGTCATCAGCGACGGGAACCCGAGGCCGGCGCCGAGGCCGATGAGGATCATCGGCGGCATCAGGTCGATCGCGTAGGTCGCGTCGACCGGCGTCCGCGCGAACAGGAGGAGGCCCACGGCGATCGAGGCCATCGCCGGGATCAGGGTCGCCCGGGCGCCGTAGCGCATGTTGAGCTGGGCGGTGAACCGGAACGACATCGCTCCCATGACGAGCGTGGCCGGCAGGTAGGCGAGGCCGACATCGAGCGCGTCGTACCCGAGGATCCGCTGCATGTACAGGGCGCCCAGGAAGAACATCCCGAACATCCCGACGACGAGCAGGGCCTGGACGCCGTTCGCGCCGGCAACGTTCCGTGAGCGGAACAGCCGCAGCGGCATCAGCGGGTTGGCGATGCGAGCCTGGCGCAGGACGAATGCCGCGGTCAGGGCGAGCGAGACGGCGCCCAGGGCGAGCGTCTGGGTCGAGCCCCAGCCCTGCTCGGCGACCTCGAGGATCGTGTAGACGCCGATCATCAGGCCCGAGGTGAGCAGCACCGCGCCGGGGATGTCGGCGCCGCGGGAGAGGCCGATGCCATCGCCGTCGGGAACCAGGCGGAGCGCCGCCAGCGCGGTCGCGATACCGATCGGCAGGTTGACGAAGAAGATCCAGTGCCAGTTGATCGCTTGGGTCAGGACGCCGCCGGCGAGCAGCCCGATCGAGCCGCCGGCGACGGCGACGAACGTGTAGACGCCAATCGCCTTCGCCTGCTCCCGCGGCTCCGGGAACATCGTCACGATCATTCCCAGGATCACAGCCGAGGTCAGGGCGCCGCCGACGCCCTGGACGAAGCGGGCCCCGATCAGGACGCCCTGGCTCTGGGCCACGGCGCACAGGAGCGAGGCCCCGGTGAAGATCGCTAGGCCGACGAGGAACACCCGCCGCTGGCCGATCAGGTCGCCGAGGCGGCCCGCGAGGAGCAGGAGCCCGCCGAACGCGATCAGGTATGCGTTCACGACCCAGGCCAGGTCGGTCTGGGCGAAGCCGAGGTCGTCCTGGATCGACGGGAGCGCGACGTTCACGATCGTCGCGTCGAGCACGATCATCAGCATCCCCACGCACAGGACGTAGAGCGCGAGCCAGCGGTTTCGGTCGGTGTTGATGTCGGTCACGGTCACGGTCTCCTTGCGGCCCCCTGGTTTGAACTTAGAGACCGGCGACGCGGCGAAAACTCATCGGTACTTGCGGATTCGCCCCACGCCTCCCCGCGACGCGCGCCTTAGGCTCGCCCGCGCTCAAACCGCAGGAAAGTGAGGGTAGGCCTCTTGAAGCTGGTCATCGGCATCGTTCGCCCGGAGAAGGCGAACGACGTTTTGGAAGCGCTCTACCGCGCCGAGGTGCGCGGGGTCTCGATCAGCCAGGTCCAGGGACATGGCGGCGAGCTCGACCGCGTGGAGACGTACCGCGGGACGACCGTCAAGGTCGGGCTCGCGGACAAGGTCAGGTTCGAGATCGCGGTCTCCGACGACTTCGTCCAGCCCACGATCGATGCGCTCTGCGACGGCGGTCGGACCGGCGAGGTCGGCGACGGCAAGATCTTCGTCGTCCCGCTCGAGCGGGCTGTCCGGATCCGGACGGGCGAGACCGACAAGAGCGCAGTGACGCCGGTGGGTGCGTGATGGACGCGACGGCGATCGACACCGGAGATACCGCGTGGGTGATGACCGCGACGGCGCTCGTCATGTTCATGACGATCGGCCTCGGGCTCTTCTACGCGGGTCTGGTCCGCGCGAAGAACACCCTCAACACGTTCATGATGTGCCTCGCCGCGCTGGCCGTGGTCACGATCTCATGGGCGCTGATCGGCTACTCGCTCGCGTTCGGTGACGGCAGCGGGTTCATCGGCAACTTCGACTACGCCTTCCTAAACGACGTCGGCCTCGAGCCGGTGGGCGAGCAGACGATCCCGCACCTGGTGTTCTTCGTCTTCCAGGGCGCGTTCTGCATCATCACCGCCGCACTGGTCTCGGGTGCGGTGGTGGAGCGGATGCGCTTCCTGCCGTTCCTGGGCTTCCTCTTGGTGTGGTCGATCGCCGTTTACCCGGTGATGGCCCATTGGGTCTTCGGCGGGGGCTTCCTGCAGGAGGGCGGGACGCTCGACTTCGCCGGCGGCGTGCCGGTCGAAATGGGCTCCGGGTTCTCGGCGCTCGCGGCGGCGCTGGTCGTGGGTGCGCGCAAGGACTATGGGCGCCAGGCGCTCCTCCCCCACAACACCGTGTACATCCTCCTCGGCGCCGGCATCCTCTGGTTCGGCTGGTTCGGGTTCAACGGCGGCAGCGGACTGGGGACGAACAGCGCGAGCGTCCTCGCGTTCGCGAACACGCTGCTTACCCCGGCGTGCACCCTCGCCACGTGGTTCCTGCTCGACTTCCTGCGTGGGCGCCAGATCACGGCGGTCGGAGCGGGGACGGCGGTGATCGTCGGCTGTGTGGGAATCACGCCGGCGGGCGCGTTCATCAGCCCGGCCTGGGCGATGGTCCTCGGAGTCCTGGTCGCCCTGCCGTGCTACGCGGTGATCATGCTGCGGCCGCGGACCCACGTGGATGAGACGCTCGACGTCCTTGCGGCCCACGGCGTGGCGGGCTTCACCGGGATCCTGTTCATCGGCTTCTTCGCCCAGCTCGACTGGAACGGGATCTCCGACGGCCTGGTCTACGGCGGCAGCAGCCTGCTGGGCGACCAGGCGCTGGCCGCGCTGGTCGCGCCGCTCTACGCGTTCGGCGCGACGTTCCTGATCCTGACCGTGATGGGGTGGTTGACCGCCCTGCGGGGAAGCGACCGCGACGAGGCGCTCGGGATGGACGTGGTGCACCACGGCGAGGAGGCGTACGCCACCGGCGAAGGAGCGATCCTGGTCATGCCGGAGACGGCGACTCCCGAACCGGTCGCCACGGCGAAACCTGGGTAGCCACGGAGCGCGGATCGCGTGTAGCCCGCACGATCGCGGGTAGGTTCCGGCCATGCCCGCTGAGCGCTTCGAGCTGACCGCGGCCGATGGCCGCAAGCTCGAGGGCGTGGTCGACGGCGCCGGGGACGGCCCGCTGGTGATCATGCATCACGGCACCCCGGGCGCGGGCATCCGGATCTGGCCGGGGCACGTCGAGCGGGCGCGCGAGCGCGGCCTGCGGTTGGCCGAGTACTCGCGGCCGGGAGCGGGCGCCTCGGACCGCGATCCCGGGCGGTCCGTCGGCGCTTGTGCGGCGGACGCGGCCGCGATTGCCGACGCGATGGGCGCGGAGCGCTTCCACACGGTCGGCGGATCCGGCGGCGGGCCGCACGCGCTGGCCTGCGCCGCACTGCTGCCCGAACGGGTGGTGGCGGCCGCGACGATCGCGGGCGTCGCGCCCACGGAGGCGCCCGGGCTCGACTGGCTCGACGGCATGGGCGAGGAGAACCTGGATGAGTTCGCCGCCGTCGAGGCCGGCCCCGAGGCACTCGAGGAGTTCATCGGCGGGTGGGCGGAGAAGATCCGCGACATCCGCGGCGACCAGGTCCTCGAGTCCCTTGGCGATCTCGTCTCGGAGCCGGACGCCGCCGTGTTGACCGGCGCGTACGCCGACTTCGCAGCTCAGGGCATGCACGACGCGCTCCGGCACGGGTTCTGGGGCTGGTTCGACGACGACCTGGCGATCCTCGGTAACTGGGGTTTCGCACTCGACGAGATCGAGGTGCCGGTGACGATCTGGCAGGGTCGCCAGGACCGGTTCGTCCCGCCAGCGCACGGCGAGTGGCTGGCCGCCAACGTCGCGGGCGCTACCGGCCGCCTCCTCGACGAGCACGGCCATCTGTCGCTCGCGCTCGCGCACTTCGGCGCGATCTTGGACGAGCTGGTGGTGGCCGAGACCTGAGCCCTCCGGCGCCGCCTTCTATTTCACGGACGCGACGAAGCCGCGCACGTCCGCTGCCGGCTCGGAATACGCGTCCCCAAGGGCGTCTTCCACCGCAGTCATGTACTTCTCAACCCAGGCCGGGAACTCGTAATCGATCGCACGCAGGAACTCGAGCGTCACCGCCAGGCGGATGTCGGCGATCGACGGCGAGGCGCCGCCGATGAATGCCCGTCCGTCGAGGAAGAATGCCCGGAACGCCTCGAGCGGCCCTGCGATCGCGTCGGCGGCATCGGCTTGCGCCTTCGCCTTCATGTCCTCGTCGGCGTCCGAGGTGGCGACCTCGCCCGGGTACTGCGGGAAGCCGAGCCTCGGGTAGGTGGCGCGCGCGACCAGCGGGTACAGCGTGCCGATCAAATAGAACATCGCACTGTCGACCATCGCTCGCTCGGCCGGGTCCGTTGGATAGAAGTCGTCGAGGCCGTGCTTGTTGCAGAGGTACTGCATGATCGCGCAGCTCTCCCAGAGGGAACCTCGCGGCAGGCCGTCCTCTTCGAGGAGCGGCGTGAGCGCGGCAGGGTCCTTGCGCAGGAACTCGGGCTCGTCCTTCTTCCCCCAGACGTCGAGCTCCTCGAACTCCAGCCCGGCGGCACGGACGAAGACGCGCGCGGAGAGGTTGTTGACGCTCGGCTTGAGGATGCTCAGCGTGTGTGCGGTCATGTCATCTCCCGGTCCGGGCGCTCGACGAGCACCGACTTGTATTCGCTCCGGCGCAGGCTTCCGAACGGCGCCAGCTCGACGTTGGTCCGGACGACGAGCGCCTCCCGAATTCTCTCACTGATCGCTTCTGCGAACGCGTCGTCGGGCACGCCTCCTGGGGCCAGCTCGACGGCGACGGGAAGGGGCGGCTCCTGCTTTACGCCGGGCGCCTGCGGCCTGACGAGGATGTGGCCGCTCAGTTCGGGCCCCAGCGCGCTCACTACCTCGCGAATCGCGGAGGGGAAGACGTTGACTCCCCGGACGATCAGCATGTCGTCGGTGCGCCCGATGCAGCGCAGGCGCGGGGCGGTGCGACCGCATCGGCAGGGGTTCGTTCGGATCTCGACGTGGTCGCGCGTGCGAAAGCGAAGGAGCGGCGCCGCTCGGTGGTTGAGGTGGGTCAGGACGAGCTCGCCGGTGGCGCCGTCGTTCGGCGCGATCGCGGCGCCGGTCTCCGGATCGATCAGTTCGACATGGACGAAGCCGCGGGCGCCAATGTGCATCCCGTGCTGCTCCTCGCACTCACCCCACAGCGAGACGCCGATGTCGCCGACGCCCATGGCCTCCGTGATCCTCGCGCCCCAGCCCGCTTCCAACCTCGCCCGGAATGCCGGCTCCCCGCCTCCCGGCTCGCCCGCCACGAGCACGCGAGCCACCGTCGATCCGGCCAGTTCGGAGCGCCGTTCAGCCGCGGCCTCGATCACGTATTCGGCGTATGACGGAGTGAGCACGGCGGCGTCGGGCCGCAGGAGCTCGATCGCCCTGAGGAGGCGCTCGGTGTTACCGGTGCCGATCGGGATGTGCGTGAGGCCGATCCGCTCGAACGAGGCCAGCGCCGCGCCGGCGGCAAACGGTCCGGCGTTATAGGTGGAGACGATGCGCTTTCCCGAGGTGACGCCCGAGGCCGCGTAGCTGCGGGCGGAGCCGGTCACCCAGTTGTCGAGGTCGGTCTCGGTCAGCGGAATGTAGCTGGGCGCCCCGGTGGTTCCACTGGTCGAGTAGATCCGGACGATCTCGGCTGGCGCCGCGCAGAGGTGGGCTCCGATCGGGTTCTCGGGTGTGCACGTGTCCCTGATCTCCTGTTTGCCGGTCAGCGGCAGCTGCGCGATGTCGGTGAGCCCGCCGGCGGCTTCCGCCGACTCGAAGCCGGCGGCCGTGAGTTTCTCTCGGTAGAACGGCGAGCGGTCGAACAGGTAGGCGAGCTGCGCCCGGTAGGAGACGTCGTCGATGGCGATCTGCTCCGCCCACGGCCGGGTCTCGACCTCGGGCTCGAGCATCACTCGAGCTCGGCGTCGGGCGGCCTGTACTCGATCGCGTCCTCGGCGGCCGCCGCCATCAGGAAGCCGATCGGATGCTCGCGCTCCTCCGTGAGGTGGGCGAGCAGGCCGGCGGTGCGCGCGAGGATCGGCACGCCCTTGACTGCCGCGGACGGGAAGCCGAGGTCGAGCATGACTGCGGCGATCGGCATCGACACGTTCATCGTGAGCGGCCTGCCCCAGGCCTCGTGTGCGGCGTCGCGGAAGGCACGGGCGAGGGCGACGTGCGGGCCGCTCACCCCGCGCTCGTCGGCGAGCTCGAGGATCCGCTCGGCGCGGGGGTCGAACGGCCGGTGGACGGGATGGCCGAAGCCGGGCAGCCGGTCGCCGGCAGCGCGGACGGCGCCTGCCATCTCGTCCGCGAGGGCGCCCGGCTCGGCGCCGGCGGTGACCCTTGCCTGAGCCTGTTCGAGCAGCTGGGCGCAGGCCTCCGAGGTACCGAGGATCACCGGTCCGGCGCCGAGGATCCCAGCGCCGACCGCTCCGTGGAGCGATCCGGGGTCGGCCGCCAGGGTCATCCGTGCCGCGACGTTGGTGGGCATCATCCCGTGCTCGGCGATCGCGATCAGCAGCAGGTCGAGGAAGTAGCGCTGGTCCTCGGTCGGCTCGCGGCCGGTGAGGAGCAGGTGGAAGTACTCGGTGAAGCTCAGGCGGCCCATGAGGTCGCCGGTGAGGTCGCGGCCACGGACCTCGACGCGATCCGGGAACGCCTGGCTGATGTGAGTGACGGGATCCCCCGCCTTGCCGAACTGCGTCATCGGCGCGAGTATCTCGGATTGTGGACGCTTACCCAACACCGCTCTCGGACGAGGACCGCGCGATCCTGGAGCTCGAGTCCGAGCGGGTGGCGGGGCACTGCTGCAAGGTGGTCCTCCTTCACGGAGAGCCGCCCACGCTCGCCGAGCTGCGGAGCTCGATCGCCGGCCGGATCGGCGCGGCGCCCGAGCTGACCCGGCGACTCGGGGGGACCGCGGACTCCCCCGCGTGGGTGCGTGTCGGACGAGTTCGACCCGGAGGCGCATGTGGTGGCCGCCGGCGCGCGGGGGCCCGTAGACGACGCCGGCCTGCGCGAGCTTGTGGCGGACCTCTTCGCGCAGCGCCTGGACCGGCAGATGCCGTTGTGGCGGATCGACGTGGCCGAGCTGAGCGACGGCGGACGAGCGTTGATCTGGCGCCTCCACCACGCGCTCGCCGACGGGACGACCGCGATCCGGCTGGCGCGTACGGTGCTGTTCGACGACCCGGGCGACGCCGGGCGGCGGACCGCGCACGCCGCGGCGGCCAAGGACGAGGCCCGGCGCCGCGTGCACCTCGTGGGCTTCCTCGAGCGCGAGTTCGCCCGGACTCGCACGTCGTCGCCGTTCGACGCCTCGATCGGTGCCCGCCGGGTGGTCGCCTTCGCGCGCGCGCCGCTTGCGGAGCTGCACGACGCCGCCAAGAAGCTGGCGGGGGCGACGGTCAACGACGCCGTGCTCGCGTCGGTCGGCGGTGGCCTGCGCCGCTGGATCGAGCAGCACCACGGCCCGCTCCGGGACCTCAGGGTGAAGGTTCCGGTCAGCCTGCACCATCAGGGCGACACCACCGGCAACCGTGACTCGTTCTTCACGCTGCCCCTGCCGCTCCGGGAGACGGACCCGGTCGAACGGCTCCGGATCGTCCACGCGCGCACGGCCGAACGGAAGGATGAGGACGACGCCCGTGAGCTCGATTCGCTGCTGCGCTCGGCCGCCCGCGTCTCGACCCGGCTGGAGCGCGCGGCGGAGCGGCTCGAGCGCAGCCCGCGGAGCTTCGCCCTGAATGTCTCGAACGTGCCGGGCCCCCGAGACGAGGTGACGATCCTCGGCGCCCCCGTCCGCTCGCTCCACACCCTCGCGGAGATCGGCGAGCACCACGCGCTCCGCGTGGCGGTGCTCTCCTACGCCGGCGAGCTGTGCTTCGGCCTGTGCGCCGATCCGGACGTGGTGCACGACCTCGACTCCCTCGCCCGCGGGATCGAGGCCGAGGCAGCGGAGATCACGGGTTAGAGTCGAGCCGATGCTGTCCGAGAGCGGGCGCTCGCAGGGTTCCGGGATGGCGCTCTTCGCCATGGGGCTGGGCGTCCTCGTCATCGCCAACGACTTCACCGCGCTCAACGTGGCCCTGCCGGCGATCGAGCAGGACTTCGACGTCGACGTCGGGACGATCCAGTGGACGGTCAACGCCTACGCGCTGACGTTCGGGATGGTGCTCGTCACCGGCGGCCGCCTCGCCGACATGTTCGGCCGTCGCAAGGTGTTCTTCATCGGCACCGCGATCTTCGCCTTCTTCTCCCTGCTCGGCGGCCTCGCTCAGAACGCCGAGCAGCTGATCGCGATGCGGGTCGGGATGGGGATCGGCGGCGGACTGATGTGGCCGGCGATCCTGGGGATGACGTTCGCCGCCGTCCCGGCCTCGCGGGCGGCCTTCGCCGGCGGGCTGATCCTCGGGGTGGCCGGGCTTGGGAACGCGCTCGGACCGCTGATCGGCGGCGTCCTCACCGATGAGATCAGCTGGCGCGCGATCTTCTTCCTCAACATCCCGGTGGCCGCGTTCGCGGTCGGGGTCACCTGGGCCAAGATCCACCAGCCGGTCGACGATGCCGCGCGCGAGCGGATCGACTACGCGGGCATCCTCACGCTCTCGCTCGGCCTGGTGATGCTGCTCTTGGCGCTCGACCAGTCGGCCGACTGGGGCTGGGGCGATTCGCGCGTGCTCGGGATGATCGCCGTCGCGCTCGCCGCTTTCTGTGCGTTCGGCGTGATCGAGCTACGGATGGGCGAGGCGGCGCTCGTGCCGAGCTCGGTGATCCGCAACCGCGGGTTCATGGCCGCCTGCTTGACGATCCTGTTCCTGTCGGCGGTCTTCTTCAGCGCGATCCTCTACGTGCCGCAGCTGATGGAGAAGATCCTTGGCTACAGCGCGCTCAAGGCGGGCGTAGGGATGCTGCCGATGCTCGGCACGTTCGGGCTCGTCGCCTTCCTCTCCGGCCGACTCTCCGACCGCGTCGGCATGCGGCGTGTGATCCTTGCGGGGACGACGCTGCTCGCCGTCGGTCCACTGCTGCTCTCGTTGTTCGAGGCCGACTCCGAGTACTGGCAGCTGGTTCCCGGCCTGGTCGCAACGGGCGTCGGCGCGGGCCTGTTCTATCCGACGGTCACGACCGCGGCCGTCGGGATGCTGGACGAGTCGCGATCGAGCCTGGCGGGAGGGATCGCGTACATGTTCCAGGTGGCAGGCGGGGCGGTAGGACTTGGCCTCTGCACCACGCTGTTCACGATCCGATCGGAGGACGAGATCGTCACCGCAGCGAGCGCGGCCGGGCTCTCGATGAGCGACCAGCAGGCCGCCGTCATCCACGGGGTGCTCGCCGGGACCGAGCCCGGCCAGGCTGCGTTCTCCGACTTCTCGACCTCGGTCGCAGACCGTGTCCTCGAGGTGGTCGAGGACTCGTTCGTCGCCGGCGCCCAGTTCAGCTTCCGGGTCGTCGGGGTGATCGCGCTGGTCGGGCTGGTCGTCGCGATCCTCGGGGTCAGGCCGCCGAAGTAAAGCGCGGCTCCCGTGGCGAGCGGCTGCTGGCGCGGGCCAATACAGTCCCTCCGCCCAGCCTGACGCCGACAGAGGAGATGAGCCGATGAGCGACAGGGAGCCACCGATCGACGAGGCGCACGCGCGCGAGCTCCTGCAGCGCGAGCGCGAGCGGATCGAGGCCCAGCTCGCCGATCTCGAGCGGCTGCGGCGAAGCGAGCTCGATGAGATCGAGACGGCAACCGCCCCGTCCGACGACGCCGAGCTGATCGAAGAGACGGTCGTCGACGACGCCCTCGCCGGGCCCCTGCGAGCTCAGCTCGAGGCGATCGAGCGCGCCGAGAAGCGGCTCGAGGACGGCACCTATGGCTTCTCAGTGGAAAGCGGCGAGGCGATCCCCCGGGAACGGCTCGAGGCGGTCCCGTGGACCGAGCGGACCACGGGGGAGCAGGAGCGATACGAGCGCATCCACGGGCGCACAGATTGACCAGTGCTCGTTTCGCTCTGATGCGGGAGCAGCGCACTGCATGATGACATGACCATTAGAGAAATCATCGAGCGGCATCCGCGGCCCGTCAGCGCTGATCGCGACGTGCTGTTGCGCTGTATCGACGAGTGCTTCGACTGTGCCGCCACGTGCACCGGGTGCGCCGACGCGTGCCTCGGCGAGTCGGGCGTGGCCGAGCTCGTGCGGTGCATTCGGCTCAATCTTGACTGCGCCGACGTCTGCGACGCGACCGGCCGGGTCGTGACCCGTCAGACCGAGCCCGACCTCAGCGTCGTACGCGCCGCGGTCGAGGCATGCGTTGTCGCATGTCGTGCGTGCGCCGAGGAGTGCGATCGCCACGCGCCCCACCATGACCACTGCCGTGTCTGCGCTGAGGTTTGTCGCAGCTGCGAGCAGGCATGCGACGACCTTCTCGCGACGATCGGCTAGCTCCGCATGGAAAGTGCACCGTTCCGGCGCAGTATCTCGCGCGAATGAGCGCCGCTCACAGTCAGCACGGAAACGCCCGAAGGCTCAGGGTGCTCGGTGGAAGTCCGCGGTCATGTACAGCGCCCGCTGATACGCCTCGTCTGGGATCCCCCTGAAGGGCGGAGCGGTGCCCTCGAGCCAGGTGAGTTCGAGGATCTCATCGCGCACCGACCAGCGGAGGGTGTTCGACGTGCCCGTCGAGTGGGTCACCACGACCGTGTCTCCCCGCACCTCGTATTGAGCGTCGAAGTCGATCTCTGTGCGCGGCTCGCCTTGCACCTGCCCATAGAGGTCCCAGTCGTCCCCGACGTCGAGGATCAGCGCGGCCGGATCATCGGAGATCGGCGGGTTCTGCTCGAACGCGGCGAAGTGCTTCCCGAGCCCGGCTTCGCTCAGCGTGCCCTCCATGTCGGCCACGGCGATCGGATCCGTGCGCCACGTACCTGCCAGGGCGGTCGCTTCCTCCGGTGAGGATGTCGTGGTGGCTCCGGTGGTGGCGGCGCTGGTGGCAGTCGTCTCCGAGTCATCATCGTCGGAGCCGCACGCCGCGAGAACGATCACCAAGCCGATAACGACGACGCTAACAACGCGCACTCGAGCCTCCGCCAGGCAGAGCCAACTCGTCGATGCCCAGGCACCAGGCGAGCATCGCGACGAACTTGCGTGAGTGTGTCATCCCCGTCCTCCCCCAGACCTGTTGTCCGCCGGATTGTGGCGTCCCCGTCCCTCCCCAAAGTGTGATGTTGCTCCACGCGGGCGCCGGTCGCGCCCAGCGGACGCTGAAAGCGATGAGTTTGGCTGCGGATCGCGGTCTCATCACCGTTACCAACCGCTTGGAGTGGAGATGGGCAAGCTGAATCAGGTGGCCGACGGCGTCTGGGTCCGGCAGAGCGAGTGGGTATGGACCAACTCCATCGTGGTGCGCGGGGAGGATGGGCTGATCCTGGTCGATCCCGGCATCGAACGCTTTGAGCTGGACGAGCTCGCCGATGACGTGGAGCGGCTGGGCATCCCGGTGGTCGCCGGGTTCTCCACCCATCCCCACTGGGACCACCTGGTCTGGCATGACCGGTTCGGCGACGTGCCGCGCTACGCCACCGCTGCCGGCGCTCACTTTGCGAGCGAACACCGAGAGGAGGAACAGAAGGGGGCGGCGGAGGAGGCATCGGACGTCCCTCTCGAGCTGATCGCGCTCGTCACCCCGCTGCCCGCGGACGGCGGACCCGTGCCGGGCGAGATCATCGAGCATCAGGCGCACGCTGTCGGCCACGCCGCGATCCTCCTCGCGGAGCGTGGCGTCCTGCTCGCCGGAGACATGCTCTCCGACATCCTGATCCCGCTCTTCGACTCTCGCCAAGACGATCAGGTGGGCGCCTACGAGACGGCGCTCGACCGGCTGGATGAGGCGGCCAAGCACGTCGATGTCATGGTCCCCGGCCACGGCGCCGTTGCCGAGGGTCCCGAGGTGCCGGCCCGCCTCGCCGCCGATCGCGCCTACATCGACGCGCTGCGGCGAGGAGAGGAACCGGTCGACGCGCGCCTGGATGCGGACTGGCTCTCCGGAATCCACCAGTCGAACCTGGAGCAGGCCCGAGAGCGGTAGGTCCCGGGGTTCCTGGCGCGTCTGCCGGATCCTGACCAAGCTGGGGAGAGGGATCCTCTGGGCGGCTCGGAAACCGTCGAACCGCAATGGCCATGCGGCCTCAGCGGTTCAGGATGGCGCACCAACAACGGATAGCGAAAGACGCTGGATCGGATTCTAAGCCCGGTCAGCCAGTCGGCGACCGGCTCTGCCTCATCGGCCACGTGCTGGGAATAGCCGCCGCCGGGCAGAACGATCAGGTGGGTGGCGCTGCTGGTCGCCATCCCTACGTCGGTGGGGCGCTCTTGCCCGAGCTCGCCGATCTCGACGCGAGACCGCCGGGGTTGGTTGCGGACTGCCCAAGCGAAGTCGTAAAGAAGCGCTGCACCGTGTCGAGTGGCTGGGTGCTCTGGTTTGCTCGGCTCAAGATAAGGGCGCCCTCGAGAGCCGCGAGGAGTACGGAGGCATCGTCCTCTGCGGTTGACTCCTGGACGCCGAACTCGAGCAGGGCGGCGTGTACCAGATCACGCCACTGATCGAAGAGAGCACGAGCCTCCTGCCGGAGCCGGTCGTCGGCGGAGGCATCTACGACGGTCGCGGCGATGGGACATCCCGTCGTGAAGTTGCTCTCGACGAGCGCTTGGCGCCAAGGGGCGAAAATTGCGTCGATCGCATCGGCCAGCGTGGCCGCTTCGATGAGTCCTGACTCGGTGGCGTCCAGAACTTCGGTGCCGGCCAGATGGAGAGCCTCGGTAATGAGCTGCGTCTTCCCGCCCGGGAAGTAGCGCTGGAGGGACCCGCGAGGGCCGTCGGCATGGGCAACGATCTGGCGGAGGCCGACGCCGTGGACACCGCGCTCGCGAACCAGCGCTGCCGCGCTGCGCACGATGCGGTCACGAGCCGGCCGCTGCTCGCCGCCTACCCTCGTTCGTGGCTTTCTCTTGGCGTCCATGACGACAGCCTATCTGGGCGCGATGACGGTCGTCATCGCAGTCTGTTATCGTCCCGCATCTGCCGATGACAGTCGTCATCGGCCCGCGCTCAACCCGATCGATTCGGAGACAAGACGATGAATGAAGCCGGCTACTCGCCCATCGCTCCGCTTTTTCGAGTCTGCGACGGGGTGCGGATTCGGTTCGCCGACAACAAAGCGGACTCATCGGCAGTGACCGTCTTGATGTTGAGCCCGTGGCCGGAGAGCCTCTGGGCGTTTCGAAGGATCTGGGACCCGGTGTCCGGGGTGGCGCGCGTGGTCGCGATCGACCTGCCGGGCTTTGGCCACTCAGACGGCCGCCCCGATCTGATCGCACCGGATTCCATGGGCACGTTCCTTGCGCGCCTGATCGAGGAATGGGACCTGGGCGCCCCGCACGTGGTCGGCCCGGACGTGGGCACCGCCGCGGCGCTCTTCCTGGCAAGCAACGATCCAGACCGCGTCACGAGCTTGACTATCGGTGGAGGCGCGGTGCGTGATCCCATCGATGCGGGCGGTGCGCTCAAGGATGTGATCGAGGCTCCGAGCCTCGATGACGTCCGACAGCTGGATGCTCGAACCAATATCGGAGTCGCCGTCGAGCCCGCGGCCGCCGCCGACAGCGAGCCCGAGGTCCATGAGGACTATGTCAGCGCGTATGACCTCGGGCGCTTTGCCGAGTCCGCCCGGTTCGTTCGCCACTACCCCGAGCAGAACCCGGTGCTGCGCGATCTGCTGCCGTCGATCACCACTCCGGCTCAGATCATCGCCGGACGCGACGACGATCTGGTGCCGTGGTCCAACAACGTGTACCTCGCCGACCTGCTGCCCAACAGCGAAAGTCACCCCCTGGACGCCGGCCACTTCGCGTGGGAGCAGGCGCCCGATGAGTACGGCCGTCTCATCGTGGAGTGGGTTGCCGGCGGCTTCCAGCGGGTCGGTGGCGCGGTGACGGCCTGAGAGCTGCTCCGATCGCCCGTAATGAACGACCGTCCCGACTCATCGATGCGAGACGACGACAAGGCTGCGCGGGAGTACACCGAGACGTGGTGCAAGAGCGGGGAGATTGGCCACGTCGAGTTGAGCGGCGGCGCTCGCGTCCGGTACCTCCGCGTCGGCAGCGGCCCGCCCTTGGTCCTGATGCACACGGTCCGCACTCAGCTCGACCACTTCCAGCGCGTCGTCCCGCTGATCACCGACGCGTACACCGTCTACGCGCTCGACTTCCCCGGCATGGGATGGTCCGACATCGTCCCCGGCGCCGGCTACGAGGAGCCGGCGTTGCGAGCCGCGGTCGTTCGAGTCGTCGAGGATCTGGACCTCTCCGATCTCACGTTGGCGGGTGAATCCATGGGCGCCACGGTGGCGCTCACCGCCTCCCTCGACCTCGGCGACCGAGTGCGCCGGATCGTCGCGTTCAACGCCTACGACTTCGCCGACGGGGTTGAGCGAGCGAATCTTCTTGCGCGTCTCGTTATCGGGAACGTCCAGCTTCCGGTCTGGGGCCCGATCGGCGCCCGGCTCGAGAACAAGCGAGTGCTCGCGGGCATCCTGCGGGGCGGACTGCACGACCCCAGCAAAATGCCGGACCACTATCTCGACGAGCTCCGTCGCGTCGGCCGGCGCCCCGGATACCCCACGGTTGCGAGAGCGATCTACCGCAACCTCGAGAGCCTGATCGCGGCCCGCGTGCGCTATGCGGGCATCAGCGTGCCGGTCACGCTGATCTACAGCGACGAAGACTGGTCGCGACCCTCCGACCGCCAAGCCAACATCGGGACAATCCCCCGCGCCCGCCACCTCGAACTGCCAGACACCGGCCACTTCGCCGCGCTAGAAGCCCCTCAAGATGTGGCGCGGATCCTGCTCGACGACGCCCGCTGAGCGGACGGCCCAGCCAGTCCAGTCGACCGATGCTGCTCCTCGCGTGAGCAGAGCCGCTTCTCTCGCTTCGCGCGATAAGGAGGCGCAGTCCACGAGCGCTCCCTTCCATGCACAAAGCCGGTCGACGTCCGACCAGATGCGTAGCGCTGCTCCCTCGTCGGCACAGGTTCGCCTGGGAGATCGAGGCGCCCCTGGAACGAAAATTGGAACCCCAGACGGAACCCTGGCTGTATTCGACTGGGGGTCTCATGCCTGGCGGCCCCGGCCGTTGGACAGGCACTGACTCTCCAAACACCCGTCGGAAAACGCCTCACTACCAGGGAAAAGTCGGGGCGACTGGATTTGAACCAGCGACCGCTCGGCCCCCAGCCGACAGCCAGTTGGCGTCGCTGCTTCCCGGAGCGTCCCCCGCGTCCCCATCGTCCCAGCGCGTGGGCGATCTGGACGCATAGGACGATGCGTTGGGTACCAAAGTGGTACCGCCCGCAGCACGCGCGGTGAACCGCTCCCCGCCTCCACCTGAGGGCCGAGCCTGTACTCCGCCCCAAGGGGGATGCCGAGTGCGGCACCGAGCAGTACCGTCGACACGTGTACGACGGTTCCGTTCCGGAGTCACGTGACGGCGACGCGGCGCGCGTGCTGTTCCCGGCGTTCGCGCTCGTGGTCGCCGTCGTAGCCGCGGTCACCGACCCATCATCAACCGCGGACCTGCTGCTTGCCGTACCCGTCGTGGGCGCCTTCGTGGTGTGGGCCTACGTTCCCGCCGCGCCGATGCCGGCGGTCGTTCTCGCGGTGCTCATCCCGGTCGTCGTCGCGCAGGGTTCGGGAGAGCTCGAGCCGCTCATGTTCGAGGTCTCGCTGCTCGGCTACGTCGTCGGACGGTGGGCCGCGTCGCGTGCGGAGGCAGTCGCGCTGGGCCTGCTCACCCTGACCGCACCGGTAGCCGCGAGCCTGATCCAAGACCCGTCCGAGCTCGCTGTGGGCATCTGGGCCCTGGGCATCAGCTTCCCCTGGGTGATCGGGCGCTTCGCCGCGCGCCAGAGGGTGCTGACAGCACGACTCCAGGCCACCGAGCGAGAGCTTGCGGAGCAGGCCCTGCTGGGCGAGCGGCGTCGGATCGCTCGTGATGTCCATGACTTCGTGGGCCACGGCTTGGCCGCCGTCATGCTTCAGATCACGAGCGCCCGCCACGTGCTCCGCCGTGACCCGGCGGCCGCGGACGAGGCGCTGCGATCAGCCCAGGACGTGGGTCGGCGCAGCATGCGGGAGCTCCGCCGCACGGTTGCGCTGCTTCGGAGCGATGACGAGGCGCTGGCGGCGTCGCCGCTCCCATCCGCAGAGGAGATCTCAACGCTGGTCGAGGATGCGCGCGTCGGAGGCCTCGAAGTACAGCTGCGGACGCGAGGTGATCTGTCCCGGGTCGCGCCGAGCGTTGGCGTCGCGCTCTACAGGATCACCCAGGAGGCGCTGGCGAACGCGGCACAGCACGCACCGCACGCGCTGACCGCTCTCAGGGTCGAGGTCGGCGACGGGCGGGCGAGTCTGATCGCTGAGACGACCGGACCGACGGCCGCCGACGCGGCAGGCGAGGCGGACCGACCTCGGTACGGCCTGCTTGGGATGCGGGAGCGGGCGACCGCGCTCGGTGGCGAGTTCGCCGCTGGGCCGACGGCAACGGGCTGGCGGGTGAGCTGTCAGCTTCCGTTGGAGGCTGACGGCGAGGCACGGGCCGGGCCGGTGCACACAGCATGATCAGGGTCGCACTGGTCGATGACCAGGCCATCATCCGGGCTGGCTTGGAGAGAATCCTTTCCCCACCGACGGGTTCGAGGTCGTCGCCGAGTGCGCCGATGGCCTCCAGGCCGTCGAGCAGCTGCCGGAGGTGCGCCCCGACGTGATCCTGATGGACATCCGCATGCCGAGGCTCGACGGCATCGCCGCGACCGCGCGGTTGCGTGCCGCGGCGGACGAGGTTCCCATCCTTGTGGTCACGACCTTCGGCGAGGACGAGAATCTCTGGGGAGCGCTCGAGGCCGGGGCCGCCGGCTTCGTGCTCAAGGACAGCTCAGCTGACGAGCTGATCGCGGCCGTACGCGCGGTCGCCGGCGGCGGCGCCTGGTTCGACCCCGCCGTCGCGCCCCGGGTCCTCGAGCGCTACCGCAGGGTGGTGGCCCCGGCGGCCCGCGACGAAGCCAGACTCGAGCGGCTCACCGAGCGCGAGCATGCCGTCCTACGGCTGATGGCGCGCGGAGCCACCAACTCCGAGATTGCCGCGAGCCTCTACGTCGCCGAGGCGACCGTGAAGACGCACGTCGGCAGCATCTTCACCAAGCTGGAGGTGCGCGACCGTGCCGCCGCGATCGTGTTCGCCTACGACCACGGGGTTGTCAATCCCGGAGCGACGCCGCCTCCCAGCACCGTCTAGTCGGGGCCCGACCCTCCGACCACGGTAGGAGGGCAGCTCAAGCCCCTGGGCCGATGCGGAGTCCAAGGTCGCGATCTACGGTCGGCGCGGTGTCTGCCAAAGCGCCACGACGTGCTCGAATCAGGAGGCAAGCAATGATCACCGGCATCGGCAAGGTGGTCGTCCCCGTGGACGACCAGGCACGCGCCAAGGAGTTCTGGACGACGCAGGTCGGTTTCGAGCTGAGCCGTGACGAGTCCTACGGCGAGGAGCGCTGGATCGAGGTGAGCCCGCCGGACGGCCGCCCGTTGCTGGTCTTGAGTCCGGGTGCAGCCGAGGAGCACAGGCGCGCCCTGCCGGACCAACTGCCCCATTCACCGGTGTTCTTCAACTGCGAGGACATCGGAAGGACGTACGACGAGTTGCGCGAACGCGGTGTCCGGTTTCCGCTGCTCCCTCAGCGAGAGCACTTCGGCTGGTGGGCTCTGTTCCAGGACCCGGACGGGACGCGCTACGCGCTCGGTCAGTGGGACCGAGGCCACGGATCACGTCGATGACCGAACGAGTGACGATCTGGAGCAGCCGCCGTCCCTGGCGCATCGTGGGGGCCTGGGCCGTTGCGCTCGTTGCCGCGATTGCGATCACCGCGACGTTCCTCGGCGACGCGCTGTCCGGCGACGAGGACGTCACGAGCGCCACGGAATCGAGGCGCGCGGACGAGCTGCAGGCAGAACGCTTTGCGGCGGACCGTGACATTGACGCCACCGAGGTGGTGGTCGTCAGCTCCGAGAGCGGGACCGTCGATGACCCGAGGTTCGCGCGAGGGGTCGACGGGCTGGCGACAGAGCTGCGAGGAGCGGGTGCGGAACAGGTCACCACCTTCCACAACGCCGGCTCGCAGCTCATCTCGCGAGATCGCGACGCGACGGCGATGCTCGTCGCCCTCGGCCCCGATGCCGAGGACGACGTTGAGAGTGTGGTGGAGGCGGTGCAGAGCCTCGACGATCGAGTCGGCTTCGACGCCGCGATCACCGGCGAGTTCACCCTCGACGCGGACTTCTCGACGCTGGCGGAGGAGGACTTGGCGAACGGCGAGCTCGGGTTCGGATTGCCGGCCGCCCTGATCGTGCTGCTGATCGTCTTCGGATCCGTGGTTGGCGGCCTCATACCGCTGCTGATGTCGATCGTCGCGATCGTCGTCGGTCTGGCGCTGACGGCGCTCGTCGGGCAGGCGTTTCCCCTTTCCGTCTTCGCCACCAACATGCTCACCGGGATGGGACTCGCGCTCGGCATCGACTACTCCCTGTTCGTCCTCGCCCGCTACCGCGAGGAGCGGCATCACGGACGCGAGCAGCTCGACGCGATAGCCACCGTCGGGTCAAGCGCGAGCCGGGCGGTCCTCTTCAGCGGCATCGCCTTCACGCTCGCCATGGTGGGCCTGCTGCTCGTGCCGAGCACGATCATGCGGAGCCTCGCCGTCGGCGCGATCGCCGCGGGGCTCGTCTCGGTGGCGGCCGCACTGACGCTGCTACCGGCGCTGCTCGGCCTGCTCGGGGACCGTGTCAATGCACTTCGCATTCCGTTCTTCGGGAGAGCCGCGGGTCGCGAACAGAGTCCCTTCTGGGCAAGAACGGTGCGAGGGGTGATGCGGCGGCCGCTGGCGAGCCTCGTCCTCGCTACCGCGGTCCTCTTGACCCTGGCCCTCCCGGTGCTCGCTCTACGGACGGGTGAGGCCGGGGTCGGCACATTGCCGGACCGGCTCGAGGCGAAGCAGGGGTATCTGGCCCTGAACGCCGAGTTCCCCGGTGAGACCACCGACCCGGTTGAGATCGTGATCGATGGCGAGGCCGCCTCGCCCGCGGTTCAGATGGGAATCGAGCGGCTGCGGGAGCGGCTGGCGGGCGAGGATCTCTTCGGGCCGCCCGAGCTGGAGACCAGCTCGTCCGGTGATCTCACCGTCCTCACGGTCCCGATCGACGGCGATCCCCGAGGCAAGGACGCGATCGATGGGGTACGCGAGCTCCGCTCCACCTACGTCCCGGACGCCTTCCCGGACCCAGGCTTCGAGGTGCTCGTGGCGGGCGACACGGCCGAGTCCATCGATGAGTCCGACACGATGGACACATGGCTTCCGATCGTCCTTGCCTTCGTCCTCGGGCTCAGCTTCGTCCTCCTGACCGTCGCGTTCCGTTCGCTCGTCGTCGCCGTCAAGGCGATCGCGGTGAACTTGCTGTCGGTCGGTGCGGCCTACGGGTTGCTCGTCCTCGTCTTCCAGGAAGGGGTCGGTAACGAGCTCTTTGGCTTCCCGCAGGTGGACACGATCGAAGCGTGGGTGCCGCTGTTCCTGTTCGCTGTCCTCTTCGGGCTCTCGATGGACTACCACGTCTTCCTGCTCAGCCGCATCCGCGAGCGCTTCCGGCTGACGGGCGACAACACCGATGCCGTCGCCCACGGCGTCGCCTCGACCGGCCGCATCATCACCGGGGCCGCCCTGATCATCATCGCCGTCTTCAGTGGCTTCGCCCGCGGTGATCTCGTCATGTTCCAGCAGATGGGATTCGGCGTGGCCGTCGCCCTGCTGCTTGACGCAACGCTGGTCCGCCTCGTGCTCGTCCCGGCGGCGATGGAGCTGCTCGGCGAACGCAATTGGTACCTACCCTCGTGGCTTCGCTGGCTTCCGGACGTCCGCGTTGAGGGCGCGGAGCCCAGGCGGCAATCACGCTTGGAGCCGGTTCGGGGCGCGACCTAACCCCGAGCCAGCGCGCGGTGGAGACGGAGACAACGGGTCGCCTTGCTGCGCCGCCACGCTCTACCTCGTCGGTCTGCTGCTTAGCGCGACCAGCGAGAGCCCTGCCGCTTCCTCCCCGCTGTCGTCCCTGTACGTATGACCTTCCTAGGACTCGAAGGGGGGCGCCTCGCCCCAGCCCCAGCGAGGGACAGGCGCGTGCTCGAAGACCTCGGCGTCCGGCTGGGAGTTGTGCATCGCAAGGCGGGATCCCCACTCGGCGTAGGCGACGAGCGCCGAGCGGAACTCGGGGTCGCCGGAAGGCCGGCGTCGTCGGCCGCGAAGCTGAGCAGCGAGACGAAGCGATGCCGCTCCTCGGGCGCAATCCCAAGGCCGCGATGGTGAGCGAGCATCTTCTCGTAGCCGCCCAAGTCCTCCGTGTAGCGGGCGGGGCCGCCCAGCACCTCCGACCACCAGGTGCTGACGTGGGCTCGGTGCTCCTCGCTCACCCCGCCGGGAAAGTACGGCGAGAGGAGCTCGTCACGCTCGACGCGGTCGTAGAAGCAATCCATCAATCGTCGGATCGCCGCCTCACCGCCGGCCCACTCGTACAGCGTTGGCGTCGCGTTCATTGGAGTTGTCCCGCCGTTTCCATTGGTTGCTTCCTTTCGTCGGGTCGCGGTTCGTCTCTCATCCAGGAGCTGGCGTCGGCCTGCGCCGCATCGCGATGTGGGCCGGGGCATCCGCAACCAGCTGCAGGGCTGGATTCTCGACCACGAAACCGTGGCGAGCGTAGTACCGGCATCCGCGGCTCCGCGGTTTCGAGGTAGCAGTCGACTTGGTCGCGATCGGCGATCTGAGCACCGGCTCCAGCAGCCCGCTGCCAATGCCCATGCGCTGGACATCGGGGGAGACGCCCATCGTCTCCAGGTACCAGTGCAGATAGGCTGGATGAAGGCGCGCGCTTTTCGCCCCGGTCATGAATGCTCGAAACGAGCCCGGATAGGCGCGCAGGACAG
>CAVWCC010000011.1:0-13086 GCA_963753385.1 uncultured bacterium
CCCAAGCAGCGCCTCGCTCACGAGACCTCCGATCGCCTCGAGCTCGTAGCCGCCTTCCTGCGCGACCACGGTCGGGAGGCCGAGCCCACCTAGGGCGCGGCCCGCCGCGCGGTAGCCCCGCTCCGTCACCTCGAGCGGGCTCTCGGGATCGACCGCTGCGGCGTCGACGCCGAGCGCGACCACCAGGGCGCGGGCGCCGCCGACCCGCGCCCACGCCGCGAGCCCGGTGACGGCGTCGAGCCACGGGTCGTCGCCGGCGCCCGGGGAGAGCGGGACGTTGCGGTTCGCACCCGCCCCGTCCCCGGCGCCCTCCTCGTCGCCGAAGCCGAGAAAGTGAGGGAACCACCCGGCGCCGGGATCGACGTGCACCGAGCCGGCGAGGACGCCGGGGTCTTCGTAGAAGATCGCCTGCGTGCCGTTGCCGTGGTGGGCGTCGATGTCGATCACGGCCACAGGGCCGTCATGAGAGTCGCGCAGCCGGGCGGCGGCGGCAGCCGAGTTGTTCAGGTAGCACGAGCCGCCGAAGCACGAGCGAGCCACGTGGTGGCCCGGCGGGCGGCAGCACGCGTAGGCGGCGGGCTCGCCGTCCAGCACGAGGTCGGCGGCGGTGAGAGCGACGTCGACCGCGGAACGCGCCGCGTCCCACGTCCCGGGCCCGATCAGGGTCATCGTGTCCGACGCAAAGTAGCCGGCCCGCGCCGCGATCGCCCTCGGCACCGCCGCCGGCCGGTCCGAGATCAGATCCGGGTTGGGGAACACGTAGGGCACCACGCGATCCTGGCCGGGCTCCTCGGTCAGCCCGGCGGCCTCCCACTCGTCCCAGGCACGGGCGAGGTAGTCGAGAAGCGAGGGGTCATGGACGGCGAGCACGGCGTCGTCGGGATGAGGCTCGCCCTCGACGACTCGCGCGCCGTCTGCGACCAGCGCCTCGCGGATCCGGTCGGCTCTCGCCGCGACCTCGGCGCCCGGCGTGCGCACGCCGACCCAAACCTCCCCGCCGGGCTCGTGCTTGCGGTGGCGGTCGCTCCAGACCACGGGCATCGCGAGTCCCACACGGGGACGGTATCCGCTCGAGGACGCCGGGGGCACTCGACGCCGCGCCGGTTTGGACAACGCCAGGCGAACGGTCGTCCGGTCGGTCTGAAACTCCGCTGGGCGCTTGACAGGCTAGGATCGAGCCGAATAGATTCCAAACGGCCGTTCATGAAGACGCTCGAGCTGGGGCAGCGACTCGGCGCGGACAGGGTTCTCGACCCTCCCGGCTCCCTGCCCCAACCGGCTCGCCGCCTCGATCCATCCGGCCCGGTTCGGCCCTACGAGCTCGAGGTGGCGGTCGAGCGCCTGTGCCTCGACTCGACCTCGTTTCGGAACATCCGCGAGCGCGCGGGGGGCGACGCCGAGCTGATGGCCGGCCGGATCGCGGAGATTGTCGAGTCCCGGGGCAAGATGCACAATTCCGAGACCGACTCCGGGGGCATCCTGCTCGGCACCGTCGCGGCCGCGGGCGAGCGGTTCACGTCCCCACCGGCCGAAGGCGCGCGGATCGCGACGCTCAGTTCGCTCACGCTCACGCCGCTGCGGCTGGACGCGGTCACCGGACTCGACCCGGACTCGCCACAGGTGGAGGTCGCGGGAACGGCCTACGTGTTCGATCGAGCCGCCTGGGCGCCCGTGCCGGACGACCTGCCGCTGGCGCGCACGCTCGAGCTGTACGACGTGTGCGCCGCCGCGTCCCAGGCCCGTTCTCTTGCCCCCGATGAGGGCACCGTGTACGTGCTGGGCGCGGGGCACGCGGGCAAGCTCGTGCTCGCCGCCGCCCGCGACGGGATGAAGGGCGGCGCCGTGGTCGCCGTCGACGTCGACCCCGAGGCGATCCGGCGCGTCACGGAGCTCGGGCTCTGCGACATCGGCGTGGCGGCGGACCTGCGGGACCCGCTCGCGGCGCTTGAGGCCGTGCGCGAGGCCGGACCGCCGCCGGCCGACCTCACGGTCGTCGTCGTCAACTGCCCCGGCTGCGAGCCGACCGCGATCCTGCTGACGGGCGACGGGGGCACGGTTCTGTTCTTCTCGATGTCGACGAGCTTCTCGAGCGCGTCGCTTGCCGCGGACGGGATCGGCTCCGACGTGCGGATGCTCGTCGGGAGTGGTTATGCGCCGGACGGCGGCGCGTACGCGCTCGATCTCTTCCGCCGCACCGCGCCGCTGCGCGACGCGATGGGCGTCGAGGTGGAAGCGTGAGCGCGAGGCTCTACAAGGGTGGGGGTGGGCGGGGAATTTGATGTTGGGCCGAGCGCGAACACGTGATGTTCAAGTGAGATGGCAGGACATCGATGGCCTCGGCCACGTCAACAACGCGGTCGTGTTCACCTACCTCGAGGAGGGACGCGACGCGTTCCTGAAGCGGCACGGCATCCAGCGCGACGAGTACGTCGTCGGCCGATGTTCGGTGAGCTTCGACGGGGAGATCGATCCGGCGTTCGAGTCGGTCAGCGTGCAGTGCGCCGTGCGCGACGTCGGGCGCTCCAGCGTGACGACGAGCGAGCGCATTCTCGACCACAGCGGCAAGGTCGTCGTCGAGGCCGAGTTCGCCCTCGTGCTGTGGGATCCCGCGCGGCGAAGCTCGCGACCGATCACCGACGAGGAGCGCGCGTCCCTCGCGGGCTCCGGAGAGGGCCAGACATGAGTTGGAACAGCAACCCGGTTGTCGTCACAGTCGCCGTGACGGGCGCCGACGTCTTCCGCGAGAACAACCCGAACATCCCCTACACGACCGAGGAGATCGCGTACTCCAGCGTCGAGGCCGCAGGCGCGGGCGCCACGGTCGTCCATCTTCACGTGCGTGAGGACGACGGCACGCCGAGCGGGCGTCCGGAGCTGTTCGTCGACGCCATCGACCGGATCCGCGCCGGCTCCGAGCTGCTGACGATGGTGTCGACGGGCGGGGCCAACGACATGACGATCGAGGAGCGGACCACGGGACTCGAGGCGAACCCGGACATCTCGGGCGTCGAGTCGGGCTCGATGAACTTCGGTGACGAGACGTTCATCACCCCGCCGCCGGCGGGCCGCGGAATCATCGAGCGCGCGACCAACGCCGGGATCGCGCTCGAGGTCGAGGCGTTCGACGTCGGCCACGTGGCAAGCGCCGTGCGCTGGCTCGAGCAGGGCGTATTGCCACCGCCGCTGCGGATCAACCTCGTATTCGGGGTGCCGGGGGGCATCGACGCGAGCCCGGAAGCGCTGAGCGCGATGATCCGCCCGCTTCCCGAGGGCACCTTCTGGACCGTGACCTGCATTGGCCGCCATCACCAGCGGCTGCTCGGGCTCGCGCTCCTACTCGGCGCGCCCGGCATCCGCACGGGGCTCGAGGACGTGTCCTACATCAGCAAGGGCGTGCTCGCGGAGTCGAACGCGGCGCTCGTGGAGATGGCGGTCGGACTCGCCGGCACGCTGGGGCGCGAGGTCGCGGCCCAGGACCAGGCCCGGGAGCTGCTCCAGCTTGGCTAACACGCGCGAGGCGATCGACCGGGCGGCGATCGAGCTGTTCGCGCTGCGCGGGTATCACGCGACGTCGATGCGCGCGATCGCATCGGCGGCGGAGGTTCGCCCGGCGGCGATCTACCACTGGTACCCGAGCAAGGAAGCGATCCTCGTCCAGCTCCAGGACGACTTCATGGAGCGTTTGACCGAGAACGTCGTCGCGGCCATGGACGAGCACGACCGCCCGGCACTGCGGCTGGCGGCGGCCGTGCGCGAGCATGTCGTCTTCCACGGCCTCCACACACGCGCGGCGTTCGTCACCGACAGCGAGATCAGGGCCCTGACCGACCCTCGACGAGAGGCGCTGATCAGGAAGCGGGACGACTACCAGGCGATGTTCAGCGCGTGGATCAGGGACGGGATCCGGGACGGCTCGCTGCGCACCTCCGACGCCAACGTCGCTACCTACGCGATCCTGCTGCAGTGCACCGGGGTGGCGCTGTGGTTCGACCCCGACGGGCCGCTGAGGATCGAGGAGGTCGCCGAGCTCCACGTCGAGCTCGTGCTGGGCTCGCTCCAGGCGTCCCCGGAGCTGATCGCCGAGGCGATAGAGGCCGTGTCCCGGCGTCCGGCCGCGATGGTGAGGGAGTAGAGGGATGGCGCGGATCAAGCCGCCGGCCCTCCCGGAGCAGGCGACGATCGCAGTCGTGGCGCCCGCCAGCCCGCCGCAGACGAGGTCCGAGATCGAGCAGGCCACCGAGTATTTCGAGGCCCGCGGGCATCGGCTGGTCTTCGGGCCCAACCTTCGCAAGGTTCACGGCTACCTCGCGGGAACGGACGAGGAGCGCGCCTCCGATCTCCAGTGGGCGCTCTCCGAGCCCGGCATCGACATGGTGATCGCGCTGAACGGCGGGTACGGCACCGCGCGGCTTCACGACCTGATCGAGTGGGACCAGGTGGGCGAGCCGCGGATCGTGTGCGGCTACAGCGACCTCACCGCCCTTCACCTCGCGCTCGCCGCCCACGCCGGATGGGTGACGTTCTACGGGCCGGTCCTGCTTCGCTTCACACGGCGCAAGGACGAGTACCCGCTGACCGAGATGACCGAGAAGTGGTTCCATCGTGCCCTCCAGCCTGAACCGCTCGGGCGCGTGTTCGAGGACCCCGAGAACCCGTACGTGCTCACGGTCGGCGGGGGCGCGGTGGAGGCGCCGCTCGCCGGCGGCAACCTGACGCTTCTGTGCGCGAGCATCGGGACCCCGTACGAGGTGCAGACGGACGGGTGTGTCGTGATGGTGGAGGACCTCAACACCGAGCCGTACCTGATCGACACCTGGCTCAACCACCTTATCCGGGCCGGCAAGCTCGAAGGGGCCACGGGCTTCGTGTTCGGCACCGACGTGAACCTGAAGGGCCAGACCGTGCCCGAGGAGGTGGAGTCGACACTCTCGATCGAGGAGATCCTCGACGAGTTGATCGCTCCGCTCGGGATTCCCGCGATCGCCAATGTGCCCGTCGGGCACGGCAAGCACATGGCCACGATGCCGCTCGGCGCCACCGTCCGCGTGGACGGCGACGCCAAGACCCTCGAGGTCACCGAGGCTGCGGTGGCGCGACCTAGAGACAAATAAGGAGGAGAGAGGATGACCGTGACGGGGCTGAGAAGACTTGCGACGCTGGCGGCGGCGCTGGTGACGACGATCACGCTGGCGGTGGTCGTGGCGTTGCCGGCCGCCGGCCAGGACTCGGAGCAAGACAACAACGTGCTCCGGATCGGGTGGGGGCAGGACCCCCAGACGCTGAACCCCTTCGTCGGCCTCGACGAGGAGGACTACACGATCTGGGCGATCAACTGGGACCTACCGATCAACTTCAGCCCCGATGACCTCACGCCTGCGCCGGGGATCGTGGAGGACTGGGAGGTCTCGGACGACCGCAAGACCGTCACCTTCAATCTCGTCCCCGACGCCAAGTGGTCCGACGGCGAGCCGATCACTTCGACGGACGTCAAGTACTCGCTCGAGACGCTCGGCGAGGAGGGCGATCTGTTCGCGGGTTACACGAGCAGCGTCACCTCGATCAAGACGCCCGACGACGAGACGGTCGTGATCGAGACCAAGCAGCCGGACGCGCGGATGATCGGCGGCCTGTTCATCTACGTCCTGCCCGAGCACGTGTGGAGCAAGGAGTCGATCGAGTCGCTGACGAGCGACTACCAGCCGGAGCTGCCGATGGTGGGCAGCGGCCCTTACATCGTCACCGAGTTCGAGCGCGGGCGGATCATCCGCATGGAGCGCAACCCGGAGTTCCGCGGTGAGGAGCCGCAGTTCGACGAGGTCCAGTTCATCAAGTACGGCACCGAGGACGCTACGGAGCGGGCGCTCCAGCTCGGCGAGATCGACATCGTCGCCGAGGTCCAGCCAACGACGTTCGAACGGCTCGGCAACGAGCCCGACATCGACACGCTGCGCGCGTCCTCTCCCTCCTACACCGAGCTCGCGTTCAACTTGTGCTCGGAGAAGGAGTGCCCTAACGCGGAGTTCAACCCGGCCGTGCAGGACAAGACCGTGCGCCAGGCGATCGCCTACGCGGTCGACCGAGAGCGGGTGAACGAGATCTCGGCGCTTGGCACCTCGTTCCCGGGCCACGGGATCCTGCCGTCGTTCTACAAGTCGTTCTACGAGGTCCCCGAGCAGGACTACGCGCCCGATGTCGAGCTCGCGAACCAGATGCTCGACGACGCGGGGTGGGAGCAGAGCGGCGACGGGCCGCGGACCAAGGGCGACCAGGAGCTCTCGTTCGATCTCTACGTTCGCTCCGAGTCGCAGTCGGACATCCAGGCGTCGAAGCTGATCGCCGAGATGGCGCAGGAGATTGGGGTCGAGTTCAACGTCCAGGTGGTCAGCGTCGACAAGCTGACCGAGCTCACGGTGCGCAAGGAGGACGGCAAGCCCGCGCCGCAGTTCGACACCTTCGTGTGGGGTTGGGGCGGCGACTACTACGACCCGAGCTTCCTGCTCAGCCTGTTCACCACCGACGAGATCGGCTTCTCCTCGGACGCGTTCTACTCGAACCCGGAGTACGACCGGCTCTATCAGCAGCAGCTGAGTGAGTTCGACACCGAGGCGCGCAAGCAGACGATCCAGGAGATGGTCGCGATCACGCAGGAGGACCTCCCGTACATCGTTCTTACGGAGGACCCGAACCTGCAGGCGTACCGGACCGACAGGCTGGCCGACGTCGAGCCCGCCTGCCCCGCGGACGACACCGGCGACATCTTCTGCGAGCAGATCGCGTACGAGCCACTGTCCACGCTCACGCCGACGGAAGGCGGCTCGTCCGACGAGGACGGAGGCGGCGGCACGGTGGTCATCATCATCATCGCCGCAGTGGTCCTCGGAGCCGGCGCGTTCCTGCTCGGGCGTCGCCGGGGCGGCGGCGGACGGGAGCCGCTCGAGGAGGAGTAGGAGGCCGGCATGAGGAGAGCACGGAGGCGTCAACCGTGAGCGGACGGTGGCTCGCGGGCAAGGCGGCGGCGGCGTTGCTGACGCTCGTCTTCGTGATCGTGTTCAACTTCTTCCTCTTCCGCGTGATGGGCGACCCCACGAGCCAGTTCGTCCGACTCCCGAACGCGACCCAGGAGGAGCTCGACAAGCTGCGCGCGGACTACGGGGTCGACAAGCCGATCGTGGGGCAGTTCGTCGACTACGCGGGCGACACGGTCCGGCTCGACCTCGGGATCAGCCAGCGCTCGCGCGACTCGGTCGGGCGAGAGATCGTCGATGCCCTCCCGTGGACGCTGCTGCTTGTCGGAACCGGGACGCTGCTCGCCACCCTGATCGGGAGCTGGCTGGGGGTGATCGCCGCGACGCGGCGCGGTCGAAAGACCGACGACAGCCTGCTCGGGTTTAGCCTGTTCACATACGCCGCGCCCGAGTACTGGATCGGGATCATCCTGATCCTCGTCTTAGCCGTCTGGATACCGGTCCTCCCCGCGGGGCAGCAGGTCACCCCGGGGGTGGAGTTCTCTGGGTTCTTCGCGGAGGCGCTCGATGTCGCCGAGCACCTGATTCTGCCGGCGACCGCGATGACCCTGACGCTCCTCGGCCAGTACTTCCTGATCATGCGCTCGTCGATGGTCGACGTGCTGACCGAGGACTTCATCACGGTCAAGCGGGCGACCGGCCTGCCCTGGGAGCGCGTTGTGCGCCGCCACGCCGTCCCGAACGCGCTCCTGCCGCTCGTGACGCTGTCCGCGATCCAGTTCGGGCTCGTGGTCGGCGGGGCGATCACGATCGAGACGATCTTCTCCTGGCCCGGGTTGGGCGAGCTCACCTTCAACGCGATCAACGACAAGGACTTCCCAGTCCTTCAGGGCACCTTCCTGGTCTTCTCGGCCGGCGTGATCCTCGCCAACCTGCTCGCCGACTGCCTGTACTTCTTCCTCGACCCGCGGGTGCAGTCGCGATGAGCGAGCGAAGCCCCCGCGCGCTCCTCCTGCATACATGGCGCGGCCGTTTCGGTCTCGGCGTGATCGGCCTGTTCGTGTTCCTTGCCGTGTTCGGCTCGGCGATCGCGCCCGACGACCCGAATGCCTCGAGCACCGACATCTTCGCCCCGCCGAGCACCGAGCATCTGCTGGGGACGACCGAGAGCGGCGCCGACGTCTTCTCCCAGCTCCTCGTAGGTGCACAGGTGTCGATCGTGGTCGGGTTCGCGGCCGCCGCGATCTCCGCGCTGATCGGGTCGGCGGTCGGGCTCGCGAGCGGGTACTTCGGCGGCTGGACCGACCGCATCCTCGATCCGGTCGAGAACTGGTTCCTCGTCATTCCGACGCTGCCGTTGATGATCGTGATGGCGCGTGTGCTCAGCCCCTCGCTCGGGGTGCTGATCATCGTCATCGGGCTCACGTCGTGGGCGGGGACGGGGCGGATAGTTCGCGCCCAGGTGCTCACACTGCGAGAGCGCGCGTTCGTCGAGCGCGCTCGCGCGCTCGGGGCGGGCAACGGGTACATCATCAAGACACACATCCTCCCCAACGCCCTGCCGCTGATCTTCGCGAACACGGTCCTGATCGTCGCCGTGGCGATCCTCTCCGAGGCTGCGCTCTCGTTCCTCGGGCTCGGCGACCCAACGCGAATCTCGTGGGGGACGATGCTGGAGAACGCGTTCGAGACCGGCGCGCCGAGCGTCGAGGCATGGTGGTACGTGATCCCGCCCGGCCTCTGCATCACGGTGCTGGTGCTGGCGGTCGCCATGATCGGCTACCTGTTCGAGGAGTACGTGAATCCACGCTTGATGGAGGCGCAGGTATGACGGCTCTGCTCGAAGTCAGCGACCTGAACGTGACGCACGACGGTCACCCGATCGTCGACGGGATCGACTTCGCGCTCGAGCGCGGGGAGGCGCTCGGGCTCGCGGGTGAGTCCGGGTGCGGCAAGACAACCACCGCGCTCGCGATGATGAAGCTGCTTCCGTCCGCGCTGCGCCAGTCGGGCACCGTGACGCTGCGCCCGCCTGGCGTCGAGAAGCCGATCAACATCGGAAAGCGGACGGAGACCGGGATGCAGCGGGTGCGGTGGCGGCATATCTCGCTCGTGTTCCAGGGCGCGATGAACTCGCTCGACCCCGTGAAGCGCATCGACTCTCAGATCTCCGAGGCGATCCGACTGCACGAGCCGCGCGCCGACTCGAAGGAGGTCGGCGACCGAATCGCGGAGCTGCTGAAGACCGTCGGGCTCACGCGCGGCATCGGGCGGCGCTACGCGCACCAGCTCTCGGGCGGCCAGCGCCAGCGGGTGATGATCGCGCTCGCGCTCGCGTGCCGCCCTTCGCTCGTGATCGCCGACGAGCCGACCACCGCCCTCGACGTGGTGATGCAGGCGCAGGTGCTCCAGCTGCTCGAGGACTTGCGCGAGCGGCTCGGGCTGGCCCTGATCCTGATCTCCCACGACCTCGGCGTGCTCGCGGAGACGTGCGATCGGATCGCGGTCATGTACGCGGGGCGAATCGTCGAGACCGGGCCGGTGAGCGCGGTGTTCGACTCGCCCCAGCACCCGTACACCAAGCGGCTGCTCGCCTCGCTGCCGGTGATCGGGGGGGAACGAGGGCTCGCCGCGCCGATCCCGGGCGGGCCGCCCCACCCCGACGACATGCCCACCGGGTGCCGATTTGCGCCCCGCTGCCCCTATGCGGCCGAGCGATGCGCCGAGGACCCGCCGCTGCGCGGGGTCGCGCCGCGCCACGCGGCCGCGTGTCACTTCGCACCGTGGAAGGAGTGGCCAGAGATCCCAGCAACGAAGCTGATGGAGGTGAGCCTGTGACCGATGCCCTGATGCGGGTCACGGACCTGGCTGTGCGGTTTCGCTCGCAACGACGGGAGGCCCGGGCGCTGGACGGCGTCTCGCTCGAGTGGCGCCGCGGCGAGATCCTCGGGGTCGTGGGGGAGTCGGGATGCGGCAAGTCCACCCTCGCCCGGGCGATGCTCGGGCTGCTCGAGCCCGCGGCCGGAGGGGTTGCACTCGACGGCGCTTCGGCGAACGGCGAGATCGACCTCGGCGAGCTGCGCCGCCGCGTGCAGATGATCTTCCAGGATCCCTACCAGACGCTGAACCCTCGCCAGCGGGTTGAGGCGATCGTCACCGAGCCGCTCGTCGTCCAGGGCGTGCCCAAGGGGGAGCACGACGACCGCGTCCGGCGGGCAATGACGGACGTGGGGCTAGAGCCGGAGCGGTTCCTGCCCCGCTACCCGCACCAGCTCTCGGGCGGCCAGCGCCAGCGCGTCGCGATCGCCGCGGCGCTCGTGCTCGAGCCCGAGGGCCTGATCTGCGACGAGCCGGTGTCGATGCTCGACGCCTCGGTGCGGGCCCAGATTCTCAACGTGCTCGTCCAGCTCCAGAAGCGGCGCGGCCTGGCGCTGCTGTTCATCACCCACGACCTCAGCCTTGCGTGGTCGCTGTGCGAGCGGATCGCGGTCATGTACCTGGGACGGGTCGTAGAGCAGGGAAGCGCCGTCGACGTGATCGAGCGTCCGCAGCATCCCTACACGCAGGCGCTCGTCACCGCCGTGCCGGTGCCCGAGGCGGGAGGAAGGGGGGAGCGCGAGCTGCTGAGCGGGGAGCTCCCCGACGCCACCGACGTGCCGCCCGGGTGCCGATTCCACCCGCGCTGCCCGAGGCGATTCGAGCCGTGCGATCACGTCGATCCCCCGCTGCTTGCCGCGGGCGGGCGAGATCAGCTCGCGGCTTGCCTGCTACACGATCCGACTCTCGGGCGGCAGGAGGCTCACGCTGCCGGCCGCTAGCGGTGCTGAACGCTGGCGCGACATCGCGGGGGCCGTGGGGATGCTCGAGCCCGGCGCGCGTAACGCGATCACCGACGTGCCGGGGGTCCGCGTCGGTCATTCCCAGGCTGAGAGCGGCGAGCGCACCGGGGTGACGGTCATCGCGCCCCCGTCGCTCCCGGCGCTCGCCGGCGCTGCGACCGTCAACGGGATGGGCGAGCTGACCGGCAAGCTCGAGGTCGACGAGCGGGGGACGATGGAGACGCCGCTGTACCTGTGCGGGTCGCACGCGGTCGGTGTCGTCCACCACGCGGCAGTGCTCGCCTCGGGCCGGGGGCCGGACGACATCGTCCTGCCGGTGGTGGGCGAGTGCGACGACGGCGACATGGCGGACTCGCGCACCGTGACGGCGGGCGACGTCGATCGCGTGCTCGATGATCTCGGCGTCGAGGTAGAAGAGGGGACGATCGGCGCAGGGACGGGCATGAGCTGCTTCGACTATCCGGGGGGGATCGGCACCGCCTCGCGCGCCGTCGGCGAGCACCACGTCGGGGTTCTGCTGCTGTGCAACTTCGGGTATGGCGCCCGCGAGTACCTCGACGTCCTCGGGCATCGGCTGGCGGCGGGGTCGCCGACCTCAGGCCCGGGCGGCTCGTGCATCGCCGCGTGCGCCACCGACGCGCCGATGTCCCCGCACCAGCTCCGACGAATGGCGCTGCGTCCGCTGCTCGGGCTCGCGCGCGCCGGCTCGTACGCGGCGAACCACTCGGGGGAGATCGGCCTTGCGTTTTCGACCTCGATGGACCAGGACCTGTCCAGCGACGAGCTCGACACCTACTTCGCGGCGGCCTACGAGGCCGCGCACGAGTCGGTCTACAACTGCCTTGTCGCGGCGCGACCCGCCGAGCGGCGCGACGGGGAGATGCAGGAAGCGTTCCCGATCGAGACCGTACGGCGGCTCGCCCGGACTCGCGAGGCCGCTCCGGCGCACTGACGCGATGTGCGCCGATCGGATCCGGGAGGACGTCGTGGCGTTGACCCGAGAGTTGATCCGGATCGACACCTCGAACCCGCCGGGGGCGGAGACTCCGGCGGCCGAGCTCGTGGCCGGGTACCTCCGGGACGCGGGCGTCGAGTGCGAGCTGATCGGCCCCGACCCCGAGCGGCTGAACCTCGTCGCGCGCGTCGAGGGCCGCGACCGCGCTCCGTCGATCATGCTGATGGCGCACACGGACGTCGTCCCGGCGCCGAGCGACGATTGGACCGTGCCCCCGTTCGAGGCGCGGCTGCGCGACGGCGAGGTGGTCGGCCGCGGCGCCGCGGACATGAAGGGGGAGCTCGCGGCTCGCGCGGTCGCGATCGCCGAGGTCGCCCGGAGCGGGACACAGCCGGACGGGGACGTGGTGCTGGTCGCCGAGTCGGACGAGGAGCGCAACGTCGCCGACGTGGGGATGTCGTGGCTCGTCCGCGAGCGCGAGGACGTGCGGTGCGACTTCGCGCTCAACGAGGGCGGAGGATGGCTGTTCGAGCTTGCCAACGGCCGGCACGTGGTCACCGTGTCGATCGGCGAGAAGCAGGTCACCTCGGTGCGGCTTCGGATTCGTGGAACCGCGGGGCATGCATCCACTCCCACCGGTGCGGACAACCCGCTGCATCACGTTGCCGCTGCGATCGAGGCGCTGACGGGCACCTCGGCGCCGGCACGTCTCGCGCCCGCCGTTCGCGGCGCGCTGAGCGACCTCGGCGCGCCCGCCGGCGGCGACGAGGGACTCGTGGCGTGGGCCGCCGATCAGCACCCGGCGCTCGCCGACATGTTCACGGCGATGTGCCGGATGACGGTTACGCCAACCGGCCTGCACACGTTCGAGCCCGCCAACGTTATCCCCCCGTTCGTCGACCTGGTGTGCGACTGCCGGGCGCTCCCCGGGCAAACGGTTTCCGACATTCGCAACCACGTCGATGGCGTGCTCGAGAGCGGTTTCGCGTACGAATTCGAGCTGCTCGAGCCGCTCGAGGGAGGCACCGAGTCCCCGACCGACACCCCGCTGTATCGCGTCTGCGAGGAGTACGTCTCGAGCAGGATTCCCGGGGCGACGCTGCTGCCGGTCATCTCGACCGGGTTCACCGACTCGCACTGGATTCGCGAGGCACACGGAACCGTCGCCTATGGATTCGCGCCCGTGTTCGCGACCGACATCGGCGCCTACCTCGACGGAATACACGGCGCCGACGAGGCGCTCGAGGTCGCGGACCTCGCCGAGATGGCGGAGTTCCACCTCCATGCGGTGAGGGCGTTGTCGGGCGGCGTCTCGCCGTAAGTCTGC
>CAVWCC010000012.1:0-50354 GCA_963753385.1 uncultured bacterium
CAGCTGCTCGCAGCAGCATGAGAGGAGGGGAAGATGAAGTACGTCCTGTTCGTATGCACGCAGAATGCCGGGCGCTCCCAGATGGCGCAGGCGCTGTTCGATAGGCACTGCCCGGACGACGTCCGGGCGGAGTCCGCCGGGTCCGAGCCGGCAGACCGCGTCCACCCGGTCGTCGTCGAGGCGATGCGGGAGGTCGGCGTCGACCTCTCGCGGCAGCGGCCCAAGCGGCTCACGCTCGAGATGCAGCTGCACGCCGATTGGGCGGTGACGCTCGCGTGCGGTGCGAAGTGTCCCTACGTGCCTTCGATGGTCGAGGACTGGGACATCGAGGACCCGGCCGGCAAGCCGCTCGACGAGGTCCGCGTTATACGCGACCAGATCGAGGCGCGAGTCCAGGATCTGGCGCGCGACCGGATCGACGCGATCCGAGAGGACCGGCGCCAGCACCAGATGCGGATGGCGCAGCTCGTGCCCGGCCTGGTCGACGAGTTCGGAGACCGTCTCTCCGACGAGGAGATCCGCGCAATCGCCGACGGAATCCTCGATGAATACGAGGAGGTGCCCGTCCGATCGTTCGTGATGACCCTCGCCAACCGGCGGGCGCGCGAGATCATGAAGGCGCGAAGCAGGGCGGCAATCGCGTAGTGGACCGAAGCCTCGCGCTGTGGCGGCGAGCGGCCGCCGAGGGGCTCGCCGCGTTCGCGCTCGTGTTCGCCGGATGCGGCGCGATCGTCGCCGACGCCGTCTACGGCGGCCCTGGGGACGATCGGCGTCGCGTTGACCTTCGGCCTCGTGATCATGGCGATGGTCTACTCCACGGGTCACCTCTCCGGCGCGCATATCAACCCGGCGGTGACACTCGCCTTCACGATGACGCGGCACTTCCCGCCCCGGGACGCGGGCGCGTTCGTCGCCGCGCAACTCGCCGGCGCGGTGGCGGGGGCGCTCGTTCTGCTCGCTATCTGGCCCGATCGCCCCGCCGAGCTCGGGGCGACGGTGCCGAGCGTCGGCGCGGGAAGCGCGTTCGCCTACGAGCTCGTGTTGACCGCGATCCTGATGTTCGTGATCATGGCGGTCGCGACCGACAGCCGGGCGATGGGCTCTGGGGCGGCGATCGCGATCGGAGGGACGATCGGGCTCGACGCGCTGTTCGGCGGGCCGGTCACGGGCGCGTCGATGAACCCGGCGCGGTCGTTCGGGCCGGCGCTGGCCGCTGGAGAGTGGACCGAGTTCTGGGTCTACCTCGCCGGGCCCCTTGTCGGGGCCGCGCTCGGCGCCTTCGCGTACCAGCTCGTCCGCGGCGAGCACCCACAGCCCGCGGGTTAGCACCAAGGGCTACATCACCCGCTTCGCGATCGCCCGGACGCAGCGCGCCTATGATTCGGAGACGTGGCGGCCGCCGCACAGTCGGGCCGCGCGATCGAGCTCGTCGACGTGGTCAAGAAGTTCGGATCCGAGCGGGTCCTGAAGGGGGTCGACCTCGCGGTGCCGCAGGGCGCGATCACGGTGCTGCTCGGCCCGTCGGGGGCCGGGAAGACGGTCACGATCAGCCACGTCTTCGGCCTCATCCAGCCGACGTCGGGCGTCGTGCGGGTCGAGGGGAAGGACCTCGCGGAGCTGTCCGAGGACGAGCTGTACGCGCTGCGGCGGCGGATGAGCGCCGTGCTCCAGGGGACCCTGCCGTTCACCTGCGGGCTGTTCTACTCGCTCAACGTGTACGAGAACGTCGCGTTCGCGCTGCGGGCCCGCAACACGCGCTGGTCGGAGGAGCAGGTCCACCGCGTGACAATGGACCATCTCGGGATGGTGGGCCTGCGCGACCGCGCCGGGGACATGCCGGACGTCCTGTCGGCGGGAATGAGCAAGCGGGTGGCCCTCGCGCGGGCGCTCGCGCTCGACGCGCGCATCGTCGTGATCGACGACTTCGACAGCGGGATCGACGGCGTCCGGCTCGCGCTGCTGTGCGAGCTGATCCGCGACATGCAGCGGCGCACCGGCGCGACCTACCTCGTCACGACGCACGACATGGCGGCGGCGCGCGAGCTCGCCGACCACGTAGCCGTGATCCACGACGGCCGGATCGCCGCGACCGGCACCGCGGACTCCGTGTTCGACTCGAGCGACCCGCTCGTCCACCAGCTCGTCTCGGGCGAGCTCTCGGGGCCGCTCGAGCTCCGCGCCAAGTAGGGGAGTGACGTAAAGCGAGACGTCACGAAGTAGCGCGTGCCGGAGACGGCAGAAGTTGCGTAGGATCGCGTCCATGCCGATCGACGTCGACGAGTACCGCCGGAATTCACTCGACACCTGGGACCGATGGGCGCCCAACTGGGAGCGCGAGCGAGACTTCATGTGGTCGAGCACCGGTCAGTTGGGCGAGCGGCTGGTCGAGCGGCTCGATCCGAAGCCCGGCGACACCGTGCTCGAGCTCGCGGCGGGAGTGGGGGACACCGGCTTCGCCGCCGCGGAGCGGATCGGCGATCAGGGAAAGCTGATCTCGACGGACTTCGCCCCCTCGATGGTCGATGTGGCGCGCCGCGCCGGTGAGCGAGCCGGGCTCGGGAACGTCGAGTACCGCGTGCTGGATGCCGAGCGGATGGACCTCGAGAGCTCGAGCGTCGACGGGGTTTTGTGCCGGTTCGGCTACATGCTCATGGCGGACCCGGCGGCCGCTCTGGCCGAGACTCGCCGGGTGCTTCGCGACGGCGGGCGGCTCTCGTTCGCCGTCTGGGCGGTGCCCGACCGCAACCTCTGGGCATTCATCCCCGGGATGACCCTGGTCGAGCTTGGCCACCTGCCCGCGCCCGAGCCGGGCGAACCGGGCATCTTCGCCATGGGCGACCCGAACAGGGTCAAAGAGCTGGTCGGCGGCGCCGGGTTCGGCGAGCCGCGGATCGAGGAGGTCGCCGTCCACTGGGGCTACTCCGACCCCGACGTGCACTGGCAGAAGACACTCGCGCTCGCGGCGCCGATCGCCGAGGCCGTCGGCAAGCTCGACCCCGGCGAGCAGGAGCGAGTCCGCGGCCTGGTCAGGGAGCGAGCGGCAGAGCGGCTCTCCGAGGACGAAGCCGGCCTCGACGGCGTGGCCCTCGCTGTGCTCGCGGAATAGAGCCTAGTCCGACCGCCCCGACCGGAACACTGCGCATGTGCCGCAACCTGTCCGAGCGGGAGGTCGCGAGGTTGGCAATGTGGCGCGTGGGGCCACGCCGACGCATGCGCACCTGCGTGCGCGGCTCGCGTTTCTCGTCGTCACGACGCTCTTCGTCGATGCCATCGCAACGGTGCTGATCCTGCTCTTCGAGCGCGATGCGCCCGGCACCAAGATCACGACTTTCGGGGACTCCCTCTTCTGGACGAGCACGCAGCTGCTCACCGTGTCATCCCAGCTCCCGAACCCAATCTCGACACCCGGGCGCGTTCTGGACGTCTTCCTACAGGCCTACGCGATATCCATCGTCGGGGTAATCGCGGGAGCCCTTGGTGCGTTCTTCACCCGGCGCAGCGCGGAGCGCGATCCGCTCAAAACTCTGTAAAGGCGGGCAGGACGACGACTGACCAGTACCTCTACCCGCAGCCCGTGTTGTTCCCGCAGCTCGAGCACGTGTAGCACGAGCCCGTGCGCTGCATCATCCCGCCGCACTGGTCGCAGGCGGGGCCGAGGTCGCCGCCGGAGAGCTTCGCGGGAACGACCGGCGGGGTGTCGGTAATCGCCTCCGCAGCGGGGACCGGAGCGCTCTCGGCCGCCGGTGAGTCGCCTCCGTTCGCAGGCTTCGCCGCTTGGGCGCCGCCGTTGCCCTCGGAGTGGCCGTTGCCGCCGCCGTTGCCATCGCTCTCGCCGGCGAACAGCGACTGCTGCGCCTCGCGGCGCGCGCGCACCTCGGCGGTCATGATCCCGAGGTCCTCGAGCAGCTCGGGGTCCTCGAGGAACCGGCTCGCGAGCCATCGCATGATGTAGTCGGGCATCGACTTCGCGAACGGGATCTCCGGGTTGCGGGTGATCCCCTCGGGCTCGAAGCGCACGTAGCTGAACTTCTTCACGAACACCTCGAGCGGCACTCCGTACTGGAGGCCGATCGACACCGCGGTCGCGAACGCGTTCATCATCCCGCGCATCGTCGACCCTTCCTTGCCGATGTCGGTGAGGAAGATCTCGCCGACGGACCCGTCGTCGTACTTGCCGGCGGTGATGTAGCCCTCGTGGCTGCCGATCGAGAACTTGTGCGTGATCGACTCGCGCTCGACGGGCATCCGGTGGCGCACCGGCTCCTGGGACCCCGGCTGGGCCGCGGCCTCTGCCTCCGCCGGCTCGTCCTTCTTCTCGCCGGCGTCGGTGCGCAGCGCCTGGGCCGTCTTCGAGCCGTCGCGGTAGATCGCGAGCGCCTTCAGGCCGAGCCTCCAGCCCAGCGTGTAGGCGTCGGCGATGTCCTCGACCGACGCCGACTCGGGCAGGTTGACCGTCTTCGAGATCGCTCCCGAGATGAACGGCTGCACCGCGGCCATCATCTTGATGTGGCCGGCGTGCGAGATCGCCCGCTCGCCGACCGCGACGTCGAACACCTCGAGGTGCTCGTCGCGCAGGTCGGGCGCGCCGATGATCGTTCCCTTCTCGCTCACGTACGCCTCGATCTGCTCGACCTCCTGGTCGGCGTAGCCGAGCGTTCGCAGCGCCATCGGAATCGTGCGGTTGACGATCGTCATCTGCCCGCCGCCGACCAGCTCCTTGAACTTGACGAGCGAGAAATCGGGCTCGATCCCGGTCGTGTCGCAGTCCATCAGGAAGCTGATCGTCCCGGTGGGGGCGAGCACGGTCGCCTGCGCGTTGCGGTACCCGTCGCGCTCGCCGAGCTCGACCGCCTCGTCCCAGGTTCGGCGCGCGGCGTCGAGCAGGTTCTGCTCGACGAAGTCGTCGTCGATCTCGTACGCCGCGTCGCGGTGCATCCGCATCACGTTGTTGTGTGGCTCGCGGTTGCGCTCGTACTCGTCGTACGGGCCCATCGCCGCGGCGATCTCGGCCGACTGCCGGTAGGCGCGCCCCGTCATCAGCGCGGTGATCGCGGCCGCCACCGAGCGACCGTGGTCGGAGTCGTACGCGAGCCCGTCCGACATCAGCAGCGCGCCGAGGTTGGCGTACCCGAGCCCGATCTGGCGGAAGGCGCGCGCGTTGCGGCCGATCTGCTCGGTCGGGTAGCTCGACGGGCCGACGATGATCTCCTGGGCGAGGAAGACGATGTCGACCGCGTGCTGGAAGTCCGAGACGTTGAACGTCCCGTCCGCGTTGCGGAACTTCATCAGGTTGAGCGACGCCAGGTTGCACGCCGAGTCGTCGACGTGCATGTACTCGCTGTTGTGGACCACAACTCCTTCGATGTCGTCGTAGCCGGTGGCGACGACGAAGTTGTGGAAGCCGGGGACCTCGAGGTCGAAGACCGGAACCGGGGCGTCAAGCTTCAGCTCTCGCACCATGGTCACCTCGCGTTCGCCGGTCTGAGGGGTCACGTCCGGCGTCGGCTCGCCGGGACCCACCGTGAGAGCGGGCACCGGAGCATGCACCACCGCCTGAAGCCGGGTGCCGGTTGTCAGAGACCGCGCCTCGATGTAGGCACCGCCGGCCGTGAGGAATCGGTGCTCGGGGGTGCATCGAAGTGTGCCGCCGTCCTCCGTCGCGAGCTCGATCAGCTCGTGGGTCATGCCAGCGATCCACACGCGGCTGATCTGACCCATCTGGGCAGCGCCGCGGGCGAATGACTGCGTGATGGGCAGCTCGGCGCCAGCTGCGCTTCGCTCGTAAAGCTCATTGAAGCTCAACGAACCCTCGGCCGTCTGAACCTGTGTCTCACCGACGAAGCAGCACGGATTCGACGCGTTGATCCGGCCCGAGTTCGGGCACGTGTGCCAGCGGTTGATCACGGTGTCGTACTGGACGCCGGGGTCGGCGCAGCGCCACGCGGCGTCGGCGATCTGGCGCATCAGCTCACGCGCTTCGAGCGTCTGCAGAGCCTCGCCCGTCGTGCGCGCGGTCAGCTCCCACTGATCGCCGTTCTCGACCGCGACCATGAACTCGTCGGTCACCCGGACCGAGTTGTTCGCGTTCTGGTACTGGATCGACGCGAACGCGTCGCTGTCGAGCCGCATGTCGAAGCCGGCGTCTCGGAGCGCCGCCGCCTTCTCCTCCTCGCGCGCCTTGCACCAGATGAAGTCCTCGACGTCGGGGTGGTCGACGTCGAGCACGACCATCTTCGCCGCGCGCCGCGTCTTGCCCCCCGACTTGATCGTCCCGGCCCACGCGTCAGCGCCGCGCATGAACGACACCGGCCCGGAGGCGAGGCCGCCCTTCGACAGCGGCTCCCTCGAGGAGCGGATGTTCGACAGGTTGATCCCCGACCCGGAGCCGCCGCGGAAGATCATCCCCTCCTTCGTGTTCCAGTCGAGGATCGACTGGATGTCGTCCTCGACGCTGAGGATGAAGCACGCCGAGCACTGCGGCTGCGGCTCGAAGCCGACGTTGAACCACACGGGGCTGTTGAAGGCCGCCTTCTGGTGCAGCAGGATGTGTGTCAGCTCGTCCTCGAAGGCGCCCGCGTCGGCGTCGCTCGCGAAGTAGCCGCCCTCGCGGCCCCACGTCGCGATCGTCCCCGCGACGCGGCCGATCATCTGCTTCACCGAGCGCTCGCGCTGCGGCGTTCCGAGCTGCCCACGGAAATACTTCTGGGCGACGATGTTGGTCGCGTTCTGCGACCAGCCCTTCGGGAACTCGACATCGCGCTGGTGGAACGCGGGGTCGTCGGGGTCGCCGATCAGGGCGTCGCGGAGCTCCCACTCGACCTCGTCGAAGGGGCGGACGTCGGCGCTCGTGAAGCGGCGCTCGATGTTCAGTCCCTTCGTCCCTGCCTGTGCGTCGTTTGCAGCGGTTTTACTCATCGTTCCCTCTCCTCGAAGCAGCTTTTGGCGGCAACTCCGCATCCTCTCCAACGGACCGGACGGACCCTCGCTCGCTGTCCGCTGCAATTTCCGGGTTCACCGAGGGGAGCGTCCCCGCGAACTGCAGGTAGGCGCCGGCATCGAGCTCGCGGAGCTCGTTCATGCACAGCTCGCCGATCCGCTCGGCGGCGAGCTCGCCGCCGGCGCTCTCGGCCTCGACCTGGACGTGGCGCACGATCGCCTCGACCTCGTCGGCCGACACCGGGCGCTTGTGGGCCGCGCGGACGAGCGCGGCTCGCAGCTTGTCGCGGTCGAAGCGCTGCCGCGTCCCGTTGCGCTTGATGACGTAGAGCGGCCCGGGCTCGCGGCGCTCGAAGGTGGTGAAACGCCGACCGCAAGCCGTGCACTCGCGGCGGCGGCGCACCGCGCCGCCGCCGTCGGCGCGACGGCTCTCGAGCACGTGGGTCGGCGAGTTGCATCGGGGGCAGTTCACGAACAACCCATTCTACTAGCACTGGTGCTTTCCTTCTTCTGTGCCACGCTAGATGTAGCGCCACCACGCCTGGGTGTGACCATCTTCACCACCGGCCCCGCCGATTCGTTACGCTCGCACGACAATGGGCGATCCGAGTAGGGGGAAGGCGGCGAAGGACCGCGTCGCCGAGGCCAGGGACGCCGCGACCCAGCGGGTCACGGAGGCCCGCGACGTCGCCTCTCAGCGGGTCAGCGACGCGCGTGACGTGACCGCCCAGCGGGTCGCCGACGCGAAGGCGAGCGCGTCGGAGTTCATCGAGCGCCAGAAGCCGCGCCTGCGCGGCGTCTCGCACCAGTGGGCGTTCTTCGTCTCGCTCGTCGCCGGGTCGGCGCTGATCGTCGCCGCGCCGAGCACGCGCGCGACGCTCGCCGTCGGCATCTACGCGATCTCGCTCTCCGCCCTGCTCGGGGTGAGCGCTCTATATCACCGCGTCAACTGGGTGCGCCCGAACGTGCGCCGCTGGATGCGCCGCCTCGACCACTCGATGATCTTCCTGCTGATCGCCGGGACCGTGACGCCGTTCTGCGTTCTGGTGATCAACGGGCCGTTCGCTGACGCGCTGCTCGTCGCCGTTTGGGCGGCTGCCGCCGCGGGAATCGTCGTCGAGATGATCTGGGTCGATGCTCCGAAGTGGGTCGCGACGACCGTCTACGTGGCGGTCGGATGGATCAGCGTGCTCGGCTTCCCGGCGATCGTCGTCGCCGCCGGGCTCGGTGCCGGTGCGCTGATCGCCGCCGGCGGCATCCTCTACACCGCCGGCGCCGTGATCTACGCCCGCCAGCGTCCGGACCCGCGGCCGGCGACGTTCGGCTACCACGAGATCTTCCACGTGCTGGTGATCGCGGCCGCCGTCGCTCACTTCGCCGCCATCGCCCTGTACGCGCTGCCGGCCGGCTGAGCGCTACCCGCGCGCGGAGATCTGCTGGACGCCCCAGCCGTTGCCGTCCGGGTCGCGAAAGAACACGAACCCGACGTTGTCGAGCGGCTCCGGCGTCTCGCTCGGGCTCTCGCCCATGATCTGGATCTCGCTCACGTCGACCCCGCGCTCGACCAGTTGCGCTCGCGCCGCGTCGAGGTCGGACACGACGAGCTGAAGGCCCTTGAGCGAGCCGGGCGGCATCTCCTCCCCGAGCCCCTTGGCGATCACGATCGAGCAACCCGATCCGGGGGGAGTGAGCTGTACTACGCGAGCGTCCTCGCTGACCGTGGTGTCGTGGTCGACGTTGAAGCCGAGCTTGTCGGCATAGAACTCCTTGGCGCGGTCCACGTCCGACACGGGGACCATTACGACCTCGAGCGTCCAGTTCATTGCGGCCTTCCCATCCTAGGCACGCGCGAACTGGCCGTGGAACCCGAACGGGATGTGGTGCGGGACCTCGGCCCGGGCCAGCTCGGAGAGATCCCGGGCGTCGAGCACGAGCAGGAACGAGCTGCCGCGATCGCCGTCGAGCACGACCGAGAGCAGGACACCCTCGTCCTCGGCTTCGGCGTCGGGTGCGGCGACGAAGACCGGCTCCCCCGGGAAGCTCCCGCTTTCCTCCCAGATTCTCGTACCGCGCTCGACGACATCGACCTTGACGAGGCGATCGAGCCAGGACCCCTCGGGGCTCAAGCCGACGCCCCACGCGTATCGGTAGGGACGTTCGTTGCAGCGCCCGTAGTTGATCCGCGGCAGCTCCATCGACTCGTCGGTCAGGTGCTCGGTGGTCACGGATCCGAACCCGGGTGAGATCCGAAAGCGCTCGAGCCTGTTGGGCGAGGGACGCTTGCCGTCGCGCAGCCGCTCGAGGTAGAGGTCCTCGACGATCTGCGCATCGGCGAAGGCCGCCACGTCGACGACCACCTCGCCGTCCTCCTCGTAGGAGTTGACGTGGTGGAACCCGAACCGCGGCTCGGCCTCGAACGGGCCGGCGCTCTCGCCGGTCGCGCGGTCGAAGAGGTGGAACCTGGTCCCCAGCTCCGGCTTCCAGCGGAAGTTCTCGATGTACGGCCGGCCGCCGAGGGCGAGGCTGATCGGGTTGACCACGTACGGGAACTCGGCGAGCACGAGCCAGCGCTCGGTGAGCCCGAACGAGTGCATGTACGCCGGCTCCCGCACCGGCTTCGACGCGATCACCTCGGGCTTGGAGCTGTCCGGCCGAACGAGGAAGAACCGGTAGCTCGACCTCGGCCCGAGCTTCGCGGCGTAGTTCAGCATTCCCCTCGTGGCCCGATCGACGTGGGGATGCGCGGTCGTAAGCATGCCCGGCGGCTTGTAAGCGACCCCCGCGGTCTGGAGGGTACGACCGTCGAACTCGACCGGAATCGGTGTCTCGGTCATCGAGATGAACCGCTCGCCGAGCTTGACGAGGTTGACGTTCGCGTTGTCGGTCAGCTTCGGCGAGAACATCGCCGTGACGCGCGCAAACAGCGAGCGGCACGGGTCGGTCGCGAACTCCGAGTAGGCGATGCGACCGCGCTCCTTAGCGGCGCGGTAGGCCTTGCTCTGCAGGAAGCGGTTGGCGTACGAGACCTGCCCGTCCCCGAACGAGAAGCGGTGGAGCATCGCCAGCCCGTCGAACCAGTGGTTGACCGAGCGGTCGCCCACGTCCCACTGCGCCGGGCCGGTGCGCAGCAGCGACCCCTGGAGCCACGGCGGGAGGTCGCCCCGAACCGGGAGGCTCTCGACGTGCGTCTCGTTCTCGAGCGAGTCAAATCCCCGGCGGGCGGTGCGGGCGGGGGCGTCGATAACAGTGCTCATGGTGCCTCCTGAATCGTTCGTTTCCAAAGCGGTAGACCCGTTTCACGTCCGAGACGCGCCGGCGCGCGATAGCGGCCGCCCGGGCCCGGCGGCTACGCGCCAACCGTCGCCCGGTCGCGCTGTGCGGCCGCGATCAGCTCCCGCACGGCGCCCTCATCGCCGCGCCGCAGCAGCTCCACCGGGTCGGGCTCGCCGTTGACGATCGACTCGAAGAACTCCTTGCGGTCCTGGTAGGTGGGCAGCGTGTCCTTCGCCCACCCGCGCACGTCGTTGAGCAGGATCGCGAGCCGCGCGTAGGGCTCCCCGAACTCGTTCGCGATCTCGCGCTTCATTCGCTTCGCGAGCGCGGGAGAGGCGCCGGAGGTGGAGATAGCGATCGCGAGCGCGCCGGAGCGGACGATCGCGGGGAGGATGAAGTTGCACAGCGGCGGCACGTCGACGACGTTGACCAGCATCGGGCGACGCTCGGCGTCGTCGTGGACCGCGATGTTGACGTCCGTGTTGCTCGTCGCCGCGACCACCAGCAGGCACCCCTCGAGGTCGGAGGTGCGGTACTCGCGCCGCTCCCAGCGGATCGAGCCCTCGGCGGCGTAATCGGCGAGCTCGGAGACCGCGTCGGGCGCGACCAGGGTGACCGCCGCGCCGCACGCGAGCAGGCCCTCGACCTTCTCCAGCCCGATCTCGCCGCCGCCCACGACAAGGGAACGCCGGCCCTTCAGCAGAAGGCACGCTATATAGAGCGGCGTGTCGAGCATCCCGCGCACGCACGACTGGTCGCATGTCCCCTTGCGGAGCTGGCACACGCATTCCTTGCCGGTGTAGGCCTGCGCGGGCATCTAGATGCGACGTGCCACGCACGTCATCCGGGCGTGCGCGGTTGTGGGATTACTCATCTGGGCACAGGGTAGTGAGCCGGCCCTCTGGCGGGGCACTACACGTCCCGCATGCCCGAGACCGCCAGCGCGACCGCGACAACGATCCCGAGCGCCGCCAGGAGCTGCGCCGCGAGGACCGCCGGCGCCCGAACCCGGGTCGTGGCGGCGATCGCGACGATCGGGAGCGTCAGCGCGGCCGCGGCGAGGGCCCTGCCGGCGGGCTCGTCGGCTCCGAAGCTGAGCGCGACGCACGCGAGCTCGGGGGTGATGAGCACCACCGCGAACGGGCCCGCGACCGCATTGGGCCACACGAGGATGCGGATGCCGGTGACCGCGAGCACGAGCCCGGCGGCGATCCGGAACGACTCGGGGCTGATCGAGAGCGCGTCCAGCAGATCGTCGGCGAACACCGTGGCGACGACCACCAGCACGGCGCCGCACGCGAGGGCCAGGCCGACGGTTGGAAGCGAGGGCTTCGCCTCCTCGCGAGCGAGCGCGACCCGTCCGGCGTTGGTGGCCGCGAGGAACCCGGCAAGCAGAAAGCCGAAGCTCACCGCAGCACCTCACGAGCTCCCAGCAGCGCCGCGATCGCGTGCTGCTGGTCGTCCATCTGGGTGTAGCCGTCGTCGAACCACGCCCCGCGGGCGAGTCGATTCTCCTCGTCAGCGCTCACCTGCCTGTCGACGAGCACGCCGGCGTTACAGCTCACGCGATCGCCGAGCCTTCCATGGAGGTCGGCGAGCCTCGGCTCGGCGCCCGCCAGCCGCCACAGGGCGGCGGCCGCCTCGCCGTCCGTGCCAAGCGACGATCCCGACTCCGATAGCCGATTGAGGGCGCTGCCCTCGTGCTGCGACTCGTAGCGGATCAGGTAGCCGAAGTAGCCCGCGAGCCAGCGCGCGTACTCGACCTCGGTCGCAGTCAGCCCGGAGGGCTCCAGCTCCGCGAGCCCGTAAGCCGCCCAGTGGTCGGGCTCGCGGAACCCGCCCTCGACCTCGTCGCGGCGTGTCGCGAGGTACTCGGCGACTCGGTGGGCGGGTCCGTCCCACCCCTCCGCGGGGAACGCCCGCTCCAGCAGCGCCATGGCGTAGAAGGCCTCGCCGGTCGCAAACTTCCCGTACACACCGGGGAGGCTTCGCTTCGCGTATCGCTGGTAGTACTGGAGGATGCTGCCGTCGGCCTGCAGCTGGAAGACGAGGAAGCGGCCGATCCGCCGCGCGAGCCTGTCGTAGCGTCGCTCCCCGGTGGCCTTCCGCCGGTTCATCAGGGCGACGACGAGGAGCGAGTTGGCGCCGACGTCGACCGACTCGCCAAGCGGCGCGAACGCGGTCCAGCCGCGCTGCGAGATCAGGTTCTCGCGGACGTAGCCGAGCGCCGCGTCGGCTGCGCCGATCCGCCCGTGCGCGTACAGCGCCGCCATCACGCCGGCGTGGCGGGTCGTGTTGTAGTCCGACGACACCCTGTCCTCGTCCGAGTAGTAGCCGTAGAGGAAGCGCCCGTCGTCGCGCTGACCGCGCACGAGCCAATCGCCTCCCGCATCCGCCGCCCGCGCGACGGAGCCGGCGTCGACCGGGGGGCACGTCTCGGCCGGTACCACGACGACCCGGAGCAAAAGGGCCAGAATCCCCCACAACGCGACCTGGCCGATCAACCAGCGCCGGTGCTGTCGCCAAGCGCTCAACGGTGGAGTTCAGCGTAGTCCAGGCGGCCGGGCCCCACACATAGCGTGAAAGCGCCGCCGAGGACCCCTGCTACCCTCGCCGGCCGAATGCGCCTGATAGTCACAGAGAAGAACAACAGCGCCAAGAAGATCGCCCAGATCCTCGGAAACGGCGCGAAGGAAAGCGCCTCTTACAAGGTGCCGTACTACACGTGGTCGGACGCCGACGGCGACCACATGGCGATCGGGCTCAAGGGCCACGTGCTCAATCCGTCGTTCCCGGACGGCTACTCGAACTGGCAGAAGACCGACCTGCACGAGCTGATCGACGCGAAGCTCGTCAAGGAGCCCACGGACAAGAACTTCCTCCGTGCGCTTCGCAAGGTGGCGAAGGACGCCGACAGCGTCGTGATCGCGACCGACTTCGACCGCGAGGGCGAGCTGATCGGGCTCGAGGCGCTGTCCGAGGTGCTCGACGTCAACCCGGAGGTCGAGTCGACGGTCAAGCGGGCGCGCTACTCGGCCCTGACCAAGGACGAGATCGAGCGCGCGTTCGCCAACCTCGACGAGCTCTCCTACGACCTCGCCTACGCGGGGGAAGCGCGCCAGGACATCGACCTGATCTGGGGAGCAACGCTGACACGCGCCGTGTCCCTGGCGACGCGGCGCTTCGGCTCCAACTTCCTCTCCGTGGGCCGAGTTCAGAGCCCCACCCTGGGGCTGATCGTGGAGCGCGAGCTGGAGCGCCGCGCCCACAAGCCGCAGCCGTACTGGGAGGTGCTGGCGCGATTCCAGCATCCCGACGACGCCTTCGAGGCGCACCACACGGTGGACAAGTTCTGGAAGCGCGAGGAGGCCGACGCGGCGGTCGCAGGGACGAAGAGCCCGGGCGTCGTGAGCGCGATCACCTCCCGCAAGGTCAACCGCAGGCCCCCGACGCCCTTCAACACCACAGCCTTTGCGGCCGAGGCGTCGAGCCGGCTCTCGATCACGCCCTCGCGCGCGATGCGCGTCGCGGAGGACCTCTATATGGACGGCTTCATCTCCTACCCGCGCACCGACAACACGGTCTACCCGAGCTCGCTCGCCACGCGCGAGCTCGTCGCCTCGCTGGTCAGGATCCCCGAGTTCGAGGCGGCCGCGCCGCTGCTCGATGGTGACCTGAAGCCGACCCGCGGCAAGAAGGAGACCACCGACCATCCGCCGATCTACCCGACCCAGGCCGTGCATCCCGGCGGCCTCGACGGCGTCCATCGCCGGGTGTACGAGCTGGTCGTGCGCCGCTTCCTCGCCACCTTCGGCAAGCCGATGATCACGGAGTCCACACGGGCGGAGATCGAGGCCGGGTCGGAGACCTACTTCGTGCGCGGCAGCGTCGTCGTCGACCCGGGTTACGCGGCGATCTACACCTACGCGCGCTCGGCCGACGACGAGATCCCGAGGCTCGAGGAGGGTCAGAGCCTGGAGCTCGACGGCGAGCCGTGGATCGTCGACAAGGAGACGCAGCCGCCGAGCCGGATCGGTCAGGGCAAGCTGCTCGAGATGATGGAGGAGCGGGGACTGGGCACCAAGGCGACCCGGCCGGACATCATCCAGAAGCTGTTCGACCGTGGCTACGTGTTCGGGAACCCGCCGTCGCCGACCGAGACCGGGATCGCGATGTACGAGGCGTTCAAGCGCTACGTGCCGCGCATGGCGACCCCCGAGATGACCGCCGAGCTGGAGCGGGACATGGACGAGATCGCGGGCGGGAAGACGAAGAAGGACGAGGTGCTCCAGATCAGCCGCCAGATGCTGCACGGCACCTACGAGGAGGTCGCCGACAAGGAGGAAGACCTCGCGAAGGTGATCTGGGCGGGAATGGACGAGGACCGGATCCTCGGCCCTTGCATCGTGTGCGAGCGGGCAGGGCGCAAGCACGAGGACGGCTCTCCCAACATGCTGCGGATCATCCGCGCCCGGAAGTCGGGCAAGCGGTTCGTCGGCTGCCAGGGGTGGGAGGCCGACAACCCGGACGCGTGCGACGTCACCTTCCCGCTGCCGCAGCGCGGCGACGTGTTCAAGCTCGAGGACCGCTGCTCGATATGCGGCGAGACGCCGCGGCTCAAGGTGGTCCCGTTCCGCGGCCGCCCGTGGAACCTGTGCCTGAACGAGGAGTGCCCCTCGATGGAGGAGATGCGCAAGCGCCGCGCCGAGCGCGAGGCTGCGAAGGAGGCCAAGGAGGCGGCGGAGAAGTTGGACGGTGACGGCGAGTCGGGCGACGGCGCCAAGGCCGACGGCGCCACGGTCGATGCCGCGGGGACCAAGACTCGTGCGAAGCGCTCCGCGAACGGGCGCCGGTCGGGTGGCGCGCGCAAGTCGCGCTCCGGCTCGGGCCGCTCGCGGTCTCGGGCCAAGGGCTAGACGCGGTTGTTCATCACGCTCGAGGGGATCGACGGCTCGGGCAAGACCACCCAGGCCGAGCTGCTGGCGAAGGCGCTCGGTGACGACACGGTGCTGGTCCGCGAGCCGGGCGGCACCGCGGCCTCGGAGCGGATCCGCGAGCTGGTCGCCGACCCCGGTGTCGAGCTCGATCCGGTCGCGGAGCTGCTGCTGTTCTGCGCATCGCGGGCCCAGCTCGTCGCCGAGGTGATCCGCCCCGCGCTCGACGCGGGCCGCGACGTCGTGTGCGACCGTTTCAGCGACTCGACCGCCGCCTACCAGGGGGCGGCTCGAGGCGTGAGCGTCGAGATCGCGGTGAGCGTGAACCTGGTCGCCACCGGCCGCCTGGATCCCGACCTCACGATCCTGCTCAGGATCGACCCCGAGCGCGCGGCGGCGCGCGGCCTCGGGGACGATCGCTTCGAGCGCGAGGGCATCGAGTTCCAGCGCAAGGTGGCCGAGGCGTACGATCGGCTCGCGCGCAGCGATCCGGGCCGGATCGCGGTGATCGACGCGGAGGGGAGCAGCGAGGAGGTGCACGCACGGGTGATCGAGACGGTCGAGGCGGCGAGACGGTGAGCGAGGTTCCGGAGGCGCCGACGCTCGGCGAAGCCACCGAGCACCAGCCCGCGGCGCGGGTCGCCCTCGAGGCCGCGGCGGCGGCGCCGCGCCACGCCTACCTCTTCGTCGGGCCGAGGGGCACCGGCAAGCGCGACGCGGCGCGGGCGTTCTCGGCCGAGATCCTCGCCGCCGGAGCGCCGGACCCCGAAGACGCGCGAAGGCGCGCGCTCGCGTGGCCCTCGCCGCATCCGGACCTCGTGTGGCTGACCCCACCCGGCACCCAGCATCTCGTCGAGGAGGTTCGCGAGCGGGTGATCAGGGGCGCGGCGTACCGGCCGTTCGAGGGCGAGCGCCGGGTGTTCGTGATCGAGGCGGCCGAGGCGATGGGGGACGAGAGCCAGAACGCGCTCCTGAAGACCCTCGAGGAGCCGCCCTCGTTCGCCCATCTGCTTCTCCTCAGCTCCGAGCCGGCGACGCTGCTCGAGACGGTTATGTCGCGCTGCCAGCCCGTTCGTTTCGCTCCGCTTCCGCCGCAGGCCGTCGAGGAGCGGCTCGCGAGCGCCTCCGTCGAGGCGCCTGAGGCCGAGCGTCGCGCGGCGGCGCGGCTGTGCGGAGGGGACTCCGAGCGGGCGCTGTTCCTGCTCACGGACCCCGGGCGCGAGCTGCGTTCCAGTGCCGAAGCCTGCGCGCGGGCGGCGCGCTCCAACCGCCTCGGCGACGCGCCGTGGTTGGCCATGCTCGAGACAGCGGAGCGGGCCGGGAACGAGGCCGCGACCGAGACCACGGCGCGGGTCGCGGAACGCGAGGCGATGCTTCGCGGCGAGCGCGGGCGCCGAAGCCGCGAGCCCGAGGAGGCCGGCCGGCGCGCGGGACGGCGACGGCGGGTCGAGGTGCTTGACCTGGGGCTTGCGATCTGCGGGGGTTGGTTCCGCGACCTCGCCGCGACCGGCGAAGGCGCCGCGGAGCTGGCGGTGAACGCGGACCGGGAGGCCGAGCTGCGCGAGGACGCCGAGGGGCTCGACCCGCGGGCGGCGCGCCGCGCCGCGGAGCTCGTGCTCGACACGCAGCGACGCCTCCGGGTGCACGTTTCCGAGGAGCTCGCACTCGAGGCGCTGTTCTCATCGCGCGGCTTCGGCTCTGCGCTGAAGCACGCAAGCCTCGTCCCGCCGGGGACCGCGCGATGTGCTTGTCACATCGCGCGCTTTGTTCTGTTAAGAGATACACATGGCGCCTGCGCTCCGCCGGTCGGATGGACCGGTACGTCCCCGTCGTCGTGTCGGCGTCAGGCTGTGGCTCGGGCTGGCGTTCGCCGGGGTGGGGATCGTCACCGGCTTGTCGGTCTACGCGTTCGTCAGCGGGTCGAGCGAGGAGTCCGCGCAGGAGCGCTCCGTCGAGATCGCCGTCGGGCGCACGGTGACGCTCGCCGACGAGCTGGGCGAGTTCAACCGCGGAGCGGCCGAGTCGGTGCTCGAGGACAACCGCAGCGAGGACTTCGTGGCGTGGGTGTTCGACCGCAAGGGTCGCCTGATCACGCCCCGGATCGTCCTCGGCGTCGACCTCTCCGAGGTCCGCAAGCGCGGCGAGGCGATCCGCGCCGCGCTGCGGGGCGGGCGGCTCGTGCGCGAGCACGGGGGCGAGGTCACGGACGTGTCGGTGCCCGTGTTCCGCAACGGCGAGGTCGCCGGCGCCGTGCTGACCCGCGCGACGAGGCCTCCCGAGGTCGTGGGTGCGCTCGAGGCGGTCCGCGAGGAGCGCCTGACGGCGCTCGCGATCGCGGTCGGGATCGCGGTCGTGCTCGGGCTGATCGTCGCGAGCCTGTTCACGCTGCGCCTGAAGCGGCTCGCGGACAGCGCCGCGCAGCTCGCGGAAGGGCGGCTGGACATCCCGATGGCGTCGCGGTGGCCGCGACGAGATCGGGGATCTCGGCAGGGCGCTCGAGTCGATGCGCACGGCGCTGCGCGGCACCTTCCGGGTGCTCTCGAGCGAGCGCGACCGGTTGTCCGCCGTGCTCCACGCGCTGAACGAGGCCGTGATGGTCGTCTCCAAGCACGGCGCCGTTCGTTTCTCCAATCCGGCCGCGGCGCCGCTGATCGGGGCCGACGGCTCGCCGATCGAGGCACTCGGCCCGTGGCTGCGCCGCGCCGCGCAGCGCGGGGAGGCCTCGAGCGACGCGCTCCGGGTGGGCGAGCGCGTGTACGCACTCCAGGCGCGCGAGCTGGCGGCCGAGGACGCGGTCCTGGTCGTGGTTCGCGACCGAACCCACGAGTTGCGCAAGGAGGTCGCCGAGCGCGAGTTCATCTCCAACGCGGCGCACGAGCTGCGCAATCCGATCGCGGGGATCTCGGGCGCGATCGAGGTCCTGCGGGCGGGCGCGAAGGACGATCCCGAGGCGCTCGAGCACTTCCTGGTGCGCCTGAACGAGGACGCCGACCGGATCAGCCGGCTTACGCACTCGCTGCTGACGCTGGCCAGGATCGAGGCGGTCGGGGAGAGCGAGTCCGAGGTCGTCGACGTCACGCTCGCCGCGCAGGAGGCGATCCAGGCGGTGGTCCCGCCCGAGGGGGTGCGCGTCGAGCTCGACGCGGAGCCCGTCGTGTTCGCCGACGGCGATCCGGCGCTCGTGCGCCAGATCCTCATCTCGCTGCTGACGAACGCCTACAAGAACACTCCCCCCCAGGGGACCGTTACCCTTCGCGCGCGCGGTTGGGCGTCCGCGTCGTCCGCTTCGTCGGGCGAGGGCGGGATGGGGTCGGAGAAGGATGTGTTGATCGAAGTCAGTGACACCGGAACGGGCATCCCGCGCGAGGAGCGGGATCGGATCTTCGAGCGCTTCTACCGCGGTCGCAACTCGCTCGAGATGGAGGGGTTCGGCCTCGGGCTGTCGATCGCTCAGCGCATGGTCGAGGTGATGGGCGGCGAGATCGGCGTGCAGTCCGAGCTCGGCAAGGGCAGCACCTTCTGGGTCCACCTACCCGCCGCGAAGACGGCCCCGACGCCGGTCGCGTAGTGGAGGCCGCGATGATGGCAGCGGACAGGATCCTGATTGCGGACGACGAGCCCTCGGTTCGCGACTCGGTCGGATACGCGTTGCGCCAGGAGGGGTTCGACGTGATCCTCGCGGTCGACGGCGACGACGCGGAGCAGAAGCTCGGAGACGACAACCCGGAGTTCGACCTCCTGGTCCTCGACATCATGATGCCGGGGCGCAGCGGGCTCGACCTGTGTCGAGACGTGCGGGGGAGAAGCCCGGTCCCGATCATCCTGCTCACGGCGAAGGACGCCGAGGTCGACAAGGTCGTCGGGCTCGAGGTCGGCGCCGACGACTACGTCACGAAGCCGTTCTCGGTTCGCGAGCTGCTCGGCCGGGTGCGGGCTCAGCTCCGGCGCCGCGAGCTAGACCGCAGCTCGGCGACCGGCGAGGCGGCGACGATCGAGGCCGGGTCGGTGCGAATCGACCTCGCCCGTCACCTCGTGACGGTGCGCGGCGAGCCGATCAACCTCACGCGCTCGGAGTTCCAGGTACTGAGGCTGCTCGCCGGCCGGCCGGGTCAGGTGTTCAGCCGCCAGGAGATCATGGAGGAGCTGTGGCAGAGCGAGTTCCAGGGTGACGTGCGGGCGTGCGACGTCCACATCTCGAACCTGCGCCAGAAGATCGAGCGCGACCCGCAGGAACCCGAGCTCGTGCTGACGGTGCGCGGCGTCGGGTACAAGCTCGCCGAGTAGCCGGCGACTACTCGCGCTTCACCTGCGACCCGCCGACGATCGCGTCCCTGCCGTCACCGAACCGCACCCACGCCTTGTTCCCGCCGTCGTAGTCGGGCGCCCACAGGACGAGCGTCGCCTGCTGGCGCTCCTCGGCGTCCGGCGGACCGACCGAGCACGGCTCCGAGCCCTCGTCGTCGAGGCCGCGCCACACTCGCACGAACGGGTTCGCGTCCCATTCCTCGGCGATCGTCGAGGGGACGCGGTGGCCGGGATGGACGCGAGTAGCAGGCGCCAGCTTCATCAGCCGCTCCATCACGGACGCACGCAATTCGTCGAACCCGTTGGGGCCGCCGCCGAGCGTGCCTCCGACCGTTCCCTTGAACAGCACGTCGGCGGTGAGGCAGTCCGTCCCGTCGACGAGCAGCGCGAGGTGGTCCGGGCAGTGACCGGGCGTGTGCAGCGCCTCGATCCGCAGCTCGCCGGACGCGACCTCGTCGCCGTCTCCGATCGTCTCGGTCACCTTGCCGTTGAGCTGCGCCGCGCAGAGCTCGTGCGCGACGATTGGCGCGCCGACGCGCTCGGCGAGCCTCTCGACGCCGATCACGTGATCGAAATGGTGGTGGGTGAGCAGGACGTGGGTGATCTCGGTGCCCTCGCGTTCGACCCGCTCGACCAGCGGGTCCGTGACGTCGTTCGAGTCGACCAGCACGCCTCTCCCGCCGGGCCGGTCGACGATCAGGTAGGCATTGGAGAGCCACTCGGACTGCTCGACGCGCTGCAGGATCACTCGACCTCCTACTATCCTCGATTCGCCGCCACCGCGCCGGCGTAGCTCAGTTGGTAGAGCACTTCACTCGTAATGAAGGGGTCCCCGGTTCGAGTCCGGGCGCCGGCTCTTGACCCACCTCTCGGTCGTGGTCGTGACCTACAACTGCCGGAGGCGGTGGGGCGCTCGCTGCCTCCGCTCGTCGAGCAGCTTCGCGAGGGCGACGAGCTGGTCGTCGTCGACAACGCGTCCACCGACGGCACCCCCGAGACGGTTCGCGAGCTCGCTCCCGGCGCCGCCCTGCTCGAGCCGGGCACCAACCTCGGCTTCGCCGCGGGGTGCAACGCCGGCGCCGCCCGCGCGTCCGGCGAGCTGCTTTTGTTCCTCAACCCCGACGCCGTGGTCTCGGAGGGGTTTCGCGCCGCGATCGCCCGTCCGCTCGACGACGATCGCGGCTGGGCTGCCTGGATGGGCCTCGTGACGGCCGCGGGCGGCCGCGTCGTCAACACCGAGGGCGGCGTCGTTCACTTCACGGGCATCGCGTGGGCGGGCGGCGCCGGCAGGCGGCTCGACGGCGGCGCCGCGCCCGAGCCCCGCGAGGTCGGGTTCGCCTCGGGAGCCTGCCTCGCGATCCCGCGTGAGCGGTGGGAGCGCGCGCGCGGCTTCCCGGGCGAGTTCTTCCTCTACCACGAGGACGTCGACCTCTCGCTGCGGCTGCGGCTCGCGGGGGGAAGGATCGGGATCGAGCCAAGCGCCGTCGTCGACCACGAGTACGAGTTCGAGAAGGGCCCCGCCAAGTGGCGCTACATGGAGCGCAATCGCTGGGCGACGATCGTGCGCACCTACCCCGCGTCGCTGCTCGCGCTGCTGGCGCCGGCGCTGGTGGGCACCGAGCTCGCGCTGGTCGGGATCTCGATCGCGGGCGGGTGGGGGCGCCAGAAGCTCCGCGCGTGGGCGGACGTGGCGCGCTGGCTCCCGCGCCTGCTGCGCGAGCGCCGCGCGATCCAGGCCGGCCGCGAGGTCCGGGGCGGGGAGTTCGCGGCGACGCTCACCGCGGAGCTCTCTTCGCCGTATCTGGGGCGGGTCGGCGCCGCCGCCCCGCTGCGCTGGGCGCTGCGCGCCTACTGGTCGGTCGTCCGGGCGCTGCTTTGAGCGTCGCCCACGCCGGGGTCTCGCGGCGCGCCGTCCGGGGCGTCGCCGTCCTGGGGCTTTCCGTTGGCGCTCGACGGCGCGCTGCGAGCGCACGCAGCTCGTCGAGCCGCGCGACCTCCTGGGCGAGGATCTTCGTCTCCTCGCCGAGCCGCGAGTTCGCGACCGAGAAGTGCAGCAGGAGCACGAACGCGACGCCGAACGCGGCGAGGAAGAGCGCGTTGGCGGGATCGGCGATCCCGACCAGATCGGACGCCCAATCGAGCAGGTCGGTCCACACGGCGAGCAAGAGCAGGACGACAGCGACCGTCATCCACAGCAGCGCGTAGCGCTCGGCGAGCTGGCGGCGCCTGACCAGCTCGAGCACCGCGAGCAGCAGCACCCCGGTCACCACGACCGCGACGATCTGGACGGTGGGCTCGAGCTCGCCCGCGGCGGCGATCGGGAACATCACGCTCATCGCCCCACGGCCGCCGGCCCCGACTCCTCGCTCGCGGCCGCGGTCGCCGCCGCCGGGGCGACGGGCTGGCCCTCGGGGCGGTCAGGCGGCTGATGACTCGGCGTCGGGCGCTTGCGGAACAGGCCGACGAACAGCGCCAGCAGGACCTTGGCCATGTAGTAGGCGCTGCGCGGATAGTCGATCGAGGAGCGCCCGAAGCCGCGCGCGTTCATCCGCACGGGCACCTCGTGCAGCCGCAGGCTGTGCGCGTGAAGCATCAGGATCGCCTCGACCTCGGGATAGTCGTGGGGGTAGTCGCGGGCGAACAGCTCGATCCCCCGGCGGTTGGTCATCCGGAATCCCGATGTCGGATCGGTGATCCGGCGGCGGACCATCACGCTGAGGATCAGCGAGAAGATCAGGTTTCCGATCCGGCGGCCGATCGGCACCTTGTAGCCCGGGTCCCCGCGGAATCGGCTCCCGCACACCATGTCGGCCTTGCCGCTCGTGCGCAGCGCCTCGAGCAGGTCGTTGAGGTAGGTGGGCTTGTGCTGGCCGTCGCCGTCGACCTGCGCGGCGACGTCGTAATCGTTGGCCGCCGCGTACTTGAACCCGGACTGCATCGCGCCGCCGATCCCGAGGTTGAACGGGTGGCGGATCACGGTCACCCCCTCGGCGCTTGCCTCGGCGAAGGTCCTGTCCGTGGACCCATCGTCGACGACGACGATGTCGAACTCGGGGGCGTGGCGCCGGATCCCGCGCACGACCTGGCCGACCATGCCCTCCTCGTTGTAGGCGGGGATGATCGCCAGCTTGCGAAGCTGATCCGCTTGCTCGGTGTCCGTCATGAGGCTCGCGACCGCTGGGGTCCCGGGTCGCGGAGCCAGGTTACCGCGCCGCCGCCGCCTCGACGATTCCTGCACGGCGCATTGTCGAGAGCACCTCACCCATCGGCGCATACCCTATGGGGGTATTAACCAGGTTTCAACCGAATGTCCGCGGCGTGCCGCCAAGAGGGTTTCCGGCCGCGCGGCCGTATCAGGTTCCGATGGAGCGCTCCGAGGCCGGCGGCCTGCGGGCGGGCCAGTCCCGCCATCGCGACACGTGGGGACTCGAGTTCTCGCGCATCGTCGCGTTCAGCGACGGTGTGTTCGCGATCGCGATCACGCTGCTCGTGCTCCAGATCAATATCCCGGGGCACCTCCCGGCCGGCGAGACGCTGTTCGATGAGATTCTCGACCAGCACCGGGACTTCATCGCGTACGGGATCAGCTTCGCAGTGCTCGGAAAGCTGTGGCTCTCCCACCACCGCTTGTTCGCCGCGGTCGAGCGCTTCGACCCGGTGTTGATGGGGCTCAATCTCCTCTACCTGGCGTGGGTCGTGCTGGTGCCGTTCACCAGCGAGGTCCTCGGCGACTACGGGGATGACTCCACGGGTGTGATCCTGTACGCGGCGATCATGGCGGCGGTGACCATCACGTTTCAGGTCCAGATCGTCTACGCGTACCGCAAGGAAATGATCCGTCCCGAGCTGCGCGAGTACGAGCGACAGTACGGCGGAACGGCCAACTTCGCGGTAGCGGCGGTGTTCCTGCTCTCGATCCCGGTCGCGCTCGTCAGTCCGCTGGCGGCGACCGTGATGTGGCTGCTCGTTTTCGTCGCCGGCGGGTGGGCGGTGAGGTGGGCGCGGGCCCGCGCCTGAGCCAGCCGCGATGCCACCGCGAAGGGCGGGTGAAGAGGAGCTCGAGCGCCTCGCGCGCGAGGTGCACGATTGTCGCCGGTGCCCGCGGCTCGTCGCGTGGCGGGAGGAGGTCGCGTCGGACCCGCCGCGCCGCTTCCGCGGCGAGCGCTACTGGGCGCGCCCGGTGTCGGGGTTCGGCGACCCGCGGGCGCGGATCGTCCTGGTGGGTCTCGCACCGGCGGCCAACGGCGCCAATCGCACCGGGCGCATGTTCACCGGCGACCGCTCGGGCGAGTGGCTGTACGCCGCGCTTCACCGCGCCGGGCTCTCGAACCGTGCGGCCTCCGAGCGGCGAGACGACGGCCTGCGGCTCCGCGGCGCGTACGTGACCGCGGTCAACCGCTGCCCGCCGCCCGCCAACAGGCCGACGCCGGCGGAGCGCGACAACTGCCTCCCTTCCTGGCGCGCGAGCTCGCGCTGCTCGAGCGGGCGCGGGTCCTGGTCGCACTCGGAGCCTTCGCGTGGGACGGCGCGCTGCGCGCGTTGCGGGAGCTCGGCCACGAGGTTCCGCGCCCCAAGCCGCGCTTCGGGCACGGCGCCGAGGTGGAGGTCGGGCCCTTCACGCTGCTCGGGTGCTTCCACCCCAGCCAGCAGAACACGTTCACGGGGAGGCTGACCGAGGCGATGATGGATGCGATCCTGGCTCGGGCGCGCGAGCTGGGGGGCGCACCATCGACCACAGGGGGACGCCGCGAGGAAGCTCGCGCTCGCCCGTCGAGCTCGTACCCGAACCGGCGGTAGTAGGGGAGGTTCTCGGGGGCGCTCGTCGTGAGGTGGATCGGCACGCCGCGCGCCTCGGCGTGCCCCGCGATGTGCTCGAGCAGCGCGGTTCCGGCGCCGGTCCGCTGTGCGCCGGGGTCGACCCCGATCGTGTGGAGGAAGTCGTGGGGCTCGTGAGGATGAACGGCGTCGATCGCGTTCGTCGCGCGCAGGCCGCGCGCGGCGGCGCCGGGCCCGGACAGCGCGACGCCCCATGCCTCGTGCACGAACGAGCGCGGCGGCGGCGGCCAGCGATCGGCCGGATAGACGATCGCGATGCCGCGCAGCTCGCCGTCGCTCGCGCCGAGCACAGCGCCGTGCGCGTATGCGCGGGCCAGCGCGCCGCGGTAGAACCGATTCAACATCCGCCATCGCGGCCGGCTTCGACGGGGGCCGATCGCGAGCCACGCCGGGTAGTCCCGAAACGCGTCGGCGAGCACGTGCGCCGCGTGGCGCGAGCGATCGGGCGGTAGCGGTCCGACTTTCATTGCCCGATACTCCATCATCCCCCCGAAGTCGCACGAGCACCCCTGGTTGTAGACGTCGTGCAGGAACTCAGACGAGGACGTGTTTGCCTCGTTTGTGTCCTCAACTGGTGAGAGGCCGCCGACGATGATCGTGCGCCGCTCCCTGCGGCGGGCCATCATGCGCGAGCCCGAGCACCTCCGCGTAGCGCCGCGGATCGGGGGCCGGGGCCCAGAAGCGGCAGCCGAAGACCCGGGGTGGGGCTGCCGACACCCGCGTCCGGACCGCCACGCGCGCGGTCAGACGCAGCGGCGTTCACGGAATTGAACGCAATTTGAGTCATGTGGGCCATTCACAAGCCGCACCGCGGGCCTCATGCTCAACAGGCGGCAGGGTGTCTTTCCACTTTCGAACCTCTTGTAATGCCCTTTTCTAATCCAAAGCAGCGCAGCCCGGATTCGGGGTCGCGCACGCTGCGGGCCCTGCTGGGCCCGCGGCGGGCCTGGCTCCTGTTGGCCGGCCTGCTCTGTGTTCTGCTAGCTCCCGCCACCGCGACTGCAGCGGACCGGCTCTACTGGGCCGACAAGGACAGCGACGCGATCCAGTTCGCCGAGCTGGCCGACTTCGAGAACACCGTCACCGACTTGGCGGGCACCGAGGGCACCGGAACGCAGTGCGGGGTCGCCTTCGACTTGGCGGCGGGCAAGATCTACTGGGCCAACGATGACAACCCGATCGGGACGATCAGGCGCGCGAACCTCGATGGCTCAGACGCGGAGACCCTGCCGATCAACCCGCCCCTGCAGGCCCCGTGTGGGCTGGTCGTGGACCCCGAGGCGGGGAAGCTCTACTGGACGGATGTCAACAGCGACACTCTCAGGGTTGCCGACCGCGACGGGTCCAACTCGCAGGTACTGGTTGGCCCGGCCGGCAACGACCACCCGGCGGGGCTCGCCCTGGGTGAGGGCAAGATCTACTGGACCAACGAGGGAACACCGGGCGCGGGCGATGCAGGCGACAACGACGCGATCCGCGTCGCGGACCTGAACCCGGCGACGAACGACGCCCAGGATCTGATTCCCGAGGGCAACCCCCACACCGGCGGGCCGCTGGGTCTTGCGATCGACCCGGTCGCCAACAAGATCTACTGGTCCAACTGTGCATCGGACACGCTCGAGGTCGCCGACCTCGATGATGGCGGCAACCCGCAGGAGATCGTGGACCTTCGGGAGCCTCCCGTCTCGGATTGCCCCGACGGCATCGCGCTCGACGCGGAGGCGAACGCAATCTACTGGACCACCTACTGGACCGACACCGTCGAGCACGCGGAGCTGGACGACCCCCAGGACACCAGAGCGGTGGACCTCGACGGCCCAGGCAACGGCAGCGCGAACTTCCCCGCGCTCCTGCGCGAGCCGCAGGGGACCGGGCCCCCGGTCACCTCCCCCACCGGGGGCGGCGACGAGCTCAGCTGCAGCCACGGCGACTGGGCGCCCGACCTGCTCGGGGCCTACCTCTACCGCGCGCCGCAGTCGTTCGCGCGCCAGTGGCTCAAGGACGGCGTCGAGATTCCGGACGAAACGGGGGCCACCTTCACGCCGACCGAGCCCGGCGACTACACCTGCCGGGTGACGGCGACCAACCCGGCGGGCAGTAGCTCCCAGACGAGCTCCTCGGCGCTCGACGTCCCGCCCGCCGCCGTCGACGATGAGCGCACCGTCGCCGAGGACTCCGGCGCCACCCAGCTCGATCCGCTCGACAACGACGACGACGGCGGCGACGGCGGCCCCGTCCAGATCGCCTCGGCGAGCGACCCCGCCCACGGCACCGTGGGGCTCACCGGTGGCACCTCTGGCGCCCACACCGGCCTTACCTACGAGCCCGACGCCGACTACTGCAACGACGCCCCCGCCAACCCGACCGACGACTTCACCTACACCCTGAACGGCGGCTCAACCGCGACCGTCGCGGTCGCCGTCACCTGCGTCGTCGACGACTCGCTCTACTGGACCAACAAGGGCGGCGGCGGCGCGGTCCGCTACATGGGCCTGAACCCGGCGACTGGGCCGGATGATCTGGTCGGCGGCCAGGGCGACAACGGCCCCTGCGGGATGGCGCTCGACCCCGCGGCCGGCAAGGCTTACTGGGCTCACTTCGAGGACGACAGGATCCGGCGCGCGGACCTCGACGACGGCGATGCAGTCGAGGACGTGGTCACCGAGCCGCCCGGAAGCGAGCCGTGCGGGATGGCGATCGACCCGGTCGCCGGCAGGATCTACTGGGCGAACTCCGCTACCGGCCAGATCCGGGTCGCGGACCTCGACCCGGGGACCGACGATGCCAGCAACCTGGCGACCGGCCAGCAGGCCCCGACGGGCGTGGCGATCGACCCCGTGCCGGGCAACCCCGCCGCCGGCAGGATCTACTGGACCAACGTCGGCTCGAGCACGATGCGGTTCGCGGACCTCGACCCGGCACCGGCGACGCGCCGCAGACCTTGGCCACTGGCCCTGCAAACGGCCTGAACGCCCCGCTCGGGCTTGCGATCGACCCGGTGGCCGGGGACCCCTCCGCCGGCCGGGCCTACGTGGCAAACCTCAGCAGCACCAGATCCTGGTCATGGATCTCGATCCCGGCACGAACGACGTGGCCGAGCTGGCGGGCGGCCAGAACGGCCCGGCCGGGGTGGCGATCGACCCGGTGGCCGGGGACCCCTCCGCGGGCAGGGCCTACTGGGCCAACTTCATCGGCGGCACGCTCGCGCGGGCCGATGCTCGCCCCGGGCAACGGTGACACACCGCAGAACCTGACCGGCGGCGAGAGCAACCCCACCTTCCCCGCGCTCCTGCGCGAGCCGCAGGGGACCGGGCCCCGGTCACCTCCCCCACCGGGGGTGGCGACGAGCTCAGCTGCAGCCACGGCGACTGGGCGCCCGACCTGCTCGGGGCCTACCTCTACCGCGCGCCGCAGTCGTTCGCGCGCCAGTGGCTCAAGGACGGCGTCGAGATTACGGACGAAACGGGGGCCACCTTCACGCCGACCGAGCCCGGCGACTACACCTGCCGGGTGACGGCGACCAACCCGGCGGGCAGTAGCTCCCAGACGAGCTCCTCGGCGCTCGACGTCCCGCCCGCCGCCGTCGACGATGAGCGCACCGTCGCCGAGGACTCCAGCGCCACCCAGCTCGATCCGCTCGACAACGACGACGACGGCGGCGACGGCGGCCCCGTCGAGATCGCCTCGGCGAGCGACCCCGCCCACGGCACCGTGGGGCTCACCGGTGGCACCTCTGGCGCCCACACCGGCCTTACCTACGAGCCCGACGCCGACTACTGCAACGACGCCCCCGCCAACCCGACCGACGACTTCACCTACACCCTGAACGGCGGCTCAACCGCGACCGTCGCGGTCGCCGTCACCTGCGTCGTCGACGACTCGCTCTACTGGACCAACAAGGGCGGCGGCGGCGCGGTCCGCTACATGGGCCTGAACCCGGCGACTGGGCCGGATGATCTGGTCGGCGGCCAGGGCGACAACGGCCCCTGCGGGATGGCGCTCGACCCCGCGGCCGGCAAGGCTTACTGGGCTCACTTCGAGGACGACAGGATCCGGCGCGCGGACCTCGACGACGGCGATGCAGTCGAGGACGTGGTCACCGAGCCGCCCGGAAGCGAGCCGTGCGGGATGGCGATCGACCCGGTCGCCGGCAGGATCTACTGGGCGAACTCCGCCACCGGCCAGATCCGGGTCGCGGACCTCGACCCGGGGACCGACGATGCCAGCAACCTGGCGACCGGCCAGGAGGCCCCGACGGGCGTGGCGATCGACCCCGTGCCGGGCAACCCCGCCGCCGGCAGGATCTACTGGACCAACGTCGGCTCGAGCACGATCCGGTTCGCGGACCTCGACCCCGGCACCGGCGACGCGCCGCAGACCTTGGCCACTGGCCCTGCAAACGGCCTGAACGCCCCGCTCGGGCTTGCGATCGACCCGGTGGCCGGGGACCCCTCCGCCGGCCGGGCCTACGTGGCAAACCTCAGCAGCAACCAGATCCTGGTCATGGATCTCGATCCCGGCACGAACGACGTGGCCGAGCTGGCGGGCGGCCAGAACGGCCCGGCCGGGGTGGCGATCGACCCGGTGGCCGGGGACCCCTCCGCGGGCAGGGCCTACTGGGCCAACTTCCTCGGCGGCACGCTCGCGCGGGCCGATCTCGCCCCGGGCAACGGTGACACACCGCAGAACCTGACCGGCGGCGAGAGCAACCCCACCTTCCCCGCGCTCCTGCGCGAGCCGCAGGGGACCGGGCCCCCGGTCACCTCCCCCACCGGGGGCGGCGACGAGCTCAGCTGCAGCCACGGCGACTGGGCGCCCGACCTGCTCGGGGCCTACCTCTACCGCGCGCCGCAGTCGTTCGCGCGCCAGTGGCTCAAGGACGGCGTCGAGATTCCGGACGAAACGGGGGCCACCTTCACGCCGACCGAGCCCGGCGACTACACCTGCACCGTGACCGCCACCAACCGGGCCGGGAGCAGGTCGCAGACCAGCGCCGTCCAGCAGGTCGATATCCCGCCCACCGCCGTGAACGACACCGCGACCGTCGACGAGGACGCCGACCCGACGACGATCAACGTGCTGGGCAACGACACCGACACCGACGGCGGCCCGAAGGCGATCGACGCGGTCACCCAGCCCGACGACGGCACCGTCGCGGTGGCCGGCGACAACCAGAGCCTCACCTACAAGCCCAACGCCGGCTACTGCAACGACGGCGACCCGACCGACAACTTCACCTACACCCTCAACGGCGGCTCGACGGCGACCGTGGCGGTGACCGTGAACTGCGCCGACGACGGCCCGACGGCCGTCAATGACACCGCGACCGTCGACGAGGACGCCGACCCGACGACGATCAACGTGCTGGGCAACGACACCGACACCGACGGCGGCCCGAAGGCGATCGACGCGGTCACCCAGCCCGACGACGGCACCGTCGCGGTGGCCGGCGACAACCAGAGCCTCACCTACAAGCCCAACGCCGGCTACTGCAACGACGGCGACCCGACCGACAACTTCACCTACACCCTCAACGGCGGCTCGACGGCGACCGTGGCGGTGACCGTGAACTGCGCCGACGACGGCCCGACGGCCGTCAATGACACCGCGACCGTCGACGAGGACGCCGACCCGACGACGATCAACGTGCTCGGCAACGACACCGACACCGACGGCGGCCCGAAGGCGATCGACGCGGTCACCCAGCCCGACGACGGCACCGTCGCGGTGGCCGGCGACAACCAGAGCCTCACCTACAAGCCCAACGCCGGCTACTGCAACGACGGCGACCCGACCGACAACTTCACCTACACCCTCAACGGCGGCTCGACGGCGACCGTGGCGGTGACCGTGAACTGCGCCGACGACGGCCCGACGGCCGTCAATGACACCGCGACCGTCGACGAGGACGCCGACCCGACGACGATCAACGTGCTGGGCAACGACACCGACACCGACGGCGGCCCGAAGGCGATCGACGCGGTCACCCAGCCCGACGACGGCACCGTCGCGGTGGCCGGCGACAACCAGAGCCTCACCTACAAGCCCAACGCCGGCTACTGCAACGACGGCGACCCGACCGACAACTTCACCTACACCCTCAACGGCGGCTCGACGGCGACCGTGGCGGTGACCGTGAACTGCGCCGACGACGGCCCGACGGCCGTCAATGACACCGCGACCGTCGACGAGGACGCCGACCCGACGACGATCAACGTGCTCGGCAACGACACCGACACCGACGGCGGCCCGAAGGCGATCGACGCGGTCACCCAGCCCGACGACGGCACCGTCGCGGTGGCCGGCGACAACCAGAGCCTCACCTACAAGCCCAACGCCGGCTACTGCAACGACGGCGACCCGACCGACAACTTCACCTACACCCTCAACGGCGGCTCGACGGCGACCGTGGCGGTGACCGTGAACTGCGCCGACGACGGCCCGACGGCCGTCAATGACACCGCGACCGTCGACGAGGACGCCGACCCGACGACGATCAACGTGCTCGACAACGACACCGACACCGACGGCGGCCCGAAGGCGATCGACGCGGTCACCCAGCCCGACGACGGCACCGTCGCGGTGGCCGGCGACAACCAGAGCCTCACCTACAAGCCCAACGCCGGCTACTGCAACGACGGCGACCCGACCGACAACTTCACCTACACCCTCAACGGCGGCTCGACGGCGACCGTGGCGGTGACCGTGAACTGCGCCGACGACGGCCCGACGGCCGTCAATGACACCGCGACCGTCGACGAGGACGCCGACCCGACGACGATCGACGTGCTCGCCAACGACACCGACACCGACGGCGGCCCGAAGGCGATCGACGCGGTCACCCAGCCCGACGACGGCACCGTCGCGGTGGCCGGCGACAACCAGAGCCTCACCTACAAGCCCAACGCCGGCTACTGCAACGACGGCGACCCGACCGACAACTTCACCTACACCCTCAACGGCGGCTCGACGGCGACCGTGGCGGTGACCGTGAACTGCGCCGACGACGGCCCGACGGCCGTCAATGACACCGCGACCGTCGACGAGGACGCCGACCCGACGACGATCGACGTGCTCGACAACGACACCGACACCGACGGCGGCCCGAAGGCGATCGACGCGGTCACCCAGCCCGACGACGGCACCGTCGCGGTGGCCGGCGACAACCAGAGCCTCACCTACAAGCCCAACGCCGGCTACTGCAACGACGGCGACCCGACCGACAACTTCACCTACACCCTCAACGGCGGCTCGACGGCGACCGTGGCGGTGACCGTGAACTGCGCCGACGACGGCCCGACGGCCGTCAATGACACCGCGACCGTCGACGAGGACGCCGACCCGACGACGATCAACGTGCTCGGCAACGACACCGACACCGACGGCGGCCCGAAGGCGATCGACGCGGTCACCCAGCCCGACGACGGCACCGTCGCGGTGGCCGGCGACAACCAGAGCCTCACCTACAAGCCCAACGCCGGCTACTGCAACGACGGCGACCCGACCGACAACTTCACCTACACCCTCAACGGCGGCTCGACGGCGACCGTGGCGGTGACCGTGAACTGCGCCGACGACGGCCCGACGATCACCGACACCGACCCCGACTCGCCCTCCAACGACCGCAACCCGGAGGTCAAGGGCACGGCGGGCGGGGGCAACCCGACCCAGGTGAGGCTGTACAAGAGCGCGAACTGCTCCGGCGGTGTCGCGGCGACCGGGACGGTCGCGCAGTTCACCGGGGCGGGGATCACGGTCAACGTCGCCAAGAACTCCACGACCAACCTGAGCGCCCGGGCCTTCAACGCGGCCGGAAACGGGTCCATCTGCTCGAACTCGATCTCCTATATCAACGATTCGACCGCCCCCGCCAAGCCCACGCTGACGGACACCGACCCCGACTCGCCGGCCAACGACATCGAGCCCGAGGTGAAGGGCACGGTGGGTGGAGGCAACCCGACGCAGGTGAAGCTGTACAAGAGCGCGAACTGCTCGGGTAGCGTCGCGGCGACCGGGACGGTGGCGCAGTTCACCGGGGCGGGGATCACGGTCAACGTCCCCAACGGATCCACGACCAACCTCAGCGCCCGCGCCACCGACGCGGCCGGAAACGATTCCGCTTGCTCGAACTCGATCTCCTACGTGGAGCTGGACGGCTCGATCGGCGCTCCGACGATCACCGACACCGACCCCGACTCGCCGGCCAACGACCGCAACCCCGAGGTGAAGGGGACCGTCGAGTGCAGGGACCACCCCGACCCAGGTGAGGCTGTACAAGAGCGCGAACTGCTCGGGCAGCGTCGCGGCGACCGGGACGGTGGCGCAGTTCACCGGGGCGGGGATCACGGTCAACGTCGCCAACAACTCCACGACCAACCTGAGCGCCCGGGCCTTCAACGCGGCCGGGAACGGATCCATCTGCTCGAACTCGATCACGTACAGGGAACTGCGTTAGCGGCGCTCCGGGGTTGGACCGAGCGAAGATCGCCGGGCCTTTGAGCTCCCCGACCGGTGACGCACTGATCACGAGCAACGCGTGCTAGCTCGTCACCTGAGGCCGCACCGCGTCTGGTTCTGAACGCCGCCGCCCACGCGGCGTAGCAGGCCGCGCTGGTCGGCCGCGGCGCGGGGCATGTGCGAGCGGGCCGTGGGCGGCGCATCAATGCACCACCTGGGCCGATTGTTCAATCCGGCATTCATTCGGTAGGTTCTGCGACGGAATGGAGCGGTCCGAGCAACCGCCCGATCCGGCGGAGGTCCGCGTGGTGCTTGTCGATGACCACGCCCTGTTTCGGAATGGGCTCCGGGAGCTGCTCGAGGAGCGCGGAGTCGACGTGGTCGCAGAAGCCGCCGACGGCGAAACGGCGGTCGAGGTGGTGCGCGACCTCGCGCCGGATGTCGTCGTCATGGACATCGCCATGCCGGGCATGTCCGGGATCGAGGCGACGATGGAAGTCCGGGCCGCCGCTCCGTCCGCAAAGGTGATCATGCTCACCGTTTCCGCCGACGAGCATGACGTCGAGGGCGCGATCGTCGCGGGAGCGTGCGGCTACGTCCTCAAGGACGCCGCCGTGGAGGAGATCGTGGCGGGCGTCCGCGCCGCGGCCGTGGGGGACGCACTCCTGTCGCCGCGGATTGCGGCAGGCATCCTCGAGCGCGCGCGAGCGAACGCCGCCGCCTCCTTGCCCGACTCAGCCCAAGCGAAGCTGACAGAGCGGGAGAGCGAGGTCCTGAGCCTGATGGCGGAGGGCAAGGAGAACGCCGAGATCGCCGAGGAGCTGTTCATCAGCCCGCATACGGTGAAGAACCACGTCTCCAACATCCTCGGCAAGCTCGAATCCCAGACCCGCATCGAGGCGGCGGTCAAGGCGGCCCGGGGCCGGCTGGTCTAGGTCTTGACCCAGCCAGGCAATTTCCGGGCCGCGAGCGGCAGCGTACGGATCAGCTGGTAAGCCGGTCGCGTCGAGCCCGCAGCTCGCTCAGCAGCTCGCTGAGGTACTCCCAACGCGTGGTGAGCTCGCTCCTGCGGCCCGCGAGCTTCCGCGCCCCGTCCAGGGTCTCCAGGGCCTGGTCACCGTTATCGAGCACGGCGGCGAGGCGGCGGTTCACCCGCAGTAGCTCGGTATGAAGCGCCAGGGCCTCGGCCGCGCCGTCGGTGAGGATCAGGTCCAACTCGTCGATCCCCGCCGTGCCGTCCGCAGCCAGGGCCGCGGCAGCCCTGTGCTCGATCTGATGATCCTTTGTCATCGCTCCGCACACAGCCTGCAGGAGGGACGGGCGCCTGTGAATCACCCGCGGGACCCATATTTCGTTCAACTGTCTGAACGCCCCCGCGGTGGAGGAGATCTAGACCTGCTCGTCCACCAACGCGACCGCCTCCCCGCGGTCCTTGACGCCGAGTTTCGTGAGGATCGCGGAGATGTGGCGCCGCACCGTCACCGGGGCGATAAAGAGGCGCTCGGCGATCTCGGCGGTGCCGAGCCCCTCGCACATCAACTCCATTACCTCCCACTCGCGGGGCGTGAGATCGGCGCCTCCCTTCGCCCCGGCGATCACGCGCCGGCGGCCCTGGGTCTGGAGCTCGCGCACGAGGCGCGCGACCAGCTTCCGCGGGATCGCCGCCTCGCCGGCGAGCACGCCCCTGAGGATGCTCGGGAGCTCCCCCTGGTCCGCGCTCTTGAGCAGGTAGCCGACGGCGCCCGCCCTGATCGAGCCGACCAGGTGGTCGCGACTCTCGGACGCGGTCAGGATCACGACCGCGGTGTCCGGGACCGCCTTCGTGATCCGCCTCGTGGCCAAAATCCCGCCTCCCGGCATCACAACACCGATCAGACAGATGTCGGGACGTTCCCGAATCGCCGCCTCCACGGCCGCCTCGGCGTCGGAGGCCTCCCCGCAGACCTCGAACCCGTCCCGCTCGAGAAGCCGCCGGACCGAGGTCCTCATCGTCGGCTGCGGGTCCGCGATCAGGACACGCGGGACGCGGCTCAGGGGAGCACGACCTCGACCACCGTTCCCTGCCCCGCGCGGGACCGCACATGGAGCTCGCCACCCAGACCTTCCGCCCGCTCCCGCATGCTGGTCAGGCCGAAGCCACCGTTGGACGACGGTGCGCCAACACCCGCTTCGAACCCACTGCCATCGTCCGAGATCGCGAGACGCAGGGTCGGCTCTGCGGAGAGCCGGATATGGATTTTCGAGGCCTTCCCGTGGCGGGTCGCGTTGCTGATCGCCTCACCAAGTATCCGGAGCAATTCGCTGCGCGTCTCCGGTTCCGCGTCCACCTCGTCGTCCAGCTCGAGCTCGAGCCCGATCCCGGAGCGGTCCGCCAGCCCAGTCGCCGTTCTGGCCACGGCGGTTGCGAGCCCCTCGTCCGCGGGGCCAGTCAGAGAGAGGATCGCAGCGCGCGAGTCGGTCAGCGCCCGCTGCGCAGCCGAGGCGATCCCTTCGGCCCGCGGATGGCGCTGCGCGAGCTCCCGCCCGTGCAGGGTGATGAATGCCAGGTCCTGCGCCATGCCGTCGTGGAGATCCCGCGCGATCCGGCGGCGTTCCTCGAGCACGATCGCCTCCCGATCATCCTCCAGGCGAGCGTTCTCCATCGCCATCAGCGCGGCCGAGGCAACCGCTCGGATCGAGTCCGGGTGGCTGTCGAGGGCCGGGTCGTGGACGATCGCCGCGACGTGTTCGCGATCGCGATCGATCCTCGTCACCGATCGGCCTCCATCGCCGTCTGGAAGGTGGACGTCTCCACCGCGAACGTCGACGTAGCTCGACTTGCTGGACGACCAGAACAGGAGCTCGAGTGCGGGGTCCCGCAGGGCCGCACGCATCGCTTCCTCCACCCCGGCGGGGCTCCGCTCGCGGCCGAGGCGCTCGACCAGCTCCGCCAGGGCCGACGCGGCGAGCACCCGACCCCGGATCAACCCGACACAGATCATGAAGGGGAAGAGCACAAAGGCCCCGAGGATCAGCCAACCGAGCGGATCGAGCAGCGGCGAGTCGGGAGCGACCTGGCGAACGAAGATGAAGGCCCCCGTGCCGATGCAGACTGGGGGGATGACAACCAGGACCGGACCGATCGCCCGCCTTCGAATCGGGGTCGCAGCCCACAGCCGCCGCAGCAGTACAGCCGCGGCGGCGAGCCCAAGTCCGGCACAGACGGCGCCGTATGCGAGGCCGAGGACTTTGCTGGGGTCGGGGCTGATCTCGACCGCCCGGGCGGCGTTGTCCGGGCAGGCCTCGAAACAGGGAATGAACGGACCACCTGCCGGGAGGGTCTCGGCAAGGACGAGCGCCGCTGTCCACACCACTCCCGACGCGGCGACGGCCGCCGCGAGCACCAGCCGGGCACCCCTCTCCTCGGGCCGGCCGTCGGGGAAGATCAACGCTAGGAAGAGCACGTAGACGATCGCCACGGCACCCACCGTTCGACCGATCGTGAACGTCCAGGGATCCTCGGAGACGACCAGCGCCATCGGCGAGAGGAGGAACACGGCTGCGGCGAGCACCGGCCCGTACAGGTTGTGCGGCTGCCGCTGCCAGAGGTAGAGACCAACCGCCAGTGCGGTGAGGGCCATGATCCCTCGCACGATCGCGTTGACCTCGGGGGCCTCGGCCGCGTTCCTCAACACGTACAGCGACGCGGCGACGGTCACCGCCACGCCAAGGATCGCGAACACCGCGACACTCGGGCGCAGCCGCGCGGCCGACGTCGTCAACGCGGCTTCGCCGTCCCTGGCGTGCGCCGTTTCCATCGCTATCGCAACATCCTCCCTGTACCGAAGCAGGGTGCGGAACTCTACCCGGTCTGACCCGGTCGCTTGATTCGCTCGACGTCGATCTCCGGGGTGGCCGCGTGACGCTGGGCCGCGTGACCCTGGACGTCGTTCTCCTCGTCCGTGATCTGGAACCTCACTCCCAGCCTGTCCTCCTCCTGATCGCTCCCCGCTCACGCGGGCTCGCCCACATGACGTGGTGATTCGCCCCAATCTTCCCTCACGTTCCGGGTTTGTGTCGGACGTCACGTTCCAGCAGTTCCGTCAGCGCATTTGCCCGATACTCCATCACGGCGATGTTCCCGATCAACCTGCCGAACGTGCTCACGGTCCTGCGCATCCTCGCGGTGCCCGTGATCGTCGTCGCGCTGCTCGAGGAGACGCCCGACGGCGACATCCTCGCGGCGGTCGTGTTCGCGCTCGCGGCGGTCACCGACGGCCTCGACGGCTACATCGCCCGCCGGCGCGAGGCGGTGACCACGTTCGGCAAGCTGATGGACCCGCTCGCGGACAAGCTGCTGATCGTCGCCGCGCTCGTCACGCTCGTGTCGCTGGGGCGGCTCGCCGCCTGGGTCGCGATGGTGATCATCGCCCGCGAGCTCGCGGTGACCGGGCTGCGCTCGGTCGCGGCGGAGCAGGGAGTGGTGATCGCGGCGAGCTGGCTCGGCAAGGTGAAGACCGCGCTTCAGGTCGGGGCGGTGTTCGCGCTGATCATCTGGGATCCGGCGCCGCTCGCGGTCGACGTGCTCGTCTACGTCGCGGTGGCGATGACGGTGATCAGCGGCGCCGACTACTTCTTCGGGGTCAGGCGGCGGATCGAGGAGGAGCGGGAGCGGCGCGCCGCTGCGCGCGGGGCGCGCGGCGGGTGACCGACCAACCGACGTGAGGAGGGACCTATGGCCGCGTACACGGTCGTGAACCTGATGGAGGTCGAGGACCAGGCGCCGAAGTTCGGGTACGCGCCGAACCTCGAGTCGCGGTTCGCTCGCAAGTCGCTCGAGCTCGAGAACTCGGGTCTGAGCCACTATCGCGTTGCGCCCGGGTATCGGGTGCCGTTCGGGCACAGGCATACGGAGCAGGAGGAGATCTACCTCGTCGTGAGCGGCAGCGCGCTGGTCAAGCTCGACGACGAGATCCTGGAGCTGGCGCAGTGGGACGCGGTGCGCATCCCCGTAGGGGTGATGCGGAGCTTCGGCGCCGGCCCGGATGGCGCCGAGATTCTGGCGTTTGGCGCTCCGAACACCGACAACGCCGACATCGAGATGGAGCAGGACTGGTGGACGGACTGAGCTAGGCGCCTCGAGCGCCCTCGACCACCGGAAAGTTCGCTTGCGAACTTTCCGCCTTAATCGTGCAGGGCGCCTCGAGCCACTCCCGCATCGTCACGTGGTGGCGCGAGTGCTCCCCGGACTCGAGCTCGGCGCGGATCTCGCTCACGAGCCCGGTGCGCTCCGCGACGACGTTGTGGCGGTGGATCGTCTCGAGGTTCTCCTGGCGAGCGCACACGAAGGCGTCCTCGCCGAGCGCGGGGTACGCCTCGACGACGCGGCGGATCATCTCCCGCACGCAGTCCTCGACGAACCGTGGGTGCGCGTGGGCCTTCTCGACCACCGTGAGCTCGTCCGCGCGCTTCATCAGCTCGTAGATCTCCGAGCTCATCGACTGCTCGACGATGCTCAGCAGGTCGGGCGCGTCGATCGCGACCGGCGAGCCCTCTGGCCGGCCGACGTACAGCGTGCCGATGCCGCGCTGGTTGTGGGTCGCGACCGGGACGGCGTCGAGGATCCGGTCGATCTCGTCCGTCGCGAACCCCTGCTCGGCCAGCCGCTCGCGTGAGCGATCGGCGACGAGTCCCTGCGCGCACGGGCAGGCCGTCATTCCCTGGGCCTGTACGCCGGTCAGCGTCCTCGTTCCGCGCTCGGACGCGACCGCGGTGCCGAACAGCGTGTAGATCTCCTGTGTCAGAGCGCCGGATGCGGGGGAAGAGACCGTCTCCGGGTAGCGGGCCGCGATCGAGACCTCCGCGCGCATGCCGCCCTGGCGTTCGCGCACCCGGGTTGCGATGTGGGCCGCGAGGACCTCCGACTTGAAGGCCTCGCCGAGGACGACCTCGTCGATCGTCTCGTTGAACACTTCCTCGAACCGCGACATGTGGACCCCGGCCTGCTGCGGGTTGAGGTCGACCAGTCCCTCGAGCTCCGCGTAGTACAGCTGCTCCTGGGAATCGACACTCACCCGCAGCACCTTCTCGACGCCGGTGACACCGACGCGGGTGAGGCTGAGCTGGGTGCGCGGGGACTCCGCCTGCGCGTCGCGCGCGGTGGGGGAGATGACCTCGGTGATCTCGCTCATCGGTCCGGTCAGATGTTAGGGACAGGTCGGGGATATACTCCGCGCGCCTTGGGAGCCACGTTGGAGCCGAGGAGCGGCTTGGGAATTGGCTAAGAACGGTCAGGCGCTGGTAAGGGAGGAGAACGGCGTCCCCGGCGGCGCCGTCGCCGGGCTCGACGGCGAGCCGCAATTCGCCGACTCCGACGAGCTGCGCACCTTGATCGCGCTCGGGGGCGAGCGCGGATACCTGACGTTCGAGGAGATCGCGGGGACCCTCGACGAGGTCGAGGTCACGAAGGAGCAGGTGCAGCGCCTGCACGGCTACCTGATCGAGCACGGGGTGGACGTGATCGCCGCCGACGGCCTCACCGCGTACAAGGAGGCGAAGGGTCAGCCGGATGCGCCGAAGAAGCCCGAGCTCGATCTGACCGTCGAGCCCAGCCTCGACTCGCTGCGCCTCTACCTGCGCTCGATCGGGCGCGTCGAGCTGCTGACCGCCGAGCAGGAGATCGAGCTGGCGCGGCGGATCGAGCGGGGCGACATGCGGGCGAAGCGGCACATGGTGGAGGCGAACCTGCGGCTGGTCGTGTCGATCGCGAAGGGGTACCTCGGGCGGGGGCTGAGCTTCCTCGATTTGATCCAGGAGGGGTCGCTGGGCCTGATCCGGGCGGTGGAGAAGTTCGACTACCGGCGCGGGTACAAGTTCTCGACCTACGCGACGTGGTGGATTCGGCAGGCCGTTACGCGGGCGATCGCCGACAAGGCGCGGACGATCCGGATTCCGGTGCACATGGTGGAGAAGCTCAACCGGGTGACGCACGTCGAGCGCCAGCTCGTCCAGCGCATCGGGCGCGAGCCGGAGCCGGAGGAGATCGCCGCCGAGCTGGAGTGGAGCGTGCGAGAGGTGCGCGACATATTGCGCGTGTCACAGCTCCCGGTCTCGCTCGAGAAGCCGGTCGGGGACGAGGACGAGTCCGAGCTGGGCGACTTCGTCGCCGACGACACGGCCGAGTCGCCGTTCGAGCGCGCGACGGAGAGCCTGCAGCGGGAGGACATCCAGCGCGCGCTCGACGCGCTCCCCGACCGCGAGCGCCATGTGATCGAGCTGCGCTTCGGGCTGCGCGGGCACGAGCCGATGACGCTCGAGGAGGTCGGGCACGCGTTCGGCGTCACCCGCGAGCGAATTCGCCAGATCGAGACGAACACGCTGAGGAAGCTGAAGCAGCTGCCCGAGGCGCAGTGCCTGCGCGAGTTGGGCTAGCGGTCGGGTCCCAGAAGTCTTTACTCGCGTACGAGTCTTTCGACACGCGTTCGGCCCACACGATGACATCTCCGAACGTATGTTCCGCCGAGTGGACCGCCTGATCAACCGCCGCCAGCAGGGCGACCTCGGCGAGGCTTCGGCGATCGAGTGGCTGACGCGACAGGGGGCGACAGTCTCTGCACCGCTCGGGCACAGTCCCGACTACGACATGATTGCGGAGATCGACGGCCGCCTCTTGCGGGTGCAGGTGAAGACATCCGCAAGCTGACGGCTAACGCCCGACGGGCATCAGCGCTGGGCGGTTCGATTCGCGACGCAGGGCGGCAATCAGAGTTGGACCGGGGTGACGAAGAGCTTCGACCCTGCGCGGTTCGACGCCCTCTTCGTGCTCGTCGGCGACGGTCGGCGCTGGTTCATTCCCGCTGCGGCGATGGAGGGCACGGCGAAGCCTGAACTGGGTGGCCGGAAGTACTCGGAGTTCGAGATCGAGCCAGGGCGCCGATCATGCCCCTGGTGTACGGAGCTCGGACGACGGCGAGTAACCGCGCTCTAGAATCGAGATCCGACTCTCGGGGGAGTGCCGAAGAGGCAAAGGCGGGCGGACTGTAAACTCGTGCCTCATGGCTTAGCGGGTTCGAATCCTGCCTCCCCCATGCACCACGGCCTGGTGCGAAGCTCAAGGGCGACCGGGAGCTCGGGCGCTCGGCCAGGCGATCATCCGCCAGAAGCGCCGCTGACGCTGCCGGCGAAGCCGTTCATCGAGGCGGGTCTGCAGATCGGCGACCGGCTTCGGTTCCGGGCAGACGGCGATGGCCGCGTCGTGATCGAGCGGATTGAAGACGCCCAGCCCGAGCCGCCGCTGCACCGGGATGCGCCCGAACGGCGAGTCGCGGTAAGTACCGTTATCCCAGGCATACATTGACTGCCGCCTCCGGCGGTCCTAGCTTTTGAACGGGGATATGCCGAATTCGATGTCTCCAAACCGAGCCCGAGCGCTCTTCGTTCGACCTCCTCGCCGCGTGCACCGCGCCTGCTCTACCGCGCCGGCTCGCTCGCGCTCACCAACGGCGCCCGCGCGCTCGCCGCACCTCGGACACCGCCAGCCCTCCAGGCCGTGGTTCACCGAGGACTTCGTGACGGACGTTTGCGACATCCGGCGAGCGGTTGCTAGTTGGATTCGCCTGCCTCCTGGCGCTGTTCGTAGCGGCGCTGTTCCTCGCGACGCGCGCCGAGGCGCAAGAGTGGGTCCACCCGCAGGCCGCTGAACAACCCACCGCGCGGGGCAAGACGATCAACACGCTCGCGCGCTTCCAGGGGGACCTGTACGCCGGTTTCGGGGACGCCCGGGCGAACACCGGCCCCATCGCGATCAACCCGTTCGACGTCGCCTCCAAGGCTTTCGAGGGGCCATTCTTCGCTGACACCGAGGAGATCGAGGCCTTCCGCGAGCTCGACGGGCGCCTGTTCGTCCCGCACACCGACACCCAAGCCGGCGCCGACTATTCCGTGCGCTCCAGCTCAGGCTGGAGCCAGCACGATGCCTTCGCAGGCCTGCACGTCTTCGACGCCGCCGAGACCCAGGGCTCGCTGTGGCTCTGCGGCTCGAACGGCGTCAACGGCACGGTGTGGCGCAGCACCGACGGCGGCGCTACCTGGCAGCTCTCGCTCTCGGTTCCGCCATGGAGCGGCCAAGCCGGCGACTTCGTGCGCGTCTACTTCTGCGCCGCGGTGCGCGGCGAGCTCCACGTCCAGCCGCACAGCCGCTTCGCGCCGACCCCTGCGTCGTGGGTGTTCTCGGTCGGCTCCTGGTCGCAGGCGCCATCGCTCACTGGCGGCGGCCCCGGCTACCACGGCGAGGTCTTCAACAAAGAGCTCGTCTTCCAGAGCTCCTTGACGGCGACCTGCTCACGCTGTCCGGCAACCACCACGCGGTCAGTCCTGAACCGCTCGAGGACTACGCCGTCGCTGGCGACAGGCTCTACGCGTTGACGCAGGACAAGGTCCTGTCGACCCCGGACCTGAAAACGTGGAAGACCATCGCTCACCCGCCGGGGTCGGCGACCAGCATCGCATACGCTGGCGGCTCTCTCTACGTCGGGACCGATCACGCCACGATCGCACTCGTCGACTTCCTGCCCACCGAGCCCGGCACGCCCCCGCCCGACGACGAGCGTCGATACCTCCGGTCGATGGCGTCCTGCCCTCGAACGAGTTCAGCTTCGGGAAGGTGAAGAAGAACAAGAACAAGGGACGGCGAAGCTGACCGTGAACGTGCCCGGCCCCGGGCGCGCTGGAGCTCGCGAAGACCAAGAAGGTGAAGGCGGATGAGGAGCTGGTCGAGGCGGCGAGCAAGGAGAAGCTCCCGATCAAGCCGAAGGGCAAGGCGAAGAAGAAGCTGAGCAAGAAGGGCAAGGCGAAGGTCAAGGCGAAGGTCACCTACATCCCCGACGGAGGCGAGCCGAACACGCAGAGCAAGAGGATGAAGCTGGTGAAGCGCTGATATGGCGGACCGTTTGTCAAGCCCCCAACGCTGAGCGCCCCGCGCCGCGCGCGGGCGATGCAGCAGGGCGGGCGGCGGATCCGACGGGGTGCGCGACGCGCGGTCAGGCTGATATGCGCGGATCCGGGTGGCCGCAGGACCGGATTTCGTCTCGAGGGCTCCGCTCTCTAGGAACGAGCTTCGCCGACCGACAGAGTCGGCTGCTCAAGCGCTTCTCGCGGATGCCCTCGCGCGAAGGTCGAACGCCGCCGCCCGCCCAGCTGCAAGCGCGTTTGGGCAATTAGCCCGTCCTTGTGATCGCCCAGCAGAAGCCGGCCAGCTCGCGTGCGACAGCCACCGCGATCAGCGTCCTGCGCTTGCCGCGGCGCTCCATCCGCGTCCAGGTGCGATGCAGCCTCCGCTGTGCAGACCAGGAGACCCGGACCGCCTCCGGCGGCTGACCGGCCTGGCGACTCTCCAACTTCCTGCCGACTCGCGGTTGGCGGCGGTTGTGCCACGCGGCCTCGACGAGCAGGCGGCGCGCGTGGCGCGAGCCTGAGCGGGTGATCGCGCCCAGCCGGCGCTGGGTGCCCGTGGAGCTCTCGGAGGGAACGAGCCCGACGAAGCTCATCAGCTCCCCGGCGCGCGAAAAGCGGGTGAAGTCACCGATCTCCGCGCAGAGCCCGGCCGCCGAGAGCGTGTCGATGCCGCGCAGGCAGCGCAGCCGCGCAACCGCGACGGCCCACGGGGAGCCCGATATGCGCCGCTCGATCTCGCTCTCCAACTCTCGGCGGCGGGCCATCGTCACCTCGATCGCTCCGCGGTAGTCCTCGAGCGCCGCCTGGGCGGCGGACTCTTCAAGCTGCACGCCGGCGAGCCAGTCGTGGTGGCGCTGCGTCCAGTGGCGGCCCTCGAAGCGAAGCCCGTGGCGCAGCAGCTGCTTCGAGAGCCGGTGGCGAGCCCGCATCAGATCGCCCCGGACATCCTCCCGCGCCCGGACCAAATCACGAAGCGCCTCCTCGGCCGGCCCGGGAACCCTGACGCGATGAAGCTTGCCGGCCAAAAGCAGCCTCACCAGGTGCTCGGCGTCGCGGCGATCGGTCTTGATCCGATCGGTGGGGGCGCGGGGGATCTTTCCCGGGGCCGCGACCACGCACTCAACGCCGGCCTGTTCGAGCTGGCGAGCGAGTCCATAGCCGGTGGGCCCCGCCTCGTAGGCGGCCCTCACCGGCTCGGGAAGCGAGGAGCAAAGCTCGAGGACTGCCGCCGTCTCTCCGCCGAACCTCGCTTCGCGTAGCTCACCCGAATCGGGATCGAGAATTGCCGCGACAATCTTCGCGGCATGAACGTCCAGGCCCACCAGGGTCCTAGGCTTGGCCATGGTCGGTTCCTCCTATGCGGTTGTGGGCGCCGGGCGGGGCTTATCCGCGCGGCTTCTCAACACCCCGCGATCGTGCGGGGGATCCGGCCATGGCTATCCAACCGACCGGACGTCAACCGCCATAGGGTCTAGGGCCCTCGAAGCCGCCGGGCTGCCGGAGGGCGGTCCTCGCAGGAGAACGTCGGCTGCTACGCTCCCGCGCCTTACTGGTACGGGATATGGGGTAGGCGCGCATCGCTAGCCCAGGGAAGGGACGGACGACATGGGTAAGCGATGGGCGGCTGTGCTGCGCGCCGCTGCGGCTGGCGCGGTGGCACCGGGGGCGGGACGAGAATCGGAGCCAGCGGTCGAGGCTGGCGGTCACGCTCTGACGCGCTGTCGTACTCCTCGCCGCTCTCGTCGTCGCGTTCCTGGCCTTCGCTCCCCGCGCCGAGGCGTTCGTCTACTGGGCGAATAACGGCGGCGGCACGATCGGGCGCGCCAACCTCGACGGCACGGGCGTGGACCAGAGCTTCATCACACGGCGGCTCAGTACCCCTGCGGGGTGGCCGTCGACGGCGCGCACGTCTACTGGGGAAACAGCGGAGCCAACAGGATCGGACGCGCCAACCTCGACGGGACGGGTGTAGACCAGAGCTTCATCGCACCGGCGCGACTTCACCTCTGCGGGGTGGCGGTCGACGGCGCGCACGTTTACTGGGCGTGCAATCGTGCAGACGACTGGACCAGCAGCTTCGCGCGATCGGGCGCGCCAAGCTCGACGGCACGCGGACGTGGACGATGAGCTTCATCAGCCTCTCGGCGCACATCGGGGAGCCACCTGCGGCGGGGTGGCGGTCGACGCCGCTCACGTGTATTGGTCGGACTACGGGGCGTTCGAATGCGATCGGGCGCGCCGACCTCGACGGCACGGTCGTGGACCCGAGCTTCATCACCGTCGACGACGCCGTTGCGACCGTCCGTGCGGCGTGGCGGTCGACGGCGAGCACGTCTACTGGGCCGACGGGTCATTGAGGGGCCCGAACGGAACATCGGGCGCGCCAACCTCGACGGCATCGGGCGTCGAACGAGAGCTTCATCCGTCCTCGGCGACGGCGAATCGCTGCGCGGTGGCGGTCGACGACGTGCACGTCTACTGGGACCAGAGTCGGTGGAAAGCACGCTCGATCGGACGCGCCAACCTCGACGGCACGGGCGTGGACCCGAACTTCATCCCTGTCGGCGCTGAGCTGCGGCGTGGCGGTCGACGGCGACTTTCGCCGCCACCGACCGACCGCCGCCACCGCCGCCACCCTCGAACGAGTTCAGCTTCGGCAAGGTGAAGAAGAACAAGCGCGAGGGCAAGAGCGAAGCTGACCGTGAACGTTCCCGGCGGCGGCGATCTGGTGCTCGCAAAGACCGAGAAGGTGAGGGCCGCGGGGGTGCGGGCCGAGGTCGCCGGGCGAGGTGAAGCTGCCGATCAAGCCGAAGGGCAAGGCGACAGAAGAAGCTGAAGCAAGAAGGGCAAGGCGAAGGTCAAGGCCGAAGGTCACCTACATCCCCGACGGCGGCGAGCCCGAACACCGAGAGCAAGAAGATCAAGCTGGTGAAGCGGTAGGCCCTCGAAGCCGCCGGGCTGCGGGAGTAGGCGATGTCGCGGTCGCGGTCAGCTACGTCCGCGTCGCTCACTTCGGTATGACGCGAGTAGGACGGCCTTGACGCAATCACGGCGGCGGTGAAAGGATCGCCGCGTGTTGCAGCTGCTGGTACTGGCGCTCGTCGCAGCCGGGATCGTCCTCGCCGGGTGCGGGGGAACCGCCGGGGACGATGGGAACGCGAGCGACGATGGGAACGCGAGCATCACGGCGCGCCTCCCCGCGGTAACGCCGGCCGAAAAGCTCGCGACGATGGATGAAAGAGCGGCGCAGTTTCTTCTCCCGGCACACCCGGCCCTAGTCCTGGAGTTTGACACTCAGCTCTTAAACCTCGTATTCAAATGCAAGGAGGACAGACTTAGCCCGGAAGACAGACTTAGCCGGCTCGCGGACTACACCGTGAGGGCTCAGAAGCTGCTAGCCAAAGAGGGGAAGAACGAGGCGCTTCTCAGCATCATCAGTCGTATCAATGAGTCGATACGGTACGGCGCGCCCCGGCAACCGTGCTCCGATCTGTTCGATTCCTACGTCACGCTCGTGCCCCGAGGACGCCCGAGTGACGTACCGTTGCGGACGGGCGGTTAGCAGCGCCTTCGTCCCAGACGTTGCGAGCGAACGCCGCGTTCGTGGGTCTCGGGGAACCTCTGGCGCAGGGCGCGTGGGATTCTATGGCGGAACGCACCGGAGCACGTGGGCCATCACGATCTCCTCGGTGCGAAGGGCCCGGGTCACGGTGTCATCCTCCCGGCAGTAGTGCGGCGGATGGTTGCCGGCGCGGGCCCTGCCCACGACCCAGAGCCCGCCTGCCCTGGGGGTCGCAGTCGCATCCTCGCCGAGTTCGTCCCGGAAGGGTTCGAAGAGAGCATGATTCAGTCCGCAGGTACGGAACATCTCCGTCGTTGGCCAGCCCCGGATAATGAGGCCATAGGCGCAGAGGGGGGTGACCGATCGCGGGACGCTGCGAAATGCCTCCCGAGAGCTGACGTACAGCTGGTCGGTCTCCCAGCGGCCCTCGACGCCGCCGAGACCGGCGAGGGGGTTGACGTAGACGTAGTTGTAGGGGTAGAGGCGAGTCTGCTCGACCGTGGGAACCGCCAGGGCGAACGCGAGGACGAGCGCCGCCGCCCAGCGCAGCCTGGGTGAGCTTCCCTTCGCCCGGGTGGCACGGATCAGCTTCGCCGCCCCGATGCCGGCGAGGATCGCCACCGCGGGGAGCATGTACAGGTGCAGCCTCAGCCCGGAGTACATCGTCGATCCGGCGAGGATCGACGCGGCCGGAAGCAGGGCGAGCTGCAGCGTGACCAGGAGCATGCCCCCGACCTGGAGGCGGGAGGGCGCCTTGGCTCCGGTCTCGGTCCGGCGCCAGCGCGCCGCGCTGCGGATCACGAGCGCCGTCCCGACGCCGGCGAGCCCGAAGATGATCACCGGAACCCCAGCGAAGAGCCACGCGGGCAGATACCAGATGGGGGGGTTCGTGGGACTCAGGAGGCTCCCGGCGGTCAGGGTGGGCGGTGATGGCGGTTCATAGCCGCTCGAGTCCGACACCGATCCGATCATCCACTCGATCGGGGTCGCGGGGGGGACGGGTGCAGCAAGGCGACGACGGTGAGTCCGACCAGGAAGCCCACTCCGGGAGCGGCGAGAGATCGCAGCACGTCGGCCCTGGAGCGAAGCACCAGCCAGCTGAGCGCGGCGAAGGCCGACAGGGAGGCGGCAAACGGCACCCACATCGCGGACCGCGTCCCGACGCCGATCATGACCCCGAAGCCAACGAGCGCGCTCACCGCGAGCAGCCTCCTCGGCGATGGCCACGAGTCCCGGCGTGCCGAGGCAAGTCCCAGCACCAAACCCACGGTCACGAACGTGTACCCGCTTGCCACCGGGATGTCCTTGATGTTGAACATCGCCTGCCCCGTCCACACGGGGATCGCCAGCAGGGCGGCCGCGCCCCAGATAGCCGCGAGGAGGTCCCGGGTCAGCACCCGCACCGCCACGCCGGCGCAGGCGACTGTGGCGAGCCCGAGCAAGGCGACGACAAGATGCCTCACCTGGTAGGCCTCCGCGGCGGTCGAGATCTCGTCCATGGCCTCGTTACCGAGCGCGACGTTGACCAGGTGCGCAAGCGCGCTGAACGCGGGGCCGTACACGAACGGCGAGGAGAGGGTGCCCGGTTGCGGCTCTCCACCCAAAGGCACGGCCGACGCCCCGTAAGACGGCACGTACCATCCGTGTTCCAGCCACTCCTGGAATCGAGAGACGTGGACGTAGTCGTCCACGTAGAGGCCGACCTCGAGCGCTCCAAGCACGGTCTCCCCGGCCACGACCAAGAGCGTGAGTGCGGCCGCCGCGAGGACAAGGCCGAGCGGCGGTTCGATTCGAAGCCGCCGCCGGCCCGCGCCGTCTCCAGTCACCGAGCTGGCCTCGTGGAGGATCGATGTCCCGGCCTTCGTGGCCACGAACGCGCGAGTCTAGGCGTATCGAAGCCACCGGTCGAGCGCCGAAGCCGGGGTTTGCGATCCTGGTAAGTCTCGACGCTCCTGACCGAGATGCGCCCGAACGGCGAGTCCCGGTAAGTACCGTTATCCCAGGCATACATTGACTGCCGCCTCCGGCGGTCCTAGCTTTTGAACGGGGATATGACGAATTCGATGTCTCCAAACCGAGCCCGAGTGCTCTTCGACGAGTCCCACAGCGAGGCGTGGACCACGCGCCCCGACGAGGCCGCGCGCATGCAGCCGGCCCACCCCGAGGACTCCTCCTACGCCCGCGCCGCCGCGGCGCTCTCCGCGCACGACTTCACCGTCGCACCGAACGTCGACCGCCCGCTCACCGAGGCCCTCGGCGAAGCCGACGTCCTCGTCATCGCCCACCCCTCCGACCCTCGGTGGGAGTCCACGACCAACGGCGGCTCGCCACGGCTCTCCGACGACGAGCTCGACGCGATCGACGAGTTCGTCCGCGCCGGCGGCGGCCTGATCGTCCTCGGCGAGACCGAGCAGGACAAGTACGGCAACAACCTCAACGACCTGCTGGCGCGGTTCGGCGTCCGCGTCGAGAACGGCACGGTGCAGGACTACGAGCACCACCACAACGCCCCCTCGTGGGTGCTCGCCGAGCTCGACCGCGGCCAGAACGGCGACGCCGACGTCGACCTCCTCGCCCGCGTGCACCGCGCCTGCTTCTACCGCGCCGGCACGCTCGCGCTCACCAACGGCGCCCGCGTGCTCGCCCGCACCTCGGACACCGCCAGCCCTCCCGGCGCACCCCTCGCCGCCATCACCCGGCACGGCGACGGGCACGTCGCCGTCCTCGCCGACTCCGACCTGTTCGGCGACGACTGCATCGGCGAGCTCGACCACGAGGCGCTGTGGCTCAACCTCGTGTACTGGGCCGCGCAGCCCTCGTTCCGCGGCGTCGACTCCCTCCCCGACTCGCCCGCCAAGTCCGACCCCGCCTGGGCCGAGCTCAAGCAAGCCGTCGAGGAGCTGCGCGCGATGGAGGAGCCCGACGGCTCGATCGACCCCTCGAAGCACGACACCGCCCGCGCCGAGCAGCTCACCCGCACGATCGCCGACGCCGCGCAGCGCCTCGCGCCCCACTTCCCCCACCAGGACGACTACATCCGCGCGCTCGGCGACGACCTCCGCGCCTGGGCGAACGCCGGGTTCACCAAGCCCGACTTCATGCGCTCCACCGAGGCCTTCCGCCCCGAGCAACACCGTCGCGACGGCATCGAGCACCTCGCCGTGTTCCCGATGTACAAGCAGAACGCCTCCCGGGACACCTGCTTCGAGGCACTGATCGTCCGCACCCCCTGGCCCGAGTTCGTCGCCGAGCTGGAGCGCGCCCGCTACGACAACGCCAAGTACGTCCCCGTCACCTTCGTCGACTACACGAGCGGGTACGACTCCGAGTGCGCCGTCCTCTTCCCCGAGACGTTCTCCACCGCCGAGCGCCCGCCGAGCAACTTCGGCGCGATCTTCTGCGACCGCGAGGCGGAGCGCCTGCGCCGCGTCGCGGGAAGCGCGGCGGAGATCCTCCGTCTCAACCTGCCGCCGGACGCCGCCTGCCTCCTCGTCTCGCCCGAGCTGTCGCGCAACGCGTACATCGTCTGGGACCTGATCCACGACCGCACGCACATGCGCGGCGACCTCCCCTTCGACCCGTTCATGATCCGCCAGCGCAGCCCGTACTGGATGTACTCGCTCGAGGAGCTGCGCTGCGACCTCACGGCGTTCGGCGAGGCCGCCCGGCTCGAGCGCGAGGGCCACCCCTCCGCCCGCCACGTCCAGTACGCGATTCTCTTCGACCGCCTGTTCCGGTTCCCCGTCACCGGCACCCGCGTCCGCAACTACGACGGGCTCGGCGGACAGCTCCTGTTCGCGTTCCTGCACCGCGAGGGCTACCTCCACTGGACCGACAGCCGGCTCTCGATCGAGTGGGAGCGCGTCGCCGACGGCGTCGCCGGGCTCCGCGAGCGCGTCCAGGACCTCTACCACTCCGGTATCGACCGCTCCAAGGTCTCCCAGTGGATCGCGGCGCACGACCTCGTCGCCTCATACGTGCCCCCCGCGGAGGGCTCGAGGTGGGCGAAGGAGACGCGCGACCTGCCGGAGGTCACCGAGCCGAAGCAGCTCGTCGACCTCGTCAAGGACGACGAGTTCCCGCTCAGCCTCTTCTACACCTCGCTGAAGCCAAAGCTCGAG
>CAVWCC010000013.1:0-176167 GCA_963753385.1 uncultured bacterium
TGGCACTCACCGATCCCTCCAAGCGCCTGGGGGCGATCCCGCCGTACAAGTTCGCCGAGTTGCAGAAGCAGGTGGCGGATAAGCGCGCCGCCGGGATCGACGTGATCAACCTCGGGATCGGCGACCCCGACCACCCGACCTTCCCCCACGTGATCGAGGCCATGCAGGCCGCCGTGGCCGACCCCGGCACCCACACCTACCCGTCCAACCGGGGGCGTGAGGAGTTCAGGGCAGCCCTGGCCGACTTCTACCGCCGCCGGTTCGAGGTCGAGATCGACCCGGACTCGGAGGTGATTCCGGCGATCGGCGCCAAGGAGTGCATCTACAACGTCTGCTTCACCTTCCTCGACCCGGGCGACATCGCGCTCGTTTCGGATCCCGGCTATCCCGTCTATACCGGGGGGCCGCTGCTCGCCGGCGCGGAGACGGTCCTGCTGCCGCTCGAGCCGGAGCTTGGCTTCGCGCCCGACCTCGACAAGCTCTCGGCCGACGACCTCGCCAGGGCGCGACTGATGTTCATCAACTACCCGAACAACCCGACCGGCGCGATCGCCCCGGAGGGGTTCTTCGAGCGTGTCATCGAGCTGGCGCGCGAGCACGAGATCCTCGTCGTCCACGACAACGCCTACTCGGAGACGACCTACGACGGATACGTCGCCCCGAGCTTCCTCGCCACGCCGGGCGCCAAGGAGGTGGGGGTCGAGACCTTCTCGCTGTCGAAGGGCTTCAACATGACCGGCTGGCGCTGCGCCGCGATCCTCGGAAACGCCGACGCCGTCTCCTCCTACTGGCGGCTGAAGACGAACGTCGACTCCGGCATGTTCGAGGCGGTGCAGCTTGCCGGCGCGGCCGCGCTCGAGGGCCCGCGCGAGCGGATCAGCGAGATGAACGAGATCTACGCGCGGCGCCGCGACCTCGTGGTCGGCGCCCTGCGCGAGATCGGCGTGGACGTCGAGAAACCCAAGGGCACGATCTACGTGTGGGCGCCGGTGCCGGACGGTCACACGTCGACGTCGTTCGCGGAGCTCGTCGTGGAGGAGGCGGCCGTGGTGATCTCGCCGGGCTCGATGTACGGGCCGTCGGGCGAGGGCTTCTTCCGGATCTCGCTGGCGACACCCGATGAGCGCATCACCGAGGCGGTCGAGCGCATGCGCGAGCACCTGGGCTAGCCAGCGGGGCGCGCTGGTCGCTTGGCGCCGGGTCGGCAGTCGGACGCACGCACTGGTAGAAGTCACCCCGAGGCATGGATTCGCCACCCGCCCCCCCTTCCCGGGTCGATCGGATCGCCGTCGTCGGCCTTGGCAAGGTCGGGCGGCTGATCGCCGACATGCTTGTCGAGCGCCGGTTCGAGGTGTGGGAAGTCGACGCCGACGAGAGCAGGGTGACCGGTGAGCGCGCGTCGGTCATGGACGTCAGCGATGCTGCTGCGCTCGAGAAAGTGTTCGCGGACGTCGACGCGGTCATCTGCTGCCTGCCTTACTACCTGACCGCCGGGACTGCCACGGCGGCGCATTCCGCCGGGGCGCATTACCTGGATCTGTCAGAAGACGTCGACGCCTCGCGCACGGTCAGGGAGCTCGCGCGGAGCTCGAACACGGTCTTCGTGCCGCGCTGCGGTCTCGCTCCAGGGTTCATCTGCATCGCCGGCGGTGCGCTTGCGGCCGGCCTTGAGACCGTCGATCGGATCGAACTGCGCGTTGGCGCCCTTCCGCGCAGCCCGAACAATGCGCTCGGCTATGCGTGCAACTGGTCTCCTGCCGGAATCGTCAACGAGTATCTGAACGATTGCGAGCAGCTGCGTGGAGGCGAGCTCGTGACCGTGCCGCCGCTCGAGGACCTGGAGACGATCGTGATCGACGGTTCGCCCTACGAGGCGTTCACCACCTCCGGCGGCCTCGGGACGATGTGCCAGACGTTCGCCGGGCGTGTCGACAGCCTCGACTACAAGACGATCCGGTATCCGGGTCACCGTCACCTGATGCGGTTCATGCTGCTGGAGCTTGGCCTTGGCCGGCAGCGAGAGGATGCCGTGCGGCTCCTCGCCGACGCCTACCCTCCCGTCCGGGACGACGTCGTGATCGTCTATGCGGCGGCCGAGGGGACCAGCGGGGGACGGCGGTCCCGCGAGGAGTTCGTCCGCGTGTACCGCCCACGAATCATCGCCGGCGCCGAGCGGACCGCCATCGCATGGACGACAGCTGCCGGGGCGGTGGGGGTGGTCGAGTTGCTCGCCGAGGGCTCGCTGCCGGACTCGGGCCTCGTCTGCCAGGAAGACGTGTCGCTCGACGCGTTCCTGGCCACGTCGGCAGGTCAGATGCTGGCGCGCGAGCCTCACGCGGACGTGGGTGACGACGTCCTGCTGCCAGTCGCCTGACCACCTACGAGCGCACGCGCGGCCGCCTCGATCTCCGCCTCCTGCAGCAGGACGTGATCAGCGGCTTCCCCCAGCGGAATGAACGAGTCCTGGCTCGTCACCCGCGAGATCTTCCCCTCGAAGCTCGCGTCTACGAGTGCGCCCACGATGCCCTCGGAGACCCCGCCGCTCCGGCGCGTCTCATCCACGATCAGCACGCGCCCGGTCACCTCGGCCTCTCGGAGGACGTCAGCAATCGGCAGTGGCGCGAGCCAGCGCAGGTCCACCACGCGCACATCGATCCCATCGTCGGCGAGTCGCTGCGCGACGCGCAGCGACATGTACGTGCCGTTCGCGAATGTGACGATCGTCAGGTCGCTGCCGTCGCCGTGTACTCGTGCCGAGCCAATTGGGGCATGAGCGGCCGACCATTCGCTGGGTGGGGCATACGGCGCGGCCCAGCCACCGTCATCCGGGCTGAGCAGATCACGGGTGTGGTAGAGCGCGATCGGCTCGAGGAAAACGTACGTCGATCCGTCAGCGGATGCTGCTGCCAGGCAGGCGCGGAGCATGGCGGCCGCGTCGTCCGGTCGTGCTGGAGACGCCACGATGATCCCGGGTATGTCTCGGAGGACTGCCACGGCGTCGTCGTTGTGGAAATGGCCGCCGAAGCCCTTCTGGTAGCCGTATCCGGCGATTCGCAACACCATCGGGTTGGCGTATTGCCCATTTGAGAAGAACGGCAAGGTCGCGGCCTCGCCCCGGAGCTGATCCTCGGCGTTGTGCAGGTAGGCCAGGTACTGGATCTCGGGAACCGGAAGCAGGCCGGAAACGCCGCAACCGAGCGCGACACCGAGGATCGTCTGTTCGTCGAGAAGCGTGTCGAACACGCGGGTGATGCCGAAACGGCGCTGCAGTCCACGGGTAACGCCGTAGACGCCTCCCTTTCGGCCGACGTCCTGGCCGAACACCAGTAGCTCCGGCCGGGCCGCGAGTGCATCGGTCAAGGTCGCGTTGATCGACTCGGCCAAGGTCAGCGGGCCTGCTTCCTCTGGAAGTTTCCCTCCGAACGCGTTCGCCCTCGCGTTTGGGCTCGCCGCCCGGCTCACGTCCGATGCGACCTCTTCCGGCTGTCGTCGAGCGATCGGCACCATCACCTCTGATGCGCTCGACAGCCGCCGTTGATCGGCTGCGTCGTCCGCCAGGCGCCGGACCTCCGCTGCAACGGCGTCGTACCTGGCGAGCAGCTCGCTGGGCTCGGCGATCCCGGCCTCCGCGAGCAGGCGCGCGGCGTGGACGAGGGGGTCGCGCTCGAGGTCCTCGCCGATCTCGGCACGGCTGCGATAGCCGATCTCGGCGTCGGAGCCCGCATGACCGAGGAAGCGAACGCATCGCAAGTGGAAAAACGCCGGGCGGCGCGAGCTGCGCACGTATTCGGCCGCCGTCAGAGCAGTGTCGTACGCGCCTGCGATGTCCGTCCCCTCGGCGCTGAAATAGCGCAGATGTGGCCGATTCGACCAAGCTTCGTTCACCCAATCGCGAGGCGTGCGGACGCTGATGCCGAAGCCGTTGTCCTCGCAGCAGAACAGCACCGGCATCCTCAGACCCTGGTGCACGTTGTACTCGGCGGCGTTCAACGCTCCCAGGGCAGTCGAGTGGTTGAGCGAAGCATCGCCGAATGACGAGACCACGATCGCGTCCGTCGGCCACGCGGGGCTGACTCCGATCCGCTGCGCGCGCTCGATGGCGAACCCGACCCCCATCGCACGCGGCAGATGAGACGCAATCGTCGAGGTCTGCGGGATCACCGCGAGCGCGTGGTTCCCGAACACCTTGTGTCGCCCGCCGGAGATCGGCTCATCCGCGGCGGCGACCAGGCCGAGGAGGATGTCCCGCAACGGGGTGGAGCCCGGGACCTGCTGGGCCCGCGCGCAGTAGAACCCGCCCGATCGGTAATGGAGGAGCGCCGGATCGGTGGGCCTGAGCGCCGCTGCGATCGCTGCGTTTGACTCGTGGCCCGCGGATGCGATGGTGTAGACGCCGGGGCCCTCCTGGCGCAGATAGCGCGCGGCCAGGTCGAGATTCCTGCTTGCCACCATCGCGTCGAACAACGCGAGGGCCATCCGTCCGGTTAGGCGGGTGCCGTCGCGGACCGGCTGATCGAGCTCCACGTCGCCGGCCCCATTGCTGATGAGCGCAGCCACCCGCTCGCGGAAGTGGCGCTCGAGCACCTGCTCCTGTGTCTCGGTCGCCGCCAAGCCGCCCTCTATTCGCGGGGCGTCAGCAAGAGGGCGCGAACCTCACCCAAATTCCACGCCCTGGGCCAGCGGAAGCTCGTCTGAGTAATTGACGGTGTTGGTTGCCCGGCGCATGTAGGCGCGCCAGGCATCCGAGCCGGACTCGCGTCCTCCTCCGGTGGACTTCTCACCGCCGAATGCGCCGCCGATCTCGGCGCCGGAGGTCCCGATGTTGACGTTGACGATCCCGCAGTCGGAGCCCTCGGAGGAAAGGAAGCGCTCGGCCTCTCGTTGATCGCCGGTGAAGATGCTGGACGACAGTCCTTGGGGAACGTCGTTGTGGAGCGCGATCGCCTCCTCGAGCTCCCGATAGGTCATCACGTAGAGGATCGGGGCGAACGTCTCGCGACGCACCAGCTCCGTCTGGGCGGGCATGCGGACGATCGCGGGCTCGACGTAGTAGGCATCCGGGCAGCCGGCAGCCGGACGCCGCCCGCCGCCGACGATTAGCTCGCCTCCGTCGGACCGTGCCTCCTCGAGCGCCGCGACCATCCCCTGGTACGACCTCTCGTTGATCAGCGGGCCAACCAACGTGCCGGAGTCACTCGGGTCGCCGATCGGCAGTCGGCCGAACACGTCGCGCAGCGCGGCAACGAGCTCGTCGGCGACGTCGTCGTGTGCGATCACCCGGCGCAAGGTCGTGCAGCGCTGGCCGGCGGTTCCCGCTGCGGCGAAGACGATTCCCCGCTGGGCGAGCTCGAGATCGGCCGATGGTGCCACGACCGCCGCGTTGTTCCCGCCGAGCTCGAGCAACACTCGCCCCATGCGGGCCGCCACGCGTGGCGCGACCTCCGCCCCCATGCGCTCCGAACCAGTGGCGCTGACCAGCGCGACATCGGGGCTGTCAACCAGCGCCTCGCCCTCGCGAGCGTCAGCGATCACGAGCCGCTGAACATCTGCCGGCGCGCCGCGCTCCGCAGCGGCGCGATCCACCAAGGCCGAGCACGCCATCGAGGTGAGAGGGGTCATCGGCGAGGGCTTCCACACGATGGTGTCTCCGCAGACAAAGGCGACCGCGGCGTTCCACGCCCACACCGCCGCCGGGAAGTTGAACGCGGTGATGACGCCGACCACGCCCAGCGGGTGCCACGTCTCCATCAACCGGTGGCCTGGGCGCTCGGACGGCATCGTGCGCCCATCCAGCTGGCGCGACAACCCGACCGCGAAGTCGCAGATATCGATGGCCTCCTGCACTTCGCCGAGGGACTCCGAGGTGATCTTCCCGGCCTCGATCGTGACCAGCTCGGCGACGTCCGCCTTGTGTTCGCCCAGCAGCTCGCCCAGACGCTTGACGAACGCACCCCGGACCGGCGCCGGTACGCCACGCCACTCACGAAAAGCACGGCCGGTCGCTGCGATTGCCTCCTCCACCTCCGCCTGGCCTGCGGCGGGGACATCGAACAACGCTTCGCCCGTGATCGGCGAACGCGCGCTCACGGACGGTCCCGTCCCGGGCGAGGAAAGATCGACCCCGCAGTTCTCGAGGGCCGCCCGGGCTCGCGAACGAAGTTCGTCGGTCGATGAGACGGACAGCTCTTGCTGGGATTGCGTTGTGGTCATTGGGTTGCTCCGTGAGTTCTGGGCGGAAGGTGATGTCGCTTATACAACGTTGTACTCGGGGCGAAGGGCGGACGTGTCGAAGCGCTCCAGACTCAACGGTCCGATGTCGACAAACGGCGGGCGACGCAAAACCAGGTCGCGGAGGATCTCGCCGACGGCGGGGCCCTGGAGAAATCCGTGTCCGGAGAACCCGGTCGCGTAGAGGAAGCGCGAGACGCTCGTCGCCTCCCCGATGATCGCGTTGTGGTCTGGCGTCATCTCGTAGAGCCCGGCCCACGCGCCGCGGATACCGGCGTCGGCGATCCGAGGCGCCCGCCGCCGGACCACCTCCATCAGGCCAGGGATCCAGTCGTCGGTTGTCTCGACGCTGAAGCCCGGCTTCTCATGCGAATCAGACATCCCCATCAATAGGCCGGGGCCCTCGCGGTGAAAGTAGAAGCTCGACTCGAAGTCAATCGTCATGGGGATCTGGGCGGGGAGCCCGTCCATCGCCTCGGTGAACAGGATCTGGCGCCGCAACGGCGTGACCGGCAGATCCAAGCCGACCATAGCGCCGCAGCTTCGCGACCAGGCGCCGGCGGCGCAGATCACGGTGCTCGTCCGGATCGAGCCGTGGTCAGTGACGACCTCGGTGATCTCGGCGCCGCTGCTGATGTTGATGTCGAGTACCTCGCAGTTGACGCGGATCTCCGCGCCGTGCGAACGGGCGGCGAACGCGTATCCCTGGACCACGCCCTCGGGGGTTGCATGGCCGTCGCCGGGTGAGAACGCGCCAGCGAGGATGTCGTCCCCCTGCACCAGTGGGCATAGCTCGCGAGCTTCGCCCGCCGTAAGCATCCGGGAAGCCAGTCCGTATTCGTTCTGAAGCGCGACGCTGCGCTCGAACTTCTCGACGTCGGGCTCACGGCTGAGGACAAACATGTACCCGACCTGCTTGAGGTCGATCTCCCATCCGGGCCGCCGGCCGAAGTTGCGGAACGCGTCCAGGCTGCGCTTGGCAATCTCGACGTTCAGCGCGTCAGAGAATTGGGTGCGCACCCCGCCGGCCGCTCGGCACGTGGAGCCGCTCCCGAGTTGCGCCCGTTCGACGAGCGCGACGTCGACGCCCGCCTCGGCCAGGTGGAAGGCGGCGCTGGTGCCGATCACGCCGCCACCGAGGATGACCACGTCGGCGGAGTCCGGAAGCGGTGAGACCGAGCGGGGCATTTCCAGGATCGTACGTGGGCGCTGGAACCGCGAACGCCCCAGGGGATGGCGCTCGCCGGTCACCCCCGCTGAGATGCGATCGTGTCAGCGCGTTCGTGCCCGAGCTCCGCAACATCGCGATCATCTCCCACGTCGACCACGGCAAGACCACCCTGGTCGACGCGCTGCTGCGCCAGGCAGGCACCTTCGCCGCGCACGAGCAGCTCGTCGAGCGGGTCATGGACTCGGGCGAGCAGGAGCGCGAGCGCGGGATCACGATCCTCGCCAAGAACGCCTCGCTCAACGTAGCGCGGGCGGGCGGAGGCGAGGTCAAGATCAACATCGTCGACACCCCCGGCCACGCCGACTTCGGGGGCGAGGTCGAGCGCGGGCTCTCGATGGTCGACGGGGTCCTGCTGCTGGTCGACGCCTCGGAGGGCCCGCTGCCGCAGACCCGCTTCGTGCTGCGCAAGGCGCTGGAGCAGCGCCTGCCCCTGATCCTCGTCGTCAACAAGGTGGACCGGCCCGACGCCCGCGTCGACGAGGTCGTCGACGCCGTCTACCAGCTCTTCCTCGATCTCGACGCCACCGAGAACCAGATCGAGTTCCCGATCGTCTATGCCTCCGCCCGGGAGGGATGGGCTGCGCTGGAGCCCGACGCTCGCGCCGGCGACCTCTCGCCGCTCTTCGAGACGCTGATCGAGCGGATCCCAGCGCCGAGCGGCGATCCCGAGGCGCCGCTTCAGGCCCGTGTCACGAACCTCGATGCATCCCCCTACCACGGCCGCTTGGCGGTCTGCCGTGTGCACGCCGGCACGATCCGCCGTGGGGCGGAGGTCTCCTGGTGCCGGCGCGACTCGAGCGTCCGGCGCGCCCGCATCGCCGAGCTGTTCGTCACCGACGGGCTCGAGCGGGTCGCGGCCGAGGCCGCCAGTGCCGGCGAGATCGTGGTCGTCGCGGGCATCGAGGAGGTGACGATCGGCGAGACAATCGCGGCGCTCGAGGAGCCCCAGGCTCTGCCCCTCCTCGCCGTGGACGAGCCCGCACTGGCGATGACGATCGGCGTCAACACCTCGCCCCTCGCCGGCCGATCGGGCCAGCGGCTCGCCGGCCGCCAGCTCGACGAGCGCCTCCAGCGCGAGCTGGTGGGCAACGTCTCGATCCAGGTCAAGCCCACCGCGGCCGCCGACGCCTGGGAGGTGCAGGGCCGGGGAGAGCTACAGCTCGCGGTGCTCGTGGAGACGATGCGCCGCGAGGGATTCGAGCTGACGGTGGGCAAGCCGCAAGCAATGACGAGAAAGATCGACGGCGCCCTGCACGAGCCCGTGGAGCGCCTCTCCATGGATATCCCCGAGGACTACATGGGGGTCGTCAACCAGCTTCTGGCGCTGCGCAGGGGGCGGATGGCGGACATGGTCAACCACGGCACCGGCTGGGTGCGCCTGGAGTATTTGGTCCCGGCCCGTGGCCTGATCGGCCTGCGCAACGAGTTCCTCACCGAGACCCGCGGCACCGGCATTCTGCACTCCACCTTCGAGCGCTACGAGCCCTGGCATGGCGAAATCACCACCAGGCCCACCGGCTCATTGGTCGCCGACCGCCATGGCACCACCGCCTCCTTCGCGCTCATGAACCTCCAGCAGCGCGGCCAGCTCTTCGTGGGACCGGGCGAGGAGGTCTACGAGGGCATGGTGATCGGAGAGAACGCCCGCGCCGAAGACCTCGACGTGAACCCGACCAAGGAAAAGCAACAGACCAACGTGCGCGCCGCGGGCGCCGACGAGGCCGTGCGCCTCGTGCCCCACCACCGCCTGTCACTGGACCAGGCGCTGGAGTTCATCCGCGACGACGAGTGCGTGGAAGTCACTCCGGAGACCGTGCGCCTGCGGAAGGTGGTGCTGCCCGGTGTGGAGCGGGTGAAGCTGGGGCGGAAGGGGCGGCGCGGGGTTGGGGTGGAGACGAGATGAGTCGCGCGTGCGCGGACACTTCGCAGAGACCGCCGGCCTCATAACCCGGAGGTCGTGGGTTCAAATCCCACCACCTATCGAATCTCGCTGCGACCCACGGCTCAAGCGTGCGACTTCAGCTCTTCGCGCATTGGGCAAGCCGCGCGGCGGGCCGTCGTCTCCGCGAAAGCAGGAGCGGACCGCCGCCGCCGGCCTCTGCCTGCTCGTCGTCCAGGGCAGGAGCGCCCGCAAGGGGTTCCCTTCCGCACGCAGCATCCGCTTGGCGTGGTGGTCAACCGGCCCTCGCTGTGGCCTGACCGATGATTTTTCCGCGTCGTGCTGGTCTGTACGTCGAATACCGACTCACGGGAGGCCAACGCTATGCGGAAACTGACCTTCGCCATGAACCTGAGCCTGGACGGCTACATCGCCGCACCCGGCGACGACCTCGGCTGGAGCGTGCCGAGCGACGAGCTGTTCCAGTGGTGGTCCGACCGGGTGGGCGCGACGGGCCTGGCGCTGTACGGGCGCAAACTGTGGGAGACGATGAGCTCCCACTGGCCGACCGCCGACCAGCAGCCTGGCGTCACGCCGGCGGAGATCGAGTTCGCCCGCCGGTGGCAGGACATGCCGAAGGTGGTGTTCTCCTCGACGACCAGCACGGTGGACTGGAACACCCGCCTGGTCACCGGCGACGCGGTCACCGAGATCACCCGGCTCAAGGCCGAGGACGGCGGTCCCATGGACATCGGCGGCGCCACACTCGCCGGGGCCGCCATGCGGGCCGGGCTGATCGACGAGTACGTGCTGGTCACCGCACCGGTCTTGGTGGGCAGCGGCACGCCGTTCTTTGCGGCTCTGGACAACAGGGTGAACCTGACCCTGGTGGAGACCCGGACGTTTCCCGACGGCGTGGTCCTGACCAGGTACGAGACCAGACGCTGAGTGCCCGACGTCGGATCGGCGGGCTTCGGGCCCCCCAAGGATCTCGTGGCGCTGGGTTCCGAGGCGATCGCCGTCCGGCCAGGCGATCGCTCCGGACGACGAGCAGGCAGACCCCGACCAAGGTCCCGGACTCCTGCTTCTCTTCCCGAGCTCCTGCTTTCGGTCCGCGGCGTCGCTGCCCCTCCCGCGTGAGAGCGGAGACGGTAGGTGCGTCACTCGGGTAGGCGGGTTCGCTGCCTGATCCGTGGGTGGTAGCGAGAGACGAATCGGGCCCCCGCTACTGGAAGGGCCTGGAGGACGAAAGTCCGAATGGCCCTTCTTTAAGTGCAATACCGCCCGGCCCTGCGGTGATCTCAACGTCAGCGCTCAGCTTCGCCGAAGACTCGGAACGCCAGCGCCGCCACAAGGATCCCGAGCGCCGTGCCGAGGGCACGCTCGCCGGCGGAGTCGAAAGCCGGCGAGCCCAGCGTGTCCGTCAACAGCACGACGTAAACGGTGATCGCGGTCGTAAAGAGCGCGTACTCGATGGCCAACAGCGCGAAGGAGAGCGCCGCCGCGATGGTCAGCACGATCGTAATCGGGATAACCGCGTCGCTCAGAATCTCAGCCAGGGCCGTTGCCAGCACGAGCCCGATCACGGTTCCGGCCGCGCGCATCGCGATCCGCTCGGAGGTCTGGCCGACGGCGGGCTTGAGGACGAAGAGGATCGTCAACGGGACCCAGTAGCCATGATCGTTAAAGCCCACGAGCCGGTAAATCGCGACGCCCAGTGCCAACGCCCCGCCGAAGCGGAGCGCGTGCCGCATGGTCGGATCCTGGATGTCGAGGTGGGCGCGCAGCTTCGCGGCGGTTCGGCCGAAGTCGAACTGCCGCTCGCGCCCGCGATCGGTGACCGCCCAAGCGACAGCCGCCCAGGCGGCCTGAGCGAGGCCGCCAGAGGTGCCGATCGCGAGCGCCCCCCAGGCCTGGTGTGGCTCCAACCACAGCCCCTGCGCGATCAAGAAGGCGAGCACGAGGGATAGCCCGACGATCGCCATGCGCAGCGAGACTGCAACTGCGTAGCCGCCGACCGTCCCGACGACCGCCATGCCGAGGATGGCCGTCGGCACGGTCTGGCTCGTGAGCACCCCCAGAGCCGCCACGATGCCGACTGCCGGCGCCCAGCAGAGCTGCCAGCGCACACGCACCCGGGCCGGGGCGTCGAAGGCTATGAAGCCGCAGATCATCGCCGCGGTGCCGACCGCCCCAGCGACCGCGTCGTCGAACGCCAGCTCCGTGAGCAGGCCGGCAGCAACCGGCACCGCGATCAGGAAGCCCCGCCTGATCTGCGGCACCGGGTCGCCACGAAGCGCCCAGGCCGGCGGCAGGCGGAAGCTGACTGGTGCCGGCGCCTGGGTCATCGTCCGGATCATTCTGCCCGCGACATGGACGCGAGACCACGAACATTGCGGCCGCGCCGCGACCCAGCGCGCGCTTCCGCCGCCCACGGGATGCCGACGCTATGGGACGATCGTCGTCGCAACCTGGAGATCGGGCGCTGCTGTCCGGAAGGAGGCGCCACGCAGCCAGATCGCCCCGAGCTCTCGAGCATGGCCGAGGACTACGCGCGGTACGCGCTCTCGCAGCGCGCCGCGTTCGAGTCGACCCACCCGGCCGCGCTGGCCGCCGCGCGGCTGTTTGCAGACGAGCCGGTGCTCCGCGTGGTTGACCTTGGCGCCGCCGATGGCGTCAATTCTCACGGTCTCATCCGCGATCTCGCGGAGGAGCGCGCTGGCCGAGCGCTGATTTACGCGCTCGTCGATCTCCCAACGAACGCGTGGGACGTCGCCGCCGACCACCTGCTGCACGCCTTTGGTGGAGCCGCGGGCGGGACCGGGGTCGTCGTCATCCCCGCGCTGGGCGACGTCGGCCCGGGGGTAGCCGACGGCGGGACGGGGGCCCACTACACGACGCCCCAGGCCCACGGCGAAGCCTGCCGCCGAGCGGTCGAGCACCGCCCGCCGCCTGCCACGGTGATCAGCATGGCGGGCATCCCTCTCCAGCGGGCGCCCTGCCTGCCGTCGGGCAGCGTGCAGGTCGCGGTCACCGGGACGGCGATGCACTGGGTCGCCGACGCGGCCGGCCTGGCCTCGACCGGGTCGGTCTTCCCGGGCTACCCGGACCACTTGGACGAGGCCGAGCGGCGGGCCTGGCGCGTGGCCGCGGCGCGGCAATGGGAGCGGCTGCTCGAGATGCGCGCCATGGAGCTCGCACCCGGCGGCCGGTTCGTCGCTGCGCTCCCGGCCTCCCCCGCTCCCTGCCCCGAGAGGACGGGGCTCTACGTGGAGATCATCGGGGACATGAACCGGGTGCTCGCCGACTGGTGCCGCTCGGGGCGCATCGGCGCCGCCACGGTTGCCGCGGTCGTCGTTCCGGTGTGGATGCGCACGCTCGACGAGATCCGGGCTCCCTTTGAGGCGGGTGGCGGGAACGTCGCCGGCCTCGAGCTCGAGAGCGCCGAGCTCTTCCGTCTCGACAACCCCTACCGGGACGCCGATCCCGCCGTGTTCGCGCGGGACTACGTGCGGAGCGTGATCGCATGGGGCGGGCCGCTCCTCCTACGCGCGTTCGCGCGCGAGGGTGAGGACCGCGCCCCCGGTCTCCTCGCCGACTTCCTCGGCGTGCTCGAGGAGCGCGTCGCGGATGGCCCCGACCGCTACCGCTGGGACTACATCGAAGCGCTTGTCATCTGCCGGAAGGCGGAGGGCACCGGCCGCGACCGGATGCGCAGGCCATAGCCGGGCCCTTCCGCATAGCGGTTGATGATGAGATCATCGCGCTGAGATGAGCACGCCGCTTCAGACGGCCCAACCCCGCAGCTACGAGGAAGCCGTTGCAGCGCACCGGTGGCGCGTCCCCGAGCGCTACAACATCGCCGCCGACGTCTGCGACAAGCATCCCGACTCCAAGCGGGCGATGGTGTTCGAGGACTTCCTCGGAAATCAGCGCGAGGTCAGCTGGGGGGAGCAGCGTTCGCTCGCCAACCGGGCCGCGAACGTGCTCGTCGCGCACGGCGTCCAGCGCGGCGACCGGGTGGCGATCTGTGCCCCGGCGTCCCCCGAGACCGCGGCGATGTTCCTGGGCACATGGAAGGCCGGCGCGATCCTGCTCTCACTGTCGGTGCTCTACGGCGACGAGGGGATCCGCCATCGGATCTCCGACTCCGAGCCGAGGCTGATCGTCACGGACGCCGAGAACGCTGAGCGGATGCCATCCGATCTCGTCGGCGAGGTGGTGGTTCTCGACGAGGAGCTACTGGCCAGGGCCGACGACCATTTCGAGACCGCGGACACGTCCAGCGAGGATCCGGCCCAGATCTACTACACGTCGGGAACGACTGGACTCGCGAAGGGGATCCTTCACGCGCACCGTTACATCCTTGCCCACGAGGAGTTCACCTACTGCCATGGGGTCGAGGACGGCGAGCTCTTCCACGGCATGGGCGAGTGGGCCTGGGCTGCCGGGATCGCTCCCCTGCTCGGTCCGTGGCGCCTGGGCGCCACCCAGTTCGTCTACCGCAGGAAGGGAGGGTTCGACCCGCACGAGCAGCTCGAGGTGCTCTCGCGGCACAGCGTCACCAACGTGTTCACGACGCCGACCGCGATGCGCTCGATGATGGCGATCGAGGACGCGGGCGAGCGCTACCCACAGCGCTTCCGGCGCGTGTGCTCGGCCGGTGAGCCGCTCAATCCGGAGGCGATCCGCTGGTTTCGCGACCAGTACGGGGTCACGGTGCTTGACTACTACGGCCTCTCGGAGTCCTATCCCCTATGCGCCAACTATCCGTTCATGGAAGTGCGCGAGGGATCGATGGGGAAGCCGATGCCCGGATGGGACGTGCAGATCCTCGACGAGGACGAGAAGCCGGTCGACGTCGGTGACGCGGGGCGAGATCTGCCTGCGGGCCCGATCGAATCCCCACTATCCGCTCGGCTACTGGCGAAATCCAGAGGCCACCCGTGAGGACTTCGAGGGGGAGTGGTTCCACACCAAGGACGCAGCGGAGACCGATCCTGACGGGTACTTCTGGTACGCCGGGCGCGCCGACGACGTGATCATCTCGGCCGGATACAGGATCGGTCCGTTCGAGGTGGAGTCGGCCTGCATCGAGCACCCCGCCGTCCGCGAGGCGGCGGCGGTCGCCTCCCCGGATGAGCGGCGCGGAAACGTGGTCAAGGCCTTCATCGTCCTCGCGGAGGGGAGCGCGCCATCCGACGAGCTCGCCGAGGAGATCAAGGGGTTCGTCCGCGGAAACCTCTCCGCCTACGCGTATCCCCGAAGGATCGAGTTCGTTTCCGAGCTGCCGAAGACCCTGACCGGCAAGATCCGAAGGATTGAGCTGCGCGAATCCGAGCGCGAATCACCGAGCGCGTACTAGCTCGACCCTGGAGTTCACCCCGCGCGATCAGGGTCTGCATGAGCGGGGAGCTAGGGACGCGTCGTTCGGGTCTCGGTCCAGTCGACGTAGAGCTTGCGCTCGGCGAAGAGCCAGGTGCCGGCGCGCTTGACGAACGTGTCGTGATACCGAAGGGAGGCGATCATCAGCTTGCGCTCGCCGTCCTCGACGTAGAGGTGGTGGGCGAGGCAGTAGCTCTCGCCGGTCGCTCGATCCCCCTCGAACACGATGGTGCTCTGGCCATTGAAATGGGTCGTCGCCTCGTACCGGTTGAGGTCGGCGAAGACCGGCGTCAGCGCCTCGCGGCCATTGAGCTCCTGCGATGGCTCGGTGCCCTCCCCGTCCATGTAGACGACGAAGTGGGTGTCCTCGGTGAAGAGCGCCTTCTGTCCCTCGGCATCCCGGCGATCGGCGCAGTGCGCGTAGTCGTCGACGAGCGTCCGGATCGCCAAGCGGTCCGTGAGCTCCGCTGACACTTACCGGACCCCTTGGCCTTGCAACGCGAGCTTGCGGAGTCGACTCATTGCGAAGCTCCGACCTCAAACGGCTCGGCGCCGACCTCAGTGTGGACGGTCCACGAACCGTCCTTGCGGAAGCTTTGGGCGGTGGCGTAGCTGTCCTCGAGGAACTGCAGGTAGGTCACCTTCCCGTCGACGACCTTCACGAGGATCGAGAACGGGGAGCTCACCACCTTGCCCAGCGAGTTCGACCTGTAGCGGAAGTCGCCGAACACGGCCACGTTCTCGCCGGAGGCAAACATCGTGCTCACGTTGAACGCCTGGTTCTCCCAGCGGCTGAACATCACGCCGAGGTTGTCGAGGAACGCCTGCGGGCCGTGTGATGTGCCGGCCCACGGCAAGATCTTGTTGAGCTCGGAGTCCTCGGTGTTGAGTGATACGTAGGTGGCGTCGGGTGCAACCACCCTGTTGACGACGTCGGGGTCCAGCAGGTTCTCCAGCCACTTGCCGACAACCTCGATCGGAGTGGGGGACATGTCAGCCTCCCTGTCCATCAGATCCCTGTTCATCGGTTTCTCCTCCGTTGCGGTAGCTCCCATTGCGGAACTCATCGACCAGCCCCGGATGGGAGGGACGCCAATCGAGCTCCGCTGGGGCCCTGGCCGCGGCCGCATCGCTGCCCTGATCGAGCAGGAGGACCTCGGCGAAGTAGTCGCCCAGGCGTGCCCGAGCCTCGTCGTCGGAGCCGGGCACCGCGCCCGGTGCGCCGGCGGCGACAGCGGCCGCCTCGGTGAGCTCGGCGACGGTCGGATTCAATCCGTCGCCGATGACGTAGAGCCCACGGGCCGAGGCATCCTCCAGGACGCGCCGGAAGAAGTTCGCCAGATCAGCAACGTGGACCGTCGACCAGTGCTGTTGCCCCGTCCCGAGCATGATCAGGTTGCCGGCGTCGTTTCGGGGCGAGCCGAGAAGAAGCCCGGGAATGCCTCCGCCACCGTCGCCGTAGGCGACGCCGGAGACGATCACAACTCCGCGCATGCCCTCCGCGTCGAGAACTCGACGCTCGATCGGCTCCCTCCACGACACCAGCGCCGGCGCGTTGCGTGGCGACTCCTCGGTGATGGTGGGGTTGGCGCCGTAGATCCACTGGCCGCTGATGTGGAGGTAGGCCTTGCCGGTGCCGGCGAAATCGGTCGCCGCATCGACGACCGCGGCGTCCAGGTTCGCGCTTGTCTCGTCCCCAGGACTGGCCGTGTGGATAGCCCCGTCCGCATCGCTGAACAGCTTCACGACCGCCGGTCGGTCGTAGAGGTCGACGACGGCCGCCGTGGCGCCATGAGCGGCGACGACGTCGGCCTGGGCGTCGTCGCGGACGAGCGCCATCACCTCATGCCCGTGGTCATGCAATTCCGCCAGGACGTGCGAGCCGATAAATCCCGTTGCGCCGGTGAGTGCCACTCTCATTTGCCGGTTCCTCCTTGGCCCGAAGTATTAGATCAAGTGCTTGCTTGAGATTATCCCACGCTCAGCATCTTGTCAAGCAAATGCTTGAAATGTTCTCTGCGAGAGACTCGCGAGTCAGCTCGTGCCGCGGAAGGCGCCGGCGAGCACCGGGACCAACAGTCGCTCTAGCTGCCTTTCGGACTTGTTCCGCAGCTCCGTCCCAACCGGGGCGAGCACGAGCCAGTTCAACATGCCGGCGACGCACCGAGTGCGAAGGTTGAGCTCCTTGTCCTTGACGTCGGGAACGTTCGCTTTGAGCACACGAAGGCAGTCGGCGCGGATCTGATCGAAGCGGGCGTCAAGTCGATCCCATTCCCGAGGAGGATCGATCCCGCTGCGCGCGACGATGCGCATGACTGCGAGATCATGACCGCCCGCGGCGAGGGCGCCGATCATCGGCCGGGAGAAGGCTGCCGCGAGCTCCTGGAGCGAGGACTCAGGACTGAGCGCGCCAACCGCCTCCTGTTGGGCGTCTAGATAGCGCTCCAACGCATCCTCGATCGCCGCGTCGCAGAGCGATTTCAGCGAACCGAAGTGGTAACTCACCGCCGCCACGTTGGCCTCGGCTGCATCCGTCAGCGCGCGGAGGGTGACTCCATCCTCGCCCCGTTGGGCGAGCAGGTCCAACGCGGCATCCATCAGCCGCGCGCGTGTTCGTAGGCCCGCCTCGCGACGCCGATCCCTTCCAGCCGGTTTCATCCCAACCTAATTCAATCAGATGCTTAAACATGTCTCAATGCGAGATCGGAGCGGGCATGAACGAGGCATCCGAGGTTCCATTCGAGGGCGTGGCCTAGTCGGATTCCGGCGCGTCCCCGGTCGTCCGCAGAGTTCGGGCGAACGCAAAGGACCAAGTCGCGACCAGGACCAAGGCAAGCAGCGTCGCGAGCAGCCAGGGCGCCGGACGGGCCCAGCCGATCGCGAGCGCGGCCGCCGCACCGACCACCAACGCCACCGCGAGCGGGCGGTAGAGAGCGGCGAGCCTCCGGTAGTCGACCAGAGTGACGATCGTCGGCACGAGCGCGATCAGCACCGCCGCGACCGAGCCGGCCAGCAACCAGCTCGAGGGCTCGGGCGTGCGGGCGTCGGCGGCGTGCTCGATCAGGCTCACCATGCCGGCGCCCGCGGCCGCCACCGCGAGCGCGATCGGAAGTTGGCTGTAGAGCCACAGCGCGAGTGAGCCTCCGTCCTGCCGCGGCAGCCGGCGCCCGACGTAGTCGAAGTAGGTCCACCAGAAGCCGAAGGCGATGGTGAGGCCGAGCACGGCCGTCGCGGCCGTGCGGAAGTCGAGGTCCTCGACCGCCAGCATCCCGTCGACGACGCCGAGGACCACCTCGCCGAGGACGATGATGATGAACAGTCCGTAGCGCTCGACCATCGAGTGGGTGGCGCGAATCCCGAGCGAGTCGTCGGGAAAACGCAGCAGGTAAACGACGACGATCCCGATCGAGCCGACGACGACGGCGGCCCAGACGGCCAGCCGCGCGCTGTCCTCCATGCCCGAGCTGGCGAGCACGGCTGCGATCGCCACCACGAGGCCGGCGAGGTAGCGCAGCGCTCCCGGACGGTATTCGGGTCCGTCGGTCCGGTACACGGAGACCCATTGCCAGAGGAGCACCGCGAGGAGCACCGCGTACGTGAGTGCAAACGCTTCCCCGTCTGTGCTCGCGGCGTGCCCGGCGAAGACGGCGAGCACCGTAAGGATCCCCATCTGCAGGAAGATGAATGAGCGGTTGCGACCGTCCTCGCGGCCGTGCAGCTCGTGGAACTGGGCGCCGTTGAACCAGCCGATCCAGATCAGCCCGAAGACGACAACGAAATCGAGGACACCTGACCACGAGACGTCCTCGGCCAGCGTGTGTGCAATCTGACCGACAAGCACCACGTAGACGAGGTCGTAAAAGAGCTCAAGGAAGCTGACCGTGCGGTCCTCAATCACCTCGCCGTGGGGCCGGGGCGGTTGCAGGAACCAACGACGCAGGCCCGCACCCAGCGTCATCGGTGGACCGGCGTCCCCTCCACTGCGCTCGCTCATCTCGCGCGCCTCCTCGATAGCTCGGCGGGCGAACTGTACGTCGTCCCCGATAGTCCTCAGTTGGGCCTGGCCCCCTCGGGATGTCGCGGGTGAGCAACGCATCGCGTTGTCCATCTGAACCGGTCCCGTTCGTCTTATGGGTAAAGCGGCGGAAAGGAAGAACGATGCAGAGCAGCAACAGAAGCCAGAAGGTTGCCGTCACGGGAGCCACGGGGCGGGTGGGCTCCCACCTCGTCGAGATCCTCGAGCAGCGCGGGCACGATGTGGTGCCGATCGCGCGCTCCAAGGGTGTGGACGTGGTCAGCGGCGAGGGCCTCGACGAGGCGCTTGCCGGGGCCGAGACGATCATCGACACGGCCACCGGGCCTTCGCCCGACCAGGAGGAGGCGACCGCGTTCTTCACCGCCTCGGCGCGGAACCTGCAGCGAGCCGGCGCCGCAGCCGGCGCGAAGCGGATCGTCGTCGTCTCGATCATCGGAATCGACAAGTTCGAGGGCGGCTACAACGCCGCGAAGGTCGCGCAGGAGCAGGCGCTGCTCGAAGGACCGCTCCCGGTCCGGATCGTTCGCGCGGCCCAGTTCCACGAGTTCGTCGACCAACTGGTCGGGTGGATGGTCCAGGACGGCGTCGCCCACCTGCCCGAGTTCCGGACGCAGCTCGTGGCCGCCCGCGTCGTCGCCGAAGCGCTCGCCGATGCGGCCGAGGAGCCGGAGATCGAGAACGGCCGGATCACCGAGGTCGCCGGCCCGCGGGAGGAGCGGCTCGCCGATGTGGCGGCGGCGCTCTTCGCCAGCCGAGGTGAGTCATTCGAGATCCGCGAGGGCACCCCAGCGGGCGACGACCCGGACGCCGTGGCCTACGCGGAGGGCGCCGCGCTACCGAACCCGGGCGCGAAGCTCGCCGGCCCCAGCTTCGGAGAATGGCTCGGGGCGGCCGACCGGGGTTGACGCCGACCGGTGTCTTTAGGGCGCCGCTGCGGATTCGGCACGCGACCACATTCGGAGGTATGCCTCGGCGCCATTGGCCATGTCCTCAACGATCTGCTGCCCGCCGACCATGCGGAGGTCCTCGATCCAGTCCGGATAGAGGCCGTAGTGGTCGACGCCGTCGATGTTGATGTCGTAGACGCGGGTTCCCGACCGCTGGCGGTCGATCAGGCTGCCGCCGTCGAACGAGCGGAACGGGTAGGTGACCGGGTTCGCCGCGGCGCCTGGGCGGGGCGGAGGCTGGGAGTGAAGGCCGTTGATGTCTGACCCGAAACCGGTGCCGAAGAAACGGCTCGGGTCACGGTTCGCACGGGCGAACTGCCATTCCTCCACGAACGTGGTGGCCACGCTCGAGATCGGGCCGACGATTCCGCCGAGCCGCTGCAGGCGCTTCTGGCTGCCGGGATCGCCCCAGGAGTGGCTCGAGATCACGCCGGGGTAGCCCTGTGACTCGAGGATCGTCAGGACTTGGCGCCGCGCCTTCATGCTCAGGTGGTCCGTCTCGACGATCATGCCCCTGCTCATCATCGAGCGAATCACGTGCTCGCCCAGGGCCGTGAGGCCCTTCGGGTTGCAGTGCGGTCCGGGCGGGTAGACCGGCAGCTGGCCCTGGAACAGGGGGAGGGTGAGCACGGGCCCGAAGAGCGTCGCCATCAGCTGGGCTTCCTGGTTGCCGATCGGGGTCGGCGTGTTGTCGTGATCCGGGTCGTCACAGTGGTCCGCGGTCCAGAACCGGCCGGTGGCGTACTTGTTGCCCGTGTTGACGAGCACGCCCGTGGCCCCGCTGTCGAACCGCGTGCCACCGAGCGCGTTGTCGAACTTGTGGACGGGGAACATCGAGCGGACGCCGGCGGCGTAGAGCTTGTCGAGCTCGCGGTCGATCTGCGCCGTGTCGCATCGCGGTGTGCCGTTGAACTGGCCGCAGTCGAGCACTTCGGAGACCTCGATCCCGAGCACGACCGCGAGCTTGCCCTGGTTGATGACCCGGCGCGCCTGCGCGGAGGTCGTGACCAACCGGAAGAACCCCTTTCCGGGACCGCCGAACTGAGCGTCGATGTAGTCCTGCAGCGCGAGCATGTCTTTGGCCTGCTGATAGGCGCTGGTCATCTCGTTGCAGTTGTTTTGCTTCAACGGATAGAGCTCGCAGAGGGCACGGTTCTCGACCAGGTCGGTGACCATGAGCCGCAGCCCGGACCGCCACGCGCGCTCGATCCACTTCCAATAGGTGCCCTCATGGGATTGCGACTCGTCGCGCGGCCACCCGGCAAAGCTCGGCCAGCCCTCCGGACTGTGTGTGCCGACTGGGCTGCCGGTGCTGATGAAGTTCTCGACCAGCGCACCGGCCCCATTGGGGAAGTGGTCGGCGCAATCCTTGAGTGCGACCGTCACCCCATAGGGGCTCCAAGGCCGGCCGCAGTGGAAGCGCCCGCCGAGGAACTGGAAGGCGCCGAGGTGGATGTGGTCGTCGAGGAAGCCCCGCACCTTGGCGGTCGGGCTCGAGCCCTTGAAGGGCACGCCGGTGACGTTCACCTCCACTTCGGGAAACACGGAGCAGCCCTGCGCTGGCACGAAGCGCCACCGCGCCGGGCCGTCGGCCACCTGACGCACTCGCCCCGCGGCGCCGACCCCGAGGTGCTGGCCGGTGGCCACGCTGATGAGCCGCAGCTTGCCGCCGGCGTCCTGCAGCTGCCAGTCAGCGGCAGCACCGGGTGCTGAGGTGGATCCGACCCCGTTCAGCGGAGTCGTGGCGGGCATGCGGCGGTCAGGGCCGTAGAGCAGGTAGCGCCCGAGCGCGGTGGCCTGCATCCGAAACGGGGTCGCGCTCCCCACGTTTGGCGCCGTGGCCGTGTAGCCCAGCGCATCACGGACGACGTATTGACTCGTCGTCGTGTCGCGAAGGACGTAGCACCCGTTGGCGAACGAGTAGACGTCAATCGGAGTCGCGGACGCCGGCGGCACGGCGACAGCGCCGGCAAGCAGGCACGTCACAACGGCCGTTGCCCTCCGAAGCCTCCGTGCCATGCGGGGCAGGCTACCGGTTACGGACCGCTATTGGGAGGTTTTGGCCGGTTCCGCAACCCTCTCGCGGCGGTGCTCGGCGAAGAGCGCCAGCGCGTAGCGTCCGGCGGGGTGCTCGCGCGCGCGTTCGACTAGCGCGGCCGTATGGGCGGGCAGAGTTTCGGGCTGCGGGAGCGGGACGCCGTACACGGGAGGAACGACCACCGAGGCCGAGAGCGCCGCAAAGGTCAGGTCGGCGGCGCCGAAGCGCTCACCGCACAGGTGCTTGCGGTCGGCAAGCCGCTCGGCGACGAAGTCGAACTCGCGCCAGACCGCGGCCTCGTCTTCGACCTCGAGCCCTGGACGGATGCCGAGCTCGCGCCGCACCCATCGCACGGCGAGCGGCCATCCGAGGCGAAGCGCTCGATCCTCCCAACGCGGGACGCCCTGGTTGTTGAAGGGCAGCATCTGCTCGGGCTGAGCGAGCGTGTGCACGTACAGCAGTCGCCGGCCCGTCGGCCCGAGAACCTCGTCGAAACGTCGGCAGAGCCGCTCGACGTCCGCACGCTCGGCCGGGTCGTCGGGGAACAGCCGGTGCTCCGCGGGCGTCCGCTCGTCAACCCAGGCGACTATCTCCTCCGACTCCCCGAGCACGCCGTCAGGGGTAACGAGGACCGGGACCGTGGCCCCGCCGCCGGCACGGCGGGCCGCGATCCGGTGGATGCCTTGGACGTGGCGCTCCTCCCGGTACCGGAGTCCGGCGCGATCGAGAGCCCAGCGAGCCTTCTCGCAGTAGTGGCTGATCGGGATCGTTATGAGCCGCAGCACCCGCGGGAGGATAGGTCGCACGCGTCCCTCCGCACCAGTGGTAGCGTGGCGCCTGGATCGTTCAACGCCAACTCAAGGAGGAGCTGTGATGGCTGACACGCTCACTGGAACGTGCCTGTGCGGCGGCGTGGAGTACGAGGTTCAGGATCCCCAGGCACTCGGGTACTGCCACTGCACCCGCTGCCAGCACTGGACGGGCTCGAGCCTTGCGGGGGTCGTCGTCGCCAAGGAGAACTTCGGGTTCACCAAGGGCGGGGACCTCGTCAAGACCTACGAGAGCCACCTCGCGCCCCGCAACTTCTGCAGCAACTGCGGGTCCAGCATCTACGACGACCTCGGCGCGGTCTACTTCGTGGCCGCGGGGCTGATGGGCGACCTCGACATGAAGCCGAGCTTCCACCAACAGGTCGCGTACAAGGCCAGCTGGCACGAGATCGGCGACGATGCGCCGCAGTTCGCCGAGATGCCGCCGGGCTGACCCGAGGGCACGCAGGGCTGGGTCAAGCCGCACGACAATCACTGTCCGCGTGACGCGCTGAGGGGAATGGCCAAGCGCCTGATCGTCTGCTGCGACGGGACCTGGAACCGACCCGATCAGCTCGAAAGCGGGCTTGCGGCGCCGACCAACGTCGCCAAGTTCGCGCTCGCGGTGATGCGCGAGGGGCCCGACGGGACGGCTCAGCTCCTGCACTATCACCCCGGGGTCGGAACCAGGCGCTTCGAGCGCCTGCGGGGCGGCGCCTTCGGGTTCGGGATCTCCCGCAACGTGCGCGAGTGCTACCGGTTCCTGGTCGAGAACTACGAGCCCGGCGACGAGCTCTACCTCCTCGGCTTCAGCCGCGGGGCTTTCACGGCCCGCAGCCTCGCCGGCCTGGTCCGAAACAGCGGCATCCTCCGCCAGCAGCACCTCGCTCGGATTCCGGACGCCTACCGCCTCTACCGGGCGCGGCGCGCTACCGCGAAGCCGCGCGGGATCGAGGCCATGCTGTTTCGGCGAATGCACTCGCACCCCGACCAGGACCCGATGGTCCATTTCATCGGCGTCTGGGACACGGTCGGCTCGCTCGGAATCCCGCTGGACGGGCTCGGGCTCGGCCGGCTCGTCAACCGGCGCTGGGGTTTTCACGACACCGACCTGAGCAGCCGGGTCCGCTACGCCTACCAGGCGCTCGCGATCGACGAGGAGCGAAGCCCGTTTCGGCCGACGCCGTGGACGCTCGGCTCCGAGGAGGCCGAGCAGACGCTCGAGCAGGTCTGGTTCTCGGGGGTTCACGGCGACATCGGCGGCGGCTACCGTGATCCGAGCCTGTCCGAGATTGCCCTGCTTTGGATGGTCGATCGCGCGAGCGGCTCGGGCCTGGCGATCGATCCGGAGCGACTGCGTCCCTGCGATCTGGTGAGCGACGAGGAGCGCAGGATCACCGGGGCCTGCGTCGCGCCCGATGCGCTCGGGTCACTCCACACCTCGCGAAAGGGCCTTTACCGGCTGCTGCGGCGATACCGGCGCCCGATCACCCCGGATCACCTGACCTGCGAGGCGGTCGCGTCGAGCGCGATCCGCCGCCGCGATCAGGCGGCCGACTATCGACCGCCGGCGCTCGAGGACTACGACGGGCCTATCACCCAGGTTCGCGAGGGGCGACAGCGGTGATCCGGATGACCCGCGGGGCGCGTACACCTGAGCGTGAACACCGTCCCAGTCCCCAACCGCGAGACCTGGAAACGCGACCTGGCGCCGTACGTGAAGGCCGACCGCCTGCGCAGCCTCGCGCAGATCGCAAGCGTGATCGTGCCGTACCTCGGCGTGTGGGTTATCGCCGCGCTGATCCGTCCGGGCGCCCTCGTTGCGATCGGCCTCGGCCTGGTCGCCACGGTGTTCCTCAGCCGGATGTACTCGCTCTTCCATGACCTGACCCACAACTCGATGTTCGAGTCGCGGCGGGCCAACGCTCGCTGGGGCCACACGCTCGGGCTCCTCTTGTTCACGCCCTACCGCTGGTGGCAGCGCCAGCACAGCCTCCATCACGCCCACACCGGCAACCTCGACAAGCGCGGGCCTGGCGAGATCTACACGATGACCGTCGCCGAATACGAGCGCGCGTCGCGGCTGCGGCGCCTTGGCTACCGCGCGTACCGCAACCCGCTGCTGATGATGCTCGTCGGGCCGAGCCTCGTGTTCCTGTTCGAGCGCCGGTTCCCGCAACGGGGCATGACCCGCAGCATCCTGGCGAGCGTCGTCGCGACGAACCTGGCGCTGGCGGCGTGGGCGATCGGTTGGAGCGCGCTCGTCGGCTTTGGGACCTACCTGCTGATCCAGGGCACGACGCTCGTGGCCGGCGGGGCCGTAGCCGCGTGGATGCTCTACATCCAGCACCAGTACGAGGACACCTACTACCGGGCCACCGACGAGTGGCAGTTCGAGCTGGCGGCGCTCCAGGGGAGCTCCTACCTCGAACTTCCGCGAGCGCTCGCGTGGGTCGTGGGCAACGCGAACTACCACCACGTTCATCACCTCAGCGCGAGGATCCCGAACTACCGTCTGCGCGCGGCGCACGAGGAGCACCCGATGTTCGCGCGCACCCCCGTCGTCACCGTCCGCAGCAGCGTCGGTGCGTTCGGCCTGAAGTTGTGGGACGAGGCCCGCGGCGCCCTGGTGGGCTATCCAGCTGGTTCCCATGCGGCCTTCATCAAGTTGTCATCTGCGGCGAGGACGATGCCGCGCTGATGCTCGAACCTCACCGATGCCCGCGCGCGCCCTCACCCATCCTTTCCTCTTCAGCCCTCGCTGGATGAGAGCCACCGCTCGTCGCGCTGACCTGCGTCCCCGCCTCGAGACAAAGCTCGCCGGCGAGGACCACGATTGCCCAGAGTGCAGCGCGCCCTGTCACCGCAACGCAGGCGACGATGGCTATTGCTGCGTGCCTTGCGGCGTGACCTTCTAGCTCAGCTTCAGATGCGGCCGAACAAGGCGTCGGTGATCGAGAGATCCAGATCCTGACCCTGGTTGTAGACGTAGAAGATGATCAGCGCGGCGCCCAACAGGGCGACGTTCTTGAAGAACATCGCGCTCTGGATCTGCTGCATCTGCGGGTCGTCGACCTTCCAGAAGGCATGCAGGATCGGCGTGATTCCGGCCAGGAACCCGATCACCAGCAGCGCGCCGAGGTCAGCCCAGAGGCCGAGGGCGATCATCAGGCCGCCGGCGATGATCACGATCCCGCTGAGCGGCACGAGAAGGTCGGGAGCCGGCGCGCCGAGCGAGCGGGCGTACTCCCGGCCCTGCTTGCCGCCTTCGCCGAGGTGAGCCATGAATCCGGAGCTGACGAAGAGCAGGGCGAAGAGCACCCTTCCGACCAGAAAGACAACGTCCATGTCGATTCCTCCGCGACGGGGATTAAGCTTCCGGATCAATTATTGCAGGTGCAACGACCCCTCTACCGCCTGGCGCGAGCCCGCACCCGAATCTGAACGGGGAGTAGGATTGGGAGTGCACGGATGCACGCGTCCTCATTGGAAGAGCTCAGAGGGCAGATCGCGGCGGGCCAGTACGCGATCGACTCCGGCACGCTCGCCGAGGACATCGTCTCCAAGCTCGCGACGGTCAGGCGGGTTCAGCGAATCGTGCTGAGCGCGGACGAGGGCTCGGCGGCTGAGGCCGGCCCCGCCGCTCGGCCCCGAGGCCGGCGCGGAGCACGGCCGGCGTCGCCGCGTGCTCGGCAGTCGCGAAGCGAACGGCTTCCGTAAGAAACCGGCAATAGGTCCTTACTTCCGTCTTCCCCGCTCGTGGTCAGGGGGACAAGTTTCCACGGACGGGGAGGAGCCGGTGAGGGTGAACCACAACAGACAGGCGAGGCGCGCAGCGCTGTGCATCAGGGCTCGTGGTCGGGGGGGCCACAAGCTCGCGATCTCTCCAAGGGGGATCGTGCTCACGGCCTACGGGCACGATCTTGCGCGCCTCGCCTCGAGCATCGCCGGCGAAATCGAGCTCTCCGCCCAGGAGGTCGACCGTCTGGTGCCGCCCCTGGTCTTCGTGCCGTCGGCGGGCCATGGACGAATGTTGGAGCAAGCCCTGTAACGCCGAGCGGGGATGTCCCCAGCTATTGACACGCTGAAGTGGACTACCATAATCCAGGTACATGGATGACGCCGTCGCGCTCAGGGCGGCCGGCCAACCACGGCTTTCCGGGCGGCTATTTGGAGTTCTCACGGACGAGAAGCTCGCGACCATGGTCGCGGGAGGGAACGACGACGCCTTCGGGACGCTCTACGACCGCCATCACCAGGGCGTCTACCGCTATTGCCTCTCGATGCTGCGGCAGGAGGCCGACGCGCGCGACGCCCTGCAGAGCTCGATGCTGGCCGCACTCGCGTCCCTCCGCGCGCGTCCGATCGAGGGAGCCTTCAAGCCCTGGCTCTTCCGGATCGCCCACAACGAATCGATCTCGATCATCCGGGGCCGCACCCGAGAGGCGCCCACCGAAGCTCCGCCCGTGGCGGCCGTCACCGACGATCCGGAGACCCGCGAGGAGCTTCGCACGCTCGTGTCCGATCTCGGAGCGCTCCCCGAGCGGCAACGCGGCGCGATCGTCATGCGCGAGCTCAGCGGCCTCGCCTACGCCGAGATTGCGGTCGCGCTCGGGACGTCGGAGGCGGGCGGTAAGCAGCTCGTCTACGAGGCACGCACGGCGCTGCATGATCTCCGAGCCGGCCATGACATGAGCTGCGAGCTGGTGCGCGAGCGCATCTCGGCGCACGACCGGCGACTGCTGCGGGGGCGCAAGGTGCGTGCGCACCTTCGAGGCTGCGAGCCGTGCCGGGACTTCGAAGAGGCGATCCGCCGGCGCCGACCCGCCTTCGCTCTCCTCGCGCCGCCCCTTGCACCGTTCTTTTCGGTTGCGGTGCTGGAGCAGGTGTTCGCGGGAGGCGGAGCGAGCGGCGGCGCCGGCGGTGCAGGGGCCACCGTGGGAACCGCTGGCGTGGCCTCGGGGGGCGCCCCGATGGCCGGCTCTGTGGCGCTGAAGCTGACGGCCGCGGCACTGGTCACCGGAGCCGTCGGCGTGGGTGCGTATGAGGGGGCGACAGCGATCTTGGCGGATCCCGCCCCGAAGTCGGCGGCGGCTGCCGGAATCGAAGCCGCGGGCGACCCGGCAGGCCTTGACAGTGCTCGAGACGATGTGATCCATGCCTCGCGGGCGCCGTCCGGCCCTGGGGGCAACGGCGGCCCAGGAGGGGGTACCGCCAAGGCCCGGGCGGACTCCGGCGGTCCCAACCTGAGCCCGGCAAGCGAGCAGGCGGGGCCTGGCGAGGCCGCACCGCCCGGCGCTACCGGCGGTTCGGACGACCCCTCTGCAACCGGTGCCTCCGGCGGTGACAGCACGGGGGGAAACACTGGTTGGGACCCGGGCGGAGGCACGGTCGGCCCCGGCCCGGACCCCGATCCCGATCCGGACCCAGATCCCGATCCTGATCCCGATCCCGATCCGCGATCCCGACCCCGATCCCGATCCCGATCCCGACCCCGATCCCGATCCCGATCCCGACCCCGATCCCGATCCGGATCCCGATCCCGATCCCGATCCCGATCCCGATCCCGATCCCGATCCTGACCCCGATCCCGATCCCGATCCCGATCCCGACCCGGATCCCGATCCCGATCCCGACCCCGATCCCGACCCGGACCCCGACCCCGATCCTGATCCCGATCCCGATCCGACCCGATCCCGATCCCGACCCGGATCCCGACCCGGATCCTGATCCCGAGACCCGGATCCCGACCCGGATCCCGATCCCGACCCCGATCCTGATCCAGACCCCGATCCTGATCCTGACCCGGACCCGGATCCTGACCCGGACCCGGATCCCGACCCCGATCCAGACCCGGACCCGGATCCCGACCCCGATCCAGACCCGGACCCGGATCCCGACCCCGATCCAGACCCCGACCCATGCGGCGCGCCGCCGGGGACCCCGCCCGGACACGGCGGCACCCCGCCTGGCCAGGGCGGTACGCCTCCCGGTCAGGCCGGGGGCGACGTCCCGCCGGGCCACATCGGCAACCCAGGGCACGGCGGCGGACGCCCCTGACGCGCGGCGCCGGCGCCGCGCCGCCTGGCGGGTCGTTACTCGTCGATGACCGCCCCGAGCCCGGCGAGCACGTCCCGGGCCGTATCCCTTTCCGCCCCGCCGAGCATCCACCGCGTCCGGGCCGACTCGTAAGCCCATTCGCCCCGCTCGAAGATCTCGAGCGCCTCGCGGAGCGGCGCATCATCCCCGGCCAGCACCGCGCGGGCGCGGAGCGCCACCGCGGTCGAGAACGGGTCGCCCGCAGGCCGTGCCTCGGCCTGCTCGAGTGCCTCACCAGCGTCCCGGCGACCGGCCATCGCGAAGATCTCCGCCCGCCGGGCCAGGAACGGGCCCTGCCACCAGAAGCCAGCCCATAGCCCATCGACCAGGTCGACGGCCCGCTCGACGTCGCCGAAGTGAAGGGCCACCTCCGCCTCGAACATCCGCACCCCGGGAAGCTGCTGGCTGCTTCCGGCGACCTCCTCGGCGACCGAGGCCCAGTCGCGGTGCGCGGCCTCGTCGCCGCGCAGCCCGTGGATCGTCGCGACGGCCGCGAGGTCGGGCGCGAACGGTACGAACGGCGGCCGCCCTTCGGCGACCCAGTTGTCCCGCACACGGTCGCCGCGCTCGATCGCCCGGTCCCAGTCGCCGAGCTGGTACAGCGCCTGGATCGAGCGCACGCCCGCGACGTGCGGGGCGACTGCGGCGAGCTCGCTCGCGTTCAGCTCGTCCCACTGCAGCGCCTCGCGCAACCTGCCCGTCCGGAGCAGTGATTCGAAGATCATGCTGATCGCGTCGCTTCGCTCGAGCGCGACCCGCGCGGATTGCGGCGCGCGCGCGAGAACCTCAACTCGCTCGCGGTTCAGCTCCTCGACCTCGTCGTATCGGCCCGCCCACCAGGCGGTTGCCGAACCTGCGTCCAATGCGCAGGATTGAAGTAGGACGTCTTCTGTTTCTTGGGCGAGCTCACGCCCTTCGGCGACCGGCCCGGCCATCTCGTCGGGTCGGCCGTACGACCAGGTGAGCCAGGCTCGGTCGAGCTTCAGGCGGGCGCCGAGGTCGGGATCGGGATTCGGGGCGAGACGTTCGGCGCGCTCGAGCAGCTCGAGCAGATACGACTCCTCGAACCGGCCGGCGACGCCGCCCAGCCGGCTGGCGTACTCAACCGCGATCGCGTAGCAGCGCGCCGCCCCGATCGCGTCGCCGGCCTCCTCGGACCGCTCGGCGGCAGCGACCATGAGCCGGACCCCGTCGTCGCCGCGCAGCCTGTGCATGGCGAGGTCGGAGGCTCGCTTCAGCACGTCGATCAGACGCTGGTCGTCCGGGGCGAACCCGGCCGCCTGCTCGGCCAGCTCCTGGGCCCGAGCCGCCGCGCCGCGCCGCGCCGCGTAGGCGCTCGCCTGCGTGCTCGCGTCGAACGCGGCACGGCGCCGCTCCTCGTCCGGGTCGAGGTCGGCGGCCCGGGCGAAGTGGAAGGCGATCACCTCGGCGAGCTCGGCGTAGCGCTCGCCGGCCCGGGATGCAACCCCGGCGGCGGCGCGAACGTGGAGCTCGACCCGCTCGGCTCGCGTCAGCGAGGCGTACGCGACATCACGGATCAGCTGATGGTGAAACCCATAGAGGCCGGCCTCGTCGGCCGTCCGGTCCTCGATCAGGGTCCGTCGTTCGAGCGCCACGAGCGCGTCGGCGGGGTCCGAGCCCAGGAGCTCTGCGAGCGCCTCATTCCGAAACCGGTCGCCGAGGACCGCGGCGTACTGAATCGCGCGCTTCTCCCGCGCCGGCAGCGCGTCGAGGCGCGAGGCGACCGCGGCCTGGACCGTGTCCGGCAGGCGCTTGCCGACGTCCGCGTCGTCGGCGGCGATCGCGCGGGCGATCTCCTCCGTGAAGAAGGGGTTGCCGCCGCCCGCCAGAGCGATCTGGTGGGTGAGATCGAGGTCGGCACCGGCGACGAGCGCGGCCGCCAGTTCCTCGGACGCTGCCGGTGCGAGCGGTCCGAGCTCGATGCGCTCGCGGCGTTCATCGGCGGACAGGTCCGGCCGGCGCTCCTCGATCTCGGGCCGCGCGGTACAGACGACCAGGACCGGTTGCGCGGGCAGGCGCACGGCGTCCTCGACGAGATCGAGGACGCCGTCGTCGGCCCAGTGGAGGTCGTCGACGGCGATCAACACCGGGCGCTCGTCGGCGAGCCCCGCGATCAGTTGGCGCCACGAGCGACGGATCGCGGCGGCGTCGCTGTCGGCGTCGCCGCCGTCGAGGGTTGCCGCCAGGGTGGTCGCCGTTTCCTCGGCGCGCGGCGTCCCGACCCGTTTGAGCCGGGCGGCGAGCGCCGTACGGACCTGCTCGGCGCCGGCGTCGCGCGGAGCATCGGCCGCCGCGCGAAGCAGCTCGGCCAGTGCCCAGAACGCGATCCCGTCGCCGTAGGGCGGATTGCGCCCGGTGAGCAGGAGCGGGGCGGGATCGAGCGCGCGGACCGCGTCGATCAGCTCGGATGCGAGACGGGTCTTGCCGGCGCCGGCCTCGCCAACGATCAACACCATTCGCGGCCGGCGCTCGCGAACCGACCGCAGGTAGGCGAGGCGTAGCGCCTCGAGCTCGGCGGCACGACCGAGCAGGGGCGTCGGCCGCGGTCGAGCCGCAGCGGTGCCGACCGAGTCGCGGTCGCTCGATCCGCGCGCCGGCCGGGCCTCGATCGGTGCCGGAAACCCCTTCGCTGCGACCTTCCGGCGATCGCCGAACGTCGCCGTCCGGCATGCGCTCGCCGTCCGCGTGCCCACCAGCACCTCGCCCGGCTCGGCGGCCTGCTGCAGCCGCGCGGCGGCGTTGACGGGTTCCCCGGTCACCGCCAGGTCGCCGCCCGAAGCGCTGGCGAGCACCTCGCCGGTCTCGATCCCGATCCGCAACTCGAGTTCGTCGCCTTGGGCGGCGAGCCGCTCGACGAGGGCGAGCGCCGCGGCAACGGCCCGGTCGGGGTCGTCCCCGTGTGCGCGGGGCACGCCGAACACGGCCATCACCGCGTCGCCGATGTATTTCTCGACCCTCCCACCGTGCTCCTCGAGAGCGATCCGCGCGGCCTCGAAGAACGGTTCCAGCGACTTGCGGACATCCTCCGGGTCGCGCCCGGCCACCAGCGTCGTCGAGCCCACCAAGTCCGCGAACACGATCGTCGCCAGCTTGCGCTCGGCGCCGTTCATCGCTTCCGACGATACCCCCAGCGAACCGCGGGCGCGACGGCGGGAGCGACCAGGACGGCTAGAGGCTGCGGCGCCGCTCGAGCTCGGCATCGGTCGGCTCGTCGAACTCGAACGAACCCGTGTTGATTTCGCCGGCTCGCACGTAGGTATTGATCGTGACGCCGGTCTTCGTCACCTTGCTGTCGACAAGCCTCATTGCGGCGGGGATCGCGCCGCTACCGAAGATGCGCTTGCCGCTGCCGAGTACCACGGGGAAGATCCACATCCGGTACTCGTCGATCAGGTCGTGCTCGAGGAGAGTCTGGATCAGGCCAGGGCTGCCGTGGACTTGGATCTCGGGGCCGTCCTCACTCTTGAGCTTGGCGACGTACTCGGCGACATCGCCCGTGATCAGAGTCGAGTTGTTCCACTGCACCTGCTCGAGCGTTCGCGAGGCGACGTGCTTCCGCGTGTTGTTGAGCTGGTCGGCGATCGGCCCCTCGTCATGGGGCCAGTGGGCCGCGAAGATCTCGTAGGTCCCGCGGCCGAGCAGCAGCTCGTAAGGGCCGGATTCGGCCACCTGTCCCATCATCTCGTCGTCGAAGTAGTTGACGCCCCAGCCGCCGTGCGTGAAGCCGCCGGTGGGGTCTTCGTCGGGTCCGCCCGGTGACTGCATGACGCCATCCAGCGAAACGAATGAGTTGACGGCGAGGATTCTCATCTTGGACCTCCTTGGGTCGCGGGTCGTCGTCGGCATCAATTAAGACGATCCAGGGCTGGCGAATTCATCGCTACTACTAGCTAGACGTCGAGAACGCCGTCGATCCCGAGAACGACCCCGCAGGCGACGAGTCCCGCGGCAAGCAGGCGGCCCAGCCACCGCAGGGCCCGGCCGCCCGAGCCCTCGGTGGACACCCGCGCTACGAGCCCGGTCAACAGCGCCACGCCGGCCACCATCGTGCCGGCGGACACCAGAAGGTCCTGGTCGGCACCGGCCCCGAGCGCCAAGACCAGCAGCGCGGGCCGTGCGACGACGGGGATCGCCACCGGGACCAAAGCGGCGCCCCGGCCGGCGAGAGAGGGTTCGGGCGGGGGTGGGCGCCGGAACAGGTCGCCAGCTCCGGCGATCACGGCCATGATCCCGGCGGCGACGCGGAACGAGGGGTCGCTGACGTCGAGCGCATCCAGCAGCGGGTCCGCCACGACCGCGACGGCGCAGACGGCCAGTCCGCCGATCGCGCCGCCCAGGGCGGCCAGCCGGACCGCATCCTGCGGCGACCGCCCCGCGCGGGGGATCCCGAAGGCTGCCCGAGCGGGGTTCAGCGCCAGGATCAGGGCGACCGCCCAGAGCCAGGCCGACGGCGCGTTGTCCTCGGGGTCGGACACGTCCGGTGAGCCCGCGCTCGCCTCGACGATCGGAATCGTCCGCAGCAGCCCGGCGAGCGCGTGCTGCTGATCGTCCATCCGGGTCTCGCCGTCAAGGAACCACGCCCCCTCGACCCGCTCGGGGTCGACGGCGCTCGCCGCGTCCTCGGCGTCGGATTGCTGATCGACGGCGAGCCCGGCGACGCACGAAGCACGCTCGGCGATCGGTTCCTCGAGATCGGCCATCCTCGGCTCGGACCGCGCCACCAGCCACCATCCGGTCAATGCCTCGCTGATCACCCCGTATCCGCCGCCGCGGGGCGTATCGCTCCCGCGGACCACCTCGCCCCACGGCCCGAACTGCTGGCTGACCCACCTGGTCGCGCTGCCGAACAGCTCCGCCTGCCGGCGCCCGTAGTCGACCTCCGCCTCGGTGAGCGGCGGGTCGCCCCGCTCGGGGAACTCGACGGTCTCCGCGGCGCCGTAGGCGGCCCAGTGATCGGGGAGGGCCGGCCAGTTGTCCTCGACCTCGTCGCGCGAGGTCGCGAGGTAGGCGCCGATCCGGTCCGCCGCCTCGTCCCAGCCCTCGCCGGGAAACGCCCGGTGCAGGAGCGCCAGCGCCCAGTACGCCTCCCCGGTGTAGTAGTCGGAGTACTCGCCGGCCACGGGTTCGCCGGCCACCGGGTCGTACTGCGCGAGCACGGCGCCGGTCGGCTCGGCCTGGGTGAGGAGGAAGCGCCCCAGCCGGCGCAGCTCCTGGTCGTAGCGCTCGTCACCGGTGGCCTCTCGGCGGATCGCAAGCCCGGCCACGAGGAGCGCGCTCGCTCCGGTTGAGACCTCGCCGAGGTACTCGACCGCGGCCCAGCCGTCGCCCTCATAGAGGGTGTCGAGCGCCCACTCCGTCCCCCGATCGGCCGAGCGCAGGGCTCCCGGCAGGTCCGCCGCCGCAGCCTGGTAGAGGCCCATGGTGACCCCGGAATGCCGGACCGCGTTGTACTCGGCCGCGGCCAGGTCGTCATCGGCGTTGTAGAGGTAGAGCCAGGTTCCGTCGTCGTCCTGGTTGCGGACGAACCAGTCGACGCTTGCCTGGGCCGACTCGCGGAGCTGCGGTGCGGTGACCGCCGGGCAGTGCTCGGGCGGGGCGACCGCCACGAACGCAAGCGAGACCGCCGCCGCCAGCACGAGGCCGGCCCTCCAGAGGCGTTTGGCGATCACTGTTCGTTCGCGGGCACGGGGGCGGGCATCATCTCGCGTCCCGAGCGTCGCGCGCGACGGACCGCGGGCAGGAGGAGCACCGGGAGCGCGAACCAGGCGGTCAGCGGCAGGCGGCTGAACGCGAACGCGACCGCGGGCCCACCGCGGAACACGGTGCCGTCCCGGTCGGTGACCTCCGGCGCCGAGCCGGGAGGACCGGGCTCGATCCGGAAGCGCGCGAGCCAGTCAAGGGCTCTAACGCTCGCGCCCAGGCGCCGGTGCCGGGCCGGGTCGAGCCGGAGCACGCGGTCGCGGGTGGAGGGAACCGCCCACACCAGGAGCACGGCGATCCCGAGCAGCGAGAACACCTGAACGGACGCCGACGTCTCGATCGAGAGGTGGAAGACGACCGCCACCCAGACTGCGGCGTAGCGTGTTCCATGCCACCAGAGCCCGAGCGCGATGAACACCTCGGTGAGCACGATGAACTTCGCCGCGGCGACGTGGAAGCCCTGGTCGGTGAGGACCGAGATCGCCCAGTCCGGTAGCGGCCACGCCTCGAGGTCCTCGCGTGCCCGGACCACGCGCTGCCAGGTCACGGTGCCGCCGAACCAGTCGGGATCGACGAGCTTCGACAGGCCCGACGCCCCGTAGATCGCGGCGCATTCGAACCGCAGCAGCCAGAGAGGCCAGCCAGGCGCTGCGGTGTCGAGGGGCGGCCGCTCGCGACGGCGGCGGAGCCAGGCGTCCAGGGACAGCTCCCGCCCGCACGGTGCCACCGCGAGCAGGCCGAGCACGATGATCAGGTACGCCCGGTTGTTGTGGAAGTGGGTGGTGGAGAGGAAGACGTTGTAGGTGACGATCCCGAAGGTCGCCACCGTCGCCAGCCGGGTCAGGAGGCCGAGCGACATCGCAACCGCCGCCAGCGCCGCAACCCAGAGCAGCCCGACGTAGACCCCCTCGGGAAGCTCGGGATACCAGTTGGCGTACGGCTCGTGGAACGCGTCTCTGTACGTCTCGCCGCTCGACGCGTCGGACAGGAAGGGCTCGAGGTGAAGGAGGACGATGGGCCCGGCGAGCACCCGGAGGAGGGCAAGGGCCCGCAGGCTGACCGGCCGGCCGAGCAGCTCGTCGAACCGCGCCAGCGCGCTCACCCGGCGCCCTCGCGCTCGTCGCTTCGCATCACCTCGACCTCGGGCGGGTCGTCGTTGTGCCACGAGGTGACCGTCGCCTCCAGGTACTGCGTCTCGCCGTCCCGCGGTGTGTTGTCCGCGACCCAGTCGAGGGCGGACTCGAGGAACGCGAGCTGGTTCTCGAGCCCGGCGTCCGCGTGGTGGCGGACCGCGGGATAGCTCAGGCCCCGGTCCTGCACCAGCTCCTCCCAGCGATACCCCGACCACGGCTCGGCAACGGGGACGCGCCGGCCGTCGGCCGTGACCCGGACGATGTCCGCGCTCCAGGTGCTCGACTCGGGGAACATCTGGAACGCGAACTCCTTGTGGTCCGCCCGGTAGCCCCGCGCCACGAACGCGACCTGGAGGCCGACGACGGCCACGACGATCACCCGGCGCGCGACGATCCTGGCCCTCGGCGACACGCGCCAACGATGACACCGCGGCGCGCCAGCCGCTTGTCACGCTGTGGGCGGTGTACCTGGAGGCCGATACCTCGCTGCTCGACGCGGCGCAGGCGCTCTGCGTCGCACTCCCGGCTGCGGGCTTGCCCCTGATCCTTCGGCGATTCGGCGGCGGCGGCTGGTCGCTGGTGGCGCCGCTGTCGGTCGTCGCGACCGTCGTGGCGATCACCGTGGCGGCCGAGAGCGCCGAGGCACTGACCTGGATCGCGATCCTCCTCGTCCCGCCCGGCTGCGCGCTCGCCCTGGGGTGGGCCGCTCACGGCGCGCGGCCGTGGATGGCGGTGCTGGTCGTGCCGATGCTGGTGGCGGCCATGATCGCGCCCGACGACCCGGCCGGCCGCGTCGGCAGGCTCGCCCTGATCGTCGGCTCCTGCGTGACGGTCGGGCGGCTGCTCGCCGGCGCGACGCCGCTGACGCTGCTGAAGGCCGGCGTGTTCGCGATGGCCACGATCGACGCCGTCTTCATCTTCGGTGACTTCTTCGGGGAGCAGAACGCGCAATTCAACGCCGCCGCGCCCGCAGGGCTGCCGCGGCTCCAGGTCGCCGAGATCGGAAACGTCTCGACCGACTACGGCGACTTCTTCGTCGCCGGACTGGTCGGCGGCATCCTCGCCGCCGAACGGCGCCCCCAGGTGCTCGCCGCGGTGGCGACATTCGTCGTCGCGCAGGCGTTCAACCAGCTCTTCCTCGTGGTCGATTCGCTGCCCGGCACGGTACCGCCGGCGCTGGTCCTGCTCGCCCTCGAGGTCGTCGAGTGGCGCAGGCGCGCCAGCCGAGTAGTTGACCAGGTCAATCTGGTCGACCAAGTGGTACCATCACGGCGATGGAGGTAACGGTCCAGGAAGCGAAGACACAGCTCTCCCGCCTTCTGCGCCGAGTCGAGGCCGGCGAGGAGGTTGTGATCCGACGCGGCCGCGAGCCGGTGGCAATGCTGGTGCGAGCTCCGGCGAAGACGGGCGGGCGGACGATCTGGGGAGACCTCGAGGGGTCGATGGCGGCCGACTTCGACGAGGTGCCGCCGGACTTCGACGGTTACGCGTGAACGGGTTGCTGCTCGACACCAACGTCGCCGTCTGGCTCCTTCTCGGCGACCGGGAGCGCGTGTCGCGAGCGGCCGTCGAGGCGCTCGAGGACGAGCGCAACCAGATCGCGGTCAGCGCGGCCAGCGTCTGGGAGATCGCGATCAAGCGATCCCTCGGCAAGCTGACGATCGAGGATCGTTGGGCGAGGGCGCTCACCGGGCTCGGTTTCGAAGGGCTGCCCGTTACAGCCCTGCATGCCGAGGAGGTCGAGCGGCTCCCGTGGCACCACCGTGATCCGTTCGATCGGCTGCTCGTCGCGCAGGCGGCGGTGGAGGGCCGGACGCTCGTCAGCGCGGACAAGCGGCTCGCGCGGTACGGCGTTCCGGTCCTGTGGTGAGAGCCGACGGCGAGTACAGTCATTCCCCTGGCCCCTGACCCGCCCGCCGAGAGAGAGCCCGCGCCCGAGGGGCGCGGAGCCCCGGCTGAGTCCAAGCCGCCGATGATCCCGCGGAACCGGACGTTCATCGCGATCGTGCTCGGGCTGCTGGCGGTGAACGTCATCATCTCGTTCGTCACCGGATCCCCCGCCGAGCGCGAACGGGTGCCCTACCAGCCGTTCTTCGTCGACCAGGTCGAGGCCGGCAACGTCGAGGAGATCAGCTCGCAGGAGAGCTCGATCGAGGGTGAGCTGGAGAGCGAGGCGACCTACGACCCGCCCGGCGACGACGAGCCGGTGACCGTGACGAGCTTCGAGACCGAGGTCCCGGCGTTCATCGATCCCGCGCAGCTGACCGAGCTGCTCGCGGAGCAGGACGTGATCATCAACGCTGAGGCACCGGACAGCGGGCGGTCGCTCTGGCTCTCCCTCCTGCTCGGCTTCCTCCCGACGATCCTGCTGGTCGCGTTCTTCGTCTGGCTCTACCGCCGCCAGACCGGCGGCGGCTCGGGCGGCGTGCTGGGCGGCTTCGGCCGTTCGACGGCGCGGCGCGTGACTCTCGGCGAGCAGGATCGGGTCACGTTCGAGGACGTAGCGGGGATCGACGAGGCCGAGGACGAGCTGGTCGAGGTCGTGGACTTCCTCAAGAACCCGAAGCGCTACACGAGGCTCGGCGCGCGGATCCCGCGCGGAGTGCTGCTCTACGGGCCGCCCGGGACCGGCAAGACGCTCTTGGCCCGCGCGGTCGCGGGCGAGGCGGACGCCGCCTTCTTCTCGTTATCGGCCTCGGAGTTCGTCGAGGCGATCGTCGGGGTCGGCGCCTCCCGCGTTCGCGACCTGTTCAAGCAGGCGAAGGAATCGGCGCCGGCGATCGTCTTCATCGACGAGCTGGACGCGATCGGCCGCTCGCGCTCGGGCAACGTCGGCGGGATCAGCGGCGGCCATGACGAGCGCGAGCAGACGCTCAACCAGATCCTCACCGAGATGGACGGCTTCGAGGCTGGGACGAACGTGATCGTCCTTGCCGCCACGAACCGCCCGGAGATCCTCGACCCGGCGCTGCTGCGGCCGGGGCGGTTCGACCGGCGCATCGCGGTCAATGCGCCCGACCGCCCGGGCCGCGTCGAGATCCTCAAGATCCACACCCGCTCCGTGCCGCTGGGGCCCGACGTGGACCTCGAGCGCATCGCGGCGTCGACGCCGGGAACGACCGGCGCCGACATCGCGCTGCTCGTCAACGAGGGCGCCCTGTTCGCCGCCCGGCGCGATCACACCGCCGTCGAGCAACGGGACCTCACCGACGCGATCGAGAAGATCATCCTCGGCACCGAGCGCCAGGTGGTGATGACCGACGCGGACCGGGAGCGCACCGCGTACCACGAGTCCGGCCACGCGCTCGTCGGCATGCTCACCCCGGGCGCCGACCCGGTCCGCAAGATCTCGATCATCCCGCGCGGCCAGGCCCTGGGCGTGACGCTCGCCACCCCGGAGAGCGATCGCTACAGCTACCGGCGCGACGAGCTCATCGGAAAGATCAAGGTCGCGCTTGGCGGACGTGCGGCCGAAAAGGTGATCTACGGCGACATCACCACCGGGGCCGAGTCGGACATCCAGAACCTGACCCAGATCGCCCGCGGCATGGTCGGCCGCTGGGGGATGAGCGACTCGATCGGCGCCGTCGCCGTCACCGATGGGCGCCAGGACGGCGCGCTCTTGCCCGGCGTGGTCCCCGCATCGACTCCGACCCAGCAGCTGGTCGACGAGGAGGTCCGGCGAATCGTCGACGGCGCCGAGGATGAGGTGATCCAGCTGCTCGAGCGCGAGCGCGGGCGGCTCGAAGCCCTGGCCCGGGTGCTCCTCGAGCGCGAGACGCTCGACCAGCGCGAGGCGTACGAGGCGGCGGGCGTCGAGCCCGCCGAGAGCGCCCCCGGTCCTGAATCGGAGGACCAGCCTGCGCGCGCTGGTCTTTGACCCCGGGGGATCGCCCGTTCTGCGGCTCGGCGAGGCTCCGGACCCAGAGCCGCGTGAGCACGAAACGCTGGTCGAGGTTGCAGCCGTCGGCTTGAACTTCGGCGAGCTGGGGTTCAGGTCTGGGCAACCCGAGCCCGGCGAGGTTCTCGGATGGGACGCGGCGGGCGTCGTCGCCCAGTCGGCAGCGGACGGCACGGGCCCTCCGGCCGGCACCCGCGTGGTGACGTTCGCCTGGAGCGGAGCGTGGGCCGAGCTGCGAGCGATCGACGCGGCGAACCTTGCGGTCGTGCCCGAATCGGTCGACCTCGGCGCGTCCGCCGCCCTCCCGGTGGCCGGGGTCACTGCACTCCAAGCGCTGCGCGGTCTCGGCAACGTGGACGGCCATCGCGTACTGGTCACCGGTGCCTCCGGAGGGGTGGGACGTTTCGCGGTGCAGCTCGCGGCCCGATCGGGCGCCCACGTGGTTGCATCCGTGGGCAGCCCGGATCACGGCGCGGGACTTTCCGAGCTCGGTGCCGCGGAGGTGGTCGTCGGCCTCGACGGGGTCTCCCGCCCATTGTTCGGTGTACTCGACACCGTCGGCGGGCCGCAGCTCGCGGACGCGCTCGGGTTGCTCGATCACGGCGGGACGGCGCAATGGATCGGGCGCGCCTCTCGTGCGCCGTTGACCCTGGAGGTGTTGCAGGTCGAGAAGCACCGGGCCTGGCGGCTAGAGCGCTTCCAGGTGAGTACCCCGTTCGCGGATGACCTCGCCGATCTCGTCGAGCTCGTCGGGCGCGGTGAGCTCGATCCTCAGATCGGCTGGCGCGGACCCTGGGACCAGGCGGCAGAGGCGGCGGAGGCGCTGCTGTCGCGCAAAGTCCGAGGCAAGGCCGTTCTCGACGTCGGAAGCTGACCGGGCATAGCGGTCCCCGGCGCCGAATCCTTCAGGCGGACGAACGGAGCGGCGGTATGACCTCGCTCGCCAGGATCTCGACCTGCTCACGATGACTGTCGACCGGCCAGAGGACGACGGTGTCGAAGCCGTCGTCGAGCAGGTCGCCCAGCGTCTCGACCCACCAGTCGGCTGATCCGGACAGCGGCTCCCCGGCCAGATACCCCACTGGCAGCTCCGAGCGGGCCGGCGGAGGCTCGTCGCCGATCAGGCCCTGCAGGTTGACGATGCGCCGGATCGCGCCCGGCTCGCGACCGGCCTTCTCGGCCGCCTCGTCGATGCGCCGGTTCCCGTCGCGCAGCTCGTCTTGGCTCATCACGCCGAGCGACGGCAGCCACCCGTCGCCCCTCCGGCCGACGAGCCGAAGCATCCGCGGCTTGAACGCGCCCACCCAGATCTCGATCGGATGCGCGGGCCGCGGCCCCGGGCGCGCATCGTCCAGTCGGTAGTGCTCGCCGTCATACGAGACCGAACGCTCCTCGGACCACAGCAGCCGGATCACGTCGATCGCCTCCTCGAGGGCCTCGACGGCCTCGCCCGGAGTGTGCCGGGGCCCGCCGAAGCCGGCGATCACGTCGTGGTAGCCGCCGGCGCCAAGGCCCAACTCGAAGCGGCCGCCGCTCAGCACGTCGAGTGACGCGGCTGCCTTCGCCATGACGGCCGGCGGCCGCAGCGGCAGGTTCGCCACATCGGTGAAGAAGGAGATCCGCTTTGTCTCCGCGATGAGCGTCGGGATCAGCGACCACGTGTCCAGGAACCGCCGCTGGTAGGGATGGTCCTGGATGCCGAGGAGATCGACGCCGGCCTCGTCGGCGGCGCGGGTCGCATCCCGGATCAGATCGAGCGACTCGGTCGCGGGTACCAGCGAAACGCCGAAGCGCGGGTCGGTGGCGGCAGTCGCATCTGTCATCCGGACTGACAGTAGACGTCGATCAGGTGCAGGTAGCGCCCGGCGATGGTCGATACGGCTTCGTCGCGGCCGATCTGGCCCGCCAGATTCGCCGCGACCGCGTCCCACCAGATCGTCCGGCCAACGGCAAAGCCGCCGAAGCCCTCGACCGGCGCGGCGACCCGGAGCCAGTGCTCGACCCTCGACTCGTCGGCGCCGCGTCCGAGGATCAGGCACCGGACCTCGTCGCGTCCCTCTCGCCGACACGTCGCGGCGACCAGCTCACACCCGGAGCGATCCTCGATCCCCTCGATCTTCCAGACCGCGGGCTCGATGCCGGCGTTCTGCAGGTCGGCGACCGCCCGGGAGACCAGCTCCGGGCGGAGCTCCGCGTCGAAGCGGCCCGGATCGTTCTCCACGCTGCGCAGCTGATCCGGCGTGGGGGGGACCAATAGTTCGAAGAGGAGTTCGCGTCCCGCCTCGCGCAGCCAATGGGAGAGTCGCGCCAGGCGCTCGACTTGACGGCCATTCAGGTCAGCATCGCCGTTGGGGTTGAAGCGCACCAGCGTCTTCACGAGCTCGGGCTCGAATCGCTCGATGTGGGCCTCGAAGTCGGCGTCGTACTCGAGCTGGAACTCGGCCTGGCCCGAGCGCTCCGCCGCAACCGCCGCAACGATGTCCGGCTCCGCCCGCGCGAGCTCGAGCACCTCGCCGCCGTATTCCTCGTCGACCAATAGACCCGGGACGCCCACCCCGTCGAGTGCACCGCGTGCCCGAAGCAGGCCGTCGTAGATCGTCAGCTTCGCCTCGGCGATCCTGAGTGCGTCCTGCGGCTTGGGCTCTCCCTCTATGCCGAAGAGGGGACGGATCGAGCGCCGATGGTCGAATGCGAGCAGAAAGAGCGGAAGTGGCGGTTGTCGAGCCAATTCGCTCACATTCAATCAGATTAGTTGCAGAGATGTGCACGATTGTGTACGCTCCCGGCGGATGACGACGACCGTACGGTCATGTCGCTGGTAGAGGAGGAGATCCGGGACCAGCCGCGCGCTTGGTCCTCGGCCGTCGAGCTGGCGCGGGGAGCCCCCGCAGCGTTCCCGGCAGGCGAGCGCATCGCGCTCATCGGTTGCGGGAGCTCTTGGCATGCTGCAAAGTCGCTGGCCGCGCTGCGCGAATCGAGCGGGGCGGGCGAGACGGATGCCTTCGCTGCCTCCGAGGGAGTCCTCGACCGGCCCTACGACCAGGTGGTTGCGATCTCCCGGTCCGGGAGAACGACCGAGATCCGTCGCGCGCTCGGGCGGGTCAGGGAAGGCACCGAGACCGCGGCGATCGTCGGCGACCCCGCCAGCCCCGTGGCGGCCGCCTGTGACGTCGTCTTCGACCTCGGCTTCGCCGATGACCGCTCGGTGGTCCAAACGCGGTTCGTGACCAGCGTCGTTTGCTTCGGCCGGGCGGCGCTCGGACTCGCGACCGACGGTCTATTCGCGGCCGCCGAGGCCGCGATCGCGGAGCCACATCCGGTCGAACTGGAGGGGGTCGACCGCGCGGTCGTCCTCGGCCACGGCTGGGGGGTCGGTCTCGCTGACGCGGCCGCGCTGGCCCTGCGCGAGACGGCGCAGATGTGGGCCGAGGCCTACCCGGCCATGGAGTACCGGCATGGACCGATCGCCACGGCCGGACCCGGAGCGCTCGTCTGGCTGCTTGACGAGCCTCCCATGAAGCTGGTCGACGAGATCAGGGGAACCGGGGCCGTGGTGGTCGTGCCGAAGCTCGATCCGCTCGCGGAAGTCGTTCGAATCCAGCGCCTCGCCGTCGCGCTCGCCGAGCACCGGGGACTCGACCCGGATCGGCCTCCGAACCTCGAACGCGCGGTGGTCCTGGACCTGGTCGAGGCGGGAGGCTCATCGTGAGGCGCGCGCAACGACTCGACGTCATCCTGGCCGAGCTCGGAGCGCACGGCTCCGTCTCGGTGAGCGAGCTGGCGGAAACGCTCGACGCGTCATCGGCGACCGTCCGCCGCGATCTCGAGCTGCTCGAGGACCAAAAGCTGCTCTCGCGCTCGCACGGCGGCGCGGTCCGCAACGGGCTGCTCTACGAGCTGCCCGTCCGCTACCGGGGCGGCCGCCAGGCGGAGGAGAAGGGTCGGATCGCCGATGCCGCCGCGGACCGGGTCGCCGGTGCCCAGACGGTCGGCCTGAGCGGCGGAACGACCACGACCGAGGTCGCCCGACGGCTCCGCGACCGTGAGCTGACCGTCGTGACCAACGCGGTGAACATCGCCTCCGAGCTGGTCATCAGCGAGACGATCAGGCTCGTCGTCACGGGAGGCGTCGCCCGGCCGCAGTCGTACGAGCTGATCGGCCCGCTCGCCGAACGCACGCTCGACGGCCTCAACATCGACGTGCTGTTCCTGGGCGTCGACGGCATCAACGCCTCCGGGGTCACCACCCACGACGAGGTCGAGGCGCAGACCGACCGCAAGCTGGTCGAGCGCTCGTCCCGGGTGATCGTGGTCGCCGACTCGTCGAAGATCGGGCAATCGGCGCTCTCGAGCATCTGCGCGCTTTCGGAGATCGACGAGCTGATCACGGATGTCGCGGCCCCCGCCGAGGAGCTCGATGCGCTCCGCGAGGCCGGGGTGGAGGTGAGCCCGGTCTGATGAGCGCCCGCTTCGGCTTCGTCGCCGTCAGCACGAATCCGGCGATCGACCGCGTGGTCAGGCTCGACGGCGAAGCGACCGGCATCGTGCACGCGGCCGAGCTGCTCGAAACCCCGGGCGGCAAGGCGATCCACTGCGCCCGCGTCGCGGCCGAGCTCGGCGCCGGCGTCAGCCTGATCACCCCTGCCGGCGGTCGAAACGGCGACCTGCTGCTGGAGACGCTGGGCCCCGAGCCGCTCGACATCGAACACGTCTCTGTCGCCGCCCCTACGCGAGGGACGTACACCCTGGTCGCGGGTTCGGGCGGCGAGCTGGTGGAGGTCCACGAGCCCGGCGGAGCACTTACCGAAGCCGAATGCGACGACATGGTCTCGAGGCTGGCGGGCATCGGGACGGCGCCCAGCATTGTGGCCGTCTGCGGGAGCCTGCCCCCCGGGGCTCCGACCGACCTGCACGCCCGCCTGATCGCCACCGCGCGCGAGCTCGGGGCGTTCACGATCCTCGACTGCTCGACCCCGGCGGCCCTGGCGGCAGGGATCGCAGCCGGGCCGGACCTGGCTGCCCCCAACCTCGGCGAGGCGGGGGCACTGCTCGGCATCGAGCCGGGCACCCGGCCCGCCGATCCGGAGCTCGCCACCATCGTGGACGCGATCCGGGAGCGCGGTGCTGCCGCGGTGTGGCTGTCCCTCGGCCCCGAGGGGAGCGTGCTCGCAGGCGCCCAGACCAGTGTCAGGCTGAGCGCGCCCGCGCCCGAGCGGATCGTGAACGCGGTCGGCTGCGGCGATGCTTTGATCGGCGGGTTCGCCGCCGGCCTGCTGCGCGGCGACGACGCCAGGTCGGCGGCCGCTCTCGGCGTTGCCGCCGCGGGCCAGAAGCTCGCGAACCTTGATCCCGGCCGGGTCGAGCGCGCCGCGGTGGAGGCGATCGTTCCCACGGTGGAGGCGACTCCGTTCCAACCGCAGGTGGCGGTGCGGTGAGCGGCGAGCGGCTCGACATCCTGGTGGCCGGTGAGCTCAACCCCGACGCGATCGTGGTCGCGGACAACGTCGAGCCCGAGTACGGACAGGTCGAACGGCTCGTCGACGGCGGCGTGCTGACCGTCGGCTCGTCGGGCGCGATCGTGGCCTGCGGGACCGCCCGGCTCGGGATGCGAACCGCCTACGTCGGTGTCGTGGGCGATGACGACTCGGGCAGGTTCCTGCTGGAGGAGCTGCGGCGCCGCGACGTCGACGTCGAGCGGTGCCGAACGGACCCCGACCGGGGGACGGGCCTGACGATCGTCCTCAGCAGGGGCGACGACCGGGCGATCCTCACCTACCCCGGGGCGATGGCCGGCCTTGAGGCCGCCCATGTGACCGACGAGATGCTCGCCGCGACCGAGCGTCTTCACGTCTCGTCGCCGCAGCTGCAAAGCGGGCTCCGAGCCGGGCTCGCCGGGCTTTTTCGCCGGGCCCACGAGGCGGGGGTTTCGACCTCGCTCGACCCTGGCTGGGACCCGAGCGGGAGCTGGGGCTCCGACGTCGCCGATGCCCTCGAGGAGACCGACGTGTTCGTGCCGAACGCCGCGGAGGCGTGCAAGCTGGCCGGAACCGACGACCCCGAGGCCGCGTTGTCGGCTCTCGCGGAGCGGAGCGAGACGGTTGCAGTCACGCTGGGCTCCGACGGCGCGATCGCCAGCCGGGCCGGAGAGACCGCCGCGGTGGGCGCTCCGACCCTCGAGTCCGTGGATGCGACCGGCGCCGGCGACAACTTCACCGCTGGGTTCCTCAAGGGCCTCGGCAGCGGACAGACGCTCGAGGGCGCCCTTCGCCTGGCGGTGGCCTGCGGCTCGCTCTCAACGCGCCGACTCGGTGGCGTCGATGGCCAACCGCGGCTCGACGAGGCGCTCGAGCTCGCGGGCACGCTTCGTCCGCGGGAGACCGAGAGGAGCGTATGAGCGCGAGCGGCCCGAAGATCGCGTTCGTCGGCGCCGGCAGCGTCGAGTTCACCGGGATGCTGATCACGGACATCCTCGGCTACCCGGAGCTGCGCGAGCCGGCGATCGCGCTCCACGACATCGACTCGGAGCGCCTCGAGACCGCGGAGGGCGTGGCGCGGGCGATCTCCGACCAGCTCGATGCGGCGCCGCGGATCGAGTCACATCGCGACCGGCGCGCCGCGCTGGAGGGCGCCGACTACGTGATCAACATGGTCCAGGTTGGCGGTCACGCCGCGACCCTGATCGACCACGAGATCCCGGCTCGCTTCGGCCTGCGGCAGACGATCGGCGACACGCTCGGGGTTGGCGGCGTATTCAGGGCCCTGCGCACGATCCCGGTGATGGAGGGGATCGCCCGCGACATGGCCGAGGTCTGCCCCGATGCCTGGCTCCTCAACTACACCAACCCCATGGCGATGCTGTGCTGGGCGACCTACGCCGGCACCCCCCAGACGCGGATCGTCGGGCTCTGCCACTCGGTCCAGAACACGACCCGCCAGCTCGCCGAATACGTCGGCGTCCCCTTCGAAGACGTCACCTTCCTCGGCGCCGGCGTCAACCACCAGGCGTTCATCCTTCGCTTCGAGCGCCGCGGCGAGGACCTCTACCCGCTGCTCGACGAGGCGATCGAGCGGGATCCCGACCTGCTGCGGCGGGTGCGCGTCCAGATGTACCGGCGGCTCGGCTACTTCCCGACCGAGTCCAGCGAGCACTCGGCCGAGTACCTGCCCTGGCTGCTGCGCGACGACGACGCGATCGAGCGGTACCGGCTCTGGGTGGGCGAGTACGTCGCGCGCAGCGAGGAGAACCTCGCGGAGTACGAGCGCACCCGTGAGGCCGTGCAGCGCTCGCAACGGCTCGAGCTCGAGCCCAGCGAGGAATACGCGCCGGACATCATCCACTCGATCGAGACGGGGTCACCTCGGGTGATCTACGGCAACGTCCGCAACGCCGGCCTGATCGACAACCTGCCCGCGGACTCGTGCGTCGAGGTGCCCTGCCTGGTGGACCGAAGCGGCGTGCACCCGGTCCACGTGGGCGAGCTGCCGCCGCAGCTCGCCGCGCTCAACCGCACGTACCTGAACGTGGCGGAGCTGACGGTTCGCGCCGCCCTCGAAGGGCGCCCGGAATACGTCAGGCAGGCGGTGATGCTCGACCCCAACGCCGCGGCGACCCTTTCGCTCGACGCGATCTGGGAGCTGTGCGACGAGCTGACGGCCGCCCACGGGGACGCACTGCCCGAAGCCTTGCAACTGGAACACAACAGGAGGAGAGGATCGTGACGAGACTGATGAGACTGAGCGCGGCGCTGGTGGCCCTGGCGGCTGCCCTGCTGCTCGCCGCATGCGGAGGCGACGACGACGACGAAGGCGGCGACTCATCCGCAAGCGGCGAGTCGGTGGAGATCACGTTCTGGCATGGCCAGACGCAGGGTCCGGCCGAGCTGCTTCAGGACATGATCGACGAGTTCAACAAGAGCCAGGACGGCGTCGTGGTCTCGAAGGACTCGGGCGGGGTCAACTCCGACCGCATGCTGCAAAAGGTGACGGCCGGGCTCCAGGCGGACAACTACCCGGACATCGCCTACATCTACGGATCGGACCTCGCGAACCTCGCAGGAGGCGATCAGCTCCTCGACCTGACCGAGGCGATCGACAACGGCGACATCGACTGGGACCGGTTCGTCGAGGCGGGCAAGTCCGCCGTGACGGTCGACGACCGCCCGCGCGCGGTGCCGGGGTTCATCGACAACCTGGCAGTCGTCTACAACAAGGAGATCTTCGACGACGCGGGCGTCGACTATCCCACCGACGACTGGACCTGGGACGAGTTCCTGGCGACGGCGGCGGAGCTCAACGACCCCGACGCCGGCATCGCCGGGTTCGGCTGGCCGGGGACCGGCGACGAGGACACGACCTGGCGGATCTGGCCGCTGATCTGGCAGGAGGGCGGCGAGATCGTCTCGGAGGACGGCGAGAGCGTCGGGTTCGACGACGGCAGCGGCCTGGCGGCGCTCGAGGTGGTCGAGCAGGCCGCGGCGGACGGGTCCGTCTACATCGACAGCACCGCCGGCAGCGAGCGCATGCAGCAGCTCTTCGCCAGCGGCAAGATGGCGATGAACGTCGCGGGGCCGTACACACTGCCCGAGTACGTGGACGCGAACGTCGACTACGGGGTCGTCTCGATGCCGTCGTTCAACGACGAGCACACGACGATCGCGGGCCCAGACACGTGGGCGGTGTTCGACAACGGCGACGAGCGCTCCGCCGCGGCGATCGAGTTCCTCGACTGGTTCAGCGAGCCCGAGCAGCAGCTCCGGTGGATCACCGAGGCCGGCAGCCTGCCGCTGACCACGGACGTCGAGGACGCCGACGGCTTCGCGGCGTACGAGCAGAGCCTGCCGAGCCTCGACAAGTTCATCGAGAACACCGAGCTGGCTCGGACCCGGGCGACGGTTGCCGAGTACCCGCAGATCTCGCAGGCGCTCGGGCAGGCGATCGCCGCGGTGCTCTACGGCGAGAGCGACCCGAGCGCAGCGCTCAGCGAGGCCGTCGACGCCGCGAACGCGGAGCTCCAGGTACCTGGTCCGTGACCGGGCGGTGAGATGAGCGCGGAGCCGAACGCACCACGGAGGACGTTCGCCCAGCGGCTGCTCGGGGAGAACCCGACGGCGTGGGCGTTCGTCCTCCCGGCGGTGCTGATCGTCATCGGCCTGGCGATCGTGCCGATCGGATGGTCGCTGCTCCTGTCGTTCAACTCGGCCGACCTGATCGCTCCCGCGGAGTGGGTCGGCCTCTCCAACTACGAGGCGCTGCTCGACGATCCCGGGTTGCGCGACGCGATTGAGAACACCGTCGTCTACACCGCGTTGTTCGTCCCGATCTCGATCGGGCTCGGGCTCTTCCTGGCGATGGCGCTGAATCGCCGGCTCCGGTGGATCGGCGTCTACCGAACCGCCTTCCTGGCGCCGTTCATCGCCTCCGTGGCCGCCCAGGGCGTGCTGTTCTCGTTCATCTTCGACGAGCGCTTCGGCGTCGCAAACGCGCTGCTCGACGGCGTCGGGTTGCCGCGCCAGGGGTTCCTGGGCGATCCTGACCAGGCGCTGTTCGTGATCGTCCTGATCGGTATCTGGGGCGGGATCGGCTTTCCGCTGGTGATCTACCTGGCGGCGCTCCAGGACGTGCCCCGCGAGCTCGTCGACGCCGCCTCGGTCGACGGCGCCCGCCGGTGGGCGACGCTGCGCCACGTGGTCCTGCCGCAGCTCTTGCCGGTGACCGTCTTCCTGGTGGTCTGGCAAACGTTGCTCTCGCTCCAGCTCTTCGACCTGGTCTACGCGACCACGCGCGGTGGGCCGTTAGACGCGACGGTGGTGATCGTGTACTACGTCTACAACCAGGCGTTCGAGCTGTTCAACGCGGGCTACGCTGCGGCCGTCGCCTACGTCGTCGCCGTGTTCCTGCTTCTGCTGGTCGGCGGCCAGCTCGTCTACAACCGGTTGCGCGCGAGGAGCGCATGAGCGCCGCCACCGACAGATGGCGGCTGCCGTTCAGCCCCTGGCACCTGGTCCTGTTCCCCGCGGCGGTCGTCTTCGCCCTGCCCCTGATCTGGATGATCCTGAGCTCGTTCATGTCTAACGCCCAGATCAACCAGTTCCCGCCGACCATCATCCCCGACTCGCTCCACGCCGACGGCTGGCAGACCGTGTTCGGCGACTCGGACTTCCCCCGCTGGTTTGCGAACTCGACGATCGTCGCTTCGGTGACCGTCTTCTCCAACCTCGTGTTCTGCTCGCTGGCCGGCTACGCGTTCGCCCGCCTGCGGTTCCGAGGATCGACCGTGCTGTTCCTGTTGATCCTGTTCACGCTGATCATCCCGTTCCAGCTGACCATGATCCCGACCTTCATCGTCATGGACGAGCTCGGGCTCGTCGACACGCTCGCGGCGTTGATCGTCCCCGCGCTGGTCCTGCCGCTCGGGGTGTTCCTGATGCGCCAGTTCTTCGTCAACCTCCCGCGGGAGGTGGAGGATGCCGCACGAATCGACGGCTGCTCGCGGCTGGGGGTGCTGCTCCACGTCGCGCTGCCCCTCGCGAAGCCGGCGCTCGCGACGCTCGCGGCGCTCACCTTCCTGCTGATGTGGAACGACCTGCTTTGGCCGCTGATCGCGATCACCTCTGATCAGAACGCGACGCTGCCGCTGGGCCTCACGACCTTCCAGGGCCAGCACACCCAGGACTTCTCGGCGGTTATGGCCGGCAACGTGATCACGGTGACGCCGGTCCTCATCGCGTTCCTGCTGGCGCAGCGAACATTCATCCAGTCACTCACCTCGAGCGCGGTGAAGGGCTGAGATGCCCGGGATCAGGATCGAGCGGGTGACGAAGGTCTATGGCGACGACGTCGTCGCGGTCGACGATGTCTCGCTCGAGGTCGCCGAGGGGGAGTTCATGGTCCTCGTCGGACCGTCGGGGTGCGGCAAGTCGACTCTCCTGCGGGCGATCGCCGGGCTCGAGAAGGTGACGCTCGGCAAGGTCTGGATCGGCGACGACGACGTGACGACGCTCGAGCCGCCGGATCGCGACATCGCGATGGTCTTCCAAAGCTACGCGCTCTACCCGCACAAGACGGTTCGCGAGAACCTCGCCTTCGGGCTCCGGCGCCGCAAGGTGCCGAAGGCGGAGATCGCCGAGCGCGTCGAGCGGATGGCGGGCATGCTCGGGCTGGGCGACCTGATGGAGCGCAAGCCCGCGGCGCTCTCCGGCGGCCAGCGCCAGCGGGTTGCAATGGGCCGGGCGCTGGTGCGCGAGCCCCGCGCGTTCCTGATGGACGAGCCGCTCTCGAACCTCGACGCGAAGCTCCGGACGAGCATGCGCGGCGAGCTCGCGCGGCTGCACGAGCGGCTGCCGACAACCACCGTCTACGTGACGCACGACCAGGTCGAGGCGATGACGCTCGGCCATCGCGTCGCCGTTCTCCGCGACGGGGTGATCCAGCAGTGCGACGTTCCGCAGCGGCTCTTCGACCATCCCGCGAACGTGTTCGTGGGGGCATTCATCGGCTCGCCGGCGATGAACCTGGTCGAGGCGCGCCTGGCAGGCGATGTCGTCGGCTTCGGCAGCACCAAGCTGCGGCTTCCGGGCGTCCATCCGCCTGCGGAGAGCGAGGTCGTCCTGGGGGTCCGGCCGACCAGCTTCGCGCTCGCCGGGCCGGGATGCGATCCGAGCTGGCCGACCCTGCGGGTTGGCCTCGACGTCGTCGAGGAGCTTGGCGCCGAGTGCAACCTGCTCTTCACGGTCGATGCGCCGCGCATCGCGACCGACGACGTGAAGGCAGCGATCGGGGGCGATAGCGGCGCCGACGAGGGCCGGCTCCTGGCCGACGATCGCCGAGCCCGTTTCACGGCCCGGATTCAGGGACGCCCGCCCGCAGGCGTGGGGGAGACGGTCGAGCTCGCGATCGATCCGGCGCAGGTGCACCTCTTCGACGGCGCGAGCGGACGCGCTCTCGTTCCCGGCTCGCAGGCGGTCAGAGCCGCATGAGGGCCATAGCGCTCGCTGCGGTTTCGGTGATCCTGGTGCTCGGCGTCGGCGAAGGACGGCGTGCGGCCGCGGGGCCCGCCATCGCGCCCCCGCCCCCCAACGCGGGCTTCGACTACCAGATCGGCGGGCACTATCCGCTGCCAGACGGCGTCACCGTCGTCTCGCGGGACTGGTTCGCGAGCCCGGCAGCCGCGGATCCGGTCTATTCGATCTGTTACGTGAACGCGTTTCAGACCCAGGCCGACGAGCCCGGCGTCGACCGCCCCGACGAGCGCTCCAACTGGCCGCGGTCGCTGATCCTCAACAGGCTCGGCGACGATCCGAAGTGGGGCGGCGAGTACCTCGTCAACGTCAGCACCGCAAAGAAGCGCAAGCGGGCGGCGCGCTGGGTGGCGCAGATGACCGATGGCTGCGCGGAGAAGGGCTACGAGGCGGTCGAGTACGACAACCTCGACTCCTGGACGCGCTTCGACGGCACCCCACTCGCGCGGAAGGTCCCGTTCGGCAAGGCGGACGCGCTGGCGTTCGCGAAGCGCATCGCCAAGCGCGCCCACGCGCGCGGCCTGGCGGTCGGCCAGAAGAACACCGCCGACGTGACCTCGGGGCAGGCGGAGAAGGCCGGATTCGACTTCGCGATCGCGGAGGAGTGCGCGCGCTACCACGAGTGCGGCCGCTACCGCCAGGTCCACGGCGACGAGGTGATCGTCATCGAGTACCGGCGCAAGGACTTCAACCGGGCGTGCGACACCGTCGGCGACGAGCTCTCGGTCGTCCTGCGCGACCGGCAGGTGCGCAAGCCGGGGTCGCCGAAGTACGTGCACGACGCCTGCTGACTGGCCGCTAGCGCAGGCGCTTGCGGTACGTCACGAGGTCGAGGCGGTAACCGTGACGCTCGTAGAAGCGCCGGGCAAGCTCGTTGGGGGCTGCCGCGTTGACGTCGAGCGCCGCGACGCCGAGCTCGCGCGCCTCCGCCTCGACTGCATCGAGCAGCGCGTCGCCGATTCCCTGCCCACGGTTCGCCGGGAAGACGACCAGGTCGACGATCGACAGGAAGTCCTGAGGCCACTCCCAGGTCGGAGATCCACCCTGCTCCTGCTCGCACAGCGCGAAACCCACGAGGTCGGAGCCATCGACGGCCAGAAAGAGCACACCACCCTCCGCCAGGAGGTCCGCATATACCGCTCGGCGCCGCTCCCAGCTCGCGGCTTCGGGGCGCAGGGGACCCCACTCCGGCGTGATCGACCCGTGGTAGTCGCGCAGCGCGAGCCAGAGTGGCTCGAGCTCTTCGATCCGCGAGGCGTCGCCCCTGACGATCTCGGTCACTGGTCCAGACTAGGCCGAACGCCGTCAACCACGACGTCGACGATTCCTTCGAGGAAGGAGCGGTCGATCGGCTCACCGGTCAGCAGCAAGCGCAGGTGGATCGGGCCGAGTACGGCCTCGATCGTTCGCCGGGGGTCCGTGCCGGCGGTGGCCTCGCCTCGGGCGATCGCCCGCTCGACGATGACCTGGTCGAGCTCGAGGCGCTCGGACCAGAACCGCCGGTTCGCGGTCGCCAGCCGGCCGTCACGCGGAGATTCGGCCACCACCGCGCGCGCCATGGCCGCGACCTCCGGGCTGGCCGCGTTGGCGGCGGCGGTGCGGGCGAGTTCGAGCAGATCCTGCCGCAATGACCCGGTGTCCGGGACCGAGATGTGCTCGCCGGCGCGCGCGAGCATCGCATCCAGCACCAGCTCCTCGCGGGTGCCCCAGCGCCGGTAGAGGGTCGTCTTGTGCACGCCGGCGCGCAGGGCGACGCCCTCGAGGCTGAGCGCCGAATACCCCTTGTCCGCCAGCTCGGCGAGCGTCGCCTCGATCGCGGCGGCTCGGACCCTGGCGCTTCGCCCACCCGGCCGGCGGGTCTTCGTGGTTGCCATCGCTGGGAGCTTAACGCAACTGGAAGTTGCGTTTGCTATGGTCACCGAAATGAGGAGCTACCGGCAGGCGGACCTCTTTCGCCGAATCATCAGGCGGACCGCGGCGACGCGCCTGATGGCGAAGATCTACGGGGTCATCCAGCAGCCGCTCGACCGCCTCTTCTACCGGCTCAGCGGCGGCCGGACGACGGTGTCGTCATGGCTCGCGGACGTCAAGATCACAATGCTGACGACTACCGGCGCGCGGAGCGGCCAGCCCCGGACACTGCCTGTCCTCGGCCTTCCGGATGGCGATGGGATGATCGTGATCGCCTCCAACTTCGGCCGCGCGCACAATCCCTCCTGGTACCACAACCTGCGCGCCAACCCGCGCGCGACGATCGTGTTCGACGGCGTCGAGCGCGAGCTCGAGGCCCGCGAGCTGGCCGGCGCCGAACGCGAGCGGGCCTATGCGCGCGGGGAGGAGGTCTACCCCGGGTTCACCCACTACCGGCGCTGGGCGGCGAATCGCGAGATCCCGGTGCTGAGGCTCGAGCCGGTGCCGGCCGCCAGCCAGGCCGGTGAGCCCGGCCGGATGGCTTTGGCTTGACATTAATCGGCCTCGGTGCCCGGGGTGGTCGACATCGCTGCGGGCAAGAACCTCGAGGTCGAGCCGTCCACGACGAGCTCCGTGAGGGCGCGAACGACGAGCTCTACGGTGGCTGGCCGATGATCCTGTCGGGCCTGAAGGCTCGCTCCCAGTACGCCGGCGCCTCCGCGGTGTGAGATGAGCGTTCCGTGGGCGGTGAACGTCCCGCGCGGCGCGCTATGCACCCCCGCGAGGGACGTTCACCCCAACGCGGGGCCTGGCCGCATGGGGCACGGCGCGCCGGGTGCCTACTCGTACTCGTAGAACCCGTGGCCGGTCTTCCGGCCGTGCTGGCCGGAGACGACCATGCGCTTGAGGAGCGGCGGCGGCGCGTACTCGGGGCGCTTGAACTCCTCGTAGAGCGAGTCGCAGACCGCGTAGAGCACGTCGAGACCGATGAAGTCGCAGAGCGTCAGCGGCCCCATCGGGTGCCCGCAGCCGAGGCGCATGCCCTCGTCGATCGCCTCGCGGCTCGCGAACCCCTCCTCGTACATCCGCACCGCTGCCATCAGGTAGGGGACGAGCAGCATGTTGACGATGAAGCCCGAGCGGTCCTTCGTCCGGATCGGCTGCTTGCCGATCTGCTGGGCGAACTCCTCAGCTCGCGCGACCGTCTCGTCGGACGTCTCGAGGCCGACGACTACCTCGACCAGCTTCATCACCGGCACCGGGCTGAAGAAGTGCAGGCCGAGAACGCGGTCGCGCCGCTTCGTCCACGACGCGAGCTGTGCGATCGGGATCGACGAGGTGTTCGACGCGATGATCGCGCGCTCGTCGAGGAGCTCGTCCAGGCGCTGGAAGACCGGGCCCTTCACCGCCGCGTCCTCGAAGACCGCCTCGACCACGATCTCGGCCTGAGCCAGGCCTTCGAACTCGTTCGTCGCCTCGATCCGGCCGAGCAGGGCCTCGGAGTCGGCAGGGGGGAGCTTGCCGGCCTCGACGGCGCGGGCGACCGACTTCTCGATCCGCTCGCGCGAGCGCTCGAGTGGCGCCGCCTGCGGCTCGTAGAGCGTCACCCCGAGCCCCGCCCTGGCCGCCGCCTCTGCGATCCCGGAGCCCATGAACCCCGCCCCGACCACTCCGACCTTCGTCGCTGCCACACCGGTATCTGACCACAGGCCCCGCGTCGGCAGCGGTCACATCCGAGTGCGCCCGCTCGTCATAGAGGTGAAAGGAGGCTTCCATGCACGCATCCGACACCTCTCAACCGGAAACCGAGAGCATGCTTCAGACGCTCAGCGCCTTCAACGTCGGCCTCGGCGTGATCTCGTTCGCGCTGTTCCCGTTCCTGCTGCCCGGACTGGCGATCCTGGCGCTGTTCGCGCTCCCGTTGCTACCGCTGATCCCCGTGGTCTTCGTGGGGTGGCTGGCGATTCGGCTCGTGATTCGGCTGTCGAGGACCGTCCGGTCGAGCTCGCGCCGCGCGCGGTCGGCCAAGCCGTCGAGTGTGACCGGCTAGTCGTCGGTCAGCTTGCCGTCGAGCTGTGCTCGCAGGCTCGCGATCTCGGTCACCGCGGCAGTCACGTAGACCTGGCGCCAGGCGTCGAGCTCCCAGTCGAGGTCGTGGATGTAGCTCTCGATCGAGGCGACACCGGTCGCCTCGGCGAGGGCGCGCTCGGCCTGCAGCTCGACCACATGCGCACGGGCGTCCGCCGCCGTGACACTCAGGACATCGAACTGCTCGAACATGACGTAAAGCTCCCATCCCAGGCCCGCGGCCGATATGGGGCAGGCCCGAGTTCTGTGGTTCGGTTATCACCCCTTAGACCGCGCGAGGCCGGCGAAGTAATCGCGCCACGCCTCCGGCGGCAGGAGCGCCCCCGCCGGTGGCGAAGGACGGCTGGGCCATGCAGAAGGTCACCGACGCCTTCCTCCTCAACATGGCCGAAGTCTCGGCCGGCCTGATCGGGCTGTTCCTGGTGGGCGTGTTCTTCTACGTCGAGACGGGCTTTCGCCGGCTCGGCGAGGAGCGCGAAGTCTTCGAGGACTATTTCCGCGCGAGCACCCAGATCGTGATGATCCTCTTCGCGATCCCGCTGATGCTCTCGCTCACGCTGGTCGTGCTCGAACCGGCCTGGAGCACGGTCCTGTTCGCCCTGCTCAGCGTGGCCCTCATTGCCGCCAACGTTGACACCGCGGGCCAGATCAGGGATGTCCAGCGCGTGACCGGATCGTCCACGCTCTTCATCAACGAGATCGTCGGCACCCTTGGTGTGGCGGTCCTGATCGTGACGCCGTGGATCCTGGGCGGTATCGACCCGTCGCGCGAGGACCTCACCTGGGCAATCCTTGTCTCGTTCGTTACCGCCTTCGTCAGCGTGCTCGCACTGGTGATGTCGGTGTTCGACGTCGCCAGGACGCAACAGCTACGGGCGAGCGGGCCCGGCCTCTCCGAGTAACGCCGGCTCCGCCGGTTACTCGGACGGCAGCTCGGGCGGCACGCCGAAGCGCCGGAACATCTCCGGCAGCAGAAAGGCCGTGATGTCGCGAACGCGGGCGCCCTCGAGGGCAAGAACCTCGAGCGAGGCGGGGGCGTACAGGCCGCGCTCCGAGTCCCACAGGTACCAGGCAACCGCCGGTTGGCCGTTGGCGCTGGTCAACACGCTGCGGAGTCGCGGGCGGCCGGTGGTGGTGATGAACGCGATGACCGCGTCGCGGCCCTGGAACCAACCCGGGAGCGGCGGCATCGCGAAGGTCGCATCCTCGACGAGCATCGCGACCATGGCGTCGACGTCGCGGCGCTCCCATGCATCGATGTATCCCCGGACCGCCTCACCGACCGCGTCGTCGCCGAGCTCGCGCAGCGTTGCCTGCTGGCTCCGCGCCGGAAGCCGCTCGTCCGCCGCCTTGCGGGCGCGCTGTAGCGCGCTGTTGACCGACGCCACGGTGGTGTCGAGGGCGTCCGCGACCTCGCGGGCCGAGAACCCCAGGACCTCGCGCAGGATCAGCACTGCCCGCTGGCTCGCTGGCAGGTGCTGGAGCGCCGCGATGAACGCCAGCTCCACGCTCTCGCGCAGCTCGTAGCGAGCGTCCGGGGCGGCGTCCTGGTCCTGCGCGGCGAGCATCTCGTCGGGATACGGCTCGAGCCAGATCGGCTCGCGCACAGGCTCGCCCGCGCCCTCGCCCGCGCCGGCCGGCGGACCGTGGTCGGCCGGGAGAACGCGCTTCGGGCGCTTGGCGATCATGTCTAGGCAGACGTTCGTCGCGATCTTGTAGAGCCAGGGACGAATCGGGCGGCCGCCCTCGAAGCCGCTGAGCCCACGCCAGGCGCGAATGAGCGTGTCCTGAAGCGCGTCCTCGGCGTCGTGGACCGAGCCGAGCATCCGGTAGCAGTGCGCGTGCAGCTCGCCGCGATGCGGATCGACCAGCCGGCGGAACGCCTCCTCGTCGCCGCCGCGCGCCGCTTCGAGATCCGCCGTCAGGGCCACGGCTCGAGCTTAAACCGATGAGTTCCCGGCCTCGCCACGGTAGTAGGGGCAGACCAGCAAATCCCCGAGATTCGAGGAGAAACCCAAATGAGAAATCTGAATGCAGCCCTGTTCGTTTCGCTGGACGGCGTTTACGAGGCACCCCAGGATTGGCACTTCCCGTATTTCAGCGAGGAGATGGAGGCGGTGGTCGGCGAGGCGATATCGACCTCCGACGCGCTGCTGATGGGCCGGGTGACCTACGAGGAGTGGTCGGCTTTCTGGCCGTCGCAGTCCCCGGACTCGTCGCCGATGGCCGCCTTCATGAACCAGACGCCGAAGTACGTGGTCTCGACGTCGCTCGAGGAGGTGGCCTGGGAGGGCTCGACGCTGCTGGGCGGCGACGTCGCCAAGTCGGTAGCCGAGCTCAAGGCGGCGCCCGGCCAGGACATCACGATCAACGGCGCGGGGACGCTCGTCCGCTCGCTCCTCAAGGAGGGGCTGATCGACGAGCTCCGGCTGATGATCCACCCGCTCGCGGTCGGCAAGGGCAAGCGCCTGTTCTCGGACGACGACGAGCTCAGCCTGAAGCTGATCGAGGCGACCCCGTTTAAGAGCGGCGTCATCTACGCGAGGTACGCGCCCGCGGAGGGCTGACCTACGCCTCCGCGAGCGCCCGGTCGAGCAGCTCGGTGGCGAGCGCCAGGTCCTGCGGATCGTTGCCGAGCGCCGACCATGCTTCACGTGCGACGTTGCCGAGGTTGTCGAGCTGGTCGTCGGTGTGTAGCGGGTCGTGATGGAAGAGGAGCGTCGACCTCGTCTCGGCCCGGTGCGCGAAGTTGAGCGCGTCCGTTAGCGACGAGTGCCCCCAGCCGACGTGGCGTGGGTACTCGTCGTCGGTGTACTGGCAGTCGTGGACGAGCAGGTCGGCGCCCCGCGCGAGCCCGTAGCCGGACAGCCACTCGGACTCGAGCTCGGCAACGGGACCGGCGATCGCAGGCTCGTGGTCGGGGATGTAGCAGAGGGTCCGCCCGCCGGCGCTGATCCGGTAGCCGAGGGTAGGCCCGCGATGGCTGACTGCTTCGGCACGGATCCGCGCCGAGCCCAGGTCCCACTCGGTCGGCGGGCAGAGCCGGAAGTCGACGTCGCAGGGCAGCTCGCGAACCTCGACCGGAGTGAGCGGAGCGGACAGGTAGCGCGCGATCCGGTCCTCGAGCGAGCCGCCCACGGCGGTCGGCCCCCAGATCGTCACGTGCGCCTCCGGATCGAACAGCGGCGCGAAGAACAGCAGTCCCTGGATATGGTCGAGGTGGAGGTGGGTGAGGAAGATGTGGATCCGGCCCGGCAGCTCGCCGAGGGCGAGCCCGAGGTTTCGGATCCCGGTGCCGGCGTCGAGCACGAGGAGCGTGCCATCGGCGAGCCGCAGCGAGATGCAGGAGGTGTTCCCGCCATAGCGCACCGTCTCCGGCCCCGGGCTGGGCACCGAGCCCCGCGCTCCCCAGACGGTGAGGTCCATCAGGTTCCGGAGCCGAGTACCCAGAAGATCGCGAGGGCCCCGCGCGTGCCCTCGGTCCCCGTGATCGGGAAGGCACAGACCTCGATCTCTTGCTCGACGTCCGTCGCCGAGCGGATGCGCATCCGCTCGGCCGATGGGAGCTCCTTCGAAAGCGCGATCGACAGCGGCAGCTCGTCGACGGGGAACGGCGATCCGTCGACTCGCATCGGCACGAAACGGGTGCCCCATTCCTGCGGTCCCATCGGGCCCGCCTCCTCGTAGCGGATGCCGAGCAGCTCCCCGGCCGCGTCGTTGAAGAACACGAGGGTCCCCTCGGTATCGACCAGGAACGCTGGGGTCGTAAGGTTCGAGATCAGCCCGCGGGTCTGGATCAGCTCGATCGGGTGCGGCTCGACCGCCACAGGCTGGAACTCTAGAGCTGCGACGATCTGAAGACGATGGAAACCGACCCGGCAGGTGAGTTCGTCGAGCGCTTCGAGCGGGGGTGGGCGGGGGACGGCGTCGAGCCGCTCGCCGAGCTCTGGTCGGAGGACATCGAGCTCCACCAGCCGCTGCTCGGGTCGCTCCACGGCCGCGAGGAGTGCCGGAAGGCCTTCACCCGGGTGTTCGTGCTCTCGCCCGACCTGACGACCGAGGTCCATGACTGGGCCGGCGATCTCGACTCGCTCTACGTCGCCTTCACCTTCCACACGACATTCGGCGGCGCGAGGCTGGAGTGGCCCGCAGTCGACCGCTTCCGGGTGTCGGCCGACGGGCTGATCCTGCGCCGCGACTCGTACTGGGACCTCTCGCTTGTGATGCGGATGATGGCCCGCCACCCGCGCGGCTGGCCGCGAATGGTTCGAGCCGGGCTGGTTCCGAGGCGGCCCGCCCCGCCGCCGTGGCCTGCGCCTCAAGCCGAGTCCTCGAAGCCGGCCAGCACCTCATAGACGAGCGGGCCGATCGCCTCGAGGTCGTAGCCGCCCTCCTGGACGAACACGGTCGGGAGGCCGAGCGCTCCGAGCTCGCGTCCGGCTCGGCGAAAGCCCTCCACCGTGACCTGAAGCGGGCTCTCCGGGTCGCCGCCCGCGGCGTCGACGCCGAGCGCGACGACCAGGCCGCCGGCTTCGGGTTCCACCCAGGCGCCCAGCCCGCGGATCGCCTCGATCCACTCGTCGTCTCCGCTGCCCGGCGGCAGGGGGACGTTGCGGTTGGCGCCCTGCGCCTTGCCGGCGCCGGTCTCAGCCGCGAAGCCGAGGAAGTGCGGGAACCAGCCCGCGCCCGGGTCGACGTGGGCCGAGCCGATGAGCACCCCCGGGTCGTCGTAGAAGATCGACTGCGTGCCGTTGCCGTGGTGGGCGTCGATGTCGATCACCGCGACCACGCCGTCGCCCCGATCGCGCAGGCGCGCCGCGGCCGCCGCCGTGTTGTTCAGGTAGCACGAGCCGCCGAAGGCGGTTCGCGTCGCGTGGTGGCCCGGTGGGCGGCAGAGCGCGTACGCCGCCGGCGCGCCGGCGCGCACCGCGTCGGCGGCCGAGATCGCCACATCCAGGGCCGCGCGCGCCGCGTCCCAGGTGCCCGGGCCGATCAGGGTCATCGTGTCGTACGCGAAGCGCCCCGCCCGCGCGCTGGCCGCCGTGGGGACCGCGGGCCCGAGGTCGCCGAGCAGCCCGGGATGCGCGAACACGTACGGGACGATCCGGTCCTGCCCGGGATCCGCGGTGAGCCCCGCCGCCTCCCAATCGTCCCAGGCCGACTCCAGATACGCCGTCAGCGCCGGGTCGTGGAGTCGCAGTGCGACGTCGTCCGGGTGCTCGGCGGCCGCGACGATCCGCGCATCGCGGCGCTCGAGCTCGGACCGGATCCGCTCGGCGCGCTCGGGGATCTCGGTCCCCGGCGTGCGGACTCCGACCCAGACCTCGCCGCCCGGCTCGTGCAGGCGGTGGCGGTCGCTCCAGAGGACGGGCATCGCGAGGGCCAACTGGGCCTCGTCATACCACAAGCGGCCCACGTTGCTGAACGCTCGTACAGAACGGCGTACAGGGCGGGGCAGGTTTGGCCGGTTCCGGCCATTGACCTGGGGTGATCCGCGGCGTAGGTTCCCGAACGACCGTTCATGAAGGCACGGGTTTGGTGAGCGCCGCAAGGCGCGAAAGCAGGTTTAGCCCCCCGCCAGGGGATGTTTCCACGGTGGAGATCGCGCAGCAACTGGGGGCCGACAGGGTGATCGAGCCACCCGGGTCGCTGCCGCAGCCCGCCGCGAGGCTCGAACCGTCCGGTCCCTGCCGGCGATTCGAGACGGAGGTCGAGGTCGAGCGGCTCTGTCTCGATTCGACGTCGCACCGCCAGATCCGCGAGGCAGCCGGGGGCGACCCGTACGCGATGGCCGCGCGCATCCTGGAGATCGTGGCGGCCCGGGGCAAGATGCACAACCCGGAGACCGACTCGGGCGGCGTTCTGCTCGGCACCGTCAGCGCGGTGGGGGAGGGCGTTTCCTCGCCGCCCGAGGCCGGCATGCGAGTCGTGACGCTCGCGTCGCTCACGCTGACGCCGCTCCGGCTGGAGGGCGTGAGGAGACTCGACCCGGAGTCGCCCCAGGTGGAGGTCGCGGGGACCGCGTATATCTTCGACCGAGCCCCGTGGGCGCCGCTGCCCGACGACCTCCCGCTGTCGGCGGCGCTCGACGTGTTCGACGTCTGCGCGGCGGCGTCACATGTCCGCCAACTCGCGTCCGGAGCCCGGACCGTCTATGTGCTCGGGGCCGGGCACGCGGGCAAGCTGGCGCTCGCGGCGGCGCGCGACGTCTCGCCGGAGGCGACGCTGGTCGCGGTGGACGTGGACGAGGCCGCGGTCGAGCGCACCACCGACCTCGGGCTCGCCGACATCGGCGTCGCCACCGACCTGCGCGATCCGGTCGGGGCGCTCGAGTCGGTGCGTGCGGCGGGGGCGCCGCCCGCTGAGCTGACCGTCGTGGTCGTGAACGCCACCGGCTGTGAGCCCAGCGCGATCCTGCTCACCGAAGACGAGGGCACAGTCCTGTTCTTCTCGATGGCGACCAGCTTCTCGGCCGTGGCCCTCACGTCGGACGGGCTGTCGTCGAGCGCGACGATGGTGGTCGGCACGGGCTACGCGCCCGACCGCGGCGCCTACGCGCTCGACCTCGTGCGGCGCTCTCCCGCGCTGCGCGAGGCGATGGGCGCGGCGAACGGAGCGCTCGCGTGAGCGCTCATCGCGTCCAGACCCGCTGGGGCGACCTGGACGCCCTCGGCCACGTGGGCCACACCGCCGTCTTCACCTACCTCGAGGCGGGCCGGGACGCATTCCTCAAGACGCACGGGATCGCCCGGGACGAGTACGTCGTCGGCCGCTGCTCGGTGACCTTCCAGCGCGAGATCATGCCGTCGGTCGAGGTCGTCACGGTCGAGTGCGAGACCCGCGAGCTCGGCAGCTCGAGCGTCACCACCAGCGAGCGGATCCTCGACGAGACCGGGGACTTGCTGGTCGAGGCCGAGTTCGGGATCGTGCTCTGGGACCCCGCGGGCCGCGGATCACGGCCGATCAGCGCGAGGAACGGGCTTCGCTCGCCAAGGAGGAGAGTAAGAGCGGGCAATCGCTTTCGGAGGGGAGGAGTCCTAGATGGCCTGGAACAGCGACCCGGTCGTCCTCACCGTGGCGGTGACCGGCGCGGACGTCTTCCGCGAGAACAACCCGAACATCCCGTACACGACCGAGGAGATCGCGAACTCGTCGATCGAGGCGGCCGGCGCCGGCGCCACGGTCGTTCACCTCCACGTCCGCGAGGACGACGGCACGCCGAGCGGCCGGCCCGAGCTCTTCGTCGACGTAATCGACCGGATCCGTGCAGGCTCCGACCTGCTGACGATGGTCTCCACCGGCGGCGCCAACGACATGACGATCGAGGAGCGGACGACCGGCCTCGAGGCGAAGCCGGACATCTCCGGCGTCGAGTCGGGCTCGATGAACTTCGGCGACGAGACCTTCATCACGCCGCCGCCGGCGGGCCGTGGGATCGTCAAGCGCGCGACCGAGGCTCAGATTGCGCTCGAGGTCGAGGCCTTCGACGTCGGCCATGTGGTGAGCGCGGTGCGCTGGCTCGAGCAGGGCATCCTCGAGGCGCCGATGCGGATCAACCTGGTGTTCGGGGTGCCAGGCGGGATCGATGCCTCGCCGGAGGCGCTCGACGCGATGCTCCGGCCGCTGCCCGAGGGCACGTTCTGGACGGTCACCTGCATCGGCCGCCACCACCAGCGGATGCTGGGCCTGGCGCTGCTGAAAGGCGCGCCGGGGATCCGCACCGGTCTTGAGGACGTCGCCTACATCTCGAAAGGCGTCCACGCGCCCTCGAACGCGGCGCTGGCCGAGATGGCCGTCGGGCTCGCGAAGACGCTCGGCCGCGAGGTCGCGACCCAGGACCAGACGAGGGAGCTCCTGCACCTTGGCTGATCCCGCGGCAACCGTCGCCGAGCCGGCCGCTGGCTCCCGCCGCGCGCGCGGCCCCGAGACGCGCGAGGCAATTCACGCCGCCGCGATCGAGCTCTTTGCGAGGCTCGGGTACCACGCAACGTCGATGCGCGCGATCGCCGCCGCGGCCGAGGTGCAGCCCGCTGCGATCTACCACTGGTACCCGTCGAAGGAGGCGATCCTGGTCCGCCTCCAGGACGACTTCATGGACCGCCTGACGGAGAAGGTGGTCGCCGCCATGGAAGCCCACCCCTCGCCGGCGCTGAAGCTCGCGGCGTCCGTCCGCGAGCACGTGGTGTTCCACGGCCTCCACCGGCGCGAGGCGTTCGTCACCGACAGCGAGATCCGGGCGCTGACCGACGGGCCGCGCCAGGCCCTGATCGCCCAGCGCGATGAGTATCAGGCGACGTTCGTGGAGCTGATCCGCGACGGGATCCGGGACGGGTCGCTGCGCGCGTCCGACGCCCGGGTCGCCGCCTACGCGATCCTGCTCCAGTGCACGGGCGTCGCGCTCTGGTTCGACCCCGAGGGCCCGCTGCCGCTGGACGAGGTCGCGGAGCTGCACGTCGAGTTGGTGCTCGGCTCGCTGGGGGCGTCCGCCGAGCTGATCGGCGAGGCGATCGCGGGGGTGCGCGATGACCGTTGAGCGCGTGAGGCCGCCGGCCCTGCCCAAGAACGCGACCATCGCGGTCATCGCGGCGTCGAGCCCGCCTCAGACCCGCTCCGAGATCGAGCAGGCGACCGAGTACTTCGAGTCGCGCGGGCATACGGTGGTCTTCGGGCCGAACCACCGCAAGGTGCACGGCTACCTGGCCGGCACCGACGAGGAGCGCGCCGCCGATCTGCAATGGGCGCTCTCGGAGCCCGGCATCGACATGGTGCACGCGCTGATGCGGCGGCTATGGGGTGGCGCGCCTTCACGACCGGATCGATTGGGGCGCGATCGGCGACCCGCGGATCGTGTGCGGCTTCAGTGACATCACAGCGCTGCACCTGGCGCTCGCCGCGCACGCCGGCTGGGTCACGTTCTACGGCCCCAACTTCCTTCGGTTCACCCGCAAGCGGAAGGAACTTATGAAGGAGACCGAGGATTGGTTCCACAGGGCGTTCCAACCGAAGCCGCTCGGCGCGTGTGTTCGAGGACCCCGAGGACCCCTACGTGCTGACCGTCGGGGAGGGGACGGCCGAGGCGCCGCTCGCGGGCGGCTGCCTGACGCTTCTCTGCTCGAGCATCGGCACCCCGTATGAGGTTCGGACCGACGGATGCATGGTGATGGTGGAGGACCTGATCACCGAGACCTATCTGGTGGATACGGCCCTCAACCATCTGATCCGTGCGGGCAAGCTGGCCAAGACGGCTGGGTTCGTGTTCGGGACGAACGTGGACCTGAAGCCTCTGACGATGCCCGAGGCAGCCGAGTCGATGTTGTCGGTGGAGGAGATCCTGGACGAGCTGATCGCGCCGCTCGGGCGTCCCCGCGATCGCGAACGTCCCGATCGGACACGGAAGACAGATGGCGACGATGCCGCTCGGGGCCAAGGTGCGCATCGACGGCGACCGGAAAGACGCTCGAGGTGATCGAGGCCGCCGTCGAGCCCGAAGCGAGGAAACAGGAGGAGGAGGAGAATGAGCGCAATGGACGGATTGGAAGACGCTGGCGGCGACGGCGATGCTGGCGGCGGCGGTCTCGCTCGGACTCGAGGCCTCGCGCGGCTCCGCCCAGGACTCCGCGTCCGGGACGGCGACAAGGGCGTGCTGCGCATCGGCTGGGCGCAGGACCCGAAGAACCTGAACCCCTTCGTCGGCGTCAACGAGGAGGAGTACACGATCTGGGCGATCAACTGGGAGCCTTTCAACTGTTCGACACCGAGGATCTGTCGCCCGCCCCGGGGATCGCCGAGAGCTGGGAGGTCTCGGAGGACCGGAAGACGATCACATTCAACCTGTCAGAATGCGATTTGGTCCGACGGCGAGCCGATCACCTCCGAGGACGTCAAGTGGTCGCTCGAGGTGCTGGGCGAGAACGGGATTCTGTTCACCGGGTACACCAGCAGCGTCGAGTCGATCAAGACTCCGGACGACGAGACGGTCGTGTTGGAGATGAAGCGCCCGGACACCCGCGTCATCGGCGGCCTCTACATCTTCATCCTCCCCGAGCACATCTGGGGGAAGGTGCCGGTCGAGGAGCTGAGCGGCTGCCTACCAGCCCGAGATCCCGATGGTCGGGAGCGGGCCCTATATCGTCACCGAGTTCGAACGCTGCCGGATCACCCGGATGGAGGTGAACCCGGAGTGGCGCGGCGAGGCGCCCGGCTTCGAGGAGCTCCAGTTCATCAGCTACGGGAGCCAGGACGCCGTCGAGCGGGCCTTGACGCTCGGAGAGATCGACTTCACCTCGAGGTCGAGCCGGCGACGTTCGAGCGGCTGGGCGACCAGCAGGGGATCGAGACCATCATGCGCCCGCCTTCGTTCACCGAGCTCTCCTTCAACCTGTGCTCGGAGGAGGACTGCCCGGACGCGAAGTTCAATCCCGCCGTGCAGGACAAGACGATCCGCCAGGCGGTCGCCTACGGCATCGACCGGGAGCGGATCAACGCGATCGCCACACAGAACACGGCGTTCGTCGCCCACGGGATGCTGCCCTCGTTCTACAAGGACTTTTACGAGGTCCCCGAGCTGGACTACCCGTATGACGCCGGAGATGGCGAACCAGATCCTCGACGACGCGGGCTGGGAGCTGAACGGGGACGGCATCCGTGAGAAGGACGGGACAGGTGGCCTCCTTCGACCTCTACGCGCGCTCGGAGTCGCAGCTTACACCTCAGATGGCGAAGCTGATCGCCGAGCAGGCGCAGAGATCGGGATCGAGTTCAACGTCCAGATCGTGAGCACCGACAAGCTCACCGAGCTGACGATCCGCAAGGAGGACGGTAAGCCGGCGCCGGAGTTCGACACGTTCATCTGGGGCTGGGGCGGGGACCCCTACGACCCGAGCGCGCTGTCGGGCCTGTACGACGCGATCAGATCGGCTCGTCGTCGGACTCGTTCTACTCGAACCCCGAGTACGACCGGCTGTTCGAGGAGCAGCTCGCTGGCGGCGACGACCAGAAGGACGAGCGCCGGGAACTGATCACGGAGATGGTCGCGACCTCCAGGAGGATCTGCCGTACATCGTCCTCACGGAGGATCCGAACCTGCAGGCCTACCGTTCGGACCAGATCGCCGGAGTCGAGCCGGTATGCCCGGCCGACGACACCGGCGACATCATCTGCGAGGCGGTCTCCTACGAGGGCATCCTCGGCCTGGAGCCTGCCGCCGGCGCGGACGATGACGACGGCGGGGGCGGCGGCGCGGTGATCGCGATTATCGCCGCGGGTGTGGTGATCGGCGCCGGCGTCCTGCTGCTGCGCTCGCGCCGCCGCCGCGACGCCGAGCCGATGGAGCTTGAGGAGTAACCGGTCGTGAAAGACAACGAGAGAGGAACGTGATGAGGTCGAAGAGCAGATGGATCCGCGCGGGGATGCTCGCGTTCACGGTGGCGCTGGTCAGCGCCGTGGCCGCGCTGCCGGCCGGCGCGCAGGACGACGCGGCCACCGAGAGCGACGTGCTTCGTATCGGCTGGGGCCAGGATCCGCAGACGCTGAACCCGTTCGTCGGCCTCGACGAGGAGGACTTCACGGTCTGGGGGCTCACCTGGGACCTGCTGGTCAACTTCAGCCCCGAGGACCTGTCGCCCACCGCCGGCATCGCCGAGAGCTGGGAGGTGTCCGATGACCAGAAGACCGTGACCTTCACGCTCGACCCGGACCGGACGTGGTCGGACGGCGAGCCGGTCACGTCGGCCGACGTCAAGTGGTCGCTCGAGACGCTCGGCTCGGAGGGTGACCTGTTCACGAGCTACACGACGAACGTCACCTCGATCGAGACCCCGGACGACCAGACCGTCGTGATCAACACCAAGGTGCCCGACGCGCGGATCGTCGGCGGCCTCTTCATCTACATCCTCCCGCAGCACATCTGGGGCGAGGTCCCGCTGGAGGAGGTGACCACCACGTACAAGCCAGAGATCCCGATGGTGGGCTCCGGCCCGTACATCGTCACCGAGTTCGAGCGCGGGCGGATCCTGCGCATGGAGGTGAATCCGGAGTGGACGGGTGAGGAGCCCGCCTACGAGGAGATCCAGTTCATCAAGTACGGCACGGAGGACGCGGTGGAGCGAGCCCTGCAGCTGGGCGAGATCGACATCGTCGCCGAGGTCCAGCCCGCCACCTTCGACCGGCTCGGTGAGCAGGCGGACATCGACACGTTCCGGGGCGCGTCGCCCTCGCTACACGGAGCTCGCGTTCAACCTCTGCTCCGAGGAGAACTGCCCGGACGCCGAGTTCAACCCGGCGGTACAGGACAAGACCGTCCGCCAGGCGATCGCGTATTCGCTCGACCTCCAGCGAATCACCGACATCTCGTCGCTCGGGCACATCGTTCGCCGGCGACACGGGATCCTGCCCTCGTTCTACAGGTCGTTCTACGAGGTGCCGGAGCAGCTCTACCCGCAGGACGTCGAGCTTGCGAACCAGATGCTGGACGACGCCGGCTGGGAGCAGAGCGGCGACGGGCCGCGCTCGAAGGACGGGAGTCGAGCTGTCGTTCGACCTGTACGTCCGGTCCGAGTCCCAGTCGGACATCCAGGCGGCGAAGCTGGTCGCCGAGCAGGCCGCCGAGATCGGCGTCGAGTTCAACGTCCAGGTCGTGAGCACCGGCAAGCTCACCGAGCTGACGGTCCAGAAGGTGGACGGCAAGCCGGCCCCGGCGTTCGACACGTTCATCTGGGGCTGGGGCGGGGACCCGTACGACCCCAGCTTCCTGCTCAGCCTGTTCACGACCGCCGAGATCGGCGCTTCCTCGGACGCGTTCTACTCCAACCCGGAGTACGACCGGCTGTTCGAGGAGCAGGCCAGCGAGTTCGACACCGAGGCGCGGAAGGAGCTGGTCCAGGAGATGGTCGCGATCACCCAGGAGGACCTGCCGTACATCGTCCTCACCGAGGACCCGAACCTCCAGGCGATACCGGACCGACCTGCTCGCTGATGTCGAGCCGGTGTGTCCCGCCGGGAGACGGGGACCTGTTCTGCCAGCAGGTGTCCTACGAGCCGCTGGTGGCCTGGCGCCGGGGTCCGGGAGCTCCGAGCGGACGAGCCGCCGGCGCTGCCCGGCGGCGTGATGGCGATCGGTGCTTTGGTGATCGGCGATCGCGTTTTCCTGTTCGGCCGAGAGCGGGGGCGGCGGAAGCGAGAGCCCCTGGAGCTGGAGGCGTAGGCCTCGGGAGCGAGGAGAGCGCGGAATGAGCGCCCGTTGGCTGGCGGCAAGGTCGCGGCGGCGCTGGTGACGCTGGTCTTCGTCCTCGTCTTCAACTTCTTCCTGTTCCGGGTGGTGGGGGACCCCACCGCGCAACTGGCGCGCCTGCCGCAGACCACCGAGGAGATCGCGGAGCTGCGCGCCGAGTACGGGCTCGACAAGCCGCTGATCGGCCAGTTCGCCGACTACGTCGGCGACACGCTGACGGTTCGACCTCGGCATCAGCCAGCGCTCGCGTGAGCCCGTTTGGGACGAGATCAAGGCGCGATCCCGTGGACGCTGCTGTTGGTCGGGACCGGGACGCTGATCGCGACGCTGATCGGGAGCTGGATGGGGGTGAAGGCCGCGACTCAACGCGGCAAGAGAACCGACGACAGCCTGCTCAGCTTCAGCCTGTTCACGTACTCGGCGCCCGAGTACTGGATCGGGATCATCCTGATCCTGGTCTTCGCCGTCGGGATCCCGATCCTGCCCGGCAGGGCAGCAGGTGACCCCGGGGGTGGAGTTCTCGAGCTGGTTCGCCGAGGCGCTGGACGTGCGGAGCACCTCATCCTGCCCGTGACGGCGATGACCCTCATGCTGCTGGGCCAGTACTTCCTGATCATGCGCTCGTCGATGGTCGACGTCCTCACCGAGGACTTCATCACGGTCAAGCGGGCCACCGGCCTGCCTTGGCACCGGGTCGTCCGCAACCATGCCGTGCCGAACGCGCTGCTGCCCCTGGTGACCCTGTCTGCGATCCAGTTCGGGGTCGTGGCGGGCGGCGCGATCACGATCGAGACGCTCTTCTCGTGGCCCGGCCTCGGCGAGCTGAGCTTCAACGCCATCACCGACAAGGACTTCCCGATGCTGCAGGGGACGTTCCTGGTCTTCTCGGTCGGCGTGATCTTCGCCAACCTGCTGGCGGACTGCCTCTACTTCTTCCTCGACCCGAGGGTGCAGGCGAAGTGACCGGCGCCATCGAGGCCGGCGGCAGGCGAGCCGATCGCGGGCGAAAGAGCTCGACCTCTTCGGCACTGGCAGGGCCGGTTCGGGGTCGCCGTCCTCGCTCTGTTCATCTTCATGGCCATCTTCGGCAGCGCTGATCGCGCCCGACGACCCCGATGCCTCGAGCCTGGACATGCTCGCCGCGCCCAGCTCGGATCACTCTCGGCACCACCGAGAGCGGCGCGGACGTACTCTCGCAGCTCCTGGTCGGCGCGCGTGTTTCGATCGTCGTCGGATTCGCGGCCGCGCTCATCTCGGCCGTCATCGGCGCGGCCGTCGGGCTCGCGAGCGGCTACTTCGGCGGCTGGACGGACCGGATCCTGGACGGGCTCGAGAACTGGTTCCTGGTGATTCCGACCCTGCCGTTGATGATCGTGCTCTCGAGCCTGCTCGACCCCTCGCTCGGCGTCCTGATCCTGGTCATCGGGCTCACCTCGTGGGCGGGCACGGGACGGATCGTCCGCGCGCAGGTGCTGACCCTGCGCGAGCGGGCCTTCGTCGAGCGGGCCCGCGCGCTCGGGGCGAGCCACTGCTACATCATCCGAACGCACATTTTTCCCAACACGCTGCCGCTGATCTTCGCCAACACGGTGCTGATCGTCGCGGTTGCAATCCTCTCGGAATCGGCGCTCGCGTTCCTCGGGCTCGGCGATCCGACCCGGATCTCATGGGGCACGATGCTCGAGAACGCGTTCAACGCAGGTGCGCCCAGCGCCGAGGCGTGGTGGTACGTGATCCCGCCGGGGCTCTGCATCACATTCCTGGTGCTGTCGGTAGCCATGCTCGGCTACCTGTTCGAGGAGTACGTGAACCCGCGACTGCGGGAGGAGAGGTGAGCCCCTCCTAGAGGTCAGGGACCTCCAAGTCGCACGCACGGCGGCACGCCGATCGTCGACGGCGTCGACTTCGAGCTCCAGCACGGCGAGGCCCTGGGGCTGGCCGGCGAGTCGGGATGCGGGAAGACGACGACGGCGCTGGCGCTGATGAAGCTGCTGCCGCCGGCGCTCGAGCAGGCGGGCACGATGACGCTGAACCTGAAGGGGCGGACGAGCCGATCAACATCGGGCGGCGCACCGAGGCGGGGATGCGCTACGTGCGCTGGCGCCACATCTCGCTGGTCTTCCAGGGGGCGATGAACGCGCTCGACCCCGTGCAGCGGGTCGACGATCAGTTCGCCGAGGCGATCAGCCTGCACTCGCCGTCGGCGAGCCGAGCGAGGTGAGCGGGCAATCGCGGGAGCTGCTGGCGACGGTGGGGCTGACCGCAGAAGCTCGGGCGGCGCTACGCGCACCAGCTCTCGGGCGGCCAGCGCCAGCGGGTGATGATCGCGCTGGCGCTCGCGTGCAATCCCTCGCTGGTGATCGCCGACGAGCCGACCACCGCCCTCGACGTCGTCATGCAGGCGCAGGTGCTGCAGCTGCTCGAGCAGCTTCGCGAGCGGCTCGGCCTGGCGTTGATCCTGATCTCGCACGACCTCGGGGTCCTCGCCGAGACCTGCGACCGGATCGCGGTCATGTACGCCGGGCGGATCGTCGAGATCGGGCCGGTCGCGATCGGTGTTCTCCGACCCTCAGCACCCTTACACGAAGCGCCTGCTCGAGACGGTGCCGTCGATCGGCGGCAGCCGCGGGCTCGGCGATCCGATCCCCGGGCGGACCGCCCGACCCCGGCGAGCCGCCCGCGGGCTGCCGGTTCCAGACCTCGCTGCCCTTACGCGGAGGATCGCTGCCAGGCCGAGGATCCGGCGCTGCACGAGGTCGGCGCCGCACACGCCGCTGCCTGCCACTTCGCGCCCTGGGGCGAGTGGCCCGAGGAGGGCATCTCGCAGGCCTGGAGGCGGGGGCGACCGGATGAGCGCGCCGCCGCTGATGGAGGTGCGCGACCTCTGCGTGGAGTTCCGCGTCGAGCGGCGGACGCGCGCGCGCCGTCGACGGGGTCTCGCTGGAGTGGCGCAAGGGCGAGGTCCTGGGGGTCGTCGGCGAGTCCGGCTGCGGTAAGTCGACGCTGGCCCGGGCGATGCTCGGCCTCGTCGAGCCGGCCGCGGGCGAGGTCGCGCTCGACGGGAAGCCGCGTCGAACGGCAAGGCCGGCCATGCCGAGCTCCGCAGGCGGCTGCAGATGATCTTCCAGGACCCTTACCAGACGCTGAACCCGCGCCAGCGCGTGCGGACGATCGTCGCCGAGCCGCTCGTCGTTCAGGGGGTGGCCAAATCCGAGCACGAGGCGCAAGGTCAAGCAGGCGCTCGAGGACGTCGGGCTCGACCCCGAGCGCTTCGCCGAGCGCTACCCGCACCAGCTCTCCGGCGGGCAGCGCCAGCGGGTCGCGATCGCCGCGGCGCTGGTGCTCGAGCCGGACGGCCTGATCTGCGACGAGCCGGTCTCGATGCTGGACGCCTCGGTCCAGGCGCAGATCCTGCGGGTCCTGCTGGACCTCCAGAAGCAGCGCGAGCTGGCGCTGCTCTTCATCACCCACGACCTCAGCCTGGCCTGGTCGCTATGCGACCGGATCGCGGTGATGTACCTCGGCCGGGTCGTCGAGCAGGGGAGCGCGACGGACGTGATCGAGCGCCCGCAGCACCCCTACACCCAGGCGCTCGTGACCGCGGTGCCGATCGCCACGCCGGGTGGGCGGCGGCGAGCGCGAGCTCCTCAGCGGCGAGCTGCCCGACGCGACCGACGTGCCGACGGGGTGCCGCTTCCATCCGCGCTGCCCGAAGCGCTTCGAGCCCTGCGACATGGTCGATCCGGAGCTGATGCCGGCCGGCGGGCGCGACCAGCTCGCCGCCTGCCTGCTGCACGATCCGGCGGCGGGCGCCAAGGCCCGACGACGCGTGAGCGCTGAGCGCTGGCGTGACATCGCGGGGCCGGTCGGCCGGCTGGAGACCGGGCGCGCGGAACGCGATCACCGACGTTCCCGGTGTCCGCGTGGGCCACTCCCAGGCGGAGAGCGGGCAGCGCACCGGGGTGACGGTGGTGGCGCCGCCCGAGCTGCCGACCCCCGCCGGCGTCGCGGTCGTGAACGGAACCGGCGAGTTGAGCGCGAAGCTCGAGATCGACGAGGTGGGCTTCATGGAGACGGCGGTCCACCTCTGCGGGACGCATGCGCGTCGGGACCGTGTACCAGGCGGTGATCACGGCGTCCGGCCGCGGCCCCCAGGACGTCGTCATGCCCGTGGTGGGCGAATGCGACGACGGCGACCTCGCCGACTCGCGCACGATCGCGCTCGCCGACGTCGAGAACGCGGTCGCGGCCCTCGGGGCCGAGGTGGCCGAGGGCAGCGTCGGCGCCGGCACCGGTATGCAGTGCTTCGACTTCCCGGGCGGGATCGGGACGGCGTCGCGGGCGGTGTCCGGCCACCACGTGGGCGTCCTGTTGCTCTGCAACTTCGGGGACCGCGAATACCTCGACCTGCTCGGCACCACCCTCGAGCCCGCTCCGCGACCAACCGCCGCCGACGGCTCGTGCATCGCGGTCTGCGCCAGCGACGCGGCGCTCTCAGCCCAGCAGCTCCGGCGCCTCGCCCTGCGCCCACTGCTCGGCCTCGCCCGCGCCGGCTCTTACGCCTCGCACTGGTCGGGCGAGATCGGCCTCGCCTTCTCGACGACGGACCGAGGCGGGGTGCCGAACTCCGAGCTAAGCGGCTACTTCGCCGCCGCCTACGAGGCGTCGCACGAGGCCGTGCTCAACTGCCTCGTCGCCGCGAAGCCCGCCGAGCGGCTCGACGGGACGATGCAGGACGCCTTCCCGGTCGAGCTCGCCCGCCGGCTCGCCGCCGAGCGCGGATGAGCGATTCCCGGCTCCGCGAGGAGGTCGTAGGCCTCGCGCAGGAGCTGATCCGGATCGACACGTCGAACCCGCCGGGCAACGAGACGCCGGCCGCCGAGCTGGTCGCGGAGTACCTGCGCGGCGCGGGCGCCGACGTCGAGCTCCTTGGCCCGGACCCATCTCGCCTCAACCTGGTGGCGCGCGTACGCGGCCGCGGCGAGGGACCGTCCGTGATGTTGCTGGCCCACACCGACGTGGTCCCGGCGCCGAGTGCGGGGTGGACCGTGGGTCCGTTCGACGGGACGGTGCGCGACGGCCTGCTGGTCGGCCGCGGCGCTGCCGACATGAAGGGCGAGCTGGCCGCGCGGACCGTCGCGCTGGCCGCGTTCGCGCGCTCCGGCGAGCGCCCAGCCGGCGACCTCGTGCTGGTTGCCGAGGCGGACGAGGAACGCAACACGGCCGATGTTGGACTCTCCTGGCTGGTCCGCGAGCGCCCGGACCTGCGCTGCGACTACGCCCTGAACGAAGGCGGCGGAGTCCTGCTCGAGCTCGCCGACGGCCGCCGGGTCGTGACCATGGCGGTGGGGGAGAAGCAGGTCACCTCGTTGCGCCTGCGCGTGCACGGGACCGCCGGCCACGCTTCGGTTCCGGCCGCCGCCGACAACCCGCTCCGCCACGCCGCGGCGGCCGTTGAGCGCCTGCTCGCCGCCGAGGCCCCGATGCAGATGACGCCGGTGGTCATCCGCGCGCTTGAGGCACTCGGGGTACCCGACGACGTCCCCGACGCTGAGCGCCTGCGCTGGGCACAGGACCTGCACCCGATCCTCGCCGACCTCCTGCCGCCGATCACCCGGCTGACGGTCACCCCGACCGGCCTCGCGACGCACGAGCCGGCGAACGTGATCCCGCCGTACGCCGACGTGATCTGCGACTGCCGCGCGCTCCCCGGCCAGTCCGAGGCCGACATCACACGACCACATCGACGCGGCGCTCGGCGCCGGGTTCGAGTACGAGATCGAGCTGCTCGAGCCGCTCGCGGGCGGCAGCGACTCGCCGATCGACACGCCGCTCTACCGAGTGTGCGCCGAGTACGTCGCAGGCCGGTTCCCCGGCGCCGGGCTCCTGCCGCTCGTGACCCCGGGGTTCACGGACTCCCACTGGGTCCGGGAGGCGTTCGGCACGGTTGCGTACGGTTTCGCTCCCGTGTTCGCCACCGACCTCGACACTTACCTCGACGGCGTGCACGGAGCCGACGAGTCCATCGACCTCGCGGACCTGGTCGAGATGGCGGAGTTCAACCTGCATGCGCTCCGGGCGCTGGCCGGCTAGCGGTGGGCTCTGCGGCGGGCAGGATCGTCCTGATCACGGGGTCGACGGACGGCCTCGGCCTGGCAACCGCGCGGCGGCTTGCGGGGCTGGGGGCCTGCGTGCTGGTCCATGGCCGCAATCCGCAGAAGCTCGAACGCGTCCTGTCCGGCATGTCCTCCGGGGGCGAGTCCGGCCCGCACGGCTACCTTGCTGACCTCTCTTCGCTGGACGAAACGCGGCGGCTCGCGCGCGACGTCGCGGCCGAGCACGAGCGCCTCGACGTGCTCGTCAACAACGCCGGGGTCATCAGCCCCGACCGGCAGGTCAGCCGGGACGGAATCGAGCTGGCGTTCGCGGTCAACTACCTCTCGCACTTCCTGCTGACGCTCGAGCTCCTGCCGCTGCTCGCGGCAACCGGCGGGCGGGTGGTGAACGTCGCCTCCATCGGCCAGCAGGCGATCGATTTCGACGACGTCATGCTGGAGCGCGACTACAGCGCGTCGCGGTCGTACTCGCAGAGCAAACTGGCGCAGATCATGTTCACAATCGAGCTCGCGGAGCGGCTCGGCCCGGACGCGCACGGTGACCGCGAACGCGCTCCATCCCGCGACGCTGATGGACACGAAGATGGTCCGCGCGTTTGGCAGCCAGGTGCTGAGCACCGTGGCCGAGGGCGTGGAGGCGACCGTCAGGCTGGCGGCGGGGGACGAGCTCGACGGGGTGACGGGGCGGTACTTCGACGGCCTCGAGGAGGCGACGGCCGATCCGCAGGCATACGACGCCGATGCCCGTCGCCTTTTGTGGGAGCTGAGCGAAGAGCTCACCGGCGCCAGGCTGCGCTAGCGATCTCACGGTGCATGCGCCCGGGTCGTTCCATCAATGAACGACCGAGGAGGTAGACGTGAGCGAGGTGCGGGTGCACACGACGATCGAAAGCCCGGTGGGCGACCTGCTCTTGATCGGCGACGGCGAGCGGTTGCTCGGGCTCCACATGCAGGCCGGCCGCAGGCCCGGCCACGTGCCGCCGGATTCGAAGACGGCGAGCGAGCCCTTCGCCGCAGCCCGGGAGCAGCTCGGCGAGTACTTCGCGGGCGAGCGGACTGACTTCGAGCTGCCGCTGGCACCCGTCGGCACGCCGTTCCAGGAGGAGGTCTGGAGTGCCCTGCGCGAGATCCCCTACGGGGAGACCGCCAGCTACGGCGAGCTGGCGGAGCGGATCGGGCGCCCGAGCGCCGCGCGCGCGGTCGGCATGGCGAACGGGCGGAACCCGATCTCGATCATCGTCCCGTGCCACCGGGTGATCGGCGCGACCGGCGAGCTGACCGGGTACGCGGGCGGCGTCGAGCGCAAGCGGCTCCTGCTGGACCTGGAGGGCGGCGCCTGATTCAGGCGGGCGCCGGCTCTTCCGCGGGCAGCAGGCCGGCGTCGGCGGGCGACTTCTCGCCACGCGTGCGAAGGAGGAACGGCAGCGACAGCGCGGAGATCCCGGCCGATATGACGTAGGAGGTCGGATAGCCCCAGACGTCCGCCGCCCGCCCCAGCACCGGCTGCGCGACGACGCCCCCGGTCGAGCTCATCAGCGAGTCGAACGAGAGGATCGTGGCCCGCTGCTGCGAAGGGATCATGTCGTTCAGGTAGGCCTGGCGAATCGGCATCGAGGCGGCGAACAGGAGCCCCCAGACGGAGATCAGAGCGATCACGGCGCCGAAGCTCTCGATCAGGCCGATGCCGAGGAGCGCCGCAACGCTGAGCACCTCGGCGGTGATCAGCGCCGAGGTCCGCCGGCGGAAGAGGCCGCGGAGGAACGGGGTCGCGAAGCCGCCCAGGATCTGCGCGCCGGCGACGATCGCGGCGACGAGACCGGCGACCCCGTAGGCGGTCGGGTCGCCGTAGAGCTCGAGCAGGTACGGCTGGAGCGCGTAGAAGACGTAGATGCCCACGCCGCCGGTCCACGGTGCGGCCAGCATGAGGTAGCGGACCGAGGGCACGCGCCATCCGTACTGGATCGAGTTTGCGGTGATGTCGCGCATGCCCGCGAGCGGGCTCGCCTCGCGTTTTCGCTCGAACCCGAGATCGTGCATCAGCGCGAACGCGGTGAAGAACATCAGGATCAGGATCGCGGCCCGCAGCACGAACGGAAACCCGAGGCTCACCGCCTGGGCGAGGAACCCGCCCGCGATCGAACCGGTGAGCATCCCGACGCCGGTCACGATCTGGCCGCGGGCGAGCACCGACTCGAGCGTGCCCTGGTACTGCGTGAACGCGAGCGCGTCGACCAGCCACGCCTCGACGGCGCCGGAGAAAAACGTGAAGCCGAGCCCGAGGAAGAGCGAGACGAGCGCCCAGCTCCAGAAGGGCGCCTCGACCTGCCACAGCATCACGTAGAGGGCAGTGGTGACCGCCAGGGTCACCGTCCCGAGCAGGAACGACATGCGCCGCCCCCACATGTCGGCGACGATCCCGGTCGGGACCTCGAAGATGACCATTCCGGCGGTGAAGAACGCGTTGGCGGCGAAAGCCTCGAGGTTGTTGAGCCCCGCGTCGAGCAGGAAGATCGTGTTGATGCCCCAGATCAGCGACGCCGCGACCGTGTTGCCCAGCATCAGCGCGTAGTACGTGCGCTTGACGGAGGTCGGCGTGGCGGTCACGTCTACCTAGCGTACGAAGACGGGGGCGCCGATCCCGGCGCCCCCGTTCACCTCTGCTTGCCTCTCAGTACTTGCCGTTGGCGATCCGCTGCTCGAAGCCGGCCCGCCATTCGGAGGCGGCTGCCGCCTCGCGGGCATTCAGCCTCGCCGCCGCGCCGCCGCCGACCGCCTCGGGCGGCGGCTTCGAGCCGGTGAAGAGCCAGGTCTCGAACAGGTCGTCGAGGTCCTGGCCGGCGATGCCCTCCGCGAGCCGGATGAACTGCGGCGTCGTGCCGGTGCCGCCGCTCCGCGAGGCGGCCCAGCGGCGCACGATGCGCCAGAACGCGTCGTCGCCCACCTCGTTGCGAAGCGCCTGCAACGTCATCGCGCCGCGCACGTAGACCGCGCCGTCGAACAGCAGGTCGACGCCCGGGTCGCCGATCACGACCGACCAGAACGGATCGTCGGCCGGGATCCCGTCGTACGTCGCCTGGAAGATCTCCTGCGGCGTCGCCCGGCCCTCGTACTCCTCCCACAGCCACTCGGCGTATGTCGCGAAGCCCTCGTTCAGCCAGATGTCCTGCCAGCGGTGGAGCGCGACGTCGTCGCCGAACCACTGGTGGGCGAGCTCGTGCACCACCACGAAGTCGCCGTTCGCCGGGTTGCCCTGTCCATCGAGCCAGAAGAGCTTCGAGTAGACCGGGCGAGTCTGGTTCTCGAGCGCGAAGAACAGGTCGTTCTGGTTCGGGACGATCGCGCCGATCGTGCTGAAGGGATAGGGACCGAACGCGTCGCTCAGGAGGTCGAGGACCACGCCCTGCTTCGCGAGGGACGAGTCGACCTCGGCCCGCAGCGCGCCGGTGATCTGACTCGAGACGGCGTCATAGACCGGGAGCCGGTCGTCGGTCCGCCAGCGGTCGACGTCCCAGTCGGCGACGTCGATCGTCGCCAGGTACGAGGCCATCGGCTCCGACGCCTCCCAGTCGTACGTGGTCGTCTCGGCGTCGCGGTCGACGTCGCGCAGGAAGCCGTTGGCCGCGACCTCGTAGCCGCGCGGCACGCTCACCTCGAACGAGTACGACGCCTTGTCGCGCGGATGGTCGTTGACGGGGAACCAGGAGGCCGCGACTTCGGGCTGGCCGGCGACGGTGACGCCCTCGGGCGTCGCCATCCATCCGGTCCGGATGCCGAACCCCGGCAGCACGAACTCGACCGGCACGCCGTCGTAGCTGACCTTCACCCGGAACTTGTGCCCCTCCTTCAGGTTCTTCCGCGGGTTGACGGTCAGCTCCTGGCCGCTCCGGCCCCAGCTTGCCGCTCGCCCGTTGACGCGGATCGCGCGGACCTCGAGCCCGACGAAGTCGAGGTTGAAGCTGCACAGGTCCTGCGTCGCCCTGGCCTTGATCGTCGCGCGGCCTTCGAGCACGTCGGTCGCCGGGTCGTAGGTCAGGTCGAGGTCGTAGTGACCCACGTCATAGCCACCGTTCCCGTACGTGGGGTAGTACTCGTCGCCCACCCCGGAGGCTCCAGGAGCGCATTTCGGCCCGGCGCTCGCCTGCCCGGCGCCGAGGGTCAAGACCGCAAGAGCGCCCGCAACCGCGCCCGCGAAAGCCCGAAGGGAACGTGACCTGTCCATTGAGACTCCTCCTCTGCCGTCCCCCACGGCGTGCCGCGATCTGAAACTTCTTCCGGAGCGCCAGTATCCGGGTGCCGCGCCGTCTAAACCATCGCGCGGGCGCCCCCTGGGTTGATGCTCAGTACGCCCCGATCGCGATCCGCTGCTCGAAGCCGGACTGCCAATCGGCTGCCGCCGCCTGCTCGCGGGCGTTCAGCCTCGCCACCGCCGTCCCGCCCGCAACTGCGCCGGGCGGAGGCTTCGAGCCGGTGAAGAGCCAGGTGTCGAAGAGGTCATCGAGGTCCTGGCCGGCGATCCGCTCGGCGAGCCGGATGAACTGCCGCGTGGTGCCCAGACCGCCGCTTCGCGACGCGGCCCACCGGCGGACGATCCGCCAGAACTTGCTGTCGCCGATCTCGTTGCGAAGCGCCTGGAGCGTCATCGCGCCACGCTCGTAGACGGCGATGTCGAACAGTAGGTCGGTTCCTGGGTCGCCAATCTCGACCGACCAGAACGGATCCTCCGCCGGGATCTCGTCGTAGAGCGCCTGGAAGAGCTCCTGCGGTGTCGCCCGGCCCTCGTGGTCCTCCCAGAGCCATTCGGCGTAAGTCGCGAAGCCCTCGTTCAGCCAGATGTCCCGCCAGCGGCGGAGCGCAACGTCGTCGCCGAACCATTGGTGCGCGAGCTCGTGCACCACCACGAAGTCACCGTTCACCGGGTTGCCCTGTCCATCGAGCCAGAACACCTTCCCGTACACCGGGCGAGTCTGGGTTTCGAGCGCGAAGAACAGGGTGTTTTGGTTCGGGACGATCGCCCCGACCGTGTTGAACGGATAAGGGCCGAACGCATCGCTCAGCAGGTCCAGGATGACGCCCTGCTTCGCCAGCGAGGAGTCGACCTCGGCCCTGAGCTCCCCGGTGATCTGGCTCGACACGGCGTCATAGACCCGGAGCCCGCCGTCGATCCGCGAGCGGTCGACATCCCAGTCGGCCACGTCGACCGTGGCCAGGTAGGACGCCATCGGCTCCCGGGCCTCCCAGCGGAACGTGGTCATCTCGGGGCCGCGATCGACGTCGCGCAGCAATCCGTTGGCCGCGACCCCGTAGCCGCCTGGCACGCTCACCTCGAACGAGTACGACGCCTTGTCGCTTGGATGGTCGTTCGCGGGGAACCAGGCGATCGCCACCTCGGGTTGGCCCGCCACGGTGAGGCCCTCGGGCGTAGCCATCCAGCCGCTCAACCCACCCGTGAACTGCACCGGGACGCCGGCGTAGCTCACCCTGGCCCTGAACCTGTCCGCTCCCTTCAGGTTCCTCCGCGGGTTGACGGTCAGCTCCTGGCCGCTGCGCGTCCAGGTCGCGAGCCGCCCGTCGACGTGGATCGCGCGAACCTCGAGGCCGACGAAGTCGAGGTTGAAGCTGCACAGGTCCTGCCTCGCCCTGGCCTTGATCGTCGCGCGGCCTTCGAGCACGTCGGTCGCGGGGTCGTAGGCGAGGTCGAGGTCGTAGTGCTTGACGTTGTACCCGCCGTTTCCGTATCCCGGGTAGTAGGTGTCGCCCACCCCGGGCGCGCCCGCGATGCACTTCTGGCCCGCGTGCGCCTGTCCCGCGGCGAGGGTCAACACCGCGATCGCTCCCGCAACCGCTAGAAACGACCGTGACCTGGCCATGAACTTCTCCTCGCTGTCCCCGGCCAAGTTGAACTCCCCCCGGGTCGCCACTCCCCGGTGCGCACCAACCTACACCACACCAAACGGCATTCCCCCGATCGTGCCACGGACCGTGGTCCGACCCGACGATTGGGGGGTGTGGCGGTAACTCGCGCGCCCGGCGCGGGTTAGACCACGCATAGAACCGCAGCCCGCCGAAGCCCCCACCGCGCGCGACCAGGCGATCGACGTCCTCGTCGAGTTGCTCGGCGAGCACCACGGAGCGATCCCGGCCGCGGAGTTCTACGACCGCCTGTGCGCGGCCGTCTGCCGGCTCACACGCCTGCGCCGCGCCACGCTCCTGCTCTACGACGAGGCCTACCAGGCCGTACGCGCCGTCGGCTCCTACGGGGTGGAGGGCGACATCCTCCGCCACCTCGTCGGCAACCTGAACGAGACTCCGGTCGCGCAGAAGGCGCTCGAGGACGATGACGTGATCGTCTTCACCGACTTTGCCGAGCACGTTCCGGAGCGCTTCCGCGGAGTGGTCGACACCCAGGCGATCGCGTGCATCCCGGTCGCCACGGGTGGGCGCTGGCTGGGTGTGATCTTCGCCGACCAGGACGGCGAACGGTTCGAGCTGGCCGAGAACGAGCGGCTGCCGCTGCGCACGCTGGGGCGCGCCGCCGCGCTGGTCGCGAGCGTCGAGTCGGCGACCCGCGAGCGCGAGCGCGCCCACCAGCTCGACCAGCGGATCGCCCTGACTCGCGAGCTGCACGAGCAGGTGATCCAGCGGCTGTTCGCCCTCTCGCTGGTGCTTGGCGCCGAGGGCGGCCTCGCGCCCGAGGACCGGATCCGCGCCCACGACGAGCTGAGGTCCGTCCTCGGGGAGCTTCGCGGCGCGCTCGAGCGCAGCCTGGGCCCGCCCGAGCGCGAGACCAAGCTCAGGATCAGGGACGTCCTCGGTCGGCTCGCCGACGAGGACGATCGCGTGCGGGTCCGCTGGCAGAACGGGGTGCGGGTGCCGAAGCGGCTCGAGCCGCTCGCCCAGTCCGTCCTCTCGGAGGCGCTGCGGAACATCGGCAAGCACGCCGATCCCGAGCGGATCACGGTCGAGGTCGGCGAGAGCGGCGGCGCGCTCACGCTCGAGGTGCTGAACGACCGGGCACGCCAGGCGCCGGGCGGCGCCGGGCTCGGCTTGCGGCTTGCCTCGATCGAGGCGCTTCGCCACCAGGGCGTGGTCGAGTTCGGCCCGATCGGTGACGGGCGCTGGCGGGTCCGCCTGGTCTGTCCGCTTCACGAGGACGATGGCGACGCCGGCTGACGGGCTGCGCGTGCTCGTCGTCGACGACCACGACGTCGTCCACTGGGGCTTTCGCCTCCTGCTCGAGCGCCAGAGCTGGGTCGAGGGCTGCGCGGCGGCGAGGAGCGGGGAGGAAGCGCTCAGCCAGGCCGCCCGCCTGCAGCCGCACGTCGCGCTCGTCGACCTGTTCCTCGCCGGCGAGTCGGGCGCCGAGGTCGCCGAGGAACTGCGGCGCGCGCATCCGGAGATCAAGGTGCTCCTGATCTCGGGCGCGGGGCGGATCTCGCCCGCCGTCGCCCGGGCCGCCGGGGCCTCGGGGTTCGTCTCGAAGGACTGGGGCGCCGCCGACGTCGTCCGGGCGGTGCGCATGGTGGCGCTCGGGCAGGAGGTGTTCGTCCCCGCGCCCGAAGGGGCCGAGGTCGCGCTGTCCCCGCGCGAGAGGGAGGTCGTCGCCCACATCTCACAGGGGTCCACCAACGCCGAGATCGCACGCGCGCTGTTCCTCTCCCCGCACACGGTCAAGGAACACACCTCGGCGATCTACCGCAAGCTCGGCGTCCGCAACCGGGCCGAGGCCGTCAAGGCCGCGCAGCGCTTGGGCCTCATCACCTAGACCTGGACGCGCGTTTCACCCCCCGGCTCTCCCCGCCACCCCCCGCCGATCGGGGGGAATCGCCCCGGGGAGGGCTGACCTGGCGGCCAGCGCGGGGAAGTATCTCGCGATGGCCGACGCGCGCACAACCTCACTCCTGTTTCCCGGCCAGGGAAGCCAGGAGCCCGGCATGCGCGACGCCGTCGCCGAGCACCGAGGAGACCTGCTCGACCTGGCCCTGGAGCTGGTCGGGGCCGATCCGTTCGACCGCGTGGACGAGGGCACCCGCTTCGCCCAGCCCGCGATCTACTGCGCGGCACTCGCGGGATGGGAGCGCCTCGGCCGGCCCGCTGCCGCCTTCGCCGCCGGACACTCATTGGGTGAGCTCGCGGCGCTGGCCGCCGGCGGGGCGCTCGACGAGCACGACGGGCTGCGGCTCGCGGTCGAGCGTGGCGTCCTGATGCAGCGGGCCGCCGAGCCCGGCGGCGGCGGGATGCTGGCGCTCATGGGCGATCGCGACGCCGCCCTCGCCCTGGCCGCCGACTTCGACCTGACCGTCGCCAACGACAACGCGCCCGAGCAGCTCGTGGTTGCCGGGCCCGCGGACCGGCTCGACGGGGCTCGGCGGGCGGCGCGGCCGGCGGGTCTCCGCGGCCTGCGGCTGGCAGTGCGCGGCGCGTTCCACTCGCCGGAGATGGAGCCTGCGGTCGAGAGCTTCCGCGCGGCGCTCCGTACCGTCGAGTTCCGGCCACCGCGGATGCGGGTGCTTTCGTGCGCGACGGCTGAGGAGTTCGCGGCCCCGCGCGCCGAGCTCGCGGAGGCGCTGGTCCGCCCGGTGCGCTGGCGCCAGACGGTCACCGCCCTGCGCGAGCAGGGGGTCGAGCACTTCGTCGAGACCGGCCCCGGCCGGGTCCTCACCAAGCTCGTCGAGCGCAACCTCGGAACGGCGGTGGCGAGCCATGCTTGAGGCACCGCTTCGAACGGTCGCGCCGCCGCAGCCCGAGCGGGCGCTGCGCCCGGCGACGATCGGCGCTGTCGGGATGGCGGTTCCCGGTCGCGTCGTCACCAACGAGCCGATCGCCGAGCGGTTCGGGATCGATCCCGGCTGGATCGTCGAGCGCACCGGCGTGCGCGAGCGCCGCATTCTGGACGAGGGGGAGACGTTGCTCGATCTGGCGGCTGAGGCTGCCGGGGCGGCGCTCGAGTGGGCCGCGCTCGAGCCGTCGGCTCTCGACCAGGTGCTGGTCGCGACGATGAGCCACGACCGGCTCACCCCGAACCTCGCGCCGCTCGTCGCGGAGGAAATCGGAGCATCCGGCGCCGGCGCGCTCGACGTCGGTGCGGCGTGCACCGGCTTCGTCGGGGCGCTCGCGATGGCCGTGGCGCAGGTCGAGTCCCGGCGCGCCGAAACGATCCTGGTCGTCGGCGCCGAGCGGCTGAGCACGCTGACCGACCATGACGATCGCGCGACCGCCGCGCTGTTCGGGGACGGCGCCGGTGCCGTCCTGGTGCGCGCCGCGGTGGGTCCCGGCTTCGGCCCGTTCGTGCTCGGCAGCGACGGGGCCCGCGCCGAGGTGGTCCGCGCCGAGCGCTCAGAGCTGCTGATCAGAATGAACGGCCAGGACACCTTCCGCGAGGCCGTCAACCGCATGGCGGAGGCGACGCTTGCCGCGACGGATGCTGCCGGGCTCGCGCTGGCAGACATCGACCTCTTCGTGTACCACCAGGCGAACGCCCGCATCCTGCGCACGCTCGCGCAGCGGCTGATCTTGGACGAGGACCGCGTGCTGGAGTGCATCTCGCGCTACGGCAACACGTCGGCCGCCTCGATCCCGATCGCGCTCGCGACGGCGCTCCGCGAGGAGCAGATCCGTCCCGGCGACCGGGTCCTGCTCGCCGCGTTCGGCGGCGGCCTCACCTGGGGAGCGACCGTCCTGGAGTGGGAGGTGTTCCAGTGAGCGACTCTCAGTCGCGAAAGCAGGTTGGCCCCCCTGGTAAGGGAGTCTTCTCCGTGGATAACGGCAGGCCCGAGGGATGCGCGATCGTCACCGGCGCCGCCCGTGGCATCGGCGCCGCGACCGCCGGTGCGCTGGCGGCCGACGGATGGCCGGTCGGCGTCAACTACCGGTCCGACGCGAGCAGCGCCGAGGAACTGGCGAGCGCGATCGCCGCGGCCGGCGGGACAGCCGTGCCCCTGGCCGGCGACATCTGCGACGGCGAGGACCTCGAGGGGATCTTCGCTGCGATGGAGTCCGAGCACGGGCCGGTGCTGGTCCTCGTCAACAACGCCGGCATCCGCGACGACGGTCTCGCTCCGCAGATCGACGACGACGCCTGGGCGCGGGTCGTCGACACGAACCTCTCGGCCGCCTTCCGGGCGACCCGCCGTGCGCTGCGCCCCATGCTCCGCGCTCGCTTCGGGCGGATCGTGAACATCGCGTCGATCGTGGGCCCGCGCGCGAACGCCGGCCAGGCGAACTACGCCGCGGCCAAGGCGGGCCTGATCGGGATGACCCGCACGGTCGCCGTGGAGGTCGCCCGTCGGGGCATCACCGTGAACGCGGTCGCGCCCGGCCTGGTCGAGACCCGCTTCACCGAGGACGTGAACGGCGACGCGCTGGGCGAGATCCCCGCACGGCGCGCCGGGACGCCGGAGGAGGTCGCCGCCTGCGTCCGCTTCCTGGCCTCGGACGAGGCGAGCTACGTGACCGGAACCACGCTGACCGTCGACGGCGGGCTCAGCGCTTAGAACCAACGAAAGGAACCAATGACAACCAAGGTGGAGAACGAGCAGGTCGAGAAGGTGGTCTTCGACGGCCTCGCCGAAGTCGGAGCGGAGCCGAGCGAGATCACTCGCGAGGCGGACTTCGAGGCGCTCGATGTCGACTCGCTCGACCTCGTCGAGGTCGCGCAGATCATCGAGGACGAGTTCGGCGTGCGCCTCGAGGGCGACGACCTGAAGGGCATCAAGACGGTCGGCGACGTGATCGACCTGGTGGTGAGCAAGGGAGCGTGACTGTGACGGGTATCCCGATGAGCGACGTAAGTCGCGAAACCAGGTTTGCCACCCCGGCAGGGGACGTGAGGGTAGTCATCACCGGCGTCGGCGCCGTGACCCCGCTCGGGGTCGGCGCGGACGCCCTTCTCGACCGCTGGATCGCGGGCGAGTGCGGCATCGCCGACGGCGCCGGGCGCTGCGACGCATTCGAGCCGACGGAGCACCTCAGTCGCAAGGAGGCGCGCCGGGCGGACCGGTTCACCCAGCTGGCCGTGGTCGCCGCCGACGAGGCGCTGGCCCACGCGGGCTGGGCGGACGGCGTGCCCGATCCCGACCGGACGGGTTGCGTGGTCGGCACCGGGATCGGCGGCCTCGGCTCGCTCGAGGAGCAGGTCGGGGTGCTGCGCGAGCGCGGCCCCAACGCGGTCTCGCCACTCTCGGTCCCATTGATGATGGGCAACGCGGCCGCCGCCGCGGTCGCGATGCGCCACGGCCTGCACGGGCAGACCTACGGCGTCGTCTCGGCCTGCGCTGCCGGCGCGCACGCGATCGGGTCGGCGATGCGGATGATCCGCGCCGGTGACGCCGACGCGGTCCTCTGCGGCGGCGCGGAGGCAACCCTGACTCCGATCGCGATCGCCGCCTTCGCCGCGATGGCAGCCACCTCCGAGAGCGGCATCTCGCGCCCGTTCGACGCCCGGCGCGACGGCTTCGTGATGGGCGAGGGCGCCGGCGCGCTGGTGCTCGAGGAGGCCGAGGCCGCCGAGCGGCGCGGCGCGCGCATCCTCGGCGAGGTCCTCGGCTACGCAGCGACCTCGGATGCGCATCACCTCACTGCGCCCGACCCCGAGGGCCGTGAGGCCACCAGGGCGATCACCCTCGCCATGGCCGACGCGGGCGTCGCCGCCGACGAGGTCGACTATGTGAACGCCCACGGTACGTCGACGCCCCTCAACGACCGCTCGGAGACCGAGGCGCTCAAGGCCGCGCTGGGCGAGCCGGTGGAGCGGATCCCGGTGTCGTCGACGAAGTCGGCGATCGGGCACCTGCTCGGCGCCGCCGGTGCGGTCGAGGCGGTCGCTACGGTCGGGGCGCTCGGGCGCGGCATCGCGCCGCCGACGCTCGGCTACGGCGAGCCGGAAGAGGGGCTCGATCTCGACTACGTCCCGAACGAGGCGCGCCCCCTCGCGACGGCTTCGGGCAACGGCGGCGCTCGACACATCGCGATCTCGAACTCATTCGGCTTCGGCGGCCACAACGCGGTCCTGTGCCTGGCATCGGAGAGCACATGACGCAACTAGCCACAGCCCCGAGCAACGAGCAACGAGCAACGAGCAACTCCGTCCCGCGGGAGCGCATCGACGCACTGTGCGACCCCAACAGCTTCATGCCGCTCCGCAGCGCGGTCGCCGGCAATGGCGACGGCGTGCTGGCCGGAGCCGGCGCGCTGGGCGGGCGTCCCGTCTACTGCTACGCCCAGGACCCCACGCTGAAGGGCGGCTCGCTCGGCGCCTCACACGCCGACTCGATCGTGCGCGTGATGCGGCTCGCCGGCGACGCCGGCGCGCCGGTCGTGGGCTTCGTCGAATCCGGCGGCGCCCGCCTGCAGGAGGGGCATCATGCTCTCGCGGGCTACGGGAGCATCTTCCGCGCCAGCGTCGAGCTCTCGCGCCTGGTCCCTCAGGTCTCGATCGTCGCCGGCGTCTCTGCCGGGGGCGGCGCCTACTCGCCCGCGCTCACCGACTTCGTCGTGATGACCGACGACGCCCGGATGTTCCTGACCGGTCCGCAGATCGTGCGCGAGGCGCTCGGTGAGGAGATCGGAATGGCCGAGCTGGGCGGGCCCGGCGTGCACGAGGCGAACGGCGTCTGCCAGCTCGTCGCGGCCGACGTCCACGAGGCCGCCGGGATCACGCGCGAGCTCTTGGGCTTCCTGCCGGGGCGGATCGGCGACGTCCCGGCGCAGGTCTTGCCAGAGGAGGCGGGCGGCGGCGACCCCGGCGCCGCCGTACCGGCCGACCCTCGGCGCGTCTACGACGTTCGCGACGTCATCGCGGCGCTGGCCGACTCCGGCAGGCTCCTCGAGCTCGATCGCGGCTGGGCGCGGAACATGGTCACTGGCTTCGCCCGGGTCCAGGGCCGGGCAGTGGGCGTAGTCGCCAACCAGCCCCGGCGCCTCGGCGGCGTGATCGACGCGGAGGCATCCGAGAAGGCGGCGCTCTTCGTCGAGCGCTGCGACCGCTTCGGGATCCCGCTCCTGGTCCTGGTCGACACCCCGGGATTCATGCCGGGTAGCCGGCAGGAGGACGCCGGCGTGATCCGGTACGGAGCGCAGCTCCTGCGCGCGTTCGCCGCCGCCCGCGTGCCCAAGCTGACGGTGATCCTCCGCAAGGCGTACGGCGGCGCGGTGATCACGATGAACTCGCGGGGGCTCGGCGCCGACATGGTCTTCGCCTGGCCCCAGGCCGAGATCGGGATCATGGCCGCGCGCCAGGCCGTTGGCATCGTCGAGCGCCGGCGGATCGCGGCCGCGCCGGAGCCGGAGTCGCTCCGCGACTCGCTCGCGGGCGCCTACGCCGGCGAGCACCTCACCGCGGCCGCCGCGGCCGCCTCGGGGTTCGTCGACGAGGTGATCGAGCCGGACGAGACCCGGCGCCGGGTCGACTGGGCGCTCGGCGCGCTCGAGGGCCGGCGATGAACTCCTACGTCGCCCTCGGCGACTCGTTCACGGCGGGCACCGGCTGCGCGCCCGGCGAGGGGTGGGCGGACCGGTTGGCCGCGGCGCTCCCCGATGGCCCGGACTTCGCCTACGAGAACCTCGCCGTACACGGAGCCACCAGCGCCGACGTTCGCGCCCAGGTTGGGCGCGCGCTACAGCTCGAGCCGGACCTGGTCACCGTCGTCTGCGGCACCAACGACCTGCTCTACGGCCGACTAGACCCCCTCGCCTACTCTCGGAACTTCAGCGCCATCCTCGGCAGCCTGAAGCGGGCGCTGCCCACTGTGCGGATCGTCACCGCGACGGCTCCCGAGCAATGGGACTTCCTGCCGCTCGGGCCGCGGACCCGGGCTCGGCTCGAGGCCGGTCTCGTCCGCATGAACCACGCGACGCGCGCGCTCGCCGCCGCCCACGACACCGCGGTGCTGGACGTCGCGGGGCACCCGGGCCTGAGCCTCGCCGAGAACTTCGACGGCGACGGCCTGCATCCGTCGCCGCTCGGCCATCGCCGCGCCGCGGAGGCGTTCGGCGAGCTGCTCGCCGGTCGCTATGAGATCACGATTAAGGAGGAAGCGCTCAGATGAGTACGGAGCTGACGGTCGGCGCGACGCTCACGAGCCGCGCGCGCACGATCACCGAGACCGATCTCGTGTCGTTCGCGGCGCTGACCGGCGACTGGCATCCGCAGCACGCGGACGCCGAGTGGGCGGCGTCCAGTCGCTTCGGTGAGCGGATCGCACACGGCATGCTGGTGCTCTCGTACTCGATCGGGCTGATCGCTTTCGACCCCGACCGGGTCGTCGCGCTCCGCGCCCTCGAAGGGGTCACGTTCAAGCGGCCGGTCGCGATCGGCGAGACGATCAGGGTCGAGGCCGAGGTCGCCGAAACGACCCCGCTCGACGACGGTCACGAGCTGGTCACCCTGCGCTGGCGCGTGCTCGGCGCCGGCGACCGCCTGGCCGTACGCGCGAAGGTGCAGGTCGTCCACAACCGCTCGGCCACGAGCGCCAACGGCACAGATCCGAGCAACGAGCAACGAGCAACGAGCAACGACCTCTACGCCGACCAGGTCCTGCTGTGAGCGCGGAGCACGACAAGGGAAGCGGTGTTCGAGCGGAGCGCGAACCAATGGGGATGACCCTGCTCGCCGACAAGCGGATCCTCGTCACCGGCGTGGTCAACCGCCACTCGATCGCCTACGCGATCGCAGAGCGCGCCCAGCAGGAGGGGGCGGAGGTCCTGCTGACGAGCTTCGGGCGTGTGCGGCGCATGACCGAGCGCGCCGCCAAGGGTCTCCCGGCCCCGCCCGACGTGCTCGAGCTCGACGTCGACTCCGAGGCGGACCTGGCGGCGCTCTCCGGCGAGCTCGGCGAGCGCTGGGGCGGAGTGGACGGCGTCGTCCACGCGATCGCGTTCGCGCCCGAGGACGCCCTCGGCGGCAACTTCCTCGGAACTCCGCGCGAGAGCGCGCTGCGGGCGTTCGAGACCAGTGCCTTCTCGCTGAAGGCGCTGGTGGGCGCGCTCGATCCGCTGCTGGCGGCGCGCAACGGGTCCGGCGCCGGCGCCAGCGTCGTCGGCCTCGACTTCGACGCCTCGGTCGCCTGGCCCGCGTACGACTGGATGGGGGTTGCGAAGGCGGGGCTCGAATCGGTCTCCCGCTACCTCGCGCGCGAACTGGGACCTCGCGGCGTGCGCGTCAACCTGATCTCGGCGGGCCCGGTTGCGACTCCCGCCGCCGGCGGGATTCCCGGCTTCGACCAGCTCGCCGAGCACTGGAGCGCCGCGGCGCCGCTCGGTTGGGACCGCCGCGATGCGTCGGCGGTGGCCGATACGGCTCTCTTCCTGCTGTCGGACCTCTCGCGCGCGATCAGCGGCGAAATCGTGCATGTGGACGGCGGCGCGCACGCGGTCGCCTCGGTCGGCGCCGCCGCTCCCGCTTGACACGCGGGTAGCCGCTCACGGATACTCGCCACGCAGTTCTCGAGATCGGAGGGGAAGTCGTGCGGAAGCTCGTCGGCGTGCTCGTTGTCGTGGGATGTTTGGTGTTCGTGGGCGCCGCCTCGTCCGTGACGCTCAAGTACCCGAAGTTCTCGAACGCCAGAGGGCTGAAGCTGAACGGCGACGCCGAGCTGACCGGTGCCTCAGGAGGCAATCGGCTCCGGCTCGTCCCGGCAGAGGGGAGCCAGAGCGGCAGTGCCTTCACCAAGCGGAAGGTGCTGAAGACGAACAGGTCCTTCAAGACGCAGTTCCGCTTCGAGATGCACGACTCGAGCAGCTCCCCAGGCGACGGGATGGCGTTCGTGTTGACGTCCGAGGGCTCCGACTCGATCGGTGGGATCGGCGGCGGGCTCGGCTACGACTTCGGCGGCCGCAGCGTCGCCGTCGAGTTCGACATCTTCGACAACGGGGGCGAGCCGAGCGGCAACCACATAGGCATCAACCTGAATGGGAACGCCGGAAACCACGTCGCGGATGTGACACCCGCGTTCGACCTCTACGGCGGCGTCAGGTGGGTTTGGATTACCTACGCGGCCAAGTCGGGGAAGTTGAAGGTCTTCGTCGACGACGACAAGACCAAGAAGGGCGCCGAGAAGCTCAGCTACAAGCACAAGCTCAAGCAGGCGCTGGGCCGTAAGGCGCGGGCCGGGTTCACCGCCGCGACCGGTGGGGCCGACGCCGATATGGACGTCCTCAGCTGGAAGTTGAAGCAGAAGTAGAGGAGGCGACGGCGTCGCTCAGTTCGTCGAGCGACGAGTTGAGCTCGTCGATCGCGCTGCCGAGCGGCGCGATCGAGGGGCGCTCCGCCTGCGCCGCCCCATCGGCGGCCTCCGGTGCTTCTTTCGCCTCCGCGCTCGCCTCGCGGGCCTTCGAGATCATCGTCTCGAGCTCGCCGCGGGGAAGGCCGTAGGTACCGCTGCCGTACCACTCGGCGCGGCCCGTGCCGAGGGTGCGCTCGAGCGCATCCTGGAAGTCGGCCGAGCGGGGATCCACCGCCAGCTCCCGGGCCAGGTCCTCGCGCGTCGCAACCCCGACCTCCTCGAGGCGCGTCGTAATCCGCTCCGACAGAGCCAGCGAGCGGTCGCGTCCGCCCCCGAGCGATGCGGCGACGCCGGCTACCGCGCCGAGCGCCTCCGATCCCTGGCGCGCGAAGAAGCTCACCATCCCGCTCAGCGCGCGGAACTCGGACCGCTGAGCGAGGCCCTCACCGACGACCTGGCCGGCGCCGGCCAGTGACTGCGCGCCGGGGATCGTCGCGGCGAGTGATCCCGCGACCTGGCCGGTGCTCTTCCTGACGGCCTCGACGTGCTCAGCGACCGCTGCTCGATCCTCCGCGGGCAGGCGCAGCGCGGCGTCGATCGCGCGCTGCGCGTTGCGAATCAGGACGAGCGCGTTGATCGCCAGGTCGAGATTGTTCTGCTGCGCCAAACCGTGCGGAGCGTAGTGAGACTTGACCTAGCGCGCCGCTAACCCAGCCGCGTCAGGAAGTCCGCGACGATCGGTGCTGCGACCTCGCCGCCCGACTCGCCGTCCTCGACGATCACGGCGACCGCGATTCCCTGCCGCGCGGCGATGAACCACGCATGCGTCGGCGGCGGGTCGCCGGAGCCGTATTCGGCGGTGCCGGACTTGCCGATCGGCTCGCCGAGCACACTGATCAGGGCGGTGCCGGTGCCCGAGGTGATGACCGAGCGCATCAGCGTCCGCAGCGTCTCGGCATCCTCGGCCGAAAGGGGCTCGCCCTCGACGGTCTCGTCGTCGGCGATCAGCCGCGGCTGGCGCCAGGCTCCGGCCTGAACCGTCCCAGCGGCGCCGGCCATCGCGAGGGGGCTGGCGAGGATCCGCGCCTGGCCGATCATCGCCGCCGCCTCCTCGGTCTCATCTCGGCCGCGGGGCACGTCGCCGCTGAACGCCTCCACGGGCAGGTAGCCAAGATCGGCGCCGAACCCGAAATAGGTGTCCGCGGTGTCGCGCAGCGAGTCCGGCTCCAGCCGGTCGGCGAGCGAGACGAACGCGGTGTTGCAGGACTGGGCGAAGTCGGTCGAGAACGGAACCGCGCCCGCGGCCGAGCCCTCGAAGTTCACGAACTCGCGGCCGCCGGCGTTGATGGTTTCCGGGCAATCCACCGTCTCGTCCGGGTCGAGGCCGGTGCCGAGCAGCGCCGTGGTGGTGATCACCTTGAAGGTCGAGCCGGGCGGGTACTGCCCCGCCAGGGCCCGGTTGAACCCTTCGTCGGTCGGTCGGTTGGCGACGGCGAGGATGTCGCCGGTCGCGGGCTCGACGGCGACGAGCCCGGCGCTGCCGTCGCCGACAGCGTTCAACGCCTTCTCGGCCGCGCTCTGCGCGTCGAGATCGAGCGTGGTCTCGAGCGCAACACCGGGCTCGCTCTCGACCGTCTGGAGCGTCTCGACCGGCTCACCGGCGGCGTTGCGGAACACGACTGAGCGCTCCGGCGTGCCGGCGAGCTGCTCCTCGAACGCTGCCTGCAGCCCGCCCTGGCCGACCTGGTCGTCGATGTCCACGGTGCCGTCGGACTCGGCGATCTGCTCCTCGGTCGCCGGCCCGACGGTGCCCAGCAGGACGCGGGCGAAGTCGCGGGTCGGCGCCAGCGGCACCTCGCGCTCGCCGAACTCGGTCCCGGGGATCGCGCTCAGCTCCTGCTCGATCGCGTCGAACTCCTCCTGGCGCATGGTGATCGCCGGGACGAAGCTGGCGGGATCGGCGGCGTCGACGGATGCCTGGAACGTCTCGGCGTCGGCCCCGGTCAGCTCGGCGATCTCGGCCACCGCCGCCTCCTCATCCTCGAGGTTCTCGGGTACCACACCGACCTCGACCACGGGCTGCACGGACACGAGCTCGCGGCCTTCGCGATCAAGGATCGGCGCCCGGGGCGGCGGGATCTCGACGGTGCCGAGCCGCTCGTCGCTCTCGAGATCCGGGTGGACGATTCGCTCCGTCCACTCGATCCGCCACTCACCGTCCTCCAGGTTGAGGCGCAGCCGGTCGTTCGAGTACTCGAAGTCGCCGATGTCGGGGACGGCCCAGACCATCTGCACGCCCGCCTCGGCCTGGTCCCCGTCCTCAGAGACAGACTCAACGGTCGCGGTGAGCTCGGCCCCGTCGAGCCCCTCGACGTTGGCCTCAAGGGCCGCCGCGACGGTTGCGGAGTCGCCATCCGTGGCGGCCGCCGCGGTCTCGTAGTCGCCCTCCTCGAACGCTGACAGGAACTCATCCACCGTGTCTTCGGCCTTGGGGCCAGTGAGCGCTGAGATGACCAGGATCACGATCACGACCAGCACGGCGACGACGGCGCCGAGCGCCGCACGGGCTTTGGGATCCAGCGATCTCAGGAAATCCACGACCGAGCAGCTTCTCAGCCTGGACTCGAGATCGTCGCGGCGAGGAGGGGTCCGGGATAGGCTGACCAGCACCGTGGCGATCAAGCAAGTGCCCCCGCTGGATATGGCCTGGCTGTTGCTGGAATCGCGGGATACGCCGATGCACGTCGGGGGGCTGTTCGAGTTCACGCTGCCGGACGACGCGCCCCCTGACTACCTGAAACAGCAGGTCGAGCACATGCGGGCGTTGACGCAGACGGTCCACCCGCCCTGGAATCTGCGGCCCGTGCACGGGCCGCTCGTCGGCGCACGGGTCCCGCTGATGCGCGAGGAGCGGGACGTCGACCTCGACTACCACGTCCGCCACTCGGCGCTGCCGCATCCGGGCGGACAGCGGGAGCTGGGAATCCTGGTCTCCCGCCTCCACGGCCACCAGCTCGACCTCCACCGCCCGCTTTGGGAGGCGCACCTGATCGAGGGGCTCGAGGGGAATCGGTTCGCGCTTTACACGAAGATGCACCATTCGCTGATCGATGGTGTCAGCGGCATGCGGATGATGCTGCGGACCTTCTCAGCCGATCCCGCGCAGCGGGACATGCCCGCATTCTGGGCCGTCCCCGCCGGCAAGCGGCCGTCGCGCGGAGACGATGCCGGCGGCCCGATCGGGCGCGTGGCGGGGGCGGCGCGAGGTGGCGCCCGGGCCGTGGCCGGGCTCTCGCGCGCAGCAGCCGACCTGGGGCGCGCGGCGGTCGACGACCGCTCGCTCACGGCGCCATACCGGGCGCCGAGGAACTCGGCGCTCTCGGACCACCTGGCGGGCCAGCGCCGGTTCGCCACACAGCAGTACGAGCTTGCGCGGGTCAAGGCGCTGGCGCGTGCCGCCGACTGCACGCTGAACGATGTCGTTCTCTACCTGAGCGGCACCGCTCTCCGCCGCTACCTGAGTGAGCACGGCCAGCTCCCGGACCGCCCGCTGAGCGCGGGCATCCCGGTCAACCTCCGCGACGCCGACGACGAGTCAACCGGTACCGCCATCGGGATGATGGTCGCCGAGCTGGGAACGAACATCGCCAACCCCCGCGAGCGCCTCGAGGCGATCCGGCGCTCGACCTCCGAGGCGAAGGACCACCTGAAGCAGCTCCCGGACGACGCGCGGACGTACTACACGCTGCTGATCAACGGGCCGTACATCACCGGGCTGGTCGCCGGGCTCGGCAGCCGGGCGCCGCTGCCGTTCAACGTCGGCATCTCGAACGTTCCCGGCCCGCCCGAGCCGCTCTACTTCAACGGCGCCAGGCTCGATGCCTTCTTCCCGCTCTCGCTCCTGCTCCACGGGAACGCCGTCAACATCACCTGCGTCAGCTACGCCGGCACGCTCAACTTCGGCTTCACCGGCGCCAGGGACTCCCTGCCGCACCTGCAGCGGCTCGCCATCTACATGGGCGAGGCCCTCGAGGAGCTCGAGCAGGTGCTTGGGCCCGCGCCGGCGCCCGCCGCGTAGGGCCGCTGGCCCGCCGGACGTCCTGCTGCCGCTCGACCTGCCGGCCCCCAAGCCTGCGGCGGGCGAGCTGCGGGTGGCGGTGCGCGCCGCCGGCACCCAGCCGGTCGACACGGCGGGGCCGCTTCGTCCGCGCTGCTGGCCGATCCTGCCGCGCTCGCGGTCAAGCTGAAGCGCGCCGCGCGCTGAGCCTACGCCGGCAGCTCCGAGCGATCCACCTTTGCTGCTTCGGAGGTGATCCGCTGCGAGAGGCCGAGGAAGCTCAGCATCTCGGGATAGACGATCGGCTTGCCGCTGGTGACGATCGCGGCTGAGAGCGCCCGCTCCCGGTCGGCCCAGCCCAGGATGTTGACGTAGCCGAGGTGACCGAAGGCGTACTGGGTGTCGCGGCCGTAGAGGCTCAGGACGCGCGCGCCCAGCATCAGCCCGTACGAGAAGCGGGTTGGGAAGCCCAGCGAGAAGTCGAACTCGAGGTGCGACTGCTGCGTGAGCGCGGTGCCGATGGTCTCCGGCTCGAGCACCCGGACGCCGTCGAGCACGCCGCCGCAGCGCATCACCTCGAAGAACCGCGAGAGCTCGTTCGCCGTCGTCACCACGTTGCCCGCGGGGATGGTCGCGGTGTTGAACCGGGGGTCGTTCGAGGCGGAGACCACGTCGGCCGGCGAGGCGCCGAGCGCGCGCGTGAGCAGGGTCGACAGGGGTGGCAGGACCGGAGCGCCGGTCATGTAGTTCAGCCCGACGCGGTCGACGTCCGCGGGCGCGACGCCGTAGTTGGTCCAGCGGAAGCCGAGCGGGTCGAGGAAGTCTTCGGCCAGGAGCTCACGAATCGTCTTGCCTGTCACCCGCTCCACGACCTCGGCGAGGATGAAGCCGCCCGAGATCGCGTGGTACGCGAGGCGCTTGCCCGGCGCGGCGAACGGCTTCGCATCGCGGAGGGCCTCGACCAGGAAGTCGCGGTCCCCGACGCGGTCGAGGTCGAGCGCCTCGCGCGGCAGGTTCGGTACGCCGGCCCGGTGCGAGAGCACCTGGCCGATCGTGATCTCGCCTTTGCCGTGGCGCTCGTACCCGGGGAAGTGCTCCGCAACAGGGTCGGCGAGTGCGATCAGGCCGCGCTCGATCTGCTTATGGACGACGAACGCGGTGATCGCCTTGCTCGCGGAGTACACGGTGAACGGCGTCTCCGGCGTAGCCGGCACCTTCTCGGCGTCGGCTGGGTCGTCGGGCCCGTTGCCGCGGGCGTGGCCGATCGCGCGGTCGAGCACCACCTCGCCGTCTCGCCGCACACAGACCTGGACCGCCGGGTGGACGCCGCTTCGGTAGAGCGAGAGCGCGGCGCCCCAGATCCGCTCGACGCCCTCGGAGCCGATCGCGCCGCCGCCTGGCGCCTCGTGTCCGGCCGTGGTCGCCGCGTCGAGGTCGTCTGGCAGGCGGATCCGGCGGAGCACGTCCGGCACGAAGGGAAGGCGGGGGACGGCCGGCACGACGCCGGGAACCTACCGCGCGCCCGACCGGGCGCGCGCTGATCCGCGCGCGCGCCGGCCCGGCAGCCCGTCCCGGCTCGAGCGCATCGAGCGTCGACTTTGTTTCGCCTCAGGCCACTAAATCGACGCTCGAGAGTAGATTGCGACGCTGAGCAGATGGTTAATCCCGACGGGCTAACCAACCCCGCCGTTCGCGCCCTCGTCACCGCGATCAACGCCGGTGATCGCGACGCGTTCTACGCGATGCTGACCCCGGACGCGACGATGTCCGACGACGGCAGCGAGCGCGACCTCGCGGAGTGGGTCGATCGCGAGATCTTCTCGGCGAACGGCCGGATGGAAGTCGAGTCGCAGTCGGACGACGGCCAATCACTCGTCGCGCAGTACTCGAACGACACCTGGGGCGGGATGCACACCAGGTGGTCGTTCGAGGTCGCGGGGGAGAAGATCGGCCGGTTCGAGACCGGCCAGGCCTGACGCGCTACCCGAGCCCCTCGGGGACCACCTCGGCGGACACCCGTTCCTCCGCGCGCGCGGCGCGCGGGCGGAACAACAGGGCGGTCACGACGGCTCCGACCGCCAGAGCTCCGGCGGCCCACCAGAACGCGACCGTGTAGCCGTGCACCGCGGCCTCGGCCGCGGCCAGCCCGGCCGGCGTCCCCGCGGCCGGTGCGAAGGCGCCGACCGCGTCCGCGAACATCGTTGAGAGGAATGCGATACCGAGCGAGCCGCCCACCTGCTGCATTGTGTTGACGGTCGCTGAGGCGACGCCGGCGTCATGGGCCGCGACGCCCGCCGTGGCGGTCGCCATCGAGGGCGCCATGATCAGTCCGAAGCCTGCGCCCATCACCAGGATGCCCGGCAGGACCGCCCCGGCGTAGCTCGAGTCGACGCCGATTGCGGTCAGGAACGCGAGTCCGACCGCGGCGATCGCGAGCCCGCTCGGGACCAGCGGCCGCGGCCCGAAGCGGGGGAGGAGCCGCGTCGAGGCCGTGGTCGCCGTGACCATGATCACGGCCACCATCGGCAGGAACGCGAGCCCGCTCTGGATCGGCGAGAAGCCGAGGTTCTGCTGGAGGAAGTAGGTCAGGAACAGGAAGGTCCCGAACATCGCGATCGCGCCGAAGCCGACCGCGAGGAACGCGGCACCGCGGTCGCGGTCTGCGATCACCCGCAGCGGTAGCAGTGGATTTGACGCTCGGCGCTGCAGAGCGAAGAATCCGGCCATGGCGACCACTCCGAGGGAGAGCATCGCGATCGTCAGAGGCGCGCCCCAGCCGTCCGTCTCCGCGTTCGCGAAGCCGTAGACGAGCGAGAAGAGGCCGGCAGTCGCCACGAGTACCCCTGGCACGTCGATGCGCGGGCGCTCGGCGGGCCTCATGTTGACGAGCAGCCGTGTGCCGGCAATCGCGGCCGGAATCGCGAAGGCGAGGTTCACGTACATCGTCGCGCGCCAGTCGAGCACCTCGGTGAGCACGCCGCCCAGCAGCAGGCCGACCGCCGCGCCCGAGCCGGCGATCGCCCCGTAGACGCCGAAGGCCTTGCCCCTCTCGGCCGGGTCGGTGAAGGTCGTGGTCACGATCGAGAGGGCGGCCGGCGCGAGGAGCGCGGCGAATGCGCCCTGGAGAGCGCGGGCGCCGATCAGGACCTCGAAGCTGGGCGCAGCGCCGCCGATCGCGGACGCGCTTGCGAACCCGATCAGGCCGGTGACGAACGTCCACTTACGTCCGATCAGGTCGCTGAGCTTGCCGCCGAGCAGAAGGAGGCTGCCGAAGGCGAGCGCGTAGGCAGTGATCACCCACTGCCGCGAGTCGTCGGAGAAGCCGAGGTCGGCCTGCGCCGAGGGCAGGGCGATGTTCACGATCGTCACGTCGAGCACGACCATCAGCTGCGCGAGGGCGATGACCCCCAGGATCAGCCAGCGGCGGGCGTGGTGGGGGTCGAGGGGCTTGGTGTCGGTCATCGGGGCTGCTCCTAAGTGGAGGGACTGTCTCAACTTCTGTCACGATAGCAAACAAACGGAGGCTGTCCCTCCGGATAGGTAGGATTCCAGGCATGACATCTGTGAGAACCGACACACAACGCCCGCTCCGGGTCGACGCCGAGCGAAACCGGGCACGGATCCTCGACGCGGCGTCAGAGGTCTTCGCCGAGCGCGGCCTGGAGGTCAGCCTCGACGAGATCGCCGCCCGGGCCGGGGTTGGCGTCGGGACCGTCTACCGCCGGTTCGCGAATCGCGAGGAGCTCGTCGACGCGCTGTTCCAGGCGCGTGTGGAAGAGCTGCTGGGGCTGCTCGAGGAGGCGACGCGGAACCCGGATCCGTGGGAAGGGCTGATCCAGTTCCTCGAGCAGGGCTCGGAGTTCCAGGGCCGCAACCGGGCCATCAAGGAGCTGATGTTCAGCGCGCCCGGGGGGCGCGACTGGGTCGACCGGGTGCGAGCGACACTGCGGCCCGCCGTCGGCAAGCTCGTGGCCGCCGCGAAGGAGCAGGGCAAGCTCCGCGCCGACTTCGACCTCACCGACGTGCCGCTGATCGAGTTCACGCTCGCCACCACGATCGAGCTGACCGCCGAGAGCCAGGGCGAGGAGTGGCGCCGGATCCTCGGCTACATCGTCGACGGGCTTCGGGCGCAGCGCCGCCACCCCACGCCGCTGGCGGCCGAACCTCTCAGCCTGCCCGATCTCGACCGCGCCCTCGCACGCGGCTCGGTCACAACGCGGCGCGGTAGTCCGCGGGATTGATCCGCCGAGTCCGCCGGCGGAACTCAAGCCACGGGCCGGGCCAGTTGTTCGTGTTGTGGCCGGCGGCGTTCGTGTACCAGGAGGTACAGCCGCCGTTGACCCAGATCGTGTCGGCCGAGCGCGCGCCCATCTCGGCCCGCCAGCGCTCCATCGCCTCGGGCTTCAGGTCGATCCACCGCAGGTTGCGCTCCCGCACTCGGCGGACGGCATCGATCACGTAGCTGAACTGGCACTCGAGCGTGTAGGGGACCGAGCCCGAGCCGTGGTTCGTATGCGGGCCGTAGAGCAGGAACATGTTGGGGAATCCGGCGACAGTGGTGCCGAGGTAGGCGTCGGGGGAGTCGCCCCAGACGTCGTCGAGCTCCCGCCCCTCGAGCCCGTGCACGTCCATCGGTGCCGTGAAGCCCGCGGTGTCGAAGCCGGTTCCCCAGATAATCGTGTCGGCCTCGCGCTCCACGCCATCGGAACCGACGACGCCACCGGGGGTGACCTTCTGGATCGCGCCGCTCATCAGTTCGACGTTCTCGCGCCGCAGTGCCGGGTACCAGTCGCTGGTAAAGAGGATGCGCTTGCAGCCGATCTCGTAGTCGGGCGTGCAGCGCGCGCGCAGCTCGGGGTCCGGGAGCTCCCGCTCGCGATAGGCGTCTGCCACCTTCGCGAATGGCTTCAGCACCCAGTGCTGGCCGGTGAACCCGTAGGTGCCGGTCTCGAAGCCTGCGAACAGGCCCGCGCGCGCCGCCTTGACCCGCACGGGGAAGCGCTCGAAGACCCGCCGCTCCCACTCCGGATAGGCGCGGTTGAACCTCGGGATGATCCACGGCGCCGAGCGCTGGTAGACGTCGAGCTTCGTCACCACGGGGGCGATCTCCGGCACGAACTGGATCGCGGACGCGCCCGTGCCGATCACGGCGATGTTGCGGCCGGTCAGGTCGTGGTTGTGGTCCCACTCCGCTGAGTGGAAGACGTGACCCTCGAAATCGTCGAGCCCGTCGACGTGCGGGGTCGAGGGCCGGGTGAGCTGGCCACACGCGGTGACGAGCACGTCGAACGAGTGCGTCTCGCCCGTGTCCGTCTGGAGCGTCCATTGTCCGGCGTCAGGATCGAAGCGCGCCGCGGTGGCCTCGGTGTTGAAGCGGATGTGCGGGCGGATCCCGAACCGGTCGGTGATCTCCTCCATGTAGTCGAGGATCTCCGACCCCGGCGCGTAACGCCGCGACCAGTTGGAGCCGGGGGCAAACGAGAATGAGTAGAGGTGCGAGGGCACATCGCAGGCGGCGCCGGGGTAGGTGTTCGCCCGCCAAACGCCGCCGACGGTGACGCCGCGCTCGAAGATCGTGAAGTCCTCGATCCCCGCCTCGCGCAGGCGGATCCCCATGCCGACGCCGCCGAAGCCGGCGCCGACGACCCCGACCGAGACCTCGCGCATCAGGCCGCCACCGGCTCGGCGGCCCGCGCGTAAGGGAACGACGCTTCGCACTCGTACCGGCGCCCCGTGCTTCGGCACCATCGTGACGCCGCGGATCACCACGGGGTCGGGCTCCGGACGCAGTGGCTCGAGCTCGACGCGCTGGACGACGACGCGGATCACCTCGGCCATCTCGGCCTGCGCCAGCGCCGCGCCGATGCAACGCCTGATCCCGCCGCCGAACGGCAGCCAGGTGTAGGACTCGGCGCCACCGTCGAGGAACCGCTCCGGCCGGAACCGGTCGGGCTCGGGGTACAGGTCGGCGCGGTGGTGGACGCAGGCGATCGCGGGGTAGACCCGGATCCCAGCGGGCAGGTCGTAGCCGCAGACCGTCCGCGGCACCGCGAGGGTCCGCTCGGCGGCGTCGATGACCGGCCGGATCCGCAGCGTTTCGGTGACGACGGCGTCGAGGTACTCGCTGTCGTCGGGCTCGTCGCGAAGGCGGGCAAGCACGTCTGGGTTTCGCGGCAGGAGGTCGAAGGCGAACGCCAGGCCGGTGGCCGTCGTCTCGTGGCCCGCGGCGAGCATCGTGAACAGCTCGTCGCGAAGCTCGATGTCGGTCATCCCGTTGCCGTCCTCGTCCCGTGCTCGAAGCAGGAGCGAGAGCACGTCGGTGCGCTCGTCGAGGTCGGGCGCGCGCCGCCGGCGCTCGATCTCCTCGTAGATCAGCGCGTCCGCCTTGGCGAGCCGCCGCTTGAGCATGCCTCCGGGGCTGATCGGCCCGGCGTTGACGCGGACCCAGGTCGGAGCGAACAGGAAGCTCCCGAGATCGATGACCGCGAGCAGCGCGGAGCGGAGCCGCTCGACGCGCTCGGCCTCGGTGACGCCGAACACGGCGCGGCAGATCACCTCGAAGGTCAGCGCCCGCATCCGCTCGCGCATGGGGAACTCAACGCCGGGCTTCCAGCCGTCGATCTCGGCGGCGGCGACCTCGCGAATCACCTCGCGGAACGAGTTCACGGCCGAGCCCTGGAACGGGGGCAGCAGGAGTTTTCGCTGGCGCATGTGTTCCGCTCCGTCGAGGACCAGGACCGAGTTCTCACCGAGGACGGGCGAGAGGGGTGAGTTCGCCTCGCCGGCGAGCAGCCCCGACTGGTCGCCCGTGAACATCCCCTTGATCTCGTCGGGGTCGGCGACGTAGACCCCGGTGCCGAAGACCATCCACTTCATCGTGAACGCGTCGCCGTAGCGAGCGTGGCACTCGGCGAGCGTCTCCAGCGGGCGGCGCAGCATGCGCCACGTGTTGACGGCGGCCGGCGCCCTCGGACCGGGAGGCAGTGCCATGGCCGGAGGGTAGGCCACCTGTCTATAGGCTGCCGCGCCATGTCTGACGCACCGCTCCAGGGCCGCACCGTCGTCATGTCCGGCGGGAGCCGCGGAATCGGCCTCGCGATCGCGAAGCGGATCGCCGCCGACGGCGCCAACGTGGCGCTGATCGCGAAGACCGCCGAGCCGCATCCGAAGCTCCCGGGCACCGTCTACACCGCGGCCGAGGAGATCGAGGAGGTGGGGGGTATGGCGCTGCCGATCGTCGGCGACGTTCGCGACGCCGACCAGGTCGCCGCCGCGGTCGCGCAGACCGCCGAGCGCTTCGGCGGGATTGACATCGTCGTCAACAACGCCTCGGCGATCAACCTCGCGCCGATGGCCCAGCTCGAGGTCAAGCGCTTCGACCTGATGCAGCAGATCAATTCGCGCGGCACCTTCGTCCTCACCAAGGCCGCGCTCGAATACCTGCGCGCGTCCGACCACGCGCACGTACTGACGCTCTCGCCGCCGCTGTCAGCCGACCCGAAATGGCTCAAGGGGAACTCGGCCTACACGCTGTCGAAGTTCGGGATGACGATGCTGACCCTGGGGCTCGCCGCCGACGAGGCCGAGCACGGGATCGGGGCGAACTGCCTATGGCCGCGCACGATCATCGCCACGGCGGCTGTTCAGAACCTGCTGGGCGGCGACGAGGCGATGGCACGCGCCCGGATCCCCGACATCTACGCGGACGCGGCCTACGAGATCCTCATCCGCGACCCGCGCGAGTGCACAGGCAACGCCTACATCGACGACGAGGTCCTCGCCGAAGCCGGCATCACGGATTTCTCGAAGTACTCGGCACCGGGCGCGGAGCTCGTGCTCGACCTGTTCGTCGACGAATGGGGCCCGAGAGGCTGAGTTAGACGAGCGGACCGTCGCAAACGGCGACTAAGCACGGGCGGCTACCAGACGGCGTAGGTGTTGCGCACGCTCGACTCGAGGTTGTGCCAGGTCCCGCTGAGCGGCTCGCGCACGCTCGTAGTCGGACTCGACGGGGATAGAAGGTAGAACTTCAACTGGGGCGATGCGTGGATGAACTCGACCTCGAGCAGCGACGGCGCGCCGCGCTCCCTGCAGAAGGCGGAGAAGTGCGCGCGCAACTCGCGGATGGACGCTGTAGGTACTCGGCCAGGTAGTCATCCCAGCGCGGAGCGGTCGTCGATGGGGTAGCCCGAGAAGGTCCGGCGGCACCTCGAGGGTCCTTCATCTCGGATGGGTTGCAGGATGCGATCCGCACCCAGCGCCGCCCGGACGACGGCACCGCGGGGAAGCGGACGACGTTGTGCTCGACGATGACGTCGGGCTCAGACGTCGCCGATGATCTCGGTCAGCCGGTCGTCGACGTATCGTGGCGCCGTCGATCAGCGCCCGAGCGGCTGAGCGCGATCCTCGGAGGCTAGCCCGGCGGGTTGCGCTCGCCCTCGCGGATCGCGGCCGCGATCTCGTGGTCACGAAGCGCCGCGCGGTCGAAGACCGGGTTCACCAGCCCGCGGAGCGCCGACCAGGCTCCCCACCAGCGCGGCGCGATCATCCGCGGCGCCCGGCGCTCGATGCCGTTCACGATCGTGGCGCCTGCGATGTCCGGAGTGAGGCGTTTCGTCAGCCAGTTCGGAAACGCCGCCTCGGCCCGCTGGGCGATCGGGTCGGCGAACGCGTCGCGGACCATGTCCGTGTCGATGAACCCGAAGTAGGCGACGCCCGCGCTCGCCCCGTGCGGCGCGAGCTCGACCCGCAGGGCGCGACCGAGCGCCTCGACGCCGGCCTTGCTCATCGCGTACGGCGCCGCCATCACCCCGTTCAGGAACGCGTAGATCGAGGCCACGACCACGACGTGGCCCCGGCGTTCGATCACCTGCGGGAGCGCCGGGCGGACCGTGCGCCAGACGCCGTGCAGGTTCACGTCGATCACGCGCTCGATCATCTCCGTGCCCATCACCGTCATCGGGCGGGCCTGCGGGGCGATTCCCGCGTTCGCAACCACGATGTCGAGCCCGCCGAAGCGTTCGACGACCTCGTTGGTGGCGAGCTCCATCGCGCGCAGGTCGGAGACGTCGGCGTCCAGCGCGAGCGTCCGCTCGCCGATCGCGTCCGCCCCGCCTTCGGCGTCCGCCCGCTCCAAGTCCAGAATCGCCACGCTCGCGCCGCGCTGATGGAGGAGCTTCGCCGTCTCGAAGCCGATGCCCTTCGCGGCCCCGGTCACAAGGGCGACCTTGCCGGCAACGGGATATCTCGAAGCCATCGCGTGATCCTAGGCGTAGGCTGGGTATGGGGTGGGTGACCACGAGATCAAGGAGGAAGCCATGGCCCAGACAGTGCGCGACGTGATGAGCTCCGACTGCCAGTGCGTCAACTCGAGCGAGACCGTGCTCGACGCCGCCCGCAAGCTGAAGGAGCTGAACGTCGGCTCGATGCCGATTTGCGGCGAGGACGACAAGCTCAAGGGCATGCTGACCGACCGCGACATCGTCGTGAAGGTCCTGGCCGACGGGCGCGATCCGAGCGCCACGACCGCCGGCGAGCTGGGCAACGGCGCACCGGTGACGATCGGCGCGGACGAGCCGGTCGAGACCGCGATCGGCGCGATGTCCGAGAACCAGATCAGGCGGCTTCCGGTGTTGGACGACGACAAGCGCCTGATCGGAATCGTCAGCCAGGCGGACATCGCCCGCAACGTCGAAGAGCAGCAGGTCGGCCAGCTGGTCGAGTCCATCTCCGCGTAGCGGCTTGGTCGTCCTCGAGGAAGGACTACGCCTAAGGGCAGGGCGCTACGAGCTCGAGCGACGTCTCGGGGCGGGCGCGGCTGCGTCCGTCTGGCTAGCGCAGGACACGCTGCTCGAGCGGCCGGTCGCGGTCAAGGTCCTGGCCGAAGGGTTGGCCGAGGACCGGGCGTGGCTCGCGCGGTTCCGGCGTGAGGCGCGGGTCGCCGCGGGCCTGCAGCACCCGAATCTGGTCTCGGTCTACGACTTCAACGCAGAGGTCGAGCGACCGTATCTGGTCATGGCGTACATGCCCGGCGGGTCGCTTCAAGACCTGCTCGACGCGGGTGGGGTGCCCGATGCCATGCAGGTGGCGGTGGACCTCCTGCGCGCCCTGGCCCACATCCACGCCGCCGGAGTCACGCACCGCGACGTGAAGCCCGCCAACGTCCTGTTCGACGGCGCGGGACGGGCATGCCTGTCTGACTTCGGCGTCGCCCGGCCGCAGGATGCGACCGCGATCACCCGGACCGGCCAGATCCCGGGCACCGCCCCGTACATGGCGCCCGAGCTGTGGCGCGGGGAGGCCGCGAACGAGCGGACCGACCTCTTCGCCCTTGGCGTGCTGCTCGCGCGATGCGTGGACGACGAGGCCCCGGCCCGCCTGATCGGGCTCACCGAGCGGCTCAGCGCGGAGACCCCGGAGCTTCGGCCAGAGTCCGCCCGCGCGGCGCTCGACCTCCTCGAGCCCGAGCCTGCCCTGGCTCCGGCCCCGCCACCGCCGCCCCCGGCGCCCCCGGCCGAGGTCAAGCCGGGGCCCGGCGGCGTCTCGCGCTGGGTGCCTGTGGCTGCCCTGTGCCTGGTTGCCTTGGTCGTGGGGTTCGCGCTGGCGAGCGCGCTCGGTGGCGATGATGAGCCGCCGCCCGAGCAGAGGCAGAGCGGACAGGGTGAATCGACGGCGGGATCTGACCAGTCCGGCCAGGATTCGCAGTCGAGCGGGGAGCCGCCGCAGGCTCCTAGCGAGCCAGTCACCGACCCCGTTGCTCTCAACAACGAGGGATTCAACTTGATCAACCAAGGCCTCCACGAGAAGGCGATCCCGATCCTGCAGCAGTCGGTTGACGGCTTCGAGAGCATCGGGAGGACCGCCGAAGATGACTATGCCTACGCCCTGTACAACCTGGGCAACGCGCTGCGGCTTGCGGGGCGCCCCGCGGAGGCGATCCCGATCCTCGAGCAACGGGTCCAGATTCCGAACCAGGTGGAGACCGTGAAGGCCGAGCTCAAGCAGGCGAGGAAGGACCTGAAGGCGCAGGAGAAGAGCGGGGCCTAATGCCCGAGGATCGGCACATGCCGGGCCTCCGACCCGAACGCGACGGATATATCCCCGGCGTTCCCTGCGCTGTGGATACGAGTCAGCCCGACCCGGAGGCGGCGGTCGACTTCTATGGCGGCCTATTCGGCTGGGAGTTCGAGGACGTGATGCCGCCGGAATCGGAGCGCAGGTACTACGTCGCCCGGCTACGGGGCCTGGACGTGGCCGCGGTCGGGTCGACCCCTGTAGGCGGGCCGCAGACTGCGATCTGGAACACGTACTTCTGGGTCGATAGTGCCGACGAGACCGCCTCCAAGGTCCGCGATGCCGGCGGAAGTGTCGTCAGCGAGCCGGTCGACGTTCCGCCGAACGCAGGCCGGACGGCCGTTTTCACCGATACAGAGGGAGCCGTGTTCCGCGCCTGGCAGGCGAAGGAGAACAAGGGCGCGCAACTCGTCAATGAGCCGGGTTCGCTAAACCTCAACGGCCTCAACACCCGCGATGTGAAGGGCGCGATTGCCTTTTACGGGTCGGTGTTCGGCTGGCGCACCATCGACGTGAACGGGTTCGAGATGTGGACCCTTCCCGGCTTCGGAGACTTTCTAGAGCGCGACAACCCCGACCTCCGCAAGCAGATGGCGGACGCGGACGCACCTAACGGTTTCGAAGACGTCGTCGCGAGCGTCAATCCGATCCCTGACGACCAGCCCGAGACGCCGGTGCACTGGAGCGTCACCTTTGCGGTCGAAGACGCCGACGCCACGGCCGCTAAGGCCGCCGAGCTCGGCGGAACAGTGATCGTCCGGCCCTTCGACGCCCCCTGGGTCCGGATGACCGTCATTGCCGACCCGCAGGGCGCGACGTTCATCGCGAGCAAGTTCGCGCCAGAGAACAAGGACCTCAGCGGCTAGGGCCAGGAAGCGCTAGGCGAGCGCGCGCGTGCCGGTCGCGACGCCCTCGCTCTCGCGAACCCCGAACCGCCAGCCCAGCTCAGCCCACCGCTCGAGGATCTCGCGCTCGCCGCGCCGGTTCGCGTCGTCGAGGATCACCATCGCGCCCGGGCTGAGCCGCGGCTCGAGCGCGGGCAGCGCCGGGTAGCGGCTTCGCTCCATGCCCTCGCCGTAGCCGGGCGGGCCGTCGACCAGGAGCAGCTCGATCGCCTCCGGAAGCTCGGCCACCGCCCGTTCCGCGTACCAGGGCGCGTCGTCGAGCGCGAGCGGGTGCGGCCTCGAGCGGCGCCTCGATCAGCCGCGCGACGTGGGTCAGGCCCTCTTGCTTCAGCTGCGAGCGCACGACTCCAGCCCAGTCCGGGTCGTGCTCGAGCGCCGTCAGCCGGCCCTCGCGCTCGCGCATCAGGCGGGCGAGCACGATCGTGCTGACGCCCGATCCGAGCTCGACGATCTCGCGTGCGGTCGGCGAGCACGATCTCGTTGCAGACGACGACCAGCGCCGCGGGCCGCAGCGCGCCCTCGGTCCAGGGGAGGTACCCGCCGGCATCGAGCAGCGGCCGCAGGATCTCCAGCGCCTCCAGGTCGGCGGCGTCCCAGTCGCGCGCGCCCGGCGCCACCTCGGCCTACTTGCCGGTGAAGTTCGGCTCGCGCTTCTGCATGAAGGCGAGCACGCCCTCGATGAAGTCCGCGGACTGCGCCCTGCTCGCCCTGGAAGTCCGCCTCGGCCTCGAGCTGCCCGTGCAGGTCGGCGTAGACGCGTCGGTTGATCAGGGCCTTGCCGTTGGCGTAGGCCTTGGTCGGGCCCTTCGCCAGCCGCTCGAGGAGCGCGTCGGCCTCGGGGCGCGAGATCGTCGTCGGTGACGACGCGGTTGACGAGCCCCCAGTTCAGCGCCTCGAGGGCATGGACGCGCTCGCCCAGCATCATCATCTCCGTCGCGCGCGCGAGCCCGATCCGCGCCGGGCACGAAGGCGGTCGAGCCGCCATCGGGGACGAGGCCGATGTTCACGAACGCGAGCAGGAAGTAGGACGACTCGGCGGCGAGCACGAGGTCGGCCGAGAGCGCGAGCGAGCAGCCGATGCCGACCGCCGGGACCGTTGACCGCGGAGATCACCGGCTTCGGCATCTCGCGGATACCGGTGATGATCGGGTGGTAGCGCTCCTTCAGCCGGGCGCGCAGGTCGGGCAGCCCGTCCGATCCCTCCTCGCGCGGCTCCGAGAGGTCGGCGCCGGACGAGAACGCGCGGCCGGCGCCGGTGATCAGGACGGCGCGGACCGACTCGTCGGCGGCGATGTCCTCGACCGCCTTGCGCAGGTCGAGCCCGAGCTGCAGGTTCCAGGCGTTGAGCTTGTCGGGGCGGTTGAGGGTGACCGTCGCGGCGCCGTCAGCGATCGCGAGGTCGATCGTTTCGAAGTCAGTCATCGGCGGACTCTTGAGCGACGCAAGTCGCGAAAGCATGTGGGCCTCCCTGGTAAGGGCATCTCTATGCGGAGACTGACGTCTTGGTCAGTTCGTTGTAGGCGCCGTCCTCCCCCAGCGCGAACGCTCGGCCCTTGCGGCCGTCGGGGATGCCCATTGCCTGAAGGCCGCTGTGCACGGGGCGGTACCACGTCGTCACCGGGATCTCTTCGACGACGCGCACATAGGCGGGCCGCTCATCGGGCCGGAGCACCTGGAGCGCCTCGCTGACGTCGGCCGCGTCGATCTCGTGCCCGTCGCGGAGCGTCACCGCGCCGATCGCGATCGCGCCGCCGGCATCGGGATCGCGAATGCCGAAGCACAGCGCGAGGTCCACCGCGGGCAGCGCCCAGAGTGCGTCGCGGATCGGAGTGGGAGGGACCGGCCCGTGCGCAGTGCGGATCAGCGCCGAGATCGAGTCGAGCAGCCAGAAGTCGCCGTCGGGGTCCTTGCGGAACAGGTCGCCGGTCGCGAGCCAGGCGTCGTCGGGGCGAAAGACGCCCCGCAGGGGCGTGTCGAGCGATGCGTTCATGTCCGCGTCCACCTCGGCGACGAGGACGCCGACCTCGTTGGTGTCGCACTCGCGGGCGAATCCGCTGGGAGTCGCCTCGAGGCCCTTCTCGAGGTCGAGGGCGGCGATCTTCACCCGGGCCGAGCCGGGCAGCGGCCTGCCCATCGCGCCGATCTTCTGGCCGGAGACGTTCGCCAGCACCACCTCGCCCTGGGTGGATGCGTAGAACTCGACGACGCCGGCCGGGGCGAAGCGCTCGAGCACTCGCTTCCACAGCTCCTTCGGCATCCCCGATCCCATGAACAGCCGCACGGGGTGGTGGCGCTCGTTCGGATGGGGCGGCGCCTCGACGAGGTCGCGCAGCATCGTCCAGGTGTACGAGCCCACCGTGACGCCGTAGCGGCGAACCTCGTCCCAGAACGTCGACGGGTCGAAGTCGCGCGCGAGCGCGATCCGGGCGCCGCCGGCGATCGCTCCGCCCAGGCTCACCATCAGGCCCGAGGGGTGGTAGACGGGGGTGACGCTGTAGACGGTGTCGGCGTCCGAGAGCGCCGCCGACGAAGCCGTGCCCAGCGCCGACAGAATCCAGCGGCGGTTCGTGATCCGGTTTGGGCGAGTTCGCTTGCCCTCGCCGGTGAAGAGGATGAACGCGAGGTCGCGGGCGCGGCCCGGGTTCGGCTTGTACCAGCCGGGCAGCTCGACCGCGTCGGGGTCGATCCGCTCCATGTCGACGACATCGGGGCCGAGGTCGCGCGGCTTTGCGCCGCCGCCCAGCACCAGGACCTGGACGCCGGCCTTACCGGCCCCGGCCATGTGCTCGGGGTCGGCGACGACCCGGTTGATCTCGCCAAGCTCGGCCTCGCGCGCCACGTCGCCGTCCGGGCGCATCAGCACGGCGACCGCACCCAGCCGGTTGAGGGCGGCGACCACGGTCAGCGCCGTCGGGCGCGGCTCCATCAGGACGCCGACGTGCTCGCCCTGGTGGATGCCGACCGAGATCAGGCCGCTCACGATCGAGTCGATCCGGTGCTTCGCGGCGGCGTGCGTGTGGGCCCGGTCCTCGAACAGGAAGAACACCTGGTCGGGATGCTCGTCCGCCTGCTCATCCAGGAGCTTGCCGAGCGAGATCCGGGTCCGTGGCCGCACCTGGTCCAGGCGGATCAGGCGCGGGATCTGGCTGAACGCCTCCTCGCCCAGGGCGCGCAGCGTGCGCGAGGTCCGGCCGACGCCGGAGACGACTGACCGGGCGAGGCTCGAGCCGACGCCCGCCGCGAGCCCCAGCCCGTAGCCGGCCCGGGCGCCCGCCCCCGGTCGCTCGTCCAGCTCGGCGGCGACCTCGGAGCGGCGGATCTGATCGGGCAGCTCGGCGCCCTCGTCGCGCCACCGGGTCCAGGCGGCCACGGTCGGCCAGGTCGCTGCGTTCGAGGCCGAGCCGACGACCAGGCCGAAGTGGCCGGCGCGGAGCGCGAGCTCATAGATGTCGGCGCGGGGCGCGGCGCGGACGATCGCGCGGACCGCGGGCGCGGGTGCGAGCTCGTCGACCTCGCCGACCACGGTCAGGATCGGACAGTCGATGTCGGCCAGGGTCACCAGGCGGTCGTCGATCACGAAGCCGCCCTCGAGCATCCGGTTGTGGGCGATGAACTGGCGCATGAAGTCTGCGAGCGCAGGGCCGGGCCATGCGACCCAGCCCTCGGCCTGGAGGAACCGCCGTTGCCGCTCGCGCGGCAGGAGCGCCTCGCGGTCATGGAGCTGCCGGACGAAGTCCACCTGCTGGCGGGCGGCCTTCACCGGGTCGAGCATCCGGAACCCGAGCCGGGACATCCACGCGGGAACGGCGTTCCGCGCGAGCGTGGAGTCGGCGAGGACACCCGCGATCCGGGAAGCGACCTCCTCGGGGATCCCGAGTGGCATCGCCGCCGCCGTGTCGACCGGGCTGCCGAAGGTGATCAGGCTCGCGATCCCCTCGCCGCGGCGCAGCGCGGCGGCCTGGTAGCAGAACATCCCACCCTGCGAGTAGCCGCCGAGGTGCACGTCCCGCCCGGTGACTTCCCGGACCCGGTCGGCAGCGTCGGAGACGGCGAGGACATGGTCGGTGAGGTTGCGCTCGAGCCCGCCCTCCTCACGCTCGGGCGCGCCGAAGTCCACCACCCAGGGATCGACCCCGTTGGCGTGGAGCGTGCCCACCGCCGTCGAGCTCGGGGAGACGTCGTAGACCTCTGCCGCGAGCATCATCGGCGGCACGAGCACGACCGGCGACCCCGCGTTCTCCTGGTCCGGGAAGTAGCGCCGAAGGCGGTAGATCGGGCGCTCGGCCACCACCTCGAAGGGGGAGGCCTCCTCACCTGTCTCGAGGCCGCCGAAGCGCGCCACCTCGAGCGCGTTCTGCGCCGCGGCGGCGACCCGGTTGAGCGGGCTGGTGATCGTGCTGCGTACGTCCACGACTGCTCGATCCTAGATGAGCAGTAGGTTCCGCCGATGCGCCTAGTGAGGCGGAGTGCGAAGCACGAAGCCGAGCCGCGCCGTTGTTGAGGCGCCATGTTCAGGGGGCCGGTCAGCGAGCCGTCGCCTGGCTGGCTCTGGCGGTATGTCTGGGGCTGTTCGGCGCGGCCTGCGACCAGTTCCACGTGCAGGCGGGGCTGCTCAGCTACCCGGACCCGTGGCTGTGGGACCAGGCGGCATGGGTACCGGTCAACTTCGCCGTCCTCCTGACCGGGCTCGTGCTCGCGACGATCCCGCTGACCCGTGTGGCAGGTGCGCGCGGCGTCGCGGGACCGAGCGACCGGCGCCTGCTCGCCGACCTCTCCTGGTTCGTCGGCGCCTACGCGATCAGCGGGCTGCTGGCGCCGGACCATCCGGACGCGCTCGCGATCGCGTACGTCGCGGTCTGGATCCCGCGTATCGCGCTGCGCGAGGAGCGCGCGTTCCTCTACCCGTTCGGCATCGCGCTGGCGCTGGCGGGTTGTCTCGTGGAGGCGGCCGAGATCAAGCTCGGCTGGTTCTCCTACGCCGATCCCGACGTGATCGGCGTTCCGTTCTGGCTGGCCGGGATCTACCTCCACGGTGCTCCGCTCGCGTTCGGCGCCGCCCGCCGGATCGACGCCGCGCTCAGCCCGCGCTGACGATCCGGTGGATCTCACCGACCTCCTGGCGGTTGCTTACCCGATCGGTGCCCGACCGCCCGAGGCCCGCTCGGCGGCGGCGAGCAGCTCGTCGCGGAAGTCGGGGTGGGCGATCGCGGCCAGCGCCTCGCCGCGCTGGTGGACCGTCTTGCCCTGGAGCTCGGCGGCCCCGTGCTCGGTGACGACCACATCGACCTGGTGGCGCGGGGTGGTGATCACCGCGCCCGCCTCGAACCACGGCACGATGCGTGAGCGGAGCTCGCCGTCCTGTTCGTACGTCGAGGGGAAGCAGAGCAGCGCGCGGTCCTCGAGGTCGAGCGCCGGCCCCGCGATGAAGTCCTCGTGACCGCCGATGCCCGAGAACTGGGCGCCGCCGATCGTGTCGGCGACGACCTGGCCGTGGATGTCGATCGCGAGCGCGCCGTTGATCGTGATCATCTTCGCGTTGCGCGCGATCGCCTCGGCCGAGTTCACGAGGTCGACCGGCAGGAACGCGACGTCGCGGTTCTCGTGGAGCCAGCCGTAGAGCGCCTCGCTGCCGGCGGCGAACGTCGCCACTGACACTCCCTCGTAGGAGCCCTTGTGCGCGTTCGAGACCTTGCCGGCCTCGTGCAGGGCCATCAGGCCGTTGGTGAACATCTCCGAATGCACGCCGTAGTCGCCAGCGCCCGAATTCGCGAGCTCCGCCGCGATCGCCGACGGGATCGTGCCGATCCCGGTCTGCAGCGTCGCGCCGTCGGGGACGAACGCGGCGGCGTGCCGCGCGATCGCGCGGTCGGCCTCACCGGGCTCGGCGTCGGGCAACGGCAGCGGCGCGCCGTCCGACTCGACGAGGACGTCGACCGCGTCGACGTGCAGCGCGTGGCGGTGGTCGGGCTCGACGCCGTAGGTCCGCGGGAACTTCTCCGAGACCTCGACTACGAGCACGCGCGCCGGATCCTCCGCGGCGCGGATCAGCTCGACCGAGGTGCCGCCGGCGTGCAACGAGAGCGAGCACCAACCGTCTGAGTCCGGTGGCGCGGCCGCCGTCGCCATCACGCGCGGCGCCTGCTCCTCGAGCAGCGGCGCGAACCGACGGAAGTCCGCCGGGGCGAAGCTCAAGTTCGCGCCCTGGTCACGCAGCGCCCGCTCGAAGGGGCCGTAGAAGCCCGAGAGGTAGTGGACCTTCTTGTTGCTGAACAGGTTGGTCCCGACGCCGAGCAGGGCGCCGTAGACCCGCAGGTCCTCCCAGTCCTGGCGCTCCCCGAGCGCCGCCATGAACTCCGGCGGCTGCCCCGTGGCCAGCGGAATCCCAAGCGTGTCGGTTGCACGAACGCGCTCGGCAGCCCCCGCGGCGGACAGACGCTCAGTCACGCGCGCACCCTACCCGTGGCGCCCCGTTCGTAGCGCTGCTGGATCGTGACTCTCAGCGCAACCGTTCCGCAGCGCTTCGCTCTCCGGCAAGGGCGAGGCGGGCGTTTTCCGCGACCGCCTCGGGTTCACGAAAGACTTGGTACCAGCTGTACCGGCGCACCAGGTAGCCGAGGCGTCGGAGGAACAGGTCGCGCCGGTGGTCAACAAGGCGGCGTGCGGCCGACGAGTGGGCGGCCTTGCTGTCGAGCTCAACAATCACGCGCTCGTCGCGCCAGATCGCATCCACGCGATATGGCCCAATCCAGACGTTGGGCTCCGGGATCGGGAGTCCGTAGCGCTCACAGAGGAGCACGAACTCGTCCTCGAGCGGTGTTTCGGTTCGGGCTAGCTGTGGGAGGTGGGTTTCGAGCGCCTTCCGCAGCTTGGCGCTGCCGGGGCGTCCGCGGCCCATGGTGGAGGCCAAGGCCTCGACCTCCGCGTGGTGCCGGTAGTCGGCTTGGGCGAGGGCCTTTCTTAGCTCATGGAAGGACGCGTCGATTGCGAAATCCACGAGCGTGCGGGCGACCGGTGTCACCGGAAGGCCCCGGTGGAACACCCTCTCCAGGCGCCGCGGATGATGCAGAACCAACCCTTCCGCGGGTTCGGTCCTGTGGGGAACACTGACGTGGATCTCAACTGGTGGGTTCGGGATCAGCCCCAGCCAGTGGGCACCGGTTGGATGGCTTAACGCTGCACCTTCGCCTGCGTAGAACAGCGCGGCGATCAGTTGTCCCCTGCTACCAATCTTCCGGTACCCCACCGCGTAGACGCCGGGGTAAAGGCGATGAAGCCGGCCTAGACGCACCCAGCGCGCTACGGCGAAACGATCGAGCCCGATCGCCCGCAGCTGACTCTCCTTGACTACGCCCTCCTGCCGAGCCGCGATCCGTGCGACGCGTCGCGCTGCGGAATCGTTGCGCCCAGAGTCACGATCCCGCAGCGGTGCTGGCATGCGCCCCAGGGTGGTGGTCCAGGACGCGCTGGTGGAGCGCGAAGCGTGCCTGGTGTGTGCTGCGGGCGTGGCGTAGGGTGCGGAACGTGGACGTTCGCGAGGCCACATTCGAGCTGCTTCGACGGCGGGGGATGACGACGATCTTCGGCAACCCGGGCTCGACCGAGCTGCCGATGCTCGCCGAGTTCCCCGACGACTTCCGCTACGTGCTCGGGCTTCAGGAGGCCGTGGCGGTCGGGATGGCCGACGGCTACGCGCAGGCCGGCGGGAACGTCGGGCACGTCAACCTCCACACGGCGCCCGGGGTCGGCAACGGGATGGGGGCGATATTCAACGCCCAGGCGAACCACACGCCGCTGCTGGTGACCGCGGGGCAGCAGGCCCGCGAGCTGATGACGATCCAGGCCAACCTGACGAACCGCGACGCCACCCGGATGCCGCACCCGCTGGTCAAGTGGAGCTACGAGCCGCCGCGCGCCGCCGACGTGCCCCTCGCGCTCGCCCGCGCGATTCACGTGGCCGACACCCCGGCCCAGGGCCCGGCCTTTGTCTCGATCCCGATGGACGACTGGGGAGTGGAGGTCCTGGAGGACGCGGCGAGGCACGCGATCGAGCGCACCGTCGCAACCGCCTCCGGGCCTGACCCCGACGCGATGGACGCGCTCGCCAAGGCGCTCGACGCCGCCTCGAACCCGGTCCTGGTTGCGGGCCCCGGCATCGACTCGGCCGGCGCCTGGGACGTCGCCGTCGCTCTGGCCGAGCGCCAGAAGCTGCCCGTGTTCGCGATCCCGGCGACGGGGAGCGGCCGGCTCGGGTTCCCCGAGAGCCACCCGAACTTCCGCGGGCTCCTGCCCCCCGCGATCGGCCCGGTCGCCGAGACCCTCAAGGGCCACGACCTGGTGCTGGTCGTCGGCTCGTCGGTGTTCCCGTACTACCCGAATATCCCGGGGGACCTCCTGCCCGACGGGGCCGAGCTGGTGCAGATCACGAGCGACCCGGACGAGGCCGCGCGAGCGCCGATGGGCAACGCGATCATCGGCGACGTCAAGCTCGCCCTGCTCCACCTCCTCGGCGCGGTCGGCGAGTCCGGTCGCGAACCCTCGGGAGAGCCCTGGCCTGAGGCCTTCGCGGGCGAGGATGCCGACCCGATCACCGGCACCGCGGCGATGAACGCCCTCGCCGAGGCGTTCCCCGAGGACGGCATCGTCGTGCTCGAGGCCCCGTCGTCGACGCTAGCCGCCCGCCATCAGCTGAAGCTGTCGCGGCCGGGCAGCTACTACTTCGGCGCCGGCGGCGGCCTCGGGTTCGGGCTTGCCGCGGCGGTGGGCGTCCAGCTCGCCCAGCCGGACCGGCCCGTCGTCTGCGTCGTCGGCGAGGGGTCGGCGCAGTATGCGATCACCGCACTGTGGAGCGCGGCGGCGTACTCCGTTCCCCTGACCGTCCTCGTCCTGCGCAACGCCGAGTACGCGATCCTCAAATGGTTTGCGGACGTCGAGAGCGTGGATGGCGCCCCCGGGCTCGACCTGCCCTCCCTGAGCTGCATCGGCGTCGCAGAGGGCTACGGCGTCCCGGCGTCCGAGGTGACGGGGGGCCGCGACGAGCTGGCTGAGGCCCTGCGAGGGGCGATCGCGGCGGGCGAGCCGCGCCTCCTCGAGGTGCCGATCGCGCCCGGGATGTGGCTGGCCTAGCTTGATGGCCGATTCCGGACACCCGCGCACGCGGATGGCGCACGGACACGCTTCGCCGGATCGCGCCCCGGCTCCTCGCCTGTACCAACCGGTACAGGCTTCGTCCCCGACGCACGCCCGGCTCGGTGCCGTGCACCCCCGCGCACACGCGTGTCCGGACTCGGCCATCTAGACCGCGCCCCGGATTGGGTCGCGAAGGGAACGCCCGAGCCGCTGCGCTCGGACCTCGTCCGGATCGTCGGGGAGGACGGGGTCCTCGCCCGCGCCACCGACCTCGTCCGCTACGCGTCCGACGCCAGCCCGTACCGGCTGATCCCCCGGGCGGTCGTCCAGCCGCGCGACCCCGAGTCGGTCGCGGCCGTGATCGCCTACGGGCGGGAGCAGGGAATCCCCGTCACCTTCCGGGCCGGTGGCACCAGCCTGAACGGGCAGGGCCAGAGCGACGGGATCCTGGTCGACGTCCGCCGCCACTGGCGTGGGGTGGAGGTGTTGGAAGACGGCGCCCGTGCCCGCGTGCGGCCGGGCACCGTCCTGGGCCACGCGAACCGCGTCCTCGCGCCGCACGGCCGCAAGCTCGGGCCCGATCCGGCGTCGACCGACATCGCGACGGTCGGCGGCGTGATCGCGAACAACTCCGGCGGCATGCGCTGTGGGACCAGGGCCGACTCCTACTCGACCGTCGCGGAGCTGACCCTCCTCCTGCCCTCCGGCACGCTTGTCGACACCGGCGCCGCCGGTGCCGAGGCCGAGTTCGAGCGGGCCGAGCCCGCGCTGGCCGCCGGGCTCGCCGAGATCCGCGACGAGATCCGTGCCGACGCCGAGCTCGTCGAGCGCATCCGCAGGAAGTTCGCGATCAAGAACACCACCGGCTACCGCCTCTGCGCGTTCCTCGACGCCGACGAGCCACTCCAGATCTTCCGGCGCCTCGTCGTCGGCTCCGAGGGGACGCTCGCGCTCATCTGCGAGGCGGTGTTCGAAACGGTTCCAGTCCCGCCGCACACGACCACCGCCTGGCTCCACTTCCCGGGGATCGCGGAGGCGTGCGAGCCGGTGCCGCGGCTGGTCGAGCTGGGGGCGAGCGCCGTCGAGCTGATGGTGGCGCCGGCGCTGATGGTGGCGAGCATGAACATCCCCGGCACGCCGCCGGACTGGCAGCAGCTGCCGCCGGAATCGGCGGTGCTCCTGGTCGAGTTCGGCGCGTCCGACGACTCCGCTCTCGACTCGGGCGAGGCCGCGGCGCTCGCGGCCGTGGGGGAGGGGAACCTGATCCGAACGCCCGAGTGGCACCGGGACCCGGAGCGAGTCGAGCTGGACTGGCGCGTCCGCGAGGGGCTGCACGGGCTGATCGGCCGCCTGCGCCCGCCGGGCACGGCGCTGATCATCGAGGACGTTTGCGTCGAGCCCGCACGGATCGCGGAGGCGGCGGCGGACCTCCAGGCGCTCCTCGGCGAGCACGGCTTTCTCACCGGCGTCGCCGGCCACGCTTCCGCGGGGAACCTCCACTTCATGATCACCCCGGACTTCTCGACGGGCGAGGACCTGGAGCGCTACGAGGCGTTCATGGAGGGCCTGGTCGAGCTGGTCCTCGGCAAGTACGACGGGTCGCTGAAGGCCGAGCACGGCACCGGGATCAACATGGCTCCCTACGTAGCACGCGAGTGGGGCGAGCACGCGACCGAGCTGATGTGGCGTGCAAAGCGGCTCGCCGACCCGGGCGCGGTGCTCGCGCCGGGAGTGGTCTTGAACTCCGACCCCGGCGTGCACCTGCGCAACCTGGTCACCACACCGGAGATCGAGGAGGTCGCGAACCACTGCGTCGAGTGCGGGTTCTGCGAGCCGGCCTGCCCCAGCCGCGACCTGACCACGACCCCACGGCAGCGGATCGTGCTGCGCCGCGAGCTCGCCCGCCAGCCTGCGGGATCGCCGGTTGCTGTCGCGCTCGAGCGCGAGTACGTGTACGACGGGTTGCAGACCTGCGCCGCGGACGGAACCTGCGCCCTCGCCTGCCCACTCTCGATCGACACGGGCAAGCTGGTGAAGGACCTGCGCATGCGCCGGCACTCCCGTGCCGCGACCGCAGTTGCCGGCCGCGCTTCGCGGCACTGGGTGTGGGTCGAGCGTCTCTCGCGCACCGGCCTTCGCGCCGGGCCGCTCGCTGCCCGGGTCGGCGGCGGCTCGCTGCCGCGGGCAGCGCCGCCGCTGCCCACGACGACCCGCGAGGGAGCGGCCGCCGTCTACTTCCCCTCGTGCACGAACCGGATCATGGGGCGCTCGAAGCGCGCAGGCCCCGGCCCGGCGTTGCCGAAGGCTCTCGTTGCCGTCTCCGAGAGGGCAGGGATGCCGGTCTGGGTTCCGCCCGGCCTCGCGGGCAACTGCTGCGGGGTGCCGTTCAGCTCGAAGGGCCATCGCGACGCCCACGCCGGGCTGGTCGCGCGCACCGTCGAATCGCTGTGGAGCTGGAGCGACGCCGGCGCGCTTCCGATCGTGAGCGACGCCAGCTCGTGCACCCTCGGGCTCAAGGCCGAGGCAGCCGACGCGTTACCGGACGACCTCCGCTCGAAGCACGCCCGGCTCGAGATCCTCGACTCGGTCGAATGGCTCGAGCGGCTCCTGCCGGAGCTGCCGCGTGCCCGCAGCTTCGAGCGGATGGCGGTGCATCCCACGTGCGCGACGCGCCACCTCGGCCTCGCCCGGCGCCTCGAGGCGGTCGCCGGCGAGCTCGCCGACGAGGTCGTGGTCCCCGTGTCGGCGACGTGCTGCGGCTTTGCGGGCGACCGCGGGATGCTGCACCCGGAGCTGACCGCCTCGGCGACCGCTGACGAGGCACGCGAGCTGGCCGAGCGCGGGCCGTTCGACGCTTACGTCTCGACCAACCGGACCTGCGAGGTCGGCCTGGAGCGTGCGACAGGCGAGCCCTTCGGCTCGGTCGTCCTCGCGCTCGACGAGCTGACGCGGTAACGGCCTAGTCGCGCGCGGGAAGCTCGGAGGGGGTGGGCGATCGCATGCCGTCGAGCACGATCGTCATGAACCGCTTCCAGGCCTTGCCGCCGATGAACGGTGCGGGGTGGTTCGTGGTCGTCCCGAGGCCGCACATCACCATCGGGACGTCCTCGGCTTCGAGGTCGGCGCGGATTGCGCCGGCGTCCTGCGCCCGGGTCAGGACCTCGCGGGTCAGCTCGAGGATGCCGACGCGCTCGGCGGCGTCGGCCATCACCGTGCCCCAGCCGCGCATCACGTCGGACAGCGCCTGGTCCGACGCCTGGAGCTCGGCGGCGCGCCAGAGGTAGCGCTCGAACGCGCGGCCGGCGTCGTCCTCGGCGAGCGCCTCGCGCGCGTACTCGGCGAGGGTGTCGAAGCGGTGGTCGGCCAGCGCCTCGATCAGGTCGTCCTTGTTGGGGAAATGGCGGTAGACGGTGCCGACCCCGACCTTCGCGGCCCGGGCGATCTCGTCCATCTGGGCGTCGAGGCCCTTCTTGCCCATCACCTTGCGCGCGGCCTGGATCACCGCCTCGCGGTTGCGAACGGCGTCGGCCCGTGGGGCCTTGGGAGTGGCGGTCGCCGGCGGTTTCATCGTCGCTTGTCGCTTTCGCAGTCGGTCGTTCGTCCTATTGGTGAACCCGGAATGCAAACGGAATCCGAGTTCCGTATAGTGTCTAAGCGGAACCGGAGTTCCAGTTCCATTATACGCATAGGTCAAGCGACACAACATCAGAGCAGGAGGACGACATGACAGACAGACAGGAATACATGGACCGGAGGTGGATCGCGCTGGCGCTCCTGTGCATCGCGCAGTTCGTCGTCGTCCTCGACGCCTCGATCGTGAACGTCGCGCTGCCGACGATCGGCGAGTCGCTCACGTTCTCGCAGGAGAACCTCTCCTGGGTCGTGAACGCATACGTCCTCACCTTCGGCGGCTTCCTGCTGCTGGGCGGCCGCCTGGCCGACCTGCTCGGCCGCCGCCGGGTGTTCATCGGCGGGCTCATCCTCTTCGCCGCGGCCTCGCTCGTCGGCGGCTTCGCCGAGTCTGAGGCCACGCTGATCGCCGCTCGCGCGGTTCAGGGCCTCGGCGCCGCGCTGCTCTCGCCGGCGGCCCTATCGATCGTCACGACGACCTTCTCGGACGGCGCCGAGCGCAACAAGGCGCTGGGCCTCTGGGGCGCGGTCGCCGGATCCGGTGGCGCCGCGGGCGTGCTGCTCGGCGGGATCCTCACCGAGTACGTCGGCTGGGAGTGGGTCCTGTGGGTCAACGTGCCGATCGGGATCGCCGCAGCGGTGATCGCCCCGCGCCTGATCCTCGAGAGCCGTGCCGACCACGAGACCCGTTACTTCGACGCCGCGGGTGCCGTCAGCGTGACGGCCGGTCTCTCCGTCCTCGTCTACGCGCTGGTCGAGGCGCCGGACGCGGGCTGGGGCTCCGGCCAGACGATCGGGCTCCTCGCGCTCGCCGCCGGCTTGCTCGCCGCGTTCGTCGCGGTCGAGCTGCGCTCGAAGTCCCCGCTGATGCCGTTCTCGATCTTCCGCAATCGCACCCTCACCGGGGCGAACGTGGTCGGGGTCCTGACTGGGGCGTCGCTGTTCAGCATGTTCTTCTTCATCTCGCTCTATATGCAGAACGTGCTGGGCTTCAGCGCGATCGAGGCCGGGCTCGCGTACCTGCCGCTCGCCGTCTCGATCATCATCGCGGCCGGCGTCGCGTCGCAACTCGTCACCCGGGTCGGGTTCAAGCCGATCCTCGCGACGGGGATGCTGCTCATCTCCGGCGGTCTGCTCTGGTTCGGCCAGATCTCGGTCGGCGGCAGCTTCGTGGCCGACGTCCTCGGCCCGTCGCTCCTGGCCGCGGTCGGCCTCGGGTTCGCGTTCGTCCCGCAGACGATCGCAGCCGTCAGCGGCGTTGCCGACCGCGAGGCCGGTCTCGCCAGCGGGCTGATCAACACGTCGCAGCAGATCGGTGGCGCGCTGGGGCTCGCGATCCTCTCGTCGGTCGCCTTCTCGACGATCGGCGACCTGGCTGCGACCGGCGACACCGGGCCCGCGGCCCTGACCGAGGGCTACGCCGACGCCTTCATGGTCGGCGCCGGCATCGCTCTGCTGGGCGTGATCGCGACGATGTTCCTGATCCGCGGCCGTGACAGCAAGGCGCACACCGAGATCGGCGCGGCGGAGCCGGTCGAGGCGTAACCCCCAACCCGCCGAACGTCCCGGAGTGCCCTCCATAGGGTGTACCCCGGGACGTTCGGCGCAGGGCGGGAGCGCTCGCTAGGGTTGCGCGTCCCCGATGGACGCCGAGCTCGACACCGCCGCCGATGGGATTCCCGCGCCGCCCGCGGAAACGCTTCGCGAGGTGATCGAGCGCCTGGCCGCGATCGAGCGGCCGCCGTGCTCGCCCGGCGAGCGCGAGGCCGCGGAGTGGCTGGCCGCGCGGCTCCGGGCGGCGGGGGTGGAGGAGATCGCGCTCGAGGACGAGCCGAGCTGGGGCACGTTCCCGCCCAACACCACGGGCCTCAGCGCGCTCGGCGCCGCCGGCGCGGCGCTGACGCTTGCCGGCCGCCGCGTGCTCGGCGGCACGCTCTCTGCGGTCGCGCTCGCGGGCTTCATCGACGAGATCCAGAACGGGCCGCGGGTCCTGCGGCGCGCGATCCGCCGCGAGCAGACGACCGTCAACCTCGTCGCCCGGCTCGGCGATCCCGGCGCCCCCCGCACACTGGTGGTCCTTGCCCACCACGACGCGGCGCAGACCGGCTTCATGTTCGACCAGACCGCCGTCGCCGCGTTCCACGAGCGCTTCCCTCAGGTGATCCCCAACATCAAGACCCAGCCGCCGCAGTGGTGGGGCGCCCTGGCCGGGCCGCTAGCCGGGCTGGTGGCCGCGCTGAGCGACCGGCGCGGACCCGCCAAAGCCGGCGTCTTCCTCGGGCTCGCGAGCGCCGCGGTCCTCGGCGACATGTGGCGAAGCCGGGTCGTCCCCGGCGCGAACGACAACCTCTCGGCGGTGGGCTGCCTGGTCGCACTGGCCGAGATGCTCCGCGACCGCCCCCTCCAGGGCCTTCGCGTCTGGCTCGTCTCGGCCGGCGCCGAGGAGACGCTCCAGGATGGAATCCGCGCGTTCATGGCGCGGCACCGCTCCGAGCTGCCGCCCCGATCCACCTACTTCATGAACCTCGATACCGTGGGCTCGCCGCGGCTGGTCCTGCTCGAGGGCGAGGGGCCGGTCTGGATGGAGCACTTCGACGAGGGCTTTCGCGACCGCGTCTTCGGCCTCGCGCAGCGCCACGGCTTGAACCTCGAGCGCGGCTTCCGCGCCCGTGCCTCGACCGACGCCGTGATCCCGCACCGCGACGGCTACCCGATCGCCAGCATCAGCTCGGTCAACGACTACCACTACCTCACGCACTACCACCTGCCCTCCGACGTCCCGGAGAACCTGCACTGGGACACGGTCGCGGAGGCGAGCCGGCTCGCCTACGCGGTCGCGGAGGACCTCGCGAGCGCCGACTGAATCCGCTCAGGCGTATGCTGGCTCGCGTATGAGCCGGGGGAGGAAGCGAACCGTGCTCGCGGGGACAGTGGCGGTGCTGGCCTGCTCCGTGCTTGCGGTCACCGGCCTCGCCAAGACCGAGATCTCGCGGTACAAGGTCGGGGAGTTCCCGATCGATGTCGCGGTCGGCGACTTCAACCGTGACGGGCGCGATGACCTCGCGCTGACGATCTTCCAGGGCGACCCGCAGACGGTCGCGATCCTCCGCGGCCGCCGCAACGGGAGGTTCGCCAAGGCGAGGCAGATCCCGCTCGAGCCGGGCGACCAGCCCGACGGCCTCGTGGCGACACGGATCGGTGCCGGCAAGGACCAGGACCTAGTCGTCGGCACGCTCGACGAGAACGTACTGGTGCTCAAGGGCAAGAAGGGCGTCGGGTTCGCTGCTCCGAAGCAGCTTCCGATCGGGGGACGCCCGAGGGAGCTCGCCGTCGGCGACTTCGACCAGGACGGGACGATGGACCTGGCCCTGAGCCGCCAGGATGCGGCTGACGTCGCGATCGCGCTCGGACAGGGCGGCCTCAACTTCGGGGCGCCGGTCTCGGAGGGCGGCGCGGGCGGCAGCGAGATCATCGCGGCGCGACTCGACCTGGGCAACGACCTCGACCTGCTGACGATCGACCACGGCACCGACGGCTTGATGCTCCTTCGGGGGCAACCGGGCGCGGGCTTCGCTGCCGCCGAGCCGCTCCCCGCGACATTGGAGCCGTTCTCGATCGCGGTCGCCGACCTGAACGAGGACGGCATGCTCGACATCATCGCCGGCCTCGTGGGCGATCGCCCTCGCCTGTCGGTATCCGCGGGGGCGCCGGGCGGCATCTTCGCGGCGCCGGTCACCCTCACGCTGGGCCCGCGGCCGATGGTCGTCCAGGACATCGCGGTCACGAAGCTCAATAGGGACGGCGATCCGGACCTGGTGATCACCGGGGCCCAGCAGGAAGGGGTCCGCGCGGCGCACCGGTGGGCGCGCGGAAACGGGCCGCCGCTCCGCTCGCGCGTGCTGTTCCTCAAGGGCCGGTCGGGGCTCAAGCTCAAACGCCTGCGCGAGATCAAGCTCACCGGCTCGACCAGCGCGGTAGCGGCCGAGCGGATCGGCGGGGGGAAGAACGTCGACGCGGCGGTTGCTTTGGCCCGCCCGGAGAAACCCGGGCAAGCGGTCGTGATCCTCGATCCATAGGGGCACCGGAAGGGGCGGTCTGACAGGACGCCCTGTCAGACTCTACAATCGACCGAGATGACGGTGCAGACGCCGACAGCGGAGCGGCCGCCCGGGGTGGCGCGGGTGATCGCCGACGCCCGCGAGGAGCTCGCCCGCAGGCCGAAGCTGCCGCCCGGAGAGCTCAATTTCAGCCTGCGCCGCACGCACCGCTTCCAGCGCGACACGCTGGCCACGACGCTCGAGTACCACCGGCGCTACGGCGACGTGTTCTCGGTCCGGATGTTCCACCGCGCGACGGTGGTGATGCTCGGCCCGGAGGCCAACCATTTCGTCACGGTCGTGGGCGCCGACAACTTCAGCTGGCGCGAGGGGATGTTCGGCGAGCAGCTGATCCCGCTGATCGGCGACGGGCTGATCACCACCGACTGGGAGTACCACGACCGGGCCCGCAAGATCATGATGCCTGCGTTCCATCGCGAGCGGATGGATGCCGCTGTCGGCGTGATGGTCGACGAGGCGCAGCGGGCGCTCGAGCCCTGGCGCCCGGGCGCGACGGTCGACGTCTATCACTGGATGCGCGATCTCTCGATGAGCATCGCGATGCGGGCGCTGGTGGGCCTCGACCCGCGGCGCGGGGGGATCGGGCACGAGGCCGCCACGGCCTTCGAGCGCGCGCTCGCGTTCTACGACACCGAGACCTGGTGGATGCTCCTGCGCGGGCCCGGATCGCCGTGGGCGCGGCTGCAGCGGGCGCGACGCGACCTCGACCGGATCGTCTACGGCGAGATCGCCCGCCGGCGCGCGGAGGGTGCCGACGGCGACGATGTCCTGTCCATGCTGATCCAGGCACGGGACGAGGACGGCGACGGCTTCACCGACCGGGAGCTGCGCGACCAGACGATGCACCTTCTGTTCGGCGGCCACGACACGTCCTCGTCGACCCTCTCGTTCCTGGTCTACGAGCTCGCGCGGCATCCGGAGGTGGCGGCTCGGATCCGAGACGAGCAGGCCCGGGTGCTCGACGGCCGCCCGCCCACCGTCGATGAGCTGATGAAGGAGCTGCCGCAGCTCGAAATGGCGTTCGACGAGACTCTGCGGCTCTACCCGCCCGTCTGGTTCGGTCCGCGGAAGGCGGTGAAGGACTTCGAGTTCCAGGGGCACCACATCCCAGCCGGGACGCACATCATGCACTCCTCGTGGACGAGCCACCGCTTGCCCCACGTCTTCCCGCAGCCCGAGGAGTTCATCCCCGAGCGCTTCACGCCGGAGGCCCGCGCCAAGCTGCCGAAGGGCGCCTACATCCCGTTCGGCGGCGGCCGGCGGATCTGCATCGGCAAGCGCTTCGGGCAGCTGGTCGTGAAGGCGGTCGCGACCTCGCTGCTCCAGCGCTTCGAGTTCGATCTCGCGCCCGGCTACGAGCTCGAGGTTGACAAGCTGCCGACGTTGAGCCCCCGAGGAGGCCTGCCGGTGGTACTGAGCAAACCCCGTCGGTAGCGGACGCGAAGCGGAGCAGCCGACGGGCTATTGGATTTTGAGGCCCGAGATCGCGCGCGCGATGACCAGGCGCTGGATCTCCGCGGTGCCCTCGAAGATGTCGTAGATCTTCGCGTCGCGGTGCATCCGCTCGACCGGGAACTCCCGGGTGTAGCCGTTGCCGCCGAGGATCTGCATCGCGCGCTCGGTGACCCACACGGCGACCTCGCCGGCCTTGAGCTTCGACATCGAGCCTTCGGCGTTCTCGAAGGTCTGGCCCGACTTGCCCATCCAGGCGGCGCGCCAGACGAGCAACCGTGAGGCGTCGATCTCGAGCTTCATGTTCGCGAGCGTGAACGCGATCGCCTGGTTCTCGATGATCGGGCGGCCGAACTGGACGCGCTCCTTGGCGTAGTCGAGCGCGTACTCATAGGCGCCGCGGGCGATGCCGACGGCCTGCGCGCCGACGATCGGGCGGGTCGCCTCGAAGGTCTGCATCGCGGCCTGCGACTTCGACTGCTTGCCCTCGCGCACCCGCGCGAGGCGCTCGTCGAGCTTCTCCTTGCCGCCGAGCAGGCACGAGCCGGGGACGCGGCAGTCGTCGAGGTGGACGTCGGCCGTGTGCGAGGCGCGGAGGCCGTGCTTCTTCACCTTGGCGCCCTGCTCGCAGCCTGGCGTTCCGGGCGGGATCACGAACGCCGCATGGCCGCGCGAGCCGAGCTCGCGGTCGACCGAGGCGATGACGACATGGACGTCGGCGATGCCACCGTTCGTCGCCCAGGCCTTCTGGCCGTTCAGGACCCACTCGTCCTTGGCATCGTCGTACTTGGCGGTCGTGCGGAGCGCCGAGACGTCGGAGCCGGCGTCGGGCTCGGACGCGCAGAACGCGGCGACCTTCGGCTCCTCGACCGTGCCGTAGCACTGCGGGATCCACTCGCCCATCTGCTCGGGAGTGCCCTGCCCGAAGATCGCCGCGACGGCGAGGCCGGTGCCCTGGATCGAGAGGCCGATGCCGGCGTCGCCCCAGAAGAGCTCCTCGTTCACGATCGGTAGCGTCAGCCCGCTGGAGTCGGCGAAGAACTGGGCCATGCCCTCGAACCCATAGAGACCGATCTTCGCGGCCTCCTGGATCACCGGCCAGGGCGTCTCCTCGCGCTCGTCCCACTCGTGGGCGGCGGGGCGGACGACGTTCTCCGAGAACCCATGGACCCAGTCGCGGATGTCCTTCTGGTCCTGCGAGAGCTCGAGCGAGAACGGCGGGGTGTCGTCGCTCGAGATGGCCTCCTCGATCTGCGAGGCGGCTTCGGTGGTGGCGGTCGTCACGGCAGGTTCAACTCCTAGTCTGTGAGGCGGAGGCCGAAGGCCGAAGCCGAGCCCCGCCGTTGTTGAGGCGGCTTGTTCATTTCTACTGTGGGTAGGAAAATGCTACCATAAGTAGGAATGTCGGTGTCGCAGTCAACCAAGCCCCCCGGCCGGAAGCGGGCCGCGCACCTCGGCCCCGAGCGCCGCCGGCCGCTGGTCCTCGACGCGGCGCACGACCTGTTCCTGCGGAACGGCTTCGAGGGGACCTCGATGGACGCGATCGCCGCCGCGGCCGGTGTCTCGAAGCCGGTCGTCTACGACTGCTTTTCGTCGAAGGACGAGCTGTTCACCGCGATGCTCGACCGCGAGGAGGAGCGCGTCCTGCGCGAGACCGAGGCCGCGCTTCGCACCCACGGCGGCAGCGCCGACCCCGAGGGCGCGCTGATCCGCGGCTTCGAGGCCTTCCTGACCGCCGTCGCCGACTCGCCCGACATCTACCGCGTCGTCTTCCTCGGCGAGGGCGGCGGCAACGAGGTAGTCGCCGCCCGCATCACCCGCGGCATCGAGCGGCAGGCCCAGCTCGCGGCGACGATCACCCGCCGCTGGGTCGAGGGCCTGACCGAGCTCGAGGGGGAGGAGGCCGAGGCGACGGCGCAGCTCCTCGGCCAGACGATCGTCGGCATCGCCCAGGTCGGCGCGCGCACACTGCTGCGCGACCCCGACCGCTGGACGCCCGCCACGCTCGCCGAGAAGCTCGGCCGCATGGTCTGGGCCGCACGCGCAGCGATCTAGCCACGCATAGGAAAGGGCTCAGCGCCGCCGAATAGAAGGCGGATGATGGCCGCCCTTCGCGAGTGGGACTGGGACGCGCGCTCCGTGCTGCGCACGACGCTGATCGTGCTCGGGGTCGCGCTCGCGGTCTACGTCACGTACCTGCTGCGCAAGCCGATCTCGTGGCTCGTGATCGCGGCGTTCATCGCGATCGCGGTTTCCGGCCCGGTACGGGCGCTCAGCCGGCACATGCCGCGGGGCCTCGCGATCGCGGCGGTCTACTCGATCCTCGTTGCAGTCCCGATCGTGCTCGCCGGGCTCCTGATCCCGCCGCTGGTCGGCCAGGCCGAGGACCTCGCCGGCGACGTCCCCGGGTACGTGGACGACGTCGAGAAGTTCGTCAACGAGAACGAGACGCTCAAGAACCTCAACGAGGACTACGACATCGTCTCGAAGCTCGAGGAGGAGGCCGCCAAGCTGCCCGGCAAGATCGGTGACGCGGCGAACATCCTCAGCGATATCGGCGTCGGGATCGTCAACTCGATCTTCGCGCTGGTCACGATCCTGGTTCTCTCGATCTTCATGGTCTCGAGCGGGGGGCGTTATCTCAAGCGGTTCCTCGCAATGCAGGACGACCGGCATCGTGAGGCGATGGGCCGAGCCTTCGACTCGATCGGGACCGCGATCGGTAGCTACGTGGGCGGCGCGCTGATCCAGGCCACCCTCGCGGGCACCTTCGCGTTCATCGTGCTGACGATCCTCGGCGCGCCCTTCGCCGGGGCGCTGGCCCTGGTCGTCGCGTTCGGCGACCTGGTGCCCGTGGTCGGCGCCACTATCGCCGCCTTCTTCGTCGGGATCGTGATGCTATTCGTGAACTTCCCGGTCGGCCTGATCGTCTGGATCGTCTACGCAATCGTCTACCAGCAGATCGAGAACTACGTGATCCAGCCGCAGATCCAGCGGCGCGCCGTCCAGGTCGAGCCGCTCGTGATCCTGGTTGCCGTCCTGTTCGGCGTGACCCTGTTCGGCGTACCGGGCGCGCTGCTCGCGATCCCCACCGCGGCCTCGCTGCAGATCGTGATCCGCGAGTTCCTGGATTACCGCCGCACGTTCCGGGAGCCCGGCCCGGCCGGCACTGCTACGTCTGCCTAGTCCAACGCGTTCGGGACGTCCGGGATCTCGGTGCTGTCGTCGCCCCAGCAGTCGACCTTGCCGTTCTCCTTGACGCCGCAGCCGGCGTACTCGCCGAGGCTGACCTGCTTGAACTTGCCGCCCGGCTCGTCGTCCACCCCGTAGTCGTCGTTGCCGAAGCAGTCGAGCTGGCCTGAAGGGCGGATGCCGCAGCTGACGTAGTACCCGATACCGACGCCCTTGTAGTCGCCGCCGGGCGGGTCGGTCTCGCCGTAGTCGTCGTACCCCCAGCACGTGAGCGTTCCGTTCGGCCGCAGGCCACAGACGTGGTAGCTGCCCGTGGTCACACGGAGGAATTCGCCTCCGGGCTCATCGCCCTTGCCGTAGTCGTTGTCGCCCCAGCAGACCGCCTTCCCGTTCAGCTTGACGCCGCAGGCATGCTCGCCGTAGGGGTGGGTGTGGACCTGCTTGAACTTGCCCGACGGCTCCTCGTCGACGCCGTAGGAGTCGTAGCCGAAGCACGTCACCTCGTCGTTCACGTTGATCGCACAGGTGACGTAGTAGCCGGCGCTCACCGCCTTGAACTTGCCGCCCGGCGGGTCGGTCTCGCCGTAGTCGTCATTGCCCCAGCACTTGAGCCGCTGGTTTGACTTCTTGATGGCGCAGGCATGCTCATTGCCGGCGCTTACGGCCTTGTACTTCCCGCTCGGCTCGTCGCCCTTCCCGTACTCGTTGTCGCCCCAGCAGATCAGTTCGTCGTCCTGCGTGGTGGCGCAGGCGTGATCGCCGCCCGAGCTGACCCGGACCTTTCCCGAGGCGCTGGCGGTCGTTAGGAGCAGGAACGCTCCAACACAGATGCCGACGACTCCGACCAACCCGATCCTGCGCGCAACCATGGTTCCTCCCCGATTAGAAAAGCGGAAGGGGCGAAACTATCGCGGCGCGCGTCAGCGCGCAAGGGCTACGAGGCCCGGTCCCAGCGGCGCAGGTACCTGGTCACCGAGCGCAGGAAGTGCCCGCCCTCGTACCAGCCCGGCGAGGACCAGAGCTCGAAGTGCAGATGGCAGCCTGAGGCGTTGCCGGAAGATCCGACCTTGCCGATCTGCTCGCCGGTCGAGATCTTCTCGTTCCGCCGGGCGAGCCCGCTGCCGCGCAGGTGCATGTAGACGTAGTCGACGCGCGTGTTGCGACCGTCGATCACGAGGTAGTTGCCGGCCGAGGCGTCACTGTCGCGGAACTGGACCCGGCCCGCACGCGCGGCCAGGACCGGCTTGCCGCACTTGGCCCAGAGGTCCTGGCCCTGATGGCCGCGTCCGGCGCCGACCCCGTCGCCGTAGGTGTGGTGCGCGGGCACCGGGAAGGTGTGCTCGATCTCGGAAAGCGCGGCCGCGTCGGCCTTCGGCGCCAGATGCGAGAGCAGGCCGAGGGTCCCGATCAGGACCAGCGCGCCGATCGTCGCGAAGGCGACGCCAAGGAGGGCGTCGCGAGGGGACAGGGCGGTGTTATGTGAGCTGTTGTTCATGATTTTGTTAGCGAACACTCATAGCAGCGCGAAAGTTTCGGTCGTCGTGAAAGGCTCCGCCCAATGGGTGCGATTCCGCAGGTGCGGGCGGCGGGTGGCGTGGTGTTGCGTGAGCGCGATGGCGCGCCCCGAGTGGCCGTGATTCACCGCCCTCGCTATGACGACTGGTCGCTGCCCAAGGGCAAGCTCCACCCGGGCGAGGAGTGGGAGGCGGGGGCGCTTCGCGAGGTCCGCGAGGAAACGGGCTACGAGTGCGAGCTCCGAGAAGAGCTCGAGAGCGCGACGTACCTCGACCGCAAGGGCCGGCGAAAGCTCGTGCGCTACTGGCTGATGCGGCCGCTTCGCGGCGAGTTCGAGCCCGGGGAGGAGGCCGACGAGCTCCGCTGGCTGTCGCCGGCCGAGGCCGACGAGCTGCTGAGCTACGAGCACGACCGCGAGCTGGTTCGGAGGCTCGCCGCGGGCTGAGCCGACGCCTCGTACACCCGGCCAGATTCTCGGGAGCGGGCGAGCATCGGCGGCGCGGATGCCGATGACCATCGCGATACCCGAGGTCGGGCTTCCTTGCCCGGATTCACGGGGCACCTCCGATGCCGAGGCGGAGCGTCGCACCATCTACATAGCGGCGCTCCGCTTCATTTCTGCCCTCGCCCGCATGCCGCCGACCGCCATCGCTACCGCTCCCCCCGCGGCGACGAACGCGCCGTAACGAATCCGGACGCCGCCGATCGTCGCGATGTCGACCAGCTCGTCGGGCGGGTCGGCGAAGAGGTAGACCAAGATCACGCCCGACCAGATCCCGGCGGCGATCAGGAGGCCGCCGACCGAGAACGGCCTGGGAAGGGGCCGGTCCTGGGCGCGCCAAAGGACGAGGAGCACAGCCGCCGCCGTGAGGAGCAGCGCGGCATGCGCGAAGTTGAACGAGTCGATCGCGGTCGCCGAGATCGGGCTCCCGAGCTTGAAGCCGTACCAGGGGAACAGCAGGCTGACGGGCATTGCCGCGGCGCCCAGAGCGGCCATCCGCTCGCCCGCGCCGAGGCGCGCGAAGTGCTCCAACTCAGCTGCTCACGCCGGCGACTCGACGTCCGCGGTCGTGCGCTCGCGCACCTCGGCGGCGGTCAGGTCGGGGCGCGAGATGATTCCGTTCTCGACGCTCTTGACAACGGCATCGGGGAAATGCTCGCGCAACAGGGGCCGCATGACGTCGGGGCCGGGCCACCAGCCGCCGGTGATCGCGTGGGAGAGCAGGATCACGAGGCGATCGCCGAGCTCGCGGCTTGGCGCCTCGGAGGCCTCGTCGTCGGCCCACTCGCGGACCCGGACGGCCGCGACCTCCATCGGCACGTGCTCGACCTGGCCCCCGACCCGGGCGCGGACCTCGTCCTGGGGCATGTCCGGGTTGGCGGACTCGACCAGCGCGCGCACCGCCGAGCGATAGTCGGTCTCGAGCTGCTGCATGAACGCGCCGACGACCGTGTTCGAGGTGATCATCGAGTCCGAGCCCTCCAGCGCCCCACGTCCGAGCGGCGCGCCCCCCGGGCCGATCACGTACGAGATCAGGTCGGGCCGCCGGGCGGCGACCCGCACCGCCTTGTTGTTGCCGTCCATCAGGCCGATCGCGACGGCCGGGGTGCCGCCGGCGGCCTCGGCGACCGCCTCGAGGTCGGCCGACGCGGTCTCGAGGTCGTAGGGCCCGACGTGGTCGGATTGGCCGGTGCCCCGGTCGTCGTAGCGCACGACGCGGTGGTCGCGTTCGAGCTCGGCCGTGATCGGGTCCCAGAGCATGGGGTGCAACGACCATTGCGGCACCAGCAACACGGTCGGCCCGGCGCCGCGTTCCTCCCAGTGGAGCCCGACTCCGTCGCTTGCCTGGGCGCGCGGCATGGCCCGATTGTAGGGACGGCGGTTGCCCGCGCCCGTTAGCGGTAATTTTGGAGAGCGACTCTGTCGCGAAAGCATGTTTGCCGCCCTGGTAAGGGAGTTATTTGGATACTCAGAGCCCCGACAAAGGAGCAAGCACGAGATGACACAGGCAGCGGTTGGCAGCGCGGACATCCTCGCCGAGGCGAACACCGACAAGCGCGAGGAGGTCATCGAGCTCCTCAAGAAGGCGTACTGGATGGAGATCGAGACCGTGATGAGCTACATCGCGAACTCGGTCAACCCGGATGGGGTCCGGGCCCAGGAGATCAAGGAGTCGCTCGAGACGGACATCCAGGAGGAGCTCGGTCACGCTCAGCAGTTCGCCCAGCGGATCAAGGAGCTCTACGGCGTCGTCCCCGGCTCGGAGGACTTCAGCGCCGAGCAGTCGTTCCTGCAGCCCGCCGACGACCAGGTCGACATCGTCCACGTGATCAAGGGCGTGATCCAGGCCGAGGCCGGCGCGATCGAGCACTACTCGCGGATCATCGAGTTCACCGACGGCATCGACCCGGTGACCCACGACATGGTGATCGCGATCCTCCACGACGAGCAGGGCCACATGCGCCTCTTCGAGGGCTTCCTGCGCGAGTACGAGAAGGAGGGTCTGGCTTAGCCCGCGCTACGAGCGCGTGGCGCGGATCCACTCGGCCAGGAACGGCTCCGAGATCCGGTGGCCGTCCGGGCCGCGCGCGATCAGCTCGCGCTGCTCGAGCGCCGCGAGGGCCTTCTGCACCGTGGCGGCCGAAGGCAGTCCGTGCTCGCGACGGTAGTCGCCGGTCAGCGGCCGGGCGGGCTGCTCTTCGGCGAGCGCGGTCAAGAGGAGCCGCTGGGCCGCGGCGGCCTGCTCCCAGACGAGGGTGAAGTGGGCGTCCTCGGCGCGTAGCAGTGCCTCGATCGCGGTCTCGACGTCGGCCGGGGTGGCGGCCCGGCGGCCGCTCGTCACCTCCCAGAGGAAGTAGCAGAGCTCCTGGGTCGCGTAGGGGTGGCCGCCGGTTGCCCCCATGATCCGCTCGACGGCCTCGGGACGGATCGCTCGGCGGCTCGCGCGGAAACGCTCGGCGATGAACTCGGCGAACGGCTCGGTCGGGATCGGACCCAGCTCGATCGGCTTCGCGCTACGCCAGAACGGCTCGTTCTCGTCGTTGAAGATGCGCTCCATCACGTGCCGGCGTGACCCGAGGTAGACGTGGGCCACCTCGGGCTGGCGTTGGAAGACGGACCGCAACAGCATCGGCAGCCTCGGGTCGATGACCACGATCTCCTGGAACTCGTCCAGCACCAGCGCGACGCGGCGGTTCTTGGCCGCGGCGAGCTCGCCGGGAAGGGCGAGGAGCCGCTCGAGCGTCGCGTCGAGGTCCTGCGCCCGGCGACCGAGGGCGAAGCTGAAGCTGAGACTTCCGTCCTCGGGGTCGATGGTCACCGTCGGCTGGATCTGAAGCCCGCGGAAGGGCGCCAGCGCCCGCTCCCGCGCCCGCTCGAGCGGGGAGGCCACGTTCTCGTAGATCGAATCGGCGAGCCGCTCCGCGAGTCGGGCCTTGGTGGGCGTGTTCATCAGGTCGAGCTGGGCGACGAGGACGCGCTTGCGCACCAGCTCCTGGGCGGCGCGCCACGCCAGCGACGACTTCCCGAAGCGCCGGGGGGCGAAGATCACCACGTCCTGCCCGTTGCGGACGTCGCGGACCAGCTCGCGCACCTCCACATCCCGGTCGGCGAAGGCCTCGTCCAGGGCGAGGGCGCCGAAGCGGAACGGGTTGATGCTGTCCTCTCTCATCCTGCTCGGCATAATGCCGTGCAGCATAACAGGGGCGGACGGCGGATCGCTAGGCGCTGATCCGCTCGGTCAGGGTGGCGACGCGCTCGGCGTCCACCGGGCGGCCGAGCTTCTCCCAGGCCTCGCGGGCCTCGGCGAGGACGGCCTCGTCGCCGCTCGCGACGCCGCGCGCTTCGGTCGCCGCGGCGGCGCCGACCGGGTAGCGCAGCCGCTCGGCCAGGCCGGTCGCCTCTTCGGCGAGGGCCACGGCCTGGTCGGCGCGGCCCCAAAGGGCCTGGTTGATCGCGCGCGCCGCCGTCGCCTCGACCGACTGTGAGACGAGGCCGGCGCGCTCGCAGGTGTCGAGCGCCGTGGCGAGTGCCTGGTCCGCGTTCGCGTATTCACCGCGGTCGCGCAGCGCGGTCGCGAGCCAGTGGAGAGCCTGAAAGCCGATCTCGGACCGCCCAACCTGCTCGGCCAGCTCGGCTGAGCGCCGCAGCGAGCGCTCGGCGCCCTCGAGGTCGCCACTCCGCCAGCGCAGGGCGCCGCGCAGGAGGTGGGGGAAGCAGAGCTTGCCGGTCAGGCCCTCGCGCTCGACCAGTGCGGCGACCGTCTCGGTCCCCGACTCGACCGTCTCCCACTCGCCGCGATGCAGGGCGAGCGGTCGAGAGCGAGGCGTGGAGCTCGACCTGCGAGGGCAGGTCACCGGTCCGCTCGGCGATCTCGAGCGCCTCGCCGTAGGCCTCCGCCGCAGCGGCGTAGTCGGCCTCGGAGATCTCGAAGTGGTACCCCAGCGCCAGCAGTGCCCGGATCGCCTCCGCGGGGTCGGCCTTGCGCGCCAGCTCGACCGACTGCTCGAGGTTCTCGCGGGCGCGCTCGGAGTCGCCGATCCGCCCGAACACGCGGCCGAAGATCCCGTGCGCACGGCTCGCGGCCGCCGATTCCTCGAGGCGCTCGGCGAGGCGAAGCGCCTTCTCCGAGGCGTAGATCGCGAGCATGTTGTCGCCGGTGTGCATGTAGAGCGAGGCGGCCTCCTCGTAGAGGCGCACGAGCTCGAGGCACGGCGGCCCGTCCTTCAGCAGGTCGATGCCCCGCTGGTAGTGGCCGATCGAGCCCTCGCGGTCGCCCTTGTTCCAAAGGCCAGCGCCGATCTTGCGGTGGAGGTCGCCGACCCGGGCCAGGTCCTCCTGGCCGCGGTGGTAGTCGAGGCACTCCTCCCAGAGCTCGACCGCCCGGTCGACGCGGCCCAGGCGCAGCGCGACGTCGCCGAGCTTCTCCGAGATCCGCGCGCGCGCGTCCGGGTGCTCGCACTCGCCGTCCTCGCCGTCGAGGGCGAGGGCGGACTCGTAGTGGGTCAGCGCCTCCTGGTTCGAGTAGAGGTCCGCGGCCACGTCGCCGGCGCGCTCGAGTGCCCCGTGGGCGCGGTCGCGGATCGTCTTCAGCTCGTCGGGCTCGAGCCCGGAGTCGCCGCCGATTGCCGCCGCGCGGCCGAGGTGGTCGGCGACCATTGCAATCACGGCCTCGGTGCGGTCCGGCGAGCGATCCTCGATGAAGGTCGCAACCTCGGCGTGCCGTCGCGCCCGGACCGTCTTCGGCAGCGTCGCGTAGGCGACGTCGCGGATCAGGACGTGCTTGAACGCGAACTCGCGCTCGCCGGCGAGGCGGCTGCCCGAGCTCGAGACGATCAGGTCCTTCTCGGCGAGCGAGCCGAGCGTCGCGTCCACGTCGCCCTCTCCGCCGGTGGCGCCGACCACGCCCTGCCAGAAGGTCTCGCCGACAACCGATGCGTGCTGGATCAGCGTGCGCTCGGTCGGCGTCAGGGCGTCGAGGCGCGCGGCAAGCACCGCGTGGACGGTCTCGGGCAGGGCCTCGCCGGCACCGCCGCCCTCCTCGAGGATCCGGTTCACCATCTCCTCGGCGAACAGCGGGTTGCCGCCCGAGCGCTCGGCGACCTGGGCGACGACACGGGCGTCGCAGTCCTCTTGGTCGGCGGGCAGTAGAGCGGAAACCAGCTCGTGGGCGCGGTCGGGTCCCAGCGGCTCGAGGGCGATCGTCGTTGCGTTGCGGCGGCCGCCGCCCCAGCCGGGCCGGCGGTCGAGCAGCTCGTCGCGCGCGAGGCAGACAAGCAGCACCGGGCCGCGCACCCAGCGCGCCAGGTACTCGATCAGGTCGAGCATCCCCTCGTCGGCCCAGTGGATGTCCTCGATCGCCAGCACCAGCGGGTGGATGCGGCTCGCCGCTTCGATCAGCGAGCGCACCGCGCTGAACATCCGGGCCCGGGTCTGCTGCGGGTCCTCGCCCTCGGGGATCGCCTCCTCGGCGACCGTATCCGGGACGTCGACGCCGAGCGGGCGGGCGATCGTTGCGGCCACGCGCTCCGGCGGCTCGTCGCTCTCGGACCCGCCCTCCTCGAACAGCTTCTCGAACCCGAAGCGCAGCTTCGACCAGGCGGCCTCGGAGTCGTCGGTGTCGACGATCTGGAACTGCTCGCGGATGATCTCGCCCAGCGCCCAGTAGGCGAGGCCGGAGCCGTAGGCGGGGCACCGGCCGACCCGCATCAGCGGCGAGTCCTGGCGCTCGGAGACCTCGGTCGCGAGCTCGCGGAGCAGGCGGCTCTTGCCGACCCCCGCCTGGCCGATCACGGTGACCAGGTGCGAGCGCTCCTCGCGAACCACCCGGTCGAACAGCGAGCTCAGGAGCTCCGACTCCTCCTCGCGCCCGATCAGCGGGGTCGAGGCGCGGCTCAAGGTGGTGCCGGTGACGGTGATCCGCACCGCCTCCCAGGCCGGGACCGGCTCGGCCTTGCCCTTCAGCCGCAGCGGCTCGAGCTCCGTGTACTCGATCGCCTGCCGGGTGAGGCGGTGCGTGGTCTCGCCGACGGTGACCGTCGCCGGCCGGGCCGCCGACTGCAGGCGCGAGGCGACGTTCACGGCGTCGCCGATCACGGTGTAGTCCTCGCCGACCTGGCCCGCCAGGACCTCGCCCGAGTTGATCCCCACGCGCAGCGCGAACTCGACGCCCTCGATCCGCTCGTTGATCTCGGCCATCGCCGCCTGCATCGCAAGCCCGGCGCGGACCGCCCGCTCGGGGTCGTCCTCGTGGGCGACCGGCGCGCCGAAGACGGCCATCACGTTGTCGCCGATGAACTTGTCGACGGTGCCGCCGAACCGGGTGACCTCCTCGCCCAGGCGGCGGAGCGCCCGGTCGACCATCGACTTGACCGCCTCCGGGTCCATCCGCTCCGCGACCGCCGTGTATCCGGAGAGGTCGGCGAACAGCACGGTGGCCTTGCGCCGCTCCTCTGGGAGCTTGGCCGGCCGCAGGTGCTCGGGCGGGGCCGGGGGCGGGCCGGGTCGCCGGCGCCGGCGCGGCGGTGCCGAGCGCAGTCCCGCATTCGATACAGAACTTGGCCTCGGGCGGGTTCTCGGTGCCGCAGTTCGGGCACGCGGACGAGAGCCCGGCGCCGCACGACATGCAGAAGCGGGCCCGCTCCGGATTCGCGGTCCCACAGTTGGCGCAAACTCCACCCACGTATCGAAGGTTACGTACGTGCCTGAGCGCGCCCGTGTGACGTACGTCACAGAGGGCCGCGCGTTGCGCTCAGCCGCCTTCTGACTCGAGCGCCGGGACTGCCGTCGGCGCGACGCCGCGGTTACGCGCGCTTGGCGGCCCGGCAGGAACGCGCCGCAGATCGCGCTGGTCAGCGAGAGCCCGGCGGAGACGCCATCGCCGCGACGAAGCCGTCGCTGAAGGCCTCGGCCGAGGCGTAGCTGCCGGCGCCTGCGAAGACCGCGACGCTGAGCGCGATCCCGAACACGCCGCCGAGCTCGCGCATGGTGATGTTCACGCCCGCCGCCTTGCCGACGCCGCCTCGGGGACCGAGCCGACGACCGAGTTCTGCGCCGCGGGGAAGCCATCGAGACGCCGACGCCGGCGATGATCAGCGGCGGGACCAGCTCGCCGTAGGCCATCCCCGGATCGGCGATCAGCGCGATCCAGCCCATGCCGACCGCCTGCAGCAGCGGCCCGCGACCAGGAACGGCCGCTCGCCGAAGCGGTCGACGAGCGCACCCGCGACCGGCGCGACGAAGAACAGCGTCGCGGTCCACGGCAGCAGCCGCAGGCCCGGCCTCGAGCGGGCCCGAGCCGAGCCCGGTCTGCATGAACTGGGCGAAGAAGAAGACGCCGCCGAACAGCGACGCGAGGGCGAAGAAGATCGCCGCGTTGTCCGGCCGAGAACGCGCGCGAGCGGAAGAAGCGCATCGGCAGCATCGGCTCGCGGGCGCGCAGCTCCCAGGCGACGAAGCCGGCGACGAGCAGCAGGCCGCCGGCGAGCGCTGCGACGACCTCGAAGCTGTCCCAGCCGGCGATGTTGCCGCGCACGAGCCCCCAGACGACGCCGAAGCGCCGCGCCGGTGACCAGCGCCAGCCCGCGGATGTCGACGCCGGTGTCGGGGCCGAAGCTCTCGGGCATCCGGCGCAGCGCAAGCGGGACCAGCGCGAGGCCGATCGGGACGTTGAGCCAGAAGATCCAGTGCCAGCTCGATCCCCTCGACGATCGCGCCGCCGACGAGCGGGCCGCCCGCCACCGCGAGGCCGGTGATCGGCGAAGAAGATCCCGAGCGCGGACCCGCGCCGCTCGGGCGGGAACGCCGTGCTGACGAGCGCGAGGCGCGAGCGTCGTGATGATCGCCGCGCCGACTCCCTGGACCGCTCGCGCGGCGATCAGCCAGCCGACGTCGGGGGCGAGCGCGCAGGCGGCGGAGGCGACGGAGAACAGCCCGAGGCCGGCGGCGAACACCAGCCGCCGCCCGAATCGGTCGCCGAGCGCCGCCGCGGTCATCATGAGGACGGCGAAGCTCAGGTTGTAGGCGTTGACCGTCCACTCGAGCTGCTCGATCGAGGCGCCGAGGTCGAGGCGGATCGTGGTCAGCGCGGTCGTCACGACGAGCGTGTCGAGCGCGGCCATGAACGACGCCGCCGCGGCGATCACCAGCACCCAGACCTGCGTTCGGCTCGTGTCGCTTGCGCTCATCGTTCAACTCCTCGGTCTCGCTGCCTTCGGGAGTTGAGATCCGGGCGGCGGCCGGATCAATCGCTGCCGCGACTACGGCGTCAGCTCGTGCGGCAGGCCGAAGTGGCGGAACGCGCCCGGATCGAGGAACGCGGTGATCTCGGTGATCAGGCCCGTCCGGTCGAGCGTGATCGCCTGGATCGCGTGCGCGTACCAGCGCCCGTCGTCCTCCAGCCCGTACGTCGCGAACGCCTGCTGGCCGTTGGCGGCGACGGGGACGATGCGCCAGTGCTCGCGCTCGGCCATCGGGGTCTTCGCGCAGGAAGGCGGTTACCGCCTCACGGCCGCGGTACCAGCTCGGCCGCGGCGGCATCGTGATCGCGGCATCGTCGGTCAGGAGCTCGACCAGCCCGGCGACGTCGTTCGCCTCCCACACCGCCACGAACCGCTCGGTCACCTCGCGGAGGCGCTCGTCGGCGAGCGAGCGCAGCGTCTCCTGCTGGCTGCGCTCCGGAAGGTGCTCGTCGATCGCCGCGTGCGCGCGCTGGAGCGCGCTGTAGACCGCGGCTGGGGTGCTGTCGAGCGCCTCGGCGATCTCGGCCGGCGCGAAGCCGAGCACGTCGCGCATCAGCAGCACCGCGCGCTGGCGGTCCGGCAGGTGCTGGAGCGCGGCGACGAACGCGAGCTCGACGCTCTCGCGCTCCTCGTAGCGCGCCTCGGGCGAGAGGCTGCCGTCCGCGAGCGCCTCGTCGGGGTAGGGCTCGACCCAGACGGACTCGACAGCGGTTCGGCGACCTCCTCGTGCGGGTCGCCCGGTGGCCCGTAGTCCACCGGGAGCAGCCGCTTCGGCCGCCGCTCGATCGCGCGCAGGCTGACGTTGGTGGCGATCGTGTAGAGCCACGAGCGCAGCGAGCTGCGGCCCTCGAACCGCGGGAGGCCGCGCCACGCCCGCAGGAGCGTCTCCTGCAGCGCGTCCTCGGCGTCGTGCGCCGAGCCGAGCATGCGGTAGCAGTGCGCCTGGAGCTCGGGCGCGAAGCGGCGCGACCAGGCGCTCGAAGGCGGCCTCGTCGCCGCGCTTCGCCGCCGCGATGACCGCCGTCTGGGGATCGGTTGCTGTCCGGGCTTCCAAGGGACTCCTGAAACCAATGACCCGCCGCACTCCGCGAATCCATCGCTCGGCCGATTGATTCGCGGGGCCGTGCGGGTCTATCCAGACAGTGTGACCTCCCCGCCCTCCAACCCCGTCGTGCACCTGGAGCTCCACACCGGCAACCTCGCCCGGGCGTGCGAGTTCTACCTCGGCGCGTTCGGCTGGTGGACGGAGCGGGTCGATGCGGGCCCGGCCGCGTACCAGGCGCTCGACTGGGGGGCGGCGCTCGAAGGCGGCGTCGTCGAGTGCGGGACCAGCCGCTCGCTGTGGCTCCCGTACGTCGAGGTCGGCCGAGATCGGCGCGGCGACCGAGCGGGCGACCGGGGCGGGCGCGAGCATCATGTTCGGCCCCCGCGAGGGCCCGGCGGGCTGGCGCAGCGTCGTCTCGGTCCCCGACGGGGCCGAGGTCGCGCTCTGGCAGCGGAAGCGCTAGTCGATCGGGATGTCCTCGACCCGCGGGCCAGGCTCGGGCGGCTCGGCCTCGAGGCGCTCGACGTAGCGGTCGATCGCGGCCTTCATCGTCAGGAGCGCCTCGCGCTGCACCACCTGCCACTGATCCTTCAAATCGTCGGGCGCCGTCGCCCGCAGGACGTCGGCGGCGCGGCAGATCGGGCAGAGCTCGACGCAGCGCAGCTCGCCGCCGCCGTGCGACTCGAGCAGGTCGCGGAGGGCGTCGGACGGGCTCTGGGTACCGGCGGGGCGCTCGGGCTCTGGGTTCGCCATCGCCCCAGAACCTACCCCGGAGGCCAGTGCTAACGGCCCGCGATCCGCTCCACAACGTACTCCGCGTCGCGCCCGGCACCCAGGATCAGCATCGAGCTGAACGCGTACTGGAACGCGAGGCCGGTGAAGTAGAGACCTGGGGCGGACGGCACGACGCCGCGCTCCTCGAGCGGCCAGCCGTCGTCGCCGGTGATCGGCAGGTCGATCCAGGCGAAGTCCTGCTTGAAGCCCGTGCACCAGATCACGTTCGCGAGCGTCGAGCGACCGTGCCGTCGTCGAGCTCCGGCTTGCCGTCCCGGACGCCGGCGACCCGGGCCGTCGTCCGCTCGACCCCGGCGGCCTCGAGGTCGGCGCGCTTGAATCGCAGCAGCGGACCGCCGTGCGAGCGGATCTCGGGCTGCAGCTTGCGCCCGATCGGCGTCCGCAGGTCGTCAGCACCCGGCGCGCCAGTAGCGACAACACGCGCCAGCCGAAGAGGCGCGCCCGGCGTCCCTCGATGTCGAACGGGAGCTGACCGGTGTCGCGGCCGCAGAGGATCGTCCGGTGCGCAGCCGGCGACGTCCATCGCGACGTCGGCGCCCGAGTGCGCGGCGCCGACGACGAGGACCGGGCCGTCCTGGAGCTGCGCGGGGTTCTTGTACTCGCTCGAGTGGAGCTGCATGATCCGCGGGTCGAGGTCGGATCGCGAACTCCGGCGTGAACGGGCGCCCGAAGGTGCCGGTGGCCACGACCACGTTCTCGGCCTCGAGCCGACGATCGCCGCAGTCGACGGCGTACCGCTCGCCGTTCCTCGAGATTCGGTCGACCCGCGTGCCGCTGCGAACGGGCAGCTCGAACGCGCTCGGCGTACTCCTCGAGGTGGTCGGCCATCTGGTCCTTCGTCGGGAAGCTCCACGCCGGCGCCGGGAACGCCATCCCCGGCAGCCCTGCGAGGCGCGCGGGGCTGTAGAGCCGCAGCGAGTCGTAGTGACGGCGCCAGTTGTCGCCGACCCGCGTCGCTGCTCGTCCAGGATCAGGAACGAGCGTCCCTGCTTCGCGAGGTGGTGGCCGACCGCGAGGCCGGCCTGGCCGCCGCCGATGACCACCGTCTCGATCCGCTCGGTGCTCGCGGTCATGACCCGACTCCGGCCGACTGGACGTTCTCCATGACCACGCCGATCGTCTCGCGCAGGTCTTCGGTCGGGCTGAACTCGACGATCTCGGCGCCCGCGTAGTGGACCGGGGTGTGCCCGGGCGGCACGTAGTACGCGTCGCCGGCCACGTAGGTCTCCTCGGCGTCCGCGAACCGGAAGGTGATCATCCCCTTCAGCACGTATCCCCAGCGTGGCAGCTGGCAGCGGTCGCCGGGCAGGCCGCGGAAGAGCTCCGCGAGGTCCGCGTCGGCGGTGTGCGTCTCGAAGCAGACCGAGTAGCCGCCGTCGAGGTGCTCGACTCGCACGTCAAGCCCTTCCAGCGACACGGCCTCGGACGCTGTTTCTCTGGATACCTTCGGCATCGTCGTGCCTCCCTCGCTCGCTGGCTCGCCCGGAATCGGGCTCGCGAGCGACCATAGGCGAGCCGATCAGGCCCCGCATCGGCCAACCCACCCAACTTGCGACGCGCACGGACTGGGTGATTCCACCCAGCAGCGGGCTCAGAGGATCTTGTGCTCGTACGCGAACGCCGTGGCGGCCGACTCGCGTGGGGACGCCCAGTTTGGCGAAGATGTTGCTGACGTGGCGCTCGACCGTCCGCTCACTGAGGACGAGCTCGGCGGCGACCTCCCTGTTGGTCTTGCCGGCCGCGACGAGCCGCAGGACCTCGAGCTCGCGAGGGGTCAGCCCGTGCGCGTCAGCTCGCGCCGCCGGGATCTCGAGAGCGTCGATCTCGGCCAGGGCGGGAGCCGCCCCGAGCGCCTCGAGCGCGCTCCGGGCAGCCGCGACCTCCATCGCAGCCGCGTCCTCGTCGCCGAGCGCGCGACAGGCGCGCGCGACCAGCTCCCGCGCCCGCGCCGTCTCGTACGGCGCGCCGAGCTCCTGCCATGTCCCGACGGCGCTCCGCAACGAAACGAGCGCCCGCTCCGTCTCGCCCTCGGCGAGCAGCAGCGCTCCCTGGGCCTGCGCCGCAAGCGCGTCCAGCATCCCGCCTGCGTAAACGGCCGCGATCTCCTTCAGCTCGTCGCAGGCATCGCGTGCCTCGGCGGTTTCGCCGGCCGCGAGCGTGATTTCGGCGCACGCGGGCAGCAGGCCCGCGCGCCGCGGGCGCTCGGTGGCCTCAGCGAGGACGCGCCGGATCGCCGCGACGGCTGCTTCGTTGTCCCCCTGCGCGAGGCGCAGCAGCGCCATGCCCGGCTGCGGCTCGCGCCCGAGCTCGCTCGCCTCGCGGTATGCCGCCTCGGCGGCGTCGAAGTCGCCGCGCAGCCGGTGGATGTCGCCCCGGAGGTAGGACGCCTCGCCTGCGGCGCGCGGGTTATTCCCGAGGAGGCACCGCTCACCGGCACGCTCGGCCTCCGCCAACGCCTCCTCCCACGCGCCCCGGAGGCGCATGATCTCCGTTCGGTGGACTAGGCAGCGCCCGGTGAAGGCGATCATCTCGGGCTGCTCCTCGCACCACTTCGCCAGCGCCGCGGTCCACTCTGCGGCGCGTCGGAGCTCGTACGCCGCCTGGCAGCCGAGGATGACCCCGCAGTAGACGATCCCGCTCGGGATCGGCGAGAGCTCCCCGGTCGTGACCGACAACATCGCCTCGTCCAGGAGCGCCAGGCCTTCCTTGGGCTGACCGCGCGTCACCATCAGGTGGCCCTGGCTGTGGACTCCGAGCGCGACCAGGTCCGCGTCGCCGAACCGCTCGCCGATCGCGGTCGCCTCCGCCGCCGTTGCGATCGCGCCGTCAAGGTCGCCGCTCGCCTCGAGCTCGAACATCCGCGGGATCAGCAGATAGCCCTGCTCGACGCAGTCGCGGCCTTCGCGCTCGACGAGCCGGCGCGTCCGGCCGAGCCAGCCGCCGGCGCGTCCCATCTCCCCCTCCTGCACGAGGTTCATGCCGACCCAGAACGCGCAACGGGCGGCGAGCAGCGCCTCGCCCATATCGAGGTGCGCCTGGTGCGCGCGCTCGAGCGCGCCGTAGAAGTCCTCATGACGGCCCAGCATGTAGGCCGAGATCGAAAGCAACTCGAGGTCCTCGGCCGCGAGCGCCTCCTCGCCGTCCGCGTTCGAGAGCGCCTCGTAGGCGTCGCGCCACGCCCGGTCCGAGTAGGCCTCACGGCCTCGTTCGAGTGCGGCTGTTGCTACCCCATCCGCCACGGCGGGATTATCCCGCGTCCGAGAAGCTCACCTCGAGTGAGCCGTTCTCGAGCCTGGCCCCGGACGGGCTGCGGCGGGCTAGAGCGGGCGGGAGGATGATCGTCCGCTTCTCGCGGCCCGCCGCGACGACCAGCTCGGAGCCGACCTTCTTCAGCGAGATCTGCGAGCGCTCGGCAAACGGCACCCGGATCCGCATCGTCGTCACGCCGTTCTCGCCCTGCTCCACCTCGCGCGTGAGCTCAGTGTGGAAGAGCGCCGCCGGGTCGTCCGCCCCGTACAGCTCCTCGCCGAGCCGGTCGAGCATCGCGTGGCCGACCACCTCCTCGTCGAAGTAGCGGGCGCGCAGAACGGGGACCGGCGCGAAGCCGTGCTCGATCTCTGAGAGCCGCTCGGTCTGGCGCCGGCGCCACTCGCCGAAGTAGCCCGAGCCGACCTCCTCGGGAAACAGGCGGTTGACCACGACGGCGTCGGTCAGGTACCCGTAGAGGTTCAGGTAGGTGAAGGTCCGCTGGGCCTCGTTCACGACCATCCGGTCGGCGTTCATCACCAGGCGGATCGAGGCGCGCTCGCGGTCGCGGAGGATCGCGTTCATCGCGACCAGGTTGCGGACCAGCCTGTTGACCTCGGCGAAGACGTCCGGGTCGGGCAGGTCGACGTCGAGGAAGGTCTTCGCGAGCGGGCGGGCGGCGGCGACCATCTTCCGCTCGACGGGGAACACGCGCTCGAGCCACCACTGCGCGATCTCCGGGAACGAGAGCAGCCGCAGCGTCTCGCCGGTCGGCGCGCAGTCGACGATCACGACGTCGAACTCGCCCGAGCTGTGGTGGCGCTTGATCTGGAGGAGGCTGAAGAGCTCGTCCATCCCCGGGGGCACGGTCAGCTCCTCCGCCGCGATGTCCATCACGCCGCGGTCGGCGAGCAGCCCCGCGAGCCATGTCTGTACCTGCCCCCAGTTCGCCTCCATCTCGCGCTGCGCCTGCACCTCCTGGCCCCAGAGCCGCTCCGTGACAGGCGTCGGGTCGGGGCCGAGCGGCGTCTCGAGCGAGTCGGAGAGGCTGTGCGCGGGGTCGGTCGAGAGCACCACCGTGCACAGGCCGCGTGCGGCGCAGAGCCGCGCCGTGGCGGCCGCGACGGAGGTCTTGCCGACCCCGCCCTTGCCCGTGTAGAGGATGGTCCGGGGCGAGGTCAAGATGACGAACGAGCGTATCGGCAGGGGGTGGTTCGCTACCCTGCGCCCGGCTACCGGACGATCTCAGTTGGAGGGACAGACAACTTGAACCGGACCCGAAAGCTTCTTGCCCTGTGCGCCGTCGCGCTGGCCCCCGCGGTCGTCGCGGCGTGCGGCGATGACGACGACGGTGGCGACCAGGATCCGGCCGCCCTCCTGCGCGAGGCCTTCAGTCAGGACACCGACTACGGCAGCGGCGTGATCAACATCGGGCTCGACGGGTCGGTCGAGGGCTCGGCCGTGAACGCGGCGCTCGACGCCAGCGTCTCTGGCCCGTTCCAGTCGGGCGGCGAGGGCGAGCCGCCCGAGCTCGCGCTCGACGCCACCGCCAACGTGCAGGCGAGCGGCATCCCGAATCTCCCCGGCGACGTCTCCTTCGACTTCTCGGGCGGCCTCGCGCTCGCCGACGACTCGCTGTTCGTCACCTACGACGACACCACCTACCAGGCCGGCGACAGGCTCTACTCGCAGATCAGCCCGCTGCTCGAGAGCGCGAGCACCGCGAGCGAAACGACCCAGGACCCGGAGAGCGCGGACCAGTTCATCAACGCGCTCACGAACCTCGAGAACGAGGGCACCGAGGAGGTCGAGGGCGAGTCCGTCGTGCACGTCTCGGGCGATCTCGACTTCGCGTCGCTCGCCGAGGAGGCCGCAGCGGCCGGGCCGGCTTCGTTCGACGCCTCGCAGCTCGAGGGCCTGACGAGCACGATCGACGTGTACGTGGCGGAGTCGGACAACACCTTCCGCGGGATCGACCTGGGCTTCGCCGCGAGCGACGTCGCGGCGCTGTCGGCCGCGGGGGTCGACTCGCTCGACTTCACGATCTCGATCGGGATCTCCGGCGTGAACGAAGAGCAGACGATCGAGGCGCCGGCCGACGCCGAGCCGCTCGACACGCTGCTCCGAGAGCAGCTCGGCACGAGCGAGGCAGAGATCTCGCAGGCGATCGAGCAAGGTCTCTCAGGGCTCGTCCCCGGGGGCACGCTCCCCGGCGCGGGCGGCGAGATCCCTGGGCTCGGCGATCCGGGCGGCGCCGCGACGGATCCGGCCGTGCAGGAGTGCGTGGCGAACGCCACGACTTCGGACGAGATCATCGAGTGCCTGAACCAGTAGCGCGCACGCAATAGTCTGCGGCCCCCCGTGGGCCGTTTTCTGATCTCAGCGCAGGGCTGGCCGTACCTGCTGACCCCGTTCATCGCGCTCGCAGTGGTGCTCGAGCTGAGCCACGCCGAGGCCGGGCTGATCTTCCTGGTCGCGGCGCTCGGGATCATCCCTACCGCCGCGCTGATGGGACTCGCGACCGAGGAGCTGGCGGCGCGCTCGGGGCCCGGGATCGGCGGGCTCCTCAACGTCACGTTCGGCAACGCGCCCGAGCTGATCATCGCCCTGTTCGCGCTCAACGAGGGCCTCCAGGAGGTGGTGAAGGCCTCGATCGCCGGCTCGATCATCGGCAATATCCTGCTCGTGCTCGGCGCCTCGATGCTGGTGGGCGGCCTCGGGCGCGACAAGCAGACCTTCAACGCGACCGCGGCGAACGCGCAGTCGTCGATGCTGATGCTGGCAGCGGCCGCGCTGGTGGGGCCGGCGCTGTTCCAGCTGATCGAGGGCGGGGGGCTGCCGTCCGTGAACGCCGAGATCGTCGACTTCGGCTCGACCGTCGAGGACCTCTCCCTGGCGGTGGCGATCGTCCTGATGGCGACCTACGTGCTCGGGTTGGTCTTCTCGCTTCGCACGCATCGCGACCTCTTCAACCCGCCCTACGCCGAGGAAGAGCACGAGACGTTCGGGTGGTCGGTCCGGCGCTCGGTCGGGATGCTGTTCATCGCCGGGCTCGCGGTCGGCCTGATGTCGGAGATCCTCGTGGGCTCGATCAGCGAGGCGTCCGAGGCCGTTGGCCTCTCCGAGTTCTTCATCGGGGTGATCGTGGTCGCGATCGTCGGCAACGCTGCCGAGCACTGGGTCGCGGTCCTCGTCGCGTACAAGAACAAGATGGACCTGGCAGTCAATATCGCGGTCGGCTCGGCCGCTCAGATCGCCCTGTTCGTCGCGCCGCTCCTGGTCGTCTGCTCGTTCTTCATCGGGGCCGGGCCAATGCCGCTCGTCTTCAACGGCTTCGAGCTCGGCGCGATCCTGATCGCGATCCTGATCGCCCAATACGTGACCCACGACGGCGAGACGAACTGGTTCGAAGGCGTCCAGCTGCTCGCGGTGTACGCGATCCTCGGGCTCACCTTCTACTACGCCTAGCCGCGCCCCAGCGGGTAAGTAGGTTCATTCGATGGGCGCCGTCCTCCTGCTGCTTGTCAGCTTCGCCGTGATCCTGGGCGGGGCGATGGTGTTTACGAACGCCGTCGAGTGGGCGGGCCACCGGCTCGCGTTGGGCCAGGGCGCGGTCGGCAGCCTGCTCGCGGCGGTCGGCACCGCGATGCCGGAGACCCTGATCCCGATCGTCGCGATCATCGGCGGCGCCGAGGGATCCGAGGAGGTCGCGATCGGGGCGATCATCGGCGCGCCGTTCCTGCTGGCGACGATCGCGATGGCGCTGGTCGGGACCTCGGCGCTGATCTACCGGAACCGCCGGGTCCAGGGCACCGAGCTGCGCGCGCACTCTCCGACCCTCGAGCGCGACCTCGTCTTCTTCCTCATCTTCTTCGGCCTCGGCGTCGCCGTCGGCGCCGTCGACGCGCCGGATGCCGTGCAGGTGCCACTTGTCGTGGTGTTCGCGGTGGCCTACGGCTACTACGTCCGCCGCACGCTCCTTGGCGGCGGCGAGGTCCAGGACGTGGACACGATCAGCCCCCTTCTGCTCGGCCGCGCCGCCGCACGGACGCCGCTCTTCATGGACATGACGCCGGCCGACGATCCGCCGCGGTCGCTGATCACGCTGCAGTTTGCGGTCGGCCTCGGTGCAATGGTCGGCGGCGCCCACCTGTTCGTCGAGGAACTGCTCCACGTCGCCGAGGACGCTGAGATCAACCCGCTCGTCCTCTCGCTGATCCTGGCGCCGCTCGCGACCGAGCTGCCGGAGAAGGCGAACAGCTTCTTCTGGGTCCGCGAAGGCAAGGACTCGCTCGCGCTTGGGAACATCACCGGCGCGATGGTCTTCCAGTCGACGATCCCGATCGCGTTCGGCCTCGCGCTCACCGACTGGGATCTCGACAAGTACGCGATCGTCTCTGGCCTTCTCGGCCTCGCCGGTGGCGTCCTCGCCTACGTCGCGCTCCACCGGATCGGCAGGTTCCGCTGGCCCGCGATCGTCGCCTGGTCGGCCCTGTTCGGGGCATTCCTCGTTTACGTGTCCTTGGTCTAGCGGGTAAGAGGGCCATATGGCCGACTACGGCAAGGATCTCGCCTACATCCACGACCAGGGCTTCCTCGGGCTCGCCGAGCAGGCGACGCCGGTGGTTGTGAAGCTGCTCGCCGAGCGCGGGGTGGAGGCCGGCCGGGTGGTCGAGCTCGGCTCCGGATCCGGGGCGACTGCCGGGGCGCTGACCGACGCGGGCCATGACGTCCTCGGCGTCGACGCCTCGCGGGCGATGGTCGAGCTGGCCCGCACCCGGGCGCCCGAAGCCCAGTTCCGGGTCGGATCCTGGGCGGACACGCCGATCCCCGAGTGCGACGCCGTGATCGCGATCGGCGAGGTGCTGGGCTATGTCGGGTCGGCGCGCGGCAGCAAGAACGAGCTCGAGGACCTGTTCGGCCGGGTCCGCACCGCGCTCCGCCCCGGGGGCGTCTTCATCTTCGACCTCGCGATCCCGGGCCGCGTCCCCGGCGGCGAGGACTCGGCCTTCCGAGTCGGCGACGACTGGGCGATTCTCTACACGGCGAACGAGGCCGGGCCGCGCCTGCAACGCCGGATCACCACCTTCCGGCGGATCGGCGGCGGCGCCACCTACCGGCGCACCGAGGAGATCCACCGGCTGCGCCTCTGGCACACCCGCGAGATCGACAAGATGCTCCGCGAGGCGCGCTTCCGGGTCCAGATCCGCCGCGGCTACGGCGGCGGCGCCTTCGCCCCGGGCACCGCGTGTTCATCGCGCGCGTGGGCTGAGGGGGCGTATGCTCGCGCCGTGCCGTCGGTCCGGGTAAACGGGCTCGAGATCGCCTATCGGCGCGCGGGCGAGGGGCCGGCGATCGTCCTGGCCCACGGCGGCGCCTCGGACGGCCGGGAGTGGCGTCCGCAGCTCGAGGGGCTGGCGGACGAGTTCACCGTGGTCGCCTGGGACGAGCCGGGGTCGGGCCGCTCGCCGGAGCTGCCGCCCGACTTCGGCCTCGCCGAATTCGCCGATGCGCTGGGAGGCCTGATCGAGGCGCTCGACCTCGCGCCGGCCCACGTCGGCGGGCTCTCCTGGGGCGGAACCCTGGCGCTGGAGCTCTACCGCCGTCGCCCGAGCCTGGTCGGCACCCTGCTCCTCTGCGACACCTATGCCGGCTGGAAGGGATCACTCCCGGACACGGAGGTCGAAGCGCGAGTCGCCGGGGTGATGGCGAGCCTCGAGGCGCCGCCCGAGGAATTCGATCCGGGCGCGGCGCTGCCCGGCCTGTTCGCCGCCGAGCCTGTCCCGGAGGTGGTCGACGAGCTCGAGCGGATCATGTCCGAGGTCCGCCCGGACTCGCTGCGGCAGGAGATCGTCGCGATCGCGGCCTGCGACCAGCGCGACCTGCTGCCGCAAATCGCAGTGCCCACTCTGCTTGTCTGGGGAGCGGAGGACGTGCGTTCGCCGGTCGCCACCGTCGCGCGGCAGTTCGACGAGGCGATCCCCGGTGCGGAGCTCGTCGTGATCCCCGCCGCGGGACACATGGCGAACCTGGAGCGGCCGGCCGAGTTCAACGAGGCGGTGCGAGCGTTTTGCCGAGCGCATCCGCTTGGCCGGTGAAAGAATGCGGGCGTGGCAGATCGTGAGGAGACCGTCCGCCGCGCGTTCGAGGCGTTTGCCGCCCGAGACCTCCCCGCGCTGAGCGAGCTGGTCGCGCCCGACGTCGAGCTGCGGCCGCTGGTCTCGGTCTGGCAGCGGAACTACCGGGGGCTCGAGGGCCTCGAGGAGTGGTTCGGCGAGGTCAGCAAGACCTGGGCCGAGTTCGAGTTCCACGCCGATGAGGTTCGGGAGCTCGACGCCGACCGGATGCTGATCAAGGCCCACTGGCGCGGCTGCGCGGTGACCGGCGGCAGCGAGGTCGGCGGCCCGAGCGCGGCCGTGATCACCTTCCGCGACGACAAGGTCGTCGTTGCCGACTTCTTTCTGAGCGAGGAGGCGGCACTCGCCGCCGCCGGCTCAGGCGGCTAGGAACTCCAGCAGAACGGGCGCGACGACCGCCGGGTCGAACTGGTGCGTTTGGCCGGGCAGGGTGCGGACCTCGCCGGCTGGGAGCGCCTCGGCCACCTTCGCGGCAACGTCCCGCATCCAGTCCGGACTGTCGCCGCCCGCGAACACCAAGGCCGGCTGCACGACCGCGGCCCAGTTGCCGGGCGGGATCGGCTCGCCCTTGGAGTAGGGATCCATGATCCGCGCGTCGTAGGCGATCGTGTGGCCGACTGCCGCGAACCCGGGCCAGGCGGGCGAGCCTCGGAATTCAGCGACCGCCTCGGGCGGCATCTCCGCGACGACCTCCATGAAGTACGCCATGGCCTCCTCCGGCTTGTCCTCGGCGACGAACGCGTCGAGGGTCTCGATGTAATCGGGGATCGGCTCCGGCCCGTCCCGGTCGACGAGGACCGGCGGCTCATATAGCGCGAGCCTCGAGATCGGCACCCCGCGCGCGGCGGCCTCGGCCGCGAGCACCGCGCCCGAGGACATGCCGAACACGCTCGCCTCGCCGCCGGCGTCCTCGATCACCGCCTCGAGGTCCTCGTACTCGCGCTCGGGTGCGTAGGGGAGCGTGTCGCCCGACTCGCCCCGCCCCCGGCGGTCGTAGTGGATTACACGGTGCCCGCCCTCGGCGACGAGGCGCGCGAGCTCCGGGGTGGTCTGGTCGATGGCGCGGTACTGGGTCGCGCCGTCGACCAGGATCAGCGGCGGGCCCTCGCCGACCGCGTCGTAGCCGATCGTAGTGCCGTCCTTCGACGTGACGGTCGCCATGCTAGCTCTCCCGCAACCGCTCGTAGACGAGGACGACGACGCCGGAGTCGTAGGTCCGGGTGTCGGTCAGCTTGAACTTCTGCATGTCCTCGGGGTCCGCGAACATTCGCTGGCCATCGGCCACTAGGACCGGGTGGACCATCGCGCGGTACTCGTCGACCAGGTCGGCCTCGGCGAGCGCGTGCACGAGCTGGGCGCTGCCGTGCACCATGATCGTGCCCTCGTCGTTCTCCTTCAGCTTCCTGACCTCCTCGATCGGGTCGCCCGAGAGCACCGTGGTGTTCGCCCACTCCGGGTCGGTCAGCGTCGAGGAGACGACGTACTTGGGCATCGAGTTGTATTTGTCGGCGAACGGATCGCCCTTGCCGCCGCGCTCGGGCCACGCGGCCGCGAAGCCTTCGTAAGTCTTCCGGCCGAGCAGCAGCAGGTCCGCCTCCTGGAGCTCCTCGTCCTTGTAGGCGTAGTGGTCGTCGCCGTAGTGCGACTTAAAGGTCCAGCCGGAGTGGGGGTGGGTCGGCTCGCCGCCGGGCGCCTCCATCACGCCGTTGAGGCTCACGAACTCGGCCACGATCAGCTTGCTCACTGGGCTCTCCTCCTCTCGGTTCCGCCACTAAGACCGCGGCGCGGCGCATTTCTCATCGAAGCCAGCGCGCGAGCGCCCGTGGGGTCATTCCCGCGAGTTCCCGCGTCTCGCGCGTCATGTGTGCCTGATCGGCGTAACCCGCGGTTACCGCGGCCCGCGCGAGATCCGGCTCCGGCACCTCCAGGATCATCGTGAAGCGACGGAAGCGAAGCACCCGTTGCAGGGTCTTCGGCCCGTACCCGATCCGCTCGGCGAACCGGCGGCGAAGCTGGCGCTCGCTGAGGTAGACGCTCGCCGAGACGTCGGCGACGCTCGCGCGCGGGTCGCTCAGCATCCAGGTCGCCTCGGCGACGGCGGCGTCGAGCTCGGCCAGCTCGTCCAGGTGGCGAAGCAGCTCGCGGTTGAACGCCGCGAACGCCTGGTCGGGGCTGCGCGCCGCCTCGAGCGCGGCATCGAGCCGTCCCGCGAGGCGGGCATCGACGGCGTCGAGTGGGACATGTCCGTCCACGAAATCCGCGGCCGGCAGTCGCAGCAGCCCGGGTGCTGCCCCGGGGTGGAAGCGCACGCCGACCGCGACGAGGGGCGAGACGGTCGAGCGCATGGCGAAGCGGGTCTGCGGTCCCGCGATCACGACGCCCACCCCGCGGATCCAGATCAGGTCCATGCACCCGTCGGGCAGGATCCGGCGATCGTCGTCGCTCCTGGCACCGGGCCCGCCCGCCGTCCAGAGGCACTCGACGAAGCGCGCCAGGGCGGGCGCCGGCGCTATCTCGCGATAGGGCGATGCGAAGGCGTCCGAAACGTTCAAGACCGGCGCTTCGGGCTGGGCGACCATGGCTCAAGCAATCTTGTACCCGATCGAACAGGAGGACAAAGATGAGCATCAGGTTCGACGTGATCGGCGTGGTCGTCGCGGACATGGCGAAGTCGCTCGCCTTCTACCGCGAGCTCGGCCTCGAGATCCCCGCCGAGAAGGACTCCGAGCCGCACGTGGAGGTCGAGCTCCCCGGCGGCCTGCGCCTCGCCTTCGACACCGAGGAGACGATCCACTCGTTCAACCCCGAGTGGCAGGCTCCGAGCGGCGACAACCGGATCGCGCTCGCGTTCCTCTGCGACTCGCCGGCCGAGGTCGACGCCGCGTACGAGCGGCTCACCGCCAAGGGCTACACCGGTGCCAAGGAGCCGTGGGACGCGTTCTGGGGCCAGCGCTACGCGCTCGTCGCCGACCCCGACGGCGTCGAGGCCAACCTGTTCGCGCCGCTCGAGTAGCCCCGCTACCGTCTCCCGGCGATGGAGGCCGACCGCCAGAGCGACGCCCTGGACGTGGTGATCGTTGGCGGCGGCCCCGCCGGGATGTCGGCGGCGCTCGTGCTCGGCCGGATGCGCCGCCGGGTGGTGGTCTTCGACACGGAGGCGCCCGCCAACGCCGTCTCCCACGGCGTCGGCGGCCTCCTCACCCGCGACGGCACGCCGCCTGCCGAGGTGCGGGCGATCGGGCGCGAGGACATCGCCAAGTACCCAACGGTGGAGTTCCGCCGCGAGGAGGTGACCGGCGCCCGCAAGGCGGGCGACGGCTTCGAGGTCGACGCGGGGGGCGATACGTTCGCTGCCCGCAGGCTGCTCCTCGCCCACGGCCTCGACTACGGCCGGCCCGAGATCGAAGGGCTCGAGGAGCTCTGGGGCGAGCAAGCCTTCCACTGCCCCTACTGCCACGGCTGGGAAGTCCGCGACCGCCACGTCGCCGTCGTCGCCACCACCGAGCGAGCGCTCCACCAGGCAACTCTCCTGCGATCACTCGCTAGCCGGGTGACGATTGTCGGCGCCGGGGTGATCCCCGAGCCCGACCGCAGCGCCGCCGCAGCGTCCGGCGCCGAGATCGTCGCCTCCGGCGCCGCGCGCGTCGAACGCGACGGCGACGGGGTGCGGATCGAGCTCGCCGACGGGGGCCAGGTCCGCTGCGACGCGGTCTTCATCCAGCCCGAGTTCAGCGTGGCGGCCGACCTCGCGGAGTCGCTCGGCGCCGGGCTCGCGGAGAACGGGTTCGTCGCGGCAGAGGCTGGGGAGACGAGCATCCCCGGGCTGCACGTCGCGGGCGACGCGACGGCCGGGCAGCCGCAGTCGGTCGCGATCGCGATCGGCAACGGCTTCGCCGTCGCGGCGCAGATCAACCTCGCGCTCGCCTAGGAGGACGTCGGCGCCAAGCTGGACTGACGGCGCAGCATCCACGCGGCGACCAGGAAGCAGATCCCGCCGATGAAGGTGCCGGAACTGGCAATCGCGGCGTTCACCAGCTCACCGGTGTCGTCGACCACGTACGAGGCGAGCGCTGAGAACCCGAACGCGACCGAGCCGGCGAGGTTCAGGTCGGCGATCCGGCGCGTCGGCTTGTCGTCGCGCCGCTCCCGCACGGCCCACGAGGCGATGCCGCTCGCGATCAGGAAGCACGCCGAGCCGACTGCGTCCGGAGTCCAGACCAGGAGGTCCTGGGCGTGTGGGCTGAGCTTCTCGTCGACGGCGATGAAGGTGTTGACGTTGAACAGGATCGTCCCGGCGAACTGGATGAGCGCGCTCCAGCGGTCGGGCCAGTTCGACTCGGATGTGCGCAGCTGCTCGAATGCCGCCAGGGTGAAGAAGACCGAGCCGGCGGCGTAGGTGAGGGCGCTCGCCCGCTCGCTGATCGAGGCGTACCCGGGCACCGACGCGATCGCGAACAGCGCCGAGCCGACCATGAACATCGTCGCGATCCACCGCGTCGAGTTCCGGCGCGGATGGCCGATCCGGATCGCGAGCGCGGCCCCCACGTGTGCGCTCCCCTAGCAGCTCGGCGAGCGCGGCGAGCACGACGTCGTCGTGCGTCTTCGGCGAGACCTTCGGAAAGACCTTCGCGATCTTCCCCTCGCCGTCGATGATGAAGGTCGAGCGCTGGACGCCCATGTACTTCTTCCCGTACATCGACTTCTCGACCCAGACGCCGTACTTCTCGGCGACCGAATGGTCCTCGTCGGCGAGCAGGGTGAAGTCGAGCGACTGCTTGTCGGCGAACTTCCGGATCGCCGGGACCGTGTCGGGCGAGACCCCGATCACGCGGACGCCGGCGGCCTCATAATCGGCCGCGTGGTCGCGTACCCCGCAGGCCTGGGTCGTGCAGCCGGGTGTGTCAGCGCGCGGATAGAAGTAGAGGACGACGGTCTGCTCGCGCAGGTCGGCGAGCGAGACGGGGTTACCGTCCTGGTCGGGGAGGGTGAAGTCGGGGGCTGGATCGCCCTCGGTCGGCATCGGCGGCGGAGGTTAGCGGCGGTTCGCCGCTTGGCTCGGCGGGCTCGCCGAGCCCAAGGTTCCTTGCGATCAACCGGTCGACCGCCCGGTCCGGCAGCACACCGGCCAACCTCGCCATGACCTTCGCGTCGCGACCCACGAGGTACCGCGTACGCGGCTTGCCGGCCTCGACCGCGTCGGCGATCACCTGCGCAACCTCGGACGGCTCGATTCCGCTCTCGCCGGCGCCCGCAGCCTGCTCGAGCATGGCCGCCACCAGGTCGCCATAGCGAGCCTGCTGCTCGGCGGACATCCCGGCGACCAGCTCCTGCGCCGACGCGACCCCCTTGTCCCAGATCGGCGTCGCCACGGCGCCGGGCTCGACCACGATCACGCCGACGCCGAACCGCCCCACCTCACGGCGGAGGACGTCGCTCATCGCCTCCAGCGCAAACTTCGATGCTGAGTAGGCGCCGTAGGTGGGGCCGGCGACCCGCCCGCCGATCGAGCTGACGTTGACGACGCGCCCGCTGGCGGAGAGCAAAGCGGGGAGGAGGGCCTGGGTGACCGCGACCTGCCCGAAGAAGTTCACGTCGAACTGCCGACGCCACCCCTCCATCGGGAGTGTCTCGACCGGCGCATTGACGGCGATGCCCGCGTTGTTGACGAGCACCATGAGCGGCCGCCCGTCGGCGTCGTTGGCCACCCGCTCGGCGATCGCCGCCACGTGGTCGGGATCGGTGACGTCGAGGATCACGGGCTCGATCCCGTCGGCGGCGATGCCGCTCGGCGTCGGCCTCCTTGCGCACCCCCGCGAGGACATGGAACCCGCGCGCAGCGAGCTCATGGGCAGTCGCCTGGCCGACGCCGGAGGAAGCTCCGGTCACGACTGCAAGCTGGTTCTTCTTGGGCATCGAGGGCTCCTCTTGTTGACGCTGTCAACCGACAGGCTATCAGAGTTATGTTGACAACGTCAACTCATCGGTATGCTTGCCGCGTGCAGGCCTCGACCGACATCGCCCGCCCACCCCGCGGCGAGACCCGCGACACGCTTATCCGTGTCGCGGCCGACCTGCTCGAGGAGGGCGGGATCGAGGCGGTGACCCTGCGCGAGGTCGGCCGCCGCGCCGGCGTCTCGCGAGCAGCCCCTTACCGGCACTTCGACTCGAAGGAGGGGTTGCTGGCGGCGGTCTGCGCCCACGATCTGGTCGTCCTGCGCGAGGCCCTTGAGGAGACGGCCGCCCGGGCGCGCACGCCGCTCGGCGCCCTCGAGCGCATGCTCGACGTCTTCCTCGCGTCCGCCCGCCTGCAGCCCCACCGCTACGGCCTGCTGTTCAGCTCCGAGTTCGAGGGCCGCGACGACTCGGAGCTCACCGAGGCCGCCGAGGCCTGCCTCGCCGTCTTCGTCGCCGCCACCGCGGCTGTTCTCCCGGCCGACGATCCGCGGCGCCGAGACCCCCGCCGAACCGCCGCGCTGATCATCGCGACGGCCCACGGCGTCGCGGACCTCGAGCGCAACGGTCACCTCACCCGCGAGAAGTGGGGGACCGACGGCCGGGGCGTCCTGCGGCAGCTGATCGCGACGGTCGCCGCGAAACCCGCCGAGTAGCCACAAATTTCGCGCTATTTGCGAACTTCGCCATCCGCGCTGCGCCAGGTAGCGTCGCGTGCGGCGTCTCGCTTGCCTAGTTTCGAGCGGTACAAGCTCGGATCGAGGGGCGTTTGGATGGACGCCGGGGTTCCGAGTGAGCGACGGGGATATGGGAACCGGGAGTTCGATCGGCATCAGGCGAGTGGCGAAGGCGCCGCCGAGCGCCGCCGAGCGTGCGGACTGGCACCGGCGGGCAAGCGGGCTCTACGAGGAGCTCCGCCGGCCGGCGACCGGTCTGATCCGCCGCGCGTATGGCGCGGCGTTCGCCGAAGACGTGATCGACGACCTTTACTCGAGCGCCTGGCTGGGGACACTGCGCGCGCTCGAGCGACGGCACACCGAGCTCGACGACGACGAGATCCGGAGCTACCTCTTGACCGCCGTCGCCAACCACGCGAGCAAGGAGCTCCGCCGGCGACGGCGCAAGCCGGTCGCGCCGATCGAGGCGGCAGGTGCGGTTGCGGACGGAGCAGCGACCCCTGAGGACTCCGCCGCTGCCCTCGAGGCGTCTCAGGTCACACGGGACGTGCTCGCGAGCCTGCCGCCCCGTCGGCGAGCGGTGATGCTGCTGCGCTACGGCTGGGGGCTGGAGCCGCGCGAGGTGTGCGTCGCCGGACGCTGGGTGTACCTGTACCGGGCGATCGACCAGTACGGACAGGTCATCGACGTTCTCGGCCTCGCCGAAGCGGGATCTTTCCGCGACCCGACGGTTCTTCGCCCGGGCAGTGAACGCAACCCGACGGCCCACCGAGGTGACCACCGACCGGGCCCCGGCCTACCCGCGGGTACTCGACGAGGTCGTGCCCGAGGCGTGGCACGTGGTGGAGCAGTACGCCAACAACCCCATCGAAGCCGATCACGGCCGGCTGAAGGCCCGGACCCGACCGATGCGCGGCTTGAAACGGCTCCGCCGCGCCCAGGTGATCTGCAGCGGGCATGCGTTCATCCAGAACCTACGCCGCGGCCACTACGAACTCGGACACGACGTCGAGCCCGGCCGCCGGCTCGAGGCGATCTTCACCGAACTCGCACTCGCAATCTGAGCCAGGCGCCGGCGGCACCAAGCCAGCCCTTTCCTTCCGCAACGCAACAGCGCCTCCGCACCAGCAGCGACCGGCGCCGATGCAGATCCATCCCGACGAACTGCCTGCCCTCGCACGATTCGCTCACAGGGGCCTCCTCGACTTGTTGGCGTGAGCACCCCGAGCATGAGCCGGGAGTCACGAGGAGCGGAGGCCCCGCCCCTTCATCGCATCAGGGGCTGTTAGCGCAGTTTCGGGCACCCACAACGCCGATCACCGAAGCTCACGATCTCAAGCCGACTTCTGGAACCCCTACCCGGCGACTCGGCTGGTCGCGACCGCGCAGCCGCCGCGAGGTCAGCCGCGCGAGCCGGCACTGGACGTCAACGCGCGCGCGGCGAGGGCAACGGCCAGCGACAGACGGGTGCGCGGATCGTGCAGATCGACGTCGAGCAGCTCGACGATCCGCACCATGCGGTGCTTCATCGTGTTGTAGTGGATGTAGAGCAGGCGGGCCGCCGCGGCGGCGTTGCCGATCCCGAGGTAGGTCTCCAACGTCTGGCACAGCGCGCCCGAACCGGTCCGGTCGGCCTCGATCAGCGGACCGATCTGATCGCTCACCAGCTCTTGGAGCCGCGTCGGATCGACCGAGAGCAGGATTCGTTCGAGGAGGAGCTCGTCGTGGCGCACCAGCGGCCGCGCGGTCACCTCGCCGATGGCCAGCGACTCGCGGGCGCTGCGGTGGCTGGCCGCGAGGCCATCCGCGTCGCCGGCGACCGTGCCGATGGCGGCGTGCACGTCGCACCGGGCCACCGCGGCCAGCGCCGCCCGCCACCGATCGCGCCCGCGCCGCCAGCTCCCCGACCTGGTCGACACCGGTCGTCGGCACGATCGCGACCGCCTCGATACCCCGCGACCACGCCAGCGAGCCTGGCGGGCAGCGCAGCCGCCGCCGTCCTGGCGACATCGGCATCCGGAAACTCCCGGGCGGCCCTGGCGAGCACGACGGCGTGCGGCACGGTGAAGTCCCAGCCGAACAAGCGCGACCGCTCCGGTAGCTGTCCGTGGTCGAGGCTGCTGCCGGTCACCGCCTCCTCGAGCAGCAGCACCCGCATCCGCCGGTCCAGCTCGATGCTGGCCAGCGCCTGGGCGATGTGCATGCCCGCGGCGAAGCAGGCCTGACGGATCAGTCGACGCTGGCCGAGCGTCGGTTCGGTGTTCCCGTCGACGAGCAGGCGCCCGCGTTCGGTGCCGGCGACGGTGATCGGGAACGCCCAGGAGGGATCCGCTACCGGGCCAGGCGGCGCCGGCCGGCTCGGTCGGCGGCCTGCCGGTGCCGAGCGTGGCGCCGCCGGCGTCGACCACGGTGACGTGGCGGTCCAGCGCCCCGGCCAGGGTGCGGGCGATCTCGGCCAGGCCGCCACCGGTGAGGGCGACGGCCGTGAGCCGCTCGCGGATCGTCTCGGCCCGGCCCGGCTCGGGCCCGTAGTCGGCGAGGACGATCGCCAGCACGGCCGAGATCACGTCGTTGAACGCGATGTGGGTGTCGACGACGATGATCGGGAACCCGAGCTCGTCGGCGGCGTCCAAGGCCGCGGCGGGGATGTGGTCCACGTAGCGGCCGAGCCGGACCACGAGCGCCGAGAGCGTGGCGGCGTGCAGCCGGCGGACCAGGTCGGCCACCTCGGCCAGGTCGTCGCGCAACGGGTAGAGGGTGGTCAGCAGCACCTCGCCGGGATGGACGTAGGCCTCGATGTCGGGCACCTCCATCACGTTGACGTTGGTGACCTCGTGGTCGAGGCCGCGATGACCCGCGAGCACCCGGGCGCCGCGCAGCACCGGGAGGCTGAGCAGCTCTCCCACATGGAGCACTCCCATGCCCGCCCCCTTGCTGCGTGATTGGCCGATTCGGACAATGGCCGGCCACCATTTGGGTCCGACCCGGACGCTGCCCGACCGGCGCCGGCAACCGTAGGTTTCACTGGTGCTCGCGTACTGTCCAGACGCCGCCGCGCGGGCTGCGCCGCGATCGGGCGCTGACCGGGCGGACCGATGTCGATGCCCTCTCCGTCGTCTATGTCGGACAAGCGGCAGCGGTTCTCGCCACCCGGTCCGGCACGCTCGTCCCGGTGACCGCGGGCCCCGCCTGCCTGGTGCCGGGTGGAATCGGCGTGCCCGATCGGGTCGCTCTCGCCCCGGTCCTCGCCCGCTGGTCCGAGCTCGCCGGCGGCCACCGGCGCGGCGGCAATCGACCTGCGCGCATGGCACGCCGCCGCGACCGCGGTGGAGCTGCGCATCCCGGCCGTGGACCGCGCCGGTATCACCGCGGCGCAGCTCGCCGAGCTCGATCGCGGCCTGCCGGACCCGTCGTCCCGGGCCGGCGGCTTCGGCCCCGGCGAGCGCGCGGAGGAGCTCACCCGCCGCGCCCGTCGAGGCTCATTCCGGCGAGCTCGACGCGTGCGTCGCGGCGACCGTCGGCGCCGGCATGGGCACCACCCCGGCGGGCGACGACGTCATCTGTGGCGTGCTCGCCGGACTCGACCTGCTCGGCTTCGAGGGCGCGCACAGACGGCTCGGCGCGGCCGTGGCCCCGCTGCTGTCGTGCACCACGCGCAGCTCGCGGCACCTGCTGGCGGCCGCCGCCGCCGGCCGCTACACGGAGGGCCTGATCGGGCTCGCCGCCGCGCTGGCGTCGGCGTCGGCGCCTGCGGTGCGCACGCGCTGGCCGTCGCTCGCGCCGGTGGGGCGCTTCCTCCGGCCTCGATCAGGCCACCGGGTTCGCCGCCGCGATCCGGGCCGGCGGTCGCCGGCGCTGCCTGGCCGGCCGGACACTGGTCGGGGCGGGTGCCCGATGACGGCCACCATGACCCTCGCCGCCTCGGTCTTCCCCCGGCTCTACCGGGACTCGGTGGCGCTGCTGGCGCTGGCCTCGAAACTGCAGCAACGCGAGCACATCGTGCGGGCCGGCGTGGTGATGGCGACCCCGGCGAACCTGCGCCTGCTCGCCGAGTCGGACATGCTCCCGGACGGGGTCGCGGCCGGGCCGGACGACCTGCTGATCACGGTGAAGGGCGGGGATCCGGGCGCCGTCGAGGACGCGCTGGCCTTCGCCGCGACCGCGCTGTCGAGCACCGACGCGGGGTCGTCGCAGGTGTCCGAGCAGCGCCCGCAGACGATCGTCGAGGGCATCGCCGACCGACCCGGGGCGACGGTGGCCACCGTGTCGGTGCCCGGGACGTACGCGGCGATCGTCGCCGAGCAGGCGCTGCGGCGCGGGCTGCACGTCATGTGCTTCTCCGACAACGTCCCGGTCGAGGACGAGGTGCGGCTCAAGGCGCTGGCCGCGCGGCGCCGGCTGCTGATGATGGGACCGGACTGCGGCACCGCGGTGCTCGACGGGGTGCCGCTCGGCTTCGCGAACGTGTTGCGGCCCGGCCCGGTCGGCATCGTGGCGGCCTCGGGTACCGGGGCGCAGGAGGTGTCCTGCCTGCTCGACCGGGCGGGTGTCGGGAACGCCGCGCTGATCGGGGTCGGCGGCCGTGACCTCTCGGCGGCGGTGGGCGGGGTGATGACCGAGCTCGCCCTCGACCTGCTCGCGGCGGATCGGTCGGCCGAGGTGATCGTCGTCGTCTCGAAGCCGCCGGCACCGGCGGTCGCCGAGCGGTTGCTCGCCCGCCTCGGAAAGATCGCCGCGGACGGCACCCCGGTCGTGGCCTGCCTGCTCGGCGTGGACGATGCCGACGAGCCGGTCGCGGTGCGCGGCACCTTGGAGGGGGCCGCGATCGAGGCCGCCCGGCTGGCCGGGGTCACGCTGCCGCCGGCGCGTCGCCGAGCCGAGCGCGGGAACCGGACCGGCCGGCCGGGTGCTCGGGCTGTACACCGGGGGGACGCTCGCCGCGGAGGCCAAGGTGCTGCTCGGCCGGGCCGGGCTGCCGGCCGAGGTGATCGACCTCGGCGACGACCAGTACACCGCGGGCCGACCGCACCCGATGATCGATCCGGCGGCGCGGGCGGCGCGGATCGTGCAGGCCGCGGCGGACCCGACGGTCGGCGTGGTGCTGCTCGACGTCGTGCTCGGCCACGGCGCCCACCCCGACCCGGCAGGCGCGGTCGCGGCCGCCGTCCGGGAGGCCCGAGCCGCCGCCGACCGGCCCGATGGCGTTCGTCGCCTCGATCTGCGGCACGGCCGCCGATCCGCAGGGCTTCGACGCCCAGGCGCGCACGCTGCGCGAGGCCGGGGTGCTGCTCGCCGGTTCCAACGCCGCCGCCGCCCGGCTGGCGATCCGGCTCGCCGGCGGCGCCGACGCCGAGGGAGGCCGCCCGTGATCGACGGTGGCGTGCAGGTGATCAACGCCGGGCTCCCGCTGATCGTCGAGGGCGTGCCGGCGCCGGACGTGACGCAGCTCGACTGGCGCCCGCCCGCGTTCTCCGACCTCGCCGCGGCCCGGGCGATGGTCGCCCTCGACGACGAGACGACGGCCACGGCCAACGCGGCCGCGATCGCCGCGGTGCACGCCGTGCGCCCGCGCGTCGTGGGCATCCGCCCGGCCCGCGCGGCGATCGACGCGCTGGCCGGCCCGGCGCGCACCATGCTGCACGCCGGGCCGCCGATCGAGTACTCCCGGATGTGCGGGCCGATGCGCGGCGCCCTGGTCGGCGCGGCCCTCCTCGAGGGCTGGGCCGCGACGCCCGGCGGAGGCCGAGCGGGCGCTCGCCGCGGGCGAGATCGCCGTCGAGCCGTGCCACCACCACGGCGCCGTCGGCCCGATGGCGGGCGTGGTCTCCCCGTCGATGCCGGTCTGGCAGGTCACCGACGACGCCGGGCCGGCGCGGCGGCACGCCTTCGCCACCCTGAACGAGGGGCTCGGCACGGTGCTGCGCTTCGGCGCCTACGGGCCGGAGGTCATCGACCGGCTGCGCTGGATGTCCGACGTGCTCGGGCCCGTCCTCGACGCCGCCATCCAGGCGTCGGAGCCGATCGACGTGACCACGCTGATCGGCCAGGCGCTGGCCATGGGCGACGAGGGCCACAACCGGTCGGTGGCCGCCTCCGCACTGCTCGCCCGCCGGCTCGCCCCGGCGATCGCCCCCCTCGACGGCGCCGTCGAGGTGCTGACGGTTCCTGGCCGGCAACGACCACTTCGCGCTCAACCTCTCGATGGCCGCGGCCAAGCTGTGCATGGACGCCGCCGCCGCACGTGCCGGATTCGTCGCTGGTCACGGTGATGTCCCGCAACGGCGTCGAGTTCGGGATCCGGGTCGCCGGCACCGGCGACCGGTGGTACACCGCCCCGGTCGGCCCGGCCGACGGCCTGTTCTTCCCCGGCTACGGACCCGACGACGCCAACCCCGACATGGGCGACTCGGCGATCACCGAGACGCTGGGCATCGGCGGCTTCGCCATGGCCGCCTCACCGTCGATCACCACCTTCGTCGGCGGCACACCGGCCGACGCGCTGGCCGCGAGCCGCTCGATGCGCCGGATCACGCTCGCGCCGCACCCGGCCTTCCCGCTGCCGCCGCTGAACTTCGCCGGCAGCCCGTCCGGCATCGACGTGCTCAAGGTGCTCGACACCTGCGAGCTGCCGCTGATCAACACCGGGATCGCCCATCGCGAGGCCGGGGTGGGCCAGATCGGCGCGGGCATCGTCACCGCCCCACCCGAGGTGTTCCTCGCGGCGGTGCACGGCCTGGCCGCGGCCCGCGGGGTGGCGACATGATCGACAGCCGAGCCGGGTCGTGCTGATCGCGATCGGCGGGAACGCGCTGGTGCACGAGGGCGAGTCGGGCTCGTTGTGCCGGCAGCAGGAGCGGTCGGCGGCATTCGCCCGGCAGGTCGTCGAGCTGGTCGAGGCCGGGTGGCGGGTGCTCGTGACGCACGGCAACGGGCCGCAGGTCGGCTTCATCCTGCGCCGGGGCGAGCTGGTCGCCCCGGACGCCACCGTCGAAGGGCTGCCCGAGCTTCCGCTGTGGCTGGCCGTCGCCGACTCGCAGGGCGGCATCGGGCACCTGCTGTGCCTGGCCATCGACGATGCGCTCATCGCGCACGACCGGCCGGAGCGCGCCGTCGCGGTGCTGACCCACGTCGAGGTCGACGCCGACGACCCCGCGTTCGGACACCCGACCAAGCCGATCGGCGGCCTGCTCACCGCCGACTCGGCCCGGCGGCGGGTGGCCGAGGAGGGCTGGTCGGTCGTCGAGACCGGGCCCGGCGTGTTCCGCCGCGTCGTCCCGAGCCCGGCGCCGACGGCGATCCTGGAAGCGGCGCAGGTGCGTACCCTCACCGACAGCCGGCGCGGTCGTGATCGCCGCAGGCGGCGGGGGCATCCCGCTGGTGTCGCCGGGACGGGCAGTGGACGGCCGTGGACGCGGTCGTCGACAAGGACCGGTCCTCGGCGCTGCTCGCCGCCCAGACCGGGGTCGACACGATGGTGCTGGTCACCGGGGTCGACGAGGTCTGCGTCGACTTCGGTCGGCCGAGCGAGCGTCCGCTGCGCAACGTCAGCGCGGACGAGATGCGGGCCCACCTCGCCGCCGGGCAGTTCCCCGCGGGCTCCATGGGCCCGAAGGTCGAGTCCGCGCTGCGCTTCGTCGAGGCCGGCGGACACCGATCGATCATCACCTCGCTCGAACGCCTGCCGGACGCGCTGGTCGACAAGGCGGGCACCCACATCAACGGCCGTCCTGACCCGGAGCGTGCGCAGTGATCACCCTCTCCGCCGACCCCGGCCCCTACGCATTCGACCCGACCCGTACCGCGCTGGTCTGCATCGACTTCCAGCGTGACTTCGTCGAGCCGGGTGGCTTCGGCGAGACGCTCGGCAACGACGTGTCCACCCTCCGCTCGGCGGTCGCGCCGACCGAACGGGTGCTCGCCGCCGCCCGGCGAACTGGGCCTGACCGTGATCCACACCCGCGAGGGCCACCGACCCGACCTCGCGGACCTGTTCCCGGCGAAGCGCGACCGCGGCGCCCCGACGCTGCGGATCGGCGACGAGGGGCCGATGGGGCGGATCCTCATCCGCGGCAGCCGGGGCCACGACATCATCCCCGAGCTGTACCCGACGGCCGGCGAGGTCGTGCTCGACAAGCCGGGCAAGGGCGCGTTCTACGCCACCGACCTGGAGACGATCCTGCGGGCCCGCGGCGTCACGCACCTGATCCTGACCGGCGTGACCACCGAGGTGTGCGTGCAGACCACCGCGCGCGAGGCCAACGACCGCGGCTTCGACTGCCTGGTCCTGGCCGACTGCACCGGGTCGTACTTCCCGCAGTTCCATCAGGCGGCGCTGCAGATGATCAGCGCCCAGGGCGGCATCGTCGGGTGGGTCGCCGACAGCGCGGCACTGCTCGACGCAATCAGAATCGGAGGCCGGGGATGACCAGCACTGCTCCTGCCCGCCGCGCCGAGCAGGCGCGACTGCCCTGGTGGACCACCGGCGACTGGAACGGTCTGTTCGGGCTCGGCACCAACGTGCTGCTCAACGTGATCGTGATCGCCGGGCTCTGCCTGGGCGTCATCGGCCTGAGCCGGCGACACCGTGTACGGCCGGATCCTGCCTGCGCTGGCCATCGCGCTGCCGCTGGGCAACATCTGGTACGCGATCCTGGCCCGCAGGCTGGCCCGGCGCGAGGGCCGGGCGGACGTGACCGCGCTGCCCTACGGCCCTTCGGTGCCGCACATGTTCATCGTCGTCTTCGTGGTGATGCTGCCGGTGCTGCTGCGCACGGGTGACCCGATCCAGGCGTGGCAGGCCGGGCTCGCCTGGGCCTTCATCATCGGCGTGATCGTGCTGTGCGGGGCGCTGGTGGGCCCGTGGATCCTGCGGTGGACGCCGCGGGCGGCGATGCTGGGCTCGCTGGCCGGCATCTCGATCGCGTTCATCGCCATGCGCCCGGCGGCGCAGATGTGGCAGGCGCCGTGGATCGGGCTGGTCGCGTTCGCGTTCATCCTCGTCGGCTGGCTCGGTTCCCGGCGGATGCCGTTCGGCGCGCCGGTCGGCCTGCTCTCGGTCTGCGTCGCGACCGCCGTCGGCTGGCTCGCCGTGCTCGCCGGCTGGTCCGACATCCTCGAACCCTCGGCGGTGTCCGAGTCGCTCGGGCAGCTCGCGCTGCGGCTGCCGATTCCCGGCGGCGAGGTGCTCGACGGGCTGCGCGACATCGCCCCGTTGCTGGCGACCGCGGTTCCGCTGGGCGTCTACAACTTCGCCGAGGGCATGAGCAACGTGGAGTCGGCGGCCGCCGCGGGCGACCGCTACCGGGTCCGCCAGGTGCTCGCCGCCGACGGCATCGGGGCGATCGTCGGCTCGTTCCTCGGCTCCCCCTTCCCGCCCGCGGTGTACATCGGCCACCCCGGCTGGAAGCAGGTGGGCGGCCGGATCGGGTACTCGCTGGTGACCGGGATCGTCGTCGCCGTGGTGTGCGTCACCGGGCTGGTCGGCACCTTCCTGGCGATCTTCCCCATGCAGGCGCTGGTGCCGGTGCTGCTCTACATCGGGCTGGTGATCGGCTCGCAGGCGAACACCGCATCGGCCAAGCGGTACGCGCCGGCGATCGTGCTGGCGCTCCTGCCCAGCCTCGCCCAGTGGGCCACCGGCCAGGTGGACAACGCGCTCGTCGCCGCGGGCACCACCGCCGCCACCGTGGGGACGGACAAGCTGATCGCGTCCGGGGTCATCTACGACGGCCTGCGACTGTTCGGTCAGGGCGCGGTCCTGGTCGGCATCCTGCTCGGCGCGATCGCCTGCTTCGTGATCGACCGTCGCTACTACGCCGCCGCCGTCACCTCGGTGGTCGCCGCCGCGCTCTCGTTCGTCGGGCTCGTCAACGCCGAGTCGGTGACGTGGAACGCGGCACCGCCGGTCACCATCGGATACCTGCTGCTGGCCGCGATCCTCGCCGGGTTCGGCTACGCCGCGCGCGCGGAGAAGTCCGGCGAGCTCGACGACGGGCTGCTGTTCGTCAACGGCACCCTGATGCGAGGGCTTTCGCTGCACGGCAACCTCGCCGGCGCCGAGCTGCTCGAGGAGACCCGGACCGCGCCCGCCTACCGCGTGCACAGCATCGACGACGTGCACCCCGGGATGTACCGGGCGGACGACGGCGGGGCGAGCATCTCCGGCGAGCTCTACGCCATCCCGATCGAGACGCTGCTGCGGGTCATCGAGGGCGAGCCGCCGGGGCTGTACCGCGGGCCGGTCGAGCTGATCGACGGCCGGGTCGTGCCGGGCATCCTCTTCGACGAGGCCACCGCCAAGACGCATCCCGAGATCACCGCGCTGGGTGGCTGGAGGGAGTACCTCGGTTCGAAGTCTGACGTCTCAAAATCCTAGGGCTCGGTCTGGGCGGCGTGGTCGCCGAAGTCGATCAGCCGGTGCCGGTGCGTGTTATACAACGCGACCGCGCGGCGGATGTGGCGCTCGCGCCGCAGCAGACCGAGGCCTACCGCGCTCGCAATCGACTCCCATTGAGCACGGAGCGGCTCGACCTTCGGCCGGTGAGGCGAGAGCCCGCTTGATATGGCTGTGTGTCAGGCCAGTGCGCGGGAGTCGGACCGAAGGGCCTGTTCGGCAACTCGGAAGACGGCGCGGGCGGTCACAACGCTGCGGACCGCGCGGTGACTCGGCGCGATGCACTACCACCGGAGGGATCACCGCGACGACGGAATCCTTCACCGGGCAGCGGACCCCTGCTGATCATGTCCGCGCCGCCCTTGTCATCGGTGGCCCGAGAGCCGGCGGGCGGCGCCTGGCCCGGCTGGTACTTGCCGGTCAGGACGCCCCGAGCGATCGACCACACCACCGGCGATACCCAGTTCCCGCGACGTCGGGACGACGTGGCCCTCGATGACGACTCATATGGGAGAAGGTTGGTGTCCGAGGGCCTACACGGACCGTATCCCAACCCTGTCAGGGTCTTTCGACGTTGCTGGCACTGGCTGAACCGCCCGGATGACGACGACAATGGGAGCCGCGCGGCGAGGCTGTGCCGACAATCTGCGATGGGAGATACCTGACCCGGACCAGCACCCTCCACACGCACCCGCGGGACTACGCAGCGCCGTACACGTCCGAGGCACATTCACGACGTGATCGCTGGGATGCAGGTGACCCCTTGACCCCCAGGACGTTGGGTCAGCGGTTCTCCCTGCTCCCAAACACGTCTCGCTCTCCTCCGGCCGGGCGGTTCGTGCGGCACGCTCACGGTCGCTCGCAGGGTGTGGTCCCCAGCTGATCCGAACATGTCGTCAACCACGAGCCCTTGTCCCGAACTAGGTCAACTCCGTCCGGATTCGTCAGTACAGGCCTCCTCCACCACCGGCACCACCGTCGCCGGCGAAGAAGACAAGGTAAACGATCAGGTAGACCACCACTCCCGCGACGGCGTAGATCGCCAGCCACTTCTTCCACTTGCGACCGTACCCACTGTTCTGATTGGCCATGACGCACCTCCGGTTCGTTCGAGGAGCGGCAACGTCCGCTCTAGAGGTACTACTACGGTTCCGAGCCAGCGGATCGCGGGAAGCGAAGATTGTGTCAGCGGCCACCGGGGCCCGACCGCCGGCAGTGAGTGGATCTTCACCCGGACTCCACCGCCGGGCCGGCGTCCCGCATGGGACGAACTGCCCTGACCTCGTGTCTTGTTCTGTGGTGGTGGCCAGATTTCCGGGCCGGGTCCAGTACGGTGGCCGCATGCGTGCGGTGACCCGAGTGGACCCTCCGCGCCATGGAGACGAGCGGACGCAGCTTGACGCTTGGCTCGACTTCCACCGGTCCACGCTGCTCATCAAATGTGCAGGGCTGAACGCGGAACAGTTGCGAATGCGGGCCGCGGAGCCATCAGGACTGACGCTGCTCGGCTTGGTCCGACACATGGCCGATGCAGAGCGTTACTGGTTCCGCCGCCAGTTCGCCGCGGCGCACATCCCCGCCATTTACGGGCTCAACGACGGCGACTTCCTGGAGGTCGACGCCGCCGACGCCGACGCCAACATCGCGACGTACGAGCGGGAAGTACAGGCCGTCCGGGACACGACCGTCGGTCGACTACTTGACGAGACGTTCATCAGTAGCCGGGGTGTCACCATGGATCTGCGCTGGGTCTTCCTCCACATGATCGAGGAGTACGCGCGACACAACGGCCACGCTGACATCCTCCCGGGAGCGCATCGACGGAGTCACGGGCGTCTAGCGGTCGGGCAGCCCGGTGCTCGCCGAACCTCGGCGGACGCCGGGCTTCGGCGTGCCCGCTGGTTGCCCACGCTGGCCCGGCCGGCGCGCCGGGAGCGAAGCGGCAAGGCGTGCCGAGCCCGAGCCGAGCGTGAGCGGCCGGCGAGCGTGCGCGCGACAATGGCCGGCGAAATGCGGTGTCTAAACCCAGATTCGTCAGGCGGAGGTCGCCGCGTGCAGCGGCTGCGGGCCACGGTTGGGATCGCGGTGCCAGGTTGGCAGGGCTCGGGCTAGCGCGTGGGAGCCGTTTACCTCGATCGCCCCGCTGCGCAGCGCGTCGCGCCATCGGATCTCCCCGAGGTGCCAACGGGCGAACGCCACCGGATCGTGTACCACCACGACGAGCTGCTCCTCGCCTCCCGGGTGCTTCTCACAGATTTCGGCGTCGCCCCGCTCGATGAGCAGCCAGGCACGGCGGCTCGGCCGTGGCAGGGTGGGGTAGTCGAACCGGATCAGCACCCGACCCTGGGGGAACTGATCAGGGTTCAAGAAGAACGTTGCCCACATCCAAAGGACGACGCCCGGGTGAGCGTGCTCCGGCGTCAGTTCGGCCCACCTCGAACCCCATTGCTGCAGGGCCACCATGACCACGGAAAGCTCACGACCCGCTTGAGTTGGCTCGTACGTTGAGCCGTAACCGCCGGGCTTGGCACGGATCTCGATCACGCCGCCCCGTTCCAGCTCCCGCAGTCGCTTGGAGAGCAGCCCGCGGGAGAGCCCGGGGGCGCCGTCGGCAATCTCGTTGAACGTTCGGCAGCCCAAGATGACGATGTTGCGCAGAATGATGAGGGACCAGCGCTCGGCTAGGACCTCCGACGCCCTTGCGATAGGGCAGTACTGCCCATACGTCCTCACACCCACAGCCTGCCACCTCATGGGTGACCGGAGAAGTTCAGGTCCTGAACCCTCAGCTGCCGTCGCGTGCATCCAAGATAGGTTCAGGATGATCGCGCACTTGACGCTCCAACCGAGTTCGAAACCGAGGCGTCGTGGATACGTGCGTGGTGGTCTGCGGCGGGCTCAAGGGCCTGCCGGACGCGATCGGGGAGGTCTGACCGCTAGTTCGCGAACCAGGTCGATCGCGATCGCAGGGGTTCCGTGCCCACGCATTCTCCCGAAGCCGAAAAGCGCGCAGGTTCATAGATTGCACTTGTCTGGTTCCCCAAGTACCGAGAAATTGAGGGTTGATCCCGAGAAACGGATGCGAGGGAGAGGTCATGGGTGCGTCGACATACCTGCTGGCCGGCCAGGTTTCCGAACTGGAGCGGCTGCGCACTGAGGCGGAGAAGCCCGATCGGTGGGGCAGAGGAAATCGCGAACAAGAAAGAGAAAAGGAATGAACAGCGAACTCGACAACTCGCCGGACCGGCTGATCCGGGTGTTCTTCTACGGCCTCTACCTGGATCCGGATGTCCTCAGAGGCAAGGGCGTTGAGCCACGCACCGCACGGCCTGGTCTGGTGACGGGTCGCTCGCTGAGGATCGGTCGCCAGGCGACGCTGCTGCGCTCCGTCGGCGGTCAGGCTTGCGGAGTGGTGTACTCGATCACGCACGACGAATTCGACCGCCTGTACGCAGCTGCGGGACTGACCAGCTACCGCGCGGAATCTGTACTGGTGCGGACACTCGACGGCGACTTCATCCCCGCCCTGTGCTGCACCCTTCTGCAGGCACCCGGTGAACGGGAAGGCAATGCCGACTACGCGCGTGACTTGAGCGAGGCGATGGTTCGCGCCGGCCTGCCCGGGCCATTCCCAGAACTGTCGGTAACGTCCTTGGAGCATGCCTCGCCAGACGACGAGCGGCCCCGGCGAGCTGAGTTCTCTTCCGACGTGTCACTCCACGCGCCCTGGGGACGATCCGGACTGGACACCTCGGAGAGGAGTCAAGCGGTGGGATCGGCGATGGTGGGGTGGGGGCAAGCTGTAGGGCACCGTGCCACGGGAGTGGGCTGAGGTGTCGCACGCTGACCCGAGTGACTATCTCGACGCGGCATCGACGCGGCCGCTCACGCCGCGCTGTTTCGCAGCCTGATCGCCGATAGACGGATACTGCTGCTGCTCGAGAACGCTGTAGACGTCGACCAGGTACGCCCGCTGCTGCCCAGCACGCCGGGTTGCATGGTGCTGGGCACCAGCCGCAACCACCTCCACGGCCTGGTCGTCGCGGAGGGTGCACATCCGAAGACGCTGGATCTGCATCCGTCAGCTGACGCCCGGCAGCTACTCGCAGACCGACTCGGAGCAGCGCGCAAACGCCGCCCCCGCGGCCGTCGCGGAGCCTTCTACGCGCCATCGTGGCTAACGGACGGCACGCTCGTGGTCCCAGGCGACGCGGCCTCCGACGTCGGCCATGCCGTTGGGGGCCGGGCTGGCTTGGACCAGTGATCCGCTGCCGTGCTGGATGGTGATAGCGCGACCGAGGTGTGCGGCGAGCAGCATCGAGGCGGAGCCGCATGCCTCGTCCTGCGGCACTCCGTACCGGGCGGCGAAGACTCGGGCCCGGACGATCCCGGCCTGCTGATCGATCCAGGCCCAGAACTGGTCGGCGTCCTGGTCGGGGTGGGGTGGCTCGGTCATGGCGTCGACTGCGGTGGCGTCTCCCACGTGGTTGAGACGCCAGAATGGGGCGGCTGCCAGGGGTGCGCGGATCCACACCCGGTCATCGCTGATCCAGGTCGGCACAGGTCCGGCCGGCGGATTCAGCTGCGTCACCGGGCCGCTGAGGTGGCGGCTGAGGAGCCAAGCGGTGCCGACCAGTGGGTGTCCCGCGAAGGGCAGCTCGGCGGCCGGGGTGAAGATCCGCAGCTGGCCGGTGTCCGGGTCATCGACATAGACGGTTTCGGAGAAGCCGAGCTCGGCGGCGAGTGGTTGCCGCCGCTCGGCTGGTATCGCGGGACCGTCGGGAACCACGCCGAGGGGACTACCGAATCGGCCCTCGTCATCGCAGAAGACGCGTAGGACGTGCAAGACAGGCATGGTGTAGGCGTCCTCCTCTAGATGTGCTGTCCAGGGACGTTGGTCAGCGGGTCATGGGCGTGTTGTTGCCGATCGCGGTGTGGGGTCGGTGCTGGTTGTGGTGGTGGATGAAGGCGGGTGGTGCGGCGTGGTGGACTTGTTCTGGGAGCGTCGTCTCTTGTGGACGATCGATACATCGCCGACATCGATCCGTGTTCATCACTCCTGAGAGCAGGGGAAACGGCTCAATGTCGGTGGTTGGATTGAGGCGTTGCTGGAGCCGCGCTTCGGCGGTCAAGGTCTGGCGGAGAACGAATGTGACCGGTGGCGGGCTATCGATTGCGCCACGACGGCGGCATCCTCGCCCACGCCGAACAACACTGAAGACTTGCGCTTGCGCATGAAGTGGACGCCGCAGAAGAACAAGCCTGGGACCACCGTGCTCGAACCGTTCTCGGTGAGCGGGAAGCCCATGGCGTCGAAAGCAGGAAAGCGTACCCAGTGCGCGTAGTCGGGCCGAAAGCCAGAGGTGAAGATCACAGCGCCGAATCCCGTCAGGTCCAGCTCGCGCGGCGGGTCGGCGTGAAACGGCGGGGGGTCGGGTAGCTCGGGCGCCGTGACCCCTCTGGCGGCGAGTTGGTCGGTGAGGAGCTTGCGGATGTCGGCGTAGCGGGCATCTCCGAACGCGACCGAGTCGGCCAAGTCACCCGCGAAGTAGGCCCGCCGTGCCTCCAGGCCGGCCAAGCGACCCAGGAGGTGCACACCCATCGCCTGCAACGTGCGGTAGTGCAGGTCATGGCCGCCATCGCGGCCGGTCACCTGCACGTTGGCGCTCAGCCGGGCTGCGGGCGAGGGCAGGGCGCCGAGCGGGGCGTCGAAGAAGGTGGTCTCACTTAGCCAGGTGACGATGTCTCGGCCGTTGACCCGCCGGGGCAGCCACGGCGCCCGTCCGCAAGCGAGGAACACGTCGCGGCCGGATTCCTGCAGCTCCTCGGAGATCTGGCAACCGGTCTGGCCGCTGCCCACCACGAGGACGTTCCCCGGTGGAAGTGTTGCGGAATTCTGGTAGTCCTCGGCATCGATGGCCAGCACATCGTGCGAGAGAGTGGCCGCAACATCGGGGCGATGCGGCCGCTGATAGGCGCCCGTGCACACGACGACCGTCTGCGCGTGCAACTCGCCGACCGAGGAGCGAAGCAGGAACCCGCCAGTGGGAGCAGGTTCGAGGCTGTCGACGCGGACTCCCTCGCGAACCGGCGCACCGAACGCCGACGCGTACTGCTGCAGGTATCGGACGATCTCGTCGCGCGGTACGAAACCCTCCGGGTCGTCTCCGGCATAGGCGGCGCCTGGCAGGTTCATTGACCAGTTCGGCGTTACCAGGCAGAAGCTGTCCCACAGGCCGCGCCAGGTCTGGCCGATCCGGTCCCGTTCCAGCACCACGTGATCGATGCCGCGAGCTGTCAGCTCGTAGCTCACCGCGAGACCAGCCTGGCCCGCCCCGATCACGACCACCGGGGATCCGCTGGGCACGTCAGCCATCACGCCTCGACCCACCGTCCCGCGATGGCCGCAGCGTGCCCGACACACCGCTCGATCTGAGCTGGCGTCCCGGTTCTGGTGGTAGTCACGGCGGTCCTCCTGATCAAGCCGTCGAATTGCGCGGACACTCTCGACGGTGATGCGCGCAGGATCGCAGTACAAGTGCAGTGTTTGAACCCAGCCGCCAATCCGGCGCTGGGGCCGGTGGAGACTGTGGACTCGGAGCTGGTCGCGCAGGCCCGCGCGGCGGGTGTGCAGCTCATCGGCGAGGGCGGTCTGCTGCAACAACTGACCAAGCGGATGCTGGAGTCCGCGCTCGAGGGTGAGATCACCGACAACCTCGGCTATGACAAGTGCGAGGCCGAGAGCGAAGACCGGCGCCAACCATCGCAACGGCAGCCATGCCAAGACAGTGCTGCCCGACCAGCTCGTCGACCGGACCACCGGACGCGACCACACGTTCTACGACGACGGTGCGGTACACGTAACCTTCGCCGACCCGTACTGCCCGGCGCTACGCGAGACGGTGTCCACCGCCACGGCCACGGCCGTGCAGGCCCTGCACGACGGCGGCACGGTCGTGGTCATCGACGGTCCCCGATTCTTCACCCGGGCCGAGTCCCGCTGGTACTCGGCGGCACGATCGCGAACGCGGCTGGTGCCGTTGAAACTGCCCGCCACCCTCGCCACCCCCATCCCACCGAGGACCACCTCCCGAACCGGTGAACCTGGACGCGTTACTCCCACCAGCGACGACGGTCGCGCCGGAGCCGGCGCCGACCTCGGATGCCCGACCGGGGACAGGTGGTCCAGTTGAGTTCGACCGGGTCGTGCCGCCCTCCAGCAAGGTGCAAGTGGCCGGCAAGCAGTTCTGGCTCGGCCGTGACAGCACGGTGGTGGCCTGAAATCGCTGATGTCCGGGGGTATCTCATCCGCGTGGGGTGAGGTGGCCGACACGCGGCGTGGCGTTGACTCGGCCGTGAACCGCGGTTGCGCAACCGCGAGCCACACGCGGAGGTCGTGGATGCCTACGGAACGGCCGAACATTCTCGTCATCTGGGGCGACGACATCGGCATCTCGAACCTGAGCTGCTATAGCGACGGGTTGATGGGCTACCGCACCCCCAACATCGACCGGATCGCCGAGGAGGGTGCCCGGTTCACCGACTACTACGGCGAGCAGAGCTGCACGGCCGGGCGTGCGGCGTTCATCTGCGGGCAGAACCCGATCCGCACCGGGCTGACGAAGGTCGGGATGCCGGGCGCGACTGTCGGGCTGCAGCCGGGGGACCCGACGATCGCCACGGCGCTGAAGGCGCACGGCTACGCGACCGGCCAGTTCGGCAAGAACCACCTGGGCGACCGCGACGAGCACCTGCCGACGGTGCACGGCTTCGACGAGTTCTTCGGCAACCTGTACCACCTCAACGCCGAGGAGGAGCCGGAGCTCGCCGACTACCCCAGCCCGAGGATTCCCGAACTTCCGGAAGCGGTTCGGCCCGCGCGGGGTCATCGACTCCTGGGCGAAGAGGACGGCACCCAGCGGATCGAGGACACCGGGCCGCTGACCAAGAAGCGGATGGAGACCGTGGACGACGAGTTCCCGGAGGCGGCGTCGGGGTTCATCCGGGACAAGGCCGCCGCGGAGAAGCCGTTCTTCGTGTGGTTCAACGCCACCCACATGCACTTCCGTACCCACGTCAAGCCGGAGAGCAAGGGCCAGGCGGGGCGGTGGCAGTCGGAGTACCACGACACGATGATCGACCACGACAAGCTCGTCGGTGCAGCTCCTCGGGCCTGCTCGACGAGCTCGGCATCGCCGACGACACGATCGTCGTGTACTCGACCGACAACGGGCCGCACATGAACTACGTGGCCGGACGGCGGGATGACGCCGTTCCGCGGGGAGAAGAACTCGAACTGGGAGGGCGCCTACCGGGTGCCCGCGGTGGTGCGCTGGCCGGGCCTCCCGCCGGGCACGGTGTTCAACGGCATCGTGAGCCACAACGACTGGTTCCCGACCCTGCTCGCCGCCGCCGGCGTCCCGGACATCGTCGACCAGCTGAGGGCCGGCGTCGAGCTACCGGCACCCGCTACCAGGTCCACCTCGACGGCCACGACCAGCTCGACTACCTCACCGGCGAGGCCGAGGAGCAGCCCACGCCAGCATTTCTTCTACGTCTCCGACGACGGCGACCTGACCGCGGTGCGGTTCGACAACTGGAAGCTGGTGTTCCTGGAGCAGCGCGCCCCCGGCACGCTGCGGGTGTGGGCCGAGCCGTTCACCCAGCTCCGGGTGCCCAAGATGTTCAACCTGCGCCTCGACCCGTACGAGCGCGCCGACATCACCTCGAACACCTATTACGACTGGGTCCTCGACCACGCCTGGGTCTGTGTGCCCATGCAGGCGTACGTGCTCAACATGCTCCAGACCTTCGCCGAGTTCCCGCCCCGGCAGAAGCCGGCCAGCTTCAGCCTCGACGAGGTGTTGGCGACATTGCAGACAGGAATACCTAGCGCGTGACCGAGTCAGCCACCTCGCTTCCCGCCGGTGCCCCGCCAGCGGGAAGCGACATGGTTTGGGTCCCCGGCGGCGTGTTCCGGATGGGATCCGACGACCATTACCCGGAGGAAGCCCCGGCGCGCGACGTGGAGGTCGACGGGCTTTGGCTCGGTCGGACCACCGTAACCAACGCCGCCTACGCCGCCTTCGTCGCTGCGACCGGCTACCGGACCGTCGCCGAGCGCCCGCTGG
>CAVWCC010000014.1:0-27445 GCA_963753385.1 uncultured bacterium
GAGAACAGCTCTTGAGCCAGATGCTCGACCTCTACCCCGAACGCGTCGACCCGGGAATGCTCTGGTGGTCGGCGCGCACGCTGAAGCCGTCGTGAGTTGCGCGTATTGGCCGTAAAAGGATGGCCAGGGAGGAGGTGTGGTCCCGCGCTCGCCACCCTCACTCCAATGTGGATTCCCCTGTCCTGGGTGATCTACGGTGGTGAGATAATCGCTCGCCGCCTTGTCGTCAGGTAGCTGGCCAGCGAACACGGCGGCGGATGCCAGCGCCCTCGCGATCCGGTGTCCCGTCCACCCTCGCTCACGGCCCCGACGATAGCCGTGTGCCCCCGTGGGTGTGCGGCTTTTCACGACGACTTTGGGTGGAGATCTGGATGCTGGCGGCTGCCTGTTCGCAGTCACCGAAACGCTGCAACGGAGGGGAGAAGACCGGGGTGCACTTCGGGGGTGTGCTCGCCGAGCACAGGGGCGTCGCGGCGACGGGTCCGAGGGCCTCGGGGCGCGCCACTCGGGTGAGCTTCACGAGCGCGGATCGGCGATGATCGCCACCGACGACGTCGGCGGTGTGCTCGCGGAGCCTGGCGACGCCGTCCAAGCGGTGATGCTCGCGCCGACCGCGCGGAGCAGCGCCGCGCCGACGCGCCTGCTCGGGTGAGTATAGTCGGCTCGGGGGTCCTTCGATAGTGTCTGGCCGTGACTCGCGTGGCGCTCCCCGCGCTGATCGGCAATTCTCTTGGTCGCGGGTTGCGGTGGTACTGACGAACCCTCATCGGGATGCCGACCCGAATGCGACGGAGGCTGCGGCGATTGAGAAGCGGCTGACCGCCGCTGGCTACCGCCCCTCGGTCGACCGTGGGGGAGACTCCGACGTTGTTGAGTACGAGGTTCCGGAAGTCGCCGTCACAAGAGGGACGGGGTTCGCCCGCATTTCGGTGTCCGTGTACTGCTCCCGGCTATCGCCAACCAGGAGTTCGACTTCATCGAGGCGGCGCGACGACGTCGTCAAAAACCAGCAGCGCATAACGGTGGGGAGTAGCTCGCTGGCGACCCTGGTCGGCAAGCGGGGTCACCTGGCGGCTACCGTGGTCGCCAACCGCGTCTACTTCGGCCAAGCGAAGCTCGCTTCGGTGATAGCGTGGACGACCAGCTCGCATGGTTTGCTGCCTTCGTGAAAGCGGGCGAGGGCGAGTAGCTAGAGGGCGCGCCCCGTGGACGCTGCTCGAGCAAACGCGCACCCCGCTCGGCAAGCAGCGACATCGACCGATCCGCCCGTAGGGGCGCTTAGCTCGGCGGGTTAGGAGGGGCGGCCGGATTCTGTCCTCCCTTGCCGCACGCAAGGTGCTCGCGCTCGCGTTGAGGGTCGCGACGATGTAGCGGACTGCGCCCGGGCGTCGTGTACGGGCCGGTTCGGGGCAAGTATGCTTCGTTCTAACGGGGGGGCATTCCCGGGGAGGAGGTCGATGCGTCCCGGGCAATTCGTTTCGCGTGCCGCGTTCCCGGTGATATTGGCGTTGATCGGGCTCGCCCTACCGGCGAGCGCCGGCGCGAAGGACAAGGTCTTGAGCCCGGCGAGCTACCCGGACACGACCACCTACAGCTGCCGCACGGACGCGATCACCATCCACCCGGGCCAGAACCTGAACCTGGTCGGCGCCACCAAGACCTGCCCCAACGCGGAGGTGGTCCGCGGCCCGGGCGGCGCGGGCGTGTTCAGCCCCGGCTCCGCGGCCGAGGGCTACGTGACGCGGTTCAAGCCCAGCATGGCGGAGATCAAGCCGGGCGGCGAGCTGGTGACCCCGAGCGTGTGGGACCTGCACCTCCACCACGTGGTCTGGATCGGGCCGGACGGCCCGACGTTCGCCTCCGGCGAGGAGAAGACGATCGCGACCCTGCCCCAGGGCTACGGGCTCAAGGTCGGCGGCGACGCCAACTGGGGGCTCAACTACATGATCCACAACCTGACCGCCGCCGGCGGGCGGCAGGTATACGTCACCTGGGAGATCGACTGGGTCCCTGCGGACAGCCCCTCGGGCGCCGGCATCCAGCCGGGCAAGATCCAGTGGCTCGACGTCGCCGGACGGCCGCAGATCTACCCCGTGTTCGACGCCGAGCGGGGGTTCGACCCGGACGGGGACGGCAAGTACGTGTTCCCGGACGAGGTCCCGGACGACCCGGCGGCGCCGGGGTTCGAGGAGCGGCGCAAGATCAGCCCCGCTCGCGAGTGGACGGTTCCGGACGGCGGAGCGACCCTGGTGTCCGGCGCGGGTCATCTCCATCCCGGCGGGCTCCACGTCGACCTCGAGGTCGCCCGGGACGGCCCCGACGCCGGAGAGGTCGACGGCGACCGGCGCGCGGAGGTGAAGAAGCTGTTCCGCTCCGATGCGCACTACTACGATCAGGCCGGCGCCGTGAGCTGGGACGTGAGCATGGAGGCCACGAGGCGGGGCTGGCGGATCGACCTGAAGGGCGGCGACACGGTCTCGATCGACGCCACCTACAACGTCAAGCGGGCGTCGTGGTACGAGTCGATGGGGATCCTCCCGCTGTTCGTCGCCGGCGCCGGCGACCCGAGGGCCAAGGACCCGTTCGAGGATCGCAAGGCCGTGAAGAAGATGTACGAGAAGGGCGGGACCCTCACCCACGGCCGCCTGCCCGAGAACATCGATCGGCCGGCGCGCGACAAGCTGGGCCTGCCCGATCCACGAGACCTTCGAAGCACCGGGAGCAGCGCCTCGTCGGGCATCCAGATCGACGGCTTCCTGAGCTCACCCGGCGGCTACTCGGCGAGCTCGGGATTCTCCTCGGCTCTGATGCGCCCGCCCGCGGTCGCGCCCGGCGACACCGTCACCTTCACCAACCAGGACGCGCTGCCGACGATGTCCCAGACCCAGCAGGCCTGGCACACGGTCACGTCCTGCAAGCCACCCTGCAACCGCGGCCCGGGGATCGGTTACCCGCTCGCGGGCGGGCCGATCAAGTTCGACTCGGGCCAGCTTGGCTTCGGGAAGGGCACGAGCTCGGAGGTGACGACCGGCTCGAACGTCTACACGACGCCCCCGCTGAGCAAGCCCGGCAAGACCTACACGTACTTCTGCCGCATCCACCCGTTCATGCGGGGCTCGATCCGGGTCGCGGGGAAGCGGCGCGGGTAGGGCGCCGGCTGACTCAGTTCCTGCCTCCTCGAAGGCGTCGGTGACGAGCCCATCAGCGCCAGGGTGAGAGCGACGGCCGCCAGCGTGTTCGTCTGGCGCTCGACGTATGACGACCCGCTCGGCGGGCTCCAGCGACGGCGGTTCCGTCGCAACGCGAGTCGTCGAGGGTGGCAGACTCGGCACACATGACGCACGACCGGGCACGCCGGCTGCGCTTGGGTCGGGCCATGGACGAACAGGTGCATGCCACCGTCGCCGCGATCGGCTTCGTGATGCTGCTGATCCTTGCCGGGCTGAGCCCGAGTCCGGAGATCGGGGTGGTGCTTCAGGCCGGAGGCGTGGGCGGCGCTTTCGGCGTGCTGGTCGCGTACCTCAGACACCGCGACGACCCGGAGGCCGATCGCTGGAGGACCGTGACCGGATTCAGCCTGCTCGGGCTCGCGGGTGGCCTGCTGTTGGTGCTTGGCGAGCTATTACTCTCTTCCTGATGGCGCGAAAGCTCACGCAGTACCTGCCCCTCGCGGTCTATCTCGTCGCTGCCTCGATCATCATCAACGTGATCGACAACGAGTGGGGCTGGAACAGCTACGCGTTGTGGGCGACCATAACTGCGATGATCGCTATCGGCGGCTTCCTGATGCCGAGCCGGCCGTACAGCCGCAGCCGGTAGCTCGCGGTCAGGCGCCGGGCTCGATCACGGCGTGCAGGCGCTTGCCCATCGCCGCGCCCGATGCGCCGAAGAGCTCGGCACATCTCGGCGTGGTCGCTGAGGCGCGGATAGTGCTCCCGGATTAGCCGCGCGGGCATCAGAAGCGCGGCGGCGAAGGCGTTGGCCTCCTCCTCGGTGATCGGCACGGGCGGCTTGGTGGTCGCGGGCTCGACGTCGCGCTCCTCGGGCGCGACCGTCGTCGAGCGGCAGAAGAGCGACTCCTGGCCGGTGCGGTGAAGCCGCCAGTGGCCGAGCTCGTGGCAGATCGTGAAGCGGCGGCGGCCGGGCCACTCGCGGGCCTCGTCGGCGTTGACCCAGATCTCGCCGCGGCTCGCGAGCAGCAGCCCGGAGACGGCCTGGCCGGGGTCGAGCGGCGGGGCCCCGGGGAGGCGGGACATCTCACCGGGTGAGACGTCGCGGACCAGCAGGCTGAAGCAGGAGTCGGCGATCTCCTCGACCGGGACCGGGAGGGTCTCGCCGTCCCAGATCCACGCGGGGACGGTGGCCAGGACCTCCTCGGCTCGGGCCTCGAGTCCTGCGACATCGACGCGCGTCGCGTCGGGCTCGGGCTCCGGCGTCACTCGCGATCGCCCCCGCGGAACAACTGGTCGACCTCGTCCCAGTCGGCTTCGCGTTCGGCGCTCGCCGCCCCGGGAGGCGGGGCCGCCTCGGCATGCTCGAGCTGCCACTCCGGACTTGGACGGGCGGTGCGGGCGAACACGGCGTCGTCCGCCTCGCCGACGTCGGTTCTCAGCGCCCGACCCGTTTCGCGCAGGGAGTCGGCGGTCACGCCCAGGATCTCCGCCAGGCGGTCAAGCACCCGACTGCTGACGCCGGTCGACGGCAGCAGTCCCTGCTCCATCTGGTGGTAGTAGGAGGCGACCTTCTGCTCGCGGTCGGTCACGCCGAGGGTCTTCGCGAGCTTCGCCACCAGATCGCTGCGCTTCAGCCGCGCCCGGTCGCGGAGCCGGGGCAACACCGCAGGCCATAGCCCCGCGCGCCCGCGAAAGGACCGGTCGATCGCGTCCACGAGCCGCTCGGCGTCCGAGCCCCTGAACGCCGCGGCGTCCCACGGCCTCGGGGGCGCGTCCACGTAGTAGGCGTCGATCAGCTCCTCCAGCTCCTGGCGATCGCCTTCCCCCAGGCGGCCGATGTACTCCGACGGGTCGGGGTCCCTGCCGCCCAGGTGGGCCTCGACGAACTCGGCGAACAGCCGCTCGACCTCAGCCATCGGAAGGGCCTCCGTCGTCGGAGCCGAGCAACTCGGCGACGCGCTTCCGGAACCGGGACAGGATCTGGTGGACATTGGCCTCGGTCATTGGGTCGCTCAACCGGCCCGAAAGCTGATCGTTGACCAATTCTGCGGCCTCCTTACCGGGCCGTTGCTCGAATCCAAGATCCTGGGGACCGGCGAGCTCCACGACGCGGCGATGGACCTCGGTGAGCTCGCCGAGGGCCTGGTCGATGACGCTTTGCTCCACGACCTCCTGCGTGGGGTCGGGCATGCTGATCGTCACCCCCCAGATGTCCTCCTCGCCCTCGTGCTCCTCGGCGAGCGGGGCCGCCCCGGGCCTTCGCGACCGGGCATCGAGAAAATCGGCGACGCGACGCTGCGCAATGCGCCGCAGCCACGCCACGAACTGGCCGGTCTCCTTGGCATCGAAGCTGGACTTGATCGCGCTCTCGATCACCTCGTCGACCACGTCGTCGACCTCCTGCGCCGGCAGCTTGCGCGAGACCCAGAAGCGGACGCGGTCGAGGAATCCCCACACGAGGATTCCGAGCGCGGTGCGGGCGTCGTCGTGCCGACCGAGCCGGCGCGCCTCGTGGTGGTAGGCGATCAGCTCCTCGGGCGTCAGGGCGAGGAGGTCGCTCTCCGTCAGGGGGCGAAAGTCGCTCATCTGCGCGGCGCGGGTCAGAAACCCGGCCTCCGCGCGGACGCAGGTGGGGAGGAAGGGAGCGGCATGGGAAGGAACGGAAGCAGAAACGGCGCGGCGTGGGGAAATCGCCTAGCTGGCACCGACCTTTAACCGAAGCAGGCCAAACTTCCACGTGGTGGCACCAGATGCGAGATTCCGGGCCTCAAATGACTGAGCCGTCAGAAAGGACCTCCACGGTGCTCGGCGACCGCTTTCGGCGGGCGCTCGTGTTCGCGTTCGACCTCCATCGCGGACAGGTGCGCAAGGGATCGAAGGGAATCCCGTACATCGGCCACCTGCTCGGGGTGACATCGATCGTGATCGAGGATGGCGGCGACGAGGACGAGGCGATCGCCGCGCTGCTGCATGACGGGCCCGAGGACCAAGGAGGGAAGCCGACGCTGGATCGGATCCGCGCCGAGTTCGGCGACCGTGTCGCGGACATCGTCGAGGGTTGCAGCGACACGCTCGAGGATCCAAAGCCGCCGTGGCGCGAGCGCAAGGAGGCCTACCTTGCCCATCTCGAGGAGGCCCCGCCCGAGGTGCTCCGGGTCTCCCTCGCCGACAAGCTTCACAACGCGCGGGCGATCCTGTCCGACTACCGGGAGGTCGGGGAGGAGCTGTGGTCGCGCTTCAACGGCACGCGCGAGGAATCGCTCTGGTACTACAGGTCGCTCGTCGAGATCTTCGCCCGTCGCTACTCGGGTCCGCTCGCGGAGGAACTAGAGACCACGGTTAGTGAGATCGAGGCGCTCGCCGGCGGCTGACGAACGTCACCGGCTCGACTTCCTCCGCCGGGAGGCCGGGAGCGCTTCGCGCACGAACTCGATGTCGGAGCGCAGGTCGGCGGCGGTGCCCGGCGTCTCGACGACGACGGGGCCGCCGCAGGACTTGATCATCGCTTGAAGGCGCTCGGCGCCGATCTCGCCGCGGCCGAGGTTGGCGTGGCGGTCGGCGCCGGTTCCGGGTGGGTCGCGGGAGTCGTTGGCGTGCAGGAGGTCGATCCGGCCGCTGGCGGCGCGCACGCGGTCGACGGCGTCGTCGAGCTCCTCGCCGGCGGCGTGGGCGTGGCAGGTGTCGAAGCAGAAGCCGAGGTCGATGCCGTGGTCGGCGTTTGCGATCCGCTCCCACAGCCGCGCGAGGTCGTCGAAGCGGCGGGCGACGGCCTTGTCGCCGCCGGCGGTGTTCTCGATGTAGACCGGGACCTCGGACTCGAGCATGTCCAGGGTGCGCTCCCAGCGGCCGATTCCCTCGGCGATCTCGTCGTCGGCGTGGCCGGCGTGGACGATCACCGCGGCGGCGCCGACGTCGGCGGCGGCCTCGCAGGTCTGCTGGAGGATCTTGCGCGAGCCGTAGCGGACGTTGTTGCGCGGCGAGCACACGTTGATCAGGTAGGGGGCGTGGACGTAGAGCGGCATCGGCGAGTCCCGCAGCTCGGCGGCGTCCTCGCGCGGCGGCGGCTTCTCCCATCCCTGGGGGTCCGAGAGGAAGATCTGGACGCAGTCGGCGCCCACCGCCTCGGCCTCGCCGAGCGGGTCGTCGGGGGCGAGGTGGGCCCCGACCATCTTGCGCGGGTTCATCGCGGGCGAGGATAGGGGCGCGCTCGATGCGAAGCCCTCGTTCGCTCCAGGGTCGGCACAACCTGCACGCGTTTCGTGACCCCGGGACGTCTATTCTGGGTGTCCATGGAGGGAGCGCGCGCCACCTGGACCGACGAGCGCCTGGACGATCTGTCTCGTCGAGTGGATGATGGTTTCAACCGCGTCGATGCGGACCTGCGTCAGTTCCGCACCGAGATCAACGCCCGGTTCGACGGCGTCAACGCCCGGTTCGACGGTGTCAACACAAGGCTCGACGCGCTCCACCGGCTGATCGTCCAGACGTCCGGCGGCATGATCATCGCCGTGCTTGCGACGCTCGCGAGCGTGGTCATCACGCGCGCGTAGGGAGTCCTTCTTCAGAGGGGCCGCGGGGATCGTGGTTCCGCGGAACCGCGAGGATCGGGGGGCGCGCTCGACAGGAAGCGGGGTCCCGAGTGGCTCAATGGGTCCGCTCGCTCGGACCCTTAGTGGTTGGGAGCCTCCGGGACCCCGCGTCAGTGCGGAGGCTACAACGCAGCGATGCCCGCCGCTAGGCGGGCATCGCGTGCTCGAAGTTTCGGCGAGCTTGCTTAGCTCGTCTGAACGTTCGCGGCCCTTGGGCCCTTCTCGCTCGACTCGACGTCGAACGTCACCTTGGCGCCCTCGGCGAGGCTGCGAAAGCCCTCGCCGTTGACGGCGCTGTGGTGGACGAAGACGTCGTTCGAGCCGTCCTCGGGCGTGATGAACCCGAAGCCCTTGTCGTCGCTGAACCACTTCACGGTTCCTGCTGGCATGTGGTACCTCCAACGTTGAGTGCTGCGAACGTCGGAGGTGCTGCTAAGCAACGACGGCGCGCGCTACACGAATGAGCCGGGCGTCTTGCCCGGCCGAATGCAACGACGGTAGCAGGCCCGCGCGGTCCTGCCGTCTCAGGGCCCCGTCGTGTGGGTCTCCCTCGCCCGCTGCTGGTAGGGCGGTGCCTCGAGCCGGAAGATCTCCGTCGCGACGTCCGTTTTTGTGTCGTGGTCGCTCACGAACGCCACGACCTCGCGATTCGTCACCCTCTTCACCGCCGCGATGGCGTCGTTCCTGAACGTGGCTGAGGTCAGCCGGCGACCGTTGTCCGGGCTCTCCGCGGTCTCCGCAGCTGTCAGACCGTCGTTGAGCATCTGCACCGCGTCCGTGAGCACGCACTTCACGCGGTTGCCCTGAATCATGGTCTCGGTCTCGCCTGGCCGTTTGCTCGCATACTGGCTCCACACCGATGCGAGCGAGCTGCTGATCTCAGCGGGCAGGCCTGGCGGGCGAGTCGTCTCGAGGTCGGGCATACCCGATCCTCCTTCTCGTTCCCCTCGGTCGAAAGCGGTCGCTCGGCGGGCGGAGAGGAACGGAAGGACCCAGCGGGCTCCTACCAGCGTATCGGGTGGCCTCGCTCAGCGGGCCAAACGCGGCGATACCGAGGCATCATCGGGTCGGCCCACCGGGCGGGAGGGCGAATAGACCGCGGAGGCGGGCGCGAAGGCCGTCGCCACCAGCGAAGTCGTCGCGCATGGCGCGGCGGTCCGCGAGGGTCGGGATGTCGTCGGCGGTCGGGGAGAAGCGACCCGCGCGGAGCTTCGCCACAATCCGGACGGCGGCGTCCTTGCGGTAGCTATAGAGCCGGCGCTCGAGCGCGAGGAGGGTCTCGGCGGGTGCCAACGGCCAGCCGAGGCGGGCGAGGGCGCCGGGGAGCTCGCGGAGGTGGGCGTCGGCGCGCTCGGCGGGTGTGAGGCGGGCGTACCGGAGGCGGCGGGCGGCAGACGCGATCGCGATCGCCGCCAGGGCAAGCAGCGCGAGGGCCGCGATCGCGGCGGGGATCGTCCAAGCCGGAACCGGACTGCCCGAGGAGGAGTCGGCGGCGGTGACGGCGCCGCGGCCGGGCAGGAACTCCTTGCGGGCGGCGCCCTGGATGCCGCTGAGATCGAGGTCGCCAAAGCCGGCGGTGAAGCTGGCGCCGCTTGTGCGGCCGGCGGCGGGAGCGCTGAGCGGGGTGGGGTCGAAGGTGACCCAGCCGATCGTGGGGAAGTAGGCCTCGACCCAGGAGTGGGCGTCGCGGTCCTCGACGATGTAGCGGTGCTTCTTCTCGGGATCCGGGGTGCCGGGACTGAAGCCGGTCGCGACGCGGCTCGGGATCCCGGCCATGCGCAGCATCAGCGCCATTGCGCCCGAAAACTGCTGGCAGTAGCCGAAGCGGTCGTCGAACAGGAACGCGTTCAGCGGGAGGTGGTGGCGGGGCGGATTCTCGTTGTAGGTGAAGCCTGTCTGGAGGTGGCGCTCGATCGCCCGCGCGGCCGCGTACGCGGTCGGGGCGCCGGCGGTGAGGCCGCGGACGAGGCGGAGGGTGGGGGCGTAGGGGGAGGTGGCGATCGCGCGGCTTGCCGCGCGATCGCTGGCCCGGTCGGCGCCGCCGCGGAGCGGGACCTGCACGGTCGTGAACGGCGCCGGCGTCACGAACTGCTGCTCGGCCGGCTCCGGCCGCCCCGGCAGGGTGATCTCCGTGTAGCGGGAGAGGACGGAGGGATAGCGGTCTGGCGCGGTCCGCAGCTGGCGCGGGGAGGGGTCGGGGACGTAGGCGACTGCGGAGTAGGAATCGCCCTCGCCGAGCGGCTCCTCGACGAGAGTGCTGCCATCGGGACGCGGCACGATGCCATCCAGCCCCTGCACGGTGACCAGTGCGCCGGCGCCGAGCACGAACTGGCTCTGCAGCGGACCGATCGTGACGTCGATCGTCTCGATCCACTCCGAGTGCGGTTGCTGCAGCGTCGCTCCCGGGCGGCCGCCCTCGACCTGGGTGGGGAGCTCGGCGCGCTCGGTGGTGCTGCGCTCGGAGCGCAGCCAGCGGCGGCCGTCGAACTCGTCCAGCACAGCGGTCTTCCAGTACTGGGAGTGCTCGCTCTCCAGCGCTGCGACCGCGGTCCCCTCGCGTGGCCAGTCGATCGGCCCGTAGCTGTGGTTCCAGTCGAACGTGTTGGGGGCGTCGCGCCCCAGCTGCCAGTCGCGGAAGTCGATCCACGGCCGCTGGTGGTCGAGCGCCGCGGCGAGCGGCATCGCCGCCACCCCGGCGGCGAGGGCAAACGCAGCGCCGGCGAGCACCTCGCGGGGCCGCAGCGAGGGGAGCCACAGCCAGGCGGCGATCGCGACCATCAGCAGCACCCCCCACAGGAGCGGCTCGGCGGGCTCGGCCACGGTGGCCCCGACGCCGAAGGTCGCGACGAGGACGACGAGCGGCGCGATGCGCCGGGCGCGCGGCGAGTCGCCGGGGCGGAAGGCGAGTGCGGCGGCGAGCCCGAGCGCCACCGGCAGCCCCGCCAGGATCACGATCCGGGTCCACTCGTTGGTGCCCCCGTAGGGGTACTCGACGTCGCCGGTGAGTCCGGCGAACCCGCCGCCGAGCTCGCGCGCGAGCGCGCCCCAGCTCCCCGGCTCGAGCAGGCGGACGGGGACGCCGACCGCTGCCAGGCCAGCCGCGACCGCGAGGAGCGCGGCGAGCGTGGCGAGGGTCACGCCGGCCGCGCGCGACGGGCGGCGGGCGGCGAGCGCGGCGATCAGGGTTGCGCCGACGACCAGGACGCCGACCGCGAGCGCGACCCGTCCGGCCGGCGGCTGCTCGATCAGGCGCATCCACTGCGCCGCGGCGAGCGCCGCCAGCAGCGCGAACGCCGCCAGCCGCACCGCGGTCGCGCGGTCGAGCGTCCAGCGGCGGACGCTCACGCCGCCGCCCTCCTCGCTCGGGCGCGCCGCCGCGCGGCGGCGCCGAGCGCCTGCCCCGCGCACCCGGCGACCCGGAACGCGACCGGCGCGCCGGCGACCGGGTGCGGCGAGACCACGAACGAGGGCGCCGACGGCCCGCGCGCGGCGCGCGGCATCGGGCCGCCGCGCGCGGTCACCCACAGGATCGCGCCGGTGTGACCGGCGCGGCCGACCGCCGGCGTCCCACCACCCGCCTCGACGAGCGCGAGCTTCGCGTGTGCCACCGGCCACGCGCGCAGCTCGGCGTCGACCGCGAGCGGGCGGCGCTCGCGCGCGAGCAGCAGCGCGCAGCCGCCCGCCGCCCGCGCCAGGTGCACGCACAGCGACCCCGCCGCGCGCACCGCCATGTCGAGCGACTCCTCGCTCTCGGGCCGCTCGGCGTCGAGCACCACCAGCGGCGAGCGGTCGCCGCCGTCGACGAGCCGGCGCTCGATCAGCTCCCCCGTCCGCGCCACCGCCGGCCAGTGGATGCGGCTCGCCGAGCTTCCCTCGCGGTACGGGCGCAGGCCGTCGATCTCGAAATCGACCGCGCGCGCTTCGAGCGCCGACACGCCGCCGCCGTCGCCGAGCTCCTCGGACTCCCCCTCGCCGGCACCCCCGTTGCTCTCGCCGGGGGCCCGCACCGGCTCGATCCGCGGCAGCACGAGCAGCTCGCCGCCGTGCTCGCTCGGAACCTCGCGCGCGTGCAGCCCCAGCGGATCGCGGACCGCCAGCCTCGCCGGCTCCAGCCGGTGGCGGCCGCGACGGGCGAAGTCGATCGAGTGCGAGACCTGGGTCGCGCGGCCGCGCAGCTGCGACCGGACCGGCAGCGGCTCGGCGAGCAACGGGTCGCTGAGCTCCCCGCGCACCGGCAGCGGCCCGCGGCGCACCACGATCCGCAGCGGGTAGGGCTCCCCCTCGACCACGCTCGCCGGCCCCCGCAGGCGCTCAAGCCGTGCCGCGCGCGCCGCCGCCTCCACCCACGCCCACGCGCCTGCGGCCGCCAGCGCCAGCCCCGCCCCCGGCACGAGCAGCGTCGGCGAGTCGAAGAGGAGCCCCGTCGCGAGCAGCGCCGCCGCGAGCTTCAAGGACGTGCGCGCGGCGGGGGTCATCGCGTCTGCGGCCTACAGCGCCGGCACGCGCTCGATCGCGTCGCGGACGACCGCCTCGCGCTCGTCCTCGACCGCGCCGGGGCCGAGCAGCAGCCGGTGGGCGAGCACCGAGCCCGCCAGCGCCTGCACGTCGTCGGGCAGCGCGTGGTCGCGGCCCTCCAGCGCGGCCAGCGCCTTGGCCGCCTGGAACAGCATCAGGCCGGCGCGCGGGCTGGCGCCCAGCTCGACCCCGGGGTGCTCGCGGGTCGCCTCGCACAGCGCGACCACGTAGCGGCGCAGCGGCTCGGCGCCGTGGACCGCCGCCGCGGCCCGCTGGGCGCCGAGCACCGTCCCCAGCTCGGCGACCGGCTCCAGGTCCAGGACCCGGTCGCGCTCCGCGTGCTGGGCGAACATGTCGGCCTCATCGTCGGCAGACGGGTAGCCGAGCGCGAGCCGGACCATGAAGCGATCGAGCTGCGCCTCGGGCAGCGGGTAGGTGCCCTCGTACTCGATCGGGTTCTGGGTCGCGACGACCAGGAACGGCCGCGCCAGCTCGTGCGACTCGCGGTCGACGGTCACGCGCCGCTCCTGCATGCACTCGAGCAGCCCCGACTGCGTCTTCGGCGATGCGCGGTTGATCTCGTCGATGAGGACGACGTTCGCGAACACCGGGCCGGGGTGGAACTCGAACTCGGCCGCCTGCTGGTCGAAGACGGTGGTCCCGATCACGTCGGCGGGCAGCAGGTCGGCGGTGCACTGCACGCGCGCGTACTCGGCGTCGACCGAGCGCGCGAGCGCGCGCGCCAGCGCCGTCTTGCCGACCCCCGGAAAGTCCTCGATCAGGATGTGCCCGTCGGCGATCAGCGCGACGAGCAGATCGCGGATGACCTCGTCGCGAACCTTGAGCGCCCGCCGGATGTTGTCCCGCAGTCTCCCGCCTACCTCCGCCACTCCCGGAGGGTCGAGCTGTGGCAGCGTGGCCACGCGGTCATGTTACGGACCGGCGCGTCCCAGCGAGATTGACCTGGGCGGATCACTCGCCTACGGTGGCGGCAGAGCTCTGGACGACACAAGGAGGTAGTGAGATGGCCGATTCGATCCTGTTCCTGGGCTGGGGATCCCCGGTCAGGGGCCGCGAGCGACAGGCGCAGAACGTCTTTCAGGAAAGCGTCGAGTACTGGGGGAGGCTGCAAAGCGAGGGAAAGATCGAGAGCCTTCAGGTCGCGTTCCTGACCCCCCACGGCGGCGATCTGAACGGATTCGCGATCCTTCAGGGTGAAGCCGAGGCACTCGACGAGATACAGCGCAGCGACGAGTTCGCGGTGATGCTCACGCGCGCGAACCTCATAGTGGAATCGCTCGGCGTCGTCTCGGGGATCACTGGAGACGAGCTTGGCGCTCAGCTCCAGCGAGGAATGGCCCAGCTCGACGAGCTGACCTGAGTCCGTAGCGGCGCAGCTAGGCCGATCCCGCGACGGGGTCCATGGCGGCCTCGTCGCGGGCGCGCCTCGCGAGGTCCAACTCGTAGTACTGGTAGGTGATGGTGTCCCGGCCCCACCGGGGCCGGGTGTCCTCGTCGACGATCTCGAATCCGTACGAGCGGTACATGCCCGCGGCGACGGTCAGGTCGCTGAAGGTCTCGAGCTTCAGCCGCTCGAAGCCGAGCTCCTGCGCTTCCGACATCAGCTCGTCCATCAGCCGCCGGCCGAGCCCGCGCCCCCGGACGGAGGGGTGCAACACGAACCACCGGACCGCACCGGTGTCGTCGCCCTCGTCGGTGAGCGCGAGGCAGCCGGCGAACTCGCCGCCGCGCTCGACGATCCACACGCGCTCGCGCTCGCAGGGATAGCCGCGTCGGATGGCGTCCCCGACGGCCCCGGCGACCATCTCCTCGAAGCGATCGTCGACGCCATACTCGCGACCGTAGACGCGCCCGTGGAAGGCGACGATCTCCTCGAGATCGCCCTCGCGGAGCTCGCGGCGGATCTCGATCCGCCCGCTCATGTCGGCGCCAGCGCAGGACGCGGACGGGCTCGGCGCGCACGGCGATCGTCGCGAGCGACGCGCCTCGTCTTGGCGTGGAGTCGCAGCAGGTCGCTCAGCTCGGCGGTACGCCGGAACGGGTCCGCGATCACCTCGCCGCTGCTGAGCGAGATCGCGGCGTCGACGCGCCCTTCGGTGACCGCGACGAGATGGGGTCCGGGGGGAGGGAACCAACGCGACTCGAGCTCCGCGAGGCGCTGAAGAGCGGGCCGGTCGGCTGCGTTCGTGGGGCGGAGGGTGACGGCTTCCATGGGGAAGAGTGTGCCGCCCTCCGACGATCAATGCAAGATGTCGTTGTCACGGCATCAATCGTGTTTTACGATTGATCGGCGATGGAGCTGCGCCAACTCAGATACGTCGAGGCGGTCGCGCGCCACCGCCACTTCACCCGCGCCGCGGACGAGCTCCACGTCGCCCAGTCGGCGCTCTCGCACCAGATCCGCCGCCTCGAGGCGGAGCTCGGCACGGAGCTGTTCGAGCGCACGAGCCGCAGCGTCGCCACGACCGAGGCCGGCGACGCGGTCGCGGATCGGGCGCGCGCCGTGATCGCCGAGATCGACGGCGTGCGCAGCGAGATCGACGAGCTCAACGGCCTGATCCGCGGACAGATCTCGGTCGGCGCGCTGCTTCCCGCCGGGGAGATCGACGTGCCGATGCTGCTGGCGCGCTTCAGCGAGGCGCACCCCGGAATCGAGATCGCCATGCGCGAGGGCACCGCCGGCGACATGCTCCGCTACCTGGTCGAGGACGAGATCCACGCCGCGTTCTCGATGCTCGCGTCGCAGCCTCCGGACGAGCTCGTCGTCGAGCGACTCAGCGAGGAGGAGCTGGTGGCGGTCTTCGGCCCCGGCCGCGCGCCGGGAAGGGGTCGCCTGACCGCTCGCGACCTGCGCGACTTCCCGATCGTCATGCCGCGTACCGGCTCGGCGTCCAAGGCGGCCGGCGACGCCTTCTTCGCGAGCGCCGGAGAGACATTCCGCGCTCGCGCTCGAGAGCGGCGACCCGTTCCTGCTCCGCTGCCTCGTCTCCGGCGGGTTCGGGTGCGGGATCCTGCCGCGGTCGCTGACGCGTCGGGAGGGACCGCCGGTCGAGGTCCGCGGCCTGAAGCCATCGGTCCGCATGCCGGTGGCGCTTCTGTGGCGCGAGCGCCGCCACATGTCGCCGGCCGCCCGCGCGTTCATCGAGTTCGCGCGAACCGAGACCGGCGTCAGCGCGGCTGGTCGAAGATCTCGCTGAGGAAGTGGGTGACGATCCACGTCGCGACGCGCGCCGTCGTCCCCGACGGATCGCGCGACGGGTTGAGCTCGACGACGTCGAATCCGATCACCCGGCCGCGGCGCGCCACCTCGACGAGGATCGCGCGGAGCTGGCGGTAGCTCAGCCCGCCGGGCTCCGGGAGCGAGTGACCGGGCGCTACGGATGCGTCGAGCACGTCGAGGTCGATCGAGACGTAGAGACGGTCGGCCTCGGGGACGGTCTCGCGCACGACCTTCGCGGGCCCGGTATCGATTACGTCGAGGCTCGTCGCCCACCTGCCGCCGAGCTCCCTCATGCCATCGACCTCCTCGCGGGCCACGTTGCGGACCCCGAGCGCGCTGACGGTACGCACGAAGTCGAGCTCGGCGAGCCGCCGCAGCTGGCTCGCGCCGGTCAGCCGCGAGCCGTCGAGCACGTCGATGAAGTCGGTGTGGGCGTCGACGTGGACGACGTCGAGCTCGCCGAGCGGCTCCATTCCGAGCCCGAGCGGGTAGCTGATCGAGTGGTCGCCGCCGACCGCGACCATCAGCGCGCCGCGCTCCGCGATCCCGCGCGCGGCCGCGGTGATCCGCGCATAGTTGCCCTCGACGTCGGACCCCTGGATAACGACGTCGCCGGCGTCGGCCATCGTCACGCCGACGAGGTAGTCGCGGTCGGCCTCGACGTCGTACCAGCCGATCGCGCCGTCGGCGCGCTCGGACCCGGGTGGGTCGCTGTACTCGAACTGGTCGTAGCTCGCCTGCCGCGCCGCGGCCGGGCCCAGCGACTGGCCGGTGGGGATCCCTCCGAGGCCGGGCTGGGGCGTTCCGCCGTCGTAGGGGACGCCGAGGAACGCCACCTGCGCGTCGAGGTCGGTGAGATCCCGGACGCTCGGGACCCCGAAGAACGTCCGCGGCGCGGCCCAGGTGGGGGGCTGGCCGGCTTCCACCGCTCGAAGTCTGGCCGAAAGAATCTAGACTCGCCCCGCCGGTGAGCGGGAGGCACATATCGGTGCTGGCGGGCTGCACGTGCGTCGCGGCCGCGCTCGTCGCCGTCGCCGCGCTCGCCCCGCCCGCCGCCGCGGCGTCGAGCGGCGAGCGGGCGAGCTTCACCTACGACGTCCCGGTCGACCCGGGCTCGCCGTGGCCGATGTTCCGCCGCGACCAGCGAAACACGGGGCTGAGCCCGATCCGCGCGCGCTACCACCGCGGCGACGACCCGTGGCGGTATCGCACCGGGAAGGGGATCTTCAGCACCCCGGTGATCGGCGGCGACGGGACGGTCTACGCCGGTTCGGCCGACGGGTACCTGTACGCGGTCGGGCCCGGCGGCGGGCTGCGGTGGCGCTTCCGCACGGGCGGCGTGATCGACTCCGCGGCCGCGCTCGGCGCGCGCGACCCCGAGCTCGGCTCGAAGACGCTGACGTTCGGCTCCGGCGACGAGAAGCTGTACCGGCTGCGCAAGCTCGGCCGCCGCGACCTCGCGCGCTCGAAGCGGATCGCGTGGACGTTCGAGCCGACGCGCCCGCCCGGGGAGGGCCAGATCGTCAACTGGTGGGAGGGCAACGTCGTGATCGGGCCGGGCGGGACGCTTTACGCCGGCAACACCGGCGGCGGGCTCTACGCGCTCAACCCCGACGGGTCGCTTCGGTGGCTGTTCCCGACCGAGAACTCCGTCTGGTCGGCGGTCGGGATCGGCGAGGACGGGAACGAGTACTTCGGCTCGCTCGACCTCTTCATCCACGCGCTCGACCCGGCGGGCGAGGAGCTGTGGAACCGGCTCACGGTCGGGTTCGTCACCTCCTCGCCGGCGATCGGCTCGGACGGCACCGTGTACATCGGCTCGTTCGACGGCATCCTGTACGCGCTCGACCCCGACACCGGCGAGGTGAGGTGGGAGTTCCCGACCGCCGACCACATCTACAGCTCGCCGGCGCTGAGCACGGACGCCGAGCGGGCGCACCGACGCGATCTACGTCGGGTCGACGGACGGCTCGCTGTACAAGCTCGCGCCCGACGGAAGCATGGTGTGGCGCCACGACACCGGCGACCCGATCCGCTCCTCGCCGGCGATCGGGCGCGCGCCGCGCGGCGGCGGCGAGATCGTCTACTTCGGATCGGCGAACGGCAAGCTCTACGCGCTGAACGGCGACGACGGCACCCGGCGGTGGTCCTACGACGCCACGCCGCGAAGCCGCGTCCTCTCCGACCGCGACGACCTCAACGCGTCCCCGGCGCTGGGGCGCCGCGGCGTCTACATCGCGGGCGAGCACGGGCACCTGATCCACGTGCCGTACGAGTGGTGCCTGCGCGCCGGCCGCGACAGCCGCCGCTGCGACACCCACCCGGGGGAGGAGTTCCCGAACGACGCGACCGAGGTCTACCCGGTGACGCCGGGCGGGAACACGAAGCTCGGCGACCGGCTCGGCAAACGCGTGCCGGCGGCGAGCTCGCCGATCGGGCGCCTCGTCGTCCGCGAGGGAGGCGAGACGCTCGACGCGGCGATGCAGGGCGCGGCCGACGGCCTAGTCACGCCGCGGCCCGGGTTCCCGTTCACGGCCGAGCTGTCCGGCGACGGGCACTTCCTCCACGTCCTCCCGACCGGCTTCCTGCGCCCCGACACCGAGTACGAGCTCGACGTCGCCGGCGAGTGGGCCGCCGAGGGCGGCGGGACCGGGGCCTTCGACGACGGAATCCGCTTCCGGACCGCACCGGCACGGCTGAAGCGCCCGCCGCTCCGCGTCAAGCACGGCCGCGTCACGGCGCTCAACATGCGCCGCCTCGCGATACCGCTGCCGCCGTTCCTGCCGAGCGTGAACCAGATCGGGTTCGACAGCTACGACTGGATCGTCGGGACGCTCGACATCACCCCGCCCGACGCGAACGGCGAGGGCACGGCGCTGTTCTGGATCGTCGGCGCGCGCCGCGGCCGCGGCGGCGTCCCCGTGGCGGACCCGGCGAGCGAGTTCGCGTTCCCGCTCCTCGGCCGCTACCGCCGCGACTCGCTGATCCTCTCGGCCGAGGACCTGACGCTGACGTTCAGCTTCGGCCCGGTCCCGCTCGACGTGTTCCAGCTCCGCGGCCAGCTCCGCCGCGACCTGACGATGCGCCCGGGGGCGAACCTGTACGCGGAGACGATCTGCGCCGACGTGCCGGTGTACGGGCCGTTCCTGCCGCTCACCGGGCTGTGCAACGCGGGCGGCAAGCTCGTGTCCTCGGGGACGTTCATCACCGACGCGTACGACCGCCGCGGCAAAGCCAACCGCCGCCCAAGCGGGCTACGCGTCGAATCCGTCGATCTCGAGCGGCCAACCGCTGGCGCGGCGGGCGCCGCCGAGGCGACGTTCTCGCTCGCCGGCGGCGCGCGCTATCCGGCCTCGCGCCACGTCGCCTCGATCCTGCTCACCGACGCCGCGACCGGCGAGCCGCTCAACCTCGACTACAAGGCGCTCACCTCGACGACGGCCGACGCGCGGGGCAACCTCACGGGCGCGCGGGTCGAGATCCCGCCCGGCACCGGAGCTCCCCGCCAGCGTGAGGCTGTACGTGATCGCCGACGTGTTCCCGCTGGCCGTGGTCGAGCGGCCGTGACGCCCAGAACGGGGCAGCAGCTGGAGAAGGACATCGCCGAGAAGTCGGGCGTGGGGTTAGATCATGAACTCGGCCCACAGCGGCCGATGGTCGGAGATGTGGTAGCGCACGAAGGCAAGGAAGTCCTTCAGCGGCCGCGAGTCCCATAGCACGTGGAACAGCGCTCCGTCGAAGTCGAATACCCCGATCCGCCCGCTGAACTGCGCCTCGGTCTCGCCGGGGAAGAAGACGACCTGGTCGTAATGGCTGTCAGAGGCGATGCTGGAGCCGATCTGCGTCGAGTGCGTGGGGACGTGCAGCCCGCGGCCGGTGAGCTGGTCGTAGATCGGATCGCCGGGCTCGGCCTTGGGGAGGTTGAAGTCGCCGAGCGGGATGATGTCCGCGGTGGACGCGTAGGGGCTGCTGCGGCGCTGGTCGGCCCAGCGCGCCACCGCCAGGGTCTCGAGGCGGCGGCGGTCGATCGAGTCCGCGCTCTCGGATCCGAAGTAGAGGTGGACGTTGACGAGCTCGAACAGGAACGACCCGGCCTGGAACAGGGCCAGGTAGGGATTGCGGTCGAAGCCCTCGAATTCCTGCTCGCTGTCCGGGAGATCGATGTGGTCGAGCTCGCTCGGCGGGATCGCGACCTCGCCCACCTCCTCGCCCTGTTTGACCTTGGTGGAGTCGTAGATGAAGGTGAGCCGCTCGTTGTTTCCGGCGGCGTCGGAGAACAGCATCTGGTAGGTGTCCGGCAGCTGCTCGCGGATCTCGCGCACCCCGGCGAGGTTGTCGTTCACCTCCTGCAGCGCGACGAGGTCGAACCAGGTCACGATCTCGGCGATCAGCCGGTAGTCGGCCTCGCTGCGCTCCTGCACGCCGAGGTTGGCGACGTTCCAGGTCGCGACCAGGAGCCGGTCCTCGGCCTTCTCCGGGACGTCGCGGCTCTCCGAGTCGCGGTGGCGCTGAAGCGCCGCCAGCTGCGTCTCGAGCCGGTAGTTGTAGGTGAAGGACGGCTTCGGAAACGGAGGCATCGGCTTTCTCCTGACCCCGGCTACAGCTGCCCGGAATCGTCGAGCAGCCACTTGACAGTACGGCGGATCCCCTCCGGCCAGGGCGTGAACGTTACCCCGAGCTCACGCTCGGCCTTCGAGGCGTCGGCGCGGGCCTGCCATAACAACCAGTGGAGGTCTCCGGAGGCCACCAGCGGCGGGCGCCGGGTCAGCCTCGCGAGCAGCTCGCCGCCGCCCGCGAGCGCCCGCGCGACACCGGCGGGGATCGTGCGCGGCACCCTTCCGCGACCCGCGGCCGCGACCGCCCCCTCGCACATCTCTCGGACGGTTGCGAAGCCGTTCGCCGCTATGTAGCGCTCCCCGGCCCGCCCGCGGTCGAAGGCGGCGAGATGGGCCGCGGCTACGTCCTCGGCGAGCGCCAGCGCCGCACCTCCCGGCTCCACGACCCGGAGCCGTCCCAGGACCACGTCGCGGAACATCGCGTCGAACCCCGCCTCGGCCCATGGCCCCGGGCCGTAGATCCCGCCGGGATTGACGATCACGACCTCGATCCCGTGGGCGGCCTCCGCGAGCACCAGCTGCTCGGCCCGCTGCTTGGAGCGCTCATACGGCGTGCCCTTCGGGTACTCGGCAAGCCCGTGCTCTCGCACCGTGCCTCCCCGCTCGGCGTGGAAGACGTCGTAGGTCGAGGTGTGGACGACCCGCCGTGCGCCCGCCTGCCGCGCGGCCGCGACGACGTTGGCGGCGCCGACAGCGTTGACGCGATCGAACTCGCCAGGATCGCGCAGCCACTGCTCGAAGATCCCCATGCAGTTGAAGACACCGTCGACGCCAGCCGCCGCGCGGTGAACCGAAGCGACGTCGGTGACGTCTCCGCGCACCAGCTCGACCCCGGCCGGAAGCGTGGAGCTGGCGCGGTCCGTGTCTCGAACCAGCGCGACGACCTCGTCTCCGCGCTCGACCGGTTGGCGGGCGACGGCGTTTCCGACCTTCCCCGTCGCTCCCGTCACCAGGACCCTCATCGGGTCGGGTCGACTCGCGACACCACGGGCGCCTCGCCCCGAAGCTCCTCGACGAGAGCCCGGGCGCGCGCCGCCGACGGGACGATGCCCTTGCGCTCGTACAGGCGTAGCGCCTCCTCCGCGGTGTCGGCGGCCTCCGCGAGGCGGCCCGCCACCCGCAGCACGTCCGCGAGGTCGATCACCGCGTCGGCGCGGAACCACAGCTCGTCGGTCCGGGCGCCGATCGCGACGCCCTCGCGAGCCAGGCGCTCGGCCTCCTCGACCCGCCCCTCCCGCGCCAGACAGCCTGGCGCGAACGCCCCTGCGCTTGATCTGCCACTCGACATCGGCCGGCGCCGGCACCTCGTCGATCGCCTCGACGAGGGAGAGCGCCTCGTCGTAGTGACCCTGCTCGTACACGGGTCGATGCAAGTCCACCAAGGCCGAGCTCCAGAACCACTTGTCGCCGATCGCGATGAACGAGTCCCGCGCGGCCCGCATGTAGCGCTCGGAGGCGACGGGATCGCCGCCGAGCAGCTCGATGTATCCGCGCAGCAGCTCCTGGACGCCCGCCTGCCATCTGAGCCCGAGATCGGTGAGCCGCTCGCAGCTCTGCGCGATGTGTGCTCTCGCCTCCTCGAAGCGGCCGGTCATCGCCTCGTGGACGGCCAGAAAGCCCGACAGGTTCGCCTCCAAGACGAGGTCCCCCGCCGCCTCGCGGAGCAGCCGCTCGGTCGTGCGAGTCGCCTCCGCGGCCGCGGTCGGACCGTAAAGGAGTGCCATCGCGACCGCACCGAGCGCCCATGCCTCCTCTCGCCGGCTACCGGCGCGCCGGGCGTGCTCGGCCGAGTGCTCGTACGCCTCCGTTGCCTCGGCCATCGCGCCGGTGATCCAGCGGGCCTCCGCGAGCAGGCTCCAGGCCCTGGCCAGGCCGAGGTCGTCCCCGAGCTCCTCAAGCACGTCGATCGCCGCGGACGCGTCGCTGATCAGGCTCTCGGCGTCCATGCTCTCGGGCTCTGTGTACATGCGGACGTTGCCGAGCTTCACGATCGCGCTCCACTCGACGGCGCGATCCCCGAGGGATCGCCCGCGCTCGATCGCGTCGGCGAGCACGCTGCTCGCTCGCTTGAGCTCGCCGATCTCGAACAGCGCGTAGCCCAGATCGGGCAGGAGCTCGAGCGCGGCGCGATCGTCGCCGTCCAGCAGGGAGACGGAGCGTCCCAGCAGGTTGACCGACGCCGGCATGTCGCCGCGACCGAACGCCCGCCCCCCGGCGGAGCCGAGCAGCTCGGCGGCGCGCCGCGCCAGCCGGCGGTCCTCGTCGTCGACCGGGCCCAGCTCGGCCCGGTAGCGGTAGGTCTGCTCGAGGTGGAAGCCGGCGGTCTCGGCGTACTCGGCGGTTCCTTCCCCGACGCTTCGCTCCAGCCACTCCGCGACCCGCTCATGAAGCCGCGCGCGCAGGCGCTTGGGGATCGCGCGGTAGGTTGACTGCTGGATCAGCACGTGGCGAAACCGGAACGACTGCTGCTCGGGCAGCGAGCGCACCGGGTTCAGCAGCTCCTTGCCGACTAGCACCTCCAGGTGCCTGGAGGCGAAGGGCCGGGCGTCGTCTGGAACCAGCTCCTCCACGGCCGGCTCCTGGAACTCCTTCCCGACCACGGCCGCGCGCTCGATCACGGCCCGCTCGCCCGGGCCGAGCCGGTCGAGGCGGGCCGCCAGGACCGCCTGGATCGTGGGCGGGATCGGGACCTCGCCTTTGGGCGTCCGCCCCTCGGCGAGCATCGCGAGGATCTGCTCCAGGAAGAGCGGATTGCCCTCGGCGGTCTCCTGCACCCGGGCCCGGGTGGTCGCGGGCAGGCTGGCTGCGAGCGTGTCGATGAGCTGCTCGGACTCCGCCTCCGAGAGCCGCTCCAGGAACAGAGAGCTGGCGTTGCGTTTGCCGCCTCCCCATCCGGGGCGCCCCTCGAGCAGCTCAGGACGGGCGAGGCAGAGGAGAAGGATCGGCGCGCCGCGCACGCGCTCCGCCAGGTACTCGATCAAGTCGAGCAGCGTGGGCTCTGCCCAGTGGAGGTCCTCGATGACGACGACCACTGGCCGCTCGAGCGCGATCGTCTCGAGCAGCCGCCGGAAGGCCCAGAAGATCTCCTCCAGGCTGCTCGCGGCCTCGGTCAGCCCGGTCGCCTCCGTCACCCGCTCGGCCACCGGCTCGGCGTCCTCCTCCCCCGCGAGCAGCTGGGAGAGCGGGTCCGCCGCCGTGAGCCGGGCAATGATCTCGCGCATCGGCCAGAAGGTGATCCCCTCGCCGTAGGGGACGCAGCGGCCCGCGAGCACGGTCGCCTCGCCGGCCACCCGCGAGGCGAACTCCTCCGCCAGCCTCGTCTTCCCGATCCCGGCCGCGCCGAGGATCGTGAACAGGTGGACCGTGCGCTCGCGGGCTGTGCTCTCGAACGCGCCCCGGAGCTGAGCCAGCTCGCCCTCGCGACCCACGAGCGGGACCTCCGGCGGATGCGAGAGCGGCGGGGGCCGGGGGACCACCTCCAGCAGGCGCCACGCCGGTTGGTCCCCGTTGGCGGCGGGCTCCACCCGTGCGGCGTCCCCGAGCAGCCTGTGCGTCGCGTCGGCGACCAGGACCCCGCCCGGGGGGGCGGCGTCCGCCAGCTCTCCCGCGCGCGCGAGTGGCTCTCCGGCAAGCGACGAGCGCGCCGACTCGGACTCCCCCGTCACCACCTCGCCGGTAGCGAGACCGACCTGCCCGCTCGGCAGCTCCACCGCGGCGCGAGCCGCGCGCAGGGCGTCGTCCTCGTGCACCCGCGGGACGCCGAACACCGCGAGCACTCGATCGCCGAGGACGCTCTCGACGCTGCCGCCATGGCGCTCGATCGTGCGCCTGGCCGCGTCGAGATAGCCCTCGTCGAGGGCGCGAAGCGCCTCCGGGTCGACGCCCTCGCGCGCGGGCCGGGCGGCGACCAGCACCGTGACCGTCTTGCGCGTCTCGGGCGCCCGTGTCCCGACCTCGACGGGCGCAGCCGGCACGGCCACGGCCTCCACCGGCAGCTCCAGCTCCGCCTCCTGCCGCAGGATCGCCCCCTCGAGCCGCTGCAGCTCCGGGCCGGGATCGATCCCGAGCTCCTCGGTCGAGCGTGCGGCGCGCGTCCCGGTAGACCTCGAGCGCCTCGGCCTGGCGCCCGTCGCGATACAGGGCGAGCATGAGCTGGGCGCGCAGGCGCTCGCGCAGCGGATGCTCGCGGACCAGCGCCTCGAGCTCGCCGACGATCGCGGTGTGGCGCCCCAGCGCGAGGTCGGCCTCGAGGCGCTCCTCGAGCGCGACCGTGCGCAGCTCCTCCAGGCGGGCGATCTCGCCCTGGGCAAACGGCTCGTAGACGAAGTCGGCGAGCGCGTCGCCCCGCCACAGCGCCAGCGCGTCGCGAAGGAGCTCGGCGGCGGCGGGGCTCTCGCCCGCCTCGCGCGCGCGGCTTCCGTCGGCGAGCTGGCTCTCGAAGCGCTCCGCGTCGAGCTGCCCCGCCTCGACGCGAAGCATGTACCCGGGAGCGCGGGTGATCAAGACCTCGGCGGGGGCTCCCCGCGCACGCCCCGGCTCGAGCGCCTTGCGGAGCTTTCCCACGTACACCTGGAGGGTGTTGGCGGCGGTCTCCGGCGGCTGCGGCCACAGCTCGTCGATGAGGCGATCGCTGGATACGAGCTCGTTCGCGTGCACCAGCAGGATCGCGAGCAAGGCCCGTTGCTTCGCCGCGCCCAGCGCCACCTGCGTCCCGTTACGGCGCACCTCCAGCGGCCCGAGGATCTGGAACTGCATCGCTCTCCCTTAACGCGGACGCTACCAGCAGAGCTCCCGACAGACCGAGCCGAGGTGGCGTTCCCCTTTCGCTCATACAACCGCACGGCCTCCTCGATTGCGGCGGTCGCCTCCTCGACTCGGCCGCTGAGCCGAAGCACCTCCGCAAGGTCCGTGAACGCATCGGCGTGGAACCCGAGGAAATCGCTCTGCCCGGCAAGGGAAACCGCCTCGCGGGCACAGGCCTCGGCCTCCGCGGACTGCCCGCGCCTCGCCAGGCATCTGGCTCGAATGCCGCATCGCTTGATTTGCCATTCGCGATCGGCCGGGGCGGGCACCTCATCGATCGCCTCGACCAGGGACATGGCCTCCTCGTAGCGGCCCTGCTCGTAAACAGGACGTGGGAGATCCACCGCGATTGTCGAAAGCCACCATCTGTCGCCGATCTCGCTGCAGGTGTCCTTGGCGTCTCGAAGGTGCCCCTCGGCGGCGCTTGGATCACCCGCGAGCAGTTCCGTGTATCCGCTCAGCACCGTCTGACATCCCGTCTGGAACGCGAGCCCGAGATCGCGACTGAGCTCCCGGCTGTGCGCGGCGTGTGCCCGCGCGGGCTCGATGTGACCGCTCATGGCCTCGTGGCAGGCCAGGTAACCCGACAGGCTCGCCTCGATGTATGGGTTACCCTCCGCCGCCTCCAGCAGCCGCTCGAGGATGCGACTGGCCTCGGCAACCGGAGTCGGCCCGTGGAGGAGGCAGATCGCGTAGCAAGCGAGGCTTCGGGCCTCCTCCTGGCTGTTCCCGGCGCGGCGCGCGTGGTCGGCGGCTCGCTTTGCGGCTTTCTGCGCCTCCACCACCTTGCCCGTCATCCAGTGAACGTCGTTGAGCAACAGCCAGGCTCTCGCGAGCCCGGCGTCGTCGCCGATCTCCTCGAGAATCTTGATCGCTTTGCTCGCTTCGCGACCGAGGCGCTCCGGGTCGACGCCCTCGGGCTCGGCCCACATCCGCACGTGGCCGAGCTTCACCGTCGCGCCCCACTCGACACCGCGCTCGCCACTCGCGCGTCCCCTCTCGATTGCCTCGGCGAGCACAGCGCTCGCCCGCTCGAACTCGCCGGTCTCGAACAGCGCGTAGCCCAGGTCGGGAAGCGGCATCAGCGCCGCCGGATCCTCACGCGGGAGTAGCGAGACGGCACGGTCGAGGAGGTTGACCGACGCCGGCATGTCGCCCTGGCGGAACGCACGGCCGCCGGCATCGGCCAGGAGGTCGGCGGCGCGCGACGCGAGCACACGGTCTTCGGCGGTTACCTCGCCGAGCTCCGCTCGGTAGCGGAACGCCTGCTCGAGGTGGTAGCCGAGGATCTCGGGGTACTCGGGCTCCTCCGCCGGAACAGCCTTCTCCAGCCAGATGGCGAAGCTCTCGTGGAGCTCTCCTCGCAGGCGCTTCGGAATCGAGCGGTAGGTCGCCTGCTGAATCAGCTCGTGTCCGAACCGAAAATCCTCTTCGCCGGCGCGACCCAGTGGAGCCCGCTCGATCAGCTCCTTGCGGACCAGCGAGTCCAGGTGCTTCGTCGCGAAGGGCTGCGCCACGGCGGGAAGGAGCTCGATCGCCGCCCGCGCGGGAAACGCCCTGCCGATGACCGCCGCGCGAGCGACCATCGCGCGCTCGCCGGGCCCCAGTCGATCGAGGCGCGCGGCCAGAAGGGCCTGGATGGTCGGCGGGATCGGCAGCCCCTCATCAGGAACCTCTGCCTGCGCGAGCATGGCGACCATCTGCTCCACGAAGAGCGGATTCCCACCCGCCGCGTCGAGCACCCGATCCCGCACGGTGCCCGCCAGCGTCGGCGCCCGCCGCTCGATTAGCGCCTCGCTTTCCGCCTCAGACAACGGGCCCAGCGTGAGGGTGCTCGTGTTGGGCTTCCCGTCATCCCACTCGGGGCGCCGCTCGACCAGCTCCGGCCGCCCGACGCAGACGAGCAGGATCGGGACCCCGCGTCCTCCCTCGCCGAGATACTCGATCAGATCCAGGAACGTCGCTTCGGCCCAGTGGACATCCTCGAAAGCGAGCACGAGTGGACGCTCCCGCGCGATCGCCTCGAACAACCGCCTTGCGGCCCAGAAGATCTCCTCCCGGCTGCTCGTTGCCTCGGCCAAGCCGAGGACTTCCGAGAGACGGTCGCCGATCGACTCGCCACTCTCCTCCGTGGCAAGGAGCTCGCGCAGGGAATCCGGGCCACCGAGCTCCCTGACCATCTCGCGCAGCGGCCAGAACGTGATCCCCTCCCCGTACGGGACGCAGCGGCCGGCGAGCACGGTCGCCTCGTCCGCGGTCCGCGAGACGAATTCTGTCGCGAGCCTCGACTTGCCGATTCCCGGCGGACCCACGATGGTGAGAAAGCGCAGGCTGCGCTCCTGAACAGCCTGCTCGAACGCCTCCCGCAGTCGGGCGAGCTCGCCGTCGCGGCCGACGATCGGCGTCCCGGACGGGCGGGCGAACGGTGGGCGCTCCGGGACGAGCTCGAGCAGGCGCCAGACGCGCCCGGACGCGCTTTCCAGAGGCTCCGCCCGCGCCACGCCTCCA
>CAVWCC010000015.1:0-31704 GCA_963753385.1 uncultured bacterium
TCGCGGATCCGCCACGGTCGAGCGGGTCGAGACGGAAGCGCGGATCGCCTGGCGGCTTCGCGACGTGGCGCGCGAACGGCCCGCGGTCGGATCGCTGCGAGCGCCACTGGTGGGCCGCAACCGCGAGCTCGCCCGGCTCCGGCAGGCGTTCGAGGCCGTGACCCGCCAGCGCGCCCTGCATCTGCTCACGATCCTCGGCACGGCCGGGATCGGGAAGTCGCGGCTGGCGCAGGAGCTCGCCGCGCACGCCGGCGAGGAGGCCACGGTCCTCGTGGGCCGCTGCGTGCCGTACGGCGAGGGCATCACGTTCTGGCCGCTGCGCGAGATGGTCAGCCAGCTCACAGGGTCGCCGAGCGAACGTGCACTCGCTGGCGGCGAGGATGCCCGAACGCTCGCCGAGGGCCTCGATAGGGCGATCGGCGCCGGGGAGGCCGAGCGCGAGGAGATCTTCTGGGCCACCAGGCGGCTGTTCGAGGCGCTTGCCCGCGAGCAGCCCCTGGTCCTCTTCTTCGAGGACGTCCACTGGGCGGAGCCCACCTTCCTCGATCTGGTCGTCGTACCTCGCTGAGCGAGGGCAGGGATTCCCGATTCTCCTCGTGTGCATCGCACGTCCCGAGCTGCTCGAGCAGCGACCCGACTGGGACAGCGCAAGGCCGAACGCGAGCTCCCTGGTACTCGAGCGCCTTCCCGATGCCGACTGCGAGACGCTGATCGGCAACATCGCTCGCGGTGTGGGCCCGGCCACCACGGAACGCGTGCTCGAGACCGCCGAGGGAAACCCACTCTTCATCGAGCAGCTCGTCGCGCTGGTCAAGCAGGGCGATGGCCCCGGCACAGAGCCGACGATCCCGCCGACGATCGCCGCACTGCTGTCCGCCCGCCTGGATCGCCTTGGGCCGGGCGAGCGGGCCGTGATCGGCCGAGCCGCCGTCGTCGGCAAGGAGTTCTCGGCGGAGGCCACGGTCGACCTCCTGCCGGAGGAGGCGCGCGCATTCGCGGCTCACCATCTCGAGTCCCTTGCCCGCAAGGAGTTCGTCGCCCCCGCGCCATCGCCTGGACCGGGCCGAGGCTTTCGGTTCCGCCACATCCTGATCCAGGAGGCGGCGTACCGAGCGACCCCCAAGAGCCTGCGCGCTGAGCTACACGAGCGCTTCGCCACATGGAGCGAGGACCCGGCCCGCAACGGGGTCGCCGAGCAGTCCGAGATCGTCGGCTACCACCTCGAGCAGTCTTTCCGCTACCGAGCCGAGCTGGGCCCCGTCGGCGACGCGGAGCTCGAGGTCGCGCACCGCGCGAGCGACCGTCTTGCCTCCGCCGGAGCGCGAGCCTTCCAGCGCGGAGACATGCCTGCGACAGTGAACCTGCTCGGCCGAGCGGCCGCGCTCCCTACGCCGAAGGGCTCGACCGGCCTCGCCGTGCTACCGGAGCTCGGCTACGCGCTGTTCGAGATCGGCGAGGTGGAGGAGGCCAGCACGCTTCTCGCCGACGCTCAAGCCCGAGCCCGTACCGATGGGGATCGCCATGTGGAGTGGCGCGTCACCGTCACGCGCCCGCGCATCGAGATGTACCGGGACCCCGAGGGGATAGACCTGGACGCCCTCGCCGCCGAGATGGAGGCGGCGATCGACATGCTCGGCGAGCTCGGGGACGAGGCCGGGCTGGCCAGAGCGTGGATGGTTCTCTCCGACCTCCACTGGAGCGATGGTCGCCTTCGCGAGGCGAGCGACACGGCGACGCGGGCCGCGGAGTACGCCCGCCGTGCCGGCAATCGGCGCGAGGTCGGGTGGGCCCTGGGCCAGAACGCGCTGTGCGCCATTTACGGTCCGATGCCGGTCCCGGAGGGTCTGCGCTGGCTCGAGCGGTTGCTCCAAGCCGAGCCGGAGAACCGCACCCTCGACGCGAACCTGGCGGGGTTCGTCACCGTGCTCGAGGCGATGAGCGGTCGCATCGACGAGGCCCGCGAGCACATCGCGGAGAGCCGCGCCCTCGCGCAGGACCTCGGAATGAAGTGGCAGGGTGCCGTCCAGGAGCTCCTCAGCGGCTATGTCGAGTTGATGGCAGGCGACCCCGTGGCCGCCGAGGGCGATATGCGAAGGGCAGACCAGGCCTTCCGCGAGATCGGCGAGGGATGGTTCCTGTCCACCGTCGCGGTCGATCTGCCGCGCGCCGTCTACGAGCAGGGGCGCTACGACGACGCCTTCGCCCTGCTCGGCGCCATCGATGACGCGCCGGCACCGACTGACCGCGAGTGGCTGATCAAGCGCACGGGCGTCCCCGCGTGTCTACTCGCCAGGCGGAGACAATTCGAGGAAGCCGAGCAGCTCGCCCGGGAGGGCGTCGCGGTCGCCGCGGACAGCGAGTTCGTAAACCTGCACGGGGACGTCCTGCTCGACCTGGCGGAGGTTCTCCACCTGGCCGGCCGGGAGGAGGATGCGCGCGCGACCGCCGCCGAAGCCGTGGGCATCTACGATCGCAGGGGCAACGTGGTCGCGGCGGCGCGCGCGCGTGCTTTCGTCGATGAGCTTGAGACCACGGCGAACCAGTAAGCCCGATGAGGGTCCTGGTGACGGGTGCAACGGGGAAGGTCGGAAACGCCGTCGCCATCCAAGCAGTCGAGCGCGGCGACGAGGTCGTCGCGCTGGTTCGAGACGCGGACCGCGCCCGCTCCCGGCTTCCGGCCGGGGTCGAGCTGGTGCGCGGAGACGTCACCGACGTCGCTTCGGTTCACCGCGCGGCGGCTGGCGTCGACGGTGTCTTCAACTGCATGGGGATCTTCGAGCAATGGCTGCGCGATCCTGGCGAGTTCGATCGCGTCAACGCTGTCGGCGCCGCCAACGTCGTCGCGGCCGCGCGGCAGGCGGGCGCGCGGCGGGTCGTCCACACCTCGACCTACGACGTCTTCCACGCCGAGCGGGGAGGCACGGTGCGAGAGCACGGGCTCGCCGAGTACCCGAAGGGCACGCCGTACGAGCGCTCCAAGCAGCGGGCCGAGCAGCTGGTGCTCGCGGAGGCCGCCCACGGGATCGAGGTCGTGATCGTCAATCCCGGCGGGATCTACGGCCCGGGGCCGTGGGCCGAGGCGGGGTTCGACGCGATGTTCCGCGACGTGGTCCTGGGACGGCTCCGGGCCGTGGAGCCGGGAGGTGCGGCGCTGGCGCTCGCCGAGGACGTAGCCGCGGCCCATCTCGCCGCCTTCGACCGCGGGCGGGCCGGGGAGCGCTACATAGCGGCGAACGGCTTCGCAACCGTCCGCGAGATGTGCGAGGCGGCGGTCGCGGCCGCGGGTCGCGGAAGGGTGCCGCGCACGATCCCCGCCGGTGTCGCGCGGGCGCTCGCGGGCGGCGGCGAGCTGCTCGCGAGGCTGACGCGGCGCCCGCCGCTGGTGGCCTCCGGAGACCTCCAGTGGTTGTTATGGCAGGCCCGCGCCGACGCCTCGAAGGCCGAGCGTGAGCTCGGGGTAACGTTCACGCCCTGGCCGGAGGGCGATCCGCCGGACGGTCGAGTGGATGCTCGAGGATTCCGGGCAGCTGTAGCCGGGGTCAGGAGAAAGCCGATGCCTCCGTTTCCGAAGCCGTCCTTCACCTACAACTACCGGCTCGACACGCAGCTGGAGGCGCTTCAGCGCCACCGCGAGTCCGAGCCAGGCCGCGACGTCCCGGAGAAGGCCGAGGACCGGCTCCTGGTCGCGACCTGGAACGTCGCCAACCTCGGCGTGCAGGAGCGCAGCGAGGCCGACTACCGGCTGATCGCCGAGATCGTGACCTGGTTCGACCTCGTCGCGCTGCAGGAGGTGAACGACAACCTCGCCGGGGTGCGCGAGATCCGCGAGCAGCTGCCGGACACCTACCAGATGCTGTTCTCCGACGCCGCCGGAAACAACGAGCGGCTCACCTTCATCTACGACTCCACCAAGGTCAAACAGGGCGAGGAGGTGGGCGAGGTCGCGATCCCGCCCAGCGAGCTCGACCACATCGATCTCCCGGACAGCGAGCAGGAATTCGAGGGCTTCGACCGCAATCCCTACCTGGCCCTGTTCCAGGCCGGGTCGTTCCTGTTCGAGCTCGTCAACGTGCACCTCTACTTCGGATCCGACAGCGCGGACTCGATCGACCGCCGCCGCCTCGAGACCCTGGCGGTCGCGCGCTGGGCCGACCAGCGCCGGCGCAGCCCCTACGCGTCCACCGCGGACATCATCCCGCTCGGCGACTTCAACCTCCCCAAGGCCGAGCCCGGCGATCCGATCTACGACCAGCTCACCGGCCGCGGGCTGCACGTCCCCACGCACTCGACGCAGATCGGCTCCAGCATCGCCTCTGACAGCCATTACGACCAGGTCGTCTTCTTCCCCGGCGAGACCGAGGCGCAGTTCAGCGGGCGGATCGGGGTATTCGACTTCGACGGAGCGCTGTTCCACGTGCTATGGGACTCGCGGCCGCTGAAGGACTTCCTTGCCTTCGTGCGCTACCACATCTCCGACCATCGGCCGCTGTGGGCCGAGTTCATGATCTAACCCCACGCCCGACTTCCCGGCGATGTCCTTCTCCAGCTGCTGCCCCGTTCTGGGCGTCACGGCCGCTCGACCACGGCCAGCGGGAACACGTCGGCGATCACGTACAGCCTCACGCTGGCGGGGAGCTCCGTGCCGGGCGGGATCTCGACCCGCGCGCCCGTGAGGTTGCCCCTGCGCGTCGGCCGTCGTCGAGGTGAGCGCCTTGTAGTCGAGGTTGAGCGGCTCGCCGGTCGCGGCGTCGGTGAGCAGGATCGAGGCGACGTGGCGCGAGGCCGGATAGCGCGCGCCGCCGGCGAGCGAGAACGTCGCCTCGGCGGCGCCCGCCGCGCCAGCGGTTGGCCGCTCGAGATCGACGGATTCGACGCGTAGCCCGCGCGGGCGGCGGTTGGCCTCGCCGCGGCGGTCGTACGCGTCGGTGATGAACGTCCCCGAGGACACGAGCTTGCCGCCCGCGTTGCACAGCCCGGTGAGCGGCAGGAACGGCCCGTACACCGGCACGTCGGCGCAGATCGTCTCCGCGTACAGGTTCGCCCCCGGCCGCATCTTCAGGTCGCGGCGGAGCTGGCCGCGGAGCTGGAACACGTCGAGCGGGACCGGGCCGAAGCTGAACGTCAGCGTCAGGTCCTCGGCCGAGAGGATCAGCGAGTCGCGGCGGTAGCGGCCGAGGAGCGGGAACGCGAACTCGCTCGCCGGGTCCGCCACGGGGACGCCGCCGCGGCCGCGGCGCGCGCCGACGATCCAGAACAGCGCCGTGCCCTCGCCGCTCGCGTCGGGCGGGGTGATGTCGAGCGTCCCGACGATCCAGTCGTAGCTGTCGAAGCCGATCTGGTTCACGCTCGGCAGGAACGGCGGCAGCGGTATCGCGAGGCGGCGCATGTTGAGCGCCGTGACGTGGCCGTGCTTGACGCGGAGCGGCGGGCGCTTCAGCCGTGCCGGTGCGGTCCGGAAGCGGATTCCGTCGTCGAAGGCCCCGGACCCGCCGCCCTCGGCGGCCCACTCGCCGGCGACGTCGAGCTCGTACTCGGTGTCGGGGCGCAGGAAGCCGGTCGGGAGGACGTGGAGGAAGTGCCCGTCGCCGGACAGCTCGGCCGTGAACGGGAACCCGGGCCGCGGCGTGACTAGGCCGTCGGCCGCGCCCTGCATCGCCGCGTCGAGCGTCTCGCCTCCCTCGCGGACGACGAGGCGCCCGATCGGCGAGCTCGCCGCCGGCACGCGTTTGCCGAGCCGGTCGCCGAGCTTCGTGTTCCCGCCCGGCGTCACCGGGTAGACCTCGGTCGCGTCGTTCGGGAACTCCTCCCCCGGGTGGGTGTCGCAGCGGCGGCTGTCGCGGCCGGCGCGCAGGCACCACTCGTACGGCACGTGGATCAGGTGCCCGTGCTCGCCCGCGATGTAGACGCCGCGGCGCCCCAGCGCCGGGGACGCGTTGAGGTCGTCGCGGTCGGACAGGACGCGGCTTCGCGGCGTGGCGTCGTAGGACCACCGCCGGGTGCCGTCGTCGCCGTTCAGCGCGTAGAGCTTGCCGTTCGCCGAGCCGAAGTAGACGATCTCGCCGCCGCCGCGCGGCGCGCGCCCGATCGCCGGCGAGGAGCGGATCGGGTCGCCGGTGTCGTGGCGCCACAGCATGCTTCCGTCGGGCGCGAGCTTGTACAGCGAGCCGTCCGTCGACCCGACGTAGATCGCGTCCGTGCGCCCGCTCGGCGTCCGTGCTCAGCGCCGCCGAGCTGTAGATGTGGTCGGCGGTCGGGAACTCCCACCTCACCTCGCCGGTGTCGGGGTCGAGCGCGTACAGGATGCCGTCGAACGAGCCGATGTACACGGTGCCGTCCGAGCCGATCGCCGGCGAGGAGGTGACGAACCCGACCGTGAGCCGGTTCCACAGCTCCTCGCCCGCCGGGTCGAGCGCGTGGATGAAGAGGTCGAGCGAGCCGAAGTACTCGTTCCCGTCCTCGCCGATCCCGACCGCCGACCAGACGGAGTTCTCGGTCGGGAACAGCCACCGAAGCGACCCGTCGGGGTTGAGCGCGTAGAGCCCGCCGCCGGTGTTGCCGGCGTAAAGCGTCCCGCCCGGCCCGATCACGACGTTGCCCTCCCACCAGTTGACGATCTGGCCCTCGCCGGGCGGGCGCGTCGGCTCGAACGTCCACGCGATCCGCTTCGAGCGCGCGAGGTCGCGGCGGCCGAGCTTGCGCAGCCGGTACAGCTTCTCGTCGCCGGAGCCGAAGGTCAGCGTCTTCGAGCCGAGCTCGGGGTCGCGCGCGCCGAGCGCCGCCGCCGAGTCGATCACGCCGCCGGTGCGGAAGCGCCACCGCAGCCCGCCGCCGGGCCCGACCGCGTACAGGTACCCGTCGGCCGAACCGGCGTAGACCGTCCCGTCGCCGCCGATAACCGGGGTGCTGAAGATCCCCTTCCCGGTGCGATACCGCCACGGGTCGTCGCCGCGGTGGTAGCGCGCGCGGATCGGGCTCAGCCCGGTGTTTCGCTGGTCGCGGCGGAACATCGGCCACGGCGAGCCCGGGTCGACCGGGACGTCGTAGGTGAAGCTCGCCCGCTCGCCGCTCGACGCCGCGGCGGCGGGCGGGGCAAGCGCGGCGACGGCGACGAGCGCGGCCGCGACGCACGTGCAGCCCGCCAGCACCGATGTATGCCTCCCGCTCACCGGCGGGGCGAGTCTAGATTCTTTCGGCCAGACTTCGAGCGGTGGAAGCCGGCCAGCCCCCCACCTGGGCCGCGCCGCGGACGTTCTTCGGGGTCCCGAGCGTCCGGGATCTCACTGACCTCGACGCGCAGGTGGCGTTCCTCGGCGTCCCCTACGACGGCGGAACGCCCCAGCCCGGCCTCGGAGGGATCCCCACCGGCCAGTCGCTGGGCCCGGCCGCGGCGCGGCAGGCGAGCTACGACCAGTTCGAGTACAGCGACCCACCCGGGTCCGAGCGCGCCGACGGCGCGATCGGCTGGTACGACGTCGAGGCCGACCGCGACTACCTCGTCGGCGTGACGATGGCCGACGCCGGCGACGTCGTTATCCAGGGGTCCGACGTCGAGGGCAACTATGCGCGGATCACCGCGGCCGCGCGCGGGATCGCGGAGCGCGGCGCGCTGATGGTCGCGGTCGGCGGCGACCACTCGATCAGCTACCCGCTCGGGCTCGGAATGGAGCCGCTCGGCGAGCTCGACGTCGTCCACGTCGACGCCCACACCGACTTCATCGACGTGCTCGACGGCTCGCGGCTGACCGGCGCGAGCCAGCTGCGGCGGCTCGCCGAGCTCGACTTCGTCCGTACCGTCAGCGCGCTCGGGGTCCGCAACGTGGCCCGCGAGGAGGTCGATGGCATGAGGGAGCTCGGCGGCAGGTGGGCGACGAGCCTCGACGTAATCGATACCGGGCCCGCGAAGGTCGTGCGCGAGACGGTCCCCGAGGCCGACCGTCTCTACGTCTCGATCGACCTCGACGTGCTCGACGCATCCGTAGCGCCCGGTCACTCGCTCCCGGAGCCCGGCGGGCTGAGCTACCGCCAGCTCCGCGCGATCCTCGTCGAGGTGGCGCGCCGCGGCCGGGTGATCGGGTTCGACGTCGTCGAGCTCAACCCGTCGCGCGATCCGTCGGGGACGACGGCGCGCGTCGCGACGTGGATCGTCACCCACTTCCTCAGCGAGATCTTCGACCAGCCGCGCTGACGCCGGTCTCGGTTCGCGCGAACTCGATGAACGCGCGGGCGGCCGGCGACATGTGGCGGCGCTCGCGCCACAGAAGCGCCACCGGCATGCGGACCGATGGCTTCAGGCCGCGGACCTCGACCGGCGGTCCCTCCCGTCGCGTCAGCGACCGCGGCAGGATCCCGCACCCGAACCCGCCGGAGACGAGGCAGCGGAGCAGGAACGGGTCGCCGCTCTCGAGCGCGAGGCGGAATGTCTCTCCGGCGCTCGCGAAGAAGGCGTCGCCGGCCGCCTTGGACGCCGAGCCGGTACGCGGCATGACGATCGGGAAGTCGCGCAGGTCGCGAGCGGTCAGGCGACCCCTTCCCGGCGCGCGGCCGGGGCCGAAGACCGCCACCAGCTCCTCCTCGCTGAGTCGCTCGACGACGAGCTCGTCCGGAGGCTGCGACGCGAGCATCGAGAACGCGGCGTGGATCTCGTCCTCGACCAGGTAGCGGAGCATGTCGCCGGCGGTGCCCTCGCGCATGGCGATCTCGATTCCGGGGTGCGCCTCGCTGAAGCTCGCCAGCAGCATCGGCACGTCGATCTCCCCGGCGGGAAGCAGCGCGCCGACCGAGATCTGTCCGCGGATCAGGCCGTTGAGCTCGTCGATCTCGCTGCGCACGCCGTCGATCTCGGCGATCACGGCGCGCGCCCGATCCGCGACCGCGTCGCCGGCCTCGGTCGTGGCGACGCTGCGGCTCGTGCGCTCGAACAGCTCCGTGCCGAGCTCCGCCTCGAGGCGGCGGATCTGGTGCGAGAGCGCCGACTGGGCGACGTGGAGCTCGTCCGCGGCGCGGGTGAAGTGGCGGTGGCGCGCGACCGCCTCGACGTATCTGAGCTGGCGCAGCTCCATCGCCGATCAATCGTAAAACACGATTGATGCCGTGACAACGACATCTTGCATTGATCGTCGGAGGGCGGCACACTCCTCCCCATGGAAGCCGTCACCCTCCGCCCCACGGACGCAGCCGACCGGCCCGCCCTTCAGCGCCTCGCCGAGCTCGAGTCGCGTTGGTTCCCGCCCCCCGGACCCCACCTCGTCGCGGTCACCGAAGGGCGCGTCGACGCCGCGATCTCGCTCAGCAGCGGCGAGGTGATCGCGGACCCGTTCCGGCGTACCGCCGAGCTGAGCGACCTGCTGCGACTCCACGCCAAGACGAGGCGCGTCGCTCGCGAGGATCGCCGTGCGCGCCGAGCCCGTCCGCGTCCTGCGCTGGCGCCGACATGAGCGGGCGGGTCGAGATCCGCCGCGAGCTCCGCGAGGGCGATCTCGAGGAGATCGTCGCGTTCCACGGGCGCGTCTACGGTCGCGAGTATGGCGTCGACGATCGCTTCGAGGAGATGGTCGCAGGGGCGGTCGGGGACGCCATCCGGCGCGGCTATCCCTGCGAGCGCGAGCGCGTGTGGATCGTCGAGCGCGGCGGCGAGTTCGCCGGCTGCCTCGCGCTCACCGACGAGGGCGACGACACCGGTGCGGTCCGGTGGTTCGTGTTGCACCCCTCCGTCCGGGGGCGCGGGCTCGGCCGGCGGCTGATGGACGAGCTGGTCGTCGGAAGCGCTGGAGCTCGGCTTCGAGCGGCTGAAGCTCGAGACCTTCAGCGACCTGACCGTCGCCGCGGGCATGTACCGCTCGTACGGATTCGAGATCGTCGACGAGGACACCCGGCCCCGGTGGGGCCGGGACACCATCACCTACCAGTACTACGAGTTGGACCTCGCGAGGCGCGCCCGCGACGAGGCCGCCATGGACCCCGTCGCGGGATCGGCCTAGCTGCGCCGCTACGGACTCAGGTCAGCTCGTCGAGCTGGGCCATTCCTCGCTGGAGCTGAGCGCCAAGCTCGTCTCCAGTGATCCCCGAGACGACGCCGAGCGATTCCACTATGAGGTTCGCGCGCGTGAGCATCACCGCGAACTCCTCGCTGCGCTGGATCTCGTCGAGTGCCTCGGCTTCACCCTGAAGGATCGCGAATCCGTTCAGATCGCCGCCGTGGGGGGTCAGGAACGCGACCTGAAGGCTCTCGATCTTTCCCTCGCTCTGCAGCCTCCCCCAGTACTCGACGCTTTCCTGAAAGACGTTCTGCGCCTGTCGCTCGCGGCCCCTGACCGGGAATCCCCAGCCCAGGAACAGGATCGAATCGGCCATCTCAATACCTCCTTGTGTCGTCCAGGGCTCTGCCGTCACCGTAGGCGAGTGATCCGCCCAGGTCAATCTCGCTGGGACGCGCCGGTCCGTAACATGACCGCGTGGCCACGCTGCCACAGCTCGACCCTCCGGGAGTAGCGGAGGTAGGCGGGAGACTGCGGGACAACATCCGGCGGGCACTCAAGGTTCGCGACGAGGTCATCCGCGATCTGCTCGTCGCGCTGATCGCCGACGGGCACATCCTGATCGAGGACTTTCCGGGGGTCGGCAAGACGGCGCTGGCGCGCGCGCTCGCGCGCTCGGTCGACGCCGAGTACGCGCGCGTGCAGTGCACCGCCGACCTGCTGCCCGCCGACGTGATCGGGACCACCGTCTTCGACCAGCAGGCGGCCGAGTTCGAGTTCCACCCCGGCCCGGTGTTCGCGAACGTCGTCCTCATCGACGAGATCAACCGCGCATCGCCGAAGACGCAGTCGGGGCTGCTCGAGTGCATGCAGGAGCGGCGCGTGACCGTCGACCGCGAGTCGCACGAGCTGGCGCGGCCGTTCCTGGTCGTCGCGACCCAGAACCCGATCGAGTACGAGGGCACCTACCCGCTGCCCGAGGCGCAGCTCGATCGCTTCATGGTCAGGCTCGCGCTCGGCTACCCGTCTGCCGACGAGGAGGCCGACATGTTCGCCCAGCACGCGGAGCGCGACCGGGTTCTGGACCTGGAGCCGGTCGCCGAGCTGGGGACGGTGCTCGGCGCCCAGCGGGCCGCGGCGGCGGTCCACGGCGCCGAGCCGCTGCGCCGCTACGTGGTCGCGCTGTGCGAGGCGACCCGCGAGCACCCCGGGGTCGAGCTGGGCGCCAGCCCGCGCGCCGGCCTGATGCTGTTCCAGGCGGCCAAGGCGCTGGCCGCGCTGGAGGGCCGCGACCACGCGCTGCCCGACGACGTGCAGGCGCTGGCGGGCTCGGTGCTCGCCCACCGGCTGCTGCTCGGCCCCGGCGCGGTCGAGGACGAGCGCGAGGCGGTCGTCCGCGACGCGATCGAGCGCGTGCCGGCGCTGTAGGCCGCAGACGCGATGACCCCCGCCGCGCGCACGTCCTTGAAGCTCGCGGCGGCGCTGCTCGCGACGGGGCTGCTCTTCGACTCGCCGACGCTGCTCGTGCCGGGGGCGGGGCTGGCGCTGGCGGCCGCAGGCGCGTGGGCGTGGGTGGAGGCGGCGGCGCGCTCGGCACGGCTTGAGCGCCTGCGGGGGCCGGCGAGCGTGGTCGAGGGGGAGCCCTACCCGCTGCGGATCGTGGTGCGCCGCGGGCCGCTGCCGGTGCGCGGGGAGCTCAGCGACCCGTTGCTCGCCGAGCCGCTGCCGGTCCGGTCGCAGCTGCGCGGCCGCGCGACCCAGGTCTCGCACTCGATCGACTTCGCCCGTCGCGGCCGCCACCGGCTGGAGCCGGCGAGGCTGGCGGTCCGCGATCCGCTGGGGCTGCACGCGCGCGAGGTTCCGAGCGAGCACGGCGGCGAGCTGCTCGTGCTGCCGCGGATCGAGCCGGTGCGGGCCCCCGGCGAGAGCAACGGGGGTGCCGGCGAGGGGGAGTCCGAGGAGCTCGGCGACGGCGGCGGCGTGTCGGCGCTCGAAGCGCGCGCGGTCGATTTCGAGATCGACGGCCTGCGCCCGTACCGCGAGGGAAGCCCGGCGAGCCGCATCCACTGGCCGGCGGTGGCGCGGACGGGGGAGCTGATCGAGCGCCGGCTCGTCGACGGCGGCGACCGCTCGCCGCTGGTGGTGCTCGACGCCGAGCGGCCCGAGAGCGAGGAGTCGCTCGACATGGCGGTGCGCGCGGCGGGGTCGCTGTGCGTGCACCTGGCGCGGGCGGCGGGCGGCTGCGCGCTGCTGCTCGCGCGCGAGCGCCGCCCGCTCGCGGTCGACGCCGAGCTGCGCGCGTGGCCGGTGGCACACGCGAAGCTCGCGCTCGTCGAGGCGGGTGGTGGGACGCCGGCGGTCGGCCGCGCCGGTCACACCGGCGCGATCCTGTGGGTGACCGCGCGCGGCGGCCCGATGCCGCGCGCCGCGCGCGGGCCGTCGGCGCCCTCGTTCGTGGTCTCGCCGCACCCGGTCGCCGGCGCGCCGGTCGCGTTCGAGGTCGCCGGGTGCGCGGGGCAGGCGCTCGGCGCCGCCGCGCGGCGGCGCGCCCGAGCGAGGAGGGCGGCGGCGTGAGCGTCCGCCGCTGGACGCTCGACCGCGCGACCGCGGTGCGGCTGGCGGCGTTCGCGCTGCTGGCGGCGCTCGCCGCGGCGCAGTGGATGCGCCTGATCGAGCAGCCGCCGGCCGGACGGGTCGCGCTCGCGGTCGGCGTCCTGGTCGTCGGCGCAACCCTGATCGCCGCGCTCGCCGCCCGCCGCCCGTCGCGCGCGGCCGGCGTGGCCCTCGCCACGCTCGCCGCGCTCCTCGCGGTCGCGGCTGGCCTGGCAGCGGTCGGCGTCCCCGTCCGCCTGCTCGAGCCGGGGAGCTGGGGCGCGCTCGCGCGCGAGCTCGGCGGCGGGTTCGCCGGACTCACCGGCGACGTCGAGTACCCCTACGGGGGCACCAACGAGTGGACCCGGATCGTGATCCTGGCGGGGCTGCCGGTGGCGCTCGGGCTCGCCGCCGCACTCGCCTTCCGCCCCGGCGACTCGCCGCGCGCCCGGCGCATCGCGCCGCTCGTCGTCCTCGTCGCGACCTTCGGCGTCGGGGCCACCGTGGCCGAGCCCGCCGAGCCGCTCCTGTGGGGGTTGCTGCTGATGGTCGCGATCGCCGCCTGGCTGTGGCTCCCCTCGCTGCGGCCCCGCGAGATGCTCGCCGGCGCTGCGTTTGCCCTCGCCGCCGGGGTGGCGGCGATGCCGCTCGCCGCGGCACTCGACCACCAGCGGCCGTGGATCGACTTCCGCGACTGGCAGCTGGGGCGCGACGCCCCCAACACGTTCGACTGGAACCACAGCTACGGGCCGATCGACTGGCCACGCGAGGGGACCGCGGTCGCAGCGCTGGAGAGCGAGCACTCCCAGTACTGGAAGACCGCTGTGCTGGACGAGTTCGACGGCCGCCGCTGGCTGCGCTCCGAGCGCAGCACCACCGAGCGCGCCGAGCTCCCCACCCAGGTCGAGGGCGGCCGCCCGGGAGCGACGCTGCAGCAACCGCACTCGGAGTGGATCGAGACGATCGACGTCACGATCGGTCCGCTGCAGAGCCAGTTCGTGCTCGGCGCCGGCGCACTGGTCACCGTGCAGGGGCTGGATGGCATCGTGCCGCGTCCCGATGGCAGCACTCTCGTCGAGGAGCCGCTCGGCGAGGGCGATTCCTACTCCGCAGTCGCCTACGTCCCCGACCCCTCCCCGCGCCAGCTGCGGGCCGCGCCAGACCGCTATCCCTCCGTCCTCTCCCGCTACACGGAGATCACCCTGCCGGGGCGGCCGGAGCCGGCCGAGCAGCAGTTCGTGACGCCGGCGCCGTTCACGACCGTGCAGGTCCCGCTCCGCGGCGGCGCCGACCGGGCCAGCGATCGCGCGGCAAGCCGCGCGATCGCCACCTCCCCCTACGCCCCCACCCTCCGCCTCGTCCGCGGCCTCACCGCCGGCGCCCCGACCGCGTACGCGGCCGCGCGGGCGATCGAGCGCCACCTCCAGACAGGCTTCACCTACAACGAGAATCCGCCCCGCCACCACCTCCCGCTGAACGCGTTCCTGTTCGACGACCGCTTCGGCTACTGCCAGCAGTTTTCGGGCGCAATGGCGCTGATGCTGCGCATGGCCGGGATCCCGAGCCGCGTCGCGACCGGCTTCAGTCCCGGCACCCCGGATCCCGAGGAGAAGCACCGCTACATCGTCGAGGACCGCGACGCCCACTCCTGGGTCGAGGCCTACTTCCCCACGATCGGCTGGGTCACCTTCGACCCCACCCCGCTCAGCGCTCCCGCCGCCGGCCGCACAAGCGGCGCCAGCTTCACCGCCGGCTTTGGCGACCTCGATCTCAGCGGCATCCAGGGCGCCGCCCGCAAGGAGTTTCTGCCCGGCCGCGGCGCCGTCACCGCCGCCGACTCCTCCTCGGGCAGTCCGCTTCCGGCTTGGACGATCCCCGCCGCGATCGCGGCCCTCGCGCTGCTTGCCCTGGCGGCGATCGCGATCGCGTCTGCCGCCCGCCGCCTCCGGTACGCCCGCCTCACACCCGCCGAGCGCGCCGACGCCCACCTCCGCGAGCTCCCCGGCGCCCTCGCCCGCCTCGGCTGGCCGTTGGCACCCGCCGAGACCCTCCTCGCGCTCGAGCGCCGGCTCTATAGCTACCGCAAGGACGCCGCCGTCCGGATTGTGGCGAAGCTCCGCGCGGGTCGCTTCTCCCCGACCGCCGACGACATCCCGACCCTCGCGGACCGCCGCGCCATGCGCGACGACTTCGCTGGTGGCGACGGCCTTCGCGCCCGCCTCCGCGGCCTATTCGCCCTTCCACCGGGCGGACCGACCCGCTCGGTGTAGGCTGCACACAGACGCGGGGTCCCGGAGGCTCCCAACCACTAAGGGTCCGAGCGAGCGGACCCATTGAGCCACTCGGGACCCCGCTTCTTGTCGCGCGCGCCTTATCGTCGCCGCGATGAAGCCGGCGGCCCGCTCGTGGTCGAGACCCCCGGCAACCACAGCTGAGCTGGCTCCGACGTCGGTTAGTGCGCGAGACCCTTGGGCTCATCGAGGTCGACGACGACCGCCAGCTTCGGATCGCGCCACATGAACACGACCTCGTTCGGGTCGAACTCGTAGCGGACCTCGTCCGGCTCGGGCAGCCCGGCATTCTCGATCAGCTCCCTCATCCGCTGCTCCGCGTCGCGGTGGTTGGCAGTCCCCGTTTGCGCCATGAGCGGACACTCACAGCGTCGCCTACACGGATCGCACGCAGTTCGTGCCGACTCCGTGTAAACCGTCGAACACGTGCAATACACTCGATTGCACGAGATGGCACGAACTATGTCAAACCTGACGATCAGGGTGGATCGGGAGACCCTGAACCGCCTCGAGGCTCGTCGGAGACGAGGGGGAGAATCAAAGGCCCGGCTCGCTCAGCGCTACATCGCCGAGGGCATGGAGATGGAGGATCACCCAGGCATCGTGTTCCGGGACGGGCCCGGCGGGCGCCGACCGGGACTTGCCGGGGGACCCGACGTGTGGCAGGTGATCGCGGTGCTCAAGGGCTCCGGAAAGAAGCGGGAGGCGGCGATCCGCCACGCGGCGGAGTGGCTGGGCCTGCGAGCGGATCAGGTCCGCGCCGCGCTCGGCTACTACGCCAGCCACCAGCGAGAGGTGGACGAGTGGATCCGCCGCAACGATGAGGAGGCGGAGGCCGCCGAGTCCGCGTGGCAGCGCGAGCAAGAGCTGCTCGCTTGAGGCTTCTGCTCGACGAGATGTATCCGTATTCGATCGCGGAGCAGCTGCGCGCACGCGGTCACGACGTCGTCGCCGTCGGCGAGCGGCCCGCGCTCCGCGGCGCCCCGGACGCGACCATATTCGCCGCCGCCCAGGAGCAGCGTCGCGCGATTGTGACCGACGACGTCGGGTTTCGCGCGATCGAGGCCGAGCATCGCGCCCGCGGCGAGCCGCATCACGGCGTCATCTTCACGACGAATCGGCGGTTCCCGCGCGGTCGCGCCGCGACCGTCGGGCGCCTGGTGCGGGCCCTCGACCGGTTTCTGTCGCACCAGGCATCCAGCCTCGCCGACGGCCCGAGCTTCACCTGGTGGCTGCGATAGCACCGGCGCACGCTCCGCACGCGAAATCCACGCGGTTCGTGCCCAGTCTGCGTCTACTGGTAACGGAAACCGCGAGATGCGGTTCCGCGGAACCGCGACCCCGGCCTCTGAAGAAGGGCTCCCTACGCGCGCGTGATGACCACGCTCGCGAGCGTCGCAAGCACGGCGATGATCATGCCGCCGGACGTCTGGACGATCAGCCGGTGGAGCGCGTCGAGCCTTGTGTTGACACCGTCGAACCGGGCGTTGACGCCGTCGAACCGGGCGTTGATCTCGGTGCGGAACTGACGCAGGTCCGCATCGACGCGGTTGAAACCATCATCCACTCGACGAGACAGATCGTCCAGGCGCTCGTCGGTCCAGGTGGCGCGCGTTCCCTCCATGGACACCCAGAATAGACGTCCCGGGGTCACGAAACGCGCGCAGGTCGTGCCGACCCTGGAGCGAACGAGGGCTTCGCATCGCGCGCGCCCCTATCCTCGCCCGCGATGAACCCGCGCAAGATGGTCGGGGCCCACCTCGCCCCCGGCGACCCGCTCGGCGAGGCCGAGGCGGTCGGCGCCGACTGCGTCCAGATCTTCCTCTCGGACCCCCAGGGATGGGAGAAGCCGCCGCCGCGCGAGGACGCCGCCGAGCTGCGGGACTCGCCGATGCCGCTGTACGTCCACGCCCCCTACCTGATCAACGTGTGCTCGCCGCGCAACAACGTCCGCTACGGCTCGCGCAAGATCCTCCAGCAGACCTGCGAGGCCGCCGCCGACGTCGGCGCCGCCGCGGTGATCGTCCACGCCGGCCACGCCGACGACGAGATCGCCGAGGGAATCGGCCGCTGGGAGCGCACCCTGGACATGCTCGAGTCCGAGGTCCCGGTCTACATCGAGAACACCGCCGGCGGCGACAAGGCCGTCGCCCGCCGCTTCGACGACCTCGCGCGGCTGTGGGAGCGGATCGCAAACGCCGACCACGGCATCGACCTCGGCTTCTGCTTCGACACCTGCCACGCCCACGCCGCCGGCGAGGAGCTCGACGACGCCGTCGATCGCGTCCGCGCCGCCAGCGGCCGGATCGACCTCCTGCACGCCAACGACTCCCGCGACCCGCCCGGAACCGGCGCCGACCGCCACGCCAACCTCGGCCGCGGCGAGATCGGCGCCGAGCGCCTTCAAGCGATGATCAAGTCCTGCGGCGGCCCGGTCGTCGTCGAGACCCCGGGCACCGCGGCCGACCTGCGCTCCGACATCGAGTTCGTGCGTGCTGCGCTCCCCGCGACCCGCCGGAGGAAATCGAAGCGGTGAAGTTCGCGAGCCGGCGCGCTCACTCACCGTAGTTTCTCCCTCGAGATCACCTCAGGCGAAGCGGACTGGCCCGTAGCCGCCCGCGCCTCGCTCAGCTAGGCGAACTCCGCCATCCGCTTCTCGGCGACCTTCACGGTCTGCTCCGAGAAGAGGTGGTGGTAGGGCTTGGCCGTGTCGGTCACCAGGTTCTCGACCATCAGGTCGTGGCGACCGGCGTTCTTCAGGTGGTCGAAGCCGTCGGTCGGCTTCCTCACGATGCGGGCGATCGTCGGGACGATCATCCCATCGTCGTGGCCCTTGTCGATCTGCTGCTTGAACCGGTTCGCGGCGTACCGCTGCTCGGTGCCGTCCTTGCGCGGGATCTTGACCTCCTCGCGCGCCCGGTCGTAGATCTCCACCGCGTCAATGTAGAGGCGGTCCAGCGCCTCGTCGGTGGCCTGCTTGTCTTTATCTTGATTCACCTTCACCTAGTTCCTCTTCCTCCGTCACGTCAGCCGCATGACGGAGCACCCACTGGATCAGCTGCGAGTCTTTCCCGACGCCGCCGTCTCCGTCAGCATCGAGCTCGAACGGATCGCTCCCGTTCACCGGATGGGTGCTCGTCGGCGCCCTCATGTTTGATGTTGTCGCCCTCACGTCTGATGTTGTATCATACCGATTGTAAATATGCAAGGCCGTGCATATGTCTAGGACGAAGATACGAAGCGCATATGGGCCGGATAGCTGATGTCGCGGCGGTCGGATAGAACTGCGGGCATGGAGGCCGAGAAGGTCAGCGCGTCCCCTGCTCCCGTGGCTGGGGCGCGCCTGTCGGGCAGGCGCGCGAGGAGCGGGGCGTCGTCCAGGTCAAGATCGCGGCGGCGATCGAGGTCAACCAGGCGACGATCGCGCGGTTTGAGGACGGCACCGCGTGGCCGCGGCACCCCGAGGAGGTGCTGATGGCCTACGCGACAGAGCTCGACATGGACGTGCGGCTGCTGTGGCTTCACGCCTTCGTTCTGTGGCTCGAGCACGAGCCGGTCCTGGACACGGAGAGCCAGGAGCAGATTCGGGCCGCGCTCAAGCGCCTGCGGATTTCGTAAGGCAACGCCGACCTGCGCACCATCGAGTTCGTGCGCGATTCCCTGCCCGCCTCTCGGCGGAAGAGATCACCGCGGTGAGGTTCGTCAGCCGCCGGCGAGCGCCTCGATCTCACTAACCGTGGTCTCTAGTTCCTCCGCGAGCGGACCCGAGTAGCGACGGGCGAAGATCTCGACGAGCGACCTGTAGTACCAGAGCGATTCCTCGCGCGTGCCGTTGAAGCGCGACCACAGCTCCTCCCCGACCTCGCGGTAGTCGGACAGGATCGCCCGAGCGTTGTGAAGCTTGTCGGCGAGGGAGACCCGGAGCACCTCGGGCGGGGCCTCCTCGAGATGGGCAAGGTAGGCCTCCTTGCGCTCGCGCCACGGCGGCTTTGGATCCTCGAGCGTGTCGCTGCAACCCTCGACGATCTCCGCCACTCGGTCGCCGAACTCGGCGCGGATCCGATCCAGCGTCGGCTTCCCTCCTTGGTCCTCGGGCCCGTCGTGCAGCAGCGCGGCGATCGCCTCGTCCTCGTCGCCGCCATCCTCGATCACGATCGATGTCACCCCGAGCAGGTGGCCGATGTACGGGATTCCCTTCGATCCCTTGCGCACCTGTCCGCGGTGGAGGTCGAACGCGAACACGAGCGCCCGCCGAAAGCGGTCGCCGAGCACCGTGGAGGTCCTTTCTGGCTGCTCAGTCATTTGAGGCCCGGAATCTCGCATCTGGTGCCACCACGGTGGAAGTTTGGACTGCTTCGGTTAAAGGTCGGTGCCAGCTAGGCGATTTCCCCACGCCGCGCCCGTTTCTGCTTCCGTTCCTTCCCATGCCGCTCCCTTCCTCCCCACCTGCGTCCGCGCGGAGGCCGGGTTTCTGACCCGCGCCGCGCAGATGAGCGACTTTCGCCCCCTGACGGAGAGCGACCTCCTCGCCCTGACGCCCGAGGAGCTGATCGCCTACCACCACGAGGCGCGCCGGCTCGGTCGGCACGACGACGCCCGCACCGCGCTCGGAATCCTCGTGTGGGGATTCCTCGACCGCGTCCGCTTCTGGGTCTCGCGCAAGCTGCCGGCGCAGGAGGTCGACGACGTGGTCGACGAGGTGATCGAGAGCGCGATCAAGTCCAGCTTCGATGCCAAGGAGACCGGCCAGTTCGTGGCGTGGCTGCGGCGCATTGCGCAGCGTCGCGTCGCCGATTTTCTCGATGCCCGGTCGCGAAGGCCCGGGGCGGCCCCGCTCGCCGAGGAGCACGAGGGCGACGGAGGACATCTGGGGGGTGACGATCAGCATCCCCGACCCCACGCAGGAGGTCGTGGAGCAAAGCGTCATCGACCAGGCCCTCGGCGAGCTCAACGAGGTCCATCGCCGCGTCGTGGAGCTCGCCGGTCCCCAGGATCTTGGCTTCGAGCAACGGCCCGGTAAGGAGGCCGCAGAATTGGTCAACGATCAGCTTTCGGGCCGGTTGAGCGACCCAATGACCGAGGCCAATGTCCACCAGATCCTGTCCCGGTTCCGGAAGCGCGTCGCCGAGTTGCTCGGCTCCGACGACGGAGGCCCTTCCGATGGCTGAGGTCGAGCGGCTGTTCGCGGAGTTCGTCGAGGCCCACCTGGGCGGCAGGGACCCCGACCCGTCGGAGTACATCGGCCGCCTGGGGGAAGGCGATCGCCAGGAGCTGGAGGAGCTGATCGACGCCTACTACGTGGACGCGCCCCCGAGGCCGTGGGACGCCGCGGCGTTCAGGGGCTCGGACGCCGAGCGGCTCGTGGACGCGATCGACCGGTCCTTTCGCGGGCGCGCGGGGCTATGGCCTGCGGTGTTGCCCCGGCTCCGCGACCGGGCGCGGCTGAAGCGCAGCGATCTCGTGGCAAAGCTCGCGAAGACCCTCGGCGTGACCGACCGCGAGCAGAAGGTCGCCTCCTACTACCACCAGATGGAGCAGGGACTGCTGCCGTCGACCGGCGTCAGCAGTCGAGTGCTTGACCGCCTGGCGGAGATCCTGGGGGTGACCGCCGACTCCCTGCGCGAAACGGGGCGGGCGCTGAGAACCGACGTCGGCGAGGCGGACGACGCCGTGTTCGCCCGCACCGCCCGTCCAAGTCCGGAGTGGCAGCTCGAGCATGCCGAGGCGGCCCCGCCTCCCGGGGCGGCGAGCGCCGAACGCGAAGCCGACTGGGACGAGGTCGACCAGTTGTTCCGCGGGGGCGATCGCGAGTGACGCCGGAGCCCGAGCCCGACGCGACGCGCGTCGATGTCGCAGGACTCGAGGCCCGAGCCGAGGAGGTCCTGGCCACCGTCCCCGCGTGGATCTGGGACGGCGAGACCCTCCCGGTCCCGGTCGAGGAGATCGCCGACTCCTGCTTCAGCCTGCTGGTCCGCGACGTCTCACCCGGTGAGATGTCCCGCCTCCCCGGGGCCCCGCCGCTCGACCCCGGCCAGGCCGTCTCCGGGCTGCTGCTCGCAAGCCGCGGCGAGATCTGGGTCAACGCCGACGAGGCCCGCGAGTGGCCCGGCCGCCGCCGCTTCACGATCTGCCACGAGCTCGGCCACTGGCGGCTTCACCGCACCGGCCAGGAGTCGCTCTTCTGCCGCTCGACGACGGTCGCGCCCGAGGAGCGCGACGTCAGCCCGCGACCACCAAGCCGCCCGTGCCGATCACCGAGGAGGAGGCCAACGCCTTCGCCGCCGCGCTTCTGATGCCCGCGCGGCTAATCCGGGAGCACTATCCGCGCCTCCGCGACCACGCCGAGATGTGCCAGCTCTTCGGCGCATCGGGCGCGGCGATGGGCAAGCGCCTGCACGCCGTGATCGAGACCGGCGCCTGACCGCGAGCTACCGGCTGCGGCTGTACGGCCGGCTCGGCATCAGGAAGCCGCCGATAGCGATCATCGCAGTGATGGTCGCCCACAACGCGTAGCTGTTCCAGCCCCACTCGTTGTCGATCACGTTGATGATGATCGAGGCGGCGACGAGATAGACCGCGAGGGGCAGGTACTGCGTGAGCTTTCGCGCCATCAGGAAGAGAGTAATAGCTCGCCAAGCACCAACAGCAGGCCACCCGCGAGCCCGAGCAGGCTGAATCCGGTCACGGTCCTCCAGCGATCGGCCTCCGGGTCGTCGCGGTAGCTCTGAGGTACGCGACCAGCACGCCGAAAGCGCCGCCCACGCCTCCGGCCTGAAGCACCACCCCGATCTCCGGACTCGGGCTCAGCCCGGCAAGGATCAGCAGCAGCACGAAGCCGATCGCGGCGACGGTGGCATGCACCTGTTCGTCCATGGCCCGACCCAAGCGCAGCCGGCGTGCCGGTCGCGCGTCACTGTGCTGAGTCTGCGACCCTCGCGACTCTTCGCCGAGATCGCGTTGCGCGGTGCTCGTCGTATCGCTAGCAGCCGGCGGCGCATCGCGTCACGCTCGCGCTGATGGGCACGTCCCAACGTCTACCGGATGGAGAAGCAGCCGGATGAAGGTGGCTGAACCAGCGGCGGCGCCCTACCCGCGCCGCTTCCCCGCGACCCGGATCGAGCCCCGCATGAACGGGTGGATGCGGCAGAAGTACGTGTAGGTCTTGCCGGGCTTGCTCAGCGGGGGCGTCGTGTAGACGTTCGAGCCGGTCGTCACCTCCGAGCTCGTGCCCTTCCCGAAGCCAAGCTGGCCCGAGTCGAACTTGATCGGCCCGCCCGCGAGCGGGTAACCGATCCCCGGGCCGCGGTTGCAGGGTGGCTTGCAGGACGTGACCGTGTGCCAGGCCTGCTCGGTCTGGGACATCGTCGGCAGCGCGTCCTGGTTGGTGAAGGTGACGGTGTCGCCGGGCGCGATCGCGGGCGGGCGCATCAGAGCCGAGGAGAATCCCGAGCTCGCCGAGTAGCCGCCGGGTGAGCTCAGGAAGCCGTCGATCTGGATGCCCGACGAGGCGCTGCTCCCGGTGCTTCGAAGGTCTCGTGGATCGTGCAGGCCCAGCTTGTCGCGCGCCGGCCGATCGATGTTCTCGGGCAGGCGGCCGTGGGTGAGGGTGCCGCCCTTCTCGTACATCTTCTTCACGGCCTTGCGATCCTCGAACGGGTCCTTGGCCCTCGGGTCGCCGGCGCTGGCGACGAACAGCGGGAGGATCCCCATCGACTCGTACCACGACGCCCGCTTGACGTTGTAGGTGGCGTCGATCGAGACCGTGTCGCCGCCCTTCAGGTCGATCCGCCAGCCCCGCCTCGTGGCCTCCATGCTCACGTCCCAGCTCACGGCGCCGGCCTGATCGTAGTAGTGCGCATCGGAGCGGAACAGCTTCTTCACCTCCGCGCGCCGGTCGCCGTCGACCTCTCCGGCGTCGGGGCCGTCCCGGGCGACCTCGAGGTCGACGTGGAGCCCGCCGGGATGGAGATGACCCGCGCCGGACACCAGGGTCGCTCCGCCGTCCGGAACCGTCCACTCGCGAGCGGGGCTGATCTTGCGCCGCTCCTCGAACCCCGGCGCCGCCGGGTCGTCCGGGACCTCGTCCGGGAACACGTACTTGCCGTCCCCGTCCGGGTCGAACCCCCGCTCGGCGTCGAACACGGGGTAGATCTGCGGCCGTCCGGCGACGTCGAGCCACTGGATCTTGCCCGGCTGAATGCCGGCGCCCGAGGGGCTGTCCGCGGGGACCCAGTCGATCTCCCAGGTGACGTATACCTGCCGCCCGCCGGCGGCGGTCAGGTTGTGGATCATGTAGTTGAGCCCCCAGTTGGCGTCGCCGCCGACCTTGAGCCCGTAGCCCTGGGGCAGGGTCGCGATCGTCTTCTCCTCGCCGGAGGCGAACGTCGGGCCGTCCGGCCCGATCCAGACCACGTGGTGGAGGTGCAGGTCCCACACGCTCGGGGTCACCAGCTCGCCGCCCGGCTTGATCTCCGCCATGCTGGGCTTGAACCGCGTCACGTAGCCCTCGGCCGCGGAGCCGGGGCTGAACACGCCCGCGCCGCCCGGGCCGCGGACCACCTCCGCGTTGGGGCAGGTCTTGGTGGCGCCGACCAGGTTCAGGTTCTGGCCCGGGTGGATGGTGATCGCGTCCGTGCGGCAGCTGTAGGTGGTCGTGTCCGGGTAGCTCGCCGGGCTCAAGACCTTGTTCTTCGCGCCGGCGCTCGCCGGCAGGGCGAGCCCGATCAACGCCAATATCACCGGGAACGCGGCACGCGAAACGAATTGCCCGGGACGCATCGACCTCCTCCCAGTGGAATGCCCCCCCGTTAGAACGAAGCATACTTGCCCCGAACCGGCCCGTACACGACGCCCGGGCGCAGTCCGCTACATCGTCGCGACCCTCAACGCGGGCGCGAGCGACGACTTTTGAACCCGCGACCTCCGGGTTATGAGATCGAGCGAGGGGCCGGAACCCGGGTTACAAGGTCGAGAGCTCACGTAAAAGCTCGCCTCCCGCCGGGACCCTGCCCCCGCCTACTAGAAAACCCGCCGTAGCGGGGCTTTCTCGTAGGTAGCGAGGCGTGGATCCCGCTCCCCGACGCGGGGATGCGCCGTCGCCTGCGCGGCGAGCGTCGCGCCGCTACACGTCTGCGAGGCTGACCGACTCCATGACCTTGCGGGCAATCTGCTTCCCCCTGCTGAAGTCTGGCCCCGAGGCGAGCACGCCCAGCCGCCACCCTGGCCGTCCTCGACCAGGTAGTCGACGCACGGCTGGCCGTTGCATTCCGGGAACGACTCGCTCGCCGAGAAGACATACTCGGTCGCGTTGCCGAACGTCGGGTGCGGGACGGTTCGCGTGTTTCGTAGCTGCCCCCGAGCTGAGGCACCTCGTACGGCGTGCGGTCTATCACCAAGGTGCTGCCGTTGGGCCCGTTCACGGTCGTACGAAGTAACGCTCCCCCGGTCGGGAACGACTCCGACGGATCCGACCAGTCGGGGCCGCTCGGGATCTGCGCCGCGTAGTAGTAGCCCTCGTCACTCGGGACGTAGGTCTTGTATTCGACGTGCTCGACCGGCGACGGCGACGCCGTTGTGCCGCGGTCAGTGCTTTCAACGCCGCTCGCGGGTTCGCTCGTGACCGCGACGGGCTCGGAAGGTCCATGGGGAGCAACTTCCGTCTTGTTGCTGTCGCGCAGCATCAGCGCCGCGGCACTGCCGGCGCCGGCTAGGGCGATCAGAAGCAGGACGACCCCGCCTGCGATCAGAACGCCGCGCGAACGCGAGCGCCGTCGCGGCGCTTCCTCCGCCGATTCGGGCGCAATGGGTGGCAGCTCCGCGGTCTGGGCGTCCGCACGCGGCGCTGACGCGCGACTGCCTCGAAATGCCAAGTAGAGGCAATGCCCAGCGACAACTACACCGCCGATCAGCGTCGCATATAGGCCCCACAGGGTTCCGCGACCTCGAACTCTTCCCGAACAGTTGGGCCTGCGCTTCGTTTTCGATCTCGTAGATGATCCACCCGCTATACACCGCGACGCCAACACCCAGCAGGATCGGCCAGACCAGCGCAGCTCGCTTGCCTGCTTCAAGGCGTAAGCCCAGAGCGAGGCGAGCGCGAGGACCGCACCGATGATGAAATAGACGCCGTCACCCTCCGTGCCACTCACGGTCACGATGAAGGCGCGGACCCATGGGCCGAACGAGCCGAGGATGACCAGTCCCAGGCCAAGCACGGCAAACCAAAACGCCCTGGGCTAGAGCCAAGGCGCCCGACAATCTGGTCTATTCGCTCAGAGCCCGATCCGCGTACCTCAGGCTGCACCGCTTTACTGCGGCCGTCCCGAACATGCTCGGTCCATCGCTGCCCGTCCCACCATCGCTCCCCTGTCCCCTCGGAGTTTCGGTACCAACCTTCGGTGATCGTCGCCATCTGCTGCTCCTTTCAGTTGCCGTGCAACCTCATCGGCTTGTAGGTGCTGGCGGCGGAGGTCCCGTCGACCTTGAGAGTCCGCGCGTCAGCGATCAGCTTCCTGGCCTGTGCGTGTTGGCGCCAGAGGCGCGGGTCACCCTGTGGCCAACGGTCATCCCAGATGCGTGCTTCGTCAGCGTGCTCACGTCCCGTCGACGCCACGGCCCTCGAGGGAGATCTGCTCCCTCGAGGGCGTCGCGCGCTGAGCGGTCGAGCTCATCGTCTCGATCGCCGTGCGCTAGAGCTTCGGCTTCGGCGGCAGCTCGATCGCCTGGGCGTCGTCGATGGCCTGGGCGGCGGCACTGAGCGCGGACTGCTTCGCCGACTCGTACCGTGGCGTGAGCTCGTCCGACCTGGCGCTCAGCTGCTGGTATCCGGGCGAACCGGTCCAGATGATGAACGGGTCGGTCTCGGTGGTCGTGGCGGCATTGTTGAGCAGCGCTGCCGCCTCGTTCACGATGCTGACGAGCGACGCATGGGCGCTCTCAGCGCCCGGCGGCGCTGCGAGCGCCTGGATGCTCGACGCCAACCTGCTCCTGGTCTCGGCCTGGGAGCGCAGCGCCATTGACGCCTCGGTCCATCGGACCCGAGGTGCGTCCATCAGCTCGGCCGTCTCGGTGCGCGCGTCCGAGTAGTCCGCGAGCAGCGACGTGATCGACGACTGGTAGCCGGTGGCGAACTCGAGCGCATCCTGCCGTCGCTGCTTGGCCTGCGCCAGTTCATCTCGCCACTTGGAGAGAACGCGGTCGGCCTCGATCAGGATGCCGCCCGCGCTGTCGATGACGGCCGTCAGCTCCTTGCTTTCGGGAAACAGCGGCGACTCTCCGCCGAGTCCGAGCGCCTGGACGCTTCCGCCGGCGGCGTTGATATCGCGCTGGATCCGCACGAGCGTTGGCTCCAGGTTGTCCCAGCGCTGCGCGAGTTCCTTCTCCGGGAATGAGGCGATTGCGCTGAACTCGGCCAGGAACTCCTGCTCCAGGGCCATGACTTCCAGGGCCGGGTTGACGATTCGGCCGTCGTCGACCGCGCCGCGAAGGTCCGCCTCGGCGTGCTCGATCTCCGAGGCGCTGTCACCTGCGCCGGCGGCGAGCGACTGGAGGTCGGTCAGGGGTCGATCGGCGTTTGCCGCGTCCTCGACTCCCGACACTGAGTCGTCGAGCGTCGTGTTCGCGTTCGACAGCGAGTCGCGCACCTGGTCCTCCGAGCGGTCGAGAAGGCCGAGGAGAACAAACGCGATCGCAAAGCCGATCCCCAGCGCGACGACAGTGCCCGTAAGGATCGAGACGACCCGGCGTGCGAGGAAGTACGTGGCTTGGAGAGGGAGCCGTGGCCGTCAGCCAGCGGGTCCGCACCAGCGGAGACACCCGCGGGCGCCGTCGGCTTGTGGCCGTTGCCGTTGGAGCCCTTGGTCGCGGGCTTCGCCCGCGGTTTCGTCTTGACGGCCGAGCCGTTCGCGCGCGTGGCGCCGTTGGCTCCATCCGAGGCCGGGCTGATCTGCGGCGCGGCCTTCGGGCCCGTGCCGGTGGCGGGCACGCCGTTCGTGGGTGCGCCGTTGGTCGCGGCCTCGTTCTTCTCGAGATCGCTTTCCGCGATCACGAGCTTCTTGCCTTGGATCGGATCTTCATCAGTCTCTCTTTCGCATCTGCGCCAAGTTCGATTTGGAACCCGATAGCTGGAGGGTTCCATCGCTCTCACGTTTGACGTTGTATCATATCGATTGTAAATATACAAGAGTATGCATATGTTTCGGACGGAAGACACGAAACGCATATAGCTCCGAATCTGCCGGCTCCAACGCTGATGTCGCGCCGGTCGGATAGAACTGCGGGCATGGAGGCCAATGAGGTTGCGCGTCCCCTGCTCCCCTGGCTGGGGCGCGCCTGTCGCCAGGCGCGAGAGGACAGGAACGTCGTTCAGGTCAAGATCGCGGCGGCGATCGAGGTAAACCAGGCGACGATCGCGCGATTTGAGGACGGCACCGCGTGGCCGAGGCGCCCCGAGGAGGTGCTGATGGCCTACGCGAGCGAGCTCGATATAGACGTGCGGCTGCTCTGGCTTCACGCCTTCGTCCTGTGGCTCGAACACGAGCCGGTCCTGGACAAGGAGAGCCAGGAGCAGATTCGGGCCGCGCTCAAACGCCTGCAGATCCTAGGGCGGCCTGCCTACGGATCGCGTGCGCCCTTGCTGCCGTGATCTACCCCGTCAAGGGCGACAGCGTGGTGCGCGGGGACCCGTACATGGATCGCCACGAGGCCCTCGAAGCCGCCGGGCTGCGGGAGTAGGGCGCTCATGACCCGCTGAGGGCGCGAGATACTGCGAAGGTTTTGACCTGGCCCGCTCGGAGTGAGACGCTGGTCATCCCGGCGGTCGCTGTATACGCCGACCAGCCCTACGGACTAGCCGACGCGCTTGGCTTCCGCCCCAATGAATCGGGCACGTCAGCCCGGCCTAGCGATTGTCCTCACGGCGGTCGGTCCACTGCTCATTCAAGAGGGGCAGGCCAAAGGGTGATGGTGGTCCCATCCAGCAGTCGAATCCGCAGACCGACTCTTGGCCTACTGGCCTGTCGAGAGACTTCGTGAATCTCGGTGACGTGCCTAGCATCGAGGTATACATGGAGCCAACTCGCAGCGATGAAATGAGGGTGCGGCGGAACGCCGAGCCGGAATGACCAGCGGCCAGATTCGGAGCTTTCAAGCTGACTGAACTCGCCCTCCGCCTGGGCAATGAGGTCTTTCTGTCCATCCCGAATCTCGAGCGCCAGCACCCGACCGTTGAACTCGCGCAAGTCGCCCAGCAGCTCGTCGAAGTGGAGCGCCATTCCCCTGCCTCATCTCCCTCACCTCCAAGAACCAAATTTCTTGTCCTTAGTCGCGGTCGCGAGATACTGCACAGGGGATGTCGCAGGAGAACGTGGAGATCTTCAAGCGGGGCGTGGAGGCTTGGAACGGTGACGACTACGACGCGTGGATCGACCAGTACGACCCTGAGGTCGAATGGTTCGCACTTATGGAGGTGTTTCGCGGGCATGCCGGAGTCCGGCAGGCTTGGGAGAGCTTCAAGGGCAACGCGGAACTCAGGGCTCGATTTAGCGACATACGTGACCTCGGGGAATCCGTGCTCGCCCTGGGCGAAATGGAGACCACTGGACCTACAACCGGGCTGAACTTCACTGGCGAACTCGCGCAGCTGGTCACGTATCGCGGCCGCAAGGTCGTCAAGGTCCGCGACTTCCGCAGCCATGCCGAAGCCCTCGAAGCCGCCGGGCTTTCGGAGTAGGCGATGTCGCAGGAGAACGTGGAGCCTGGGCATGCGAGAGGCCGGGGCATACCCCCGGCCTCTGTGCATCGCTAGCACACCGGCTCAGAGATCAGGCGGTGCTTCTGCGTCCGACCTGACGCGGCCAGCCAGTCCTTCGGCAGCAGTCTGAGCACGGTCGACTCGACGCTCGAACTCATCCTGGGTGGACTTCACCTGCCGCGCGGCCTCGCGGCGGTTCCGCTTCAACCGACGGAGCTGCTGGTCGCGCTGTCGCCTCAGGGTCCGGGCGACGCGGCGGCGGGCGTTGGCCCCGCGCCGCTCCGCCTTGCGGAGGTTTGTCGACGCTCGGCGCTGCAGGCGGGAGATCTGCCGGCGAACCCCGGCCGGGTTCCGCAGGGGTTTGACCGTGTCGACAACCACCTCGCCCGCCGTAACGGTGGCTCCGACCGTGGTGTCGGCAACCCGCTGCGCCTGCCAGCCGAATGACTTCAGGGTGCTGGCCTGCGCTCGGGCACGGGTCTCCGCGGCCTTCCTCGCCGATCGGCTGCGTTGAGCGGCGTTCCGCCTGCGTGTTGCGGCGCCTTTTTGGGCTGCGGCCTTTCGTTGTGTCTCGGTCTGGGTAGCGATTGGGGTCAACCTTTCTGTCGCATCGCTTGTGACTGTCAGCCGCGCATACCCAGGCATAGGCTGAGGAAACGTAGATTCCTTACGCGCCGGTCGCGCCGAGGTCGGATTCCTTACGCGGCCCGCCAATGCTTTGTCGAGGAAGCCCTCGAAGCCGCCGGGCTGCGGGAGTAGGCCACTTTCACGATCGCGCTTTCGCCCCGACGATCTCGGATCCCGGGCAAGCCTTGACCCCGCCTGCCCGAAGTGAGAGGCTTGCCTTTCCGGCGGTCGCCGGGATCTGCCGACCAGCCCTAACGGACTCGCCGACGCCTCTGGCCTCCGCGCCAACCGGCTCAACGGGAGGTTCCAATGCGTCAATGGCTTCGTTCTCACCTGACGTACGCCAGCCTGGTCGCGACGATTGGCGTCCTCCTAGCCTTTGGGGTGGTCGGGGCGGCTGCGCCGCAGCCGGCTGACGCGTTCCTCATCGACGACTTCAACCAGGGCAGCCCCGCGGCGCCCGGTGGGGTGCAAGTCAACTTGCTCACAACCGCGACGGCTTCGGACAATGGGGACGTGGCCGTCGCCAGCGTGTTCCCCGCATTCGGCGGTACCCATGTCCGGGACGTGACGACCACCCGCACCTCCGGTACCGCGTTGGTCCACGCCTACCACAACGTCCATTCGGTGGACGACGTCATCGCATCGAGCCAGGACGCTGGCGCCTTCGGCACATTCACGCTCATCTACGACAACGTCGCGGGATCGGGTGCCGGCAACATCGGAGACATCGACTTCACGGGCGGCGGCGATAACTCGCTCGTTGCCGACTTCGTCTCCATCGAGCACGGGGCGAGCGCGACGATGACCGTCGTCGACGGCGCAAATACCTGCTCGCTGACCCGAACCCTGCCAGTCGCGCCCAGCGGGGCGGACGTTGCCTTCCCGTTCTCATCCTTCACCGGGACGAGTTGCCCGGTGACCTTCACCAGCGTGGACAGGTTGACCTTCGTCGTCGACGGCTCGGCTACGGCGGGGCTGGACGTGGAGCTCGACGAGATCCGCACCGACGTCTTCACCCCTCCAGCGACCCCGACGATCACCGACACCGATCCCAACTCCCCGGCGAACGACAATGATCCCGAGGTCAAGGGCATCGCCCCCGCTGGGACGACGGTGACGATCTACGGCGACCCGACCTGCACCGGCCCCGCGCTCGGCAGCGGCTCTGCCGCCGACTTCAACGGGGCCACCGGGATCACAGCCGCCGGCCTTCCGGGCGACCAGAGCACCGATCTCCGCGCCACGGCGTCGGACGGCGCCGGCAACGCCTCCGCCTGCTCGGACCCCTTCGCCTACACCGAGGACTCACAGTCCCCAGCCGCGCCGACGATCGCCGACACTGACCCCGATTCGCCCGCGAACGACAACGCACCCGAGGTCAAGGGCACCGCCGACGCCGACGCCGTCCAGGTGAAGCTCTACAAGGACGACGCCTCCTGCACCGATCCCCCCGTCGCCACCGGAAACAAGGCCCAGTTCGAGGGCACGGGGATCGCGGTCCCGGTCTCCGATGACGCAACCACCCAGCTCCGTGCCCGTGCCGTGGACCAGGCGGGCAACCAGTCCTCCTGCTCGGCGCCCTTCGCGTATGTGGAGGACTCGACCGCTCCGAACACGACGATCGACTCCGGCCCCTCAGGCGCCACCAACGACCCCACCCCGACCTTCAGCTTCTCCTCATCGGAGGCTGGCTCGAGCTTTGAGTGCCAGCTCGACGCTGGCGCCTATTCCGCCTGCACGTCCGCGATGACCACGGCGTACCTGGCCGACGGCTCCCACACCATCTCCATCCGGGCCATCGATCCCGCCGGCAATACGGACCTGACCCCGGCCTCGCGCTCGATCACGGTCCGGACCGCCGCGGTCAGCATCTCGGGCTCGACGCTCGTGGTCACGGCGGCGAGCGGGGCCAAGGACAACCTGGCGATCACCCGTCCCTCTCCCTCGACCCTGCGGGTGACCGACCTTGCCTCCGGCGCCTACACGGGCTCCGGGGTCCACACGGGCACGGGATGCACCCGAAGCGGTGACTACACAGCCAACTGCAACGCCGCCGGGATCACCCTGATAAAGGTTGTCTCCGGGGATCAGATCGACAAGGTGGTCAACTCGACCGCAGTCCAGAGCTCGCTCGACGGCGGAGCCGCGAACGACGTCCTCACCGGGGGCTCGGCGAAGGACATCCTGATCGGGGGAACGGGCGCCGAGGTGATGACGGGGATGAACGGAAACGACGAGCTTCGCGCCCGCGACCTCGCATCAGATACGACGATTAACTGCGGCGGCGGGTCCGCCGACAAGGCCGACCTCGACCTGCTCCCCAAGGATCCCAACTCGGCGGTCACGGGCTGCGAGACAAAAGACTCGGCACTGAGAGACACTGCGGAGCAACGCATCTTCAAGCGGCCGATCACTTGAGGTCACTGCGGCACGAGAAAGCCGCCCGCTGGCTCACTGTCCGAGCGAG